>NZ_CP168219.1:0-3385000 GCF_041714655.1 Pseudoroseicyclus sp. CXY001
CGACGCTGGAGGCGATCGAGATCGGCGGGCGGGTCTATCTCGCCGCCGCCGGCGGCGATCACGGCATCACGCTGATGGAGCTGCTGCCCGAGGGGCGGCTCGTCACGCTGGCGGTGCTGGAGGATCAGCTCAACACCGGGCTCTTCACGGTCACCGACATCGCGCTCGCCGAGGCGGCGGATGGCGGGCTCGACATCCTCGTCTCCTCCGGGTCCGAACCCGGGATCACCTGGCTCCATGCCGATCTGCCGACCGGCGGGCAGGTGCAGATGGGCGGCGCTGGCGGCGGCGCCTTCAGCGGCACGGGACGGGCCGACATGCTGAGCGGCGCCACCGGCAGCGACCGGATCTACGGCGGCGGCGGCGACGACATCCTCTATGACGGCGCCGGCACCGACACGCTCGAAGGCGGGGCCGGGCGCGACATCTTCTTCCTCGAGGCGGATGAGGAGATCGACACGATCCGCGATTTCCAGCGCGGCACCGACCGGCTCGACCTGTCGTCCTGGACGTTCCTGCGGAGCGCGGCGCAGCTCACCATCCTCGAACGGAGCTGGGGGACGGAGCTGCGCTACGGCAACGAGGTGCTGCGCATCCTCACCGCCGATGGCGGCACGCTGACCAAAGCCGAGATCACCGCCATGGAGCTCATCGGCCTCGAGCGGCTGATGCCGGGCTGGACGCCGGAGCTGGTGCCGCCGAAGACGGTCATCGGCGGGGCGGGCGATGACGACCTCAGCGGCGACATCTCGGGCGACACCATCGACGGCGGCGCCGGCAACGACGTGCTGCACGGGGTCGACGGCAACGACACGATGTACGGCGGCATCGGCAACGACACGCTCTACGGCGAGGCCGACAGCGACATCATGGACGGCGGCGAGGGCGACGACCTGCTCGACGGCGGCGACGGCCACGACATCGCCAACGGCCAGGCGGGCGACGACCGCATCGACGGCGGCGACGGAGACGACCAGCTCACCGGCGGGGCCGGGGCGGATTCGATCTCCGGCGGCGCGGGCGACGATGTGATCGACGGCGGCATCGGGGATGACCTCCTCCTCGGCGATGACGGCAACGACAGGATCGGCGCCGGCGACGGGGCCGACACGCTCTATGGCGGCGCCGGCGACGATGTGCTGCGCGGCGGTGCCGGCGATGACCTGATCGCCGGCGGCAGCGGCAACGATGCGCTCGATGGCGAGGCGGGGGATGACCGGCTCGACGGCGCGGCGGGGGACGACAGCCTTGCCGGGGGCGACGGCACGGATTCGCTGACCGGCGGCGAGGGCAGTGACCTCCTCTCCGGCGATGCCGGCCGCGACGTGCTCGCGGGGGAGGACGGCAACGACACGCTCTACGGCGGCACCGATGCCGACGAGCTGTCGGGTGGCGCGGGGGACGATCTTCTCGACGGCGGCACCGGCGACGACGTGCTACGCGGCCAGCAGGGCAGCGACGTCCTCGCCGGCGGGGCGGGGAACGACACGCTCTGGGGCGGCGGCGGTGGCGACGTGCTGACCGGCGCCGACGGCACCGACATCCTGCATGGCGAGGACGGCCACGATTCGCTCGCCGGTGGCGCGGGCGACGACCAGCTCACCGGCGGCGAGGGCAACGACAGTCTGACGGGCGATGCGGGCCGGGACACGCTCGACGGCGGCAATGGCGACGACCGGCTGCATGGCGGCGACGGCGACGACTGGATCCTCGGCGGCGATCACCACGACATCCTCGATGGCGGCGACGGCAACGACATGCTCCGCGGTCAGGCCGGGCAGGACAGGCTCTTCGGCCAGGACGGCGACGACCGGCTCTTCGGCGGCGGTGCCGCCGACCTGCTCGACGGCGGCGACGGGACGGACCTGCTGCGCGGCGAAAGCGGCAACGACACGCTCTACGGCGGGGCCAATGCCGACTCGCTCTGGGGCGGCGGCGACAACGACCTGATCGAGGGCGGCAGCGGCGCCGACATCCTCTACGGGGCCGGCGGGCGCGACCGGCTCGATGGCGGCAGCCAGGACGACCGTCTCTATGGCGGCGCCGGCGCGGATTCGCTGACCGGCAAGCAGGGCAGCGACCAGCTCTACGGCGGCGACGGGCGCGACGTGATGTCGGGCCACGAGGGCAATGACCGGCTCTGGGGCGGCCGCCACGACGACCGCCTGCTCGGCGGCTTCGGCAAGGACAGGCTCTATGGCGAGGATGGCAACGACCGGCTGGAGGCGGGCGACAACCCCGACACCGTCTGGGGCGGCAGCGGCAACGATCTGGTGATCGGCAACCGCGGCAGCGACAAGCTCTACGGCGGCACCGGCGCCGACCGGCTGCAGGGCGGCGACAGCAAGGACCAGCTCTGGGGCGAGGCAGGCAAGGACAGGCTCGACGGCGGCCAGGGCAGCGACAGGCTCTTCGGCGGCACCGGCGCCGATGTTCTTAAGGGCAGTGGCGGCAACGACCTCCTGCGCGGCGGCGCCGGCAATGACGAGCTCTTCGGCGGCTCGGGCGCCGATGCCTTCGTGTTCGAGGCGGGCCGCGACTGGGTGCGCGACTTCGAGGCGGGGCGGGACAGGATCGAGATCGACAAGGCGCTCCTCGGCGGCAAGGCGCTGAGCGGGCAGGCGATCCTCGACAGCTACGGCCGGCGCGGCGGCGGCGACACGATCCTCGATTTCGGCCATGGCCATGTGCTGACCATCGACGATGTCACCGACTGGGCCCTTCTGACCGGCGCGCTCGAGGCGGGCTGAGGCCTAGTGCCGCGAGTTCCAGGCGTGGCGCTCGATGGCCTCGTCGACGTCGTCGTAGTAGGTGAGCTGCCCCTTCTCGAGCACCATGCCGGCCGTGCACATCTCGCGCACGGAGCCGAGCGAGTGGGTCACGTAGATGGCGCCGCAATCCTTGAGCCGGTTCTGGAAGACCGCCTCGCTCTTGCGCTTGAAGGCCGCGTCGCCCACCGCGGTGATCTCGTCGAGCAGATAGGTGTCGAACTTCAGCCCCATCGAGATCCCGAAGGACAGGCGCGAGCGCATCCCCGAGGAATAGCTGCGGATCGGCAGGTAGAAATGCGAGCCGAGCTCGGCGAAGTCGCGGACGTATTCCATCAGCGACTCGGTATCGACGCCGTAGATCCGCGCCACGAACCTCGTGTTCTGCGCGCCCGACATGTCGGGGTGAAACGAGCCGGCATAGCCCACGGGGAAGGAGATCGTCCCGTCGGAGAGGATCTCGCCCTTCGTGGGGTGAGTCGTGCCGGCGATCATCCGCAGGAGCGTCGACTTGCCGGCGCCGTTCCGCCCCAGAAGCGCGATGGAGGTCTTCGACGGCAAGAGCAGCGTCACGTCGTTGACGACGCGCTTCACCGTGCCCTGAAGCCGGTAGGTCTTGGTGAGGTTCCGAAAGAGGATCATCGCCGCCGCCGGCTCAGCGCCGGTCCTTGAAGGAATAGAAGGCGAGGACGAAGATCGCCCAGAGCAGGAAGGCAAAGAAGCCGATCAACGCCAGGATGGTGAAACGCTGCGGATATTCCGCCCGCTCGGCCAGCGTCGGGCGCACATGGGTGGCGAGATAGCGGCTCTGCCGCTGCGATTCCGCCACCGCGCCGTCATAGGCCGCCCGCGCCGCCGTGTAGCTCTGCTCGGCGAAATGCAGGTCGACCGCCAGCCCTTCGTACTCGCCGACGAGATCGGCGAAGAGGTCGGAATTCTCGTCGCCGGTGGCGCCACCGATGCCGAGCTTGGCGCGCTCCTCGGCGATCCGAAGCTGGATCACGTCGATCCGCCGCTGCGCCTGCTCGAGGCGCGGGTCGGTCTCGCCCGCCGTCTGGCGGAGGAGGTCGACCTCGATCAGCGTATTGGCAAGCTGCGACTGCAGCTCGGAAAGAATGCCCATCTGGCTCTGGATCGAGGCCGCCGGATCGACGAGCTGATGCTCGTTGCGGAAGCGGGTCAGCGCCTCGCGGGCCTCGCGCAGGCGCTCCTGCGTCAGGTCGAGCTCCTCGCGGGCATAGCGTGTCGCGTCCTGCTGGGCGTCATAGGCCAGCCGGTTGATCATCAGCGAGCTCTCGGAGACGATCGTGCGGGCGATGAGCTGCGCATCCTCGGGCGAGAAGGCCTGCGCTTCGATGTTGAGAAGGCCGGTGGAGCTGTCCTTGTAGACATCGACCATGCGGCCCCAGTAATCGACAAGATCCTCGATCGTGCCGGGGGCATGATAGACATAGATCGGGTCGCGCTCGATATCGGCATCCGACCAGATGCTGCGCAGGTCGATCAGCTCGTCGATGCGGGCGACCATCTCCTGGCTCTGCAGATACTGGTGCAGGATGTCGACATCGGAGGAGGAGCCGCCGCCGAGTTCGGCCACGCCGCCGAGAAGCTCGATGGCCGACGAGACCTCCTGCGTGCGGATCGACAGGCCGGCGACCGAAGAATAGCGGTCGATGGCGCGATCCCAGAGATACCAGGCGGTGGCGCCGATCGGCACCGCCACCATGTAGAGAAAGGCGAAGGCGACGATCCAGTGGCGGTGGCGCAGCTTGCTGCGCTCCGGGTCGGGCTTGATGACCGGCTTGCCGCCGGGGAGCTGCGCCTCGCGTTCGGCCTTGCGCTCCGCCTGGCGGGCCCGCTGCTCGGCGAGCCGCTGGCGCTGGATCTCTTCCTTCCGCTTGCGGATGAGCTCGGCATTGCCGGGGTCGCGCTTCGGGGCCGGCTCCGACTCGGGTTCCGCCGGGGCGGAGGCGGACGGAGCGACGGCGCGGCCGCGGGGCGCCCCGGTCGCCTTGCCGGGCTGGCCCTGGGCGACATGGGTCACGTTTGCGCTACGAGGGCGCGCGGCGGGGGCCGGCGCCTCGGCGGCGCGGGTGTCGGGCTGCGCCTCGGACGGGGCGTCGGTCTGAGCTTCGGCGGCAGGTTCCGCGCCCGTCTCGGCGCCACTCTTGAGGGAGGTCTCTGCCGCCACCTTGCCCGCGCCGCGACTGCGTGCCGACTTGCGATCAGCCAATGAAAGAACGGCCTTGTCTTCGGCTGTGTCCTCGGGCCGGGTCTCCGCTGCGGGAGACTCTGTCGCGGCGTCGCCGGTGCTGCGCTTGGCGCGCCGGCTGCGGGCATTGGGGTTTTGGGACAAACGGGCCTCTGCTCGCCGGTTGAATATTGTCGCCCCTTCCTACATAGAAACGGGCGCACTGACCAGAGTGCCGCATGGGGCGGCGGAGGCTCGGTGCCAGCGCCCCCGGGGACGAATGGCCGCGCCGCATATCCATATCCTGCTCTGCACGCATAACGGCGGCGACCACCTGGCCGATCAACTGGAATCCTATGCGGCCCAGGCTCATGCCGACTGGTCGCTCTGGGTGTCGGACGATGCCTCGACCGACGGGACGCGCGACACCATCGCCCGCTTCGCCGCGCGGCATCCCGGCCGGCAGGTGACGGTGTTCGACGGCCCGGCGCTCGGCCCGGCGGCGAACTATTTCTCCCTTCTGGCGCGGCCCGAGATCCCCGATGGCTGGGTCGCCTTCTCGGATCAGGACGACGTCTGGCTGCCCCACAAGCTCGCCCATGGCCTCGCTGTCATGGAAGAGCGCGGGGTGGAGGTCTACGCGAGCCGCACCATCCTGACAGACGCGAATCTGACCAGGATCGGCCCCTCGGTGGTGCATCGCCGCGGGCCGAGCTTTCCCAATGCGCTGGTGCAGAACATCCTCGCCGGCAACACCCTGATCCTGACGCCGGAGGCCTTCGCGCGGCTCCGGGCGATGACCGCCGCCGCACTTCGTGAAGGGATCACGCCGCCGCATCACGATTGGTGGATCTACCTCGCGATGAGCGGCGCCGGCATGGGCATCGTCAACGACCTGCGGCCGGGGCTCCTTTACCGCCAACATGCCAGCAACGCGCTCGGCGCCCATCGCGGCCTCCGCGCCGGGACGGCGCGGCTGGCGCTCTTGCGGGATCGTCACTACGCCGGCTGGCTGGCGACGAACCTCTCGGGCCTCGCGGCCGCCTCGATGTACATGACGCCGCCCAACCGGGCACTGGCGGAGGCCTTCGGCACGGTGCGGCAGGCCAGCGGCGGTGCCGCGCGGCTGATGACGATGCGCAAGCTCGGGATCACGCGGCAGAGCTGGCGGGGCGATCTCGTGCTCGCCGGCCTCGCGCTGACGGGCCGGATCTAGAAGCTGAAGCTTAGCCCGAAGTTGAGCGCGCCGGTGGTCACATCGGTCTCGAGCGTGCCGCCGGTGGTGAGCTCGGCGCTGTTCTGCGACCAGGTGCCCTTGTATTCGCCGAAGACGTCGATCCGGTCGGTGACCGGCAGGCTGGCGCCGGCGATCCAGGTCGCGGCGGGGCCGGTCACCTGATACTCAAAGGTCTCGCTGGCGCCGTCGGTGAGCTCGACATGCGGCATGGCGAGCCCGACACCGCCGCCGACATAGGGCGTCACGGCGCCCAGCATCCCGTCCCACCGGTAATAGGCGTTGACCGTCAGGATGTTGAGGCCGTCGGAGAATTCCAGCCGCTCGTAGCCGGTGGCGGCGAGCGTGGCCGCATCGGCATAGACCTTGGCGTGGTTCACATCGAGCCCGAAGCCGAAGCCGCCCTCGCCCCACCAGGTGGCGCGAGCGCCCCAGTAATAGGGCAGATCGAACGAGCGCCCCTCCCAGGTGGAGGTGAAATCCCGATCCGCCAGCAGCGAATCGCCGCGGAGCGTCACGTCGGACGGCGCCGCTTCCTGCACGCCGCCATAGAAGCTCAGCGACAGCTCCGCCCAGGCGGAGACGGGCGCGAGCGCACCGCAAAGCCCCACCGCAGTGGCAGCGATCATGGAAGTCTGGCGAAAGCGCATGGCGCCCTCCGATAAGCCGCCCCTCGAGGCCGGGACACTAGGGGCGAGGCAGGCCGACCACAAGGATGCGCCGACAACCTTTCGGAAATGTTAACCAAACGGACGCAGCCTCGCACCACCTGCGGGCTCTCTTTGCGGCCGGGCATTGCGCGCTGGACGCCCCATTGCATCACGGCTAAGAAGCCCACAAAAATCGGGCGGAAATCCGCCGCGGGACAAGTGCGCCGGGCCTCCGGGCCCCCGACATAGGAGAAAAACCTCGTGTCACAAGCAGAGACCACCCCAGAGGGCACGCGCCGCGACTTCATCTACTATGCGACCGCGGGCATGGCGACGGTGATGACCGGCGCCGCCGTCTGGCCGCTGGTGAACCAGATGAACCCCTCGGCCGACGTTCAGGCGCTCGCCTCGATCCGCGTCGACATCTCGGGCGTGCAGCCCGGCACGCAGCTCACCGTGCTGTGGCAGGGCAAGCCGGTGTTCATCCGCTCGCGCACCGAGGCCGAGATCGAGGCCGCCCGCGCCGTCGAGCTCTCCGAGCTGGTCGACACCAGCGCCGAGAATGCCAACCTTCCCGAGGGCTCGCCCGCCACCGACGAGAACCGCGCGCTCAGCGAGGACGGCACCTGGCTGGTGCAGATGGGTGTCTGCACCCACCTCGGCTGCGTGCCGCTCGGCGAGCAGGGTGACTTCGGCGGCTGGTTCTGCCCCTGCCACGGCTCGCATTACGATACGGCCGGCCGCATCCGCAAAGGCCCGGCGCCGCGCAACCTGCCCGTCCCCGTCGCCGCCTTCGTCGACGAATCCACGCTGCAGCTCGGTTAAGGAGAACCCTCGATGGCTGGTATTCCCCACGACCATTACGAGCCGAAGACCGGCTTCGAGAAATGGCTGCACACCCGTCTTCCCGTCGTCAGCGTGCTCTATGACACCCTGATGATCCCGACGCCGAAGAACCTCAACTGGTGGTGGATCTGGGGCATCGTCCTCGTCTTCGCACTGGTGCTGCAGATCGCCACCGGCGTCGTCCTGGTGATGCACTACACGCCGCAGGTCGACATGGCCTTCCAGAGCGTCGAGCACATCATGCGTGACGTGAACGGCGGGCACATGCTGCGCTACTTCCATGCCAACGGCGCGTCGCTCTTCTTCTTCGCCGTCTATGCCCACATCTTCCGCGGCCTGTTCTACGGCTCCTACAAGAGCCCGCGCGAGGTGACCTGGATCATCGGGATGCTCATCTACCTGCTGATGATGGCCACCGGCTTCATGGGCTACGTGCTACCCTGGGGGCAGATGTCCTTCCACGGCACCGCCGTCATCACCGGGCTCTTCGGCGCCATCCCCTTCATCGGGGAAAGCGTGCAGACCTGGCTCCTCGGCGCCTCCGCCGTCGGCCAGCCGGCGCTCAACCGCTTCTTCTCGCTGCATTACCTGCTGCCCTTCATCATCGCCGGGCTGGTGATCGTCCATGTCTGGGCGTTCCACTCCACCGGCAACAACAACCCCACCGGGGTCGAGGTGCGGCGCGGCTCCAAGGAAGAGGCGGCCAAGGACACGCTGCCCTTCTGGCCCTATTTCGTGATCAAGGATCTCTTCGCGCTCGCGGTGATCCTTGTCGTCTTCATGGCCATCGTGGGCTTCATGCCGAACTACCTCGGCCACCCCGACAACTACATCCCGGCCAACCCGCTGGCGACGCCGAGCCACATCGTCCCCGAATGGTACTTCCTGCCGTTCTATGCGATCCTGCGCGCCTTCACCGGCGACGTCTGGGTGGTGATGTTCGCCAACTGGATCTCCTTCGGCATCATCGACGCGAAGTTCTTCGGCGTCCTCGCCATGTTCGGCGCCATCCTGGTGATGGCGCTCGTGCCCTGGCTCGACACGTCGAACACCCGCTCGGGCCGCTACCGGCCGATGTTCAAGTGGTGGTATCGCCTGCTGGTCGTCGACTTCATCGTGCTGATGTGGGTCGGCTCCCAGGCGGCCGAGCCGCCCTATTCGACCATCTCGCTGATCGGCGCGACCTACTGGTTCGCCTATTTCCTGGTGATCCTGCCGCTCCTCGGCGTCTTCGAGAAGCCGCTGACTCCGCCGGACACGATCGAGGACGACTTCCGCGATCACTACGGCGATGCCGAAACGCCGCCGCCCTATGCCGCCAAGTCGCCGGCCGAGTGAGAAAGGACGAACACATGCTCAAATCTCTCGCTCTGACGGTCGCCCTGGCGCTGGGGCTGCCCATGGCAGCCGCCGCCCAGCACGCCGAGGCGCATGTCGAGAACTACTCGTTCCCCTATGAGGGGCCCTTCGGGACGTTCGACCAGAACCAGCTCCAGCGCGGCCTGCAGATCTACACCGAGGTCTGCGCCGCCTGTCACGGGCTCGAATATGTCTCGTACCGCACGCTGGCGGAGGAGGGCGGCCCCGCCCTCCCTGAGGACCAGATGCGCGCCTATGCGGCCCAGTTCGAGGTCTTCGACGAGTCGCTCGCCGATGGCGAGGGCGACTATCGCACCGCGACGCCGGCCGATTACTTCGGCCAGTCCGCGCTCGGCAACGCGCCGGACCTCAGCCTGATGGCCAAGGCCCGCGCCGGCTTCCACGGCCCCTACGGGACCGGGCTCAGCCAGCTCTTCAACGGCATGGGCGGCGGTGAATACATCGCCTCGATCCTGACCGGCTACCACGAGGCGCCCGAATGCGCCCCCGAGGATTTCGACGGCTACTACAACGTCGCCTTCGCCGCCGGCGGCTATCCCGACAGCTGCAAGGACGAGGACGGTCACCACACCGTCCCCGGCTCCTGGATCGGCATGCCCCCGCCCCTTCTGGGCGAGGATGTCACCTTCGCCGACGACCATTCCAACGAGCTGCACCACGAGGCGGTCGATGTGGCGGCCTTCCTGATGTGGACGGCGGAGCCCCACATGGCCGCGCGCAAGCAGGTCGGCCTCGCCGGGGTCATCGGCCTGACGCTGCTGGCCGTGCTGCTTTACCTCACCAACAAGCGCCTCTGGGCGCCGCACAAACCGAAAGGCCGCAAGGAAGAGGCCTGAGCCTCTCCCTCACCCCGGCAAAAACAGGCGGGCGCCCCCAGCGGGCGCCCGTTTTGCATTGGGGCGCAGGCCCCTGGCCGACCTGCTGACGCCCGCGTGAGCAATCGTGAGGGCCCGCGTGAACATCATCTCCGCTCTCCTGCGTGTCTACGAGCAAGTTCGGCCATGAGGGCCGTGCCGCAAAGACGTTAACGAGAGAGGATTTCACCCATGAAAACCCGCTATCTTGCCAGTGCCGCCGCCGCCTCCCTGCTCCTCGGCTCCGCCGCCGTCGCCCAGGACATGACCCCCTCCGTCACCGCGATGGATCAGGACGTCTCCAACGGCGTCGTCAGCGCCGAGAGCATCACCGCCGAAGAGAACGGCTGGCTGGTCGTGCACCGCACCGACGCCGACATGGCCCCCGGCCCGGTCGTCGGCCACGCGCCGATCCGCGCCGGCACCACCTCCGACGTGGCCGCCATCCTGACGGAAGAGGTCGCCTCCGGTGACATGCTGATGCTCATGGTCCACAGCGAGGCCGGCGGCATGCAGACTGGCATCTTCGAATACACGCTCGGCGCCACCGAAGACGGCCCGATCCGCGTGAACGAGGACCTGGTGATGTCGGTCATCACCGCCGAGTGACATCGGCCCGGCTTCGGCCCGTGCGCCCGCCTCCCCCCGGGGAGGCGGGCGTTTCGCGTCACGGGGCGGGGAGCCTCTGCAAAGTGAGCGGATCCGGCTCGCGGGAATAGAGCGCCGCCAGAACCTTTGAGAAGACCGGCGGCGCGCCCGGGACCGCCGCGAAGAGCGTCATGGACGAGCGGAGCTTCAGCGCGTCCACCGGCCCCATCAGCCGCTCCGCATCGCGCTCGCCGGAGGCCAGCACCAGCTCCGCCGCCTCCACCAGCCGCGCGCCCAGCACCGGATGCGCCAGATAGGCCGCCGCCTCGTCCAGCCCCGCCAGCGCATAGGCGCGGGCGGTGTCCGACCGGCCTAGCCCGGCGATCTGGGGAAAGATCCACCACATCCAGTGGCTGCGCTTCCGCCCGGCGCGGAGCTCTGCCTGCACCTGCGGCCAGACCGGCTCCTGCGCCGCGAGAAAGCGCCCGGCGTCGATGGCGTCAGCCCGTGCGCTCGCAGGCGAAATCGCCGTTCGTCATCGAGCTTGCGGTAACGTTGGCGAGCTGCACCTGATTCCCGTTGGCGAGGGAGAGCGTATAGGACTCGCCCGGCCCGGCACTCACGGCGGCGATGCCGCTGTTGACGTTGCCCAGGGTGTAGGTCGTGGCCGAGATGCGGGTGTTGAAACCCTGGCAGTTCCACGCCCCCACGAAGGGATAGCTCGCGGGGGCGGCCGCAGTCGCCTCCGCCGGCGCGGTGGCGGGAATGGTCTCGTCGCAGGCGGCGAGCAGCGGAAGGAGCAGCAGAAGGGAAAGGGCGCGCATGGAATCCATCCTTGATAATCCCGGCCAGCCTAGGCCGGGATTGCCGTCAAGGAAAGCGCCTCGCGCGGTCAGCCCCGGCGGTTGCGCGTCGCCAGCAGCTTCAGCCGCAGCGCGTTCAGCCGGATGAAGCCCTCGGCATCCTTCTGGTCATAGGCGCCGGCGTCGTCCTCGAAGGTCACATGCGCCTCGGAATAGAGCGAGTGGTCCGACCAGCGGGCCACGGTGCGGGCCGAGCCCTTGTAGAGCTTCACGCGGACGGTCCCGGTGACGAACTCCTGGCTCTTGTCGATGGCGGCCTGCAGCATCTCGCGCTCGGGGGAGAACCAGAAGCCGTTGTAGATCAGCTCCGCATAGCGGGGCATCAGGCTGTCCTTGAGATGGCCGGAGCCCGAATCGAGCGTGATCTGCTCGATCCCCCGATGCGCCTCGAGAAGGATCGTGCCGCCGGGGGTCTCGTAGACGCCGCGGGACTTCATGCCGACGAAGCGGTTCTCGACGAGGTCGAGAATGCCGACGCCATGCTTGCCGCCGAGCTCGTTGAGCTTGGTCAGGATCGTGGCCGGCGACATCGCCTCGCCGTTGATCGCGACGGCATCGCCCTTCTCGAAGGTGATCTCCACCATCTCGGGCTCGTCCGGCGCCTCTTCCGGGCGGGTGATCCGCTGGAGCACGTAATCCGGCGCCTCCACGCCCGGATCCTCCAGCACGCGGCCCTCGGAGGAGGTGTGCAGGAGGTTCGCATCGACCGAGAACGGCGCCTCGCCGCGCTTGTTCTTGGCGATGGGGATCTGGTGCGCCTCGGCGAACTCGATGAGCTTCGTGCGGCTTTGCAGGTCCCATTCGCGCCAGGGCGCGATCACCCGGATCTCGGGGTTGAGCGCATAGGCGGAGAGCTCGAAGCGCACCTGGTCGTTGCCCTTGCCGGTGGCGCCATGGGCCACGGCATCGGCGCCTGTCATCGCGGCGATCTCTACCAGCCGCTTCGAGATCAGTGGCCGGGCGATGGACGTGCCGAGAAGGTAGAGCCCCTCGTAGAGCGCATTGGCGCGGAACATCGGGAAGACGAAGTCGCGCACGAATTCCTCGCGCACGTCCTCGATGTAGATGTTCTCGGGCTTGATCCCCAAGAGCTCCGCTTTCTGTCGCGCCGGCTCGAGCTCTTCCCCCTGGCCGAGATCGGCGGTGAAGGTCACCACCTCGCAGCCATACTCCGTCTGGAGCCACTTGAGGATGATCGAGGTATCGAGCCCGCCGGAATAGGCGAGCACCACTTTCTTGGGCGCGGACATGAGGCCTCCATTGACGTATCGCCAGCGGCGTAAGGGGTTTTGGGGGGCTGGGCAAGCCGGCGCCGGCCCTGCCCCCTTCCCAGGAGGGCATATCTCCTGTATGCGCCCGCCATCTGAGACGTGACGCTAGGGCCCCGGCGCATGGAACGATGAGAGGGGCCGGCGGCAATGGGGCCGCCATATGAACGGGAGACGCGGGAACGCCCGCGAGTGCTCCCTTACAGGATACGCAGATGTTCAACACCGTTACCAAATCCATCCAGTGGGGCGACGAAACGCTCACGCTGGAAACCGGCAAGGTCGCCCGCCAGGCCGACGGCTCGGTCATCGCCACGCTGGGCGAGACCTCCGTCATGGCCAACGTGACCTTCGCCAAATCGCCGAAGCCGGGGCAGGACTTCTTCCCGCTCACGGTCCACTACCAGGAAAAATACTATGCGGCCGGCAAGATCCCGGGCGGCTTCTTCAAGCGCGAGGCGCGGCCGACCGAGAAGGAAACGCTGACCGCCCGGCTCATCGACCGGCCGATCCGGCCGCTCTTCGCCAAGGGCTTCAAGCATGAAGTGCTCGTCATGTGCACCGTGCTCAGCCACGACCTCGTCAACGACCCCGACGTCGTCGCCATGATCGCCGCCTCGGCGGCTCTGACGATCTCCGGTGTGCCCTTCATGGGCCCGATCGCCGGCTGCCGCGTCGGCTTCGCCAATGGCGAATATGTCCTCAACCCGACGGTTGACGACATGCAGGGCCTGCGCAACGACCCCGAGCAGCGGCTCGACCTCGTCGTCGCCGGCACCGCCGACGCCGTGATGATGGTCGAATCGGAAGCCTACGAGCTGACGGAAGCCGAGATGCTCGGCGCCGTGACCTTCGCTCACAAGCAGATCCAGCCGGTCATCGACTGCATCATCGACCTCGCGGAAATCGCCGCGAAGGAGCCCTTCGACTTCCAGTCGCCGGATTATTCCGAGCTCCTTGGCGTCGTGAAGGGCCTCGGCGAGGCGGACATGCGCGCCGCCTATGCGATCACCGACAAGCAGGAGCGGGTCGCCGCCGTCTCCGCCGCCAAGGCGAAGATCAAGGAAGGCCTCACCGAGGAGCAGCTCGAGGATCCGAACCTCGATTCCGCCCTCAAGACGCTGGAATCCGGCGTGCTCCGCGGCGATGTCGTGAAGAACGGCCGCCGCATCGACGGCCGCGCGCTCGATCAGGTCCGCCCGATCGTCTGCGAGACGGGGCTCCTGCCCCGGACCCATGGCTCGGCGCTCTTCACGCGCGGCGAGACCCAAGGGCTCGTGGTGACGACGCTCGGCACGGGCGACGATGAGCAGTTCATCGACGCGCTGCACGGCAACTTCAAATCCAACTTCCTGCTGCACTACAACTTCCCGCCCTATTCGGTCGGCGAGGTTGGCCGTGTGGGCAGCCCCGGGCGCCGCGAGATCGGCCACGGCAAGCTGGCCTGGCGGGCGCTTCAGGCGGTGCTGCCGGCGGCGACCGACTTCCCCTACACGATCCGGCTGGTCTCGGAGATCACCGAGTCGAACGGCTCCTCCTCGATGGCTTCCGTCTGCGGCGGCTCGCTGTCGATGATGGATGCCGGCGTGCCGCTCAAGGCCGCCGTCGCCGGTGTGGCGATGGGCCTGGTGCTGGAGGAAGACGGCTCCTACGGGATCCTGACCGACATCCTCGGCGACGAGGATCACCTCGGTGACATGGACTTCAAGGTCGCGGGCACCGAGAACGGCATCACCTCGCTGCAGATGGACATCAAGGTCGCCGGCATCACGCCGGAGATCATGGAAAAGGCCCTCGCCCAGGCGAAGGCCGGCCGGATGCACATCCTCGGCGAGATGGCCAAGGCGCTGAACACGGTGAATGAATTCTCCGTCCACGCGCCGCGCATCGAGACGATGCAGATCCCGACCGACAAGATCCGCGAAGTGATCGGCTCGGGCGGCAAGGTGATCCGCGAGATCGTCGAGGTCTCGGGCGCCAAGGTCGACGTCAACGACGACGGCGTCATCAAGATCGCCTCGCCCGATGGCGAAGCCATCCAAAAGGCCTACGACATGATCTATTCGATCGTGGCGGAGCCGGAAGAGGGCAAGGTCTACAAGGGCAAGGTCGTGAAGATCGTCGATTTCGGCGCCTTCGTGAACTTCTTCGGCAAGCGCGACGGGCTCGTCCACGTCAGCCAGATCGAGAACCGCCGGCTGAACCACCCCTCCGACGTCCTCAAGGAGGGCCAGGAGGTCTGGGTCAAGCTGCTCGGCTTCGACGATCGCGGCAAGGTGCGCCTGTCGATGAAGGTCGTCGACCAGGAGACGGGCGAGGAATCCAAGGCGGAAGAGCCCGCCGAGGAGTGATCCTCACCGCTTGAGACAAGGAACCGCCCGGGAGTGCTACTCCCGGGCGGTTTTTCTTTGGCTGGAGACTGGGGTGGGGGCCAGCGGAACCCATATGGCTTCCGCCTCCAATTTTCATGTGGAAATCGGTGCCCGGCCCTGAGGTTGGCGTAGGGTGGGTTCCAACCCACCGCCCCCCCTTAACCGCGCCCAACCTCGCCGCGCGGGGTGAGCGCCAGCCCGCGGGACGGGCCGGCGCTCGCCCTGCGCCGTGCCGGCGCGTACCGGGCGGGGGCTCAACTCAGTAGCGGTAATGCTCCGGCTTGAACGGCCCTTCGACCGTCACGCCGATGTAATCCGCCTGCTCGGGGCTCAGCTCGCTCAGCTTCACGCCGATCCGGTCGAGATGGAGCCGCGCCACCTTCTCGTCCAGATGCTTCGGCAGGATGTAGACGCCGGGCTTGTACTCGTCGCCCTTCGTCCAGAGCTCGATCTGCGCCAGCGTCTGGTTGGTGAAGCTCGCCGACATGACGAAGCTCGGATGCCCCGTGGCATTGCCGAGGTTCAAGAGCCGCCCTTCGGACAGAAGGATGATCCGGTTGCCGGACGGCATCGAGATCATGTCCACCTGTTCCTTGATGTTCGTCCACTTGTGGTTGCGCAGGTTGGCAACCTGGATCTCGTTGTCGAAGTGGCCGATGTTGCCGACGATCGCCATGTCCTTCATCTCGCGCATGTGCTCGATGCGGATGACGTCCTTGTTGCCGGTGGTGGTGATGAAGATGTCGGCGCTGTCCACCACATCCTCCAGCCGGACGACCTCGAAGCCGTCCATGGCGGCCTGCAGGGCGCAGATCGGGTCGATCTCGGTGACCTTCACGCGCGCGCCGGCGCCGGCCAGCGAGGCGGCAGAGCCCTTGCCCACGTCGCCATAGCCGCAGACCACGGCGACCTTGCCGGCCATCATCACGTCGGTGGCGCGGCGGATGCCGTCGACCAGGCTCTCGCGGCAGCCGTACTTGTTGTCGAATTTCGACTTGGTGACGGAGTCGTTGACGTTGATCGCCGGGAAGGGCAGCTGGCCCTTCTTCTGCAGGTCATAGAGCCGGTGGACGCCCGTGGTCGTCTCTTCCGAGACGCCGACGATCTGGTCGCGCACCTTGGTGAACCAGCCGGGCGATTGCTTCATGCGCTTGGCGATCTGCGCCTTGATGACCGCCTCTTCCTCGGAGGAGGGCACGGGGATGATCTCTTCTCCCGCCTCGGCGCGGGCGCCGAGCAGCACGTAGAGCGTCGCATCCCCGCCGTCGTCGAGGATCATGTTCGGCCCGTCTTCGAACTGGAAGGAGCGGTCGAGGTAATCCCAATGCTCCTCGAGGCTCTGCCCCTTCACGGCGAAGACAGGCACGCCGGCGGCGGCGATGGCGGCGGCGGCGTGATCCTGCGTCGAGAAGATGTTGCACGACGCCCAGCGCACATCGGCGCCGAGGGCGACCAGCGTCTCGATCAGCACGGCCGTCTGGATGGTCATGTGCAGCGAGCCGACGATCCGCGCACCCTTGAGCGGCTGCGCCTGCCCGTATTCCTCACGCGTCGCCATGAGACCGGGCATCTCCGTCTCGGCGATGTCGAGCTCCTTGCGACCGTATTCGGCGAGGGCAATGTCACGGATGATGTAATCTTCGGCCATTCTGCACGCTCCTGAGACGAAATTTCGCTTGGCTCATATCAAGAGCCGACTTCGTTAGGAAGGCGTGACCGGGAGCTGTTCCGCAGCGCAGCGAAGCGGGCTAGGCTGGCCGCATGGCCCGACTTGCCTTCTTCACCGATCTCGACGGAACGCTGCTCGATCACGAGAGCTACGACTGGTCCCCCGCCGCCGGGGCGCTGGCGCGGCTGAAAGCCGCCGGCCTGCCGCTCGTCCTTGCCACGTCGAAGACGGCGGCGGAAGTGGCTCCGCTCCGGGAGGCGCTCGGTTTCGCCCATTGCCCCGCCGTGGTGGAAAACGGCGCCGGCATCCTGCCCGCCGGGGCCGAGACGGTGGACGGCGCGGATCACGCGCGCCTGGTGGAGGCGCTTGAAGCGGCGCCCGGCCGCGAGAATTTCCGCAATTTCCATGCGATGAGTCTTGGCGAGCTGGCCGAGGCCACCGGCCTGCCTGAGGAAGGCGCCGCCCGCGCCCGCCAGAGGCAATTCTCCGAACCCGGGCTCTGGGAGGGGCCTGAGGAGGGCCGCGAGCCCTTCCTCGCCGCGCTCGCCGCCAGCGGCGTCAGCGCCCGCGCCGGGGGACGGTTCCTCACCCTGTCGTTCGGGCGCACCAAGGCTCAGGCGATGGCGGAGCTCGCCCCGGATCTCGGCGACACCATCGTCGCGCTCGGCGACGCGCCCAACGATGCCGAGATGCTGGAGGCCGCCGACATCGGCATCATCATCGCCAACCCCGCCCATCCGCCCCTGCCGCTCCTCGCCGGCGAGGGCGCGGGGCGGATCACCCGCTCCTCCCTCGCGGGGCCGGACGGCTGGGCGGACGAGGTGTCGCGCATTCTCGATCTCCACGAGATCCCAGACTAGGAGCCGCCCTTGGCCGATTTCCACCAGAACGGCAACGTCGCCACGTTGCACAACCTCTCCACCCGCCGGGTGGAGGAGATGAGCCACGAGATCAGCACCATGTCGCGCGACCGGCCGGTGACGCTGATCCTGCCGTGCCTCTTCTCGGAGCTCGAAAGCCCGGCCATCGGCAATATCGTGAACGAGCTCAACGAGCTGCCCTGGATCGGCCGGGTGATCATCGGGCTCGACCGGGCGGATACGGCCCAGTACCGCGAGGCGGCGGATTTCTTTTCGCGCCTCCGCCACAACCACGTGGTGATCTGGAACGACAGCCCCGCCCAGCTCGCCATCGGCGACCGGCTGAAGGAGCTGGGGCTCTACCCCTCCGAACCCGGCAAGGGAAAGAACGTCTGGACCTGCCTGGGCTACAACATGGCCTTCCGCGACAGCGCCGTGGTGGCGATCCACGATTGCGATATCGTCACCTATCACCGCGACATGCTCACGCGGCTGGTCTATCCGGTGCTCAACCCCAACCTGCCCTATCAGATGTCGAAAGGCTTCTATCCCCGCATCGGCGAGGGCAAGATGAACGGCCGCGTCACGCGGCTCTTGGTCTCGCCGCTGCTGATCGCGCTGAAGAAGGTGGTGGGCGACCGGGACTACATCGATTTCCTGCGCGGCTTCCGCTACCCGCTCTCCGGCGAGATGGCGATGCGCTCGGTGATGCTGCCCGACCTGCGCATCCCCTCCGACTGGGGGCTGGAGATCGGCATCCTCTCGGAGGCCTGGCGCAACCTCGCGCCGAAGAGCGTCTGCCAGGTCGAGATCGCCGACAATTACGACCACAAGCACCAGGACCTCAGCGAGGCCGACGCCAACACCGGGCTCTCCCGGATGTCCACCGACATCTGCAAGGCGCTCTTCCGCAAGCTGGCGGCCGACGGCACGGTCTTCACGCCCAACATCTTCCGCTCGCTGAAGGCGACCTATTACCGGACGGCGCTGGACCTCCTCGAGCACTACGACGCGGATGCGACCATGAACGGGTTGGCGCTCGACCGCCACAAGGAGGAGCGCGCCATCGAGCTCTTCGCAGAGAACCTGATGCGCGCCGGTCAGATCTTCCTCGAAAATCCGTTCGAATCGCCGTTCATTCCGGCGTGGAACCGGGTGCATTCCGCCGACCCCGGGCTGATGGAGGACATGCTGAGAGCGCTCGAAGAAGACAGGGCGGTGCTGTGAGCCCGCGGTCGTCGCGCGACATCCGCAAGCCGCGCCGGAGCCGCCCGTGACCCAGCCCCGCGCCTGGCAGCGCATGCTCTCCGGCCGGCGGCTCGACCTCCTCGACCCGGCGCCGCTCGACATCGAGATCGAGGACATCGCCCATGGCCTCTCCTTTGTCGCCCGCTGGAACGGCCAGACACACGGCGACTGGCCCTATTCGGTCGCCGAGCATTCGCTTCTGGTGGAGGACATCTTCACCCGGCTCTATCCGAAGGAGCCGGTGCGCTGGCGGCTCGCGGCGCTTCTTCACGATGCGCCGGAATACGTCATCGGTGACATGATCTCGCCGGTGAAATCCGCCGTCGGCCCGGCCTATGGCGAGCTCGACGCGCGGCTGACGGCGGCGGTGCATCTGCGCTTCGGCCTGCCGGCGCTGCTGCCGCAGGAGGTGAAGCGCAAGATCAAGCGGGCCGACAAGGTCTCCGCCTGGCTGGAAGCCACGCGCATCGCCGGCTTCACGGAAAGGGAGGCGACGCGCTTCTTCGGCCGCCTCCCCTCTTCGGTGGATCAGGGTCTGTCCATCGTCCTGCGGCCTCCGCTGGAGGCCCGGGCCGATTACATCGCCCGCCATGCGGCGCTGCTGGCCGCATGCTGACCTACCAGCGCCGCTCCCAGTAGCGCTCGTCGCGCTCGCGGATCTGCTGCTGACGGCGCAGCTCGCGCTCGGCGCGCTCGCGCTGATGGGAGGTATCCCGGCCGCGGCCGAGGGCGGTAAGCAGGCTCTCGCCAAGAATTGTAAGCATCTCTGTCTCCTTTGCTGTCGTCTTGTCCTGAAGATAGGCGCTCTTGCCCCGGTGGAGCGAATCAATAGGATTGCCGATGTGTAAGGAGGGCTAACAGATGGATTGGCGCGCCATGCCACCGCTCGCCGCGCTGCGCGCCTTCGAGGCCGCCGCCCGCACCCGCGGCTTCACCGCCGCCGCCCGCGAGCTGAACGTCACCCACGCGGCCATCGCCCAACAGGTGCGCAGCCTCGAAACCACGCTCGGCCTGCCGCTCGCCCGGCGCGAGGGGCGCGGCATCGCGCTGACGGAGGAGGGCGCCGCCCTCGCCGCGGCGCTGACCAAGGGCTTCGAGCGGATCGAGGGCGCGATCCTCGAGCTGAAGGCCCGCGACGCCGAGGGGCCCCTGCGCGTCTCGCTGACGCCCCGCTTCGCCACCCAATGGCTGCTGCCGCGGCTGGCGCAGTTCTGGAAGGAGCATCCGGAGATCCCCGTCTCGATGTCGCCGAGCCAGGACCTCGTCGACCTGACCCGCGACCGCTTCGACATCGCCATCCGCTTCGGCGCCGGAAGCTGGCCGGGGGTGGAGACGGAGCTCCTCGTCCCCGCCCATTTCACCATCGTCGCCTCGCCGAAGATGGGGCTGAAAGGGCCGATGAGCATCGAGGAGCTCATGCGGCAACCCTGGATCGTCGAGGACGACTGGCCCGAGCAGTTCGCCTATTTCAAGCGCCACGGCTTCGACATCGGCCAGGTCAAGGCCACCCACATGCCGACGGAGGAGCTCGCCGGCGCCGCCGTGCAGAACGGCATCGGCATCGGCGCCGCCTTCATGGGGCTGGTGCAGGACGATCTGGACAGCGGCCGGCTGGTGACGCTCTACCAGACGGAGGAGACGAGCCTCGGCTACTGGCTCTGCCTGCGCCCCGGGCCGATGCGAGATGACTTGCGCACCTTTCTGCGCTGGCTAAGGTCGGTAGCCTGACCGCCGCAGCCTGAGCCCCGACGTTTCCGCAAGCCCCCGAACTCCCCGAAAAGCCCCCGTTAGCCCCATGCCTGTCACGACCCGCCCCGCCACCTCCGGCGATGCCGAGCCGCTCGCCGCCCTGATCAACCGGATCATCGCCCGCGGCGGCACCACCGCGCATCAGACCCCGTTCGATGCGGCCCGCATGGCCCGCCATTACGTCGCGCCGGAGCGGAACATCTCCTGCACGGTCGCGGAAGAGGCGGGGGCGATCCTCGGCTTCCAGTCCCTCGTCTGGCCCTCGGACGACGGCGACCCCTTCCCCGAGGGCTGGGCGATCATCGCCAGCTTCGTGGCCGAGGGTCATGCCGGCAAGGGCATCGGGCGGAAGCTCTTCGAGGCGACCTGCAAGGCCGCCCGCGCCGAGGGCGTGGCGGTGATCGACGCGACCATCCGCGCCGACAATGCCGAAGGGCTCGGCTATTACGCGGCCATGGGCTTCGAGGATTACGACATCCTCCCGGGCGTGCCGCTCCGCGACGGCACGCATGTCGACAGGATCCGCAAGCGGTTCGACCTCTGAGGGAGGCGTCGGGGGTGCCCCCGGCCGTAGAGTGGTTTTCCAACCCACCGCCGGCGCAACGCTCGTTCCTTTTCCCCGCCCGGGGCGCGGGCTGGCGCTCTGGCTGGGTCCGGGCGCAGCCCGAGAGCGAGGGGGTTGGTTGCACCATAAAGTGCGCCGACAAACCGTCGGGGCGCCACCCCCCGGGCCGGCGCTCGACCTGCGCAGCACCGGTGCACCCCGTTGAGAGGGGGCGGTGGGTTACAAACCCACCCTACGCCGGGGGCAATCCCCCTGCCCCGCAACGTCGTTCCCGCGGGCGTCTTGCCCCTGTCGCGTAAATACTGTCAGATTTGGCGATGGAGACCCATGTGAAATCCTGGGCCGATGCCGCCCCCCGCCTTGTCGAGATCGCCGCCGGCCGCGCGCCCGCCGATCTGGTGCTGCGTGACCTCACGCTCGTCAACGTCCAGTCCCGCGAAATCCTGCCCGGCTGGCAGGTCGCCGTGGCCGAGGGGCGCTTCGCCTATGTCGGCCCCGACGCCTCCCATTGCATCGGCGAGGCGACCGAGGTCGTCGAGGCCGGCGGGCGTTTCCTGACCCCGGGCCTCATCGACGGGCACATGCATATCGAGAGCGGCATGCTCATCCCGGCGGAATTCGCCGCCGCCGTGGCGCCGCATGGCACCACGACGATGTTCACCGATCCGCACGAGATCGCCAATGTCCTGGGGCTCAAAGGCGTCCGCCTCATGCATGACGAGGCGCTGATGCAGCCTCTCAACATCTTCACGCAGATGCCCTCCTGCGCGCCCTCCGCCCCGGGGCTCGAGACGACGGGCTACGAGATCACCGCCGAGGAGGTCGCCGAGGCGATGGACTGGCCGGGCATCATCGGGCTCGGCGAGATGATGAACTTCCCCGGCGTGGTGAATGGCGATCCCAAGATGCTGGCCGAGATGGCGGCGACCATGCGCGCCGGAAAGACCGTCGGCGGCCATTACGCCTCGCCCGACCGGGGGATCCCCTTCCACGCCTATGCGGCCGGCGGCGCGGCGGACGATCACGAAGGCACCGCCGAGAGCGACGCCGTCGCCCGCGCCCGGCAGGGCATGCGCTCGATGCTGCGCCTGGGCTCCGCCTGGTACGATGTCGAGAGCCAGATCACCGCGATCACCGAGAAGGGGCTCGACCCGCGCAACTTCATCCTCTGCACCGACGATTGCCATTCCGGCACGCTGGTGAAGGACGGCCACATGGACCGTGTGGTCCGCCACGCCATCGCCTGCGGCTGCGACCCGCTGGTCGCGCTGCAGATGGCCACCGTGAACACGGCGACCCATTTCGGGCTGGAGCGCGAGCTCGGCTCCATCGCCCCGGGGCGGCGGGCCGACATGATCCTGACCTCCTCGCTCACCGAGCTGCCCATCGAGGCGGTCTGGGCGCGGGGCGTGAAGGTGGCCGAGGGCGGCACGCTCCTCGCCGACTGCCCGCATCTGGACTGGCCGGAGGAGGCCCGGGCCACCGTCCACCTCGGCAAGACCCTCGCCCGCGCCGATTTCGAGATCGCGGCCCCCGAGGGCCGCAACCGCGTCACCGCGAAGGTCATCGGCGTGGTCGAGAACCAGGCGCCCACCAAGGCGCTCACCGCCGACCTCCCCGTCATCGACGGCAAGGTCGAGGCGGAGGGCCCCGTCGCCCAGATCGCGCTCGTCGAGCGGCACCGGGGGACGGGCGGCGTCACCAATGCCTTCGTGCAGGGCTTCGGCTACGAGGGGCGGATGGCCATGGCCTCCACCGTCGCGCACGATTCCCACCACATGATCGTCGTCGGCACCGACCGCGAGAGCATGGCCGCCGCGGCCAACCATCTCGGCGCGCTCGGCGGCGGCGTGACCATCTGGCGCGATGGCGAAGAGCTCGCCACCGTGCCCCTGCCCATCGCCGGGCTCATGTCCGACCGGCCGGCCGCCGAGGTGGCCGCCGGGGCCGAGGCGCTCGGCCGGGCCATGGCCGCCTGCGGCTGCACGCTCAACAACGCCTATATGCAGCATTCGCTGCTCGCGCTCGTGGTCATCCCCGAGCTGCGCATTTCAGACCTCGGGCTCGTCGATGTCCGCACATTCGAGCTCGTGCCGCTTTTCGAGGAAACGACATGAATACCCATACCGGCGCATCGCTGCCGATCCTGACGCCGCCGCCTTCGGGCCACGAGCTCTTCACCGATGCCGAGGCCGCCGTCGAGCGGCTGATCGCGCTCTATGCCGAGGCGACGGAATTCCTGCAGGGGCGCTTCCGCGCCGCGCTGACCTCCGGCCGCCCGGAGGCCCGCGCCCGCGCCTTCTACCCCGAGATCCGCTTCACCTGCGCCAGCTTCGAGCAGACGGACAGCCGCCTCTCCTTCGGCCATGTGAGCCAGCCTGGCACCTATGCGACGACCGTCACCCAGCCGACGCTCTTCGCCAATTACCTCCGCCAGCAGATCGGGCTCCTGATCCAGAACCACCATCTGCCGGTCTCCATCGGCCCCTCCGAGACGCCGATCCCCGTGCATTTCGCCGTGGCGAACGATGCCGCGATCAATGTGCCGCAGGAGGGGGCGACCGCCTTCATCCTCCGCGATTTCTTCGACGTGCCTGATCTGACGACGACGCACGACGACATCGTCAACGGCGAGGGCTTCACCTATCCCGACGGGGCGCATCCGCTCGCCCCCTTCACCGCCCAGCGCATCGACTATTCGCTGGCCCGGCTCAGCCATTACACGGCGACGAGCGCCGCGCATTTCCAGAACCACGTGCTCTTCACGAACTACCAGTTCTATGTGGAAGAGTTCGAGGCCTTCGCCCGCGCCGCCCTCGCCGACCCCGAGTCCGGTTATGTGAGCTTCGTCGGCCCCGGCTATCAGGAAATCACCGAGCCCGACGCGCCGCTCACCCTGCCCGCCAAGCTGCCGCAGATGCCGAGCTACCACCTGACCCGCGCCGACGGGCAGGGGATCAGCCTCGTCAACATCGGCGTCGGCCCCTCCAACGCCAAGACGGCGACGGACCATATCGCCGTCCTCCGCCCCCATGCCTGGCTGATGGTCGGCCATTGCGCCGGCCTGCGGAATTCGCAGCGCCTCGGCGATTTCGTCCTCGCCCACGCCTATCTGCGCGAGGACAAGGTGCTGGACGACGACCTGCCCGTCTGGGTGCCGATCCCACCGCTCGCCGAAATCCAGACCGCGCTCGAAAGCGCGGTGGAGGAGGTGACGGAGCTGCAGGGCTACGAGCTGAAACGCATCATGCGCACGGGCACGGTCGCCAGCCTCGACAACCGCAACTGGGAGCTGCGCGAGCATGCCGGCCCGGTGCGCAGGCTCAGCCAGTCCCGCGCCGTAGCGCTCGACATGGAAAGCGCGACGATCGCCGCCAACGGCTTCCGCTTCCGGGTGCCCTACGGCACGCTGCTCTGCGTCTCCGACAAGCCGCTGCATGGGGAGCTCAAGCTCCCCGGCATGGCCAGCGACTTCTACAAGACCCAGGTGGCCCGCCACCTGATGATCGGCATCCGCGCGATGGAGCGGCTCCGCGACATGCCGCTGGAACGGCTCCACAGCCGGAAGCTCCGCAGCTTCGAGGAGACGGCCTTTCTGTGAGGGAGCACCCGCCCCGGCCCATGAGCGGGTTTGTGCCAACGCGGCCATTCCTCTCGGAAAACCAATAAAAAAAGGCATATAAGGGTGAAAAAGGCTTGCAACCCTACACAAATCGTTGTGTGGATAGCCAAACGACGGGCGACTTGTGGGAGTTATCCACAAGTCCTCGGGCATGATGGAAGGAGACCTACGACATGGCGAAACCGATGACCAAGGCCCAGCTCGTCGCCGCGCTGGCCGAGGCGACCGAGTCCGACAAGAAATCCGCCAGCGCCACCCTGGACGCCCTGGCCGACATCATCACCAAGGAAGTGTCCGCCGGTGGTGCCGTGACGATCCCCGGCATCGGCAAGGTCTACTGCCGCGAGCGCCCCGAGCGCATGGTCCGCAACCCGGCCACCGGCGAGCAGATGAAGAAGGAAGCCGACAAGGCGGTGAAAGTCACCATCGCCAAGGCTCTGAAAGACAGCGTCAACGCCTGATCCTGTCAGGCCAGCGCGTGCAAGGGGCTGCCTTCGGGCAGCCCTTTTTGCATTCCGGCTGCTGCCCCCTCCCCCCGGCCCCGGCCCCCCGCCCCCGTCTTTGCTCCAGGGAAATCCTCAGGGGGGAGTCGGCCCCTCAAGGGGCCGACGGGGGGCGCGAGCGCCCCCCCCTCAAGGGATGGAATGCGCCGCAGGCGCTCCTTTGAACAGCCGGGCTGCCCTGCCGCCCCCATGGACTTTTCCCGCCTGCGGCTCCAGCCTCCCCGCCGAGCTGGAAGGAGACCCCATGGACATTCGCGCAATCGGCATGGGGCTGGCCTTCGCCTTCTTCTGGTCCTCGGCCTTCACCTCGGCCCGCATCATCGTCACCGCCGCGCCGCCGCTCACCGCGCTGACGGCGCGCTACCTGCTCGCCGGGATCATCGCCATCGCGCTGGCGCGGGCGCTCGGCCAGCACCTGCCCCGCGACCGGCGGACGTGGACGGCCATCGTGATCTTCGGCATCTGCCAGAACGCGCTTTATCTCGGGCTCAACTTCGTCGCCATGCAGTGGGTGGAGGCCTCGGTCGCCGCCATCATCGCCTCCGCCATGCCGCTGATCGTGGCCTTCCTCGGCTGGGTGGTGCTGGGCGACCGGCCGGGGCCGCTGGCGCTGGCCGGCCTCGTTGCCGGCATGGCGGGCGTGGCCCTGATCATGGCGACCCGCATCGAGGGCGGCGCCGTCGGGCTCGGGCTCGCGCTCTGCGTCATCGGCGCGCTGGCGCTGGCGGTAGCGACGCTGGCGGTGAAGGGCGCCTCGGGCTCCGGCAACCTTGTGATGGTCATCGGCCTGCAGATGCTCGTCGGCGCCGTCTCCGTCGGGCTACCGGCCCTGGCGCTGGAGCGGGGGGCAGAGATCGCCTGGAGCTCCACGCTGGTGCTCTCCTTCGCCTATACGACCATCTTCCCGGGGCTGGTGGCGACCTGGATCTGGTTCCTGCTGGTGCGGCGCATCGGCACGGTGAAGGCCTCGGCCTTCCACTTCCTCAACCCGTTCATCGGCGTGGCGGTCGCGGCCGTGCTTCTGGGCGAGCGGCTGACGCTGCTCGACGGGATCGGCGTTGCCATCATCGCCGCCGGCATCCTCGCCGTGCAGCTCTCGAAGGCCCCGCCCCGCGTGGCGGAGGCGGAGGCGGCCACCGCCGCCCCCGCGATGCCGCGCCGCTAGGCGGCGGCCATCAGCTCTTCGTCATGGGCCACGGCCCATTGAAAGGCCGGTAGCGCCGCAACCCGGGCGACCCATTCCTTCGCCACGTCCGGCGTCGCCTCGGGGAACCACAGATAGGTGGAGGCGACGATGAAATCCGCCGCGGTCAGCTGCTCGCCCATCAGCCAGGGCCCCTCGGCGAGCGCGGCCTGCAGCCGCGCCACCGCCTCCGGCACGCCGCGGATGGCGGCATGGATGGCGCCGCGATCGGTGACCCCGTCGACCTGCGCCAGATAGACCGGCTCGAAGACCGAGCCGTACCAATGCATCCACGACAGGAAGCGCCCGCGCTCCGGCCCCTCGCCGACGCCGAGCCCGGCCTCGGGGAAGAGCTCCGTCAGGCGGAGCATGATGGCGCCCGATTCCCAGGTGGCGATGCCGTCTTCGACGAGAAGCGGCACCTTGCCGTCGGGATGCGGATTCGCCGGATCGGCGCCGCCGGTGCCATCCTGCCGGCGGATGGCGACGATCTTCAGATCGATGCGGTCCAGCGCGCCGAGCGCATGGGCAAGGGCGACGACCCGCGTCGAGCGCGAGCGGGGGGAGTGGTAGAGGGTGATCAACGTGGGTCTCCTGATCGAGGGCCCGTGGACGGGCGCCGGTGAAAGCCTTGTGAAGCTGGCGCCACCATGCTCCTTGGCCCCTGTCAGAACCTGACAGGAGCACCCATGGCCCGCGCAGATCGCCTTCTCCGCCTCCTCGACCTGATGCGCCGGCTTCGCCCGCCGGTGACAGCCGCGCGTCTGGCGGAGGAGCTGGGGCTTTCGGAGCGGACGCTCTACCGCGACATCGCCGCCCTCCGCGCCGCCGGGGCGCGGATCGAGGGCGAGGCGGGCTATGGCTACACGCTGACCGAGGATCCGGCCCTGCCGCCGCAGATGTTCGACCGGCTGGAGGTCGAGGCCTTGGCGCTCGGCCTCGCCGAGATCCGCTCCTGGGGCGACGCGGCGCTGGCGGAGGCGGCGGAGCGCGCCCTCGCCAAGATCGTCGCCACCCTGCCCGAGCGGGTGCAGCGCCAGGCCATGCACAACGTGCTCCACGCCTACCGCTATTTCGAGCGCCCCGCGGCACCGCCCTGGATGGCGCTCCTCCGCGAAGCGGCCTGGGACGAGGAGGCGGTGCACATGCGCTATACCGACCGGGCCGGGGCGGAGACGGAGCGGGTCGTCTACCCGCTCGGGCTCGTCTTCACCGAGGATCGCCACCAGCTCCTCGCCTGGTGCTGCCTGAGGGAGGGGTTCCGCCGCTTCAACCTGCACCAGGTGGCGGCGGCCGAGCGGACGGGCGAGAGCTTCCGGCCCCGGCGGGTGGGGCTGTTGAACGATTATCTGAAGCAGATGGGGGGATGAATACGGTGGGTTTAAAACCCACCCTACGCCTGGTGCGACGGTTGGAGCTGTGCCCCGCCCGGTACGCGCCGGAACGGCGCAGGGCGAGCGCCGGCCCGTCCCGCGGGCTGGCGCTCCCGAGGGGCAGCGCATCGCTGTGGGCGAGGAGGTAGCTGCACCATAAAGTGCCCTGCGGAACAGTCAGGAGCGCCACCCCCCGGGCCGGCGCTCGCCCTGCGCGGCACCGTGGCCGCTGCTCCGGGCGCCGATTTCCCTATGGAGACCGGAGGCGGAAACCATGAGGTTTCCGCTCCCCGCCTCAGCCGATCCGCCCCCGGACCCCGCCGGTCTGCCCCCGGTCGAGCAGCAGGTGATCGAGGAGCACGGCCGCCATCATCGCCTCGCCGACCGGCACGGCGCGGATGCCGACGCAGGGGTCGTGGCGGCCCTTGGTGATGAGCTCCACCGGGTTGCCCTCCACGTCGATCGAGCGGCGGGGCGAGAGGATCGAGGAGGTCGGCTTCACCGCGAAGCGCACCACCACCGGCTGGCCGGAGGAGATGCCGCCGAGAATCCCGCCCGCATGATTGGAGCTAAACGAAAGCCCCTCGTTCTCGCCCCAGAAGAGCTCGTCGGCATTCTCGCGCCCGGTGAGCGCCGCCGCGCCCATGCCGGCGCCGATCTCGACGCCCTTCACGGCGTTGATGCTCATCATCGCTGCCGCCAGCTCGGTGTCGAGCTTGCCGTAGACCGGCGCGCCGAGGCCGGGGGGCACGCCCTCCGCCACGACCTCGATCACGGCGCCGACGGAATTGTGGTCGTCCTTGCGGAGGTGGTCGAGATAGGCGGCCCACTCCTCCACCACGCCGGGGTCAGGGCACCAGAAGTCGTTGCGGCCGATCTCCGCCGCGTCGAAGCGCGCCCGGTCGATGTGCTTCTCGCCCATCTGCACCATGTAGCCGGTGATCTTCAGCTCCGGCGCCAGCATGCCCAGCGCGGCGCGCGCCACGCCGCCGGCGGCGACCCGGGCGGCCGTCTCGCGGGCCGACGAGCGCCCGCCGCCGCGCGGATCGCGAACGCCGTATTTCAGATGATAGGTCAGGTCGGCATGGCCGGGGCGGAACTGGCGGGAGATCTCGGAATAATCCTTCGACCGCTGGTCGGTGTTGCGGATCATGAGGGAGATCGGCGTCCCCGTCGTCACCCCCTCATAGGTGCCGGAGAGGATCTCGACCGCGTCGGGCTCCTTCCGCTGCGTGGTGTGCTTCGACTGGCCGGGGCGGCGGGCGTCCAGCCAGGGCTGGATGTCGGCCTCCGTCAGCGGCACGCCGGGGGGGCAGCCGTCGACCACGGCGCCGAGCGCCGGCCCGTGGCTCTCGCCCCAGGTCGTGACGCGGAAGAGATGGCCGTAGCTGTTGAGGCTCATGACAGGGCTCCCGGAAAACCGCGCCATCTCTAGGCCAGCCCTGCGCCCGGCGCAAAGGGGAATCCCCTTGCGCCCGCCGGGCTCTTCCCTATCTTCCGCCGCACCTCGGGGTTCCAGGCTGCGATGCCTGGCTGAGATGCGGTGACCCGCGAACCCGTTGAACCTGAACCGGTTAGACCCGGCGGAGGGAAGGTTGGAGCGCAATGCTCTCATGCCGTCTTTCCGCCCCGCATGAGAGGAGAACGCCATGCGCGTCGCACTCGCATCGGGGCTGAGCCTGGCTGCTTCGGCGGCCCTGGCCCAGACGCCCGAACTGACGATCTACACCTATGACAGCTTTGTCACCGATTACGGCCCCGGCCCGGTCATCGCCGCCGCCTTCGAGGAGAAGTGCGGCTGCACCGTCTCCTTCGAGGCGTTCGGCGAGGGCGCCGCGCTTCTCAGCCGCATCCGGCTGGAAGGCGCGCGTTCGGAGGCCGACATCGTGCTCGGGCTCGACACGAACCTCATCGCCGCCGCGGCGGAGACGGGGCTCTTCGCGCCGCACGGGGTCACGCCCGAGCTCGACATGCCGGTCGCCTGGGACGACCCCTTGTTCCTGCCCTATGACTGGGGCTGGTTCGCCTTTGTCGGCAATGTGGGCGACGACTTCCCGACCAGCTTCCGCGAGCTGGCCGAGAGCGACCTGCAGGTGGTCATCGAGGACCCCCGCTCCTCCACCCCCGGGCTCGGGCTCGTCTACTGGGTCGAGGCCGCCTATGGCGACGAGGCGCCGGAGATCTGGGCGGCGCTGGCCGACAACATCCTGACCGTCACGCCCGGCTGGTCGGAGGCCTATGGCCTTTTCACCGAGGGCGAGGCGGATGCCGCGCTCTCCTACACGACCTCGCCGGCCTATCACATCGTGGCCGAGGGCGACGAGACCAAGGCGGCGATGGCGTTCGAGGAAGGCCACTACATGCAGGTCGAAGTGGCCGGCAAGCTCGCGGCGACCGACGTGCCGGAGCTGGCCGACGCCTTCCTGGCCTTCATGCTGACCGAGGGCTTCCAGTCTGTGATCCCCGAGACCAACTGGATGTATCCGGTCACGATGCCCGAAGGCGGGCTCGGCGCGGGGTGGGACGGGCTGGTGACGCCCGAGACCTCGCTGCTCTACTCCCCCGAAGAGGCGGCGGCGCGGCGTGACGCGGCCATCGAGGCATGGCGCACCGCTCTCGCGCGCTAGGCGCGGCGATGGCGCTTGCGGCCCTGGCACTCGTGCTGGGGCCGCTTGCCGCCGTCGGCCTGTGGGCCGGCCGGGCCGGGATGCCGACGCCCGGCGACTGGGCGGCCTTCCGCTTCACGCTTTGGCAGGCGGCGGCCTCGGCCGCCCTGTCCTGCGCGCTGGCCGTGCCGCTGGCGCGGGCGCTGATGCGCCGGCGCTTTCCGGGGCGAAAGGCGTTCCTCTCGCTCATCGGGGCACCGTTCATCCTGCCGGTGATCGTCGCGATCTTCGGGCTGGTGGCCATCTTCGGGCGGAACGGCTGGATCAACGCGGCGCTGGCGCCGCTCGGCCTGCCGCCGCTCTCGATCTACGGGCCGCAGGGGGTGATCCTCGCCCATGTGTTCTTCAACCTGCCGCTGGCCTGCCGGATGCTGCTCTCCGGCTATGCCGCCATCCCCGGCGAGCACTGGCGGCTGGCGGAGGCGCTGAGCCTGCCGCGCTTCCGCTTTCTGGAATGGCCGATGCTGCGGCAGCGGCTGCCGGGGGCGGCACTGCTGATCTTCCTCATCTGCCTCACCTCCTTCGCGGTGGCGCTGACCCTCGGCGGGGGGCCGCGCGCGACGACGATGGAACTCGCCATCTACCAGGCGCTGCGCTTCGAGTTCGACCTCGGCAAGGCGGCGCTGATGGCGGTAGCGCAATGCGCCGTCTGCCTCGCGGCGCTCGGGCTCGCCGGGCGCGCGGCGCTGGCGCCGGTGGCGGCGCCGGGGCTCGGCCTGCAGGCGCGGCTGCCGCCGGGCCCGCTCTGGCTGGATGCCGGGGTGATCGGCCTCGCCGGGCTCTTCTTGGCGCTACCGCTCGCGGCGGTTGTCGCCTCTGGCGCGACATGGATATTTGATCTACCGCCGACAATCTGGTGGGCTGCGCTCCGCTCGATTGTCGTGGCGCTCGCGGCGACGGCGCTGGCGATGGCCATGGCGCTGGTGATGGCAAGGGCCGGCGGCCGCCTGGCGGAGGTCGCGGCGGCGCTGCCGCTCTCCGCCTCCTCGCTGGTGACGGGGACGGGGATCTTCATCATCCTCTTCCGCGTGATCCGGCCCGAGGCGCTGGCGCTGCCGGCCACGGTGCTCGTCAACGCGCTCGTCGCCCTGCCCTTCGCCTACCGCATCCTCCGCCCCGCGCTGGCGCAGGTGGAGGCGGATTACGGCAGGCTGGCCGACCAGCTCGGCCTCGGCGGCCTCCGTCGCTGGCGGCTGATGCTGGTGCCGCTCGCGCGCGGCCCCATCGGCTTCGCCGCCGGGCTGATCGCCGCCATGGCGATGGGCGACCTCGGCGTCATCGCGCTTTTCGCCAGCCAGGAGCAGCAGACCCTGCCGCTCGCCATGTCGCGCGCGATGGGCGCCTACCGGATGGGGGAGGCGGCGGGGGCGGGGCTGCTTCTCGTGCTCCTCGCCTTCGGCATGTTCTGGATCTTCGACAGGGGAGGCCGCGATGTCCGGGCCTGACGGGCTGACACTGGAGGGCGTGACCCTCGTGCAGGGGAGCTTCCGCCTCGGCGCCGATCTCGCCGTCCCGGCGGGACAGACCCATGCGGTCATGGGCGCCTCCGGCGGCGGCAAGTCGACGCTCCTCGGCGGCATCGCCGGCTTCCTGGCGCCGGCCGCCGGGCGAATCCTCTGGCAGGGGCGGGACATCACCGCCCTGCCCCCGACGGAGCGGCCGGTCTCCATGCTCTTTCAAGAGCATAACCTCTTCCCGCATCTGACCCTCGCCGAGAATGTCGGGCTGGCCCTCGGCCCCTCGCTGAAACACGCGGGCTCCGCCGAGGTCGCGGATGCCCTCGCCCGCACCGGCCTTGCCGATCTCGGCAAGCGCCGGCCCGCCGAGGTTTCCGGCGGGCAGCGGAGCCGCGCGGCGCTGGCCCGCGTGCTTCTGTCCGACAAGCCGCTGATCCTGATGGACGAGCCCTTCGCCGCCCTCGGGCCCGGGCTGAAGCAGGAGATGCTGGCCCTGGTGGACGAGACGCTCCACGCCGCAGGGCGGACGCTGCTGATGGTCACCCACGACCCGGCGGATGCCCGCGCCATCGCCGCGCAGATCATCGTGGTGGAAGACGGCCGCGCCCTGCCGCCCGCCGCGACCGGCCTGCTGCTGGACAACCCGCCGCCCGGCCTCGCCGGCTACCTCGGCAGCTGAGCCGAGGTCCAGGCGCCGGCGATCTTGGCCGGCAGCCCCATGCGGACAAGGGCGGAATCCATCCGCCGGGCGAGCGCCGCCTCGCTGGCGAGAATGCCGCCGAGGTCGATGAGCCCGCCGTGAAGCACGATGGCGATCGTCGCCTCCCCCTCGGCCTGATGGGCGCGGAAGAACGCCGCCTCCTCGGGTAGTTCGGCCGCGACGGCGCGCACCGCCGCCGCGACATCGAAGCCGGGCTCGGCGCCGCCCGGCGTCAGGATCGGCAGCGGGCGACCGTCCAGCTCCATCTCGCCGGCCTCCTCCATGCCCTCGGGGCGAGAGCTCATCCGGGCCATGAGGCTGCCGATCAGTCCCGGCGGCAGGGCGCTGGCCGGGCCTTCGGCGACGAAGGCCGCGCCCGGCCCCACCGGCGAGAGCGTGACGATGATGCCGTGGAACAGCGTCGACTTGTTCTCGCCGCCGGATTTCAGATGCAAGTCATACCCGGCATAGCTGACGCCGCCGAGCTCGCCCGAGATGCAATCGTCGAGCGGCACCGTGGCGGCGTTCTTCGGCACGAGCCCGCGCGACTGAAAGAGCGGCACGTCCGCCCGCGTCTGGCTGTGGCGAAGCCCCAGCGCCGCCGCGAGCCGGGGCGCAAGCCGGTGCGTGCGCGCATAGCGGAGCCGCGAATCGCTGAGCGCCACATAGATGCCGAACGCGATGAGGAGGACCGCCACGATCGGCGTCGCTTCCGTCCCCATCAGAACGAAGAGCGCGACCGAAACGAGCGCCGTGCCCGCCGCGGCCAGGCCCAGCCACCGCAGGAGCTTGCGCCGTTCGGCACGCAGCCCCTCCAGAAGCTCGGGGACCGCCGAGAGCGGATCTGCCGCCTCGCCCCCGCTCATGCCGGCTGCCCCGCCGTCCAGGCGTCTGCCACCTTGGCGGGCAGGGCCATGGCGGCCAGCGCGTCGTCCATCTTCTCGCGCACCTTCTCTTCGGAGGTGAAGAGCCCGCCGAGGTCGAAGAGCCCGCCCGTCAGCGTGATGGCGATATCCGCCCGCTCCTTGCCCTGGCGGATGCGGAAGATCTGCGCCTTGTCGGGCAGCACCGCCTCGACGGCCTGCGCGGCGGCGGCCACGTCGAAATGCGGCGGCTCCAGCGCCGGATGTAGGATCGCCTGCGTCCCCCGGCGGAGCTCGACGGTGCCGGATTGCAGCCACCCCCGGGGCGTCGGCGCCATCCGGTCATGCGCCCATTGCCCCGCCCGGCCGCCGCCGAACTCCGGCACATGCACGCGCAGATACATGGCGCCGCCCGTCACCGGCTCGATCCCCAGGACGATGCCGTTGAAGAGCGAGCGGCTGTTCTTGCCCGTCGTCATCAGGCGCAGGTCGTGCGAGGTGAAGCTGATGTCTCCTAGCTTTCCGCTCAGCCCGTCGTCCTGCACCTTGGTGTCGCCGCCGGGCGGCAGGACGAGCGCCTCCTCCAGCCGGGCCGCCGGCGTCGTTCCCCAGGAATGATGCATTCCCGCCGCCGCGGCGAGGAGCGGCATGACCTTGCGGGCGCGCCGGGCGCGGAAGTTCAGCCCCGCAACCAGCACCGCGACGAGCACCCAGCCGGGCGCGAAGGCGATGATGACGAAGAGGATCGCCGCATTCCCGGACAGGAACAGCACCAGCGCGAGGTCGAAGACCACGCCCAGCCCGGCGATCAGCCCCATGCGCATGAGGGCGCGGCGGCGGTCGGCGTTCAATTCGTCCAGGATGTCCGGAAGGTGACCCAGGCCCTCAAGGCCGTCGGGGTGCTCATTCATTTCAATCGGGCCTCGGCAAGGGCTGTGTAAAAAGGCATCGCCTCTTCCACCAGGGCCCCCGCCCGTCCGTCGAGTTCGGGGAGCGGCCCCTCGGGACCGGCAAATCCGGTCGAGGCATGGACCCCAGCGTACCAGTGCTTCGCCCAGATACCATCCTCCTTTCGCCCGCCCGCGGGCCAGTGGAGCATCGCATCGGTATAGGGCAGCCCGATTTCGGCGCAAAGCCGCCCCAGCGCGCCCGCCGGATCGGCGCGGATGTCGGCGCTGTCGATCACCGGGCCGGGCAGCCGCCGGTAGATGTCGAACTGCTGGCTATAGCCGAGCTCCTCCAGCTCCGGCAGGTCGCGCCGCGCCCCGTAGCTCGCCACCACCCGCGCCGGATGGCGGATGAGATGCACATGGGTGCATTCCTCCGACCAGCCGAAGGGGAAGCCCTCGGCCATGTGGTGCGGCATGAGCTTGAGGTAGAGATGCGGCAGCCCTCCGGGGATCGGCGCGATGCAAGCGGCGGCAACGGCCTCTGCGTCCGTTTCCATGTCGGCGAGGATCTCCTCGCGCATCGGATGCTGCGCGCCGCCGGCCTTCAGCCAGGCGCCGTAGAAGGGCTCGTCCACCACCGCGCAATCGCCGCGGGCGGCGAAGCTGTACATCATGGCGGTGGAGAGGTTCCGCGGGCCGGACCACATGGCGATCCTCATGCGCCGACCAGCTCCTTGTAGAGCGCGCGGATGCGCTCCGTCACCGGGCCGAGGCCCCCCTCGCCGATCCGCCGCCCGTCGATCTCGCTCACCGGGGTCTGCGCCCCGAAGGTGCCGGTGAGGAAGGCCTCGTCGGCGCCATAGGTGTCCACCAGCGAGAAGTTGCGCTCGAAGACCGGGATGCCGTTCGCGCGGCAGAGCTCGATGACCTTCCGGCGCGTGATGCCGTTCATGCAATAATCGCCCGTCGAGGTCCAAACCTCGCCGCGGCGGACGATGAAGAAGTTGCAGGCGTTGGTGGTGTTCACGAAGCCATGCACGTCGAGCATCAGCGCCTCGTCCGCCCCCGCCTTCTCGGCGGCGATGCAGGCGAGGATGCAGTTGAGCTTGGAATGGGAGTTGAGCTTCGGATCCTGGCTCATCGGCAGGCCGCGGAAATGCGGCACGGTGGCAAGCCGGATCGGCCGGCCGATGGCGGGTTTCGAATGCTCCATGATGATCGCGACCGTCGGGCCGGAGCGGGAGAGGGCGGGGTGCTGGAAGGGCCGGTGCTTGACGCCTCGGGTCACCATCAGCCGGGCATGGGCATCGGTCTGCATGCCGTTGGCGGCGCGGGTCTCGTCCAGCGCCGCCGCCAGCGCGTCGGCACTCATGCCGATGTCGAGGTCGATGGCCTTCGCCGCCTCGAAGAGCCGGGCGAGATGCTCATCGAGGAAGGCCCAGCGCCCGTGGTAGAGCCTGAGCCCCTCCCAGACGCCGTCGCCCAGCATGAAGCCGGAATCGTAGATCGAGACGAGCGCCTCGGCCTTCGGCACGACGCGGCCGTTCAGCCAGAGCTGCAGGGTCTCGTTGCGGGCGTCCTCTTCAGAGGCGTGTGTGCTTGTCTCGGTCATGCCGCCAGTCTTCGGGCCAGCGCCCGGGCGGCGCAAGCCTCACTCGGGCGAGAGGCTCACGAGATAGGCCCAGATATCAGCGGCATCCTGGGCACTGCGCACCTGATAGGCCATCTTCGAGCGGGCCTGACGATCCTCTAGATGCTCGCGGAGGAAGCCGGTCGGATCCTGGACGTAGGGAATGAACAGCTCCGCCGTCCAGGGCGCGCCCTCCCCGCCGGCGGCGGCGAGATCCACGATCGAATCGCCATAGCGGAAATCCTCGATCCCGGCGATCGGCCGCTGGTCGATGGCATAGAGATTGGGGCCGGTGCGCGCATTGCGGCCGGCCAGCGTCTCGCCCGCGTCGTTGACCACGACATGGCAGGCCACGCATTGCCGGCCGAAGAGCGATTCGCCGTTCGCGGCATCGCCCTCCTGCGCGGCGGCAGGGGCCGCAAGGGCCGTGAGCGCGGGCAAAGCCAGCGCGGCGATGAGGGATCTGGGGTGCATTTGCGCCTCCCTGACAGGTTGGTTCACGCTCAAGATAGGCACGGCGGCGGAAAGCGCCAGCCCGTCCGCATCAGAGCGTTGCGTCCACTTCGGCGCGATGCGGGATGCCGGCGGCGGCCCCGGCCCGTGTGACCTTCAGCGCCGCGGCGCGGAGAGCGAGCGAGATCGCCTCCGGCATCTCCATCCCCTCTTCAAGCCCGGCCAGCAGGTAGCCCGCGAAAGTGTCTCCCGCCCCCGTCGTATCGACGGCGGAGACCTTGATGGCCGCGAAATTCCGCGCGCCCCCCGGCCCGGCCCCGGCCCCGTGCCAGGTCACCCCCTCCGCCCCGCGCGTGACGACGACATCCGCCACGCCAAGGCCCCCGGGTGCCTTGCCGGTCGCCTCCTGCAATTGCCCGGCCTCGACTGCGTTGAGGATGAGAAGGTCCGCATGGGGCAGCATCGCCTCGACCGCCGCCGCGTCGAAGGGCGCCGCGCAGTAGCAGACCTTCAGCCCGGCCTCCTTCGCGGCGCGCGCCGCCTCAGCCTGCAGGTTGGTCTCGTTCTGGGTGACGAAGATGTCGCCGGCCCCGGCCCCCGCCAGCGCCGCCGTCACCTCCGCCTCGGTGAGGCTCATGTTGGCGCCGGGGAGGAGCACGATGGCATTCTCGCCCGCCGCGTCCACATTGATGATGGCATGGCCCGTCGGCCCCTCGCGCCGCGCCACATGGCCCAAAGCCACGCCATGGCCCTCCAGCTCCGCCATGACCCGCTCGGCCCCCGCCCCCACGGCGCCGATATGCACCACCGCCGCTCCCGCCTTTGCCACGGCGACCGAGAGGTTCGCGCCCTTGCCGCCGAGCCCCTGGCTGTAATCGAGCGAGGCCAGCGTCTCCCCCGGCGCCGGGATATGCGGCACGCGGTAGACGTGATCGACATTGATCGAGCCGAGATTGAAGATCGTCACCCTGCCCCTGCCCCTTTCCAAACACCCTTCGGGGGGGCTGGGGGGCAGACGGCCCCCCAGCCTCTCCACCCGGGCCCGCCGTCAGCCCACCTTCACCGCCGCCATGACCGCCATGTTCATGATGTCGTTCACCGTCGAGACCGTCGAGCAGATCTGGATCGGCCGGTCGACGCCGGTGAGGATGGGCCCGATCACCGTCGCGCCGGCCATCTCCTGCATAAGCTTGACCGAGATCGAGGCGGAGTGCCGCGCCGGCACCACAAGCACATTGGCCGGGCCGGTCAGCCGCGAGAACGGGTAGTTCTCCGCCGAGCGGGCGTTCAGCGCCACGTCGACGGCCATCTCGCCCTCGAATTCGAAGTCGACGCCCCGACCCTCGAGCACCACAGGCGCGCGGTGCATCTTCGCCGAACGCTCCGAGACCGGATAGCCGAAGGTCGAGAAGCTGACGAAGGCCACGCGCGGCACCAGCCCGAGGTGGCGCGCCACAGCGGCGCCGCGCTCGGCGATGTCGGCGAGGTCCTCCTCCTCCGGCCATTCATGCACGAGCGTGTCGGCGATCAGCACGATGCGGCCCTTGTGCATCACCGCGCTGACGCCGACGGCGCCGTCATGCGGGCCGGCGTCGAAGACGTGGTTGATGAGCTCGAGCACATGCGCGCTCTTGCGGGTCGCGCCGGTGACCATGCCGTCGCCATGGCCATGCGCCAGCATCAGCGCCGCGAAGACATGCCGGTCGCGCGCCGCGAGGCGGTGGATGTCCTGCGCATCGAATCCCTTCCGCTGCAGGCGGTCGTAGAGGAAGCCCTTGTAGGTCTCGAAATGCTCGGTCCGCGCGGCGTTGGTGATCTCGAGTTCGCCCAGCGCATCGCCTAATCCGGCGGCGCCGAGCTTCTCCTCCACATCCGCCTGCCGGCCGACGACCACCGCCCGGCCGAGGCCGGAGCGCTGGAAGGCCACCGCGGCGCGCAGCACGCGCGGGTCGTCGCCCTCGGCGAAGATGATCTTCGCCTGCGCCGCCCGGGCCCGGGCATAGAGCCCGCGCAGCACCGAGGCCGTCGGGTCCATCCGCGCCATCAGCGCCTGCTCATAGGCCTCCATATCCTCGATCGGCCGGCGGGCGACGCCGGTCGCCATGCCGGCCCGCGCCACGGCGGGCGGGATCTTGTGGATCAGCCGCGGGTCGAAGGGCGTCGGGATGATGTAATCCCGCCCGAAGGTCAGGTTGCGGCCATAGGCCAGCGCCACCTGGTCGGGCACATCCTCCCGCGCCAGCGCCGCCAGCGCCTGGGCACAGGCGATCTTCATGTCGTCGTTGATGGCGCGGGCATGGATGTCGAGCGCGCCGCGGAAGAGATAGGGGAAGCCGAGCACGTTGTTGACCTGGTTGGGATAATCCGACCGGCCGGTGGCGACGATGGCATCGGGGCGCACCTCGTGCGCCTCCTCCGGCGTGATCTCGGGGTCGGGGTTCGCCATGGCGAAGATCACCGGATCGGGCGCCATGGAGGCCACCATCTCCTTCGTCACCGCCCCCTTGGCGGAGACGCCGAGGAAGACGTCGGCCCCCTTCATCGCATCCGAGAGGCTCCGCGCCTCCGTCACCACGGCATGGGCGCTCTTCCACTGGTTCATGCCCTCGGTGCGGCCCTGCCAGATCACCCCCTTGGTGTCGCACATGATGCAGTTCTGCGGCTGGGCCCCCATGGACTTCAGCAGCTCCAGGCAGGCGATCCCCGCCGCGCCGGCGCCGTTGAGGACGATGCGCACGTCTTCGATCTTCTTGCCGGAGAGGTGCAGCGCGTTGATCAGCCCCGCCGCGCAGATCACCGCCGTGCCATGCTGGTCGTCATGGAAGACGGGGATGTCCATCTCTTCCTTCAGGCGCTGCTCGATGATGAAGCACTCGGGCGCCTTGATGTCCTCGAGGTTGATGCCGCCGAAGCTCGGCCCCATCAGCCGGACGGCCTCGCAGAAGGCATCCGGGTCTTCCGTATCGAGCTCGAGGTCGATGGAGTTGATGTCGGCGAAGCGCTTGAAGAGCACCGACTTGCCTTCCATCACCGGCTTGGAGGCCAGCGCCCCGAGGTTCCCCAGCCCGAGGACGGCGGTGCCGTTCGAGATCACGGCGACGAGGTTGCCCTTGTTCGTGTAATCATAGGCCGCCTCGGGATTGGCGGCGATCTCTTCACAGGGGATGGCGACGCCCGGGGAATAGGCGAGGGACAGGTCGCGCTGCGTGGTCATCGGCACGGTGGCCGACACCTCCCACTTGCCGGGCGACGGCTCCATGTGGAACGCGAGCGCATCCTCGCGCGTGAAACGCGGTTTCGCCATGTCAGACCTCCTCCCGGCTGGTTGCAGAGCCATATCGGGCTTCGCCCCCGGGGGGCAACCGGCTGCTTGCTCGGCGCCGTTAATGTTGATATCAACATGAACGGAATCAGCGTGGAGATTGCGCGTGGAACAATCACCGTACAGATGGGTCATGGTCGCAGTGGGCGGCGTGATGGGCTGCATCGCCATGGGCTCGCTCTTCGCGCTGCCCGTGCTGCTCCTGCCGATGTCGGAGGCGACCGGCTGGTCGCGCACCGGCATCTCGGCGGCGATGACCTTCGCCTTCCTCGCAATGGCGCTGACCTCGATGCTCTGGGGCGCGATCTCCGACCGGTTCGGGACGCGCGTGGCGGTGATGGCCGGGGCGGTGCTCTTCTCCGCCGCGCTCTGGGGCGCCTCGGCGGCGCCCTCGCTGCCGGTCTTCCAGATCGCCTTCGGGATCTTCGCCGGCACCGGCGTCGGCGCCTTCTTCGCACCGATGATGGCGACGATCATGGGATGGTTCCAGACGCAGCGGGGCCTCGCCGTCTCGCTCGTCTCCGCCGGCATGGGGCTGGCGCCCGTCACCATGTCGCCGCTCGCCGCCTGGCTGGCGGAAAGCCACGACTGGCGCGGCGTGCTCGCGATCATGGCGGCGATCGTCGCCGGGGTGACGCTGCCGCTCAGCCTGCTCATCCGCCGCCCGCCGCCGCAGCCGGAGATGGATCCGGCGCCGGAAGCGGGCGGGGGAGCGGGGCTCGTCCCGATGCCCGCCCTCGCCTCCGCCGGCATGAGCGTCCGGCAGGCGCTGCGCTCGCCGCAGTTCATCGTGCTGGTGCTGACGAACTTCCTCTGCTGCGCCACCCATGCCGGGCCGATCTTCCACACGGTGAGCTATGCCCAGCTCTGCGGCATCGCCGCGGTCGCGGCCGTGTCGATCTATTCCATCGAGGGCCTCGCCGGCATGGGCGGGCGCATCGGCTTCGGCGTGCTCGCCGACCGGCTCGGCGCCAAGCGCGTGCTGGTGGCCGGGCTCCTCGCCCAGGCCTTCGGGGCGCTGGCCTATTTCTTCGTGCGCGAGCTCTGGGCCTTCTACACCGTCGCCGCGATCTTCGGCTTCATCTATGCCGGCATCATGCCGCTCTATTCCGTCCTCGTGCGCGAGAACTTCCCGATGCGGATGATGGGCACGATCATGGGCGGCACCGGGCTCGGCGGCGGGCTCGGCATGGCCATCGGCCCCGTGGTCGGCGGCTGGATCTTCGACCGGACGGGCACCTATGGCGGGCTCTACATCACCAGCTTCGTCCTGGGGCTCGGCGCCTTCCTCGTCGCCATGACCTTCCGCCCCTTCGGCAGCACCGCCCCCGCGCCGCAACCGGCCTGAGACCTGGCGGCCCGCCCGTCAGGGCGGGCCGCCCCGTCCTTACCGGATGGTAACCAAGCCCCTCTAGCGTCTGGGAGACATCCGGGCGGCAGCAGAAGGCGGCGGTCTCAGACATGCGATCAGCGACAGGGGCGCCTTCGCGGCGCCAGGCGATTCCAACGGCCCGTCCCGGCGAGGAGGGCTGAGCCATGCCGAAGACCACCATCTTCCAGCCGACGATCCTCCTGGCGCTGGCGCTGATGGCGATCATCACCATGATGATCCTGCCCATGCCGCCCATGGTGCTCGACCTCGGCCTCGCCGCCTCCTTCGGGCTGGCCATCCTGATCTTCACGGTGACGCTCTTCATCCAGCGCCCGCTGGATTTCTCGTCCTTCCCCACCGTGCTTTTGGCCTCGCTGATGCTGCGGCTCAGCCTCAACGTCTCCTCCACCAAGCTCATCATCGGCCAGGGCCATACCGGCACCGCCGCCGCCGGCCATGTCATCGAAGGCTTTGCCGATTTCGTCATGGGCGGCTCGGTGATGCTCGGGCTCGTCGTCTTCGGCGTGCTGCTCATCGTCAACTTCGTGGTTATCAACAAGGGCGCCGCGCGGATGGCCGAGGTCGGCGCCCGCTTCGCGCTCGACGCGATGCCGGGCAAGCAGCTCGCCATCGACGCCGACATGTCCGCCGGCGCCATCGACCACAAGGAGGCGAAGGCGCGGCGCGAGCGCGAACAGCAGGAAACGACCTTCTTCGGCTCGCTCGACGGCGCGTCGAAATTCGTGAAGGGCGATGCCGTCGCCGGGCTCCTCATCACCGCGCTCAACCTCGTCGTCGGCCTCATCGCCGGTGTGGTCATCCACGGGATGCCACTCTCCCGCGCGTTCGAGACCTATTCGATCCTCACCGTCGGCGACGGGCTCGTCAGCCAGATCCCGGCCGTCATCATCTCCGTCGCCTCCGCCCTGCTCCTCGCCCGCGGCGGCGCCACCGGCGCGACGGATACCGCGCTCCTCAGCCAGCTCGGCCGCCATCCGGCGGCGCTCGGGACCGTCGCCGTGCTCATGCTGCTCTTCGCGCTGGTCCCCGGCCTGCCCTTCACGCCCTTCGTCATCGGCGCGGCGCTCCTCGGCGGCATCGCCTTCTCCGTCAGCCGGCGGCAGGCGGCGGAGGCTGTGGCGGCCGCCGCCGCCCCGACCGATGACGCGCCGAAGCCGAAGCAGACCTCGCTCGGCGATCTTCTCGACCTCGACGACATCCACGTGGAATTCGCGCCGGATCTGGTGGAGATGGTGCTCGACGCCGCCACCGGGCTCGACGCGCGCATCGCCAACATGCGGGCGCATGTCGTCACCGCCTTCGGCGTGATCCTCCCCGAGATCCGGCTGACCGACAACGCCGCCCTGCCGCCCGGCACCTATGTGATCCGCATCCAGGGCGTCGAGCAGGTGCGCGAGGGGCTGCGGCCCGACCGCTTTCTCGCGCTCCTCTCCGGCCCCGATCAGGGCGCCTTGCCCGGCGAGGACGTCAAGGAGCCCGTCTACGGCGCCCCCGCCCGCTGGATCGCCAAGGCCGACCAGGAGCAGGCCCAGCTCGCCGGCATGACGACCGTCAGCCCGCCGGAGGTGCTGGCCACCCACCTCCTCGAGGTCATCAAGCGCAACTTCCCGCGGCTCCTGACGCTCAAGGCGCTCCGCCGGCTCCTGGACGAGCTCGTCTCGCTCTCCGATGCCGGCCGCGCTGAGGCGAACAAGCGCATGATCGACGAGCTGATCCCCGAGAAGCTGCCGATCGACACGCTCCTCTCCGTCCTCCGGCTGCTGCTGGAAGAGCGCGTGTCGATCCGCAACCTGCCGCTCATCATCGAGGCGGCGGCGGAGGGGCGGCAGCTCCACAATGCCGCCGACCTCATCGCCGAGCATGTGCGCCAGCGGCTCGGCTTCCAGCTCGTCGCCGAGCTCCGCCGCGAGGACGGCACCATCCCGCTGGTGCAGCTCGCCCCAGAGTGGGAGGAGTGTTTCACGGCCTACCAGATCCCCGGCGATCGCGGCTCCTCCGACGTCGCCCTGCCGCCCGAGGCCTTCAACAAGCTCGCCAACGGCATCGCCGACCGCATCGCCCGGGCGGGCGAGACGGGGACCTTCCCGGCCCTCGTCACCTCGGCCCGGCGCCGGCGGTTCCTCAAGACCGTGCTGATGGCCAAGGGCATCCCCAACCCCGTCCTCTCCTTCGACGAGATCGGCATGGATGCGCGCCCGGCCCTCGTCGGGCTGGTGGCGGCGTGACCCTGGGGAGCGCTGAGCTCGCGGCGCTCCTCGGCCTCGCGGAGGGCTGGCTGCCCATCGCCGTGCTCGTCTTCCTGCGCGTCGGCGCCGCCATGTGGCTCCTGCCGCTCGTCGGCAACCAGGCGGTGCCGGGCCGGGTGAAGACGGCGCTGGCGCTGGCCTTCGTGGTGATCTGCCTGCCGCTGGTCGCCCCCCTCTACGGGCCCGCCCCCGCCGGCCTCGCCGGCTGGGGCTTCGCCGCGGGGGCCGAGGTGCTCGCGGGCCTCCTCTTCGGGCTGGCGCTGAGGTTCTTCGTCTTCGCCCTGCAGGTCGCCGGCACCATCGCCGCGCAATCGGTCTCGCTCAGCCAGATCTTCGGCGCCAGCGCCGGCGGCGAGCCGCAGCCGGTCATCGGCCACCTGCTTGTCATCTCGGGCCTGGCGCTGGCGGCGATCCTGGGGCTCCACATCCGCCTCGCCGAATACCTGCTGATCTCGTGGGACATGCTGCCCCCGGGTGCCTACCCGCTCCCCGCCGAGGTCGCCGAGATCGGCCTCGCCGAGGCCGGGCGGATGCTGGCGCTCGCCTTCTCGCTCTCCGCCCCCTTCGTCCTCGCCGGGCTCGCCTATCAGGTGACGCTCGGCGTCATCAACCGGGCCATGCCGCAGCTCATGGTGACCCTCGTCGGCGCGCCCGCCGCCACCGCGGGCGGGCTGATCCTGCTCCTCGCCGCCGCGCCGCTCCTCCTCTCGCTCTGGACAGACGCGCTCTTCGCCTTCATGGGCGCGCCCTTCGCGCCATGAGCGGCGAAGACGACGACTCGGCCGAGAAGGAATTCGCGCCCTCCCAGCGCAAGCTCGACGACGCGCGCCGCAAGGGCGACATCCCCAAATCCACCGACCTCGCCACCGCCGCCGGCTACGGCGGCATCCTGCTCGCCGCCTCGGTCTTCGGCGGCGCCAGCCTCACGTCGCTCGGCGGCACGCTCTCCGGCGCGCTCGGCCATGCGGCGGAGCTGGCGGCGCTGGTCTTCACCGGCTCGCCCCAGGCGGCGCTGGAGCCTCTGGCCACCGGCACGCTCTCCGCCAGCGCGCCCTGGTTCGCGCTGCCGGCGGCGCTGGTGCTGCTGACGCTCCTCGCCCAGCAGGCCGTGGTCTTCTCGGGGCAGAAGCTGCAGCCGAAGCTCTCGCGCATCTCGCCCCTCAGCCAGCTCAAGCAGAAATTCGGCCGGGCGGGGCTCTTCGAGTTCCTCAAGAGCTTCCTCAAGCTCCTGCTCTACTCCGCTATCCTCGGCTTCTACATCCGCCGCGAGCTGCCGCAGATGATGGAGGCGATGGCGCTGGAGCCCGGACAGATCGCGCTCCTCTTGGGCGATTTCCTCGCCGGCATCATGCTCATCGTGCTCCTCGTCGCGCTGGCGCTGGGCGTCGTCGACTACATGTTCCAGCGCGCCGAACACAGCCGCAAGCTGATGATGACGCGCAAGGAATTGACCGACGAGATGAAGGAGAGCGAGGGCGACCCCCACATGAAGCAGCAGCGCCGCCAGAAGGCGGTTGATATCGCGCTCAACAAGATGCTGATCGAGGTGGAGCGGGCCGATGTGGTCATCGTCAACCCCGAGCATTACGCCGTGGCGCTGAAATGGGAGAGGTCGTCGGGCCGCGCCCCCACCTGCGTCGCCAAGGGGGTGGACGAGATCGCCTTCCGCATCCGCGAGATCGCGGCCGAGCATGGCGTGCCGATCCATGCCGACCCGCCGACGGCACGGGCGCTGCATGCCACCGTCGAGATCGGCGCCGAGATCAGCCGCGAGCATTACAAGGCCGTCGCCGCCGCCATCCGCTTCGCCGAGCGGATGCGCAAGGCGGCGCGGGCGCGCGGATGGTGAGCCGGTCGGGTCAGATGGCCGGGCTGGCGGCGCTGGCCGATGCGCGCTTCCGCGCCGAACAGGGCCGCCTTGCCGTGCTTCGCCGCAAGCAGGCGGCGCTCGAGGCGCAGATTGCCGAGCTTTCCCGCGCCCGGGCCGGCGCCGCGGCCCTGCCGCTCGACGATCCCGCCACCCGCACCGGCGCCGACCTCAAGTGGCAGGCGTGGGTTGCCCGGCGGATCACGGCGCTCAACATGGAGCTGGCGCGCCTGCGCGCCGAGATCGAAGTCGAGCGCGCCCGCCTCGCCAAGCTCTTCGGCCAGTCCGTCGCCGCCTCCCGCCTCGGCCGCCGCCTCGCCCTCGAGGAAAGCCGCCTGCAGGAGACCCGCGCCGAACGCGAAGGCCGGTAGGTCACCCTCGCCCCACCCCCCATGTCTTTGCTCCAAACAAATCCTCGGGGGGAGTCGCCAAAGGCGACGGGGGGCAGACAGCCCCCCGGTCCACACTCTCAACCAGTCCCGCCGCCCGCCATCCGGGCCCAAAATTCTTCGCAGAAGAATTTTGCCCCCCCGCGCCGCCCTCAGCCCTGAAGCCTCTGGCGCACGATGTCGGTCACCAGCACGTCGATCACCACCTCGCCCAGCACCGCCCGCCCGGCGGCGCGGAGCGCGTCGCGCAGGTTCCGCATGGTGGCCGCCTCGGTGAAGTTGCCGTCGAACCCGCCGGTATTGGAGTGATCGAAAAGCACCTGCAGGAACACGTCCCTCAGCCGCGGCTCATGGGCGAAGATCACCGATTGCTGGCCCGGCGGCACCTCGATGGAGAGCGACAGCAGCATCATCGAATCCGCATTGCCGTTCCGCACGACGGGGATGACGAACTGGTTGTTCATCTTGGCATATTCGTTGGTGGTGGGCGCATCGGCCACCGTCTCCGCCTCCTCCAGCGCCGCCTCGGGCTCGTGACCCTCGGCCGGCACGTCGCCGCAGGGGCCGGGCGCCTCCTCCTCCGCAGCGGAGGGGAAGAGGAACATCGCCGCGCCGACACCGCCGCCGGTGCCGAGGAGCGCGAGGAGCAGGGGGAGGAGGAGCTTCTTCATCGGGGCCTCTTCAGAACGGCAGCATCAGCTCGGTCGCCTCGGCCGCCCAGCGCGGCCGCTGCACGTCGGAGATCATCCCCCGCCCCCCGTAGGAGATCCGGGCCGCGGCGATCTTGTCGTAGGTGATCTCGTTCTGCCGGGTGATGTCGGCCGGGCGGACATAGCCGTCGACCAGAAGCTCGCGGATCTCGTTGTTGACCCGCACCTCCTGCCGGCCCTGGATCTGCAGAACGCCGTTCGGCAGCACCTCCGTGACCGTCGCCGCCACCCGCAGGGTGAGCTGCTCGGTGCGGGTCACCGAACCGTCCCCCGCGAAGGCGGAGGAGGAGGAAAGCCCGACGGCCGGCGACATGTTCGGCCCGCCGTTGTTGTCGATGAACTGCGGCAGCGCGAAGAACTCGTCGATCGCCAGATCCTGGCTGCCGGAGCGGGAGCGGCCGGAGGCGTTGTTGAAGCTCGCCGAATCGTCGATCTCGATCACCACCGTCAGGATGTCGCCGCGGGTCATCGCCCGCCGGTCGCCGAGAAGCGAGCCGCGCTCGCCCGTCCAGAGCGAGGCGGCGGTCAGAGTTTCCGGGCCGAGGACGGGCTGCATCTCGATGGGCAGGCCGGGCTGCATCATCGCCATGTGCTCGTCGCTGAAGGCGACGGGGGTCATGGGCGGCGGCTGGCCGACCTCGCTCATCCGCTCGCAGGCGGAGAGCGCAAGGGCGGCAGCGGCAAGGGGAAGGATCTTCACTGGAGCACCTCCTGGGCGGCGACATAGGCGGCACCATCGGCCCCGATCAGCGCCGTGACGGTGTTGCGGGAGGAGGTGTTCATCACGCGGATGCTCTCCCCCACGCCGGCGCGGTCGAGCGCGCGCCCCTCCGTCTCGATCCGCAGGCCCGAGGCGTTGTAGATCAGGGGCAGGATCTGGTTGCGCTCGACGATGGCCGGCGGGCCGAGATCGGCGAGCCGGATCGGCCGGCCGGCATAGAGCGCGACGCGGCTCTCGAGGCCGACGACCTCGCCCGGCGTCGCGGCGACGCCCGGCATCTCGCCCTCGGCGGCGGTGACATCGCCGGGGCCGAGCAGCGTCTGCGCCGGCATGGTGCGCGCGGCCACCATGATGTCGGCCGCGGCCGGCGGGGCGGCGAGCGCCGCCAGAAGAGCCAGCCCCCGCATCAGCGCACCTGCACCATGGCGCCGAGCATCTGGTCGGCGGCGGAGATGACCTTGGAGTTGAGTTCGTAGCCGCGCTGCGCCTCGATCAGGTCGGTCACCTCGCGGACGGCATCTACGGCGCTGTCCTCCAGATAGCCCTGGCGGAGGACGCCCAGCCCCTCGTCCCCCGGGGTGCCGCCGAGCGGCGGGCCCGAGGCCTCCGTCTCGGTGAAGAGGTTGGAGCCCATGGCCTCCAGCCCCCGCGGGTTGGAAAAGCCGGTGAGGGTGAACTGGCCGATGAGCTGCGCATTCACCCGGTCGCCGAAATAGGCATAGACCTCGCCATCGGCATTGATGGAGAGCGAGCGCGCATCGGCGGGCACGGTGATGTCGGGCGCGACGGGGAAGCCGTCGGAGGTGACGATGAGCCCGTCGCCTGTCATCTTCAGCGCGCCGTCGCGGGTATAGGCGGCGCGGCCGTCGGGCAGCGTCACCTCGAGGTAGCCATCGCCCTCGATGGCGACGTCGAGATCGCCGCCGGTGGCGGAAAGCACCCCCTGCCCGAGGATCTGCGCGACGGATGACGCGCGCACGCCGAGCCCGAGCTGCACCCCGGTCGGCAGCACCGTGCCGTCGGCGGAGGAGATCGTGCCGGGCCGGGCGACCTGCTGGTAATGCAGGTCGGCGAATTCGGCGCGGCGTGGCTTGTAGCCGGTGGTCGACATGTTCGCGAGGTTGTTCGAGATCACCTCGACGCGGGTCTGCTGGGCCGACATGCCGGCGGCGGCGATCTGAAGGGCGCGCATGGCTCTCTCCTAGCTTCTGACGGTTTCGATGGTGTCGCGGATGCGCTGGTCCTCGCGCTCGGCGAGGCCCTGGCCCAGCTCGTAGGCGCGCTGCACCTCGATCATCCGCGCCACTTCAAGGAGCGGGTTGACGTTGCTCTGCTCGAGGAAGCCCTGGACCATGCGGCCCTCGGGCTCCGGCTCCCACCCGGCGGCGGCCTCGAAGAGCACGCCGTCGCTGCGCTGCATGGCGCCGGGGTCGAGCGGGCGGACGAGGCCGATCTGGCCTATGGGCTGCCCGCCGGCCGAGATCGTGCCGTCGGCGGCGATGGCCACCGGCCCCGCGCCCTGCGGCACGAAGACCGGGGCGCCGCCGGCATCGAGCACACCATAGCCCTCGGGCGTCACCAGATCGCCGTTGGCGCTGGGGCTGAAGGCACCGGCGCGGGTCAGCCGCTCGCCCTGCGGCGTCGCGACGACGAAATAGCCCGGCCCCTCGACGGCGAGGTCGAAGGCGCCGCCCGTCTGGGTGAGCGCGCCCTGGGCGACCGACAGCCGGCGGACATCGCCGAGCCCCATCGACAGCGAGGGCTCACCCTGCCCGGTCAGCGCCACGAATTCCGAGAAGATCATCCCCTCGGCGCGGTAGCCGGTGGTGGCGGAATTGGCGATGTTGTTGGCGATGCTCTGCATCTCGTGCATCAGCCCCGCCTGCCGGGTCAGCCCGGCGTAGATGGCATTGTCCATTCCGGTGGCTCCTCAGGTTGCGGCGATCAGCGGCACGAGCGTGTCCAGCCAGAGGCTGCGCAGCGTCTCGGTCATGAAGCCCATGCTCAGCCAGAAGATCGCGACGATGGCGGCGAGCTTGGGCACGAAGGTCAGCGTCATCTCCTGCACGGAGGTCAGCGCCTGGAAGAGCCCGATGGCGAGCCCGGTGACCAGCGCCACCACGAGGATGGGCAGCGAGATCACCACGGCGACGCGCAGGGCGGCGCGGAACGTGTCGTAGAAGAGCGACGGGTCCATGTTCCGGCCTCAGACCGGCATGCGGAGGATTTCCTGATAGGCCTCCACCACCTTGTTGCGCACGGCCACCGCCGCCTCGACGGCGAGCTCGGTCTGCGCCAGCGCCTGCACCAGCGCATGCGGGTCGGCGCCGCCGGTCATCGTGCCGATGGCCATCTGCTCGCCCGCGCGGAGCGTCGCGGCGAAATCCTCGGCGGCGGTGCCGGCGAGCCCGGCGGCGCCGCCGGGTTGCGGCTCGGCGGCCGAGCGGGCGGCCTCGTACTGGCGGGCAACGGCTGAGAGTTCCATTCTGGTCCCTCCTTCTTCCTCGGGGGTGGGTGGTCAGGCACCGGGCGCCGGTCAGCGGCGCCGCAGCAGGTTCATCAGCTCGCTCGACATCGAGCGGATCTGTTCGAACATCTTGAGATTGGCCTCGTACGAGCGGCTGGCCTCGCGGGCGTCGGCCACCTCCATCAGGAGGTTGACGTTCGACCCCTCGACATTGCCGTCGGCATCCGCGAGCGGGTGGCCGGGGTCGTATTCGACCGCGAGCGGCGACTGGTCGAGCCGGACGGGGCCGGTCTCGATCATGCCCGTCGCGCGGCCGCCCTCGACCTCGGCGCGGAACGAGGTCGTCTTGCGGTGGTAGCCGGGCGTGTCGGCATTCGCGACATTCTCGGAGGTCAGGCGCAGGCGCATCGCCTGGGCGCGCATGGCCGAGGCGGTGACGGCGAGGCTTTCGGAGAAATCGGGCATCGGGCGCCTCCTCAGCTGCCGATGACGGTGCGCAGCACCTGCATCGAATGGCGGTAGACGGTCAGCGCGCGGCCATGCTCGCGCTCGGCATCGACGGCGCGCACCATCTCTTCCTCGATCGAGACGGAATTGCCGTTGGGCGAGGTCTGCGCCTCCGCCCGTTCGATGCGGGCGAGCGCCGTGGCGCCGCTGCCGGCGATATGGCCGGTGCGGGTGGTGCGCATCCCCGGTTCGCTGAGCGCGCCTTCGTCCGCCAGATCGGCGAAGCTCGGCAGCGCCTGGGCGCGGTAGCCGGGCGTATCGGCATTGGCGAGGTTGCGCGCGGCGAGCGCCGTGCGCTGCCCGGCGTGGCGGGCCATCGATTCCGCCATGCGGAAAACGGTCAGTTGGTCAAACATCGGGGCTTCTCCCTCGATCATGCTCAACGGCTGATTAAGCGCGATTCCTTAAGGTCGCGTGTGTCCCACCCCGGAAATTGCCCCGGACCAGGAGCCGGACCCAGCCCCAGACCCAGACCCAGCGAGGAGAAGCCCGCGATGCCACCCCCGACGAACAGCCTCTTCGACAGCCCCTCGGCCCCCGGCGCCCCCCGCAGGAGCCCGCCGCGCCATCCCGTCCACCCCGGCGAATCGCCCCTTTTCGGGCGCATGGCCGCCGCCGTCGGCCGCGCCCGGCTGACCCGGCCGCTCGGCGCCATCACCGAGATCGCCGGCGGCCGGCTGATCGCGGGAGGGCTCGCCGACAAGGCGCGGCTGGGCGACCGGGTGGAGATCCTGAGCCCCGGCATCCCCGCCGGCATCCCGGCGGAGGTGATCCGCGTCTCGAACGGCGAGGTGCTGCTGCTGGCGGAGGGCTCGACGGAGGGCGTCGGCACCGGCACCCCGGTGCGGCTCTGCCCGCCGCCCTCCTTCGCGCCCGACGATTCCTGGATCGGCCGGGTGGTGGACCCGGACGGCCGGCCGCTCGACGGCCGGCCGCTTCTGCCCGGCACCGCCGAGCGCAAGCTCGCCGCCGCGCCCCCCGCCCCGGCCGAACGGCGGGCGCTCGGCAGCCGCATGGCGACCGGCTTCGCGCTTTTCGACACGCTCCTGCCGCTGGTGCGCGGCCAGCGCGTCGGGCTTTTCGCCGGCTCCGGCGTCGGCAAGTCGACGCTGCTCGCCGGGCTCGCCCGCAACATCGAGGCGGAGGTCGTCGTCATCGGCCTCGTCGGCGAGCGCGGGCGGGAGCTCAGGCATTTCGTCGAGGCGGTGCTCGGGCCGGAGGGCATGGCGCGCTCGGTCGTCGTCGCCGCCACCTCCGACCGCGCCCCGCAGGTGCGCCGCCGCTGCGCGCTGGCGGCGACGGCGGTGGCCGAGCACTTCCGCGCCGAGGGCTGCCAGGTGCTCCTTCTCCTCGACAGCGTCACCCGCTTCGCCGAGGCGCATCGGGAGCTCGCGGTCTCGTCGGGGGAATCGGCGGGGCTCCGCGGCTTTCCGCCCTCCACCGGCGGCGCCATCGCGGCGCTCTGCGAACGCGCCGGCCCGGGGGTGGAGGAGGAGGGCGACATCACCGCCATCTATTCCGTGCTCGTCGCAGGCTCCGACATGGAAGAGCCGGTGGCCGACATGCTCCGCGGCGTACTCGACGGCCATGTCGTGCTCGACCGGGCCATCGCCGAGCGCGGCCGCTTCCCGGCGGTGGACGTGCTGCGCTCCGTTTCGCGCTCGCTGCCGGATGCGGCAAGCGATGCCGAGAACCTCCTGATCGGCGAGGCCCGCGCCCGGCTCGGCGCCTATGACCGGGCGGAGCTGATGATCCAGGCGGGGCTCTATGCCAAGGGCTCCGACCCCGAGATCGACGCCGCCATCGCCACGCACCAGCCGCTCGAGGCGTTCTTCGCGAGGAAGGGGCCCGACACCGCGCAGCATTTCGCCGCCCTCGGCCAGGCGCTCGCGGCGGGCAAGGCGAAGGCCAAGTAGGCCGGGCTTCAGCCCGGCCCCCCTTTCGCCCACCCCCTTTCGCCCGGGCCGCCCCCGCCCTAGTCTGCCGCCTCAACCACGAGGGGGCAGGCATGGCCGCGGACGGCGCCACGCCGATGATGGCGCAATATCTGGAGATCAAGGAGAGCCAGCCCGGCGCGCTCCTCTTCTACCGGATGGGCGATTTCTACGAGATGTTCTTCGACGACGCCCTCGCCGCGGCGGAGGCGCTCGACATCGCGCTGACCAAACGCGGCAAGCATCTGGGCGAGGACATCCCGATGTGCGGCGTGCCCGTCCATGCCGCCGAGGGCTACCTCCTCCAGCTCATCCGCAAGGGCTTCCGCGTCGCCATCGCCGAGCAGATGGAGGACCCGGCGGAGGCCAAGAAGCGCGGCTACAAGGCGGTCGTGAAACGCGACGTGGTTCGGCTGGTCACGCCGGGGACGCTCTCGGAAGAGGCGCTGCTCGATGCGCGCCGCCACAACTTCCTCGCCGCTTACGCCGAGATCCGCGACGAGGGAGCGCTCGCCTGGGTCGACATGTCGACGGGCGGCTTCTGGGTCACCACCTGCCCTGCCTCGCGGCTCGCGCCGGAGCTCGCCCGGCTCGGCCCCCGCGAGGTGCTGATGGCCGAGGGGGCGGAGGCGCCCTATGCCGCTTTGGTGGCGGAGGCGGGGGCGGCGCTGACCCCCGTTCACCGCGGCACCTTCGATTCCACTGCCGGCGAGCGGCGGCTCGCGGGGCTGTGGAACGTCGGCTCGCTGGAGGGCTTCGGGGCCTTCACCCGCGCCGAGGTCTCCGCCATGGCGGCGCTGGCCGAGTATCTCGACCTGACGCAGCGCGGGCAGATGCCGCTTCTCCGCCCGCCGCAGCGCGAGCGGGCCGGGAGCATGATGCAGATCGACGCGGCGACGCGGCGCTCGCTGGAGCTGACCCATGCGGCGGGCGGCGGCCGGGCCGGCTCGCTCCTCGCCTGCATCGACCGGAGTGTCACGGCCGCCGGCGCGCGGCTGCTGGAGCGGCGGCTCGCCGCCCCCTCCTGCGACCTCGCGCTGATCGGGGACCGGCAGGCGGCGGTGACGGCGCTGGTGGAGGGCGGCGCGCTCCGCCGTGACCTCCGGAGCCAGCTCCGCGCGGTGCATGACGTCGACCGCGCGCTCTCCCGCCTCGCCCTCGGCCGCGCCGGCCCCCGCGACATGGCCGCCATCCGCGATTCGGTGGCAGAGGCCGGGCGGCTGGCCGAGCGGCTGGCTCCCGAAACCCTGCCGGAGCTGCTGGGGGAGGCGGCGGGCGCGCTGACGGGGCTCGAGGACCTGACGGAGCTGCTGGACGCCGCGCTGGTCGCCGAGCCGCCCCTCCTGGCGCGGGACGGCGGCTTCGTCGCGGCCGGCCATGATGCGGAGCTCGACGAGGCCCGGACGCTCCGCGACGAGGGGCGCGGTGTCATCGCCGGGATGCAGGCGCGCTATGTCGAGCTCTCGGGCGTCGGCTCGCTGAAGATCAAGCATAACAACGTCTTGGGCTATTTCATCGAGGTCACGGCCACGCATGAGGCCAAGCTCCGCGCCCTGCCCGAGACCTTCATCCACCGCCAGACCACCGCCAGCCAGGTGCGGTTCACGACGCTGGAGCTGAACGAGCTGGAGAGCCGCATCCTCAACGCCGGCGCCCGGGCGCTGGAGATCGAGAAGCGGATCTTCTCCGAGCTGACCGGCGCCATCCTCGCCGAGGCCGGCCCGCTCGGCGCCCTCGCGAGAGCGCTGGCGGAGATCGACCTCGCCGCCGGGCTCGCCGAGCTGGCGGCGGCCGAGGACTGGGCGCGCCCGGTGCTGGAAGACAGCCGCGCCTTCGAGATCACCGCCGGCCGCCACCCGGTGGTGGCCGAGGCGCTGCGGCGCGAGGGCAAGCCCTTCGTGGCGAACGATTGCGGGCTGTCGGACAGCGCCATCTGGCTGCTGACCGGGCCGAACATGGCCGGCAAGTCGACCTTCCTCCGCCAGAACGCCCTCATCGCCATCCTCGCGCAGATCGGCGCCTGGGTGCCGGCGGAGGCGGCGCGGATCGGGCTGGTCTCGCAGATATTCTCGCGCGTGGGGGCCTCCGACGACCTCGCGCGCGGCCGCTCGACCTTCATGGTCGAGATGGTGGAGACGGCGGCGATCCTCCATCAGGCGGATGACCGGGCGCTGGTGATCCTCGACGAAATCGGCCGGGGCACGGCGACCTGGGACGGGCTGTCGATCGCCTGGGCTGTCTTGGAGCACCTCCAGGCCGTCAACCGCTGCCGGGCGATCTTTGCGACGCATTATCATGAGCTTGCCGCGCTGGCGCAGCGGCTCAGCGGGGTGGAGAACGCCCATGTCGCGGTGCGCGAATGGGAGGGCGACGTGATCTTCCTGCACGAGGTGCGGGAAGGCGCGGCGGAAAGCTCCTACGGCGTGCAGGTGGCCAGGCTGGCCGGCCTGCCCGAGGCGGCGGTGGCGCGGGCGCGGGAGGTGCTGCAGGCGCTCGAGGAGGGCGAGCGCGAGGGCGGCGCCTCGGCCGCGCTGATCGACGACCTGCCCTTGTTTGCCGCCGCCCATGCTCCGGCGCCCAAGCCTGTGGCGAAAGTCTCCGAGGTGGAGGCGGCGCTAAAGGAGGTGCTGCCGGACGAGCTCAGCCCGCGCGAGGCGTTGGAGCTGGTCTATCGGTTGAAGGGGTTGCTTTAGAGGGGCCGGAGGGGCCGGGCTGAAGCCCGGCCTACGGGCCGGCCCGCGGCTCGTCCCACGGGCAAGAAGGGAGGGAGGGCGCCGAGACGCCCCTCCCCCTTTCATCTGGCCATAAATACCTCGAGGGGGGTCCGGGGGGCTGGCCCCCCGGCCTCTCCGCCAGGCTCAGTTCGCCGGGGTCGAGGACACACCCACCTGCGCGGCGCGGAGGAGCCGGCCTTGCAGCGTGAAGCCGCTCGCCATCACCTGGATGATGTCGCCGGCCTTGGTGCCGGGCACCGGGGCCTCGAACATGGCCTCGTGCATCTTGGGGTCGAAGCGCTCGCCGACTTCGGGGATGATCTGCACGATGCCGTGCTTGGAGAAGGTGTCGAGCAGCGCCCGCATGGTCAGCTCGATGCCTTCCACCAAGGGCGCATGGTCCTTCTTCAGCTCCTCTCCCACCGCGTCGAGGGCGCGGGAGAGGTTGTCGTAGATCGGCAGCAGGTCGCCGGCGAGGCGGGAGGCGCCATAGGCCTCGCCCTCGCGTCGCGAGCGGTCGGCGCGCTTGCGGGCGTTCTCGGCATCGGCGAGGGCCCGGACGAAGCGGTCCTTGTAGGCGTCGCGCTCGGCGATCACCGCCTCGAAATCGGGGCTTGCCTGTTCGCCTTCGGCGCGGGCCGCGTCGATCTCGGCCTGTTCGGCCTCGATGGCCTCGGCCTCCGCAGCCAGATCGTCGAGGCTTTGCGGCTCGGGGTTCTTGCTCGACATGTCGTCCTCTTGGTTTCCTCAGGTCCGGCCGGACAGCAGGCGTCCGACGAGCTGGGCCGTATAATCGACGATGGGCACGATGCGGCCGTAGTTGAGCCGCGTCGGGCCGATGATGCCGACGGCACCGATGATCTTTCGGTCGGCGTTCATATAGGGAGAAACCACCAGAGAGCTACCCGAAAGTGAAAAGAGCTTGTTTTCGGAGCCGATGAAGATCCGTACCCCCTCGCCGCCCTCGGCAAGCTCCAGAAACGAGGCAATGTCGCGCTTGCGTTCGAGATCGTCGAAGAGCAGGCGGATGCGCTCCAGATCGGCCTCGGTGCCGTCGCCGCCTAGCAGGTTGCCGCGGCCGCGCACGATCAGCCGGTCGGGCTCGCCATCGGCGACCGCCCAGGAGGCGAGGCCGGATTCGACGAGGCTGGCGGCGAGCGAATCGATCTCCTGCCTCCGGTTGGCGATCTCGCGGGTCATGACCGTGCGGAGTTCGGAAAGGCCGCGCCCCTCGGCGATGGCGGAGACGAAATTCGCCGCCTCGCGGAGCGACGCCGCCGTCTGGCCGGGGGGCGGGGTGAAGAGCCGGTTCTCGACATGGCCATCGGCGAAGACGATGACCACCAGCGCCCGGTCGGGCGCGAGCGAGAGGAACTCCACATGGCGGATCGGCGCCTCGTGCTTCGGCGCCAGCACCAGCGAGGCGCCGCGCGTGAGGCCGGAGAGCGCCGCGCCCACACGGTCAAGGAGCGCCGGCACCTCGGATTCGGTGGCCGCCGCGCCGTCGAGGAGCTCGCGTTCCTCCCCCGCGAGGTCGGAGACCTCGAGGAGCCCGTCGACGAAGAGGCGGAGCCCCGCCTCGGTCGGCATCCGGCCGGCGGAGACATGGGGCGAGCCGAGAAGGCCGAGATATTCGAGATCCTGCATGGTGTTGCGGATCGTGGCCGCGCTCACCGGCTCGCTCATCGCGCGGGTCAGCGAGCGCGAGCCGACGGGGGCGCCGGTCTCGAGATAGGCCTCCACCACGCGGCGAAAGACTTCGCGCGAGCGGTCGGAGAGATCCTGAATATTCGGGCTCGTTTCCTGCATGGGCTCTCTTGCCGGGGGCCGGGGCGGGACCGGGGACATTAAGCCCGAGGCTGCGGCGGCGTCAATGAGGGTTGGTTTTCGGGCAGGCGGAGCGTATCCCGCCGGCTGAACAAAGAGGAGAGAGCCATGCGTCCGTCCGGCCGTGCGAACGACGAATTGAGGGACATTTCCATCGAGACGGGGGTGAATGCGCATGCGGAGGGCTCCTGCCTCATCAAGGTGGGGCGGACGCAGGTGATCTGCACCGCGACGCTGGAGGAGAAGGCGCCGCCGTTCCTCAAGGGGTCCGGGCTCGGCTGGGTCACGGCGGAATACGGCATGCTCCCACGCGCGACGAACACGCGGATGCGGCGCGAGGCGAAGACCTCGCAGGGCGGGCGCACGCAGGAGATCCAGCGGCTGATCGGCCGGTCGCTCCGCGCCGGGGTCGACCGGGTGGCCCTGGGCGAGCGGCAGATCGTGGTGGATTGCGACGTGATCCAGGCCGATGGCGGGACGCGCTGCGCCTCGATCACCGGCGGCTGGGTGGCGCTGCGGCTGGCGGTGAACAAGCTGATGAAGGCGGGGCTGGTGACGGCCGATCCGCTGGAGGTGCCGGTGAGCGCGGTGAGCTGCGGGATCTACGCCGGCCAGCCGGTGCTCGACCTCGACTACCCGGAGGATTCCGAGGCGGGGGTCGATGGCAATTTCATCCTCTGCGGCGAGAAGCTGGTGGAGGTGCAGATGAGCGCCGAGGGGTCGACCTTCACGCGGGCGCAGATGGGCGAGCTCTTGGACCTCGCCGAGAAGGGCTGTGGTGATTTGATGAAGGCGCAGCTCGCGGCGGTGGAGAATGCGTAGATTTGAGGGCGAGCGGCTGCTGATCGCCACGCATAACGCCGGCAAGCTGGCCGAGATGCGGGCGCTGCTGGCGCCGTTCGGGGTGGAGGTGAGCTCCAACGCCGATCACGGGCTCCCGGAGCCCGAGGAGAGTGAGGAGAGTTTCGTCGGCAATGCTCGCATCAAGGCGCGAGCCGCGGTGGCGGCGACGGGGTTGCCGGCGCTGGCGGACGATTCCGGGATCGAAGTCGAGGCGCTCGGCGGCGCGCCGGGCGTGCACACCGCCGATTGGGCGGAGACGCCGGGGGGCCGCGACTTCGTGCAGGCGATGACGCGGACCTGGGAGGAGCTGGAGCGGATCGGCGCGCCGGAGCCGAGGCGTGCGGCCTTCTGCTGCACGCTGGTGCTGGCCTGGCCGGACGGCCATGAGGAGGTCTTCGAGGGAAGGATGCCAGGGCGCCTCGTCTGGCCGATGCGCGGCGCCGAAGGTCATGGCTATGACCCTATCTTCCAGCCGGAGGGCCATGAGATGACCTTCGGCGAGATGGACCCGGCGGAGAAGAACCGCATCTCGCATCGGGCGAAGGCGGTGAAGGCGCTGGTGGAGGGCTGCTTTGGGGCCTGAGGGCGGTTTCGGGCTCTATGTGCACTGGCCGTTCTGCCAGGCGAAATGCCCTTATTGCGACTTCAATTCCCATGTGGTGAGCGCCGTCGACCAGGGGCGCTGGGCCGATGCCTTCGAGGCGGAGATCGCCCGCTACGGCGCGGAGACGGGCCGGCGGGTGTTCGGCTCGATCTTCTTCGGTGGCGGCACGCCGAGCCTGATGCAGCCCGAGGTCGTGGCGCGGGTGATCGAGGCGGCGCGCGGGCAATGGGACTTCGCCAATGACATCGAGGTGACGCTGGAGGCGAACCCGACCTCCGCCGAGGCGGCGCGGTTCGAGGGCTATCGGGCGGCGGGGGTGAACCGCCTGTCGATGGGCGTGCAGGCGTTGAACGATGCGGATCTGAAGGCGCTGGGGCGGCTGCATTCGGCTGCCGAGGCGATGGAAGCTTTCGCGATGGCGCGGGAGCTGTTCGGGCGGGTCTCCTTCGATCTCATCTATGCGCGGCAGGGGCAGGATGTGGCGGCCTGGGAGGCGGAGCTCGGCCGGGCGCTGGAGCTCGCCGTCGACCACCTGTCGCTCTACCAGCTGACCATCGAGGACGGGACGGCCTTCGGGGCGCGGGCGCGGGCGGGCAAGCTGCGCGGGCTCCCCGGAGAGGACGCGGCGGACGAGATGTGGGATGTCACCCAGGCGCTGACGGCGGCGGCCGGGATGGCGGCCTATGAGGTGTCGAACCACGCCGGGCCGGGGGCGGAGAGCCGGCACAACCTCATTTACTGGCGGAGCGGCGACTGGGTCGGTGTCGGGCCCGGGGCGCATGGGCGGCTGACGCTGGATGGCACGCGCTGGGCGACGGAGACGGCGCTGCAGCCGGGGGCTTGGCTCGCCGCTGCGGAGGCCGGGCGCGGGGAGGCGTCTCGCGAGGCGCTCGGGGGCCGGGAGCGGCTGGAGGAGCTTCTGATGATGGGGCTGCGGCTGTACGAGGGCGTCGAGTGGCGGCGGGCGGAGGCGCTCGGAGGCGGGGATTTACATCCTAAAATCAACGGCTTGGTTGACATCGGCATGCTGGAGGCGGGCGAGCGGCTGCGTGCCACGCCGGAGGGGCGGCCGGTGCTGAATGCTGTGCTGCGGAAGCTTCTCGCCTAGCCGCCGAGGGCACGCAGCAGATCGTCGAGCTGGTCGAGATCGCGGTAGTGGAGCGCCAAGGTGCCGCCCTCGCCGCCCGGCTTGTGGGTAATGCTGACGCCCATCTTGAGCTGCGCCGCAAGTTCGGCCTCAAGCGCCCGCGTGTCGGCATCCTTCTCGGCGCTCGGGCGCGGCTGGCGCGGCTTGGGGCTGAGGCCCTGCTTCACCAGCTTTTCCGTGGCGCGGACCGAGAGGCCGCCCTGCAGAATGCGCTTGGCGAGGGCCGAGGCCTCGGGATGCCCGACCAGGCAGCGGCCGTGGCCGGCGCTGAGCGAGCCGTCGGTCAGGTAGCCCTGCACATCATCCGGCAGCGCCAGGAGGCGGAGGAGATTGGCGATATAGGGGCGCGATTTGCCTAAAGCCGTCGCCAGCTGCTCCTGCGTATGGCCGAAGCGGTCCATCAGGGCGCGGTAGCCGGCAGCCTCGTCGACGGGGTTGAGATTGGCGCGCTGGATGTTCTCGATGATGGCGATCTCGAGAACATCGGTTTCCGAATAATCGCGGATCAGCACGGGCATCTCGTGCAGCCGGGCGAGCTGCGAGGCGCGCCAGCGGCGCTCGCCGGCGACGATCTGGTAATCTCCCGGATGGGTCGGATCGGGGCGAACGATGATCGGCTGGATCACGCCGCGACGGGTGACGGAATCGGCGAGCTCCTTGAGCTCGGCCTCGTCGAAATGGCGGCGCGGCTGATCGGGATTGGGGCGGATGCGCTCGATCGGCAGATGTGTGTCGGGGCGCTTCGGCGCCTCGGGCGTCGCCGGGGTGACATCGGCCATGAGGGCGGAGAGGCCGCGGCCGAGCCCGCGGGTCTTCGGCTTCGGAGCGCTATCGGATTTGTCGGCCATCAGCCCTCCTTCCCCGCGTTGCGGGCGATCAGTTCGGCGGCAAGGGCGCGGTAGGCGAAGGCGCCCGTCGAATTGGTGTCGTAATCGAGCACGGGGCGCGCGAAGGACGGCGCCTCGGAGAGGCGGACGTTGCGCGGGATGACGGTGTCGAAGACAAGGTCTCCGAGGTTCTCCCGCGCGTCCTCCTCGACCTGGCTCGCAAGGTTGTTGCGGCGGTCGACCATGGTGAGGACGACGCCGGCGATGCGGAGGTCCGGGTTCGGCCCGGCGCGGAGCTCGCGGACCGTCAGCATGAGCTGGGAGAGGCCCTCAAGGGCGTAGAATTCCGCCTGCAGGGGCACGAGCAGCGCGTCGGCCGCGACGAGGGCGTTGAGGGTGAGAAGGCTGAGCGCGGGAGGGCAATCGATCAGGATGATGTCGTAGGGCGAGTCAGTGCGGAGGGCCCCGCGCAACAGGCGCATCCGTTTTTCATTGTTTATCAGGTCGATATCGGCGGAGGAGAGGTCCGTTGTCGCCGGAACGATCGAGAGATTCGCGAAGCTCGTCGGGCGGGTGGCGGCGGCGAGATCGGCGTCTCCAGCCAGCAAATCGTAGGTGGTGACGGGCCGGTCGTCGCGCTCGATACCGAGGCCGGTGGAGGCGTTGCCCTGGGGGTCGAGGTCGACGAGGAGCACCTTTAGCCCGTGCTCGGCAAGGCCCGCGCCGAGGTTGATCGCCGTCGTCGTCTTGCCGACGCCGCCCTTCTGGTTGGCGATGGCGATGATGCGGGCGCCGGGCTCAGCCACGGGTGATCCTTTCGAGGGTCAGGAGGGTCGCGTCGGGATCCGTCTTACTTTGGCTTCGGGTGAGATCAAAGTGCCATCCGGGCGCGGCGGCCAGCTCTTCCTCCGCGCGGCGTCCCTTCGGCAGGATCGCGCGGCCGGTCGGCGACAGGTGGCGGGTGACGAGCGGCAGGAGTTCCGCGAGAGGCTTGAGGGCGCGGGCGGAGACGACATCGGCCTCGAGCGGCGGGAGCGACTCGACCCGTGCGGCGTGGATCGTGGGCGTGAGCGAGAGGGCGCGAGCCGCCTGGCGCAGGAAGGTCGCCTTCCGTTGGTCGGATTCGACGAGGGTGATGCGTGCCGTGGGATTGAGTTCCGCCGCCAGCACCGCGATCACGAGACCGGGGAGGCCGCCGCCGGCGCCAAGGTCGGACCAGTGGCTGAAACTCTCCGGCGCGAGGCAATAGAGCTGTGCAGAATCAAGAATATGGCGGTGCCAGACATCCTCTGCCGTGCCCGGGGCGATCAGGTTGATCCGGGCCGTCCATTTCAGGAGGTCGGCCGCGAAGGCCTCCAGCCGCTCCCGTGTTTCACGTGAAACATCGAGGCCCGGGAGCAGCTCCGTCCGCCCGGTCACGCGATCTTCGCCTGCTCCTGGCGCTTCAATCGCGCGGTCAGGAGAAGGAGGGCCGCCGGGGTCATCCCCTCGATTCGCGCCGCCTGGGCGATGGAGACAGGGCGAACCCGCTGGAGCTTGAGCTTGAGCTCGTTGGAAAGCCCCTCGATCGGCGCATAGTCAAACCCGGCCGGGATCGTCAGCGCCTCGTCGCGTTGGAGCGCCGCGATGTCGCGGGACTGCCGCTCAAGGTAGTGCATGTAGAGCGCATCGCGCTTCAGCTGAACCTGGATCGGCTCGGGGATGTCGGCCAGCTCGGGCGCAATCTGCAGGAGCTGCGGGAAGTCCGCATCCGCCAGCGCCAGCATTTCCAGCGCCGAGCGGCTCTCGCGCTCGGGGTTGAGGTTGACGCCGGTCCCCGCGATGGCACGCGCCGTCAACGACACGCCCTCCAGCCTGGACCGGCCCGCCTCCAGCGCATCGGCCTTGGTGGAAAAGGCGCTCCACCGCCCGTCGCCCACGCAGCCGATCTTGCGGCCAAGCGGGGTCAGCCGCTGGTCGGCATTGTCGGCGCGGAGCGAGAGGCGGAACTCGGCGCGGGAGGTGAACATCCGGTAGGGCTCTGTCACCCCATGGGTGATCAGGTCGTCGATCATCACGCCGATGTAGCTGGTCGAGCGCGTGAAGTGCAGCGGCGCCCCATCGGTGGCGCGGCGCGCGGCGTTCAGGCCCGCCACCAGCCCTTGCGCCGCGGCCTCCTCGTAGCCCGTCGTGCCGTTGATCTGGCCGGCGAGATAGAGGCCCGGGAGCGCTTTCAGCCCCAAGTCGGCGTCAAGAGCACGCGGATCGACGTAATCGTACTCGATGGCATAGCCGGGCTGCAGGATCATCGCCTGCTCCAGCCCGGCGATGGAATGCACATAGGCCTCCTGCACATCGGCCGGAAGAGAGGTCGAGATGCCGTTGGGATAGACCTGATGGCTCTCAAGCCCTTCCGGTTCAAGGAAAATCTGGTGAGAGGTCTTCTCGGCGAAACGGACGACCTTGTCCTCGATCGAAGGGCAATAGCGCGGCCCGACCCCCGCGATGTGGCCCCCATACATGGCGGAACGCGTGAGGTTGTCGCGGATGATCTCATGCGTCCGCTCGTTTGTCTGGGTGATACCGCAGGCCACCTGGCGAGCGACGGGCGCATCCGAGAGGAAGGAGAAGAGGCTCGGCACCTCGTCCCCCGGTTGCATCTCCATCCCCTCCCAGTTGATCGTGCGCCCGTCCAGCCGGGGGGGCGTGCCCGTCTTCAGGCGGCCCATCGGCAGGTCGAGCGCATCGAGCCGCTCCGCCAGCTTCTGCGAGGGCGACTCGCCCATGCGGCCGCCCGGGCGCGACACATCGCCGATGTGAATGACGCCGCGCAGGAAGGTGCCGGTGGTCAGCACCGCTGCCCTGCAAGAGATCTCGCTGCCGTCCCCCAGGATGACCCCGGCCACTTCGCCGGCCGAGACCATCAGGTCCGTCACCTCGCCCTCGATGATCGTCAGCCCCGCGCGCGCCTGAAGCTCCCGCTGAATCCCCTCCGCATAGCGCGCCCGATCGGATTGCGCGCGGGGGCCCTGCACTGCCGGCCCCTTGCGCCTGTTGAGCAGGCGGAACTGGATGCCGGCGTAATCCGCGACGCGGCCCATCACGCCATCCAACGCGTCGATTTCGCGGACGAGATGGCCCTTGCCCAGCCCGCCGATGGCCGGATTGCAAGACATCGCGCCGATACCCGCGACCTTGAGCGTGACGAGCGCCACCTCGGCGCCCATCCGAGCCGCCGCATGCGCCGCCTCAGCGCCCGCATGGCCGCCGCCGATCACGATGACATCAAAGCGTTGTTTCACGTGAAACACTCCTACTTCCCGATGCAGAAGCTCGAGAAGATCTCATCCAGCAGATTTTCGACGCCCACCCGACCGATAAGCATGTCTAGCGCCCGCGTCGCTTCGCGGAGCCGCTCCGCCGCGAGTTCGGCCCGGTCGGACCCCGCTCTTACCTCAGCTTCCGCCGATTCCAAAGCCCCTACGGCCGCTTCGACCGCCCGCAACTGCCGCTGCCGGTGGATCGTCGCCGCCCCGGCGCTCCGCTCCGCGAGCCGAGCCCCGATCTGCTCCAGAAGCGCGCTCACCCCCTGCCCCGTGAGTCCGGAAACCTCCCCCTCCCCGAGGTCCGCCTTGCCGCGCACCGTCAGGTCCCCCTCGCGTGGCGCCATCAGCGGCAGGTCCTCGCCATCGAGGAGGATCACCCGCAGATCGGCGGCCTCCGCCCGCTGCAAGGCCCGCTCGACGCCGATCCGCTCGACCTCGTCCTCCGCCTCGCGCAGCCCGGCGGTATCAAGGAGTGTCACCGGCAGGCCGGCGATCTCCATCCGCACCTCGATGACGTCCCGCGTCGTCCCCGCCACCCGCGAGGTGATCGCTGCCTCGCGCCGCGCCATAGCGTTCAGAAGCGTCGATTTCCCCGCGTTCGGCCGGCCGACGATGGCCACCTCGAACCCCTCACGCAGCCGCTCCGCCGCCCCGTAGCCCGCAACCTCGCCCCGCAGCTCCGGCAGCACCCGGCCGATCAGCTCCAGCACCTCGGGCGCCACATCGACCGGCACCTCCTCGTCGGCGAAGTCGATCGTTGCCTCGATCAGCGCCGCCGCCCGGACCAGCGCCACCCGCCAGCCCGCCGCCTTCTCGCCGAGCGCCCCGGCCAGCACCCGCACCGCCTGGCGCCGCTGCGCCTCCGTCTCCGCCTCAATCAGATCGGCGAGCCCCTCGACCTGCGCGAGGTCCAGCCGCCCGTTCTCCAGCGCCCGCCGAGTGAACTCCCCCGCCTCCGCCGGCCGCAGGCCCTGCCCCGCCAGCGCCTCCAGCACCGCCGCCACCACAGCGCGGGAGCCATGGACCTGCACCTCCACCACCGCCTCGCCGGTGAAGCTCCGCCCGGCTTCGAAGGTCAGCACCAGCGCCTCGTCGATCAGCCCCGCCGGCCCGACGAGCCGCGCCAGCCGCCGCCCGTGCGCCGGCAGCGGCCCGGCCAAAGCCTCGCCGGCCGCAAGCGCGCCAGGCCCCGAAACGCGCACCACCGCCACACCGGCTTTCCCGGGGGCGGTGGCCGTGGCGAAGATGGTATCCATCGCCTATCTCATTGTCAGATAAGGGAAATCAAGTGTTCATCGAGTCGAAGAAGTCGCTGTTCGTCTTCGTCTGCTTCAACTTGCCGATGAGGAACTCGATGGCATCCGTCGTGCCCATCGGGTTGAGGATCCGCCGGAGGACATACATCTTCGACAGATCCGCCTTGTCGACCAGCAGATCTTCCTTCCGCGTACCGGACTTGAGGATGTCCATCGCCGGGAAGACCCGCTTGTCGGCCACCTTTCGGTCGAGCACGATCTCGCTGTTGCCGGTGCCCTTGAACTCCTCGAAGATCACCTCGTCCATCCGGCTGCCGGTGTCGATCAGCGCGGTCGCGATGATCGTCAGCGAGCCGCCCTCCTCGATGTTCCGCGCCGCGCCGAAGAAGCGCTTCGGCCGCTGGAGCGCATTGGCATCCACACCGCCGGTCAGCACCTTGCCCGAGGACGGCACCGTCGTGTTGAAGGCCCGCCCGAGGCGCGTGATCGAATCGAGCAGGATCACCACGTCCCGCTTGTGCTCCACCAGCCGCTTGGCCTTCTCGATGACCATTTCGGAGACCGCCACGTGCCGCGCCGCCGGCTCGTCGAAGGTCGACGAGACGACCTCCCCCTTCACCGAGCGCTGCATGTCCGTCACCTCCTCCGGCCGCTCGTCGATGAGCAGCACGATGAGATAGGCCTCCGGGTGGTTCACCTCGATCGATCGCGCGATGTTCTGCAGAAGCACCGTCTTGCCGGTCCGCGGCGGCGCGACGATCAGGCCCCGCTGGCCCTTCCCGATCGGCGCCACCAGGTCGATGATCCGAGCAGAGCGATCCTTGTTGGTCGCGTCCTCCTCGATCTCCATCTTCAGGCGCTGGTCGGGATAGAGCGGCGTCAGGTTGTCGAACGCCACCTTGTGCCGCGCCCGTTCCGGGTCCTCGAAATTGATGCTCTCGACGCTGGTCAGCGCGAAATACCGCTCGTTCTCGCCAGGCTCGGCGATGACGCCCTCGACGGTATCGCCGGTCCTGAGCGAATACTGGCGGATCATGTCCGGCGAGACATAGATGTCATCCGGCCCCGGCAGGTAGTTCGCCTCGGGGCTCCTCAGGAAGCCGAAGCCGTCCTGCAGCACCTCGAGCACCCCGTCGCCGCCGATGACCCAATCGTCCTCGGCGCGCTCCTTGAGGATGGCGAACATCATGTCGCCCTTGCGCATGGTGGAGGCGTTCTCGATCTCCAGCTCCTCGGCGAGGGCGAGGAGGTCTTTCGGGCTCTGGGCCTTCAGGTCGGCAAGGTTCAGGCGCTCTTCAAGCATGAATACACTCGTGCTGAGGCGGGGCGGTCCCGCATCTGTCGAAAAGGAATGGATGGTGCATCGCCCCGGACGGGGCGGCGACCCCTCAGATAGGGACAGGTGTCCCCCAAGTCAATCGCTGCCTCGGTGGACCCGTCAGAACGGCCGGGCGATGACCATCACGACGATGAGGATCAGAAGCACGGTCGGGATCTCGTTGACCATCCGGTAGGTCCGCCCGCTCACCGTATTCGTCCCCGCCTCGAAGGCCTTGCGCTGCTTCGACAGCCAACCGTGGACGCCGCTCATGCCGAGCACCCCCAGGGCCTTGCCCCAGGGCCAGCCCTGATGCCAGTCGACCACCCCGGGCGTGAAGACGAGCATGAGCCCGAAGATCCAGGTGGCGATCATCGCCGGGTTCATGATGGCCCTGAGGAGCCTGCGCTCCATCGTGCGGAAGGTGCTCTCGAGCTTCGGCTCTCCTGCCGCCTGCTCTGCGTGATAGACGAAGAGCCGAGGCAGATAGAACATGCCAGCCATCCAGGCGACCATGGCGATGACATGGAGCGACTTCACCGTCGGATAAGCAAAGGTGAGAAAATCCCCGATCATGGCAGGTCCCCCGAGCTGATCTCTCCCCCTAATCAAAGAATAAAGAAAAAGAAAAGACGTGGTTGATGTAGGGGTGTGGACAAGTCGGGTCTCAAAACTTCTCCGCAGAGTTACCCACAGGCGTCCACAGCCGCGGGATCAGAGTTAAACGAATCGTGAACTCAACAAGCCATTGATTTCAAAACATTATTTGATCAGCTGTCGCCACCTCTGCAGCATTGACTTCGCCGGCGCGCCAGTGGCGCCGCCGAGTCCCCCACAGCCGCGACTTGTTAAGATCCACCGTGGGGGACTCGGGCCTCGTCTGACCCGGATCCGCGTCAAGCCCATGGGCAAATCCCGCCCCTCGTGGCATTCAGGCGCTCCACCCACCGTCCGTTCCCCGGCTTGTCCCCTATGCTGTCCACAGCCCTGATCCTCGCCTCCGGCTCCGCCACCCGCGCCCGGCTCCTCGCCCAGGTCGGCCTGCCGTTCGAGCCGCACCCGGCCCGCGTCGACGAGGCGGCGATCCGCGCCGCCCTCGCGGCCGAGGGCGCCCCGCCCCGCGACATCGCCGATGCGCTGGCCGAGGCCAAGGCGCGCAAGGCCGCCGGCCGCCATCCCGGCCGCCTCGTCCTCGGCTCCGATCAGGTGCTGGTGCTGGTCGGCGAGATCCTCTCCAAGCCCGAAAGCCGCGAGGACGCCGCCGCCCAGCTCGCCCGCCTCTCCGGCCAGACCCACGAGCTCCTCTCCGCCGCCGTCCTCTATGAGGATTCCGCCCCCGTCTGGCGCCACATCACCCGGGCGCGGCTGACGATGCACGCCCTCACGCCGGAAGAGATCGAGGCCTACCTCGCCCGCACCTGGCCCGGCACGGCCGACAGCGTCGGCGGCTACAAGATCGAGGAGGAGGGTCTCGCGCTCTTCTCCGACATCACGGGCGACCATGCCACCATCCTCGGCCTGCCGCTTCTGCCCCTCTTGTCATATCTGCGCCTTCGCGGAAGATTCCCGGCATGACCAGTTACCCTCTCGCCGGTGTTCTCGGCTGGCCCATCGGCCATTCCCGCTCGCCCCAGTTGCACCGCCACTGGCTGAAGACCTATGGCATCAAGGGCGATTACGTCGCCCTGCCCGTGGCGGAGGAAAACCTCGAAGCCGTCCTGCGGACCATGCCGAAGATGGGCTTCGTGGGCTGCAACGTCACGATCCCGCACAAGGTCGCCGTCCTCGAGATTGCCGATCATATCTCCGACCGCGCGACGCTGCTCGGCGCCGCGAACACGCTGATCTTCCGGGCCGACGGCGGCATCCATGCCGACAATACCGACGGCACCGGCTTTCTCGCCAACATCCGCCAGCACGCGCCGGACTGGACGGCGGCGAACGGGCCCTGCGCTGTCCTCGGCGCCGGCGGCGCCGCCCGCGCGGTGATCGGCGCCCTCATCGAGGATGGCGCGTCAGAGATCTTCCTCTCCAACCGCACCCGCCCCAAGGCCGAGGCGCTGAAGCAGGAATTCGGAAGCAAGATCAACGTGGTAGACTGGGTGCAGGCCGGCAATGCCGTCGAGGATGCACAGACCATCGTCAATTGCACCTCGCTGGGCATGGAGGGCTGCCCGGAGCTGCGCGTGCCGCTCGACGGGCTCACCCCCGGCAAGCTGGTGACCGATCTCGTCTACCAGCCGCTCGAGACGCGGCTCCTCCGCGAGGCGCGCGCCGCCGGGGCCACGGCGGTGGACGGGCTGGGGATGCTCCTGCACCAGGCCGTGCCGGGCTTCGAGCGCTGGTTCGGCGTCAAGCCGGCGGTGGACGAGGCGGCCCGCGCCGCCGCGCTCGGGGCATGATCGCGCTCGGCCTCACCGGCTCCATCGGCACCGGCAAGAGCACGACCCGCGAGATGTTCGAGGCCGAGGGCGTCGCCACCTGGGATGCCGACGCCGCCGTCCACCGGCTCTACGCCCCCGGCGGCCCCGCCGCCGCTGCGCTGAAACCCCATTTCCCGGGCGCCGTGACGGCGGAAGGCGGCATCGACCGCCCTGCCCTCTCCGCCCTCGTCACGGCTGACCCGGACGCGCTCAAGCTCCTGGAATCCCTCATCCATCCGCTCGTCGCCGCCGACCGGGAGGCCTTCCTCGCCAGCGCCAGCGCGCCGGTGACGCTCTGCGACATCCCGCTTCTCTTCGAGACGGGGCTCGAGCGGCTCTTCGCCGCCATCATCGTCACCACCTGCCCGCCCGCCATGCAGCGCGCCCGCGTCCTCGCCCGGCCAGGCATGACCGAGGAGAAGCTCGCCGCCATCCTCGCCCGCCAGATGCCGGACGAGGACAAGCGCCTGCGAGCCGATTACACGGTGGTCACCGACACGATGGACCATGCCCGCGCCCAGGTCCGCGCCATCCTTGCGGAGGTCACATCCCATGCGTGAAATCGTCCTCGACACCGAAACCACCGGCTTCGAGCCGGAATCCGGCGACCGCATCGTCGAGATCGGCGCCGTCGAGCTTTCCGGCCACCTGCCCACCGGGCGGACCTTCCACAAATACCTGAACCCGCAGCGCGACATGCCGCAGGAGGCGTTCGAGGTGCACGGCCTGTCGGAGGAGTTCCTCTCCGACAAGCCGCTCTTCGCCGATCTGGCGGATGAATTCCTCGCCTTCGTGGGCGATGCCAAGCTGGTCATCCACAATGCCGGCTTCGACATGAAATTCCTCAATGCCGAACTGCGCTGGGCCGGCAAGCCGACGCTGCCGATGGATCAGGCCATCGACACCGTCGCCATCGCCCGCCGCCGCTTCCCCGGCTCGCCCGCCTCGCTCGACGCGCTCTGCCGCCGCTTCGGCATCGACAATTCGGCGCGCACCCTGCACGGGGCGCTGCTCGATTCAGAGATCCTGGCGGAGGTCTATCTGGAGTTGATCGGCGGGCGGCAGCCGGATTTCGCGCTCGGCGGCCCGGCCTCGCAAGGCGGCCCCGGCGCCGCCCCGGCCTGGCGGCCGGAGCCCCGTCCCGTGGCTCTGCTGCCCCGGATCACCGCGGCGGAAGAGGCGGCCCATGCCGCCTTCGTCGAAAAGCTGGGGGAGGCGGCGCTCTGGCTCAAAGCCTGAGCGCCGGCCCTAGTCAGCCGCCCGGGGGTCAAGCGTCAGAGGGCTTCGGCTCGCTCGTGTCCACCTCGGCCTCGACCTGCGACTCGCGCTGCGCCTGCAGGCGGCGGGCCATGTCGGCGCGGTAGAGCGCCACGAAGTCGATCGGCTCGAGGTTCACCTGCGGGAAGCCGCCGTCGCGCGTCGTGTCGGCAACGATCCGGCGCACGAAGGGGAAGGTCATCCGCGGGCATTCGATCAGCAGGTAGGCATGGAGCTGCTCCTGCGGCACGCCCTTGATCTCGAAGACGCCGGCGTAATCCAGCTCCATCAGGAAGAGCACCGCCTCCTGGCCCTTGGCCTTGGAGGTGACCTTCAGCTTGGTCGAGACCTCATAGGTCTCCTCGCCGCGCTTCTTGGCGTCGAGGTTCACCTGGATCGAGACCTCGGGCTGCGGATTTTCCGGCGCGCCCTTCTGGGCGAGCACGTTCTCGAAGGACATGTCGCGGATGAACTGCGCCAGCACGCGCTGGCTGATCTGCGGGGGAGTTGCGGCGGCGCCGTTTCCGGCCGCGCTGCCATTCTCCGGGGTATCGGGCGTGTCGGCCATGTGAGGCTCCTGTCGTCAAACTCGCGTTTGACTAACAGGAGCGGGCAGGGGCCTCAACCGAAAGCGCCGGATGGCCCTGTTGGAGCCCCCCGGAGGCCCCCTGCGGCGCCCGTCAGTGCCGCGTCCAGCCGGAGGGCTCGTGCGTCGGGCGCTTGCCGGGCGTCACCTCCTCGAAATCCGCATCGATCACATCCTCGCGGGCTGGCCGCGCGGAATCGGGATAGCTCTGCTGCCCGCCGGTGCTGCCATAGGTGAAGGTCTGCGCCACGACCTTGCTGCGGATCCAGCGATAGACCTGCCGGCGGACCGGCGGCACCAGCAGCGCGAAGCCGCAGGCGTCGGTGAAAAAGCCGGGTGTGAGCAGCAGCGCCCCGGCGACGAGGATCATCGCGCCATGGGCCAGCGGCTCGGACGGATCGCGCAACTCGTTGAAACTGCGCTTGAGATCGCCGATCGCCCGCGCGCCCTCGCGGCGGACGAGCTGCGTGCCGAGGATCGCCGTCACCAGCACGATGGCGAGCGTCGGCCAGAGGCCGATGAAGCCGCCGACCTGCACGAAGAGCGCGATCTCGATCAGGGGCACGGCGATAAAGGCCGCTAAGAGCCACATGGCGATCCTCCTCTCGGCCTGCCGGTCCGTGCCGGGGGCCTTGTTTTGACGGGCCGCGAGGTGGACTCGGCGGCTCGTCGACCCTAGATAGGGGCTGTACGCCACATCGCAACGCCGCCGTGCGGAAAGTCGCCTTCAGATGAATGGACCCATCCTTCAACTCCTGGTGCTCGCCGGCATCGCCATCTTCCTGATTCTGCGGCTCCGCAGCGTCCTCGGCACCCGGGACGGCTTCGAGAAACCGACCCTCGAGAGCCCGGCCGAACGGCGCGGGCCGCGGCCGGATCTCGAGGTGATCGAGGGCGGCCCCGATCGCGACATTACCGATCACGTCCCCGAGAAATCCATCTCTGCCAAGGCCTTGGCCGAGATGAAGCGGGCGGACCCGTCGTTCTCCGTCGGCGAGTTCCTCCATGGCGCCCGCGGCGCCTACGAGATGATCCTCATGGCCTTCGAGCATGGCGATCTCGCCAGCATCAAACCGTTCCTGTCGGACGACGTCTATGCCGCCTTCGCCGAGGCGGTGGAGGAGCGCGAGCGCGAGGGGCTGCAGATCGAGGCGAAGTTCGAGGGGCTGAACGAGCTGGCCCTCGATGAGGCCGAATACGATGCCGAGACCGGCGAGGGCGAGGTCACCGTGCGCTTCGTCTCTGAAATGATCTGGGCCGTCCGCGACCGCGCCGGCGACATCATCGAGGGCTCGCTGACCGAGCGGCGCCGGCAGAAGAACCTGTGGACCTTCGCCCGCACCATGACCAGCGCCGATCCCAACTGGCAATTGGTCGCCACCGGCGAATGATCCGCGCCGCCCTGGCCGGGCTGGCGCTGATGCTGGCGCCCGGCTCCGCGAGCGCGGTGGCCACCGGCGGGCCCGCCGCGCAGATCCTCTCCTTCGACGCGCTGCCCGGCTGGGCGGAGGAGGATCATGCCGCGGCGCTTGCCGTCTTCCGCTCCACCTGCGCCGACATGCGAGGCCGCGACTGGCAGGTGCTCTGCGCCTTCGCCGGCACCGGGCCGGACCCGCGCGCCTTCTTCGAGCGGTTCTTCCTGCCGGTGTTCCTCGCGGAGGAGGGCACGGAGGCGATGTTCACCGGCTATTACGAGCCCGAGCTGCGCGGCGACCGCTGGCGGTCGGAGTATTACCACGTTCCCCTCTACGCCCCGCCGCCGGAGCTGCCGGAGAGCGGCCCCTGGCTGACCCGGCGAGAGATCGAGGATAGCGGGGTGCTCGAAGGGCGGGGGCTCGAGCTCGCCTGGGTGGCCGACCCGGTGGATGCGTTCTTCCTGCAGATCCAGGGCTCCGGCCGCATCCGCCTGCCCGACGGCTCGCTCACCCGGCTCGGCTATGCCGCCGCCAACCGGCAGGATTACACCTCGCTCGGCCAGATCCTCGTCGCCCGCGGGCTCTTCGAGCCGCATGAGGTCTCTTTCGAGGCGATCCGCGCCTGGGTGCGCGCCAATCCGGAGGAGGGGGTCGAGCTCCTCCGCCAGAGCGACAGCTATGTCTTCTTCCGCCGGGTGGATGACGTGCCGCCGAGCGCCGGCCCGCTCGGCGCCATGAACCGCTCGGTGACCGCCATGCGCAGCCTCGCCGTCGATCCGGCCTTCGTGCCGCTCGGCGCGCCGGTCTGGGTCGAGACGACGGCCGCGCGGCCCCACCGCCGACTGATGATCGCGCAGGACACCGGCTCGGCGATCAAGGGGCCCCAGCGCGGCGACATCTTCACCGGCACCGGCCGCGAGGCGGGCCGCGTCGCCGGCAACATCCGCGACGGCGGGCGGCTGGTGATGCTGCTGCCCATCCAGCTCGCCCATGCCCTCGTCGCCGACCCGGGCGCGGAGATCCGCTGATGCGCCGCCCCCGCCACCTGTCGCCGGACGAGCGCCGGCTGTGGGAGAGTGTCGCCCGCCAGGCGGACCCGCTGCACCCGAAGGGCGGGCCGCTGAAGGCGCCGGAGGCGACGCCGCCCGCCAAGCCGGTGCGCGAGCCGGGATCGGAGCCGGCACCGGAGCGGCAGGACCAGCCGCGCCTGGGCTTCCGCCTCGGCGAGAAGGCTGCGCCGAAGCCCATGAGGGACGACCTCGCCCCCTCCATGGCCGAGGCGCTCCGCGCCGCGCCGCCGGCGATGGACGTGAAGGCCCACCGCCGCCTGACCCGCGGCAAGCTCCGGCCCGATGCGCGGATCGACCTGCACGGCATGACGGCGGCAGAGGCGCATCCCTACCTCACGTCGTTCCTGCTCAGCGCCCATGCGGAGGGGCGGCGGCTCGTGCTGGTCATCACCGGCAAGGGCAAGCGCCGCGACGAGCTGGCGCCCATGCCCGTCCGCCAGGGGGTGCTGCGCCATCAGGTGCCGCACTGGCTGAACCTGCCGCCGCTCCGCGCCATCGTGCTGCAGATCAGCCCGGCGCATCTGCGCCATGGCGGCGAGGGCGCCTATTACGTCTACCTACGCCGGCCCAGATGAGGGCACACGGGCGGGCCGCGCGAAGAGCGCCAGCGCCCCCCAGGCCAGCGCCGCCGCCACGACGAAGTAGATCGCGAAGGCGATGAACTGCACCTCCATCCCGATGCCCCGGTCGAGCAGCGCGCCGGAGATGCCGGGGCCGAGGGCGCTGCCCAGCACCATGATCGCGGCATTGACCGCCTTGATCGCGCCGATGAAGCGGGTGCCGTAGACCTCCGCCCAGAAGGCGGAGACGACCGTGCCCGCCATCCCCTGGCCGAGCGCCATGACGACAAGCGCCAGCGCCGCCGCCCCGAGGCTGGGCGCCCAGGCCATCAGCGCGAAGGCGGCGGCGAAGGGGAAGAGGAAGAGCCGCAGCATCCGCATCGGCCCGAAGCGGTCGATGGCGAGGCCGGAGGTCAGCGTCACCGCCACCGTCACCGCCGTGAAGAGCGGCAGGAGCGCGACGAAGCCCGCCAGCGTCCAGCCCTTCTCGGCCACCAGCTCGACCTGCTGGAACCACAGCACCGTCCCCCAGGCCGGCGGCCCGAGGAGGAGCGGCACGAGGCACCAGAAGAGCGGATGCCGGAGCATCTCTCCCCGCGTCCAGTGCCGCCCGCCGATCCCGGCGGAGACCTCGGCATCGGTGAAGCTCTGTGGCGTGCGTTCGGCGCGCAGGAGCCGCTGGACCACTGGCAGGGCGATGAGCACCAGCCCGGCCGCCAGCACCCAGAGCCAGCGCCACGGGGCGATTTCGGCGAGGGCGACGAAGCTGATCGGCAGCACCGCCTGCCCGAGCGCGAAGCCCATCGCGGCGATGGACAGCGCCCGCCCCCGCGTCGCCACGAACCACCGCGCCATTGCGACGGTGGAGAGTTGGCTCATCATCCCCTGCCCGAAGAACCTCAGCGCGAAGATGGTGAGAACCAGCATCGGCACGGAGGCGACCCCCGCCATCGCCACGCAGGCCAGCGCCAGCCCGGCCATGACGAACCCCGCAAGCCGCCTTATGCGAAACCTGTCCGTCAGCGCCCCCGCCCAGAGCATCAGCGCCGCCGAGGCGCTGGTGGCGATCGTGTAGAGCCCGCCCCACTGGCCGTGGGTGAGGGACAGCTCCGCCCGGATCTGGTCGGAGAAGAGCGCGATGAAGAAAGTCTGGCCGTAGGACGACGAGAAGGACAGGAGCACCCCGGCGAGAAGGAAGAGCCAGTTGGTGCGCAGGAAGGAGAGGAAGGTCATGAAGCGCTAGGTGCGCCGGATTTGGGGGGAAGGGAAGGGGGGGGCCGGTTTGGGGGGCGTGGGGGGGGCTGCCGCCCCCCGGACCCCCTGCCTCGGGGGGCCCTCGCGCCCCCCGAGATCCCCCCTGAGGATTTTTCGGGAGCAAAGACTGGGGGGCGCGGGTTTATGAGACGCGCCTGAAAGGGCGCGGTGAGGGGGTCAGAGTACGTAGCGGCTCAGATCCGTGCTCCGCGCCAGCCCGCCGACGTTCTCTTCGACGAAGGCTTCGTCGACCACGACCTTGTCGCCGCCCTTGTCCGGCGCGGTGAAGCTCAGCTCTTCGAAGACCCGCTCCATGATCGTGTAGAGCCGCCGGGCGCCGATGTTCTCGACGCTCTCGTTCACCTCCGCCGCGATCCGCGCGAGCGCGTGGATGCCGTCTTCGGTGAAGCTCACCTCCACCGCCTCCGTGCCCATCAGCGCCGTGTACTGGCGCGTCAGCGCATTGTCCGTCTCCGTCAGGATGCGGACGAAATCCTCCTCCGTCAGGGCGCGGAGCTCGACGCGGATCGGCAGGCGGCCCTGGAGTTCGGGGAGCAGGTCGCTCGGCTTCGCCACATGGAAGGCGCCCGAGGCGATGAAGAGGATGTGGTCGGTCCTGACCGGCCCGTGCTTGGTGGAGACGTTCGTGCCCTCGATCAGCGGCAGCAGGTCGCGCTGCACGCCCTCGCGGGAGACATCCGCGCTGCGCGCGCCGCCTTCGGACTTGGCGCAGACCTTGTCGATCTCGTCGATGAAGACGATGCCGTTCTCCTCCACCGCCTCCAGCGCCGCGCGCTTGACCGCCTCGTCGTCGAGCAGCTTGTCGGCCTCGTCGGCAATGAGCACGTCATAGCTCTCGAGCACCGTCAGCTTCTTGGTCACCGTGCGGCCGCCGAAGGCCTTGCCGAAGATGTCGCCGAGGTTCATGCCGCCGCCCATCATCCCCGGCTGGCCGGGGATCTCGAACATGCCGCCCGCCGGGCCGCTGTCGGCCACCTCCAGCTCGATCACCTGATCGTCCAGCTCGCCGGCGCGGAGCTTCTTGCGGAACATCTCGCGGGTGCCGTCGCGGGCGCCGTCGCCGGCGATGGCCGAGATCACCCGCTCCTCCGCCGCCGCCTGGGCGCGGGCCTTCACGTCTTCGCGCATCTGCTCGCGGGTCGTCAGGATCGCGGCATCGACGAGATCGCGGATGATCTGCTCGACATCGCGGCCGACATAGCCGACCTCGGTGAATTTCGTCGCCTCGACCTTCAGGAAGGGCGCCCGCGCCAGCTTGGCGAGCCGGCGGGAGATCTCAGTCTTGCCGACGCCGGTGGGGCCGATCATCAGGATATTCTTGGGGAAAACCTCGTCCCTCAGCTCGGGCGGAAGCTGCTTGCGCCGCCAGCGGCTACGGAGCGCCACCGCGACGGCGCGCTTCGCCTCCTTCTGGCCGATGATGAAGCGATCGAGCTCCGAGACGATTTCGCGCGGCGTGAGGTCTGACATCATTCTCTCCGGTTGCAGCGGGCGACTTAGGGGCGCGGGGCGGAATTTCCAACCCCGGGACTGGCCAGGGGGGCGGCCGGGCGGTAGCCTCCGGCGATGTTCCAAGCCCGAACCGGCCATGTTGACGCGACTGATTTCCCGCTTCCGGCGCCCGGCGCCCGCCTCCTTCACCGCTGCCCTCGCCCCTGACGCGCCGCTGGCGGTCATCGGCGACGTGCATGGCTGCGACAGCCTGCTCGCCGGGCTTCTCGCGCGTCTGGCGGAGGAGGCGCCGGATCACCGCATCGTGCTGGCCGGCGATCTCGTCGATCGCGGCGAGCAGTCGGCGGAGGTGCTGCGCCGCGCCAGGACGCTCGACGCCGAGGTGCTCATGGGCAACCACGAGGCGATGATGCTCGCCTTCCTCGAGCATCCGCGGTCAGAGGGGCCGCGCTGGCTGGCGAATGGCGGCTTGCAGACGCTCGCCTCCTTCGGGATCGGCGGGCTCGGGCTGGCGCCCGCGCCCGAGGCCCTGCGCGAGGCGGCGGCGGCGCTGCGCGAGGCGATGGGGCCGGAGCTGCTGGACTGGCTCGCGGCGCGGCCGATGCTGTTCCGCAGCGGCAATGTCGCGGTGATCCATGCCGGCGGCGAGCCTGGCCTGCCGATCGACGAGCAGCCGGAGCGCGCCAGTCTTTGGGGCAGCCCGAGCTTCCTGCAGGAGACGCGCGCCGACGGTATCTGGGTCGTGCGCGGCCATGTCATCGTGCCCGAGCCGCAGGCGGCGGAGGGGCGGATCTCCATCGATACCGGCGCCTTCGCCACCGGATGTCTGTCCGCCGCGCTCATCGGGGCGGGTGGGCTGCACTTTCTTCAGCACAGGGCAGACAAAACCGCCCTCATCGGGTAACGATTTTTTTGATGTCTCGGACAATCGGCAGTACCGTCAAGCGGCTACCGGTACTCCGGATCTACCGAGCCTTGGGGGGCCCATGACCGTGATTTCGATGACGCTGCGCGCCGCGCTGCTTGGCTGCGCCCTGACCATTTCCGGCTGCGGCATCACCTATATTAGCCCGACTGTCAGCGACCAGATGCCCGGCGTGGATGTGCGCGTCCTGCCGGTGACGCCCGAATCGGTGCTCATCGCCAATCGCCAGCCCTATGCCCCTCGGAGCCTGCCCGCCTATTTCAGCCAGGTGGCCGGCGGCGGCTCCCCGCGCGGCATCGGCGCGCTGCCGAACGCCCCGCAGGTGCCCGACCTCGCGCCCGGCGCCCTGTCGCTCCGCCCGCCGCCCTCGGCGGAGGATACGCCCTACCGGATCGGCGTGGGCGACCGGGTGCGCCTCGCCACCCGCTCGCGCGAGGATGTGCTGAACCCGCTGACCAGCGATGTCGCCGGGCAGAACGTCCAGCAGGATTACCTCGTGCGCGACGACGGCGGCGTGACCATCCCCGAGGTCGGCGCCATCGACATTGCCGGGCTGACCATCGAACAGGCCGAGAACCGGCTCTTCGACCGCTTCATCCAGGGCGGGATCGACCCGAGCTTCAGCCTCGAAGTCTCGGGCTTCAATTCGCAGCATGTGAATGTCGGCGGCGCCGTCGGTGGCGCGACCCGCGTGCCGGTCGGCCTGACCCTGCCGACGCTCGACGATGCGCTGACGGCGGCGGGTGGCCTCGCCGTGCCGAACCCGGAGTTCGGTGTGATCCGCATCTATCGCGATGGCACGCTCTACGAGATCCCGGTCAGCGATTACACCACGCGCACGGAGCTGCGTAGCCTGCGGCTGTCGGATGGAGATTCCGTCTTTGTCGACACCAGCTACGACCTCGACCGCGCACTCGGCTATTATCAGAACGAGATCCAGCTCGCGACGCTGGAACGCTCCGCCCGCAACGCTGCGCTGGACGAGCTGGCGACGGAGATCGGCCTCCGCCGCGCCGCGCTGAACGAGATGCGGGGCAATTACCAGGCGCAGCTGGAGCTCGGCGGCATTGAGTTCGACTATGTCTATCTCGCCGGCGAGGTCTCCGCCCAGGGGCGGCAGGCGCTGCCGCCGAATCAGCAAAGCTCGCTGGCCGACGTGCTCTACGGCAACGGCGGCTTCGCTACGGCCACGGGGAATCCGGGTCAGATCTACGTGCTTCGCGCCTCGCCCGACCCCGCCGATTTCGGCGCCGTCACGGCCTGGCATCTCGATGCGACGAATGCCGTGGCGCTGACGCTGGCGACGCGCTTCGAGATGCGCCCCGATGACATCATCTTCATCGAGGAGCAGCCGATCACCCGGTGGAACCGCGCGCTGCAGCAGGCCTTCCCGGTGCTCATCAGCTCGGCGGCCGATGCGTTGAACTGAACGGGCGTTTGCGCAAGGTTAACGCCCCGGGCGATTTCCGGCGTTTTTGCTTAAGATGCCGCCCTCAAGAGCCCCGTAAGACCTTCATGGTTGATTGCCCCCGGCCGCAAAGCGGCGCGTGTTATTGAGGGGTAAAAATCATGACGATCTGGACTTGGCTCCGCCGCAGCCCTGCGGCGGCTCTGGTGAACCTTTGCCTTCTGGCCGCCGGCGGGCTGGCCGTGCCGACAACGGGTCTAGCCCAGGTATCCTACCCGCCGCTCGTCATCGGGGATGACCGGGGCGGTGTCGTCTCCACCCGGGTGCAACTGCTCGACCGGCTCCGGGCCAGCGGCCAGCGCGTCGAGATCCGCGGAAACATCTGCTATTCGGCCTGCACGCTCTACCTCGGCGCCGGGGATGTCTGCGTCTCGCCGACCACCAATTTCGGCTTCCACGGCCCGAGCAACCGCGGCGCGCCTCTAGCGCCGCAGACCTTCGAGCGCTGGTCGAACATCATGGCGAGCTATTACCGCGAGCCCTTGCGGAGCTGGTTCATGCGCGACGCGCGCTATCTGCGCGTCAACATGCGCCACATGACGGGCCGCGAGCTCATCCGCATGGGCTATCGCAGCTGCTGACATGCGAAAGGCGCCGCTCGCGAGGAGCGGCGCCGATCCCGGCTGCAATCGGGGTTGATCTTAGTTCGTGGTGTCGGTCGGGGAACCCCCGAGGGCGCCGCTGAGCAGCGCCGCAGCGCCGGCACCGCCGAGAAGCAGCAGCGGCAGCGGCAGACCGAACGCGGTGACGTTGCCGTCGCCATCCGCAGGAACAACGACCTGGGCGGTCACTTGACCGTCCATCCCGCAGACCGGCGTCACGCCGTCGGCAGCATAGCCCATGAACTGTGCGGAGCCGCAGGGGTTGAGACCACCGGCAAAGGCCGGAGCGGAGATGAGAAGCGCGGAGACGCCGGAAATCAGAAATTTCGTCATGGGAATACCCTCATGTTTGGCGAACTTGACTTGCCGTAACACGGATTCAATCGTTTCGCATAGCGGCGAATTGCTCTTTCTCAGCGAAAAGGCGCCAATTTGCAGGCCTGCGCACCCCTTCGCCCGTTTTTGCACCGACATTTCTGCCGCAGCGTCAACCGGCGATGCGCTCCACCGTCAGATTGCCGTTCGTGTAGACGCAGATGTCGGCAGCGATTCCCATGGCGCGGCGGGCGATCTCCTCCGCCGGAAGATCGCTGTCGATCAGCGCCCGCGCCGCGGCCAGCGCGTAATTGCCGCCGGAGCCGATGGCGGCGACGTCATGTTCGGGCTCCAGCACGTCGCCGGCGCCGGTGATGACGAAGAGGTCGCGCCCGTCGGTGACGATCAGCATGGCCTCGAGCTTCTGCAGGTACTTGTCGGTCCGCCAGTCCTTCGCCAGCTCGACGGAGGCGCGGGCGAGCTGGCCGGGCGTCGCCTCCAGCTTCTTCTCGAGCCGCTCCAAGAGCGTGAAGGCATCGGCGGTGGAGCCGGCGAAGCCCGCCACCACGTCGCGGCCGCCGGGGGCGAGCCGGCGCACCTTGGTCGCCGTGCCCTTGATGACCGTCTGGCCGAGGGTCACTTGGCCATCGCCGGCGACGACCACCTCGCCACCCTTGCGCACACCGATGATCGTCGTCCCGTGCCAGCCGGGAAAGTCGTTCTCTGCCATGGGATGCCTCCTTCTGGCCCCGATATGGGCGGGGGGGCGCTGAAATGCAAAGGGCGCCCGAAGGCGCCCTCTTGTCGGTCCTGACCAGTGCTCAGATCGCGCTGTCGATCCAGCTCTTCAGCGCTGCCTTCGGCGCCGCGCCGGCGCGGGACGAGACGGGCTGGCCGCCGTTGAAGACGAACAGCGCCGGAATGCCGCGCACGCCCATCTGGGCCGGGGTGTTCGGGTTTTCGTCGACGTTGACCTTCACGATCTTCAGCTTGTCGCCGTATTCGGTCGAAAGCTCCTCGAGGGCCGGGCCGATCTGCTTGCAGGGGCCGCACCACTCCGCCCAGAAATCCACCACGACGGGAACGTCGGAGTTGCGGACTTCGGATTCGAATGTGGCGTCGGTGACGGGAATCGTGGCCATGAGAGCCTCCTCGCACAAGATGTCGAGGGCTGAACGTAGGTAGACCACAAGGCCGCGTCAAGGTCGCGACCCCTACGGCAACTCCACCCGGAGGAGCGCATCCTCCAGAAGCGGCCATGGCATCTCCATCAACTGGCCCGTCGCCGTCCAGAGCACCGACAGGCGGAGCGGCCGCACGCCGTAGATCTCGCGCAGCATCGTGCCGTAGGCGGCCATCTGGCGGAGGATGCCTTCGGGCGTCGCGCCCGGCCGGTCGGGGACGATCCGGTTGGTCTTGAAGTCGATGGCATGGACTTCCTCGTCGGTGACGATCAGCCGGTCGATCACCCCGAGGAGCCGCCGCCCGTGGAAGGCGGGCGGCGCGGCGCTGAGTTCGACCTCGGCGAGCGCGGACGGGGCGAAGATCGCGGCGAGCGCCGGGGCGCCGATCAGCCGGGCGGAATCGGCGATGAGCCGGGCGGCCTCCTCGGGCTCCGGCGGCTCCTCGGCGGCGGCGAGAAGCTGGCGGGCGGCCGCCTCGCGCGCCGGGGCCACCAGCGCCGGCAGATGCTCGAGCAGCAGGTGCAGGTGCCGGCCGCGGCGGCGGGAGGCATCGCCGCCCTCGCCGAACGTGTCGCCGGGCAGCGCCTTGGCGCCGCCGAGATCGGAGGGCGAGACCAGCATGGCCGGGCGCGCGGCGGGCGGCAGCGGCAACAGCTCCAGCGGCTCCGGCGGGGCAGGGGGCTCAGGCGCCGGGGCGGCGTCGGAGCCGGCCATCGGCCAGTCGCCCGATTGCAGGCGCCGCCCGGGGCCGGTGGGCGCCGCGAGATCCACCGCGCCCCCATGCTCCAGCCCCGCCGCCACCAGCCGGTGCCAGCTCTCGTCCTTCTCGGCATCGCCCGCCGCCGCGAGGATCAGCCATTGCTCCGCCCGGGTCATGGCGACGTAGAGGAGCCGGAGTTCCTCGCGCCGCTCCGCCTCGGCCTCCGCCTCGCGGAGCCGGGCGAGGGCGGGGGGCATCTCGTCCTTGCGGGTGGCCCAGAAGGGCGGGCCGTCGCCGGCCAGCACCTGCCCGCGCGGCTGCGCCTGCCGGTCGGCGCAATCGGGCAGGATCACGATCGGCGCCTCGAGCCCCTTGGCGCCATGCACCGTCATCACCCGGATGCGCCGCTCCGCCTGGCCGAGCGGGCGCTTGATGTCGATCTCTTCTGTCTGCATCCACTCGGCGAAGCCGGTGACGGAGGGCACCTCGCGCCGCTCGTAGGCCAGCGCCTGGGCGAGGAGCGCGTCGATCCCTTCCTCCGCCTCCATCCCGAGCCGTTCCAGCAGGCGCTTCCGCCCGCCGTGGCGGGTGAGGAGCCGCATGACGAGGTCATAGGGGCGCAGGTAATCGGCCTGATCGCGCAGATCGGTGAGGATCGCCTTCGTCTCCTCATGGCCCGGCGCCTCTCGCAGCGCCTGCCAGAGCGAGCGGCCGCCCCGGGGCCGGGCGAGGGCGTGGAGCTGCTGCTCCGACCAGCCGAAGAGCGGCGAGCGCAGCGCCGCTGCCAGCGACAGGTCGTCATCGTCGAGCGCGAGAAAGCGGATGACGGCGCCGATGTCCTTCACCGCGAGTTCGGATGCGAGCTTCACCCGGTCCTTCCCCGCCACCGCGAGCCCGGCCGCCTTGCAGGCGCGGATGATCTCGGAATAGAGCCGCTTCTGCCGCCCGCGCACGAGGATCAGCACGTCGCCCTCGTGGATCGCCCGCGCGCCCCAGGAGCCGTCCGCACGCCGCTCGGGCAGGCGCTCCTCGGCGATCATGCGCTTCAGCTCGGCGGCGAGGGTCTCCGCCAGAAGCGTCTGAGCCTTGCGGGCGCCGAGCGGGTCTTCGCTGCTGTCGAAGGCCGGCGCCTCGGCGCGGTCGTCCTTCGGCAGGGCGGGCCAGAGGTCCACCCGGCCGGGCATCGCCTCGTGGAAGGCGATATGCGGATTGGCATCGGGGAGGAGCGGGGCGCCTTCGACCCGGGCAAAGGTCAGATCGACCGCGTCCAGCACCGCCTTGGCGGAGCGGAAGGAATGCTGCAGCGCCTGCTCGTGCAGGCCGGGCGGCGGCAGCTGCGCGGCGAAATGCGCACGCATCCGGGCGAAGCCCTCCGGGTCGGCACCCTGGAAGGAATAGATCGACTGCTTCATGTCGCCGACGACGAAGAGCGTCCGCCCCGGGCCGCGCGCGCCTTCGCCGGCGGTGATCTCGCGGGCGAGATGCTCGATGACCTGCCACTGGCCGGGCGAGGTGTCCTGCGCCTCGTCGACGAGGATATGGTCGATCCCGCCATCGAGCCGGTAGAGCACCCAGTCCGCCACCTTGGGGTCGGAGAGGAGCCGGTTCGCCCCCGCGATCAGATCGTCGAAGCCGAGGAGGCCGCGGCGCGTCTTCTCCTCCGCCAGCCGGGCGCAGAAGCGGTGGGCGAAGGCATGAAGCGCCTCGGCCCGGGCAAGCGCGGTGAGGGCGAGCCTCGCGGGGCGGGCGGCCTCGAGCCGCTCCATCAGCGGGTCGAGCCAGTCCGTGATCTCGGGATGCGCCTCGCGAAGCGCCTTGGTGGGGATCTTGCCTGTCTTGGCCGTGAAGGGCTCCTTCGCCGTGGCGCCGGTGAGAAGCGCGCCTTCCAGCCCTTCGAGGTCGATGGCGCGGAGCGGCTGGCTCCAGTCGACGGCATGGAGCGCGGCGGCGAGCTTCTGGTCGGTCGCGCCGCCGCGGGCGAGGTGGGGCAGGGCGGCGAGTACGTCTTTCTCGCAGGCCTCCCAGGGCAGGCCGGCGCAGAGCCGCTCCATGCTGTCACCCTCGCCGAGGGAGAGGGCCGCGCGCAGAGCGGCGCGGTCCGGCCTCGCGGCGAAGCGGGGCGCCTCGGCGGCGAGCTCGGCGAGGAGCGTCGTCAGCGCCTCCTCGCCTGAGAGATGCTCCGCGAGCGCATCCACAAGGCCCTGGTCACGCCCGCCCGCCATCTCCTCGAAGATCTCGCGGCGGAGGAGCTCGGCCTCCCGCTCTTCCATCTCGGAAAAGCCGGGGCCGACCCCGGCCTCGAGCGGAAAGCGGCGGAGCAGCGCGGCGCAGAAGGCGTGGATCGTCTGGATGCGGAGGCCCCCCGGCACCTCGATGGCGCGGGCGAAGAGGGTGCGGGCGGCGGCCAGCTCTTCGGGCCCGAACGGCCCCGCCTCGCCAAGGCTCGCCAGCTCGGCGCGGAGCGCATCGTCGCCCAGCATCGCCCAGGCGCCGAGGCGGGTGAAAAGGCGGTTCTGCATCTCTCCCGCCGCCGCCTTGGTATAGGTGAGGCAAAGGATGTTCGCCGCCTCCGCCCCGCCGAGGAGGAGCCGCGCCACCCGGTCGGTCAGCACGCGCGTCTTGCCCGAGCCGGCATTGGCCGCGAGCCAGGTCGAGAGGCCCGGCGCCGAGGCGAGGTGCTGGCGGGCGCTGGCGGGATCGGGGCTCATGCCACATCCTCCGGCCGCGGCGGGTCGCTTTCGTCCCACTCGCCGTAGCGGGCGAGGTGGTCGTAATCGCCGTCGAACCGCCCCGGCCAGCGGCGCGAGACATAGCCCCGGTCTTGCGTCATCCAGCCGGCCACCAGCCGCTCGAGCCCCGCCCAGACCTCCGCCGCCGGCTCGTCGCCGAGCGGGGCCGGCACGATGCGGGCCGCGCGGTTGAGGCCGATGTATTCGGCCCCGACGACCGGCATAGGCCCGAGTTCGGCGAAACCGCCGTTCTCGATCAGCGCCGCCTCGAGGAGAAGCTGCTTTTCGTGCGATTTCTGCGAGGGCACCGTCGGCGGGTCGCCGGTCTTGTAGTCATAGACCCAGACCTCGCGCCCGCCCGCCACGTCGATCCGGTCGGCCTTGGCGACGAGCGTCACGCCCGTCGCGCCGACCGGCAGCGCCCCCCGCTGCTCGAAGAGCCCGGGCAGGGCGCGAAGCTGGCGGGTGATCTCGCCGGCGAGGAAGGGCACCGCGATCCGCGCGATGCGGGCGCGCCAGAGGCGGCGCATCGAGGGCCAGGGGCAATGCTCGGCGAGGACGGCCGCGGTCGCGCGCATGAGCTCCGCCTCCGCCGTGGGGGCGGCGGCCGGCGGGCCGTCCTTCACGAAGCGCTCGAAGATCTTGTGCAGGATCTCGCCACGGAGCCGCGCGTCGGGCTCTGGCACCAGCGGGTCGAGCGGGCGGAGCCGCAGGACCTTGCGGGCATAGATCGCGTAAGGGTCGGCATGGAGCCGGCCGATATCGGTGACGGACAGCTCGGTCGGGCGCTGGGCGACCGGCGGGCGGGGCGCCGGGCGCGGCGCCGCGCGCGGCGGGCCGGCGGGGCGCTCGAGCCGTTCGGCGAGGGCGAGCGCCGCCGCGCCCCGGGCGCGCATGGCATCGAGCAGCGGGCGGCCCGCCTCGAGCCCCGAGAGGAGGTTCGTCAGCCGGTTCAGCCAGCGCGAGGGCACCGTTTCCGCCTCGTCGGAGCGGGCGGCGCGGGTCAGCCAGACCTCGCGCGCCGCGATCCCCTGCTGGAAGTCATGCGCCGCCAGCCCGATGCGCCGCTCGGGCAAAAGCATCCCGGCCTCCGCCCGCATCCGCCGGTTGAGCCAGGGATCGGCCGCCGGCGGCTCGGGCCAGGAGCCCTCGTTGAGCCCGGCGAGGATCATCAGCTCCGCCCCCTGCTCGCGCAGCTCGCGGGGGCCGAGGATGCGGATCAGAGGATGGCCCGGCTCGTCGCGCCGCGCCTCGTCTGCCGCCAGCACGCCGTGGAGCAGCGCCGCATATTCGGCGGCGTCGATCTCGCCGGCCGCATCGGCATGGGCCTCGAGCGCCGCCATGGCGCGGCGGGCCACGCGGCCCGGCTCTTCCTCCCAGAGCCGCCCGGCGCCCTCCTGCCCCGGGCCGGCGGCGAGGCGCTCGGCCAGCGACAGGTGGCGGGCGACGTGATCGGCGAGCGGCATCTCGCCGGGCGGGCCGAGCGTCAGGCAATCCTCCAGCCATTCGGCCCAGACCCAGAGCCGGTCGTCGCCCTTGATCCCGCGCTCGGCCATGCGCCTGAAGGTGCTCGGCCCCGGCGTCGGCGCGCCGGTCTTGCGCAGGTAGAGCTCCAGCGCCGCCGTGCGGCGGACGTGATTGCCGCGGTCGCGGCCGTCCGACAGGGTGAAGGGATGCTTCAGCAGCGCGAGGAGCTGGGCGGCATCCGGCGGGCGGACGTAGAGCTCCGCCACCATCCGCAGGAACCGGCCGGGTGCGGTAAGGGGCAGTGGCAGGCCGGCCGATTCGTCCGGCCTGATGCCCCAGCGCGACAGGGCGGCGGCGACGCGGCGGCCAAGGCTGCCGTCAGGCGTCACCAGCGCGGCGGACTGGCCCTCGGCGGCCGCCTGCCGCAGCCGGATGGCGATGGCCTCGGCCTCGTAGCGGGGGTCGGGCGCCTCGAGCAGCGTCAGTGCCCGCGTGGCCTCCGCGAGCCCCTCGAGCCGCGGCCCCTCCGCCAGCCAGGCGTCGGTGACCGGCGCGGGGCGGAGCGCGAGCGACACAAGCCGGTTGCGCTCGGGCGCGGCGGGGGTGGCGTCGGTCCAGCGGGGCAGGGCGGTCTCGGTGAGGTCCATCGCCTCCGCCAGCCGGCGGAAGCGGTATTGCGGGTGATCCTCGCCGGACAGCGGCCCGCCCATGGAAGACCAGACCTCCTGCGGCAGGTCGGTATCGACCCCCGGCAGGATCGCGGCGCCGTTCGGCAGGGCGGCGACGGCGCGGATCAGCTCCGCCGCCGCGCCGCGCGAGCCGGTCGAGCCGGCGACGAGCACCGGGCCCTCCGGCGGAACCTCGGCCCAGCGGGCGGCGAGCCCGGCGACGGCGGCGCGCATCCGCCCCTCCTGCCCCGGCGGGGCGCCGGTCGCGCCCAGAAAGCCGGTGGCGATGGAGAGGAACTCCTGCGCCATCGCCCAATGACCGGAGAGGTCCGAGACATCGAGCTCCCTCAGCGCCTCGGGCGGCACGCCCTCGCCCTCCATCTCCGACAGGAGGCCATGGAGGCTCTCGGCGAGGTCGAAGAGCGCGGCGCGGGGCGCGAGCTCGGGCCGGGCGCGCAGGAGCGCGGCGGTGAGCCGCGTCAGCTCCAGCTTGCGGCGGAGCGCGGGGACGGGCGCGCCCTCGCCGGCCTCGGGCAGGAGCACGAGGTCGTTCAGCGTGCGGATGCGCGGCAGGAGCCCCGCGCCGCCCTCGGCCGCGATCTCCTTGATGCGCCGCGCCATGCGGTTGGTGTTGACCCAGATCGTTACCCGCGCCCGCGCCTCGGGCGGCTGCCCGCCGAGCCGCCGGTCGAGCCCGGCGAGCACCTCGCGCGCGAAATCGACGCCGGGCGGCAGGGTGAAGAGGCCGGGACGCTCGAAGAGGACGGGGTCAGACATGAGCGCAGACATCAGGCTTGAAGACGGGCTCAGGCACGGGCCGTCACGCGGGCCAAGAGGCTCTCCGCAAGGGGCAGCGACGCCGGCTGGCCGACATCGACCCAGGCGCCCTCATGGACGAGACCGAAGAGCCGGCCGCCAGCGATCATCCTGTCCCACAGCATGTTGAGAGAGAACGCCTTCTCGCCGATCTCCGCCAGCCCCCCCGTCTTCGTCACATGCGCCCCGGTATAGACATAGCCGCGCCCCCGGGCGAGCCGCCCCTCGGGCGAGAGGTCGAAATCGCCCAGCCCCGGATGGCCGATGGCGGCCTCGCGGGCCACGAGGAGGAGGAGCGCATCCATGCGCTCCGGGTCCCAGGCGCGGGCGAGTTCGGTGAGGGCGGTGGGCCGCTCCCAGGCGGCGTCGGCATTGAGGACGAAGCAGGGCTCCGGCCCCAGAAGCGGCAGGGCGGCGCGCAGGCCGCCGCCGGATTCGAGGAGCTCGGGCTCTTCGGAGAAGAGGATCCCCCGACCCTCCAGATGCGCCCGAAGCTGGGCGCCGCGGTAGTGCAGGTTCACGACGCGGGTGAGGGGGAGGAGCGGCTCGGTTAGCGCCAGCGCATGGTCGATGAGCGGCCGGCCGGCGATCTCGATGAGCGGCTTCGGGCGGTCCGCCGTCAGTGCGCCCATGCGGGTGCCGCGCCCGGCGGCGAGGATCATGGCGGCAGAGGGCCGGCTCATGGCGCCCGCCCCGGCAGGAGTGCCTCCGGCGGCGGGGCGGCGGCGCGGACGAGGGGCGCGAGCTGGGCGGCGGCGGGATGGGTCAGGCAGGTCTCCACATGGGTGTAGACCCTCGGGACGAAGGCCAGGTAGCTCCGCCGCCCATGCCGCGCCAGCCGGGCGAAGAGGCCGAGGATCCGCAGGCTCCGCATGAGCCCGAGCACCGCCACCTCGGCGGCGATCTGCCGCTCCGGCAGCTCCAGCGCGGCGGCGAAGCGGGCCGTCACCTCCTCGGCGAGGCCGGGCGCGGCGTCGCGGCGGGCGTCTGTGATCCAGGAGGCGAGGTCATAGGCGCGGGGCGCCAGCACCGCATCCTGGAAGTCGATGATGCCGAGCCGGCGCAGGCCGCTCTCGCCCTTCCGCCAGATCAGGTTCTCGGCGTGGAAGTCGCGCAGCGACAGGTGATCGGGCACGCAGCCGAGCTCGGTCAGCCGGCCCCGCAGCCCGGCCCGCAGCGCCTCCGCCGCCTCGGGCGGCGTGGCGGCGTAATGCTCGAAGAGCGGTGCGAGCTGGGCGGCACCTTCGGTGGGGCCGAGCGGCGGCAGCGCCGCGGGCGGCTGGGTTCGGGCGAGGAAGGCGAGAAGATCGGCGACGAGCCGGCTGGCCTTCGCCTCGCCCTTCGGCTTGCGGGCAAGCCGGGCGGCGAGCGTCTCCGGCCCCAGATCCTCGACGAGGGCGAGCCCCTCCTCGGGCGCGGCATCGAGGATCTCGGGCGCGGCGAGGCCGAGGAGCCGCAGGTGCGCGGCCATGGAGGTGAAGGGCGCCACCGTCTCGGGCGGCGCCTGCATGAGGAGCATCGTCGCGCCCTTCGGGCCGGTCAGCCGCCAGTAGCGCCGGCTCGAGGCATCGGCAGGCAGGGGCGCCGCGTCCCAACCGGCCGCGGCGGTGCCGCCGAGCCAGGCCTCCGCCGCCTCCTCCGAGCCGCGGGGCGGGGCGGGGATCGGCGGCCCGACGGTGAGCTCGGTGAAAGGCTCGGGGGGGCCGGGGGGTGCGTCAGACGGGGTCAAGCGCTGCCTCCAGCCTCTCGCGCCATGCAGGCGCGCCCAGGAGCGTCAGCCGATGGGCCGGGCTGCCGGCCTCGAGCCGGAGCGTCAGGGCGGAGGGCGGCAGCGCCCCCGCCAGCCGCTCGGGCCATTCGATGAGGAGGATCGCCCCCTCCTCCTGCGCCGCCCAGAGCCCGAGTTCGTCGGCCTCCTCGGGTGCGGAGAGGCGGTAGAGATCGGCGTGCCAGATCTCGCCGCCGGGTGCGGCATAGGCCTGCACCAGCGTGTAGCTGGGGCTCGGCACCTCGGCGGCGGGATCGCCGAGCCGGGCGCGGATCAGCGCCCGGGCGAGGACGCTCTTGCCCGCCCCGATCTCGCCCGAAAGCGCCAGCACATCGCCGGGTGCAAGGCAGGGCGCGAGGCGACCGGCAAAGGCCAGCGTCGCCGCTTCGCCGGCGAGATCGAGGGTGCCGAAGGGGTCCATGGGGCGGGAGTTTAGGGGCGGGGGCTGCGGGCCGAAAGGGCGAAGTTGGCGGGACGGGTCCGGCCGCGGGGCGGCGATGCCCATTTGGGCAGGGCGCTGCCTGTCGCGCCTGGGCCCGCGCCATCCGGGGTGGCGTGGGGGCCAACCCCCACACCCCCGGAGGATTTGGAAAAGGGCGTTTGCATCGGGCGGTCGCGGGCTCTGGCGCTGGGCCTCGGCCTGCGGGAGTGGCTTCGGGCCCGCCACCGCGCCTCACTCGCCGGGCGGCGCCTCGGCGGGCATGAGCGCCGGCAGGCTGTCGGGGGCGGGCAGGGCGGCGGGCGGCCGATCCGGCAGGCCGGTCTGCAGGAAGCCCACGAGCAGCGCCCCGGCCGGCAGCGGCTCCACCCTCAGGCGGAGCATCCGGCCATCGCGCCGCTTTACCAGCCCGACCCAGCCGCGCCGGGCGCTCCGCGTCTCTGCCGTCTCGCGCAGTCGCTGCCAGACGCGGCTCGGCGCGGCCTGGCGCCAGCGCTCGATCTCGCTGGAGATGACCAGCTCGCTCAGCCGCGCCTCGGCCGGGCCCCACATGTCCTCGTAGGGCTCGTTGGCGAGGCTGAGCCGGCCGCCGGCGGTGAAGACGGCGATGCCCTCCTCCGTCCGGTCGAGGACGGCCTGGGCAAGGTCCATCTCCTCCCGGAAGTGGCGGGTGAGCGCGACCTCTCCGGTGATGTCCTCGAAGAGGAAGGCCAGCGCCCCGTCGGGATGCGGCCGGCCGGTGACGCGGATGGTCTGGCCCGAGGGCAGCACCCAGGTCTCGCCGAAGGTGCCTTGCCGCGCCTGGCTTTCGACCCGCGTGAGCTGTTCGCGCCAGGAGCGGTAGTTCTTCGGCTCCGGCAGGATGTGCTTGTCGCGCATCCGGTCGAGCACGCTCGCGAGCGTCGGCCGGCCCGAGAGGAACGACACGGCGAAGCCGGTGAGGTCGGTGAAGGCGGGGTTGAAGATCATCAGCCGCCGTTGCCGGTCGAAGATGGCGAGGCCGATGGAGAGCTGGGCGAAGGTCTTCGACAGGGTCTGCACGAATTCCGCCCGCGCCTGGGTGGCCTCGGCCATCTCGGTCACGTCGACCGCATAGGCGATGAGTTCGCCGCCCCGCCGCACCAATGTGATGTCGAACGACTGCGCCCGGGCGGCGCCGGGCAGCGAGATGTCGCAGCGGGTGGAGGCCGGATCATCCTCGCTGGCGGGCGGGGCGAGCTGATCGAAGATGATGGGCGGCGGCCAGTCGCGCCCGTCGCCGGCGGCGCCCTCCATCGGGCGCATCATGTCGCAGAGCGTCAGATAGGCGCTGTTGGCCCACGAGATGCGGCCGGTCCTGTCGATCTTCCAGATGGGCAGGGGGGCGGCATCGCCGATCGTGCGCAGGACCTGCAGCTCCTCCATCACCGCGGCCACGGCCGGCGGGGCGTCGTCGCGCGCGCGGGGCGCCGTCGTGAGGGTGACGCGGAGCCGCGCGCCCCAGCGGGCCAGCTCCACCCGGGCCTCGCCGAAGCTGCTGCCGAGATGCCGGCGCTCGCCGGTCAGCAGATCCTCCGCCAGCGCGCCGATGCCGGTGAAGCGCGGCTCGAGCTGGGCGACGAGGCGCTGCAGATCGCTCGCGCCGGCGCGGCCGCCCTCGCCGGCGGGCAGAAGCGCCTGCGCCGCGGCGGAGGCGTCGATCAGCCGCTCGTCCTCGAAGAGGAAGGTCGCCACCTCGCCGCCCGCCCGCCGCCGCCCCGTGAGCTGCGCCCAGGTGGCGCCGAAGAGGCCCGGCAGGAGCAGGGCAACGGCACCGCCGCAGAGCGCCGCGGCGAGGAGCGTGAGCAGAGAATCGGCAACTGGCAACATCGGCGACCGTTCAAGATAGCAGCCCGATGACGATCGGGATGGAGACGTTAAGAAGGAGTTAACCAAGCGTCATCTTAGACCGAAAACGCCGTCTCACGGGCAAGCCGCGCGCCGAGATGCCGTAGCGTCATTTTCGCCGCGAGTGACGCCTCCGGGCGGGGCGGGTGGGCGCGCCGCCGGGTCTCAGCTCGCGAGCGGCAGGTTGGGGCCGAGCGGGCCGCTGGCCGGGGCCTCGATTTGCGAGCGGGGCCAGGTGACGGTCACGACCGCGCCCTGCAACCCGTCCGCGGCGCCATGGCCATTGCCGAAGGAGAGCCGGGCGCCGCTCCGCTCCAGCAAGGTCTTGGCGATGAAAAGTCCAAGCCCCAGGCCATCATAGCCGGGCTGGCGCGGGGCCTCGTCGGCGGTGCGGCGGCGCCGCTGCATGGGCTCGCCGATGCGCGCCAGCACCCCGGGCGAGAAGCCGCGCCCGTCGTCGGAGATCGTCACGCTGATCTCGAGCGCCGTCCATCGCGTCTCGATCCGCACCTCGGTCGCCGCGAAGTCGACGGCGTTCTGGATGAGGTTGCGCAGCCCGTGGATCACCTCGGGCCGCCGCCAGATCCGCGGCTGATCGCGGCCGGGGCTGCGGGGGCTCGTGAAGGTCACGGTCTTGCCGCGCGCCATGTGCGGCTCGGCCGATTCGCGGATCACCGTCATCACCGGCGCGTTGCGGACCTGCATGTCCTCGTTCCCGGCGCGGCCCATGGCGCGCAGGATGTCCCGGCAGCGGTCGGCGCTGTCGGCGATGAGCTGGGCGTCGGCGGCGAGCGTCGGCCGCTCCGTCAGATCGTCGGCGAGCTCGGCCGCCGCCAGCTTGATCGTGGCCAGCGGCGTGCCCAGCTCATGTGCCGTCGCCGCCACCACGCCGCCGAGATCGGTGAGCTTCTGCTCGCGGGCGAGCGCGAGTTGCGTGGCCGAGAGCGCCTCGGAGAGCTCCGCCATCTCGGCGGTCACCCGATGCGCATAGAGCGACAGGAAGATCGAGCCGATGACGAGCGCCAGCCAGAAGCCGACGATCCAGCTCTGCGGCAGGGCGAAGACGCTGCCGTCGGCGGTGATGATCGGCCGGTTCCACAGGAGCAGGGCGGTCAGCACGAAGACGGTGAGCGCCCCGAGCGGCAGCGTGACGCGCAGGCGCAGCGCCGTCGCCGCGATGGTGATCGGGGGAAGGAGGAGGAGCGCGAAGGGGTTGATCAGCCCGCCGGTCAGATAGAGCAGCGCGCCGAGCTGCAGCATGTCGAAGGCGATCATCCCGCCCGCCTCGTGCTCCGTCAGCATGTGCCCGGAATCGTAGAGCGCCAGACAGGCGAAGTTGAGCATCACCGAGGCGCCGATCGCGAGCCCCACCATCGGCAGGTCGATCTGCAGGCCCCAGCCCAGGCAGGCGACGAGGACGCCGGCGATCTGCCCGACGATGGCGACCCAGCGCAGGAGCAGCATCGTCTTCAGCCGCATCGCCCGCGAGGTGCGCAGCCCCAGCGCCTCGGCCCCGGCGCGAACGGCGAAGGGGCCGGCGGTGTAGTCGGTCTTCGGGCCGGCGGCGGGGCCGTTCGCGGCGAGGGGGGCCGCGATGGGCTCGGCGACCATGTCGGGCATCTTGAGCGGGCGGGCGGGGCCGCCGGGTGGGGGAACGGTCATCGGGGTCGCTTTCCTCTGGCCCTGCCTATGTTATGGGGTGGTCCCGCAGGGTCAATTGGCTGCCGGGCCGACCGGGCCCACGATTGGCGGGAGGAAGAGCATGCAGCGCCGCGCCATGATCGCCGCCGGTGGCGCCTGCCTTCTCGCCCTGGCCCTCGGCGGCACCTGGCTCGCCACGACCGGCCCGCTCGCGCCCGACGATCCCTTCGTCGCCTGCCGGGGAGAGGACGGGCCCGCCGCCGTGCCGGCCGGTCTGCCGGCCCTTTCGGCCGAGGCGCCGCTCGGCCTCGTCAGCGAAACGGGGGAGGCGATCGCTGTTTCCGAGGCCCTAGGCGGGTTTTCGCTCGTTTACTTCGGCTACACTTTCTGCCCTGATATTTGCCCCATCGACGCGATGCGCAACGCGCTCGCGGTGGAGGAGGCTACGGCAGAGGCCGCCGAGCCGGTGCTCCCCGTCTTCATCACGATCGATCCGGATCGCGATACGCCGGAGGTTCTTGCCCGGTTCACCGATAATTTCCATGACCGGATGCTCGGCCTCACCGGCAGCGCGGAGGAGATTTCACAGGTGGCAGAAGCCTTTGGCGTGGCCTACGCGCGCGATCCGGGGGAGGAGGCGTTCTACACGATGTCGCATACCGCGCTGTCCTACATCATGTTGCCCGGCGGCCGCGTCGCCGATATCGTTCGCAGGGAGGAAAGCCCCTCCGCCCTTGCCGCGCGGCTCGTCTGCTTCACGAATTTGCGAGAAGTCGACCTAAGGTCAAATTGACCCTTGGGCGACCAAGAGCTAAAGCACCTCCGGAAGGACGGTAGCTCCATGGTAAACAACGACTTTTCACTCGGCGAAGACACAACGCTTCTTCTCGTTGACGACGATGAGCCGTTTCTCAAGCGTCTCGGGCGCGCCATGGAAAAGCGTGGCTTCACAGTCGAGATGGCCGAGAGCGTCGCCGACGGCAAGGCAGTGGCCGCGAACCACCCGCCCGCTTATGCGGTCGTCGATCTGCGTCTCGACGATGGCAACGGACTCGAGGTGGTCGAGACCCTGCGCGAGACGCGGCCCGATTGCCGGATCGTCGTGCTGACCGGCTATGGCGCCATCGCCACGGCCGTGGCGGCGGTGAAGATCGGGGCCACCGACTACCTCGCCAAGCCCGCCGATGCCGATGACGTCACAAGGGCGCTTCTCTCCGCGGCCGGCACGCTGCCCTCGCCGCCGGAGAACCCTATGAGCGCCGACCGGGTGCGCTGGGAGCATATCCAGCGGGTCTACGAGCTCTGCGACCGCAATGTCTCCGAAACCGCGCGGCGGCTCGGGATGCACCGGCGGACCCTGCAGCGGATCCTGGCGAAGCGCAGCCCGCGCTGAGGCGCTGACCTGGCGGTGAGGCGTCGGGTGGGTTTTCAACCCACCGTTCTCCCCCTCAACACATCCCGCGGGTGCCGCGGAGGGCGAGCGCCGGCCCGTGGGATGGCGCTCCTGCCCGTGCCGCAGCGCGCTTTATGGTGCAACCCACCTCCGACCCCAACGCGGCGCCTGACCTCACCAGAGCGCCAGCCCGCGGGACGGGCCGGCGCTCGCCGTGCGCCGTTCCGGCGCGCACCGGGCGGGGCATCGCTCGGGCGGCGGGAAGGTGGTGGGTTGGAAACCCACCCTACGCCTCACCCCTTCGCGCGGTGCTGGTCGATGAGGATGGCGTTGCCGTCGGGGTCGGTCAGCGCCACATGGCCGGTCCCCGTGCCGTCCGGGTCCGTCTCTTGCGTCAGCTCGATCCCGGCCGCCTTCAGCCGCGCCTGGATGTCCCGGATGTCGGTGAAGGGGTCGGCCTCCGCCCCGTCGGCCGTCCAGCCCGGATTGAAGGTCAGGATGTTGCCCTCGAACATCCCCTGGAAGAGCCCGATCGTGGCCGCGCCGTTCTTCAGGATGAGGTAATGCTCGCCATCCCCGCCGATACCCGCAAAGCCCAGCGCCTCGTAGAATGCCCGGCTCTTCGCCAGATCATTCACCGCGAGGCTCACCGAAAACGCGCCGAGATCCATGGCTCTCTCCTTTTCCCTAGGGGAAACATAGCCACCCCCGCCCCCGCCCGTCTACCGCTCGCGGCCCATCACGGATTGGTGGCCCGCCTTGCGGATGGGCGCGGCGCCTGTAGTCTCCGCCCTGGATCCCGCAGGGAGGAGACCATGCGCGCCCTCACCCTTTCGCTCGCCATCCTCGCATCGCCCGCGTTGGTCTCGCCGGCCCTTGCCGAGACGGGCGACGTCACCACCAGCAGACTCGCCAACGGCATGGAGATCGTGGTGATCGAGGATCACCGCGCGCCCATCGTCGTGCATTCCGTCTACTACCGCGCCGGATCGGCCGACGAGCCGGCCGGGCTCTCCGGCGTCGCGCATTTCCTCGAACATCTGATGTTCAAGGCGACCGATACGCTCGCCTCCGGCGAATTCTCCTCCACCGTCGCCGCCAACGGCGGGTCGGACAATGCCTTCACCTCCTGGGATTACACCGCCTATTACCAGCGCATCGCCGCCGACCGGCTGCCCTTGATGATGGAGATGGAAAGCGACCGGATGGTGAACCTCCGCCTGACGGAGGAAGAGATCGTCACCGAGCGCAATGTCATCCTCGAAGAGCGCAGCCAGCGCGTCGACAACAACGCCAATGCCCTCGCCCGCGAGCAGATCGCGGCGGCGCAGTATCTCAACCATCGCTACGGCATGCCGATCATCGGCTGGCGCCACGAGATGGAGGCGCTGACCCGCGAGGACGCGCTCGCCTGGTACGAGCTCTTCTATTCGCCGAACGATGCCATTCTCGTGGTGGCGGGCGACGTGGTGCCCGAGGAGGTGCTCGCCCTCGCCGAGCAATATTACGGGCCCATCCCCGCCGAGCCCGACCTGCCGGAGCGCAACCGCGCCGAAGAGCCGCCGCAGATCGCCGAGCGGCGCCTGATCTTCGCCGACCCTCGCGTCGGGCAGGATTACGTCACCCGCTCCTATCTCGCCCCCGAGCGCGATGCCGGCGCGCAGGGCGAGGCGGCGGCGCTCGTCTATCTCGCGCAGATCCTGGGCGGCTCGAGCTTCACCTCCATCCTCGCCCGCGAGCTGAGCTTCGAGGAGGACATCGCGCTCTTCTCCGGCGCCGGCTACAGCGGGCTGTCGCTGGATGACACGACCTTCACGCTCACCGTCGCCCCGTCGGAGGGCGTGACCCTCGCCGAGGCCGAGGCGGCGCTGGACGAGGTGCTGGCCGGGTTCCTCGAGGAGGGGATCGACGTAGAGCAGTTCGCCCGCATCCGCACCCAGCTCCAGGCCGGCGAAATCTATGCGCAGGACGATATGGAAGGCCTCGCCCGCCGCTACGGCATGGGCCTGACCTCCGGCCTCACCATCGAGGATATCGAGGCCTGGCCCGAGGTGCTGCAGGCGGTGACGCCGCAGGACGTGATGGAGGCCGCCGCCGCCGTCTTCGACATCCGCCAGTCCGTCACCGCCTATGTCGTCGCCGATCGCCAGGAGGCGCTGCAATGATCCGCCATGCCTTTGCTGCCCTGATGCTTCTCGCCACCCCCGCCGTGGCGGAGGTGGAGATTCAGACGCTCACGACGCCCGGCGGCGTCGACCTCTGGCTGGTCGAGGAGCATTCCCTGCCCTTCGTCGCGCTCGAGATCCGCGCCCGGGGCGGCGCGGCGCTCGACCCGGAGGGTCTGCGCGGTGCCGCCAACCTGATGACCGGCCTCATCGAGGAAGGCTCGGGAGACATGGATGCCGCCGCCTTCCAGACCGCCCGCGAGGGGCTGGCGGCGGATTTCTCCTTCCGCGTCTACGACGATGCGCTGGCGATCTCCGCGCGCATGCTGTCGTCGAACCGGGACGAGGCCGTGGCGCTGCTCCACCAGGCGCTGACGGAGCCGCGCTTCGACGACGACGCGGTGGAGCGGGTGCGCGCCCAGGTGCTGGCCGGGCTCTCGGCCGCCGAGCGGCGCCCCGGCACGCTCGCCTCGCACCGCTTCTTCGCGGCGGCCTTCCCCGGCCATCCCTATGGCAGCGATTCGGACGGCACGGTCGAGAGCGTCTCCGCCCTCACCCGGGCCGACCTGCAGCAGAGCTTCGCCGACATCCTGACCCGCGAGGGGCTCTATGTCGGCGCCGTCGGCGACCTCACGGCGGAGGAGGCGACGGCGCTGGTCGACGAGCTGCTGGACGGTATCCCGGCCGAGGGGCCGACTGCCGAGGGCCATGTCGATTTCGCGGCGCCCGGCGGCGTCGACATCGTCGATTTCGCCACGCCGCAGAGCATCGCCATCTTCGGCCATCAGGGCATCGGCTGGGAGGATCCGGATTACTTCGCCGCCGCGGTGCTCAACCAGATCATCGGCGGCGACGGCTTCGACACGCGTCTCATGCAGGAGCTGCGCGAGAAACGTGGCCTCACCTACGGGGCCAGCACCTCGCTCTATGTCTTCGACAATGCCGAGGCCATCGTCGGCTCCTTCGCCAGCGCCAACGGCACCATGGCAGAGGCGGTCGAGGTGGTGCGCGACGTCTGGGCCGACTTCGCCGAGAACGGCGTGACGGCCGAGGAGCTCGAGGCCGCGAAGACCTACATGACGGGCGAATATCCCCTGCGCTTCGACGGCAATGCCGAGATCGCCAAAATCATGGTCGGCATGCAGATGATCGACCTGCCGCCCGACTACGTGGTGCATCGCAACAGCTACATCGAGGCGGTGACGCTGGAGGATGTGAACCGGGTCGCGGCGCGGATCCTGAAGCCGGACGAGCTCTACTTCGCCATCGCCGGCCAGCCGGAGGGGCTGGACGACACGGTCGAGTAGGGTGGGTTTGTAGCCCGCCCGGGTCGCGACCCAGGCGCTCGGTGCCTCAGCTCTGCCGCCCGACCATCTCGTTGATCCAGAGGGGCGCGAAGGGTGAGGTGCAGCCCTTGGGCGTCGGGTAGTCGCGGTAGACGCCGAGCCGCTCGCCTATTTCCAGCGCCCGCTCGCGCTCCGCTTCATGGTTGATGCCGATCGCGGCGAGCGTGTTGTTCATCGTCCATTGCGGCTCGGGCGGGGCCTCGGCCATCTCCGCCTCGATCCGGTCGAGCAGCGGGCCGAGCGCAAGCCCCTCCGGCGCCTTGGTGACGCGCTCCGCCGTCAGGCTCCAGTAGGCGCGGGCCAGCATCGGGTCCTCCGCGGACTCCCAGCGCTGGCGAAGCTCTTCCTTCGCGGGATGCTGCTTCAGCACATAGGAGTTCAGCCAGTCGGAGACCTGCATCACCCGGTTCTCCCGGATCAGCCCCTCCATCTCTTCCGCCGAAAGCCGCTTGGGCTTCATGAGCAGGATCGCCAGCATCCGCGCCTCGAACTGGCCGGTCTCCCAAAGCTCCAGCGCCAGCTCGTGGCCGCCCTTGCTGGCCTTCGCCAGCTTGCGGATGTCGCCCATCTTGACGCCGAATGCGTCCTCCCCCGCCCCGTGGCGGATGTGGCTCTCGCGCATCTTGTCGTCACCGAGCGCCTTGAGCTCGGCCATCAGCTCGTCCCGGGTCATCGGTGCCTCCTTCGGCGCCAATCTGGCCCCCGAGCCCACCTCCGCGCAAAGAAAAAGCGCGCCCGGGGGGCGCGCTTCCAAACTCGCGAGGGCTGACAGGCTCAGCGGCGGAGGCCGAGGCGCTGGATCAGGTCCTGGTAGCGGGCTTCGTCGTTGCGCTTGACGTAGTCGAGCAGCTTCCGGCGCTGGGCAACCATCTTCAGAAGGCCGCGGCGGCCGTGGTTGTCTTTCTTGTGCGTCTTGAAGTGCTCGGTGAGCGTCGCGATGCGCGAGCTGAGGATCGCCACCTGGACTTCGGGCGAACCGGTGTCGCCCTCCTTGGTGCCGTATTCCTTGATCAGACGGGTCTTCTCGTCGGGCGTGATCGACATCGGGGTCTCCTTGGGTTCGAGGTGATGGCGCAAGCCGGGATGTCGTCCAGCAGGGCCCTTGGAGGGGGACCGCCCCATGGCGGATGCGGGCTGATAGGGGATTCGCGCGCCTTTGGGAAGGGGCTAGCGGGCCACGAGGCGTATGGCGCCGAGGTCGAGGCTCTCCAGCCCCGCCAGATGCGCGATGGGCATCCCGTTGGCGAAGAGCGTCAGCACGCCGTCGCCCGCCTCGGTCGTCAGCTCGGGGAGCGGGCCGTCCGGGTCGTAGCGCAGCACGATCTCGTCGCCCTCCGCGGGGTCGAAATCACTGACCTCGGCCGGCCCGGCGGCGTTGGCGGCGAAGCGGAAGCTGTCGGCGCCGATGCCGCCGCTCATCACGTCGCCCGCCCCGCCGAGGAGCACGTCGTCACCCGCGCCGCCGTTGAGGAAATCGGCGGAGGAAAACGGCTCGTCCGTCACCCCGTCCACCAAATCGTTGCCCTCGCCGCCCTGCAGGAGGTCGCGCCCCGCGCTGCCCGTCAGCGTGTCATCGCCGGAAGAGCCGGAGAGGCTGTCGTCGCCCGTGCCGCCATTGAGCACATCCGCCCCGTCCCCGCCGGTGAGCGTGTCGTCGCCGGCGCCGCCCGCGATCACGTCGTCGCCCACATGGCCGTAGAGCGTGTCGTCCCCCGCGCCGCCGTCGATCCCGTCGTCGCCTTCGCCGCCATGCAGCTCGTCACCGCCCGCGCCGCCGTCGATCCGGTCGTCGCCGCCCTCGCCGTCGATGTAATCTCCGCCCTCGCCGCCCTGATGCACCCCATCCGCATCGTCGCCGAACGCGACATCGTCGATGGCGCCCGGGAGGGGAGTGTCTTCGGGCGGAGGCTCGTCCGGCAGGTCATCGCCGAGGAGCTGGTCGATCGGCACCATCTCGGGCGCGTCGTCCTCGCCCTCCTCCTCCGGCTCGGAATCGGGGATCTCGTCGCCGCCGAAGCCGGGGAGGGCGAGGCCGATGATCGCCAGGCCGAAGAGACCGAAGAGCGCCAGCATGGGGACTCATCCTGCAAAGAAGGCCTCCCGCCTAGCACAGCTAGCTGCCGGGATGGCCGACTTTCGCGCCTTGAGGTTAACCGCGGCTTGCGCGGCGCTCCGGCACCAGGACGACAGGCGGGGCCCAGGGCTCCGGCCGCACCGTCCTGCGCAGATAGAGCGGGTGGCGCGGCAGCCCGCCCTTGGTCAGCCCCAGCACCGTCAGCGCATGGCCCTCGGCCGCAAGCTCCGCCGCCAGCCGCTCGCCGGCGCCCTGATGGGCGCCATGCACGCCCCAGGCGCAGATGACCGGACCATCCTCGCGCAGCGCCGCCGAGATCACCGCCCGGTTGGCCGGCCCCTCCGGCGCGGCGGCGGCCTTCAGCGCCGCCGGCCGCGTGGCGCGGTAGGCGAAGAGGTTGGCGATGGCGAGCCCGCCGAGGCCCCACTCCCGGCTCCGCGCCTCGCAGCGGGCGATGGTGGGATCGTTCCGCGTCTCGTCCGCCGTGGAAGGGTTGAGCATGATCCAGAGCGCCCGCGGCCCCGCGCCCCAGCGCCGCGTCAGCAGGTAGCGATAGGCCCCGCAGGAGGAGTAGAGCGCCGCCGAGGCGGTGCCCCCCGCCTCGTGCCGCCGCTCCACGACCCCCGCGGGGAAGCTCATGAGACCGGGAAGACCCGCGCCGGGTGGAACTCGCCGCCCATGTAGCGGCCGATGGCGACGGGTTCGCCCTTGTGCCGGGCGAGGCATTCGACCCCGAACTCGACGCCCGAGGCGATGACGCTCGCCGGGTTGCCGTTCCGCAGCCGCGCCAACGAGGACTCGGGCACCACGACCTCCGGCAGGTCGCCGAGCGCCGCGTCCATCGGCAGGAGCAGCGCATCGCGCGCCTCGGGGCTCTCCAGCGCCTCGACCGCCTCCAGCGTCACGGCATCCTCGAGGTCGAAGGGCCCCGACCAGACCCGGCGGAGCGCGGTGACATGGCCGAGGCAGCCCAGCGCCTGCCCGAGGTCGCGGGCAATGGAGCGGACATAGCCGCCCTTGCCGCAGACCATCTCGAGCTCTGCCGTGTCGGCATCCGGCCGCGCCACCAGCTCCAGCCGCTCGACCCAGAGCGGGCGGGCGGCGAGCTCCAGCGCCTCGCCGTCTCGGGCGAGGTCATAGGCGCGCGCGCCGTCCACCTTCACCGCCGAGAAGGCCGGGGGGACCTGCTCGATCTGGCCGCGGAAGGCTGCCAGCGCCGCGTCGATCTCGTCATCCGTCGGCCGGGTCTCCGAGGTCTCGACGACCTCGCCCTCGGCGTCGTCCGTCGTCGTCGCCGCGCCGAAGCGCACGGTGAAGCGGTAGCATTTGAAGGCGTCGGTCACATAGGGAATGGTCTTCGTCGCCTCGCCGAAGGCCAGGGCCAGAAGCCCCGTCGCCGCCGGATCGAGCGTGCCCGCATGGCCGGCCTTCTGCGCCTGCAGAAGCCAGCGCGCCTTGCCGACGACATCGGTGGAGCCCATGCCCGCCGGCTTGTCGACGATCAGCCAGCCCGAGACCGGGCGGCCCTTGCGCTTGCGTGCCATGTCTCGCCCCTGCTGCCCGAAGAAAGGCGCCGCTTAGCCGCCACCCTCCGGCGGGTCAACCAGCAGCCCGACGATCGGCCCCATGGCCCGCCCGGCATCCGAGCGGCCGAAATCCGGCGCATGGAGGCGCGAGACATTGCCGTCAAGGAACAGCGCCTGGTCGATCCCCAGGAAATCGCGGAAGAAGCTGCCGAATTCCCAGAAGGTCACCGGCTCGTCGGAGATGACGAACACCGCCTCGTCCCCGGATGCGCTGGTGCCGACGCCATTGCGCACATAGCGCGAGGTCGAACTCTCGAGGAAGCGCGGGTGCAGCTTGCCGTCGATCACCAGCATCGGCCCCGATTGCGTGGCATAGTCGCACGCCGGCTCCTCCTCGGCGAAGCGGCGGGTCTCGATGACCTCGGCGCTGTCGGCCGTCAGGCAGAGCACGCCATTGGGCAGAAGCCCGAAGTTGCCCGGGCTGGCGCTGGTGAGAAGCCGCGTCTGCGCCTCGCCGCCTTCGACGTAATAGCCGACCGCCGCGCGATCGGGATGATACATCCCGGCGTTCATCGCGAAGACCAGCCGCTTGTCGGGGAAGGCCGCCTCGACGGCGCTGAACTCGCCGAAGGGCTGGCCGTTCGCATCGTTGAGGAAGAGCCGCAGGTCCCCCTCTTCGGGCGAGAGGCGGCACAAAGCATAGGATCGGCCCTCGAAGCTCTCGCGCCGGCAATCGAGTGCGGCGGCGGGGCCTGCGAGGGCCAGAAGCCAGAGAATCGCGACCGCGGCCCGGGCGTTCATCCCTCGACGTCGCGCCGCACCCGCTCGTCGTCCAGGAGACGGCGGGTCTCGTCCATCTTGTCGAAGGTCTCGTCGAGCTCGAAGCGCAGCTTCGGCGCGTATTTCAGATCGACCTGCCCGGCGACGAGATGGCGGATCTCGGCGGAATTCTTCCGCAGCGCCGCCAGCACCGGCTCGGCGTCGATGCCGCCCAAGGGCATGACGAAGGCGGTGGCGATCTTCAGATCGGGCGAGGAGCGCACCTCGCCGACGGTGATCGAGGTGCGGCCGAGCACCTCGTCATGCACGTCGCCGCGCATGAGGATGTCGGCGAGCGCCCGGCGCACGAGTTCGCCCACGCGCAGCTGGCGCTGGGTGGGGCCGGCGGTGTCGGAAGGATGCCTGCGGCTCATGGGGCTGATCTAGGGCAAGCCGGCGCTCTTGCCAATGGTGCGGCGGCGGTTGCCCGCCTCTCCGCCGGGCGCTAGAGCCGGAAGGACAGCGAGGGAGCAGCGCAGATGGACCAGACAGAAGGCCCCACCACTGGCCCGACACCCGGTGTCGTCGTCACCGGAGCCTCCGGCCGTATGGGCCAGGCCCTCATCCGCCTGCTGGCGGAGACGGATCGGCTCCGCCTCGTCGGCGCGCTCGACCGCGAAGGGTCTGACTGGGTGGGCCGCGATGTCGGCGAGGCCATGGGCGGCGCACCCCTCGGCGTCATGGTCAGCGATGATCCCGTGGCCACCATCGCCCGGGCGCAGGCGGTGATCGACTTCACCGCCCCCGCGGCGACGGTCGCCTATGCCGAGCTGACGGCGCAGGCCCGCGCAGTGCATGTCATCGGCACGACCGGCTTCGAGCCGGAGCATCTCGCGGCGCTCCATGCCGCCGCCCGCCATGCGGTGATCGTCCGCGCCGGCAACATGAGCCTCGGCGTGAACCTCCTCGCCCGGATGACGGAGCGGGTGGCGGCGGCGCTGGATGAGGCCTTCGACATCGAGATCATCGAGGCGCATCACCGCCACAAGGTCGACGCGCCCTCCGGCACGGCGCTGATGCTGGGCGAGGCGGCGGCGAAGGGCCGCGGCATCGCGCTTCAGGACCATGCCGAGCGCGGCCGCGACGGCATCACCGGCGCCCGCGCCCCCGGCGCCATCGGCTTCTCGGCGATCCGCGGCGGCGATATCGTCGGCGAGCACACGGTGCTCTTCGCCGGCGCCGGCGAGCGCATCGAGCTTCGCCATATCGCGACCGACCGCTCGCTCTTCGCCCGCGGCGCCCTCAAGGCCGCCCTCTGGGGGCAGGACAAGCACCCGGGCGAATACGACATGTACGACGTCCTCGGCCTCTGACCGGCGCGCCCCCGCCCCCCGGTCTTTGCTCCCGACAAATCCTCGGGGGGGAGTCGCCTAAGGCGACGGGGGGCAGACAGCCCCCCAGACCCGCCCGCAGCCCGCTCAGACCCTGGCGATGGCGCGCCGCACTGCCGCGCACATGTCCCGCGCCGTCGGGTTGGCCGCGATCTCGACACGGGCGGGGCGGAGCGGCCCGGCCGCCTCCGCCACCGCCTCGCTCATCGCGACGATATGGAGCGGTGCCGTCAGCCCGGCTTCCGCCGCCATCAGCACCGCGGAGCGGGGGGAAAAGAGCGGCAGCACCACCGCGCGCTCCCCGCCCAGCGCCTCCCGGGCGGCCGGCGACAGGGGGCGCGGCTCCTGCACATAGACGATGCGCTCCTCGGCGCCGAGCCGCTTCGCGATATTCCCCGTCGTATGCGCGCCCCGCAGGTGGAGGAACCGCATGTCGCGCGGATGCTCCGCCATGGCCGTCACGAGCTTCTCCGCCGTGGGCGCGGTGAAGACCACATTGGCCCCGACCGCGCGCACCGCCGCCGCCGTCCGCTGGCCGACCACCCAGGCGGGCAGGCCCTTCGGCAGCGAGGCGGCGGCATAGGCCGCATTCTCTGAGGTGAGGATCAGCCCGTCCGGCGTCTCTGCGGGCAGGCCGAAGGGGCGCCGGTGAATTGCCTGCGTCGGCGCGATGAGCAGCTCCGCCGCCACCTCGCCGAGATCCTCCGCAAAGCGGCGCGAATCCGGCTCCGGCCTTGTGATGATCAGCCATGGTCGAGCCATGCGGTTGCCCCCTCCCTCGCGCCGCCGGACCGGCAGCGCCATTGTTCGCACCCGGGCACAATGTTACCTCGCGTACAATCAGCCGCAATGGGAGCGCCATGATCGCGCCGTTTACCCTTCTCGGGATCGAATCGAGCTGCGACGACACGGCCGCCGCCGTCGTCCGCATGGGCGAGGCGCCCGAGGTGCTGGCCAATGTCGTCATGGGGCAGGAGGCGCTTCATGCCGCCTTCGGCGGGGTGGTGCCCGAGATCGCTGCCCGCGCCCATGCCGAAAAGCTCGACTTCGCCGTCGAGGCGGCGCTGGCCGGGGCCGGGGTCACGCTCGCCGAGATCGACGGCATCGCCGTCACCGCCGGGCCCGGGCTGATCGGCGGCGTCCTCTCCGGCGTCATGCTGGCCAAGGGGCTGGCGGCGGCGACGGGAAAGCCGCTCATTGGGGTGAACCACCTCGCCGGCCATGCGCTGACGCCGCAGCTCACCGACGGGCTGGCCTTCCCCTACCTCATGCTCCTCGTCTCCGGCGGGCATTGCCAGTTCCTGATCGTGCGCTCGGCCACCGAGTTCACCCGCCTCGGCGGCACGATCGACGACGCGCCGGGCGAGGCCTTCGACAAGGCGGCGCGGCTCCTCGGCCTGGCCCAGCCCGGCGGCCCGGCGGTGGAGAAGGCGGCGGAGGCTGGCGATCCCGCCCGCATCGACCTGCCCCGCCCGCTCCTCGACCGGCCGGATTGCGACATGAGCTTCTCCGGCCTCAAGACGGCGCTTCTGCGCGCCCGCGACCGGCTGGTCGATGCGGCGGGGGGCCTGACGGAGGCCGATGTCGCCGACCTCTCCGCCAGCTTCCAGGCGGCGGTGACGGAGATCCTTGGCGTGAAGGCTCGCCGGGCCATCGCGCTCTACCTCGAGGAAGCACCGGAGGCCCCCGCCTTCGCCGTCGCCGGCGGCGTCGCCGCCAACCGCGCCATCCGCGCCGCGCTGGAGGAGGAGGCCCGGGCGGCCGGCGTGGCCTTCGCCGCGCCGCCCCTGAAGCTCTGCACCGACAATGCGGCGATGATCGCCTATGCGGGCGGGCTCAGGCTCGCGGCGGGGCTGACGGACGACCTGACGCTCTCCGCCCGCCCCCGCTGGCCGCTGGACGCGGGCGCCGCGCCGATGATCGGCTCGGGCAAGAAGGGGGCCAAGGCATGAGCTCGCCCATCGCCGTCGCCGGCGCCGGGGCCTTCGGCACGGCGCTCGCCATCGCCGAGGCGCTGGCCGGGCGCGACGTGCTGCTCTGGGGCCGCGACGCGGGCGTGATCGCGGAGGCTGAGGCCTCCCGCCGCCTGCCCCGCCTGCCGGAGGCCGAGCTGCCCGGCAACATCCGCCTCACCGCCGATCTCGCCGAGCTGGCGGGCGCCGAGGCCGTGCTGCTCGCCGTGCCGGCCCAGGCGCTCCGCGGCTTCCTCTCCGGCGCCGGCGTGCTCGCCGGGCGCCCGCTCGTCGCCTGCGCCAAGGGCATCGACCTCGGCACCGTCACCGGCCCGACGGCGCTGATCGAGGCGGCGATGCCGGGCAATCCGGCGGCCGTCCTCACCGGCCCCTCCTTCGCCGCCGACATCGCCGCCGGCCTGCCGACGGCGCTGACGCTCGCCTGCGAGGACGAGGCGCTGGGCGAGAGTCTGCAGCATGCGCTCTCGACCCCCAACCTCCGGCTCTACCGCTCGACCGACGTGACGGGGGCGGAGCTCGGCGGCGCGCTCAAGAACGTCATGGCCATCGCCTGCGGCGCCGCCATGGGCGCCCGGCTCGGCGAGAGTGCCCGCGCCGCCCTCATCTCGCGCGGCTTTGCCGAGATGCAGCGGCTGGCGCTCGCCCTCGGCGCCCGGGCCGAGACGCTCGCCGGCCTCGCGGGGCTCGGCGATCTGGTGCTGACGGCCACCTCCGAAGGGTCGCGCAACTACCGCTACGGCCTTGCCATCGGCCGGGGCGAGGATTTCGCCGCCGGCGTCACCGTCGAGGGCGCCGCCACCGCCGACGCGGCGATGGCGCTCGCCACCCGCATCGGGGTAGACCTTCCGATCACCGAAGCCGTCGCCGCGCTGGTCGCCGGCGAGGCCGAGGTGTCCGACGTGCTCTCCGGGCTCTTCGCGCGCCCGCTCAAGGAGGAATGAACTTGGCCAAGTGGCTCTTCAAATCCGAACCCGACGTCTTTTCCTTCGATGAGCTGGTGTCCCGCGGCAAGGACGGCGAGGAATGGGACGGCGTGCGCAATTACCAGGCCCGCAACAACATGCGCGAGATGAAGGAGGGCGACCTCGGCTTCTTCTATCACTCCCGCTCGGGGCTGGAGATCGTCGGCATCGTCGAGGTCTGCAACGAGGCGCATGCCGATTCGACGACCGAGGACGAGCGCTGGGAATGCGTCGACATCCGCGCCGTGAAACCGCTGCCCCGCGCGATCACGATGAAGGAGATCAAGGCCGAGCCCCGCCTGAAGGACATGGTGCTCGCCAACAACTCCCGCCTTTCCGTTCAGCCGGTGAGCGAGGCGGAATGGGCCGTGGTGCTGGAGATGGCGGGCGCCTGACGCGCTCGCGCGCCCCGGGGCCCTCTGGAGGTGCCCGGGGGCTTCTGCACACGCCCTGCGCAACCGCTCCGCCGTGTCTGCCGGGCCGCCGGCCTACCCTTCCCGCGACATCAGCCGGGAGGTCACTCATGCACCGCAACTCTCATCGCCGTCGCGCCGCCGCCCCCGGCTGGTGGATCGGCCCTGCCTCCATCGCCGGCGTGCTGCTCTGGGCGGCGCTGATTGCCGGCCTGTCCTGAGTCGGAGGCCCGCCAGAGGGCGCCGCACATGCGGAAGGACCCGGGCCAAGCCGCGGGTCCTTCCCTCACCCCGTGTCTCCCACAACACGAAATCACCGTGCAGCCTCTATGCCACCCCGCCCCCGAAGATCGGGTTAAGACGCGGTAGCCGAAACGGCGGAATGCTTAAGGTTGAAGGTTAACGGGCGGCCGGATGGCTGGGCCGAAAGGCCGGCGCGGCCGCCTCCCCGCGGCAGCTCACGATGACATGATCTCGAGTCGTGTTGAAGGGGGCCGGCATCGCACCACATTGGAAGTTAAACGTTTTTTAAAGAGGCACCCTGATGCAGACCAAGTTCACACTCGCCGCCCTCGCAGCGGCAACCTCGCTCGCCGCCGCCGCCCCCGCGCTCGCCCAGGAGCCCGGCAGCGTCAATGTCGGCGCGGGCCTGTCGACCCTCGGCGCGACCATCGAAGGCTCCTACCAGATCACCCCGGAAGTGGCGCTTCGCGGCCTGGCCAACGGCACCTTCGGCCTCGGCGTGGAATCGACGCTCGAAGATTACGACTTCGAGGGCGACGCGCAGATCGGCGGCGTCGGCCTTCTGGCCGATTACTACATCGGCGGCGGCAACTTCCGCGTCTCCGGCGGTGTCTACGTGCCCGTGGGCGAGCTCGAGGGCACCTTCACCTCCGGCGCGCAGACCTTCGACGGCACGGCGCGCTTCTCCGATGACGTGGCGCCCATGGCCACTGCCGGCTACCGCTACGCCTTCGCCAGCGGCCTGACGCTGACGGCCGAGGCCGGTGCGATCTTCTCGGATTACGAGATCTCCACCAACAGCCCCAACCCGGCCGACCAGGCCGAGGCCGACCGGCTGAACGACGAGGCCAACGACTGGGGCGCCTACCCCTATGTCGCCCTGACCGCCGGCTTCAGCTTCTGAGCCAGTCCTTCGGGCCCCGGCCCGGAGCTTCAGCCCGAGGGCGCGCCCGGTTCACAGCGGTTTCAGCCGCCAGTTGTGAGCCGGGCGCGCCCTGCTGTATAAGGGCAAGCGACAACAGCGCCGCGGGGCTGCCCGCGGCGACCAAAGGTTGAAGGACATGTCCATGGTTTCGCGACGCAGCTTTCTGGCCGGATCGGCGGCCGCTTTCACGGCCGGCCCGGTGCTGGCGCAGGTGACGCCGCCCGATCGCCCGGCGCCGCTGCAGCTCGACGTGACGCCCGAGGCGACCGCGCCGCTCGGCATCAACCTGCCCCCGGACATGGAAGGGGATTACCTGATCCCCGAGGAATACCGCGCCAAGATCGTGCCGATCCAGCCCGGCATCCCGGCCAACCAGATCCATATCGTGCCGCAGAACTACCACCTCTACTTCACCCTGCCGGACGGCGTGGCGATCCGCTACGGCGTCGCCGTCGGGCAGGAGGGGCTTGGCTGGTCCGGCTCCGCGCGGATCCAGCGCAAGGTGGAATGGCCCTCGTGGCGGCCGACCGACGAGATGATCGAGCGCAACCCCTCCGCCTACGCGCAATATGCCGACGGCATGCCCGGCGGTCCGACGAACCCGCTCGGCGCCCGGGCGCTCTATCTCTTTCAGGGGGAGCGCGACACGGCGATCCGCATCCATGGCACGACGCAGCCGGCCTCGATCGGCCGCTCGGCCTCGAACGGCTGCTTCCGCATGTACAACAGCCACGTGATCGACCTCTACAACCGCGTGCCGCTCGGCACGGCGGCCTTCGCCTACTGAGCGAAGGGCTCTGGCTGCGAGACCACAGGGGCGCCCCAACCGGCGCCCCTTTCGCGTTTTTCGGCGACAGGGTTAACCAACCGGTGATAAAGTCCTGCTCATAAAAAGCAGGCAACAACATGAGCAGTCCCATGACATCACGGAGAGGTTTTCTCGCCGGCGCGCTGGCATCCGTTCTTGCCACACCGGCCCTTGCGCAATCCGTCTGGCGGATGCCGCATGAATACCGGCCCACGAATGTGCGGATCGGGCCCGGGCAGATCCCCGGCTCCATCCAGATCGATTCGGCCGGCACCTGGCTCTACCACATCCTCGATGAGGGTCTGGCGCGCCGCTACAAGATCGCCGTGGGCGCCGCCGGCCGGCAGTTCGTCGGCACCGCCTATGTCGGGCGCAAGGCCGAATGGCCCTCCTGGCGGCCGACGGCGAGCATGATCGCCGAGGAGCCGGAGGTCTACGGACCCTTCCGCGCCGGCCTGCCCGGCGGCCACCAGATGAACCCGCTCGGCGCCCGGGCGCTCTATCTCTATCGCGGCGGGCAGGACACGCTCTTCCGGATCCACGGCACGCCCCAGCCCTGGACGATGGGGGAGAGTTTTTCCTCCGGCTGCGTCCGGCTCATCAACGAGCATGTCGAACAGCTCTACGACATGGTGCCGGTCGGCACCCCCGTGATCGCGACCTGATCGCGGGATGGCGCGCCGGGGCCTGGCCGGCTGAGCGGCCGGCCACGGATCCGCCACGGGCGGGCGGACAAGCAAAACGGGCGGCAGGTTGCCCTGCCGCCCGTTTGTCGTCCGTTGCGAGCCCGTGGCCGGGCCCTGCCCTCAGGAGGGCAGTTTCGCGGTGCGCAGATACGGCAGCACCTTGGTGAACTCGCCGAATTTCGCCTTGGCGTCCTCGTCCGAGACGGAGGCGGGGATGATGATGTCCTGCCCCAGCGCCCAGTCGGCCGGGGTGGCGACGCCGCGCGAGGAGGAGGTCTGCAGCCCGTCGAGCGCGCGGAGCACTTCAGAGAAGTTGCGCCCCACCGTCATCGGATAGGTCATCGTCAGCTTCAGCTTCTTGTCCGGCCCGATGATGAAGACGGCGCGCACGGTCTGGCTGTCCGCCGGGGTCGGGTTCTCGGGCAGGTAATGCTCGGCCTCGAGCATGTCGAAGGCCTTGGCCACCGTCAGGTCCTTGTCGGCGATGATCGGGAAGCCCGCCTCGCGGCCGGCGACCGTCTCGATATCGCCCTTCCACTTCTGGTGGTCGGCGGCGCTGTCGACGGACACGCCGATCACCTTCGTGCCGCGCTTGGCCCATTCATCCGCGAGCCGCGCGACCGCGCTGAACTCGGTGGTGCAGACGGGGGTGAAATCCTTCGGGTGCGAGAAGAGGATCGCCCAGCTGTCGCCGATCCACTCGTGCAGCGACAGGGTGCCCTGATCGGTCTCGACCGTCAGGTCGGGGATGGTGTCGTTCAGTCTCAGTCCCATGTCGATCTCCTTGTCCAGAGGCGGGTCTCGGCCCGCGTCGAAAGACATATAAGCGGCGGGCCGCCGTGCCGCCACCACCCGGGGCCAATGAGGGAGGCGGGCAAGCACTTCGGAACGACAAGAGAATTTCTTCCCGCCGGGAGCGGCGGGGCCATGAAAACAGACTTCCGGCCTCGGGGCCGCTCGACCATCCGTCCCGGGGGAGTCGGCCGGGCCTCGGGCGGCCGCACCTGGCATGCCCGCAGAGCGTCGCGCGGGCCGGCGGGGTTTTCGCGGGCGCCCGGCGCCTTACATAGAAGCCGGACCAGTTAGGAGCCGCCCATGTTTCCGACAATTCCCGGATTGCACCACGTCACCTCCATCGCCTCCGATCCGCGGCGGAATGACGCGTTCTTCACCGACAAGCTCGGCTTGCGCCGCGTGAAGAAGACCGTGAATTTCGACGCCCCCGATGTCTATCACCTCTACTTCGGCGACCAGGCCGGCAGCCCCGGCACGATCTGGACGAGCTTCCCCTTCCCCGATGCCCGCGCCGGCACGGTCGGCAACGGCACGACGGTGCGCACCTCCTTCGCCGTGGCGAAGGATGCGCTCGATTACTGGGAGGCGGTGCTGGGCGGTCGGCGTGACAGCACTTTCGGCGTCTCGCGGCTCGTCTTCGAGGGGCCGGACGGTGAAGGGCTGGCGCTCGCGGCCGAGGCCGATGGCGACGGGCCCGAGATCCGCTCGTTGCATTCGGTGACGCTCAGCCTTGCCGATACCGGGCCTGAGGCGGAGATCCTCAGCCTGATGGGCTGGGAGGAGGTCGCCGAGGAGGGCGGCGAGCGGCTGTTCTCCGCCCCCGGCGAGGCGCGCGGCAAGAGCGTGATCCTCGCCGGCCGGCCGGATGCCCCCCGCGCCCGCGAGGGCGCCGGCTCTGTGCATCACGTCGCCTTCCGCGTCGCGGATGACGCAGGCCAGGAGGCGGCGCGGCAGGCCCTCAGCGATGCGGGCTATGGCGTGACCGAGGTGCGCGACCGGCAGTATTTCCGCTCGATCTACTTCCGCACCCCCGGCGGCGTGCTCTTCGAGATCGCCACCGACGGCCCCGGCTTCGATGCCGACGAGCCGGCGGAGACGATGGGCCAGGCGCTGAAGCTGCCCGGCCAGCACGAGCATATGCGCGACCGTCTTGAAGACGAGCTGGTGCCGCTCGACTAGAGCCCGAGCCTGTCCAGCGCCGCGTCGAGCGGCGCCGGATCATCCAGCGTCAGCCGGACGGGCAGCGTCAGCACCTTGGCGCGAAAGCCGTCCGGCAGGCGCACCGCATCCTTCTCCGTCGTCACGAGCTGGGCGGTCACCGCCTTCGCCTCCGCCTCCAGCCGTTGGAGGAGTGCGGGGCTGAAGGGCTGGTGATCGTCTAATGCCACGGTGGCGACGAGGTCTGTTCCGAGCCCGCGGAGCGTCGCGAAGAACTTCTCTGGATGCCCGATGCCGGCGAAGGCGAGGGCGCGGATGCCGGGCCAGGGCATGCCCGTCGCCAGCGGCGTGAGCGCGCCGGTCAGGCGCGGCGGCGCCTCCGGCAGCGGCCAGCGGGCGGCGAAGGCCGCCTGCGCCGGCGCCGCGCCGATGGTGAGGAGGAGGTCCGCCCGGGCGAGCCCGGGGCCGACCGACTCTCGCAGCGGCCCGGCGGGCAGGCAGCGGCCGTTGCCGAAGCCGAGGCCCGCATCGGCGACGACGATCGAGAGATCCTTCACCAGCGCCGGGTTCTGGAAACCGTCATCCATCAGGATGACCTCCGCCCCCGCCTCCACCGCCAGCCTTGCGGCGGCGGCGCGGTCGCGCGCCACATGGGTCGGCAGAAAGGCGGAGAGGAGGAGCGGCTCGTCCCCCACCTCCGCCGCGCTCTGGCCCGCCACGGTGACGGGGCCGGTGAGGCTGCCGCCATGGCCGCGGCTGATGGCATGGGGGCGGGCGCCCCGGGCGATCAGCCGCTCGGCGAGCGCGATGAGCGTCGGCGTCTTGCCGGTGCCGCCGGCGTTTAGATTGCCGATGCAGATGACGGGCACGGGCGCCCGCCAGCCCGGCCGCGCCACCCGCCGCGCCGTGGCGGCGCCGTAGAGCGCGCCGAGCGGGGCGAGCGCGCGGGCCTGCCAGCCGGGACGGTCCGGCGGCGCCTGCCAGAAGGCGGGCGGGCGCATCAGGGCGCCTCCGCCGGCAGGATCGCCAAAAGGTGCTCCGCCAGCCGGTCGAGCGCCTCGGCGCCCTGCGAGGTCACCGACCAGGCGGCATGGGCCATCTGCGCGGCCTTGTCGGGGGTCAGCAGCGTCTCGACCATGCGGCCCAGATCCTCGCCGGAGGTGACGGCGCGCGCCGCGCCGGCGCGCGCGAGGCGGCGATAGGCGGCGTCATGCGGCTCGGTGCGGATGCCGTGAAGCACGGCGGAGCCCATCGCCGCCGGCTCGAACGGATGCCGCCCGCCGCCGCGGCTCATGGTGCCGCCGAGATAGGTCAGCGTCGCGATCCGGTACCAGAGCCCGAGCTCGGACACGCCGTCGGCGAGGCAGATGTCGGTCTCCTCTCCCGGCTCCTGCCCCTGCGCGCGGTCGGCGACGCGCAGGCCCTCGGCCCGGAAGGCGCGGGCGAAGGCGGCGGAATCGGCCGGGTCCGCCGGCAGCACGGCGAGGAGCAGCCGGTGCGTGGCGCGGGTGGCGCGGCGCTGGGCCAGCGTGAGCGCGGCGAGCTCGGCCACGGGCGCGGCGGCGGCGAGCCAGACGGGGCGGGGGCCGATGGCCTCGGTCACCGATTCCAGCTCGGCCCGGCTGCAGGGCAGGATATGCGGCGGCGGCACCAATGCGCCGATGGCCCGCGCCTCGCGCGCGCCGCTGCGCAGGAGCTCGGCGATCTGGCCCCGCTCTTCGGCGAGCACGCAGTCGAAGAGCTTCAGGAGCGAGCGGGCCAGCCCGAGCCCGGCGCCGAACCCCGCGCCCCGGCGGCGCGGCACGACGGGGGAGCCGCTCGGCACGAGGAGCCGCGGCATCCCGGAGAGCGCCGCCTCGGCGATCAGCGCCGGGCGGGCGGGCGCGCCGAACCAGACGAGCGCATCGGGGCGCCAGCGGTCCAGAAAGGCCCGGGCCGCGCTGCGGTTGTCGGGGGGCGCGGCAGCGTGGAGGCCCTCGGCCTGCGGCGCATCGCCGGTGACGACCAGCGCGGGCGCCGCGCCCCGATGCTCCAGATGCGCGGTGAAGGCGGCGAGGGCGGCGCCGGCCTCCGCCCCTTCGGCATGCAGCCAGACGAGCCGGCCCGCGGGCCGGGGCGCCGGCTCCTCAGCCGGGTCTCCGCCCCGGCCGGTGCCGCGAAGGGCCAGCCAGGCGGAGAGCGGCAGGGGCAGCCGTGCGGGCGCGGGGCTCAGCCCAGCTCCTCGGTCGGCGAGCCCGCGCTCTCCTCGTCGCGCAGGCGATGGATATGGGCGATGAAGTAGCGCATGTGGGCATTGTCCACGGTGCGCTGGGCCTCGGATTTCCACGCGTTGTAGGCGGTGGCGTAATCCGGGAACATGCCGACGAGGTGGATGTCGTCGACATTGCGAAAGACGTTCTTCTGCGGGTCGACGAGCTCACCGCCGAAGACGAGGTGCAGGCGCTGGGTGGGCATGGGGGCTCCTTTCGCTGACGGCGCCTTCCTAGGCGCGCGCGGCCCCGGCGGCAAGCGGGGCGCCCGGTTCAGGCGCCGGCGACAGACATGTCCTCGACCAGCAGCGACGGGATCACCCGGCCCGTGTGCAGGCGCGCGTCATTGGCGGGGATCACCCGGCGGAGCATGTCGGGCAGCGATCCGGCGATGGTGCATTCCGACACCGGCCAGGCGATCTCGCCGTTCTCGACCCAGAAGCCCGAAGCCCCCCGCGAGTAATCCCCGGTGTTGGGGTTGATCGTGGCGCCGATCAGCGAGGTGACGTACAGCCCGGTGCCCATCTGCTTCAGGAGGTCATCGAGGCTCGCCTCCCCCTCCGTCAGGCGGAGGTTGTGGGCCGAGGGGTTCGGGCCGGAGCGGGGGGAGCGGGCGGCATTGGCGGTGCTCTCCAGCCCCAGCTTGCGCGCATTTGCGAGATCGAGGATCCAGCCCTGCAGCACCCCGTCCTCCACCAGCTTGCGCTCGCGCGTCGGCAGCCCTTCGGCATCGAAGCGGCGCGAGCCGGGCACGCGCGGGCGGTGCGGCTCTTCCATCAGGTCGATGCCGGCGGGCAGGACGGCCTCGCCCATCAGCCCGCGCGCCCAGGAGGCGCCGCGCGCCACGGCGCTGCCGTTGATGGCCGAGAGGAGATGCCCGACGAGGCTGCCCGCCACCCGCTCGTCATAGAGCACATGGGCGCGGCCCGTCGGCGGCTTGCGCGGTTTCAGCCGGGAGAGCGCCCGCTCGGCGGCCAGCGCGCCGATCTCGGCGGGCGCGCGCAGATCGGCCGTGAAGACGCGGGCGTCGTAGTCGTAATCGCGCTCCATCCCCAGCCCCTCGCCGGCGATGGCGACGAGCGAGAGCTGCGCCATCGTCGCCGTCCAGCCGCCGGAGAAACCGGTGGAGGTGGCCAGATGCAGCCGCGAGCGGCTCCAGGCGGCGGAGGCTTCCGCCTGCGCGATGCCGGGGGCGGCCATGGCGGCGGCCTCCATCTCGCGGGCCGCGGCCTCCAGCGCCGCGGGGTCGCGGTCGATGGCGGGGTCTTCGAGCTCGAGGCCGGTGGCGTCCCGCGCCTCGGCCAGCGCCTCGGCCGGGGCGAGCCCGGCATAGGCATCCTCCGGCGCCTCGCGCGCCATGGCGACGGCGCGCTCGGCCAGCCCGGCAAACCCGCCGGGCCGGCTGTCGGAGGCGGAGGTCATCGCCTGCCGCTGCCCGATGAAGACCCGCAGGCCGATCTGCATCGCCTCGGCCCGCCCCGCCTCCTCCAGCTTGCCGGCCCGCACGTCGATGCCGGTGGCGCTTTCCTCCACCACCATGGCATCGGCCGCATCGGCGCCGGCCTTGCGGGCGGCGTCGATCAGGGCCTCGGCGAGCTCTTCGGGGCTGGCGACGGCCGGGGCGTCGCTCATTTGATCTGCTGCCCGTTGGCGAAGATCGTGCCGTCGGGATTGATCTCGATATGCGAGGTGAGCGCATCCTCGCCCGCCGCCTCGGCGAACATGCCGATGCCCATGCGCACGCCCATGATCGATTCGGCGGGCACCATGCCGGAGGCGCTGAGCGTCGACAGCGCCTGGTTCAGCCCGGTCAGATCGAAATCGGCCGTGCCGTCGAGCGAGGGCTCGGCCCCCGTGGCGAAGGTCTTGCTGAGGTCGACGGCGAAGCTGCCCATGCCGGTCAGTTGCGCGCCGAGCGCCCGGACGTCGAGCCCCCTGAAGCCGACATTCGTGACGTCGACGGGGCTCTCGCCCGCCTCGATCGTCTCGATCAGCGGCATGATGTCGAGCAGATCCTGGCTGATGACGAGATCGGCGTTCAGTTCCATGCCCAGCGTCATCGGGTCGCGGGGCAGGTTGCCGCCCGGGTCGATCATGTTCCAGAGCTCGTCGGAGACGGCTAGGTCTTCCGCCCGGAAGGCATAGCGGCTGGCCTGCGTCTCTTCGCGGGCATTGACCGGCAGCGTCATGCCGAAGGTGCCGGTCGCCACGGACACGCCGAGCGGGAAGGGGATGTCGGGCGAGGGCGGCATCGAGAAGTCGAAGCCGCCGAACGTCGCGTCGAGCACCAGCCCGTCATCGTCGAACCGCAGCGTGGCCTCCTGGCTGGCGACCGACTGCGCCTGGCTCACGGACATGCCGGTATAGGCATCCTCGGTCACGGTCTGCGACTGGGTGTTGGTCGTGGTCGTCTCCGCCGACAGCGCCAGGCCGCGCCGGAGCGCGTCGGAGAGGTTGAGCAGGTCGATCGTCCCGCCGGGCAGGGCGAGCGTCACGTCGGACACCACCGATTCCATGACGCCGACCGTGTGGATCGTCGTGACGCCGGGGAGCGTCAGCGTCATGTCCTGCACGACGCCGGCCATGCGGGACTGCGCCGTGGCATCCACCGCGCCGCCTTCGGAGCTGATGGTGCTGAGCGAGGTCATCTCGTCGTAATCGATGAAGAAATCGAAGCCCGGCTCGCCGTCGAGCTCGGGCACGGTCGGGCCGTACTGATCCTCGGCATGGAAGGCGAGAAGGTGCATTTCCACGCCGCTGCCGGTCGTCTCGTAGGTGACCTCGGAGGGCGTGCCGCTGGCCAGCGTCTCCTGCCGTACGGACATGCCGAAGAGCAGGTGCACCGTCATCCTGTCGCCATCGGCGTTGATCTCGGCGTCGAAGGCCATCTCGGTGTCTTCGGGCCAGAGGATCTGCGCGGTGCCGTCGCCGGTCTCGGTGATCTCGGGGCCGGTCAGCGAGAGGCTGACGGAGCCGACATCCATCGGCAGAACGTAGCTGTAGACCACGTCGCCCACCGAGAGCGTGTCGCCGCTGCGCGTCGGGCTGGCGGAGATGTCGAAGCCCATGGCGACGGTCGGCCGGGTCATGTTGTGCCAGACATCCTCGGCGGTGACATCGGCGAAGGCCGGCAGGGCGGCGAGGCTCGCGACGGCGGTGGCGCTCAGAAGGGCGGAACGGGGCATGATGGGACCTCCCGGGGTCTGGTATCCTTGGCGCGATATGCGCGACGGGCGCCGCGAGGCTGCGGCGCCCGCCCTGTGGTTCCCTCTTTATCTAGCGAAGCTGCTGCCCGTTCGCCAGAACCGAGCCGTCCGGAGTGACGGTGATCGTCGATTGCAGCGCATCTTCGCCGACCGATTCGGTGAAGAGCCCGAGCATCATCCGCGCGCCCATGAGCTGGTCCTGCGGGACCAGCCCCATCTCGGCGAGCTTGCCGATCAGCGCGTTCAGACCCTCGATGTTGAAGACCGCCTCGCCCTCGGGCCGCGGCATGCCCTGGAAGGTCGTCAGATCGGAATTGTCGAAGGTGAAGGCGCCGGTGCCCTCGATGGAGGCGCCGACGAGCTTCACCGTCAGTTGATCGAGGTTGAGCTGATAGAGTTCGCCCGGCATGTCGTTGCCCATGCCCATCGCCGCCGTGGGGTCGGAGAGGTCGACGAGCAGCTTGCCAACGCCGGAGAGCTTGAAGATCAGCGTCATCGGGTCGTGCGGCAGGGCGCCGGCCGGATCCGCCATCATCCAGATCTCTTCGTTGAGCGCGAGCTGGTCGATGGTCAGGCTCGCGCCGATCTCCGCCGGCTCTTCGGTCGCGGACACCGGCATGCCGAGCGAGAAGCCAAGCTCGGCCACCGACACGTCAAGCGGCAGCGGCATGCTGCCGGACACGAGCTGGAAGACGACCCCGTTCGCCTGCTCCTCGAGCGCGAACTCGCTGGCGTTGAGCGTCAGCGCGAGGCTCGAGCTTTCGGCGGCATAGGCGCCGGAGGCGGTGTCGCTGCCGTCTTCCCAGGAGTAGATCATCTCGCCCGCCCCCGCAGATACGGCGAGATCCGTCGCGAAGCCGGCGGCGAACATCTCTTCCGGTTCGGTCGTGGCCATGTCGAGCGGCGTGGTGGTGTCCTGCCGCAGGGCCACGTTCGAGATCTGGCCGGCCAGGTTGGCGACGACCTCGCCCGGGTCGTTGATGTCGAGGAAGAGCTCCAGCGTGTCGGCATTGATGTCGGAGGCGACATGCTGCAGCGCCTCGTCCTCCGACATGGTGGCCGAGCCGGACAGGCCGATGAGCCGGGCCGTCCCCTCCGCCTCGACGGGTTCGCCGGCGTCATAGAGCTCGACGAGCGCGAAGTCGTAGCTGTCGGCGCTGAAGGTGTAGGTCATCTCCTCCGGCGTGCCGGAGACCTGCATGTCGAGCCCGGCATTGCTGACCGAGATGACGGCGCGGTTGAGGTCCACGTTGGCCGCCTGGCCGAAGGTCATCTCGTAGCTTTCGGGCACGGTGACGGAGACGGAGCCGTCGCCATTCTCGGTCAGCACGATCGTGCCGACATCGGCGGAGACATGGACGTCGTCGTCCTCAAACTCGACCGAAATGTCGTCAATTGTGAGCGTATCGCCGTCGCGCACCGGATCGGCCATGGTGATCATGCCGTCACCATAGGCAGAGATCGCCTCCTGCCACGTGGCCCAGACGTCGTCGGCGGTGACATCGGCCCAGGCGGCACTGGAAAAGGCGAGCCCGGCCGTGAGGGCGGCCAGCGCGGTGGCGGGACGTGAAATGTGATTAACGGGCATTGGGGGCCCTCCCTGATCTAACACAATGTACCCAAGTTGCGCGCCGTCCCTGCCACGTCAAGGTGGGGAAATCTGGACCATTCCCCCTTGTCATGGCAGCATTCCTGCGCAGGCAGCAAAGAGGCTCGAACGGATGAACGTCAGCGGCAGATGCGTTGTGATCACGGGTGCGAGCCGCGGCATCGGGGCCGCGGCGGCGCGGGTTTTCGCCGATGCGGGCGCCAGGGTGGCGCTCCTCGCCCGCAACGAGGCCGAGATCGCCGACATCGCCGGCGAGATCGGCACCGAGCAGGCGCTGGCGGTGCCCTGCGACGTCAGCCGCGCGTGGGAGGTGGATTTCGCCATCAAGGCGGCGGCGGAGGCCTTCGGGCCGCCGGCGGTGCTGGTCAACAACGCCGCCGTGGTCAGCCCCATCGCCCCCATAGCCGAGGCGGATCCGGAAGCCTGGTGCCAGGCGCTCGACATCAACGTCAAGGGCCTCTTCAACGCCGCGCGGGCGGCCCTGCCCTCGATGCTGGGCGCCGGGGGCGGCACGATCCTGACGCTTTCCTCCGGCGCGGCGCACCGGGCGCTCGACCATTGGTCGGCCTATTGCGTGTCGAAGGCGGCCGCGGCGATGTTCAACGCCGCGCTGCACGAGGAATACGGCGAGCGGGGCATCCGCGCACTGGCGCTCTCGCCGGGCACCGTGGCGACGGACATGCAGCGGCAGATCAAGGACAGCGGCATCGGCCCGGTGGCGGCGCTCGACTGGTCGGATCACATCCCGCCCGACTGGCCGGCGCGGGCGCTCCTGTGGATGTGCTCGGCCGAGGCGGATAGCTATCTCGGCGGCGAGGTGAGCCTGCGCGACGAGGACATCCGCGCCCGGATCGGGCTGTCCTGAGCGGCGAGGCGGGCCGGGACGGGCCGGGGAGCCTGCGGGCCTAGCGCCCCTGGCCCGGCACCCAGGGCACATCCGCCCGGCCGCCGTCATTGGCCATGCGCGCGGCGGCGAAGAGCCAGTCCGACAGACGGTTGAGGTATTTCAGCGCCGCCGGCGTCACCTCGGCCCCTTCCGCCAGCGCCATCGCCAGCCGCTCCGCCCGCCGGCAGATCGTGCGCGCGAGGTGCAGATGCGCGGCGAGCGCCGTGCCGCCGGGCAGGATGAAGCTGCGAAGCGGCTCGAGCTCCGCCGTCATCGCATCGATCTCCGCCTCCAGCCGCTCGACCTGGGCGGGGGTCATGCGCAGCACCTCGTAGGATTCACTGGCATCCGCCGCCGGATCGGGCCGCGAGAGATCGGCGCCGAGGTCGAAGAGATCGTTCTGGATCCGGGCGAGTGCCGCCGCCATGTCGCCCTCCGCCTCCAGCCTGGCGAGGCCGAGCGCCGCGTTGGTCTCGTCGACCGTGCCATAGGCCTCGACTCTCAGGTCGTGCTTCTTGACGCGGTCGCCGTTGGACAGCGCCGTCGTGCCGTCATCGCCCGTGCGGGTGTAGAGCTTCGACAAGACAACCATCAGCCGCCCCTCCTGAGCCAGACATAGAGAAGGATCATCGCGATCGCGACGGCCTGCATGCCGACGCGCCAGCGCATGATCTTGTTGGCATTGCGCCGGTTGAAATCGCCGCCGCGCCCGAAGGTGCCGATGCCGAAGAGCAGGATCCCCGCGACCAGAAGGACGGCGCCGAGCGGCAGCAAGAGGAGCGGATCGTCGCGCAGCATGAAGCCCTCCCTCAGGCCTGTGACAGGGCCGGCTTCGGGGCGAAGCCGGTGACGATGGCGGCGCCCCTGCCGGTGGCCGGGCCGCGCGTCATCGCCGGGAGCAGATAGCACGCGGCCGCCCGGCGGGCCATGACCGCCCGGGCGGCATGTCTGTTGAAAGCCTCGTGATCGGCGGGCCGGGCGCCGCTCACGGCTCGCCCGCCGCCGGCTTCGGGCGGTTCACGCGGCGGATGATCCCGTCCACCCAGCGGGTCGGCAGCGCCCGGCGGCCGAGGCTGGCGACGAGCGCCGGCACCGTCACGGTATAGCGGGCGCGCGGCCGCCGCGCCTCCAGCGCCCGGGCCAGCACCCGCGTCACCGCCTCGGGGAAGAGCTCGAACGCATCCTTGCCCGGCGCCTCGGCATAGAGCCGGCGGCGCAGATCGCCGTAGTCGCGGGCGGAGGCCTGCCAGTCGATCCAGCGCTCGAAATGCGGCACGGAATTCACCCGGATGCGGCTGCTGATCGGCCCCGGCTCGATCAGCACGACCTGGATGCCGGCCGGTGCCAGCTCCAGCCGCATCACGTCGCTCAGCCCCTCGATCGCGTATTTCGTGGCGGCATAGGCCGCCCGCCATTCATAGGGCACCAGCCCGAGGATCGAGGAGTTCTGCACGATCCGCCCGTGTCCCTGCGCCCGCATGACCGGGATGACCTGCCGGGTGAGGTCGTGCCAGCCGAAGACATTCGTCTCGAAGATCTCCCGCAGCGCCTCGCGGGGCAGGTCCTCCGCCGCCGCGGGCAGGCCATAGGCGCCATTGTTGAAGAGCGCATCGAGCGTGCCGCCGGTGGCGGCGAGCACTTCGGCGAGGCCGGAGCGGATGCTCTCCTCGTCGGTATAGTCGATGCGCGGGCTCTCGAAGCCCTCGGCGCGCAGCCGCGCGCAATCCTCTTCCCGCCGGCAGGACGCAAAGACCCGCCAGCCGCGGCTGCGCATCCCGCAGGCGGCATCATAGCCGATGCCGGAAGAACAGCCTGTGATGAGAAGCGTCCGCGCCATCCGCCCTTTCTGGGGCGGCGTGGCGCGGACGGCAAGAGCTGGCTTGGGGGCGGGTTCGGAGGGGGCTGCGGCGGGGCTTGGGGCGGGGCCGTCCCCGGCCCCGCTCGGACTTGTCAGGCTCAGGCCTGGGGGGCGATCAGGCGCTCGGCCATCCAGCCCTCGACGCCGCCGTCGACCGTGCGGATGCGGGCCCAGCCGGAGCGGGTCTCCATCACCTCGAGGGCGGTCCCCTCGCTCAGCGTATCGACGACGAGGTAGTTGGTGCCCGGGCCGGCGCGCATGTTCACGCGGCTGCCGTCGACCATCCACAGCGGATCGGCCTCCGGGGCCTCGGCGGCGGCTTCGACTGCTTCGGTGGCCGGCTCGGTCCCCGACTCGGTCAGGGTGATCGTCTCCTCCGGCACCACTTCCAGCGCGGCCGGCTCGGCGGTCGCGGGGGCGGCGATGGCCGGCAGGGCGAGGCTGCCCTGCTCGGAGAAAGAGGCGAGCGTCACCTCGGCACCGGCGGCGCGCGTCACATCGACATCGCCCGCCTCGGCGCCGGCCTCGGCGACCTCGTAGGTCTGTTGTTGCGGCACGAAGTTCGGCCCGTCGGACAGGGCGTAATAGGCGCCGCCCAGAAAGAGGAAAGTAACGGCGATGAAACTCTTCACGATATCGCTCCCGGTTTGGTTGCGAATCCACAGGGGGCAGCAGCAGATTCGAGCAGTGTTTGCTCTCCAATGCGTGACGAGCCGTGAGGTTCCACCGGGGAAGGCCGGATTGAGTCCAATTGGCGAGGCCAGATGAGCCGGCCGACGCCGTGAGGGGGCGTTCCCCGGACGGCGCGCAGGCGGTGGGTTGCAAAGCTCCACCGCCGGCTTGCCCGGCCCGCCGGCCCCCGCTACACGAGACCTATGAGCGACGAGACGGATGACCCCAAGATGGAGGGGCCGGAAGAGCCGGCACCCGGCGGCAGCGAGGTCAGCGAGCCTCTCAGCCGCGCCATCGGCGAGCGCTATCTGAGCTATGCGCTCTCGACGATCGTCAACCGCGCGCTCCCCGATGCGAGAGACGGGCTGAAGCCCGTCCACCGGCGGATCCTCTTCGCGATGCGCGAGCTGCGGCTCACCGCCTCCGGCGGCTTCCGCAAATCCGCCAAGATCTCCGGCGACGTGATGGGGAATTACCACCCCCATGGCGACGGCGCGATCTACGACGCCATGGCCCGGCTCGCGCAGGATTTCGTCATCCGCTACCCGCTGGTCGACGGGCAGGGGAACTTCGGCAACATCGACGGCGACATGCCCGCCGCCTCGCGCTACACTGAGGCCCGCCTGACGGCGGCCGCCGAGGCGCTGATGGAGGGGCTGGCCGAGAATGCCGTCGACTTCCGCGAGAATTACGACGGCACGCTGACCGAGCCGATCGTCCTGCCGGCGGCCTTCCCGAACCTCCTCGCCAATGGCTCCTCCGGCATCGCCGTGGGCATGGCGACGAATGTGCCGCCGCACAATCTCGACGAGCTGATCGAGGCCTGCCTGCATCTTATCAAGTCGCCCGACGCGCGGGACGAGACGCTGATCCGCATCGTGAAGGGGCCGGACTTCCCGACCGGCGGCGTCATCGTCGAAAGCGCCGAGAGCATCGCCGAGACCTACCGCACGGGCCGCGGCTCCATCCGCACCCGCGCGCGCTGGGAGGTGGAGGAGCTCGGCCGCGGCCAGTGGCAGGTCGTCGTCACCGAGATCCCCTACATGGTGCAGAAGTCGCGGCTGATCGAGAAGCTCGCCGAGCTGATCCAGCTGAAGAAGATGCCGGTGCTGGCCGATGTGCGCGACGAGAGCGCCGCCGACATCCGGCTGGTGCTCGAGCCGAAGAGCCGCTCCGTCGACCCCGGGGTCATGATGGAGATGCTGTTCAAGGCTTCCGACCTCGAGACGCGCTTCGCCATGAACATGAACGTGCTGATCGACGGCATCACGCCGAAGGTCTGCTCGCTGAAGGAGGTCCTCCAGGCCTTCCTCGCCCACCGCCGCGCCGTGCTGATCCGCCGTTCGGAGCACCGGATGGAGAAGATCGACCACCGGCTCGAGGTGCTCGAGGGCTTCATCACCGCCTTCCTCAACCTCGACCGGGTGATCGACATCATCCGCTACGACAACGACCCCAAGGCCGCGCTCATGGCCGAGGAATGGGCCCGCAAGACCCCGCGCTGCCGCGACGAGAGCGACTATGTCTCGCCGCTCAGCTACTCGACCGAGGGCGAGCTGAGCGAGGTGCAGGCCGAGGCGATCCTCAACATGCGCCTCCGGGCCCTCCGGCGGCTGGAGGAGATGGCGCTCCTCAAGGAGCAGGGCGAGCTGATGGAGGAGCGGGCGGCGCTCGACGACCTCCTCGCCTCGGAGGAGCTGCAATGGGCGAAGATCGCCGGCGAGCTCCGCGAGACCCGCAAGGCCTTCGGCGCTTCCGCCCCCGGCGGCGCGCGGCGGACCAGCTTCGGCGAGGCCGGCGAGGTCACCGAGATCGCCGTCGAGGCGATGATCCCGAAGGAGCCGGTGACGGTCGTCCTTTCCGCCATGGGCTGGATCCGGGCGATGAAGGGCCATATCGACCTCACCCAGGAGCTGAAGTACCGCGACGGCGACGAGGGGCGCTTCCTCTTCCATGCCCAGACGACGGACCGGCTGATCCTCGTCGGCGAGAACGGCCGGTTCTACACGCTCTCCGCCGGGCAGCTCCCCGGCGGGCGGGGCTTGGGGGAGCCGGTGCGCCTGATGGTCGACCTGCCGAATGACAGCCGCATCCTGACGATCTTCACCCACGAGCCGGGGCGGAAGCTGCTGGTCGCCTCCTCCGCCGGGGACGGGTTCCTCCTCAGCGAGGACGAAGCCGTGGCCCAGACCCGCGCCGGCAAGCAGGTCTTGAACGTCAAGGACGGGGTGGTGGCCAAGGTCGTGACGCCGGCCACAGGCGATCACGTCGCGGTGGTCGGCGAGAACCGCAAGGTGCTGGTCTTCCCGCTGGAGGAGCTGCCCGAGATGGGGCGCGGCAAGGGCGTCCGCCTGCAGAAATACAAGGATGGCGGGCTCAGCGACGCCATCACCTTCACGCTGGCGGAGGGGCTGAGCTGGCCCGACAGCGCCGGGCGCACCCGGCGGGTGGAGGACCTCGGCGATTGGCTGGCGAAACGCGCCTCCGCCGGGCGGATGGCGCCGCGAGGCTTCCCGCGCGACAACCGCTTTGCCTGACCGCCTGAGGTCACGCCTCAGGGCGTGGTGGGCGGGGGCCGATTGGTCCGAGCGGCTCCTGGGCCTCTTCACGGCGGGGTTCCTCACCTTCTGCCTCGGGTTCTTCTGCAAGGCCTGGATCCTGGCGTCCGGCCCGTCCGACGGCCCGCCCTGCCGCGAGCTTGCCGCCGAAGAGGCGACGGTCTTCGCCTACGAGCCCGGCCCGAGCGCGCTCGATCGTGTCAACGGCGTCGTCGTCTCGGGCATCTGGGGGCGGGCGCAGCCGCGCTGCGTGATGGTCATCGGCAGGCACCGCTGCGAGGTGACCGGGCCGACGATCCTGCGCGCGGAGGTCCATGGCCAGCGGCGCTACTTCGAGGTGCCGGAGGGGCGCGCCGCCGTGCTCACCGTCCGACGGCGGACGCCGCAGTGCACTTTGCCGCAGGACGTGTGACGGGGCGAGCGGCGGGGCGAGCCGCAGGGCGACGGCCAGACCCCCATGCCGGCTTGATTTCTGCCCTCCGACTCAATACATGGCCCGCGATATTGACCATGGGAGCCCCCCGGCGGGGCGCCACAACCAGCGGAGCGCGGGCACATGTCCAAGGCCAAGTTTGAACGCAACAAGCCGCACGTGAACATCGGGACGATCGGTCACGTGGACCACGGCAAGACGACGCTGACGGCGGCGATCACGAAGTATTTCGGCGACTTCCAGGCCTATGACCAGATCGACGCGGCGCCGGAAGAGAAGGCGCGCGGCATCACGATCTCGACCGCGCACGTCGAGTACGAGACCGAGGCGCGCCACTACGCCCACGTCGACTGCCCCGGCCACGCCGACTATGTGAAGAACATGATCACCGGCGCCGCGCAGATGGACGGCGGCATCCTCGTGGTGAACGCCGCCGACGGCCCGATGCCGCAGACGCGCGAGCACATCCTGCTTGCCCGCCAGGTCGGCGTGCCGGCGCTCGTGGTGTTCCTCAACAAGGTCGACCAGGTCGATGACGCCGAGCTGCTCGAGCTCGTCGAGATGGAAGTGCGCGAGCTGCTCTCCTCCTACGAGTTCCCCGGCGACGACATTCCGATCATCGCCGGCTCGGCGCTCGCTGCCCTCGAAGGCCGCGACCCGGAGATCGGCGAAGAGAAGATCAAGGAGCTGATGGCGGCCGTGGATGAGTTCATCCCGACGCCGGAGCGCGCCGTCGACCAGCCGTTCCTGATGCCGATCGAGGACGTGTTCTCGATCTCCGGCCGCGGCACGGTCGTGACCGGCCGCGTCGAGCGCGGTGTCGTCAACGTCGGCGACGAGCTCGAGATCGTGGGCATCAAGGACACCAAGAAGACGACCTGCACGGGCGTCGAGATGTTCCGCAAGCTGCTCGATCGCGGCGAGGCCGGCGACAACATCGGCGCGCTGCTGCGCGGCATCGAGCGGGACGGCGTCGAGCGGGGCCAGGTGCTCTGCAAGCCGGGCTCGGTGAAGCCGCACACGAAGTTCGAGGCCGAGGTCTACATCCTGACCAAGGAAGAGGGCGGCCGCCACACGCCGTTCTTCGCGAACTACCGTCCGCAGTTCTACTTCCGCACGACGGATGTGACCGGCACCGTGACGCTGCCCTCGGGCACCGAGATGGTGATGCCGGGCGACAACCTGAAGCTGGAAGCCGAGCTGATCTACCCGATCGCCATGGAAGAAGGCCTGCGCTTCGCCATCCGTGAAGGCGGCCGCACCGTCGGCTCCGGCGTCGTCTCCAAGATCGTCGCCTAAGGGGTAGCGCCCCAAATTCTTCTTCGGAAGAATTTGGGGCCTCCACCAGATTGCAGGGGGCCGTCCTTCGGGGCGGCCCGTTTGCTTTGGGCGGATCATCGGCGGGGGGCGGAAAATCCTTCTGCAGAAGGATTTTCGGGTCCGCCATCTGGCGCATGGGCCCCCGGAGCATGGCCCAGCAGGCAGGCCTCCGTCTCGTCATCGACCGGCGAGAGAAGCTCGACCTCCAGCCCCGCGATGGCCGCGTCATGGATCGAGGCGAGCCGCCCGACCAGCGATGACATCGACAGCAGCACCCCGCCCGGCCCCTCCAGCACCGCCGGCACGAAAGCGGGCGGCGCGGTGCCGGCGAGCCTGGCGGGGACGTGGTCGAAGAGCCCCTCCGCCCGCGCCCGGGCGAAGCGCGCCGCGATCCGCTCGCTCTCCGCCGCCGCGGCCTGCATGCGAAAGTAGAAGACGAGGCTCACGTCCTGCCAGTTCCGCACCCGGGCGCGGAAGGCCTCGGAGAGGAAGATCTCGAAGAGCGAGGGGTGGGGGCCGGCATCCCCGAGCGAGGCCAGAAGCGCCGCGCCCGGCCCGTTCCGCCGGAGCACCTGCCATTCGGCATCGAGGACGAAGCCGGGGAAGGGCCAGTGGCGGAGCACCCGCCGCTCGAGCCGGTCGAGCAGCGCCTCCATCTCCGCCGCGCCGAAGCCCTCGTGCCGGAAGGGGTTGGGCAGCCCCGCCGCCGAGAAGAGCATCGCCCGCTGCGGCAGCGACAGCGCCAGCTCGGTGCAGAGCCGGATGAGGAAGTCCCGCGTCGCCCGGCTCCGCCCGGTCTCGACGAAGGAGACATGCCGCTGCGTGGTGCCGATCCGCCCGGCGAGCGCCAGCTGCGACAGGCCGAGATCCTGACGGAGGTTCTGGAGCGCCGGGCCGACCTGAATGATACCCTCCAAGGGAATTGAGCCGATACCCTGAGGAGCCTAGCTCGGGAGGAGCGTCAACGGAAAGGATTTTCCCATGCTTCTCTGGCTCCTCCTCGGCTCGGCCCTCTACCTGCTGAGCTGCTACGTCCCCGCCCTCATGCTCATCTCGCATATCTCCATCGGCCGCTTCCTCGCCTCCCGCGACGAGGAGCCGTTGAAGAACGCCGTCCACGGCCGGGCCGAGCGGGCAGCGCGGAACTTCCGCGAGAACTACCCGGTGTTCATGGGCCTCGGCATCCTCGCGCTGGTGGTGGAGGGGGCAAACATGCCGCTCGCGACCTTCGGCGCGGCGGTCTTCGTGCTCGTCCGCATCCCCTACATGCCGATGTACATGGCGGCGGTGCCGGTCTGGCGCTCCATGGTCTTCATGGTCGGCTGGACGGGCATGGTGCTGATGGGGGTGGCGCTGGTCTGGCCGGGCCCGGCTTGAGGGCGCCTGCGCGGGGTGGAGAGGCCGGGGGGCCAGCCCCGTCGCCCTTGGGGCTTGAACCAATGGCGCCACCAATGGCGACCCCCCCGAGGTATTTGGAGCCAGATGAAGGGGATCCGGAAGGTCGGTCCGGGGCAGTGATCAGGGCTGTGGCGGCAGGCCGAGCATCGCGTCGGCCCGGTCGGTCACCTTGTTGAGCAGCGCCGTCAGGCTCGCTGTCGCCGCCGCCCGCTCTGCCTCGCCGGGCTGGCGGGGCAGGGGCGGCGCCTCCCAGGGGGCGACGACCATGGCGCCCCTGGCGAAGGGGCGGGGAAAGAGCGTTCTGTCCCAGCTTTTCAGTCGCCAGGAGGGGCGCTGGCTGACCGCCATCGCCCAGACCGGCACGCCGGCGATGCGCGCCCAGTCGATGGGCACGGGCTTCAGCTCCCGCGCCGGGCCGGCGGGGCCGTCGGCGGCGATGCCGATGGAGATGCGCTCATCGCGCAGCCGCTTCAGCACCACCCGCATCTGCGCGAGGGTGGAGGCTTTGGGCGGCATGACCATCGGCAGGAAGCCCTGCCGCTCCATCACCTCCGCCATCATCCGGCCGACCGCCGTGCCCTCGTTCAGGGTCGAGATCGGCGCCGGCATCGGCCAGCAATAGCCGCAGAAGGCCAGCCGCGAATGCCAGGTGACGACGATCACCGGCCCGGCCTTCACCGCCTCCTCCAGCGCCTCCGTCCCCTCCCGCTCCCATCGCGTGGTGCGGACAGACAGGTCTGTCCAGCCGGAGATGAAGACGGCGAGGCCGCGGCGGAGCCAGCGGGCATTGCGGAGGCGTTTGCGAAGGGAGGGGGCGGGCGAAGACATGGCGGGCACCCTGCCGCGCGGGCGCCTGGGTGACAAGGGACGCGTCGGGGGGTGGAGGCCGTGAGGGTCGGACCGGGGCCCGGCGTCCAAGCGACTTGGGACAGGAGACCGGGCCTAGGGCGCTGGCCTGGGAGACCCGTCAGGGTGGATCGCGCCGGGAGGGCCGCGCGCCGGAAACCGAGTGAAGGTGACCGGGCCAGATAGCCTGACCTCGGAGACCGGACCCGAAGACCCGGCCCAGGGGATCGCGCCGCAGAGAGCCCGCGCCAAGGGCCCCCCCGGGCATCGGGGCCTTGCCTCGCGTCCCGCTTCGTCTTAAGCAGCCGCTCGGCCCTAGGGGTATAGCTCAGTTGGTAGAGCGACGGTCTCCAAAACCGTAGGTCGCGGGTTCGAGCCCTGCTGCCCCTGCCATTCCTCCAGATCACCGGCTCATTGCGGTTGCGCCCGGCGCCCCCGGGCGACAAGCTCGCCCAATCCGCCAGCCAGGGACGCCCCGATGCTTTCGCAAAAAGCCCGCTATGCGCTGCATGCCGCCATCCATCTGGCGCGGGCCGAGGCGGTGGCCGGGGCGGAGGAACGCGCGGTGACGGCGGCGGCCATCGCGGCGGCGGAGGGCATCCCGCCCAAGTATCTCGAACAGATCCTCGCCGATCTGAAGCGGCGCGGCATCGTGCGCGGCCGGCGCGGCCCCTCGGGCGGCTACCGGCTCGCGCGGCCGGCGGCCGAGATCTCCTTCGCCGAGATCCTGCGCGGCGTCGACGGGCCGCTGGCGCTCGCGCCTTGCGTCTCGCAGAGCGCGCCGGGCCGCTGCCCGGATTGCCGCAATGTCGAGACCTGCGAGATCCGCCCGATTCTCGAGGCGGTGCGGCACACGACCTCGCTGCTCCTCGAGGGCATGTCGCTCGCCGAAGCGGCGGGCGGCAAGGCCGTCTCCTTCGCCACTCTGCCCGGCGCCTGAGCAGGGCCCCACCGGCGCGCCGGGGTCGCTCAGATTTCGCTTGACCGAATTACCTACCTATCAGGTATGTAATTAGGGTAACTGGCGGTCACTGGAGACCCAAATGGAAAACAGCTTCCTGCTCTTCTCACTCGTCGGCTTCCTCGCCCAGCTCGTCGACGGCGCGCTCGGCATGGCTTACGGCGTCGTCGCCTCCTCCGTCCTTCTGTCCTTCGGGGTGGCGCCGGCCGTCGCCTCGGCGACCACGCATTTCGCCGAGGTCTTCACCACCGGCGCCTCCGCCGGCTCGCATATCTGGAACCGCAACGTGAACTGGAAGATGTTCGCGGCCCTCGCGCCCGCCGGGGTCATCGGCGGGGTGCTCGGCACCTATGTGCTGACCAGCTTCGACGGCGACGTGCTCAAGCCATTCATCGCGCTCTACCTCGCCGTCGCCGGCGTCTGGATCGTGGCGCGCGGCCTGGCCGGGCCGGTGACGCTGCGCGAGCCGACAGCCCGGGCGCTGGCGCCGCTCGGCGGGGCCGGCGGCTTCATCGACGCCGTCGGAGGCGGCGGCTGGGGGCCTTCGGTCACCACGGCGCTCATCGGCTCCGGCGCCGCGCCGCGCACGACGATCGGCACCGTGAACACGGCGGAGTTCTTCCTGACCGTGGCCGTCTCGGCCGCCTTCCTCACCGCGCTGCTCACCGGCAATTGGGAGGCCGGCGGCATCACCGGGCACCTCGCGGCCGCGGGCGGGCTGATCGTCGGCGGCGTCCTCGCCGCGCCGCTCGCCGGCTATGTCGTCAAGATCATCCCGGCGCGGCAGCTCATGCTGACCGTGGGCGTGCTGATCCTCTGCCTTGCCGTCTACCAGACCTGGCGGCTGATCTGAGGACAAGCGGAGACAGGGGCGCGGCCCGGGCACAACACCCGGGCCGCGCCTTTCCGCCGACGGCCACGGGGCGGCCTTGAAAAGCGCACATCGACCCGTTACCTGCCGGCTGCCGCAAGGGAGACGCCGATGGCCCGCACCAACCCCGCCCAGTTCATCCAGCAGACACGCGCCGAGATCGGCAAGATCGTCTGGCCGACGCGCCGCGAGGTGCTGCTGACGACGCTGATGGTGGTGCTGCTGGCCGGCTTCGCGGCGGCGTTCTTCTCGATCGTCGACATCCTCATCCGGCTGGGGCTGACCGGCATCCTGAGCTATTTCGGCGGCTGACGGCCCCTCGGACCCTCCGGGCCTTGCCCGAGGGTTGAAATCGCTGCAGGCGGGCGGTATGAGGCCCGACGATTGGCGCGCGGCGATAAGAGCCCCGCGCCGATTTTCTTTGGCCCCGGGCGTTGCCGGGGCATTCGTGGACAAGACAGCCGAAGGGCAGGACGACAGATGGCGAAGCGCTGGTATTCGGTGAGCGTGCTCTCGAACTTCGAGAAGAAGATCGCCGAGCAGATTCGCGCCAAGGTGGCCGAACAGGGGATCGAAGAGCAGATCGACGAGGTCCTGGTGCCCACCGAGGAGGTCATCGAGGTCCGCCGCGGCAAGAAGGTCACGACGGAGCGGCGCTTCATGCCGGGCTATGTGCTCGTGCATATGGAGATGTCCGACGAGGGCTATCACCTCATCACCTCGATCAACCGGGTGACCGGCTTCCTCGGCCCGCAGGGCCGGCCGATGCCGATGCGGGACGCCGAGGTCCAGCAGATCCTCGGCCGCGTCGAAGAGGGGCAGGAGGCGCCGCGCACGCTGATCCGCTTCGAGATCGGCGAGAAGGTGAAGGTCGCCGACGGCCCGTTCGAGGATTTCGACGGCACCGTCGAAGAGGTCGACGAGGACAACCAGCGTCTCAAGGTCACCGTCTCGATCTTCGGCCGCGCGACGCCGGTGGAGCTCGAGTTCACGCAGGTGTCGAAGCAGGGGTGACCCCGGGCGGTGGGTTGAAAACCCACCCTACGCCTGACGCGACCGGTCTCCGCACCCGTAGGGTGGGTTTGTAACCCACCTTCCTTCGCCGCCACGACTGACCTTGCCGCGCAGGGCGAGCGCCGGCCCGGGGGTTGGCGCTCCTGCCGGTGCCGCTTCGCGGTTTATGGTGCCACACACCTCCCCGCTCCGAGCTCACGCCCAGCCCAACCAGAGCGCCGACCCGCGGGACGGGCCGGCGCTCGCCCTGCGCCTGCGGCGCGCACCGGGCGGGGGTCCCGCACAAGCGTCGGGCCAAGGGGAGAGGCTGTAGGGCGGGCTTCAGCCCGCCACCCCCGCCGCCGCCAAGTCCGGCTCCTCCGCCTTGAACCGCGCGGCCCAGTCCCGGTTGAGCGCGTCGGCGATCTTGGCGACGCCCGGTTCCAGCCCAGAGGCCGCCGCCACCGGCTGGCCGAGCGCGGCGAGGATGCGGGCGACCTCCGTCTCCGGATCCGCCGCGAGGGATTCGTAGGTCAGGCGGAGGGGCTCCACCCCGGCCTCGGCGAACCACGCCTCCCAATCCGCCTCCTCGGCCAGCGCCTGGCGGAGCCGGGCGGCGATGGCGGCGCCGTCATAGACCGGTGGGCGGGGTGGCGAGAGCCGCTCGACCTCGCTGCCGTCCGGCGCCTGATGCCAGAGCCCCGTCTGCTCGGCGCGGATGTACGAGATCGCCTGATCGAGCTTCGCCCCCCGCCGGAGGTAGACCGGCACGAGATCGCCGAGGACGGCCTCGATCGCCGCCATGTCGCCCTCCGCCCCGGGGGCGAGCAGATGCATCTGCCGCAGGAAGAAGGGGAAGCTCTCGCGCTGGACGCGCATGCCGAAGACCTCCGTCTCCCCCCGGCCACGGGCGAGCGCGGCGGCGACCACGGCGCGGCTGGCCTCCAGCTCTCCCGCGTAGTCCGCCTGGGCCAGATCGTAATCCTCGAGCCAGCCCTCCAGCGTCGGCACATGGAAATGCGAGTTGGGCGCCCCGGCCACGCCGGTGGCGCCGAGAAGTCGGCAGAGGAGCGTCGAGCCGCTCCGCGGCGTGGTGAAGATGATGTAACCCTTTGTCATGGCGGCATCTGAGGGCGCAGAGCCCGGCGTGACAAGGGCAATCCCTTGCATTCGGGGGGCAGGCGGTGTAACCGCCGCCTCTGTCCCCTTCCGGGGGCACCAAACGTGGGAGGCGAGGCGCTCGCGAGCGCCGGACCGGACCACGCCAACCGATCCCCAAGGGCGCGCCTGCGGGGAGTTGAGAAAGGAGACTCTCATGGCCAAGAAAGTCATGGGGCAGCTCAAGCTGCAAGTGAAGGCGGGGCAAGCCAACCCCTCCCCGCCGGTCGGCCCCGCGCTCGGTCAGCGCGGCATCAACATCATGGAATTCTGCAAGGCCTTCAATGCGAAGACCGCGGATTTCGAGCCCGGCGCCCCGATCCCGACCGTGATCACCTACTACCAGGACAAGTCCTTCACGATCGAGACGAAGTCGCCGCCGGCGTCGTTCCTCCTCAAGAAGGCCGCCGGCCTGAAGCCGGTCGGCAAGCGGAACCGCCCGAAGGGCGCGACCACGCCCGGCAAGGAAACCGTCGCCACCGTCACGCTCGCCCAGGTGAAGGAAATCGCCGAAGCGAAGATGAAGGACCTGAACGCCACCTCCGTCGAAGGCGCCATGCAGACTGTGCTCGGCTCCGCCAAATCGATGGGCATCGAGGTGAAGGGGTAAACCATGGCCAAGCTCGGAAAACGCACCCGCGCCACGCGTGAAGCCGTCGCCGGCAAGGAGAACCTCTCGGTCTCCGACGCCGTGGCGCTCATCAAGGCCAATGCCACCGCCAAGTTCGACGAGACCATCGAGATCTCGCTGAACCTCGGCGTCGATCCGCGCCACGCCGACCAGATGGTCCGCGGCACGGTCAACCTGCCGAACGGCACGGGCCGGACCGTCCGCGTCGCCGTCTTCGCCCGTGGCGAGAAGGCCGACGAGGCCAAGGCCGCCGGGGCCGACATCGTCGGCGCCGAAGACCTGATGGAGACCGTCCAGGGCGGCACGATCGACTTCGACCGCTGCATCGCCACGCCCGACATGATGCCGATCGTCGGCCGTCTCGGGAAGGTCCTCGGCCCGCGCAACCTGATGCCGAACCCCAAGGTCGGCACGGTGACGATGGATGTCGCCGAGGCCGTGCAGGCGGCCAAGGGCGGCCAGGTCCAGTTCAAGGCCGAGAAGGCCGGTGTGGTCCATGCCGGTGTCGGCAAGGCCTCCTTCGATGCAGCCAAGCTCGAAGAGAACATCCGCGCCTTCGTCGATGCCGTCTCCCGCGCCAAGCCGGCCGGGGCGAAGGGCACCTACATGAAGAAGGTCTCGCTCTCGTCCACCATGGGCGCCGGCGTCTCGGTCGACGTGGCCTCCGCCACCGGCAACTGAGCCGATCTCAGGCCAGAGAAAATGAGGCGGCCGCTCCGGAAACGGGGCGGCCGCTTTCACATTCGGGCCCAAAACAGGCCGCAAAGATTTTGCTTAAATTGTCACGACTTGATTCCAGCGGGGACAAACCGTGACATTTCAGCTCAAAGTGATTGCCCTCGGCGCGGGGCCCGACATCGACCCCTTCGAGGGTGACACCGATGCCGAAGCGGCCGGCCTCATCGTCGGTCAGACCTATGGCGGAGAGGGCGATGCGCTCTCCGGCAATATCCACGACCTGACGGTCGAGACCTACACAGATCCGCCGACCTTCCATCTCGACGGCGGCGCGCCGCAGGTCTTCGATTCGCTGGCGATCTACAACGCCACGATCACCTATGCCGACGGCACAGAGGCGCAGATCACCGCCAATGTCTTCCAGGACACCGACGGCAATCTCTATTTGGCGCCCGAAGAGCCCGAGAGCCCCGACACCGCCGCGCTGGAGGCCGGGCCGATCCGGTCGCTGCATCTCGACGGGGTCTGCGAGGGGGGCTACGGCACGATGTCGGGCTGCTTCGAGGATGCGAATTTCGTGCCCTGCTTCACCGAGGGCACCCGGATCATGACGCCCTTCGGCTCCCGCGCCATCGAGACGCTGCGCCCGGGCGAGCTCTTGCTCACCGCCGATGGCGAGCTGCGCTCCGTTCACTGGATCGGCGCCGCGACGGTCGCCGCCGAGGGGGCCATGGTGCCGATCCGCATCATGGCCGGGGCGCTCGGCCGCGGCCTGCCGGAGCGGGACCTCGTCGTCTCGCCCCAGCACCGCATGATGCTGCGCTCGCGCATCGCCGAGCGGATGACCGGCCGGGCCGAGGTGCTGCTGCCGGCGATCAAGCTCCTCGGCCTGCCGGGCGTCGTCCGTGACGAAAGCGCCCGCGAGGTGACCTATCTGCATCTGCTCTGCGAAGGGCATGAGGTGCTGCTCGCCGAGGGCGCGCCGACCGAATCGCTGCTGACCGGCAAGGAGGCGCTGAAGGCGCTCGGGCCGGAGGCGGTGGCCGAGATCGACGCGCTGTTCCCCACTCGCCCGGCGACGATGCCGGCGCGGCTGATCCCGCAGGGACGGGTCATGAAGAAGATGGTCGCCCGGCACGCAAAGAACGCAAAGCCGCTGATCGGTTAGGTCGCCACGTCGACCTGCGGGGCGCTCCGCCCCGTCACTCGCTCGTCGAGCTTCGCCTCGATGTTGTTGCCATCGGGGTCGAGCAGGAAGGCGGCGTAGTAGCCGGGGTGGTACTCGTCGCGCAGGCCGGGGGCGCCATGGTCCCGCCCGCCCGCCGCCAGACCGGCGGCGTGGAAGGCGGCGACGGCCTCGCGGCTCGCCGCCTGAAAGCACAGATGCACCGGGCCGGAGGGGGGCCGCGCCCCGGCGCCCGAGATATAGAGCTCGTCGAGGACGAGGAAATCCTCGCCCTCCTCGATCTCTTCCCCGAACCCCAGGGCCGTGAAGACGGCGCGGTAGAAGCGCCGCGCCGCCGGCAGATCGCTGACGCGCAGGTCGATATGGTCGATGAGCCGCCCCAGCGTGTAGCCCATCGCACTCAGCCGAGGTCGAGACCGTCGAAATCGGCCGCCGAATGCCGCTCCGGCACCGCCGGCTCACCCTGGCCGCGGTTGACGATCTTGCCGCGCTTGACCGCCGGCCGCGCGTCGATGGCCTCGGCCCAACGGACGACGTTCTTGTAGTCCGCGGTCTGCAGGAACTCGCCGGCATTGGGATAGCTGCGGTTCAGCGCCAGATTGCCGTACCAGGGCCAAATGGCCATGTCGGCGATCGTGTACTCGCTGCCCGAGATGTACTCGCGCTCTGCAAGGGCGCGGTCGAGCACATCCATCTGCCGCTTCGCCTCCATGGCGTAGCGGTTGATCGGATATTCGAGCTTCTCCGGCGCATAGGCGAAGAAATGCCCGAAGCCGCCGCCGAGGAAGGGCGCCGAGCCCATCTGCCACATCAGCCAGGAGAGCATCTCGGCGCGGTTCGAGGCCGGCCCCTGGAAGGCGTCGAACTTCTCGGCGAGATGCATGAGGATGGCGCCGGATTCGAAGACACGGATCGGGTTAGCGCCCGAATAATCCATCAGCGCCGGGATCTTGGAGTTCGGGTTCGCGCCGACGAAGCCCGAGCCGAACTGGTCGCCCTTGCCGATGTTGATGAGCCAGGCATCGTATTCGGCGTCATGGCCGGCGGCGAGCAGCTCCTCGAACATGATGCCGACCTTCATGCCGTTGGGCGTGGCCAGCGAGTAGAGCTGGAACGGGTGCTCGCCGCGCGGCAGCTCGGCGTCATGCGTCGGCCCGGCGATGGGCCGGTTGGTGGAGGCGAAGGCGCCGCCGTTTTCCTTGTCCCAGGTCCAGACCTTGGGGGGTGTATAGCTGTCGCTCATCTTGGAATGCCTTTCGGGAAGGGGTCGGGCGGGAGCCAAACGCATCGCCCCGGCGAGGGCAAGGGCGGGCGATCCCGTCATTCGGGCTGAAATAGGTCCTCGATCCGGCATTGGAAGAGGGCGGCGAGGCGAAAGGCGAGCGGGAGCGAGGGGTCGTATCGCCCCGTCTCGATGGCATTGACCGACTGGCGCGAGACGCCCAGCGCCTCGGCCAGCGCGCCCTGGCTCATGCCCCGGGCGCTGCGCATCTCCTTCAGGCGGTTGTTCACCGGCTCCCCCGGTTGTCTTTGAGGTTATGGATCGTGGCGGCCAGACCATAGACCAGCCAGAAGAGCGGGTTGAGCCAGAGAAGGCGGAGATCCGGGAAATCGGCGAAGGCCTCCCAGAACCCCCAGGCGGTGGCGACGAGCAGCACGGCGCAGAGGCCGGCGATCACGCTTCTGAGCTGGCGGTCTCGGACGAATTCATCGGCGCGGCGATACCAGGCGACGAAGGCCAGCCCCATGCCGACCATGGCACCGATGGGCACCAGGGCGCCGACGGCGCGCAGGAGCGGCGTGGCGCTGTCGTCCACGGCGGCAAGGCCGAGGCTGCTGACAACGACCAGCCCGGCAAGGCCGAACTGGGTGAGGATGTAGCGAAGGTCGGATGACTCGGAAGACATCTGAAGGCTCCTGTGGTTGTAAAGCTCCCTTTACATCGGTGCATCGCGCCGAACTGTCAAGTCTCCTTTACAGGCCGCCCGCCTCGCCCACCCTTGTCGCTCCCGATGTTAGGGGGTTGGAAATCCCCGCCGAAGGGCGTAGACCGCCCTCTGCATTGGAGCGCGCGATTCGTCACGCGCTCTATTGCTTTTCGTCCGAGACGGTGGGCCGCCCTAAGCGTAACTCCTGCCTGAGACGGGATCAGACCAGATGAACTGGTGGCTCTCCATGGCTTCCAGCGTTTGGCTCAGCCCCGTGCGCGGACCTTAAGTGCCCGGGTTCCCGGGTAGACTGAGCCGGGGGGAGACCCCCATGACTGGAGTAGACTGTGGATAGAGCCCAGAAAGAGAAAGTGGTCGAGGAACTCGGCCAGATCTTCGAAAGCTCTGGCGTCGTGGTGGTTGCCCACTACGAAGGCATGACGGTTGCTCAGATGCAGGACCTGCGCGCGAAAATGCGTGATGCGGGCGGGTCCGTGCGTGTCGCGAAGAACAGGCTCGCCAAGATCGCCCTGAAGGGGCAGCCCTGCGAAAGCATCGGCGACCTTCTGACGGGCATGACCGTGCTCTCCTATTCCGAAGATCCCGTGGCGGCCGCCAAGGTGATCGACGAATACGCCAAGGGGAATGACAAGCTCGTCATTCTCGGCGGCGCGATGGGAGACACGGCTCTCGACCCCGAAGGCGTCAAGGCGGTTGCCAAGATGCCGAGCCGCGAGGAGCTCATCGCTTCCATCGTGGGCATCATCGGCGCGCCCGCGTCGAACATCGCCGGGGTCATCGGCGCACCTGCTTCGAACATCGCCTCCATCCTCTCGACCATCGAGGAGAAGGCGGCCTGAGCCCCTCATGCCGGCACCCGTTGAAGAAACGGGGCGTTGGACACATATTGAAAACGGAAAGCACAAATGGCTGATCTGAAAAAACTCGCCGAAGAGATCGTGAACCTCACGCTTCTCGAGGCCCAGGAACTCAAGCAAATCTTCAAGGACGAGTACGGCATCGAGCCCGCCGCCGGCGGCGCGGTCATGATGGCCGGCCCGGCCGGCGACGCCGGTGGCGCTGCCGAAGAAGAGAAGACCGAATTCGACGTCGTGCTGAAAGAAGCCGGCGCCCAGAAGATCAACGTGATCAAGGAAGTCCGCGGCATCACCGGCCTCGGCCTGAAAGAAGCCAAGGACCTCGTCGAGGCCGGCGGCAAGGTCAAGGAAGGCGCCCCGAAAGCGGAAGCCGAAGAGATCAAGGCGAAGCTGGAAGCGGCTGGCGCCAAGGTCGAGCTGGCCTGAGGCCAGTAGGTGCGCCGCTGGCGCACCGCACGAAACAGAGGCTGGGCGCGCCAAAAGCGGGCCCAGCCGAACCTGTCTTGACGGGGGGCCCATCGGCCCTCCTTCCGGGTAGGTTCTAGAGGTCGGGCGGCGCCGGTTGGGCCCGGGCGCCAGGAATAGACCTCCCTCCCGTTCTCGAAGGGGCGCCAGCCGCGCGAGCCCCGGCGCGGCAGGCCCTCGGCAAGAGATGTGAAAGGCGATATCGCTCATGGCGCAATCCTTCCTCGGCCAGAAACGACTTCGGAAATACTACGGCAAGATCCGCGAAGTGCTGGAGCTGCCGAACCTCATCGAGGTGCAGAAAGCCTCCTACGACCTGTTCCTCCGCTCGGGTGAGGCGCCCGAGCCCACCGACGGCGAAGGCCTGCAGGGCGTCTTCCAGTCGGTCTTCCCGATCAAGGATTTCAACGAGACCGCCGTTCTCGAATTCGTCTCCTACGAGCTGGAAAAGCCGAAGTACGACGTCGAGGAGTGCATGCAGCGTGACATGACCTACAGCGCCCCGCTGAAGGTCACGCTGCGGCTCATCGTGTTCGATGTCGACGAAGACACCGGCGCCAAGTCCGTGAAGGGCATCAAGGAGCAGGACGTGTTCATGGGCGACATGCCGCTCATGACGCCGAACGGCACGTTCATCGTCAACGGCACCGAGCGGGTCATCGTCAGCCAGATGCACCGCTCCCCGGGCGTGTTCTTCGACCACGACAAGGGCAAGACCCACTCGTCGGGCAAGCTGCTCTTCGCCTGCCGGATCATCCCCTATCGCGGCTCGTGGCTCGACTTCGAATTCGACGCCAAGGACCTCGTCTACGCGCGCATCGACCGCCGCCGGAAGCTGCCGGTGACGACGCTGCTCTATGCGCTGGGCCTCGACCAGGAAGGCATCATGGATGCCTATTACAACACGGTCGATTACCATTTCGACAAGAAGGCCAACGGCTGGAAGACGAAGTTCTTCCCCGAGCGCGTGCGCGGCACGCGCCCGACCTTCGACCTCGTGGATGCCGACACCGGCGAGGTGATCGCCAAGTCCGGCGAGAAGGTAACGCCGCGCAAGGTGAAGAAGCTGATCGACGACGCCCAGGTGACCTCGCTGATGGTCCCCTTCCGCAACATCGTCGGCAAGTATGTCGCCAAGGACATCATCAACGAAGAGACCGGCGCGATCTATGTCGAGGCCGGCGACGAGCTGACGCTCGAGATGGACAAGGACGGCGAGATCATCGGCGGCTCCGTCAAGGAACTGCTGGATGAGGGCTTCACCGACATCCCGGTGCTCGACATCGACAACATCAATGTCGGCCCGTACATGCGCAACACCATGGCGACGGACAAGAACATGTCGCGGGAGACGGCTCTCCTCGACATCTACCGCGTCATGCGCCCCGGCGAGCCGCCGACCGTCGATGCCGCCTCGGCGCTGTTCGACACGCTGTTCTTCGACAGCGAGCGCTACGACCTCTCGGCCGTCGGCCGGGTGAAGATGAACATGCGCCTCGACCTCGATGCCGAGGACACGCAGCGCACGCTGCGCAAGGAAGACATCGTCTCCTGCATCAAGGCGCTGGTGGACCTGCGCGACGGCAAGGGCGAGGTCGATGACATCGACCACCTCGGCAACCGCCGCGTCCGCTCCGTCGGCGAGCTGATGGAGAACCAGTATCGCGTCGGGCTTCTCCGCATGGAGCGCGCGATCAAGGAGCGCATGTCCTCCGTCGAGATCGACACGGTCATGCCGCAGGACCTCATCAACGCGAAGCCCGCCGCGGCCGCGGTGCGGGAGTTCTTCGGCTCCTCGCAGCTCTCGCAGTTCATGGACCAGACGAACCCGCTTTCGGAAGTCTCCCACAAGCGCCGCCTCTCGGCGCTTGGCCCGGGCGGCCTGACCCGCGAGCGTGCCGGCTTCGAGGTGCGCGACGTGCACCCGACGCACTACGGCCGGATGTGCCCGATCGAGACGCCGGAAGGCCCCAACATCGGCCTCATCAACAACCTCGCGACCTTCGCGCGGGTCAACAAGTACGGCTTCATCGAGACCCCCTACCGTCATGTGAAGGACGGGCAGGTGACCGATGAGGTCCGCTACATGTCGGCCACGGAAGAGCAGCGCCACATTGTCGCGCAGGCGAACGCCAATCTCGACGAGAACGGCCGCTTCGTGAACGACCTGGTGAACACCCGGCAGGCCGGCGAATACACGCTGGCCCCGTCGGAGAATGTCGACCTGATCGACGTGAGCCCGAAGCAGCTCGTCTCGGTCGCGGCCTCGCTCATTCCGTTCCTCGAGAATGACGACGCCAACCGGGCGCTCATGGGCTCCAACATGCAGAAGCAGGCCGTGCCGCTCCTGCAGGCCGAAGCGCCGCTCGTCGGCACCGGCATGGAGGGCGTCGTCGCCCGCGATTCCGGCGCCGCCATCATGGCGCGCCGCGGCGGCATCATCGACCAGGTGGACGCGATGCGCATCGTCGTGCGCGCCACGGAAGATCTCGAGGTCGGCGACCCCGGCGTCGACATCTACCGGATGCGCAAGTTCCAGCGCTCGAACCAGAACACCTGCATCAACCAGCGGCCGCTGGTGAAGGTGGGTGACGTGGTCTCGAAGGGCGAGGTCATCGCCGACGGCCCGTCGACGGACATGGGCGAGCTCGCGCTCGGCAAGAACGTCGTCGTCGCCTTCATGCCGTGGAACGGCTACAACTACGAGGACTCGATCCTGATCTCCGAGCGCATCGTGCGCGACGACGTGTTCACCTCGATCCATATCGAGGAGTTCGAGGTCGCCGCCCGTGACACCAAGCTCGGGCCGGAAGAGATCACCCGCGACATCCCGAACGTCGGCGAGGAAGCCCTGCGCAACCTCGACGAAGCCGGGATCGTCTATATCGGCGCCGAAGTGGGGCCGGGCGACATCCTCGTGGGCAAGATCACTCCCAAGGGCGAAAGCCCGATGACGCCGGAGGAAAAGCTGCTCCGCGCCATCTTCGGCGAGAAGGCCTCCGACGTTCGCGACACCTCGCTCCGGCTGCCGCCGGGCGACTTCGGCACCATTGTCGAGGTGCGGGTGTTCAACCGGCACGGCGTCGACAAGGACGAGCGCGCGCTGCAGATCGAGCGTGAAGAGGTCGAGCGCCTGGCACGTGACCGGGACGACGAGCTCGCCATCCTCGACCGCAACATCTACGCGCGTCTGAAGGAGATGATCCTCGGCAAGCAGGCCGTGAAGGGCCCGAAGGGCTTCAAGGCGAACAGCCAGATCACGGAAGAGGTCCTCTCCGACCTCTCCCGCGGCCAGTGGTGGCAGCTCGCCCTCGCCGACGAGGACGATGCCAAGATCGTCGAGGCGCTCAACGAGCAATACGAGGCGCAGAAGCGCACGCTCGATGCCCGCTTCGAGGACAAGGTCGAGAAGGTCCGCCGTGGCGACGATCTGCCTCCGGGCGTCATGAAGATGGTCAAGGTCTTCGTGGCCGTGAAGCGCAAGCTGCAGCCGGGCGACAAGATGGCCGGCCGTCACGGCAACAAGGGCGTCATCTCGCGCGTCGTGCCGATGGAGGACATGCCGTTCCTCGAGGACGGCACCCCGGTGGACTTCTGCCTCAACCCGCTCGGCGTGCCGAGCCGGATGAACGTCGGCCAGATCCTGGAGACGCACACCGGCTGGGCCGCCCGCGGCCTCGGCATCAAGATCGACGAGGCGCTGCAGGAATACCGGCGCTCCGGTGACCTGACGCCGGTCCGCGAGGCCATGCGCATCGCCTATGGCGACGATGTCTACGACGAGGGCATCGAGGGCATGGAAGAGGGGATCCTGGTCGAGGCGGCCGGCAACGTCACGGGCGGCGTGCCGATCGCGACGCCGGTCTTCGACGGCGCCAAGGAAGGCGATGTGGACGACGCGCTCCGCCGCGCCGGTTTCGACCAGTCGGGCCAGTCCCGTCTGTTCGACGGCCGGACCGGCGAGCCCTTCAGCCGCCGTGTGACGGTCGGCGTGAAGTACCTCCTCAAGCTGCACCACCTGGTGGACGACAAGATCCACGCCCGCTCGACCGGCCCCTACTCGCTGGTCACCCAGCAGCCGCTGGGCGGCAAGGCGCAGTTCGGCGGTCAGCGCTTCGGCGAGATGGAGGTCTGGGCGCTCGAAGCCTACGGCGCCGCCTACACGCTGCAGGAGATGCTGACGGTCAAGTCCGACGACGTGGCCGGCCGGACGAAGGTCTACGAGAGCATCGTCAAGGGCGAGGACAACTTCGAGGCCGGCGTGCCGGAATCGTTCAACGTGCTGGTCAAGGAAGTCCGGGGTCTCGGGCTCAACATGGAGCTTCTGGACGCGGAGGAGGAGGAGTAATGGCGCTGCTCACCGGCCGCGCCAAGGCTCGCCGCGAGCCTGACGCGGTGCTGGAGGCCTTCCGCGCCTGGCTGCCGGACAGCGTGACCATTGCCGAGCCCTCCGGGGCCCGCGTGGTGGCGCTCGACGGGGCCAAGCTGCCGGGGCTGACGCTCAAGGGCAGCTTCGGGCCGGGGGCGCATCTGATCCTCTGGGGGGGCTTTCAGCCCTCCGCCGAGGTGCCGGTGACCATCCGCGCCCGCAGGAGCGTGCCCGACGATCTGATGATCGGCATCGGCCCGGTGGAATCCGGGGCGGTGACGATCAACGTCGTCGGCCAGGGCGGCCGTCTGGCCGTCGGCGCCTCGCGGAAGATGCACCTGACGTGCAACCTCCTGCACGATTCCGAAGTGGTGTTCGGCGACGACACCACGACGGAGCGGGCGGCGGTGACCTGCCGGCACGGCCATGTGCGGCTCGGGCGCGACTGCATGCTGTCGAGCGATGTCGAGATCGACGCGGCCCAGCACCACGGGCTTGTCGATCTGTCGGGCGACACGCCCCGGCTCGACGACCGGCCCTCGGGCGTCACGGTCGGCGACCATGTCTGGCTCGGCAAAACCTCCATGCTGATCGGGCGCGCCTCGGTCGGCAGCGGCTCCATCATCGGTGCGGGGTCGGTCTTCGCCGGCGCCGCGCCCGCCAATACGGCTCTTGCGGGCAACCCCGCCAAGGTCCTGCGCGAAAGCGTGACCTGGAGCCGCAAATACGATGCCATCGACCCGGCGACGCTGGGCTACATTTCGACTTTGCAAGGAACCGGGCCTGCCTCTGCGGCCGCCGGTTTCGAGGAGACGGCGCAATGAACCAGGAACTGACCAACAACCCGTTCAATCCCCTGGCCCCGGCCAAGATGTTCGACGAGATCCGGGTGTCGCTGGCGAGCCCCGAGCGGATCCTGTCGTGGTCCTTCGGCGAGATCAAGAAGCCCGAGACGATCAACTACCGGACCTTCAAGCCCGAGCGCGACGGCCTGTTCTGCGCCCGGATCTTCGGGCCGATCAAGGATTACGAGTGCCTCTGCGGCAAGTACAAGCGCATGAAGTATCGCGGCGTCGTCTGCGAGAAATGCGGTGTGGAAGTGACGCTCCAGAAGGTGCGCCGCGAGCGGATGGGCCATATCGAGCTCGCCGCCCCGGTCGCGCATATCTGGTTCCTCAAGTCGCTGCCGAGCCGGATCGGGCTCATGCTCGACATGACGCTCCGTGACCTCGAGCGGATCCTCTATTTCGAGAACTACGTCGTCATCGAGCCCGGCCTGACGGACCTGACCTACGGCCAGCTCCTGACGGAAGAGGAGTTCCTCGACGCCCAGGACGCCTACGGGATGGACGCCTTCACGGCGAACATCGGCGCCGAGGCGATCCGCGAGATGCTCTCCCAGATCGACCTCGAGGCCGAGGCCGAGCAGCTTCGTGCCGACCTCAAGGAGGCCACCGGCGAGCTGAAGCCGAAGAAGATCATCAAGCGTCTGAAGATCGTCGAGAGCTTCATCGAATCCGGCAACCGCCCGGAGTGGATGATCATGACCGTGATCCCGGTCATCCCGCCGGAGCTGCGCCCGCTGGTGCCGCTCGACGGCGGCCGCTTCGCGACCTCCGACCTCAACGACCTGTACCGCCGCGTCATCAACCGGAACAACCGCCTCAAGCGGCTGATCGAGCTGCGCGCGCCGGACATCATCGTCCGCAACGAGAAGCGGATGCTGCAGGAATCGGTCGACGCGCTCTTCGACAACGGCCGCCGCGGCCGCGTCATCACGGGCGCCAACAAGCGCCCGCTTAAGTCGCTGTCCGACATGCTCAAGGGCAAGCAGGGGCGGTTCCGCCAGAACCTCCTCGGCAAGCGGGTCGACTTCTCGGGCCGCTCGGTCATCGTGACGGGCCCCGAGCTGAAGCTGCACCAGTGCGGCCTGCCGAAGAAGATGGCGCTCGAGCTCTTCAAGCCGTTCATCTACTCGCGGCTGGAAGCGAAGGGCCTCAGCTCCACCGTCAAGCAGGCGAAGAAGCTGGTCGAGAAAGAGCGCCCGGAAGTCTGGGACATCCTCGACGAGGTGATCCGCGAGCACCCGGTCATGCTGAACCGGGCGCCGACGCTGCACCGCCTCGGCATCCAGGCGTTCGAGCCGATCCTGATCGAGGGCAAGGCCATCCAGCTTCACCCGCTGGTCTGCTCGGCCTTCAACGCCGACTTCGACGGCGACCAGATGGCCGTGCACGTGCCCCTCTCGCTGGAAGCCCAGCTCGAGGCGCGCGTCCTGATGATGTCGACCAACAACGTGCTGTCGCCCGCCAACGGCGCGCCGATCATCGTGCCCTCGCAGGACATGGTGCTCGGGCTCTACTACGTGACGATCCAGCGTGAAAACATGGTCGGCGAAGGCATGTCCTTCGGCTCCGTCGAGGAGGTCGAGCACGCGCTCGCCTCCGGCGCCGTGCACCTGCACGCCAAGATCACCGCGCGGATCAAGCAGATCGACGAGACCGGCAACGAGGTGATGCAGCGCGTCGAGACCACCCCGGGCCGCCTGCGGCTCGGCGGGCTCCTGCCGCTCAACGCCAAGGCGCCGTTCGAACTGGTCAACCGCCTCCTCCGCAAGAAGGAGGTGCAGCAGGTCATCGACACCGTCTACCGCTACTGCGGCCAGAAGGAATCGGTCATCTTCTGCGACCAGATCATGTCGATGGGCTTCAAGGAGGCCTTCAAGGCCGGCATCTCCTTCGGCAAGGACGACATGGTCGTGCCCGAAGCGAAGTGGGAGCTGGTCGAAGAGACCCGCGAGCAGGTCAAGGACTTCGAACAGCAGTACATGGACGGCCTGATCACCCAGGGTGAGAAGTACAACAAGGTCGTCGACGCCTGGTCGAAGTGCAACGACAAGGTCACCGCCGCGATGATGGCGACGATCTCGGCCACCCGGAAGGACGAGGACGGCCGCGAGATGGAGCCCAACTCCGTCTACATGATGGCTCACTCCGGTGCCCGGGGCTCGGTGACGCAGATGAAGCAGCTCGGCGGGATGCGCGGCCTGATGGCCAAGCCCTCCGGCGAGATCATCGAGACGCCGATCATCTCGAACTTCAAGGAAGGCCTGACGGTGCTGGAGTACTTCAACTCCACCCACGGCGCCCGGAAAGGTCTGTCGGACACGGCTCTGAAGACGGCCAACTCCGGCTACCTGACCCGCCGTCTCGTCGACGTGGCGCAGGACTGCATCGTGCGCGAGCATGATTGCGGCACCGGCCAGGCGATCACCGCGGAAGCGGCGATCAACGACGGCGAGGTGGTCTCGTCGCTGGCCGAGCGCGTGCTCGGCCGCGTGGCGGCGGATGACGTCCTCCGCCCCGGCAGCGACGAGGTTATCGTGAAGGCCGGCGAGCTGATCGACGAGCGCAAGGCCGACATGATCGACACTGCCGCCGTCGCCAAGATGCGCATCCGCTCGCCGCTCACCTGCGAGTCGGAGGATGGCGTATGCGCCATGTGCTACGGGCGTGACCTCGCGCGCGGCACCATGGTCAACCAGGGCGAGGCTGTCGGCATCATCGCCGCGCAGTCCATCGGCGAGCCCGGCACGCAGCTGACGATGCGGACCTTCCACATCGGCGGCGTCGCGCAGGGTGGCCAGCAGTCCTTCCTGGAAGCCAGCCAGCCCGGCAAGATCGAGTTCCGGAATGCGCAGCTTCTGGAAAACGACGCGGGCGACCAGATCGCCGTGGGGCGCAACATGGTCCTGGCCATCGTCGGTGACGAGGGCGAGGAGCGCGCGACCCACAAGATCGGCTACGGCACCAAGCTCATCGTCAAGGACGGGCAGGAGATCGCCCGTGGCGACAAGCTGATCGAATGGGACCCCTATACCCTGCCGATCATCGCCGAGAAGGGCGGCAAGGCCCGCTTCGTCGACCTCGTGACCGGCATCGCCGTCCGCGAGGACACGGACGACGCGACGGGCATGACCCAGCGCATCGTCTCCGACTGGCGCTCGGTGCCGAAGGGCAGCGATCTCAAGCCCGAGATCCTGATCGTCGGCGAGGATGGCGAGCCGATCCGGGGCGACTCGGGCAACCCGGTGAGCTACCAGATGTCGGTGGACGCGATCCTCTCCGTCGAGGACGGGCAGGACGTGAAGGCCGGCGACGTCGTGGCGCGGATCCCGCGGGAAGGCGCGAAGACGAAGGACATCACCGGGGGTCTCCCGCGTGTGGCCGAACTCTTCGAGGCCCGCCGTCCGAAGGATCACGCCATCATCGCCGAGATCGACGGCTATGTGCGCTTCGGCAAGGACTACAAGAACAAGCGCCGCATCGCCATCGAGCCGGCGGACGACAGCTTCGAGCGCGTCGAGTACATGGTGCCGAAGGGCAAACACATCCCGGTGCAGGAAGGCGACTTCGTGCAGAAGGGCGACTACATCATGGACGGCAACCCTGCCCCCCATGACATCCTCGCCATCATGGGTGTGGAGGCTCTGGCCGACTACATGATCAACGAAGTGCAGGACGTCTATCGACTGCAGGGCGTGAAGATCAACGACAAGCACATCGAGGTCATCGTCCGGCAGATGCTGCAGAAGATCGAGATCACCGAAAGCGGCGATACCGTTCTTCTCAGGGGCGAGCATGTCGACAAGGGCGAGTTCGACGAGGCGAATGCCAAGTCGCTCTCGAAGGGCGGCCGCCCGGCCGAAGGGGCGCCGATCCTGCTTGGCATCACCAAGGCGAGCCTGCAGACGCGCAGCTTCATCTCCGCCGCCTCCTTCCAGGAGACGACGCGGGTGCTCACGGAAGCCTCCGTGCAGGGCAAGCGCGACAAGCTCGTCGGGCTGAAGGAGAACGTCATCGTCGGCCGGCTGATCCCGGCGGGCACCGGTGGCGCCACCTCCCGCGTCCGCAAGGTGGCCTCCGACCGCGATCACCAGGTGATCGAGGAACGGCGTGAAGCTGCGGAAGCCGCGGCGGCCCTCGCGGCCCCGACGGAGGAAGACGTGATCGGCGGCGACGAGTTCGACCAGATCATCGTCGATACCCCGGAAAGCCGCGACTGACGCCAGCGGCACTGACATCGAGAGGGCCCGCCGGGAGACCGGCGGGCCCTCTTTCGTTCCTGACAGCTCCTGTCAGGGGGAGGGCGCTAGAGACGGTCCTGGGCAAGGGAGACCGCACTTGACCATGAAGACCTACCAAGGGTCCTGCCATTGCAAGGCCATCCGCCTCGAGGCGGAGATCGACTTCGCCGAGGACGGTACCGGCAAGTGCAACTGCACCTGGTGCTTCAAGCATCGCTACTGGAGCGTCACTATCCCGCCCGAGCGCTTCCGGGCGATCAGCGAGGGGCCGAAACTGCCCGAGACCGGCGAGAGCGCGCTGGGGATGGCCTGCGCCCGCTGCGGCATCCTGACCTTCGCGCGCACCGAGCCGACCGAATGGAGCCCCGAGCCGAGGGTGGCGATCAGCGTGGCCGCCCTCGACGGGCTGGACCCGGCGGAGCTTCTGGCCGCGCCCGTCCGCTATTGCGACGGGCTGCGCGACAACTGGTGGTCACCACCCGACGAGGTGCGCCACCTCTGAGGCCGCCCCGGACTCGGCCGCTCAGGTCACCACCCGCATCGTCAGGTTGATCCGCCCGCCGCCGTCCAGGAGCGTCGAGCTGCCCTCCCGCAGCTTGTCCACCCCGTGATAGACGAGCCGCGCCGGCCCGCCGATCACGGCGACATCGCCGGAACGGAGCCAGTGGCTCTCCGTCTTGCCGCCCTTCTCGGTGTTGCCCACCCGGAAGAGCGCGTCGTTGCCGAGCGAGATCGAGACGACCGGCTGCGTGAGGTCAGCCTCGTCGCGATCCTGATGCAGCCCCATCCGCGCGCCGCCGCGGTAGAGGTTCACCAGGCAGCTCTCCGGCGATCGTGCCTTCGGCGCCACCGCCGCCCAGACCGCCGCCGCCGTCGCCGGAATCTCCGGCCATGGCGCCCCGGTCACCGGGTGGCGCGGCTCGTAGCGGTAGCCCCGCCGGTCGCTCACCCAGCCGTAGCGGCCCGAGGAGGTCATCTGCACGCTCATGGGCTTGCCCCAGCGGGTCTCGGGGCGGAAGAGCGGCGCCGCCGCCACCACGCCGCGCAGCTCCTCCAGGAGCCGTGCCTGAGCCGCCGCGTCGAGCCAGCCGGGGAAGATGCGAACGCCGCGTAGGTCAATCGGGGCTGACATTTCTGGCATTCTCTCCCCCTCTCGCGTGGTTGCAGGCGCCCGGTGCCGTTCCTATATAGCGGCTGGTCAGGCGAAGCGTCATCGCTCCGTCACCTACCCAACCCACTGGCCGGGGTGCCGCTTCCCGGGCCCCGCCCTTCAAACCGCCTAACGTCAAGGGATTTGAACACATGGCCAAAGTCATCGGTATCGACCTCGGGACAACCAACTCCTGCGTCGCCATCATGGATGGGTCGCAGCCCCGCGTGATCGAGAATTCCGAGGGCGCGCGTACCACGCCCTCCATCGTCGCCTTCACCGAAGAAGAGCGGCTCGTCGGCCAGCCCGCCAAGCGGCAGGCCGTCACCAACCCCGACAACACCATCTTCGCCGTCAAGCGCCTGATCGGCCGCCGCACGGACGACGCCGAGGTCGACAAGGACAAGAAACTCGTCCCCTACGACATCGTCGACGGCGGCAATGGCGACGCCTGGGTCAAGGCCCGTGGCGAGACCTATTCGCCCAGCCAGATCAGCGCCTTCATCCTCGGCAAGATGAAGGAAACCGCCGAGTCCTATCTCGGCGAGGAGGTGACGCAGGCCGTCATCACCGTGCCCGCCTATTTCAACGACCAGCAGCGTCAGGCCACGAAGGACGCCGGCAAGATCGCCGGGCTCGAGGTGCTGCGCATCATCAACGAGCCGACGGCCGCCGCGCTGGCCTACGGGCTCGACAAGAAAGAGGCCCGGACGATCGCCGTCTATGACCTCGGCGGCGGCACGTTCGACGTGACCATCCTCGAGATCGACGACGGTCTCTTCGAGGTGAAGTCGACCAACGGCGACACCTTCCTCGGTGGCGAAGACTTCGACATGCGCATCGTCAGCTACCTCGCCGACGAGTTCAAGAAAGAGCACGGCGTCGACCTGACGAAGGACAAGATGGCCCTTCAGCGCCTGAAGGAAGCCGCCGAGAAGGCCAAGATCGAGCTCTCGTCCTCGACGCAGACCGAGATCAACCAGCCGTTCATCTCGATGGGCTCCAACGGTCAGCCGCTGCACATGGTCATGAAGCTGACCCGCGCGAAGCTGGAAAGCCTCGTCGGCGATCTCATCAAGAAGTCCATCAAGCCCTGCCAGTCGGCCCTCAAGGATGCCGGCATCGGCGTCGGCGACGTGGACGAGGTCGTTCTCGTCGGCGGCATGACCCGGATGCCCAAGGTCGTCGAGGAAGTGACGAAGTTCTTCGGCAAGGAGCCCCACAAGGGCGTGAACCCCGACGAGGTCGTGGCGCTCGGCGCCGCCATCCAGGCGGGCGTCCTGCAGGGCGACGTGAAGGACGTGGTGCTGCTCGACGTGACGCCGCTCTCGCTCGGCATCGAGACGCTGGGCGGGGTCTTCACCCGGCTCATCGACCGCAACACCACGATCCCGACCAAGAAGTCCCAGGTCTTTTCGACCGCCGAGGACAACCAGAACGCCGTGACCATCCGCGTCTTCCAAGGCGAGCGCGAGATGGCCGCCGACAACAAGATGCTCGGCCAGTTCAATCTGGAAGACATCCCGCCGGCGCCGCGCGGCCTGCCGAAGATCGAGGTCACCTTCGACATCGACGCCAACGGCATCGTAAACGTCTCGGCCCGCGACCAGGGCACGGGCAAGGAGCAGAAGATCACCATCCAGGCCTCCGGCGGCCTGACCGATGACGACATCGAGCGCATGGTGAAGGATGCCGAGGACAATGCCGAATCGGACAAGAAGCGCCGCGGCCTCGTCGATGCCAAGAACCAGGCGGAAAGCCTGATCCACTCGACCGAGAAGTCGATCGAGGAGCATGGCAGCAAGGTCGATCCCTCCACCGTCGAGGCGATCGAGCTGGCGCTCGCCGCGCTCAAGGACGAGCTGGAAGGCGACGACCCGGAGAAGATCCGCGCCGGCATCAACAACGTCACCGAGGCCTCGATGCGGCTCGGCGAAGCCATCTACAAGGCCACCCAGGAAGAGGGCGGCGAGGCGGAGCCCGACATGCGCGGTGCCGATGAAGCCGATGACGAGGGCATCGTCGACGCCGATTTCGAGGATCTCGGCGAAGACGACAAGCGGGGTCAGTGACCTTTTGACAAGGCGGCGGGCCGGCTTCCGGGCGGAGGCCGGCCCGGCCCGTTCCGGAAGGGGACGACACCGATATGGCAAAACGCGATTTTTATGAGGTGCTTGGCGTCGCGAAGGGCGCCAGCCCGGACGAGATCAAGAAGGCATACCGGGGCAAGGCGAAGGAGCTGCACCCCGACCGCAATGCCGACAAGCCGGATGCCGAGGCGCAGTTCAAGGAAGTGAACGAGGCCTATGACGTCCTGAAGGATGCCGAGAAAAAGGCCGCCTACGACCGCTTCGGCCACGCCGCCTTCGACGGCGGCATGGGCCAGCGCCCGGGCGGCAGCTATCGCCCCGGTGCGGGGCAGGGCGACTTCGCCTCCTCCTTCTCCGACGTGTTCGACGATCTCTTCGGCGATTTCATGGGCCGCGCCGGTGCCGGCGGGGCCGCGGCCGGCCGCGCCCGCGCGACGCGCGGCAACGACCTGCGCTACAACCTGCGCGTGACGCTCGAAGAGGCCTTCGGCGGCATGACGAAGACGCTGAACGTGCCCACCTCCGTCGCCTGCGACGTATGTTCGGGCACCGGCGCCGCCGGCGGCAGCGAGCCGCAGACCTGCCCGACCTGTTCGGGCATGGGCAAGGTGCGCGCGCAGCAGGGCTTCTTCACGGTGGAGCGGACCTGCCCCACCTGCAACGGCCTCGGCCAGACGATCAAGAACCCCTGCCGCAACTGCGGCGGCGCCGGCCGGGTCGAGAAGGAGCGCTCGCTCTCCGTCAACATCCCCGCGGGGGTGGAGACGGGTACGCGCATCCGGCTCGCCGGCGAAGGCGAGGCGGGGCTGCGCGGCGGCCCGGCGGGCGACCTCTACATCTTCATCGAGGTGAAGGAGCACGCGCTCTTCCAGCGCGACGGCGTGCATCTGCACTGCCGCGTGCCGGTCAGCATGGCGACGGCGGCGCTCGGCGGCGAGATCGACGTGCCGACGATCGACGGCGGCAAGAGCCGGGTGAAGATCCCCGAGGGCTCGCAGAACGGCCGCCAGATGCGCCTGCGCGCCAAGGGCATGCCCGCGCTCCGCGGCGGCCCGCCCGGCGACATGTTCATCGAGCTGGCCGTCGAGACGCCGGTCAAACTCTCCTCGCGCCAGAAGGAGCTCCTGCGCGAGTTCGACAAGCTGAGCGAGGAGAACAACCCCCAGAGCGCCGGCTTCTTCAAGTCGGTCAAGGGGTTCTGGGATTCGATGAAGGGCTGAGGCCCCGGCCTCTCCCCGTCTTTGCTCCCGATAAATCCTCGGGGGGAGTCGGCCCCCGGGCCGACGGGGGGCAGACAGCCCCCCGCCCCCCTCTCCGCCCGGAGCTGCCGCGACAAAATTCTCCTCGAAGAATTTTGGGCCCGGCCGCGCCCGGCGTGCGCAGCCTTAACCTCCCCTTCACCATCGCCCCCGCAGGCTCCCCCCATGAGCGCGCGCGGCTTTTCCGACGGTCAACTCCCGTTCCCCGCCCTTGGGGACGAGGCGGCGCCGGTGGCCGCCCTCGCCCCCGGCGCCCGCGTGCCCTCCTACATGGCCGATCATCGCAAGCGGCTGCGGGAGCGCTTCATGGCCGGTGGCGGCGGGCCGATGCCGGACTACGAGCTGCTGGAGCTCCTTCTTTTTCGCGCGATCCCCCGGCAGGACGTGAAGCCCCTTGCCCGGCGGCTGATCGACACCTTCGGCTCGCTCGGCGGCGTCCTCGCCGCACCGCTGCCCCGCCTTCTGGAGGTGGAAGGCATCGGCGAGGCGGTGCTCTGCGAGCTGAAGGTGGTGGAGGCGGCGGCCCACCGGATGGCGCGCGCCAAGGTGCTGCAGCGGCACGTCATCTCGTCCTGGCAGCAGGTGCTGGATTATTGCCACACGACCATGGCCCACAGGGAGACGGAGCAGTTCCGCATCCTCTTCCTCGACCGCAAGAACGTGCTCATCGCCGACGAGGAGCAGGCGCGCGGCACGATCGACCATGTGCCGGTCTATCCGCGCGAGGTGGTCAAACGGGCGCTGGAGCTCAACGCCTCCGCCCTCATCCTCGTGCATAACCACCCGTCGGGTGATCCGACGCCAAGCGAGACGGATATCCAGATGACCGCCTCCATCGCCCGCGCCGCCGAGGCGCTGGGGCTGACGATCCACGATCATCTGGTGATCGGCCGGGAGAAGGAGCTGAGCTTCCGCGCCGAGGGGCTGCTCTAGGGCGCGTCTCGGGGCTGCGATTCTCGGAACGATAGTCGCGGGCGGGAACCGCGCCGTTTGCCGGCACCGCTGCGCCACGCCGCCAGAAGGGCGCCGCATGCCCTATGGAGCTCGGGGGCGGAAACCCTACGGCGTCCGCCCCCGGAAGGCTTACTCCGCGCCCGCCTCGGCCAGCGCCTCGTCGAGGATCGCCGAGAGGTCGTCATAGGCCATGTTGGAATATTTCTCGCCCTGCACCATCAGCGTGGGCGTCGCCTGCACCTCGTCGGCCTCGGCATTCTCCTGGAACCAGGCGACCAGCGTCTCGGCCGTCGTCGCGTCCGACAGGCAGGCATCCACCTGCTCGCCGTCGAGCCCGGCCTGGATGCCGAGGCGGCGGAGGTTGTCGGCGATGGCCGCCGGGTCGCGGCCGCCGGCGATCCACTCGCTCTGCGTTTCGTAGATCAGGTCGTGGATGCCGAAGAACCGCAGCTCGCCGCCGCAGCGGGCGACCATCGAGGCCCAGAGACCGAAGCGGTCGAAATAGACCTCGCGGAAGATGAACCGCACCTTGCCGGTGTCGATATAGTCGCGCTTCAGCTCCTGGTACTGCTCGGCATGGAAGGCCGCGCAATGCGGGCAGGTGAAGGAGCCGTATTCGATCATCGTCACCGGCGCGTCGGGGTCGCCGAGCACCATGTCCTGGACGGTGGAGGTATCGATCTCCGCCGCCTCGGGGCTCTCGGCATCCTGCGCATTGGCGGCGCCGGGCAGATCGAAGCTCGTCTGGCCCGGCTGCGGCCGGGTGAAGGCCCAGGTGCCGCCGACGGCAGCGGTGCCGGCGAGAAGGATAAGGGCGGTACGCCTGTTCATTGGGTCTCTCCCGAAACTCGTTTGGCTTTGGTCAACACGTTTGCGCCGAGTTGCGCAAGGGCGGCGCGCAGCGCCTCGTCCCTCACGCCCTCGGTGAGGGTGGCGGCGCTCTGCGACGCGGCCGGGCTCGGGCCCTTGGGCGCGGCCTTGGCGGTGAAGGGGGTCTGGCCCTCGGCGAAGCCGGAGGGCGCCGTCTGCGTCAGGCGGATATGGGCGATGGCATTGTAGCCGTAGCAGGCATTCACCCGCTCGCGGAGCCGCTCCTTTTCCATCTCGAGCACCGGCCCGTGGGCGCCCTGGACGAGCAGGACGAGGCTCGCGCCCATGCCGCCCCGCGCATAGCTCACCTCGACCGGGCGGCAGATGCGGGCCAGCGCCTCGCCCGCCACCTCCTCCCAATGCGTCACCAGCCGCGCGACCGAGAAGCCGCGCGCCTCCGCGCCCCGGCGGATGTCGGGGGCGAGGATGGAATCGACCTTCTTCAGGCCGTAGGTGGAGCTGTCTCGTCTGGGCTTCTGGCTCATCACGGGGCATCTTAACGGGCGGCGAAGACGAGGCCACGGAAACCTTTGCAACGGTCCATAAAAGATGCGTGACGGCTTTGTGTGATGGGCATGTCTGACGGGGCCACGAGCCCCGATCCCGGCGAGCTCCTCGCCTGGTACGACCGCCATGCGCGGGCGTTGCCCTGGCGGGTGCCGCCGGGGGCGGCGCATCGGGCCGATCCCTATCGGGTGTGGCTGTCCGAAATCATGCTCCAGCAGACGACCGTCCCGGCGGTGAAGCCCTATTTCGAGCGGTTCCTGACGCGCTGGCCGGATGTGGCCGCCCTCGCGGCCGCCGAGGATGCCGAGGTCATGGCCGCCTGGGCGGGTCTCGGCTACTACGCCCGCGCGAGGAACCTCCTCAAATGCGCGCGGGTCGTGGCGGGGGAGCTGGGCGGGGTCTTTCCTGACACCGCCGAGGGCCTGCGGGCCCTGCCCGGCATCGGCCCCTATACTGCCGGCGCCATTGCCGCCATCGCCTTCGGCCGGCCCGAGCCGGTGGTCGACGGCAATGTCGAGCGGGTCATGGCGCGGCTCTACGACATCGCCGAGCCGCTCCCCGGCGCCAAGGCTTCGATGCGGGCGCGGGCCGCGGCACTGACGCCGGAGGCCCGCCCCGGCGACTATGCGCAGGCGGTGATGGATCTCGGGGCGACGATCTGCACGCCGCGCTCCCCGGCCTGCGGGATCTGCCCCTGGCGGGAGCCCTGCCTCGCCCGGGCGCGGGGCACCCAAGGGGAGCGGCCGGTGCCGGCGCCGAAGAAGGGCAAGCCGACCCGCTTCGGCATCGCCTATGCGGGCCTGCGGGAGGACGGGCTCTGGCTCCTCGAGACGCGCCCCGCCAAGGGCCTCCTCGGCGGGATGCTCGGCTGGCCGGGGTCGGACTGGGCCGAGGGCACGCCGGAGGAGGCGCCGCCGGCAAAGGCCGGCTGGCAGGATGCCGGCGCCGAGGCCCGCCACACCTTCACGCATTTCCACCTGCGGCTGCAGGTGCGCGTCGCGCATCTGCCCCTCTCGGCGAAGCCCGCGCGCGGCAGCTTCCAGCCGCTCGATCCGGCGAGCCTGCCCACGGTGATGCGCAAGGTCCATGCCATCGCCGCGCCGGCGCTCCGCCATGATTGAGCCCGCCTGCCCTGTCACCTAGAGTGGCCTTGAGGGAGCCCGCCCATGAGTGACACCAGCCGCAGCCCTGACCGCCCCGCCGTCTCGCGCTTTACCCGGGCGCTGCCCTTCGGCCTGTCGCTGCTGCTCGTGCCGCTGGCGGCCTGGGCCGCCATCATGGGCGGCTGGTGGGTGCTGACGCTGCCGGCGGCGACGCTCTGGATCTTCTCGCTCATCGACTGGGCCGGGGGGCTCAACCTGTCGAACGAAGACCCGGAGACGGCGGACGAGGACCTTTTCTGGTACCGCGCCCTGACGGCCGCCTGGGTGCCGATCCAGGCCGTCATCATCTTCGGCACGCTCGCCTATGTGCATCAGACGGAGCATCTGTCTCTCCTCGAGAAATGGGCGCTCTTCGCCGGGATCGGCGTGCCCTCGGGCACGATCGGCATCGTCTATGCCCATGAGCTGATGCATCAGAAGCCGGCCTGGGAGCGCTGGCTGGCCGACCTCTTGCTCGGCATGGTGCTCTACAGCCATTTCCGCTCGGAGCATCTGCGCGTCCACCACCCCTGGGTCGGCACGCCGCGCGATGCGGTGACGGCGCGCTATGGCGAGGGGTTCCACCGCTTCTTCCCGCGTGTGCTCAGCGAGGCGCCCGTCTCGGCCTTCCGGGCAGAGACGGCGATGCTGGCGCGGCGCGGCCTGCCCTGGTGGCACCGGCGCAACCCCTTCTGGCGTTATCTGGTGCTGCAGGTTGGCTTCATCGCCCTCGCGATGCTGATCGCGGGCTGGGAGGGGCTCTTCCTCTTCTGCACCCAGGCCTTCTTCGCGGTCTGGCAGCTCGAGCTGACGAATTACGTCGAGCATTACGGGCTGACGCGGCGCCATCTGGGGGAGGGCCGCTACGAGCACCAGATGCCGCATCATTCCTGGAACGCCGCGCACCGCATGTCGAACTGGCTGCTCATCAACCTGCAGCGCCACTCCGACCATCATGTGAAACCCGACCGGCGGTTCCCCCTGCTCCAGACCTATGGGGAATCGGAGGCGCCGCAGCTGCCCTATGGCTATACGATCATGGGGGCGCTCGCGATGTATCCGCGGGGGTGGAAGCGGGTGATGAACCCGAAGGTCCGCGCCTGGCGCCAGCGCTTCTATCCCGACATCGAGGATTGGCGGCCCTACAACAAGGGAACGAACCCTCTGCCCGCGCGGGCGTGAGGGGCGGCGCGCGGGTGCCTGCCGCTCAGGACAAGCTTTCAACCTACCCATTGCGAAACGCTTGTGCGGTACCCCCGCCCGATACGCGCCGCAGGCGCAGGGCAAGCGCCGGGTCGTCCCGCGGGTCGGCGCTCCGGTGGGGCTGGGCATGAGCTCCGGGCGGGGAGGTTGGTTGCCGCATAAAGTGCGCCGCGCCACCGTCGGGAGCGCCAACCCACGGGCCGGCGCTCGCCCCGCGCGGCGAGGTTGAGGGGGGTGGTGGGTTGGAAACCCACCCTACGGATCGCCCCGACGGTCGCGCAGTGCAGCTGGGTGCGGGCCGTTGGCGCTCGGGCGGGCCGGTCGCCGCATCCGCACGGTGGGTTTGTAACCCACCATTCCCCGCCCCCCGGAACGACAAAGGGCGAGGCCAATGGCCCCGCCCTTCGCACGTCTCGATATGTCCGGCGATCAGGCCGGCTGCACGTCGACGAGCTCGACCTCGAAGGTCAGCTCCTTGCCGGCGAGCGGGTGGTTGGCGTCGAGAACGACTTCGCTCTCGGTCACTTTCTCCACCGTCACGGGCACGGCCTGGCCCTGCGGCGTCTGCATCTGCAGGCGGGTGCCGGGGTCGAGCGGGATGTTGTCGGGGATCTGCGTCCGGGCGACCGTCTGCTTGGCATTGGGGTCGCGCTCGCCATAGGCAGCGGCGGCGGGGACGGTGACCGTCTTGCTCTCGCCGACCGTCATGCCCGGCATGGCGGCGTCGAGGCCCGGAATGATCTGGCCGGCGCCGACCTGAAAGCTCAGCGGGTCGCGGCCCTGGCTGGAATCGAAGGTCTCGCCGTCGGTGGTGCCGGTGTAATGAATGCGCACAGTGTCGCCTTGCTTGACCTGGGTCATGAGCGTCTCCTGTTCTGATTTTGGGTGAATTGGCGGAGGCCGCGCCAAGCGGGTGCTCCGTAAGTCTCCCCCTAAAGACTAGGGGGTCTGCCCCGGGTTTCAACCGCTCGGGGCCGAAAAACTCGGGATTTCCTGAGGAAAGGGCGGGATTTCTCCCGCCCCTCACCCCTTAGTGAACCACGGCGCCCTCGGGCCGCGGCCGGTTCGAGCCGCCGACGCGGCTGCCGAGGATCAGCCCCTCGGGCCCGGCAGAGACGGGCAGCGTCTCGCCGTCATGCACCTCGCCGGCGAGGATCATCTCGGCCAGCGGGTCCTGCAGGGCGCGCTGGATGACGCGTTTCAAGGGCCGCGCGCCGAAGACCGGGTCGTAGCCTTCCTCGGCCAGCCAGGCTTTCGCGCTGTCGTCCAGCGTGAGGTTAATGCCTCGCGCCACCAGCCGCTTGGCGAGCCGGGCGAGCTGGATCTCGACGATGCCGCCCATGTCCTTCCGCCCGAGCCGGTCGAAGACGATGATCTCGTCGAGCCGGTTGAGGAACTCGGGGCGGAAATGGGCGCGCACCGCGTCCATCACGTCGCGCTTGGCCGCCGAGGCGTCCGTCCCGTCGGGGAGCTGGCTCAGAGCCTGCGCGCCGAGGTTGGAGGTCAGCACGATCAGCGTCTGCTTGAAGTCGACCGTGCGGCCCTGGCCATCGGTGAGCACACCGTCGTCCAGCACCTGCAGGAGCACGTTGAAGACGTCGGGGTGGGCCTTCTCGACCTCGTCGAAGAGCACGACCTGATAGGGCCGGCGCCTCACGGCTTCGGTCAGCACGCCGCCCTCGTCATAGCCGACATAGCCCGGCGGGGCGCCGATCAGGCGGGCCACGGAGTGCTTTTCCATGAACTCGCTCATGTCGATGCGCACCATGGCGCCGTCGTCGTCGAAGAGGAACTCCGCGACGGCCTTGGTCAGCTCCGTCTTGCCGACGCCGGTCGGGCCGAGGAAGAGGAACGAGCCGAGCGGCCGCCCCTCGTCGTTCAGCCCGGCGCGCGCGCGGCGGACGGCGTTGGCGACGGCCCGCACGGCGGCATCCTGGCCGATGACGCGCTTGTGGAGCCCGTCTTCCATGCGCAGGAGCTTCTCGCGCTCGCCTTCGAGCATCCGGCTGGTCGGGATGCCCGTCCAGCGCTCGACGACCTCGGCGATCTGCTCGGGGCCGACGGCCTCTTCGACCATGACCTCGCCGGTATCATCCGCCTCGGCCAGCTTGCGCTCCAGCTCCGGGATGATCCCGTAGGAGAGCTCGCCCGCCTTGCCGAGGTTGCCCTCGCGCTTGGCGATCTCGAGATCGGCGCGGGCGCGGTCGAGCTTTTCCTTCAGCTCGCGGCCGGATTCGAGCCGGTCGCGCTCCGCCTGCCACTTGGCGGTCATGGCATGGGATTTCTCCTCGAGCCCGGCAAGCTCGCCCTCGAGCTTCTCGAGCCGCGCGGCGGAGGCGTCGTCGCTCTCATGGCGGAGCGCCTCGGCCTCGATCTGCAACTGCAGGATCTGCCGGTCGAGCGCGTCGAGCTCCTCGGGTTTGGAATCGACCTCCATCCGCAGCCGCGACGCCGCCTCGTCCATCAGGTCGATGGCCTTGTCGGGCAGGAAGCGGTCGGTGATGTAGCGGTTGGAAAGCTGGGCGGCGGCGACCAGCGCAGAGTCGCTGATCCGCACCCCGTGGTGCAGCTCGTATTTCTCCTTGATGCCGCGGAGGATCGAGATCGTGTCCTCCACCGTCGGCTCCTCGACCAGCAGAGGCTGGAAGCGGCGGGCCAGGGCGGCGTCCTTCTCGACATACTTGCGGTATTCATCGAGCGTCGTGGCGCCGACGCAGTGGAGTTCACCGCGGGCGAGCGCCGGCTTGATGAGGTTGGCGGCATCCATGGCGCCGTCGGATTTGCCGGCCCCCACGAGCGTGTGCATCTCGTCGATGAAGAGGATCACCTCGCCGGCGGCGGCGGTGATCTCGTTCAGCACGGCCTTCAGCCGCTCCTCGAACTCGCCGCGATATTTCGCGCCGGCGATGAGCGCGCCCATGTCGAGGGCGAGGAGCTTCTTGTTCCGCAGGCTCTCGGGCACGTCGCCGTTGACGATGCGCAGCGCCAGCCCCTCGGCGATGGCGGTCTTGCCGGTGCCGGGCTCGCCGATGAGAACCGGGTTGTTCTTCGTGCGGCGGGAAAGGATCTGCATGGCGCGGCGGATCTCTTCATCCCGGCCGATGATCGGGTCGATCTTGCCCTCCTCGGCGGCCTTGGTGAGGTCGCGGGCGTATTTCTCGAGCGCCTCGAAGTTGCTCTCGGCGGAGGCCGAGTCCGCCGTGCGGCCCTTGCGGATGTCGTTGATCGCGGCGTTGAGCTTCTGGGCATTGACGCCGCCGGCCTCCAGCGCCTCGCGCGAGCGGCCGGAATGCATGGCGAGCGCCGTCAGCAGCCGTTCGACCGTGACGTAGCTGTCGCCCGCCTTCTTGGCGAGCTTCTCCGCCTCGTCGAGGACGCGGACGGTGGAATTGTCCATATAGACCTGCGCAGCATCGCCGGTGACCTTCGGCTCCTTGGCGATGGCGGCATCGGTGGCCTGGCGGGCGGCGGCGGCATTGCCTCCGGCCCGGGCAATGAGCCCCGCGGCCATGCCTTCCTCGTCGTCCATGAGCGCTTTCAGGACGTGCAGCGGCTTCAGGCGCTGGTGGTTCTCACGGGCGGCAATGGTCTGGGCGGCCTGCAGAAAGCCGCGCGCCCGCTCGGTGAACTTCTCCAAGTTCATGTCGTCTCTCCTCTTCAAGCACCCCGGGGTTTGGCGATGCCCGCCAGGCGGCACATCGGCCTCTTGGGGCCTCGGGGCTTATCTGGTGTCGGGGGAGACCTGTTGCAAGTCTGCCATAGCGGTTTTCAGCCGCCGGATCTCCTCTGCCGAGGTGACGCGGAGCCCGGGGGTGGCGAAGCCGAGCTCGCGCAGCCGGGGGGCCGGATCGGCGGGCAGCGCGCAGGAGGCATGGAGGTCGCAGCCGGGCATTGCGGTGAGGAGCTGGGCGGCAGTCTCCGCCCGCACGCCACCGCCCGGCATGATCGCCGGGGTGCCGGCGGCGAGGCGCAGCGCCTCGCGGAGGCGGGGCAGGCCATCGACGGCGCGGGGGGCGCCGCCGGAGGTGAGAATGCGGGCGATGCCGAGCCGGCGGCAGAGCGCGATGGCCGCCGCCTGGTCGGGCACGAGGTCGAAAGCGCGGTGGAGCGCGATCTCCATCCCCTCCGCCGCCTCGGCAAGGCGGGAGAGGACCTCGGCATCAAGACTGCCGTCGGGGAGCGAGGCGCCGATGACGACGCCGGCGAGCCCAGCCTCGCGGGCGGAGGCGATGTCGGCCAGCGCCGCGCCCTCCTCGTCGAGCCCCATCTCGAAGCCGCCGGGCGCGGGGCGGATCAGCGCCATGACCGGCAGGCCGCATTCGGCGGCCAGCACCATCATGCCGGCGGAGGCGGTGAGCCCGCCGATTTCCAGTGCCGCGCAGAGCTCGATCCTGTCCGCCCCACCGTCGACGGCGGCGGCGAGGCCGGCGGGAGAATCGACGGCGATTTCAAGGGCGCTGGTCATGAGCGGCAGCTAGCGCCCGGGCGGCGGCCGAGGCAAGGGGAGGCTTGACCCCGGGGGCCTCAGGGGCGATGACGGCGAAAATCCGGGATGACAGCCATGGACGACCGTCTGATCGTGGCCCTCGACGTGCCGCATGCGCTCGCGGGGATCGAGCTTGCCGACCGGCTCGGCGATACCGTCAGTTTCTACAAGATCGGGCTCGGGATGCTCTCCGGCGGCGGCCTCGCGCTGGCGCGGGAGCTGAAGGACGAGCGCGGCAAGCGCATCTTCCTCGACATGAAGCTCTTCGACATCGGCGCGACGGTGGAGGCGGCGGTGCGGGGGCTCTGCCAGTTTGACCTCAATTTCCTGACCGTCCACGGCGACCCCCATGTGGTGCGCGCCGCCAAGGAGGGCGCCGGGGGGTCTGGGCTGAAGATCCTTGCCGTCACGGTGCTGACCTCGCTGGAGCGGGCCGACCTCGACGAGGGGATGATGGCGCCGGGCGATGTGCCGGAGGTGGTGACCGAGCGGGCCGCAAGGGCGCTCGCCGCCGGGGCCGACGGCGTGATCTGCTCGCCGCAGGAGGCGCATCTGGTGCGCGCCCTCGGCGAGGCGGACGGCAAGCTGATCGTGACGCCGGGGGTGCGGCCGGTGGGCAGCGATCTCGGCGACCAGAAGCGGGTGATGACACCGGCCGAAGCCGTGGCCGCCGGCGCCGACCATGTGGTGGTCGGCCGGCCGGTCTGGCGCGCAGCGGACCCGAGGGCGGCGGCCGAGGCGATCGTCGCCGAGCTGAACTCGGCACGGGCGCTCATGGCGAACCACTAGGGCTGTTCAGCGGAGCGCCTGCGGCGCGTTCCTTTGAGTGCGGCGGGGGCCTTGCCCCCACACCCCCAGGATTTTTTGGAGCAAAGACATGCGGGATATGGGCGAGGCTTTGGTCGTCATTGATGTGCAGAACGATTTTCTGCCGGGCGGGGCGCTGGCCGTCGCCGGGGGGGACGAGATCGTCCCCGGCATCAATGCGCTGATGGACGAGTTTCACGCCGTCGTGTTGACGCAGGACTGGCACCCGGCGGGGCACAGCTCCTTCGCCTCTTCGCATCCGGGGGCGGCGCCCATGTCGCTCACCCAGATGCCCTATGGGCCGCAGGTGCTTTGGCCGGATCACTGCGTGCAGGGGAGCGAGGGGGCCGCCTTCGCGCCGGGGCTGCGGGTGGATGGCGACCTCATCCTCCGCAAGGGCTTCCGGCCGGAGGTCGACAGCTATTCCGCCTTCTTCGAGAACGACCACACGACGCCGACGGGGCTCGAGGGCTATCTGAAGAGCCGGGGGATCACGAGCGTGACCCTCGTCGGCCTCGCCACAGATTTCTGCGTCGCCTATTCGGCGCTCGATGCAGTGAAGCTCGGCTTCACCGTCGAGCTCCGGCGCGACCTCTGTCGGGGGATCGACCTCGACGGCTCGCTCGGGGCGGCGGTGGAGGAGATGCGGGGCGCCGGGGTGATGCTCAGGGGGTGACCACCAGCTTGCCGGCGATCTCGCCGGCGCCCATGGCGGCCAGCGCCCCGGGCGTGTCCGCCAGCGGCACCACGGCGCCGATCACCGGGCGGAGGGTGCCGGCCTCGACCATCGCCAGAAGCTCTGGAAGCCGCGCCGGCCCCTGCGGCACGATCAGGAGACCGGCGCGGCGGCCCTGCCGGTCGGCGCCACGGAGCGTGCCGCCGACGGCGCTCCAGAAGGCCCGCATCGGGCCGCCGACCATCATGTAGCGCCCGCCGGGGCGGAGGCAGGGGCGGATCGCCCGCATGGGGCGGGTGCCGTAGAGGTCGAGGATCACGTCCCATGTCGCGCCGGTCCTGGTGAAATCTTTGTGGGCGTGGTCCATCACCTCTGCCGCCCCGGCGGCCCGCATGACCTCCGCCTTGCCGGCATTGTCCACCGCCGTCACCACCCCGCCCCGCGCCACGGCGAGCTGGATCGCCAGCGGCCCGGAGCCGCCGCCGGCGCCGTTGACCAGTACCCGCTGGCCGGGCAGCACGCGCTCCATCGCCTTCAGCGCGATGGTGCCGGATTGGGGGAGGGCGGCGGCATCGACGTCTGACACGCCCGGCGGGATCTTCACGAAGCGGCTGGCCGGCGCGGCGACGCGCTCGGCAAAGCCGCCCCAGTGCTCCATGAGGTCGGCGACCACCCTGTCCCCCGGCGCAAAGCCGGTGACGCCCGCGCCCAAAGCCTCCACCACGCCTGCGACATCGGAGCCGGGGATCGTCTCGCGCCCGCGGAACCGGCGGGTGAGGCGGGCATAGGCCGGGGTGCCGGTGATCACCTCCCAGTCCGAGGCATTGGCGCCGCAGGCCGTCACCCGCAGCAGCAAGCCGCCCGGCCTGACCTCGGGGTCCGGCCAGTCGCGGAGAACCAGAGGCTCCGGTCGTGCGTATCCTCTTTGAACGATGGCGCGCATGGCGCCCATCCTTTCACGCAAGGAGGCGCGCGCCATGGGGAAAATCACCGTCAACGACACCATGCAGCAGGGCTACAGCTACGAGACCGTGGCGAAGATCGGCGACGTCCATTCCGAGGAGTTCGACCCCTGGTGCCCGCCGGCGAAGATGCTGGAACTGGGGGTCTTCGAGGGGAAGTACCTCAACGATTGCCGGGACGAATTCCCCAAGAGCTGGTTCGAGGGGGCGAAGCTCTCCGACCGGCCGAACGAGGCGCTCAACTACTTCGGCATCAAGTCGCGCCAGCCGCTCTCCGTGTGGAAGCAGAAGGGCTGGATCATCGACCCCGACCCGCGCGGCTGGTTCCAGTGGTATTGCCGCTACTGGATGGGCCGGCGGCTCGAGGGGGTCGATGCCAAGCAGATGCAGCGCTGGCGCAACTTCCGCCGCCATGCCGGGCAGGTTCGCAAGGCCTGCGAGCCGGGAGACATTCACTGCCGGCCGAAGCAGCGGCAGGCGCTCTTGCAATGGGCGCATGACCCGTTCGTCTGATCTGGACAGGGCGGGCCCGCCCTGCATGATGGCGGCCCCAACGGGAGGGCCGAGATGGTCGACATCGCGACGCGCGTCTGGAACCACAAGTGGAAGATCGACCCGATCGTCCGCTCGCTGATCGACACGGATTTCTATAAGCTGCTGATGTGCCAGTCCGTCCGCCGCTACAAGCCGGATGTGCAGGTGACCTTCAGCCTCATCAACCGGACGAAGGACGTCCGCCTCGCCGAGCTGGTCGACGAGGGTGAGCTGCGCGAGCAGCTCGACCACATCCGCTCTCTGTCGCTGTCGCGCGGCGAGAGCACCTGGATGCGGGGCAACACCTTCTACGGCAAGCGGCAGATGTTCACGCCGGATTTCATGGACTGGTTCGAGGCGCTGCGCCTGCCGCCCTATCACCTGGAGGTCCGCGACGGGCAGTACGAGCTGACCTTCGAGGGGAGCTGGCCCGAGGTCATGCTCTGGGAGATCCCGGCGCTCGCCGTGCTCATGGAGCTCCGGGGCCGCGCGGTGCTGAACGCCATGGGCCGCTTCGAGCTGCAGGTGCTCTATGCCCGCGCCATGACGCGGATCTGGGAGAAGATCGAGCGGCTGCGCGTGCATCCGGGCCTCAAGATCGCCGATTTCGGTACGCGGCGGCGGCACAGCTTCCTCTGGCAGGACTGGTGCGTGCAGGCGATGCAGGAGGGGCTGGGCGAGAGCTTCACCGGCACCTCCAACTGCCTGATCGCCAAGAACCGCGACCTGGAGGCGATCGGCACCAATGCCCATGAGCTGCCCATGGTCTATTCGGCCCTGGCGACGAACGACGAAGAGCTGGCGCGGGCGCCCTACGAGGTGCTCTCCGACTGGCACGAGGAGCATGACGGGAACCTCCACATCATCCTGCCCGACACCTACGGCACGGTCGGCTTCCTCGAGAGGGCGCCGGGCTGGCTGGCCGGCTGGACGGGCATGCGCATCGATTCCGGCGACCCGGTGGAGGGCGCCGAGACCGCGATCCGCTGGTGGGAGAGCCGGGGCGAGGACCCGCGCGAGAAGCTGGTGATCTTCTCCGACGGGCTCGACGCGGGGAAGATCATCGAGCTCTACGAGCGCTTCCGCGGCCGGGTGCGGGTGAGCTTCGGCTGGGGCACGATGCTGACCAACGATTTCGGCGGGCTGACGGAGGGGAATTCCCTCGCGCCGTTCTCGCTGGTCTGCAAGGCTGTGGAGGCGAACGGCCGGCCGACCGTGAAGCTGAGCGACAACCCGCGGAAGGCCATGGGGCCGGAGGGGGAGATCGCGCGGTACAAGCGGGTGTTCGGGGTGGGGGCACAGGAAGAGATGGAGGTGGTGGTTTAGGCGACTAAAGCAAATCGACCTGTTCGACACTCACAAGGTCGCGATACCTACGTCGTTTGAACCCCCCGCGCACCTGGACGCGTGCGCCATTTTTGAAGTCAGCCGAACCTAGGAGTGCATCAAATAGCGGAGCTGGAACTTCTGCCGTAGTCTGTCGGCCGTGAGCGTCGTCTATTACAAAGGTCCGCGACTTTGAGTTGATGATAGAGATTTCTCCGGTCAGCGATATCGGCTCTCTGAGTATTTTTCGAGCAGATTCAATTATTGCCGCCCCGTCATGCCGCGAAAGTCTAACATGCTTATGCGAGTGAATTCCCGAGTGCGTCACTTCCAATTCTGAAAATGAGCTTCGCATTGTGGGCAGCATTGCCCCTAGATTCTCGTAAGCATCAAGTATATCTAACTTGGAGCCAGCTTCCATCTCATCATGGCTCGATCTTTCTTTTAGAGAGGCGAGGAGGTCGAATATACCGTCTCTATCCAAAGCAAGCTTCGAAAGGACATCAAATTGATTTAGTGAGCGATGACGACTAGCTTGCCTTGCTAAAGCTTCGTCAATCATTGGCTCCTTAATGGAGAGTACTAAAGATCCGAGCTGCGGCTCATAAAGGGGAAACTGGAGAATGCCAGAATTTCCGAATAGCTCGTTCACGTGGAACAGCTTTCTGACAGCGTCATAGAAACCCGAAGTCAGATCTCTCAGATTCTTTAGCGAGATGAGATTTTCACCCAAATCACCACCCGAGAACCGAGCGGAAAAAAAAGCATCCGCCTGCTCCACAAAGTCTGCCGCCCAATCGCGCTGATGGTCCAATCCAACCCCTCGCTCGGGTAGCAAACTTTCATCGATTTCCCAGACCTTTGTCTTCCAAAGACGAGAGACGGTCTGCCGCTGCTCCATTTCGAAAATGAAGATGCTGCCTTGGCCTAAGCTGCCCCTCACCGAGAGGCTTCCTTCCTTCAAGCAATCGAGGGCTTTTCGTCCCAACTCTGAACAAAAGAAGTAGTCACGGCCATTTACTTCGTCGAATTTCACGACAATATAATTCTCTACACCAAGCGTGGTCGTGTAGATTAGCGGCTCGTCATAATAATAAAGTACCTCTTGGACTTCGAGCGCCCCAATGTCTATCTCTGTCGGCTCATCATGCTGGGACCACATCTAAATCCAGCCCCCTTCAGTGTACCTAACTTCGTAGGGGCCTGTTATGTCATGGTCGTGATGTTTCCAGAACGTATAGTGCTCCGGTTGGCGACGGTTTGGCGTCGCGGCAATTACACCGTCAATCGCAGCAATAGTTACCTGTACAATATTCTGGTCGCGGAAAAACTTAAAAATACCTAGAGCATTACGCACTGCGGACTCGCTCGTCCAAACCGAGCAACCCCAGCACTTGCACTGCGCCCTATCTGCTTTCGCAGGCTGGTAAATCACGTCCGGCTCCAGATCGTGAGAGGATGCGGGTAAATCGCGAACCATCCTAAAAATGTCGCCTGTCATTTCAGACGCATCTTCAGGAGGACAATTCTGAGGGCCGTCATCTTGGAGTTCGCAGTAGTACATATTCAACCAATCGTCTTTTGGACGATGTATACGTTGCATGAGGCTAACCAAGCAACGGTCAAATGATCGCTTGCTGTGCGGTGGTTGACACCCCCCCCCTCACCAAACCGTCACTTCCCCCCATCCCCCCCTCCGCCTAGCCTCCCCGGCATGCCCAGCCTCTCCCGCCGCATGGCGCTCTCCCTCTTCGCCGCCGCGCCTCTCGCGGCGCGCGCCCAGTCCGGCCCCAGCGTCGCCGGCCTCCCGGCCCTCCTCGAGGCCTTCCCGCAGGCCCATGCCATCGCCCTCGCCCAATCCGGCCAGCTCACGCTGAACGAGGCGGTGCGCGGCCCGGCCGTCTCCCGGCCGGTCAACGTGAAATCCGTCTCCAAGAGCCTCGTCGCGGCGATCCTCGGCGGCGTCATCGCCGAGGGCACCGTCGCGCTCGATGACACGCTGGAGGAGACCGCCCCCGCCCTCATCCCCGCCGGCGCCGATCCGCGCGTCGGCGCGTTGACGCTGCGCGATCTCGTCACGCTCCGCGCGGGGCTGGAGCGGACGAGCGGGGGGAAATACGGGGGCTGGGTCGCCAGCGGCAACTGGGTGGCCGACCAGCTCTCCCGCCCCTTCGTGGCCGAGCCGGGCGGGCCGATGCTCTATTCCACCGGCTCCGTCCATGTGCTCGGCGCCGCGCTGAGCGAGGCGACGGGCGAGAGCCTCCTCGCCCTCGCGCGGCGGCATCTGGGCGCGCCGCTCGGCATCGAGATCCCGGCCTGGACGCGCGATCCGCAGGGCTATTACCTCGGCGGCAACGAGATGGCGCTGACGCCCGAGGCCATGGTGCGGGTCGGCGAGCTCTACCGGCTGGGCGGCGTCTGGGAGGGCCAACGAGTGCTGGCCGACGGCTATACGGCAGAGAGCTTCACCCCCGTCACCCGCTCCCCCTATTCCGGCCTCGGCTACGGGCTCGGCTGGTTCACGGGGGAGGTGCGTGGCCTGCGCTACGGCCTCGCCCGCGGCTATGGCGGGCAGGTGATCTTCGTGGTGCCGGAGGCGGAGCTGACCGTGGCGATCACGTCGGACCCGACGCTCCCGGCCCGCAGCGAAGGCTATTTCGGCGAGCTCATGCGCTTCCTCGAAGGTCCGGTGATGGAGGCGGCCGCGTAGGCCGGGCTACGGATCCTGCCGGAGGCGCTTCACCTCGCTGCGCTTCTTCTTCTCCTCCACCCGCTTCCGCTTCTGGTTGAGGGAGACGCGCGTCTTCACCCGCCGCTTCGGCGCCACCAGCGCCTTGGCCACAAGCTCGACCAGCCGCTCCCGCGCCACCGCGCGGTTCCGCGCCTGGCTGCGCTCCTCGCTCACCTGGATCACCAGCGCGCCTTCCTTGGTCCAGCGGCGCCCGGCCAGGCGGCGCAGTCGCCGTTTCACCGGATCGGGCAGGGAGGGCGAGCGTTCCGCCTCGAAGCGCAACTCCACCGCCGACGAGACCTTGTTGACGTTCTGGCCGCCCGGGCCGCCGGCGCGGATGAACTGCTCCGTCAGCTCCCAGTCCTGCAACTCGATCTCGTCGCTGATCCTCAGGCCCATCGTCCTCTCCCAGAAGGCCGCCGCTTCAATGAAGGGGGCCGCCCCGGCGATGGAGCGGCCCTCTCGAAAGTTCAGGAGGTGGGGTCGGTTAGACGCGTCCACCTTGGGGGTGCGCAGCCAAGGGCTGCCTCAGATGCGCCCCTCCAAAGCTGTCCCGACTCCTTGCTCCAATCTCTTTCTCGACACTGGATCACCTCCTTTCAATGGGTTTCGCCTGACACCCAGCCTTGCAGGCACAAGGTGAATGTCAAATGAAAATCAAGCGCTGGGGGTGACATCCCTCCGGCCCTGCAGCATTTGCCCCACGATCAGGCGGAAGGGGAGGAGCGCGAGGAGCGCGATCGCCAGTTTCACGCCCCAGTCGGCCACGGCGAGCGAGTGCCAGAGCGGCACCGGCGCACCGGCGCCGAGGAAGGGCACGGTCTCGCGCGCCCAGGCGGTGGCGGCATCCGCCTCCGGCCCGAGGCTGACGAAGCCGGCGAAGGCGATGGTGAAGAACACCGCCGTGTCGAGCGTCGAGGAGGCGAGGGTCGAGACTAGCGGCGCCCGCCACCAGCGGCCCGCGCGCATCCGGTTGAACACCGCCACGTCGAGAAGCTGCGCCGCGAGGAAGGCCGCGCCGGAGGCGACGGCGACGCGAAGCACGACGGCCGGGCCGAACTCCAGCATGACCTGCGTGCCGATCAGCGAGCAGAGGATGCCGGTGGCGAAGCCGGCCAGCACGACGCGCCGCGCGGCCGCCGGGCCGTAGAGCCGGTTGGTGATGTCGGTCACGAGGAAGGCGAAGGGATAGGTGAAGGCGCCCCAGGTGAGGAAGCCGTCCCAGAGCAGGAACTGCACGAGGATGTTGGAGGCCACGACAAGCGCGGCCATGGCGAGGATCGCCGGAAGGAGTCGCATGGATTTCATCCGTTTTGGCAAGGTGGCGGAGACTTGGCCGCCCGGCGGGCGGCGGCGGGGCTGGTAGCCCTCCGCGGCGGGCGCGTCAATCCGCCAGCCGGTATTCCACGATCTCGCCGCGCAGAAGCGCGCTTTCGTTGTTGTCGCTGACCATGGTAAGCCGCAGCGCCCCGTCCGGCCCCGTCCAGACGGAGAGGCCCTCGAGATTGCCATGCGTCCCGGCGCCCGTCCGCAGCACCTGCGTCTCGCCGGAGCCGTCGGGCTCGAAGCGGCGGATGCGGCTGCGGAAGGCGATGCCGGTGAAGTCGCGCTCGAGGAGGTAGAACCGCCCGTCCGGCCCGAAATCGGCGCCGACGGGCACGAAGGCGCCGCGGCGCGGGATGGGGAAGGCGGCGGCCCAGGCCGCGCCGTCGAGCCTGAGGAGCGTCCAGTCCTCCGTGCCGTTGCCGGTGCGCTCGGGCAGGGTGTAGAGCTGGCCGGCGGCGTCGAGGGCGAGCGCCTCGTAACTTTCGTTGAGCAGCGCATTGGGCTGCGGCGGCGGGGCCGGCAACTCCGTCAGCGCACCGTCGAAGCGCACGACGCGGCCGCGCCCCTCGAACGAGAGGAAGAGCGTGCCGTCCCCCGCCATGGCCAGCCCCTCGCTGTCGCGCTGGCGCTGGGGCAGGGGGGCGCCGTCAGCGCCGGTGATCCGCTGGCGGGAGGTCTCGGTAAAGCCGGTCGGCCGGCCGCCCTGGCGCTCCAGCACGCCGCGGACGATCAGCCCGCGGTCGGAGAGCAGCACGACCTCCGCCCCGTCCGCCGCGAGCTCGATGCCGGAATAGCCGCCCGGCAGCGTCGGTAGGGGCAGCGCCCCCACGAGCTCCGCCTCGCCCCGCGCGCAGCCGGCGAGCGCCGCGAGCAGCGCGGCGGCGAAAAGGCCGAGAGCGGCTCTCACCCCGCGTTAGAGACGGCGAGGCAGGCGCCCGGCAGCGACGACATGCGCAGGGGCCCGCTGGAGGGGGCCGGGTCGCCGTCATCCGACGCGGGCGGCGGGTTGAGGATGTTGTTCACCCAGGCGCGCGCATCGGCGCAGCCGTCGCCGGGGGGCGGCGGCTCCTGCGGTTCGCAGTAATCGGCCCCGGCCGGGCAGTCGAGCCGCACATGGAAGTGATAGTTATGCCCGTACCAGGGGCGCACCTTGTTGAGCCAGGCGCGGTCGCCGGTGGCGTTGTCGCACATCCAGACCTTGGCGCCGGGGAAGACGAAGATCCGCGCCACGCGCGGGTCCTCGGCGGCGCGGCGCAGGATCGCCATGTGCTCCGCCGTCCAGGCATCGTTCACATAGGCGCCGGAATTGCGGTCGGTGCGGATCGACGAGAGCGACTCGCGCTCGGCGGGGGTGAGGTTCAGCCGCTCCGGCGGCAGCATCCAGATGTCGGCATCGAGCCCGATCTGGTGACTGGCATGCCCCGTGAGCATCGGCCCGCCGCGCGGCTGGGACATGTCTCCGACATAGAGCCCCGACCAGCCCGGCTGGCGGGCGGCGAAGCGCGAGAGATCCTGAATGAAGTCCACCAGCTCCGGCTGGCCCCAGTTGCGGTTGCGGCTGAGCCGCATGGCCTGCCAGGTCGGCCCCGTCTCCGGCAGGGCGACATTCCCGGCGGCGCAGCCGCGGGAGTAGAATCCCAAGGGCGCCGAGCCGCCGCCCGAGGGCGTGGCGATATGGCCGAAGACCTCGCGGGCGACGCGGCTGTCGGTGGCGATGGCGGCGTCGAGCGCCGAGACCTCGGCCTGTGTGACCTCCGGCGCATCGCTGCGACAGGCGGCAAGCCCGGCGATCAGGCCGAGGGTGAGGAGGATGCGGACCATTCTGCTCGATCTCCGTCTTTGTTGACGAAGACTAGCAGCAGAAGGCCGAGAAGCAAAAGCAGGATCACCGGAAAGAAGCCGAGCTGGTTGTCTCCGGTGATCACGGTTGCGAGGGCGATGAGCAAGGGGGCGAGAAACGCCGTCGCCCGGCCCGAAAGCGCGAAGAGCCCGAAGGCCTCCGCCGGGCGCTCCGGGTCCGCATGGCGGACCATGAGGCTGCGCGAGGCGGAATAGAGCGTGCCCCCCGCGCCGCCGATCAGCACGCCGCAGAAGTAGAAGATGTAATCCGCCATGGCCGAGCCCTCGGGGAAGGGCAGGCCGTAGAGATCCGCGGGCGAAATGCCGATGATGATGGTCGAGACCACGGCCAGCACCACGCAGCAGAGCGCGATGACGGGTTTCGGCCCGATCCGCTCGTCGAACCGCCCGCCGACCCAGGTGAGGATCGCCGCGGCGACGGCGGAGATGATGCCGAAGATGCCGACCTGCGTGATCTCCCAGTCGAGCACCAGCGTCGCGTAGAAGCCGCCATAGGCATAGAGCGCCGCCAGCCCGTCGCGGTAGAACATCGAGGCGAGGAGGAAGTTGCGCAGGCTCCGCCGCCGGACGGTCCGTCGCAGCGTGGCCTTGAGGTCCCCCCAGACGGCGCCGAGCGGGGGCGGCGTTTCCTTCGGCGGCACCTCGCGAACCCAGAGCAGGTAGGGGATCAGGAAGATCGCGAACCAGATGGCGATGAAGGGCCCGGTGAAGCGCGTGCCCTCGCGCGCCGCCGGGTCGAGCCCGAAGGGCGGCGCGAGGCCGATGAGCGTGGTGCCCGAGGCGTTCTCGGCGAAGAACAGGAGCGTGATGACCAGCGCCAGCACCCCGCCCCAATAGCCGAAGGCCGCGGCGCCGCCCGAGATGCGGCCGACGCGGCCGGCGGGGCCGAGCGAGGGCAGAATGGCGTTGTTGAGATTGAAGGCGCTTTCGGAGGCGACGAAGCCGATCCAGAACAGGAAGGTGACGAGGTAGAGAGACGTCCCGTCGGGCTCCAGCATCCAGGTGCCGGCGATGCAGAGCATGGCGAGCACCGAGAAGCCGATGATCCAGCGCATCTTCCGCCCGGAGGCATCGGCAAGGGCGCCGAGGAAGGGGGCGGTCAGCGCGATGAAGAGACCGGCGATGGTCTGGGCGGACGACCAGAGCGACTGCGCGCCGGCATCGGCCTCGGCCGAGGTCAGGCCCTGCGCCTCGAAGTAACCGGCCGCGACGGCGGCGAAATAGGGGCCGAAGATGAAGGTCAGCCCGAGCGTGGCATAGGGCTGCTGCGCCCAATCGTAGAGCATCCAGCCCCAGATGCGGCGGCGCGTCACGTTCATGGCAATGTCCCCCGGGTCCCTCGCGGCGGATCAAGACCCAAGACGGCCGCCCTGGCAAGCGGCGGCCGGAGGAGCGCGGCGGGGGCCGGGGAAGGTGTGGCGCGAGGGTCGCCCGGGGCTTTGCTGCCCGGGGGGCGGGGTGCAAACTCACCCTGCGGCGTGCTCCGGCGCCCGTGCCGGAGGGTGAGCGGCCGCCCCCGGGGGAGCGGCCCCGAGTCGATGCCGGCCGGCCGGCCGGAGCCTCAGGACGCCTCAGGCCGGCACCATCCCCACGGAGGACACGCTCCGCTCCGCCCGTTCGGTCGCCGCGATCGTGCCGGCCACCGCTTCGGCCGTGGCGGCGGAGAGCGTCCAGCCCAGATGCCCGTGGCCGGTGTTGTAGAAGACGCGCGGATGCCGCCCGGCGCCGACGCGCGGCATCATGTTCGGCATCATCGGCCGGAGCCCGGCCCAGGGCACGCAGGTCTCGGTGTTCACGCCGGGGAAGTGCCTTTCGACCCAGGCGATGAGCGGCTTCACCCGGTCCATGCGGATGTCGCGGTTCTCGCCGTTGAACTCCGCCGTGCCGGCCACGCGCAGCCGCCCCTCGCCGAGCCGGGACGAGACGATCTTCGCCTTGTCGTCGAGGAGAGAGACATGCGGCGCCGCGGCCCGGCTGGTCTCGTCGTTCAGCTCGACAGTGATCGAATAGCCCTTCACCGGATAGATGTTCACCCGGTCGCCGAAGCCGCGCGCCAGCGCCCGGCTGCCGACGCCCGCCGCCACGACCACGCCGTCATAGCGCGCCTCGTCGCCGGCGGTGACGCGCACGCCATCCGCCCCGGCGCGGGCGGAGGTGATCTCCGCCCCATAGCGGAAGGTCACGCCCTGAGTCTTCAGCCAGTCGGCGAGGCCGGTGGTGAAGCGGTGGATATCGCCGGTCGAATCGCTCTCCGTCCAGTAGCCGCCGACCATCTGGCCCTGAAGCTCCGGCGCCTTCGCGCGCACCTCGTCCGGCGTCAGCTCGGTGCGGGTCAGCCCGCCGGCGGCCAGAAGCGGGTTTACCCGGCGTGCATGGTCGAGGTCGTGCTGCCGCTCGTAGAAATGCAGGATCCCGGCGCGCGAGAAGGCGAAATCCATCCCCGCCGCCGCCGCCATCTCGGCCAGCCCGGCGCGGGCGGCAATGGCCATGCGGGCCGTCTCGGTGGTGTTTTGCCGGTATTGCGGGATCGCGGCGAGGAACTCGGCCATCCAGCTCAGCTTGTGCCAGGAGGGCTTGGGGTTCACCGACAGGGGCGCATCGGGCTTCAAGAGCCAGCGGATGCCCTTCAGCACCGTCGACGGCTGGTTCCACACCTCGGCGTTGGAGGCCGAGAGCTGGCCGCCATTGGCGAAGGAGGTCTCCATCGCCGCGTAGCGGTTGCGGTCGTAGACGGTGACGTCGTAGCCGCGCTTCTTCAGCGAATAGGCGGTGGTGATGCCGGTGATTCCGGCGCCCAGGACAGCGATATGGCGCATCTCATCTGCTCCGATGCGGCGGGTCTTCGCCCGCCCTGCGCCCCCTCCGTCCTCGGGCCTGAGAGATTCACCGCACGTCGCGCGGCTTGCTCCTTCGGCGGGCCCCCGCCCGGTCGCGTGTGGGGGCCACTCTTCGGAGTGTTGCGACAGCGCCGGTCCTTTTGCCTGAGAGTTCGCGGGGCGCGATTGCTCCTTCGGCGGCGACCTGACTGGCCGCTCTCTCCCGATGCGGTCGTATGACCTGTGCCAGACTATAGCGCGGGCGTTGCGATCGGGATAACGAATGTTCTGCATGATCTTCATGCAGGAATCTGATGGATGCCCCCCGCCGCCAGCCAGGCCTGCAGCCGCGCCGCCTGCCGGGGCACATGGCGCATGGCGAAATAGACGCCGGGCGTCACCAGCGCCCAGCCCTGCCCCTCGTCCCCCAGCCTGACCCGCCGCTCCGCGCCCTCCGGCAGGGCCAGCACGAAGAACCAGAACGCGCCGCCATGCCGCTCGGCGAAGAGCCGGCGCGCGCCGTCCAGGGTGAGCCCCAGCTCCTCCCGCAGCTCGCGGGCCAGCGTCTGCTTCGGCGTCTCCGCCCCCTCGCGGCCGCCGCCCGGCAGGTCCCAGAGGTTCGGCGCGCTGATCCAGGGCTTGGCATCCCTCAGCAGGACGAGCAGCCGCCCGCCGATGAAGATCGCCCCCTTCGCCCCGTCGAACGCATCCATGCCCCACCTTGCCACCTGCCCCGCCCCGCCTCCATGCCCCTTTGCAAATACCTCGGGGGCGTGGGGGCTGGCCCCCACTGCAAAGGGGGTCCGGGGGGCCCAAAGCCCCCCGGGAAAGCGGGGGGCCGGGGGTGCAGCCCCCGCACGCCCCCCGTGGACGCCCCGCCCCCCGAGGCCTATCCTTTGCCCATGCCCGCCCTCTGCCGCGCCTGCCTTCACGCCTTCGAGTCGGGCACCCGTTGCCCGGCCTGCCGCAGCCCGCGCGTCACGTCCCATCCCGAGCTCTTCACGCTCTCCATCGCCCATATGGATTGCGACGCCTTTTTCGCCTCGGTCGAGAAACGCGACCGGCCAGAGCTGCGGGATCATCCCGTCATCATCGGCGGCGGCAGGCGGGGCGTCGTCTCCACCGCCTGCTATCTCGCGCGGATCAAGGGCGTCCGCTCCGCCATGCCGATGTTCCAGGCGCTGAAGCTCTGCCCCGAGGCGATCGTCGTGCCGCCGCGGATGGAGGCCTATGCCGAGGCCTCCCGCGCCATCCGCGCGATGATGGACGACCTGACCCCGGTCATCCAGCCGCTCTCGCTCGATGAGGCCTTCCTCGACCTCACCGGCACGCTGCGCCTCCATGGCGCGCCGCCCGCCGTGCTGCTCGCCCGGCTGACGAAGCGCATGGAGGACGAGCTCGGCCTCAGCGGCTCCATCGGCCTTTCCCACAACAAGTTCCTCGCCAAGCTCGCCTCCGACCTCGACAAGCCGCGCGGCTTCTCGGTGATCGGCAAGGCAGAGACGGAAGCCTTCCTCGCGCCCCTGCCGGTCAGCAAGATCTGGGGAATCGGCCCGGCGGGGCAGGCGAGCCTCGAGAAGGCCGGGATCCGCATCTTCTCCGACCTCCAGCGCTGGGAGCGGCGCGAGCTGATGACGCGCTTCGGGCAGATGGGTGACCGGCTGTGGCATCTCGCGCGGGGGGAGGACCACCGCCCGGTCAGCGCCCGCGAGCCCGTCCGCTCGATCTCCAACGAGACGACCTTCTTCGAGGATACCTCGGACGCAGACCTCCTCGACGGGCATATCTGGCGGATGGCCGAGAAGGTGGCGAGCCGCGCCAAGGCCAAGGGGCTGGCCGGCCGGGTCGTGACGCTGAAGCTCAAGCGCGCCGATTTCAAGCTGCTGACCCGCCGCCTGTCGCTCGGCCAGCCGACGCAGATGGCCGACACGCTCTACCGGACGGCGCGGGGGCTCTATGACGCCTCCGGCATCAAGGGCCCCTTCCGCCTCATCGGCGTCGGCCTCTCCGAGCTCTGCGATGCGGCCGAGGCCGACCGGGAGGGCGACCTCCTCGACCCCGGCGCCAGCCGCCGGGCGGGGGCCGAGCGGGCGACCGATGCGATCCGCGCCCGCTTCGGCAAGGAGGCGATCGTCAAGGGACGGGCCCTGCGCTAGGGGGAACCTCCCGCCGGCGCGGCCGTTTTCCCTCCAACCACAGGAGAGAGACATGAGTGCCAAGACCGAACGCCACAGCGGCGAAGACTGGAGCGACGGTGACGTCGCCGAACTGAAGAAGCTCGCGGAAGAGAACACGCCGACCCGCGTGATCGGCCTCAAGCTCGGCCGCACCGAAGAGGCCGTCTATGCCAAGGCCTCCGCCGAGGGCATTTCACTGAAGCCGGTGAACCAGTCGCCGCGCGGCTGAGCGGCGGCCTATTCGGCCGCCATCGGCATCGGGTCCGCCCGGCCGAGCGCGGTGATCTCGGCCATGATGCCGCTGAGGCGCGCGCGGAAGAGCTCGAAATGGGGGAGCGGCGTGATCTGGGCCTCGTCCATGTAGAGTGCCCGGTCGATCTCGATCTGGATCGCGTGGCGCCGCCGCGCCGGCCGGCCGTAGGCCTGGGCCACGTAGGCACCGGCGAAGGGCATGTTGCGCGCGGTGCGCAGGCCCGCGCGGGCGAAGGCCGCCTCGATCTCGGCCACGAGTCCGGGGGAGGCGGCGGCGCCGAATCGGTCGCCGATCACCACGTCCGGCTTGCGGGCGCTGCGGGGGCCGAGCGTTTCCAGCGCCTCGTGGGGCATGGAGTGGCAGTCGATCAGGATCGCCTGGCCGAAGCGTTCCTCCGCCTCGTCCATCAGCCGGCGGAGCGCGGCGTGATAGGGCCGCCAGACGGCGGCGAGCCGCGCCTCCGCCTCGGTGTGTGTGATCCGCCCGTGATAGATCGGCCGCCCGCCGGCGACGACGCGGGGGATCACGCCCAGCCCCGACGCGATGCGCGGGTTCGGATTGACCCGCCGCAGCCCCTCGATCAGCGCCGGGTCGAGCTCGTCCTCGGCGCGGTTGAGATCGACATAGGCGCGGGGCGCGAGCGCGGTGATGAGCGGCGCGCCGAGCGTCGGCGCCGCGGCGAAGAGCCTGTCGACGAAGGCATCCTCGCTCGAACGGACGGCCCGCTCGTCGAGCCGGGCTTTGGCAAGGAAATCCTTGGGATAGTCGCTGCCGGAATGCGGCGAGGCAAAGATCACGGCGCTCGTGCGCCGAGCCGGCATCTGCACCCGAAAGGCATCCATACCCGTCTCTCCTCCCCCGTCAGCATAGGCGTGGACGGGGCGCGCCAAAAGCCCTTGATCCGCCCGGGGAGTCCTTTTATAGACCCGTCACCCGACGCGGAGGTATCCCCCGCGTCCCTTTTGTTTGGGGCGCATGGGACCATCGTGACGGAAGGGCGGTTAGCTCAGTGGTAGAGCACTACGTTGACATCGTAGGGGTCACAAGTTCGAACCTTGTACCGCCCACCAGAGAGATTTCACCGGCATCCGGTTTGGATGTCACAACGCTGATGCGGCCCTAAAGCGCCGCGAGAGAAGGAGAGGCAGATGAAGGTCGCCAATTCGCTGCGCTCGCTCAAGTCGCGCCACCGGGATTGCCGGGTCGTGCGTCGCAAGGGCCGCGTCTACGTCATCAACAAGACCCAGCGCCGGTTCAAGGCCCGCCAGGGCTGAGCCGCAGGGGCGCGCTCCGGGGGTGACCCCGAGGGCCCGGACCCGCGCCAGGACGAGTTTCGAAGGGCCGCTCCCGAAAGGGGGCGGCCTTTTGTCACCTCGGGGGCGCTCTTTGCGGCCCATCTACGGGGGTTTTCCCGACCCTCTTCCCCCTAGCCCCAGCCCGCCCGATGCGGGTAGTGTCCGGGCAAGGGTGAAAGAGGACACATTTGCCATGACAAGACATTTCAAACTCCGCGCCGCGCTTGCGGTGCTCTTCGCGGGCGGGGCGGCCCTGCCGGCCTTCGCCCAGGATTTCTGCAGCGGCCTCGGCCAGGGCGGTCAGTGGATCGGCGGCACCCAGGAGGCCTCCGACATCTCCACCTCGGGGGATTACCTCGAGCAGATGGCGCTGGTGCTCATGAACAGCGACTATGTCGCGATCTTCGACGTCACCGAGCCGACGGAGGTGCGGATGGAAGCCCAGGCGCGCGGCGCCGGCGACCCGCTCTTCGATCTCTACGCGCCCAATGGCGACATCGTGCTCTCCGACGACGATTCGGGCGGTGATAGCGCCTCGCGTGCCGAAACGATGCTGGAGCCCGGCACCTATTGCCTGGCCATGTCGACCTATGACGGCGCGCCGATGACCGGCTACGTCCGCGTCGGCCGGCTCGAGCACGAGGCGCTGACGCCCGGCCTCGGCGCCATGCCGGTGGAGCTGGATGGCGGCAACGGCTCCGGCGGTGACGGCAGCGGCGGCGGCATCACGGCCGGCGCCCAGATGCCCGGCGAGATCTGTGAGTTCGACCGCGTGGTGAACTTCTTCTCCGACGGCGCCATCGACAGCCAGCTCGCCACCGGGCTCAGCGCCACCGCTTCGGTCAACGACATCGCCTATTGGGGCTTCTATCTCGATAGCCCGCAGGCGCTGACGATCACCGCCGTGAACGAGAGCGCCGATCCGGTGATCGCGCTCTATGACGGCATGGGCAACTGGCTGGCCGAGAACGACGACTGGGACGGGCTGAACAGCCAGATCGACCTGTCCTACCCGCTCGACCCGGGTCCCTATTGCATCGCCGTCACGGCGCTGTCCGACCCCAGCCTGCCGATCACCGTCTCTGTCGTGGGCTTCGACCCGATGGCCGAGCAGGTCGCCATGTTCGACTACGCCGAGGCGGCCCCGCCGCTCGACGGCTCCTACCCGGTGACCGATCTCGGCGCGCTCGACACCCGCCTGCGCCAGGACGTGCAGAACGGCGGCATCGCCAACTGGTTCTCCTTCGACGTGAACGAGGGCGGGCTCATCCTGATCGAGGCCGTGACCAACGGGCTCGGCGACCCCGTGCTGGTGCTCTTCGACGATTTCGGCCGGCAGGTCACGATGAACGACGATTACGGCGACAGCTACGATTCGCTGCTCGCGGCCCGGGTGCTGCCCGGCAAGTATCTCGTCGCCGTCCGCCAGTATGACGACAGCGCGCCGGTGATGACCCGTCTGCTCTTCGAGCGCTACGTCCCGGCGCGCTGAGCGCCGCGGATCGAGGAGGGGCGCCCGGGCGGCGCCTCTCACCAGAAAGACGAGGGCCGCCGGAGTGATCCGGCGGCCCCATTCATTTGAGCCTGAGCGCATAGACGGCCCAGCCGTCGTCCAGCTGGCGCAGCTTGCGCCAGCCGCGCCGCTCCAGGAGCCCGCCCGCGGCGACGGTCGTGGAATGGATCTCGCAGGCGCCGCGCCGCGCCGCCTCCGCCTCCAGTGCCGCCACAAGCGCATCGGCGACGCCCTGGCGGCGGCAGGCGGGGTCGGTGACGAGGCCGTTCATCCAGAAGCCCTCTGCGGCGAGCGCCCCATGCGAGCTGGCGTCGAGCGTGACGAGGCCGGCGAGCCGGCCCTCCTCGGTCACGGCCGCGAGCCCGCAGGGCAGGCTCTCGGCGCAGCTGCGGCGCGCGATATCCTCCGCGGCATTTCCCTCGCCCCCCGGCCCGTACCAGTCGGGCCAGGTCTCTTCCATCAGGCGCGCGGCGGCCGCCCCCAGATGGGGGGCGGCCGCGAGCGATGTGAGGGTCAGCGGGAGCGGCGTGCCGCTCACTGCATGGCGTCCGCGAGGAGCCGCACCACCGTCTCTTCATTGAGATAGCCGGTCACCCCGAGCTGCCGGTCGCGCTGATAGCGGCGGAGCGCCCGGCGCGTGTCGCCGTCGAACTGCCCGTCGACGACGCCCGGCTCAAGCCCGGCCGCCTCCAGCCGCTGTTCGACCAGCCGGCGGGTGAACGGGTTGAGGTTGAGCGCCTCTTCGGCGGTGGCCGCCGCGTCGAGCTGGTCTTCCTGGCCGTTGCGGTTGCGCAGCTGCGCCTGACGGGCGCGGGCCTCTTCGACGAACGCGCCGTTGGGGTAGTTCTGCAGATAGCCGTCATAGGCGATGATCGTGTCGGCCTCGCTGACCCGATCCCAGGCGTTGCGATCGGCCTGGGCGGCGCGGTTGCGCTTGACCCGCTCGATCTCGGCCAGCGCGTCCTGCGCCTGCTCGGCATGGATGCCGTCGGGATAGCGCTCCAAGTAGGCCCTGAGGCCCGGCTCGTCGCCCTCGCGGCCCGTCTCTTCCCAATAGGCGTTGTCGGCGCGGCGCTCGGCGGCGGCGCGGGCCTCGGCCTCGGCCTCCAGCTCGGCGGCGCGGCGGGCGGCCTGGGCGTCGATCCGTGTGATCTGCTCCAGCGTCAGGTAGGAGGTCTGGGCGAAGCCGTTCTCTTGCTGCCAGTTGGTGATCGCCCCGCGGGTGCCGGAGCCGAAGATGCCGTCGATGCCGCGGGTGTTGTAGCCGAGCATGACGAGGTTGCGCTGCACGTCCTGCCGCTCCTCGCGGTTGAGGCGCATCGATTCCTCCGACAGGCGCGCCTGCCGGTTGGGCTCGGCGAGGATCGCCTCGATGGCGTCCTCGGCATCCTCCGCATGGGGGCCGACCGGGTAGTTGGACAGGTAGTTGCGGTAGGCGTCGATCGTGTCGAGCGCCCGCGCGCCCTCCCAGAGCGCCCGTTCGGCGGCGTCGTTGTTGGTGACGACCGGCGCGAAGGAGCCGCGCTCCTCCGGCATGAACTCGAAGCTCCGCGGCAGATAGCCATAGAGCTCCAGCCTGCGCTCGCGGCGAAGGGGCGCCAAGATGTCGGCCTCGGGCTCCAGCACCGGGCCGGCCACGAGATCGGCGACGACATTCGGCGGGCCGGTGACGACGGTCACCCCCTGCGGCGCCTCGATGGGGCCGAGCCCGTCGCGCAGCCAGTCGTCCACCTCGCTCCCGTCGCCGGCGGCGCCGAGGAAAAGGATCGCATGGCCCGGCCGCTCGGCAAGGATCTGCAGAAGGCTGTCGACCGAGACCGACTGCTGGCCGACGTTCATCAGCGAGACGTCATCGGCCTCGGCGGTCAGCAGCCAAGAGCGCGTCCCGTCGGTGACGAAGCGCCCGGTCAGGGCGACGAACAGCCGCTCCGCCTCGGGCACGGCATCGACCCATTCGGCGATGGCCTGGGTGGTCGAGGGGATGCGGCCGTTGGGCAGCGACAGGGTGGTGAAGCCCATGTCGGTCAGGTCTTCGGCGGCATCGGTGATCGTATCGGCGCCGGAGACGCGGGTCATCTCCTCGTAGCGCTCGATGCCGATGAGCAGCGCCGCGTCGTCGGCGGCGAGGGGAGTCGCGGCGGCGCCGGCGGTGAGCGCGGCGAGCGCGGTCGTACGGATGAGGTGTCGCATGTGAACTTCCTTGCCTCGTTTGACGCGAACTTCGGCGCCGCGTTCGTGCTATTCAATATCGGCACAATGGCGCCGACCCGTGCGAGGTTCCGCGCCGTCAAAGCTCAAGGGTGACTGAGGGAGGGTCAAGATATTGGCCTACAAGGATAAATCCGATAGCCCCTCCGAAGAGGCGCTGGCCGGGCGGCTCAGCTTTCACGAAGCGGTGGAGATTGCAGAGCTGAGCTACCGCGGGCTCGATATCGCCACCTCCGCCGAGGCGAATGCGCTCTTCGACGCGCTGGAGCGGCGCCTCGCAGAGACGGGCGAGGCGCTCTGGTTCTTCCTTCTCGACCAGCGCGACTACCGGGTGGAGCCCTCCGCCTGGATGGCCTTCGCTCGGCGCGGCAGCGACCTCCGCGCCGCCCATGCCCAGGGCCTCGCCCGCTGGGACGACAGCGCCATCACCGCCCGCCAGATCGCCCGCACGGCGGGCACCGACCTCGCCGACCCGACGCTCTTCGCCTCCCGCGAGGCCGCCTGGGCGCATCTGCGCAGCCTCCCGTCCAAGCGCCGCCACCGCATCGAGCATGTGCCTAATCTCCGCCCGGAGGACATCCGCGCCCGCATCACCACCGATCCGGGCGAGGGGCTGATGGAGGTCGACCTCTCCGGCCTGACCTTCGCCCATTCCCGCGACGTGGCCGATGTCTTCAACGAGATCGAGGCGCAAATCCGCGCCTCGGGTCACAAGTGGTGGATGCTGATGAACTACGAGCGCACCCGCATCGAGCCGCCGGCCTGGGTCGCCTATACGCTGCGCTCCGACGAGCTGCGCGAGCGCTATGTCATGGGCGCCGTCCGCTACGCCCCCGATGCCGAAACGGAGGCCGACATCCGCCGCCGCGCCGAAAGCCGCGCCCGGCCCAACATCCGCAACTCCCGCGCCGAGGCGCTAGAGCGGCTGGACGAGATGATCGCGGCGTATGCGGCGGCCCATTGAGCCCCCCGTGTCCCCTTTCATCTGGCCGAAAATACCTCAGAGGTGTGGAGGCAGAGCCTCCGCCCGGCCCCCGCCCCCCTCCTCGGGGGGCGGGGGCCGGCAGCCCCTCAGGTCTCGCCCCAGCGGTAGAGCTGGTCTTCCTCGTCCCGCGCCGAGATCCCCAGCGCCTCGAGACCGCTTTCTAGATGGTCGGCGAGATGCGGCGAGCCCTTGAGGTAGCTCGCCGTGGGCGTGTGGCGCTCTTCGCCGGCGGTGCGGACGGCCTCGTCCCAATCCTCCGGCTCGAAGGCGCCGCGGCCGATCCACATCATGGCGACGAGGGCGGATTGCTCGCTCTCGTTCAGGCTCTCGATGAAGCTGTCGAATTCGTTCTCTGCGCGCGGAAGCTCGCGGGCGAGGATGATGATCTCTGCGACGGTGCTGCTGGCGATCTCGGGCATGACCTGCCCTCCCTGTCGTGACGTCCAAAAGGGCCCGCTGCCGGTGGCGGCGGAGGTTACTCCCAGGCCAGCGGCGTCTCGGAGCCGCCGGGGAGCGTCATGTGGCCGGTGCCGCCGGGCAGGAGGTGGAAGATGCGGTCGTGAAGCCCGCTGACGACCACCGAGCCTTCCGCCGCCGCGGCGCTGCCGACGCGGCCGCCCGAGCAGATCGCCCCGCTGTTGCAGGGCAAGAGCGCGAAGGTATCCATGCCGACATCGCCGGCGGCGACCACCGTGACCGGCGCGCCATCGGCGAAGGGCCGCGGCTTGCCGAGCTCCCAGAGCGGCAAGCCCGCCTGGCTGGCGTTGGGCACGATGCCGGCACAGCCGGTCAGCCCCGTGGCGGCGAGCGTTGTGGCGGCGATGAGCGCCGCGGCTTTCAGAGCGCGCATGGGCTCCCCCTCATCCTTTGTCCCGGCTGAGGCTAGACCCGGCCCGGCCCGGGCGCAATCAGCTCTCGGCCTCGCTTTCGGCGAGGAGGTCCGGCGCGGTGATGTGCCGCGGCTCGACCTCGAGCGGCACCAGGGGGTCGAGGCTCTTGCCGGAGGGCACGACGCCGAGGCTCTCGAACTTGCGCGCAGAGGGCAGCACGCGCCCTTCGAGCGAGCCCACCGCGCGGTTGTAATTGTCGACGGCGGAGCGGAGGCCGGATCCGACCTTGCCGAGGTGGTCGGCGAAGGTGGCGAGGCGATCGTAGATCTCCTGCCCGACCTTCTGCACCTCGACGGCATTCTCGGCCATCTTCTCCTGCTGCCAGCCGTAGGCGATGGATTTCACCAGCGCCATCAGCGTGGTCGGCGTGGCGATCAGCACGCGGTTCTGGAAGGCGTATTCGATGAGGCCGGGATCGGCCTCGGCGGCGGCGGAGACGAAGGTCTCGCCGGGGATGAACATCACCACGAAATCCGGCGTCGTCGCCAGCCGCGCCTGATAGTCCCGGCTGGCCAGCACCTTCACATGAGCCCGTACATGGCGGGCATGGCGCAGAAGCGCCTCGCGCTGGGCCTCGGGCGTCTCGCCCTCGAGCGAATCGAGATAGCCCTCAAGCGGCGTCTTGGCGTCGATGACGATATGCTTGCCGCCGGGGATCGAGACGATGGCATCCGGGCGCTGCCGACCGTCGTCGCTCTCCATGCTCTTCTCGAGCGTGAAGTCGACATGCTCGGTCATCCCGGCCATCTCGAACACCTGGCGAAGCTGCATCTCGCCCCAGCGCCCGCGCGTCTTGGGCGCGCGGAGTGCCTGGACCAGCCGGTGCGTCTCGTTGCCGAGGTTGGCCTGGCCCTCGGCCAGCTTGGTGACCTGCTCTCGGATCTGGCCATAGGCCTCCGACCGCGCCTTCTCGATCTCGCCGATCTTCTGGTCGAAATGCCCGAGCTTTTCGCCCAGGGGCTTCACCAGCTCGGCGATGGCCTGCTGGCGCTTCGTCAGATCCTCCTCCGCCGTCTGGCGGTGGAGCGTGAAGCGCTCGGTGGCGAGGTCGAGGAAGCGGCGGGAATTGGCGCTGAGCGCCTCGCCGGCGAGCGAGGCGAAGCGGTCCTCCACCTCCTTCTTCAGGCCCCGGATCTCGTCCATCCGCGCCTCGAAGCTCTCGCGCAGCGTCTCGAGCTCGGTCTCGGCGCTGCTCCGGCGCTCGCGTTCCGAGGTGAGCGCCTCGCCGGCGCGGCGAAGCTCCTCGACCATCTCGGGGATGCGCTCGGCGCGGGCCTCGAGCCCGGCGCGGGCGGTCTCGGCCTCGGCCAGTCGGGCGCGAAGCTCGCGGATCTCGGCGGACAGTGCCGCGGCGGTGCGGGCGCGGAGCGCGGCGCTGAGGATGAGGATCACCAGAAGCCCGGCGGCGATGATTGCGAGCAGCGGGCCATTGGCCTCGATCCAGGGGGCGATGACGTCCATGTGCCTCTCCCTAGCGGCGGCCGAAGAGCTTTTCGATATCGGCGAGGCTGAGCTCGACCCAGGTGGGCCGGCCGTGGTTGCAGGTGCCCGAGAAGGGCGTCGCCTCCATCTCGCGCAGGAGCGCGTTCATCTCCTCCCCCCGCATCCGCCGGCCGGAGCGGACGGAGCCGTGGCAGGCGATGCGGCTGAGCACCGCGTCGATCCGCGCGGCGAGGGCGGCGGAGGCGTCATCCTCGATGAGGTCGGCGAGGTCGTTGAGGAGGGCCTTGCAATCCACCTCGCCCAATGCCGCCGGCACCTCGCGGACGGCGACGCAGCCCTGGCCGAAGGGCTCGATGGTGAGGCCGAGGGTGGAGAGGGTCTCCGCCTCGGCGAGGAGCGCGTCGGCGGCGGCGCCGAGATCGACGATGTCTGGGATGAGGAGGGCCTGAGCGGCGATGCCGGTCTCCTCCCGCTGGCGCTTGAGGCGCTCGTAAACGAGCCGCTCATGGGCGGCGTGCTGGTCGACGATGACCATGCCGCGCGCCGTCTGCGCGATGATGTAGTTCTCGTGCACCTGCGCCCGGGCGGCGCCGAGCGGCGAGTCCTCGGGCGGCGACTCATCGCCCCCTTGCTGGGGCGCATCAAATCGGGCCGAGGGCGCATCCAGCTCGGCGAAACCGGGGTTCTGGTAGCTCATCGGCCGCGGTGCCGGCCGGTCCATCTGATAGATGCGCGCGCCCTCGGGCGCGGCGCGGGTCAGCGCCTCGGCGGTCAGCGTCGTGGCGCTCCGCTGGCTGGCGCCGGCCAGCGCGTGGCGGAGGGCGGAGACGACGAGCCCCCGGGCGAGGGCCGGCTCGCGGAAGCGCACCTCGGCCTTGGCGGGGTGGACGTTCACGTCCACCGCCTCGGCGGGGCACTCCAGATAGAGCGCGGCGGCCGGGTAGCGGCCGGGGGCGAGGCTGTCGGCATAGCCGGCACGCAGCGCGCCTATGAGGAGCTTGTCGCGCACCGGGCGGCGGTTGACGAAGAGGTACTGCTGGCTGGTGGAGCCGCGCGAATAGCTCGGCAGCGCGGCGAGGCCGGTGAGGTGCATCCCGTCGCGCGGCGCGTCGATGCGGATCGCGTTCTCGGCGAACTCCCGGCCCATGACGGCGGCGAGCCTTGCGTGGAGCGCGTCGAAAAGGTCGCCCTGTTCGGCCTCCACCCGAAAGATCACCCGCTCCTCCCCGCCCGTGGCATCGCCGAGCCGGAAGGCGACCCCCGGCTCGGCCATGGCGAGCCGGCGGATCACGTCGCCCACCGCCTGCGCCTCCGCCCGTTCGGAGCGGAGGAACTTCAGCCGCGCCGGCGTGGCGTAGAAGAGGTCGCGCAGCTCGACGATCGTGCCGCGGCGGAGCGCGGCGGGCTTCACCTTGCCGAGGCGGCCCGCCTCGGCGGCGAGGCTCACCGCCTCCTCCCCCGCGCTGCGGGTGGTGATCGTCAGCCGCCCGACGGCGGCGAGCGAGGCCAGCGCCTCGCCCCGGAAGCCGAAGGAATGGATGTCGGTGAGGTTGCTGCCGTCGATCTTCGAGGTCGCATGCCGGGCGAGGGCCAGCGGCAGATCCTCCGCCGCGATGCCCGAGCCGTCGTCGGTGACGCGGATGAGCCCGGCGCCGCCGCCGGCGATGGTGACCTCGATGCGGGTGGCGCCGGCGTCGAGCGCGTTCTCCACCAGCTCCTTCACCGCCGAGGCGGGGCGCTCGACCACCTCGCCGGCGGCGATGCGGTTGATCGCCGTCTCGTCGAGCTGACGGATTCGCGGGCGGGAATCGTGCATCTTGCGGAGGGGGTCGGCCATGGGCCCAGATATAGCATGAGCCGGGCGCTCGGTGCACCCGGTTTCTCGGGCGGAGACGGCCCCCTGAGCCTAGGCCAGCGCGCGGAGCACCTCGCGGTCGACCGGCGAACCCAGCAGCTCCGCCGCCAGCTCCGGGTCCATCCAGACGGCCTCGTGCTCCGGCTCGCTCGGCGGGCCGAGGCGGAGGACGGGGCGGGCGAGGTAGATGTGGCAGATCTTCTCGGCCCACCAGCCGTAGTCGGGCATGAAGACGAAGCGGCGGAAGGCGCCGATCTTCCGCGCGCCGGCGATGCGCCAGCCGGTCTCCTCCATCACCTCGCGGTGGAGCGCCTGCAAGGGCGATTCCCCCGGGTCGATGCCGCCGCCGGGGAGGAGGAAGGCGTTCTCGCTGCCGCCCTGCCAGGTCAGCAGGAGCGACCCGCCGCGCGGCAGCACGGCATAGGCGCCGGGGCGGGCGCGGTAGCTTTGCCCCCGTTTGACAGGCTCGCCGACGCGTCGGATCATTCTGGCACACTCCTTGCCCTCGAAGGCCCATCTATGCCCGCCGATCCCCCGAATGGCAAAGCTCAGGCGATCCGGCCCGCGCCGGACCCGTCAGGCAGGGGCGTTGGTATTCGCCGCGGGATGCCTATATGGGGCCGGTCAAGCCAACCCTCCAAGGCCAAGGAAAGCCCATGACCCTCGGCGCGCGCATCGCCTGGGACGACACGATCCTGCCGTTCCAGCTCGACATTTCCGACATCCGTGGCCGCGTCGCGCGGCTCGACGGGGTGCTCGACGAGCTCCTCAGCCAGCACGACTACCCGCCGCTCGTCGAGAGCCTGGTGGCCGAGGTCGCGCTGATCACCGCGCTCATCGGCCAGTCGGTGAAGCTGCGCTGGAAGCTCTCCGTGCAGGTGCGCGGCGACGGTCCGGTGCGCATCCTCGCCGCCGATTACTACGCGCCGGAGGAGAAGGGCGGCCAGGCCCGGATCCGCGCCTGGGCGAGCTACGATGCCGAACGGCTCAACACCGTGGCCGATGCCTTCGGGCAGATCGGCAAGGGCTATTTCGCCGTGCTCATCGACCAGGGGGAGGGGACGACGCCCTACCAGGGCATCACCCCCCTCTCCGGCGGATCGCTCGCCGCCTGCGCCAGCACCTATTTCGCCCAGTCGGAGCAGCTTCCGACCCGCTTCTCGCTGGCCTGGGGCCGCGACGAGCCGGAGGATGACATCCGCGCCGGCGGCGTGATGCTGCAGCACATGCCCAAGGCCTCCCCCTTCGCCAAGGGCGAGGCGACAGCGGAGGACGGGCTCCTCTCCGCCGAGGATCTCGTCGCGCCGTCCGAAGAGGCGGCAGAAGACTGGCGGCGGGTGAACATCCTTCTCGATTCGGTCGAGGCGCATGAGATGGTCGGGCCGGAGGTGGCGCCGACGGATCTGCTCGTCCGGCTCTTCCACGAGGAAAACCCCCGCGTCTTCGATCCGCAGGCGATCCGCTTCGGCTGCTCTTGCTCGGAAGACAAGGTGCGCCAGTCGCTGTCGATCTACTCGGCGAAGGACATCGCCACCATGACGACCGACGAGGGCATCGTCACCGCCGACTGCCAGTTCTGCGGGGCGCATTACGAGTTCGCGCCCGAGTCGCTCGGCTTCGAGGCCACCGACCCGCCAGGCGATGCCTGACCTCCGCCGCCGGCTCGAGGGGGCGCTTGCCCGCGCGGCCGGCGGCCAGTCGGCGGGGTCGTCGGATTTCGATCTCAACCGCCACGTCGCCCCCGGCGCCCGCAAGCTGCGCGCCGCCGGGGTGCTGATCGGGGTGGAGGATGGCGCGGTGCCGCAGGTGATCCTCACCAAGAGGTCCTCGCATCTGCGCCACCACCCCGGGCAGATCGCCTTCCCCGGCGGCAAGGTCGAGCCGGAGGATTCCGGGCCCGTCGATGCCGCGCTCCGCGAGGCGGAGGAGGAGATCGCGCTGTCCCGCGCCCATGTCGAGGTGCTCGGCACCTTCCCCGCGCATGAGACGGTGACGGCCTTCACCGTGCAGCCCGTCCTCGCCCTCGTCCGCCCCGGCTTCGCCGAGCGGCCCGAGGCGGGCGAGGTGGACGAGATCTTCCGCGTGCCGCTCGATTTCCTCGCCGACCCCGCGAATTACCGCATCGAGGGGCGGCGCTGGCAGGGCACGCTCCGCCGCTATTATACGGTGCCCTGGGGGCCCTATTACATCTGGGGCGCTACCGCGCGGATGCTGAGGGGGCTGGCGGAGTGGATAGACTGACGGCCGACTGGCTGGAGAGCCCCGGGGCGCGGGAGGTCACGGGCCTCCTCACCGCCGCCGGGCACCGGGCGCTCTTCGTCGGCGGCTGCGTGCGAAATGCGCTGCTGGGGCTCGCGCCGGGCGACCTCGACCTCGCCACCGATGCCGAGCCCGCCGAGGTGATGGCGCTTGCGAAGACCGCCGGCGTCAAGGCGATCCCCACCGGCATCGAGCACGGCACTGTGACGCTGGTCGCCCATGGCGAGGCGCTCGAGGTCACGACCTTCCGCGCCGATGTGGAAACCGACGGCCGCCATGCGGTGGTGCGCTTCTCGCGGGACGTGGCGGAGGATGCCGCCCGCCGCGACTTCACGATGAACGCCCTCTATGCGGCGCCGGACGGGGCACTGCTCGACCCGCTCGGCGGGCTGCCGGACCTCCGTGCAGGGCGCGTGCGTTTCATCGGCGCGCCCGAGGCGCGGATCGCCGAGGACGGCCTGCGCATCCTGCGCTTCTTCCGCTTCACCGCCTGGTACGGCGCGCCGGAGGAGGGGATCGACGCCGAGGGCCTCGCCGCCTGCGCCGCCGCCGGTGAGGCGCTGGAGGGCCTGTCGCGCGAACGGATCGGCCACGAGATGGTGCGGCTCCTCGAGGCGCCCGACCCGGCGCCGGCCGTCGCCTCGATGCAGGCCGCTGGCCTGCTCGCCCGGGTGCTTCCCGGCGCCTCGGCGGCGGCGCTGGCGCCGCTCGTCCATGCCGAGGGCACGCTCGGGCTGGCGCCGGACACCGCCCGGCGGCTCGCCGCGCTCGGAGGAGAATCCCCGCAGGAGAACCTCCGCCTCTCCAACGCCCTCGCCGCCCGCGCGGCACGGCTGGCCGAGGCGGTGGGCACCGTCCAGACGCCCGCCGAGCTCGGCTACCGGCTGGGCGCGGAGGAAGGCGCCTCGGTGCTGGCGCTCCTCGGCGCTCCTGTCGAGGCGCTGGCGCCCCTCCGGCGCGGGGCCGAGGCGGTGTTCCCGGTCTCGGCGGCGAACCTCCGGCCCGACTACGAGGGCGCGGCGCTGGGCGCCCGGCTGAGGGCGCTGGAGGCGGAGTGGCTTGCGGGCGGCATGACTGCGACCCGCGAGGAGCTGCTTGGTTCGAAGGGGTGAGTGGGGCCGTCAGGCGATGAGGTTGCCCTCGGGCCACGTCTCAACCCGCACCACGCCAGCACGCCGGCCCGTGGGGTGGCGCTCCGACACCGGGAGCTTAGCGCTTTATGGCGCAAGCCACCTCATTGCCCCGAGCGGGGCACCAAGCCCCACCAGAGCGCCAGCCCGCGGCGACGGGCCGGCGCCCGCACGGCGCCTGCGGCTCGATTCCGCGCGGGGAGCGGAGCGGCGAGGGTGCCAACGGGGCCGACCGCCCCCCAAAACCTGCCCCGACGGAGCCCGCCATTTCGAGGGGTGACAATCCCCGAAAGCTCGGGTACAGGACTTCCATCCAGCAGGAGGGACAGATGAGAAACGGGATTCGAGCAGACCTGGTTTAACCGGTCCGATCCCGTTTGGGCGGCCCGGTTGGCCCGCCTCACTTCACTCATCGCTGTCTTTACTACAGGCCTCCTGCCATGCTTTCGCCCTTCTTCCGTTTTTTCGAGAATCTCGTCGACCCCTACGCGCCGTACGAGGAAACCGATACGCCGCCGAGCAAGCTCGGCGCCTTCATCGGCCAGTATGCCAAGCCCTTCCGAAAGGTCTTCCTCGCTACGACGATCTTCTCGGTCGCGGCGGCCGTCGTGGAGCTCTGGCTCATCGGCTACATGGGCCGGCTCGTCGACTTCCTCGACCTCGGGCCCGAGGGATTCTGGGCCGATCACGGGCTGGAACTCGTGCTCGTCGGGGTCTTCCTCCTGACCATCCGCCCGGCGGTGCAGATCGTCGGCATGGCGCTTCTGCACAACACCATCATGGTGAACTTCGGCACGCTCATCCGCTGGCGGAGCCACCGGCATGTGCTGCGCCAGTCGGTCGGCTGGTTCGAGAACGATTTCGCCGGCCGCATCGCGGGCCGCATCATGCAGACGCCGCCGGCGGCGAACGAGGTGGTCTTCCAGCTCTTCGACGCGATTGCCTATGCCATCGCCTATCTGATCGGCTCCGCCCTGCTCCTCGGCGATGCCGACCCGCGGCTGATCGTGCCCCTGGCCATCTGGGCCGCGGCCTACGGCTTCCTGATGCAATGGGTGATCCGGCGGATCGAGCCGGCCTCCAAGGCCTCGTCCGACGCGCGCTCGCGGCTGACGGGGCGGGTCGTCGACAGCTACACCAATATCCATTCGGTGAAGATGTTCGCCCATAACGCCCGCGAGATCGACTATGCCCGCGAGGCGATCGAGGAGACGCGCCAGACCGTCCGCAAGGAAATGCGGCTCTACACGCTGATGGATCTCAGCCTCGTCGTGCTGAACGGCTACCTGATCGTCGGCGTCGGCGGCTGGGCCATCGCGCTCTGGCTGCAGGGCGCCGCCTCGCCCGGCGTCGTCGCCGCCGCCGTGGCGCTCGTCCTCCGGCTCAACGCCATGTCCGGCTGGATCATGTGGGCGGTGTCGAACTTCTTCCAGAACCTCGGCGTCGTGGCCGAGGGGATGGAGACCATCGCCCAGCCCGTGACGCTGACCGACAAGCCCGCCGCCGGCCATCTGGCGCTCGGCGAGGGGCGGATCGAGCTGCAGGGGCTGACGCACCACTACGGCCGGCAGTCGGGCGGCCTGCAGGACGTGACGCTGACCATCGCCCCCGGCGAGAAGGTCGGGCTCGTCGGCCGCTCCGGCGCCGGCAAGTCGACGCTCGTCAAGCTGCTCTTGCGCTTCTACGACGCCGAGGGCGGGCGCATCCTGATCGACGGGCAGGACATCGCGGGCCTCACGCAGGACAGCCTCCGCCGCGCCATCGGCGTGGTGCAGCAGGACAGCTCGCTCCTCCACCGCTCGGTGCGCGACAACGTGCTCTACGGCAATCCCGAGGCCAGCGAGGCCGAGATGATCGAGGCCGCCAAGCGGGCCGAGGCGCATGAGTTCATCCTCGGGCTCGAGGACAACAAGGGCCGCAAGGGCTATGACGCGCTCGTCGGCGAGCGGGGCGTCAAATTGTCCGGCGGGCAGCGGCAACGGATCACCCTTGCCCGCGTTATCCTGAAGGACGCGCCCATTCTGGTGCTGGACGAGGCGACCTCCGCCCTCGATTCCGAGGTGGAGGCCGCCATTCAGGACACCCTTTACGGGATGATGGAAGGCAAGACCGTGATCGCCATCGCCCACCGGCTTTCGACCATCGCGCAGATGGACCGGATCGTGGTGATGGATCAGGGCCGCGTGGTCGAGGACGGCTCGCATGAGGCGCTTCTCGCCGAGGGCGGCATCTATGCCGGCCTCTGGGCGCGGCAGTCGGGGGGCTTCCTCGGCGAGGACGATGAAGTGGCGGCCGCGGAATAGCGGCGCCGATGAAGACGTGAAGGACAGGCGATGAGCGAGGCGAGCGGGCAGAACTTGGTGGCGGGGGGCTCCCGCGAGCTCCGCGCCCGGATCGAGGCACCTTTCGATTACGAGGCCGCCGCCGACAGCCCGCCGCCCCGCAAGCCGCTGCCCTTCATGCTCTGGGCCCTCAAGGGCTCGGGCGGCGTGATCCTGCTCGCCAGCGTCTTCTCCTTCATCGCCGGCACGACGGAAACGGTCGCCGCCTATGTGCTCGGCTCGGTCGTCGACCGGGCCGATGCCACCGGGGTGGAGGGGTTCTTTGCCCAGAACACCTGGATGCTGCTGGCGGCGGCGGTGTTCTTCATCATCGCCCGCCCGGCGGCGCTGGGGCTCAACGCCCTCGCGCAGACGGTCATGCTGGCGCCCAACCTCTTCAACCTCGTGCTCAGCCGGCTCTTCCGCTACACGCTGGGGCATTCCGTCAACTTTTTCGACAACGACTTCGCCGGCCGCATCGCCCAGAAGGAGATGCAGGCCGCCCGCGCCGTCGCCGATCTCGTCAACGACTTCGTCAACACGGTGATCTTCGCACTCGCCTCGATCATCGGCGCCGTGGCGCTCCTCGGCGCCATCGGCGGCTGGACCGTTGTGGCGCTCTTCGTGTGGCTGCTCGGCTACCTCTGGCTCCTCGTCCACTACATCCCCCGCATCCGCCGGACCGCCAAGTCGCGGGCCGAGGCGCGGGCGCGGGTGACGGGGCAGGTGGTCGACACGATCACCAACATCAAGACGGTGAAGCTCTTCGCCCATGACGATCACGAGGACCGCGCCGCGCTCGGCGCGCTCCGCCGCTTCCGGCAGGACCAGCTCGCTTTCGGCCATGTCTCCACCGCCTTCCGCTTCTGGCTGATGGCGCTGGCCGGCACGCTGCCGGTGATGCTGGTCGGCATCCCGCTCTGGGAATGGTCGCAGGGCGATGCCACCACTGGGCAGATCGTCGCCGCCGGCGCCATCGCGCTCCGCCTCGCGCAGATGACGGGCTGGGTGAGCTTCACGCTCATGCAGATGTATTCCAACCTCGGCGAGGTGGAGGATGCCGTCGACACGCTGACGCCCGAATGGCGGCTGAAGGATGCGCCGGGTGCGGTGGAGATCCGCCCGGCGCGCGACATCCTCTTCGACAACGTCACCTACACCTATGGCGGCGGCAACGGCGGCATCCGCGAGCTGACGCTGAAGATCGCGCCCGGCGAGAAGGTCGGCGTCGTCGGCGCCTCCGGGGCCGGCAAGTCGACGCTGGTGGCGCTCTTGCTGCGGCTTCACGATGCCGAGTCGGGGCAGATCCTCATCGGCGGGCAGGACGTGTCGAAGGTCACGCAGGAGAGCCTGCGCCGCCAGATCGGCATGGTCACGCAGGAAACGGCCATGTTCAACCGCACGGCGCGCGACAACATCGGCTACGGCCGGCCCGACGCGAGCCAGGCCGAGATCGAGGATGCCGCCGCCCGGGCGGAGGCGCATGACTTCATCGGCGAGCTGCGCGATTTCCGCGGCCGGCAGGGCTACGACGCCTTCCTCGGCGAGCGGGGCGTCAAGCTCTCCGGCGGGCAGCGGCAGCGCATCTCGCTGGCCCGCGCCCTTCTGAAGGATGCGCCTATTCTGGTGCTCGATGAGGCGACATCGGCGCTCGACAGCGAGGTCGAGGCGCAGATCCTCGGGGCTCTGGAAGAGGCGATGGAGGGCAAGACCGTGCTCGCCATCGCGCACCGGCTCTCGACGCTCTCGTCGATGGACCGGATCGTGGTGATGCACGAGGGCCGGATCGTCGAGGAGGGCACGCATGACGGCCTCCTCGCGCAGGACGGGCTCTATGCCCGCTACTGGAAGCGCCAGTCGGGCGGCTTCATCGGCACGGACGACTAGGGAAGGCCCGGCCGGGCCCGCCTCGGGGGGCACATCGGGGCGTGACGTGGCGTATCCGTTTGCGCGGGGCGCCCCCGCCCTTACCCTCGCGGCGAAGTGAGGTTGCCCGATGCCCTATCTCCCCCCGCTCGATGACTTCCGGCTCATCCTGACCCATCTGGCCGGCTATCCCGCCCTGTCGAAGACGGAGCTTTTTGCCGAGGCCGGCGCCGAGACGGCGGAGGCCGTGCTCACCGAGGCCGGCCGGCTCGCCGCCGAGGTGCTGGCGCCGCTCCAGCGCGTCGGCGACCGGCAGCCCGCGCGGCTCGAGAACGGCGTGACCCGCACGCCGCCCGGCTTCGGCGAAGGCTTCCGCGCCATCGCCGAGGGCGGCTGGATCGGCATCTCGGCCGAGGAGTCCTCCGGCGGCATGGGCCTGCCGCTCAGCCTCGCCACCGCCGTCAACGAGATGTTCTCCGCCGCCTGCCTGTCGCTGCAGCTCGCGCCCCTGATGAGCCAGGGGCAGATCGAGGCGCTGGAGCATCATGGCTCGGACGAGATGAAGGCGCTCTACCTGCCGAAGCTCACCTCCGGCGAATGGATGGGCACGATGAACCTCACCGAACCGCAGGCCGGCTCGGATGTCGGCGCGCTGACGACGAAGGCCGAGCCGGCGGGGGACGGCACCTACCGGATCACCGGCCAGAAGATCTACATCACCTGGGGCGACAACGATTTCGCCGAGAACATCTGCCATCTCGTCCTCGCCCGCCTGCCGGATGCCCCGGCGGGCACGAAGGGGATCTCGCTCTTCATGGTGCCGAAATTCCTGCCCGATGAAGCCGGCGCCCCCGGCGCAGCCAATGCGCTCCGCGTCGTCTCGCTGGAGGAAAAGCTGGGCCTGCACGGCTCGCCGACGGCGGTCATGGCCTATGAGGGGGCGAAAGGCTGGCTGGTCGGCGCCGAACATGGCGGCATGGCGGCGATGTTCACCATGATGAACAACGCCCGCCTCGGCGTCGGCGCGCAGGGCATCGGCGTGGCGGAGGCCGCCTGCCAGATGGCGCTCGCCTATGCCGCGGATCGCAAGCAGGGCCGCGCCGAGGGGCGGGGCACGATCATCGAACACGCCGATGTCCGCCGGATGCTGGCGACCATGCGGGCGCAGACCTATGCGGCCCGGGCCATCGCGCTGCTCTGCGCCGGGGCGCTCGATCGGGCGAAGGCGGGCGAGGCGGCGGCCGCGGCGGAGGCGGCGTTCCTGACGCCCATCGCCAAGGCCTTCGGCACCGACACGGGCTGCGAGGTGGCGCAGCTTGGCATCCAGGTGCACGGCGGCATGGGCTTCATCGAGGAAACCGGCGCCGCCCAGCTCGCCCGCGACGTCCGCGTCACGGCGATCTACGAGGGCACCAACGGCATCCAGGCGCTCGATCTCGTCGGCCGCAAGCTCGCCGATGGCGGCGAGGCGGCCTTCGCGCTGATCGACAAGGCCGTGGCGGAGGCGGAGGCGGCGCGCGAGGCGCTGAAGCCCCTCGCCGAGGCGCTCTGGCAGGCGGCGGAGGAGCTCCGCGAGGCGACCGAGCGGCTACTCGCCCTGCCGGTGGCGGCGCGCGGCGCCGTGGCCGTGCCTTACCTCCGCGCCTTCGCGCTGGTCATCGGCGGGCAGGCGCATCTGTCGGCCGCCCGCCACGGCGGGGCCGAGCGGCTGGCGCTGGCGCGCTTCTACCTCCTCCGGATGCTGCCCGAGCATCAGGGCCTTCTCGCCCATGTGGCCGAGGCGGGGGAGGCGGGGCTGCCGACGGCCGACGAGTTGCTGGCGTGACCGAGCTCTCCCATCCCTTCGACACCGCCCCGCCGCCCGGCGAGATGTGGCAGGTGGCCGAGAGGCTGCACTGGGCGCGGCTGCCGCTGCCGATGGCGCTCGATCACGTCAATGTCTACATCGCCGACGAGGGCGAGAGCTGGACGCTGATCGACACCGGGCTCGACTGGGCGAAGGGCCGGGCGGCGCTGGAGGCGCTGCTGGCCGGGCCGCTCGCCGGCAAGCCCGTCGCCCGCGTCATCGTCACCCACCACCACCCCGACCATGTCGGCCTCGCCGGCTGGATGGTGGCCCGCGGCGCCGAGCTCTGGATGCCGCGGACGGGCTGGCTCCTCTCCCGCATGCTGGTGCTGGACGAGGAGGAGCGCCCGACCCCCGAGGCGCTGCGCTTCTGGCGGCTGGCGGGGATGGACCCGGACGAGCTCGCCCGCCGCGAGGGCTCGCGCCCCTTCAACTTCGCCGACGCTGTGGCGCCGCTGCCGGCGGGCTACCGGCGGCTGGTGGAAGGCGAGGTGATCCACCTCGCGGGGCGCAACTGGACCGTGCGGATGGGCAATGGCCATGCGCCGGAGCAGGCGACCTTCTGGGCGGAGGACGAGCCGCTGGTGATCGGCGCCGACCAGCTCCTGCCGCGGATCTCGCCCAATATTTCCGTCCATCAGTTCGAGCCGGAGGCCGACCCGCTGGCGGAGTGGTTCGCGAGCTGCGCCCGCTTCTCCGCACTGGCCGAGCCCGAGCAGCTGGTCCTCCCCGGCCACCGCCTGCCCTATCGCGGCCTGCCCTTCCGCCTGACGCAGCTCGCGGAGAACCACGTCGGCGCGCTGGCGCGACTGCGGGGATTTCTGGAAGAGCCGAAGGTCGGGCATGAGTGCTTCCCGGTGCTCTTCGCCCGCGAGATCGGGCGGGACCAGTACACGCTGGCCCTCGGCGAGGCGCTGGCGCATCTCAACCACCTCTGGCTGGCCGGCGAGCTCAGCCGCGAGGAGGTGGACGGGGTGTGGCATTGGCGGATGGCGGGGGCGGCGGGGGTGGTGGGCTGAAGCCCGCCCTACTCCCGCCCTCCGGTCCGCTCCGCATGACCGACATTGGCGCTATGCCCCCGCCCGGTACGCGCCGCAGGCGCAGGGCGAGCGCCGGCCCGTCCCGCGGGCTGGCGCTCTCGTGGGGCAGCGCGCCGCTCTGAGCGGGGAAGTCGCTGCACCATAAAGCGCGATGCGGAACCGGCAGGAGCGCCAACCCCCGGGCCGGCGCTCGCCCTGCGCGGCACCGTTGCGCCAGGTTGACGTTGGACGGTGGGTTGAAAACCCACCCTACGCCCGGCGAAAGCCGTCGCCGCTTTGCCCCATCCGTGGCGCGCCGGCTCGGACGGCGGAACAGGGCGAGACGGCGGATTCGGTATTTGGAGAAAAGCGAGGGGGAGGGGTGGCTCTCTCTCCACCCCCGTGACGCGGCGTCCGGGATGACGGGGGGGCGGGGCTTTGGCACCGTCCGGGGCCGGAGGACCCCATGACCTACCCGCATCTCTTCGCCCCGCTCGACCTCGGCCATGTGACCCTGCCCAACCGGGTGATCATGGGCTCCATGCACACCAATCTGGAGGAAACCGGCGACTGGGGGCGGATCGCGGCCTTCTATGCGGCGCGGGCGAAGGGCGGGGCGGGGCTCATCGTCACCGGCGGCATGGCGCCGAATGACGAGGGCGGGGTGTTCAAGGGAGCGGCGGGGCTCTTCTCCGCCGACGATATCGCCAACCACCGGGGCGTGACCGATGCCGTCCATGCCGAGGGCGGGCGGATCGCCATGCAGATCCTCCATGCCGGGCGCTATGCCTACAATCCGGCCTGCGTCGCGCCCTCCGCCATCAAATCCCCCATCTCGCCCTTCGCGCCCGCGGAGCTCGATGAGGCGGGGATCGAGAAGCAGATCACCGACATCGCCACCGCCGCCGCCCGCGCCCGCGAGGCGGGCTATGACGGGGTGGAGGTGATGGGGTCGGAGGGCTACTTCCTCAACCAGTTCCTCAGCCTCCGGACCAACCAGCGGACGGACCGCTGGGGCGGCGCCTACGAGAACCGGATGCGCCTGCCGGTGGAGGTCGTCCGCCGGGTCCGCGCGGCGGTGGGCGAGGATTTCATCCTCATCTACCGCATCTCGCTCCTCGATCTCGTGCCCGGCGGGCAGTCGTGGGAGGAGGTCGTGACCCTTGCCAGGGCCATCGAGGCGGCGGGCGCCTCGATCCTCAACACCGGCATCGGCTGGCACGAGGCGCGGGTGCCGACCATCGCCACCTCCGTGCCCCGGGCGGCCTTCGCCTGGGTCACGAAGAAGCTGATGGGGGAGGTCTCGCTGCCCCTCGTCACCTCCAACCGCATCAACACGCCGGAGGTCGCGGAGCAAGTGCTGGCGGAGGGCTGCGCCGACATGGTCTCCATGGCGCGGCCCTTCCTCGCCGACGAGGCCTTCGTCGCCAAGGCGAAGGCCGGCCAGCCCATCGCGCCCTGCATCGCCTGCAACCAGGCCTGCCTCGACCATACCTTCATGGGCAAGACCTCCACCTGCCTCGTGAACCCCCGTGCCTGCCACGAGACCGAGCTGGTGATCCGCCCCACGGAGACCCCGAAGGTCATCGCCGTGGTCGGCGCCGGGCCGGCCGGGCTGGCGGCGGCGATCACCGCCGCCGAGCGCGGGCACCGCGTGACGCTCTGGGAGAAGGCGGGCCAGATCGGGGGGCAGCTCAACCTCGCGCGGCGCATTCCGGGCAAGGAGGAGTTCCACGGGCTCGTCGCCTATTACGAGGCGCGGCTGGCGGCGCTGCCGATCCGGCTGCGGCTCGGCGAGGCGCCCGCCGAGGCCGACCTGCAAGGGGCGGACGAGGTGATCCTCGCCACCGGCGTGCGGCCCCGCTCCCCCGGCATTCCGGGGCAGGAGGGGCCGAACGTGCTCAGCTACATCGAGGTGCTGCAAGGCGCGCCCGTGGGCCCGCGCGTCGCCGTGGTCGGCGCCGGGGGCATCGGCTTCGACGTCGCCGAATATCTCGTGACGGAGCACAGCCCCACGCTCGACCCCGAGGCCTGGATGGCGGAATGGGGCATCACCGATCCCGCCCTCGCGCCCGGCGGGCTCTCCCCCGACGGGCCGAAGCCGCCGCCCCCGGCCCATCAGGTGACGCTCCTGCAGCGCAAGGCCGAGAAGCCGGGCAAGCGGCTCGGCAAGACGACGGGCTGGATCCACCGCGCCGGGCTCGCCATGCGCGGCGTCACCATGATGGGCGGCGTCACCTACGAGCGGATCGACGCGGCGGGGCTGCATCTCGGCACCCCTGACGGGCCGAAGCTCATCGAGGCCGACACCATCGTCCTCTGCGCCGGGCAGGAGCCGGAGCGCGCGCTCGCCGCCGCCCACCCCCGCGCCCATCTCATCGGTGGCGCCGATGTGGCGGCCGAGCTCGACGCCAAGCGGGCTATCAACCAGGGCACAAGGCTCGCCGCGCGCCTGTAGCCCAGCCGCCACAGGCCGCGCCGAACCGCCACCGCCCCGCCAACCGGAGCGCGCGAGCGTCGTTTCCCCCTCAGGGCCGATCCTTGGACTTTCCCCGATATTGTCCGGCGCGCGCCCCGTTTGTGCCGTCTTCTGACAGCAGAAACCCCTCTTGAGGAATAGGGAAGGACTGCCATGGATCGGCTCACCGAGATGGAGGCTTTCGCCACGGTCGTGGACCAGGGCGGCTTCACCGATGCTGCCAAGAAGCTCGGCATCTCGAAGTCGGCTGTCTCCAAGCATGTCTCTGCCCTCGAGGCGCGGCTGGGGGCGCGACTGCTCAACCGCACAACCCGCCGCGTCTCACCAACCGAAATCGGGCTGGCCTATTACGACCGCGCCCGGCGCGTCCTGAACGATGCCGGAGAGGCGGATGCGCTTGTCTCCGCCATGCAATCGGCGCCCTCGGGGCTTCTGCGCATCTCGGTCGCGACCGATTTCGGGGTGAACCACCTGTCGCCGATCCTCGGCGACTTCCTCGCGGAATTCCCGGACATCACCGTCAACATGGTGCTCAACAACCGCTTCGTGGAGCTGATCTCCGAAGGGTTCGACCTCGCCATCCGCATCGGCGAGCTCGAGGATTCGACGCTTCGCGCCCGCAAGCTGACCGACACCACTAAGCGGATGATCGCGAGCCCGAGCTACTTCCAGCAATACGGGCGGCCGCAGCGGATCGACGATCTGAACGAGCACAAGCTGCTGCATTACTCGAACCAGGCCAATGGCGCGGTGTGGAAGATCACCGCCCCCTCCGGCGAGAAGCGCCAGGTGCGCACCGCCGGCTGGCTGACCGTGAACGACGGCCAGTCGCTGCTGAACGCCTGCGTGAGCGGCCTCGGCATCGCCTATCTGCCGAGTTTCCTTTACGCCGATGCGATGGAGCAGGGGCTGGTGGAAGAAGCGATCCCCGACCTGCCGGTCGAGGTGCAGGGCATCTATGCCGTCTATCCGCCGGGCCGCTTCACGCAGCCCAAGGTGCGGGCCTTCATCGATTTTCTCGTGAATGCCTTCGCCGACAAGGGCCCCGACAAGTGGAGCTGAGGGGCGCCTAGAGCCCCAGCACCATCACCAGCGTCTCGCCATAGCCGAAGAGCCGCCCGCCGATGCCGGGCGGCTGCCGCTGCACGAGCCGGAAGCCGAGCCGCTCGTAAAGCGCCCTTGCGCGCGTATTGGCGGCGATGACGTCGAGCCTGAGCTCGGTGAAGCCCCGCGCCCGCGCCTCCCCTGCCAGCCCGCCGATCAGAAGCGTCCCCGCGCCGCGGCCGCGCGCGCCCGCGTCGACGAATATCCCGTCCACCAGGAAGCGCCGGTTGTCGCGGTCGCGCTCCATCAGCGCCAGAAGCCCGAGCCGCCAGAGCGCGCCGGCGGTGCCATAGGCCCGCGCCATCTCGCGAAAGCCGCCCTCGGCGAGCGCGCCCTCATGCGTCTTGAACCCGGCGACGCCGATCAGCCGCCCGCCGTCGTCGCGGACGATCAGCGCGTGATCGGGGCGGAGCACCGAGGCGATGAAGGCGCGGGCGCGCGGCTCGGGGTTGAGCGCCCGGCCGAGCTTGGGGCCGAAGGCCTGCCAGTAGAGCCGGGCCACCTCCGCCCGCTCGGCCTCGGCGAAGCCGCGCTCGAGCCTCATGCCAGCCGCGCCTCGGCGGCGGCGAGGTCCTCTAGCGTGTTCACGTTGAAGAACGGGTCCACCGGATCGGCCGGCCAGGTGGCGATACCGGGGGAAAGCGTCTCGGCGAAGACCATCACCTTGCGCGTGCCTGCCGCCAGCGCCGCCTCCAGCGCCGGCAGGGCCGTGACCGGCCAGAGCCCGCAGGTGCCGTGCCGCCGCCCGCCCGAGGCGGCGATGGCGGCGCCGGTCTCTTCCCCGGCGAGGAAGAGCTGCGGCACGAGGTCGCCGGGCAGGAACGGCAGGTCGACCGGCACGGTGATCAGATGGCTCCCCCCCGCCGCCGCCGCCCAGGCGAGCCCGGCGGCGATGCCGGCGAGCGGGCCCTGATCCGGCGCCCCGTCGGCGAGGACCTCGCCGGAGAAGCCCTTGAACCGCAAGGGATCGCCATTGGCGGAGAGCGCGAGATCGGCGACCTGGGGCGAGAGCCGCGCCTCGACATGTCGCCATAGGGGCCTGCCGGCGAGGGGGATCAGGGCCTTGTCCGCCCCGCCCATGCGCCGGGCCGAGCCGCCAGCGAGAATCAGCCCCATCGGGTGCAATTGCGCTCCTTCATGCGAGCGGATAGGCACGCATCAGGGCGAGCCTAGCGGCACGGGGCGATGAGCGAAACCACCCTCAGATCCACCTACCTTCTGGGGCTGCGCGATGCGTTGCCCTTCATCCTCGTCGTGGCTCCCTTCGCCTTTCTCTTCGGCGTGGTCTCGGCCGAGGCGGGGCTGAACCTCGTCGAGATCTTCTCGTTCTCCTTCATCGTCGTCGCGGGGGCCTCGCAGCTTTCGGCCCTGTCGGTCCTGCAGGACAACGGCACGGCGCTGGTGGCGATCATCACCGGGCTCGCGGTCAACCTGCGCATGGCGATGTATTCCGCCTCGCTGACGCCCTGGCTCGGGGCGCTGCCGCTCTGGCAGCGCGGCTTCGCCTCGTACCTCATGGTCGACCAGACCTATGCGCTGTCGATCTTCCGCTATGAAGAGAGCCCCGGCTGGACGCTCGGCCAGCGGCTTCGCTATTACCTCGGCACGGCCACGATCATCATGCCCGTCTGGTATGTGGTGACCATCGTCGGCGCGCTGACCGGGCAGAACGTGCCGGAGAGCTTCGCGCTCGATTTCGCCATGCCCATCGCCTTTCTCTCGCTCATCGCGCCGGCGCTGCGGACGCTCGCGCATGTGGCGGCGGCCTTCACCTCGGTCGTGATGGCGCTTCTGCTGGCCGGGCTGCCCTCGGGCTTCGGCCTGCTCATCGCCGGGGTGCTGGCGATGATGGCCGGGGCGCAGGTGGAGCAATGGATGGAAAGGCGGGCGGCATGATCGACCACGGCGTGCTCTGGATCGTCATCGTGGCGCTGGGGATCGGCACCTTCCTCATCCGGTTCTCCTTCCTTGGCCTCATCGGCGAGCGGAAGATGCCGGACTGGGTGCTGCGGCACCTGCGCTACACCCCCGTGGCGCTGCTGCCCGGGCTCGTGGCGCCGCTCGTCCTCTGGCCGGCGGCGACGGAGGGCGAGACCGACCCGGCCCGCCTCGCCGCGGCGCTGGTGGCGCTGCTGGCGGGCTATATCGGCAGGTCGGCGATCTGGGCGATGCTGGCGGGGGCCGTCGTGCTCTACGCCGGGCACTGGCTCGAGGGGCTCGCCGGCTGGGGCTGAGCGCGATCGGTCAGCGCGGGGGCCGTCGCTCAGAGCGGCTCGGGCTCGTAGGCCTCGAGCGCCAGGAAGCGGTCATCGTCGTCATCCTCGCGGATCTCGCTGGTGACGACGCCGGGGATGCGGGCGAACTGCTCCTGCAGCCGGTCGGGGAAGAGCGTCTTTTTGATGCTGCCGAGCCCGGGGAGCTGCTGCAATATCCCGGCCGCCGCGCGCGTGCAGGCGGCCTTCGGCACCGGCCCGGCGGCGAGCGCCAGGCGCAGCGCCTGTTCGGCCGCGGCATCGGAGACGACGAGGTCCTGGCGGATGACGTAATAGGTCTCGCGCGCGTGGAACGACAGATAGAGCCACTCGACCGCCGGCGTGATGCCGAAGAACACGTCGTTGCGCTCGGGGATGGTCTCGTGATGGAACGAGCCGGCGCCGTCGAAGATGACGCGCTGGCTGGCGTTGATCATGAGCCCGGTATGGGCGCCGCTGTCATTGCCGGTGCTGCGCACGGTGATGAGGCTGAGCATCGCCGGTCCCGGGGCCCTGTAGGCGACGCGCAGGACATCCGCCTCGGGCGCCCAGACGGCCTCTCCGCCGCCGCAGCCGGCGAGCGCCAGCGGCAGCCCGGCAAGAAACATGCGGCGATGCATCGGCCTGAAACTCAGGCGTTCAGCAGCGAGAGAAGGACGAGGGCCACGATGATGACGATGGAGCTGCGCGTGACGAGCTTCATGAAGCCGTTGAACGTCGCTTCCTGCGTGCTCGTGTCCATCTCGCCATGCTTGTGCTCTGCCATCTCTCGCTCCTTCGGGGCTTCTGGCCGCTCCTCTAGCCGATCCCGCGGGGGCTGTCAGCCCCTGGACGCGGCTGGAGTTGCGGGGGTGGCGGCGGGGACGGGCTTGCCGGCCTCCGCCTCCGCTTCAGCCTCCGCCTCAATGTCGGCGACAAGGCGGAAACCGATGCGCTCGGGAGACGGCGCCGCGGTATCGCGGCGCACCGCCCGCAGCAGCACCGAGATCCTAGAGACATGCTGGACGATCTGCGTCTTCGCGCCCGAGGGATCGCGGCCGTAGAAACTGAGGATGTCGGGGTCGAAATAGCCCATGCCCTCGATGCGGATCACCCCGGTCTCGCTGCCGGTGAAGGCCAGCGCCACCTCCTCGCCCGCCTCGAGCCCGGCCTCGAAATTCCGGATGTAGAGCGCGACACGCTCATAGGCCCAGCGGGCCGGGCTCTTGGCGGGCTGCGCCTGCCGGAGCCCTTCGGGCAGGGTCGCGCTGCGGGCGGCCGGGTCGCAATGCACTTCGTGCAGACGCGGCAGCGCGGCGTTCTCCTCGGCTTCGGCGGCGGTGGCGATGGCATCGGTCATGGGCGGCAGGATAGGAGGCGCGCGGGAGGCTTGCCAGCCCCGTCGCCATTTCTCCGAAGCACAGGCGGGGGAGGGGAGCCGCGCTTGACTTGGCGCCGGGGGTGGAGGAGAGGCCGGACATGCCGCTCCGGATCGACAGTCTCACCCTCAACGCCCAGGGCCGCGCCGAAGACGGCACGCTGGTGCCGCGCGTGCTGCCGGGCGAGGTGATCGAGCTCGCCGAGGGCGGCGCGCGCATTCTCGAACCCTCGCCCGACCGCGTGGCGCCGCCCTGCCGGCACTATCGCTCCTGCGGGGGCTGCGCCTTGCAACATGCCTCCGATCCCTTCGTCGCCGGCTGGAAGCGGCAGGTCGTCGAGCGGGCGCTGAAGGCGCAGGGGCTGGAGGCGGAGGTGACGGGCCCCGCCACCTCGCCGCCGAACGCAAGGCGGCGCGCCAAATTCGCCGGGCGGCGCACCAAGGGCGGCGCGCTCGTCGGCTTTCACATGCGCGGCTCGGACCAGATCACCGCCATCCCCGATTGCCGGCTGATCACGCCCCGGCTCAAGGCGGCGCTGCCGGCGCTCGAGGCGCTGACCCGGCTCGCCGCCAGCCGCAAGTCGGAGGTCGCGCTCACGGTGACGGACAGCCCCGAAGGGCCGGACGTGCTGGTCGAGGGCGGCCCGCCGCTCGACCAGCGCCTCAGGATGGAGCTGCCGGCGCTGGCCGAGGCCCATGGCCTCGCCCGCATCGCCTGGGGCGGCGAGATCGTCGCCGAGCGCGCCGCGCCCGCCCTGCCCATGGGCCGCGGCCGCGTCGCCCCGCCGCCCGGCGCCTTCCTGCAGGCGACGGCGGAGGGCGAGGCGGCGCTCCTGGCCGAGGCGGAGGCGGCGACGGAGGGCGCGCGGCGAATCGTCGACCTCTTCGCCGGTTGCGGCACCTTCACCCTGCCGCTTGCCGAGCGGGCGGAGGTGCATGCCGTCGAGGGCGAGGCGGCGATGCTCGCCGCGCTCGATGCCGGCTGGCGGGGCGCGCCGGGCCTGCACCGGGTCACGACCGAGGCGCGCGACCTCTTCCGCCGGCCGCTCCTGCCCGAGGAGCTCGCCCGCTTCGACGCCGCGGTCATCGACCCGCCCCGCGCCGGGGCCGAGGCGCAGGTGGCCGAGATCGCGGCCTCCCGGCTCTCCCGCATCGCCATGATCTCGTGCAATCCCGTGACCTTCGCGCGCGACGCGGCCCGGCTGGTGGCGGCTGGCTTCACGCTCGGGCCGGTCACCGTGGTCGACCAGTTCCGCTGGTCGTCGCATGTGGAGCTGGCGACACGGCTCACACGGTAAATTTCCGCTGACGGTTCACGAGGTGTTTGGCGAATCTGTCGAGACTGGGTAGAAGCCGGTCGAGCAGAATCTCACCCAGACCGGAAAACCGGCGTTTGAGGCATAACATGGTCAACCGACGCACCTTCCTGGCCGCGTCCGCCGCCGCGGGGGCCACCGCCCTCGCCGGATGCGCCGGCCCGATCCGCAGCTATGACGGCCCGGCCGTCACCCAGATCCTCGCCGTGAAGGGGAACAGGCGGCTGTACCTTCTGCATTACTCGCAAACGCTGGCGGCCTATGACTTCCAGCTCGGCTTCAATCCCGAGGGGCACAAGCAGTTCCAGGGCGACGGGCGCACGCCCGAAGGGGCCTATGTGATCGACCGGCGGAACCCGAACAGCAGCTACCACCTGTCGGTCGGCATCTCCTATCCCAACACGCAGGACAGGGCCTTCGCCGCCGCCGCGGGGCGCAGCCCGGGGGGAGACATCTTCATCCACGGCACGCCGCGCGAATACCGCCGCAGCCGCGACTGGACGGCGGGCTGCATCGCGGTCACCGACCGGGCGATCGAGCGGATCTATTCCATGGTCGAGCCGGGCACGCCGATCCTGCTGACGCCCTGAGCGGGTTGGCGGGGGCTCGGCCCCCGGTCTCCGGTCCGGCGTAGGGTGGGTTTTCAACCCACCATTGCGCGCTCTCCCTCCGAGGGGCGGGCCGTCAGCCCTTCAGCGCGCTGGTGCCACAACCGTAGGGTGGGTTTTCAACCCACCGTCCCCCCCATTCGGCCATCGCGCGCCGGGCGGCCTGCCCCCCGGTCAGTTCCCCAGAACCATCGTCCACCAGAGCTTGCCCGAGGGCTCCTGGAACCAGGCGAGGCCGAGCCGCGTCGCGCGGCGGTCGAGGATGACCTCGCGCGTCTCCGGCGCTTCCGACCAGGCGGCGAGGGTCTCGAGCTCGGTCTCGTAGCTCTCGGAAATCGCCTCGCCGACGAGCCCGCCCGCGTAGCCGACGCGGCGCAGCCGGTCGAGCGGCGAGGAGCCGTCGGAGCCGAAATGCCAGGGGCGGTTCTGCAGCGCCATGTCGCGCGAATGCGTGGCGGCGGCGGCGTTGAGCTGCGCGTCGAGCTGCACCTGCGGCGCGCCGGCGGCGGCGCGCAGGGTGTTCAGCCCGTCGAGAAAGCGGAAGGGGATCCCCGCCTCGACCTCCGGCGTGATGTGGTAGATCTGCGGGCCCGGCAGGCCGTCGGCGCCGATGTTGCGCGGCCGGGCGCAGGCGGCGAGGGCCAGGGCCGGCAGGGCGAGCACGAAAGTCCGGCGCTGCATGTCGGGTCTCCGATAGGTTGCTTGGGGCTCCATACCCCGCCGCTGCGGGCGGTTCAAATCCCCATGCACACTCACTTTAGGGTGATGCTGCACCGGCCCGTTTACGCGGGTGGCCCCCCGGGGGTATGAGAGCACAGAGCAGCAGAACCCCAAAGGAGCCCCCGATGGGCAAACTCCCCGCACCCGCCCTGTCGCGCCGCCTCTTCATGGCCTCCGCCGCCTCCGCCGCCGCATCGGTCGCCGGCTCCGCCGCGCTGGCCCAGTCGACCGGCGCGATGGCCAATTCGACGGTGATCGAAGGCGAGATCAGCACCAGCGTCGCGCGCAACGTCTCGAGCTTCCGCACGCTCAACTGGCAGGATTACTTCTCCAGCACCGCGCCGGCCGCGATCATCTGCGACATCCGCAGCCGCGCCCTGCATTTCTGGAACGCCGACCAGAGCATCTACCGGCTCTACCCGACCTCCGTTCCGGTGTCGGAGGAGCTGACGCGCCGCGGCACCTGCACCGTGACGCAGAAGGTCACGTCCCCCACCTGGCGGCCGACGCCCTCGATGCTCGAGCGCAACCCCGAATGGCCGGCGGTGGTGGAGGGCGGCGACCCGCTCAACCCGCTCGGCCCCTATGCGCTCTACCTGTCGTGGCAATACTACCGGATCCACGGCACGCATGACACGCGCAAGATCGGCCGGCCGAGCTCCAACGGCTGCATCGGGCTCTACAACGAGCACATCACCGAGCTCTTCAACCTGACGCCGGTCGGCACCCAGGTGATCCTGATCTGAAAGGGCTCCCTCCCGGATCCCCTTTCATCTGGCCAAAAATACCTCGGGGGTGTGGGGGCTGGCCCCCACTCCCTCACGCGCAGCCCGGCCCGCCGCTTGGCAGGCTCAGACCACCCAGCCGGCGAGGTTGGTCTCGATCAGCCGCGACAGCACCGCGATATGCTCCTCGCCCGCGTTGAGGCAGGGGATATAGGTGAAGCGCTCGCCGCCGGCGTGCAGGAAGCTCTCCTGGATCTCGCCCTGGATCTCTTCCAGCGTCTCGATGCAATCGGCCGAGAAGGCGGGGGCGACGACGGCGATGCGCTTCTTGCCGGCGCCGGCCTGCCGGGCAACCTCTTCCACCGTATAGGGCTTCAGCCATTCCTCCGGCCCGAACTTGGACTGGAAGGTGGTCATCACCTTGTCCTCCGGCCAATCGAGCTCCTCGCGCAGGAGCCGCGTCGTTTTCTGGCACTGGCAATGGTAGGGGTCGCCCTCGCGCAGGTAGCGCGCCGGCAGGCCGTGGTAGGAGCAGATCAGCAGATCCACCTCCTCCGCCAGCCCGGCGCGGACGGAATTGGCGAGCGCGGCGATGTAATCGCCCTCGTCGTAATAGGGCGGCACGATGCGGAGCGTCGGCTGCCATTTCTCCTTCATGAGGCCCCGGAAGAGCTCGTCATTGGCCGTGGCAACCGTCGCGCCCGCGTAATGCGGATAGAGCGGGAAGAAGAGCAGCCGCGTGCAGCCGGCCTCGACCATCTTTCGGAGGACGGAGCGGGTCGAGGGATTGCCGTAGCGCATGGCGAACTCGATCATGACCCGGCCCTCGTAGCGCTGCTCCGCCCAGCCGCGGATCGCGGCCGTCTGCGCCTTGGTGATGGTCATCAGCGGGCTTTCGTTCGCCTCGTCGTTCCAGATCATCCGGTAGTTGGCGCCGCTCTTGGAGGGGCGCCGCGCGAGGATCGGCCCCTGCAGGATCGGCTGCCAGAACCACGAGGGGTAATCGACGACCCGCTTGTCGGAGAGGAACTCCGACAGATACCGCCGCATCGGCCAGTAATCCGGGCTGTCCGGCGTGCCGAGATTGGCGAGCAGGATGCCGGTCTTTTCCGAAGGGATCTTCGGATGGTCGGGGGGGAGCTGACGCATGGGGTGTCCTCCTGGCCGTCTTCCTAGGCGGGCCCGCCCCGGGGTTCAATCGCCGTCGGTCCCCGGGGCGGCTTCCCTTGCGGCGCGAAGCACATCCTCCAGCCGGTGGCTGGCGGTGCCGGGGCGCATCGGTTGCTGCTGGCCCTCGGCCGGGGCCCAGCCGGTGAGGGTGATCATCTCGAAACGGGCGGTGATGCGGCCCTCCGCATCCGCCCCCTCTTCCAGCCGCGCCGCCGCCCGGGCGATGACCTCGCGGCGGGTGGGGCGGCGGAGGCGCTGGGCCAGCGCATTCCCCTCGCCCATGGCGCGCAGGTCGCGCATCAGCGCCAGCGCCCCGGGCCAGGAGACGTCGAGCGGCGTCAGATCCGCCACCGGCAGGGCGAGCCCCGCCCGCTGAAGGAGCGCGCCGGCCTGGCGCACCTCCGCCATCGGCAGCACGCGGGGCGAGACGCCGCCGGTCACCGCGAGCTCGGCCTCGGCCAGCGCGGCGCGGAGCGGCGCCAGCGTCTCGCCGCCGAAGAAGGCGGCGATGAAGAGCCCGTCGGGCTTCAGCGCCCGGGCGCACTGGATGATCTGCCCGAGCGGATCGTCGGCCCAGTGGAGGCAAAGCGCGTGGATCACGAGGTCATGCGCGCCCTCGGTGAGGTCCAGCACCTCGGCGTCGGCGACGATCCTGGCGCCCGGCAGCCGTTCGGCCCAGAGGTCGGGCCAGGGCGTCACCACCGCCGGCGCCGTAAAGGACCTCTTAACCTCGATGAGTCTATCCTGAATGTCGTCCGCCGCACTCTCCTGCAGGAAGAGCGCGGGGTTGCGGGCGGCGCGGGCGCGCTGGCGGTCGAGGGCCGGGCGGTCGGTCAACTGGCTCATGGGGAGGGAGATGCGCGCGCGATGGGCGCGATGCAAGCCTTGCTGCAGGTGGTCTATCCGCCGGCCTGCGTCTCCTGCGGGGCGCTGACGGATACCGACTTCGCGCTCTGCCCGGCCTGCTGGGCCGAGGCGCATCTGATCTCGGGCCTCGTCTGCGACCTTTGTGGCCTGCCCTTGCCGGGGGAGGAGCCGGAGGGTGCCCAGATTCATTGCGACGCCTGCCTCGCCCTGGCGCCGCCCTGGGCGCGGGGGCGGGCTGTGCTCCTATACCGCGACGTCGGCGCCAAACTGGTGCTGGCGCTGAAGGCGCATGACCGGGCCGAGCTGGCGAAGCCCTTCGGCCAGTGGATGGCCCGCGCCGCCGCGCCGCTGGCCCCCGGCGGCGCAATCGTCGTGCCGGTGCCGCTCCATTGGCGGCGGCTCTGGGCGCGGCGCTACAATCAGGCGGCGCTGCTGGCGCAGGAAGTCGGGCGGGCGCTCGGCCTCGAGGTCCTGCCCGACGTGCTCCTCCGCCCGGCGCCGACGCCGAAGCTCGAGGGGCTCGGCCGCGGCGCCCGCGAGGCGGCGCTCGCCGGGGCGCTGGCCGTCCATCCCCGCCGGGGCGCGGCGCTGAGGGGCCGGCGGGTGCTGCTCGTCGACGATGTGCTCACCACCGGCGCGACACTTTCGGCGGCCACGGTGGCACTCCGACGCGCCGGCGCAAGCGAGGTATGCGTCCTGACGCTGGCCCGGACGGCAAAGGACACCTAAGTTGGGGGCAACCCCTTCAGGAGGCCCCCATGAAGACCGTCGAGATCTACACCACCCCCACCTGCGGCTATTGCCAGGCCGCCAAGCGGCTCCTCAGCCAGAAGGGCGTCAGCTACGCCGAGGTCGATGTCGCCGCCGACCCCGACCGCCGGGCCGAGATGGTGCAGCGCGCCAAGGGCGGCCGCACCGTGCCGCAGATCTTCATCGGCGACACGCATGTCGGCGGCTGCGATGACCTTTACGCTCTCGACCGCGCCGGCAAGCTCGACGCGCTTCTCGCGGCGTGAAGGCCGCTCTTTGCCAGATGACCTCCTCCGATGTGCCGGAGGAGAACCTGAGCGCCGCCCGCGCCATGATCGCCGAGGCGGCGGCGGGCGGGGCGCAGCTTGTCTGCACGCCGGAGGTGACCAACTGCGTCTCCACCTCGCGCGCCCGCCAGGAGGCGGTGCTGGCGCTGGAGGAGGATGACGCCACGCTCGCCGGCATGCGGGAGGCGGCGCGGGAGCACGGGATCTGGCTCTCCATCGGCTCGCTGGCTCTCAAGACCCGCGATGCCGACGGGCGATTCGCCAACCGCTCGTTCCTGATCTCGCCCGAGGGCGAGGTGACCGCACGCTACGACAAGATCCACATGTTCGACGTGCAGGTGTCGGACACCGAGACCTATCGCGAGAGCGCCGGCTACCGCCCGGGCGCCGAAGCGGTGGTGGCCGAGACCCCGCTCGCCACGCTCGGCCTGACGATCTGCTACGACCTGCGCTTCCCGCATCTGCACCGTGGCCTCGCGAAGGCGGGGGCGGAGGTGATCCTCATCCCCGCCGCCTTCTCCCCCGGCACCGGGCCGGGCCATTGGGAGGTGCTGCTGCGCGCCCGCGCCATCGAATGCGGCGCCTACGTGCTGGCCGCCGCGCAGACCGGCAAGCATGAGCTCACCGAGGGCCGGCCGCGCAAGTCCTGGGGCCATTCCATGGCCGTCGCGCCCTGGGGCGAGGTGGTGCTCGACGCCGGCGAGGCGCCGGGCGTCTTCCTCGTCGATCTCGACCTCGCGCAGGTGGCGGATGTGCGCCGCCGGCTCCCCGCGCTCACGCACGACCGGCCCTACGAGGGCCCGGGCGCATGAGCCAGGCGACGGAAAGCCTCGCCATCGCGCTCATCAGCGAGATCCTGACGGTCGACCAGCTCAGCCGCGCGCAGCTCACCAAGGTGCTGCCGAAGGGCATGGAGCTCTCGCAATTCTCGGTGCTGAACCACCTCGCGGCGCATGGCGGCGAGCGCACGCCGGCGCAGCTCGCTCGCGTCTTTCACCTGACGCGCGGCGCCATGACCAACACGCTCAGCAAGCTCGAGTGGAACGGCTGGGTGCATATCCGCCCCGACTGGGACGATGCGCGGCGGAAGCTCGTCTCGCTCTCGCCTCCCGGCCGCGCCGCCCGCGACGCGGCAGTGGCGGCGATCGTGCCGCTCATGAGCGACATCACCGCGCGGGTGGGGGAGGAGAAGGTGCGCCAGCTCCTGCCCGTGCTGCGGGAGCTCAGGGTGAAGCTGTCGGAGAGCTGAGAGGGGAGCGGAAACCATATGGTTTCCGCCTCCGATTTCCATATGGAAATCGGTGCGCCTTCGGCGCCCTCGGCCCCGCTCAGGGCGCCCGCGCCGCCGTCACGTAATTGACCGACAGGTCTGTCCCCGACAGCCGCCACTGCCATGAGAGCGGGTTGAACACCATGCCCGTCCGGTCCAGCGGCTCCATCCCGGCGCCGCGGAGCAGCTCGTAGAGCTCGTCGGGCGTGATGAACTTCCGCCAGTCATGCGTGCCCTTCGGCAGCCAGCGCATGACCACCTCGGCGCCGACGATGGCCATGGCGAAGCTCTTTGGGTTGCGGTTCAGCGTCGAGCAGATGTGCAGGCCCCCCGGCTTCAACAGCGCGCGGCAGGCGGCGAGGTAGCTCGCCGGGTCGGGCACATGCTCGACCACCTCCATGTTGAGCACCACGTCGAAGCGCTCGCCGGCCTCGGCCAGCGCCTCCGCCGTGCCGACGCGGTAGTCGATGGCGAGCCCCGATTGCGCCGCATGCAGCTCCGCCACCGGGATGTTGCGGGCGGCGGGGTCGACGCCCACGACCTCCGCCCCGAGCCGCGCCATCGGCTCGCAGAGGAGCCCGCCGCCGCAGCCGATGTCGAGCAGCCGCAGGCCGGCGAAGGGCGCCTCACCCCCGAGGTCCCGCCCGAATTCGGCGGCGATCTGGGAGGTCACATAGTCGAGCCGCACCGGTTGCAGCATGTGCAACGGCTTGAACTTGCCCTCCGGATCCCACCATTCGGCGGCCATGGCCTCGAACTTCGCGAGCTCGCCCGGGTCTGTGTGGGTCATGTCGGATTTCCCTTCTCGCCCCCGTGGTGCGGGCGGCGCCAACCCTATATAGCCCTTATCATGGACAGGACAGCCGTTCACAGGCGCGCAGGTGCGCATCTTTACCCGCCGATCGAGCCCTTCGACAGCCGGATGCTCGACGTCGGCGACGGCCATACGCTCTATGTCGAGCAATGCGGCAACCCCGAGGGGCAGCCGGTCGTCGTGCTCCATGGCGGGCCGGGCGGCGGCTGCTCTCCCGCCATGCGCCGCTATTTCGACCCCAAACGCTACCGCATCGTGCTCTTCGACCAGCGCGGCTGCGGCCGCTCGCGGCCCCATGCGGAGGTCGAAGCCAACACCACCTGGCATCTCGTCGCCGATATCGAGCTGATCCGCGAGACGCTGGGCATCGACGCCTGGATGGTCTTCGGCGGCTCCTGGGGCGCCGCGCTGGCGCTGATCTATGCCGAGGCGCATCCGGATCGCGCCCGGGCGCTGGTGCTGCGCGGCGTGTTCCTGATGATGCAGCGCGAGCTCGACTGGTTCTACGGTGGCGGCGCCGGCCAGTTCTGGCCCGACCTCTGGGCCCGCTTCACCTCGCCGATCCCGATGGAGGAGCGCGGCGACATGATCGGCGCCTATGCGCGGCGGCTCTTTTCCGGCGACAAGGCGGTCGAGCTGCGCCACGCCCGCGCCTGGGCGGAATGGGAGAACGCGCTCGCCTCGATCGACAACGACGGGCCGGGCGGCGAGCCGCCGGCCGATTACGCGCGGGCCTTCGCACGGCTGGAGAATCACTACTTCCGCCATGGCGGCTTCCTCGGGCCGGACGAGCAGATCCTGGATCGGCTGGACCGCATCGCCCATATCCCGGGCGTGATCGTGCAGGGGCGCTATGACATGATCTGCCCGCCGCATTCCGCCTTCGCGCTCGCCTCCGGCTGGCCGAACGCGCGGCTGGTGATGGTGCCAAGGGCCGGGCACGCGCTTTCGGAGCCCGGGATCAGCGCCGAGCTCATCCGCGCCACCGACCGGCTGGCGGAAGGGTGACTTGCCGCGCGCCGCGCTTGCGGTAGTCTGGGGCCCGCAATGAGCCAGAGACGTTTCACCCGCCGCGGACTTCTTCGCACCGGCGCCGCCGCCGGGCTGATGGTCGCCACCGGCCAGGCCCTCGCCGCGCCGGCGCGGGGCGGCACCCTGCGGCTGGCGCTGCCGGGCGAGGCGCTGGAGCTTGTCGCCCGCCGCGCCGCCTTCGACACGCTGACGGAGGTGACGCCCACGGGCGAGCTCGTCGGCGAGCTGGCGGCGGGCTGGGAGCCCATGGGTCCCGAGGCCTGGGCCTTCACGCTCCGCCGCGGCCCGGCCTTTCCCGATGGCGCGGCGCTGACCGCAGCCGACGTGGCCGCGAGCCTCGAGGCCGGCGGTGTACCCGCCGGCGTCACCGCGCTCACCCCGCGCGGCGCGCAGGTGCTGGAGGTCCGCCTCGATGCGCCCGACCCCAACCTGCCCTTCCGCCTCGCCGCGCCCGATTTCTCCATCGCCCGCGCCGACGGCGCCGGCACAGGGCTCTACCGGCCCGAGGCGGGCGAGGGCGGCACGCTCCTTCTCCGCGCGCAGGCGCATTACAAGGACGGCCGGGCCGGCTGGTTCGACCGGGTCGAGCTGATCGCGGTGGAGGAAGACGCGGCCCGCGCCGCGCTTCTTGCCTCCGGCGCCGTCGATGCAGCCTGCCGGACGGCCGAGGAGGGGATGCAGATCGCCATCGCCGCCGCCCCCCTCGCCCGGCCCGCTGGGTCGGACGGCACGGTTGAGGGCGATGGCGGGCGCATCGCCGAGCGCTGGTGGTTCGCCTGAGCCGCCCCTGAGCCGCCCGGCCGGCCCGCCCGGCGCTGCCCCTTCCCCTCCGCTCCCGCGCGTCGTATGAGCGCCCCGGTTTGCCAAACCATTAGGAGAGGACAATGGGCTACAGAATCGCTGTCGCCGGCGCCACGGGCAACGTGGGCCGCGAAATGCTCAACATCCTCGCCGAGCGGGAATTCCCCGCCGACGAGGTCACGGCGCTTGCCAGCCGCAAGTCGCTGAACACCGAAGTGAGCTACGGCGACAAGACCCTGAAGACCAAGGACCTCGATACCTTCGACTTCACCGGCTACGACATCGCGCTCTTCGCCATCGGCTCGGAGGCGACGAAGCAATACGCGCCCAAGGCCGCCGCTGCCGGCTGCGTGGTGATCGATAACTCTTCGCTCTACCGCTACGACCCCGACGTGCCGCTGATCGTGCCCGAGGTGAACCCCCAGGCCGTGCACGGCTATTCCAAGAAGAACATCATCGCCAACCCCAACTGCTCCACGGCGCAGATGGTGGTGGCGCTGAAGCCGCTGCACGACCGCGCGACGATCAAGCGGGTGGTGGTCTCGACCTACCAGTCCGTCTCCGGCGCCGGGAAGGAGGGGATGGACGAGCTCTGGGACCAGACGAAGAGCATCTACAACCCGACCGACAGCAAGCCGCCGAAGAAGTTCACCAAGCAGATCGCCTTCAACGTCATCCCCCATATCGACGTCTTCATGGACTCCGGCGAGACCAAGGAAGAGTGGAAGATGGTGGCGGAGACGAAGAAGATCGTCGATCCCAAGATCAAGGTGACGGCCACCTGCGTGCGGGTGCCGGTCTTCGTCGGCCATTCGGAATCGATCAACATCGAGACCGAGGATTTCCTCGACGAGGACGAGGCCCGCGACATCCTGCGGGAATCGCCGGGCATCATGGTCGTCGACAAGCGCGAGGACGGCGGCTACGTGACGCCGATCGAATGCGTCGGCGATTTCGCGACCTATATCAGCCGCATCCGCCAGGATTCGACGATCGATAACGGCCTGAACTTCTGGTGCGTCTCCGACAACCTGAGGAAGGGCGCGGCGCTCAACGCCGTGCAGATCGCCGAGCTCCTCGGGCGGGAGTGCCTGAAGAAGGGCTGAGTGATCAGGCGGGGCCGGCCAGACGGGCGGCCCCGGACAACCTCACCAATCGGGCTCGATCAGAACGATATCTTCCTCCTCTTCCTGCGGCAGGGCGCCGGGGCGCAAACCCGGGCCGGGGAGGGGGCGGCCGAACTGCCGTTCGAGCCGCGCATGTCGCATCCCGAGCCGGGAGGCGCGCACGATCTTGCCGCCGGTGGGATGATGAAAAAGCGCGTAGCCGCCGCCCCCGGTGCCCCGAAGCGCGAAGCCGAGCCGCATCAGACGGGCTTGCAGCTCTTCCCAGCTCCTCGCGCCCTTGATGACGGGCGCAAGGCGCTCCTTGAGCGCCCGGATGCGCGCCTCGGCCGGGTCATCCGCCTCGTGCGAGAGGTGCTGCGCCAACACCCTCCCGATCCAGGCATCGAGGCTCAGCCCCTCCGCCGCTGCCAGCCGGACGGCAGCCCTGTGAAGATCGTCGGGAATCGCCAAGGTCACCTGTCCCATGCCGCCCAGACTGGCCGGTCATGGTTACCAAAGCCTTGACGCCGCAGCGCCCGTCTCAGACCGGCTCGAAGGTCCCCGTCGCGCTGACATACTGGTGCAGCCCGCCCTCGCCGATATGCGTCCAGAGCCCGTGCAGGCTCAGCCGCTCGGCCTCCACCGCCTCCTTCACGAAGGGGAAGGTCATGAGGTTCTCGAGGCTCACCAGCACCGCCTCATGCTCCAGCGCGATCATGCCCTGCTCGCCGCCGATCCTGTCCTTCACCCGTTCGTAGCCGGGGCGGAGGATGTCGAGCCAGCGGCCGATGAAGCTCGTCTTCTCCTCGAGGTCAGGCGCCTGGCCGGAGCACATGGCATGCCCGCCCTCGACGCCGCCGCAGTTGGAATGGCCGAGGACCACGATCTGCGTCACGCCGAGATGCGTCACCGCATATTCCACCGCCGCCGAGGTCCCGTGGTGGTCGCCGTCCGGCGCGAAGGCCGGCACGAGATTGGCGATGTTGCGGTGGATGAAGAACTCCCCCTGATCGGCCCCGAAGATCGAGGTGACATGCACGCGGCTGTCGCAGCAGGAGATGACCATCGCCCGCGGCCGCTGCCCCTCAGCCGCGAGGCGCCGGTACCAGGCGCGGTTCTCGGCATAGGTCGTGGCCTTCCAGCCGTGATAGCGGCGGACGAGATACTCGGGGAGCGGTTCGGTCTCGATCATGAGACAGTATCTAGCGCGAGGGCGGATCGGCATCAATTGCGCGCATTAAAGACCGAGCTTGCCTCACTCATTCAATAACTTCGACACAATTGCCGCTCAAAAGAGGTCGTCGAGAGTGAGGTGAGAGAGATGATGCAGAGCCACGCCATGCCCCAGCCGGCCAGAAAACCCGCTCAGGTGAGCTGGATCGACCCCAGTGAAGTCGCCCGGATCGACCCGGCCCCGCTGCTGCGCCTGCAAGGCGGGCTCGGCCCGCAGCTGACCGCCGATCTCCTCCGCCGCACGCGCGAGGATCTCGCCTATCTCACCGCCTCGGCCCGCGCCGCGCAGGAGATGGGCGACAACGCCACGCTGGCGCGCTTCGGCCGCCGCATCGAGGTGCTGGCGCTGCAGATCGGCATGCGCACGCTCCGCCGCGCCGCCGCCAACCTCGCCAATTGCGCCGACGGGCTCGACCCGCATGCGCTCGCGGCGACCTTCGCGCGGCTCGAGCGCCTGGCGCAGAGCGCCGTGCAGAGCATCGGCGCCGTGCGGATCTCGGATCTCTGACCCCTGTCGCCGGCCCGCTCCCGGGCCTGTGACGCTCCTCCGCCGAAGCTGACGCCGGGCTGCCCTTGCGGGCCGCCGGCGCCGGGCTAGGGTGGCGGCAGTCTTCACTGCCCCCCGGAGCCCCCATGCCCCTCACCTTCGCCGCCCCCACCGACAAAGCCCTGCCGCTGACCCTCCTCGCGCCCGAGGCGCTGGAGGAGGGCCTCGCCGCCCTGCCGAAGGCCGCCGCCGACTGGGCGCGCGGCGCGGGCTTTGCCAGCAAGGCGGGCGAGGTGCTGCTGCTGCCGGGCGAGGGAGGCGCCCCCGCCGGCGCGCTCGTCGGCCTCGGCGATTCCAAGGCGCGCGCCCGCGGCCGCTTTCTCGCCGCTGCCGCCCGCCGCCGCCTGCCGGAGGGGATCTTCGCCGTCGCCTCGGCGCCGGAGGGCACCGACCTCACCGAATTCGCGCTCGGCTGGCTGCTCGAGGGCTACCGCTTCACCCGCTACAAATCCGCCGCCGCGCCCAAGGCGGCGCTGGTCGCGCCCGAGGGCGTCGACGCCGCCCTCATCGAGGCGACGGCGGAGGCGGAGGCGCTGGTCCGCGATCTCATCAACACCCCCGCCGCCGACATGGGCCCGGCGGAGCTGGAGGCCGCCGTCCGGGCGCTGGGCGAGAAGCACGGGGCGAAGGTCGCTGCGACCACGGGCGCCAAGCTCCTCGAAGAGAACTTCCCGATGATCCACGCCGTCGGCCGGGCGGCGACCGAGGCGCGGGCGCCGCGGCTGATCGAGCTCACCTGGGGCAGCGAGGGGCCGGCGCTGACCCTCGTCGGCAAGGGCGTCTGCTTCGACACCGGCGGGCTCGACCTGAAGCCCGCCGCATCCATGGGCCTGATGAAGAAGGACATGGGCGGCGCGGCCAACGTCCTCGGCCTCGCCAGCCTCATCATGGCGACGGGGCAGAAGATCCGCCTTCGCGTGCTGATCCCGGCCGTGGAGAATGCCGTCTCCGCCGACAGCTTCCGCCCGCAGGACGTGCTGACGGCGCGCAACGGACTCACGGTCGAGATCAACAACACCGATGCCGAGGGGCGGCTGGTGCTGGCCGATGCGCTGGCGCTGGCGGCGGAGGATCCGGCGGCGCTGACCATCTCGATGGCCACGCTCACCGGTGCCGCCCGCGTGGCGCTCGGCCCCGACCTCGCGCCCTTCTATGCGAGCGAGGATGCGCTGGCGACGGCGCTCTCCGCCGCCGCCGCAAGGGTCGCCGACCCGGTCTGGCGCCTGCCGTTCCACGAGCCCTACGAGACGCTGATCGAGCCCGGCATCGCCGATCTCGACAATGCGCCGAAGGGCGGCATGGCGGGCTCGATCACCGCCGCGCTCTTCCTCCGCCGCTTCGCGCCGGAGCGCTACATGCATTTCGACATCTACGGCTGGACGGCGACTGCCGCCCCCGCCCGCCCCGTCGGCGGCGCCGGCCAGGGCTGGCGGGCGCTCTTCGCGGCGCTGCCGGAGCTGCTCGGGTGAGCGCCCCCGGGTCCATCCCCCGGGCCATGCTCGTCCGCCAGTCCGTTGCCGGGCTGATGTCCGAGCACGGCCGCGCCCGGCTCCGCGAGCTGGTCTTCGGCGAGGGCTTTCGCGAGCTCCGCCGGGAGGACGGCTGGTCCTTCGGCGAGGCCGAGCGGGACAGCTATCCCGGCTGGATCCGCTGCGAGCACCTCGGCGAGACCGGCCGCCAGACCCCCACCCACCGGGTGCGCGTGGCACGGAGCTACGCCTTCGGTCAGCCCGATCTGAAGGCGCCGGACGAGCCGCTCCTCCTCTCCTTCGGCGCGCGGGTGGAGGTGTTCAACACCCATGAAGACAAGAGCGGCGTCCGCTGGGCGGAGATCGCGGATTTCCGCGAGTACGACCCCGAGCTCGACACCAAGCCCGGCTGCTACTACGTGCCCGCGCCGCATCTCGCCCCGCTGGACGAGCCGGAGACAGACCCCGCCGCCGTCGCCGAGCTTCTGATCGGCACGCCCTATCTCTGGGGCGGCAATTCCGCCTATGGGGTGGATTGCTCCGGCCTCGTCCAGATGGCGCTCCTCGCCTGCGGCATCCCCTGCCCGGGCGACAGCGATCAGCAGGAGGCGCTGGGCGCCCCCGCCACCGGCGCGCAGCAGCGGGGCGACCTGATCTTCTGGGAGGGCCATGTCGCCATGGCGCTGGACGAGACCCGGATGATCCACGCCAATGCCCATCACATGGAGGTGGCGATCGAGCCCACGGCCGAGGCCGAGGCGCGCATTCTCGCCAAGGGCAGCGGGCCGGTGATCGCGCGGCGCCGGCTCTAGCGGCGCGCTCGCCTTCGGGGAGCGCGAGGGGCAGACAGCCCCTCGCTCCTGCGCTCTCGACCCGCGCTGACGTTGTTAGTCGACGACCCTCAGCCGCCGCGGCTCCAGCACCTTCAGGACCTGGGCGAGATCGTTGCCGCGCTTGAGCACCTGACCTTCCGGCCCGAGCACCGCATATTGGCCCTGACGGAGGCGCAGCCGGGGGCGCTTCTCGATCCGGTAGACCGGATGTTCGGCGGTGCGGCGGAAGACGGAGAAGACGGCGACCTCGCGGAGGCAGGAGATCCCGTAGTCGCGCCATTCGCCGGCGGCGACCATGCGGCCGTAGAGCGACAGGATGGGCCCGAGCTCCGTGCGGTGAAACGACACCTGATCGGCGGTGATGAGGAAGCTCTGACCGGGCGGCGCCATGTTCATGCGCCCAGACTTGCGCTCGCGGCAGCGAAAATCAAGGCCGGCCCGTCATGGTGAGCGGGCGGTTATCCTCAAAGACCTCGGGAAAGCCGGAATCTCCACCCGGGCGCGCCGCGAATCTGCCGCGTTCGGCGGGCAAGAGAGGGTCAGGCGACAGGCAGCGTGCCCCTTTCATCTTTGCCCCCACCCGTGACGGGGGCGCGCTGCCTGGAGCCCTTTCCCCCTCAGCCGCAGGAAATCCGGGCGATCCGCCCCGGGCCCTCGACCGCCGGTTCGATATGGAAGTCGATCCGTGCCGGGATCACGTCGGCGCTCGGCCGGTCGCCGGGGTCGAGGACCTGCACGGGGGAGAGGATCAGCACCCGCTCGAGCGCGCGCCTGTCCTGGCCGATGAGCCCGGCATGGGCGCCGGCGTTGCAGGTATCGACCTCGGGCAGGGGCGGGCCGGAGGGGATGGCGGCGCCACCGGCACCGCCGAGCGGCCCCCCGCCCCCCGCGCAGCCGGCGAGCGCGAGGAGCACGGCGGGCGCCAGAAGCGCGAGCCGGGGGCGCCGCCGGAGGCTCATCCGCAGGAGACCCGGGTGACCACGCCGGCCTCGTCCAGCAGCACGTTGAGCCGACCGGCCATGAACTCCTCCGTGATGATGGCGTCGGGCTCGAGGATCCGCGCCGTGCCATCGGCCACCCGCGCCGCGAGCGCGGCCTCGGCCTCGGCCTTGGTAGCGCCGAGCAGCGCCTGGCTCTCGACGGCGCCGCAGGCCTCGAGATCCTCGGCCGGGGGCACATCCTGAGGCGGCGGCGTGCAGGCGGCCAGCGACAGGGCGAGAAGCGGGGCGGCGAAGGAGAGGCGAAGCATGGCGAGTCCTTTCATGTCATCTTCGGCGAATAGCGCGAGCGCGGCCCGGACGGTTCCATATCACATGTTCGCCCAGCCGCCGTCGATCACATGCGCGACGCCGGTGACATAGGCGCTCTCGTCAGAGGCGAGCCAGACGGCCAGCGCCGCAATCTCTTCCGGCCGGGCGATACGGCCCATCGGCTGGCGGGCGGTGAAGGCGGCGCGGGCGGCGGCGGCGTCTCCCGTCGCGTCCAGCCGCGCCTGCAGCGAGGGGCTTTCCACCGTGCCGGGGCAGATGGCATTGGCGCGGATGCCGGCGGTCACGAAATCGGCGGCGATGCTCTTCGTCAGCCCGATGACCCCGGCCTTGCTGGCGCCATAGGCGAAGCGCGCCGGCGCCGCGATGACCGAGGAGGCGACGGAGGACATGTTGAGGATCGACCCGCCGCCGGCGGCGATCATCCCGGGCAGGAATGCCCGGCACATCCGGTACATGGCGGTGAGGTTGAGCTCTAGCGTGCTCTGCCATTGCTCCTCGTCGCACTCGAGGATCGTGCCATGGGCGACGACGCCCGCGCAGTTGAAAAGGACATCGGGCGTCATCTCGGCGGCGAGGGCGGTGACGGCTTCGCGGTCGGTGACGTCGAGCCGGCGCGTCGCGAGCCCGTCGAGCGTGGCGAGGGCCTCCGCGTTCACGTCGGTCGCCAGCACGTCGGCCCCCTCGCCGGCCATGGCCAGCGCCGTCGCGCGGCCGATGCCCTGGCCCGCCGCCGTCACCAGCGCCCGCTTGCCGCTCAATCTGCCTGCCATCGGATGCGCTCCCCCCAGGGGGCCCGATCCGGCCCTCCGGCGCCAGTCTGCCATGGCGGCGGCGGGCCCGCCAGCGGCGGGTCAGCTTGACTTCCCCGCCTCGGCCCGTCATCTTTCGCAACGAGAAAAGATTTTCGCCAAACGAAAAATGGGGAGGAAGACATGCGCATTGGCAAGCAGGATCAAGCGTTTACGGCCATCTGTGCCTCGGATGCCGAAAGCGTCACCGTGCGCGGGCTCGACCTGTGTTCGGAGCTGATCGGCAAGATCGGCTTCACCGACTACTTCTGGCTGCTCGTCCTCGGCGACAAGCCGACCGAGGCGCAGCGCGGCATGACCGACGCCTGCCTCGTCGCCATCGCCGAACACGGGCTCGTGCCCTCCGTGCAGGCCGCGCGGATGACGCTCGCCGCCGGGCCGGACGCCTGGCAGGGCGCCATTTCCGCCGGTCTCCTCGGCATGGGGACGGTCGTCGCCGGCTCCTCCGAGGTGGCCGGGCGCTATCTGGTGGAGGTCCATAAGGAGTGGAAGAGCTCCGGCCGCTCGCTCGACGAGGTCTGCATCGAGAGCCTCGAAGGCCTCAAGGCCGCGAAGAAGAAGGTCCCCGGGCTCGGCCATCCGCAGCATTCGGACGGCGACCCCCGCGCCCATGCGCTGGCCGCCGAGGCCGAGCGGCTGGGCGTGAAGGGCGAGTATTTCGCCGTGCTCGAATGCCTGGCCGAGCACGCGCCGAAGATCATCAACCGGCCGTTGCCGATCAACGTCTCGGGCGCGATCCCGGCGGCGATGCTCGATGCGGGCTGGCCGATCGAGGCGATGAAGGGCGTGCCGCTCCTCGCCCGCGCCGCGGGGCTTGTGGCGCATCTCTTCGAGGAATCGCAGCGTTCCATCGGCTTCATCATGTCGAACCACGCCGATCAGGCGATCAGCTACGACGGCAAGTGAGCGGGCCGGCCGCTGCGCGCGCGGCGGCCCCCTGAGCGCGACATCGCGGGTGGGGCAGGGCGGAGGCCCTGCCCCATTGCGCTCGCGCCGCGCCCTTGCAACCCTGCGGCGAGACCCCCACCTCGGTCCGATGCAGGAGAAAGCCATGCGCCGCACGATCATCCTCACCGGCGCCAGCGACGGCATCGGCGCCGCGGCAGCGCGGCAGCTCGCGGCCGCCGGTCACCGGCTCGTGCTGGTCGGCCGGTCGCCGGAGAAGACGGCCCGCGTCGCCGCCGAGCTCGGTGCCCCCTACCATCTCGCCGATTATGCCCGGCTCATCGATGTGCGGCGGCTGGCGGACGAGTTGGCTGCCTATGGGCCGATCGACGTTCTCGCCAACAATGCCGGCGGCATCTTCAACGGCGGCGAGACGACGGAGGACGGGTTCGACAAGACCATCCAGGTCAATCACCTCGCGCCCTTCCTTCTGACCTCGCTGCTCCTGCCCGGGCTCATCGAGAACGGCGCCAGCGTGATCCAGACGGCCAGCGCCTATGCCAAGTCGGCGCCGCGGCTCGATCTCGACAGCTTCGCGAAGCCGGAGGGCACGAGCGCCACACGCAGCTATGCGACGAGCAAGATGGCCAATGTGCTCTTCACCCGCGAGCTTCACCGCCGCTACCACGAGGAGGGGCTGAACGCCGTGGCCTTCCATCCCGGCGTGCTGGCGACGAACTTCGCCTCTTCCACCTCCAGCTTCTTCCGGTTCATGGCGTCGAGCCGACTGGTTCGCCTGTTCCTTTCGGCACCGGAGGATGGCGGCGCGCGGCTGGCCGCGCTCGTGGAGGGGCGTGCGGGGGCCGACTGGCCGCCGGGCGCCTTCCTCTCCGGCACGAAGGAATGGACGGTGCGGGGCGATGACGACCCAGCGCTGGCCCGCGCGCTCTGGGAGCGCTCGGAGGCGCTGCTCGGCCTGCCGCCTGCGCCCTGACCTGAGGCCCCCCGAACACACACCCCCAACGCTCCCCCCCCCGAACGAATAGCCCCGCCGGATCGCTCCGACGGGGCCGCTCTCGGGGGGAACCACCGCCCCGGAGAAGGGACGGTGATCTCGGAAGGGGCGCTTACATCGCGCCCACTTGTTCGGCGTAACGCTCGACCTCTTCCTCGATCTCGAAGAGGTATTCCTCGGGGAACCAGCCGTCCTCGATCAGCTCGACCGTGGCTTCGGTGAGCTGGGCGCGGTAGTCGCCCGGCGAGGTGTAGAGCCCGCCGAGGGTCTCGGCGTCGAGCGGCACGGAGATGCCCATCAGCGTACAGACGAAGCCGCCGGCATTGGGCGTGGTGAAGGTCTCGCGCGGGACCTCGACCTGCGGCGAGCGCACGCCGCCCATGGCGTTGCCGTATTCGTCACGGACGATGGCGGCGTCGACCTCCTCGGATTCGTACTGGATCTTGTCGGCCATCGGCGGGGCTTCGCCCTCGGCCAGCCAGTCGTACATCCAGTCGAGGCCCTGGAAGACCATGGCGTTGTACCAGAAGTCGTCGATCGGGTCGGTGCAGTCGCTCCAGCCCGCCTCGTACATCTCGCGGCTCTCGAGATGCGGCATGCCGGCGACCTGGTAGAGGCGGAACTGGCTGCCCTCCTCGTCGCTGTCCTCGGCGAAGACGCGCGGGCCGTCCATGAACTCCGTCTCGGTCGACAGGATGATGACGGGGACGGAATAGGTGCTGTCGAGCACCTCCTGCGTCGGGCCGTCGGTATCCCAGACATACATGGCGTCGATGATCGGCGAGCCGTCCTCGGCCTGCCAGGCATTGGCGCCGTTCTCGGCTTCCATGAAGTTCATGGCCGTCCGCGAGGTGGCGGAGGCGCCGGACATCACCAGATACTCGGCGTTCCAGTCGTCGCCGAGCGGGTTGGCCACCTGCACGAGGTTGGCGATCTGGGCGATGATCTCGTTCTGCGCCGGGTCGGGCTGGCCCTGTTCGGTCACGGCGCCCTCGATGGCGAGGTCGGCGTAGCGGCCGGGGTTGTAGGCCTGCAGCGAGCCGATGAGGCCGGGCGTGTTGACGACCTCGACGTAGCCGTGGCCGTTCATCATGCCGCCGACGCGGGACGCCATCCACATCTGCGCGGATTGCGCCGGGTGCAGCGTCTCGATGGAGACATAGCCCGAGAAGGCCTCGGGATCCGCCGGGTGGCGGAAGACGAAGCGCGTCGTGTAGGGCGCGCCGTTGGCTTCGCCGGTGATGAAGAACTCATCCTCGACATAGTCGAAGAAGGCCGGCTCGCGGTCGGCGGGCCAGTCCATCGGCGGGTTCTGCCCGAGCGTCGGGCCGCGGCGGCTGGGGTGGGCCATGTCGCCGAGCGTGGTGGCGATGGGGCCGGAGACCTCCGGCATCGCCGGGACCTCCTGCGCGAAGGCGCCCGAGGCGGCCATCAGGGCCGCGGCGGCGGTGGCCGGCAGGGCGATCCTGCCGAGGGCCTTGGTCATAGTCATGTGGATCCTCCCTAGAATCTCGTTTGCCAATCCTGTCCCCTCGTCCGGGACTTCGCAGAGCGAAGTTTCCTCCGGTTGGCGAAATCAGGATAGGCAGGGGGCGGGGCGGCTGTCAAGGCGGGCCGGCGGAAAACTGATCGCTCAAGTCTTTGTTATTGAACGGAAAAATGAAAATCTCGAGATGCGACCATAGGCGCGGCGCGCCGCACGCGTCGTGGATCAGGTGGGCTTGCGCCCAGCGAAATCTGGGGCCCCGGGGGCCCGCCTCACTCCCGCGTCATTCCCGCCGGGTGAGGGAGATCAGACCGGGGCCGAGCTCGTACCAGCCGGCGAGATGCAGCTCCATCATCACCGGCTCCATCTTGCGGTTCGCCAGGAACCAGCCGTGGATGCCGTCGATCGGCGCGGTCAGCACGCCGGAGGCCTCAAAGGCGCGGCCGGTGGCATAGGTCATGACCTCCATCGGCCCGTCGCTCGCGCCTTCGGCATGTGCCTCCGGGTCCGCATGGCCGTGGAAGTCGTAATAGAGCTCCTCCGGCGAGGACCAGGAATAAAGGAGGGTATCTCCCGCCTGCATCGTCAGCTTGTATTCGATCTGCCCGTAGAATTCGTCGAGCCCGCCGACGCGGACCATGATCGTGTCCTCCCGGTAGGGCGTCTCGTGCGGGCGGGCGATCTCGAACGGCACATTGGCAACCGGCTCGACCCGGATCTCCTGCGGGGCGTCCAGCCGGGTGAGCCCGGTGGCGGCGCCGAGGCCGGTCGGGTCGATCCCGTATTCCGCCGGCAGGACGAAGGCCACGGTGACCGCCGTCGCGACGAGGGCCGTGAGCCCGAGCTGGGGAAGAAGCCTCATGCCGCGATCTCCTGAAGGAAGCCGACCATTTGCATCTCGAAGAGCACCAGCCCCGCCCCGGCGAGCACGAGGTTCGCCGCCCACGCCTGCCGCGGGAAGGCCGGCGCCCGCCGCCAGAGCGCCATCAGCGCCAGGACGAGCGACAGCGCGAGGATCTGCCCGAGCTCCACCCCCACGTTGAACGCCAGCATGTTGGCGACGAGCCCGTCGCCCGAGAGCCCCACCGCCTGCAGCTTGGTGGCGAGCCCGAAGCCATGAAACAGCCCGAAGATCAGCACCGGCGCCTTCTGCCCGGGCTCCATCCCCAGCCGCCGAAACGCGCCGAGATTGTCGAGCGCCTTCCAGATGACCGAGAGCCCGATGATCGCATCGACCAGATGGGCATTGACGTGGATGCCCGAGAGCACCCCGAAGAGCAGCGTCACCGAATGGCCGATGGAGAAGAGCGTCACGTAGAGCGCGATGTGGCGGAGCCGGTAGAGGAAGAAGATCACGCCCACGAGGAACAGCAGGTGATCGGTGCCCGTCACCATGTGCTTCGCGCCGAGATAGACGTAAGGCAGGATGTCGGCCCCGGTCGTCGCCGCCATGAACTCCGCATCGCCGCCAGCGACGCCATGGGCCGAGGCGGCGGGCGCGAGAAGCGCGAGGAGGAGGGCGAGCGTCAGTACCAATTGGCGACCCTCACGTCGATGTCGGTCGCGGCCTCGACCACCGCCGAGAAGTTCCAGATGTCGTTGCCCCAGTAGTGGTAGGGATAGACCACGGCGGGGCGGAAGGCCTCCGCCGCCGCCGCCGCCTCGGTGGGCGACATGGTGTCGGGCCAGGACATCGGCAGGAAGGCGGCGTCGATGCCGGTGAGGGCGAGCATCGCCTCCGTCGCCTCGGTGTCGCCGGCGATGTAGATGCGGGCGCCGTCCAGCGTGATCACGTAGCCGAGCCCGGTGCCGGGCGGGTTGTGATGCAGGCGCCCCTCGGAGGTGTTCTCCGCCGGGATGGCCTCGATCTGGGCCCCCGCGAGGGTCAGTCTGTCGCCGGCCGCCATCGGATGGGCGGTAAGCCCCTCCGGCAGGGCGAGGCCCGCGGGCGCCACGACCGGCACGCCGGGGGCGGCGAGGGCGGTGAGCGTCTCGGGGTCGAGATGGTCGCCATGGCCGTTGGTGATGAGGATCAGCGCCGGGGGCGGCAGGCCCTCGTAGAGCGCGGCGCCGCCGACCGGATCGGCATAGAGCGCCGTGCCGAGCAGCTGGAGCACGAGCGAGGCATGGCGGATCGGCCAGACGGCGATCTCGCCATGCTCCGCCGCGATGCCGGGCACGGGCTGGGCGCTGGCGGCAAGTGGCAGGGTGGCAAGCGGCAGGGCGGCGAGAGCCGCCGCCATGCCGAGTGTCAGGGGGCGTGATGCCCGCATGGATCAGTCGAACCCGAAGAGCGCGTCGCCGCCTTCGGGGCGCTCCATGCCGTCCTCGAAGTGGCGCTCCCAGACCGCGGCCCAGGGCCGGCCGTAGAAATCCTCGACCGTGTAGTCGATGGTCGTCCCCGGCGCGAGCGGCTGCGGGCGGCCGTCCACCTCGAAGATGGTCTGCACGCAGCGGACATAGGCGTAGGGATTCCCCTCGCTCAGGCCCTTCTGGCGCACGAAGATCCGCACCGAGCGGACGGGTTCGACGAAGACCTCGGGATCGTAGAAGATCGTCTCCTGCTGGAGGCCGACGAAGGCGCCATCGACGCGCACCGGGGTCCAGATCTCGATGGTCTGAAGCTGGTTCGAGAATTCCCAGCTCGAATGCGTGAACCAGCCCTGGATGTTGCTCGTCCAGGTGATCAGCGCCTCGCCGTCCCAGTAGCCGATTGTCTCGCCGAACCAGCGGGGCACATCGGCGCCGAGGCGGGGCACGGCGCCCGAGGTGTCGAACTCCCGCCTGAAGTTGACGTTGCGCACGACGTTGTCGGCGCCGTCGGCGAGGAACTGCACCCGGTCCATCGAGACCGTCACGTCCATGTAGCCGAGCCCGGGCTCGGACCACATGCGCATGAAGCCCTCCGGCCGGCAGTACTGGGCCGACCATTGCGGGGCGTGGCTCTGCACCTGGTGGTACATCTGCTGTACCCAGCGCTGCTGGTAGAGCGGTGTGACGAGGCTCAGCATCGTCGACATCTGGGCGTTGAAGCCCATGATCCACTGCGGCGGCTCCTGGTATTCGTCGCGGAAGGTCACGTCCGGGTCGCGCCCGGTGCGGACGAGGAAGTCCAGCCAGATGTTGCGCAGATAGGTGCCGTTCCACTCGAAGGGCAGCGTCTCGGGCGTCATCTCGGTCGGGCCGCCGTTGGCGACCGTCTCTGCCATCAGAGCGTTGTAATGCTCCTCCGCCGTGGTGAACGGATAGGGAGAGACCATGTCCTCGCGCGGGTAGTCCTGATCGCAGGAGCCCCAGGTGCCGGTAGCCGGGTCGTCATTCTGGATGACGGCCGGCGTGCCGGGGTAGTCGCCCCATTGCGCATCGAGCGCCACGGGCGAGTTGCAGCGGAAGTAGCGCGGATCGCTCCAGAGCTCGGCGTCCTGATAGAAATCCTCGGTGGTGAAGAGATCGACGGGCAGGGGCTCGATGCCCTCGGGTGCCGCGCCGCCGGATGCGGCGATGTCGCCCGGCTGGCCGTGGATGCCCATGCCGATCTCGGTGGCCTCCATCTCGCTCACCGGCCAGCCGCGGCCGACGCTTTGCGTGCCGTTGTCCTGTGCGAAGCCCGGGCCGGCAAGGGTCCCCAGAAGGGCCCCAGCCAGCGCCAGCCGCGCCGTGGGTTTTTTGATCATCATGTCCTGGTCCTCCTCCAGAGCGTTCCCTGTCCTCCGGCCCCTGCGGGGTCCGGATGGGCGGGCGGGCGGCACCCTCCCGATGCCGCGCCGCCCGGACGCGAATGCGAGGATAGCCCCCAAGGGCGCCCCGCCAAAATGGAATCGGGGCCCGAAGTCTCCTCCGGGCCCCGCGTCGTCTGGATCAGTCGAAGCCGAACAGGCCCTCGGCCTCCGGCCGGGTCATGCCTTCTTCGAAGAACTCTTCCCAGATCGTCGACCAGGGCCGGCCGTACATGTCCGGCACGCGGTATTCGATCACCGTACCGGGCGAGATCGGCGTGGCTATGCCGTCCTGCGGGAAGATGGTCTGCACGCAGTTCACGTAGATATAGGGATCGGTGTCATCGAGCTGGCCGATGCGCTCGAGGTCGCGAACCATGCGGATCGGCTCCACCAGCGCTTCGGGATCGTAGAAGATCGCCTCGTGATGGATGCCAGTGACTTCGCCGGCGTCATTGTAGTTGGCGTTGTAGATCTCGACCGTCTGCATCGAGTTGGAGAACTCGAAGCCGGCGTGAACCGTCCAGCCCTGGATGTTCGAGGTCCAGGTGATGAGCGTCTCGCCATCCCAGAAGCCGATGGTCTCGCCATACCAGCGCGGCACGTCCTGGCCGAGCCGCGGCACGGCGCCTTCCATGTTGAACTCGCGGCCGATGAAGATCTGCGTGAGGATGTTGTCGGCCACCCCGGTGAGGATCTGCACCATGTCGGGCGTCACCAGAACCTGGTGATCGCGCACGGCATGTTCGTGCCAGCGGCGCAGGAACCCTTCGGGCCAGCAATATTGCGACTGCCACTGGGCGGCGTTGGTGTTCGCCTGGTGGTAGTGCATCTGCACGGCGCGCTTCTGGTACTCCGGCGTCAGGAGTTGCAGCTCCGTCGAGGTCTGGATGATGCGGCCCCAGAACCAGTTCTCGGAGGAATCGTTGTAGCGGCCGTCCCAGTCGGGCGGCATGTTGTCGCGCGAGTATTCGGTCGGCCCGCCATTGGCCTCGGTCTCGGCGAGAAGCGCCTCGTAATGCTCCTGCGCGGTGGCGAAGCCGTAGGGGCTGACGATGTTCTCGACGGGATAGTCGGCATCGCAGAAGCCCCAGGCGCCGGAGCCGGGCGGGTTGTCGCCGATGATCGGAGAGCCGTAGCCGCCCCACTGGCTTTCGAGGCCCATCGGCGAGTTGCAGCGGAAGTAGCGCGGATCGCTCCAGAGCTCTTCATCGGCGTAGAAATCCTCCGAGGTGAAGATGTCCACCTCGAGCGGCTCGACGCCCTCGGGCACATCGCCGTTGCGCGCGGCGATGAACTCGCCATGGAACGCGCCGCCGGTGCCGGCGCCGACGACGGGCTCGTCCTGCTGGTTGGCCATCGGAGCGCCGCGGCCGACGCTGTCCTGCGAAAGAGCGGTGGTGGCGCCGGCGCCGATGAAGACGCAGCCGAGCAGTGCTGACTTGAGAGTCAGGTCCAGTTTCATTCGATTTTCCTCCCTTTGCGGCGATATGTTCGCCTAGCGAAAAATTCTCCGCATAGCGAATTGTCACAAACCGATACGCGGCTTGTCAAGCCTTCAGGGGGGAGGGGTGGGGGAGGGGCCGCCGCAGCCCCATCGAGGGGCCGCGGCGGCCTGGGCGCCCGGCTGAGCCGTCGGGCCCGGGCAGCGAGCGTGGCTGCGGCGCTCGGCCGCGGAGCCCAGCCGCCGAACTCAGCCGTGGAGCTTGGCGGCGATCCCGGCGAGGTAGCGGCCCTGCCACTTGGCGCCGTCGAGCTCCTGCTCGCTCGGCAGGCGGGAGCCGTCGGAAAGCGTCGTCGTGGTCATGCCGTAGGGCGAGCCGCCACGGATCATGTCCGTCCCCATCTGGTCGGCATAGGCGTAGCCGAGCGGCACCGAGATGATGCCGTGGTGCGCCAGCGACACCTGCGTCGAGATGATCGCGAACTCCTGCCCGCCGTGCTGCGAGGCGGTGGAGGACATGACGCCGGCGACCTTGCCGACCAGCGCGCCCGTGGCCCAGAGCCCGCCGGTCTGGTCGAGCACGTTCTTGAGCTGGCTGGCCATCATGCCGAAGCGGGTGGAGATGCCGAAGATGAAGCCGTCATATTCCGCCAGCTCGGACACATCGGTGAGGACGGGGGCCTCCTGGTCGAGCTTGTAATGGGCGTTCCGCGCCACCTCTTCGGGCATCAGCTCGGGCACGCGCTTCACGGTGACCTCGGCGCCGGTCTCGCGCGCGCCCTCGGCGGCGGCATGGGCCATGGCCTCCATATGGCCGTAGCTCGAATAGTAGAGCACAAGAATCTTCGTCATTGGGTCCTCCCTCGAAGTGGCGCCCTCGTCGGGGCGTGGATGGTGTGGCGCCCCCTTCGGGGCGATGATGAAGGTCGCCCTCGTCCGGGCGACGGCGGCCCTCAGATCGGGCCGACGCGCTGGGCACTTTGCGGCGAGAGCGCCGTGCGCACCAGCACCGGATATTGCGAGAGTTTCGCGGTGATGTTCCGCGAGGCCTGCAGAAGCCGCGGCAGACGCTCCTCAATGAGAATCGTCTTCGTCAGCCGCCCGGAGAAGCCGGAGGAATTGATGGCGGCCACCACCTGACCCTCGGCATCGAGAATCGGGCAGGCGATCGAGGCGATTCCATAGTCGAGCTCGTCGACGGCGATGGCGTAGCCCAGCCGCTTGACCTCCTGCAGGTTGGCCAGGAGCTCCTTCTTGCCGGTCAGCGTCCGGTCCGTCAGCGGCGTGAAGGGGGCCTGGCCGACATAGCGGTTCAGCGTGACGGAATCGGCATTGGCCAGCAGCACCTTGCCGAGCGAGGTCGCATGGGCCGGATAGCGCACGCCGACTGCGGCGGTGGGTCGCACCGCGCTCTGCCGGGTCGTATGCGCGAGATAGAGCGCCATGCCGTCATCGAGAATCGCCACGGAGGCGGCATCGCCAAACGCCTCCACCAGGCTGCGCACCTCGGGCAGCAGGAACTCGTCGATCTGGCTCGACCGCATGTAGGAGGACGAGAGCGACAGCACCCGCGCGCCGAGCGTGAATTTGCGCCCGTCCTGCCGGACATAGCCAAGGACGCGCAGCGTATAGAGGCAGCGGCGCGCCGTGGCCGGCGACAGGTTGGTGCGGGCCGCAACCTGGGAGAGGGTCATCTCGGTGTGCGTCTGGTCGAAGCACTCGAGCACCGCGAAGCCGCGGGCTATGGCCGAGTTGAATTCCTTCTCGTCGATCCGTCCCACATCCAGAACGCTTGACATGTCTTTCTCCTCCCCTAAGATGTTCGCCTATCGGATATTGCTTCGCTGGGCGAAAAATACAAGCCCTAAAATGCGGGTACTCCGACGGGAGGAAAGACACATGCAAGGCAGCGCAGCCATGAGCGCGGGCAGCGGAGTGACGGCAGGCTACGGGCTCGCCGAATCCGGTGCGTCTTGGGAGGATGCGAGGGCCGTCCTCGTCCTGGTGCACGGGCGCGACGGCTCCCCCGAAGAGATGGCCGGCCTTCTTTCGCCGGAGCTGACCGAGCGGCTGCGGGTGCTCGCGCCCTATGCCGAGGCGCGGATCTGGTATCCCGGCCGCTACGATGCGCCGATGGCCGAGAACGAGGCCGGGCGCGACGCGGCGCTCGCCGCCATCGATGGCGCCTTCGCCGCCGCGGCAGAGCGCGGCTTCGGCCCCGAGCGGGTGATTCTCGCCGGCTTCAGCCAGGGCGGCTGCCTCGTCACCGAATATCTGATCGCGGGGCGCCAGCGCCCGGCCGGCGCCGCCATCTTCACCGGCACGATTCTCGCGCGGAATGAGCGGACGCTCCCCGAGCGGGACCTCGCCGATCTGCCGATCATCGTCTGCGGGGGCTCGGGCGACGCCTGGCTGCCTCTCGGAGATTTTCTCGCCACCGAGGCTGTGCTCAGCCAGATGGGTGGTAACGTGCATCTGGAGATGTTCCCCGACGCGCAACATATGGTGCGGCCGGAGGAAATCAGGCTTCTGGGCCGGCTGGTCGACCAGCTCGCCCCGTAAGAAATCGCCGCCTCGACCCACCGGAGGCGGCGCAACAAAGCAGGAGGAGAACAAACGTGCCTGAACAACCCAAGACCAACAAGCCGGCCAAGCGGCTCGACGGCAACCACCACATCACCGGCATCACCGGCGATGTCGTGGCCAACGTGGACTTCTGGTCGCGCATCATGGGGCTGCGCTTCGTCAAGAAGACCCTGAACTTCGAGACGACGTTCCGCTACCACACCTATTTCGGCGATACCGACGGCTCGCTCGGCTCGGTCGTGACCTTCCTCGAGTTCAACGACGCGCCGAAGGCGCCCGCCGGCAAGGGCAACCACCATTCCGCCGTCCTGCGCGTGCGCTCCAACGAGGCGCTGGACTTCTGGATGGACCGGCTGACGCAGAACGAGATCTTCTCGGAGCTCTACCGTCTCAACCCGACCGTGCCGCGCCGCCTGGTGTTCCACGATTTCGAGAACCACAAGGTCGAGCTCATCGTTTCCGACGCGCCGGACAAGCCGCTGGCCTTCCCGGCCTCCGACATCCCGGCCGAGTTCCAGATCACCGGCATCGAGGGCATCCGCTCCAACGTGTCCGTGAAGGACCTGCTGCCCTATGCCGAGCATATGGGCTTCACCTACAACGAGGCCATGCAGCGCTTCGAGATGGAAGGCGACCACAAGACGTCGCGCTGGTACACGGCCCCCGTGCCGGAAGACCTGCCCTTCCAGGAAGCCGCCATCGGCGTCTGGCACCACCTCGCCTTCGATGCCGACGAGGATCTCGCCGGCTGGCGTGACTATTCGGACGCCGGCCCGGTGCCGACGACCCCGATCTACGATCACCACGTCTTCGACAGCTGCTACGCGCAGACGCCGGGCGGCATCATCGAGCTGACCTCGGCGGGCCCCGGCTTCCTCGTCGACCAGCCGAAGGAAGAGCTCGGCGAGCGCCTTGCGCTCTCCAAGCGGGTCGAACCGCTCCGCGCCCGTCTCGAGCGCGAGCTGACCCCGATCGAGAACCCGCGCCGCCCCGACGGCACGCTCAAGACCGAGCCGCCGCTCGACGGCCCGAAGAAGGCCAAGGCGACGCTCTGACAATGGCTGGGCCGGCGCCTCGGAGCGTCGGCCCGACCAGCCCCGGGAGGGGGTTAATATCAGGATTCGCATAACGAATATACCGGCGAAGGAGGTTCATCCCCCAATCCCTGGTATATCGTTGACGAAGACGACGCTGGGTGCGTCCATTCCGAACGCTCGTGCGCGAGCGCCGGGGGGGAGCCCCGTAACAGGGAGGAAAACCATGTCCAGACTTATCATGCCGCGCCGGCCCGGTCTGTCGCGCCGCAAGTTCCTCGGCACATCCGCCGCCGCCGGTGGTGCCGCCGCTGCCGGGCTCTACGCGCCCGCCGTCCATGCGCAGGAGCGCACCGTAAAGATCGGCTACGTCACGCCGCAATCCGGCCCGCTCGCCGGCTTCGCCGAGGCGGACAACTTCACGATCCAGCAGCTGCAGGAAGTCTTTGCCGGCGGCATCGACGTGAACGGCACGCGCTACAACATCGAAGTCATCGTCGCCGACAGCCAGTCGAACCCGAACCGGGCCGCTGAAGTCGCGCTCGACCTCATCGTCGACGAAGAGGTCGACCTGATGGTCGTCGCCTCGACGCCCGACACGACCAACCCCGTCTCCACCCAGTGCGAGATCGAGGAGCAGCCCTGCATCTCGACCATGGCGCCCTGGGATGCCTGGTATGTCGGCCGTCAGGCCAACCCGGGCGATCCGAGCACCTGGGAGCAGTTCGACTGGACCTACCACTTCTTCTGGGGTGGCGCCGATTACTACGGCGTGACGCTCAACATGTGGGGCCAGCTCGAGCACGGCAACACGGTCGGCGCGCTCTGGCCGAACGATGCCGACGGCAACGCCTTCGCCGATCCGAACGCCGGCTTCCCGCCGGTGCTGGCCGCCAACGGCTACGAGCTGGTCGATCCCGGCCGGTTCCCGAACGGCACCGACAGCTTCGCCAGCCAGATCGCGACGTTCCAGAACGCGAATATCGACGTCATCACCGGCCTGATGATCCCGCCGGACTTCACGACCTACTGGACCCAGTCGATCCAGCAGGGCTACAAGCCGAAGATCTGCACCATGGGCCGTGCGATCCTGTTCCCCTCCGCCGTCGAGGCGCTGGGCGACACAGGCCACAACCTCTCCTGCGAGGTCTGGTGGTCGCCGTCGCACCCGTTCACCTCTTCGATCACCGGGCAGTCGGCCTCCGAGCTGGCCTCGGCTTTCGAGCAGTCGACGGGCCGCCCCTGGACGCAGCCGATCGGCTACATCCACGCCCTCTTCGAGGTGGCTCTGGACGTGATCGCCCGCGCCGAGGATCCGAACGACCGCGACTCCATGGTCGCCTCGATCGCCGCCACCAACACCGAGACGATCATCGGCCCGGTGTCCTGGAACGGCGAAGGCCTGCCGCCGTTCGCCCAGAAGAACGTCTCTCCCGCCCCGCTCGTGGGTGGCCAGTGGCGCCTGAAGGAAGACGGCAGCGGCTATGACATCGTCATCGTCGACAACCAGTCCTATCCGGACATCCCGACGGGCGGCCAGATGGAGCCGATCGTCTGATCGAGCCTCGCTGAACGAAGGTGTCCGCGGCACAGCGCCGCGGACACCGCCATGGCCGGCAAACACACAAGCGCCCGGTGTAGGATGGGTGCCAACGGTGGCTTGACCCGACACGGGCGAGCAGCAACAATAAAACCCGAAAAAACTTTCGCAGAGCGAAAAGAGATCCACAAGGATCGGACTGCGGAAGGGTCGGCAAGGGGGCGAGCGGCGCCCGCCGACGGGCACAACAAAGGCCGGAAAGGCTCAGGAAAAGAACAATGATGAACGGAATGCTCAAGAATATCAAAGTGGTCGAGCAAGGGACCTTCATCACCGGCCCCTGCGCCGGCATGATGCTCGCCGACCTGGGCGCCGATGTCATCAAGGTGGAATCGCCCGGCTCGGGCGACCCCTACCGCACCTATCAGGAGGGGCTCTATTCCCCCCATTTCCAGGCCTACAACCGGAACAAGCGGTCGATCGCGCTCAATCTGAAGGAGGAGGACGACAAGGAGGTCTTCCGCCAGATGATCGCCGAGGCCGATGTCTTCATCCAGAACTTCCGCCCCGGTGCCGCCGAACGGCTCGGCGCCGGCTACGAGCAGCTGAAGGCGATCAATCCGAACATCGTCTATTGCTCGATCAACGGCTTCGGCCCCGACGGGCCCTATCGTGACCGGCCGAGCTACGATTCGGTGGCGCAGGCGCTTTCCGGCTTCCTCGGCATCGTCACCGACCGCGAGAACCCCCGGTTCCTCGGCCCGGCGCTCGCCGATGCGATCACCGGCATCTACGCCGCCTACGGCATTCTCGGCGGGCTGGTCAGCCGCGGCTCCTCCGGCAAGGGGGCGCTGATCGAGGTCTCGATGCTCGAGGCGATGACCCATTTCGCCATCGAGCCCTTCACGGCGCTCTTCGCGCTCGGCGCGGCCCCGAAAGGGCTCGACCGGCCGCGGCTCGCGCAGGCGCATATCCTGCGCACCAAGGACGACAAGCTCGTCGCCATCCACCTCTCCAGCCCGGAGAAGTTCTGGAACCAGCTCGTCGAGTCGCTCGACGCCGGCTGGATGCAGGACGACGAGCGCTTCTCGACCCGCCTGGCGCGGATCGACAATTACGAGGCCCTCGGCGAGGAGCTCAACAAGATCACGAAGACCAAGACCCGCGACGAATGGACCGCCATCATGGAGGGCTCCGATGTGCCCTTTGCCCCGATCAACGAGGTCGAGGAGGTGGTCGAGGACCCGCAGGTCAAGCACATGGGGCTCATCGTCGATGTGGAGCCCGATGGCGAGGATGCGGCGGACCGTGCGGTCCGTCCGGCAGTGACGGCCAATGGGTCGCGTGCCACCTCGATCCGCCCCGCGCCCCGGCTCGATGCCGACGGCGCCGCCATTCGCGCCAGTCTTGCCGAGGGCAAGGGTTGGCCGGCCCTCCAGCCGACCAATGACCCCACTTCCCGGCAGGCAGAGGAGAGCGTGTAAGGCGGACACCAGGGGGCGACCGCACATCGAAACAGCACCCGGGGAGGCGGGTGCGCTTTTGGGAGGAAAGTGAAATGCAATTCGGTTTGAGGAGACTGGCGAAGACGGCGGCCGCACTGGCAACCGGCCTGAGCCTGACCATGGCGAGCGGCGCGGCCTATGCGCACCATTCGTTCGCGATGTTCGACAATACCCAGGTGCGCGTGTTCACCGGGGTGGTGACGCGGATCAACCCCGACGCCAACCACCTGCAGATCTTCTTCGCGCCGCTCAATGACGAGCACACCACGGTGGTGCGTGACGAAGCCGGCGACCCGATCATCTGGGCCGTCGAGATGGCCGGCTCCGCCCAGGCGGCCGCCATGGGCATCACGGTGAACAACTTCCCGCCGGGCACCATCTTCTCCGTCGGTCTGTACCCGCTGCGCAATGGCCAGCCGGGCGGCGACCGCGGCAACATGGGCCTGTGGAAGTGCCCCGCCAACACGCCGCCGGCCCCCGGCGCGATGTGTGACAGCGTGGACGGTGCCACCCAGCACGGCGAGGGCGAGATCCCCGTTGCCGACGTCGAGCTCGATACCCCCTTCGTCCCCGGCCAGGAGACGACGCAGGAGTATGATGACGAGGAAGAGGGTGGCGAAGCCGACGGCTGACCCAGCTTCTGTAACCTGAAGGGACCCGCCGCGCCGCCCGTATTGCGGCCCGCGGCGCGGCGGGTCATCCCGGGTGCCCCCCGAACATTACCGAGCGGGAGCAATCCACCGACACGCGTTGGGAGGACAAGATGCGTGATTTCATTGCCTGGCTGAGTGTCTCGGACCTCAGCATCGCCATCGGCAGCGCGGGATGGGCCGTTCCGCTGATCCAGTGCTTTCACATCGTGGCCGTGGGCGCGCTCACCGGGGCGCTGCTCGTCTTCAACCTGAAGATCGCAGGCGTCTTCGCCAGCGAAGAGCCGCTGCGCGTCGTCTCGAAGCGCTACGAGGGCTGGATCTGGGGCGCCATCGCCACGCTGGCGCTGACCGGCGCGCTGCTCATCATCGCCGAACCGGCGCGCGAGCTGCTGGCCTTCTCGTTCTGGGCGAAGATGGTTCTTTTGCTCATCGGGATCATAGTTGTTGCCGGGTTTCAGATCCGCATCCGTCGCGGCAGTGGCGCCTGGGGAGACGCCACCCATGCACCGGCGGGCGCGCGGCGTCTGGCAGTGTCATCCTTCGTGATCTGGGTCTGCATCATGGTGCTCGGCCGCTTCATCGCCTGGGATACGGCAATCTGGGGAACTTGGTCTTTCGCCGCCTGAGGCAGGGACGAACATAGGAAATCAGGCTGATGGACCTTTCTTCGATCTTCACATGGCTGGAAAACTCCGGCGTCGGCTTCTGGATGCGCGACAGCGTCTATGCGTTGCCCGTCATCAATGCGCTGCACATCGTCTCGGTCGTGACGCTGTTCGGCTCGCTCATCACGGTGGACCTGCGGCTCATCGGCGTTCTCGCCCCCACCCGCACCTTCACCCGCGTCTCGCACGAGCTTTTGCGCTTCACCTGGATCGGCTTTGCCGGGGCGCTGATCTCGGGGCTTCTGATGGTCACGGCGAACGCGTCGGAGTTCTATGTAAACAAGCTCTTCTGGTTCAAGATGGCGACCATCGTCCTGGCCGGGATCAACATGATGTTCTTCGAGCTGCGCACGATGAAGACCGTCGCCAACTGGGACACGGCCCGCCCGCCGCCGGGCCGGGCACGGGTCGCCGGGCTGATCTCGATCGCGCTGTGGACCGGAGTCATCTTCCTCGGTCGCTGGATCGGCTATACAAAGGGGTTCGATTTCGACGCTCCGATCGACATCGACCTCGACAACCTGATGTTCTCGATGCTTGCCGCAAGCGGCATCGGGCTGGCCTGAGAGAGGGGGGGACATGCTTCTTCAACTGACCGGCGTCAACAAGCGCTTCGGTGCCGTGGTCGCGGCCGACGACGTCTCGATGCATGTCGAGAAGGGCGAGGCGCTCGGCATCATCGGTGCCAACGGCGCCGGGAAGTCGAGCCTGTTCAACCTGTGCACCGGCGTCCTGAAGCCCGACAACGGCGAGATCCGTTTCCACGGCCAGGACGTCACCCGCACCTCGGTGCGTGACCGCTGCCGGGGCGGGATGGGGCGGTCCTTCCAGATCCCCAAGCCCTTCGAGAGCCTTACGGTCTTCGAGAACCTCCTGACAGCCGCCGAGTTCGGCTGTCAGGATCGCCTGAGCGTGGCGGAGACGGCGCGGATCCTCGAGCTCACCGGCCTCGCCGACAAGGCGAATATCGAGGCGGGCAAGCTCACGCTTCTCAACCGCAAGCGGCTGGAGCTGGCGCGGGCGCTGGCGACGACGCCGGACCTTCTGCTCCTCGACGAGATCGCCGGCGGTCTGACCGAGGGCGAGTGCCACGAGCTGGTCGACCTCATCAAGACGCTGCATGCCGAGGGCATCACCATCGTCTGGATCGAGCATATCGTGCACGCGCTCCTCTCCGTCGTCTCGCGCCTCGTGGTGCTCGAGCGCGGCAAGATCATCGCCGAGGGCGAGCCGCGGGCGGTCATGCGCGACCCCGAGGTGAAGCGCTCCTATCTCGGCATCGACGACGACCTGGACGAGGAGGTTGCCTGATGGCGCTGCTTGAGACCCATGACCTCGAGGTCTTCTACGGCGATTTCCAGGCCGTCTTCGGCATCGACCTCGCCGTCGAGGAGGGCGAGACGGTCGCCATCATCGGCTCGAACGGCGCCGGCAAGTCGTCGTTCCTGAATGCGCTCGCCGGCATCACGCCGACCAAGCCCGAGGCGATCACCCTGGGCGGCAAGCCGATCGGCGGCACCCCGGCCTACGAGATGGTCAAGAAGGGCATCGCCCTCGTCCCCGAGGGCCGCAAGCTCTATCCCTCGCTGACAGTTGAGGAGAACCTCCTCATCGGCGCCGACGGCAAGACCGTCGACCGGGGCTGGACGCTCGACGAGATCTACCGGCTTTTCCCGATCCTCAAGGAGCGGGCCAAGCAGATGTCGACCACCCTCTCGGGCGGCCAGCAGCAGCAGGTCTCCATCGGCCGGGCGCTGATGGCGAACCCGCAGGTGCTGCTCTGTGACGAGATCAGCCTCGGCCTCGCCCCCACCATCGTGAAGGACGTCTATGCCGCGGTGAAGGAGATCCAGGCGCGCGGCACCACCGTGCTGCTCGTCGAGCAGGACCTTACCGCCGCCCTCGGCGCCGCCGACCGGGTCTATTGCTTCATGGAAGGCCGCGTGACGCTCACCGGCCGGCCGGGTGAGCTGACGAAAGACCAGATCCAGCAGGCCTATTTCGGAATGAGCGAAGAAGCATGAGCTACGTCAACACCATCATCCAGGGCATCCTGCTTGGCGGGCTTTACGCGCTCTACGCCTCGGGACTGTCGCTGATCTTCGGCGTCATGCGGCTGGTGAACCTCGCCCATGGCGACTTCATCGTGCTGGCCGCCTACACGATCCTCGCGCTGAGCTCCTTCCTGCTCCTGCCGCCGGTGCTCGCGTTCCTGCTCGCCGCGCCCTTCCTCTTCGCGCTCGGCTGGGCGCTGCAGCGCTTCATCCTCAACCGGACGGTGCAGTCCAACCTGCTCGTGCCGCTGCTCGTCACCTTCGGCCTGCAGATCATCGTGCAGAACGGCCTTTTGGAGGCCTTCTCGGCCGACAGCGTGCGCATCCAACTCGGCCCGATCGAGACGGCGAGCTTCACCGTGGGGGGCATCTCGCTCGGCGTGATGCCGGCGATCACCTTCGTCGCGGCCCTGGTCGTGATCGGGGGGCTGAACCTGCTCTTCTACCGCACGGCGCTCGGCCGGCGCCTGCGCGCCACGTCGGATTCCCCGGTCTTCGCGCAGATCGTCGGGATCAACCCCCGCACCGTCTTCGCCATCGCCATGGGCATCTCCTTCGTGGTGATCGCCGTCGCCGGCTTCTTCATGGGCGCCCGCGCCAATTTCGACCCCTCGGTCGGGCCGGCGCGCCTGCTCTTCGCCTTCGAGGCGGTGGTCATCGGCGGGCTCGGCTCGCTCTGGGGGACGCTGGCGGGCGGCATCATCCTCGGCGTGGCGCAGGAGCTCGGCGCGACGATCTCGCCGCAATACCAGGTGCTGACCGGGCACCTCGTCTTCCTCATCCTCATCCTGATCAGGCCCAACGGCCTGTTCTCGAAGCAATAGGCCGCCCTCATGAGCGACACGCAACTCGATACCAGCGCCGCCAAGAAGGCCTTCCATGCCGAGGACCGGGGCTATTCCGTCTCCGTCGGCACGCCGACCTTCCGGATCGCGATGGTGGTCTTCGCCCTTCTGGTCGTCGGCCTGATCGTGGCGCCCGGCTTCGTCGGCCGCAGCGGCATTCGCGACCTGATGCAGATCATGCTGCTCATCGGGCTGGCACAATGCTGGAACCTGCTCGCCGGCTACGGGGGCCTGATCTCGGTCGGCCAGCAGGCCTTCGTCGGGCTCGGCGCCTACTTCATGTTCTACTGCATCATCTACGTGGGGATGGATCCGCTCATCGCCGTCATCGCGGCGACCGTGGGCGGGGCGATCATCTCGGTGCCCATCGGGCTTCTCACCTTCCGGATGCAGGGCGCCTATTTCGCGGTGATGACCTGGGTGGTGGCCGAGGTCTTCCGCATCCTCGCCTCGATCTATCCCGGCCTCGGCGGCGGCACCGGCACTGGCCTGCCGCGCGCCGCCACCTCCGAGATGTTCGGCATCGAGGCCACGGCGACGCTCTTCGACATGCGCTCTTCCTCCGCCCGCGAGGTGGTCATCTACTGGGCCATGCTGGCGGCCATGCTGATCGTCGTCTTCGGCTCCTACTGGATGCTGCGCTCCCGCCGGGGCCTCGCGCTCATGGCCATCAAGGATGACGAAGTGGCGGCCGAGAGCGTCGGCGTCGACATCACGCGGTCGAAGTTCATCGTCTACATCTTCGCGGGGGCCGGGGCGGCGCTCTTCGGGGCCCTCTACCACCTGCAGAAGGGCGGGATCGACCCGAACTCCGCCTTCTCGGTGATCGACTGGACGGCCTATGTGATCTTCATCGTGGTCATCGGCGGGCTCGGCACGGTCATGGGCCCGATCGTGGGCGCCATCGTCTTCGTGCTCCTGCAGAATTACCTGTCGGACTTCGGCCCGTGGTATCTGATGATCCTCGGCGGGCTCGCCATCGTCATGATGCTTTTCGCGCCCCAGGGGCTCTGGGGAATCTTCACGGAACGGACCGGCATAGAGCTTTTCCCGACCCGACGCCGCCTGTCGCATACCGACGGCAAGGATCGACAATAGCGACCGCCCGAAAGGGCCCTGATCTAGGAGGGATCAATGACGCTGTTCCTTGACCGGAGAGCGGCAGCAGGAGCGCTCTGCCTCATGCTTGCCGCCACCAACCCCGCCATAGGGCAGGAGAGCCTGCTCTCCCCCGATGCCGAGGTGCTCGCCCGACAGGGGCTGAAGGCGCAGGTCGCCAGTTTACGGGCCGAGATCGAGGGCCTCGTCGGCGACGGCACGGGCGAGGTGGACGTCGCCCGCGTCCAGCAGGATCTCACCCTGATCGCCGCCATCCTCGGCGCCTTCCCGCATCTCTTCGGCGAGGGCACCTCGCAAGAGGCGCTGGCCGCCGCGGGGTCGGCGGTGACGACCGACGCGCAGCCGGCCATCTTCGAGGATCTCGAGAGCTTCGCGGCCTTCGCGGCCTCCGTTCAGGGCACTGCCGAGGTGGCCGCGGCCGAGAGCGACCCGGCGGCGCTCCATGCCGCCACGCTGGCGCTCTGGGACAGCTGCACCGCCTGTCACGACACCTATCTGGCCTATGAGATGGATCTCGGCGGCGGCGGTGACGTCGGCAACCTCGACTTCCTCAACGATTTCTAAGAGCTCCCTGCCAGGGCCCCGGGCGGCTCCCTTCGGGGGTCGGCCGGGGCCGAAAGACGGGCCGAGTACCGGTCAACGCTTCGGTGACCAATTCCGCATAGACCCGTCCCCAGCAACGACTGGCTGGGGTTCACGTCCATGAGCGTAGAGATCACGAAGCGCCTGCAGTATTTTGGCATCGGGCCGGAGCAGCAGGGCCTCCTCAAACGGGCAAGGACAGCGCTGGAGCCGTCCTTCGACGCGATTCTCGACACGTTCTACGCCTTCTGCCGCTCGACGCCGGAATTCGCCGCCTTCTTCCGCGACGAGGGGCATATGCGCTTCGCACGCGACCGGCAGAAGGCGCATTGGCTCATGCTGCTCTCGGGCGAGTTCTCCGCCGAATATCTCGCCTCCTGCAAGCGCGTCGGAGAGGCGCATTACCGGATCACCCTGCCCTTCACGCTCTACCTCGCCGGCTACGCGCGGGTCAGCGCGCATGTGAAGGAGATCCTGATCCACAAGGCCGGCCGCTTCGGCGGGCCGGCGGCGCTGGCCGCCCAGCTCGGCGCGGTCGACCGCGCCTTCCAGCTCGACATGGAGCTGGTGATCGACGCCTTCTTCGAGGCCCGGCAGAAGCACGAGGCAGAGGCCGCCATCGGCCATGTGGCCGAGGGCCTCCGGCGCTTCGCCAGCCGCGATTTCTCGCAGGCCATCGCGAAGGAGGGCTTCCCCGAGAAATTCCACGCCATCCGCGAGGATTACAACGCCGCCGTCAGCTCCTTCTCCGAGGCGATGGCGACGATCGCCCGCGCCATCGGTGCCCTGAACGCGCTGACGGGCGAGATCGCCGGCAATGCCTCTGATCTCTCGCTCAGGACGGAAAGCCAGGCCGCCACCATCGAAGAGACGGTCGCGGCCATGCAGACCCTGACGGAGAACGTCCGCGAGACCGCCGAGCGCGCGACCCTCGTCGATACCCGCATCGGCGAGACGAGCCGCGGCGCCGAGGCGAGCTCCGCCGCCGTCGCCGCCGCGGTGGAGGCGCTGTCGAAGATCGAGGCCTCCTCCGCCGAGATGGGCAACAAGGTGCGGGTGATCGACGATATCGCCTTCCAGACCAACCTTCTGGCGCTGAATGCCGGGGTCGAGGCGGCGCGGGCCGGCGAGGCCGGCAAGGGCTTTGCCGTGGTGGCGAGCGAGGTGCGCAGCCTCGCCGAACGCTCCGCCGAGGCCGCGAAGGAGATTCGCGCCCTCATCAGCACCAACACCAAGATCATCCGCGACGGGGTGGAGAAGGGCGATCAGGTCAACGAGCGGCTGGGCGAGATCGTGCGCGGGGTGACCGAGGTCTCGGGCCTCGTCTCGCAGATCAGCGCCTCGACGACGGAGCAGGCGAGCTCGATCAGCGAGGTGAACGAGGCCACCGGCGCGCTCGGCACCGTCACCCAGAACAACGCCGCCATGGCGGAGGAAACGACCGCCGCCACCCGCGGCATGAAGCAGAACGCCGAAGAGCTCGAGGCGCTGATCCGCTCGTTCCGCTTCGTCGGGGCGGGGGGCGCGGGGGGCGCAGCAGCCAGCCGGCAGGCGGCGCATCGCTACGCCGCCGAATAGGGCTCAGACGGCCTCGGCCATCTGGAACCAGGCCGCGTTCTTGCGCGGCTGCCATTCCTCGGTGATGCGGAATCCCGCATCGCTCAGCGCCGCGCGTTCTTCGGCAATCGTGAACAGCGCAAGCGGCGGCAGCAGGCGCAGCCCGGCACCGGCTCTGATGCCGGCGCGCAGCGGCCAAGGATGATCGCCTATGGTCGCGGTGGAGAGCGCGAGAAACCCGCCCGGCACGAGGAGCCGGCGCGCCTGCGCGAGCGCGCCGCGCCAATCCTTCAGCAGATGCAGGATGTTGAGCCCGACGATCCCGTCGAACGGCCCCTCTGTCACCTCGCTCAGCGTCGCCTGGCGGAAGGTGACATTGGCGGCGCCGCCCTCGGCCTCGCGGGCCTTGGCGCGGGCGATCTCGATCATCTTGCCCGAAATGTCGGTGGAGAGGATGGAGCCCACGCGGGGCGCCAGCATGAGCGCGGAAGATCCTGTGCCGGCCCCGAACTCCAGAAGCCGGCCCTCGGGCCCGGCGCGTGAGGCGATGGCATCGAGCTTGCGGTGCCAGGCCCCGGGGTCGGACACGGGCGAGCGCGCATAGCGCGCGCTCGTCCAGTCCCAGAATTTTTCTGCATCAGCCATGTCATGTGACATAGCTGATGCGCGCCTTTCGAGAAATGGGCAAGTCGCGGGAGATTTCCCCGCGCTGCCCGGCGCCTCAGGCGGCGCGGGCGACCGAGCGGCGGGCGCGGCGGCCGACGAAGCTGCGAACCATCTCGCGCAGAGCTTCGGCGCGCATGCGGTGGGCGCGGGCTTCGATCTCGGAAAGGCTGAGGTGCTGGATATCGTTGGTCATGTCCGTCTCCTTGTCCCCCCGTTTCAAGGAACAGAATACGGCAGCGGCGCTGACATACCACAGACAATGCTGCAACGCGGCATTGCGCCTTGCGCAGGCCTGCCTGCGCGTCGCGGCGCCGCTCAGGTGCCGCAATAGGTGACGAAAGGCGTGCCGGCCGGGGCCGGCGCGGCAAGGTCCTCCGCCCCCTCCTGCCGGGTGAAGGGCGCGGCCACGATGCCGAGCACCCGCCGGATCGGCGCGAGGTCGCCGGCCTCGGCGGCGGTGAGCGCGGCATCGAGCGGCAGGTTGCGGGGCAGGTAGATCGGGTTCACCGCCGCCATCCGCTCCGCCGCCCCGGGCGCCTCTTGCGCGAGCCGCGCCTCCCAGGCGGGGAGCCAGGCGTCAAACGCGCCGGGATCGGCGAAGAGTGCGTGGGCGGGGGCTGGATCGCCCCCGGCAGCCACCCCGAGCGCCCGGAAGAGGCTGGTGAAATCCGCCTGCCCCCGCGCCATGGCCAGGAGGCCGGTCACCAGATCCATGTCGCCCTCCTCCGCCCGCTCAAGCCCCAGCTTGGCGCGGAAACGGCGGAGCCACGCGGCCTCGTAGAGCCCGGCGAAGCCCGAGACGATCTCCGTCGCCGCCGGGATCGACTCGTCGCCGCCCATCAGCGGCAGTAGCGCCTCGGCCAGCCGCGCGAGGTTCCACTGCGCGATGCCGGGCTGGTTGCCATAGGCATAGCGGCCGGCATGGTCGATGGAGGAGAAGACCGCGGCGGGGTCGTAGGCCTCCATGAAGGCGCAGGGACCGTAGTCGATGGTCTCGCCGGAGACGGCCATGTTGTCGGTGTTCATCACGCCATGGATGAAGCCGAGCGCCATCCAGGCGGCGATCAGCTCCGCCTGCCGCTCGACCACGCGGGCGAGGAAGCGCTCGTAGCGATCCTCCCCGGTCAGGTCGGGGTCATGCCGGGCGATGGCATGGTCGGCGAGGGCCTTCAGGATGTCATGCTGCCGCCGGGCCGCGAAGAACTGGAAGGAGCCGACGCGGATATGGCTCGCCGCGACCCGGGCGAGGACGGCGCCGGGCTTGCGCCCTTCGCGCATCACGTCCTCCCCCGTGGTGGTGACCGCCAAAGCGCGCGTGGTCGGCACCCCGAGCGCCGCCATCGCCTCGCCGAGCACGTATTCGCGCAGCACCGGTCCGAGCACGGCCTTGCCGTCACCGCGGCGGCTGAAGGGCGTCGGGCCGGAGCCCTTGAGGTGCAGGTCGCGCAGCCCCGCCTCCGTGGCGATCTCGCCGAGAAGCAGCGCCCGCCCGTCGCCGAGCTGCGGGTTGAACTGGCCGAACTGGTGGCCGGCATAGGCCATGGCCACCGGATGCGCGCCGGGCGGCGGCTCGGCGCCGCAGAGCCAGGCGGCCGCCTCGGGGCGACGCAGGGCCTCGGGGTCGAAGCCGAGCGCCTCCGCCAGCGCTTCGTTCAGCAGCACGACCTCGGGCCGCGGCACCTCGGCCCCGGCCCAGGGGAGCGAGGCCCCCTCGACGGCGCCCGCGAAGACGGCCTCGAAGGCGGGTGCCGCGCTCCCGTCCTTCACTCCGCCGCCTGGCGCTTCGGCAGGACCCAGTCGGGTCTCGGGAAGTGGCAGGTGTAGCCGGAGGGGTAGCGCTGCAGGTAATCCTGATGCTCAGGCTCCGCCTCCCAGAAATCGCCGACGGGCTCGACCTCGGTCACCACCTTGCCGGGCCAGAGGCCCGAGGCCTCGACATCGGCGATGGTCTCCATCGCCACCTGCCGCTGGGCCTCGTCCTCGTAGTAGATCGCCGAGCGGTAGGAGGTGCCGCGGTCGTTGCCCTGCCGGTCCTTCGTGGTCGGATCGTGGATCTGGAAGAAATACTCGAGGATCCGCCGGTAAGAGATCACCTCGGGGTCGAACATGATCTCGATCGCCTCGGCATGGGTGCCGTGGTTGCGATAGGTGGCATTCGGCACGTCGCCGCCCGAATAGCCGACGCGGGTGGCGCTGACGCCGGGCAGATGGCGGATCAGTTCCTCCATGCCCCAGAAGCAGCCCCCTGCGAGAACAGCGCGGTCCATCAGCTCACCTCCTCCACCTGATCCAGGTAATCGCCATAGCCTTCCTCCACCATGCGCGCCTTCGGGACGAAGCGCAAAGAGGCGGAGTTGATGCAGTATCTGAGGCCCCCGCGGTCGACCGGACCGTCGGGGAACACATGGCCGAGATGCGAATCGCCATTGGCGGAACGCACCTCGGTGCGCACCATGCCTAATGACAGATCGTCGATCTCGCGCACATGGGCGGGCTCTATGGGCTTGGTGAAGCTTGGCCAGCCGCAGCCGGAATCGTATTTGTCGGCCGAGGCGAAGAGCGGCTCGCCGGAAACGAGGTCGACATAAATGCCGGCCTCCTTGTTGGAGAGATATTCCCCCGTGCCGGGCCGCTCGGTGCCGGCTTGCTGGGTGACGCGGTACTGCTCCGGGCTGAGCCGGGAGATGGCCTCTTCGTTGCGGGTCCAGTTGCTCATGACGGGCCTCCTGACATGTCTCCCCTCATGTGGGGGCGCGGCCCTGTGAATAAAGGGCGGCGGCGCTGAAATCGGCGTGTGGCGATGTTGCAGGGGCGGAGCGAGGGGCCGCCTGCCCCGCGCGTTCCCCGGAGGTATTTGGAAAGGGGCAGGGGAAGGGGAGCGCCTCTTTGCCTTTCATCTGGCCTAAAATACCTCGGGGGTGTGGGGGCTGGCCCCCACCGGAATGGGGGTCTGGTGGCCCAAGGGCCCCCAGGACGGCGGGGGTTCGGGGGGTGCAACCCCCCGCGCCTCCTTCAGAACGGGCAGTTTGCCTTGAAGGTCAGGCCCTTGCCGCCGTCGGGATGGCGGAGCCGCAACCGCTCGGAATGGAGCATGAGGCGCGGGAAGTCCCGGGCGGGGCCTTCAGCATAGAAGGGATCGCCGAGGATCGGGTGGCCGATCTCGGCCATGTGGACGCGGAGCTGGTGCGACCGGCCGGTCTGGGGGAAGAGCCGCACCCGCGTCTCGCCGCCGCCCCGCTTCGCGACCTTCCAGTCGGTCACCGCCGAGCGGCCATTCTCGTGGTCGACCATCTGCTTCGGGCGGTTCGGCCAGTCGACGATGAGCTTCAGGTCCACCCGGCCCTCGCTCTCCGCCATCTCGCCCCAGACCCTCGCCAGATATTCCTTCTTCACCTGCCGCTTCTCGAACTGCAGGCCCAGATGCCGCTGGGCATGGGGCGTCAGCGCGAAGACCATGACGCCGGAGGTGTCCCGGTCGAGCCGGTGGACGAGGAGCGCCGTCGGGAAGGCCGCCGCCACCCGCGCCATCAGGCAATCGGCCAGCTCCGGTCCCTTGCCGGGGACGGAGAGGAGCCCCGCCGGCTTGTCGACCACGACGATCTCGTGATCCTCGTGGATGACGCTCAGCGGCGTGTCGGGGGGGCGGTACTCAGAGGTCAAAGCTGGCGAAGACCGGGGCGTGGTCCGACGGCTGCTCCCAGCCGCGGGCCGGGCGGTGGATGCGGCTGCCATGGGCGGCCGCCGCGATGTCGCGCGAGGCCCAGATGTGGTCGAGCCGCCGGCCCTTGTCGGCGGCGTCCCAGTCGGGCGAGCGGTAGGACCACCAGGAATAGAGGTTGCCGGAGGGGATGTCGGCCCGCGTCACATCCTCCCAGGCGCCCGCCTCGCGGGTCGCCTCGAAGAGCTCCACCTCGACGGGCGTGTGGCTGACGACCTTGAGGAGCTGCTTGTGGTTCCACACGTCATCCTCCCGCGGCGCGATGTTGAGATCGCCGACGAGGATCGCCTTGTGGGGCCGCTCGGCCCCAAAATGCTCGCGCATATGGGTGAAGTAATCGAGCTTCTGGCCGAACTTCACATTGGCGTCGCGGTCGGGGATGTCGCCGCCGGCGGGGGCGTAGACATTGTGGATGGTCACGCCGTTCTCCAGCTTCGCGGCGACATGGCGGGCATGGCCGAGGCGGGCGAAGTCGACGTCGCCGACCTCCTCGATCGGCAACTTGGAGAGGATCGCAACGCCGTTGTAGCCCTTCTGCCCGCGCGCCACGATGTGGCGGTAGCCGAGCGCGGCGAAGCCCTCGAGCGGGATCTTCTCCACCGGCGACTTGCATTCCTGCAGGCAAAGGACGTCGGGCGCCTCCTCCTCCAGGAGCTTCGCCACCAGCCCCTCGCGGAGGCGGACGGAATTGATGTTCCAGGTGGCGAGGGTGAAGGGCATCGGCAGGCTCCGGTCGTCTGTGAGGCGGCGAGACTAGACGAGGGGCCGGGCGGTGCCAAGCCGCGCGGGCGGCGGGATCCGTCCCGACGCGCTGGTGGCCGATGCTTTGGAGGGAGGGGGGGCGCCGCCGCAATAGACGGGAGGCCCTTTGGGGGGAGGGGGTTGCGGCGAGGCGGCTCGTGCCGGCCCCGCCCGTCCCCTGTTCAGGCCCGAACGGGCCCGACCTTGCGCCGCTTACGGCGTGATCGTGTAGGTGCCGACGTTGCAGAGATTGACGGAATCGTAGATCACCGAGCCTTCGATGAACTCGAACTTGAAGTCATAGAGGCATTCCTGAACGTTCGAGAAGGTCAGCGGCATGATGCTGCGGTTGTTCAGCACGCGGTTGCCGAGCAGATCCTGCCCGTAATTGTCCCAGGAGCGCGGGGTGGCGTAGAGACGGTAGAGCGTCACGCCAGAGAGGTTTTCGATCCGCAGCGTATAGTTCTGCGCGGCGGCCGGCAGCGCCGCGAACATCGTGGCCATGAGGGCCACGGCGGCGAGAATCTTCTTCATGAATGACATTGGCTTCTTCCCTTAATGCCTGGTGATGACGGAAAGTCATCATCTCACGCTAAGGTGAGCTACCCCGGGAGGCAACGAAAATCCCGGGGAAAATCCGTGCAGGATTCCCTGACCTTGCGAATTTTAGGGGAAGGTTCGGCGGCCCGATGACCGGGCCGCCCAGGGCCGTCAGGCGACCAGCCGGTAGCCGCCCGCCTCGGTCACCAGAAGCCGGGCGTTCGAGGGGTCGGGCTCGATCTTCTGGCGGAGCCGGTAGATGTGGGTCTCGAGCGTATGGGTTGTGACGCCGGCATTGTAGCCCCAGACCTCGTGCAGCAGCACATCGCGCGGCACCACGCCTTCGGAGGCGCGGTAGAGGAACTTGAGGATGTTCGTCTCCTTCTCCGTCAGGCGCACCTTCTTCTCGTCCTCGGTGATGAGGAGCTTCTGCGAGGGCTTGAAGGTGTAGGGGCCGAGCGTGAAGATCGCGTCTTCGCTCTGCTCGTGGGAGCGGAGCTGGGCACGGATCCGGGCAAGGAGCACGGGAAACTTGAAGGGTTTCAGCACATAGTCGTTCGCGCCGGCGTCGAGCCCGAGGATCGTGTCGCTGTCGCTGTCATGGCCGGTGAGCATGACGATGGGGCATTTCACGCCCTGCTTGCGCATCAGCTTGCAGAGTTCGCGCCCGTCGGTGTCGGGCAGGCCGACGTCGAGAATGACGAGGTCGTAGTGCCCCTCCTTGGCGCGGGCCATCGCCTCTGCGCCCGAGCTGGCCTCGAACACGTCGAAGTCTTCCGTCATCACGAGCTGCTCACTGAGCGCTTCGCGCAGGTCCTCGTCATCATCGACGAGAAGGATTTTTCGCAATTGCGCCATGTCACACCTCTCAAACCGGTTATCGCGCCTCACATGTGACTACGCACGGCAGCCGGCAATGTTTCTGACAGGGACTCACGCCGACGTGTCGCTTCGGGAGGGAATGTTTCAATCCCGACGCAAAGGCCCTATCTGGCGAGGGCGGCCGGGAGGCCGGAAGGAGCGGCGGATGAGCCTCATACCCAGCATGGACGACCTCAAGGCCCGCGCGCGGGCCGATCTGCGCATCGGCCTGCCGGTGGCGATCTGTGATGGCGCCGGCGAAGGAGCGCTCGTGCTGGCGGCGGAGGTGGTGACCGAGCCGCGGCTGCAGGCGCTCCGCGCCCTCGGCGGCACGCCGCATCTGGCCATCACCCGCCGCCGGGCCGAGACGCTGCGCGCCATGGTCTATGACGGCGATCTCGCCCGGCTGACCCTGCCGGCCGATGCCGGCCCGCGCTGGATCGCCGGCCTCGCCGACCCGGCGGGGGATCTCGCCGCGCCGCTCCGCGGCCCCTGGAAGGCCGAGCGGGGCGGCGATGCCAGGCTCTCCCGCGCCGCGATCCGGCTGGCGAAGGACGCGCGGCTTTTGCCCGCGGCCCTGGTGCTCGAGCTGCCGGCGGGCGAGGCGCGGGCGCTGGCGGAGGCGGAGCGGCTGACGCTCCTGCCCGCCGAGGTGCTCCTGTCGACCGCCATGCCGGATCTGGCGCCGGTGGCGCAGGCCTTCGTGCCGCTCCTCGGGGCGGAGAACGCGCATCTGCACATCTTCCGACCCGGTGACGGCGGCGAGGAGCATTACGCGGTGGAAATCGGCGCGCCCGACCGCGACAAGCCCGTGCTCGCCCGGCTCCATTCCGCCTGCTTCACCGGCGACCTTCTCGGCAGCCTCAAATGCGATTGCGGCCCGCAGCTCCGCGCGGCCATCGCCCAGATGGGCGAGGCGGGGGCAGGGGTGCTGCTCTACCTCAACCAGGAGGGGCGCGGCATCGGGCTCGCCAACAAGATGCGCGCCTATGCGCTGCAGGATCAGGGCTTCGACACGGTGGAGGCCAACCACCGGCTCGGCTTCGAGGATGACGAGCGCGATTTCCGCATCGGGGCGGAGATCCTGCGGCAGCTCGGGTTTTCCGCCGTGCGGCTGATGACCAACAACCCCGCCAAGGTGGCGCGGATGGAGGATTGCGGGGTGACGGTGGTCGAGCGGGTGCCGCTCAAGGTCGGCCGCAACCCGCTGAACTCGAAATATCTCGACACCAAGGCTCAGAAATCCGGCCATGTCCTTTAGGGCAGCGGAAGGCGCGCCCAAATCCCGGGCCCGGCGGTGAGCACCCTCCGCCTCACGCCCCGGGGGCTCCTGGCCTTCGGCCAGCTCCACCCCTGCACCATCGGCCGCACGGGCCTGACGGAGGACAAGCGCGAGGGCGATGGCGCGACGCCCCGCGGCACGCTCCGCCTCACCGCCATGCTCTACCGGCCCGACAGGCTCGCCGCCCCCGCTCCCTGGGCCCGGCCGATCCGCCCGGGCGACCTCTGGTCGGACGATGCGGAGGATCCCCTATACAATAGACTCGTCCGCGCGCCCCACGCGCGCTCGCACGAGGCGCTCCGCCGGGCGGACCCGCTCTATGACCTGATCCTGGTGACGGACTGGAACGCCGAGGGCCGCCCGGGCGCGGGCTCGGCGATCTTCATGCATCAGTGGCGGCGGCCCGGCTGGCCGACGGCGGGCTGCATCGCCCCGCCGCGCCCGGCGCTCCACCGGCTGGCCGCAAGGCTGCGGCCGGGCGACGTGATCCTGACCTGAGGGGCCGGGCTACCGGGGCGTCCGCTCGCCGAAGATGGCGGAGCCGACGCGGACGAGCGTCGCGCCCTCCTCGATGGCGATCTCGAAATCGCCGCTCATCCCCATGGACAGCTCCTCGAGCCCGAGCGTCTCGCCCATGCTGCGCAGCATTGCGAAATGCGGGCGCGGGTCTTCCTCGGCCGGCGGGATGCACATGAGGCCGCGGACGGGCAGGTCCATCTCGCGGCAATCGCGCACGAATCCCTCCGCCTCGCCGGGCAGGATCCCGGCCTTCTGCGGCTCCTCGCCCGTGTTCACCTGCACGAAGAGCTCGGGGCAGGAGCCCATCTCCTGCGCCAGCCGCGCCAGCGTGCCGGCCAGCTTCGGGCGGTCGAGCGATTCGATGACCTCGGCGATCTCCATCGCCTGGCGCGCCTTGTTGGTCTGCAAGGGGCCGATGAGATGCAGCGAGATGCCCTCGTAGCGCTCGCGGTAGCCCGGCCAGCGCCCCGCGGCCTCCTGCACGCGATTCTCGCCGAAGAGCCGCTGGCCCTCGTCGAGCACCGCCTCGATTCGACTGTCCGTCTGCTGCTTGGAGACGGCCACCAGCCGCACGGAGCCCTCGTCGCGCCCGGCCCGCGCGGCCGCCTCGGCGATTCGTATGCGGATCCCTGCGAGCGACATGCCATCCCCCTGCTGATTGCAGCCAAGCCCTTGATAGCCGGGCCTCCCCGCCCGGCGAGCCCTAGGCCCCGGGCCGGCGGAGATTTGCCATATTTGCCCGGGCTTGGCCATCTGTGTGTCTGAGATGCATCATTTCCGACAGCCCGCCCGGAGCCGGGTCCAATTCGCTTGAGATCGGAGACCCGAATGCGCAAAAGCATCCCAATGCTAGCAGGACTGGCATTCTGAGAATGCAATCACGAGGGAAAGACATGAAAAGCATCCTCCTCGCCTCGGCCTCTCTCTTCGCCTTCGCGGGCGCGGCGGCCGCTGAGGTCACTCTCTCTGCTGGGGCCACCGTCGGCTACAACGACACCGACAACGTCGCTTCGACCGACGACGCCACCGGCTTCTACTGGGACTTCTCCGTCGACCTGACGGCTGAAACCGTCCTCGACAACGGCCTGACGGTCGGCGCCACCATCGGCGGCGACATGGTCGACAACGACCTCGGCACCGTCTGGACCACCGACGGCTACGAGTTCTACATCACCTCCGACATGGCTTCCGTGTTCGTCGGTGACATCGACCTGGCTGCTGACGAGTACTTCTCCATGCCCGACGGCATGGATGTCGGCTTCGACGGCGACGGCGTTGGCGACGCGGGCATCCGCGGCGAGCTGATGTTCGGTTCGTTCTCGACCTACGCCTCCTACAGCATCTTCGCTGACGGTGGCCTGCAGGGCCTGCAAGTCGTCGCCACCGGTTCCTTCGGTGCCTTCGACGTCTCCGGCGCCTACCAGGACGACCAGGGCGACTCCGGTGAGGAAGTCTTCGGTGTGGCCGTCGGCACGTCCTTCGGCGGTGCGGACATCGACCTCGCCTACACCTCGAACCAGACCACCGGTGCCGACTCCATCGGCGTGGGCGCGTCCTACCCGTTTGGCCCGGTCACGGTTGCCGGCTACTACGCCTCCAACTCGGCCGCTCCGGATGCCTACGGTGTGTCCGCCGACTACACCAACGGCCCGGTTTGGGTGAACGCCTACTACGACACGGATGACACCGGCGCCGACGACTTCGGCATCGATGGCTCCTACGATGTCGGCTCCGGCCTCGTCGTCATCGCCGGTCTGACCGACTCGGGCGACGACTACTACGCTGGCGTCACCTGGGACCTCGGCTCGGGCGCGTCGCTCCTGTTCTCCTACGCGGATGACTCGGACGACGACAACTCCGACGACGAGATCGGTTCTCCGGAACTGCAGGAAGGCATCACCGTCGAGGCCTCCTTCGAGTTCTGATCTGACCTTCCGGGCCTGAACGCCCGGGACCAGATGGACAGATGATCCTTCGGGCCGGCCTGGAAACAGGCCGGCCCGTTGCTTTGTGCGGCGGCCCTTGAGGCCCCGCCGCAGGCGGCGCCGGTGCCGCGCCCCGGGCATTTGCCTTGTGACACTGGCGGCGCTTCGCTAGACCTTTCCTGCGAAAGAAGAAGTGCGACGGGGGAGCCATGACAGGCGCTGCATCGAGACTGACCGGCCTGGCGCTTGCCGCGCTGCTCGCCCTTTCGGGCTGTTCGCTCTTCGACGGCAACCGGGCCGATGCGCCCGCCGTCCGCCAGGCCGCCCGCACCCAGGGCACCGAGAATGTCGCGGTGAACCGCTATCTCTGGGCCGCCTCGCTGGATGTGCTGAGCTTCCTGCCGATCGAGAGCGTCGATCCCTTCACCGGGGTCATCGTCTTCGGCTACGGCGTGCCGCCGGGCGGCAGCACGCCCTATCGCGCCACCGTCCATATCAAGGACCCGGCGCTCGATGCCCGCTCGCTCAACGTCGCCGTCGCGACCAGCCGCGGCGCCGTCGCAGCCGAGACGCAGATCGCCATCGAGGATGCCATCCTCACCCGCGCCCGCCAGATCCGCATCGCCGACGGGGCGATCTAGGCCGCTACTGGCCCCGGGGGCCGAACGCCGCTAAGAGCGAAGCGAAAGACCGCCCGCCCGACCGGCGGGGCGAAGAGGATATAGCCCATGTCGCGCTACGCGCCGAACGAGATCGAGCCGAAATGGCAGGCCGCCTGGGACGAGGCAGGGACCTTCCGCGCCGAGATGTCGGACAAGCCGAAATATTACGTGCTCGAGATGTTCCCCTATCCCTCGGGGCGCATCCATATCGGCCATGTACGCAACTACACGATGGGCGACGTCATCGCGCGCTACAAGATGGCGCGCGGCTTCAACGTGCTTCATCCGATGGGGTGGGACGCTTTCGGGATGCCGGCCGAGAATGCCGCCATGGCCTCCGGCGGCCATCCGAAGGACTGGACCTACCAGAACATCGCCGACATGAAGGCGCAGATGAAGCCGCTCGGCTGGTCGCTCGACTGGACCCGCGAATTCGCCACCTGCGACCCCGAGTATTACGGCCAGCAGCAGGCGCTCTTCCTCGACATGCTGGAGGCCGGCCTCGTCTACCGCAAGAACGCCGTGGTCAACTGGGACCCGGTCGACATGACCGTGCTCGCCAACGAGCAGGTGGTCGACGGCAAGGGCTGGCGCTCGAATGCCGAGGTCGAGCGGCGCGAGCTGACGCAGTGGTTCTTCCGCATCTCCGACTATTCCGAGGAGCTGCTGGAGGCCATCGATTCCCTCGATGACTGGCCGGCCAAGGTGAAGCTGATGCAGGCCAACTGGATCGGCAAGAGCCGGGGCCTGCGCATGGGCTTCGAGCGGGTGGACGGCGGCGAGGCCATCGAGGTCTTCACCACCCGGCCCGACACGCTCATGGGCGCCAGCTTCGTCGGTATCTCGCCGGATCATCCGCTGGCCAAGGCGCTGGCCGAAGAGCGCCCCGAGGTCGCCGCCTTCAACGCCGAGGCTCGCAAGGGCGGCACGACGGAAGAGGCGCTGGAGACGGGCGAGAAGCTGGGCTTCGACACCGGGCTCAAGGTCCGCCATCCGCTCGACCCTTCCTGGGAGCTGCCGGTCTGGATCGCCAACTTCATCCTCATGGACTACGGCACCGGCGCCATCTTCGGCTGCCCGGCCCATGACCAGCGCGACCTCGATTTCTGCCGGAAGTACGATCTGCCGGTGACCTCCACCTTCGTCTCGATGACCGAGGTGCCGAGCGTCTCCCCCGCCCTCAGCGGCGTGGCCTTCGTGCCCCCGAAGACCGAGACCGTCCGCTGGACGGAGAGCTTCAACTGGGGCGAGATCGCCACCGGGGAGGAGGCCATCGCCGCCGCCATCGAGCTGGCCGAGCGCGATGGCTGGGGCCGCGGCGTCACGCAATATCGCCTGCGCGACTGGGGTCTCTCCCGCCAGCGCTACTGGGGCTGCCCGATCCCGGTCGTTCATTGCGAGGCCTGCGGCGTGGTACCTGAGCGCAAGGAGAACCTGCCCATCCGCCTGCCGGAGGATGTGAGCTTCGACGTGCCCGGCAACCCGCTCGACCGGCACCCGACCTGGCGCGACTGCGCCTGCCCGGCCTGCGGCGCCCCGGCAAAGCGCGAGACGGACACGATGGACACCTTCGTCGATTCGTCCTGGTATTTCGCCCGCTTCACCGCGCCCCGCGCGGAGACGCCGACGGAGATGGAGGCGGCCAGCTACTGGATGAACGTCGATCAATATATCGGCGGCATCGAGCACGCGATCCTGCACCTGCTTTACTCGCGCTTCTTCGCCCGGGCGATGGAGAAGACCGGCCACCTGCCGGCCTCCGCCATCGAGCCGTTCAACGCGCTCTTCACGCAGGGCATGGTGACCCACGCGATCTACAAGACCGAGGAGGCCGGCCGCGCCATCTATCACTTCCCCGAGGAGGTGGAGCTGCAGGGCGACCGCGCCGTGCTCAAGGCGACGGGGCAGGAGGTGGAGGTCATCCCCTCCGCCAAGATGTCGAAATCGAAGCGCAACGTGGTGGACCCCGACGACATCGTCGCCCGCTACGGCGCCGATACCGCCCGCTGGTTCGTGCTCTCCGATTCGCCGCCCGAGCGCGACGTCGAATGGACGGCCGCCGGCGCCGATGCCACGCAGAAGCATCTGGCGCGGGTCTGGCGCATCGTCTCCGAGCTGCCCGAGGCGCCCGAGGCGGCGCCGCAAGGGGCCGATGAGGCCCTGGCCAAGGCCGTCCACCGCACGATCCACGATGTCACGATGGGGCTGGAGTCCTTCGGCTTCAACGCCGCCATCGCCAAGCTCTACGGGCTGACCGGCGCTATCCAGAAGTCGGGCGCCTCCCGCGCCGCCAAGACGGAGGCGGCGAGGACCCTCGCGCAGCTCATGTCCCCCTTCACGCCGCATCTGGCGGAAGAGATCTGGGCCGAGCTCGGCGGCGAGGGGCTGATCACCGGCGCGCCCTGGCCGGTGGCGGACGAGGCGCTGCTCACTGACGACAGCGTCACGTTGCCCATCCAGGTCAACGGCAAGCGCCGGGCCGAGATCACCGTGCCGAAGGAGATGGGCAAGGACGAGATCGAGGCGCTGGTGCTCCAGCATGAGGCCGTTCAAAGCCATCTGAACGGCGGCGCGCCGAAGAAGCTGATCGTCGTGCCCGGGCGCATCGTCAATGTCGTGGTCTAGGCGGGGCCTCCTCCTCGCCCTGCCGGCCGCCGCGCTCGCGGGCTGCGGCTTCACCCCCGCCTATGCCCCTTCGGGCCCCGGTGCCGCGCTCTTCGGCGCCACCCGCTACGATGTGCCGGCGACGCCCGAAGGCTTCTGGCTCCGCGCCCGCTTGCAGGAGCGGCTGGGCAGCGGCGCCGGCCCCTACGGGCTGGCGGTGACGCTCACGCTGACGCCGCGCGACGCGGCGCTCTCGCCCTCGGGCCAGGTCGTCCGCCGGGCGCTGCGCGGCGCCGCCACCTGGGCGCTGACCGGGCCGGAGGGGGAGCTTGCCACGGGCGAGGTCTCCACCTTCACCGCATGGTCCTCCAGCGGCTCCACCGTGGCTGTGCAGACGGCCGAGGAGGATGCGCGGGAGCGGCTCGCCCGCGCCCTCGCCGATCTGGTGGTGACCGAAGCGCTGGCGGCGCTCGCGGGTCCATGAAGCTCTCCAGCCGCGACGCGAAGGGCTTTTTGGCCCGCCCCGACGCGGCCCGTGGCGCGGCCCTGATCTACGGCGCCGACCCGATGCGCGTCGCCGATGCCCGCGCCCGGCTGGTGCTGGCGCTGGCCGGCAAGGAGGCCGAGGCCGAGATGCGCCTCACCCGCATCGCGGGCAGTGACCTCCGCAAGGACGGCGCGCTCCTCGATGATGCGATGCGGGCGCAGGGCTTCTTCCCCGGCCCCCGCATGGCGCTGGTGGAGGAGGCGGGCGACGGGCTCGCCCCGGTCATCAAGGATGCCCTGAAGGCCCGCGTGGCGGAGGATGCCTTCATCCTCGTCACCGCCGGGGCGCTGGCGGCCAAGTCGGCGCTGCGGAAGCTCTTCGAGGGCGACAAGGCCGCGGCCTGCATCGCGCTCTACGACGACCCGCCGGGGCCGGAGGAGATCGCCGAGATGCTCGGCGCCGCCGGCCTCCGCGACCTCACCGCCGAGGCGCGGAGCGACCTGCAGAGCCTCGCCCGGGCGCTGGAGCCCGGCGATTTCCGCCAGACGGTCGAGAAGCTCGGGCTCTACAAGTACCGCGACGCCACGCCCGTGACGCCGGAGGACATCGCCGCCGTCGCCCCGCTCTCTGCCGAGGCGGATCTAGACGAGCTGCTCGAGGCGATGGGCGACGGCCGGGCGGAGGCGGTGCCGGGGCTTATGGGGCGGCTCGGGGCGCAGGGCTCCGGCGCCGTGTCGCTCTCCATCGCCGCGCTCCGGCATTTCCGCCAGCTCCACGCGGCGGCGAGCCACCCCGAGGGGCCGGCGCAGGGCATCGCCCGCGCCCGCCCGCCGATCTGGGGGCCCAGGCGGGATGCCATGACCCGCGCCGCCACCCGCTGGGGCCGGGCGCGGCTGGAGGCCGCCATCGGCCTGCTGATCGAGACCGACATGACGCTCCGCTCCGCCAGCCGCGCCCCCGATGTGGCGCTGCTGGAGCGGCTGTTCATCCGGCTGGCGATGATGGGGCGCGATCGCGGCTAGGCCCTGCGTGCGGGGCCGCCGGGGCTATCTTTGGTTTTTTGCGAAGTGTGGGCGTGCCGGGCTGAAGCCCGGCCTACGGGGTATGTGCACGGCGTACGCGTCAGGGAACCCGTAGGCCGGGCTTCAGCCCGGCAACCCCGGCAAACCCGGCACCCCCAAAACCTACCCCCCAGACAAAACAAAACCGGCAGGCCGAGGCCTGCCGGTTTCAAGCTTCCCCGAAGGGAGGCTAGATCAGTCGTCCGTGGTGCCGGAGGCAGCGGCGACGGCCACGAGGGCGGTCAGCACGGCGGCCGGGATAACCCAGACGGGAAGGGAGAAGCCGGTCGCCGGCTCGTCTTCGATGACGACGACTTCCGGAACTTCGACGACCGGGGCGAAGCCGCCGGCCATGGCCGAACCGGCAACCGTCGTGGCGAGGGCGGCGGCGGTCAGGGTCTTGATGAGGCGCATGTTGTTCTCTCCAGTTGATAAACAAGGCGTTACGTCGGCTATAGCTTCTTGGTGATTGAAACTCAACCCGGTTGTCTCCCCTCCGGCTCAAGCTCCCCGCATCAAAGTCCGTTCTCGCGCAAATATGCAACAGTTTGCGTCACGAACTGGCGGCTGGCGATGATTTCTCCAGTATTATCAAGCCAGTACTTGTTGGTGAACTGAACCCCGCCACCCACGCAGGTTTCTTCCCATGCGGTGGCCTCGGCCTCGCGGAGGCCCAGGTTGACGGCTTCACGCGCGCCACCTTCGACCGTGCAGTCGAAAGAGGTGGTCACAATCTGATCCAGCCCCGTGAGTGTCTCGTGCACGCGCCGCGTCGTGCCGCCACCGGCGCGAATCGTCTGCAGGAGCGCCCCGGGGTTGGCGGCCATCAGGTCATCGGCCAGCCCGCGGGTCGACAGAAGCACCCCGTTCTCGAAAGCCGCCGAGAACGCGTACTGGCTCTCGTAGGTCTGGGAGCCGCCGTGCGATTCGGTCAGCCGGGCGAGCCCGGCGGGATAGAGCCCCTGGATGGTGATGAGCCGGTAGGCGCCGGGATTCGCGGCGACCTCGTTCGGGCGGAAGCCCGGGGGCATCGCCGCCGGGTCTCCCGGAGGGCCGCCGCCGAGCGCGGGAATCGCGGCCTTGGCGATCGTGACCACCGGGCTCTCTTCATACATCGTGCCGCAGGCGGCGAGGAGGCAGAGCCCGGCGGTAGCGAGGGCTGTCTTGATCTTCACATTCATCTCCAGAACCGTCCCCAGCCATCCTGCAGGTCGCCGAGCTGGCCGGACCGCAGCGTGTCGTAAAGCCGGCCCTCGACATCCAGCCGCGCGCCGCCGTCGCGTGTGAGCGAGGCGAGCGTGTTGTCGAAGGTCTGGCGGGTCGGCGTGCCGGCGAAATAGTCGATCGGCACCGAGATGCGGATCCCCTTGTCGAAGGAGCCCTCGCCGAAATCCTCGAAGGGCACGTCGGTCAGCGTGAAATAGCCGCCGACCCGCCAGCCGTTCTCGAACTCGCGGTCGAGCGAGAAGGTGGCGCCCCAGTCGCCGGCGAGATAGCGGCCCGCGTCGATCTGGGCGAAATAGCCGTTCGCCATGTCGTAATAGACCGACAGATGGCCCGTCACGACGTCGTAATCCTGGAAGCCGAAGAGCTGGTCGAAATCTCGCTGCACCGCGTAATTGACCTCGGCGCCGACGGCGAGGCGGCTGTCGGTGGGCGCCCAGAGGAGCTCGCCGGAGACGCCGCCGAACATCGCCTCGAGATAGCCCGCCGTCACGCGGGAATAGATCTCCGGCGCCGGGCGACCGTACCAGGCGAGCGTCAGATGTTCGATCCCGGGGTTGCCGGTGTTGTTGTAGACCGCCGCGTCGGAGCGGACATGCGGCAGGGGCGAGCCCGAGATGCTGGCATCGTCGCGATAGGGCGTCAGCGCATAGCGCAGCGCGCCGGAGGCGACGAGATTCGGCATGATCTCGTATCGGGCGCGCATCTCGATGCCCGCCTCGATCTGCACCGGATCGGGGTTCGAGAAGAGCACGAAGCCCGCATAGGGGCCGATGCCCCAGGTGAAGGCCGGATCGGGGTCGTCCACCGGGACGAGCCCGTCGTTCGGGCCCGCCGGGCCACGATCGGCGCGGGCGAAGACGGCATCGGTGCCGCCGACGCGATTCTCCAGCGTCTCGATATCGCGCCGCGCCAGCGTGACGCCGAGCGAGGGGATGCCGGCATAGACCGGCTCGAGCTGGAAGGTCTCGACATTGGGCGGCGCCTCGGCGGTGAGGATCCGCGCCAGCCGGCCGAGCGCCTGGGCTTCGGCCCGGTAGCGGTCGTTCTCGTAGCGCACGCGCAGCGTGTCGCCGTCGAGCTCGAGCCCGACGAGGGTGAGCCCCTCGGCCGCCATCGCCTCCTGCAGGCTCGGCGTCAGACCGCGGGCGTCGATGGCGCCGGCCCAGCTCGCGGCGGCGGCGGTGTCGCGCACCTGCACCGGGGGCGGCGGCGAATCGAAGCCGCTCGGCAGCGGCCGGTTGGCGGCGTTGAGCAGCACCGTCGCCGTCAGCGCCAGCTCGTTGCCGTGCAGCACGTTGAAGCTCAGGTGCATCCCCGGGCGGGGGAACCAGACGACGCCGACGTTGAAGGGCGTATCCCAGTCGAAGCCGTTGCGGGTCTGCTCGATCAGATAGGCGTCGGAGGAATACTCCACCTTCACCGTCAGCTTGTCGGTCGCCACCCATTCGACGCCGCCGAAAAAGGCCGCATCGCCGCGGAACCAGGCGCCGTAGGAGGGCACGCCGCCCTTGCCGGTGTCGCCGTTCTCGGCGGCGCTGGCCGGCCGGTCGGCGAAGCTGTCGCCGAGCAGGCTGGCGAGCGGGTTGTCGAAGGCACCATGCCCCGCCAGACGCCCCCAGCCGAGGCCGGCGGAGGCGCGGATGTTGGTGCCGAAGGTCTTGGAGGCGACGACATATTCGCTCGAGAGCACCCCGGTGCCGAGGAAGTCGCGCAGGCCCACGGTGACGGCGGGCAGGTATTCCGACTCGTCCAGCACGCGGAAGGCGACGTCGAAGCTGCGGTCGTAGAGATCCTCCAGCGTCGGCGAGCCGATGTAGTAATCGACGAAGGTCGAATAGCGGAAGGCGGCGTTCAGCCGGTCGGAGACCTGAAAGCTGAAGGTGCTGCGATACTGATCGGGCAGCACGGTGACCGTGCCGGTGATCGTGCCGGCGGCGGGCAGCGCGGCGACAGGCGTGTCGATCACCCCGGGCGTGCCGAAGAGCGCCCAGCTGATCCCGTCATCCTGAGCGAGGGATTGAGAGGCAGGCAGGCCGAGTGCGGCGATGCTGGCCGCGGCCAGCAGACGGCCGGTGGAATTCATGAAGGGGTGCCTCCGAAAGTTTAAGAAGTCCTAACCGATGCGCGGGTCTGTTGGAAAGCCGCGGGGTGGTGTTATTTCGGCTCAGGCGCTGCTTTGCCACCCTCCGGACCGGCGCGCTCTGTGCCGGCCGCGAAGGCGGCGGCGGCGCGGCCGGCGTGGCGGCCGGTGGCGAGGCAGGCGGTCAGCAGGTAACCCCCTGTCGGCGCTTCCCAATCCAGCATCTCGCCGGCGGCGAAAACCCCGGGACGGTCGCGCAGCATCAGCCCCGCGTCCAGCGCATCGAAGCGGAGCCCCCCGGCGGTGGAGATCGCCTCGTCCAGCGGGCGGAGGCCTGTGTGGCGCAGAGGCAGCGCCTTGAGCACCGCCGCGAGATCGGCGGGGAGCGGCCGGGCGAATTCCTGCAGGAGCGCCAGCTTCTCCGGCGGCAGGCGAAAGGCGCGGCGCAGCCGGTTGGCGGCGCTCTGCTTGTCCGGCTGGCGGGCGAGTCGGGCGGCGACCTCCTCCACCGACAGGTCGGGCAAGAGGTCGGCGACGAGCGGCGCACCGGCGCGGAGCGCCGGCGTCAGCGCATAGAGCCCGCCGCCCTCGAGCCCGCGGGCCGAGATCACCAGCTCGCCGCGGCTCTCAAGCGCGCCGGCGGTGAGGCGGAGCCCCTTCACCGGCCGCCCGAAATGCCGCGCCATATGGGGCGACCATTGGGCGGTCACGCCGGTGTTGGAGGGCTGGAACGGGGCCACATCCACCACATGCTCGGCCCAGGCGCCGTCGGAGCCCAGCCGCCGCCAACTCGCCCCGCCGCAGGCGAGCACCGTGACGGCGGGCGCGACGAGCGCCGGCCCCTCCGGCGTGGCGAAGCGGAGCGCCTCGCCCACGAACCCCTCCCAGCGCCAGCGGCGGCGGAGCGTGACGCCGGCCTCCCCCAGCCGCGCCAGCCAGGCGCGCAGAAGCGGCGAGGCCTTCATCGCCTGCGGAAAGACCCGGCCGGTCGAGCCGGTGAAGAGCGGCTGGCCCAGCCCCTCCGCCCAGGCCATCGCCGCCTCCGGCCCGAAGGCCTCGAGCGCGGCCGTCAGCGCCGGGGCGGTTGCCCCATAGGCGGCCCGAAAGGCGTCCGGCGCCTCGGCCTTCGTAAGGTTGAGGCCAGACTTGCCGGCCATCAGGAGCTTGCGGGCGGGGGAGGGCATGGCTTCGGCGATGACGGGCGCGAGCCCTGCCTCCGCTAGCGCCTCGGCGGCCATGAGCCCGGCCGGGCCGGCGCCGATGACCAGCGCCTCCATCCGTTCCGGCTGCATTCCGGGGCTCAGATCTTGCGGCGGGCGGGGCGGGGCGCCCGGGCAGCCTCGGCAGCGGCCGCCGGTTCGGCGCCGCGCGCCTCGGCCTCCATCGCCAGCCGCCTGAGCACGGATTTCACGAGGTCGAGCTCGGCCCTGAGGCTCGCCACCTCGACCCGCAGATCCTCCGCCACCGGCACCCCGGCGATGAGCGAGATCTCGGCGATGGTCTCGCCCGTATCGGCATCGGCGATGAGGCAGGTCTGCGCCCCCTCGCTGATCATCTCGCGGGGGAGCAGCAGCCGGAGCGAGGTGCCCGCCTCATGCGGCTCGATCTCCAGCCCCTCGATGATGCGGCCCTGGTAGGTGACGATCAGCCGCTCGGGCATCCGCCCGGTGATTTCGCCATGCCAGATGCCCGCCCTGATGCGGGCATGGGTGAGGTCTGCCATGCTTTAGAGCTCCGCCCTTGGGTGCCGCAGCAGCGTCACGTCGCGAAGCGTGACGCGGGTCATGCGCGGGCTTTCGAAGATGAGGTCGAGCCAGAGCCGCTCGATGCGCTTCTCGTCGAGCGTGGCATAGCCGAGGTCGAAGGCGACCTCCGCCCCGCCCGCCGGCACCTCGCGCACGATCTGCTCGGTGTTCGGCCCGTGGCGGAGGTTCAGCCGCGCGAAGAGCTCGAGCGGCCGCTCCATCTCGGCGGTGAGGTTCAGCCGCACCACGTGGCGCCGCCCGAGCCCCGCCGCGGCCTCCGCCGGCAGCTCGAGCACCAGCGACAGGAAGCTGCCCTCGAAGGCGAAGACCTCGACCTCCAGCCCGAAGGGCGGCGTCTGGCCTGCCGCGCCGTTCCGCACCTGCCGCAGGATGATCTCGCGCCGGGGGCAATCGTGAAAGAGCGTCACCTCCGGCCCGAGGGCAGAGCGGCTGCCGGCCCCGGCGAGGGCGGGGGTGGTCAGCGCGCTTTGCCACAGGGCCGGGCGCCAGGCCCAGTCGCAGCCCGGCGGGCGGGCGATCTGAGGCTGACCATGGCGGGCGACGCCGAGCCGCCGGTCGGCGGCGGCGATGACTTCGCCGAGCTCGTGGCGCAGGGCCTGCGCGGCCTCGGCCTGCGCGGCAAGGCGCGTCAGCCCGGCGCGGGGCGCCTTCTTCGCCCAGCGGGCCCAGCGCGCCGTCGACCTCTCGGTCAGCGCCCGCTCGACGCGGCTCATGCCTGTGCCTGCCATCTCCGCCCTCCTCGGCCCGGATTCTGCCAGTTCGCCCGACGGTTGAACAGGGTCAGCCGCCCTCTGCCTGGGCGGCGGGCCGGTTGGCCCCCCGGAAGGTCTCCGCCGCCTGTTCCAGAAGCTGCAGCCCGCCGTCGGTCGACAGCGGCGCCCGGGCGAGGCCGCGGAGCGCGATAGTCACCAGCCGCCCGCCGGTGTCGAAGAAGGCCCGCCATTCGCGGGTCTCGATCCCCGGGGCCGGCGGCGTGCCCTCGTCGGTGAAATGCACGAAGACGATCCCCTGCCGCGGGTCGACCGCGTCCACCGTCACTTCGGCGCCATCGCCGTCTTCCGACAGGAGCGTCGCCCCGGCGGCGGTCATCAGCAGCCCGGCCAGCTCGCCCTCCTGCCCGGCGACGGCGGCGGAGCCCGGCCGCCCCACCTGGATGGAAAGGAGCGCCTCGGCGGAGGGCATGATGTCGAGCGCCGAGATCAGCCCGCAGCCGGCGAAGAGCGCGAAGCCCTGGCTCGGCCGGCTGGCCTGCGTGTCGGCGCAATAGCCATAGGGCGCGGTGGCGACGACATCGCCGTCATAGAGCGCGATGGCGCGGGTGCCCTCGTCGGTCGGCGCGCCGAAGGTGGAGAGATTCGCCTCGCAGCCGGCGAGGGCGAGAAGCCCAAGGGCGGCGGCGAGGCGGCGCATGGCTCAGAGATCCATGTACTGGTGCTTTTCGGCCTTGCCGCCGGGATGCGTCACCGCCCCCTGACGTGCACCGCCGACCTGCTGGGCGAATTTCCACAGCGCGCCCGAGGCGTAGATCGTCTCGCGCGGGCCGGCCCAGGCCTCTTTCCGGGCGGCGAATTCCTCGTCGGAGAGCGCCACCGAGATCTCGCCCTTGATGGCGTCGATGGTGATGACATCGCCGTCCTTCAGGAAGGCGATCGGCCCGCCATGCGCGGCCTCGGGGCCGACATGGCCGACGCAGAAGCCCCGCGTGGCGCCCGAGAAGCGGCCGTCGGTGATCAGCGCGACCTTCTTGCCCATCCCCTGGCCCGAAAGGGCGGCGGTGGTGGCGAGCATCTCGCGCATGCCCGGGCCGCCGGCCGGCCCCTCGTTGCGGATGACGATGACCTCGCCCTCCTTGTAGCTGCGCGCCTTGACGGCCTCGAAGGCGTCTTCCTCGCATTCGAAAACGCGGGCGGGGCCGGAGAACACCTGCTGCTCCTCGGTCATGCCGGCGACCTTCACGATGGCGCCGTCGGGGGCGAGGTTGCCCTTGAGCCCGACGACACCGCCGGTCTTGGTGATCGGCGTCTCGACGGGGTGGATGACGCGGCCATCGGCCTTGCCGGCGATCTTGTCGAGCGCCTCGCCGAGGGTCTCGCCGGAGGCGGTCATGCAATCCTCATGGAGAAGGCCCGCCTTGCGCAGCTCCTTCATCACCACCGGCACGCCGCCGGCCTCGTAGAGATCCTTGGCGACGAACTGGCCGCCCGGCTTCAGGTCGACGAAATAGGGCGTGTCGCGGAAGATGTCGCAGACGTCGAAGAGGTCGAAATCGATCCCCGCCTCATGGGCGATGGCCGGCAGGTGCAGGCCGGCATTGGTCGAGCCGCCGGTGCAGGCGACGACGCGGGCGGCGTTCTCGAGGCTCTTGCGCGTCACCACGTCGCGGGCCCGGATGTTCTTCTCGATGAGCTGCATCACCGCCTGGCCGGAGGCCTCGCCATATTGGTCGCGGCTCTCGTACGGGGCGGGCGCGCCCGAGGAGTTGAGGAGCGCAAGGCCGATGGCCTCGGAGACGCAGGCCATGGTGTTCGCGGTGAACTGCCCGCCGCAGGCCCCGGCGGAGGGGCAGGCGACCCGCTCGAGCACGGCCAGCGCCGCGTCGGAAAGCGTGCCGTTCTGGTGGCGGCCGACGGCCTCGAACATGTCCTGCACGGTGAGGTCGCGGGTGGCGAAATCCTCGGGCACATCGGCGCCGGCGGGCACCTTGCCCGGCAGGATCGAGCCGCCGTAGATGAAGACGGAGGGCACGTTCAGCCGCACCATGGCCATCATCATGCCAGGCAGCGACTTGTCGCAACCGGCGAGGCCGACGAGCGCGTCATAGCAATGCCCGCGCATGGTGAGCTCGACGGTATCGGCGATGGCCTCGCGGCTGGCGAGCGAGGAGCGCATGCCCTCATGGCCCATGGCGATGCCGTCGGTGACGGTGATGGTGGTGAACTCCCGCGGCGTGCCCGAGGCGGCCTTGACGCCGAGCTTCACGGCCTGCGCCTGGCGGTTGAGCGAGATATTGCAGGGGGCGGCCTCGTTCCAGCAGGTGGCGACGCCGACGAGCGGCTGCGCGATCTCGTCCTCCGACATGCCCATGGCATAATAGTAGGAGCGGTGGGGCGCGCGGGCCGGCCCTTCCGTCACATGACGGCTAGGCAGGCGCGACTTGTCGAACGGGCGTTTCAGCATGTCTCTTCCCTGGGGTGTGCGAGGCCAGTGGTATCGGTGGGGGAGGCATAGACCCCGGCCGCCCATGGCACAAGCGTCCCGGGCGCGCGGGCGGGCGCTCCGTTCGAGCGGCGCGCGGGACTGCGGCGTGGCGCGCCGGGACCTTCGGTGCCTCCGGCGGAGGTATTTTGGGCCAGATGAAGCCAGGGCGGTCCACCCTGCCCCGACCGCGGTGCGGTGACCGGCGACGGGGCTGGGCTTCACCTGGCACGGTCATCGGCATGCCTGCCTGTACCGTGGGAGGAGTTTGGGACATCTTGGTAAAGAGAGCCCTAACGCCTCCTTCATCTGGCCGGAAACATGCCGGAGGTGTGGAGGCAGGGCCTCCACCCGGCCCGGAACGGGCCGGCGCCCCCCCAAGCTGGACAGAACCCCCCGGAGCCCCTATCTCCGCCCCTCATGGCCAAGGACAGTGACAACTACAAGGTTATCGCCGAGAACCGCCGCGCCCGGTTCGATTACGCGATCGAGGATGACCTCGAATGCGGGATCGTGCTCACCGGCTCGGAGGTGAAGTCCCTGCGCACCGGCCAGTCCAACATCGCCGAGAGCTATGCCTCGGTCGAGAATGGCGAGCTCTGGCTCACCAATGCCTATATCGCCCCCTACGAGCCGGCGAAAACCTGGGGCCACGAGCCCCGGCGGCGGCGCAAGCTGCTCGTCTCGCGCCGCGAGCTGTCGCGGCTGTGGAACGGCACGGCGCGGGAGGGCATGACGATCGTGCCGCTCGTCATGTATTTCAACCATCGCGGCATGGTGAAGCTGAAGGTGGCGCTGGCGAAGGGCAAGAGAACCGTCGACAAGCGCGAGACCCAGGCCAAGCGCGACTGGAACCGGCAGAAGCAGCGGCTCCTGAAAGAGCACGGCTGAGCGGACTTCCCCCGCGGATTACGACCGCGTGACAAGGCGTTGCACTGCGCCGCGCGGCTCTGCTAGCACATCGCCCCATGTGGGAACTGGTGCTCATAGATGCCGTCTCGGGCCTTCTGGCCGGGCTCTTCATCGCGCTCATCTTTCTGCGGTTCCGCCTGATGCTCGCCTCCGGCGCGCTCGGCGGCATCCTGGCCGGGCGCATCTGGGACAGCCTCCGGCCGACCGGCCTCGTCGACACCGCCGGGGTCACCGCCTCGCTCGATCTGTCGCTCTCGGGGCTGATGCCGCATCTCGTGGCCGGCTCGGCGGGCGGCTTCGCCCTGGCCGGGCTGGCGGCGCTGGCCATCGGCCGGCGCGGCTGATGCCCCGGCAGAAGCCCGCCCGGCGGGCCGCTCCCTTGTGCGCTTGCGGCGCCCGCGCTAGGGGGCGGTGACGCGCCTCGGCGCGGGGGCGAAGAGGTGCGGCGATGGACGATCCCGAGGTTCTGGTCTCCACCGGCTGGCTGGCCGGGGCGCTGGACGCGCCGGATCTGCGCGTCCTCGACGCCTCGTGGTATCTGCCCGACATGGGCCGCGACGCCGCCGGCGAATTCGCCGATGCGCATATCCCCGGCGCCGCCTTCTTCGACATCGACGCGCTCAGCGACCCAGAGAGCCCCCTGCCGCACATGCTGCCGCCCGAAGCCTGGCTGGCTCCGCGGCTGGCGGCGCTGGGCCTCCGCGACGGCGACCGGGTGGTGGTCTATGACGGCGCCGGGCTTTTCTCGGCGGCGCGGGTCTGGTGGATGCTGTCGCTCCTCGGCCGCTTCGCCTCCGTCGCCGTGCTCGACGGCGGCCTGCCGAAATGGCGGGCGGAGGGGCACCCGCTGGTCGCCGGCCCCGCCGGCCCGGCCCTGCCGCGCGAGGGGGCCGTGACGCTGACGCGCCGCCCGGGGCGGCTCGCCGATGCGGCCGCCGTGGCCGGGGCCCGCGCCGCCGGGACGGAGGTCATCGACGCCCGCCCGCCGGCGCGTTTCCGCGGCGAGGCGGCGGAGCCGCGCCCCGGGCTCCGCGCCGGGCATGTGCCGGGCAGCCGCAACGTCTTCTTCAAGGACCTCCTGAACGCCGACGGCACGATGAAGGCGCCCGAGGCGCTCCGCGCCGCCTTCGAGGCCGCGGGGGTGGACCTTTCCCGCCCGGCGATCACCTCCTGCGGCTCGGGCGTCACCGCCGCCGTGCTCAGCCTGGCGCTGGCGCGGATCGGCAAGCGGGATCATGCGCTCTATGACGGCTCCTGGGCCGAATGGGGCCAAGAGACGGGTATGGACAGCGACCGCCCGGTCGCCACTGGAGAAAGCGATGTTTGAGACCCTGAGCGAGCCGGCGCCCGACAAGATCCTGGCGCTGATGGCGATGTACCGGGCGGATGACCGGCCGACGAAGATCGACCTCGGCGTCGGCGTCTACAAGGATGCGCGCGGCGTGACCCTGGTCATGCGCGCCGTGAAGGCCGCCGAGGCGCGGATCCTCAAGGATCAGGAGAGCAAGAGCTACACCGGCCTCGCGGGTGACCCCGCCTATGCCGAGGCGATGATCGGGCTGCTCCTCGGCGCGGAGGCCCCGCGCGAGCGCCTCGCCGCCGTGGCGACGCCGGGCGGCACCGGCGCCGTCCGCCAGGCCTTCGAGCTGGTGAAGATGGCGCGCCCGGGCGGGGTCGTCTGGTACTCCGAGCCGACCTGGCCGAACCATGTGTCGATCCTCAACTATCTCGGCCTCGAGGCGCGGCCCTACCGCTACTTCGACGAGGCGAGCGGCGAGGTGGATGCCGCCGGCATGCTGGCCGCACTGGAGGCGGTCGGGGAGGGCGATGTCGTGCTCCTCCACGGCTGCTGCCACAACCCGACGGGCGCCAACCTCACCGGGGCGGACTGGGACCGGGTAGTGGCGCTCCTGAACGCCAAGGGCGCGCTGCCGATGGTCGACATCGCCTACCAGGGCTTCGGCGACGGGCTGGAGGCGGATGCGCTGGGGCTTCGCACCATCGTCGCGGGCTGCCCGGAGGCGCTGATCGCGGCCTCCTGCTCGAAGAACTTCGGCATCTACCGCGAGCGGGCGGGACTCCTGGTGGCGCTGGCGGCGGATGCGGCCGGGGCGAAGCTCGCCCAGGGCAACCTCGCCTTCCTCAATAGGCAGAACTATTCCTTCCCGCCCGACCATGGCGCGCGGGTGGTGACCGAGATCCTGACGGACGAGGCGCTGCGCGCCGACTGGCAGGAGGAGCTGGAGCAGATGCGGGAGGGCATGCTGGCGCTCCGCCAGCAGCTCGCCGACGAGCTTCGCCGGCTGACGAATTCGGACAGGTTCGACTTCGTGGCGCGGCACCGCGGGATGTTCTCGCGGCTGGGTCTGACGCCCGATGAGGTGACGCGGCTCCGCGAGGAGCATGCCGTCTACATGGTGGGTGACAGCCGCATCAATATCGCCGGCCTCAATGCCGAGACGGTGCCGGTGCTGGCGAAGGCGATCGCCTCGGTGATCTGACGCGCCTCGGCCGCGCCCTTGCGGGCGCGGCTCGGGAGTCCCTGCGTAGTCCTGACGCTCGTCCGTTTCCCCGCCCGGGTCGCGCGGCGATGGTGTGCCCGGTTGCGAGGGGAAAGGTGGGTTACAAACCCACCCTACGCCAGGTCGAGACAGTCGAGCTGTGCCCCGCCCGGTACGCGCCGCAGGCGCAGGGCGAGCGCCGGCCCGTCCCGCGGGCCGGCGCTCTCGTGGGGCAGCGCGCCGCTCTGAGCGGGGGAAGTGGCTGCACCATAAAGCGCGATGCGGAAGCGGCGGGAGCGCCACCCCCCGGGCCGGCGCTTGCCCTGCGCGGCACCGTTTGAGCCCCATCCTGCGCCCCGCCGCACAACAAAAAACCCGGGCGCGAACGCCCGGGCAGTTGGTCAAAGTGCTGACTGGAAGGAAGGTCAGCCCTTGGAGAACTCCGGATAGGCCTCCATGCCGAGTTCGGCGATGTCGAGACCGGCGATCTCGTCGTCGGCCGGGGCCCGGATGCCCATGACCATCTTCAGGATGAACCAGACGATCAGCGACACCACGAAGACGAAGGCGCCCACGATGATGATCGAGATCAGCTGGCCGCCCAGCGTGGCGTCGCCATTGGTGATGACCACCGCCAGCGTGCCCCAGATGCCGCAGACGAGGTGCACCGGGATGGCGCCGACCACGTCGTCGATCTTGAGTTTGTCCAGCATCGGCACCGCGAGGACCACGAGCACGCCACCGACGGCCCCGATCAGGGTCGCGGCGCCGAGGCCCGGCGTCAGCGGTTCGGCGGTGATCGAGACGAGGCCCGCCAGCGCGCCGTTCAGCACCATGGTGAGGTCCGGCTTGCGGTAGAGGATCTGCGTCAGGATCAGCGCCGCGAGAGCACCGCCCGCCGCCGCCGTATTGGTGTTGGCGAAGATGCGGGAGATGTCGGCCACGTTGCCGGCGGTATCCATGTAGAGCTGCGAGCCGCCGTTGAAGCCGAACCAGCCGAGCCACAGGATGAACGTGCCGAGCGTCGCGAGGGTCAGGTTGGACCCCGGCATCGGCACGACCTTGCCGTCCTTGTACTTGCCGATCCGCGGACCGAGGATCAGGGCGCCCGCAAGAGCGGCCCAGCCACCGACCGAGTGCACCACCGTCGAGCCGGCGAAGTCCAGGAAGCCGTAGTTGGCGTCGAGGAAGCCGCCGCCCCACTTCCAGGAGGCCTGGATCGGGTAGATGAGGCCGGTGAGGATCACCGTGAAGATCAGGAACGGCCAGAGCTTGATGCGCTCGGCGAGCGTGCCGGAGACGATCGAGGCGGTGGTCGCGCAGAACATCAGCTGGAAGAAGAAGTCCGAGCCGACGGAGGCATAGGTGAGATCGGTCTCGGTTTCGGCGAGGCCGACGGGCTCGAGCGAGGTCAGCGAGAAGGCGCCGAGCACGTTGCTGATGGTCCAGCCATCACCCGGATACATGAGGTTGTAGCCGATGAGGTAGTACATGATGGCGGCGATCGAGAAGAGCGCCACGTTCTTCATCAGCTGCATGGTGACGTTCTTCTGACGCACGAGGCCCGCCTCGAGCATCGAGAAGCCGGCGCCCATCCACATCACGAGGAAGCCCGTGACGAGGAACATGAACGTGGTGAAGATGTAGCCGATGTCTTCGTTCAGCGGCGTGTCGTCGACGGCAGTCTCTTCGGCGCCGTCCACGGCCAGCTCGTCGGCGACCTCGTCAGCCGCCTCATCCGCCAGCGCGGCGGCGTCTTCGGCGGTTTCCTCGATGGCCTCGCCGGTGTCTTCGGCGGCCTCTTCAATGGCGTCACCGGTATCCTCGAGCGCTTCCTCGGTGGCGGTGTCGTCCTGCGCCCAGCCCGCGTCGGGGACGGCGCTGATGCCGATGGACAGGAACGCCATCAACAGCGCCACCATCCAGAGTTTGAAAACCTTCATTGTCCCTTATCTCCCGTAATCCGCCGCTTAAAGCGCGTCGTCGTTGGTCTCGCCGGTGCGCACGCGCAGCGCGCTCGCCACATCGAGAACGAAGATCTTGCCGTCGCCGATCTTGTCGGTCTTGGCCGTCGTGGCGATCGTGGAGACCACCTGATCGGCGAGCCCGTCCGGCACGACAATCTCGAGCTTGACCTTGGGCACGAAGTTCACGGCGTATTCGGCGCCGCGGTAGATCTCGGTATGGCCGGACTGAGAGCCGAAGCCCTTGATCTCGGTCACCATCATGCCGCGCACGCCGACGGAGGTGAGCGCTTCGCGGACCTCCTCGAGCTTGAACGGCTTGATCGTCGCAATGATGAGTTTCACTGTCTTCCCCTTGCAATTGGCTCCCGGGACGGGCCGCCCCGCGCCGTGCAAGGGGTGACCGCCTCGCCGAACCAAGCCTTTTGCTGCGGGTGCGAACAAGAAAACGACAGCGCCCGGCGCCCGCAAAACGGGCAAAATTGCACAATTTTTGCACAAACAGGGGTGTTTGCCCGGGAAATGGGCGAAATGAAAACCGCATGAAAACCCTTCGTTAAGACTCATCGAGGCTCAACTTTTCCTGCGGAAGGGGGTAGGATCGCCGCAACGAAAGGCCGGCCCGGCGGCGCCCGAAGAGGCGTGAGGGCGTAGAGCAGGTCAGCACGAGCAGGTCAGAGCCCATGGCGAAGCAAGGCGGAAGACGGCCACCCCTCGTGGCCGAACGGCGGTATCCGGCCGGCAGTGGCAACGCCAAGGCGGGGCAGAGGCCGGCTGCCAAACAGACGGCTGCGAAGCAGGCGGCGGCGACCCACGCTGGGAGATCCTCGGAGAGATCGTCAGGCGGCGGCAAGGCCCCGCCGCCGCGCGGCCGTCGCGGCAAGCCGAAGCGCCCCGCCCCCAGGCGGCCGCGCGGGCCGATCGGCTGGCTCCTCGGCCTGCTCGCCTTCCTGTGGTCCGTGCTCTGGGGCGTCGGCTGGCGCGTGGGGCTGGCCTTCGGGCTCTTCCTCGGCGGCGCCGTGCTCATCTATGCCGCCGGCCTTCCCGATATCGACGAGCTGGTCGACGGCCGCGCCCGCGGCTCGGTCACGCTTCTCGACCAGTCGGGCGATCCCTATGCCCGCCGCGGCGACCAGTTCGGCGGCGTCGTCACCGCCGACACCGTCTCGCGCCACCTGCGCAACGCCCTGGTGGCCACGGAAGACAGGCGCTTCTACCGGCATTTCGGTGTCTCGCCGCGCGGCGTCGCCAGCGCCGTGCGCATCAACCTCTCCGAAGGCCGCGGCCCGCTGGAGGGCCACGGCGGCTCGACGATCACCCAGCAGGTCGCGAAGCTCCTCTGCCTCGGTCGGCCCTACGAGCCCGAGGAATGGGAGAACGAGGCCGCCTACGAGGCAGATTGCCGCCGCACGACGCTCTGGCGGAAAGCCGTCGAGGCCGTCTACGCCATGGCGATGGAGGTGCGGTATTCGAAGGACGAGATCCTGACGATCTACCTCAACCGCTCCTACCTCGGCGCCGGCGCCTATGGCTTCGAGGCCGCCGCCCAGCTCTATTTCGGCCATTCCGCCGCCGAGGTCACCCCGGCGGAGGCGGCGATGCTCGCGGGGCTCCTGAAGGCGCCCTCGTCGCTGGCGCCGACCAACTCGCTCACCCGGGCGCAGGACCGCGCCAACATCGTCGTCGGGCTGATGGAGGAGCAGGGCTATCTCTCCGACAGTGCTGCGGACGAGGCGCGGGCCAATCCGGCGACGCTGAGCCAGGAGGCGGCGACGACGGGCGGCGGCTATTTCGCCGACTGGATCATGGATTCGGGGCCGGAATTCTTCACCCGCGACACGACCGAGGACGTGGTGATCCGCACGACGCTCGATCCCCGCATCCAGCGGGCGGCGGAGGAGGCGATCGACTACATCTTCGCCGAGCGCGTCTCGGCGGAATCGAACGCCCAGGCCGCCATCGTGGTGATGAGCGCCGACGGTGCCGTGCGCGCCATGGTCGGCGGGCGCGACGTCGATGCCTCCTTCTCGTTCAACCGGGCGACGCAGGCGCTCCGGCAGACTGGCTCGACCTTCAAGCCCTTTGTCTATGCGGCGGCGCTCGACCTCGGCGCGACGCCGATGGACCCGATCGAGGACACGCCGATCACGCTCAACATTCCCGGCTCCGGCCCCTGGTCCCCCCGGAACTACGACGAGGAATTCCACGGGACGATCACGCTGCTGGACGCCCTGCGCGAGAGCCGGAACGTCCCGGCGGTGCGGCTGTCGGAGCGGGTGGGGCGCGAGAACGTCCGCCTCGTGGCCGAGGGTTTCGGCATCGACCGCGATCTCGCCGACGGGCCGGCACTGGCCCTCGGCGCCTCCGAGGCGACGCTGCTCGAGATGACCGGCGCCTATGCCGGCATCCTCAACGGCGGCTCTTCGGTGACGCCCTATGGCATCGTCGACCTGCGCTTCCAGGGCGCGGCCGAGCCGGTGATGACCACGCGCTCCGGCATCGGCGAGCGGGTCATCCGCGAACCGGCGGCGCGGCAGCTCATCTACATGATGCATGAGGTGGTCGAGAACGGCACGGGCGCCCGCGCCCGCGTCGACGGCTGGGAGCTCGCCGGCAAGACCGGCACCACCTCCGCCGCGCGTGACGCCTGGTTCCTCGGCTTCTCGGCCGATTACGTCGTCGGCGTCTGGATGGGCTATGACGACAACACGCCGCTCACCGGCGTCACCGGCTCCGGCCTGCCGGCCGAGATATGGCACGAGGCCATGGTCCGGGTGCTGGCGCCGCTGACGCCCCGCCCCCTGCCGATGGACGCGCCGCTGCCGGCGCGCGACCAATCCGCGGATGCGGTGGCCGGCGCGCTCGACGACATCCTCGGCGCGCCCTCGGACAATACGACCGTCACGACGACCACGCCCATGCCGACCGTCTCGACCACCACGCCCGAGCCGCAGCCCGCCGAGCGCGACAGCATCGCCGACGCCCTGAGCCGCATCCTCGGCGGCGGCTGAGCGGGGGCAAAAATTCTTCTGCGAAGAATTTTTGGGGCGCGGTTGCTGGCGGTGGAAGGAGAGGAGAATGCGGGAGTGTGGGCCAGCCCCGTCGCCATTGGTGCTTGAACCAATGGCGCACTTGGGTGGCGACCCCCCGAGGTATTTTTGGCCAGATGAAAGGGGATCAGGAGGCCTGTCGGGCCTTCCGCGCGCGGATCAGCGTGAAGACCCCGGCCGAGACGACGATGGCCGCTCCGATCGCGACATGCAGCTCCAGCACCTCGCCGAAGACCAGAAGGCCGATGGCGCTGCCGAAGACGAGCTGGAAATAGGCGAAGGGCTGCACCGTGCTCGCCTCCGCCACCTCGTAGGTGCGGATGAGCAGCCAGTGCCCTCCGGCGCCGGAGACGCACAGAAGCGCCATCCAGCCCCAGTCGGGCCGGCTCATCGGCTCCCAGAACCAGGCGCCCACGGCGGTCGTCAGAACGGCGCCGCAGACGCCCGTCCAGAAGAACGAGGTCGCCGTGGAATCGCGCCGGGCCACGTAGCGGTTGAGGAGCGAGTAGAGCGCGAACATCAGAGCCGAGGCCAGCGGCAGGATCGCGGCGGGGGAGAAGACGCCGAACCCCGGCTGCAGGATCACGAGGACGCCGACGAAGCCCACCCCGATTGCCGCCCAACGCCGCCAGCCGACCGCCTCGCCCAAGACGGGGCCGGAAAGGGCGGCGACGATCAGCGGATAGGCCGCGAAGATCGCATGGGCCTCCACCAGCCCGAGCGCGACGAAGCCGGCGACCATGACGAAGATCTCGGTGGCGAGGAGCAGCGAGCGGAAGATCTGGATCACCGGCTGGGTCGTGGAGGCGGCGGCGCGGATCGAGCCGGTCTTGCGGAGCGCCACCGAAATGACGAAGGCCGCGAAGAACCAGTAACGGATCATCACCACCATGAAGACATTGTATTCCCCCGCGAGGTGGCGGGAGATCCCGTCCTGGCAGGCGAAGATCAGCGTGGTCAGCAGCATCAGGCCGATGCCGAGGCGGTCGTTGCTCTGCATCCGAACTCCCGGTGCCGGCCCCTACGGCGGCGCCGCAGGAAAGGGCGGCGCCCCCGGCAAAGTCAAGACGCGCCTCGTTGGCAGGAATGGCTTGCCCGATCCCGGCCTCGTGTCCTAGCCTGAAGCCTGCAAGGAGATCTCGATGGTTGCGCGGCACGAAGCGAATTTCTTCGACCCCTATGTCGCGGCCATGGACGCGAACCGGCAGATGCATGAAAATCTGGCGCGGGGCCAGGCCAGGGCCACGACGACCGCGGCGCCCAGGCCCGTCGCCGATGCGCCGGTTGTTCTGCCCATCAGAGGCAGCGTGGGCAGCGCACCGGATCCGACCCCTGTCAGCCGACTCGCCGAGGCCACCCGCAGACCGGCCTGGTATGCCGTTCGTGCCGTCATCGGCGCCCTCTTCGTGCTCGGTCTCGTCCTCAGCATTGGCCCGGTCGACTGGGTCGGCGTCGGGCTGGTCTTCGGCATGGGCGTCCTCGCGCTCGACGGTTGCCTCGCCCTCATGCGACTGGCCGAGGCGATTCTCATCGGCACCGTGGAGCTGCTCGCCGAGCTGGTGCACGCGCTCGTCGACCTGGTGAAGCTGCTCTTCTGGCTCGCTCTCGGCGGTGCGGCCCTGTGGCTGGCCGCCCGAATGGCGGGGTGGTTCCTGCTCTAGCCGAGCCACCCGCTGCTCATGTGCCGCTTGCGGCCGAAGCCGGGGCGGCGGGTCACGGTGAAGCCGGCCTCCTCCAGCGCCCGGCGCACATGGCCGGCCGCCGTATAGGTGGCGAAGCTGCCGCCGGGGGCGGTGTGGCGGGCGACCTCGGCGAGGAGCGCCGGCTCCCAGAGCTCGGGGTTCTTGGCGGGGGAGAAGCCGTCGAGGAACCAGGCGTCGGCGCGGCCCGCCCAGGCCGGCAGCGTGCGGCGCGCGTCGCCTTCGATCACCGTGAGCCGGGCGGGGCCGATCTGCCAGGGGCCGGGAGAGGCGAGCGCGGCGCGTAGGGCCGAGGCCTCCTCCGCCAGCTCGGGGAAGGCGGCATGGGCGCGGGCGAGGTCTTCCGGGGCCAGCGGGAAAGCTTCGAAGGAGGTGAAGGAGAAGGTGCCGGGGGTGCCCGCCTCGGCCCAGGCGCGCAGTGTCACGAGGAGGTTGAGCCCCGTGCCGAAGCCCGTCTCGGCGATGGCGAAGCCGGGGGCGAAGCGCCGGGGCAGGTCGTTGCCGGCGAGGAAGACATGGGCCGTCTCCGCCGCGCCGCCCTGAAGGGAGAAATACGGGTCGTCGAAGCGCGCCGCCACCGGCACGCCCCCGCTCCACGCCACCTCTGCCTGCTGGCCCTGCATCGCCCCCTGCCCTAGAACGGCGCGACCATGCGGCGGCGGCAGGGGATTGGCAATGCGGGACCTGACGGTGATGGGCGCCGGCGCCTTCGGGCTGAGCGTGGCCTATGCGGCCGCCCGGCGGGGGGCGCGGGTGCGCGTCATCGACCCGGGGGGGCCGGGGGCGGGGGCCTCCGGCGGCGTCGTCGGCGCGCTGGCGCCCCATGCGCCGGAGGGCTGGGACGCGCTCAAGGCCTTCCAGTGGGAGGCGCTGATGATGGCGGAGGGCTGGTGGCGCGGGGTCGAGGAGGCCGGGGGCGGTGCCACCGGCTACGCGCGGCTCGGGCGGCTCCAGCCGCTGAGGGATGACGCCGCCGTCGCCCGGGCGCGGGACCGGGCCAAGGGCGCGGCGGCGCATTGGGGGGCGGCCGCGCGCTGGCGGGTGATCCCGGTGGCGGAGGCGGGGCGCTTCGCGCCGGCCTCGCCCTCGGGCTTCCTCATCCATGACAGCGCCTCGGCGCGCATCAGCCCGGCCGGCGCCTGCGCGGCGCTGGCGGCGGCGGTGGCGGCGCTCGGCGGTGAGATCCTCCGCGAGGGCGAATGCGTGGGGCCGGTCGTCCGGGCGACCGGGGCGGCGGGGCTGCGCGCGGCGGGGCTTGGCTCGGGCGTGAAGGGCCAGGCGGCTCTTCTGGCGCTCGACCGGCGGGAGGCGCCGCAGATCTCCGCCCCCGGGCTCCACATCGTGCCCCATGCCGACGGGACCGTCGCCGTGGGCTCCACCACGGAGCCGGAGGCGGAGGGGCCGGAGGTCGACGGGCGCCTCGACAAGGTGCTGGCCAAGGCCGCGGCTTTGATGCCGGAGCTGGCGGAGGCGGAGGTCATCCGCCGCTGGGCCGGCTTCCGCCCCCGGGCGCGGCAGCGGCTGCTGCTGGGGCGGCTCGGCGCGGGATACATCGCCAACGGCGGCTACAAGATCGGGCTGGGGCTGGCGCCGCTCGTCGGCGAGCGGATGGCGGAGCTGGTGCTAGAGGGGCGGGCGGAGATACCGGAGGAGTTCGCGCCCGAGGAGGGGGCCTGAGGGGAGAGGGCCGAGGGCTGGCGGGGAGCAGACCCACCGAAAGTCGGTATGGTTCCCTCACCCGGTTCGGCACCCGGGCCCGCGCCGGGCTGAAGCCCGGCCTACGGCGGCGGGCCGGCACCCCCCTGCCATGCTCCGGCCCCTCCGCCCTTCCTTGCGGCGCCGCGAAGGCTGCCGCATGGTGCCGCGACCGAGAAGGGAGACTTCCATGCGCCACGGCGGCCAGATCCTCGTCGATCAACTCGTGCGCTTGGGCGCGCGCCGCGCCTTTTGCGTGCCGGGCGAGAGCTTTCTCGCCGTGCTCGACGCCTTCCATGACGCGCCGGTGGAGCTGATCACCGCCCGCCACGAGGGCGGCGCCGCCATGATGGCCGAGGCCCATGCCAAGCTGACCGGCGGACCGGGGCTCTGCTTCGTGACGCGCGGGCCGGGGGCGGCCAATGCGGCGGCGGGGCTGCATGTGGCGCGGCAGGATTCGACGCCGATGATCCTCTTCGTCGGCCAGGTGCCGCGCGGCCACAAGGATCGCGAGGCCTTCCAGGAGGTCGATTACCGCGCCGCCTTCGGGGGCCTCTGCAAATGGGCGGCGGAGGTCGGCGAGACCGAACGCCTGCCCGAATACATCGCCCGCGCCTGGCATGTGGCCGTAAGCGGCCGGCCCGGCCCAGTGCTGCTGGCGCTGCCGGAGGATGTGCTCTCCGCCCGGGCCGAGGTGCGCGACCTCGACCATGCGCCCATCGAGCTGGCGCCGACCTTCGAGACGGTGGCGCAGGATGCGCTGGGCTGGCTCGCGGGGGCGGAGCGCCCGCTCGTCGTCGCCGGCGGGCCGCATTGGTCGGAGGAGGCGGCGGCGGACCTCGGCCGCTTCGCCTCCGCCCAGGGCCTGCCCGTGGCGCTGAGCTTCCGCCGGCAGGATTACCTCGACAACCGGCATCCCGGCTACGTCGGCGACCTCTCGGTCGGCGGCAATCCGAAGCTCTTCGCGCGGCTGGGGGAGGCGGACCGGGTGATGCTGCTCGGCACGCGGCTCGGCGAGAACGCATCAAAGGGCTACACGGCGCTGCGGCCCGAGGGACCCGGCCCGTCAATCCTGCATGTCCATGCGAGCCCGGAGGAAGCCGGCCTCGTCTGGCGGCCGGACATGAGCGTCACCGCCGATGCGGTCTCCTTCATCCGGGCACTGGCCCGGCAGGCGCCGCTCGGCCGCGACTGGTCCGGCTGGACCGGGGCGCTCCGCGCCGATTACGAGGCCTGGGTGACGCCGAAGCCGACCCCGGGCGCCGTGAAGATGGAGGAGGTCGTGCGCTGGCTCGCCGAGAACCTCCCCGAGGAGGCGATCGTCACCAACGGCGCCGGAAATTACGCCGCCTGGCTCCACCGCTACTACAGCTACCGCCGCTTCCGCTCCCAGCTCGCGCCGACCTCCGGCTCGATGGGCTACGGGCTGCCGGCGGCCATCGCGGCCTGCCTCGAATATCCCGGGCGGCCGGTGGTCTGCATGGCCGGCGACGGCTGCCTGCAGATGACGATCAACGAGCTCTCGACGGCCGCGCAATACCGCGCGGCGCCGGTGATCGTGGTGGCCAATAACGGCCGCTACGGCACGATCCGCGCCCATCAGGAGCGGACCTATCCGGGGCGGCAGGCGGGCACGGCGCTCGCCAACCCCGACTTCCCGGCACTGGCGGCGGCCTATGGCGGGGTGGGGGTTCGGGTGGAACGCACGGAGGATTTCCCGGCGGCCTATGAGGCGGCGAAAGCGGCGGGGCGGCTGGCCATCATCGAGCTGATGCTCGACGCTGAGGCGCTGTCGCCGGGCCAGACGCTCAGCGAGGCGCGGGCGGCGGGGGAGGCTCGGGGGGCTTAGGGGGCCGGTGGTGGAGGTGGCGGGCTGAAGCCCGCCCTACGCCCGCATACGCCTCAGGCCGAACCTTGCCGCTTCATCCCCCGCCCGGTACGCGCCGCAGGCGCAGGGCGAGCGCCGGCCCGTCCCGCGGGCTGGCGCTCCCGAGGGGCAGCGCGTCGCTTCGAGCGGGGATGTGGCGGCACCATAAAGCACGCCGTTCAGCCGTCAGTAGTGCCATCCCCCGGGCCGGCGCTCGCCCTGCGCGGCGAGGGCGGGATGTGGGGCGGGGAAGGTGGGTTACAAACCCACCCTACGCCGGGTGGCCTACGGAATTCGCGCCAGACTCGCGGGCCTCAGGCCCTCCTGCCCATCACCGAAAGGCCGAGCGCGGATTGCGCGACCTCGGCGATGTCCTCCGCCGAGAGGCCGGCGGTGCGGTACATGTCTTCCGGGGTCGACTGGTCGATGAAGATGTCGGGCAGCACCATCGGGCGGAAGGCGAGGCCCTTGTCGAAGACGCCCTCCCGCGCCAGCAACTGCGCCACATGCGCGGCGAAGCCGCCGACGGCGCCCTCCTCGATGGTCACCAGCGCCTCGTGATCGCGGGCGAGGCGGAGGATCAGCTCTTCGTCCAGGGGCTTGGCGAAGCGCGCATCCGCCACCGTCGGCTCGATGCCCTTGCGGGCGAGCATGTCGGCGGCCTTCTCGGCCTCCGCCAGCCGGGTCCCCAGCGACAGCAGAGCCACGCGGCTCCCCTCGCGGATGACCCGGCCGCGGCCGATTTCCAGCGGCTCCGGCGCCTCGGGCAGCTCGACGCCCACACCCTCGCCCCGCGGGAAGCGGAAGGCGATGGGGCCGTCGTCATGCGCCGCCGCCGTCGCCACCATGCGCACCAGCTCCGCCTCGTCGGCCGCCGCCATCACCGTGAAACCGGGCAGGTTGGAAAGATAGGCGATGTCGAAGGCCCCGGCATGGGTGGCGCCATCCGCCCCGACCAGCCCGGCGCGGTCGATGGCGAAGCGCACCGGCAGGCGCTGGATGGCGACGTCATGGACGACCTGATCGTAGCCGCGCTGCAGGAAGGTCGAGTAGATGGCGCAGAAGGGCCTCATCCCCGCCGCCGCGAGGCCCGCCGCGAAGGTCACCGCATGCTGCTCGGCAATGCCGACGTCGAAGCAGCGGGAGGCGTAGCGCTCCATGAACCGGGCGAGGCCGGTGCCGTCGGGCATCGCCGCCGTCACGGCGCAGATGCGGCCGTCCTTCTCCGCTTCCTTGACGAGAGCGCTTGAAAAGACGCTCGTGTAGGATGGCGCGTTGCTCTTGGCCTTGGACTGCTTGCCTGTCACCACGTCGAATTTCGACGTCGCATGGCCGCGGTCGGCGGCGCCCTCGGCGGGGGCGTAGCCCTTGCCCTTCCGCGTGATCGTATGGATCAGCACCGGCCCGTCCGCCCGCGCCTTGACGGTGCGCAGGACCGCCATGAGCTGCTCCATGTCATGCCCGTCGATCGGGCCGACATAGGAGAAGCCCATCTCCTCGAAGATCGAGCCGCCGACGGCGAGGTGCTTCAGCACGTCCTTCGCGCGCTTCGCCCCCTCGCGGAAGGGGCCCGGCAGCATGCTCACCGCGCCCTTGGCCGCGGCCTTCAGATCCTGGAACGGCGCGCCGGCGTAGAGGCGCGAGAGATAGGCCGACATGGCGCCCACGGGCGGCGCGATGGACATCTCGTTGTCGTTGAGGATGACGATCAGCCGGCGGCCGAGATGGCCGGCGTTGTTCATCGCCTCATAGGCCATGCCGGCGCTCATGGCGCCGTCGCCGATGACCGCGATGGCATCGCCCACGCCCTCGGCTCCCAGATCGCGCGCCACGGCGAAGCCGAGCGCGGCGGAGATGGAGGTGGAGCTGTGGGCGGCGCCGAAGGGGTCGTAAGGGCTCTCGCTCCGCTTGGTGAAGCCCGAGAGCCCGTCCTTTTGGCGCAGCGTGCGAATGCGGTCGCGGCGGCCGGTCAGGATCTTGTGGGGATAGGCCTGGTGGCCGACATCCCAGATGATCTTGTCGCGGGGCGCATCGAAGGTGGCGTGGAGCGCCACGGTCAGCTCGACGACGCCGAGGCCCGCACCGAGGTGCCCCCCGGTGACGGAGACGGCCGAGATCGTCTCGGCCCGCAGCTCGCCCGCCAGCTCCGTCAGCTCGCGGAGCGACAGGGCCTTGAGGTCCGCCGGAGAGGCGACGCGGTCGAGAAGGGGGGTCTTCGGGGTATCGGTCATGGGGCCTACCTGTCCCGCGAGATAGCGAAGCGCGCGGCGTCCCGCAACGGGAGCGCCTTCACGCCATAGGGAGAGATAGCCGCTTCGGCCGCCTCGGCCAGCTCGGCGGCGCGGGCGCGGGCGCCCTCGACGCCCAGGAGCGACACGAAGGTCGCCTTGCCCGCATGGGCATCCTTGCCGGTGGCCTTGCCGAGCGTCGCGGCATCGCCCTCCACATCCAGCAAATCGTCGGCGATCTGGAAGCCGAGGCCGAGCGCGGCGCCATAGGCGGCGAAGGGGGCCGGGTCCTCCCCCGCGATCCGCGCGCCGGCCATGGCGGCCCAGGAGAGGAGCGCGCCGGTCTTGCCGGCCTGGAGCCGCTCGATCTGCGGCAGGGTCAGCGGCTCGGGCGCGGTCTCGGCGGCGATGTCCATCGCCTGCCCGCCGACCATGCCGTGGATGCCGGCGGCCTCGGCCAGCGAGGTCACGAGGCCGAGCCGCGCCTCGGCGGTGGCCCGCACATCGGCGGCGAGCGCGAAGGCGAGGGATTGGAGGCCATCGCCGGCGAGCACGGCGGTGGCCTCGTCCCAGCGCTTGTGCAGCGTCGGGCGGCCGCGGCGGAGATCGTCGTCATCCATGCAGGGCAGGTCGTCATGGGCGAGCGAATAGGCATGCATCGCCTCGATGGCGGCGGCGGGGCCGGAGGCATCGGTCGCCCCGAAGATCTTCGCGCTCTCCTCCACGAGGAAGGCGCGCAGCCCCTTGCCGCCTTCGGCCGCATAGGCCATCGCCTCGGCCACGTCGCCGCCGGGGCCCCCGGCCCCCGAAACGGCGGCACGGATGCGTTCGGCGGCCCGCCCGGCGGCGGCCTCCATCTGGGCGATGAGGGTGGTCATCAGGCCTCGAAGGGTTCCGTGCCCGAGGGCTTGCCGCTCGAGAGCTTGATCTTCTCGACCTTCTCCTCGGCTTCGGCGAGCTTCTTCTCGCAATGCGCCTTCAGCGCCGCGCCGCGGTTGTAGAGCGCGATGCTCTCCTCCAGCGGCACCTCGCCACGGTCGAGCTTGGTGACCACCTGCTCGAGCTCGGCCAGCGCCGCCTCGAAGCTCATGCCGTCTACCGGTGTCTCGCTCATGCCCGCTCCTTCAACGTCTCGACATGGGCGCGCACAGACGCGCCCAGCGCCGCAAGGTCATAGCCCCCTTCGAGGAGGGAGACCAGCTTGCCGCCGCAGAGCTCTTGTGCAGCGCCGGTCAAAAGGCCGGTGAGCCTGGCGTAATCCGCCGTCTGCATGGCGAGCCCGGCGAGCGGGTCATCCTCATGCGCGTCGAAGCCGGCGGAGAGGATGATGAGCTCGGGCGAGAAGGCGCGGACGCGGGGGAGGATCTGCCGCTCCCAGATGCGGATGATCTCGGCCCCCGTCGTGCCCTCGGCGAGGGCGACGTTGACAATCGTGTCATGCGGGCCGGTCTCGGCGGGGTCGCCCGTGCCGGGGTAGAGCGGCATCTGATGCGAGGAGCAGAAGAGGATGCGCGGGTCGTCCTTCACGCAATCCTCCGTGCCGTTGCCGTGGTGGACGTCGAAATCCAGCACCGCCACGCGGGAAAGCCCGTGATGGTCGAGCGCCGCCTTCGCCGCGATGGCGGCGTTGGAGAGGAGGCAGAAGCCCATGGCCGTCTCGCGCTCGGCGTGGTGGCCGGGGGGCCTCGTGGCGACGAAGGCATTGTCCGCCGCGCCGGAGAGGACGAGCTCCACCGCCTTCACCGCCGCCCCGGCGGCGCGGAAGGCGGCGCCGAGCGAGCCGGGGGAGAGCTGGGTGTCGGGGTCGAGCCGCCGCCACCCCTCCTCCGGCTCGGCGCGGCGGAGGCTGTCGAGATAGCGCTTTGGATGCGCGCGGAGGATGTCGGCCTCGGCGGCGAAGGGGGCATCGAGCCGGGCAAGGTCCATCCCCTCGAGCGCCGCCATCACGGCATCGAGACGGGCGACTTGCTCGGCATGGCCGGGCGGGTTGATATGCTGCCAGCAATCGGGATGTGTGAGGAGCGCGGTGACCATGACACGAAGGAAACAGCTCGCCGGAGCGCTTGCAAGCGCCCTGATCGCCGGCGCGGCCTGGGGGCAGGTCCCGCAGGGCGTGACCGAGGTCTCCGCCGACCTCGACGGCGACGGGGTGGCGGAGTTCTTCACGCTGGAGGTGACGGAGGAGGCCGTGGGCGACCTCCACGTGGCGGCAGGCGGAACGGAGCAGGTCTTCGAGAATATCGCCTGGGCCGGCAGCATGTACGGCACCTTGCCCTGGCTGGAGCTGTCACCCGGCGGGTCGCTGCAGATCCATGCCGCCAATGACGCGATCGGCCGCAACCGCTGGCATTTGATGCTCACCATCGCCTGGCGGCAGGGCGCCTACCGCGTCGCCGGGCTCACCTACGAGTGGCGCGATACGCTCAATCTGAAGGACTCGGGGCGCTGCGACATCAACCTGCTGACCGGCAATGGCGTGGTCGAGGATGCCTCCGGCGAGCGGCTGATCGCCGTGACGGGAGAGGCGCCCCTGCTGGCCGACTGGCAGCGCGACGACGGGCGCGAAGGGGTGCTCTGCGGGCTCTGGTGAGGGGCAGGGCAGGGCGGTGAGTGGGGTGGCGGGCTGAAGCCCGCCCTACGGTCTCCTTACGGGGTTCACATCCTATCCGACGGTCGTGCGGCTCCCCGCCCGGTACGCGCCGGCACGGCGCAGGGCGAGCGCCGGCCCGTCCCGCGGGTCGGCGCTCTCGTGGTGCTGGGCCCTGCCGGTGAGCGGGGAGGTGGCTACACCATAAAGCGCGATGCGGCCCCGGCAGGAGCGCCCACCCCCGGGCCGGCGCTCGCCCTGCGCGGCGCCGTGGCGCCCGGCTGCGAGGGAGATGGTGGGTTACAAACCCACCCTACGCCTTGCCCCCGGCGTTTGTGGCAGGGGGGCTTCGCTTGGCGCGCCCTATTGGGCAGGCTCGCGGTGGGGCGGTGGGTTGCAACCCACCCTACGCTGGTTGCGGCATCTCGCCGCCCCGCCTCAATCCGGCGCGAGCATGTAGCCCGACCCGCGCACCGTCTGAAGATACCTCGGCTGGCGCGGGTTGCTCTCGATCTTGCGGCGGAGCCGCGTGATCTGCACGTCCACCGCCCGCTCCTGGGCCTGGCCGCCATCGCGGCCGAGCTCCTCGACCAGATGGGTGCGGGTGAGCGCCTCGCCGGGCCGGGCGGAGAAGATGCGCATCAGCTGGCTCTCCGTCGCCGTCAGCCGCACCGGCGTTTCCCCAGCCCACATCTCGCCGCGCTCGGTGTCGTAGCGGATCGGGCCGAGATGCAGCACCTTCGGGCGCTGCACCACCGGCGCCACCACCGGCGCGCGGCGGAGGATGGCGTTGATCCGCAAAAGCAGCTCCTTCGGCTCGAAGGGCTTGCCGAGGTAATCGTCCGCCCCCGCCTCCAGCCCCTCGATGCGGTCGCCCGTCTCGGCCTTGGCCGTGAGGAGGAGGATCGGCAGCGCCCGCTCGGCACGGAGCGAGCGGCAAAGGCTCACGCCATCCTCCCCCGGCATCATCACGTCGAGGATCAGCAGGTCGAAGTCGAGCCCGGCCAGCAGCCGCCGCGCATGGGCGGCGTCGCGGGCCATGGTGACCAGAAAGCCGTGCCGCATCAGGAACTTCTGCAGCAGCGTCCGGATGCGCTCGTCATCGTCGACGAGGAGGAGATGCACCGCCTCGCTCATCGCCGGGGCGCCTCGCTCAAGCGCTCGTATTGCCGGCGCTGGTCATCGTCCATCATCGCCTCCAGCACCTGGCGGAAGCCGGCGACGGCCTCGGGCCCCGCCGTCCGGTAGGCGGCGCGCATCCGCTCGCGCTGGGCGTCGGAGAGCTCGCGCTCGAGCGCCTGGCCCGCCTCGGTCAGATGCAGGTTGCGCTCGCGCTTGTCGCTGCGGCCGACGCGGCTTTCCACCAGCCCGTCCTCGATCAGACTCCGCAGCACCCGGTTGAGGCTCTGCTTGGTGACGCCCAAGGTCGCGAGGAGGTTGTTGACGGTGGTGCCCGGCGCGCGGTGGATGAAGTGGATGGCGCGGTGATGCGCCCGCCCGTAGGACTTCTCGGCGAGGATGCGGTCGGGATCGGCCGTGAAGCCGCGATAGGCGAAGAACATCGCCTCGATCCCCTTCCGGAGCTGCTCGTCCGTGAGGAACAGCAGCGCCTGTCCGCCCGCCCCTTCCGCCATCATTCTCCTCCCCTTTACGATCACAGAATATGTCAGCCTTGTTGACATTCCAAGATGCGACTGATAGCCGAGTCGCCGAAAATTCGCAACTTTATGTCCGAAGCGGACCTATCGGCGAAAGAAGTGCAAAAGAGGAGGAGGGCGCCATGGTCGGGGCCTATGATGATCGCGACGGCAAGATCTGGATGGACGGCGAGCTCGTCGACTGGCGGGATGCCAAGGTGCATCTCCTGACGCATGCCCTGCACTACGCCTCCTCGGTCTTCGAGGGCGAGCGCTGCTACAACGGCAAGATCTTCAAGGGCGAGGCGCATACGCAGCGGCTGATCGCCTCCGCCGGGATGCTCGATTTCGAGATCCCCTGGACGGCGGACGAGATCGAGGCCGCCAAATACGCCATGCTGAAGGCCAACGGCTGGACGGATGCCTATGTCCGCGCCATCGCCTGGCGCGGCGCCGGCCCCGACATGGGCGTCAGCGCCGCCCGCAACCCGGTGCGGCTGGCCATCGCCGGCTGGGAATGGGGCAATTACTACGGCGACGCGAAGATGAAGGGCGCCAAGCTCGACATCTCCAAATGGAAGCGCCCGAGCCCCGAGACGATCCCCAGCCACGCCAAGGCCGCCGGGCTCTACATGATCTGCACCATGTCGAAGCACGCGGCGGAGGCGAAGGGCTGCTCCGACGCCATGATGTTCGACTATCGCGGCTATGTGGCCGAGGCGACCGGCGCCAACATCTTCTTCGTCAAGAACGGCGAGGTGCATACGCCGCTGCCCGATTGCTTCCTCAACGGCCTGACCCGCCAGACGGTGATCGGGATGCTGAAGGAGAAGGGCGTCACGGTCCACGAGCGCCACATCATGCCGGAAGAGCTTGAGGGCTTCGAGCAATGCTGGCTGACGGGCACGGCCGCCGAGGTCACCCCGGTCGGCCAGATCGGCGACTACAGCTTCGAGGTCGGCGCCCTCACCCGCGACATCGCGGAGAGCTACGAGCGGCTCGTGCGGAGCTAAGGGCGGCTCGCGGGGCCCAAGGCCCGTTACAAGCGACGCGCCCCCGTTCGACGGCGGGGGCGCGTCGTAAACCGTGGAGCCGAGGCTTAAGCGACTCCCCTGAAACCAGGGGTCCCTCAGGTCCCCCCGCCCCCCGGCCGCGACGCCCGCCGCTCCCGGGCGCGTTGCAGCCCGAGGTGCCGCTCGCGCAGGATCACCACCACCCCTGCCAGCACGATGAGCCCCGCCCCGGTGAGGACCGTCACGGTCGGCACTTCCGCGAAGACGAGGAAGCCGATGGCGACCGCCAGCAGCATCGAGGCGTAGTCGAAGGGGGCGATCAGCGAGGCATCCGCGTAGCGGTAGCTCGAGGTAAGGCAGATCTGCCCGAAGCCGCCGAGGAGGCCTCCCAGCACAAGCAGCGCGAAGGCGCCGGGCGAGGGCATCCGCCAGCCCCAGGGCAGCGTCAGCAGCGACAGGCAGGTGGCGGTGACCGAGAACCAGAAGACGATCGTCGCCGTCTGCTCCACCTGCACCAGCCGCCGCACCTGGATCTGCGCCAGTGCCGCGCAGAAGGCGCCGCCGAGCGCGATGAGCGCGCCGAGCCGCTGGGCGCCCGGCAGCTCGGCCCCGAGCGACAGGCTGGGGGCGAGGACGATCAGCACGCCGACCATGCCGAGCGCCACCGTCGAGAGCCGGAAGATCCCCACCTTCTCGCGCAGGATCAGCGCGGCGAGCACCACGACGAGTAGCGGCGCCGCATAGCCGATGGCCGTCGCCTCCGGCAGGGGCAGAAGGCCCAGAGACGTGAAGCCGAGCCCCATCGCCGTCGTGCCGATCACGCCGCGCCAGACATGGCCGAGCGGCCGCGTCGTCTTCATCCCCGTCGAGAGCTGCCCCTGCAAGGTGAGCCAGCCGAGGATCACCGGAATGGCGAAGAGAGAGCGGAAGAAGACCGCCTCGCCGGAGGGCACTTCGTCCGCCGTCGCCTTCACGATGGAGGACATGGCGACGAAGAGCCCCACCGACAGGAGTTTCAGAAGAATGCCGCGGAGGGGTTGCATCGGGGCCCTTGCAAAGGGCGCCCGCTTTCATGCCGGCGCCCCGGGGCGTGCCCCGTTCGCCGCGACCCTAACCCCGCTGCGGGCGAGGTAAAGCCTGCCTCAGCGTTCGCGCCGCCGGTCGATGCGGACGGGCACGGGCTGGGGCTGCGGGGTCACCAGACCTTCGACGAGTTCGGCGAGCCGGTCGATCAGTGTCTTGAGCATAGGGGGCCTCCCTTCCACGCCAGTATGGCACAGACGCGCGGCGAGCGGGTTAAGTTCCCGGCGTCATTCGCAGGATCGCGCCGTTATTTTCGTCCACAAGCAGCAGGATGCTGCCATCCGGGGCAATCTCGACGTCGCGGATGCGGCCGAGGTCGGGGCGAATCCGCTCCTCGCCCGTCACGCGGCCCCCGTCGATTCGCAGCCGCGTGACGCCGCCGGGCGTCAGCGAGCCGATCAGGAGGTCGCCCTGCCAGCCGGCGAAGCTGCCGTCGTAGAAGCTCATGCCCGAGGGGGCGATGACCGGGTCCCAGTAGTAGACGGGCTCCTCGAAGCCCTCGGCCCGCGCCTCGCCGGAGCCCACGGCGGAGCCGTTGTAGTTCTGCCCATAGCTGACGACGGGCCAGCCGTAGTTCAGACCCGGCTCCGGCGCGTTCAGCTCGTCGCCCCCCGCCGGCCCGTGCTCGATGGTCCAGAGCCGGCCCGAGGCGTCGAGATCGGCGCCCTGCACGTTGCGGTGGCCGAGCGTCCAGACTTCGGGCCTCGCGCCATCCGTCTCGACGAAGGGATTGTCCGCCGGCACGCCGCCGTCATGCGTCAGGCGCACGACCTTGCCGTAGGTCGCGCCCAGCTCTTGCGCGCGCTGCCGGTCTGAGAGCGAGAAATGCTCACCGGTGGTCAGGTAGAGATAGGGCCCGTCGAAGACGATGCGGCTGCCGTAATGGGCGGGGTTGGAGGAGGGCGGCGTCTGCTCGAAGATCTCCTCGACCGCTGTCACCTCCGTCAGGTCTTCGCTGAGGATGCCTCGCGCCGCCGCCGTGACCGTGCCGCCGCTGACGCGCTTGGCATAGGTCCAGTAGATGCGCCGGTCCTCGGCGAAATCCGGGCCGACGGCCACGTCGAGGAGCCCGCCCTGCCGCCGCGCATCGACCTCCGGGAGGCCGGCGATCGGCTCACCGAGGCTGCCGTCCGCGCCCACGACCCGGAGCCGCCCGGGCCGCTCCGTCACCAGCCAGCCGCCCTCCGGCAGGGGCGCGATGCCCCAGGGGTGGGACAGGCCGGTGGCGAAGGTCTCGACCGTGACCGCGGTCGGCTCCAGCGCCGGGGCGCGGGTCTGGTTGTCGAAGGCGGGGGCGAAATCGGCGTTGGCCGGGCCCTGCTCCACCTGGGCGAGGGCGGGGCCGGCCGCGGTGGCGGCGAGGAGGGCGGGGATCAGAAGCTGTCTCATGCTCCCCTAGGTAACCCGATCTGCGCTCTCGCCCATGTCACCAAGCCGTGAGAGCGCCCAGGCGGCCGCGTCGCGCACCGCCGGGTCGGCGCTCTCCAGATGCGGCCGGGCCGCCGCAGCCAGATGCGGCGCGCCGGAATTGCCGATGGCATAGAGCACGTTGCGCATCAGCCGGGCATGGCCGAGCCGGCGGATCGGGGTGCCCTTGAACCGCTCGCGAAAGCCCGCCTCGTCGAGCGCGGCGAGCGCGCCCAGCTCAGGCGCCGCCTCGCCGGCATAGCGCGCCTCGCGGGCCCGGGCAGCGAACTTGTTCCAGGGGCAGATGGCGAGGCAATCGTCGCAGCCGAAGATGCGGTTGCCGAGTGCGGGGCGGAACTCCTCCGGCACCGGCCCGTGGTGCTCGATGGTGAGGTAGGAGATGCAGCGCCGCGCATCGAGCTGGAAGGGGGCGGGGAAGGCGTTCGTCGGGCAGATGTCGAGGCAGGCGGTGCAGGAGCCGCAATGCTCGCCTTCGGGCGCATCCGGCTCCAGCTCCAGCGTGGTAAAGATCGCGCCGAGGAAGAACCAGTTGCCAAGGTCCCTCGAGAGGAGGTTCGTGTGCTTGCCCTGCCAGCCGAGCCCGGCGGCCTCGGCCAGCGGCTTCTCCATCACCGGGGCGGTGTCGACGAAGACCTTGATCTCCTCGCCCGCCGCCTGCTCCAGAAGCCAGCGCCCGACCCGCTTCAGCCGCTTCTTGACGATGTCGTGGTAATCCTTGCCCCGCGCATAGCCCGCGACGATCCCCCGTTCGCGCTCGCTGAGCAGCGCCAGCGAATCCTCCGGCTCATAGACCTCGGCGAGCATGATGACGCTCTTCGCCTCCGGCCAGAGCGCCCCCGGGTCGCCCCTCCAGGCCGCCCGCTCCTCGAGCCAGGACATCTGCCCCTGCCGGCCCTCACCGAGAAAGGCCCCGAGCCGGTCCTTCGCGGCTGGAATGGCATCAGGTCGGCACACACCCATCCCCGAAAACCCGGCCTCGAATGCAAAGTCCCGCAGTGCCGCCTTCAGCACCACGTCCCCCAGTCTTTGCTCCCAAAAAATCCTCGGGGGGGTCCGGGGGGGCAGACAGCCCCCCCGGCTCTCGTCTCAGAAATCGAGGTCGGCATAATGCGGCGCCGGCTGGAAGCCAGGCACGTTGTCGGCCAGCACCCCGCGGAAGGCCGGGCGCGACTTGATCTTGGCGTACCAGTCCTTGACCGTCTCCGAGAGGTGCCAGTCTACATCCGAGATGTAGTCGAGGCAGGAGATGTGGGCCGCCGCGGCAAAGTCGGCCAATGTCATCTCGGGCCCCGCCAGCCAGCGGCGCTGCTCCAGGAGGTGCTCCATGTAGCGCAGGTGCCACTTGATTGCCTTGGAGCCGGATTTCACGTTGGCGCTGTCGGGATAGCCGGTGCCCATCACGCGGCGGAAGACCCGCTCGCCCATCAGCTTCTCGGTGACCTCGCGGTTGAACTTGTCGTCGAACCAGCCGACCAGCCGGCGCACCTCGTAGCGCGCCTCGGCGCCCTTCGGCATGAGGGGCGGCTCGGGGTGGGCCTCTTCGAGATATTCGCAGATGGCCGCGCTTTCCGACATCATCCGCCCGCCCATGCGCAGGACGGGGACCTTGCCGGCCGGGTTGCGGCGCAGGAAGTCGCTGTCCTTCTCCCAGTATTTCTCCTCCACCAGCTCGACCTCGATGCGCTTCTCGGCGAGCACGAGGCGCACCTTCCGGCTGAAGGGGGAGAGCGGGTAGTGATAGAGGCGATTCATGGGCGGGGCCGGGTCTGTTGCGGGGTGTCTCCCTCAATGCCTGTTCAGCCGCAAGGTTGCAATCAGGGGTCCCGCTCACTCGAAGCAATCCGCCCGCCCGTCCCGCGCGATGGTGGCGGCGCCGTCCTCGATGGCGGCGGCGCGGCGGAGCATCATCGTCGTCAGGTTGGCGGCGTTGCGGGTTTGGGGCGAGGGCAGGACGGTGGCGAGCCGCGCCGCCTCGGCGGAGCTGAGCGCCGAGGCGGGCTTTCCGAAGAACTGCTGGGCCGCCGCCTCCACCCCGAAAATGCCGGGGCCGAATTCGATGACGTTGAGATAGACCTCGATGATCCGCTCCTTGGACCAGACGAGCTCCATCAGGGGCGTCACCACCGCCTCGATGCTCTTGCGCAGCCACGAGCGCCCCTGCCAGAGGAAGACGTTCTTGACCGTCTGCTGCGAGATCGTCGAGCCGCCGCGGCTGGCGCCCTCGCCCAAGGCGGCGCGGATCGCCTCGATGTCGAGCCCCCAGTGCAGGCAGAAATTGGCATCCTCCGCCGCGACGACCGAGCGGGCCATGACGGGGGCGATCTCCTCCAGGGGGACCCAGTCGTGCGCGACGCTGCCGAGGCGCGCGCGTTCGGAGATCATGTAGGGTGTCGTCGGCGGGTTGATGAGGGCGAAGGTTGTGAGGGCGGCGAGTGTCAGACCAAGAGCCATGAATACGATCCTGAAGACCCAGCGGGTCAACCATCGGATCGGCCGGAACCGGCGAGGCGTGGCGGCGCCCGTCCCCTTGCGCCGCCGGCTTCCACCGGCCCGTTTCCCGTCCCTTGTCGCCCGCACCATGGCGTCATTGGCCATGCGGGGGCCCCTCCGGTCAACAGGCTCGGCGTGCAGAAGGGGCGGAAACCACATGGCTTCCGCCCCGTCCTGGCGCTTTCAGGCGCGCGTTACTCCGCCGGCATGGCGGCCTGCTCTTCCACCAGCGGATGGGCGAGCTTGCCGAGCATCTCCTTCGGGCAGACCTGCAGGAAGTTCGGCAGCTCGGCCTCCCAATGGGCGAGGATCTCCGCCGCCCGGCGCGAGCCGGTCTCGGCGGCGTGGCGCTCGATGAGGCCGCGCAGCTCCTCCTGCCAATGGGCGACGCCCACGGGCGAGGTGACGAGCGTGTCCATGTTGATCAGCGGCCCGGCCTTGCCCTCGGGATCGTAGAGATAGGCCATGCCCCCGGTCATGCCGGCGCCGAAGTTGGCGCCGATGTCGCCGAGGATCACCGCCGTCCCGCCGGTCATGTATTCGCAGCCGTTCGAGCCGCAGCCCTCGATCACCACCTTGGCGCCCGAGTTCCGCACGGCGAAGCGCTCGCCGGCCCGGCCGGCCGCGAAGAGCCAGCCGTCGGTCGCCCCGTAAAGGACGGTGTTGCCGATGATCGTGTTCTCCTCCGGCACCAGCGGCGAGGCCATGGGCGGCCGCACGACGATGGTGCCGCCGGAAAGCCCCTTGCCCACATAGTCGTTGGCATCGCCCGAGACCTCGAGCTTCAGCCCCGGCGCCGCGAAGGCGCCTAAGGACTGGCCGGCGGAGCCCTTGAGCTTCACCGTCAGGTGGCCGGGCTGCAGGTCGTTGCGCATCCCGAAACGCTTGACGATATGGCTCGAGGTCCGCGTGCCGATGGTGCGGTGCGTGTTCTGCACCGCATATTCGAGCTGCATCTTCTCGCCATCCTCGAGGAAGCGCGCGGCGTCCTTGACGATCTCGGCGTCGAGCGTGTCGAGCACCGCGTTGCGCGGCTTCAGCCGGTCGTAGCGGATCTGGTGCGCGCCATCGACGGTGATGAGCAGCGGGTTGAGGTCGAGGTCGTCGAGATGCGCCGCCCCGCGGGAGACCTGGGTGAGCAGGTCGGCCCGGCCGATGACGTCATCGAGGCTCCGCGCGCCGATGGAGGCGAGGATCTCGCGCACCTCGGTCGCGTAGAAGGTGATGAGGTTCACCACCTTGTCGGCATTGCCGGTGAACTTGGCGCGGAGGCTCTCGTCCTGCGTGCAGACGCCCACCGGGCAGGTGTTCGACTGGCACTGGCGGACCATGATGCAGCCCATGGCGATGAGCGCGGCGGTGCCGATGCCGTATTCCTCGGCCCCCAGCATCGCCGCCATGACGATGTCGCGCCCCGTCCGCAGCCCGCCGTCGGTGCGCAGCGTCACCCGCTCGCGCAGGTGGTTCATGGCGAGCACCTGATGCGCCTCGGTCAGGCCCATCTCCCACGGCAGGCCTGCGTATTTGATCGAGGTGCCCGGAGAGGCCCCCGTGCCGCCGTTGTGGCCGGAGATGAGGATCACGTCCGCCTTCGCCTTCGCCACCCCGGCGGCGATGGTTCCGACACCGGAGGAGGCCACGAGCTTCACCGTCACCTTGGCGCGCGGGTTGATCTGCTTCAGGTCATAGATGAGCTGGGCGAGATCCTCGATCGAGTAGATGTCGTGGTGCGGCGGCGGCGAGATCAGCGTAACGCCGGGGGTGGAGTGCCGCAGGCGGGCGATGAGGCCGGTGACCTTCATGCCCGGAAGCTGGCCGCCCTCGCCGGGCTTGGCGCCCTGCGCGACCTTGATCTCGAGCTCTTCGCACTGGTTGAGGTATTCCGCCGTCACGCCGAAGCGGCCGGAGGCGACCTGCTTGATCTTCGCCGACGGGTTGTCGCCGTTGGATTCGGGCACGAAATGCGCCGGATCCTCGCCGCCCTCGCCCGAGTCGGATTTCGCGCCGATCCGGTTCATGGCGACGTTGAGCGTCTTGTGCGCCTCGGGGCTGAGCGCCCCGAGCGACATGCCCGGCGTCACGAAGCGCTTGCGGATCGAGGTGATGCTTTCCACCTCCTCCAGCGGCACCGGCTCGCCCATCGGCTTGATGGCCAGAAGGTCGCGCAGGTGAATGGGCGGGTTCGACTGGATCGCCTTGGAATACTGCTGCCACATCTCGTAGCTCGCCCGCTCGCAGGCGCTCTGCAGCAGGTGCATCGTGGTGGCGCCCCAGGCATGGGTCTCGCCCGAGCGGCGCGCCTTGTAGAAGCCGCCGATGGGCAGGACGTCCTGCCCGGTGAGGAAGCCCCTGGCATGGACCTCCTCCAGCTTCTTCTGGATGCCCGCCGTGCCGATGCCGGAGATGCGGGAGTGCATCCCGGGGAAATACTCCGCGCACATGGCGCGGCTGAGGCCCACGGCCTCGAAGTTCAGCCCGCCCCGGTAGGACGAGATGATCGAGATCCCCATCTTCGACATGATCTTGAGAAGGCCGGCGTCCACCGCGTCGCGGTAGCGGCGCATGGCATCCTCGAGGCTGCCCTCGATCAAGCCGCGGCGAATGCGGTCGGCGACCGAATCCTCGGCGAGATAGGCGTTCACGGTCGTGGCGCCCGAGGAGATGAGCACGGCGAAGTAATGCGGGTCGATGCATTCCGCCGAGCGGACGTTGAGCGAGCAGAAGGTGCGCAGGCCCTGCTTGGTCAGCCAGGAATGCACGGCCGAGGTGGCGAGGATCATCGGCATGGCGACGGCCTCGGGGCCCTGATGCTGGTCGGTCAGCACGATATGCCCGGCGCCGGAGCGCACGGCATCCTCCGCCGCCTCGCGAATGCGGGTCAGCCCGTCCTTCAGCGCGTCCGGCTTGCCGCCGGTCGGGAAGGTGCAGTCGATGACGGCGACCTGATCGCCGAACTGCCCCACCATCGCGTCGAACTCGGCATTCGCCACGAAGGGCGATTCAAGGACGAGAATCTCGGTCTGCGAGGAATTCTCGTCGAGCACGTTCTTGAGGTTGCCGAAGCGCGTCTTCAGCGACATGACCCGCGCCTCGCGAAGCGAGTCGATCGGCGGGTTGGTGACCTGGCTGAAGTTCTGCCGGAAGAAATGGCTGAGCGGCCGGTATTGGGACGACAGCACCGCGGCGGGCGTGTCGTCGCCCATCGAGGCGATCATCTCCTTGCCGTCCTCCGCCATCGGCGCCAGCACCTGCTCCAGCTCCTCGAGCGTGAAGCCGGCGGCGATCTGGCGCCGGCGGAGCTCTTCGCCCTCGAACATCGGGGCCTCCGGCACGTCCTTCAAAAGGGCGTTGAGGTCGACGACCTTCTCGATCCAGTCCTGATAGGGCAGGGCGGCGGCGAGCCGGTCCTTGATCTCGGTGTCGTGGTAGAGCTTGCCCTCTTCCATATCGACGGCGATCATCTGGCCCGGGCCGAGCGCGCCCTTTTCCTTCACGCGGGTCTCGTCGACGGGGACCATCCCCGCCTCCGACCCCGCGATGAGCAGGCCGTCGCCGGTGACGACGTAGCGCATGGGCCGAAGGCCGTTGCGGTCGAGCCCGCCGCAGACCCAGCGGCCGTCGGTCATCGCCAGCGCCGCCGGCCCGTCCCAGGGCTCCATCACGGCGTTGCAATAGGCATACATGTCCGACCAGGCCTGCGGCAGCTCGGTGGCCGACTTGCTCCAGGCCTCCGGCACCAGCATGGTCTTGGCCATCGGCGCCGAGCGGCCGTTGCGCACCAGCACCTCGAAGACGGCATCGAGCGCCGCGGAATCCGACGAGCCCGGCGGGACGATCGGCTTGATGTCCTCCGCCATCTCGCCGAACGTCGACGAGGCCATGCGGATCTCGTGGCTCTTCATCCAGTTGAGGTTGCCCTTCAGCGTGTTGATCTCGCCGTTATGGGCGAGCATGCGGAAGGGCTGGGCCAGCCACCATTGCGGGAAGGTGTTGGTCGAATAGCGCTGGTGATAGAGCGCGAAGGCGCTCTCGAAGCGCGGGTCCTTCAGGTCGGGATAGAACTCGGCCACCTGCTCGGCCAGCATCATCCCCTTGTAGATGATCGAGCGGCAGGAGAGCGAGGCGAGGTAGAGCCCGCCCACGCCGGCCGCGGCGGCGGCCTTCTCGATCCGCCGGCGGATGATGTAGAGCTCGCGCTCGAAGGTCTCCTTGTCGGTGTCCTTCTCGCAGCGGATGAGGATCTGCTCGATCTCGGGCCGCGTCGCGTTGGCCTTCTCGCCGAGGACGGAGATGTCCACCGGCACATGTCGCCAGCCGTAGATGTAGTGGCCCATGCGCAGGACCTCGGATTCCACGATGGTCCGGCACTTCTCCTGCGCGCCGAAATCGGTGCGGGGCAGGAAGACCTGGCCGATGGCGATCAGCCGGTCGGGGCGCGGCTCGTGGCCGCAGCGGCGGATCTGCTCGTAGAAGAAGGGCGCGGGGATCTGCACATGGATGCCGGCGCCGTCGCCGGTCTTGCCGTCGGCATCGACGGCGCCGCGGTGCCAGATGGCCTTGAGCGCGGAGATGCCCTTCTCCACCACGGTGCGGCTCGCCCGCCCGTCGATGGACACGACCAGCCCGACGCCGCAGGAGGCGTGCTCGTCCTCCTCGCGGAAGAGCGAGTTCTCGGCCATCCACTGGCGCTTGGCCTCTTCGGTCGCGGCCCAGCTTTCGTCATAGGTGGTCATGGCTCAGGCTCCTTCCGGTGAGGCGGGCATGATCTCTGCCCTTGTGCGGCGGGGGTGGTTGCCGGCGAAGGCGAAGCCCGCCGGCTTGAAGTCGATGAAGATCTCGCTGGTGAGCGGGATGTCGTCTTTCTCGTCGAAGAGCCCGAGGGGCACCTCGTAGCTGCCGGTGCCGTCGACGCCCTTGTCATAGCGATACCAAAGCGGCGAGCCGCAGGTGCCGCAGTTCGAGCGCGTGGCCCAGCCGGAGGTCCGCCTGGTGACGACATGCTCCGAGCCGGTGACGACCAGCGCCCCCTCGGGCACGGACACGCCAAGGAGCGGCCCGCCCGTCCAGCGCTGGCACGAGGTGCAATGGCAGGCGCCGAGCTTGCCGATCTCGGAGGCGACGAATTGCACGGCGCCGCAGAAGCAGGATCCGGTCCTGGTCATGAAAGCGCCTCCACATGAGGGGCCCGGGCCTCGTAATCGGCCGAGGTGACCCGCTTGTGATCGCCGGCCAGAAGCAGCGCCCGATGCGCGCGATCGGTGTAGTTCTCGTTGTGAAGCGGCCAGTCCCGCGTGGCGGGGAAGAGGCCGGCGGTGAATTCGTAGGCCTTGCCGTCCTCGCGGAACCACAGCGGCGAGCCGCAGCTCTCGCACGAAGTGCGCTCGCCGAAGGGGGAGGAGCGGTAATGCCGCACCGGGCCGGTGATGGTCACATCGGCCGCCTCGGCGGAAAAGCCGAGGAACACGCCGCCCGTCCAGAGCCGGCAGATGCTGCAATGGCAGGCGAAGAGCCGTTCGGCCTCCGGCACGGCGCTCATCCGCACGGCGCCGCAAAGGCAGCGCCCCTCCAGCGCGGTGCTCATGGCGCGTCCCCCGGCACGAACTGCCAGCGCGCCTCGTAATTGGCGCGGCTGATCCGCTCGTGATCGCCGGCGAAGCGATAGCCCTCCGGGCAGCGGTCGGCATAGACCTCGCGCACCATGACCGCGCCGCCGGCATTCTCGAAAAGGCCGGGGCAGAGCTCGATGATGCCGACATTCTCGCCCTCGGTGTCGCGGACCCACAGGGACGAGCCGCAGGTCGGGCACCAGGCCCGCTCGGCGAAGGGCGAGGAGGCATAGGTCGCGACCTCGCCGGTGACGGTGATCTCCGCCTCCGGCGTCGCGATGCCCATGCCCATCGTGCCGCTCCACTTGCGGCACATCTCGCAATGGCAGGCCGACAGCTCCTTCGGGAGCTCGCCGACGGTGACGGTCACGGCGCCGCAAAGGCAGCGGCCGGTGACGCTCATTCCAGCGGACTCCAGGACGAGCTGACGACATTGCAGCCGAACTTCGGTTCGGTGGACAGGAAGCCCGGATCGCCGGGGAAGGAGATCTGCATCGGGCTGTCATCGGTCGGATAGCTCTCGCCCTCGACCGTCGTCGTGCCGGGGCCCGAGAGGAACAGCCGATGCTCGCGGTTGATGTATTCGTTGCCCTCGGATTCCCACAGGATATCGCCCTCCGGGCTGATCGCCTGGATGTGGTATTCCGTCTCCTCGAGCGCGAGCCCGTCCACGGTGATCGCATTGCCCGTCAGCGAATCCTGCCCGACGAAGCGGGTGGTGCCGACCTCGGGCGAGGTCGTCTCGAAATCGTAGCTGTCGCGGCCGGTGGAGATCAGCTCGGAGAAGCTCGCCGGGTCGTTGGCGCCGGGGGCGAGGGCCTCGGAATGGCCCGAGAGCACATGGAAGCTCTCCACCCATTGCGTTTCGGCGTCGATGGCGCCGGCATAGGTGATGCCCTCGGCATCGAGATCCACGCGGCGCTGCCAGCCCTCGGGATCGTTCGAGCAGGTGAAGTGATGCGAGATCGAGCAGCTCTTCGTCTGCACGGTCATGTAGCCGGTGCAATCGGCGGGCAGCGAGAAGGTCGCCTGCGCGGCGGCCGGGCTGGCGGCGAGGATCAAAAGAGAGACGAGGTATTTCATTGGCTTGCTCCGCGCAGCGCCGATTCCACGACGCCGCAGTCGAACTTCGGTTCGGTCGAGAAGAACCCGGGCTCGCCGGGGTAGATGAATTCGACGGGGCTCGCCTCCAGCACCTCGCCGGGCTCGTCCCGCGGCCAGGAGCGGCCGAGCAGGAAGATCCGGTGGCGCTCGGAGACATATTGCTCGCCCTCGCCGGAATAGGTGATCTCGCCGTCGGGCGTCACGACGTCATAGCCGTAACGCGTGGCGAGCAGCGGCTCGCCGTCGATCGTCACCTCCTCGCCCGTCAGCCGGTCGAAGCCGACGACGCGCTCCGCAGGGGCGCCGTTGTCGGAGGTGGTGGTGAAGTCATAAGTGTCGCGGCCCGTCTCGAAGAGCTCGGTGAGGCTCTCGGGGTCAGGCGCGGGGGTGACCATCGTCTCCGTCCGGTCGGGGAAGTAGGTCTCCAGCCACTGGAAGTCCTCGTCGACCTTCTTGAACTGGAAGGGGCCGGCGGCGCCGAACATGGCGATCCACTGCTCGCCCGGCGCATCGTCCTGGCATTGCCAGACATTGACGACGATGCAGGCGCGCTGCTGCACGGTGACGACGCCGGCGCAGCCCTCGGGCGGCGTGAAATCCTGCGCGGCGGCAGGCCCGGCGAGAGCCGCCAGCGGCCCCAGCGCGAGGAGAAGCCTGCGCACCCTCATTCCGCCGCCACCACGTTCACCGCCTGCGCGAGATGGGCGAGGATCGCCTCGGCGCAGTCGCGTCCGTCCTTGATCGCCCAGACGACCAGCGAGGCGCCCCGCACGATGTCTCCGGCGGCGAAGACGCCGTCCAGAGAGGTGCGGCCGGTACTGAAATCGGCGCGGATCGTGCCCCAGCGGGTCACGTCGAGCCCGGTGACGCCCCAGAGTTTCGGCAGCTCCTCCGGCTCGAAGCCGAGCGCCTTGATGACGAGATCGGCCTCTTCCAGATAGTCGGCGCCCTCGATCACCTCGGGGAAGCGCCGGCCCGTGGCATCGGGCGCGCCGAGCCGCATCTTCGAGATGGTGACACCGGAGACGGCCTCGCCCTCGCCCGCCTCGAACCCGGCGGGGGCGGAGAGCCAGACGAACTCCACGCCCTCCTCCTCGGCATTCTGCACCTCGCGCTGGCTCCCTGGCATGTTCGCCCGGTCGCGGCGATAGAGGCATTTGACGGAGGTCGCGCCCTGGCGGATCGCCGTGCGCACGCAATCCATCGCCGTGTCGCCGCCGCCGATGACGACGACCTTCTTGCCGGCGGCGTTCAGTTCGCCCGACTCGAACTCCTCCACCTCGTCGCCGAAGCTCTTGCGGTTGGAGCAGGTGAGGTAATCGAGCGCGCGGACGATGCCGGAGGCGCCGGCGCCCGGCGCATCGAGGTCGCGCGACTTGTAGACGCCCGTGGCGATCAGCACCGCGTCGTGCTTGCCGCGGATGGCGTCGAAGGACAGGTCTTCGCCGACATTGCAGCTCGTGACGAACTCGACGCCGGATTCCTCGAGAAGCCGGATGCGGCGCATCACGATCTCTTTCTCGAGCTTGAAGCCTGGGATGCCGTAGGTCAGGAGCCCGCCGGCCCGGTCGTGCCGGTCATAGACGGTGACCTGCACCCCGGCGCGGCGCAGCATCTCGGCCGCCGCGAGCCCGGCAGGGCCGGCGCCGATGATGCCGACGCTCTCGTCCCGCTCGCGGGCGGGCAGGCTCGGCTTCACCCAGCCCATGTCGAAGGCGGTGTCGGTGATGTACTTTTCCACCGAGCCGATGGTCACGGTGCCGTGGCCCGACTGCTCGATCACGCAATTGCCTTCGCAGAGGCGATCCTGCGGGCAGATGCGGCCGCAGATCTCGGGGAAGGTATTGGTGGATTGCGAGAGGGCATAGGCCTCTTCGAGCCGGCCCTCGGCCGTCATCCGCAGCCAGTCGGGGATGTTGTTGTGCAAGGGGCAATGCGACTGGCAATAGGGCACCCCGCACTGGCTGCAGCGGCCCGATTGCTCCTGCGCCTTGGCATCGGCGAACTCGGCGTAGATCTCGTGGAAATCGTCGCGCCGGTCGGCGGCCTCCCGCTTCGCGGGCATGTCGCGTGGGGTGGTGACGAATTTGAGCATGCGCTGCGTGGCCATGGGGTGCCTCTCTGGTGGTCCAGAGTGGACTACAGCGTCTCCGCGCAGAATGAAAGTCAGCAATGCTGACCTAAATAGCGAAAGTTTGCCTGGGGAGGGGCCGCACCGGGGTCGTTCGCCAGATTATTGGGTCAGCATGGCTGACTAAACAGTGGTCGGCCCCATGAGAAGAAGGATCAACGCGAGGCCGCCCACCGCGATTCGCCACCAGCCGAAGAGCGCGTAGCCGTGGCGAGAGACGAAGCCGAGCAGCCAGCGCACCACGAGAAGCGCCGTGACGAAGGCCGCCGCGAAGCCGATGGCGATCTCGCCCCAGGCGGAGAGGTCGAGCTCGTGGCGCGTGGCGTAGATGTCGTAGGCGACGGCGCCGGCCATGGTCGGCATCGACAGGAAGAACGAGAATTCCGCCGCCGCCCGCTTCGAGACGCCGAGCATCAGCGCGCCGACGATCGTGGCCCCCGAGCGCGAGACGCCCGGCACCATGGCGAGGCACTGGCAGAGCCCGACGGCCAGCGCCTTTCGGATCGGCAGCGCCTCGGCGGAATCCACCGTCGGTTCCGGCGCGAGCCGCTCGAAGAAGATCAGGATCACCCCGCCGATGACCAGCATCGAGGCGATGAGAAGCGGGGTCTCGAAGAACACCGTCTTGATGATGTCGTGCAGCAGCACCCCCAACACCGCGGCCGGCAGGAAGGCGACGATCACCGAGGCGATGAACCGCCGCGCCGCCGGGTCATGCGGCGCCGCGGTGAAGACCGCCCAGAGCCTCTGCGCATAGACCACCAGCAGCGCCAGAATGGCGCCGAGCTGGATCACGACCTCGAAGGTCTTGCCCGCCGCATCGAAGCCGAGGAAATGCCCGGCCAGCAGCAGGTGCCCGGTGGAGGAGACGGGGATGAACTCCGTCAGCCCCTCGAGCACGCCGAGGAGCAGCGCGATAAGCGCGGTGTCAGCCATGGGTCAGGATTTCCTGAGGCCCTTGGCGGAATCCTTGATGGCCAGATACTGCCCCGAGGGGCGGAACCGCCAGAGATAGCCCGGCAGGACGATCTCCATCGCCGTTGGCGCGATACCGAGCTCGGCGAAGCCGTCGGCCCCCTCGGGCACGACGCTGTCGCTCGCGAGCGCCCTCAGCTCGTCCTTCGAGATCGGCGCCTTGACGATGCCGAGCGTCACGTAGGATCCGATATCGCCGAGCCAGGCCATGAGCCGGGCCAGGAAGAGCGGCATGCCGACGATCACCCGCTTGCGGCGAATGGTGGCGACCACCTCTTCCATCACCTCGCGCTGGGTCATGACCTCCGGCCCGCCGAGGCAATAGGTGCCGGGCGCGGCGGCGCCGGTCACGCCGAGCACGGCGGCGGCGGCGACATCGTCGACATAGACGGGCTGCAGCCGCGTCTCGGGGCGGGGCACGGGCAGGAGCGGGAAGAGCCGCGCGAGCTGGGCGAGACGGTTGAAGAACGTGTCATCCACGCCGAACATCGGCGCGGGCTTCAGGATCATGGCGCCGGGGAAGGCGGCGCGCACGGCCTCCTCGCCCTCGGCCTTGGAGCGCAGATAGGCGGCCTCCGCCTCCGTGCTGGCGCCGAGGCCGGAGACATGGACGAGCCGGGCGATCCCCATCTCGGCCGCCATCCGGGCGACGCGGGCGGCGCCGTCGCGGTTGACCGCATCCAGCGTGTTGCGGCCCTGATCGCCGAGAACGCCGACGGAATAGACGGCCGCATCGGCGCCCCTCAGCGCGGCGGCGACGGAGCCTTCGTCACGGATGTTGCACAGGACGGGCACGACCTGGCCGACGACGCCGTACTGGCGGACGAAGCCCGCCTCTTCCGGCTCGCGGACGGCGACGCGCACGCGCCAGCCTTCTTTCGCGAGGCGCCGGGCGATGTGCCGGCCGAGAAATCCCGATCCGCCGAAGATGGTGACGAGGCCTGCCATGGATCGCTCCCGGTCTCTCTTGCTGTCCGCCTCGCGGTTTAGTCCCGCGAGGGGAGGCAGACAAGGCGAAAGGGCGCACCCGGTGAAACCCCGTTGACACCCTCAGGCGCGGGCCGTAAAGCCACGCGGCACACCTGCCCAGGTGGCGGAATTGGTAGACGCGCTGGCTTCAGGTGCCAGTGGCCGCAAGGCCGTGGAGGTTCGAGTCCTCTCCTGGGCACCATCTGCACCCCCGAAAATGCGAGCATGCTTGGTTTTCCGAGGTGGGAGGTGTGTTTCCTCCGGAAATTGCCCCCCAGACGGCTCCCCGCGTCCGACATCGGCACACCACCGAGCCTCGCGGCTTGAGCGACAGATCTCGACTGCCGAAAGAGGCCGCATGACTCGCGCCATGGGTCCTGGCGGTTGCGCGAGGCGTCACTGGTCCTGCGGCCTGCCGAAGCCGTGCATTTCCTTGGCCCACTGGTAGCCGATCATGAACCCCTTCATGCGCGGCAGCAGCACCAAGGAGGCGATCACGGCGACCGCGCTGAGCAGGAGCGCGAGGATCAGCGGGTCATCCTTCAAGTAGCCGAACGTGGCGTGCAGGAGGAAGCCCACCACATGCGCGACGATCAGGATCGTCAGATAGGCCGGCCCGTCATCCGCGCGGTGGTGATGAAGCTCTTCGCCGCAATGCGGGCAGGAGTCATTCACCTTGAGGTACTTGTAGAACAGCTTCCCCTCTCCGCAGTTCGGGCATCGCTCTTTCAGGCCCCGCAAGATGGCGGGTTTCACGGCTCGGTCGCAGCTGCCTTGGCGGGTGGTCGGTGTCATGGTGGATACTCCGCGGCTGGGTCGTTGGATCGTCACCGAGCCGCAATCTTGAACGGGGGGGGCCGCCGCATCCGCGGCAGCCCTGTTGTGTTGGGTCAGTAGCCCACGGTGAACCGGGCGCGGCTGTGCTTTGGCTTTTCAAGCTCATCGACCATGGCGACCGCGAGATCCTCGTAGGACATGTGGCTGCCGTCCGGTCCGACGAGCAGCTGGTCTTTGCCAAGCCGGAAGTCACCCGTGCGTTCTCCGGGGCCGAACAGGGCCGAGGGGGCGAGAAACGTCCAGTCGAGGCCGTCGGTCTTCGTCAGGCGCTCGAGATAGGCGATGCCGGCCTCGGATTCCGGCCGCGCGACCTCCGGGAAGTCGGCGCTGTCCAGAAACCGGACACCGGGCGCGACCTCGAGGCCGCCGGCGCCGCCGACGACCAGGTAGCGCGGCACCTCGGACCGGATGACCGCATCCAGCATCTTGCCGTGATCGAAGGCGCGGAACATGACCGAGCTGATGACGGCGTCGTGGCCAGCCAGGGTCGTGGCGAGAGACCGGGGCTCGGCGATGTCGCCGGCCAGAGCGACGGTCCGCTCGAGCGGTTGGATCTTCTCGGGGTTGCGGGCGATGGCGGTGACGTCGTGGCCCCGCGATACGAGTTCGGTGTGGAGCCGTTGGCCGGCGTTGCCGGAGGCGCCGATGAGAGCGATTTTCATGCTGGATATCCTTGGGTCATGGGTCAGGCGGGTTCGCCAAGGGCGGCCAGAACGGCGTCGCCCCCCGCGTAGAGGATCTGGCTATCGATGACGCGGGCCCCGCTTTCGTTCGTGACGACGAGCTGCGGGATGCCCTGAATGCCGAGCGTGGTCATCGCTTTGCGACTCTCGGTGATGCGGCGGTCGGTCTCGGCGTCAATGGTCGGGTCCGCCTCGATCTGGTCCCGGAGGGCCGCGTCGGAGAGATCGTAGCCCGCCGCCCGCGCAACCTCGCCGGCGATGGCGGCCACGACATCGGCGCGGGAGGTATCTTGCCCGCCCACATAGCGCGCTGTTTGCGCATCGTGCAGGAATGGCGGCTCGAGCCTCGGGTCGATCCGCCCGAGCGCCACGACGGCACGGGTCAATGCGCCGGAGCTGAACACGCCGCCGGCCGCACGCATGACGCCCTGGTGGTAGGCCTGCGTGAAGGGTTGGCCGGTCAGCTTCTGGATATGGGTGTCGTTCCTCTGGGCATGGTCAGCGATTGCCGCGACGGGGCGGGGCTCGACGAAAAGGCCCGTCGGCATCAGCCGGAGCCGGTCGCCGCTGGTCTCGGCGATCCGCTGCAGCGCGGGGGCCGCGGCGTAGCACCAGCCGCAGAGCGGGTCGAAGAAGTAGGTGAGCTCGGTCATGTTCAGGGTGTCCTTGTCGTGTCACCCTCACTTGGTGTTTCCTGGTTCGAAGATATACGGCAAAACACGGGCATCAGTGTTGCATGACGGGAGCGAATAGATGCTGGACCGGATCATCGCCGCGCGGGTGTTCGTCGAAACGGTCGAGCGTGGCAACGCCACAGCCGCGGCCGAGGCGCTCGGCATGTCGCGGGCGATGGCGTCACGCTACCTGACGGCGATGGAGAACTGGGCGGGCACGCGGCTTCTGCACCGCTCGACCCGGCACATGTCGCTGTCCTCGGCCGGAGAGCACGCGCTCGCCCGCTGTCGCAGGCTCATCGAGATCGCCGACAGCATCGCCGGGCAGAGTGCCGATGCCGCCGAGCCGTCCGGGACCATTCGTGTCGCGATGCCCGGCATGCTGGCGGAGACCGTCTTCCTGCCGTTGATCCGGGACTTCGCGGAGCGTTCCCCCAAGGTCTCGATCGACCTGCGGATCACCGACCGTCTGGTCGACCTCGTGCAGGACCGGATCGACATCTCCTTCCGCATCACGGGCGCGCTCGACCGCGCCGTGATCGCGCGGAAGCTGGGGAGCGTGAGCTCGGTGCTCTGTGCCGCGCCCGAGCTTCTGTCGAGGACCGGCGCCCCGGCGGACCCGGAAGCCCTGGCGCACCTTCCCTGCGTCACCTACGCGCGGTTCGGCGGAGCGACCTGGATGCTCACCGGGCCGGACCGCTCCGCGAAGGTCGAGGTCGCCGGACAGCTGCAGACGGACGAAGCCTACCTGCTTCTGCGCGCCGCGCTCGAGGGGATCGGCATCGTCATGCTGCCGACCTTTGCGGCTGCCCCGCATATCGCGAAGGGACGACTCGTGCGGGTGCTCCCCGACTGGGCACCGGCGCACCTGTCGCTCTATGCCCTTTACTCCTCCCGCCGGAACCTGCCCGCCGCGACGCGCGCCTTCATCGACTTTGCCGCCGAGAAGATCCATGGAGATCCTGCCTTCAGCCTTGGCTGACCTGCGTGCTCGTCGCCGCGCGGAGCACTCTGAGTGCCGTCACCAACGCATCGAGCGCGTTGGTCTTGACCGCGACCCTCACCCCTCTGGCGCTAGGCTCTCCATCGCGGCGGTCCGAGCCGCGCGCCACTGGCGCACGAGGTCATGCCTGCGCCTAGGCGGCCGGCGCGCGAGAACCTCGATCTCCCACATGCGCTCGACGCGAAAATGCCGGATCGCCTGCCGATCCTCGCACCATGCGATCAGCAGGCAGGCGGTCTCGTCATAGCCCAGCAGGATCGGCCAGACGTGCCGCTCCGTGATCGCGCCATCACGCGCGCGGTAGCGGAACGCGACCACACGCCAGCGATGGATCGCCTCCCGAAGGGCGGTCGAATCGAGGAGGGATTCCGGGGCGGCCGCCGGCTCCTTGACCCCGAGGGCGGGTTGATCCAGCACCATGCGGCTGGCCTCCGGCAGGGACAGGCGGATCTTCGACAGGCCATCGAGAGCCAGCCGGGAGAGCGCCGTGTCGGGATGCCGCGCCACCCATCGGGCGCCAAGCTCCAGAGCCTCCGCCTCCGCCGGGCTCAGCGCCAGGGGGCGCATCTCGTAGTCATCCGCGATCAGGTATCCCAGCCCGGCCTCGCCCTGGATCGGCACCCGGCGGCCGATCAGCGCTGCAATGTCGCGATAGACCGTCCGCCTCGACACTTCGAGCTCTTCCGCGATGGCCGCCGCCGTCACGGGCCGAGTGGTGCGGCGCAGGATCTGTATGATCTGGAAAAGGCGGTCGGTTGTGCGCATCCGGTTTCCTGTTGCCAGAATGGTGGCAGCAGCGCCTCTCTAGACATCGGCCCTGCCGGTCAAGAGCCGGCAGGAAAGGACACACCCATGAAAATTGCCTCCATTCGTCTCATCGCACGCGATGTCCAAGGCCTCGTCGCCTTCTACGAGAGGGTCACTGGCGTGAAAGCCCAGTGGCTTGCACCGGTCTTCGCAGAGATCGTCACACCGGGCGCCTCACTTGCCATCGGCTCGGAAGAGACCGTGGCGCTCTTCGAGGCCGGCAGCGCCGAAGCCGGAGCGAACCGGACGGCCATCATCGAGTTTCAGGTGGATGACATCGATTCCGAATTCGCGCGGCTGGAGGATCTGACCGTCGTCCACCCACCGAAAATGCTGCCCTGGGGAAACCGGACGTTCCAGCTGCGGGATCCGGAGGGAAACCTGGTCAGCCTGTACTCGCCGGAGTCGGAGGCCGCGAAGGCTCGGTTTGCCCAGAGGTAGGATGCGCTGTTGAAGCTGGCGCCAGCCCCCGCCGCTCGCCCTGCCGGGCGGCGGCATTGGCGCGCAGCCTGCATCGGGAAATGGACTCCCCCGCCCGCTTGCGCTTTTGTGCCGCAAAAGCCGGCCCGCCGGCCGACAGCGAAGGGGGACGCGGTGAGCCTGGCAGACATGGATCCCGGCGTGCAGGCGCCCGGCGAAGGCGGCCGCCTTGCCGGCGCGGACTTCGAGGCGGTGCTCGGCCCGCGCCGCGCCCTCGCGCAGATGCTGGCGGAGCGGCTCGCGGCCCATCCGGACGGCACGCTCACCGAGATCGGCCGCTCCGGCGCGCGGAGCGTCACACCCTATGCGGGCCTTCAGGCCGAGGCGCGGCGCATCCTCGCCGCGCTCCGCCAGCTGCCGGGGATCGCCGGGCGCGACGTTATCGCCTGCTTCGAGACGGCGCGGGGCTTCGTGCCGGCGGCCTGGGCGGCAATCGAGGGCGGGCTGAGCTGCCTGCCGCTGCAACATCGGCAGACCGGCAGCGATTCCGGGCAGCTCGGCCCGCAGCTCGCCGAGCTCTGCCCGCTCCTCGAGGCGCCGATCCTGGTGACGACCCGCGCGCTGGCCGGCGCTATAGGCGATGCCGGGGCGCTGGGGGTGGCGAATGTCCTCTTCACCGACGACCTGCCGGAGGTCGCGCCGGATTGGGCGGGCCCGCCCGTCGGCCCCGGCCGGGTGCTCATTCGCACCTCGGGCACCACCGACAGGGCGAAGGTGGCGATCTTCCCGCATGATGCGCTCGCCGGGCGCTTCGCGCTTCACGCGCTGTCGCACGAGAACCTGGCGGCGGTGCTCTATGCGCCCTTCGATTCGGTCGCGGGGCTCAGCGTCGTCCTGCCGCCCAACGGGCGGGCGCTCTATCTGCATCACGACCGGTTCCGCACCCATCCTGAGGAGTTCCTCGCCCTCATAGAGGAGTTCCGCCTGCAGACCTTCAGCCTGTCCTCCTCGACCTCCGCGCGGCTGACGGAGGCGCTGGCGAAGCCCGGGCGGGTCCATGACCTCTCCTCGCTCAGCCATCTGCGCTTCGGGGCGGAGGTCATCGTGCCGGCGACCGTGGCGGAGCTGGTGGCGGCGCTCCGGGCCGCCGGGGCAGGGGCGCTCGACATCTCCTTCGGCTTCTCGATGACAGAGGCGAGCTTCGTCACCTCCACCGGCCGCGCCGACCCTGACGCGCTGACGGCCGAGCCCGGCGCGGCGGTCAGCCTCGGGCCCTGCAATCCCGGCTGGGAGCTCAGGATCACCGACCCGGCCGGCCAGCCCTGCCCGGACGGCGTGGCGGGGCAGATGGAGGTGCGCTCCACCCATGCGCTCTTCGCCGGCTATCTGGGCATGAGCCGCGCGCAATCGGGCATCGACGACGCGGGCTGGTTCGCCACCGGCGATCTGGGGATGATCGAGGACGGGGCGCTGCGCATCACCGGCCGCAAGAAGGCGACGATCATCGTGAACGGGCGGAACGTTTCGCTCGACGATATCGAGCGGCCGCTGCGGGGGCTGAAGGGCGTGCACGAGACCAACCTCGCCGCCGTGCCCGTCCGCTTCGAGGCGAGCACCACCGACGAGCTGGCGCTGTTCTTCGTGGCGGATGCGGAAGACCCTGAGGCGCTCGACGCGCTCTGCCGGCAGATGGTCCGCATCACCGCGAAGGGCACCGGCCTGCGCGTGGCCCATCTCGTCCCCGTGCCGGCGGCCGAGATGCCGCTGACGGAGACGGGCAAGATCCGGCGCGGCGATCTGGCCCAAGGCTTCCTGACGGGGCGCTGGCCGGCGTATCGGCTGATCCAGACCCAGCCCCCGGAGGCGGCGGGCGGCGCCGCGCTGGCCGCCCGTCTTGCCGGGCTCTGGCAAGAGCTTCTCGACCTGCCGGCCCCGCCCGGCGCGGAGGAGAATTTCTTCGACCTCGGCGCCGATTCGCTCGCCTCGGCGCAGCTCATGAGCGCCGTGGAGGAGGAGTTCGGCGCCGTCTTTCCGCTCGCGACCTTCTTCGACGAGCCGACCATCGCCCATCTCGCGCGGGCGCTCGAGGGCAAGACCGGCCCGCGCACGCCGCAGTCACCGGCGCCGATGGGCGGCAAGGAGCTGCTCCGCCGGATCGGAGCCTTCACCGGAAGCTGGGCGGGGGCGCGGCGCTTCCCCGAAAGCCTCGTCGTCGGCGCCAATGTCGAGGGCAGGCGGGCGCCGCTCTTCTGGGTCTTCCAGTCGGAGGCCGAGTTCCGCCGCCTCGCCGGGGCGCTCGGGCCGGACCAGCCGGTCTACGGGATGCGCTCGGCGGTGGAGATCCTCCACACAAACGAGCTCTTCCCCGACGGGATCGAGGCGATCTGCAACCGCTACCTGTGGGAGATTCTGGCGCTTCGGCCCACAGGGCCCTTCCTTCTCGGCGGCAATTGCCAGGCCGGGCTCTTCGCCGTGCGGATGGCGCAAAAGCTGGAGTTGGTGGGCCGTCTGCCGGAGAGGCTGATGCTCCTGGAATGGACCTATGCGCTCGGCCGCTACGGCGGGGCGACCTCGCTGATCTACGGTGCCGCCAGCCACACGGCGCGGATGTACCGCGACCCGGATTCGGCGCGCTGGAATGCCGATTTCCCCGACAGGGAGATCCGGCCGATCCCGCCGGGCCACGGCCGGTTCTTCGGGGAGGACACCATCGGCCATCTCGCCGGCGAGATCGCCCGGGTCCGGCCGCCGCTGCCGCGGCGCGGCTGGTTCCGCCGCTCCTGACCCTCCTCAGCCCGACCCTCTTCAGCCGGGCCGGCGCCCCTCCAGCCGGCGGGTCAGCCAGTCCGGGTCCATCTCCGGCACGGAGGAGAGGAGGAGCTCGGTATAGGGCGCATGGGGCGGCGTGAAGATCTGCGCCTTGGCGCCGCGGTCGACGACCTTGCCGTGCTGCATCACCACCACCTCGTCGGCGATGGCCTTCACCGTGGCGAGGTCATGGGTGATGAACATGTAGGCGAGCCCGAGCTCGCCCTGCAGCCGGTCAAGCAGCTTCAGGATGCCCTCCTGCACGATCTGGTCGAGCGCGCTCGTCACTTCGTCGCAGATGATGAGCTTCGGCTCCGCCGCCAGCGCCCGCGCGATGCCGACCCGCTGCTTCTGCCCGCCCGAGAGCTCGGAGGGCAGCCGGTCGATGAAGGCATCGGGCTCCAGCTCGATGAGCGCGAGAAGCTCGCGGATGCGCTCGTCGAGCTTGCGGCCGCGGAGGCCGAGATACATCTGCGCCGGCCGCCCGATGAGGTCGCGCAGGCGCAGCTTGGGGTTCAGCGCCGTGTCGGCCATCTGGTAGATCATCTGGCACTGGCGGAGCTGGTCGCGGCTGCGGCTGCGGTAATAGGGCGGCAGCGGCTCGCCCTCGAGCAGCACCTGCCCCTTGCGCGGCGGCAGAAGCCCCGTGATGACCCGCGCCGTCGTCGACTTCCCGGAGCCGGATTCGCCGACCACGGCGACCGTCTGCCCGGCGTGGATGTCGAAGCTCACATCCTCCAGCACCGCATGGGTGCCGTAGCCCGCCGTGACGCCTTCGACGCTGAGGATGGGCGTGCTGTCCGGCGGCGGCTCGGCGGCCCGCGCGAAGCTGCGCACGGCCCAGAGGCTGCGGGTGTAGTCTTCCTTCGGGGCGGAGAGCATCTCGGCGGTCGGCGCCTCCTCCACCTCCTCGCCGCGCAGGAGCACCTTTATCCGGTCGGCCATCTGCGCCACGACGGCGAGGTCGTGGGTGATGTAGATGGCGGCGGTGCCGAATTCCTCCACGATGTTGCGGATCGCGGCCAGCACCTCGATCTGCGTGGTGACATCGAGCGCCGTGGTCGGCTCGTCGAAGATGATGAGATCGGGCCGGCAGGCCATGGCCATGGCGGTCATCGCCCGCTGGAGCTGCCCGCCGGAGACCTGGTGCGGATAGCGGAAGCCGATCTCGTCGGGGTTCGGCAATTGCATCCGGCGGTAGAGGTCCTTCGCATCCGCCTCTGCCTTGCTGCGAGCCATGGTGCCGGAGGTGACGGGCACCTCGGCATATTGGTCGATCAGCCGGTGGGCGGGGTTGAAGCTGGCGGCGGCGGATTGCGCCACATAGGCGATGCGCTGGCCACGGAGCCGCCGGCGGACCGCCTCCGGCGCGCCGTTGAGCTCTGTCCCGTCGAAGCGGATCGAACCGCCGGTGATCCGGCAGCCGTCGCGGGCGAAGCCCATGGCGGCGAGGCCGATGGTCGACTTGCCGGCGCCCGATTCTCCGATGAGGCCGAGCACCTCGCCGCGGCGAAGCTCGAGGTCCACGCCCTTGACGATCTCGGCCCAGCCGGTGCCGGAGCGGCCCTCGATCCTCAGGCCTTCGATCTTGAGGAGGATGTCATCCATATCCGTCAGTCCTTCAGGCCGGAGGCGCGGTGGAGCTGCCAGTCGACGACGAAGTTCACCGCGACGGTGAGCAGCGCGATGGCGCCGGCGGGCAGGAGCGGGGTGATGTCGCCGAAGGTGATCAGCGTCGCATTCTCGCGCACCATCGAGCCCCAGTCCGCCGTGGGCGGCTTGATGCCGAGGCCGAGGAACGACAGCGCCGAGATGGTCAGGAACACGAAGCAGAAGCGCAGCCCGAACTCGGCGACGAGCGGTGCGAGCGCGTTCGGCAGGATCTCGCGCCGGATCAGCCGGAAGGTGCCCTCGCCGCGCAGGAGCGCCGCCTCGACGTAATCCATGACGACGATGCCCTGCGCCACCGAGCGGGCGAGGCGGAAGACCCGCGTCGCATCGACCGTGGCGATGACGAGGATCAGCGTCGGGATCGAGGTGCCGAAGATGGTCAGGAGCAGCATCGAGAAGATGAGCGCCGGAATCGCCATCAGCGCATCGACGATGCGCGAGAGGATCTGATCCGTCCAGCCGCCGAGCAGCGCCGCCCAGAGCCCGAGGAACGAGCCGACGAGAAAGGCGAGGAGCGTGGTGGCGAAGGCGATGCCCACGGTGTTCCGCGCCGCGAAGATCAGCCGGGAGAGCATGTCGCGCCCGAGCTTGTCGGTGCCGAGCGGGAACTCGGCGCTCCACGGCAGGTAGCCGCCGCCGACGACCATCCGCTCGGGGTAGGGCGCGATCAGCGGCGCGAAGATCGCGACGAGGATGTAGATCACGATGACCATGATGCCGAAGGCGGCGGTCACGGGCATTCCCCGCGTCTCATGCGCCAGCCGGTCGGGCAGGGCCCGGGCAATGAGGCTGCGCAGCAGGGCCGCGAGGCCGAGCGCGAGGCCGATGACGATCAGGGCGAGGAGGATGTTGCGCAGCGTCGGCGCTGCGGTCCAGAGCGCGTCCATCGTCACCTCCTGTGCAGAAGGCGCGGGTTGGTGATCGTCGAGAGCACATCCGCGAGGAGGTTGAGGAGCACATAGGCCGCCGCGAAGATCAGCGCCACGGCCTGCACCACGGCGATGTCCCGGTTGGTGACGCTGTCGACCATGAGCTGGCCGAGGCCGGGATAGACGAAGACGACCTCCACCACCACGACGCCGGTGATGAGATAGGCGAGGTTGAGCGCGATGACGTTGATGATCGGCGCCAGCGCGTTCGGCAGCGCGTGCCGCAGGACGATCCGCAGGGGCGAGATCCCCTTCAGCCGCGCCATCTCGATATAGGGCAGGGCGAGGAGGTTGATGATGGCGGCCCGCGTCATGCGCATCATATGCGCGGTGACGACGAGGGTCAGCGTCAGAGCCGGCAGGAAGGTCTGCCAGAGCCGGTCGGAAAGCTCCGCCCCCGGCACGACGCGCACCATCGAGGGGAAGATCCCCGATTGCGCCAGCCACAGGATGAGGATGTAGGAGACGAAGAACTCCGGGAAGGAGATCGAGGTGAGCGACAGGGCGTTGACCACCTTGTCGAAAACCGAATTGCGCCAGAGCGCCGCGAGCACACCGAGCACCAGCGAGATCGGCACGGCCATGGCGGCGGCATAGAGCGCGAGGAAGATCGTGTTGCCGAGCCTCGCGCCGATCAGCTCCGAGATCGGGCGCTGGTTGCCCATCGAGACGCCGAAATCGCCCTGCAGCGCGCCCGTCAGCCAGTTCCAGTAGCGCAGCGGCGCGGGATCGTTGAGCCCGAGCTGCTCGCGGAGGACGGCGAGCGTCTCCGGCGTCGCCGAGTTGCCGAGAAGCTGCCGGGCGAGGTCGCCGGGCAGAAGCTCGGTGGCGAAGAAGATCAGCAGAGAGACGATGAAGAGCGTCAGAAGGCCGAGCGCCAGGCGCTGGGCGATCATGCGCCAGATTGCGGACATGCGGGTTCCCCTCGTCGGCCCCGGGCGGGGCCCTCATCGGGCCCTCCCCGGGCCCGCCTCGGCAGGGGCCCCGGACCTGACGTCCGGGACCCCCAGACCATCAGATCAGGCGAACCACCAGCGCTCGAGGGCGCGGTAGCCGTCGATATTGGCGTTCTTGCCGATCGTCTCCGGCGTGCTCACGTTGTTGGCCACGCCCATGATGAAGTTGTTGTACATGGGGATGACCACGGCGCCCTCGAAGCTCACGATCTGCTGCATCTCGTGATACATCTCGCGGCGCTTGTCCTCGTCGAGCTCGGAGCGGGCCTCGAGCAGGAGCGTGTCGAAGCGCTCGTTCGACCAGAAGCTGTCGTTCCAGGCGGCGCCGGTCGCATAGGCGACCGAGAACATCTGGTCCTCCGTCGGGCGCCCGCCCCAGTAGGAGGCGCAGAAGGGCACCTGCATCCAGGTGTTGTCCCAGTAGCCGTCGTTCGGCACCCGGTCGATATTGATGGTGATCCCCGCCGCGGCGGCGCGTTCGGAGTAGAGCACACCAGCATCGACGGCGCCCGCGAAGGCGGCATCGGCGACCGACAGCGTCACGTCGAGCGAGGACAGGCCCGATTGCTGCAGGTAGTATTTCGCCTTGTCGGGGTCGTAGGTCTTCTCTTCCATATCCGCGAAGAAATAGCGGTTGGCCGGGCCGATCGGGTTGTCGTTCGACACCGCGCCGTGGCCGGCGAGGATCTTGTCGACCATCTCCTGCCGGTCGAGCGCGTATTTCAGCGCCAGCCGGACGTTGTTGTCGTCGAAGGGCGCGACGCGGGAATCCATCGGGAAGACGTAATGCGCGTTGCCGGGGATGGAGAGGACGGAGGCGATGCCCCGCGCTTCCAGCATCGGGATCGTCGCCGGCTCCACCTGGTCGACGGCATCGACCTCGCCGGTGAGCAGCGCGTTGAGCCGCGCCGCGCCGTCGAGGATGACGAGGATCTCCACCCGGTCGAACCACGCGCGGTCGGACTTCCAGTAATCCGGATTGCGCGTCAGCGAGGCCTGCACGCCCGGCTCGAAGCTCTCGTAGACGTAAGGCCCGCAGCCGACCGGCGAGGTCGGGTCGATCTTGCCGTCGGTCGAGGGCAGGATCGGCAGGTGGTAGTCGGACAGGATGTAGGGGAAGTCGGCATCCGCGGCGGCGAGCGTCACGACGACGTTCTGGCCGTCGACGGAGATATCCTGGATCGCCTCGAGATAGGGCTTCACGGCGGAGGTGCTTTCCTCGCCGCGGTGGTGGTTGATCGAGGCGACGACATCGGCGGGCATCACGGTCCGGCCGTCATGGTAGGTCACGCCCTCGCGGATCGGGAAGACCCAGGTGATGGCGTCGTCCGACATCCAGTCGGTGGCGAGCTCGGGCACGATCTGGCCGTCGGCGGCGACCTCGATGAGGTAGTTGTGCAGCGCGTTGGCGAAGACCTGGTCGAAGAGCTGCGTATAGAGCGCCGGGTCGAGACTGTCGGCGGACGAGCCGTGGCCGAGCCCGAGGCGGAAGGTGCCGCCGCGCTTGGCTTCCTGCGCCTGGGCGGCGCGCATGCCTGCGGGGAGGATGAGGCCGGCGGCCGCGGCGCCTTTCAGAAGGCCCCGGCGCGAGACGCTGCCGGTGTGAAATCGTTGCATGTATTGGCTCCCTGATGGTCGGGCGCTCTTCTCGGCACCCGGTTGCTGTCCCATGTCGTCCGCCCTCGGCCCTGCCTGGGCCCGGCGGCTGCCCCCGGGCCGACCTGCCCCTCTGCGAAACGGGGCGCCGGTCTGCCCGGTCGCCGGGCAAATGCCCGGATGCCAACAGACTATGGGAGGCCCTGCCCACTATGCCAGCCATTTCTGCCGTCCGGGCGGTATCCTTCGCTCCGACTTGGGGTTACCCTCGCCGGCAGTCGTGATTTCAATCGGGGACCGCCCATGCGCCTAGCGCCCATCCTGCTGCTTGCCCTCGCCGGCTGTGTGACCTCTGCGCCGAGCCTGTCCGACAGGGTGGCGGTCGGCGATACCGGGGAGGAGCCCTATCTCAACATGCGCTCCGGGCCGGGGCTGGGCTACCGGGCGGTGCTGGGCCTGCCGGAGGGCACGGCACTCAACCGGCATGATTGCGTGACCGAGCTCGGCCAGCTCTGGTGCCGCGTGTCGCTCGCCGGCTCGCCGAATGCCTCGGGCTATGTCTCCGCCGACTACCTGGTGGCGCGATGAGCGCGAGCCTGCGGGCCTCCCTCGTGCGGCTCCCCCTCGCGCTGGCGGCGCTGGCGCTCCTCGCCTCCTGCGGCATCTTCGGGCGCACGAGCGAGCTCGAATGCATGGAGCGCGCGATGTATTTCGAATCGATCCGCTCGAGCCGCGACGGGCTGATCGCCGTCGGCTCGGTGGTGATGAACCGCGTGGAATCGCCCGATTACCCCGACAGCGTCTGCGGCGTCGTCGGCCAGCGCAACCAGTTCGCGCCCCGCGTCATGTCTCGCCGGATGGATCCCTCGCCCCTCGTGCGCGAGGCGGCGACCTCCGTTCTCAATGGCGAGCGGCATCCGCTCATCGGCAATGCCCAGTTCTTCCACGCCGCCAGCTACAACGCGAACTACAACAACATGCACTACGTGCTGACCACAGGCGGCAATGCCTTCTACGAGCGGCGGCGCCCCGAGCTCGTCACCCGGCCCGACCCGCTCCCCCCGATCGAGGGGATCACCCGCAGCGGCCGCTAGGCCCTTGCGGCCCGGAGCGCCCCGGGGGAAAACCGGCGGCGTCGGCCAAGGGGGCGCGGCAAAGGGGGCATGGGGATGAAGATTGCTGTTGCGGGGCTCGGCTATGTCGGCCTCTCGAATGCCGTGCTGCTGGCCCAGGCGCATGACGTCACGGCGGTGGACATCTCGGCCGAGCGCGTGGCGCTCGTCAACGCCGGCAAGGCCCCGTTCGAGGATCCCGACATCGCGCGCTACCTCGCCGAGGTGCCGCTGACGCTGCGCGCCACGACGCTGCCGGAGGAGGCCTATCCCGAGGCCGAGATCGTCTTCATCGCCACGCCGACGAATTACGATGCCGAGACCGACCGTTTCGACACCTCCTCCGTCGAGGCGGTGATCGCCGAGGTCACGGCGCTGAACCCCGCGGCGACGATCGTCATCAAGTCGACGATCCCGGTCGGCTATACCGAGCATGTGCGCGTGGCGCTGGGCGCCCCCAACGTGATCTTCAGCCCGGAGTTCCTCCGCGAGGGGCGCGCCCTGCACGACGGCCTCTACCCCAGCCGCATCATCGTCGGCGACGACGGCCCGCGCGGGCAGGCGGTGGCGGCGCTCCTGCAGCGCAGCGCGCTGAAGGAGGATGTGCCCGTCCTGCTCACCGGCCCGGCGGAGGCGGAGGCGATCAAGCTCTTCGCCAACACCTATCTCGCGATGCGCGTCGCCTATTTCAACGAGCTCGACAGCTACGCGCTGGCCCACGGGCTCGAGGCGCGGCAGATCATCGAGGGCGTCGGGCTCGATCCGCGCATCGGCACGCATTACAACAACCCCAGCTTCGGCTACGGCGGCTATTGCCTGCCGAAGGACACCCGCCAGCTCCTCGCCAATTACCAGGCGGTGCCGCAGAACCTCATCCGCGCCATCGTCGATGCCAACACGACGCGGAAGGATTTCATCGCCGCCCGCATCGTGGCGATGCGGCCGAAGGTCGTGGGCGTCCACCGGCTGGTGATGAAGGCGGGCTCCGACAATTTCCGCGACAGCTCCATCCAGGGCATCATGAAGCGGATCAAGGCGAAGGGGATCGAGGTGATCGTCTACGAACCGAACCTCGGGGAGGAGACCTTCTTCAACTCCCGCGTCATTCCCGACCTCGCCGCCTTCAAGGCCGAGGCCGATGTCATCGTCGCCAACCGCCTGACGCCGGATCTGGGCGACGTGGCGGAGAAGGTCTTCACCCGCGATCTCTTCGGCGGGGATTGAGCGCCCCCGCCCTCCTGTCTTTGCTCCCGGGCATCCTCGGGGGGAGTCGCCTGAAGGGCGACGGGGGGCAGACAGCCCCCCAGGCCCGGCCTCGGCCCGGCGCAACACTCGCTGTCCGTGCCCAACCTCTTTCAGGAGAGATCTTCGCCCGCCCGCGGCGCCTCTTCGCCCCCCGCAAGTGATTGTCATTGCTCCCCCTTGCCCTTACCCTCCCCGAAAAACGGGAGGAACGACATGCGGACCAAGGCAGCCGTGGCGCTGGAAGCGGGCAAACCGCTGGAAGTGATGGAGGTCAATCTCGACGGCCCGCGTGCCGGCGAGGTCCTCGTCGAGATCAAGGCCACCGGAATCTGCCACACCGACGAGTTCACCCTCTCGGGCGCCGATCCCGAAGGGCTCTTCCCCGCCATTCTCGGCCATGAGGGCGCGGGCGTGGTGGTCGAGGTCGGCGCGGGCGTCACCAGCCTGAAGCCGGGCGATCACGTGATCCCCCTCTACACGCCCGAATGCCGGGAATGCCCCTCCTGTCTCAGCCAGAAGACCAACCTCTGCACCTCGATCCGCTCGACGCAGGGTCAGGGCCTCATGCCAGACGGCACGTCGCGTTTCACCACGCTCGATGGCGACCCGATCCTGCATTACATGGGCTGCTCGACCTTCTCGAACCACACGGTCCTGCCCGAGATCGCCCTCGCCAAGGTCCGGGAAGACGCGCCCTTCGACAAGATCTGCTACATCGGCTGCGGGGTCACGACCGGCGTCGGCGCCGTCATCAACACCGCGCAGGTGGAGGAGGGCGCGACCGCCGTCGTCTTCGGGCTCGGCGGCATCGGGCTCAACGTGATCCAGGGCCTCCGCCTCGCCGGGGCCGACATGATCATCGGCGTCGACATCAACAATTCCCGCAAGGAATGGGGCGAGCGCTTCGGGATGACGCATTTCGTCAACCCCAAGGAGATCGGCGAGGATGTGGTGCCCTACCTCGTCAACCTCACCAAGCGGCGCGGCGACACCATAGGCGGCGCCGACTACACCTTCGACTGCACCGGCAATGTCACCGTCATGCGCCAGGCGCTCGAATGCGCGCACCGGGGCTGGGGCGTCTCGACCGTCATCGGCGTCGCGCCGGCGGGGGCAGAGATCGCGACCCGCCCCTTCCAGCTCGTCACCGGCCGCACCTGGAAGGGCACGGCCTTCGGCGGCGCCCGCGGGCGGACGGACGTGCCGAAGATCGTCGACTGGTACATGGACGGCAAGATCGAGATCGACCCGATGATCACCCACATTCTGGCCCTCGAGGAGATCAACAAGGGCTTCGATCTCATGCATGCCGGCGAGAGCATCCGCTCCGTCGTCGTCTACTGACCGAAGAGCGACCACCGGCCGGGGCGGCCTCGCCCCGGTCTCATTTCAGGAAAGGATTTTGACATGACCAGAGCGGTTTTCCGCATCGCCGCGGCCGCGCTTCTCGCCCTGCCCGCCGCCGCCGCCCAGGCCGAGGGCTGGACGGCCACGACGCTCGCCACGATGAACACCGAGGCCGAATGCATGGCGAAGGCCGACCGCGTCTTCCAGCGCTACGCCGACACCTATGCCCCGGGCGCCGATGTCTCCGGCGCCGGCTGGACGGCGGCAGGCTACGACCAGATGGGCGAGGACGTGGATTCCCTCATCATCTGCCCGATGGTCGACGGGCTGGTCGAGGCCTTCCTCGTCTCGCATTCGAGCCATGACTTCCCCGACGAACGCGAGCTCGTCCACGACCGGCTCCTCTCGCTCTGGGACAAGACCAACTGATCGGGGGCCCCCGCCCTTCTCTAGGCCATCAGAGCGCCAGATCGCGGCGCGAAGCGCGGGCCAGCGCCTCCGCCAACCCGTCGGGCAGCGGCGTCTTCGGCGAGAAGGTGACGCCGGTCTTCGTCGCCTTGAGCCCGGCTGCCGCGATCTCCTCTTCGCAGGCCGCGATGGCGCCGGGGCTGACATAGAGCCCGCACTGCGCCTTGAAGGCAGCATAGCCCGCGATGACCGTCCCGCCCTTGGCGAAGCCCGGCATGTCGTAGCGCAGGATCTCCTCCGCATCGGGCAGGGTCTCGGCGAGCCGCGCGCGAAGCTGGCGGAGCCCGGGCTGCAACGCCTCGGGGGCCGCGGCGATATAGGTCTCGTGGGGCGATGGGGCGCCCATGGCCGTCCTCCTCTGCGGCGGGCTTTGCAGCCGGCCCTGCGGCAAGCCCGCCCCCGAGCCTAGCCCATCCCCTGCCGCCGCGGAAGGCGGGCGCCGTTGCCAGCCGCGGCCGGAAAGCCTAGGTGTGCCCCACTCCGCCCCGGAGCTGCCCGGAAAGGCCGCACATGCCCGAAAGCCGCCCCCTCCTCGCCGTCCTGATCGACGCCGACAATTCCTCGCCCGCCAAGGCCCGCGCCGTCTTTGCCGAGATCGCCTCGCTCGGCGAGGCCTCGGTGCGCCGGGTCTACGGAGATTTCTCCTCGCAGCGCATGGCCGGCTGGTCGAAGATGCAGGCCGAGCTCGGGCTGGTGCCGCATCACGCCCCGGCCAACACGGTCGGCAAGAACGCCTCCGACATCAGCCTCGTCATCGACGCGATGGACCTTCTGCACACCGGCCGCTTCGACGGCTTCGTGCTCATCAGCTCCGACAGCGATTTCACGCGCCTCGCCAGCCGCATCCGCGAGCAGGGGATGGATGTCTTCGGCATCGGCCAGAAGAAGACGCCGGAGGCCTTCCGCAAGGCCTGCAAGCGCTTCATCTTCGTGGAAAACCTAGGCGAAGGCGCCGAGGAGCCCGTCCAGCCAGCGAGCAGCCAGCCCGCCCCGCCCGACGAGGGCCCGAAGGGCACGCCCGACGAGGCCCGCCGGCTCATCACCGGCGCCATGGAGGCGATCGAGCAGGAGGACGAGTGGTACACGCTCAGCCAGCTCGGCCAGTACATCACCTCGGCGAACCCCGATTTCGACACGCGGACCTACGGCAAGCGCAAGCTCTCCGACCTCATCCGCGAGCTGAAGGTCTTCGAGACGAAGACCGGCTCCGGCAACCAGCTCCTCGTCCGCCGCCGCGACTGAGAGCCGCGTCGCCGCCGCGCCTAACCGGCCGGGGCGGGCCCGAGTCCCCGTGTCCCCTTTCATCTGGCCAAAAATACCTCGGAGGTGTGGAGGCAGAGCCTCCACCCGGCCCAACGGGCCGGCCGCCCCGATCCTTCCCTCGCCGCTTGGCAGCCCCCCGCCAAGCGGCTATCCCCCGCCGCCATGACAGAGCGCCTCGCCCCTGACGCCCCCGGCCTTGCCCGCGCCGCCGCCCTCCTCGCGGAGGGCGCCCAGGTCGCCTTCCCGACGGAGACGGTCTACGGGCTCGGCGCCGATGCGCGGAACGGCCGCGCCGTCGCCGGCATCTTCGCCGCCAAGGGCCGGCCGAGCTTCAACCCGCTGATCGTCCATGTCCCGACGCTGGAGACGGCGGCGGCGCTGGTCGAGCTCTCGCCCGAGGCCGAGCGCCTCGCCGCGACATTCTGGCCCGGCGCCCTGACGCTTGTCCTCCCCGCCCGCCCGGGCAACGGCATCTCCGAACTCGTTAGCGCCGGCCTGCCCTCGCTCGGCATCCGCATCCCCGCCCATCCCCTCGCCCGGGCGCTGCTCGAGGCCTTCGGCGGCCCCGTCGCCGCGCCCTCCGCCAATCCCTCCGGCCGCGTCTCGCCGACCACGGCCGCGCATGTGCTCTCCGGGCTCGACGGGCGCATCGCGGCGGTGCTCGACGGTGGCGCCTGCCCGGTCGGTCTGGAGTCGACGATCGTCGGCCTCACCGGCCAGCCGACGCTCCTCCGCGCCGGCGGCATCCCGGCGGAGGCGCTGGAGGCCTGCCTCGGCGCCCCCCTCGCCGCGCCCCCCGCGAACGACACGCCGACCTCCCCCGGTCAGCTCGCCTCGCATTACGCGCCGCAAGGGACGCTCCGCCTGAACGCCGAGGCTCCCGAGCCGGGCGAGACCTATCTCGGCTTCGGCCCCGGAGATGCCGATCTCACACTCTCCGCCTCGGGAGACCTCACCGAAGCCGCCGCCAATCTATTCGCCTGCCTCCATGCGCTCGACGCGCGCGGCGCCACCCGCATCGCCGTGGCCCCGATTCCCGACCACGGGCTCGGCCGCGCCATCAACGACCGCCTCCGCCGCGCCGCCGCTCCCCGGCCCTGACCGCCCTCCCATGTCTTTGCTCCCGAAAATCCTCGGGGGGAGTCGCCAAAGGCGACGGGGGGCAGACAGCCCCCCGAAGATTCTTCTCGAAAAATCTTCGCCCCCCGGACCCCCAGAAATTCTTCGCAGAAGAATTTTCCCCGTCACTCCGTCGAGGTCAGGATCACCTCGACCCGCCGGTTCGCCTCGCGCCCCCCGGGGGTGAGGTTGCTGGCCACCGGCGCCAGATAGCCCATGCCCTCCGCCGCGAGCTGGCTGCGCGGCGTGCCGTAGCGGCTGACGAGCCGTTCGAGCACCGATCCGGCGCGGCGGCGCGACAAGGTGATGTTGGGCTCCAGCCCCCCCTCGCTGTCGGTATGGCCGACGAGCGCCACCTGCCGGCCGGGATGGGCGGCCAGATAGCGGGCGAGCGCCTGCAGAGAGGCATAGGGCCCGGGGCCGAGCTGGGCGGAGCCGGTCTCGAAGCTGAGATCCGCCAGGATCACCCGCCCCCGCGCCTCCAGCTCGCTGTCGAAATCGGCCGGGCTCGCGGGCGGTGCCGCCGCCGCGGCCTCCGCCGGCACCGACAGGGCGGCCTCCTCCGAAGCGGGGCCGATGCGCGCCAGATGTACATAGCCCGCGCCGGCGGTGTGCGAGACGACGAGGACCAGCGCTTCCTCCTCCGCCTCCTTCTCGGCGGCGAAGGCGCGGAAGTCGCCGAGGTCGAACCAGAAGTCGGGCGCGGGCAGGAGCTCGACCGCGAGGCGGAAGTCGAAGCCGCCGCAGCCGGAGGTCTCGCAATCGAGAAGCGGGGTGAAGCCCGCGGCGAGGATCTGCTCGCGGAGCGGCGCGAGGAGGGCCAGCGTGTCCTCCGTCTCGGGCAGGCGCCAGGCCTGCATCGTCAGCGCACCCTCCACCCGGCGGGTCGGCACAACGCCCGCCTCCGCCGGCCCGAGCGGCAAGGCATAGGAGCCCTCCGGCTCCTGCCGCTCGGCGGTCATCACCGCGCCCTCGGGAAAGCTCAGCGTCTGGGCCAGCGCCGGCCCGGCGAGGAGGACGGCAAGGAGCCCGCCAAGCCGGGCGGCCCGCCTCACGGCGCGAGCTCGCGGTAGTGATAGCCGCCCGTCTGCGCCATGCCGAGCCCGGCATAGAGCGCATTGGCCCCGGCATTGGCGCGGGTGACGAGGAGCACGAGCTGCCCCGCCCCCTGCCGCGCCGCCCAGGCCCCCGCGGCGCCCATCAGCGCCCGGCCGAGGCCGCGCCGCCGCGCCGAGGCCAGCACCTCGAGCGCATGGAGCATGGCGAGCCCGTCATGGAGCGCGACATAGGCGACGCCGCCGCCCATGCCGAGCGCCACCTTCGGCCCCGCCGCCCGGTCCATCACGGCGATGCGCTCCGGCCCGATGCCGCCCTCGGCCCAGACGGCCCGCGCCTCCGGCCCCGGCGGCCAGGCCTCCGCGACCTCCAGCCCCGGCGCCGGCAGCGCCGAAGCCGGGCCGGCATAGGTGACCACCGGGTCCTTCACCCGCCAGCCGCTCGCCTCGAGCGCCCGGTCGAGCGCCTCCTGCCCGGCGCGGACCATCACGAGCGGGGTCTGGCCGAGCGCCCGCATCGCATCCTCGGCCCCGGCGAGGCTCTCTTCCGCCGGCCCCGGACCTTCCCAGGTCGCCGCGCTGACCCGGCTGCCGCCGCCCCGCCCCTCGCGGATCGTCCAGCCGCCAAGCCGCGCCATGGCCGCCGGCGGCCAGGTGGCGTCGATGGCGGCGTAGATCTGTTCGGCCGCAGGAGGCGCCGCGCCCTTCACCCGAAGAGCTCCTGCAGCCGCACCAACGCCGCGTCGACCGCCGCCGGCTCCTGCCCGCGGACCACGAGGTTCGTGCCGTGCCGCCCGTCCGGCCGGGTGAAAGGGTAGGAGCCGAAGGAGAGCTCCGGCCGCTCCGCCGCCAGCGCGCCCAGAGCCGCCGCGATCTCTCCCTCGCCGCGCTCGACCATGACCGAGCCGGAGAGGAGCGGCGCGCCGCCGGTCAGCCCGGGCAGGAGCCCCGCGACCATCGCCTCGAAGATCGCCGGCACCCCGGCCATCACATGGACATTGCCGATCGAGAAGCCCGGCGCGGCGGAGATCGGGTTGGCGATCAGCTCCGCCCCCTCGGGCACCCGCGCCATGCGCAGCCGCGCCTCGTTCAGCTCCTGCCCCGTCCTTGCGTAATGTGCCTCCAGGATCGCCCTCGCATCGTCCCGCACGCCGATGGCGGCGCCCATCGCCTCGGCTACCGCCTCGGCGGTGATGTCGTCATGCGTCGGGCCGATGCCGCCGGAGGTGAAGAGGTGATCGACCCGCCCGGCCAGCTCGCGCACCGCAGCGACGATGCCCGCATGGTCATCGCCGATCACGCGGATCTCGCGAAGGTCAATCCCGAGCGGCGCCAGGGCGCCGGCGAGGTGATGGGCATTGCCCTCGCGGGTGCGGCCGGAGAGGATCTCGTCTCCGATCACCAGCATGGCGGCTGTGGGGTTGCGCATCGCGGCCTTTCCGTCCCTGGGCCGGACTGGAAAACCCGGCCGATCTGTCCTAGGTGGTCAGCATTAGGAGGGCTTTGGCGCTTGGACAAGACACGTGGCCGACTGACGCGGGACGGGATCCGCATCTACGAGCCCGGCGATTTCGCCGGGATGGAGGCGGCTGGCCAGGTGACGGCCGACATCCTCGACAGGATCGCCGACTGGGTGCGCCCCGGCGCCACCACCGCCGAGATCGACGCCGAGATCGAGCGCATGGTCGGCGAGGCCGGCGCCAAGTCGGCGACCATCGGCTACAAGGGCTATCAGCACGCCTCCTGCATCTCGATCAACCATGTGGTCTGCCACGGGATTCCGGGGCCGAAGAAGCTGAAGGACGGCGACATCCTCAACATCGACGTCACCGTCATCCTCGATGGCTGGTACGGCGATTCGAGCCGGATGTACGTGGCCGGCAAGCTGCCCAAGAAGGCCGAACGGCTGATCGACGTGACGCATGAGGCCCTGATGAAGGGCATCGAGGCGGCGGTCGCCGGCAACACGTTCGGCGACATCGGCGCGGCGATCCAGGCGCATGTCGAGGGCAACCGCATGAGCGTGGTGCGCGACTTCTGCGGCCACGGGCTCGGCCGGGTCTTCCACGCGCCGCCGAACGTGCTGCACTACGGCCGGGCCGGCACCGGGCCGATGCTGGAGGAAGGGATGTTCTTCACCATCGAGCCGATGGTGAACCTCGGCGGCGCGGCGACGAAGGTGCTTTCCGACGACTGGACGGCGGTGACGCGCGACCGCTCGCTCTCCGCCCAGTTCGAGCATTCGGTGGGGATCGGCGCGGACGGGCCGGTGATCTTCACCGGCTCTCCGGCGGGGAAATTCCACCCGACCTGGTGAGCCCGCGCGGCCCCCGGGGTCAGTCCTCCGCCTTCTCCATCCGTTTCCAGATGAGCGACAGGAGCGTCTCGCCGCCGAGCGGCGTGGCGGCATCGCTCAGGAGGAGCGGCCCGCGCGCCGGCACGGCCGGCGGCCTGGGCAGGGAGCCGGCGTCGCTGCGCGGCAGGAGCGGCGGGGCGAGACTGAGCAACATGGGGAAGAGAATAGGTCGGTAGGGAGGAGGGGCAAGAGCCGCCGTGCCTGGGGCCGTCGTAGGGTGGGTTTCAACCCACCGATGGCGCAACGGCCGTGCGGTGCCCCGCCCTCCCAGCCCGGCTGCCGGCGGGTGGTGGGTTGAAAACCCACCCTACGGCGGAGCCTCCCCGTAGGCCGGGCTTCAGCCCGGCGCCCCCGGCACTTCCCTCCCCGCCGCCCGCAGGAACGTCACATGCGCCACGCCGACCTTGCGGTGCTCCGCGAGCGTGAAGCCCGGCGGCGCGGGCTGCGGCGCGGCTTCTTCCCAAAGCACCAGCGCGTCCGGGGCCAGCCAGCCGCCCGCGCGGGCAGAGGCGAGGGCGGCCGCGCCGAGCGCCCGGCCATAGGGCGGGTCGAGAAAGACCAGGGTCGCCGCCTCCCCCGCGTTCGCCGGCAGGGCCGTCGCATCGGCGGCGAGGAGCCGCGCCTCCGCCCCTCGGCGCGCCCGCCCGAGGTTGTCGCGGATCAGCCGCTGGCCGACCCGGCCGTTTTCCACGAAGAGCGCCGAGCCCGCGCCGCGCGACAGGGCCTCCAGCCCCAGCGCGCCGGTCCCGGCGAAGAGGTCGAGCACCACGGCCCCGCGGAGCGGCGCGCCGTAGCGGCCGCCCTCGAGGAGGTTGAACAGCGTCTCGCGCAGCCGGTCGGAGGTCGGGCGGAGCGCCGCCGCCGCATCGCCTTCGCCGACCTCAGCCAGCCGGAGCCCACGGTGCTGGCCCGCGATGATCCTCATCAGACCCTCACGCCGTCAGCAGCGCCTTGAGATCGGCGGAGGCATTGCCGACCACCGCCGGGTCCGCCGTCTTGCCGGCCTCGATCAGGCGCTTGCCGATCATGTAGCCGCGCGGGTCGTTCATCGCATCGACGGCGATGAGCTGGCCGCCCCGGTAGTACCAATGCGAGCGCGCCGCGCCGCCGTCGCGAACCACCACGCGGTCATAGCCGGTGTTGAGCCCGGCGATCTGCAGCTTGCACTCGTACTGGTCGCTCCAGAACCACGGCTTCGGGCGATAGGGCTCGTCGCTGCCCAGCATCGCCAGCGCCGCCGCCTCGCCCATGTCGATGGCGTTGCCGACGCTCTCGAGCCGGATGCGCCCCTCGCCCCAGGGGAAGGAGGCGCAGTCGCCGGCGGCGAAGACATCCTCCGCCGAGGTGCGGCAATGCGCATCCACCGCGATGCCGTTGTCTATGGCGAGCCCGGCGGCGCTGGCGAGGATCGTCGCGGGCGCGATGCCGATGCCGGTGATGACGAAATCGACTTTGAGCTCGCGGCCGTCCGCCAGCACGGCGCCCTCGACGGCCTCGGTGCCGGTCAGCCTTTCCAGCCCGACATTCTCGATCACCTCGACGCCATGGGCGCGGTGGAGCTCGCGGAAGTAATCCGCCGTCTCTTCCGCCGCGACGCGGCCGAGGATGCGCTGGGCGGCCTCGATCAGCGTCACCTTCAGGCCCTTCTTGGCGGCCACCGCCGCCGCCTCGAGCCCGATATAGCCGCCGCCGACGACGAGCACGTGGCGGCCGGGCTGCATCAGCGGCGCCATGCGGCCGGCATCGTTGAGGTCGCGCATCGTGAGCACGCCCTGAAGGCCGCCGCCCATCGCGGAGGGAAGCTGCCGCGGATCGGCGCCGGCGCAGAGCGCGAGCTTGTCATAGGCGAGCGGCTCGTCGCCGGAGAGGAGCACCCGGTGCGCGGCCGGGTCGATCTCGACCACCCGCGTGTCCGTCAGCAGGCGGATGTTCTGCGTCTCGTACCAGTCGGCCGGCCGCAGGTAGAGCCGCGCCTCCTCCATCTCGCCCAGAAGGAACTTCTTGGAGAGGGGCGGGCGCTGGTAGGGGGGCGCGGGCTCGGCGCCGATGAGGGTGATCTCACCGTCGAATCCGGCGGACCGCAGCTTGGCGACCAGCGAGGCCCCGGCCTGACCGGCTCCGATGACGACGTAATGGCTCATGGGGCTCTCCCTCTTGCATCAGGCGAGACTATCCGCTCCGCTCGGGGAGAGAAATCAGGAAAGGATATTCCCATGGCCATCTCCCCCGGAGACCACCTGCCCGACGCCACCTTCCTCGTGATGGGCGAGGACGGGCCCGAGAGCCTCAAGCTCGAGACGGCCGGCCGCAAGATCGCCATCTTCGGCCTGCCCGGCCCCTTCACCGGCACCTGCACCACGGCGCATGTGCCGAGCTTCCAGAGGAACGCCGATGCCTTCGCCGAGAAGGGGGTGGACGAGATCTACTGCGTCGCCGTCTCCGACGCCTTCGTCATGAAGGCCTGGGCCGAGAGCATGGGCGCCGACCGGATCACCTTCCTCGCCGACCCGGCGTCGGACTTCACCAAGGCCATCGGCCTCAACTTCACGGCGCCGCCGGTCGGCTTCTACGACCGCTCGAAGCGCTATTCGATGCTGGTGGAGGACGGGGTCGTGAAGGCCGTGAACCTCGAGGAGAGCCCGGGGACCTGCGACATCTCCGGCGGCGAGGCTCTGCTCGAGAAGGTCTGACCTGGGGGCCACGATTTTCGCGCGAAAATCGTGCACGGAAATCGCGTGATTTCCGTGGGCGCGATAGCGTACGGTCGGTCCTGTGGGGCCGACGGTTGCCGCTCGTCCCCGCGCGGAATCAAGCCGCAGGCGCCGCGCGAGCGCCGGCCCGTCCCGCGGGCTGGCGCTCTGGTGGGGCTGCTCTGACGGTCGGGCGGAGGATGTGGCGGCACCATAAAGTGCCCTGCGGCACCGCTAGGAGCGCCAACCCCCGGGCCGGCGTGCTAGGTTTGGTCTCGATTAAGATGAGCTGGTGGTGTGAAACCCCACCCTACGCCTGACCCGGGCGGCGACCTCCATATGGAAATCGCAGGCTAAAACCGTCGTCTTATCCAGATTGATTTTTTCGCCGGGTTTTGGGCAAGCGCGCAAAAACTAAGATTTCTTCACCTCCCGCCTTCGAACTCGCCACGCCTCTTCTGACTTGGATCGAGCCTTATCTGTGGTCGAGAAACGGTTAGGATGCTCTTGACTAAATTCGTGAACGCAGATGCGCACTAGCTCAGAAAGCGAGCGCCCATAGCTCTTTACGCCAGCTTGGAGCCATTCGTCGATGTCTGGATCGACTGTGATGGTGATCCTGTGCTTACTCATCGTCTTGATCTCTTAGACCATCTAAGGTTGCTGCTGCGACCGCTAATCCGAAGACAATCCCCATCTCGGCTACGGTACTGCCGCCAAGTGGTAGAAAATGGAACACTTTCGGGAGCAGCCCCTTCGCTACTGCAAGCAGCAGCAATGCGACACCTGCAATAGCAATGAACTTCACGAACGCCTCCATCTGAGCGCCCTCGTTGATAGCTGGAAAACCTTAACAAGTGGTTGCTACTGCATCACATTGAGCCGCCGGATGTGCGCCCATGTCGATCGGATCATACAAGCCGGCCTATTCAACACTTATGTCCTTGAGACAGTAGGAACCGCTTGAGTGGGCAAAGATCAGAGTTTCGATCGCGGCGGGTGGCCAGAACAAATGGTTTTCTGTCAACGGCGGAAACCATATGGTCTCCGCCTCACTCCGGGTCGAGATCGAAGCGCCTTGTCCCCTCAGGCACCGTCACCCAGCCGTGCCGGCGGCTCTCGTAGATCGAGGCGCGGGGCGGCGGGAGATCCGGGTCGGCGAAGGCGCCGACGGCGCCCGTCACCCAGTCGCCGCCCTCCTCTGTATGGAAGAGATTGGTCCCGCAGACCGGGCAGAAGCGGAAGGTGATGCGGCTGCCCTGCCGGTCGCCCACCCGCAGGTACTCCGTCGCCTGCCCCGTCACCCGCCAGGGCGGGCCGAAGGAGGCCAGCGCCGCGAAGACGCTGCCCGTCCGCCTCTGGCAGGCGAGGCAATGGCAGATGCCGCCGCCGAGCTCTGCCCCTTCCAGCTCGATGGAGAGCTGGCCGCACTGGCAGGCGGCGCGGCGCATCTATTCCGCCGCTTTCGCCCCGGCCTGGCCGTCGGGCGCATCCTCGGGCGTCTCGTAGACCAAAGTCCGCGTCGGGAAGGGGATCGGCACGCCGGCGGCGTCGAGATTCTCCTTCACCTTCCGTGTCATGTCGGTCTGGAAGGCATAGGCATCGCTGTTGGCGCACCAGATCCGCACCTGGAAATCCACCGACCAGTCGCCGAGGTTGTTCACCTGGATGAAGGGCTCGGGCTCCGCATGGGCCCGCGGGTCGGACATGATCGTCTCGCGGATCACCCGCTCGGCCTCGGCGAGGTTGGCGCCGTAGCCGACGCCGAAGGTCCATTCCACCCGCCGCGTGTCATAGCGCGAGAAGTTCTTGATCGTGTTCCCCCAGACCTCGGAATTGGGGATGATGTACTGCACGTTCTGCAGGTCGGCGAGCTCGGTGTAGTTCAGCGATATGTCCTTCACCGTGCCCATCACGCCGTTGATGACCACGAAATCCCCGATGCGGATCGGGCGGAAGAAGATCAGCATCACGCCCGCAGCGATGTTCGACAAGGTCCCCTGCAGGGCGAGGCCGATGGCGAGGCCGGCGGCACCGATGGCGGCGACGATGGAGGTCGTCTGCACCCCGAAGGTGTTGAGCACGATGATGATCGAGAACGCGATGATCGCGTAGCGCACCAGGTCGCCGAGAAAGCCGAAGAGCGCATCGTCCAGCGTGGCGTTCCGGATGCCGATCCGCTCGATCCGGCGCTTCACCCACCCGGCGACGACGAAGCCGAGGATGAGGATGACGATCGCCGCCAGCACGCTGCCAAGGAGCGAGGCGAGAAACTGCACGGTGAGGAGGTCGCCGAGCGTGTGACCTCCCCAGAGTTCGGTATTGATAAGCTTGTCCATCTATCCCTTCGCCAGTTGGTCTATCTTCTTTGCGAGCTTGGCGTCGCGCGCCGTCAGGCCGCCAGTGTCATGGCTGGTGAGCGTGACGTCCACCCGCTTGTAGCTGTTCGACCAGTCGGGATGGTGGTTCCACTTCTCCGCCCAGAGCGCCGCGCGGGTCATGAAGCCGAAGGCCTCGATGAAGTTGCGGAACTCGAACGTCTTCTGGAGGGCCTTGCCCTCGTCGGCCAGCGCCCAGCCGCGCTCCAGCGCGGCGGCCCGGTCGTCTTCTGTGATCTCGTCGCTCATTCGGCTTCGTCCCTTCGGTCACGGCGGAACGGCCCGTAGGAGGTGAGGATCTCGATCTCCTCGTCCACGGCCTCCGCCTCGGCGGCCAGATAGCGCGCGATGGCCTCGCGAAAACCGGCATCGCCGATCCAGTGGAGCGAATGCGTCTCCACCGGCAGGTAGCCGCGCGCCAGCTTGTGCTCGCCCTGGGCGCCTGCCTCGACGCGGCTGAGGCCATGGGCGAGCGCCCAGTCGATGGCCTGATAGTAGCAGAGCTCGAAATGCAGGCACGAATGGTGCTCGGTGCAGCCCCAGTAGCGGCCGAAGAGCGTCTGCCGCCCGATGAAGTTGAGCGCCCCGGCGATGGGGCGGCCGCCCCGGAGCGCGAGGCAGAGCATCACGTCATCGGCCATCGTCCGGTGCACGATGTCGAAGAAGGCGCGGGTGAGATAGGGTGTGCCCCATTTCCGGCTGCCGGTGTCCTGGTAGAAGCGCCAGAAGGCGTCCCAATGCTCGGGGAGGAGCTGGTCGCCGGTGAGGCAGACGATTTCGCCCCCGAACTCCTGCGCCGTCCGCCGCTCCTTGCGGATCACCTTGCGCTTGCGGGAGGAGAGGGCGGCGAGGAAGCCCTCGAAATCCCCGTAGCCCTCGTCCTGCCAGTGGAATTGCTGCGTCGTGCGGCGGAGGAGCCCTATGGCCTCGCCCGCCATCGCCTCCGCCTCCGTGCAGAATGTCGCGTGGAGCGACGACATGCGGTTCTGCGCGGCGAGGCTGACGGCGCCCTGCACGAGGGCGGAGATACCCTCCGCCTCATGCCCCGGCGCGGTCAGGAAGCGCCGGCCGGTGGCGGGGGTGAAGGGCACGGCGATCTGCAGCTTGGGGTAGTAGTTGCCGCCGGCATTCTCGTAGGCATGGGCCCAGTTGAAATCGAAGATGTACTCGCCCTGGCTGTGCCCCTTGGCATAGAGCGGCGCGACGGCGATCAGCTTGCCGTCCTTCCGCGCGAGCAGGTGATGCGGCTCCCAGCCGGTACCCCGGCCGACGGAGCCGCTCTCCTCCAGCGCGTGGAGGAAGCGGTGCGTGGTGAAGGGGTCATTCGGGCGGCCACCGTCCGCCGCTTCGGGAGCGGCGCAGGCATCCCATTCGGCGGCGGGGATGCCGGCGAGGGAAGAGAGGGTGGAGACCTCGATCTCCACCTCGGGGCCGGGCGCCGCGCTCATGGCAGATAGCCCTCGAAGGTGACGTTGTCGGCGTAGCGGCGCGCCGCCGCCTCCGCCTCGGGGCTGCGGATCGTCCAGCAGAAGACGGCCAGCCCTGCCGCCTTGGCCCGCGCCACGGGGGCGGAGGAGAGGTCCGCCGCCTCGTGGCTGATGAAGGCGGCGCCGGTGCGGGCGAGATCCTTCATCTCGCGCAGCCGGGCGCGGCGCGCCTCGGGCACCTCCGGCCAGTCGTCCGCCCGGAAGGCGGCCGTGGTCAGCCCGCGGGGGACCCCCGGCGCCAGCGCCGCCATGGCGGCGACGCTCGCGGGGTTGAACGACATGAAGGCGAGCGGGCCGGCGTAGCCCTCCGCCGCCCGCGCCGCGGCCGCCTCGAGCGCACCGACCGAGGGGCCCAGCGCCCCGTCCTGATCCTTGATCTCGACGAGCAGCGGCACCCGCCCGGCGACCAGCGCCAGCACCTCGGCGAAGGTCGGGATGCCCTCCTCGCCGCCGGTGAGCCGGATAGCCCCGAGCTCCGCTGCCGTCCGGCCCGCCACGGGGCCGGCCTCGCCGGTCAGCCGCTCCAGCCCCTCGTCATGAAAGACCATCGCCACCCCGTCGGCGGAGGGCTGCAGGTCGATCTCGATCCCGTAGCCGGCGCCCACCGCCGCGCGCACGGCGGCGAGGGAATTCTCCGGCCGGCCCGCCCCGTGCAGCGCCCGATGCGCGATCGGCCGGGCGAGAAAGGCAGGCGGGAGGGCAGCGGTGGCTGCCAGAGAGTCGGGGGGCGTCAGGCTCATGCGATCTCGAAGATGCCTTCGATCTCGACGGCCACGCCCCGCGGCAGGGCGGCCACGCCGACGGCCGAGCGGGCGTGCCGGCCGGAATCGCCCAGCACCTCGACCAGCAGGTCGGAGGCGCCGTTCACCACCTTCGGCTGATCGCCGAACCCCTCCGCCGAGGCGACGAAGGCCGTCAGCTTGACGACGCGCTTGAGCCGCCCCCAGTCGCCGCCGAGCGCCGCCCGCACCTGGGCGAGCAGCGACAGCGCGCAGGTCTTCGCGGCCTCGGCCCCGGCGGCGACATCCATGTCCGCGCCCAGCCGGCCGCAGATCATGTTGTCCGGCCCGTTGGAGACCTGGCCGGAGACGTAGAGCATCTGCCCGCTGATCACGAAGGGCACGTAATTGGCGGCCGGAGCCGGCGCATCGGGAAGCGTGAGCCCGAGCTCGGCGAGCCTGGCGTCGATATCTGTCATGGGATTGCCCTGGAAAGGTTGCTTGCCCCCGAAGGCTAGTGCGCGCCCGCCCCCGCCTCAAGGCCCCCTGCCTTCACGAAAGCTGCGGAACCTCGGGGAACCGGCCCCCCGCCCCCCCATCTTTGCTCCCGGGCATCCTCGGGGGGAGTCGCCGAAGGCGACGGGGGGCAGACAGCCCCCCGGTCCGCACTCTCCACCGGGCGCCCCGTCCGGGCAGCGCCTAAAATTCTTCCGCAAAGAACTTTGGGGCCGGGCCCCTTGCGTCAGGAGATGTCCGCGATGAGCCGCGGGAGGCTGCCGCCGCGCTGGTCGAGCATCGCCAGCACCTCCTGCCGCTCGGACAGGAGCATGTTCACGCCCTCGATCACGAGGTTGAAGAAGAGCGGCCGCCCATTCGAATCCTCGACATGGAAATCCACGCGGAAGGGCGACTGGCCGCGGAGCACGGCCCGCGTCTCGACCTCGACGCCGCGCGGCAGGTCGCGGGCGCCGACCACCTCCACCGCACCGCCGATGAACTCGCGGAAGCGGCTGCCGTAGCGGCGGGCGACATAGGTGGCATAGGCCCGGGTGAAGGCGGTGACCTCGGCGGCGGAGGCGGTCCGCCGCGCCGGGCCGAGCACATAGGCCGCGATGGTCGGCACATCGGCATAGCGCAGGAAGATCGCCTCGAAATCGGAGAGCATGGCGCTCTCCGACTTGCCCGAGGCGATGACGGCATTCACCTCGGCCACGAGCTGGCTGACGAGCGTCGTCGCGGCATCGCGGGTGACGGCCGCGGCGGGGCCGGCGCCCAGAAGCGCGAACGCGGAGGCGGTGGCGAGGAAGGTGCGGCGGCTCAGCATGGGCTTACTCCAGCTCGGCAAAGGGATCGACGAAATCGGCGAAGGGGTCGACGAAGCCGGCATCGTCGTCCTGCGCGGCGCTGCCGCCGGCGACCTCGAAGCGGCGGTTCTGCAGATAGGCGAGCCGCGCCTGGGCGTAGCTGTCGGCACTCTCGTAGAGAAGCCCGTCTACGGTGGCTATGAACTGGCCGCGCTCGACGATCTTCTCGCCGACCCAGAAGGCGGTGGAATGATCGCGCTGCAGCGCCCAGCCGACGCCCCCCAGCGGATCCATGAGGATGTCGACGAGCTGGCCCGCCGCGTCCCGCTCGGTCGAGGGGCCGAAGAGCGGCAGCTCGACATAGGCGCCCTCCTCGAAGCCCCAGACGGCCAGCGTCTCGCCGAAATCGGTGTCGCGCTCGAAGAGCCCGATTTCCGCCGCCGGATCGCCGAAGCCGCCGAGGCCGAAGACCGTGTTGATGACGAAGCGCGCCGCATTGGCACCGGCATCCTCGAGATTGCCCTGCAGGAGGTTGTTCACCGCCATCCCGGGCAGGGAAGCATTGTCGGAGAAGGTGACGATCGCCTCGCCGATGCCCTCCGGCAGATGCGTCGACGCCTGGCCGAGCGGCCGCAGCAGCGCCCGGTCGACATCGGTGTTGAAGGCATGCACCGCCCGGTTGGTGACCTCATAGGGATCGTTGACGCCGCCATCCGGCGGGGCCGGTGTGCAGGCGGCAAGCGCCAGGGCGGCAAGCGTGAGGGCGGGGAGCTGCAGAATGCGGAGGCTGGCAAGCATGGGGCGCTCTGAAATCCTTTCGCGGCCGGGCCGGCATTGCGCCCTCTTTGCGGGATATCTGCCCCGGCGTCCAGCGGCGCGGCGGAAAGCCGCCTCACGTGCGCGCGAGGGCGGGCGCCGATCGGCTCTCGGGTATCGGGCAGGGCGCGGGGGGAGAGGGCGGGAGCGAGGGGCTGTCTGCCCCTCGCGCTCCCCGAAGGGTATTTGGAAAGGGGCAGGGGAGGGCAGGGGGGGCAGGGGCAGGACAGGCGCGCCTCCAAGCATGTGGCGTTCCCGGCCAAGAGCCCCTAGAACTTTTCGCGAGAGCCGGGGCGGGGCCCGGCCGGGAGGGCCAGGATGGCGGAGAAGCGCGAGATCGCGGCGGGCAGGGCCGAGCTCAGGGCGGCGCGGGCCGAGAGCCGCTGGCTCTACTGGGCCGTCGGTCTCTTCAGCTTCTTCGTGAACCTTCTGATGCTCACCGGCCCGCTCTACATGCTCAATGTCTACGACCGGGTGCTGGGCAGCCGCAGCCTCGAGACGCTGCTGGCGCTGACGAGCATCGTCGCCTTCCTCTTCCTGATGATGGGGCTGCTCGACGGCGTTCGCGGCCGGCTGATGGGCCGCATCGCGGCGCGCTTCCAGGCGCGGCTCGACCGGCGGGTCTTCTCCGCCGCATTGGGCGGCACCACGCAGCACCGCTCCGAGGCAGCGGCGGCCGCCGCGCTCCGCGATCTGGAGAGCGTCCAGCGGCTGATCGGCTCGCCGGCCCTCTCGGCGCTCTTCGATCTGCCGTTCTCGCCGCTCTTCTTTCTCGGCATCTTCCTCTTCCATCCCTGGCTCGGCATCCTCTCGCTGATCGGCGCCGCCGTGCTCGTCGTGCTGGCCGTGGCCAACCAGGCCAGCGCCCGCGGCCCGCTCGCGACGGCGAATGCCACCACCGCGAAGGCGGAGGCCGAGGGGGCGCAGATCCGCCAGGATTCCGAGGTCGTCCAGTCGCTCGGCATGCGCGCTGCCGCCTTCGACCGCTGGAAGGTGGCGCGGGATGCCTCGCTCAAGGCCGCCATCGAGGCGCGGGACAGGACGGGTGGCTTCACCGCCGCCACCCGCGCCTTCCGGCTCTTCATCCAGTCGGCGATGCTCGGGCTCGGCGCCTATCTGGTGCTCCAGCAGGAGATCACCGCCGGCGCGATGATCGCCGGCTCGATCCTCATGGGCCGGGCGCTGGCCCCCGTCGAGCAGATCGTGTCGCAGGCCGCGCTCTTCGAGCGGGCGCGCGAGGGCTGGCGGCGGCTCTCGGCCCTGCTCGGCGAGGTGCCCGAGATGGCGCCGCGCACGGCGCTGCCGCGCCCCAAGGCCAGGCTCGAGGTCGAGCAGCTCACCGTCATCCCGCCGGGGGAGAGCCTCGCGGCGCTGCGCATGGTCTCGTTCCGGCTGGAGCCGGGCCAGGCGCTCGGCGTCGTCGGCACATCGGGCGCCGGCAAGTCGACGCTGGCGCGGGCGCTGACCGGGCTCTGGCGCCCGGCCGCGGGGCGCGTGCGGCTCGACGGCGCTGCGCTTGATCAATACGACCCCGACATGCTCGGCAGCTACATCGGCTATCTGCCGCAGCGGCTCAGCCTCTTCGACGGCACGATCGCCGAGAACATCGCCCGGCTGGCCGCGGTGCCCGACCCCGAGAAGGTCGTCCGCGCCGCCGAACGGGCCGGGGCGCACGAGATGATCAAGGCCCTGCCGGAGGGCTATGACACCCGCGTCTCGCAGGCCGGGGGGCGGCTCTCGGGCGGGCAGATGCAGCGCATCGGCCTCGCCCGGGCGCTCTATGGCGACCCGGTGCTCCTGGTGCTCGACGAGCCCAATTCCAACCTCGACAACGAGGGGAGCATCGCGCTCAACAAGGCCATCCGCCAGCTCAAGGCCGAGGGCGCCACGATCCTCATCATGGCGCACCGGCCGGCGGCCATCCAGGAATGCGACATGCTTCTGATGATCGAGGGCGGCGTCCGCCGCGCCTTCGGCCCGAAGGACGAGGTGCTGCGCGAGATCGTGCGGAACCACCAGGAGATCACCGCCTCCTCCGGGACGGGAGGCGTGTCGTGAACTGGCCGGTGCGGGCGCCGCTGATCGGCGGGCTGATCTTCATCCTCCTTCTCGTGGCCGGCTTCGGCGGCTGGGCGGTGGCGAGCAGCATCACCGGTGCGGTGATCGCGCCGGGCCGCATCGAGGTCGAGCAGAACCGCCAGGTGGTGCAGCATCCCGACGGCGGCGTCGTCGCCGAGATCGCGGTGAGCGAGGGCGACACGGTCGAGGCCGGCGACCTGCTCATCCGGCTCGATGGCGAGGAGCTCCGCTCGGAGCTCACCGCCGTCGAGGGGCAGCTCTTCGAGCTCCTCGCCCGCCGCGCCCGCTTCGAGGCGGAGACGACGGGCGCCGAGGCGCTGGACTTCGATCCGATCCTTCTGGAGACGGACAACCCGGTCGCCGCCGAGCTGATGGCGGGCCAGCGCCGGCTCTACGAGGCGCGGCGCCTCAGCGAGGTGCAGGTGCGCGACCAGCTGCAGCGGCGCATCGAGCAGATGGAATCGCAGATCGAGGGGATCGAGGCCCAGAAGGACGCGATCTCAAACCAGATCCGCTTTCTGCAGGAGGAGCTGGACGATCAGCAATCGCTCCTCGACCGCGGCCTCGCCCAGTCGGCGCGTGTGCTGGCGCTTGAGCGCGAGAAGGCCGATCTCGAGGGGCGCTTCGGCGAACTCACCGCTGCCGCCGCCCAGGCGGAGGGGCGGATCACCGAGACCGAGATCGAGATCATCAAGATCGATTCGACCCGCAGCGAGGAGGCGATCTCCATGCTGCGCGACCTGCAGTATTCCGAGATCGAGCTGGTCGAGCGCCGCCACCAGCTCATGACCCGCATCGGCCGGCTGGAGATCCGGGCCCCCGTCTCCGGCATCGTCTACGGGCTGAGGGTCTTCGCGCCGCGCTCGGTGGTGGTCGGGGCCGACCCGCTGCTCTACCTCGTGCCGCAGGACCGGCCGCTGGTCATCACCGCCCAGGTCAACCCCAGCGACATCGACCAGATCTATGCCGGCCAGGCGGCGGGGCTGCGCTTCTCGGCCTTCGATCAGCGCACCACGCCCGAGCTCGACGGCCATGTCGTGCGCGTCTCGGCGGATGCCTTTACCGATCAGAATTCCGGGCTCAGCTTCTACCGGGCGGAGATCGCGCTCGACGAGGGAGAGCTGCAGCGCCTGCCGGCGGAGATGACGCTGGTGCCGGGGATGCCGGTCGAGGCCTTCATCGCCACCGGGGCACGCTCGCCGATGGCGTATTTCCTCAAGCCATTCACCGATTACCTCGCCAAGGCCTTCCGCGAGACCTGAGGGGTGAGTCGGCCGGCCGGTGACGCCGGCCGGCCGGCCGGCGACCGATTCCCGCCACATCCGGTTGAGCCCGCCCGCCCGCCGCAACTCCTGCGCGAGTGCGGCCGGGAGCGGGCCCGCGCTAAGTCATTGACCTGTCACAAGCGCGCGAGGAAAGCCTCGTCTCTGGCAAGAATTTGGTAAGAAAATAAGGCCAGGCTGGTGCGCAGGGCCATGTTGTTGCGCTAGAGTGCCCCGAGCTGCTGCGTGTGCGCGCCGGGGGGCTTTGCGCAACACCATATCTTTTGAGGCGAAATTTGAGGGACGGTGTGGGCCGGCGCAAAGGCTCCGCCGAATGGACAAACTTAGGCCCTGTTTCCGCGTGAGCTTCGGCCGCGATGGAACGAGGGGCACGTTAATGGCGCAAGAGTTGGAAATCATGGACGATTTGCTTTGGGACGCGGTTGACAGCGCCCGTCGGGAGACCTTCGATCCGAGCCTCGGCGAACATGAGCTTGCGCGCCTCTTCCCCAAGGCGGACCTGGCGCTGGTGCCCATCTATCGCGATCTCCTGGCCCTCGCCGAGGAATTCGAGATGTTCACCGGCCGCGATCTCGGCCTCTGGGATCAGATCGGGGAGCTCTTCGGCGCCATCACCTACGGCATCGACCTCACCCGCATCGGCGGCAAGTCCACCGGCGGCACGCTGGAGGGCGAGGCGGTGGCGATCCGCACCATCCGCCCGGGTGGCGAGGAAGCCGTGACGATCGATCGCGCCGAGCCGTTCGAGAAGCTGCTGATCGTCAGGATCGACGACACCTACCAGGTGCGCGGCCAGCTCCTGCCCCGCGCGGCGCTGCCCTCCGGCGAAAGCGCCGAGATCCGCCTCGGCTGGGGAGACCTGCGCCCGGTCAACTGAGGCTCGGCCGAGGTGACGCGGGGCCTGGCTGCGGGCCGAGGTGCCGTTTCGGCTGAACGGGCCCGATAGGCGGGCCCAGGGCCGGGTCTGAGGGGCAGGCCCGCCGCTGCTCGTGACGCCCTTCCCGCTCTCCCTTGAGCTACTCTCCCATTGGCAGAGGCGGCGCCTCCCGCCCCAGCCAGGTCCACGACCAGCGCTCCCGGCGCCGTGCTCCGCACGGTCTCCCAGTGCTCCGCCCCCAATCGCTCATCTTCAAAACCGGCGAAAGCCCCACGCCTCCCCTCTCCCGCCGCCGGCCCCTTGCCCTCCCGCGCCCGGCGCCCCAAAGGGGGCGCATGAAGACGGGAAGCGATTGGGGATTGATCCTGGCGCTCTGGGCCGCGGGGCTCGGGGCCGGGGCGCAGTTTGCGAAGGTCTCGACGATCTTCGACACGCTCGGGCAGATCTATCCCGGCGCCGGCGCCACGCTCGGTTTCTCCGTCTCGCTGCTCAGCTTTCTCGGCATCGTCTTCGGGCTCTTCGCCGGGCTGGTGGCGGCGCGGCTGGGGGTGCGGCGGCTGCTGATCGGCGGGCTCCTTCTGGGCGCCGCCGTCAGCGCCTTTCAGGTCACCCTGCCGCCGATGCCCGTCCTTCTCGTCAGCCGCGTCGTCGAGGGGCTTTCGCATCTCGTCATCGTCGTCGCGGCGCCGACGCTGCTTGGCAGCCTCGCCCGGGGCCGCGCCCGGCCCGTCGCCATGACGCTCTGGAGCACCTTCTTCGGCGTCGCCTTCTCGGTGACGGCCCTTCTGGGCCGGCCGCTCAGCGATGCCTTCGGTCCCGCCGCGCTCTTTGCCGCCCATGCCGTCTACATGGCGGCGATGGCGGCGCTGCTCGCCTGGCGCCTGCCGCCCGTGCCGGCGCCGCCCGGCCCGCGGCTGACGCTCCGCGCCATCGCCGCCCGGCATGTGGAGGCCTACCGCTCCCCGGCCACCGCCGCGCCGGGGCTGGCCTGGCTCTTCTATACATTATCCTATGTCTCGATCCTGACCGTCCTGCCCGCCATGCTCCCCGAGGCCGGGCGGAGCTTCGCGGCCACAGCCATGCCGCTTGCCGGCATCGTGGTCTCGATGACGATCGGCAATCTGCTGCTGCAGCGCCTGCCGCCGGTGCCCGTCGTCATCGGCGGCTTCGCCCTCGCTGCCGTCGCGGCGGCGGCGCTGCCCTTCACGGCGAGCCCCTGGGTGCCGGTGGCGCTGATCGGCGCGCTCGGACTCGTGCAGGGCGCGAATTTCGAGGCCATCCCGGCGCTCAACCCCGAGCCCGAGCAGCAGGCCATCGCCAATGGCGCCGTGGCGCAGATGGGCAATCTCGGCAATACGCTGGGAACGCCGATCCTCCTCGCCGCCACCGGCGCCTTCGGCCAGGCGGGGCTGGTCGGCTTCGCGCTTCTTGCCTTCGGGGGCGGAATCGCCGTTCATCTGGCCTTGGCGCGGGCGCGGGCCAACGGACCGAAGGGCGCCGAACCGCGCGCGACGCGGCCTTGATCCGGGCGGAGATGACCCAGAACGGGTCAATTTTTCGGCGCATTTGAAGGGCAAGAGACCCGCATGATGAGAACAGCCTCCGCCCTCCTGCCCACACGCCCCTGGCCCCGGCTCGGGGTCTTCGGCCTTCTGGCGCTGATCGAGATCGGTGCCCTTGCGGTGACCTACCAGGTCCTCGCCGATTTCGAATGCACCGACACCGGGTTCTACGGGGCCTGCCGGGCCATGCAGAGCCTGCCGGCCCGGGCGCTCGTGGTGCTCGGCGTCGTGGCGCTGATCGCCTGGGCGCGGCCCGCGGCGCTTCGCCATCTGGGCGGCCGCCCCGGCGGCGGGGCCTGGGCGCTCCTTCATCTCGCCGGACTGGTCCTGATGTTCCTGCCCGCCGTGCTCGCCCCCGCGGGCGATCTCGCGGCCATCGCCCCCCAGGCCATGGCGTTCTGGGCGGCGGGGGGCATCGCCACCGCCCTTGGCTGGCTCTTCTGGCTCGCGGCGCCCCGCGCCCTCGCCGACATCGCCCGCGAGGTGGGCTGGATGGCGGCGATCGTGCTCCTTGTCGCGCTCGTCATGCCGGATCTCGTGCGGCTGCTCGGCCCGATCTGGAACCTGCAGGCCATGGCCTCGGCCACGCTGCACGGCGCCGCCTGGCTGCTTGAGCTTTCGGGCGAGGAGGTCATGGTCGACGCGCCGCAGGCGATCCTCGCCACGCCGACCTTCGCGGTGCGCGTCGCCGAGACCTGCTCGGGGATCGAGGGGGTCGCGCTCGTCCTCGCCTTCGGCTCTCTTTATGCGGGGCTCTTCCGCAAGACGATCCACCTGGGGCGCTTCTTCGCGCTGGTGCTGCCGCTGGCGATGCTGGCGAGCTGGCTGCTCAACATGCTGCGCATCGCCGTGCTGGTGAAGATCGGCGCCAATGGCGCGCCGGATCTCGCGGTCGGCGGCTTCCATTCCCACGCCGGCTGGATCTTCTTCTGCCTCGTGGCGCTCGGGCTTGTTGCCCTCATGGAAACCATTCCCTGGCTCCACAAGGGCCCCGTCCGCCCCTCCGCCGCGCCGCGCTGGACGGAGGACCGGGCGATGGCGCTGATCCTGCCCTTCGTGGTTTTCATGCTGACGGGGCTGATCTTCAACGGCATCTTCGCCGAACCGGAGATCGCCTATCCGATCCGCATCGGGCTCGTCGCGCTGACGCTCTGGCCCTTCCGGCGGCTCTGCCGCGAGATGATGCACCGCCCCGAGATGGTGGGCATCGGCGCAGGCATCGTCGTCGGCATCCTCTGGGCCGTGACGGCCCCCGCCGGCAACGGCGCGCTCGGCACGGCGCTGGGCGAGCTGGCCCCTTGGGCGCTGGCGCTCTGGGTGCTGATCCGGGTGCTCGGCACCTCGATCATCGTGCCCATCGTCGAAGAGGCGCTCTTCCGCGGCTACATCCTGCTCGACTGGCTGGATGGTCCGGGCTGGCCGCGCAAGGCCTTCGCGATCGCCGCCTCGACGCTGCCCTTCGCCTTCCTGCATGGCCGTCTGCTCGCGGCCGGGCTGGCGGGGCTGGTCTTCGCGCTGGTCGCGCTCCGCCGCGGCAAGGTCAGCGATGCGATCTGGGCCCATGCCATCGCCAACCTGATCGTGGCGATCTGGGCGCTGGCCATGGGCGATTTCACCATGATCTGAGCCGGGCTGCGGGGGGATGGGGCCGAGCGGCCCGCCCCAAGCCTACCGGCAAAAGAAAAGCGGCGCAGCCCCAGGACTGCGCCGCTTTGCGTCTTGATCGGTCCGAACGCCTCAGGCGTTGCGGCGACGGGCGTGGACCAGCAGGGTCACGGCAGCGACGGCGGCCAGGCCGAGAAGGCCGGCGGAGGCGTCGATTTCCGGAACGTTGGTGGTCGGCGGGGTGCAGCCGTAGTAGCAGGTGGCGAAAGCAGGCGCGGACGCGATCGTGAGCGGCAGCGCCACGAGACCGGTGAGAAGCTTGTTCATATGGTTTCCCTCGTGAAAATATTGGTCGCCGCTCTGGCGGCATGGAAAGGTTTACGACAATTCTAACGTTTCGCCAGTGAAATGAAGAAAACCGCCAAATTTCGGGGTGTTCGTTCGTGGGGTCGCCCGCAATCGCTGGGGCTCGGCGGGATTGTTTACAATTTGTCGAAAGACTGCACCGGGTTGGAGCGGCCCTTCGCGGGCCTCGCGCCGAATCCGCGGCAGGTCCGATTCGCCCTCTCCTCCCGGGGGCCCACCCTGGCACGCACCCTCGCGCGCGCGTATGTAGGGGAGAGGGTCGGCGGAGGCGCCCGGGCCGTCCAGCGGCGTCAGGGGCCGCTGTTGACAGCCCTTCCGACTCCCCCTATACGGCCACCACTCAGGCGCATGGGCATCCTTGCGGCCTGAAAATCAGAGTTGAGTGGTCACGATCCGGGCCTGAGCCCCGATCCTCTGTAAGACCCACCGCACCGCTTCCCCGGACCAGGGAGCGCTTGCGGGTATTTGCGTTGTGCCGCGCGCTCCATGCGCCCGCGCGCCACGGAGGAACGGGCACCGCCGATGCGGCGCCCCGGATGAACGAAGGCTGCGGATATCCGCGGCCTTGAAGCACGAGAGACGATCGGCGGACCCAAGGGGCCGCGAACAGCAGGAAGCGGGGAAAAGAGCCCAATGCCAACGATCCAGCAGCTGATCCGCAAGCCGCGGAAGCCGAAGGTCACGAAGTCGAAGTCGCAGCACCTCGAGGGCTGCCCGCAGAAGCGGGGCGTCTGCACGCGCGTCTACACCACGACGCCGAAGAAGCCGAACTCCGCCATGCGGAAGGTCGCCAAGGTTCGCCTGACGAACCAGTACGAGGTGATCTCCTACATCCCCGGCGAAAGCCACAACCTGCAGGAGCACTCGGTCGTGCTCATTCGCGGCGGCCGTGTGAAGGACCTTCCGGGCGTCCGTTATCACATCCTGCGCGGTGTCCTCGACACGCAGGGCGTCAAAGACCGCAAGCAGCGCCGTTCGAAATACGGCGCCAAGCGTCCGAAGTAAGGAGTTCGCCGAATGTCCCGCCGTCATGCCGCCGAGAAGCGTGAAGTCCTCCCCGATGCCAAGTTCGGCGATCGGGTGCTGACGAAGTTCATGAACAACCTGATGATCGACGGCAAGAAAGCCGTCGCCGAGCGCATCGTCTACAATGCCTTCGACCGCGTGGAAGGCCGCCTCAAGCGCGCCCCCGTCGAGGTGTTCCACGAGGCGCTCGACAACATCAAGCCGAGCCTCGAGGTCCGCTCCCGCCGGGTCGGCGGCGCCACCTACCAGGTCCCCGTCGAGGTGCGCCCCGAGCGCCGCGAGGCCCTGGCGATCCGCTGGCTGATCGAGGCGTCGAAGAAGCGCAACGAAAACACGATGGAAGAGCGCCTTGCCGGCGAGCTGCTCGATGCAGTGAACGGCCGCGGCTCCGCCGTGAAGAAGCGCGAAGACACGCACAAGATGGCCGATGCCAACAAGGCCTTCAGCCACTACCGCTGGTAACCGAACTTCAGCCTGAGGACCCTTCCCATGGCACGCGACTACCCCCTCAAGCGCTACCGGAACATCGGGATCATGGCCCACATCGATGCGGGCAAGACCACGACGACCGAACGCATCCTTTTCTACACCGGCCGCTCGCACAAGATCGGCGAAGTCCACGATGGCGCCGCCACGATGGACTGGATGGAGCAGGAGCAGGAGCGCGGGATCACCATCACCTCCGCCGCCACGACCACCTTCTGGCAGCGGCAGGATGACCCGACGGCTGACGGCACCTCGGACACGAAGTACCGCTTCAACATCATCGACACCCCCGGCCACGTCGACTTCACCATCGAGGTCGAGCGCTCGCTCGCCGTGCTCGACGGCGCGATCTGCCTGCTCGACGGCAACGCCGGTGTCGAGCCGCAGACGGAAACCGTCTGGCGCCAGGCCGACCGCTACAAGGTGCCGCGCATCGTCTTCGTCAACAAGATGGACAAGATCGGCGCCGACTTCTTCAACTGCGTCCGCATGATCAAGGAACGCACCGGCGCCACCCCGGTGCCCGTCGCGCTGCCGATCGGTGCCGAGGACAACCTCGAAGGCATCATCGACCTGATCACCATGGAAGAGTGGGTCTGGCAGGGTGAAGACCTGGGTGCCTCCTGGGTGCGCCAGCCGATCCGTGCCGACCTGCAGGACGTCGCCAACGAATGGCGCGCCACGCTGATCGAGAACGCCGTCGAAATGGACGACGACGCCATGATGGCCTATCTCGAAGGCGAAGAGCCCGATGTCGACACGCTGCGCGGCCTCGTCCGCAAGGGCTGCCTGTCGCTGACCTTCGTGCCCGTCACTGCCGGCTCCGCGTTCAAGAACAAGGGCGTCCAGCCGCTTCTCAACTCCGTCATCGACTTCCTGCCGTCGCCGCTCGACGTGCCGGCCTACATGGGCTTCTCGCCCGATGACGAGACCGAAGAGCGCAACATCGCCCGTCATGCCGATGACGACGAGCCCTTCTCGGGCCTCGCGTTCAAGATCATGAACGACCCCTTCATGGGCACCCTCACGTTCACCCGCATCTACTCGGGCAAGATGGTGAAGGGCGAGAGCCTGCTGAACTCCACCAAGGGCAACCGTGAGCGCATCGGCCGTATGGTCATGATGCACTCCAACAAGCAGGAAGAGATCACCGAGGCGTATGCCGGCGACATCATCGCGCTGGCCGGCCTGAAGGCCACGACCACGGGCGACACGCTTTGCGATCCGTCGAAGCCGGTCGTGCTGGAAACGATGACCTTCCCCGACCCGGTGATCGAGATCGCCGTCGAGCCGAAGACGAAGGCCGACCAGGAGAAGATGTCCATGGGTCTGCAGCGGCTTGCCGCCGAAGACCCGTCCTTCCGCGTCGAGACCGATCTTGAATCGGGCCAGACGATCATGAAGGGCATGGGCGAACTTCACCTCGACATCCTCGTCGACCGCCTCAAGCGGGAGTTCAAGGTCGAGGCGAACATCGGTGCGCCGCAGGTGGCCTATCGCGAGACCATCGGTCACGAGATCGAGCACACCTATACGCACAAGAAGCAGTCGGGCGGCTCCGGCCAGTTCGCCGAAGTCAAGCTCGTCATCTCGCCGACAGAGCCGGGCGAAGGCTATTCCTTCGAAAGCCGCATCGTCGGTGGTGCCGTGCCGAAGGAATACATCCCCGGCGTCGAGAAGGGCATCAACTCGGTGATGGACTCGGGCCCGCTGGCCGGCTTCCCGGTGATCGACTTCAAGGTCGCGCTGGTCGACGGCAAGTTCCACGACGTGGACTCCTCGGTCCTGGCCTTCGAGATCGCCAGCCGCATGTGCATGCGCGAAGGTCTCCGCAAGGCCGGCGCCAAGCTGCTCGAGCCGATCATGAAGGTCGAGGTCGTCTCCCCCGAGGAGTACACCGGCTCGATCATCGGTGACCTCACCTCGCGGCGGGGCATGGTGCAGGGGCAGGACACGCGCGGCAACGCCAACGTGATCAACGCCTTCGTGCCGCTCGCCAACATGTTCGGCTACATCAACAACCTGCGCTCGATGTCTTCGGGCCGCGCGGTGTTCACGATGCAGTTCGACCATTACGAGGCCGTGCCGCAGAACATCTCGGACGAGATCCAGAAGAAATACGCATGACGGGATGCCGGGCTCGAGCCCGGCCTACCCTCCACCCCGTAGGCCGGGCGCAAGCCCGGCACCCGACAAAAGGAAGACACCATGTCCAAGGCCAAGTTTGAACGCAACAAGCCGCACGTGAACATCGGGACGATCGGTCACGTGGACCACGGCAAGACGACGCTGACGGCGGCGATCACGAAGTATTTCGGCGACTTCCAGGCCTACGACCAGATCGACGCGGCGCCGGAAGAGAAGGCGCGCGGCATCACGATCTCGACCGCCCACGTCGAGTACGAGACCGAGGCGCGCCACTACGCCCACGTCGACTGCCCCGGCCACGCCGACTATGTGAAGAACATGATCACCGGCGCCGCGCAGATGGACGGCGGCATCCTCGTGGTGAACGCCGCCGACGGCCCGATGCCGCAGACGCGCGAGCACATCCTGCTTGCCCGCCAGGTCGGCGTGCCGGCGCTCGTGGTGTTCCTCAACAAGGTCGACCAGGTCGATGACGCCGAGCTGCTCGAGCTCGTCGAGATGGAAGTGCGCGAGCTGCTCTCCTCCTACGAGTTCCCCGGCGACGACATTCCGATCATCGCCGGCTCGGCGCTCGCTGCCCTCGAAGGCCGCGACCCGGAGATCGGCGAAGAGAAGATCAAGGAGCTGATGGCGGCCGTGGATGAGTTCATCCCGACGCCGGAGCGCGCCGTCGACCAGCCGTTCCTGATGCCGATCGAGGACGTGTTCTCGATCTCCGGCCGCGGCACGGTCGTGACCGGCCGCGTCGAGCGCGGTGTCGTCAACGTCGGCGACGAGCTCGAGATCGTGGGCATCAAGGACACCAAGAAGACGACCTGCACGGGCGTCGAGATGTTCCGCAAGCTGCTCGATCGCGGCGAGGCCGGCGACAACATCGGCGCGCTGCTGCGCGGCATCGAGCGGGACGGCGTCGAGCGGGGCCAGGTGCTCTGCAAGCCGGGCTCGGTGAAGCCGCACACGAAGTTCGAGGCCGAGGTCTACATCCTGACCAAGGAAGAGGGCGGCCGCCACACGCCGTTCTTCGCGAACTACCGTCCGCAGTTCTACTTCCGCACGACGGATGTGACCGGCACCGTGACGCTGCCCTCGGGCACCGAGATGGTGATGCCGGGCGACAACCTGAAGCTGGAAGCCGAGCTGATCTACCCGATCGCCATGGAAGAAGGCCTGCGCTTCGCCATCCGTGAAGGCGGCCGCACCGTCGGCTCCGGCGTCGTCTCCAAGATCGTCGCCTGAATCCGGTAGGGCCGGGCGCCATCGCGGCGCCCGGCACCCGCCGCAAGACCAAGAACCGATGTGGGCAGGGCAATCCCGCGCCGTCCACCTCTCGGGAATGAGACAAGCCGCGAAGGGCAATCCACATGGCCGTGCAAAGCCAAAACATCCGCATCCGGCTCAAGGCGTTCGACTATCGCGTCCTCGACGCCTCGACGCATGAGATCGTGCAGACCGCCAAGCGCACCGGCGCTTCGGTGCGTGGCCCGATCCCCCTGCCGAACAAGATCGAGAAGTTCACGGTTCTCCGTGGGCCGCATATCGACAAGAAATCCCGCGACCAGTTCGAGATCCGCACCCACAAGCGGCTCCTGGATATCGTGGACCCGACCCCGCAGACGGTGGACGCGCTGATGAAGCTCGACCTCGCCGCCGGCGTGGATGTCGAGATCAAGGTTTGAGGGAGGGCTCGCCGATGTTGCGCTCCGGAGTGATCGCAAAGAAGGTCGGGATGACCCGGCTCTTCCTGGAAGACGGCAGGCAGGTCCCCGTGACCGTCCTGCAACTGGACAACCTGCAGGTCGTGGCGACCCGCACGATCGAGAAGGACGGCTATGCCGCCGTCCAGCTCGGCGCCGGCACCGCCAAGGCCAAGAACACCACGCGCGCCCTGCGCGGCCATTTCGCGGCCGCCAAGGTCGAGCCGAAGCGGAAGATCGCGGAGTTCCGCGTCGACCCCGAGAACCTGATCGGGATCGGCGAGGAGATCATCGCGGATCACTATTTCGCCGGCCAGTTCGTGGATGTCTCGGGCACCTCGACCGGTAAGGGCTTTGCCGGTGCGATGAAGCGGCACAACTTCGGGGGCCTCCGGGCGTCCCACGGCGTGTCCATCTCGCACCGTTCGCATGGCTCCACCGGCCAGTGCCAGGACCCGGGCAAGGTGTTCAAGGGCAAGAAGATGGCCGGCCACATGGGCGCCGTGCGCGTGACCACGCAGAACCTGCAAGTCGTCCGCACCGATGCCGACCGTGGCCTCATCATGGTCAAGGGTGCCGTCCCCGGCACCAAGGGCGGCTGGGTCACCATCAAGGATGCGGTGAAGAAGCCGCTGCCCGAGAACCTCATCTACCCGGCGGCGCTGAAGAGCGCCAAGGCCGAGGCCGAGCGGGTCGCCGCGGAAGCTGCCGAGCAGGCTGCTGCCGAGGAGGCTGCGGAGGCTGAACGTCTGGCCGCCGAGCAGGCCGCCGCCGAAGAAGCCGCGCTGAAGGAGGCCGAGGCCTCCGACCAGCCGTCGGAAGGAGACGAGTCCAATGAAAGCTGATGCCATCAATCTCGACGGCAAGAGCGCCGGCTCCGTCGATCTCTCCGACGAGATCTTCGGGCTGGAGCCGCGGTCGGATATCCTCCACCGCGTCGTGCGCTGGCAGCGGGCGCGTGCCCAGCAGGGCACGCACTCGACGCTGGGTCGCTCCGATGTGAGCTACTCGACCAAGAAGATCTATCGCCAGAAGGGCACGGGCGGCGCTCGCCACGGCTCCAAGAAGGCGCCGATCTTCCGGCACGGCGGCACCTACAAGGGGCCGACGCCGCGCAGCCACGAGCACGAGCTGACCAAGAAGTTCCGCAAGCTGGGCCTGCGCCATGCGCTGTCGGCCAAGCTGAAGGCGGGCGAGCTGGTCATCATCGAGGCCGCCGAGCTGTCGGATGCCAAGACGAAGGCGCTGGCCAACACGGTCAAGACCCTCGGCTGGCAGAAGCCGCTGGTCATCGACGGCGCCGAGGTCAACGGCGATTTCGCCCGCGCCGCGGCGAACATCGCCAACCTGAACGTGCTCCCCTCGATGGGGGCCAATGTCTATGACATCCTGCGGGCCGGCACCCTGGTGCTGACCAAGGCAGGGGTCGAAGCTCTGGAGGCTCGTCTGAAATGAGTGCCAAGGCAGACCATTACGACGTGATCCGCTCGCCGGTCGTGACCGAGAAGGCCACCATGGCCTCCGAGGCCAATGCCGTCGTCTTCGAGGTCGACATCGCGGCCTCCAAGCCGCAGATCAAGCAGGCGGTCGAGGAGCTCTTCGGCGTCAAGGTGAAGGCGGTGAACACCACCATCACCAAGGGCAAGGTCAAGCGCTTCCGCGGCCAGCTCGGCACGCGCAAGAGCGTGAAGAAGGCCTATGTGACGCTCGTCGAGGGCAACACGATCGACGTCTCGACCGGGCTCTGAACCGGTCGGCAGAGACAGGAAAGGCCCCCGCGAGAGCGGGGGCCTTTTGCGTTCGGGGCCTCGGGGGCAGGGGGTCAGACGGCCTCGGCATGGGCCTTGTAGTTGTCAAGGATCGCCTGCCAGCCCTCGCGCTGCATCTCGGCCGAATGCGCGCCCTCGGCATCGAAGGTGGTCGTGACGCGGGTGCCCTCGCCCTCCGGCGTGAAGCGCGTCTCCACCACCCTGCCGTCCGGCATGGTCATGGTGAAACCCTCGCCCGGGCTCACGGCATCGTAGACCGCCTCGAAGTCGAAGCCCATCGAGCCGTCCTTCGCCTCCATCCGCGCCACGTAGCGGCCGCCGGGGCGGAGGTCGTTCGAGGCGGAGGGGCAGCACCAGTCGTCGCTGGCGAAGTTCCACTCCGTGATATGCTCGGGCTCGACATAGGCGGCCCAGGCGCGGGCGGGCGGGGCGTCGATCAGGGCGTCGACGGTGATCTTCTCGGCCATCACACCTCCTCCTTCAGCGAGACGAGCAGCTCGTCGAGCCGTTCGAGGGTGGAGGCGAGGCCCTCCTCCATCTGCATGTCGATGACCTTCTGCAGATCCTCCGTCGAGGGATAGGCCAGCTCGGTCTGCACCAGCGTGCGGTCGCCGAGCGGGGTGAAGGTCAGCACCATCGAGGCGCGGGGCATGGCGGGGTCGATGGCGCCCGAGGCGTCGCTGAAGGCGTCATAGGCGGAGAAGCGGTCCCTCGGGGTGATGCGCTCGTAATCCTGCCGGCTCCAGAATTCGGTGCCGTCGGGCATCACCATCGCGAAGAGCCAGTAGCCGCCTTCGGCGAAGTCGAGATGGCTGGTGCGCGCGGTGAGTGGCTTCGGGGCATACCAGCGGTCGAGGAGCTCGGCCGTGGTGTAGCACGCCCAGACGAGGTCGCGCGGGGCGTCGAACTCGCGGGCGATGGAGAGCGTGGCCGCCTCCAGGTCCGGAGTGAAGTCGTAGCGATGGGCGGTCATTGGGTTTTCCTTTGCTTGAGGGTGCCGAGCAAGTCGTCGAGCTGCTCGTAGCGCGCCTTCCAGAGGTCGCGCTGTTCCTCGAACCAGCCGGCGGCCGCTTCGAGGCGCTGTTCTTCCAGCGTGCAGGTGCGCACGCGGCCGACCTTGATGGAGCTGACGAGCCCGGCGGCCTCAAGCACGGAGATGTGCTTGAGGAACGCCGGCAGCCCCATCTGGAACGGCTCAGCCAGGTCGCTGACCGCCGCGGGGCCCTGCCCCAGCCGTTGCACCACGGCCCGCCGGGTCGGATCGGCGAGGGCCTGGAAGAGGGTGTCGAGCGTGTCGGAATGGTTTTCCATGTGGTGAACCATGCGGCGAGTCGGATAGTTCTGTCAATGGTGAAGTATCGAGCCGCCCAGCCCGCGCCTCCCGCCTCGCTTGACCCGTTGCCGCAACTCCCTTAAGGGAGGCCATCCGCGTAAGCCCCGGATTCGTCCGGGGCTTCGTTTTTGCTCCTCCGGGGGCACCAAGTCGGGGACCTTCGGGGCCCTTCATCCTGGGACCTTCGGGGCCCTCAATCACAGACGGGCCCCGGTCACCTGCCGGGCAACGGCCCGCAAGCAACGGAAGACAGAAAGCATGGCACTCAAGTCGTATAAGCCGACGACGCCGGGCCAGCGCGGGCTGGTGCTGATCGACCGTTCGGAACTTTGGAAGGGGCGCCCCGTCAAGGCGCTGACCGAAGGTCTGACGAAGAACGGCGGCCGGAACAACACCGGCCGGATCACGATGCGCCGCAAGGGCGGCGGGGCGAAGCGCCTCTATCGCATCGTCGATTTCAAACGCACCAAGCACGACATGGCCGCGGTCGTCGCGCGGATCGAATATGATCCCAACCGCACCGCCTTCATCGCCCTCGTCCAGTACGAGGACGGCGAGCAAGCCTACATCCTGGCGCCGCAGCGCCTCGCCGTGGGCGACAAGATCTATGCCGGCGCCAAGGTCGACATCAAGCCGGGCAACGCGATGCCGTTCTCCGGCATGCCGATCGGCACGATCGTCCACAATGTCGAGCTGAAGCCCGGCAAAGGTGGCCAGATCGCCCGCGCCGCCGGCACCTACGCGCAATTCGTCGGCCGCGATGGCGGCTACGCGCAGCTGCGCCTCTCGTCCGGTGAGCTCCGGCTGGTCCGTCAGGAATGCATGGCCACCGTCGGTGCCGTGTCGAACCCCGACAATTCCAACCAGGACATCGGCAAGGCCGGCCGCAACCGCCACAAGGGCATCCGCCCCTCCGTTCGCGGTGTTGCCATGAACCCGATCGACCACCCGCATGGTGGTGGTGAGGGCCGCACCTCCGGTGGCCGCCACCCGGTCACGCCGTGGGGCAAGGGCACCAAGGGCAACCGCACCCGGAACAGAAAGAAGGCGTCGTCGAAGCTCATCGTTCGCTCGCGCCACGCTCGGAAAGGCCGCTAATCCATGTCGCGCTCTGTTTGGAAAGGCCCGTTCGTCGACAGCTACGTCCTGAAAAAGGCGGAGAAGTCGCGCGAAGGCGGGCGTAACGAAGTCATCAAGATCTGGTCGCGCCGCTCGACGATCCTGCCCCAGTTCGTGGGCCTGACGTTTGGCGTCTACAACGGTCAGAAACACATCCCCGTCCTCATCTCCGAGGACATGATCGGCCAGAAGTTCGGTGAATACGCGCCGACGCGGACCTACTACGGTCACGCCGCCGACAAAAAAGCGAAGCGGAAGTAAGTCATGGGCAAGGAAAAGAACCCCCGCCGCGTGGCCGACAACGAAGCCATGGCGAAACTGCGCATGCTTCGGACCTCGCCGCAGAAGCTGAACCTGGTGGCCGCGATGATCCGTGGCAAGAAGGTCGAGACGGCGCTCGCCGACCTCACCTTCTCGAAGCGCCGCATCGCGCAGGACGTCAAGAAGTGCCTGCAGTCGGCCATCGCCAATGCCGAGAACAACCACAACCTGGACGTCGACGATCTCGTCGTCGCCGAGGCCTTTGTGGGCAAGAACCTGATCATGAAGCGCGGCCGACCCCGCGCTCGCGGCCGCTACGGCCGGATCATGAAGCCGTTCTCTGAGCTCACCATCAAGGTCCGTCAGGTCGAGGAGCAAGCCTAATGGGTAACAAGGTCAATCCCGTCGGCATGCGTCTTCAGGTCAACCGGACCTGGGACAGCCGCTGGTACGCAAACACGAAGGATTTCGGCGACCTTCTTCTTGAGGACATCCGCATCAAGGAGTTCATCAAGAAGGAGTGCAAGCAGGCCGGTATCTCCCGCGTGATCATCGAACGTCCGCACCGCAAGTGCCGGGTCACGATCCACGCCGCCCGCCCCGGTGTCATCATCGGCAAGAAGGGCGCTGACATCGAGACGCTGCGGAAGAAGCTTTCGAACCTGACGGATTCCGAGCTGCATCTCAACATCGTCGAGGTGCGCAAGCCCGAGCTCGACGCCGCGCTGGTGGGGGAAAGCATCGCCCAGCAGCTCGAGCGCCGTGTCGGCTTCCGCCGCGCCATGAAGCGCGCCGTGCAGAATGCCATGCGCATGGGTGCCCTCGGCATCCGGGTGAACCTCTCCGGCCGCCTCGGCGGCGCCGAGATCGCCCGCACGGAATGGACGCGTGACGGCCGCGTGCCGCTGCACACCCTGCGTGCCGATATCGACTACGCCCTCTCCGAGGCCATGACGCCCTACGGCATCATCGGCATCAAGGTGTGGATCTTCAAAGGCGAGATCATGGAGCACGACCCGCAGGCCCGCGAACGCAAGTCGCAGGAACTGCAGGACGCCTCCGTGCCGCGTGGCGCCCGGCCCCACGGCCGGGGCGACCGCTAAGGAGGAATGACAGATGCTGCAACCGAAGCGCACGAAATTCCGCAAACAGCACAAGGGCCGGATCCACGGCGAAGCGAAGGGCGGCTCTGCCCTGAACTTCGGCACCTTTGGCCTGAAGGCGCTCGAGCCCGAGCGGGTCACCGCCCGCCAGATCGAAGCCGCCCGCCGGGCGCTGACGCGTCACATGAAGCGTCAGGGCCGGGTCTGGATCCGGATCTTCCCGGACGTCGCCGTCTCGTCGAAGCCCGTCGAAGTGCGGATGGGTAAAGGCAAGGGCTCGGTCGACTTCTGGGCCGCCAAGGTCAAGCCGGGGCGGATCATGTTCGAGATCGACGGCGTCGCCGAAGACATCGCCCGCGAGGCCCTGCGCCTGGCCGCGATGAAGCTGCCGATCAAGACCAAGACCGTGGTCCGCGAGGACTGGTAAGGCCTCCGGCCTCACGACATCGAAAGGGCCCCTGCCGGCGACGGCGGGGGCCTTTTCCTTTTCCGGCGGGCTCCTGTAAGGCGGGAGCACACCGCCACCCGGGAGCCTGCCATGGCCGAGATCACCCCCCTCTTCGTCACCCCGCTCTATCGCGCCCCGCTCGCCGAGCATGGCCCCGCCATCGACGCGGCCGAGCTCGAGGCCTCCTGCATCACCATCGCCGAAGATGACGAGGCGGGGCAGGAATGGTGCGAGGCCAACGGCTACCCCGGCTACACCTCCTATGCCTCGCTCACCGACCTGCCCTGGCGGTTCGACATCTTCCAGAGCCTCGTAACCGCGCTCGACGCGCATGTCGCGGCCTTCGCGGAGGAGCTCGGCTTCGATCTGGAGGGGCGGCCGCTGGTGCTGGAAGATCTGTGGATCAACATCCTGCCCGAGGGCGGCACGCATGGGAGCCACATCCACCCGCATTCGGTGATCTCGGGGACGACCTATGTGGCGATGCCCGAGGGCACCTCGGCGCTCAAGCTCGAAGACCCCCGCCTGCCGATGATGATGGCCGCCCCCACGCGGCGGAAGGGCACGGCGGAAGGGTTGCGCCAGTTCGTCTACGTCAAGCCCGAGGTCGGCGACGTGCTTCTGTGGGAAAGCTGGCTGCGCCACGAGGTGCCCATGAACATGGCGGAGGAGGAGCGGATCTCCGTTTCCTTCAACTACGCCTGGAGCACCGGCGCATGAAAAATGCGGCCCCCGAAGGGGCCGCATTCTTTCGTCTCAAAGATGGCGTGGGTCAGTCCCACCAGCCTTCGTCGACATCTTCCAGCTCTTCGAGCTGCTCTTCGTTGTAGCGCGTGACGAAGGCGTATTCGCGATCGTCGACGGCCACGAGGCTGACGTTCTCGACGGGGATCACAACATGCTTGTCGGCAATGTCGAGGAAGCCGCCGACCTCGGCCACGATGCCGATGAGCTGGCCGTCGCGGGAGAGGATCAGGTCCTCGATCTCGCCGATCTCGTTCCAGCCGTCGCCGACGCCGTCATACACGGTCGAGGCATCCCAGCCTTCGTCGTTGGCCGCGTTGGTCGTGTAGATGTCGCCGCCGGTGATGTCGCGGGTGCGGATGAGCTCCCCACGGTCATAGCCGTCCATCATCATGTCCTGGGCATAGGCCCCGGAGGCGGCGATCGTGAGCGCGAGCGTGCTTGCGAAAAGACGTTTCATGTCATTTCTCCTTTCGTTCATTGCCGGACCAACACGGCCCCCCCGGCCACCGTTCCACCCTTTCTTTTTTGCTCTTTCGCTTGACTTCGGGGCTCGGGGGCCCTCCACGCGGGCCCGCCCAGCAGGCTTCTGGCCACAACGCTTGCAATGCACGCGGATGTGGGCTATCCGCCCCCCTCATCCACGTACTCCACCGGGAATCAGGGTGACCCTCGCGACTGACGAGGAGGGGCTCTCCGGTGATGTTGAAAGGAAAAGGGCGACATGAACGCCAGCGAACTGCGTGACAAGACGCCGGACGAGCTCCGGACCCAGCTTGTCGATCTCAAGAAGGAGGCCTTCAACCTCCGTTTCCAGCAGGCCACCGGCCAGCTCGAGAACACCGCGCGCATGCGCCAGGTCAAGCGTGACGTGGCCCGCGTGAAGACGATCCTGAACGAAAAGGCGGCTGCCGCCGCCGCGGAGGCCTGATCCATGCCCAAGCGTATCCTGCAAGGCACCGTGACCTCCACGGCCAACGCCCAGACCGTCACCGTGACCGTCGAGCGGCGCTACAAGCACCCGCTCCTCCACAAGACCGTCCGCTCCTCGAAGAAGTACCGCGCTCACGACGAGATCGGCTCCTTCAACGTCGGCGACACCGTGCGCATCCAGGAATGCGCGCCGAAATCGAAGACCAAGCGCTGGGAGGTGATCGCCTCCTAAAGGCCGTCACACCCGGTTTGATCGAAACCCTGAGGGCCAACAACAGAACAGCCCTCAAAGGTCGGGAGAAACCACATGATCCAGATGCAGACCAATCTGGATGTCGCTGACAATTCCGGCGCGCGGAAGGTGCAGTGCATCAAGGTTCTCGGCGGGTCGCACCGCCGTTACGCCTCGGTGGGCGACATCATCGTCGTTTCCGTCAAGGAAGCGATCCCGCGTGGCCGCGTCAAGAAAGGCGATGTCCGCAAGGCCGTGGTCGTGCGCACGGCCAAGGAAGTGCGCCGCGAGGACGGCACCTCCATCCGCTTCGACCGCAATGCCGCCGTCATTCTGAACAACCAGAACGAGCCGGTCGGCACCCGCATCTTCGGGCCGGTCGTGCGCGAACTGCGCGCCAAGAACTTCATGAAGATCATTTCGCTTGCTCCGGAGGTGCTCTAGATGGCTGCCAAACTCCGCAAAGGTGACAAGGTCGTCGTGCTTGCCGGCAAGGACAAGGGCGCGACCGGCGAGATCGAAAGCGTGAACCCGAAGGCCGGCAAGGCCGTCGTCTCGGGCGTCAACATCGCGATCCGTCACACGAAACAGAGCCAGTCCAGCCAGGGCGGCCGCGTGCCGAAAGCCATGCCGATCGACCTGAGCAACCTCGCCGTGGTCGATGGCAACGGCAAGGCCAGCCGCGTCGGCTTCCGCGAGGAAGACGGCAAGAAGGTCCGGTTCTTCAAGACCACCGGGGAGGCGATCTGATGCTTGATACTGCCACCTATACCCCGCGCCTCAAGGCGGCGTACCGGGAGACGATCAAGGCCCAGCTCAAGGAAGAGTTCGGCTACAAGAACGACATGCAGATCCCGTCGCTCGAGAAGATCGTTCTCAACATCGGCGCCGGCTCCGAGAGCGTGCGTGATTCCAAGAAGGTCAAGTCGGCCCAGGACGATCTCAGCCTCATCGCCGGCCAGCGCGCCGTCGTGACCAAGGCCAAGAAGTCCATCGCCGGCTTCCGCGTTCGTGAAGGCATGCCGCTCGGCGCCAAGGTCACGCTGCGCGGCAACCGGATGTACGAATTCCTCGACCGCCTGATCACCGTGGCCATGCCGCGCGTCCGCGACTTCCGCGGCGTTCCCGGCAAGAGCTTCGACGGTCGCGGCAACTATGCCTGCGGCATCAAGGAACACATCGTCTTCCCCGAGATCAACTTCGACAAGGTCGATGAGGTCTGGGGCATCGACATCGTCATCTGCACCAATGCGAAGACCGATGCCGAAGCCAAGGCGCTGCTCAAGCACTTCAACATGCCGTTCAACAGCTGATCGCGGGAGAAAGAGATATGGCCAAGAAATCCATGATCGAACGCGAGAAGAAGCGTGAGCGTCTCGTGAAGCAATACGCCGACAAGCGCGCCGCGCTGAAGGCGATCATCGAGGACAAGGACAAGCCGGTGGAAGAGCGCTTCAAGGCGTCGCTCGACCTCGCCAAGCTGCCCCGTAACTCCTCGCCCACCCGTCTGCACAACCGCTGCCAGCTCACCGGGCGTCCCCACGCCTACTATCGCAAGCTGAAGGTGAGCCGGATCATGCTGCGCGAGCTCGGCTCGAACGGCGAGATCCCCGGCCTCGTGAAGTCGAGCTGGTAAGGAGAAGCATGTGATGAACGATCCCATCGGTGATATGCTGACCCGGATCCGCAACGCCCAGATGCGTGGCAAATCCACGGTCGTCACCCCGGCGTCCAAGCTGCGGGCGCACGTCCTCGACGTGCTCCGCGACGAGGGCTACATCCGCGGCTACGAAGAGGCGACCGACAAGAACGGTCACCCGGCGCTCGAGATCTCGCTGAAGTATTACGAGGGCACCCCCGTGATCCGCGAGCTCAAGCGCGTCTCCAAGCCCGGCCGCCGGGTCTATTCCGCCGCCATCGACCTGCCGCAAGTGCGCCAGGGCCTTGGTGTCTCCATCGTCTCCACGCCCAAGGGCGTGATGTCGGATGCACATGCCCGCGCTGCCAATGTCGGCGGCGAGGTCATCTGCACCGTCTTCTGAGGAGGGAACCATGTCTCGAATCGGAAAACGTCCCGTCCCGCTCCCCTCCGGCGTCACTGCCGAGGTGAAGGGCCAGCATGTCGAAGTGAAGGGGCCGAAGGGCACCCGCAGCTTCACGGCGACCGACGATGTGACCATCACGCTCGACGATGGCGCGATCTCCGTCACGCCGCGCGGCACCTCGAAGCGCGCCCGCCAGCAATGGGGCATGTCCCGCACCATGGTGCAGAACTGCGTCACCGGCGTTACGGACGGCTTCAAGAAAGAGCTCGAGATCCAGGGCGTCGGCTACCGGGCGCAGATGCAGGGCAACACCCTGAAACTGGCGCTCGGCTATTCGCATGACGTCGATTTCCCGGTGCCGGAGGGCGTCACCGTGACGGCCCCGAAGCTGACGGAAATCATCGTCGAAGGCGCTGATCAGCAACTCGTCGGCCAGGTCGCGGCCAATATCCGCGAATGGCGCGCGCCGGAGCCCTACAAGGGCAAGGGCATCCGCTACAAGGACGAGTATATCTTCCGCAAGGAAGGCAAGAAGAAGTAAGGACCGGACAGATGGCACAGACGAAACGCTCCCTGTTCCAGAAGCGCCGCCAGCGCGTCCGGAGCAAGCTTCGCAAGGTCAACGCCGGGCGCGCGCGCCTGAGCGTTCACCGCAGCAACAAGAACATCAGCGTCCAGCTGATCGACGATGTGAACGGCGTCACCGTCGCCTCCGCCTCCTCGCTGGAGAAGGATCTCGGCGTGGTCGGCAAGAACAACGTCGATGCCGCGGCCAAGGTGGGTGCGGCGATCGCCGAGCGCGCCAAGAAGGCGGGCTTCAGCGAGGCCTATTTCGACCGTGGGGGCTTCCTCTTCCACGGTCGGATCAAGGCGCTGGCCGAGGCCGCCCGCGAGAACGGGCTGAAGATCTGATGGGCGGGGCGCCTCGGCGCCCCTTCCGCTTTTGAAGGCGCCCCGCCGGGGCGCCTCGATGATCCGGGAGCGCTGGCGCTCACCTGGATTGGACCAACCGGACCCGCCCCAGGGTCTTGAGAGAAAGGGCCCCACATGGCCAGAGAAGGAAACCGGCGCGACCGCGACGAGTCGCCCGAATTCGCCGATCGCCTCGTTGCGATCAACCGCGTCTCCAAGACCGTCAAGGGCGGCAAGCGCTTCGGCTTCGCCGCGCTCGTCGTCGTCGGCGACCAGAAGGGCCGCGTCGGCTTCGGCAAGGGCAAGGCCAAGGAGGTCCCCGAGGCCATCCGCAAGGCCACCGAGCAGGCCAAGCGCAACATGATCCGCGTGCCGCTGCGCGACGGGCGCACCGTGCACCACGACATCGAGGGCCGTCATGGCGCCGGCCGCGTCGTGATGCGCACCGCCGTTCCCGGTACCGGGATCATCGCCGGTGGTCCGATGCGGGCCGTCTTCGAGATGCTCGGCATCCAGGACGTGGTGTCGAAGAGCCTCGGCTCGCAGAACCCCTACAACATGATCCGCGCCACGCTCGACGGTCTGAAGAAGCAGCAGTCGCCGCGCTCCGTCGCGCAGCGCCGTGGCCGCAAGGTTGCCGACATCCTGCCGAAGCGTGATGACGCGCCGGCCGAGTCGAGCCTCGTTGCCGAAGAAAACTAAGGAGCCCGACCCATGGCCAAGACCATCGTCGTCAAGCAGATCGGCTCCCCGATCCGCCGCCCCGCCGTTCAGCGCGAGACGCTGAAGGGCCTGGGGCTCAACAAGATGCACCGCACCCGCGAGCTGGAGGATACGCCCTCCGTCCGCGGCATGGTCGCCAAGATCCCGCATCTGGTCGAGATCATCGAAGAGCGCGGCTGACCCCGCCTCTCGTCTGAGCATTCCGAAAGCCCCGGCCCTCGCGCCGGGGCTTTTCGTTTCTCCGGCCCTTGAAGGCTGGCCGGGCAGGGGGGAAGCTCGCGGCCGGAAAGGACCACCCGGATGCCCATCCCCTCCACCGCCTTCCGCCACCACCCCGAGCTGATCGGCCGCATCAAGGCGCCGGAGGAGTCCTACTTCCGCGACCTCGACTATGCCGAGCTCGACGCCTCCGTCGCGCGGAACGGCGGCGATCCCGGCTGGCGCTATCCTGATGCGCATCGCGATGCGCTCCGCCGGGCCACGCTCGCCGGCCGCGAGGGGCAGGAGGTCTGGGTCTTCGGCTATGGCTCGCTGATCTGGGATCCGGGGTTCCTCTTCGACGAGATCCGCCGCGCCCATGTTCCCGGCTTCACGCGCGAGCTCTGCCTCGTCGACCGGATGGGCGGCCGCGGCACGGCGGAGGCGCCGGGGCTGATGGCCGGGCTCGTGCCCGGCGGCGCGGTGGACGGGCTCGCCTTCCGCATCCCGCCCGGGCTGGTCGAGGCGGAGACCGACCAGCTCTTCCGCCGCGAGATGGTGGCGCCCGGCTATCACGCGATCTTCACCCCGGCGGAGACGGCGGGTGGCCCGGTCGAGGTGCTGACCTTCGTCGCCGACCCCGAGGCGGCGATGATCGAGATCGGCCTGCCGCGCGAGACGCAGATTCGCTACCTCGCCACCGGCGCCGGGATGCTCGGCACCTCGCTGGAATATCTCGACAACGTCGTCGCGCATTTTCGCGCCTTCGGCATCCATGATGCCGAGCTTGAGGGGCTCCTTGCCGAGGTGCGAACGCTAACATCGTGAGAGGGCGGCGATTTCTCGCCTGCCGCCGTTGAAATGCATGCGCATTCGGGCCACCTTTCCCTCACGAGGAGGAAATCAACATGACATATACACGCCGCACCTTTCTGGCCGGCGCCGCAACTGCTGCGGGCGCCACGACCTTCCTGCCCTACGCCGCCATGGCGCAGGACGGGATGGCCGACACGTTCCCGACCGCCGCGGGGGACATCACCGTACATCCCGTGAGCCACGCGTCCTTCGTGATGGAGACGCCGGTCGGCACGATCTACTGCGATCCGGTCGGGGACCCGGCCGCCTATGCCGATTACCCGGCGCCGGACCTCATCCTCATCACGCATGAGCATGGGGATCACTACAACGCAGATACGCTTGGCGCGCTCGCGGGAGAGGGCACGCAGCTGATCACCAACCCGGCGGTTTACGACATGCTGCCCGAAGCGATGCAGGCCATGGCCACATCCATCGGCAACGGCGAGTCGGCCGAATGGGGCGGGCTCACGATCGATGCGATCCCGGCCTACAACACCACCGAAGACCGGCTGATGTTCCACCCCGAGGGGCGCGACAACGGCTATGTGCTGCATTTCGACGGCTTCACCGTCTACATCTCCGGCGATACCGAAGACATTCCCGAGATGCGCGCGCTGGAAGGCATCGACCTCGCCTTCCTCTGCATGAACCTGCCCTTCACGATGACCGCGGAACAGGCGGCCTCGGCGGTGCAGGATTTCACGCCCACCTATGTCTATCCCTACCACTACGGTGGCGACGGCGAGGGCGCGCAGGATCCGGCGGCCTTCGCCGAGATGGCGGGCGATGCCACCGAGGTGAAGATGGGCGCCTGGTACTGATCCGGCGATCCGCGAATCGAGCTGATGAGGAGGGCGGCCCCCAGGCCGCCCTTTTCGCTATCCGATCACCCGGCCGAGAAGCCGCCGGAGCCGGCGCCCGACGGTGACGAGCGGATGCTCCCCGGCATTGCCCTCGAGCTCGAGCCGGAAGGAGCGGGGGGCCACGTGGTTCGAATCGACCGCCCGCGCGCCCGCATGGGCGGCGCCCTCGGCGAGCTGAACGAGCTGCCGCGGCAGGCGCAGATGCGGAGAGATGGCCACCAGACGCTCGTTGAGCCGCAGGGTGGCACCAGGCCGTATCGGCAGGTCCCAGAGCGTCACCGTGTAGAGCCCCGCCTGCAGCCGGTGCACGAGCTCTTCCATGAGCGCCCATTCGCGCTGGCCCGCCCCTCCGGAGAGATGCAGCCCCTCGAGAATGTCGAGCGCCACGCCGAGCCCGCATTCGCGGCGGTCGATGATCGCTTCGAGAATGAGGATGTCCCCCGCGCCGGCGGGCAGGCCCTCGCCCTTGTAGAAATCTAGAATGTCGCCCCATTCGGCAGAGGCGAGGAGCGGCAGGACTTTGGCCGCCGCATCGGCCCGCGCGGCAGCCAGACGGCGATAGGTCGACAGGGGCTCTGCCATGTCGGACAGCGGCGAGAACTCGGCGATCTGGAGGGTCAAGGCGTCATCAATCTGTGTATCAATCGGAGCGGACTAGGACATGGACCTGTGACATTGCTTTGGCGCTTCCGTGGCGAGATCGCCCCGATCCGGCCGGGGCTGCGGGAGTCGGGCCCCGGGGCTTGAATGGCGGCGCGGAGGCCTTTATACGCCCGCGGGTGCCGGCCCTCGGGGCGGCCCGTCTCAACATCAAGAAAAGCCGCGTTCGGTCCATCTCGCTTCGGGGCCGCTTCCGGCAAAGGAGAAGCGACATGAAACTGCACGAACTCAGCGACAATCCGGGCGCCTCCAAAAAACGCATGCGCGTCGCGCGCGGCCCGGGCTCCGGCAAGGGCAAGACCGCCGGCCGCGGCATCAAGGGGCAGAAGTCCCGCTCGGGCGTGGCGATCAAGGGCTACGAGGGCGGCCAGATGCCGCTCTACCAGCGCCTGCCGAAGCGCGGCTTCAACAAGCCGAACCGCAAGGAATACACGGTCATCAACCTCGGCCTGATCCAGAAGTTCATCGACGCCGGCAAGCTCGATGCCAAGAAGGACATCACCGAGGATGCGCTCGTTGCCTCCGGGCTCGTCCGCCGCGTGCGTGACGGCGTGCGCGTGCTGGCCAAGGGCGAGATCACCTCGAAGGTGACCCTGGCCGTGACTGGCGCCTCCGCCGGCGCCGTCGAGGCCGTGAAGGCCGCGGGCGGCACGCTCACCATCACGGCGGCAGCGGCCGAGGCCGCGGAATAAGCGGCTTGTGAGCCGCAGGGCGGGACCTTAAGTGTGTCCCGCGCATGAGAGCGCCGCCGTCCGGACCCCCGGCTGGCGGCGTTTGCATGAAGGTTGAAGGGGGCCTTTGATGGCATCAGCAGCAGAACAGATGGCGGCGAACCTCTCCTGGGGGACGTTCGGCAAGGCGACCGAGCTTCGCCAGCGCATCTTCTTCACCATCGGCCTGCTCGTGGTCTACCGGATCGGCACCTACATTCCCGTGCCCGGCATCGACGCCGGCGCGCTGAGGGATTTCATGGAGGATGCGGCCTCGGGCATCGGGGGGATTCTCTCGATGTTCACCGGCGGCGCGCTGGGGCGGATGGGGCTCTTCAGCCTCGGCATCATGCCCTATATCTCCGCCTCGATCATCATCCAGCTCGTCGCCTCGATGTACGAGCCCTGGAAGCAGCTCCGCAAGGAAGGCGAGCAGGGCCGCAAGAAGATCAACCAGTATACGCGGTATTTCACCGTGATCCTGGCGACCTTCCAGGCCTATGCGCTGGCGGTCTCGATCGAGGCCGGCGGGCTCGCCCATGACCCCGGCATGTTCTTCCGCGCCGCCTGCGTCGTCAGCCTCGTCGGTGCCACCATGTTCCTGATGTGGATGGGCGAGCAGATCACCGCCCGCGGCATCGGCAACGGCATCTCGCTCATCATCTTCACCGGCATCATCGCCGAGATCCCGGCCGCGCTCGGCCAGTTCTTCGCGCAGGGCCGGGCCGGGGCGATCTCCGTCCCCGTCATCCTCGGCGTCATCGTGATGGTGCTGGTGGTGCTCGCCTTCGTGGTCTTCATGGAGCGGTCGCTCCGCAAGATCCACATCCAGTATCCGCGCCGCCAGGTGGGGATGAAGATGTACGACGGCGGCTCCAGCCACCTGCCGATCAAGGTGAACCCGGCGGGCGTCATCCCGGCGATCTTCGCCTCTGCCCTGCTGCTGCTTCCGACGACGCTCTCGACCTTCTCCGGCACCGGCACGACCGGGCCCGTGATGTCGACGATCCTCGCCTATTTCGGCCCGGGCCAGCCGCTTTACCTCTTGTTCTTCACGGCCATGATCGTGTTCTTCGCCTATTTCTACACCAAGGAAGTCGCCTTCAAGACCGACGAGGTGGCCGACAACCTGAAGAACCAGTCCGGCTTCGTGCCCGGCATCCGGCCCGGCAAGCGGACGGCGGAATATCTCGACTATGTCGTGAACCGCATCCTCGTGCTCGGCTCGGCCTATCTGGCGCTCGTGTGCCTCCTGCCCGAGATCCTGCGCTCGCAGCTCGCCATCCCCTTCTATTTCGGCGGCACATCGGTGCTGATTATCGTCTCGGTGGGGATGGACACCATTCAGCAGGTGCAGTCTCATCTGCTCGCCCATCAATATGAGGGGCTTATCGAGAAATCCCAGCTGCGCGGCCGGCGCGGCGGAAAAACGAAGGCCAAGGGGGGCCCGGCACGTCGATGAACATCATTCTTCTGGGGCCGCCGGGCGCGGGTAAGGGAACTCAGGCGCGGCGGCTCGTGGAGGAGCGCGGCATGGTGCAGCTCTCGACCGGCGACATGCTGCGCGAGGCCCGCACCTCCGGCACGGAGATGGGCAAGCAGGTCGCCGCGGTGATGGACCGGGGGGACCTCGTCACCGACGAGATCGTCATCGGCCTCATCCGCGAGAAGCTGCAGGACGGCGCCGGCAACGGCTACATCTTCGACGGCTTCCCCCGCACCCTGCCCCAGGCCGACGCGCTCGGCGCGCTCCTGGAGGAAGAGGGCGAGACGCTCGACCATGTCATCGAGATGCGGGTGGACGACGAGGTCCTGGTGAACCGCGTCGCCGGCCGTTCGACCTGCGGCAATTGCGGCGAGGTCTACAACGACCAGACAAAGCCGATCCCGGCGGATGGCAAATGCACCGTCTGCGGCGGCAGCGACTTCAAGCGCCGCGGCGACGACAATGCCGACGCGCTGAAGACCCGGCTCCTTGCCTATTACAAGCAGACCTCGCCGCTCCTCGGCTATTACTACGCCAAGGGCCAGCTCGAGGGCGTGAACGGCCTCGGCGAGATCGAGGACGTGGCCGGAGAGATCAAGGCGCTGCTGGGCTGAGGCCCGACCCCCGCGCGGACGTTACAGCGCCGGCCCTCGGGCCGGCGTTTCGCATTGGGGCGCGTTTGCAAAGTGTACACGAAAAGCGTACATTATGGCGGCGAGCCCGCCGCACCGCTTAACCACTTGTTAGCCATCCGCCCCGAAGGCTCCACCGATGGAGTTCGAATGGGACGAGGCGAAGCGGCAGAAGGTCCTCGCGGAGCGCGGCGTCGATCTGGCCCGCGCCGCGCGCATCTTCGACGGGCCCGTGCTCAGCCGGCTCGACCGGCGGATGGCGTATGGAGAGGTGCGGTGGGTCTCGGTCGGCACGATTGATGGCATCGCCTACACGGTTGTTCATGCCGGGCGCGGCGAGGCGATCCGCCTCATCACCGCCTGGAAAGGAGGGCGCGATGAGCTCGAAAGATATACGGCGAGCCTCTTTGGACGAGATCCGCGCGATGGAGGCTCGCGGTGAGCTAGGCGACCGCCCCGACGCGCTGGTCGAGGACGGCAAGCTGCCGCCGGAGTTCTGGGAAGAGGCGGAGGTCTGGTATCCGCCGGCCGCGCGGCGCTCGGTGCATCTGAAGCTCGAGCCGGAGGTGTTCGACTTCTTCAAGGACGGCGGCAAGGGTCACCTGACGCGGATGCAGAACGTCCTTGCCGCCTATGTGCGGGCGCAGAAGTCCCGCGCCTGAGGGCCGGAACCGGTCTGGAGCTTCGGCCTCGGGCCCGCCCTCGGGCCGCCAATCTGGCGCCGGCCCGCCCACAAACCTCTTGACAGGGGGTTGACCCTCCGGGCGCATCTCCATAGATAGCGCCATCCCGCATAAGGGAATCATGGCCCTTTTCGGGGCTGCGCGCCCGCGCCTTCAAGCTCGCGGGTGCATCGTTGTGAAAAAAGGGTCTGGTATTACGGACCCGCAACCTGAAGGAATGTGCCCTTGGCCCGTATCGCCGGCGTCAACATCCCCACCGCCAAAAGGGTTCCGATCGCCCTGACCTATATCCACGGTATCGGTCCGTCGACCGCCCAGGCCATCTGCGAGGCCACCGGCATCGACCAGGCCCGCCGCGTCAACGACCTCTCCGACGCCGAAGTGCTCGCCATCCGCGAACATATCGACGCCAACCTGACGGTCGAAGGCGACCTGCGCCGTGAAGTGCAGATCAACGTCAAGCGTCTGATGGATCTCGGCTGCTACCGCGGCCTGCGCCATCGTCGCAACCTCCCGGTGCGCGGTCAGCGGACCCACACCAACGCCCGCACCCGCAAGGGCCCGGCGAAAGCCATCGCCGGCAAGAAGAAATAAGGGAGGGCAAGACGAATGGCACGTGATACCCGCCGCACCAGCGGCAAGCGCAAGGTTTCCAAGAACATCGCCGCCGGCGTTGCTCATGTGAACTCCTCGTTCAACAACACCAAGATCCTGATTTCCGACGTTCAGGGCAACGCCATTGCCTGGTCCTCCGCCGGCACGATGGGCTTCAAGGGCAGCCGCAAGTCGACGCCCTATGCCGCCCAGATGGCTGCCGAGGATGCCGGCAAGAAGGCGCAGGAGCATGGCGTCAAGACCCTTGAGGTCGAGGTGCAGGGCCCCGGCTCCGGCCGCGAATCGGCGCTCCGCGCCCTCGCCGCCGTCGGCTTCAACATCACCTCGATCCGCGACGTGACGCCGATCGCCCACAACGGTTGCCGTCCGCCGAAGCGCCGCCGCGTCTGATCGCCTAACGACTTTCTCCGGGCCGCGCTGGATTCCGCGCGGCCCGGTACCGCATTTTGGAACCTCGGGCGCTTGCCCATCTGGTCATGGAGGGCAGGCAGGAATGGAGGGCAACATGATCCACAAGAATTGGGCCGAGCTGATCAAGCCGAACGCGCTTGACGTGCGTCCCGGCGCGGACCCCAGCCGCTCGGCAACGGTCGTCGCCGAGCCGCTGGAGCGTGGCTTCGGCCTGACGCTCGGCAACGCGCTGCGGCGCGTGCTGATGTCGAGCCTTCAGGGCGCCGCCATCACCGCCGTGCAGATCGACAACGTTCTGCACGAGTTCTCCTCCGTCACCGGCGTCCGCGAGGACGTGACGGATATCGTGCTCAACCTCAAGGGCGTCGCCATCCGCATGGATGTGGAAGGGCCGAAGCGCCTGACCATCCAGGCCAAGGGCCCGGGCGCCGTCACCGCCGGTGACATCTCGGAAAGCGCCGGGATCGAGATCCTGAACAAGGAGCACGTGATCTGCCACCTGGACGACGGCGCCGATCTCTACATGGAGCTGACCGTCAACACCGGGAAGGGCTATGTCGCCGCCGACAAGAACAAGCCCGAGGATGCGCCGATCGGCATGATCGCCATCGACGCCATCTATTCGCCGGTCAAGCGCGTCTCCTACGACGTGCAGCCGACCCGCGAGGGCCAGGTGCTCGACTATGACAAACTGGTCATGAAGGTCGAGACCGACGGCTCGCTGACCCCGGACGATGCGGTGGCCTATGCCGCCCGCATCCTGCAGGACCAGCTGGGCATCTTCGTCAACTTCGACGAGCCGGAATCGGCGCAGACGGGCGGCGCGGACGACGGGCTGGAGTTCAACCCGCTGCTTCTGAAGAAGGTCGACGAGCTGGAGCTTTCGGTCCGCTCGGCGAACTGCCTGAAGAACGACAACATCGTCTATATCGGCGACCTGATCCAGAAGACCGAAGCCGAGATGCTCCGCACCCCGAACTTCGGCCGCAAGTCGCTGAACGAGATCAAGGAAGTGCTCTCGGGCATGGGCCTGCACCTCGGCATGGATGTCGAGGACTGGCCGCCGGAGAACATCGAGGACCTCGCCAAGAAGTTCGAAGACCAGTTCTGAGGGGAAGCCGGGCTGACGCCCGGCCTGCCGCTCGCTGCAAAGGCGTAGGCCGGGCTTCAGCCCGGCCCACCCAGAAAGACCCGGGCATCCCGCCCCACAAACGGAGCCGTCGTCACGCAATCGGCGGCCCACATAAAACGTAACGGAGACACATCATGCGCCACGGTTCCGGCTATCGCCGCCTCAACCGCACCCACGAGCACCGCAAGGCGCTCTTTGCCAACATGGCGGGCTCGCTCATCGAACATGAGCAGATCAAGACGACCCTGCCGAAGGCCAAGGAGCTGAAGCGGATCGTCGACAAGCTCATCACCCTCGGCAAGCGCGGCGATGTCCACGCCCGCCGCCAGGCCGCCGCTGCCCTCAAGCAGGACATGCATGTGGCCAAGCTCTTCGACGTGCTTGGCCCCCGCTATGCCGAGCGTGCCGGTGGCTACACCCGCGTCCTGAAGGCCGGCTTCCGCTATGGCGACATGGCCCCCATGGCCATCATCGAACTCGTCGACCGCGACCCGGCCGCCAAGGGCGCCGCCGACAAGGCGCGGCTCGAGGCCGAGGCCGCCTACGAGGCCGAAGACTGACGCTGCCCGGGGCGCGCGCGCCGCGCCCCTGTCAAGCGTGACGCGAGGGCCCGCCATACGGCGGGCCTTTTGCTTGTGCCCGGCCCGACACGAATGGCCGCGGCGCCGACGCCGCGTAAAGGCATGGCCCGATTGAACAACTGTGACCAAAAAGCATAGCTCGCCCCGAGAGACTAAACTACACTTCAAAGTTGTCCCGTTTCTTTTGGGGAGCCGTATAGTTATAAGCCATGCGGTCCGTGATCGATCAGAGCACCGAGCGGCTCCAAATGATGTCGCCCTGCGGGTTCTTCTATGGGCTGCACATTCGTTACGCTCTGCCGCTTCTGCATCATCAGACCTATCCGCAGGCCTGGATCGACCATTATACAGAGGAGGCATACGCGCTGCGCGACCCGATCATTGCCTGGGGGTTCAGCGTCGTGGGAACGGCAAGATGGAGCGAGATAAGCATTCCCGATCCTTTCGACATTCTCGGCAAGGCGGCTGAATACGGCATGGTTTATGGTCTGGCAGTCGCTCTCGGTCAAAAGCAGAGCCGCACAATTGCTTCGGCGGCGCGGGCCGATCGGGAATTCACCGATGGCGAGATCTCGGCCTTTTCCGATGTCATTCACGAGTTGCATGTTCTCACGGAGCCCCCCAAGTCCTTGACGGACGCGGAAATCGAAGCCCTGCGGTGCATTGCCGAGGGTGATCGCTATGCAGCGGCCGCGGCGCGGCTGGACATATCGGAATCAGCCCTGAAGGCGCGTCTGGCTTCGGCCCGCACCCGCCTTCTGGCGCGCACGACCACCGAAGCCGTCCAGCGGGCCCGCGACTACCGACTGCTATGAGATCGCCCGGCAAGGTCATCAACAGGGTGGAGCCGCGGCCACGTCAGGCCGGAGACACTATGGAAGCCACGACCCTGTCGTTCGCCAATATCCACAACCACGGCGAACTCTTCGCAAACCTGTTCCGCGCCCGGCGCCAGTCGTTCATCCTCAAGAAGGGGTGGGATCTGCCGGAGACGATGGGCATGGAGTTCGACCAGTACGACACCCCCGTGTCGCGCTGGGTGGCCGTGCACAACGGCGACGGCCGCGTGCTCGCCGGGCTTCGCATGACGCCGACGCTCGCCCGCTGCGGCATCTACACCTATATGATCCGCGACGCGCAGCGGGGCCTGCTGGAATCCATTCCCTCCGACCTCCTCTACGAGGAAGCGCCGCTCGACCAGGGCATCTGGGAGGTGACGCGCGGCTTCATCCTGCAGGACATCCCCGCCGCTATGCGCCTGCGCGTGCGGCTGAAGCTCATCAGCCAGCTCACCGCGGCGGCGCGCGAGAATGACGTGCGCCAGGGCCTCGCGCTCCTGCCGTCGAACTGGGGCCGCTGGGCGAAGCGCGCCAATCTCAATCTCAGCCCCGCGGGGCGGACGATGAACATGGGCGGCATCGAATATCAGGCCGTCTGGATGCAGTTCGCCTCGAACCTGCACTGAGGCCGACGAGAGCGGGGCTTTTGCCCCGCCGCCCGCCGGCCTATCTCTGTTCCATGGCCGATCTCTTTTCCCAAGGCGAGCCCGAGGCGGGCGCCCCCGCCGGCATCGCACCCGGCGCCCATGACAGCGCCCCCCGGCCGCTGGCCGACCGGCTGCGGCCGGCGAGCCTCGCCGAGGTCATTGGCCAGGCGCAGATCCTGGGGGAGGAGGCGCCGCTCGGCGCCATGCTCGGCTCCGGCCAGCTGTCCTCGCTGATCCTCTGGGGCCCGCCCGGGGTGGGCAAGACAACCATTGCAAGGCTGCTGGCGCGCGAGACCGATCTCGCCTTCGTGCAGATCTCCGCCATCTTCTCGGGCGTGCCGGAGCTGAGGAAGGTGTTCGAGGCCGCCAAGCACCGGCGGCAGAACGGGCAGGGGACTCTCCTCTTCGTCGACGAGATTCACCGGTTCAACAAGGCCCAGCAGGACGGCTTCCTGCCGCATATGGAGGACGGGACGATCCTCCTCGTCGGCGCGACGACGGAGAACCCGAGCTTCGAGCTCAACGCCGCCCTCCTCTCCCGCGCCCAGGTGCTGGTCCTCACCCGGCTCGGCCCCGACGACCTGGAAGCGCTCGCGGCCCGCGCCGAGGAAGAGCTCGGCCGCCCGCTGCCGCTCGAGCCCGAGGCCCGCGAGGCGCTGAAGGCCATGGCCGACGGCGACGGGCGGGCGCTCCTCAACCTCATCGAGCAGGTGATGGGCTGGAAGACCAAGGCCCCCCTCGGCCCCGATGCGCTCGCCAGCCGCCTCACGCGCCGCGCCGCCAAATTCGACAAGTCGGGCGACGAGCATTACAACCTCATCTCCGCCCTGCACAAATCCGTCCGCGGCAGCGACCCGGACGCGGCGCTCTACTGGTTCGCCCGGATGCTGGAGGGCGGCGAGGATCCCCGCTTCCTCGCCCGGCGCATCACCCGCATGAGCGTGGAGGATATCGGCCTCGCCGACCCGGCCGCCCAGCAGCATTGCCTCGCGGCGTGGGAGACCTACGAGCGGCTCGGCTCCCCCGAGGGCGAGCTGGCGCTGGCCAATGCGCTCGTCTACCTCGCCCTCGCGCCCAAATCGAACGCCGCCTACAAGGCCTATGGCGCGGCGCGGGCGCTGGCGCGGCGCACCGGCTCCGAGCCGCCGCCCAAGCACATCCTAAACGCGCCGACGAAGCTCATGAAGGACGAGGGCTACGGCTCGGGCTATGCCTATGACCACGATGCCGAAGACGGCTTCTCGGGGCAGAACTACTTCCCCGACGGGGTCCCCCGCCCCGCCCTCTACGCCCCGGTGGAGCGCGGCTTCGAGCGTGACCTCAAGAAGCGCCTCGACTACTTCGCTCAGCTCCGCGCCAAGCGCGGGACCTCCTGATCCGCCTTTCATCTGGCCCTAAATACCTCGGGGGGGTCGCCACCCAAGTGCGCCATCGGTTCGAGCACCAATGGCGACGGGGGCTGGCCCCCCGGCCTCTCCACCAGTCCCCCCAGTTGACAACCGCCCCGCCCCCCGCGAAGGAAGCCCGATGTTGCAAACCCTCGGACAGGTCGCCATCGGCGGCGCGCTCGGCGCCTCGGCCCGCTATCTCGTGGGCGTTGGGGCCGTGCGGCTCATGGGCCCGGGCTTTCCTTGGGCCACGCTCGTCGTCAACGTCGTCGGCTCCTTCGTCATGGGGGCGCTGATCGTGGCGCTCGCGCAGCTCTCCGCCACGCGCTTCGCGCCTTTCCTGATGACCGGGCTCCTCGGCGGCTTCACGACCTTCTCGGCCTTCTCGCTCGATGCGGTGGCGCTTTTCGAGCGGGGGCAGGCGGTCGCGGCGGCGCTCTATGTCGCCGCCTCCGTCGGCCTGTCTCTCGCCGCCTGCGTCGGCGGCCTCCTTCTGGCACGGAGCCTCGCATGAACGGCGCATCGGAACGTCAGGTGAAACCCGGCGAGGGCGACCAGCGGCTCGACCGCTGGCTGAAGAAGCAATTCCCCGGCCTCGGCCAGGGGCGGATCGAGAAGGGCTGCCGCAAGGGCGAGTTCCGCATCGACGGCGCCCGGGCCAAGCCGTCCGACCGGGTGGAGGATGGCCAGACCATCCGCATCCCGCCCCTCGACCTCACCCCCCGGGCCCCCGCCGCTCCGAAGCCGCCCGCGAGGGCGGATGAGGAGATGATCCAGGCCGCCGTCCTGTGGAAGGACGAGCACATCATCGCTCTCAACAAGCCCCCCGGCCTGCCGTCGCAGGGCGGCTCCGGCCAGGGCTCGACCCATGTCGACGGGCTGACCCCGGCGCTGATGTTCGGCTACAAGGAGCGGCCGAAGCTGGTGCACCGGCTCGACAAGGACACCTCCGGCGTCCTCCTCCTCGCCCGCACCGACCGTGTGGCCCGCCGCCTCTCCGAAGGCTTCCGCCACCGCGCCACGCGCAAGATCTACTGGGCCGCCGTCGCCGGCGCGCCCCTTCCGCGCAAGGCCTCCATCAAGTTCGCGCTCGCCAAGATGCCCGGCCGCGGCAAGGGCGGCGAGGGCGAGAAGATGCGCGCGCTCCATCCGAACCAGATCGCCGAGGTCGAGGGCGCCAAGCGGGCCCATACCGATTACATCGTCCTCGAGAATGCCGGGCAGCGGCTCTCCTGGGTGGCGCTGACGCCGATCACGGGGCGGACCCACCAGCTCCGCGCCCATATGGCCGAAATCGGCCACCCGATCCTTGGCGACGGCAAGTACGGCGGCTCGGGGCAGGAAAATCTCGGCGACGGCTGGGGCGCTTCCGCCGGCGGCGCGCTTTCCCGCAAGCTGCATCTCCATGCCCGCTCGATCACCTTCGAGCACCCTGTCACCGGCGCCATCCTGACGCTGACGGCGCCGCTCCCCGAGCATATGCAGCGCACCTGGGATTTCCTCGGCTGGGACCCGCGCGAGCCCGCCGTCGACCCGTTCGAGGACGAGGACTGATGCGGCTGGTCATCTTCGACGTCGACGGCACGCTCGTCGACAGCGCCGCGCATATCCATGCCGCGATGAGCACCGCCTACACCGGGCTCGGCCTGTCGGCCCCCGCCGCAGCCGCCACGCGCGCCATCATCGGCCTGTCTCTGCCCCATGCGTTCCTGCGCCTGTCGCCGGAGCACGAGGAGCATCACGAGGCGCTGCTCGATGGCTACAAGGCCGCCTTCGCCGAGCGGCGCATCGCCGAGGGCGCGGCGGCCAGCCCGCTCTTCCCCGGCGCGCGCGAGGCGCTGGACGCGCTCGCTGCCGATCCGCAGACGCTGCTCGCTGTCGCCACCGGCAAGTCCCGCCGGGGTCTTCGGGGGCTGATCGAGGTGCATGGGCTCGAGGGGGTCTTCGTCAGCGCCCAGACGGCGGATGACCACCCGTCGAAGCCGCATCCGGCGATGATCGAGGCGGCGCTCGCCGAGACCGGCATCCCCGCCGATCAGGCCGTCATGGTCGGCGACACGAGTTTCGACATGGACATGGCGCGCGCCGCCGGAATCGCGGCCATCGGCGTCACCTGGGGCTATCATGCGCCGGAGAGCCTCGGCGCCGATCGGCTGATCGGGCGCTTCGCCGAACTCCCCGCCGCCGTCGCGGAGCTGATCGGAGAGCCGGCATGACCGAATGGGCGGCGAAGGTCTTCTGGCGCGAGGTGGTGGCCGAGCCCGCGGGCGATGCCTGGCACGTCACGCTCGACGGGCGGCCGATCCGCACGCCCGGCCGGCAGCTCCTCGCCCTGCCGACGGCGCCGCTGGCCGAGCGCGTGGCGGCGGAATGGCGGGCGCAGGAGGGGCTGATCCGCCCCGAGACCATGCCCGCCACCCGCACCGCCAATTCGGCGCTCGAAAAGGTCGCGCCGCAGCGCGAAGCGGTTGCCGAGATGCTCGCCGGCTATGGCGAGACGGATCTCCTCTGCTACCGCGCCGAGAGCCCCGCCGAGCTCGTCGCCCGCCAGGCCGAGGCTTGGGACCCGCTGCTCGCCTGGGCGGAGGAGACCTACGGGGCGCCGCTCATCGTCACCACCGGGGTCATGGCCGTCGCGCAGCCGCCTGCCGCCACCGCCCGGCTGGCGGCCGAGGTGGGCGCGCTCGACGACTTCGCGCTCGCGGCCTTCCATGACCTCGTCGCCCTCTCCGGCTCGCTCGTCCTCGCCCTTGCCGTCCGCGCCGGGCGGCTGGAGCCGGAGGCGGCCTGGGCGGCCAGCCGCATCGACGAGAGCTGGCAGGAAGAGCAGTGGGGCCATGACGACGAGGCCGCCGCCGCGGCCGCCCTCAAGGCCCGCGCCTTCCTCGACGCAGCGGCATTCCTGGCCGCGGCAGAGATGTGAATCACCCCGCGCCGGGTTGATTGATGCGTCAGTCAAACCCGCTAAACGGCTTGGGCGAACTGCCCTTTTGCTGGTCATCCCCCATCCAAAACGCTTTGGATCGCCGCTTTTTCCAGCAGATGCCCCGCCAGAGGGGGCAGCGAAGCCTTGACCGGTCGGTGGGAAATCGCCCAAGTTTGGTAAATCGGGAGGGGCCCTGCCCCCAATGAAACTCGATTCCGCTCTTCAGGGAGAGCGGGCGATAAGCCCCCGTCTTCGGGCGTGGGAACTCAGGAAGAGGTAGACATGAAAACATCCGTTCTTTTCGGCGCGCTGACCGTTGCCGGTCTCGCTGCCGGTTCGGCCAGCGCCGCGACGCTCGATGACGTCAAGGAAGCCGGCGTGCTGAACTGCGGCGTGACCACCGGCCTCGTCGGCTTCGCGGCCCCCGACGCCAATGGCGAGTGGGAAGGCTTCGACGTCGGCATCTGCCGTGCCGTCGCCGCCGCCGTGCTCGGCGACCCCACCGCCGTGAACTTCGTCCCGACCACCGGCCAGACGCGCTTCACCGCGCTCGCCTCCGGTGAGATCGATCTGCTGGCCCGGAACACCACCTGGACCTTCAGCCGCGACGTCGACCTCAAGTTCGAGTTCGTCGGCGTGAACTACTACGACGGCCAGGGCTTCATGGTGCCGCGCTCGCTGGGCGTGACCTCCGCCAAGGATCTCGACGGCGCCACGGTCTGCATCCAGACCGGCACGACCACCGAGCTCAATCTCGCGGACTTCTTCCGTGTGAACAACATCAACTACGAGCCGGTGCCGATCGAGACCAACGCCGAGGCCCAGCAGCAGTATCTGGCTGGCGCCTGCGACGTCTACACGACGGACGCCTCCGGTCTCGCGGCCACCCGTGCGACCTTCGAGAACCCGGGCGATCACGTGATCCTGCCCGAGATCATCTCCAAGGAGCCGCTCGGCCCGCTCGTGCGCCATGGCGACAACGACTGGGGCGACATCGCCCGCTGGACGCTGAACGCGCTGATCGCCGCCGAGGAATACGGCGTGACCTCCGCCAATGTCGAAGAGCTCTCGCAGGGCACCGACAATCCGGAGATCAACCGTCTGCTCGGCACCGAGGGTGACCTCGGCGCCATGCTCGGCCTCGAGGCCGACTGGGCGAAGAACGCCATTGCCGCCGTCGGCAACTATGGCGAGCTCTTCGAGCAGAACATCGGCGAGTCCACCCCGATCGGTCTGGCGCGCGGCCTGAACGCGCAGTGGACCGAAGGCGGCCTGCTCTACAGCCCGCCGTTCCGGTAAGACGACAGGGGAGGGCGCTGCCGAAAGGCGGCGCCCTCTTCCAATAACGGGGCCGGCCGCGGAGCCGCTCCGAATGAATGGACAGCATCGGGCCGCCCTTTGAGGACAAGCCGGAAAACCGGCGCCTCGGAAGGAAGGGTGTCTCGCCGGGGAGACAACATGTCCACGACGACTGACGCGTCCGCGCCGGACGGGGGATTCCGGCTCAGCCAACTGATCTACGACACACGGTATCGCTCGCTGACGATCCAGATCGTCGCGATGATCCTGCTGCTCACCTGCTTTGGCTGGCTCATCAACAACATCGTCGAAAACCTCGCCGCGCTCGGCAAGGATTTCGACTTCGGCTTTCTCGGCCAACGGGCCGGCTACGACATCAACCAGACCCTGATCCCCTACGACAGCGGCTATACCCATGGCCGCGCCGCCCTTGTGGGGATCCTCAACACGCTGCTCGTGGCCTTCCTCGGCTGCGTCACCGCCACGGTGCTGGGCGTGCTGGCGGGGGTTCTGAGGCTCTCGAACAACTGGGTCATTGCCAAGCTGATGACTGTCTATGTCGAGGCCTTCCGCAACGTGCCTCTGCTCCTGTGGATCCTGCTCATCTTCGCCCTGATGACCGAAGCCACGCCGCAGCCCCGCGCCTTCCGCCCCGACGAGAACGGCATCGCCGACGCCTCGATGCTGCTGTGGGAGTCCGTCGCCATCACCAACCGCGGCGTCTTCATCCCCGCGCCCGTCTGGGGCCCCGGATCCTGGATCATCGGGTTGGTCTTCCTCGCCTCCATCGCCGCCATAATCTGGTGGCGCCGCCGCGCGGTGAAGAAGCTCTTCGACGAGGGCAAGGTCGTGCCGACCTTCTGGCCCTCCGTCGCGATGTTCTTCCTGCCGACGCTCCTCATCTTCTTCGTCCTCGGCCGGCCGATCGGCCTCGCCTATCCCGAGCTCGGGGGCTTCAACTTCGACGGCGGCCTGCAGGTGCGCAACTCGCTGATCGCGCTCTGGTTCGCCCTGTCGCTCTATACCGGCGCCTTCATCGCCGAGATCGTGCGCGGCGGCATCCTCGCCATCGCCAAGGGCCAGACGGAGGCCTCCTACGCGCTGGGCCTGCGCTCGGGCACCACGATGCGGCTCGTCATCCTGCCGCAGGCGCTCCGGGTCATCATCCCGCCGCTCATCTCGCAATATCTGAACCTCACCAAGAACTCCTCGCTGGCCATCGCCGTCGGCTACATGGATGTCCGCTCGACGCTGGGCGGCATCACCATCAACCAGACGGGGAAGGAGCTGGAGGGCATGCTGCTCCTGGGGCTCTTCTACCTGGTGATCTCGCTCATCATCTCGGGGGTGATGAACGTCTACAACAACCGCGTGAAGCTGAGGGAGCGCTGAGATGGCCGATACCCATTCCGAAGCCGATCTCGCCTTCGTCCGCGAGACGATGCTCGCCCAGAAGGAGCCGCCGATCACCGAGACCGGCGCGCTCAAGTGGATGCGCCAGAACCTGTTTTCGGGCTGGGTGAACGCCATCCTGACCGTGCTGGCGCTGGCGGCGATCTACTGGATCCTCTCCCATATCCTGCCGTGGATCTTCCGCGGCATCTGGGACGCCGGCTCGCTCAACGAGTGCCGCGAGATCCGCAATGCCACCTATGGCGAGGGCGTCGACGCGGCCTGCTTCGCGGTCATCTCCGACCGCTGGCAGCAGCTCTTGTTCGGCTTCTATCCGCGCGAGCTCTACTGGCGGCCGATCCTCGCCTTCGTGCTGTTCTTCGTGGCCGTGGCGCCGGTGCTCTTCGACAAGCTGCCGCGCAAGATGCTGTGGTTCACCGCCATCTCGCCCTTCATCCTGTTCTTCCTTCTCTGGGGCGGCACGATCTGGGGGCCGCTGTCGGTGGCCTTCGGCTTCGTCATCGCCTGGGCCTGCATCCGCTTCCTCAGCGGGCCGGTCGGCACGCTCGGGGCGACACTGGCCGCCTTCATCCTGCCGATCCTCTACTGGCTCTTCCTCGCCGGCCTACTGGCGCGGGAGCTGGGGAACATCGCGCCCATCGGGCTCGAGCCCGTCGATTCCAAGGATTTCGGCGGCTTCATGCTCTCCTTCGTCATCGGCGTGACGGGCATCATCCTTTCTCTTCCGCTCGGCATCCTCCTGGCGCTCGGCCGGCAGTCGGACCTCTTCCTGATCAACAAGATGTCCGTCGGCTTCATCGAGCTGATCCGCGGCGTGCCGCTGATCGTCTGGCTCTTCACCGCCTCGCTCCTGCTCAACTACTTCCTGCCGCCGGGGACGAATTTCGACATCATGCTGCGCGTCATCATCATGGTGACGCTCTTCTCGGCCGCCTATATCGCCGAGGTCGTCCGGGGCGGGCTCGCCGCCCTGCCGAAGGGGCAATACGAGGCGGCAGATGCTCTGGGGCTCGACTACTGGCAGTCCATGCAGCTCATCGTCCTGCCGCAGGCGCTGAAGATCTCGATCCCCGGCATCGTCTCCACCTTCATCGGGCTCTTCAAGGACACGACGCTGGTGGTCTTCATCGGGCTTCTCGACCCGATCGGGCTTTCCAACTCCATCCGGGCGACGACCGACTGGAACGGCATCTACTGGGAGCTCTTCGTCTTCATCGGGGTCCTGTTCTGGATCTTCTGCTTCAGCATGTCCCGCTACTCCATGTATCTCGAACGCAAGCTCACGCGTGAGCATCGCTAAGGAGCCCGACCATGACCGCATTTGACACCGAGCTCGAAATCGACCGCAGCCAGATGAAGGTGACCGACGAGGTCGCCGTGCAGATCGTCAAGATGAACAAGTGGTTCGGCACCTTCCACGTGCTGCGCGACATCGACCTGACGGTCTATCGCGGCGAGCGCATCGTCATCGCCGGGCCCTCGGGCTCCGGCAAGTCGACGCTGATCCGCTGCATCAACCGGCTGGAAGAGCACCAGTCCGGCAAGATCGTCGTCGACGGGACGGAGCTCAGCTCCGACCTCAAGAACATCGACAAGGTGCGCTCGGAGGTCGGGATGTGCTTCCAGCACTTCAACCTCTTCCCGCATCTGACGATCCTCGAGAACTGCACGCTGGCGCCGATCTGGGTGCGCAAGACGCCGAAGAAGGAAGCCGAAGAGACGGCGATGCACTTCCTCGAGAAGGTGAAGATCCCCGAACAGGCCGACAAATATCCCGGCCAGCTCTCCGGCGGGCAGCAGCAGCGCGTGGCCATCGCCCGGTCGCTCTGTATGCGGCCGCGGATCATGCTCTTCGACGAGCCGACCTCGGCGCTCGACCCCGAGATGATCAAGGAGGTGCTCGATACCATGATCGAGCTGGCGCAGGAGGGCATGACCATGCTCTGCGTCACGCACGAGATGGGCTTCGCCCGTCAGGTGGCGAACCGCGTGATCTTCATGGATCAGGGCCAGATCGTCGAGCAGAACGAGCCCGAGGAGTTCTTCAACAATCCGAAGAGCGACCGGACCAAGCTGTTCCTCAGCCAGATCCTCGGCCACTGACACTCCGCGCGGCGCTCCCGCAAGGGGGCGACAAGCAGAAGGGGCGGCCCGCCGGGGCCGCCCCTTCGCGTCAGAGCCCGCTGGTCACATGCGTAGTCGCCACCCGCTCGATGCCGATCATCATCGGCCGGACGCGGGCGATGGTCTCCTTCACCTGCGGCAGGCGCAGCGCGGCGGCATGGGCCGCGGCATTCTCCCAGATCTCCGTCACCCAGATGACATCGCCGGCGTCGATATCGCGCGCGACGATGTAGGACAGGCAGCCCGGCAGCCTGCCGGTCCCGCTGCCGAGCGTCGTGAGGAGCTCGTCACGCATCCCCGGCTTCGCATTGATCCTGCCGATCACACCGTGCATGGGGCCCTCCACCTCTCTTGTCGGCTCAGGTCAGCTCCGCCGGAATGGCGAAGTCGAGAAGCCGGCCCGTCCCCGGCCGCAGTTGCGCCCAGTCGTCGAGCTCGAAGCCGATGACGGCCGTGGCGCCGGTCGGATAGCCCTCCCAGCGGTCATGGCCCGGCGCCTCGGCGACGAGCTCCGCCGCCAGTTGGCCGATGCCGGGATTGTGGGCGATCACCTGGATCGTCGTCGCTCCGGTCTCGCCCTGCACGATCTCGAGGATGCGCGCGGCGGAGGCCTGGTAGAGCGACTTGCGCTGGCGGACGGGCGGCCAGCTCTCCCATTCCGCGAGGATCAGCGCGAGCGTCTCGCGGGTGCGCTTGGCATCGGAGCAGAGCACGAGATCCGGCAGCCAGCCGCCCGCCTGCAGCCACTGGCCGATCATCGGCGCGGCCCGGCGGCCGCGCTTGCTGAGCGGGCGCTGATGATCGTTGGCGCCGTCGACCCAGTCGGACTTGGCATGGCGGGTGAGGATCAGTCGCTTCACGGGTGAAAGGCCTTCATGTGGAATTCGGATTGCGCCGGCAGCCGGAGCCCCGCCCCGACGGGGCAGGCCCGGCGCACCAGGCAGCCGCCCTCCATGCACATGGACCCAGCGTCACTGTCAAGCCAGCGGTGGCACCGTGCCACGTCATAACCCGCTGGTGTCAGCGCGCCGGCCGGGCAGGCGCTGCGGCAGGGCTGCGGGCAGGCGGGGCAGGGGGAGGGCAGGGGCGGCAGCGCCGCCTCCCACCCCACCAGGAGCGCGCCCCGCGCCGAGAAGAAGAGCCCCGCGACGCCATCGACGAGGAGCGTGACGGGGGAGGCATAGGCCCGCCCCGACCGCTCTGCCCAGCGGATGAACGGCCGGTAGGGCGGCCCGCCGAAGGGGTAAACGGCGCTGGCCCCATGCGCCCGCGCGACCGCGCCCAGCACCCGAGCGGACCAGCGGTCGAGCGGATCCTCCAGCCCGTCGGCGCGCTCGGGGCTGCCGGCGAAGACCGGCCAGAACGCCGGCTCGTCGGGTGAGACGAGCAGGATCGAGCGCACCTCCCGCCCCAGCCCGTCCTCCGCCTCCGGCGCGCAGGCGCCCGCCAGCCGCAGCCCCTGAGGCTTCAGCGCTGCTGCCAGCGCCTCCTGCTCCGCCGGCAGGCGCATCCTTAGCCGACCCGCGTCCACCGGCGGGGGAAGCGCGGCAGGTCGTCGCCGGCGTCGAAGGACATCGAGGTCTCGCTGCAGCCGTAGATGCCCTCGGCATTGCCGAACATCCCCGTGTCGGAGGTGATCGGGATCGTCATGCGCTGGCCGAGCACGTCGGCGGAGCCGATGAGCTCGAAATCGACGGTCGAGTAGCGCCAGGCCCCGCCATCCGCCTCGAAGAGGCCGCGGCTGTAGCCGGTGACGACGACCTCGATCGGCGGCGTGCCCGCGACCACGACGTTGATCGTCAGGTTGTTGGCGATGATCTCGGCGATGCCGTCGGCGGTGATGACCATATGGGCTGTGCCGGAGACATGCTCCGCCGTGCCGTTCATGGTGGTCGCCATCAGATGGGCGATATCGTTGGCATCCGCCTCCCAGACGCCGATGGCGCAGGAATCGAGCGCCGCGGCCGGGCTGGCGGCGATGGCCAGGGCGATGGCGGCGAAGGCGGCACGGGGGCCGGCAATGGGCAAGGCAGGGCGCATGGGCGGGATCCTTTCGCCCCTGAGCCTAGCACGGAACGCCGCGCCTGTCGCTCACTCGTCGGAGGGCACCCGCGGCTCGGTCGAGCGGATGATCGAGCCGGCGCCATGCTCGGTGAAGAGCTCCAGCAGCGCTGCATTCGGCAGCTTGCCGTTGATGATCACCGCCGCGCGGACGCCGTCGTCCACCGCCTTCAGCGCCGTCTCCACCTTGGGGATCATCCCGCCGGAGATCGTGCCGTCGGCGATCATCGCCCGCACCTGATCGGGCGTGAGCTGGGTGACGACATTGCCGTCCTTGTCCTTGACGCCGGGCACGTCGGTCAGAAGCAGCAGGCGGTCGGCCTTCAGCGCCCCGGCGATGGCGCCGGCGGCGGTGTCGCCGTTGACGTTGAAGGTCTCATTCGGGTCCATCCCCGTCGCCACCGGGGCGATGACCGGGATGATCCCCGCCTTGAAGAGGTCGCGCAGCACCTGGACGTTCATCTCGATGGGCCGGCCGACGAAGCCGAGCTCCGGGTCGTCCGCCTCGCAGACCATCAGGTCATCGTCCTTGCCGGAAAGGCCGACGGCCCGCCCGCCCTCGTCCATGATCGCCTGGACGATGCGCTTGTTGACGAGCCCGGTCAGCACCATCTCGACCACCTCGACGGTGGCCTTGTCGGTGACCCGCTTGCCGTTGACGAAGCGCGATTCGATGCCGAGCTTGGCGAGCAGCTCGTTGATCATCGGCCCGCCGCCATGGACGACGACGGGGTTCACCCCCACCTGCCGCATCAGCACGATGTCCCGGGCGAAATCCGCCATCTCCTCGACGCCGCCCATGGCGTTGCCGCCGAATTTGACGACGACGATGGCGCCGGAATAGCGCTGCATGTAGGGCAGCGCCTTCTGCAGGGTCCGGGCGGTTGTCAGCCAGTCGCGATCCATATCCTGGGTCATCATCTCTGTCGGTCCGGGGTCAGGGGGTGGTACCCATTACCACCGCTCCTGCCAAGGGCCGCGCCGCCCCGCAGATGTCAAGCGCGCCGGGCCAAAACCCGCCGCCCCTCTCGCTTTTCTCCAGATACCCGTGGGGGGAGTCGCCGTTCAGGCGACGGGGGGCAGGGCGCCTCGACCCGGCCGCCTCAGGCGATGCCGGCGATGATCGCGCGCAGCGTCTCCAGCCCCTCGCCCTTCTCGGAGCTCGTCAGCACGATCTCCGGGAAGGCCGCGGGGTGCCGCGCCAGCACCTCGCGCGTGGTGGCGATGGCCTTCTCGCGTTCGGCGCTGCGAACCTTGTCGGCCTTGGTCATCACCACCTGGAAGGTCACGGCGGCGCTGTCGAGCAGGCCCATGATCTCTTCGTCCACCGGCTTGGCGCCGTGGCGGCAGTCGATGAGCACGAAGGCGCGGCGGAGCGTCGCGCGGCCCGCCAGATAGGCCTTCAGGAGCCGCTGCCAGGCCTGCACCTTGGCGAGCGGCGCCTCGGCGAAGCCGTAGCCGGGCAGGTCGACCATGTAATGGCTCTGGCCCAGCGTGAAGAAGTTCAGCTCCTGCGTCCGCCCCGGGGTGTTGGAGGCGCGGGCCAGCGCCTTGCGGCCCGTCAGCGCGTTGATGAGGCTCGATTTGCCGACGTTGGAGCGCCCGGCGAAGCAGATCTCCGGCCGGTCGCCGGGCGGCAGCCCGTCCATGGCGACGACGCCCTTGAGGAAGTCGACCTCGCCGGCAAAGAGCAGCCGGCCGGCCTCGCGGGCCTCCGGCTCCGGCGCCTCGGCGAGGGGGAAGGCGAGGCTCATGCCGGCCCCACCGCATCGCCGAGCGCGATGTCGCCAGAAGAGATGACCGTGCAGAAGACGCCGAAGTCGCGGTGGCCGAAGGCGTCGAGCCCCCCCAGCGTGTCGAGATCCTTCTCGCCCGTCTCGGGATTGCCCATCGTCGCCTCGCAGCGGGTGATCCGCTCCTCCACGCGCAGGCGCGCGCCGCCGACCTGCAACTCTTGCCCGATGAGGTCGAACTCCGCCCAGGGCGCCCAGCCGTCGACCCAGAGATTGCCACGCCAGCGGTGCATGTCGAGACGTGCGCCCATGCTCTCCCCCAGCGCCGCGTTGGAGGCGGTCGAGAGGAGCGAGACATAGGGCGCCGGCGTGTCGGCCAGCGGGCCGTTGGGGTTTCGCTCGATGGAGCGGGGGGCGGGCCGGTTCTCGGGCCAGAGCGGCGCCAGCCAGCGGGTGAGCTGCACGCTGTCGCTCTCGGGGTCGATGGTGAGCTCGCCGGCGGTGGGGTGGCTGAGCACGAGCTGTGAGCCCTCCATCCGGGCCTTGATGGCCATGAGCTGCGACGAGGCGGCGCCGCGGATGAAGTTGCGCTTCGGCTGCCAGCCGTCGAGCTCGCGCTCGGCGAACCGCGCCGCCTCATGCGCCACGGCCCAGTGCCGGTCGAAGGGCAGCGCCTCGCCGGCGGTCAGCCGCGTGGCGCGGAGCGTCTCCGTCCCGATCGCCTTGATCGGATGGCGAACGATCCCGGCGAGGGACCCTTCCCTCGGAGCGCTCATTTGCCCTTGGGCTTGCCGCCCGAATTGGCGGCGGTACTCGCGCCCGCCTCGGCCGGCTTGCGGCGGAAGGCCGAGACGATGTTGCCGAAGACGTCGGGCTTGTGCCCGTGCAGCCGCATGATCGTGTACTGCTGGATGAAGGTGATCGTGTTGTTGGTGATCCAGTAGAGCACCAGGCCGCTGGCGAAGCTGCCGAGCATGAACATGAAGACCCAAGGCATCCAGGCGAAGATCATCCGCTGCGTCGGGTCCGGCGGCGCCGGGTTGAGCTTCTGCTGCAGCCACATCGAGATGCCGAGGAGGATCGGCAGCACGCCGAGGGACAGGATGAACAGGATCGAGCCCTGATCCGGCGGGGCATAGGGCAGGAGCCCGAAGAGATTGAGGATCGACGAGGGGTCCGGCGCCGAGAGGTCGCGGATCCAGCCGATCCACGGCGCGTGGCGCAGTTCGATCGTGTTGATGATGACCTTGTAGAGCGAGAAGAAGATCGGGATCTGGAAGAGGATCGGCACGCAGCCCGAGGCCGGGTTGACCTTGTTCTTCTTGTAGAGCTCCATCATCCCCTTCTGGAGCTTTTCGCGGTCGTCGCCCGCGGCGGCCTTCATCTTCTCCATCTCGGGCTGGAGCTCGCGCATGCGGGCCATCGAGACATAGGAGCGGTAGGCCAGCGGGAAGACGAGGATCTTCAGGAAGATGGTCAGCACGATGACCGACCAGCCCATGTTGCCCATGAGCGCATGGATGTGGTGCAGCACCCAGAAGATCGGCTTGGTCAGGAAGAAGAACCAGCCCCAGTCGATCGTGTCGAGGAAGCGGTCGATCCCGCCCTCGTTCTGGTAGTCGCGCAGCACTTCCCATTCCTTGGCGCCGGCGAAGAGCATGCCGGAGACTTCCTCGGTGGCGCCCGGCTCGACGGTGAGCGTCGGGAAGAGGATCTCGACCTGATAGATGCCCGAGGTCTCGTTGTAGCGCGCGGTCGAGGTGAAGGGGGCGCCGGGGGAGGGGATGAGGTTCGTCATCCAGTAGGTGTCGGCAAAGCCGATCCAGCCGCTGCCGGTGGCCGCGACGGTTTCGGCGTAGCCGCCGCCGGGGGCGGGGTCGAGGCCGTCGAACTTGGCGTATTTGACCTCCTCGAGCTCGCCGTCGGTCATGCGCACGAGGCCTTCGTGCTGGATCCAGAGCGCCCGGTGATCCGGGGTGCCGTGGCGGGCGACGAAGCCGTAGGGCGCGAGAGAGACCGGGGCCTCCCCCTGGTTCTCGACCGTCTGGGCGATGGTGAAGAGGAATTGCTCGTCGACCGAGATCGTCCGGTGGAAGACGAGCCCGGCGCCATTGTCCCAGGTGAGCTCGACGGGCGTGTCGGGGGTCAGCGTCTCGCCGTCCTCCAGCTCCCAGAGCGTGTTGGGGCCCGGCACGGCATCGGCGGCGAGCCCGCCGGCGGGGGCCCAGCCGTAGACGGCGTAATAGGCGTATTCCTCGCCGCGGGGGCTGAGGAGCCGCACCATGTCGGCATCCGCGTCGAGATTGTCGCGGTAGGTGACGAGCCGGAGGTCGTCGAACCGCCCGCCGAGCAGCGACAGCGAGCCGGTGAGGTTGGGCGTGTCGATGGCGACGCGCGGCGCCTCGGCGGCTGCGTCGGTCGCGGGGGTGCCGGCGGTCGAGGCCGTGGTGCCCGGCGTCGTCGGCGCCCCGTCCTCGGCAGGCGGCGAGGCGGTGGGCGTGCCGAGGGGAGAGGTGGACGCGGCCTCTTCCGGCAGCGGCGTGTCTTCGACAGGCGGGGGCGGGAACAGCAGGATCCAGACCAGCATGACCAGCATGGACAGCCCGGTCGCGATCAGAAGGTTCCGGTTGTTTTCGTTCATCTTCGCCCCGCGAGAGCCTGGCCGTTTATCCCGCAGCGTTCAACAGGGGCAGGGTTCAAAGGTCAAGCGGATAGTGCCGGAGGTCTTTCACCTTGCGGAGAAGGGCCTGCCGGCCCGCCCTCGCCATGCCCTTGCGCTGGCCGCGAGCCCGCCCGTCAGGTCGGGCCTCAACCCGCCAGCGCCCCCGATAGGCCCGCATGGGCGGCAATCCAGCGCGTCGCATCTTCCAGCGGCATCGGGCGGGCGATGCCAAAGCCCTGCAGATGCGCGCAGCCGAGGGCCGTCAGGGCCGTGCGGGCGTCCTCGGTCTCGACCCCTTCGGCGAGCGTATCGAGCCCCAGGCGGTCGGCGATGGTCAGGATGGCGCCGACCATCGCCTGCTGCTCGGGATCGCCGTCGATGCCGGCAACGAAGCTCCTGTCGATCTTGAGCCGCTGGATCGAGAAGCGGCGGATCGTCGTGATCGCCGCATGGCCGGTGCCGAAATCGTCGAGGTCGATGCGGCAGCCGAGCCGGGCGAGGCCCGAGAGGTTGCGCATCACGGTATCGTCCACCTTGGCGGCGACGACCGTTTCCAGCACCTCGATCACCAGCCGCCGCGCCGCGATGCCGTGCCGGTCGAGCTCGAAGGCGATCTTGTCGGTCAGATGCGGGTCGCTGAGCTCGGTCGCCGAGAAGTTGACCGAGACGCCGGGCACGTCGAGCCCCATCGCGTCCCACCGCTTCAGCGCCTCCAGCGCCTGGCGGAGCATCTGCTCGCCGAGCCTGTCCATCATCCCGGCCTGCTTGAGTGCCGGCATGAACTCCGCCGGCGGGATCAGCCCGCGGTCGGGATGCTGCCAGCGGGCCAGGGCCTCGAGCCCGGTGAGCCGCCCGCTGCCCGCGGCGATCTGCGGCTGGAACCAGGCGTGGATGTCGCCGCGGTCCAGCGCCTCGGCCACGGCGCGGACCAGCCCCCGGCGGCTTTCGACGCGCTCGCGCATCGCTTCGGAATAAGAGCGGACGGCCCCGGGGCCGGCCCGGCTCGCCTCCGCCAGCGCGGTGGTGGCGGCCTGCAGCACCGCCTCGGCCCCCGCGGGCGCGATCCTGCCCGCAAGCGCGATGCCGCAGGAGGCGGAGAGGTAGAGCCTGTCGTCGCCTGTGAGGCTCATGGGCCGCATCAGCGCCTCCTGCAGGCGGGAGGCGAGGGCCATCATCTCGGGCAGCTCCCCCTGGTTGCAGCGCCCGGGCAGGATGCCGAAGCTGCTGCCGCCCAGCCAGGCTAGCACGTCCGAGCTGCGCAGCGCCGCCGACAGCCGGTCGCTGGCACGGCGGAGCATCTCATCCTCGGCCGCGCGCGGATTGGTCCGCTCTGCTTCGGAAAAGCCGTCGAGCGACAGAAGCAGAAGCGCCGCGCCGCCGCCGCGGTGCGGGGTCTCGAGCCGGGCCGAGAGCTGCTCCAGCAGCTCGTGCCGGCCGGGCAGGCCGGTGACGAGGTCGCGGTCGGGCGCGCGCAGGAGGGCGACATCCATCAGCCAGAGCGCCACGGCGCAGGGCAGCGCCAGGGCAAGCACCGAGGGCAGCACCCGCGCCACCGCCACGGCCGCCCCGCCCGCCGGCGCGAGCAGCGCCGCGATGAGGAGCGCGAAGGCAATGCCGGTGATCACGCAAAGGAGCAGAGCCCGGCGCCGGCGCCGTGGGCGCGCCAGGCCGTCATCCAGCCAGCTCGGCCATCTTGCTGTGCGCAGCCTCATCCCGCCGCAGCCTTCCTTTCCATCGGTCCGTTCAATGCCGGATCAACATCGCGGAAGTGTAGCGGGGTGACGATGGGGCAGGCGTTAAATTTGAGCCGGTCTTTGGTTCGAATTGTCCTGATCGGCGCGCCCGTCCGGGCTCTCGCCTGCGCTTCGCATGAGCCCCGCGAAGTCGAAAAGCGCCGGATCGAGCAGGTGGCTCGGCCGGGCGTTCATGAGGGCGGAGAACATCTTCTGCCGCCGCCCGGGCGCCCGCGCCTCCCATTCGTCGAGCATGCCCTTGATCTGCTGGCGCTGCAGCCCGTCCTGGCTGCCGCAAAGGTCGCAGGGGATGATCGGGTAATCCATCGCCCGGGCGAAGCGCTCGCAATCCGCCTCGGCTACATGGGCGAGCGGGCGGTAGACGAAGAGGTCGCCCTCGTCGTTCAAGAGCTTCGGCGGCATCGTCGCCAGCTTGCCGCCGTGGAAGAGGTTGAGGAAGAAGGTCTCGAGGATGTCGTCGCGGTGGTGGCCAAGGACGACGGCCGAGCAGCCCTCCTCCCGCGCGATGCGGTAGAGGTTGCCGCGCCTGAGCCGCGAGCAGAGCGCGCACATGGTCCGCCCGGCGGGCACCTTGTCCATCACGATGGAATAGGTGTCGGCAAATTCGATCCGGTGGGGCACGCCCATCCGCTCAAGGAACTCCGGCAGGACAGTCGCGGGAAAGCCCGGCTGCCCCTGATCGAGGTTGCAGGCGAGGATCTCCACCGGCAGGAGGCCGCGCCATTGCAGCTCGGTCAGCGCCGCGAGGAGGGTGTAGCTGTCCTTGCCGCCGGAAAGGCAGACGAGCCAGCGCGGCTTCGGCGCATCAGGATCCTGCGCGCCCGGCGCGATCATCCCGTAGCGGTCGATGGCCTCGCGGGTGTTTCGGATGATGCGCTTGCGGAGCTTCTTGAACTCGCCCGTGCCCGGCGCCCCGTTGAAGAGCGCATGGATGTCGCCGCCGAGGTCGTCGTCGATGTCGCTCATGTCGTTCATAGCAGCGGTGGCCCCTTGATCTCGAGCCGGTTGCCCCAGGGGTCGAAGATATAGGTGCTCTCGCCCATCCCCCGCGCCCCGGAATGCAGCGCCTCGGTGTCGATGGTCACGCCATGCTTCGTGAAATGCGCCCGGAGCACCTCCCGCGAAGTGGCGGTGATGTTGAGGCAGACATGATCGACGTTCCGCCCGCCCGCGACCTTCGGCACCATCGCCGCGGCCTTCGGGTCGGTGATGTCGACCAGCACGATGAGCTGCGGGCCGCACCAGACCTGCTCCATCGCCAGATGCGGGAAGGAATAGCCGGGCCGGCAGCTGAGGACGTCGCAATAGAAGTGCAGCGCCTCGTCCATGTCGCCGACCAGGAGCACCACATGGTCGATGCCGACCATGCGGAAGGGCACCGCCGGTTCGCCGGCGTCGTGAAGGGCCTGCGCGGCGGGGGAGAGCTCTCCGGTCATGTCAGGACCTCAGTCGGGGTGATGCGGCTTGGCGGCGGGAAACACGCCCATGATATGCAGATAGTCGGTGAAGAAACGCAATTCCTCCATCGCGAGCTGCACGGAGCGGTCTTCGGGGTGGCCCTCGATCTCGGCATAGAACTGCGTCGCGGTGAAGGCGCCGCCGACCATGTAGCTCTCGAGCTTGGTCATGTTGATGCCGTTGGTCGCGAAACCGCCCATCGCCTTGTAGAGCGCCGCCGGGATGTTGCGCACCCGGAAGACGAAGGAGGTGATCATGCCCGAGTCGCCACGCCGGGAGAGGTTGGGCTCGCGGGACATGATGTAGAAGCGCGTGGTGTTCGAGCCCTCGTCCTCGATGCCGTCGGCGAGGATGTCGAGCCCGTAGACCTCCGCGGCCATCGGCGAGGCGAGCGCGCCCTCGGCGGGGTCCGCCATCTCGGCCACCGTGCGGGCGGCGGCGGCATTGTCCGACCAGTTGAGCCGGGCCAGCCCGTGCTCGTTGAGGAAGCGGCGCGCCTGCCCGAGGAGGATCGACATCGAGCGCACCCGCCGCAGCCCCTCCAGCGTCGCGCCCTTCGGGGCCATCAGCGCGATGCGCACGCGGACGAAGGCCTCCTCGACGATGTGCAGGCCGCTGTCGGGCAGAAGCTGGTGAACGTCGGCCACGCGGCCGTAGGTGGAATTCTCCACCGCGATCATCCCCAGCTCCGCCTCGCCGGAGCGGACGGCGGCCAGCGCATCCTCGAAGGTCGGGCAGGGCAGGGGGTCGTAGCCGGGCTTGGCCTCCTGGCAGGCCTGATGGCCATAGGCGCCGGGCTCGCCCTGGAAGGCGATCTTGGGGGTCGTCATGGGCAGTTCCTTCGGCCCGGAGGCCCCGGGCAAGTCGGGGCGCCACTACACCTTGCACCCAAGGCGGAGGAAGGGGTAGATGGGCGCGAAATCGGTGAAGGGCGAAAGGCGCGGCATGTTCGACACAATGACGTTTACCAAGCTGCTTGGCGGGTTTGCCGGCACCTTTCTGATCTTCCTGCTCGGCAAATGGGTGGCCGAAGAGGTCTACATGGTCGGTGGCCATGGCGAGCATGAGCAGGCCTATGTCATCGCGGTGCCCGAGAGCGGCGAAGGCGGCGACGCGCCCGTCGAGGAAGGCCCGGCCTTCGAAGAAGTCTATGCCAATGCCGATCCGGCGGCCGGCGAAGGCGTGTTCCGCAACTGCCGCTCCTGCCACTCGGTGGAGCCGGGCGAGAACATGACCGGCCCGACGCTCTTCGGCGTCGTCGGCCGGGCGGTCGACGCGGTCGAGGGCTATGCCTATTCCGGCGCGCTCGAAGAGCATGCCGATGTCTGGAGCCCCGAGAATCTCAACGCCTTCCTCGAAGACCCGCGCGGCTTCGCGCCGGGCACGAAGATGACCTACAGCGGCCTGCGCTCGGTCGAGGATCGGGCGAACATCATCGCCTGGCTCGACTCGCTGGACGGCTGAGGCCGGCGGGGGCGGCCCCGCGGGTCGGCTCAAGGTAAGTGACAAAACGCCCGGGCCCGCAACGGCCCGGGCGCTTTCGTTTCGGGGGGGGCTTTCAGGGCGCTGCCCATGCGGGCAACAGGGGCGTTGCGCGGCCGCGCCGCGGGGCTCACGGTTTGTTAACGCAATCTCAACTTGAATGTCGTCGTCTCGGCCCATTAGCCTGCGGGTAAGGTTAATCGCCCGTTCATGACAGGAGTGAGTCATGCCGCATCGCCCTGCCCGAGAGATGTTCCCGCCCCGGCGCGAGGCCCGGGCCGAGGCCCGCAGCCTGCCGCATGAGCCGCCGTGGCGCCTGATCCTCGCGACCGGCCTGGGGCTCGCGGCGCTCGTCGCGGCGACGCAGACCCGCGCCCAGGACGAGGCGACGGAGGACACGGCCACCGAAGAGGCGACACCGGAAGAGGCCGCCGAGTTCCGCGTGCCCGCCGGCGCCACGCTTGGCGAGCGGGACGGCGTGCAGACGATCATCTCCCACGGCTATTCCAACTTCGGCGAGCTCGCCCTGCCGGCCGATTTCGAGCACCTCGCCTATGTGAACCCCGATGCGCCGAAGGGCGGCGAGATCGCCATCTGGGCCCAGGGCACCTTCGACAACCTCAACCCCTATGCCACCAAGGAGGGCACGCCCGGCGCGCTCGCCACCATCGGCTTCGAGAGCATCCTGCAGGGCACGGCCGACGAGGTGGGGGCGAGCTACTGCTATCTCTGCACGACGCTCGAATATCCCGCCGATCCCGACGCGCGCGACTGGGTAATTTTCAACCTCCGCGATGACGTCACCTTCTCGGATGGCGAGCCGATGACGGCGGAAGACATCGTCTTCAGCCACGAGATCTCCATCGAGCAGGGCACCGAGAGCTTCGCCTCCGTCGTCAGCCAGATGCTGACCAGCGTCGAGGCGCTCGACGAGCATACGGTGCGCTTCACCTTCGGCGAGGATTTCTCGCCGAACGACACGATCTCCCAGGCCGGCGCCACCACCGCGCGGCCGAAGCACTGGTTCGAGGAGACGGGCTACCGGCTCGACGAGGCCAGCTTCGAGATCCCGCCCGGCACCGGCGCCTACATGCTCGACAGCTACGACGTGAACGAGCAGATCATCTATCGCAAGGTCCCGGACTGGTGGGGGGAGAGCATCCCCTTCAACATCGGCCGCGACAATTACGAGACCATCCGTGTCGAGTATTTCGCCGATACCACCGCCGCCTTCGAGGCCTTCAAGGCCGGCGAATTCACCTTCCGGCAGGAAAATTCCTCGCTCAACTGGGCGACGGCCTATGACTTCCCGGCGCTCGACAACGACTGGGTCGTGACCGAAGAGCTGCCCGACGGCGATCTGCCGAATGCCACCGGCTTCGTCTTCAACATGGGCTCCGAGAAGTTCGCCGACCGCCGCGTCCGTCAGGCGCTGGCGCTCATGTACAACTTCACCTGGACCAACAACACGCTCCAGTACGGGCTCTTCCAGCAACGCGAAAGCTTCTGGGAAGGCACGGATTTCGAGGCGACCGGCGTGCCCGAGGGCCGTGAGCTGGAGCTTCTGGAAACCGTCGCCGACATGATCGACCCCTCGATCCTGACGGACGAGGTGACGATGCCGCACAGCTCCGGCGAGAGCCAGCTTGACCGCGCCAACCTCCGCGCCGCCATCGCGCTGCTGGAAGAGGCCGGCTACGAGGTGGTCGACGGCGTGATGCAGAAGGACGGCGAGCCGCTCAGCGTCGAGTTCCTCTTCTACTCGCCGAGCTTCGACCGGATCCTCATCCCTTACGTCGACAACCTGAAGGCGCTGGGCATCGATGCCGTCTACGAGCGGATCGACCCCAGCCAGTATACCGAGCGGCTCAACACCTTCGATTACGACATGACCTTCGCCGGTTATTCCGTCTATCTCGAAGAGGGCGAGAGCATCGGCCAGCGCTTCGGCACCGACGGGCTCGGGGATGTCTTCAACCCTGCCTATTATTCCAACCCCGCCGTCGATGCGCTGATCCCCTATGTCGCCAACGCCAGATCCATCGAGGAGATGGCGGCCGGCGTCCGCGCCATCGACCGGATCATGCGCTACGACATGTGGATGGTGCCGGTCTGGTACCTGGGCAAGTACTGGGTTGCCTATTACGACTTCTACCGCCATCCCGACGAGTTGCCGCCCTATGCGCTCGGCCAGCTCGACTTCTGGTGGATCGACCAGGCGGCCTACGACGATCTTCGCGCCGAAGGGGCCTTCCGGTAACGGAAGGACCCTCCCCGGCTGCCGACTGATAACCCGTATCCCGAAGGGAGCGCATGGGCGCCTATATCCTCCGCCGATTGCTGCTCGTGATCCCGACGCTGTTCGGCATCATGGTCATCAATTTCGTTCTCGTGCAGTTCGTGCCCGGCGGCCCGATCGAGCAGGTCATTGCCCAGATGCAGGGCCGTGGTGACGTGTTCGAGACGATCGCCGGCGGCTCGGGCGACATCTCGCTCGGCGACAGCGGCGACGATTCCGCCCGCAGCGCCGGCGGCAGCTCCGCCAATTCGCGCTATATCGGCGCCCGCGGCCTGCCGCCCGCCTTCATCGAGCAGCTCGAGCGGGAGTTCGGCTTCGACAAGCCGCCGCTCGAGCGCTTCATCGACATGATGTGGAACTACATCCGCTTCGACTTCGGCGAGAGCTACTTCCGCTCGATCTCCGTCGTCGATCTGGTGAAGGAAAAGCTGCCGGTCTCGCTGACCCTGGGCCTCTGGTCGACGCTCATCGCCTATATCGTCTCGATCCCGCTCGGCATCCGCAAGGCGGTGCGCGACGGTACGCCCTTCGACACCTGGACCTCCGGCGCCATCATCATCGGCTATGCCATCCCCGGCTTCCTCTTCGCGATCCTCCTGATCGTGCTCTTCGCCGGCGGCAGCTACTGGCGGATCTTCCCGCTTCGCGGCCTCACCTCGACGGATTTCGAGCAGCTCAGCCTCATCGGCAAGGTGCTCGACTACCTCTGGCACATCACCCTGCCGGTCTTCGCCGGGCTCATCGGCGCCTTCGCGGGGCTGACGATGCTGACGAAGAATTCCTTCCTCGACGAGATCAAGAAGCAATACGTGATGACCGCCCGCGCCAAGGGCCTGACGGAGCGGCGGGTGCTCTACGGCCATGTCTTCCGCAACGCGATGCTGATCGTGATCTCGGGCTTTCCGGCGCTTTTCATCGGCGTCTTCTTCGGCGGCAGCCTGATCATCGAGACGCTGTTCTCGCTCGACGGGCTCGGGCGGCTCGGCTTCGAGGCGGCGGTGGCGCGCGACTATCCCGTCGTCTTCGGCACGCTCTTCGCCTTCTCGCTCATGGGGCTCGTCATCGGCATCGTCACCGACATCACCTACATGTTCATCGACCCCCGCATCGACTTCGGAACGCGCCGATGAGCTGGCGCGAGGAGAATTACGACGGCGTCGAAGAGCCCATGCGCGAGGCGGCGGCGACGCCCTTCTCGGCCGGCGCCCATGCGCCCGTGCCGCCGCCACTGCCGGGCCGCCGGCTCTCGCCGCTCAACCGCCGCCGCTGGCGCAACTTCCGCCGCAACCGGCGGGCCTTCGTGTCGCTGATCGTCTTCTCGGTGCTCTTCACCATCTCGCTCTTCGCGGAGTTCATCGCCAACGATCACCCGATCGCGGTGCAGTACCGCGGCGAATGGCGGATGCCGATCTTCTCCTTCTATTCCGAGCGCGACTTCGGAGGCGACTTCCCCACGGAGGCGAATTACTCCAGCCCCGAGGTGCAATGCCTCATCCGCACGGGCGGCCTCGTCGAATGCTTCGACGACCCGGTGGGCCTCCGCGAAGCCGCCATCGCCGGCACTGTCGAGATCGAGGGCTTCGAGCGCGGCCGCATCCTCTGGCCGATCATCCCCTATGCCTTCGACACCATCGTCGACGTGCGCGGCGTGGCGCCCGCCCCGCCCTCCGCCGACAACTGGCTCGGCACGGATGACACCAAGCGCGACGTGGTGGCGCGGGTGATCTACGGCTTCCGCCTGTCGATCTTCTACGCCGCCATCGTCACCTTCGCGACCTCGGTCATCGGCATCATCGCCGGCGCCGTGCAGGGCTATTTCGGCGGCTGGACGGATCTGATCTTCCAGCGATTCATCGAGATCTGGACGGGCACGCCCGCGATCTACGTCATCATCATCGTCTTCGCGATCCTCGGGCGAAGTTTCTGGCTGCTGGTCTTCCTCTCCGTCCTCTTCGGATGGCCGGCGCTGGTCGGCGTCGTCCGGGCGGAGTTCCTGCGGGCGCGCAACTTCGAATATGTCCGCGCCGCCAAGGCCCTCGGCGTCTCCAACTGGACCATCATGTTCCGCCACATGCTGCCGAACGCCATGGTCGCCACGGTCACCATGCTGCCCTTCATCATCACCGGCGCCATCGGCTCGCTGGCCTCGCTCGACTTCCTCGGCTTCGGCCTGCCCTCCTCGGCGCCATCGCTCGGGGAGCTCACGCTTCAGGCCAAGCAGAACCTGCAGGCGCCCTGGCTCGGCTTCACGGCCTTCTTCACCTTCGCGATCATGCTGACCCTGCTGGTCTTCATCTTCGAGGGCGTGCGTGACGCTTTCGACCCGCGGAAGACATTCGCATGAGCGTGCTCGAGGTGCAGGACCTCACGGTCGACTTCCTTCAGGACGGCCGCCGCATCCCCGCCGTGCGCGGCGTCTCCTTCTCTATCGAGAAGGGAGAGACGGTGGCATTGGTCGGCGAATCGGGCTCCGGCAAATCCGTCACCGCGCTCTCCACCGTGCAGCTCCTCGGCGAGAATGCCGAGGTCGGCGGACATGTACGCTTCGGCGGGCAGGACATGGTCACCGCCTCCGGCCGCGCGCTGCGCGAGGTGCGCGGCAACGGCATCAGCTTCATCTTCCAGGAGCCGATGACCTCGCTCAACCCGCTGCACACGCTCGAGAAACAGCTCCGCGAGGCCATCGAGCTGCACCAGGGTCTGCGCGGCGATGCCATCCGCGCCCGCATCATCGACCTCTTGACCCGCGTCGGCATCCGCGACCCGGAGAGCCGGCTGGCGGATTTCCCGCACCAGCTCTCCGGCGGGCAGCGGCAGCGGGTGATGATCGCCATGGCGCTGGCGAACAACCCGGAGCTCTTGATCGCCGACGAGCCGACCACGGCGCTCGACGTGACGATCCAGGCGCAGATCCTCGAGCTTCTGGCCGAGGTGAAGGCGGGCACCGGCATGTCGATGCTCTTCATCACGCATGACCTCTCCATCGTCCGCCGCATCGCCGACCGGGTCTGCGTGATGAAGGACGGCGAGATCGTCGAGGCCGGCCCGGTTGCGGAGATCTTCTCCTCCCCCGAGCACCCCTATACGCAGATGCTCCTCGCCGCCGAGGCGGCCGGCCGCCCCGTGCCGGTGCCGGCGGATGCGCATCCGATCCTGCAGACCGAACATCTGAAGATCTGGTTCCCCATCCAGCGGGGCCTCCTCAAGCGCACCGTCGGCCATGTGAAGGCCGTCAACGACGCGACGCTGACGATCCGCTCCGGCGAGACCTTGGGCATCGTCGGCGAAAGCGGCTCCGGCAAGACGACACTGGCGCTGGCGATCCTGCGGCTGATCGACTGCGAAGGACGGATGGTCTTCCTCGGAAACCGGCTCGACGAACTCTCCCCCCGGCAGATGCGCCCGCATCGCAAGGAGATGCAGATCGTCTTCCAGGACCCGTTCGGCTCGCTCTCACCCCGCATGACGGTGGCGGAGATCATCTCCGAGGGGCTCGGCGTCCATGGCGCGCCCGAGGGCACCGACAAGCGCCGGCTGGTGGCGGAGATCATGGCCGAGGTCGGGCTCGACCCGGCGACGATGGATCGCTACCCGCACGAATTCTCCGGCGGCCAGCGCCAGCGCATCGCCGTGGCGCGCGCCCTGATCCTCCGCCCGAAGCTGATCGTGCTCGACGAGCCGACCTCGGCGCTCGACATGTCGGTGCAGGTGCAGATCGTGCATCTGCTGCGCGACCTGCAGAAGCGGCACGGGCTCGCCTATCTCTTCATCTCGCACGATCTGAAGGTCGTCCGCGCCCTCAGCCACCGGATCATGGTGATGAAACAGGGGGATGTGGTGGAAGAAGGCCCGGCCGACGCCATCTTCGACGCCCCGCAGCACCCCTACACCCGCGAGCTGATGGACGCCGCCTTCGTGCGCTGAGCTACAAAGCTCGCGCTCCCTGCCTAATGCCCCTTTCCAAATACCCTTCAGGGGGGTCTGGGGGGGCAGACAGCCCCCCAGCCTCTCAACCTAGATCAGCGCCCGGGCTCAGCTCGCCTCGCCGATCATGAAGCAGGTCGTGCCCCGCGCCTGAAGCCGGCGGCAGGCGAGGTCGGCTCCCTCGCGCGTCAGCCCCATGAAGTTCGCGTCGAACCCCGTGGCCGATTGCACGACGCGGCGGAGCGAGCCTTCGAGCGTCGTCGTCTCTCCGAGCGCGACGCGGATCAGCACCCGCTCGGCCTCGCCGCGGGAGGCATAGCGGCCGACGTTGATGCCCCAGGTATGGCCGCCGGAGGTGGACAGGCGCGTCACGATCTCGGGCTCGGCATCGGGAAGGGCGCCGGGCTCGATTGCCTCGGCGGTCATGATGAGCTCTGCCGGCCGCGCGGGCGGCGCCGGAGCCTCGACCGGCGCGTATTCCGACGGGGCGGGCATCGAGGCCGCGACGACGAGCGTCCCGTCCGGGGCAGCGACGGCATCGGGCCCCGGGGCCTCGCTCGCCTCGGCGATGATCGCATCGGCCAGCGCCTGGGCGATGGCATCCGGCCCGGCTTCGGCGCCGGCACTGGCCAGGAGGGCCGCCTCGCCGCCCGTGCCCGCGCCGCCCGGCCGCGCCATCGGGCGGAGCGAGCGGTTGACGATGCCTGAGACGCGGATGGTCCGCGCCGCGGCGCCCGGGATCGCGGCCGCGCCCGGCGGCGCCGTCGCCACCAGATCGGCCCCCTCGCGAAGCGTCACCGCCGGCGGCGGTTCGGGCCGGTTCAGCCGGGCATTGGCCGGGGCGCGGTTGAAGCCGAGATTGAGGAGCTCGGTGATCTTCGTGGTGCGCTGCGCCGTGGAGGTGCCGCCGAAGACCGTGGCGATGATGCGCACGTTGCCGTGCTGGGCCGAGGCGGTCAGGTTGTAGCCGGCGGCGCGGGTATAGCCCGTCTTGATGCCGTCGGCGCCCGGGTAGCTGTCGAGGAAGCGCCGGTTGGTGCTCGACACGGTGGCGATGCCGGCATCGGCGGAGCGGCGGGAGAACAGATTGTAATACTGGGGAAAATCGTAGATCAGGTGCCGCCCGAGGATCGACATGTCCCGCGCGGTGGACATGTGGCCGTCGGCGGTCAGCCCGTTCATGTTGACGAAGGTGGTGTTGTTCATCCCCATCGCCCGCGCCGTGGCGTTCATCCGGCGGGCGAAGGCCTCCGAGCTGCCGGCAATGCCGATGCCGATCGCCGTCGCCGCGTCATTGGCGGAGCGGATGGCGGCGGCGCGGATCAGGTAGCGCAGCCGGATCGACGAGCCGGCCGAGACGCCGAGGCAGGAGCATTCCTGCCGGTCGGCCTCTTCGGTGATGCGGATCTCGGTATCGAGGCTGATCTCGCCGCGCTGCACCGCCTGGAAGGCGATGTAGAGCGTCATCATCTTGGTGAGCGAGGCGGGATGGAGCCTCGTGTTGGCGTTTTCCTCGTAGAGGGTCTCGCCGGTGCGCGCGTCCATGACATAGGCGGCGTAGGGGGCTGATCGTCCTGCCGTCGGCGCCAGTGCGGCGGCGAATAGCATGAACAGAATCAGCAGGCCCAACCGGGCCGTCCGCAGACTGGTGTTCGGCATTTTTTCACTGCCCGTTTTACTGCCTCGCGACTCCACTTCTTTGGCGGATGCCGCTTGATTGAGACTGACGCTAGCATGGGGTCAGGGGGCCGGAAACACCCCTTTTCTCAAAAAGTTCCGTGCTGAAGCTCATGTGCTTCGCAGATATGGTGTGGTGGTCTGGGCGGCCCCCTAGTTGTTGAGTCGCCCATCAAATCGCCAGCGAAAAATTGCCTCTAAATGAGTCTATCTACGAGGCGTGGCAGCTCGCCGAGGGCCGCAATGCGATGAAAGAGCGGGCTTTGCGCCGGGTCATCGGCCTCCTCCAGCGCCCAGGTCGTCTCATGCGGCACATGGACGCCATGCGCGCCTGCGGCGAGGGCCGGCAGCACGTCGGATTTCATCGAATTGCCTGCCATCAGCGCGAAGCCGGCCCCGGCGAAGACGCGGGCATAGGTCGCCTCGGTCTTGTCCGAGACGATCTCGACGGAATCGAAGGCCTCCCCCAGCCCCGATTGCGCCAGCTTGCGCTCCTGGTCGAGCAGGTCGCCCTTGGTGATGAGCACCACGCGCCCCCGCTCGGCCAGCGCCGCCACCGCCGCCACCGCCCCGGGGAGGAGCTCGATGGGATGGCGCAGCATCTCCTGCCCGGCGGCGAGCAATTCGGCGATGACCTCGCCGGGCACGCGATTGCCCGTCACCTCCAGCGCCGTCTCGATCATCGATAGCGTGAAGCCCTTGATTCCAAAGCCGTAATGCCCGATGTTCCGCCGCTCGGCGGCGAGGAGCCGCGCCTCCAGCGTCTCGGGTTCGGCATGATCGGCAAGGAGCTCGGCGAAGCGGCCCTGGGTCAGGCGGAAGAACTTCTCGTTGTGCCAGAGCGTGTCGTCGGCATCGAAGCCGAAAACCGGATCCTGAGCGGCCATCCCCGATTCCCTTGCAAACCGGCCTTTGCAGCCGCGCGCGAGCCCCTATATAACGCGGACACATCCAATGCGACGGGCGAGACGAAAACGGACAATGCTGGCCGATTTCTACATGATGGCGGAAGGCGGGGATGATGACGGCGGTGACGTCGGCATCAAGGTCGAGACCCGCGCGAAGACCAAGCGTCCGCCGCTCTACAAGGTGCTGATCCTCAACGACGACTACACGCCCATGGAGTTCGTCGTGCATGTGCTCGAGCGCTTCTTCGGCATGACCCATGCCCAGGCCTTCGAGCTAATGCTGACCGTGCACAAGAAGGGCGTGGCCGTCGTGGCCGTCTATTCCTACGAGATTGCAGAGACCAAGGTCGCGCAGGTGATGGATTTCGCCCAGCGCAACCAGCATCCGCTGCAATGCACGATGGAAAAGGAATAGGCCCCGGGAGGGCCGCAACCTCATGGCATCCTCACGCCTGTCCGCGGCCCTCGACGAGGGCCTGTTGAGCATTCCCGAAACGGGAGAGATTCTCGTGATGCGCCCGCCGGTCGGGGCCGACCTCGCCGGCCTGCCGGTGGAGCAGGTGCGCATCGAGACGGGCAACCGCGCCGAGGCCGGCTACTGGCAGGCGGCGGGCTACCGGATGGGCGAGGGCGGCGCGGCGGCGCTGGCGCTGGTCTATCTGCCGCGCTCGAAGGCCCTCGCCCGGGCGCTTATCGCCGAGGCGGCGGCGCGCGCCCCCGTGGTCGCCGTCGACGGGCCGAAGACCCATGGCGTCGATTCGCTCTGGCGCGAGGCGCGCAAGCGGCTCGGCGAGCTCGGCTCCGACACGCGCGACCACGGGCGGCTCTTCGTCATGTCCCCCGGCGAGGCGATGGCGGATTTCGCCGGCACCGGGCCGGCCGAGGCCGAGGACGGCTGGTTCCGCCAGCCCGGCATCTTCTCGGAGGACAAGATCGACCGCGGCTCGGCGCTGCTGGCCGAGGCGCTGCCGCCGAAGCTCCCCTCCCGCATGGCCGATTTCGGCGCCGGCTGGGGCTATCTCTCCCGCGCCATCCTGGAGCGGCGGGGGGTGGAAGCGCTCGATCTGGTGGAGGCGGAGGCGCTGGCGCTCGACTGCGCCCGGCTCAACGTCACCGACCCGCGCGCCAGCTTCCTCTGGGAGGATGTGACGACCTTCACCGCGCCGGAGGCCTACAGCGGCATCGTCATGAACCCGCCCTTCCATTCCGGCCGGGCGGGCGATCCCGGCCTCGGGCAGGCCTTCATTGCCGCCGCGCGGCGGAATCTCACGGCGGGCGGCCAGCTATGGCTTGTGGCCAACCGGCATCTTCCCTACGAGGCCGCCCTCGATGCCGCTTTTTCGCGCGTCGAAGACATTGGCGGCGATACCGCCTTCAAACTCTTCCGCGCGACTCGCCCGCGGCGGTGAACTTCGCTTAAGGTCCCCAGGAGGGACGGAGGCAGACATGAGCTTCTCGATCGACGGCAAGACCGCCATCGTTACCGGTGGCGCCCATGGCGTGGGCCTGGCCATCGGCCTGCACTTCCTCGAGGAAGGCGCCAATGTCATCTTTGTCGACAGGGATGAAGAAGGGCTGAACGCCGAGCTGGGCGATGTGGCCCACGAGGGCAGCGCCGCGCGCATCTTCGCCGGCGACCTGCGCGAGAAGCTGACCATCGCCAACCTCCTGTCGCTTTCCATCGACGCCTTCGACGGGGTGGACATCCTCGTCAACGCCGCCCGCCAGATCGTGCCGACGCAGCTCTTCGACCCCGAGGACAATTCGGTGGCGATCATGATCGAGCAGAACATGATGGCCTCGCTGCAGCTGAGCCGCATCGTCGCCAAGAAGATGATCAAGCTCGAGCCGGGCGACGAGGGGCCGCGCGGCTCCATCGTCAACATCTCCACCATCGCGGCGCGCATGGCGCATCCGGAGCTCCTGGCCTATTCCGTCTCGAATGCCGCGCTGGAGCAGATGACCCGCTCGATGGCCGTGGCGCTGGCGCCGGAGCGCATCCGCGTCAACGCCGTCTCCTTCGGCTCGGTCATGAGCCATTCGCTCCACGAGCGGCTGAAGGACGACGAGGAGATGCGCGCCCGCGTCATCGGGCGGACGCCGCTCGGCCGCATCGCCTCGCCCCGCGAGCTGGCGGAGGCGGTGCAGTTCCTCGCGTCCGAAGGCGCCGGCTTCATCACCGGCCAGGTGCTGACGGTGGACGGCGGGCGGAGCCTTCTCGACCCCGCCGCCTGCTCGGCCTTCTGAAGCGGCCTATTCCGGGTAGGCCGCCCGGCAGGCCGCGACCTGCCCCTGCACCTCGCCCGCCATCTGCCCCCGCCGCTCGCGCAGCGACGCCAGCTTGGCGCGCTCGGCATTGAGGTCGATGGCCACCGGCACCTGCCGGTCCACCGTCTCGGTCCGCTCGCATTGATAGGTGATCGACTGGCCGTCCTCGGTCATGCCGCCGCAGAGCCGCGGGCGGGTGACGAGCTCCTGCCGCGTCTCGAGCGCGAAGCCGCGGTCGAGATTCGCGGCGGTCTGGTCGATCAGCCGGTCGAGCGTCCGCAGCTCCTGCGCGGCACGGTTGATGCATTGCTCCTGCGGCGTGCCGCAGGCGGCAAGGGCGAGAAGCGGCAGGGAAAGGATGAGGCGGCGCATGGGGGGCTCCCGGGTCTTGGGTTCCCCGCCGGTTTGCGCCACAAGGCGGCGGTTATTCAATATCGGAGGCCGCGATGAGCGAAGACGAGCCCATGGAGGGCGAAAAGGCCCGCGCGGCCGCCTGGTTCCGCCAGCTCAGGGACGAGATCGTCGCTGCTTTCGAGGCGCTGGAAGACAGCCAGCCGGGCGAGGCCCCCGCCGGACGCTTCGAGCTGCGCGAGACGCGCCGGGGCGCCGAGGGCGAGGATGGCGGCGGCGGGCTCATGAGCGTGATGCGCGGCGGCCGGGTGTTCGAGAAGGTCGGCGTCAATGTCTCCGCCGTAAAGGGCATCCTCGGCGCCCCCGCCATCGCCAGCATGGCGGCGCGCGGCGTGCCCGGCATCGAGATGGATCCCCGCTTCTGGGCCTCCGGCATCTCGCTCGTCGCGCATCCGGTGAACCCGCATGTCCCCGCCGTCCACATGAACACCCGCATGTTCTGGACGCCCGGCGCCTGGTGGTTCGGCGGCGGCAGCGACCTCAACCCGGCGCTGCCCTATGACGAGGACACGGCGCATTTCCATGCCGTGCAGGAAGAGGCGCTCGCCCCCCATGGGCGCGACCTCTACCCCCGCCTCAAGGCATGGGCGGACGAGTATTTCTACATCCCCCACCGCGGCCGCGCCCGCGGCGTCGGCGGCATCTTCCTCGATGACCATGCCACCGGCGACTGGGAGGCGGATTTCGCCCTCATCCAGAGCATCGGCCGCGCCTTCCTGCCCGCCTGGCTGCCGCTCGCCGAGCGCCGCCGCGAGACGGAATGGACGGAGGCCGACCGCGAGGCGCAGCTCGTCCACCGGGGGCTCTATGCCGAATACAACCTCGTCTACGACCGCGGCACGAAATTCGGCCTCGCCACCTCGCACGATCCCGACGCCGTGCTGATGAGCCTGCCGCCGCTGGCGAAATGGGTCTGACCCGCCTCCTTCATCTGGCCGAAAATATGCCGGGGGGCTGCGGGGGGCTGGCCCCCCGCCCCCGCACTCAGGGCCGGCGCGCCGCCCGCATCTCGCGCTCCACCTCCGCCACCTGGCCCCGCCCGGCTGCATAGGCCCGCGCCGCCGTCACCAGCGCCCGGAAGATTGCCCGCTGCCGCCGCGCGTACCACAGGTGCTCGGGGTGCCACTGGACGCCGAGCGCGAAGGGGTCGGCCACCCGCTCCACCCCCTGCACCATGCCGCCGAGGTCGCGCGCTGCGACGCGAAGCCCCTCTCCCAGCCGGTCCACAGCCTGGGAATGGAGCGCGTTCACCCGCATCGGCGCTGCGCCGGCGATTCGCTCCAGCCGGCTGCCCTCGCAGATCCGCACGGTCTTGCGGGGCAGGATCGTGTAGACGCGCTTCGAGCGCGTGTAGGTGCGATAGGCATCCCGGTCGAGCGTGCCGCCCGTGGCCACGTTCAGCATCTGCGCCCCCCGGCAGATGCCGAGGAGCGGCATCCCCCGCGCGGCGGCGCCGGCGATGAGCGCCCGCTCCAGCGCGTCGCGCTCGGGGTCGATCCGCGCCGAGGTGACCACCTCGCCGGCATAGACATCGGCCGAGATGTCGTCTCCGCCGCCGATGATCACCCCGTCAACATCCTTCAGATCCGCCGGCCGCCCGGCGCCCCAGCGCACCGCCCGGCCACCCGTCACCAGGATGTTGAGCGCCACCAGCGGGAAGATCCGCCAGCCGGAGCGGGCCGAGGTCGTCACCGCGATGCGGGGCCGTTCGTGCCAGGGGGTCGCCCCGGGCGGGGCACTCAAGGCGCCAGCCCCCGGCTCATCACCAGATTGCCGCTGAAGCGCCGCCAGTCGGCGATGGTCGAGAAGACATCGCGCCGATGCGCCCGCCAGCGGCTCCTGAGCTCCGCCAGCAGCTCCGGCTCTCCGGCGAGGCGCTCGACGATCACCCAGCGGTTCCACTCATAGGCGATGCGCCAGCCCGCCGCGTTCACGCGGCTGTCGGGCAGGCGGTAATGGAAGGCGGGCCGCGGCTTCACCGCGCTCCGCTCGACGAGCGCCGCCCGCACCTTCGCGGGGCGAAGCGTCGCCAGCACCGGCAAGAGGTCGAGCCCGCGATTGCGGCTCTGCACATGCTCCAGATAGACCGCCGTCAGGTCATCGAGGCTCCAGCCCTCCGCCTCCGCCAGCGCGTCGGTGAAGCCGCGCGGCCAGGGGTCGGAGAAGGGCAGGACCCGCCGGGCCGGGTCGATCGGGTCGTCATAGCGCAGCCAGTCCTCGAGAAGGCCATAGGCGGTGACGATGGGCAGGATGTCCTCCACCTCCTGCCCCGGGATCTCCGGGTTGAGATGCAGGCCGAAGCCGTAGAGCGCCGCCGATTGCGAGCCCTCGGCGCCGGCCTGGCGCAGCGCCTCGCGGAGCGTGTCGAGCACCGGCAGGTCATCGGGCAGAAGCGGCTCGGTCACGATCTCCACCGGCACCAGCGCCCGGGCGAGGTCGAGCCCCGCCTCGGCGAGGGGGCCCCTGGCGCTCCGGTAGGCGGTGTCGAGATAGACCTTGAGCGCGCCGATCATCGTGCCGGTGACGCGAAACTCGCGGGCGCCCGCCGGCTCGACATCGCCGCCCAGCACCTCGGCGGCCAGCTCCGCCGCCTCGGCCTCCGTCAGGCCCGCGAATTCGAGCTCGACGCCCGTGCGGCGGGTCCCGCCCTCGGGCCCGTCCGGCCGGGGCAGCGGCGCGAAGGCGCTGCGATCGATGTCGGCGCTGCCGAGCATGGCTCAGCAACGCCCCTCTGGGTCAGGCTGTTCCGCGGATCGTCTCAATCATCAAGGCCACATTCTCGGGGTCGGCGTCGGGAGTGATTCCATGCCCCAGATTGAAGATATGGGGCCCCTTGGAAAAGGCCTTCACGATGGCCTTCGTCTCGTCCACCAACGCTTCGCCGCCCGTCACCATGTGGCGCGAGGCTAGGTTGCCCTGCACGCAGCCCGCGGGCTGCACATGCGCGGCGGCCCAATCGGCGGTGACGCCGTCGTCGAGCGCGATGCAATCCGCGCCGATGGCCTCATGGGCGCCCTCGAAGCGGGTGCCGGCCCCGCGGGGGAAGGCGATGACCGGCAGGCCCGGATGGCGGGCCTTCAGCGCGGCGGTGATCTCGCGCATCGGCGCCAGGGACCAGCGCTCGAAGGAATCGCCCTCGAGCGAGCCGGCCCAGGAATCGAAGAGCTTCACCACCTCGGCCCCGGCCTCCACCTGGGCGGAGAGATATTCGACCGTTGCCTCGGTTAGCCGCTCGATGATGCCGCCGAAGGTCGCCTCGTCCTCCACCCGCAGCTTGTGGGCCGGACCCTGATCGGGCGTGCCGCGCCCGGCGATCATATAGGTGGCGACGGTCCAGGGCGCCCCGGCGAAGCCGATGAGCGCCGTCTCGGCCGGCAGCTCCCGCGTGAGGATCTGCAGCGTGTCGTAGACCGGGCCGAGCGTGTCGTGGATCGCCGCAGTCGGGCGGAGCGCGGCCAGCTCCTCCGCCGTCGTCACCGGATCGAGCCGCGGCCCTTCGCCCGGCTCGAACCAGAGCTTTGCCCCCAGCGCCTGCGGCAGAAGCAGGATGTCGGCGAAGAGGATCGCGGCGTCGAAGCCGTAGCGGCGGATCGGCTGCAGCGTCACCTCGGCGGCGAGATCGGGCGCGTAGCACAGCGACAGAAAGTCGCCGGCCTGCGCGCGGGTCTCGCGGTACTCCGGCAGGTAGCGCCCGGCCTGCCGCATCATCCAGATCGGCGGGGTGGGGAGCACCTCGCCAGCCAATGCCCGCAAAAGGGCCTTCGTCTCGGTCATGGGGGTTCCTTCCATGGGGCTCTCGTCCCGCCCGGGCCGGGGCTTGTCAAGTCGCCGGCTTCGGCCTAGCCCTCCCGCCCATGTCTGATCGTCCCTCTCCCGCCTCGCCCCTTCGCATCGGCACCCGCGGCTCGCCGCTCGCGCTCGCCCAGGCGCATGAGACGCGCCACAGGCTGATGGAGGCCTGGGACCTGCCGATGGAGGCCTTCGAGGTCGTCATCGTGCAGACCACCGGCGACCGCGTTCAGGACCGTGCGCTGAAGGAGCTGGGTGGCAAGGGGCTCTTCACCCGCGAGATCGAGGAGGGGCTGATCCGCGCCGAGCTCGACATCGCCGTCCATTCCATGAAGGACATGCCGGTCCTGCAGCCCGAGGGGCTGACGCTCGATTGCCACCTGCCGCGCGAGGATGTGCGGGACGCCTTCGTCTCGCTCTCCCACGATGCGCTGGCGGCGCTGCCCCAGGGCGCCACCGTCGGCACCTCCAGCCTCCGCCGCCGGGCGCAGCTTCTGGTGCGGCGGCCCGACCTGCAGGTGGTGGAGTTCCGCGGCAACGTGCAGACGCGGCTGCGGAAACTGAGGGAAGAGGTGGCGGAGGCGACCTTCCTCGCCATGGCCGGCCTCAACCGGCTGGAGATGGCGGATACCGTCCCCGCGGCGCCGATCACCCCCGACGTGATGCTGCCCGCCGTCGCGCAGGGCGCCATCGGCATCGAGCGCCGGGCGGACGATTCGCGCGTGGCGGCGCTGCTGGAGCCGCTGCACCACCGCGAGACCGGCACGCGCCTCGCGGCCGAGCGCGGCTTCCTTGCAGCGCTCGACGGCTCCTGCGAGACGCCCATCGCCGGGCTGGCCGAGCTGTCGGGCGGGACGCTCCGGCTGCGCGGCGAAATCCTCAAGCCCGACGGGTCCGAGGCCCATGCCGGCGAGACCTCCGGCCCCGCCGAGCAGGCCGCCGCCATGGGGCGCGACCTCGCTGCCGAGCTCCTCTCCCGCGCGGGGGACGGCTTTTTCTACTGGCGGTGAGCGGGGCGCCGAATCCGCGCCGGAATCCGCCCCCCGGGCGTTGACAGACCAATCGTCACCCCTTAGACGACGGGCTTCGAATGACAGGGCCCCGGCTGCGAGCCTCGCTGCCGGTGCGGCCCCTGATGTGACGGAGAGCCGCGATGAAACGCACGTTCCAGCCTTCCAACCGCGTCCGCAAGGCGCGCCACGGCTTTCGCGCCCGCATGGCCACCAAGGCCGGCCGCAAGGTGCTGAACGCCCGCCGCGCGCGCGGCCGCAAGGTTCTGTCGGCCTGATCTTGGCCGCCGGAGGGGCGCCCGCGACCCTCAGGAGCCGCGCTGAATTTCTCAGAACCGCGCGAGGGGGCCGTGCCTTCTCGCGCGGTTTCGTGCTGCAGGGGCGGCCGCGGGACGCTGAAGTGTCCGAGCCTGCCCCGGACGAGGACGACGGCCAGATCCGCGTCGGCTACACCTGCTCCAAGAAGGTCGGCAATGCCGTGGCGCGCAACCGCGCCAAGCGCCGGCTGCGCGCCCTGGCGCGCGAGGTGATTCCCGCCCACGGCCGGCCCGGCTGGGATTACGTGCTGATCGGCAAGGCCGGCAGCACCGCCAGCCGGGATTTCTCCCTCCTCAAGGACGACCTCGCCCGCGCCCTCGCTGAACTCCACGAGGCCGCGGCGTGACGCCCTTCGCCTATGCGCTGTCGCTGCCCGTCCGCGCCTATCGGCTCGTCGGCTCGCCCTGGGTCGGCCATGGCTGCCGCTACACGCCCACCTGCTCGGCCTATGCGCTGGAGGCGCTGGAGAAGCACGGCGGCCTCAAGGGCGGCTGGCTGGCACTCCGCCGCCTGTCCCGTTGCCACCCGCTCGGCGGCTCGGGCATCGACAACGTGCCGGATTAGGCGCCCGCGCCCGGGTAGCGCTGCGAGAGCGTCTCGGCATAGCCGTTCACCCGCTCCTGCAGGCGCGCCGTCATCCGGCCCTGGCCGAGGCTGAGCGATGTGAGGAACACCTTCGTCTTCAGCGACTTGCCCTCGGCCGAGACGCTGAGGCGCAGCCCCGTCGACCGCTCGCCCTTCGGCGTCAGCGCCACATCGACGGTCAGCACCAGCCCCTGCGAGGCCGAGGTGAGCTGATAGCCCTCCGGCGGCGACCAGCGGGTGACGCGCGGCTTCAGATGCCGCTCATGGCCGCGGAAGGTGACATGGATATCCCAGCTCGTGCCCGGCCCGACCGGCGCGCCGGCCTCGGCCATCCGCTCCACGCGGGTGCCGCGCTCGCGGGCGAGCTGCTCGAAGCGGGCGAAATCGGCGAGCTGGTCGAAGACCCAAGGGGCGGGCGCGGCGATCTCGGCTTCGGCGGACAGGTCCATGGCGGCTCCTTGGCTGGCGTCCCCCGGGTGATGACAAGCGCGGGGGCGAAGGTCAATCCAGCCGGTCGGCGAGCCAGTGCCACATGAGGAACCCGGCGATGGCGCCGGGGCGGGGCGGGCGGATCTGAGGATCCTTGCCCGCGAAGACCTCCGCCAGCCGCTCGCGGCTGACCCAGAGCGCCTCGGCGATCTCGGCGGGGTCGAGGGTGAACTCTTTCGTCTCCGCCTGCCCGATGCAGCCGAACATGAGCGAGGTGGGGAAGGGCCAGGGCTGGCTGGCGAGGTAATCGACCGGCCCGATCCTGACGCCCGTCTCCTCCATCACCTCGCGGCGGACGGCGGCCTCGAGGCTTTCGCCCGGCTCGACGAAGCCGGCGAGGAGCGAGAACATCCCTTCCGGCCAGGCGGGGGAGCGGCCGAGGAGCAGGGAATTGCCCTTTGTCACCAGCATGATGACCACCGGATCGGTGCGGGGGAAATGCGCGCCGCCGCAGGCCGGGCAGCGCCGCTCCCAGCCGGCGGCGACCATGGCGCTCTCGGCGCCGCAGCGGGCGCAGAAGCGGTGGGAGCGGTGCCATTCGAAGAGCGCGCGGGACGTGGCGGCAAGCTCGGCGCCGCGCGCCGTCAGGCCCGGCATCAGCCGGCGGAGCTCGGTGAAGGCCCCCTCCGGCAGGTCCGGGTGGCGGTGCTCGGAGGCATCGCCGAAGCCGCCCTCCGGCGCCTCCGCCCCCGGCCAGTCGGCGATGTCGACCGCGAAGAGCGGCACCCCGTCCTCGCCGCGGCCGAGAAAGACGCGCGGCCCCTCTTCCAGCACCACCCGGGGCGGCAGGAGGCAGGGCTCGCCGTCCGCCGCCAGCGGCCGCCCGCGCCAGAGCGGCAGCACGCGCCCCTCGGCCCAGAGCGCCGCCTGACGCGCCTCGTCACTGCGGAGCATGGCGGCCCTGTCGAGCCCGGAGGTGGAGAAGGTGACCGTCTCGGCGCGTCTCATGCCGCTTCCTGCCACGGGCCGGCGGGGCAGGAAAGGGTGCAACGCTGCGGCGCTCTCCTCGCAATGGGCGATGGACGCCAGCGACAGGACTTGCCATGTTTTGCATGTAGTGGTTGAGCGGCGGTAGGTTGGCGAATGCCGCAGGTGAGCACAGGTATCGCAACGACGGCGGGGGAGACCGCCCACGTCCGCATCCTTGCGACGTCGGACCTGCACATGACCCTGCTCCCCTGGGATTACTTCACCGACACCGAGGACCCGCCCATCGGCCTTGCCCGCTGCGCGACGCTCGTCCGCCGCGCCCGCTCTGGCGCCCCCAATGCCTTTCTCTTCGACAATGGCGACTTCCTGCAGGGCAACCCGATGTCGGATTTCCTTGCCGAGCTGGCCGAGGCGGGCCGGCCGATGGCCAATCCGATGATCGGGGCGATGAACCTTCTCGGCTATGACGCGGTGACCTTGGGCAATCACGAGTTCAACTACGGGATCGACTATCTGGAGGCGGCGCTGGGCCAGGCCAACTTTCCTGCGGTCTCGGCCAATGTGGTCCGCCGCCTCGGCAACCAGCCGGAGAGCGACGATCCCCTCGTGCCGCCCTTCGTGGTGATCGACCGCGAGATCGTCACCGGCAACGGGATGCGGCGGCCGCTGAAGGTCGGCGTCATCGGCTTCGCGCCGCCGCAGATCGCGCTCTGGGACGGGCAGCACCTCGGCAACAGCATCGCGACGCGCGACATCGTCGAGGCGGCGCAGGCGCATCTGCCGCGGCTGAAGGCGGCGGGGGCCGAGATCGTGGTGGCGCTGTCGCATTCCGGGATCGGCAGTGCCGATTACGAGCCGGGGCGGGAGAATGCCTCGGTGCCCCTCGCCGCGCAGGAGGGGATCGACGCGCTGATCTGCGGGCATACGCACCGGATCTTCCCCCGGCCGGGGGGGCCGCGGCACGGCCCGGTGGATCATGACGCCGGCACGATCCACGGGCGGCCGGCGGCCATGCCCGGCGCCTTCGGCTCGCATCTGGCGGTGATCGACCTGGCGCTGGTGCGGCGGTCGGGCCGCTGGTCGGTGGTGCGCCATGCCTCGCGGCTCTTTCCGCTCCGCGGCATCGACGGCTCGCTGCCCGAGCCCGACCCCTACATCACCAAGCTCGCCGCCCCCGCCCACCACGCAACGCAGGAAGAGGTGCGCCGCCCGATCGGCCGGCTGGAGGGGCGGCTGCAGTCCTATTTCGCCCTCGCGGCGCCCGACCCCTGCCTGACGCTGGCGACGGATGCGATGCGCGACACCGCCGAGCGGCTGCTGGCCGACCTGCCCGAGCAGGGCCTGCCGATCCTCTGCGCGCACAGCCCGATGCGCTCGGGCGGGCACAAGGGGCCCGGCAATTACGTCGACATCCCCGAGGGGCCGCTGGCGCTGCGCCATGCGGCAGAGCTCTATGCCTATCCCAACCGCATGGTGGTGGTGGAGATGACGGGGCGCGACGTGGCCCGCTGGCTGGAGCGATCCGCCTCGATCTTCACGCAGCTGAGGATGGGCGAGAGCAACCAGCCGCTGATCGACGCCGATTGCCCGCCCTATATCTTCGACGTGCTCGACGGGCTGACCTACGAGATCGACCCGACGCGGCCGCCGATGTGCGATGCGGCCGGCATGTTGCTGACGCCCTCGGCGCATCGGGTCAGCCATATCCGGCTGGCGGACGGCACCGAGGTCACGCCGGAGATGCGGCTGGTGGTGGCGACGAATTCCTACCGGATCGGCGGCAGCGCCGGCTTCGGCATGGTGCGGCAGGGCCGCGTGCTGGCCGAGAGCCGGCAGTCGCTGAGGGATATCATCGCCGATTACGTCCGCCTCGGCTCGCCCGTGCATTCGGTGGCGCGGCGGGTCTGGCGCTTCACCTCGCTGCCGCGGACGAGGGCCATCTTCCAGACGGCGCCGGCGGCGGTGGAGGTGCTGAAGGGGCCCGACGCGCCGAGCCACATCCGCTCGCTCGGGCTCGTGCGGAACGGTTTCGGGCTTTACGAGGTGCGGTTCTGAAGGCGCGGCCCGCCCATACCGGGCGGGCGCGCTACTCGCTCTCTTCCGGCGGATCGGCGACCAGCCGCCCGGCGGCGAGGTCGACCGTGGGCACGACCGCCTTGGTGAAGGGCAGCAGCAGCGGCTTGCCGCCCTTGCGCTTGATTTCGAGAAGGTCCCCCGCCCCGTGATCGTAGATCGCATGGACGCGGCCGATCTCCTCCCCGCCGGAATCGAAGACCGGCAGGCCGATCAGGTCGGCGTGGTAATATTCATCCTCCGGCAGATCCGGCAGGCGGGAGCGCTCGGCATAGAGTTGCGTGCCCTTCAGGGCATCGGCCTGCTCCTTGGTCGCGATCCCGTCCAGCCGGGCCGTCAGGGCGCCGGAGGTGCGCCCGGTGAGCCGGACCGAGGGAAAGACCTCCCCCCGGTCCGTCGTCAGCGGCACGTAATCGGCAATCGCCTCGGGCTCGGCGCAGAAGCTCTTCAGCCGCACCTCGCCCTTGACGCCGAAGGCGCCGGCCACCGCGCCGATGATGACGCGGCTGTCGCTCACTCGGCGGCGTCCTTCTCGGCCGCCTCGTTGGCCTCGACCTGCGCGGCAGCGTCGGAACCCTCGGCCTCGGCGGCGCGGGCGGCCTTCTTCTCGGCGCGCTCCTGCATGGCCTTGCCGGGGACAGCCTTCTTCATGTTGGCGCGCTCTTTCTTCTCGGTGACGCCGGCGGCTTCGAGGAAGCGGCTGACGCGGTCGGTCGGCTGGGCGCCCTGGCCGAGCCAGTGCTTCACGCGCTCGACATCCATCTTCACGCGGTCTTCGCTGTCCTTGGGCAGGAGCGGGTTGTAGGTGCCGAGCTTCTCGATGAAGCGGCCGTCGCGCGGCATCCGGCTGTCGGAGGCGACGATGGAATAATGCGGGCGCTTCTTCGAGCCGCCGCGGGCGAGGCGAATTTTCATGGCCATGTGTGGTCTCCTTTGATGGCGCTGGGCGAGGGCCTTCGGCCCTCAGGCTTGTTGCTGTTCGTGGTGCTTGATGACTTCCTGGATGATGAAGGCCAGGAACTTCTTGGCGAAGGCGGGGTCGAGATCGGCCCCCTCCGCAAGATCGGTGAGCCGGGCGATCTGCGCGGCTTCGCGCGCGGGATCGGACGGCGGCAAGGCGTGCTCGGCCTTGAGCTTGCCCACCGCCTGGGTGTGCTTGAAACGCTCGGCCAGCGTGAAGACGAGGATGGCATCGAGCCTGTCGATGCTGCTGCGGTGCTCGGCGAGGAGCGCGGCGGCGCGTTGGGTCGGGTCGGTCATGTGGCCTCCGAAGCGGGGCGGGGGTGGCGGTAGACGAGGCAGGGCTTGTCGGGGCGCGGGACCTCGGCCTGCGGGTCATGAGCGGCGCCGAGCCGCTCGGCCAGCGCGATGGAGCGGGCGTTGTCCGGGTCGATGTAGGAGACGATGGTCTCCCACCCCAGCACCGCCCAGGCATGGGCAATGGCGGCCTGGGCGGCCTCGAAGGCATAGCCCTTGCCCTCGACATCGGGCGCCCAGATCATCCAGCCCACTTCCGTCTCCGGCCAGTCGGCGGGAAACCAGGGGCCGACGAGGCCGATGGCCCGGTCGTCGTCGTGCCCCTCTTCCCGGCGGGTGACGGCCCACATGCCGTAGCCGCGCATCTCCCAATGGCCGATTTCGGCCGCCAGCGCCCGCCAGGCGGCGCCGACCGACACCGGCCCGCCGATCCCGGCGGAGCGGGGCGAGAGGAAGAACTCGCGCGCCGCCGGCCAGTCGCCGGCATTGGGGCGGCGGAGCACCAGCCGCTGGGTTTCGAGCCGCTCGATCATGCCGGGGCCCCCGCGTCGCGCGTGAAGCGCCAGACATCGCTGTGGAGGCCCGGCGGCAGGGGCGCCGCGCGGTCGATCACCGCGCCGAGACGGCGGGCGAGCCGAGCCGAGCGCAGGTTGTCCGCCCGGATATAGCTGACGAGCGTTGCCATGCCGCGCGGCCCGAAGGCCCAGGACAGCAGGGCCGCTGCCGCCTCAGCGAAATAGCCGCCGCCCTCGCCGGTGCTTTTGAAGGCGAACCAGCCGATCTGCGGTTCGGGGAAATGCGGCGGCCGGGCGATGCCCACCTGGCCGAGCAGCGTGCCGTCCTCCGAGCGCTCGACCATCAGCGCGCCATGGCCGAGGAGCGGCCATTGCGCGACGTCGGAGGCGAACCAGTTCCACGCCGTCTCGGCATCATGAGGCCCGCCCATATGGGCGGCGCGCGGTGAGGCGCAGAAGGCCGCATAGGGGGCGAAATCCTCTATCACGGGCGCGCGGAGCCGCAGGCGTTCGGTGACGAGCTCGGGGATCATGCCAAATCCTCCGGCCCCGTATGGCGCCAGACCTGCACGGGGTCGCCTATCAGCAGCCGCTCGCCCTCGATCTCGGCGCCCATGCGGCGGGCGAGGGCGGCGGAGCGGGTGTTCTTCGGGTCGATATGGCTGATGAGCGGATGCCGCGTGATGCGGGCGTGGTAATCCGCCTTGGCAGCGCGGGCCGCCTCGAGCGCATAGCCCTTGCCCTCGAAGCCGTCGAAGAGCTGCCAGCCGAGCTCCGGCTCCGTCCAGCCGCCCGGAAAGTCGTGGAAGATCACGCCGATGCGGCCGATCATCTCGCCGGTCTCGCGCAGATGCACCGCCCACATGCCGTAATCGCGCAGGGTCCAGTGGCCGATGCTGGCCAGGACGCCGCGATAGGCCCCGAAGGGCTCGGTCCTGCCGCCGATGAAGCGCGTGCGCTCCGATTGCCCGAAGGCAATGGCGGGGCCGAGGTCGTCCGGGCCCGGCAGGCGAAGCTCCAGACGCTCGGTCTGCAGCGGGGGGAGGGCGGGCCATTTCATGCCGTGCCCTCCGCAGCCGGGTGCGGGTGGCGCCAGACCTCGGCCGGCTTGCCGGAATGATAGCGCGTCATGCCCTCGAAGGTGCAGCCGAGCCGCTTGGCGAGCGCGATGGAGCGGGCGTTGTCCGGCGAGATATCGCTGTGGAGCGGGCCGATGCCGCGCTCCTCCCAGGCCCAGCGGCGCACGCGGCGGGCGGCCTCTTCGGCATAGCCCTTGCCCTCGAACCCGTCGAAGATGATCCAAGAGAGCTCGGGCTCGTCGAGGTTCACCGGATGCCAGAGGCCGACTCGCCCGGCCGTGCGGCCTGTGGCCGTCTCGGTCAGCCAGAAGGTGCCGTAGCCGCGCAGCGCCCATTGGCCGGAATGGATCATCGACGAATCCCAGGCGTCGCGCGGGTCGTCCGTCGGCCCGCCGAGGAAGCGGCTCCGCTCGGAGAGGCAGAAGGCCGCGAAGGCCTCCTGATGCGGCCAGGTAATGCCGCCGTAGCTCAGCCGCTCGGAGGTGAGATGGGGCACGAGGCTCATGCCGCCTCCCCGGGCCGCGAGATGCGCAGCACCAGATCGCCCGGCTCGGGCGGCAGGCCCTCCGGGTCTTCCACCGCGCCGAGGCGCCTCGCGAGCGAGATCGAGCGGGCGTTCGCCGGGTCGATATAGACGGTGACGGAGGGCAGGGCGGTCTCCGCCCAGATCCAGGGCAGGATGGCGCTGGCGGCCTCGAAGGCGATGCCGCGGCCCTCGGCCTCTTCCATCAGCGTCCAGCCGATCTCGGCCTCGGGATAGTCGATGCGCCGGTTGAGCCCCACGATGCCGCAGAAGGCGCCCGTCGCCTTCTCTTCCACCGCCCAGCAGCCGTAGCCCTCGATCAGCCAGAGCCCGAAGGCGGCGGCGTAATCCTCCCACGCGCCCACGGACTCGCGCGGGCCGCCCTCGTGGCGGGCCCGGTCGGAGGCCCAGAAGGCGACATAGGCCGGGTAGTCGTCGCGGGACGGTCCGCGCAGGACCAGCCGCTCCGTCTCCAGCCGGGGGAAAGGGAGTGGCGTGCTCATTTCTTCTTGCCGAAGCCCGAAAGGCCGGGGGGCAGGCCGCCGCCGCCGAGCCCGGGCAGACCGCCGCCGCCCATGCCCCGCATGCCGCCGAGCGCCTTGGCGGCCTCTTCCATGGCGCGGGGGTCGTTCATGTCGGGTATGCCGCCCTCGGGCATGCCAGGCATCCCGCCCTTGCCCATGAGCTGCTTGGCCATCTGGCGGAGCCCGCCCTTGCCGCCCTTGCCGATCTTCTTCATCACATCGGCCATCTGCCGGTGCTGCTTGAGGAGCCGGTTGAGCTCCTGCACCTCGAGGCCGGCGCCGGCGGCGATGCGCTTCTTGCGGCTCGCCTGAAGGAGGTCGGGATTCGCCCGCTCCTTCTTGGTCATCGAGTTGATGAGGGCGATCTGCCGGGCGAGCATCTTGTCGTCGATCCCCGCCTCGGCGACCTGCTTCTGCATCTTGCCCATGCCGGGGATCATGCCGGCGAGGCCGGCCATGCCGCCCATCTTGATCATCTGCTCGAGCTGCATCTTGAGGTCGTTCATGTTGAACGCCCCCTTCTGGAAGCGGCGGATCATCCGCTCGGCCTGCTCGGCCTCGAGCGTCTGCTGCGCCTTCTCGACGAGGGCCACGATATCGCCCATGCCGAGGATGCGGCCGGCGATGCGCTCGGGGTCGAAGGTCTCGATGGCGTCGAGCTTCTCGCCGAGGCCGACGAAGCGGATCGGCTTGCCGGTGACGGCGCGCATCGACAGGGCCGCGCCGCCGCGCCCGTCGCCGTCCATCCGGGTGAGGACGACGCCGGTCACGCCGATCTTGTCGTCGAACTCGGTCGCGACGTTGACGGCATCCTGGCCGGTCAGGCCGTCGACGACGAGCAGCGTCTCGCGGGGCCGCGCCACGTCGCGGACGGCGGCGGCCTGGGCGATGAGCTCCTGGTCGATGTGCAGCCGGCCCGCGGTGTCGAGCATGTAGACGTCATAGCCGCCAAGGCTGGCCTGGGTCTTGGCGCGCTTGGCGATCGTCACCGGGTCTTCGCCCTTGACGATGGGCAGCGTGTCGACGCCGATCTGCTGGCCGAGGATGGCGAGCTGCTCCATGGCCGCGGGGCGGTTCACGTCGAGCGAGGCCATGAGGACCTTCTTGCCCTCGCGCTCCTTCAGCCTTTTGGCGATCTTGGCGGTGGTCGTCGTCTTGCCGCCGCCTTGCAGGCCCACCATCAGGATCGGCGCCGGCGGGCTGTCGATCTTGAGCTGGCCCGGGTCGTCGTCACCCTTCAGCACATGGATCAGCTCGTCATGGACGATCTTGACCACCTGCTGGCCGGGCGTGACCGACTTGGTGACGGACTGGCCGGTGGCCTTGGCCTCCACCGCCTTGATGAAGTTGCGCGCCACCGGCAGCGAGACATCGGCCTCGAGCAGCGCCACGCGGACCTCTCGCATCGCGGTGCGGACGTCGTCCTCCGAGAGGGCGCCCTGCTTGGTCAGCCGGTCGAAGACGCCTCCGAGGCGGTCGGACAGGTTCTCGAACATCGGCGGGCTCCCCCGGGGTTGATCCATGGACAGCCCCCGATATGGGGGCGGCCCGGCAAACGGCAAACGCCCCCGTGGGCGAACACTCGCTGACGGGGGGCGATCCCGGCCAGGGCCGGGACCGGAAGGCTGTGGCGCTTCCGGATGGGCGGGCGAATACGCGCCGGGGCCCCCGGAGTCAAGCCAGACGGGCCGAAGGCGCGGGCTCAGGCGAAGCGGGTGAGGGGCGAGGACCAGGCCGTGGCGCCGACCAGCGCCACGTCATCGGCGACCGCGGCGCGGAGCTCTTCGATGAAGCCCGGCGCCACCTCGCCATAGGTCTGCAGCGCCGCGAGCTCTTCTTCGCGGGCCTGCAGCGCCTTCCGCGTGCCGCCGCCCCGCCATTGCCGCCCGTAGCCGCGGCCCCAATGGTGATCCGAATAGGCGATCTCGCGGCGCTGCCCCGCCCGCCGGTTGTGCTCGCCCGCGTCGATATTCTTCAGATGCGCGAGGACGAGCTGCCTCGTGAAGGCGGCCCGGTGCTGGGAGCGGTGCTGTCCGGGGCCGAAGGCGTTGTAATCGCGCCAGACGGCGGGCTTGGTGAAGACCGACGAGAAGGTCCCGTAGCTCCGTTGCTCCAGAAGCGGGCGCGCCGGGTCGAAGGGCGCCTCGATCCCGTCGATCTGCTGGAAGTTGTAGCCGAGCGGCCGGAGCCAGCGGCCCTTGACGCGGCCGAGCACATCCATGAGCCCGCCGCGCACCCCCGGCGCCGTCAGCACGATCTCGTCGGCATCGCTGGCGATGACCTGCGCGAAGCAATGGACGAGCGTATTGGCGAAGGCCGTCAGCGCCGCCGCCTTGTACTCGACATCGAAGGGCACGTCCGGCAGCGGCACGACGTGGATCGCCTGCTCCGCCGCAGGGCCGATGCGCTCCACCAGCCCGTGCTTCACGTCCTCCGAGGAGGCATGATCGAGGATGTAGAGCTGCGCGTCGGGCTCCTCGCCGAGGTAGTAGCGCGCCCAGATCTCGAGGAAGAAGGCCTCGTTGCGGGCCATGGTCACGCAGGCCAGCGGGCGAACGGGCTGGCGCGGCGGCCAGTGCCGGAGCGGCGGAGCCGCGCGGTCCTTGTCGGTCTCTGCAGCCATCCGGCCCCCCTTGGTCTCGGGCCAGTGTTCTAGCCCGGGCCTCCCGCGCGGGCAATCGCGTTCGCCCGCCCCGGCTTGCCGCGCTCCGCCGGCTGGGGCACAGAAGGCGGCGACGGCGGGAGGGGATCGGCATGACGGACGCGGCACGGGGGCATCTGGCGATGCTGCTCTTCTCGGCGCTCGTCGCCGGCAGCTTCCCCCTCGGCGCGCTCGCGGCGCCGCATATCGCGCCGGCCGCGCTCAACGCGCTGCGCTTCTGGATCGCGGCGGCGATCCTCACCCCCTTCGTCCTCGCCCGCCACGGCCGGCCGGAACGGCTGATCCCGAAGGCGCCCTGGCGCCACGCGCTCCTCGGCGGGCTCTTCGCCATCTACTTCGTGACGATGTTCGAGGGGCTGAAGACGGCGCCGCCGGTGGCCGCCTCGGCGGTTTTCACGCTGACGCCCATCATGTCGGCCGGGTTCGGCTGGCTCCTGATGCGGCAGCGGCTGACGGGGCGGATGGCGCTGGCGCTCTGCCTCGGCGGGCTCGGGGCGCTCTGGGTGATCTTCCGCGCCGACCTCTCGGCGGCGCTGGCATTCCATGTCGAGCGGGGCGAGGCGATCTTCTTCCTCGGCTGCATCAGCCACGCGCTCTACACGCCGATGGTGCGGTTCCTCAACCGCGGCGAGAGCGCCCTGCAGTTCACCCTGCCGATGCTGGTGGCCGGCGCGATCATCCTGACGATCTGGGGTCTGCCGGACCTTCTGAAGACCGATTTCGCGGCACTCCCCGGAATTGTCTGGGTGACGCTCGCCTATACGGCGGTCTTCGCCTCGGCGACGACCTTCGTGCTTCTGCAATTCGCGACGCTGCGCCTGCCTTCAGCGAAGGTCATGGCCTATACCTACCTCACCCCTTCCTGGGTGATCCTCTGGACGCTGGCGCTGGGTGACAGCCTGCCCCCGGCGCTGATCCTCGCCGGGGTCGGACTCTCCATCGTCGCGCTGATCCTGCTCCTCAGGGAGGACTAGACCGCCTTGGCGCGGCTTTCCTCGAGGTAGATCTCGCGCAGGCGCCGGGCCACCGGGCCGGGCGTGCCGGTGCCGATGGCGGCGCCGTCGATCTCGACCACCGGCATGACGAACATGGAGGCGGAGGTGATGAAGGCCTCGTCGGCCGCCTGCGCCTCCTCGATGGTGAAGGGCCGCTCCTCCACCTGCATCTGCGCCTCGGCGGCGAACCTGAGGACGGCGGCGCGGGTGATACCGTGCAGGATCTCCTCGCTCAGATGCCGGGTGATGATCGTGCCGTCCTTGACGATATAGGCGTTGTTCGAGGTGCCCTCGGTCACCGCGCCCTCCTCGACCATCCAGGCGTCATCGGCGCCGGCGGCCTTGGCCATCATCTTGCCCATCGAGGGATAGAGAAGCTGCACCGTCTTGATGTCGCGCCGCCCCCAGCGGACGTCGGGGATCGAGATGACCTTCAGCCCGCGCTCCGCCAGCGGGCTCTCGGCCATGCCGGGCTTCGACTGGGTGAAGAGCACCAGCGTCGGCGCCACGTCATCGGCGGGGAAGGCGAAGTCGCGGTCGCCCGGATTGCCACGGGTGACCTGCAGATAGACCATGCCGTCCTCGATGCCGTTCCGCTCCACCAGCTCGCGGTGGATCGCCAGCAGCTCCTCGTCATCGCACGGCGCGGCCATCTGCAGCTCGGACAGCGAGCGCGCCAGCCGCGCCGCATGGCCGGCGAAGTCGATCAGCTTGCCGCCGAGGACGGAGGTCACCTCATAGACGCCATCGGCCATCAGGAAGCCTCGGTCGAAGATCGAGACTGTCGCCTCTTCCTCGGGAAGATAGGCTCCGTTCACATAGACGATGCGGCTCATCGGCGGCTCTCCTGTTGCTCGCCCGCGACCTTCCGCGATTGGGCGGCCGCGTCAAGGCCGGGTGCGCGCCAGAGCGGGCTGAGGTCGGCGGCGGGTGCCGCGCGGCGTGCCGAGGGCAGGGCGCCCGCATCGGCGCCTCGGCGCGCCCGACAGGAGACGGCGGGCGGGTTGCCAGCGCAGGAGGGGACCTTCGGTGCCTCCGGCGGAGGTATTTTTGGCCAGATGAAGCCAGGGGGTCCACCCTGCCCCGACTGCGGTGCAGCGACCGGCGAAGGGGCAGGGCTTCACCTGGCACGGTCATCGGCCCCTCGGCCTGTACCGTGGGACAGGATTAGGCGCATCTTGGTAAACGAACGCCTAACGTCCCCTTTCATCTGGCCAAAAATACCTCGGAGGTGTGGAGGCAGAGCCTCCACCCGGCCAGAATGGCCGGCCCTCCCTCAGGCCGCGAGCCCCTTGGCCCCGAGCCCGAGGTATTTCCGCCGCCGGTTGGCGCGGATCTCGTCGCTGCCGACGTTGGAGAGCTGCTTGAGCTGCCCCTTCAGCGCCTCGCCGACGGCCTTGATCGCCGCCGCCGGGTGGCGATGCGCCCCGCCGACCGGCTCCTTCACCACCTTGTCGATGACGCCGAGCTGCTCGAGATCCTGCGCGGTCAGCCGCAGGGCCTCCGCCGCCTCGCGCATCTTCTCGGCATCCTTCCACAGGATCGAGGCGCAGCCCTCCGGCGAGATCACCGAATAGATCGAGTGCTCGAGCATCAGCACCTTGTTGGCCGTGGCGATCCCCACGGCGCCGCCTGAGCCGCCCTCGCCGATGACGACGGAAACCATGGGCACGCCTAGCCGCAGGCAGCGCTGCGTCGCCCGTGCGATTGCCTCGGATTGCCCGCGCTCCTCAGCGCCCTTGCCGGGGAAGGCGCCGGGCGTGTCGACCAGCGTGATGACCGGCAGGCCGAAGCGGTCGGCGAGGTCCATCAGGCGCACGGCCTTGCGGTAGCCCTCGGGCCGCGCCATGCCGAAGTTGCGCTCGATGCGGCTCTTGGTGTCGTTGCCCTTCTCCTGGCCCATCACCACCACCGGCTGGCCGTCGAGCCGCGCGAGCCCGCCCATGATGGCATGGTCGTCGGCGAAGTTCCGGTCACCGGCGAGCGCCGTGTAATCGGTGAAGAGCGTCTCGATATAGTCCTTGCAATGCGGCCGGTCGGGATGGCGCGCCACCTGGCATTTCCGCCAAGGGGTCAGCTCGGCATAGAGCTTGGCCAGCATGTCGCCGGCCTTCTTGTCGAGCGCCGCCGCTTCCTTCTCGACATCCATCTCGGCATTGGAGCGGGCCATGGCGCGCAGCTCGTTGGCCTTGCCCTCGATCTCCGCGAGCGGCTTCTCGAAATCGAGATAATTGTTCATCGGACCTCCATCGGGGCGCGCGCCCGGGTGCCCTCGATATATGCGCCGCCGGCGCGGAATGGCAACCAAGGGGGCGGCGCGAAAGATTTCGCGCCCCGGCCCCGGCGCTCCCTTGCGGAGCGGCGGGAAAACCGGCTTCTCTGGCGCAAAGCCTGCGACCAAACACCGAGACGAGGAGCCGTCATGATCACCCCGCCCTATCTGCTGTTCCTCGGCGACGCGCCGGACAGGCTGGCCGCCAAGGTGGCGCAAGGCATCCGCGACTGGCGCCCCGATTACGCCATCGGCCAGCTCCGCCTGCCCGGCTGCAAGGCCGACCTCGGCCTCGCCGACATGACGCTGGAAGAGGCGCGCGCGGCCGGCGCGGAGACGCTGGTCATCGGCGTCGCCAACCGCGGCGGCGTCATCTCCGAGACCTGGAAGGAGGTGCTGGGGCAGGCGCTCGAGCTCGGCTTCGACCTCGCCTCGGGCCTCCATAACCTCCTGCGCGACGAGCCGGCCCTGGTGGCGGGCGCCAACGCCCATGGCCGGGCGCTGCATGACGTGCGCATCCCGGTGGTCAAGTATCCGATCGCCAATGGCGAGCCCCGCAGCGGCAAGCGCTGCCTCGCCATCGGCACCGATTGCTCCGTTGGCAAGATGTACACCGCCCTCGCCATGGAGCGCGAGATGGCGGCGCGCGAGATGAAGGCGACCTTCCGCGCCACCGGGCAGACGGGCATCCTCATCACCGGCGGCGGCGTGCCGCTCGATGCGGTCATCGCCGATTTCATGGCCGGCTCGGTGGAATGGCTGACGCCCGACAACGATGCCGACCACTGGGATCTGATCGAGGGGCAGGGCTCGCTCTTCCACCCCTCCTATTCCGGCGTGACGCTGGCGCTGATCCACGGCGGCCAGCCGGATGCGCTGGTGCTCTGCCACGAGCCGACGCGCGAGCACATGCGGGGGCTGCCCGGCCGGGCGCTGCCCAGCCTCGAGGCGCTCCGCGATCTCGGGCTCACCATGGCGCAGATGGTCAACCCCGACGTGCAGGTGACCGGCATCTCGGTCAACACCGCGGGGCTGGAGGAAGCGGCGGCCCGCGACTACCTGGCCGAGGTGGAAGAGCGGATGGGCCTGCCCACCGTCGATCCCTATCGCCACGGCGCCGGCCGTCTGGTGGATTCGCTGGCGGCGATCACGTGAGCCTCTCGGTCACCGCCGAGAGCTTCCGGCTCGCCGAGGTCTTCACCATCTCCCGCGGCTCGCGCAGCGCCGCGGAGGTGCTGACCGTCCGCGTCACCCGCGAGGGGGTGCAGGGCGCCGGCGAATGCGTGCCCTACGCGCGCTACGGCGAGATTCTGGCGAGCGTCACGGCCGAGATCGAGGGGCTCGACCCCGACATCTCCCGCCAGAACCTGCAGGACGCGCTGCCCGCCGGCGCGGCGCGCAACGCCGTCGATTGCGCGCTCTGGGACTGGCAGTCGAAGCGCTCCGGCGCGCCGGTCTGGCAGCTCGCCGGGCTCGCGCGGCCGAAGCCGCTCACCTCCGCCTACACGCTGTCGCTGCAGGAGCCGGAGAAGATGGAGGCGGCGGCGGCGAAACATGCCGCCCGCCCGCTCCTCAAGATCAAGCTCGGCACGCCGGAGGACATGCCCCGGCTCGAGGCCGTCCGCCGTGGCGCCCCGAAGGCGCGGCTGATCGTCGATGCCAACGAGGGCTGGACGGCGGAGGTCTATGCCGACCTCGCGCCGCATCTTTTGAGGCTGGGCGTCGAATTGGTGGAGCAGCCGCTCCCCGCCGGCGATGATGCCATGCTGGGCGAGATCGAGCGGCCGCTGCCCGTCTGCGCCGACGAAAGCTGCCACGACCGGGCGAGCCTCGCGGAGCTCACCGGCAAATACGACGTCGTCAACATCAAGCTCGACAAGACCGGCGGCCTGACGGAGGCGCTGGCGCTCCGCGATGCCGCGCGGGAGGCCGGCTACCGGGTGATGGTCGGCTGCATGGTCGGCACCTCGCTGGCCATGGCGCCGGCGGTGCTGGTGGCGCAGGGGGCCGACTGGGTGGATCTCGACGGCCCGCTCCTCCTCGGCGAGGACCGCGACCCGCCGATCCGCTTCGAAGGGTCTGTGATGTCCCCGCCGGAGCCGGAGCTCTGGGGGTGAGGGGGCCGGCCCCTTGGGCCGGGTGGGGGCTCTGCCCCCACACCCCCGGCATATTTGGGGCCAGATGAAGGGGAGCGTTAAGGCTCTCTTTACCAACAGATGTGAGACTTCCCTCACGGTACAGGCAGGCATGCCGATGACCGTGCCAGGTGAAGCCCTGCCCCGTCGCCGGTGATCTCACCGCAGTCGGGGCAGGGTGGACCCCTCGGCTTCATCTGGCCAACAATATTGCCCGCCGGAGGCACCGAAGGTCCGGGGCGGTCCACTTCGTCAGGTGAACCGCTCGGGCAGGGCGGCGCCGCGCAGGAGCTCCCCGGAGCTCATCGGCCGCTTGCCGGCGCGCTGGGCTTCAAGGATGTCGAGCGCCTCGCCCCCTCCCGGGCCGCAGGCGACGACGAGCCCGGCACGATCGGGCAGGATCGTGCCGGGCGCATTGGGCAAGCCTGCGTCGTCCGGGCCCACCGCCGCCGGGCGGGCGCGGAGCAGCTTGAGCCGCTCGGCCCCGTCCTCCGCGCCGAGCGCCGTCCAGGCGCCGGGGAAGGGCGAGAGCCCGTTCACATGTGCCGCGAGCTCCCTCGCCGGGTGGCTCCAGTCGATGCGTGCCTCGTCCTTCAGGATCTTGGCGGCGTAGGTCACGTCGGCCTCAGGCTGCGGCTCGGGCACAAGCGCATCGAGCCCCGCCAGCGCCTCGGTGATCGCCTCGGCGCCCAGCGCCGCCAGTCGGTCGTGCAGCTCGCCCGTCGTCTCCGCCGCGCCGATCGGCACGGCCTGCCGCAGCAGCACCGGCCCGGTGTCGAGCCCCGCCTCCATCTGCATGATGCAGATGCCGCTCTCGGCATCGCCGGCCATGATCGCCCGGTGGATCGGCGCCGCGCCCCGCCAGCGGGGAAGGAGCGAGGCGTGGATGTTGAGGCAGCCGCGCGCCGGCGCATCGAGCACCGCCTGCGGCAGGATCAGCCCGTAGGCCACCACCACCGCCAGCTCGGCCCCGAGCGCCGCGAAAGCCTCCTGCTCTTCCGCGCCCTTGAGGCTCACCGGATGGCGCACCTCGAGCCCCAATGTCTCCGCCGCCGCGGCGACCGGCGTCGCCTTCGGCTTCTTGCCGCGGCCGGCGGGGCGGGGCGGCTGGGTGTAGACGGCGGCGACCTCGTGGCCGGCGGCGACCAGCGCCTTGAGCGCCGGCACCGAGAACTCTGGTGTGCCCATGAAGATCAGCCGCATGACAGCTCTCCCGTCGCCTCGCGAGACGGCCCGGCAGGGCCGATGAGCCCGCCCCCGCTCATGCCTTCCGCGCCCGGCGGAGGAGCATGTCGCGCTTCAATCGGCTCAGCCGGTCGAAATACATCCGCCCCTCCAGATGGTCGAGCTGATGCTGGGCCGAGATCGCCCAGAGCCCGACCAGGTCGCGCTCCTCGATCTCTCCGGCCTCGTTCAGGAACCGCAGCGTCACCGCCCTGGGCCGCGTCACCACGGCGGAGACGCCGGGCAGGTTCGGCGAGGCCTCCTCATGCTCCGTCAGCTTCACCGAGGCGTGGAGCAGCTCGGGATTGGCCATGCGGATCGCCTGGCCCCGCGCCTCGCTCGCATCCACCACGGCCAGCCGGAGCGAAACGCCCAGTTGCGGCGCCGCGAGGCCGACGCCCGGCATCGCATCCATTGCCGCCACCATCTCGTCCCAGAGCGCGCGGATCTCGTCCGTCACCGCCTCCACCGGCGCCGCCGCCTGGCGGAGCACCGGATGCGGCCAGCGGAGGAAGGCCCTCACGCGCCCAAGACCTCAGGCACGGGCCCGCTCGCGCTTCAGCTTCTGCATCTTGCGCGTGATGATCTGCCGTTTCATCGGGCTGAGGTAGTCGATGAAGAGCTTGCCATCGAGGTGGTCGATCTCGTGCTGCACGCAGGTCGCCCAGAGCCCGGAGAAATGCTCCTCATGGGTCTTGCCATCGAGCCCCGTCCAGCGCACGTCGACCTCCGCCGGTCGCTCGACCTCGGCATATTGCTCGGGGATCGACAGGCAGCCCTCGTCGAAGATCGAGGTCTCCTCCGACGTGGCTACCACCTCGGGGTTGATCAGCACCATCGGCCGGGCCGGCGTCTCTTCGTCCTTCACGCAATCCATCACCAGCATCCGGCTCATCACGCCCACCTGCGGCGCGGCGAGGCCGATGCCGGGGGCGTCGTACATCGTCTCCAGCATGTCGTCCGCGAGGCGGCGGAGCTCGTCCGTCACCTCGGTCACGGGGGTCGTGCGGGTCTTCAGCCGCGGGTCGGGATGGATGAGTATGGGCAGGATCATGGGCGCCTGATCTAGGGCCAAGCCGCCGCCCTTGCAACTGCCGGCGCGGGGGATAGGGTCCGCCAGACAGGCGGCAACAGGGCACGGCATGACATTCGACGAGATCATCGACAGGCGCGGCGCGCATACGGCGAAATGGGACGCGATGGAGGCTTTTGCCGGTGTCTCCCCCGACGGCGGATTGCCGATGTGGGTGGCGGATATGGAGTTCCGCCCGCCGCAGGTCGCCCTCGATGCCGCGCAGCGCCTGATCGAGCTCGGCTCCTTCGGCTATTTCGGCGATGATACCGCCTATCGCGAGTCCATCCGCTCGTGGCAGGAGGCGCGCCACGGCGTGACCATCGACCCCGCACATATCTGCACGACCCACGGGCTGGTGAATGCCATCGGGGTGATCCTCGACGAATTCACGGCGCCCGGCGACGGCGTCGTCGTCTTCTCGCCCGTCTATCACGCCTTCGGCCGGATCGTACGCGCCGCGGGCCGCGAGCTCATCGAATGCGAGATGGGCATCGGGCCGGACGGCACCTACGCGCTCGATCTCGAGCGCTATGCCGCGCAGCTCCCCTCCCATGCCAAGGTGCTGATTTTCTGCACGCCGCACAATCCCGCCGGCCGGCTCTGGCGGCGGGAGGAGATCGAGGCGGTGGCGGCCTTCGCCAGGGCGCATGACCTCCTCCTCATCTCCGACGAGATTCACCAGGACCTCGTCTTGCCCGGCAGCAAGCATATCCCGACCGCCCTGATCGAGGGGGTCGAAGACCGGCTCATCACGCTCGCGGCGGCGTCCAAGACCTTCAACATCGCCGGCGCCCATACCGGCCAGGCGATCATCGCCGACGATGCGCTCCGGGCGCGGTTCACCGCGCGGCTCGGCGCGCTCGGCCTGTCGCCGAACAGCATCGGGCTGCACATGACCACGGCCGCCTATTCGCCCGCCGGGGCGGAATGGGTGGATGCGCTCTGCGCCTATCTGGCCGGCAATGTCGATGTCTTCGCCGAGGGCATCAAGGCCATCCCCGGCCTCACCATGATGCCGATGGAGGCGACCTATCTCGCCTGGGTGAACACCGAGGGCACCGGCATGACCGCCGACGAGGTGAAGGCCCGCGTCAACGGCACCGCGCGCATCGCCCCGAGCCCGGGTCCGGATTTCGGCAAGGGCGGCGCCGGCTGGCTGCGCTTCAACCTCGCCATGCCGCGCGCGCAGATCGAAGAGGCGGTGAGCCGCCTGCAGGAGGCTTTCGCCGACCTTCAGTAAGGCAAGCGCGGGGGGAGGGTCAGCCGGTCCGGGTCACTCGCGGGTCAGAAGGCCCGCGGGGACGAACTCGTCCGCCTGCTCGAAATCGAGCGCCGGCCGGTCGCTGACGGGGGTGGCGCGCTTGAACTCGTAGACATGCTCGTCGCCCTCCACCTCGGAGGAGACAACGAGGCAGGAATAGAGATGCCGCGGCCCGTCGTAGATGTCGACGAAACCGCGCAGGGGCGGCGCGTCGCTTTCGAGCGCGAATCCACTTTCCCACAGGCGGAGGACGCGGTGCACATCCTCTCCGTCATGCACGCAGAGCCGCTTCGACTTGCGCAGCATGTTGCGGTGGGCTTCCTCCAGTCCCTTGCGGACGGCTTCGGGCAGGTAGTCGGTCACGTCGTCTCTCCTCCCGACAGACCTTTGGCTGAGGGCGATCAGAAAGCAAGCCGGTTAAGGAATTGTGGACGCCGGAGCGCGGCCCCGGCGCCGCACCTAGGCCGATTTGACGCGGGGCCGCAGGAGGTGCGGCCGGGCGGCATCGTAGAGCGCCGAATCGGGGAAGCCCTGCTCCGCCGCCAGCGCCGGGCCGACGAAGATCAGCGCCGTGCGGGTGATCTTCGCCTCGCGGACCTTCGGCTGGATGTCGGCCAGCGTGCCCCGGATGATCTGCTCGTCCGGCCAGGTGGCGCGGTAGACGACGGCGACGGGGCAGTCCTCGCCGTAGAAGGGCGCGAGCCGCCGGCCGATGTCGCGCAGCGCCCGGATGCCGAGGTGGATGGCCAGCGTCGTGCCGGTGGCGGCGAAGCCCTCGAGCGTCTCGCCCGGCGGCATGGAGGTCGACTTCATCGACATCCGGGTGAGCACGATGCTCTGCGCCACCTCGGGGATCGTCAGCTCCTGCCCCAGGGCGGCGGCGGCGGCGGCCCAGGCGGGGACTCCGGGGGTGATCTCGTAGGGAATGCCGTCGCGCTTGAGGAGCCGGATCTGCTCGGCGATGGCGCCATAGAGCGAGGGGTCGCCGGAATGGACCCGGGCGACGTCCTCGCCCCGCGCATGGGCCTCGGCGATGAGGCCATGCGTCTCCTCCAGCGTCAGCGGCGCCGTGTCGATCGGCGTTCCCGGCGCGCGGGCGACGACCGCCTCGGGCACCAGCGAGCCTGCGTAGAGGCACAAGGGGCAGCTCTCGATCAGCCGCGCCGCCTTGAGGGTCAGAAGCTCGGGGTCGCCCGGCCCCGCGCCGATGAAATGGACGGTCATTCGGCGGCCCTCGCGATCAGATGTTTCTCGTAGCCCCGCGGCGTGAAGATGCGCGGCCCGTCGCCCGTCTCGATGAGGCGCGAGGCGGAGGAGCCGACGAGCACCACGGTCAGCATGTCGACCTCGTCCACCTCCAGATCCTCCAGCCGCCGGTGCCGGAGTTGCTCCTCCGGCCGCCCGAGGTTGGAGGCGAGCAGCACCGGCGTATCGGCGGGGCGATGGGCGAGCAGGATCTCGCGCGCCTCGGCGAGGAGGGTCCGGCGGGTCTTCGACACCGGGTTGTAGAAGGCGATGACGAAATCGCCCTCCGCGGCGGCCCGGAGCCGGGTGCGGATCGCCTCGCGCGGGGTCAGGAGGTCACTGAGCGAGATGGCGCAGAAGTCGTGACCCAGAAGCGCCCCGGCCCGGGCGGAAGCCGCCTGCATGGCAGTGATCCCCGGCGCCGAGGTCACCCGGGCGCGGCGGGCGGCATCGCTGACGCCCCCCGGCCCGTCGCCCCGGGCGATCAGCTCCCAGACCAGCGCGCCCATCGCGTAGATGCCGGCATCGCCGGAGCAGATGAGCGCCACGTTCCGCCCCTCGCCGGCGCGTTCGAGCGCATGGCGGCAGCGGTCCTCCTCGCCGCCGAGCGGGAAGTCGGCGCGCGGCTTGCCATGGGCGAGCGGGCCGAGGAGGTCGATGTAGAGCGAATAGCCCACCAGCTCGTCCGCCTCGGCGACGAGCCGCGAGGCCTCCGGCGTCCGCCAGGCGGCCTGCCCCGGCCCGATGCCGATCAGCGAGAGCTGGCCGCGGGGGCGGCCGGGGAGGGCAGTGAGGGGCGCCTCGGCGAGGGCAAGGGCGACGGTGGCATTGGCGCTCTTCTGCTTGGGCAGGAGGAGCGAGGCCGTGGCCCCGGCACTGGCCAACGCGGCATTTTCGGAGACGCCATGCGTGCCGACCTCGGCGAAGACGACGTCGGAGGGCGTGGCGGCGCGGGGGCTCTCGGCCTCCAGCTCCTCGGCGGCGAAGAGCCGGAGCGGCGCACCCAGATGCGCCGCGAGCGCGTGCATGGCCGGCTCGTCCGCCTTGAGATCGAGCGTGGCGACGGCGGCGACGGCTTCGGGGGCGACGCCCGCCTCCGTGAGCGCCGCCTCGGCCAGCGCGATCAGCTCCTCCGCCGGGCAATTCCGCGCGCAGCCGGCGCCGAGCACCACGCGGGCGGGGTGGAAGGCGAGCGCCCCCTCGGGCGCCGGGCCGATGCCGGCATGGATGGCGACCTCGGGCCCTTCCGGCAGGGCGGCGAGCCAGGGCGCGTCGCCGGTCACGGTCGCGCCGCCCCCCGCCAGCAGCGCCGCCATGGCCGGCTTCGCCGCCTCGGGGTTGGCGAGCCGCCAGCCCGGCGGCGGCGCGTCGAGCGCCACGCCCAAGGTGACGTCGCCCGCCGTGGTCAGCGCCGGGCTCACGCCGAGCGCCGCCGCCACCGCGCGGGCCAGATCGTTGGCCCCGTGGTGCCCGCCGAGGAGCGGCACCACCGAGCTCCCGTCCACCGCCACCGCCAGCACCGGCGGCTCCGCCCGCTTGTCCGACAGCATCGGCGCCAGCGCCCGGATCAGGATCCCCGCCGCGCAGAGCCCGATGATCGGCCGCCCCGCCGCGAAGAGCGCGCGAAGGTGCTCGGGCACGTCGGTGAAGGTCACCTCGCCGGCGGCGCGGCCCTCCAGCGCGTGGAGTTCGGCGCCGAGCGCCGCCGCCAGACGGGCCGCAACGGGGGTGTCGGTGAGGGTGATGACAGCGGGAGTCAAAGCCAAGGGTCCTCGCCTTTCGTGATCAAGAGAAGCGAGAAATAGGGCGCCACCGCGGGCGCCTCGTCAAACGGGCACAGCACCTGCCCGGGCATCGAGACATGCTGGGCATAGGTCGTCCGCCCGGTCAGCCCCAGCCGCCCGAGCACCCGGGCGAGCTTGTCCTTGTGACGCCCGAGCTTCAGCACGGCCACAGCATCCGCCGCCGCGATCCGCGCCTCCAGCGCCGCCTCGTCCAGCCCGGCGGAGAGCACCTCAAGCCGCTCGTCGCGGGCCACCAGCGGCAGGCGCGCGGCGGCGGTGGCGGCGCTGAGCGAGGTGATGCCCGGCACCACCTCGATCTCCCGCCCGGCCAGCCGTGCGGCGATATACATGAACGAGCCGTAAAAGAGCGGGTCCCCCTCGCAGAGAAGCGCCACGTCGAGCCCCTCGTCGAGCGCCGCCGCGATCTCCGCCGCGCCCCGGTCATAGGCCGTCTGCGCCGGCTCGCGCGCCGGGCGCATCGGCACCTCGATGCGGATCTCGCGCGCCGCCGCAGGGATCAGCCCGGCGGCGATGGAGCGGGCGAGGCTCTCGCCGCCCTCGGGCGCCGGATAGGCCACGACCTCCGCCGCCTCGATCAGCCGCGCCGCCCTCAGGGTCAGCAGGTCCGCCGCCCCGGGGCCCAGCCCGATGCCGTAGAGCGTCCCGCTCATGTCTCGCTTGTCTCCAAATACTCCCGCCGGAGGCTCCCCCGGCCAATCCCGTGCGCTGTCATCTCTTCACCAGGCTCCACTGCGTCACGGGCCGGAGCGGCTTGAAGCCGGTCAGCCCGCCGACCGGCCCGGAGCGGGAGATGTCGATGCGGGTGAGCTCGCCGCCGTGCTCGGCGGCCAGCGCTGCCAGCCGCGCCTCGCCCTCGATGGTCACCGCATTGGCGGCGAGGCGGCCGAGGGGGCGGAGCGCCGCGAAGGCGGCGGCGAAGACCTCCGCCGTCAGCCCGCCGCCGATGAAGATCGCATCCGGCGCCGGCAGGCCCTCGAGCGCCGCCGGGGCATCGCCTGCGACCAGCTCGAGCCGCGGCGTGCCGAGGGCGAGCGCATTCTCCGCCGCCAGCGCCCGGCGGTCGGCCCGCGGCTCGATGCCGATGGCGCGGGCATAGCGGGCCGCGCGCATCCATTCGATGGCGACCGAGCCGGAGCCGCAGCCGATGTCCCAGAGGAGCGCCCCGCGCATCGGCATCAGCTTGGCGAGCGTGATGGCGCGGACCTCGCGCTTGGTCATCGTCCCGTCGGAGCGGAAGAGCGCGTCGTCGAGCCCCGGCACGCGCGGCAGGAGCGCGGCGTCGGGCGCGGCGACGCATTCCACCGCCAGCGTGTTGAACTCGGGGACCTCGTGGTCCCAGGCGTCCGCCCGCGCCTCGAAGCGCCGCTCCTCCGCGCCGCCCATGGCCGCGAGCACGGTCATGCGCGAGGCGCCGAAGCCGCGCTCGGTGAGGAAGCGGGCGATCTTCGCCGGGGTCTCGGCCCCGGTGGTGAGGATCAGGAGCCGCGCCTCGGGCTGGATGAAGGCGATCATCTGCTCGACGGGCCGGCCGTGGACGGTCAGCGTCTCGCAATCGGCGAGGGACCAGCCGAGCCGCGCGGAGGCGAGCTGGAAGGCCGAGAGCTGAGGGTGGAAGGTGATCTCCTCCGGCGGGATGCCGCGGGCGATGCGCGCGCCGGCGGAGAACCAGAGCGGGTCGCCGGTGACGAGCACCACGGCGCGACGGCCGCGGAGCCCCCGGATCGTCTCGATCATCGCCGAGAAGGGCGAGGGCCAGGCGATGCGCTCGGCGGTGATGGCGTCGCTCAGGTGGTGGTGCCGGTCGCCGCCGAGGATGACCTCGGCCGATTCCACCACCGCGCGGGTGGCGGGGGTGAGCCCGGCGAGCCCGTCCTCGCCGATGCCGACGATATGGAGCCAGGGGTCCGGCCGGGGCGGCGTGGCGCCAAGCGCGCCAAGAGGGGCGTCAGCCATGGGTCTCTCCCAGCGCGAGAGCGTTGACGGCGGCGGAGGCCATGGCCGATCCGCCGCGCCGGCCCTTGAGCGCGATGAAGTCGCAGCCGCGCGGGTCGGCGGCCAGCTCGGCCTTCGATTCGGCGGCGCCGACGAAGCCGACGGGAAAGCCGAGGATCACCGCCGGCTTCGGCCAGCCCTCATCCAGCTTCTCGAGGAGGTGGAAGAGCGCCGTCGGCGCATTGCCGATGGCCACGACGGCGCCCTCGATCCGCTCCCGCCAGAGCTCCACCTGCGCGGCGGAGCGGGTGGTGCCGAGCATCGCGGCCAGCGCCGGCAGGTCCGGCGCGTTGATGGTGGTGACGACCTCGGAGCCCTTGAGGTGCCGCCGGATGACCCCGGCGGCCACCATCTCGCAATCGCAGAGCACCGGCGCCCCGGCCTCCAGCGCCGCCCGCCCCGCCTCGGCGGCGCCGGGCGAGAAGGCCAGCCGGTCGGCGATCTCGACCATGCCGCAGGCGTGGATCAGCCGGGTGACGACGGGCTCCATCGCCGCGGGGAAGCGCTCCAGCCGCGCCTCCTCCCGCACGATGCGGAAGCTCTCCGCATAGATGGCCGCCGGATCCTTGAGGTAGGGGCGCATGGTGGACCGGCGCGGACTTGAAGAAGGCGCGACACTTTCGACGTTTGACTGCTCCGGTCCCGGCCTCGGCGACGGCTCCGCAACTGGAAGGGTAGCCGGCGCAACGAGTGTTCCGAGCTCTTCCTCGAAGCCATGACCAATAATAGCTGCTTCGCATCGGCGGGCGGCGGCGTCGATCGCCGGCGCCTCCATCATCTTGGCGAGAAGCCCTGAGCCATCGGCACGTGCGAGGGCGATCGCCATATTGGAGACCTGTCGGGCGTCGCGCACGCCTTCTCCGGGTGGAAGCTGCAGGAGCGAGGGGAACATCTCGGCGAGAACATGTGTCGTTCCTTCTCCGAGCGTCTCGAAGGGCCAGACCGAGACATCTCGGCGGCCCTTGCGTAGCCGCTCCAGCGCAGCGATGCCGATCAGAGCCTGACCACCTACGGATCCGGCGCCGGATAGCTTCCAGACTTCCTGAGTACCTTTGGCCATCTCCGAGGGCCGACGATTGGCGGGCAGTGTGCTGCCCCAGCCCTGCGGTTTCTTGCGCGGCAGCCCCGGAATGTCTTCCTTCAGGCCATTCGCCCAGAATGGCCCGTCGCCGGGGAACCTAGTATTGAGCCGGGCGGCCGCGTGAAAGCGGTTGTTGGCGTTGGCCGGTCCGTCGCTCACCTCTGCCGCGATGAGGGCCCAAATGTCGCGCCAGTCGGCGTTGGGGCCAAGGGCGTCGGCGAAGCCCTTCGGATAGCCGAATGCGAAATCGAAGACGAGCAACCAGCGCTCGTCCTGCTTCGTCGCCGCATCGAGATGTGCGCGGATCTGGTCCATCGCGACAGTCCGTGTCGGCGGATTGCGCAACTCCGGGTCTGCCGCGCCTGCCGAAAGCGTGGCGATCCAGATGGAATCCGGCCCGGTCTTGGGGGTACCGGCCGCGGACCAGTCCACGGCGAGGATGCCATCGAAGAGGCGTGTCATGAGCGGTCCGGCTTGCGAGACTTTAGCGCGCTGAGGGGGCCGTGGGGGTGGTCGGCATGGGGGTAGGGCGGGTGGTCGTGGTCATGCCCGTGGTCATGGGAATGCCCTTCGGAATGACCGTGGTCGTGCGAGTGGTCGTGATCATGCCCGTGGTGGTGGTGATGCCCGTCCCCATGGTCGTGCCCGTGGTCATGGGAGTGCCCATGGTCGTGGTCATGCGAATGCCCGTGCTCATGATCGTGGTCATGCCCGTGCACATGCGCCGCGCCGGCCTTCTCCAGCCGGCAGAGCCCCGTGCAGAACGTGTCGCAAAGCGCGCAATCGGCGACGTTGGAGCCGGGGGCGGCGGCGCCCTGGCCCTCGACATGGTGGTGGTGGCTCTCCTGCGGGGCGCCGACCTCGTGCTCGAAGCCGATCACGGCGGCGCGGTACTTGCAGGCGGCGCAGGTGGGGGGCACGACCTCGCCCACCAGCTCCGTCACCCGCTCGGCGAAGGTCTGCAGCACGCCCTCATGCGTGCCGAGATAGGGCGCCTTCAGCCACTCGATCTCGGGATGCCGGGCGGCGACCTCGTCGGTGAAGCCGTAGATCCGGTCGATGAGGATGCCAGAGAAGAGGAAATACGGGAAGACCACCACGCGCCGGTAGCCGAGCTTCGCCACATGGGCGAGCGCCGGTTCCACCAGCGGGAAGGTCACGCCCGAATAGCCGACCTCGCACCAGCCGAAGCCCATACCCTCCCAGAGCATCCGCGCGATCTTGGAGACATTGCCGTTGGCATCGGGGTCGGAGGCGCCGCGGCCGATGACGACGAGGCAGGTCTCGTGGAGCGGCACCTCGGGGGCGCCGGCGAGCGCCTCCTCGATCCGCGCCCGGGCGGCGGCGAGCATCTGGGGCGTGATCCCCAGCTCGCGGCCGTAGATCACCTGGACGCCCGTCTCTTCCTCATAGGCGGCGAGGACGGAGGGGATGTCGTTCTTGGCATGCATGGCGGCGAGCAGCATGCCCGGCACGGCGAGGATGCGCTCACAGCCCTGGTCCTTCAGCGAATCGAGCCCCTTGCGGAGCACCGGATTGGCGAATTCGAGATAGCCGTAATCGAGCGGCCAGTCGGGCGGCAGATAGGAGGGCAGCGCCGAGGCCAGGCCGCGGAACTCCTCCACCGCCGCCTCGGAGCGCGAGCCGTGGCCGCAGAGGAGGACGCCGGTTTTCGGGGAGGGGCCGGGAGTGGCGGCGCCGGGCGCCGCCTCGGCGCCGGAGCCACCGCGGGGGGCGAAGGGGACGTCGCTCATGCCGTCACCTCGTCGCCTTCGTCCTCGGCCCCATCCTTGTCGGCGCCGTCCTTCCCGGCCTCGGCATCCTTGTCCTTCCGGCCCTTCCAGGCGCCCCAGGCGGCGACGGCCACGGCGGCGCCGATGGCGGCGCCGGCGACCCAGTGGTCATGGCCGGCAACGGCCCCGAGATGGCCGATATGGGCGAGCGCGAGGCCGGGCGAGAGCGTCAGCGGCAGGGCGGCGAGGATGATGGTCGGGCGCATGGGTGCCTCCTTCGGGCCGCTCGCGCGCCAGAGAGCCCCGGCGCATCCGGGGCTTTGACGATGCGGCCCCCCAAGGTCCCCGATCTGGGTCGACCAAGGCGCCGCCAACCGTTCTGGCCCGAAAGCGGGCGTCGTCAGAGCCCTCCTAGACGGGAGTGGCCGGGGCCGCAACGCGGGATGCGCCGGATGGGGGGCGAAAGGCGACGTGGGCCCACTTGGGGCGCTAGGGCCACATGAATGGGTATTCCCGAGGGAGAGTCCGGAAAATGAAAGGCGGGAAGGTCAAACATGCGGGACTCTGCTGACCTTCGACGAACGGCAGCTACCGATCCGGGGCAGAACGGTCGTTCTCAGGAATGCCAATCAAAATCTTCGATCTCCTGCCAAGGAGCTAGGTTGCGTTGCGGTTGTACTCCTGAAGTTTTGTCCCGTTCGATCATACGCAGGGCAATTAGCTTCCCAGATTGCTTCAGATCACGAAGCTCATCCAATGAAGCGATGGATATCTCTGCCCGATAAGGACCCATCTTATCGAATTTCACAGGTACAAAAACAGTTTCGCTGCCATCCTCGTTCTTGCGTATACGTTTCAAAGCTTGAGCCTCGCTAACGTGCTTCTAAACGTGTCACTCGAACTAATGGATGGTGGACTTGGCAAGTCAATGCAAGAGTCATCTTAGCCCGACTACAACTTATAGTCTCAAACGGTTGGGTGATGGCGCGCGTTGTGCAATGCTCCACTTCCACTTCCACTTCCACTTCCACTTCATACCCGAATATTGAGTGGGTGCCGAACCTGGAGGTTTGCTAATGGACTATCGTGGCACTGCACGCAAGCACTGCGAAGCCGCCAAGACACTTCTGTCTAGTGGGACAGACGATGACCTGCTTCTAGCCACTCTCAAGCTACGCATGGCCTTGGAGTGCATCACCTATGATCGCTCCAAAGGGTTTACCGAAGATCTGGGCCCAGATGCCATGAAGACTTGGCAGCCGAAAAAGCTCATGGAGCGAATGCTTGAAGTAGATCCACAAGCCGACGCTGATGCAACACTCGCCTTCGGTGAAGAGCCGTTCCCCGGCGAAACGCCCGCATCCATGCGCCTGCTTGGAACAGACCACGTCTTAAATCTACGGACTTTGAAGAAGCACTATGATGCCCTTGGAGCGCATCTTCATGCGCCGACTCTTTCGCAGCTTGAACAGCGCCAACACCACGACTTCGGCAAGCTCCGAGCGCGCTGTGAACGGATCGTCGAGGCATTGGAAACAGCGCTGAGCTCCAAGGTTTGGAACTCCACCCTCGCAATCCGAGGCGAAATAGAGTGTGTGGAGTGCGGGGCTGTCATAAGGCGGCGTTTACCGAGAGACAAAGCAGAGCGTGTTGTTGAGTGCTGGTCCTGTCCAGCCAGCTATACGATGAGCGAAACAGAAGATCAGAAGGTGACCTTCAAACCACGGCAAATTCCAGCAACATGCCCGCAAGCAGACTGCGGGGAAGCGTATTACATTTGGGAACGCGACGCGGAGGCCGGCGCCTCTTGGAAGTGCCAAGGTTGTCAGTCTCAACTGACGTTGGCTCTTGGAGTTGTGATCACGCCAGCAGGACAATAACCGCTTGCCAACATCTGCTAGCCCAAAGCGGTGGCTTTCGTCCCTTCCCAAGGGTGCTTGCGTCGGCAGAAGGCAAGCCGGGACAGAACCCTAAGGCAAACGCTATACATTGCACGTCTAGGGCTGCTCGCGAGAGCGGCCGCTCGCTACGGCACTTTCGGAGCCTGTGGTTTACGCCACCTCTGCCCCAACCCGCTCGCCTTTCCCCACCCTCCCCCTATATGATCCACCTCAAGTGACGCGAGGGAGGACGCCCCCATGGGACAACTGGTCGACGGAACCTGGCATGCCGGCTGGTACGACACCAAGAAGACCGGCGGTGCCTTTGAACGCAGCCAGTCGAGCTTCCGCAACTGGGTGACGGAGGACGGTGCCGCCGGGCCCTCGGGCACCTCCGGCTTCAAGACCGAGAGCGGGCGCTATCACCTCTATGTCTCCTATGCCTGCCCCTGGGCGCATAGGACGCTGATCCTGCGCAAGCTGAAGGGGCTCGAGGAGCATATCGACATCTCGGTCGTCCATCCCGACATGCTCGAGGACGGCTGGACCTTCGACGACACGTTCGACGGCGCCACCGGCGACCGGCTCTACGGCCTGCCGTTCCTCCGCGACATCTACGTGAAGTCCGACCCCAAGGCGACGACGCGCGTGACCGTGCCCGTCCTCTGGGACAAGGAGACCGAGACCATCGTCTCCAACGAGAGCGCCGAGATCATCCGGATGCTCAACAGCGCCTTCAACCAGCTCACGGGCCATTGCCGGGACTTCTATCCCGAGCACAAGCGGGAGGAGATCGACGAGATCAACGCCCGCGTCTACGACAGCGTCAACAACGGCGTCTACAAGGCCGGCTTCGCCACCAAGCAGGGCGCCTATGACAGCGCCGTGGGCGAGCTCTTCCAGTCGCTCGACTGGCTGGAGGACAGGCTGATGTCCCGCCGCTTCCTGACCGGCAGCGAGGTGACGGAGGCCGACATCCGGCTTCTGACGACGCTCCTGCGCTTCGATCCGGTCTATCACGGGCACTTCAAGTGCAACCGCCACCGGCTCGTCGATTACCCCAACCTCTGGGGCTATACGCGCGATCTCTACCAGATGGACGGCGTGGACGAGACGGTGCGGCCGGATCACTACATCCGCCATTACCACTACAGCCACGACACGATTAACCCCAACCGGATCATCCCGGTCGGGCCGGTGATCGATTACAGGGCGCCCCCCGGCCGCGAGGCGCTCGGCCGCGCTGCCTGAGGGGCCATGGCGCGCGACCGCCACGCCAGCGCGCGGCCCCGGCCGCTAAAATGCAATGCAATTGCGCCCGCTCTGCGGGCTATTGCCCATTGCCCGGGCGAGCCGGCTTTGGCATCTAGTTTCCCTAGACGTAAAGCAGCCTGCTGACCGGAGTGTCGTTGTCATGTCGCCGTATCTGGCCATTGCCCTCATCTTTCTCTTCTGCGTGCTGATTGCGGTGCAACTGGCGGGCGGCGGCGGGCTGGGGCTGGCGCTGGCGGCGGGGACAGCCGCCATCGCGCAGGTCTGAGGCCGCGAACGGCGCCCGGGGCGCCGCGTTCGGGCTTGCGGCGAGGGCCGTGGCCCGGCACATGCCTCGGCATGACGAGCTGGATCACCATCTGCGACACCTGCAAGCGCGACGACTGGGCCGCCCGCGGCTTCGGCCAGACCGACGGCGAGCGTCTTGCGACCCTCATCGAACCCCTCGCCGCGGCGGCCGGGCTGGCGACGCGCCGCGTCTCCTGCACCATGGGCTGCGAGCGGGCCTGCAACGTGATCGTGCAGGGCGCCGGCAAGATCGGCTATTCCATCGGCACCTTCGAGCCGGGGCCGGAGGCGGCGGAGGCCATCGTCGGCTTCGCGGCGCTCCATGCGGACAGCGAGACGGGGCAGGTGCCCTACCGGACCTGGCCGCAGGGGGTGAAGGGGCATTTCGTCTCCCGCCAGCTACCCCTGCCGGGGGCGCTCCCGGAAGCGGAGCGCGGGTGACCTCCGGCCGCGATCATGGCGGCGGCGTGGATGCCGCCCGCGCCCGCTGGGGCGGGGCCCGTGAGGACTGGCTCGACCTCTCCACCGGCATCAATCCGCTCCCCTACACAGTGGGCGTCCTGCCGTCGCGCGCCTGGGCGGCGCTGCCTGACGAGGGCGCGCGGGAGCGGCTCGAGGCCGCGGCGCGGGCCTTCTGGGGCGTGCCGGAGGGCGTCGGCATCCTCGCGGCGCCCGGCGCCTCGTCGCTCATCGCCCGGCTGCCCGGTCTCTGGCCGGCCGGCCGGGTCGAGATCGCGGAGCCGACCTACAACGAATGGCGCGCCGCCTTCGAGGGGGCCGGCTGGGAGCAGGGCCCGGGCGGGGGTCGCGTCTTCGTCCACCCGAACAACCCCGACGGGCGGCTGGCCCCGCCGCCCGAGCCGGGCCTCACGATCTATGACGAGAGCTTCTGCGACGTGATGCCGGAGGCGAGCCATGTGGGGCAGGCCGGCGGCGATGTGCTCGTCCTCAAGAGCTTCGGCAAGTTCTGGGGCCTCGCCGGGCTCCGCCTCGGCTTCCTGATCGGCGAGCCGGCGCTCCTCGCCCGCATGGCGGAGGCGCTCGGCCCCTGGCCCGTCTCCGGCCCCGCGCTCGAGATCGGGGCGGAGGCACTGGAGGACGCCGCCTGGGCGGAGGCCACCCGCGCCCGGCTCGCCACCGATGCCGCCCGGCTCGATGCGCTCATGACCGGCGCCGGTGCCCGCGTCACCGGGGGCACGACGCTCTTCCGGCTCTACGAGGTCGAGGATGCCGCCGCCTGGCAGGCGCCCCTTGCCGAGCATTACATCTGGACGCGGACCTTCCCCTACGCGCCCCGCTGGCTCCGCCTCGGCCTGCCGGCGCCGGAGCGCTGGGCGCAGCTCGAGGCGGCGCTGTGAGCGCCGCGCGGAAACCGCATGGTTTCCGCCCTCCCGGCGGCGCCGCGGCATGACGCTGCCCCTCGCCATCGCCCTCGCCATGGCGCTCGACGCCGCCTTCGGGGAGCCCGGCTGGCTCTGGCGCCGCGCCCCCCACCCGGCAGTCCTCATGGGCCGCGCCATCGGCGCGCTCGACAGCGGCTGGAACGCCGGCCCGCACCGCCGCGCGCGCGGCATCGCCGCCGTCGCGCTCCTCCTCGCCGCGGCCCTTGCCCTCGGCCTCGCCCTCGCCGCCCTCCCCGGGCGCTGGGCGGAGGTCATCGCGGGCGCCGTGCTCCTCGCCCAGCGCTCGCTCAGCGACCACGTCACCGCCGTCGCCCGCGCCCTCCGCCGCTCGCTGCCCGAGGGCCGTGCCGCCGTCGGCCTGATCGTCTCGCGTGATACCGGGGCGATGGACGCCCCCGCCGTCGCCCGCTCCGCCATAGAGAGCGCGGCGGAGAACCTCTCCGACGGGGTCATCGCGCCGCTCTTCTGGTTCGCGCTCGGCGGGCTCCCGGGCCTTCTCGCCTACAAGATCGTCAACACCGCCGATTCCATGATCGGCTACCGGACGCCCCGGCACGAGGCCTTCGGCTGGGCCGCCGCGCGGCTGGATGACCTCCTCAACCTCGCGCCCGCCCGGCTCACCGCCCTGATGCTCCGCGCCTTCGGCTCCGGCCGCTGGCGCGACATCGCGGCGGATGCGCGCCGCCACCGCTCGCCCAATGCCGGCTGGCCCGAGGCCGCCATGGCCCGCGCCCTCGGCGTGGCCCTCGCCGGCCCCCGCAGCTACGACGGCGCTCTTCGGGACTTTCCCTTCGTGAACCCCGAGGGCCGCCGCGCCCTCACCTCCGATGACATCGAGGCCGCCACCCGCCTCCTCTGGAAGGTCTGGGGCCTCGCCCTCGCGCTCATCATCGCCCTCGCCGCACTTCTCTGGCGCTGACGGATCCCCCGCGAAAACGTGAGGCGCACCGGGCCGCCGCCCCGAACGGCGCCTGTCCGCCCCCCGGATCCCCTTTCATCTGGCCGAAAATACCTCGGGGGCGTGGGGGCAGCGCCCCCACCCGGGCCCTCGGGGCCGGCGCTCCCGCCCCGCCTCGGTGGACTTGCCCCCCCGATCCGGCGCATCCTGCCGCCAAAACAGGAGCAGCCATGCGTATCCCCGCCCTCATCCTCGCCCTCGCGGGCGCCCCCGCGCTTGCCCAGACCGCGCCCTGCGGCGGCGATTTCGCCGCGTTCAAGGCCGGCCTCGCCGCCGAGGCGCCGGCTTACGGCATCCCCCAGGCCACGGCGGAGGCCTTCCTCTCCGGCATCGGCCGCGACGAGAGCGTGCTCGCCGCCGACCGCCGGCAGGGCCATCTGCAGCGCGATTTCGTGGAATTCTCCCGCCGGCTGATCTCGCAGAGCCGCCTCAACAACGGCGCCCGCTACGCCAGCCAGTATGATGCCATCTTCAACCGCATCGCCGCCGACTATGGCGTGCCGCGCGGCATCCTCCTCGCCTTCTGGGCGTTCGAGACGGATTTCGGCCAGGTCCAGGGCGATTTCAACACCGCGAACGCGCTGGTCACCCTCGCCCATGACTGCCGCCGGCCGGACCTTTTCCGCCCCCAGGTCTTCGCCGCCATGGCGCTGCATGAGCGCGGCGATTTCGACCCGGCCCGCACCACCGGCGCCTGGGCCGGCGAGATCGGTCAGGTGCAGATGCTGCCGCGCGACATCCTCGAGAACGGCATGGACGGCGACGGCGACGGCCATGTGACCCTGAAGACCTCGGCGCCCGATGCGCTCCTCTCCGCTGGGCGGATGCTCTCCGGCCTCGGCTGGGCGCCGGGCCAGCCCTGGCTGCAGGAGGTGATCCTGCCGGCGGAGATGGACTGGTCGCTCTCCGGCCTCGACCGGCAGATGCCGGCCGCCGACTGGGCGGCGATGGGCGTGAGCGCGCGGACGGGCCAGCTCGCCGACCTGCCGGCCTCGCTCCTCCTGCCGGTCGGGCGCAAGGGGCCGGCCTTCCTCGCCTATCCCAATTTCCACGTGCTCTTCGAATGGAACGAGAGCCTCGTCTACGTCACCACCGCCGCCTATTTCGCGACCCGCCTCGAGGGCGCCCCGATCTTCGCCAATGCCGATGCCTTCGAGGCCGGGCTGACGGGGGAAGAGATGGAGGCGCTGCAGGCCCGTCTCGCCGCTCTGGGCCATGACGTCGGCGGCATCGATGGCATCCTCGGCGAGAAGACCCGCGCGGCCGTCCAGGCCGAACAGCGGCGGCTCGGCATGGCGGCCGACGCCTGGCCGACGCGGGTGCTGCTCGACGCGCTTTGAGCAGGGGCGGGGCGGGCGGGTCCCCCCGGCCGCCGCGCAGGGCGAGCGCCGGCCCCGGGGGTTGGCGCTCCTGCCGGTCCCGCATTGCACCTTATGGTGCCGCCACATCGTCGCTCGACGCGTCGCGCTGCCCCGCGAAAGCGCCAGCCCGCGGGACGGGCCGGCGCTCGCCCTGCGCCTGTGGCGCGTGACCCAGGCGGGGGCCACGCCTCACCGCTGGAATCCCCTCGCAGGGAGGGATTCCAACCCACGGCGTCCAATCCTGAGGGTGCCGGGCTGAAGCCCGGCCTACGCTCGCCGCCTTGCGTAGGGTGGGTTTCCAATCCACCGCCCCCCGCGAGCCCGCCCATCAGGGCGGGCCGAGCATCCCGGCCCCCCGCGATTGCCTCGACCCCCGCCATGGGCTAGCCCTCGTCCATGCTCGCCGTGTTCCTCCAGACCCTGCCGTTCTTCGCCGTCATCGGCCTCGGCTACGGGGCGGGGAAGACCGGCTTCTTCCCCGCCGAGGCCACCGCCTGGCTCACCAAGTTCGTCTTCTACTTCGCCCTCTCGGCGATGATCCTGCGCTTCACGGTCACCCTGGGCTTCGGCGAGATCTTCTCCTGGCCCTTCGTCCTCGCCTATCTCTCCGCCACCCTCGCCGGATACCTCCTCGTCACCGCCGTCGCTCTGGCGCGGGGCCGCGGCATGGCCGAGGCGGCGGTCGAGGCGCAGACCGGCGTCATCGGCAACACAGGCTTCCTCGGCCTGCCGATGCTGGCGCTGCTCATCGGCGAGGCGGCGGTCGGGCCGGCGCTGCTGGTCCTCTCCATCGATCTCGTGGTCTTCTCCTCGCTCTTCGCGGTGCTCATGGCGCTGTCGCAGGGCGGCCGCCTCGGCCTCGCCCTCCTCTGGCGGATTCTCCGCGGCCTCGTCTCCAACCCGATGATCGTCTCGCTCGCCGCCGGGCTCGCCGTCTCCGCCTCCGGCCTGCCGGTCCCCGACCCCGTGATGGCGTTCCTCACGCTCCTCGGCGCCGCCGCGACGCCCGGGGCGCTCTTCGCCATCGGCGCCTCGCTCGCCTCCAAGAGCGCCGAGCGGCTGGCGGTGGCGGGCTGGCTCTCCGCCGTCAAGCTGGTGGTCCACCCCGGGCTCGTGGCGCTCGCCGCGCTGATCCTCTTCCCGGTGGAGCCCTTCGGCGCCACGGTCATGATCGCCGCCGCGGCGCTGCCGGTGGCGGGCAACACCTTCATGCTGGCGCAGTTCTACGGGGTGGCGCCGCAGCGGGTTTCGGCGGCCATCCTCTTGTCAACGGCGGCGGCGATCGTCACCTTCCCGCTGGTGATCGCGCAGGTAACGGGAGGATAACCCATGGAAATGCTCAAGGAATCCGTCTGCTTCGGGGGGCGCCAGCAGGTCTGGCGCCATGGCTCCACGGCCACGGGCACCGACATGACCTTCGGGCTCTACCTGCCGCCCGGGCTGGGGCCGCATCCGGTTTTGTGGTTTCTCGCCGGGCTCACCTGCACGCATGAGAACGCCATGGTGAAGGCCGGCGCGCAGATCCATGCCGCCGAGCACGGGGTCGCGCTCGTCTTCCCCGACACCTCGCCGCGGGGCGAGGGCGTCGCCGATGACGAGGCCTATGACATGGGGCAGGGCGCCGGCTTCTATGTCGATGCGACCGAGGCGCCCTGGGCGCCCCATTTCAAGATGTGGAGCTACGTGGGCGAGGAGCTCCCGGGCCTTCTGGCCGAGATGCCGCTCGACCTCTCCCGCCAGGCGATCACCGGCCATTCCATGGGCGGCCACGGCGCGCTGACACTCGGCATGGGCCTCCCCGGCCGGTTCCGCTCGCTCTCCGCCTTCGCGCCAATCAGCCAACCGGTGCAATCGGACTGGGGCCGCAAGCAGTTCACCGGCTATCTCGGCACCGACGAGAGCGCCTGGCTCGCCCATGACGCCACCCATCTGATGGAGACCAAGGGCTTCGACGGCCCCGTCCTCGTCGACACCGGCACAGCGGACGAATGGGGCGAGGATCTCCTCCGCTCCAGCGCCCTCGGCGCGGCGATGGAGGCGCGTGGCCAGGCCGGCGACTTCCGCATGCAGCCCGGCTACGATCACTCGTATTTCTTCGTGCAGAGCTTCATCGGCGAGCACATCGCTTTCCACGCCGCGGCGCTCAAGTGATCTATGTCGATGCCGACGCCTGCCCCGTGCGGGCGGAGGCAGAGCGGGTGGCGCTCCGCCATGGCCTCAAGATGTTCGTCGTCTCCAACGGCGGCATCCGCCCCTCGCGCGAGCCGCTGATCGAGACGGTGATCGTCCCCGACGGCCCAGACGTGGCCGACAAGTGGATCGCGGATCACGCCGGGCCGGGCGATGTCGTCATCACGAATGACATCCCGCTCGCCGCCCGCGCCGTCGAGGCCGGCGCCCTCGTCGTCAAGCCCGACGGCGAGCAGCTCAATGCCCGCAACGTCGGCCAGGCGCTCGCCTCGCGTGATCTGATGGCCGACCTGCGCTCCGCCGATCCCTTCCGCCAGGGCGGCGGCCGTCCCTTCTCGAGGCGCGACCGCTCGCGCTTCCTCGACAGCCTCGAACGCGCCGTCCGCGCCGCCTCTTCCTGATCCCCTTTCATCTGGCCGAAAATACCTCGGAGGTGTGGAGGCAGAGCCTCCACCCGGCCCAACGGGCCGGCCCCCCTCAGTCCGGGTCCACCGCCGGCATGGTGCCGCCCAGCACCTTCACCTCCCGCTGCGGGAAGGGGATCGAGATGTCGTTCGCCTGGAAGGCGTCCCAGAGCGCCAAATAGACATTGCCCCGGATGTTGGTCAGCCCGCCGGTCGGGTCGGTGATCCAGAACCTCAGGATGTAATCCACCGAGGAATCGCCGAAGCCGGTGATGTGGCAGACGGGCGGCCGGTCCGTCAGCACCCGGGGCACCGACCCCGCCGCCTCGATGGCGATGGCGCGCACCTTGTGAGGGTCGTCGCCGTAGGAGGTGCCGAAATGGATGTCGAGCCGGACGAAATCGTTCGAATGGCTCCAGTTGACCACCTGCCCGGTGATCAGGTCCTCGTTGGGGATGAGGTATTCCTTGCCGTCCCGCGTGGTGATCGAGACGTAGCGGGCGCCGAGATGGTTGATCCAGCCGAAGGTCTCTCCCAGCGAGATCACATCCCCCGGCTTGATCGAGCGGTCCAGCAGCAGGATCACCCCCGAGACGAGGTTCGACACCACCTTCTGCAGCCCGAAGCCGAGTCCCACGCCGATGGCGCCCGATAGGACGGCGAGCCCGGTGAGGTCGACGCCGACGATGCGCAGCCCGGCGAAGACGGCGGCGGCGAAAAGCGCGATCTGCGTGATCTTGACGAAAAGGACGCGCAGGCTCGGGCTCAGGTCCTCGTTGCGCTGGATGCGCGCCGCGGCGATGCGCGAGACGAAGCGCGCCGCCGCGAAGAGCGCGCCGATGAGCAGCGCCGCCTCGATGATGAGCCAGACCGAGATGCGCGAGCCGCCGAGGTCGAAGGCGATGGAGGACAGCGCGAGCCGCAGCTCCTCCGTCAGCCCGAGGATCGACAGCGACACCCAGGCCCAGGCGAGGAAGCGCACGAGCCCGCGGAGGAACCCGTTGGGAATGAGCCGCGCGAGAAGCGCGATGAGCAGCCAGGCGGTGGCAAGCTCGGCGAGGATCACCAGCAGGTAGCTCCGCGACGGCCAGGTCACGGCGCGCATGACGAGCACGGTCAGCCAGATCATCGGCACGAAGAGGATGACCCGGAGCCGCCGGTGGAAGGTCAGCAGCCAGCGCATCCGCCACATCGGCACGCCCGTCAGCCGCCGCAGCCATTCGTGGTAGCGGGGGGCGAGGATGGCGCGCAGGAGATGCGCGAGCCCGAAGAGGGCCGCCGCGATCAGCACCTGGTAGATGTTCCACTCCCGCAGGAGCGAGGCGCCGAACAGCATCGCATCGTCCAGAAGCTGCTGGCCGATGCCGATGATCACCTCGAGTGCGCCGCCTTCCATGGGCCGATCCTCGCATGGGCCGAGGGGTTGGGGAAGGTGGCTTGGGGCCGGCGGGCGCGGGGGCCGATCGTCGCCGTCGGGCGCCGGCGATGGCTCTTGCCCAGCCCGGAGCCTCCTGCGACCTGCACGACCTGGCCGCGGTTTCCCCGCCCGGTGCGCGCCGGAACGGCGCAGGGCGAGCGCCGGCCCGTCCCGCGGGCTGGCGCTCTGGTGGGGTTGGGCATGAGCTCGGGGCGGGGAGGTGGCTTGCACCATAAAGTGCGCCGCTCAGCCGGCAGGAGCGCCACCCCCCGGGCCGGCGCTCGCCCTGCGCGGAGCCGTTTGTCCCGGTTGAATTGTGGACGGTGGGTTACAAACCCACCCTACGCCATGATGGGACGGCCAGAGCGTTACCCCCGGCGCTCGCCCCGCGCGGCGGCGTTGCGCCCCCAAGCCGGCCTCCCTGTCACCCCCGGGGACCGCGCACCCCGCGGCACCGGCTCTCTTGTGAGACTCACGGCGGAGGTATATGTGCGCGGCATGACACAGGTTTTCGACATGGACGACCGCGCGCGCCTGCCCTGGCGCTTCTACGGCGCGACCCTGTCGATTCTCGCGCGCGCCTGAGCCCAAGGCGCGCCCCCGCGCGGGCGGCGCCTGACCGAATGCCCCGCGCCCGAGACCACAGCCATCGACATCAGGGAGAGACCCCATGTCCCCCAAGACGCTCTACGACAAGATCTGGGATGCCCATCTCGTTCAGGAAGACGAGGACGGCACCAGCCTGATCTATATCGACCGCCACCTCGTCCACGAGGTGACGAGCCCCCAGGCCTTTGAGGGTCTGCGCATGACCGGCCGCACCGTCCGCGCGCCGGAGAAGACCATCGCCGTGCCGGACCACAACGTGCCGACCACGGCCGACCGGGTGAACGGCATCACCAATCCCGAAAGCCGCATCCAGGTGGAGGCGCTCGACAAGAACGCCAAGGATTTCGGCATCCACTACTATCCGGTCTCCGACATCCGGCAGGGCATCGTCCATATCGTCGGCCCCGAGCAGGGCTGGACGCTGCCGGGCATGACCGTCGTCTGCGGTGACAGCCATACGGCGACCCACGGCGCCTTCGGCTCGCTCGCCCATGGCATCGGCACCTCCGAGGTCGAGCATGTGCTCGCCACGCAGACGCTGATCCAGTCGAAGTCGAAGAACATGAAGGTCGAGATCACCGGCAAGCTCCGTCCCGGCGTCACCGCCAAGGACATCACGCTGACGGTCATCGGCCGCACCGGCACCGCCGGCGGCACGGGCTATGTGATCGAATATTGCGGCGAGGCCGTCCGGGCGCTCTCCATGGAAGGCCGGATGACCATCTGCAACATGGCCATCGAGGGCGGCGCCCGCGCCGGGTTGATCGCCCCCGACCAGACGACCTTCGACTACATCAAGGGCCGCGAGCACGCGCCCAAGGGTGCCGACTGGGACAAGGCGATGGAATGGTGGCAGACGCTCTATTCCGACGATGACGCGCATTGGGACAAGGTCGTGACCATCAAGGGCGAGGACATCGCCCCGGTCGTCACCTGGGGCACCTCGCCCGAGGACGTCCTGCCCATCACCGCCGAAGTGCCGTCCCCCGAGACCTTCACCGGCGGCAAGGTCGGCGCGGCGAAGCGCAGCCTCGACTACATGGGGCTGAAGCCGGGCACGAAGCTGACCGATGTCGAGATCGACACGGTGTTCATCGGCTCCTGCACCAACGGGCGGATCGAGGATCTGCGCGCCGCCGCCGCCGTGCTCAAGGGCCACAAGATCAAGGACGGGCTCCGCGCCATGGTCGTCCCCGGCTCCGGGCTCGTCCGCAAGCAGGCCGAGGAAGAGGGGCTCGCCGACATCTTCAAGGAGGCGGGCTTCGAATGGCGCCTCGCCGGCTGCTCGATGTGCCTCGCCATGAATCCCGACCAGCTCACGCCGGGCGAGCGCTGCGCCTCGACCTCGAACCGCAATTTCGAGGGCCGCCAGGGCCGCGGCGGCCGCACGCACCTCATGTCGCCCCAGATGGCCGCCGCCGCGGCGATCACCGGGCGGCTGACCGATGTGCGCGAGATGATGGCGCCCGAGCAGGAGCCGACGTGATGGAGAGCTGGCTGCTGGCCGACCTGCCGAGCATGGCTTCTAGAGGAAGAGACGACTCAGAGTCACTGTTTTCCGCTGCCAAGGCACTTGTAGCAAAGGTGGCCGTTGTACCAACCAGATCCACCACAAAGGGAACAGGCTACGACAATCTTAGATGTCGAATTGCTCATACTGGGCATGATTGCGGTTCTCCCAAATTGGATCGTAGTCAGATTTTAGTATGCGAATTTCAAAGCGAAATGTCCGCTTCTACCATAGAAGCAGCATCAAGGTTCAGGCAAGCGGAAGGAGCATCCCTATGCGTAGCTGGCTGATCCTCATCCTCATCGGTGTGATCTTCGGCCTGGGCGGCATCGCCGCCCTCGCCAACCCCTTCGCCGCCTCGATCGCGGCCACGACCATCGTCGGGCTGGTGTTCCTGTTCGGCGGCGTCCTGCAGCTCTGGATGGCCTGGAGCGACCGGGAGGATGCGCACCGCATCTGGCATGGGGTGGTCGGGCTCATGGGGCTGGTCGCGGGGGTGTTCCTCCTCGCCGACCCGCTCAGCGGCCTCGTCTCGCTGACGCTGTTCCTCGGCATTCTCTTCCTGATCACGGGCATTGCCCGGCTCGCCGTGGCGCTCCGGCTCAGGGGGAGTGGGCCGTTCTGGCCGCTCCTTCTCTCCGGTCTCGCCTCCCTGGTGATCGGGGTGCTGGTCTTTGCCGATTTCGGCACGGCCGCCGGCACGCTCCTCGGCATCCTTCTGGGGGTCGAGCTGCTCGTCGAGGCTGCCGCCTTCCTTACACTGGGCCTCGTCGCCCGCCGCAGATAACGTCCCCGGAGGACAGTTCATGGAAAAATTCACCCAGCTCACCGGCATCGCGGCGCCCCTGCCGCTGGTCAATGTCGATACCGACATGATCATCCCGAAGCAGTTCCTGAAGACGATCAAGCGCACCGGCCTCGGCGTGAATCTCTTCGACGAGATGCGCTATGACGACCAGGGCAACGAGATCCCCGATTTCGTGCTCAACCAGCCGGCCTATCGCGAGGCGTCGATCCTCGTCGCGGGCGACAATTTCGGCTGCGGCTCCAGCCGCGAGCACGCCCCCTGGGCGCTCGAGGATTTCGGCATCCGCTCGGTGATCTCCACCAGCTTCGCCGACATCTTCTACAACAACTGCTTCAAGAACGGCATCCTGCCGATCGTGCTGCCGGAAGCAGAGCGCGACATGGTGATGGCCGATGCCGAGAAGGGCGCCAATGCCCGGGTCGAGATCGACCTCGAGGCGCAGACGATCACCCTGTCGGACGGCACCGAGATCACCTTCGAGATCGACCCGTTCCGCAAGCACTGCCTCCTGAACGGGCTCGATGACATCGGCCTGACCATGGAGAAGGTCGACGCGATCAGCGCCTTCGAGGCGAAGGCCGGCGAGTCGCGCCCCTGGGTCTGAGGGGCGGCCCGGCGTAAGACTCCGGGGGGCCGATCCCGTCGCCCTCGGTGCTTGAGCCGATGGCGGAGGGGATCGCGCCCCCCGATTCACTTCCGGGCGGATCGGGGCGCTGGCGCGCTTTGTGGTTAAGCTCTCGCTATCCACTACATGTGGATTTTGCTTGCAATTCGGGCTTTTAACAGGGCCCGACGGTTGCATGGGGGCACCAGTTCTGCCCCAAAAATGCCCTGCCTGCGGGGCAGACCGGGGCCGGTATTGTTGCGGACCGGGAAAAGCGGCAAAAACATGGCAAGATCGAGGCAAACCGGACAAATCCGGCCCCCTGGCCGGCCTGTGACCGCATGACACAAGTGCGGCGCTCCGGATCGAAGGCAGGTTTTTCATGCTGACACGTCTGGCGGGAGCCATATTGCGTGCCGTGCTCGTCATGCTGGCGGTCTCCGCCCCGGCCATGCTGCTGCCGGGCGCGAGCGCCGATATCCGCATGACCGTCACGCTGGTGGCGCTCTTCGTCGGGCTCTTCACCTTCGTCGAATACAACGCCGCCTATCCCTCGCTCCTCACCTTTCGCGATGCCGCGCCCTTCAACCGCATCCGCTTCGGCGGGCTGGCGGTGATCTTGGTGATCCTGCCGCTCATGCAGCTCGATGGCGGCAGCTCGGTGCTGCGCCAGCTCGTGGCGGCCATCGGGCGGCTCCTGTCCGAGGGGCTGGACTTTCCCTATTCGCCGGTGCGCCTGACGGTGCTGATGATGCCCGAGGGCGCGGCGGCGCCGCTGCTCGACGCGGTGCGCGTCTCGGCGGCGATGGCCTATTTCATCTCGCTGGCGATGCTCGTGGTCTTCATCGTCTATCAGCGCCTCTCCGGCTGGCCGCTCAACCGGGGCGGCTTCAACGTCTGGATCAACCTGCCGACCTTCGACCCGACCTCCGGGGGCGATGTCGTCGACCGGCTGGGGCGGGACGCGATGCTGAACCTCATCGCCGGGTTCCTCCTGCCCTTCATCATCCCGGCCCTTGTCAAAGGCGCCTCGAGCCTGTTCGATCCTCTCAGCCTTGCCGAGCCGCATACGCTGATCTGGATGATGACCGCATGGGCGTTCATTCCGGCCACCCTTCTGATGAAAGGCGTCGCCCTCAGCCGGGTGGCGCAGATGATCCGCGTGCAGCGGCTGCGCGGCGCCGCGCGGGCCGCCGAGGGCGAGCTGGCCGCCGCCTGAGGGCCGGGCTGCTCCTCGCGCTGGCGCTTCTGGCCGGGCCCTCCGCCGCCGAGACCCTGCGCTTCGCCACCTACGGGGCCGCGCTCAGCCGGGCGGGGCCGGGGCTTCTGCTTTCGGACATTCTCGAGCGGGAGGAGGGCGCGCTCGCGGCGGCGGAGGTCGTGGCGGCGGCGGCGCCGGATGTGCTCCTCCTCACCAGCTTCGATTATGACGCGCGGGGCGCGGCGCTCGGCGCCTTTGCGGAATTGGTGGAGGAGCAGGGGCTGCCGCTGCCCCATGCCTTTGCGGGCCGCCCCAATGCCGGCATGGCGACGGGGATCGACATGGATCTCGACGGCCGCGCCGGCACCCCGCGCGATGCGCAGGGCTATGGCGAGTTCGCGGGCGACGGCGGGCTGGCCGTCCTCTCCCGCTATCCCATGCGGCTCTTGGCCGATTTCACGCCGCTCCTCTGGGCGGACATGCCGGGGGCGACGCTGCCGACCTGGCGGAACGGCCTGCCGATGCTGCCGCCGGAGGTGGTGGCCGTGCAGCGCCTCTCCTCCACCGCCCATTGGGTGCTGGAGGTGGCGGCGCCGGAGGGTCCGGTGACGCTGATGGTCTGGGCCGCGACGCCGCCGGTCTTCGACGGGCCGGAGGATCGCAACGGCCTCCGCGCCCGCGACGAGCTCCTGCTCTGGGACCGCTATCTGGACGGCGCGCTGGGGGAGGCCCCGGCCGCGCCCTTCGTGCTCATGGGCCTGTCCAACCTCGACCCCGAGGCGGGAGAGGGCGACCGCGCCGCCATGGCGGCCTTCCTCGCCGATCCGAGGCTGATCGACCCGGCCCCCGTCTCCGCCACAGGCGAGCGGGCCACGGCGGAGTGGGAGAGCGGGCGGCGGCTCAGGGTCAGCTACGTCCTGCCCTCGGCGGACTGGCAGGTGGCGGGCGCCGCCGTGCACTGGCCCGCGCCGGGCGAGCCGCTGGCCGAGGCGGGCGGGCCGCACCGGCTGGTCTGGGTCGACCTCACCCGCTAGCGGCGATGTCCCGCCCGCCTGCGACCCCCGGCTTTCTTGACCCTTCCCGCGCCCCGGGCTACCGCAGCGCGGACCAGACATGGAGCGATCAAGATGGCCAATTCCCTTCTCATCCTGCCCGGTGACGGCATCGGCCCCGAGGTGATGGCGGAGGTCCGCAAGGTCATCGACTGGTTCGGCACGCGGGGGCTCGCCTTCGACGTCTCCGAAGACCTCGTGGGCGGCGCGGCCTATGACGCGCATGGCACGCCCTTGCATGACGACACGATGGCGAAGGCTCAAGGCGTCGATGCCGTCCTCCTCGGCGCCGTCGGCGGGCCGAAATACGACGTGCTCGACTTCTCGGTGAAGCCCGAGCGCGGGCTCCTCAGGCTGCGGAAGGAGATGGACCTCTTCGCCAACCTCCGCCCGGCGCAATGCTTCGACGCGCTGGCCGATTTCTCCTCGCTCAAGACCGAGGTCGTGGCCGGGCTCGACATCATGATCGTCCGCGAGCTGACCTCCGGCATCTATTTCGGCGAGCCGCGCGGCATCACCACCGAGAACAACGAGCGCGTGGGCATCAACACCCAGCGCTACACGGAGAGCGAGATCGACCGCGTTGCCCGCGCCGCCTTCGAGCTGGCCATGAAGCGGAACCGCAAGCTCTGCTCGATGGAAAAGGCCAACGTGATGGAATCGGGCATCCTCTGGCGCGAGGTGGTGACCGAGGTCGGCAAGGATTACCCCGAGGTCGAGCTTTCCCACATGTATGCCGATGCCGGCGCCATGCAGCTCGTCCGCTGGCCGAAGCAGTTCGACGTCATCGTGACGGACAACCTCTTCGGCGACCTCCTCTCCGACGCTGCGGCGATGCTCACCGGCTCGCTCGGCATGCTGCCCTCCGCCTCGCTCGGCGCGCCGATGGCGAACGGCCGGCCGAAGGCGCTCTACGAGCCGGTGCATGGCTCGGCGCCCGACATCGCGGGGCAGGGCAAGGCGAACCCGATCGCCTGCGTCCTCTCCTTCGCGATGGCGCTGCGCTATTCCTTCGACGAGGGGGAAGAGGCCGACCGGCTGGAGGGTGCCGTCGAGACGGTGCTGGCCGAGGGCTACCGCACCGCCGACCTCCTCGGCGAGGAGGGCAAGGCGCCGGTCTCAACCAGCGAGATGGGCGACGCCATCGTGGCGGCACTGGCGGCTTCGGTCTGAGCTGGGCCCGCCGGCGCAGGCCTCAGGGCAGCGCCCGGGGCTCGCGGCTGACGCCATCAAGGAGGCCCTCGGCGAGCTCCGCCTCGGGCGCGGCATAGATGACGCTGACATCGCCCGTGGTCTCCAGCACCACGGCGCGGATCTTCCGCCGCTCCACCGCACCGGCCTGCCGGAGCTTGGCGCGCACGTCGGCGCGGGTGATCTGGGCGCTCGTCATGTTCGCCTCGATGAACGCGCCCTCCTCCATCAGGAGGAGCGGAGAGTTATCGACCACGGCGCGCAGCCCCGGCAGGCGCGCGCGCAGCCGGCTGACCAGCCCCTGGATCACGAAGAGAACGCCAAGCGCCACCAGCCCCGCGCCGAAGCCCCGCTCCGACGTCAGCGCCGTGGCGAGGACGGAGCCGGTGGCGACCGTCAGCGCGAAATCCACGCTGGAGATCTTCGAGAAGCTGCGCAGCCCGTTCAGCCGCGTCAGCGCCACGACGGCGAGCGTTGCGATCAGACCCCGGGCAAAGACGTCAAATATCGTTTCCATGAAAGGCACCCCCAGTTGAGGCAAGGCCGCAGCGAGGGTCCGGGTTCCGTAGCGGCGGGGGCAACCCCGCCTTGACGTCGGCCCGAGGGGCGGCAATCTGCGGACGGGGCCCCCTCCGGGCTCCGGCGACATCAACCGGATCGGCATCATGGGTTCGAACCTCAAGGGCGTGCTCCTCGCCCTCGCGGCCTTTGGCATCTATGCCACGCATGACACCGTCGTGAAGTTTCTCGGCGGCGGCTATTCGGCCGTCCAGCTGATCTTCTTCTCGACGCTGCTGTCCTTTCCGCTCGCCACCTTCACGCTCATCTCCGACAAGGCGCCCGGCACGCTGCGGCCCGCCCATCCCGGCTGGGTGGCGGCGCGGACGATCGCGGCGCTGATCGGGGCGCTGTGCAACTTCTATGCCTTCTCGACCCTGCCGCTGGCGCAGGTCTATGTGATCCTCTTCGCCTCGCCGCTCATCATCACCGTCCTGTCGATCCCGGTTTTGGGAGAGAAGGTGGGCATTCGCCGCTGGACGGCGGTGGTCGTAGGCCTCGCGGGGGTGGTCGTCGCCATCGCGCCCTCGGGCGCCGACGGCTTCGGGCTGACCTGGGGCCATGCGGCCGCGCTCGTCGGCGCCTTCGCCGGCTCCTTCACCGCGATCTCGGTGCGCAAGATCGGGCCGGACGAGCGGCCCGTCGTGCTGATGCTCTATCCGATGATCCTCAACTTCTTGGTGATGGGCGCGGCGCTGGCCTTCGTCTACGAGCCGATGCCGGTCTCGCATCTGGGGCTTCTCGCCGCCATGGCCTGCCTGGGCTTCCTCGGCGGGCTCGTCATCATCGCGGCCTACAAGGCGGGGGAGGCGGCGGTCGTGGCGCCCATGCAGTACAGCCAGATCCTCTGGGCGGTGGCCTATGGCTATCTGGTGTTCGGCGAGGCGCCGGGGCGGAACACGATGATCGGCGCCGTGGTCATCATCGCATCGGGGCTTTTCATCCTCGGCCGCGAGAGCCGCAAGGCGGAATCGGAGCAGCCCGTCACGCAGACGCGCATGTCGCGCGATGTGGGCACCGCGCCCCGCCCCTCGGTGCTGATGCGCATGATCGATGGCCGCCGCCAGGGCCGCGGCGCCGCCGTCGCGCAAAGGAGCGATTGACCGCCGCCCGGGGCGCCGATTCCGCCTTGCAATCCGGGCGCCCCTTCGCTACCTCCGCCGCCACGGTCGGAGTGTAGCGCAGCCTGGTAGCGCACCTGCTTCGGGAGCAGGGGGTCGGAGGTTCGAATCCTCTCACTCCGACCAATTCCCCCCTATCGCAGCAATCCCGGCGCTCAGCCGGCAAGCGCCTCGCAGGTCTCTTCGTTGAGCGGCGGGCTCGGGGCCCAGCCCATGCCGTTGCCGCTCTCCGAGATGAAGAAGCCCCAGCCGCCGACCTCCTCATAGGACCACAGGATCGTCTCCCCGGGCTGGATCACGCCGGTGGCGGCGCTCGCCGCGCTGCGCCCGGAGCGGAGCACCAGACGCTCGCCCGTCCAGCCGAGGCAGGCGCTCTCATAGGGCGCGGGGACGGGGATGTCCTCGAGGCGGAGGCGCTGGGCGAGGCCGGGGATGGCGAGCGCCGTGGCCGATGTGTCGGTCCTGCAGCCGAGCCAGCCCTCTTCCTCCGCCAGCCGCTCCGCCAGCGCCTTGTCGGCGGGGGAGAGGGCGGGGGCGGAGGTCGTGCAATCGCCATTGTCGAAGATCGCCGCGCCGAGGGGCGAGCCGAAGCAATAGCCGGCCCTGTCGAAGATCTGGTTCCGCGTGAACCAGTATTCGGCGCAGAGGTCGAGCGCCGCGGCGGGCGCGCCGAGGAGGGCGAAGAGGAGGGCGAGGCGGATCATGCGGGGCTCCTGTCCTGCTGCGCGCATCTTGGCGGTTTCCCCTCCGGCAGGAAAGTTGGCGGTTGTGCAGGCGCCGTGTTCCCGCAATGTTCGCGCCATGGCGCTGCAACCGCATCTTCAGCCCCGGCAAGACCGGCTGCCCTTCGCGATCCGCACGATCCTCTTCACCGTGCTGGCGCTCTCCTTGGGCGATGCCATGGTGAAGCTGTCCGGCGGGGCGCTGGGGCTGGCGCAGATCTTCGTGCTGCGCTCGGCCATCGTGGCGCCGGTGCTGCTTGTGCTGCTCTGGCGGCGGGGGGAGCGGATGCCGCTCGCGGACCCTTTCGTCACCCTGCGGAGCCTCATGCTGGTGGTGATGTGGGTGCTCTATTACCTGTCGCTGCCGCATCTGCCGCTCGCGGCCGCGGCGGCGGTCTATTACACGCTGCCCATCTTCATCACGCTCTTCTCGGCGCTGTTCCTCGGCAGCCGCATCTCGCGCCGCGGATGGCTGGCCGTCCTCGGCGGCTTTGCGGGCGTCGCCCTGATCCTCCGCCCCCAGCCCGACGATCTGAACCTCTGGGCGCTTCTGCCGCTCGCCGCCGCCATGCTCTATGCCGGGGCGATGATCCTTACCGGCACGCGCTGCCGCGCGGTGCCGCCGCTGGCGCTGGCCTTGCATCTGAACCTCGGCTTCATTCTCGGCGGGCTCCTGCTTCTCGCCGGGCCGGAGGCTCCGGCGGGCGCCTGGCAGGCCATGGGCGGCGCGGAGCTGCGGCTCCTCGCCATCATGGCGGGGGCCATCCTGATCGGCTCCATCGGCGCGGCAATCGCCTATACCAACGGGCCGGCGGCGGTGATCGGCAGCTTCGATTTCGCCTATGTGGCCTTCGCGGTGCTCTGGGGGCTGATCTTCTTCGGCGAGCGGCCGGATGCGCTGGCGCTGGCGGGGATCGCCCTCGTCACCGGCTCCGGCATCCTCGCGCTCCGCAGCTAAGCGAAAGGGCCCCGAAGGGCCCTTGCTCCGTCAGCGCTTGCTGTCGTCGTCGTCGTCCTCATCGTCGTCATCGCTGTCGCCGGGGAGGTTGAAGAAGCTCTCGGCATCGGGGATCGAGCGATCGTCGTCCTCCTCCTCCTCCTCGGCGGGGCCGCGCGGGTCGTCGCCGCTGCCGAGCGAGAAGGTCTCGAGGCCGGACATGTTGGAGGGCATCCGCGCCTCCGTGCCCATCGTGAGGCTCTGCGAGGTCGAGACGAGCTTCATCCGCTCGTCATCGCTCATCACCTCGCCCTCGCGGGCGCGCTTGGCATTGGCCTTCTGCACGGCGGCATCGAGCTCGGACTGCTTGCAGAGCCCCAGCGCCACCGGGTCGATGGGCTCGATATTGCCGATGTTCCAGTGGGTCCGCTCGCGGATCGCCTGGATGGTCGGCTTGGTTGTGCCGACGAGCTTGGAGATCTGGCCGTCGGAGAGTTCGGGGTGGAACTTCACCAGCCAGAGGATCGAGGCCGGCCGGTCCTGCCGCTTGGAGAGCGGCGTGTAGCGCGGGCCGCGGCGCTTCTCTTCGCCGACGGAGGCGGCGTTGAACTTGAGCTTCAGCCGGTGGGCCGGGTCCTTCTCGGCCTTGTCGATCTCGTCCTGCGTGAGCTGGTTGTTGGCGATCGGGTCGAAGCCCTTCACGCCGGTCGCCACATCGCCGTCGGCGATGCCTTGGATCTCCAGCTCGTGCATGCCGACGAAATCGCCGATCTGCCGGAAGGTGATCGTGGTATTGTCCACCAGCCAGACGGCGGTGGCCTTGGCCATCAGCGGTTTGTCAGACATCTCGGATCACCTCTTGCACCATGAGCTTCCCCGATCCCCGGTTTGGGGGCGAGCCTTCGGAAAGGCCCGGTTCTCGCTGTCGGGGAACGTGGGCTATATAGGAGCCACCATGCGCTTTGGAAAGATCAAAATACCGCTGGGTCCGGTGATGGCGGCGCTCCTCTGGGGCGGGGCCGGGATGGCGCAGGATGTCGCGGGCCGGTTCGACCATTACGTCCTGGCGCTCTCCTGGAGCCCCACCTGGTGCGCGCAGACGGGTGCGGAACGGGGCTCTCCCCAGTGCGACGGCACCCGGGGGCTGGTGCTGCACGGGCTCTGGCCGCAACACCGCATCGGCTGGCCGGAATATTGCGACACGGACGAAAGGGGCCCGGGCCGGGCGGAGGTGGCGGCGATGCTGCCCTTGATGGGCGATCCCTCCGCGGTGACCTATCAGTGGCGCAAGCACGGCGCCTGCTCGGGCCTCTCCGCCGCGGCATTTTTCGCGCTGGCACGGCAGGCGGTGGCCGAGGTGGCGGTGCCTGAGCTCCTGACCGGCGACGCGCCGCAGCGGCTTTCGGCGCAGGAGGTCGAGGCGGCGATGCTGCGGGCCAATCCGGACATGGTGGCCGACGGGGTCACGGTGACCTGCCGCGACGGGCATATCGCCGAGATCCGGCTCTGCCTCACGAAGACGCTCGAGCCCCGCCCCTGCGAGCCGGATGTCCGCCGCGACTGCCGCCTGGCGGATGCGCTCCTCCCCGCGCCCTGACTACTCGTTGCAGGCGCGCAGGAGCCCGGAGTTGGGGGCGGGGGCGATCACCTCGAAGTCGATGCCGTAGAGCACCTGGCCATTCGCCTGCGCCTCGATCCGCCAGATGCCGGTCTTCACCTCTTCGGGCTCCTCGAGCCGGTAGTAGAAGGCCGACAGCGCGGAGCCGGAGATCGACATGTTGAAACGCTGCTGCTCGGTGCCCGCGCCGTTGAAGGCGGGGTGGGTGACGACGACCGTGACGTTCGAGATGTCGCCGATGCCGGATTGCGCCTCGACGCCGAAGCCGATGCCGAGCACGGCGGGGACGATCTGCGTCTCGGCGATGAAGGGCAGCGAGCTGCGCACGCGGCCGTTCGGGAAGGTAGAGGGGCAGATGGCGCCGGCATGCCATCCCGAGATGGAATCCGACACGTAATCCTCGGCCAGGGCGGGGCCCCCGGTCATGACGGAGGCGGCGAGGAGGGCGGCAGTCAGGCGGCGGCTGGCCATGGGCAATCCTTCACGAAATGTTGTCGCGAGAATCGGGCCTGCCGGCGCCCGGGTCAAGGCGCTTTGGCGCTGGGCGCCCGGCGGACGGCCCGCGGGGCGACTGTAGAAGCGCATCAGGGGCAGGGTCGGAGGCGAGCCTGGGGGCGGCTCGCCTCCTTATACTGCCTCCCGACCGTTGGCCGGGGCCGGGAGGCAATGCGGGGGCGGGGCTCAGCCGATGGCGGCGGCCTTCACGTCCTCGTCGATGAAGGGCACGTATTGCCCGAAGTTCTCGGCGAACATCTCGACGAGGCGCGCGGCCTGGGCGTCATAGGCCGCCGGCTCCGCCCAGGTGCGGCGCGGGTCGAGCAGCGCGGCATCGACGCCGGGCACCGAGACCGGCACCTCGAAGCCGAAGTTCGGGTCCTTGCGGAAGATCCCCTCGTTCAGCGAGCCGTCGAGCGCGGCGGCGAGCAGCGTGCGCGTCGCCTTGATGGGCATCCGCTTGCCCGTGCCATAGGCGCCGCCGGTCCAGCCGGTGTTCACCAGCCAGCAGGTGGCGCCGTGGCGGGCGATCTTCTCCTGCAGGAGCTTGCCGTAGACCTCCGGCCGGCGCGGCATGAAGGGCGCGCCGAAGCAGGTGGAGAAGGTGGGCGAGGGCTCCGAGACGCCGACCTCGGTGCCGGCGACCTTCGAGGTGAAGCCGGAGAGGAAGTGATACATCGCCTGCGCCGGCGTCAGCCGCGCGATGGGCGGCAGCACGCCGAAGGCATCGCAGGTGAGCATGACGACGTTCTTCGGGTGCCCGCCGAGCGCCGTGTCGGAGGCGTTGGAGATCGCCTCCAGCGGATAGGCACAGCGCATGTTCGCGGTGATCGAGTCATCCTCGAAGTCGAGCTCGAGCGTCTCGGGGTCGTAGACCATGTTCTCGATCACGGTGCCGAAGCGGCTGGTGGTGCCGTAGATCTCGGGCTCCGCGACGGGCGAGAGGCTGATGGTCTTGGCGTAGCAGCCGCCCTCGAAATTGAAGGTGCCCTTCTCCGACCAGCCGTGCTCGTCATCGCCGATGAGCACGCGGCTGGGCTCGGCGGAGAGCGTCGTCTTGCCGGTGCCCGAGAGGCCGAAGAAGACGGCGGTATCCACCGGATTGCCGGGGGCGTGGTTGGCCGAGCAATGCATCGGCATGATGCCCTTCTCCGGCAGGAGGTAGTTGAGCAGCGTGAAGACGCTCTTTTTGTTCTCGCCGGAATATTCCGTGCCGGCGATGAGGATCATCTTCTCGTCGAGGTTGAGCGCGATCACCGTCTCGGAGCGGCAGCCGTGCTTCGCCGGATCGGCCTTGAAGCTCGGCAGGTTGATGATCGTGTACTCGGGCACGAAGCTGTCCAGCTCCTCCCGCGCCGGGCGGCGGAGGAGGTGGCGGATGAAGAGCCCGTGCCAGGCGAGCTCGGTCACCACGCGCACGTCCAGCCGGTGGGCCGGATCGGCGCCGGCGTAGAGATCCTGCACGAAGGCCTCGCGGCCCTTCGCATGGGCCAGCATGTCGGCCTTGAGCGCGGCGAAGCTCTCGGGGCTCATGGGGGCGTTGTTGTCCCACCAGATCGTGTCTTCGGTCGTGGGGGTGCGGACGACGAACTTGTCCTTCGGGCTGCGGCCGGTGTGCTTGCCGGTGGTCACCAGAAGCGTGCCGCCCTTGCCGAGCTTGCCTTCGCCGCGGGTGAGCGCGGCTTCCAGAAGGCCTTCCTCGAGGAGGTTGTAGTGAACCTCGGCCAGCCCCTCGATGCCCTGACGCGCCAGCGTCATCTCAGGGTTCACCCTGCCATGATCCATTGTTTCCTCCTCAGCGGACGGGCCGGGCATACAGCGTTCAGCCCCTGTCAAAGCGGGTCATAGCACCCGTGCGCTTTGACCAGCCACCCTGATTTTTCCCTGTTAGCGCAACCATTTGCATGTTAGCGCCAGCGGGATTTTTCCGTTAGCGCCATCATGGGCAGACCGTCGCCGAGGGCGCGGCGGGCTGGTGTCGCCGCCGCGGCCGGTGTGAGGCATTTTAGCCATTGCTCAGGGAATTTCGCCCCAATTGGGGCATGATGCCCAGGGCGATTCGCAGATTTACGTTGATTCGTCTCGGCGAACCGGGGGATAGGTTGTGAAAATCGAGGCAAAAACATAACCGAGCAGCAAGGATTAGCGCGATGTCCAAGATCGCATTGGTGGATGACGACCGGAACATCCTGACCTCTGTCGCCATGACGCTCGAGGCCGAAGGGTTCGAGGTCGACACCTACAACGACGGGCAGACGGCGCTCGACGCCTTCTCCAAACGTCTGCCGGACATGGCCGTTCTCGACATCAAGATGCCGCGGATGGACGGGATGGACCTCCTGCAGCGGCTTCGCCAAAAAAGCTCGATGCCGGTGATCTTCCTCACCTCGAAGGACGACGAGATCGACGAGGTGCTGGGCCTGCGCATGGGCGCCGACGATTACGTCAAGAAGCCCTTCAGCCAGCGCCTCCTGGTCGAGCGCATCCGCGCGCTCCTCCGCCGGCAGGAGGCCGTGGCCGGCGACATCGGCCCGACCACCGAAGAGACCAAGGTCATGGTTCGCGGCCATCTGACGATGGATCCCCTGCGCCACGCGGTGAAGTGGAAGGGCAATGACGTCTCGCTGACGGTCACCGAATTCCTGCTCCTTCAGGCGCTCGCGCAGCGGCCCGGCTTCGTGAAGAGCCGCGACCAGCTGATGGACGTGGCCTATGACGACCAGGTCTATGTCGACGACCGCACCATCGACAGCCACATCAAGCGGCTCCGCAAGAAGATGCGCCAGGCCGACGATGATTTCGCCGCGATCGAGACGCTCTACGGCATCGGATACCGCTACAACGAAGAGTAGGGGCCCCGCGATGACCAGCGCGCCGAAGATCGATGTCCGCGATCTCGGCTCGGTCCGCCGTGCCGCAGAGATGACGGCGCGCAAGCGGGCCGAGCGCAATGTCATTCTGCTCGGCGACGACTGGGTCGACCCCGAGGGCGGCGAGCGCGAGATGCAGGAATGGCGGAGCCGCCGGCGCGGCGGCATCCGCCTGCGCCATTCGCCGCTCGCCCGGAAGATCATCACCTTCAACCTCGTGGCGCTGATCCTGCTCGTGACGGGGATGCTCTATTTCGCGCCCTCCCGCGACAACCTCGCCTTTCAGCGCGCCTCCGGCCTCGTCGCCGAGGCTGAGCTGATCGCCGATGCCGTCGAGATCGGGCTCGGCGGCGCTGTCGGGCCGCTCGATCCCACCCCGCTTCTGGATCGGCTCGACCTCCGCCGCGGCGTGACCGTCTGGGTCTTCGACGAGACCGGCGCCGTCATCGGCCGGGCCGAGGCCGGCGAGGCGGGCGAGGTGGCGGGGCTCGATTACGGCGGCGGCGGCACGCTCATCACCAACGCGCTCTCCACGGGCTGGGAGGCGGTGGCGCGGCTTCTGACCGGCGCCTCCGAGGCGCCCGCCCCGCAGGAGGTGCCGACGGCGCTCGTCACCCAAGCGCTGGGCGGGCAGAGCGCGGTGGCCGATCTGCGCGACAGCGACGGTAACACGATCTTCGCGGTGGCGACGCCGATCACGGCCGCGGGCGCCCCCGTCGGCGCCATCGGCGTCACCTCCGCCCCCGGCGAGATCGACGCGCTCCTGCGGATCGAGCGCGAGCGGGTGCTGCAGATGTTCGTCGTCGGCATCATCGTCTCGATCGCGCTCAGCCTCGTCCTCGCCTCGACCATCGCCAACCCGCTGGCCGAGCTGGCGGCGGCCGCCGAGATCGGCCGCGACAAGAACGCCCGCAAGATGGCGCCCAGCCGCGTGCGCATTCCCGACCTCTCGGCCCGGCCCGACGAGATCGGCCGCCTCTCCGCCGCGCTCCGCGGCATGGTGGCGGCGCTCTACGACCGGATCGAGGGCAACGAGCAGTTCGCCGCCGACGTCGCGCACGAGATCAAGAACCCGCTCGCCTCGATGCGCTCCGCGCTCGGCTCGATGCGCATGGTCAAGCGCGAGGATCAGCGCGAGAAGCTGCTGGAGGTCATGGAGCACGACGTCCGCCGGCTCGACCGGCTGGTCAGCGACATTTCCAACGCCTCGCGGCTCGACGCCGAATTGGTGAAGGAGGAGGAAGAGACCTTCGACCTCCTCAAGATGGTGGCCAATATCAACGACTTCCTCGGCGACGACGCGCGGCGGAGGGGCATCGACTACATCACCGACCTGCCGCCCGGGCCGGTCATGATCTCCGGCCTCGAGGGGCGGCTCGCGCAGGTCTTCGTCAACATCATCACCAATGCGATCTCCTTCTGCGAGGAGGGCGACGCCATCCGCGTCTGGGCCCGCAAGCGCGAGAATCGCGTGCTGGTGGTGGTGGAGGATACCGGCCCCGGCATCCCCGACGAGGCGCTGACGAAGATCTTCCAGCGCTTCTATTCCGAACGGCCGGAGGCGCAGTTCGGCAACAATTCCGGGCTCGGCCTCGCCATCTCGAAGCAGATCGTCGAGGCGCATGGCGGCGTCATCTGGGCGGAGAACATCCGCCCCACCGACACCGATCCCACCTCCGAGGCTCTCGGCGCCCGCTTCGTCGTCGGCCTGCCGGTCTGACCCGTGGACGAGGTGCTCCATGCCTCCACCGTCGCGGTGGAGGGGCGGGGCCTTCTGATCCTCGGGCCTTCGGGCAGCGGCAAATCCTCCCTCGCGCTTGAGCTGATGGCCTATGGCGCCGAGCTGGTGGCGGATGACCGCACCATCGTCACGGGGGAGGAGAGCGCGCTCTTCGCGGCCGCCCCCGCCGCCATCGCCGGGATGATCGAGGCGCGGCACATCGGCCTCCTCAATGCCCCGGCGCGGCCCCGGGCCCGCCTTTTCGCCGCCATCGACCTCGGGCAGGTTGAGGAGCAGCGTTTGCCGCCCCGCAGAAAATTGACCCTGCTCGGTTGCGATCTGCCCTTGCTTCACAAGCCCGTAACGGGCCATTTTGCAGCTGCAACATGGGCCTATATGAAGGCAGGACGGAGATCCTGAGAGATGAAAGACGCCGCGCCCCGCACGGAGGACGGCAGACAGCGCCTCGTCCTGGTGACCGGCCCTTCCGGGGCCGGCCGATCCACGGCGGTTCATGCGCTGGAAGACCTCGGCTTCGAGGCGATCGACAATCTGCCGCTCTCCCTTCTGCCCCGTCTGATCGACGGGCCGCCGCTTTCGCGGCCGATCGCGCTTGGGCTCGACGTGCGCAACCGGGATTTCGGGATCGAGGCGCTGATCGAATCGATCGATCGGCTCGCGGCGCGGCCTGATATCGCCGAGGAGCTGCTCTATATCGACGCCGACGAGGACACGCTCGTCCGCCGCTATTCCGAGACCCGCCGCCGCCACCCGCTGACCGACGACGGCCCGCTCTACGGCATCCGCCGCGAGCGCGAGCTCCTGGTGCCGATCCGCGCCCGCGCCGATGTGCTGATCGACACCGGCGGGCTCAGCCCCCATGACCTCCGCGCCGAGATCGAGGGCTTCTATGCGCCGCCCGAGGGCAAGCTGCTGACCGTCGAGCTGCAGAGCTTTTCCTACAAGCGCGGGCTGCCGCGCGGGCTCGACTTCGTCTTCGACTGCCGGTTCCTGCGCAACCCGCACTGGGAGCCGGCGCTGCGCGACCGCGACGGGCGCGACCCGGCGGTGGTGGATCACGTCACGGCCGATCCGCTCTTTGAGCCTTTCTTCACCAACCTGTGCGATCTCTTCGCCCTGATCCTCCCCGCCGCCCGCGCGGAGGGAAAGACCCACCTGGCCATCGGTTTCGGTTGTACCGGGGGGCAACACCGCTCCGTCGCGCTTGCTGAACGGTTGGCAAATGCCCTTGCAGCGGGGGGATGGCAGGTGTCTAAACGGCACAGGGAGCTGGAACGCAGGGCGGAGGCCGAACTCGCGGGGCGGGGTGAAGGCAGGTGAAACCGTGATCGGTATCGTCATTGTTGCCCATGGCGGGCTGGCCAAGGAATATCTCGGCGCGGTCGAGCATGTTGTCGGCCGTCAGGACGGGATGCGCGCCATCTCCATCGGCCCCGACGACGATCGTGCCGCCAAGGAGTTCGAGATCTGCGAGGCCGCCAATGCCGTGGACACCGGCGAAGGCGTCGTGCTCGTGACCGACATGTTCGGCGGCTCGCCCTCCAACCTCTCGCTGCGCGCCTGCGCCCTCAGCAGCCGGCGCATCCTTTACGGCGCCAACCTGCCCATGCTCATCAAGCTCGCCCGCTCGCGGCATCTGAGCGTGTCGGAAGCCACCGACAAGGCGCTGGCCGCGGCCCGCAAGTACATGGATTACCATGTGGCGGTGCAGGAGCCGCAGGTCGCGCGCTGGGGCACCTCGTGAGCGGATCCCCGACGCGGCGCAGCCTGAAGATCGTGAACATCAAGGGCCTGCATGCGCGGGCCTCCGCCAAGCTCGCCGACCTCGTTGAGCGGTTCGACGCCGAGGCCGAGGTGTCTCGTGACGGTATGACCGCGGCGGGCGACTCCATCATGGGGCTTTTGATGTTGGCAGCGTCAAAGGGAACGACTATTGAAGTCGAGACGACGGGAAATGAGGCAGAGGCCTTGGCCGATGCCATAGCCGAGCTGGTTGCGGACAAGTTCGGCGAAGGGGACTGACCCCGTCAAGGAGGGGGCCGCGGTGACCGATCTCAGCAATCGCAAGCTTCGGGCGATCGGGCCTGTCGCGCCGCCGCAAGAGCGGGCGCCGCGCGTCTACGACCGCGCCTCCCTGACCTATTCCGAGACCTTCGACAGCGCCTTCAAGCGCAATGCCATCAAGACCATCGAATGGATGACCGGCAAGATCGAGATCCTGCGCCGCGTCCGCCGGTTCGAGAAGCTGGGCGCCACGCCCGGCGCCGCCTTCTGGACGGCCTCCATGAAGGTCATGGGCATCGAGATCCAGACCCCGCAGGTCGAGATCGACAGGATCCCCAAGACCGGCCCCGTCGTCTTCGTGGCCAATCACCCGCACGGGCTGGTGGACGGCATGGTGCTGGCCGACATCTTCAGCCGCGTGCGCGAGGATTACCGCATCCTGTCGCGCTCGATCCTGACCGGGCTCGACGAGAGCGCGTCGAAGTTCATGATTCCGGTGCCCTTCCCGCATGAGCCGGACAGCCAGAAGAAGATGGTCGCCATGCGCGCCGAGGCGATGGAGCATCTCTCCGCCGGCGGGCTGGTGGCGCTCTTCCCCTCCGGCGTCGTCGCCTCGGCCGACACGCCCTTCGGCCCGCCGATCGAGGCGGAGTGGAACGTCTTCACCGCGAAGATGATCCGCCGCTCGGGCGCCACCGTGGTGCCCTGCTACTTCCCCGGCCACAATTCGCGCTGGTATCAGCTCGCGAATGCCATCTCGCCGACGCTGCGCCAGGGGCTTCTGATCCACGAGATCGTCCACAGCTTCGACAAACCGCAGCGCCCGGTGATCGGCGAGCCGATCTCGCCCGAGGAATGCGAGCGCCGCGCGCAGGATCCGCGTGGCTTCATGACCTGGCTGCGGGCGAAGACGCTCTCGCTCGGCGAGACGCTCTGACCGCTCAGCGCGTCGGCACCGGCTCCTCGCCGCGATAATCGTAAAAGCCCCGCTTGGTCTTCCGGCCGAGCCATCCGGCCTCGACATATTTCACCAGAAGCGGGCAGGGGCGGTACTTGGTATCCGCCAGCCCGTCATGCAGGACGTTCATGATCGACAGGCAGGTGTCGAGCCCGATGAAATCGGCCAGCTCCAGCGGCCCCATCGGGTGGTTGGCGCCGAGCTTCATCGAGGTGTCGATGCTCTGGACGCTGCCGACGCCCTCGTAGAGCGTATAGACCGCCTCGTTGATCATCGGGATCAGCACGCGGTTGACGATGAAGGCCGGGTAATCCTCCGCCGTGGCGGCGGTCTTGCCGAGGCGCTCAACGACCTCGAGGCAGGCGGTGAAGGTGGGCTCGTCGGTGGCGATGCCGCGGATCAGCTCGACGAGCTGCATCACCGGCACCGGGTTCATGAAATGGAAACCAAGAAACTTTTCCGGCCGGTCGGTGCGACTCGCCAGGCGCGTGATCGAGATCGATGAGGTGTTCGAGGTGAGGATTGTTTCCGGCCCGAGATGCGGCACCAGATCCTCGAAGATCGCCGTCTTGACCGATTCCTTCTCGGTCGCCGCCTCGATGATGAGGTCGCGCTTGCCCAGATCGCTTAACGTGAGCGTGCTGTCGATCCGCCCCAAAGCCGCCGTCTTGTCGGCCTCCTCGATGGCGCCGCGGGTGACCTGGCGGTCGAGGTTGCGGGTGATGGTCGTGCGGGCTTTTTCCAGCGATTCCTGAGAGATATCGGTGAGGAGCACCTCGTAGCCCGCAAGCGCGAAGACATGGGCGATGCCGTTGCCCATCTGGCCGGCGCCGACGATCCCGACGGTCTTAATACTGCCCATATTAACCCTCATGTTCTGGTTCTCAGGATAATCGCGCGACGGAGCGCTCGCTTCAAGGACCGCCGGGATTTTGGCTAGAATTCTCCCCTTAGTCTTTTGAAAAGCTTTCTCCGCGATTTCTTATGATGGTGAGTGGAAGAACACGGTGGGTGCCATGAGGCATGACGCGCTTGAGGGGCGAAGTCTGAATTACACGCCGTGCCGCTATGGCACGTCGAAGATCTTCTTTCGCGGCCCGCAACGCCCGCTCGATGGGCGCTATGTCTCCTTCGTCGGCGGCACCGAAACCTACGGCAAGTTCATCAAGGAGCCCTTCGTCACGCTCGTCGAGCGCGAGATCGGCATGCCGGCCGTCAATTTCGGCTGCGCCAACGCCTCCATCGGTGCCTTCCTCGCCGAGCCCACGATCATCGACGCCTGCCGCGGCGCCTATGCGAACATCGTGCAGGTCATGGGGGCGCAGAACCTCTCCAACCGCTTCTATTCCGTCCATCCGCGTCGGAATGACCGGTTCCTGAAGCCCTCCACCGTGCTCGAGGCGATCTATCCCGAGGTCGATTTCGCCGATTTCTGCTTCACCCGGCACATGCTCTCGGCGCTCTACGAGCTCTCGCCCGAGCGGTTCGAGATCGTGCGCGGCGAGCTGCAGCAGGCCTGGACGAGCCGGATGACGAGCTTCCTGCGCGAGATCGGGCCGCATACCTCGCTTCTGTGGTTCTCCGACCATATGCCGAGCGAGCAGCATTGGGCCGAGCGGCCCGAGGGGCTCCAGTCGGAGCCGCTCTTCGTCTCCCGCCGGATGATCGACGCGCTCCGGCCCTTCGTGCGCTCGGTCATCGTCGTGCAGCCGTCCGCCATGGCGCGCGCCGAGGGGACGGCCGGCATGTGCTTCGCCCCGCAGGATGAAAGCGCCGCAGAGGGCCTGCCCGGCGCCAAGGCGCATCGCGAGGCGGCCGAGGCGATCACCGCCTCGCTCGGCTTCGTCACCCAAGGGGGCTCCGAGCGGCTGCGGGCCTGAGCCTTCGGCGAAACGCCAGACAGGGTCAAACGCAAGACGGCCGGCGCGGGATGCGCCGGCCGTCTGCATGTCTGGCCTCAGGGGCTCAGAGCTTCTCGATCAGCTCCGGCACGGCGGTGAAGAGGTCGGCCACGAGGCCGTAGTCGGCGACCTGGAAGATGGGCGCCTCTTCATCCTTGTTGATCGCGACGATGATCTTGGAATCCTTCATCCCCGCGAGGTGCTGGATGGCGCCCGAGATGCCGACGGCCACATAAAGCTCCGGCGCCACGACCTTGCCGGTCTGCCCGACCTGCCAGTCGTTGGGCGCGAAGCCGGAATCCACCGCGGCGCGGGACGCGCCGACGGCGGCGCCGAGCTTGTCGGCCAGCTTCTCGATCAGCGCGAAGTCTTCCTCCGAGCCCACACCGCGGCCGCCTGAGACGACGATGCCGGCGGAGGTCAGCTCTGGCCGGTCGCTTTCGGCGACCTTGTCCTCGACCCAGCTCGACAGGCTCGAGACGGCGGGGGCCGAGACCTCCTCCACCGGCGCGGCGGCGCCGGGCTCGGCGGCATCGAAGGCCGTCGTGCGGATGGTGAAGACCTTCTTGGAATCGGACGACTTGACCGTCTGCACGGCATTGCCGGCATAGATCGGCCGCTCGAACGTGTCGGCATCGACCACGGCGGAGACGTCGGAGATCACCATGACATCGAGCAGCGCCGCGGCGCGGGGCATGATGTTCTTGGCATCGGTCGTCGCCGGGGCAGCGATATGCTCGTAATCGCCGGCGAGGCCGACGATCAGCTCGGCGGTGGTCTCGGCGAGCCGGTGGCCGAGGCTTTCGCCCTCGGCCAGCAGCACCTTGGCGGCGCCCAATGTGGCGGCGGCCTCGGCGGCCTCGCGTGCGGAGGCGCCGGCGCAGAGGAGGTGCACTTCGCCCAGCGACGCCACGGCGGCGATGGCCTTGGCGGTGGTGTCGGTGTTCAGCGCGCCATCGGTGATTTCAGCCAGAAGAAGAACGCTCATCAGATCGCCCCCCGCTCTTTGAGTTTCGCCACGAGCTCGTCGACCGAGCCGACCATCTCGCCGGCCTGCCGCGCCGGCGGCTCGACGGTCTTTACCACGGTGAGCCGCGGCGTGACGTCGACGCCGTAATCGGCGGGCGTCTTCTCTTCCATCGGCTTCTTCTTGGCCTTCATGATGTTCGGCAGCGAGGCATAGCGCGGCTCGTTGAGGCGCAGATCGGTGGTGATGATGGCGGGCAGCGTCACCTTGATGGTCTGCAGGCCGCCATCGACCTCGCGGGTCACCGTGGCGCTATCGCCCTCGACATCGAGCTTGTTGGCGAAGGTCGCCTGCGCCCAGCCGGTCAGCGCCGCCAGCATCTGGCCGGTGGCGTTCATGTCGTTGTCGATCGCCTGCTTGCCGGCGATGACCAGGCCCGGGCCTTCGGCATCGACGATCCCCTTGAGGATCTTGGCGACGGCGAGGGGCTCGATGTCCTGATGCACGTCGTCGGCGGCGACGACGAGAATGGCGCGGTCGGCGCCCATCGCGAGCGCGGTGCGCAGGGTTTCCTGCGCCTGCTTCACGCCGATGGAAACGGCGATGACCTCTTCGGCCTTGCCGGCCTCCTTGAGGCGGATCGCCTCTTCGACGGCGATCTCGTCGAACGGGTTCATCGACATCTTGACGTTGGCGAGATCGACCCCGCTGCCGTCCGCTTTGACGCGGACCTTCACGTTATAATCGATCACCCGTTTGACGGGCACGAGCACCTTCATAATGGCCTCCCCGGCGGTCTTTTCCTGGTCCCGGCGTTGGTAACGCGGGGGGCGGGGCGATTGAAGCGCAAAACCGACGCTGGGAAGAGCGGGGACGCCACGTAGACGTCGTTGTGCTGGCGGAGAGGGCGGCAAGGGGGGCTGTCTGCCCCCCGCCCGCCCTGAAGGGCCGACTCCCCCCGAGGATTTTCGGGAGCAAAGACCGGGGGATGGCGGCCCCGGGCGGGCTGTCCGGGCGCCGGTGGGGGCCGGCGCCCGGGGCCGGGCTTACTTCTTCTTGTCGGTCTTGGTCGCGGCCGGCTTGGGCTTGCCCGGCTTGTCGTCTTTCTTGGCCATTCTGGCCTCCATGGTTGACGTGCCGGAATCATCAGCACGCCGCCCCTGAGTCGCGATATCACGTCACCGTGTTGCCCCTTGGTCAGGCGCTGGTGTCGAGCACGATCTTGCCGATGTGGTTGCCCTCTTCCATCCGCGCATGGGCGGCGGCGGCATCGCTGAGGGGGAAGCACGCGTCCATCACCGGGGCGATGCGCCCCGCGTCCAGGAGCGGCCAGACCCGGGCGCGGAGCTCTTCGGCGATGGCGGCCTTGGCGGCGACGCTCTGGGGGCGGAGCGTCGAGCCGGTGATCGTCTGCCGCCGGACCATGAGGGAGCCGAAGTTTACCTCCGCCTTCGGGCCCTGCAGAAAGGCGATCTGCACGAGCCGGCCATCCGTTGCGAGGGCCTTGAGATTGCGGGGGATATAGTCGCTGCCGACCATGTCGAGAATGACATCGGCGCCGCCCTCGGCCTCCATCACCTCCACGAAGTCCTCCTCGCGGTAGTTGATGGCGCGCTCGGCGCCGAGATCGGTGCAGGCGGCGCATTTGTCGGCCGAGCCGGCGGTGGCGAAGACGCGGGCGCCAAAGGCGGCGGCGAGCTGGATCGCCGTCGTGCCGATGCCGGACGAGCCGCCATGAACGAGGAACCGCTCACCGGCCCGAAGGCCGCCCCGCATGAAGACGTTGGACCAGACGGTGAAGAAGGTCTCCGGCAGGCAAGCGGCCTCCTTGAGCGAGAGGGGCGCGGGCACCGGCAGGCAATGGGCCGCCGGGGTGACGGCGGCCTCCGCATAGGCGCCGCCGGGGAAGAGCGCGCAGACCTCGTCGCCCGGCCGGGGCCAGGAGACGCCGGTGCCCACCGCCTCGACCGTGCCGGCGCCCTCGAGCCCGGGCAGGTCGGAGGCGCCGGGGGGCGGCGCGTAATTGCCCGCGCGCTGCAGGCAGTCGGGGCGATTGACGCCCGCATAGGCGAGGCGGATCAGCACCTCGCCGGCGGCGGGCGAGGGCAGGGGGCGCACGGCCGGGGCAAGAACCTCCGGCCCGCCGGGGCGGGTGATCTCTGTGACGCGCATGGGGCTCAGCTCGGGAGGTCCCAGCGGCCGGGAAGGTCGCGGGAGGTGGGCGCCTTGATGCTCTCGAAGAGGCGGAAGGCGGGGGTGAAGAGCGGGTTCTTCTTCAGGCGGCCCTTGGTTTCCTCGAAGCGCATGACATCGGCGATGCGCCGCTCGATGAAGGCGCGCGACCGCTCCTGCCCGGGGCTCTGGTCGCCGAGCCAGTAGAGCAGCGCGGCGGAATAGACCGCCGAGAGGATCGCCCGCTTGGAATACCAGTTGCCGTCGGTCGAGGTGTCGCCGAGGGCGCGCCAGATGGTGTCGGCCGTGTCCCAGACCAGGCGGGAGCCGAGGGCGGCGTTCTGCGGCAGGGCGAAATGCGCCGTGGCGCGGCGGAGCACCTCGACATCGCCGGCGAGGCGCAGCCGCGCCTCGACCGCGCGGGCCACCTTCTCGGAATAGCGCAGCCCCTCGGGCAGGGCGGCGACGGCCTCCGGCAGCGCCGCATCGCCGCGGCGGTGGAGCGCGGCGGCCAGCGAGGTGGCACCGCGCGGGGCGAGGGCCCGCGCCTCGGCGACGGTCATGCCGGCCTCGCGGGCGGCGGCGCGGAAGGCCTCGTCCGACCAGCCGTCGAAGGGGACATGGGGGAGGATGGCGTCGATCAGGGCGTCCTGGGTGGTCATGGGGGCCTCCTTTGCCGCGAGTGTGCGCCTCCGGGCGCAGGAGGACAACGGGGGGCCCGTGCAGAAGTTGCGGGGGAAGGGAGGGGCCGGCACCGGGGGGCAGGCCCCGGTGCCGGCTGCGCCGCCGGCGATCAGACTTGCGGCGCGAGGGCCGGCTGCCGCCAGAGGCGGGAAAGCCAGCCCTGACCCTTCGCCCGGACGGGCCGCGGCGCGGGCTCCAGGCGGAGGGGCAGAAGGGGGACGACAGGACCCCCGGCATGCAGCGGGTCGAACCGCAGCCGTTCGGGGGCAGACCGCCGGATCACCCGGCGCTCTTCGGAAGGGTAGACATCCGCGCGATGAATGGACGCGGGCAGGTCGTAAAGAGGAGGAAACATCTGGTTTATCCTTCAAATGTCCTCCGGCTGTCGGGTCGAACGATCAGCCGGTTGTTTTCGTACAGATCTCGGGTTTCGGCCATTCGGCGGCGGCGCCATGGGCGCGGGCCGCGCGTGGACGGAGGGAGAGGAAGGCGCCGCTGGTGGCGCAGAGAAGGGTGGCGGTTGCGTTGTGCATTCCTGTCGTCCTTTTCAGGTTTGCGGGGCCGGATCGGCCCCTCGGGGTTTGGGGCAGAACGCCCCGGGGCTTGTCGCGCCCATGCGGCGCGCAAGGTCGGAAGATGCGGGGGCCGCGGATCCGGGGCGCGCGCGAGAGGCGGCGGCGGGCGGATATGGCAGGGCCGGGCCTGAGGGGCCGGTGTGCCATCGCGGGTCTGGTGCTTTGGGGAAATCGGGAGCGGGTCAGCTCCCGGACGGGCTGGCGGCGCGCTTAGCGCGCGAGGAAAATGATCCTGGTCATGTGCAAGCCCTCCGTCGGGATGTGACGTTGGGCCTCGCCTTAGGGGGCGATCACGATTCTGCCAAGCCCCTATTTATGGGGGTGCGCGAAGGTGCCGCGCTTCCCGGCCGGATATGGCCGATGGGCCACAGGGGGCGGGGGCGTGACGGGGGCCCGTCTGCCGGGCCCCCGCCTGTTGCTCAGCCGTTCCGGCCCGGCAGGCGCCGCGGCGGGCGCGGCGCGGCCTGGGGCACGCCTTTCGGCGGGCCTGCCTTGGGCGGCTTGCCGCTTGCGGCGCGCTCGGGCGTCTGGTTCGGGGCGGGCGGCGTCTTGTCGCCCGTGCGGCTCTTGCCGCGGGTGCTCTTGCTCTTGGGCATGTCTGCTCCTGAATGGTCTGAAGGATCGGGCCGGCTCCCGAAGGGCCGACGGTGAGGGCTTCAGCCCCTCAGCGGATGCGCATGTACTTGATGATCATCGCGAAAAATCCTCTCGCAAAAGCCGGCCGGGGCCGGAGGGCGGCGGGTCGTCGCCGACTTGGTTGCCGGGCCGGCGCATCTCGCCTATCCCTGCCCCCTTGCCGCCAGAGTATCGCGGCGCCCGGGCCCCGTCCAGCGGGGCTATCGGGCGCAGCGCGGGGCGGCCCGGCGCCTTGACACCCGCTCCCACGCTCTCTATCTCCGCCTTGTTAGCACTCACCGATGTAGAGTGCTAAAGGGGCCAGCCGGCATAGACCCGGCGGCTCCGGAAGGAAACTTTGAGCCAGGGAGCTGCAAAGATGGCATTCAAGCCGCTTCACGACCGGGTGCTGGTGCGCCGTGTCGAATCCGAAGAGAAGACCAAGGGCGGTCTGATCATCCCCGACAGCGCCAAGGAAAAGCCGGCCGAAGGCGAAGTCGTCGCCTGTGGTGACGGCGCCCGCAAGGATTCGGGTGAACTGATCGAGATGGGCGTCAAGGCCGGCGATCGCATCCTGTTCGGCAAATGGTCGGGCACCGAGGTGACGGTCGAAGGCGAGGAGCTGCTCATCATGAAAGAGAGCGACATCCTCGGCATCATCGCCTGAGCCGCGCGGCCGGCGATCCCGCCGGCCCGGCATTCCACGCAACACTAGCTTTCAGGAGCAAGCCACATGGCAAAGGACGTTCGTTTCGATACCGACGCCCGCAACCGCATGCTCAAGGGTGTCAACACCCTCGCCAACGCGGTCAAGGTGACCCTCGGCCCCAAGGGCCGCAACGTGGTCATCGAGAAGAGCTTCGGCGCCCCGCGCATCACCAAGGACGGTGTGACGGTCGCCAAGGAGATCGAGCTCGAAGACAAGTTCGAGAACATGGGCGCGCAGATGGTGAAGGAAGTCGCTTCCCGCACCAATGACGAGGCCGGCGACGGCACCACCACCGCCACCGTTCTCGCCCAGGCCATCGTCAACGAGGGCATGAAGTCGGTTGCGGCCGGCATGAACCCGATGGACCTCAAGCGCGGCATCGACGCCGCGACGGCTCGCGTCGTCGCCGCCATCAAGGCCGCCGCCCGCCCTGTCAACGACAGCGACGAAGTCGCCCAGGTCGGCACCATCTCCGCCAATGGCGAGAAGGAAATCGGCCGCCAGATCGCCGACGCGATGCAGAAGGTCGGCAACGAAGGTGTCATCACCGTCGAGGAGAACAAGGGGCTCGAGACCGAGACCGAAGTCGTCGAAGGCATGCAGTTCGACCGCGGCTTCCTCTCCCCCTACTTCGTGACCAACACCGACAAGATGACCGTCGAGCTCGAAGACGCCATCATCCTGCTGCACGAGAAGAAGCTCTCGTCGCTGCAGCCGATGGTCCCCCTTCTCGAGGCCGTCATCCAGTCGGGCAAGCCGCTCCTGATCATCGCCGAGGACGTCGAGGGCGAGGCCCTGCCGACGCTCGTCGTCAACAAGCTGCGCGGTGGCCTGAAGATCGCCGCCGTCAAGGCTCCGGGCTTCGGTGACCGCCGCAAGGCCATGCTGCAGGACATCGCGATCCTGACCGGCGGCCAGGTGATCTCGGAAGATCTCGGTATGAAGCTCGAGAATGTCACGCTCGACATGCTCGGCAAGGCCAAGCGCATCTCGATCACCAAGGACGAGACGACCATCGTCGACGGTGGCGGCGAGAAGTCCGAGATCGAAGCCCGGGTCAGCCAGATCCGTCAGCAGATCGAGGACACCTCCTCCGACTACGACCGCGAGAAGCTGCAGGAGCGGGTTGCCAAGCTCGCCGGCGGCGTCGCCGTCATCCGCGTTGGCGGCATGACCGAGGTCGAGGTCAAGGAGCGCAAGGACCGCGTCGATGACGCGCTCAACGCGACCCGCGCTGCCGTTCAGGAAGGCATCGTGGTCGGCGGCGGCGTGGCCCTCGTGCAGGCCGCCAAGTCGCTCGACGGCCTTTCCGGCGAGAATGCCGACCAGGACGCCGGCATCAAGATCGTGCGCCGCGCGCTGGAAGCGCCGCTCCGCCAGATCGCCCAGAACGCGGGCGTCGACGGGTCGGTCGTGGCCGGCAAGGTCCGCGAGTCGGATGATCTGAAGTTCGGCTTCAACGCGCAGACCGAAGAATATGGTGACATGTTCAAGTTCGGCGTCATCGACCCGGCGAAAGTGGTGCGCACCGCGCTGGAAGACGCGGCCTCCGTGGCCGGCCTTCTGATCACCACCGAAGCCATGGTGGCCGACAAGCCGAAGAAAGACGACGCCTCCGGCGGCGGCATGCCCGACATGGGCGGCATGGGCGGCATGATGTAAGCCACCCGGCTCAGACTTTGGGGAAGGGCGCTCCGTCGGGGCGCCCTTTTCTTTTGGGCGGGGGGGCTTGCTCGGCCCGCCCTGACGGGCCGTCTCGCGGTCTTCGTAGGGTGGGTTTTCAACCCACCGCCCGAGCGCCGTTCGTCCGGTGCCCCCGCCCGGTGCGCGCCGCAGGCGCAGGGCGAGCGCCGGCCCGTCCCGCGGGCTGGCGCTCTGGTGGGGCTGGGCCCGACCTCGGGGCGGGGAGGTGGCTGCACCATAAAGTGCCCCGCACCACCCGCAGGAGCGCCACCCCCCGGGCCGGCGCTCGCCCTGCGCGGCAGCGTTTGTCCCGGTTGAGATGTGGACGGTGGGTTACAAACCCACCCTACGCCGGAAGGCGCCCGCCCGCGGCCGTAGGGTGGGTTTTCAACCCACTTTCCGCGCAACGCCTTACCCTCTCCTAGCCGACGATCGGCTCCAAAGGGTCGTACCAGACCGCCCCAGCCTCCCCGAAGGCCACCTCCGGCAGGCTGTCCGGTTTCAGCCGGATGCCCGCGAGCTCCTCCGGCGCGAAGAAGCGGCGCCGGGAGACGATGCCCTCGGGGTCCTTCCAATCGTCGCTCAGCGCCCCGCCCGTCACCCGGCAGCGGAAGTAGAGATCGACCTGGTGCAAATCGCCGCCGGGGGCGTGGAACTCGTTGATGAGGCAGGGCGCGCCGACCGAGATCTCCAGCCCCGTTTCCTCCCGCACCTCGCGGGCGAGGTTCTCCGGCAGCGAGGCATGGGGCTCGGCGCCGCCGCCGGGCGCGCACCAGAGGTCCGAGCCGCGCGCATAGGCATTGACGAGGAGAAGGCGCCCCTCCTCCACGATCACGGCCCGGGTGGCGAGGCGGATCGGCATGGGGCGACGATGGCCCCGCGGCCGGGCGGGTGCAAGGGCGGGCGCGGGGGTGGTGGGGGCGGGGAGGGACCGCGAGTCTTGCGTGGGTCTCTCCCGCGCGGGCGGGCTCTCAAGGGCGGTACCGCTTGGTGCGGCCGCCAAGACAGCCTCCAATGCGGCCTGCCGAGAGGAGCCCCGCCAGCCGGGCGCAAGCCGGGCGGATGCCTCCCTAACCCGCGCGGCGCGGGCATTGGGGGCCGGGGCGGGCGGGTCTCCTCCGCCCCGGCCGACCTCTTACAGCGTCTCTTCGAACCACTCGATGGTCAGGCGGCTCAGCTCGTCGAACACGGCCATGTCGCCGGAGAAGATGTTGAAGGTGTGATCGCCGCCCTCGATGAGGGCGCCCTCCTTCACCTCCGATCCGGTGGCGGCGAGGATCGTCTCGACCGTGGCCGGCGGCACCACCGTGTCTTCGGCGCCGTTGATAGCCAGAAGCGGGCCGGTATAGCCGGTGAGCTCGGTGCCGAGGTCGATGGACTCGACATCCGTGAACCAGTCGATCGACAGGTTGAGCGGCTCGCGCCAGTCGAAGGTCAGCTCATAGATGCCCGTCTCCTCGGCGGCCGCGCGGCCCTCGGCGAAGCTGCCCGACATGTCGGTGAGGCCGGCCCAGGTGACGACGCTCTGCACCTCCGGCGTGCGGGCGGCGGCGAGGAGGGCGACATAGCCGCCCTGGCTCCAGCCCATGACGCCGAGCCGCCCGGCATCCACCTGCGGCAGGCTGGCGGCATAGGCCAGCGCCTCGAGCCCGTCGGCGAGGCCGCCCGAGGGCGTGTACTCGGCATAATCCACCGGGCTGTCGCCATTGCCGGCGAAGTCGAAGCGCAGCGAGGCGATGCCGGCCTCGGCGAGGCGCGGCGCGAAGATGTCATAGCCCATCCCCGCCTCGTGCCGGTCGGAGCCGGTGCCGTGGAACATCAGCACGATGGGGAAGGGGCCGTCGCCGCCGGGCAGCGTGATCGTGGCGGGGATCGGATGGGCCGAGCCCTCGATCATCACGTCCTGCTCGCTGATCTCGGCGAGAGCGGGGCTGGCCGCGAGGGCGGCGAGGGCGAGGGGCAGCAGCTTGTTCATGACGGGCTCCATTGCTCTTGAGGGTCGCGGCGATGTCATCAGAGGGGCGGGGGACCGGCAAGGGGCCTGGCGGGGCTCTAGTGTCGCAGCGCCGGCGCCCGCACGGCCCTCCGCGCGCCGGGCGATCCGGGCTGCGACGCAAGGTCGCCGCCCCCGGCAAGCTCCCTTTTGCGCGGAGCTGCGCTATATCTTGGAACATGCTTCGACGCGCCACCCTTGCCCTGTTCCTCACCGCCGGTCTTGGCCTGGCGCAATGCGGGACGCTCGCGCCGGGCGGCGTTGCCCCGGCGAGCGCCGAAGGGGCGCTGCCCGCTGCTGGTGCCGACCGGGTGGCTCCGGAGGGGCAATGCGTGATCCTCCTCCATGGGCTGGCGCGGGGGGAGGGGAGCTTTCTCGTCCTTCAGGAGGTGCTGGAGCGCGACGGCTACCGGGTCGTCAACAACGGCTATCCCTCCACCGAAGCCTCCATCGAGGATCTCGCGGCCGAGATCCTGCCCCGCGACATCGCCGCCTGCGGCGATTCCATCGGCATCAACATCGTCACCCATTCCATGGGCGGCATCGTCACCCGGCACTGGCTGGCGGGGCACGACGTGCCCCGGCTCGGCCGCGTCGTCATGCTGGCGCCGCCGAACAACGGCTCCGAGCTTGTCGACACGTTCGACGAGCTCGCCGTCTTCGACTGGATCTACGGGCCGGCGGGGCAGGAGCTCGGCACCGACCCCGAGGCCCTGCCGAACCGGCTGCCGCCGCCCGACTATCCGGTGGGGGTGATCGCCGGCACCGGCTCGCTCAACCCCTTCTATTCGGCGCTGATCGAGGGGCCGGATGACGGCAAGGTCTCGGTGCAATCCGCGGCGCTGCCGGGGCAGACGGATTTCCTCGTCCTGCCGGTCAGCCACACGTTCCTCATGAACAACCCGCTCGTCATCGCCCAGGTGCGCGCTTTCCTGCAGACCGGCGCGTTCGAGCATGACCTCACGGCGGCGGAGCTTCTCTTCGGCGGCTGAGGCGGCCGAGCGGCGGCACCAGCCGGCCGGCGACGAGCCGGGTGAGGATCCAGGGCAGCGGCGGGGTGAAGGAGAGCGGCGCGAGGAGGTGATCGCGGATCACCGGCAGGATGCGGCTGCCGCTCTGGTATTGCGGGGTGAAGGCGGCGCTGATCGCCTGATAGCCGAGCACATGCGCCCGCCGGGCGCGGGCATAGAGCCTCAGCGCCGCCTCGCCCTCCGCCCGCTCCAGCGCCCGGGTCAGCGCCAGCGCATCGAGAAGCGCCATATTCGCCCCCTGCCCGAGCTGCGGCGAGGTCCGGTGCGCGGCATCGCCGATATGGGCGAGGCCGGGGCGCCACGGCCGCAGGAGCTGGCCGTGGCTGTAGCGGGCGAAGACCATCTGTGAGGGCTCGGTCACCTGCGCCGCGAAGGGCGCGACATCGGGCCAGAGCGCCGTGGCCTCCGCCGCCCAGGCGCCGAGGCCGGCCTCGGCCCAGGCGGAATAGCCGTCCTCCGGCAGCGACCAGAAGATCGCCGCCTGCGGGCGGGTCTCGCCCGGCGGGGTGCCGATGGGCAGGACGCCGACCATCCGGTCGGCGCGGCGGTAGCGCTGGGTCAGCCGGTCGGGCGGCAGCGGCGTGCCCTCCGGCCAGTCCACATTGGCCCAGAGCGCGCCGTAGGGCAGGGGGCGCGCCTTGAGCGGCGAGAGCGGCGAGCGGGCGCCGGCGGCATCGACGATCAGGTCGAACGGGCCTTCGCGCCCGCCGCCGGAGAGCTCGATCCAGCCTTCCCCGGCGCCCATGACATGCGCCCCCGGCACCAGCTCGGCCCCCGCCGCCAGCGCCGCCTCCAGCAGCGCCGCGAACAGGCTCGCCCGGTGGATCGCCAGCCCCGGCACGGCGCCGTAGCCGACGTCGAGCACCCGCCGGCCGGAGGACGCCTCGTGCCCCACGAGCCGGGTGATCCGCCGCCCCCGCGCCAGCGCCGCCTCCACGGCCCCCGCCTCGGCCAGCACCTCCAGCCCCACCGGCTGGATCACCAGCCCCGAGCCCACCGGCGCCGGCGCCGGGAAGCGGTCGAAGACGCGCACCGCGTGCCCGGCCCGCGCCAGCAGCGCCGCCGCCGCCAGCCCGCCGATGCCGGCGCCCGCGATCCCGATCCTCAGCCCCACACTCGCCTCCCTTTACCCGGCCCCGCCACGAGACTATATCCTGCCCCCATGGCACGTCCCCTCGCCATTCGAATTAGCATCCCGGCGCTCTGAGCCAGAGCCGCCGGGCAAGACGTTGCGCGCGCGCGCCACGCAATCTATTCCCCCCATGACCGACCGACCCGAGGAGCCGCATCCGATGTGCGCCGACGACGTGACCGTGCCCGACTACAAGGACACGCTGAACCTCCCCCTTACCGATTTTCCCATGCGCGCCGGCCTGCCGAAGCGCGAACCCGACTGGCTCGCCCGCTGGGAGGAGATCGGCGTCTATGACCGCCTCCGCGAGAAGGACGGCCGCACGCCCTTCACGCTCCACGACGGCCCGCCCTATGCCAACGGCCATCTGCACATCGGCCATGCGCTCAACAAGACGATCAAGGACATGATCGTCCGCTCGCACCAGATGATGGGCCATGACGCGCGCTACATCCCGGGCTGGGATTGCCACGGCCTGCCGATCGAATGGAAGATCGAGGAGAAATACCGCGCCAAGGGTCAGGACAAGGACGACGTCCCCGTCCTCGAGTTCCGGCAGGAATGCCGCGACTTCGCCGCCGGCTGGGTCGACGTCCAGCGGGAAGAGTTCAAGCGCCTCGGCATCACCGGCAACTGGGCGGAGCCCTACCTCACCATGGATTTCCATGCCGAGCGGGTGATCGCCGAGGAGTTCATGAAGTTCCTGATGAACGGGACGCTCTACCAGGGCTCCAAGCCGGTCATGTGGTCTCCGGTCGAGGAGACGGCGCTGGCCGAGGCCGAGGTGGAGTACCACGACAAGGAGAGCTTCACGATCTGGGTGAAGTTCCGCGTGCTCGGCGCCAAGGGCACCGATCTGGACGGCGCGCAGGTGGTGATCTGGACGACGACGCCCTGGACGATGCCGTCCAACCGCGGCGTGGTCTATGGCGCGGGCTATGAGTACGGGCTCTACGAGGTCACGGACACGCCCGAGGAATGCTGGGCGACCAAGGGCGATCGCTACATCCTCGCCGACAAGCTGGCGGCGGATGTCTTCGCCCGCGCCCGCCTCTCCGAGGACCAGTGGCGCCGCGTGGCCGACGTGCCGACCGCCTCGCTCGAGGGCCTGAAGCTCGCCCACCCGCTGGCCGGGGCCGAGGGCTCCGAAGGCGAATGGGACGCCCCCCGCGACTTCCGCGCCGCGCCCTTCGTCACCGATGACGAGGGGACCGGCTTCGTCCATTGCGCTCCGTCGCATGGCCTCGAGGAATACGACCTCTACCGCGAGCTCGGGATGCTGGGTGAGGTCATCACCTACAACGTCATGCCCGACGGGAGCTTCCGGGAGGATCTCCCCTTCTTCGGCGGCAGGAAGATCCTCAACGAGAAGGGCAAGGAAGGCGACGCCAACAAGGCGGTCATCGACAAGCTCGCCCAAGTCGGCGGCCTTCTCGCGCGCGGCAAGATCAAGCATTCCTACCCACATTCCTGGCGCTCCAAGGCGCCGGTCATCTACCGCAACACGCCGCAATGGTTCGCCGCCATCGACCGGCCCGTCGGCGACGGGCAGGACGCGCTGGGCCAGACGATCCGCGAGCGGGCGCTGACGGCTATCGACCAGGTGACCTGGACCCCTCGCTCCGGCCGCAACCGGCTCCATTCGATGATGGAGGCGCGGCCCGACTGGGTGCTCTCGCGCCAGCGCGCCTGGGGCGTGCCGCTGACCTGCTTCGTGAAGACCGGCGCGCTGCCGGACGACCCGGAGTTCCTGCTCCGCAACGAGGCCGTCAACGCCCGCATCACCGCCGCCTTCGAGGAGGAAGGCGCCGACGCCTGGTACAAGCCCGGCGCCAAGGAGCGCTTCCTGGCTAACGACGCCGACCCCGAGGCCTATACCCAGGTCTTCGACATCCTCGACGTCTGGTTCGATTCCGGCTCCACCCATGCCTTCGTCCTCCGCGACCGGCCTGACGGCACCGCGGACGGGATCGCCGATGTCTATATGGAAGGGACCGACCAGCACCGCGGCTGGTTCCATTCCTCGCTGCTCCAATCGGTCGGCACCACCGGCCATGCGCCCTATCGCTCGGTCGTGACCCACGGGTTCACGCTCGACGAGAAGGGCAACAAGATGTCGAAGTCGCTCGGCAACACCATCGCCCCCGATGACGTGGTCAAGCAGTACGGCGCCGACATCCTCCGCCTCTGGGTGGCGCAGACCGACTACACCGGCGACCAGCGCATCGGGCCGGAGATCCTGAAAGGCACGGCCGACAGCTACCGGCGCCTCCGGAACACCCTCCGGTTCATGCTCGGCTCCCTCGCCGACTTCACCGAGGCCGATCGCGTGGCGCCGCAGGAGATGCCGGAGCTGGAGCGCTGGGTCCTCCACCGGCTGGCGGAGCTCGACCAGACGGTGCGTGACGGCTACCGCGCCTTCGACTTCCAGGGCGTCTTCCAGGCGGTGTTCCATTTCGCCACGGTCGAGCTGTCGGCCTTCTATTTCGACATCCGCAAGGATGCGCTCTATTGCGACGGCGACACCGCCCGCCGCCGGGCGGCGCGCACCGTGCTCGACCTGCTCTTCCACCGGCTGACCACCTGGCTCGCGCCGGTCCTGGTCTTCACCATGGAAGAGGCCTGGCTGGAGCGCTTCCCCGGGGCGGAGAGCTCGATCCACCTCACCGACATGCCTGACACCCCGGACGCCTGGCGCGACGAGGCGCTCGCCGCCCGCTGGTCCGCGATCCGCCGCGCCCGCCGTGTCGTGACCGGCGCGCTCGAAGTGGCCCGCCGCGACAAGGTGATCGGCGCCAGCCTCGAGGCGGCGCCGGTGGTGCATGTCGACGAGGCGACGGCGGAGACGCTCAAAGGGGTGCCCTTCGAGGATCTCTGCATCACCTCGGCCATCTCGGTCACCACCGACCCGGCCCCCGACGAGGCCTTCCGCATGCCGGACGTCCCCGGCATCGGCGTGGTCTTCGAGACGGCGGAGGGGGAGAAGTGCCAGCGCTGCTGGAAGATCCTCCCAGATGTCGGCACGCACGCCCATTCCGGGCTCTGCGCCCGCTGCGACGAAGCGGTCTCCGAGGCGGGCTGAGGGGGCCTTGCACTTCCCCGGGGCCGGGCGCAGGCTCGGCCCCATGGAGTGGAAGCCCGAAGGATATACCGACCTCGCCCCCTATCTCCTCGTGCCCGATGCCGGCGCGGTGCTCGACTTCTGCGACCGGGTCTTCGGCGCCGAGCGGCTGCGGGTGATCCGCGAGGGCGACCGGGTGATGCATGCCGAATGCCGGATCGGCGACACGGTGCTGATGATGGGCGAGGCGGAGGGGCCGCAGATGATGCTCCACCTCTACCTCGCCGACCCCGACGCCGCCTTCGCCCGCGCGCTGAAGGCCGGCGCCTCCGAGGTGCAGCCGATGTCCGAGAAGGGCGACGGCGACCGCCGCGGCGGTTTCCAGAGCCCCGACGGGACGATCTGGTTCGTGGCATGTCAGGTGTGAGGGCCGGGGCGGAGACCGCCATCGGCCCCTTCTGGGTGGAGGAGGCGGAGGGCCGCCTCACTGCCGCCGGCTGGGGCGTTGCCCCACCGCCGAAGGGCGGGCTCGCGGCGGAGGCGCTGGCCCAGCTCGCCGCCTATCTCGCCGGCACCCGCCGGGAGTTCGACCTGCCCCTCGACCTCGGCCCCAAGGCCCGCAATCTGCAGGCCCTCGCCGACATCCCCTATGGCGAGACGATCACCTATGGCGACCTCGCCGCCCGGCTCGGCATCTCGGCCCAGGGCGCGGGGCAGGTCTGCGGCTCCAACCATCTGCCGATCTTCGTGCCCTGCCACCGGGTGCTCGGCGCCGGCAGCCTCGGCGGCTATTCCGGCGCCGGCGGCATCGAGACGAAGGTCTGGCTCCTCCGCCTCGAAGGCGCCGCCGGGCTCCTGATCTAGCGGGCGAGCGGCACCCAGACGGCAATGCCGCCCGGGGTCATCGGATTGTAATCCGCCTCGTAGAGCTCGAATTCCGGCCCTTCGCCGATCTCCTCGCCGCTGGTCTCGGCCCAGCCGCCGAAGATGCCGCCCCAGGTGCGGCTGAGCGAGCCGATGTCGCCCTCATGCTCGAAGGCCGCATAGCGCCCGGCCGGCAGCTCGAGCCGCTCGAGCCCCTCGGGGGTGGTGTCGCCTTCCACCCCGATGAAATAGGCAAAGCTGCCGTCTTCCTGGAAGTCATGGCAGACCCCGAAGGTCGGCCGCCCCTCCAGATGCTCGCCGAAGCTCTCGTTCGCCTCCTGCCAGAAGGCGGGGATACGGCTGCGGCTTTCCATGTCGAAGCGGGCGCCGCGCCCGATGAGGCGGGCGCCGGGATAGGTTTCGATGCGGGCTTTGGGGATGTATCTGGTCTCGGGGGACATGATGAGGGGCTCCTGAAGGGGCAGGCCGGCCAGATCCTCCGGCCGGCGGATGGAGGAGGGGGCGCGCCCGAACCGGGCCCGGAAGGCGCGCGAGAAGCCCTCGGCGCTGTCGTAGCCGGCCAGAAGGCCCGCCCCGGTGACATTCTCCCGCCCCTCGGCAAGCGCATGCGCCGCCTCGGTCAGCCGCCGCGCCTGCACATAGGCCATCAAGGGCTGGCCGGTGAGCAATGTGAAGGCCCGGGTCAGATGAAAGGGGCTGACCCCCAGCCGGGCGGCGAGAGAGGTGAGGCTCGGACCGTCCGCAAGATCCGTCTCCACCCGCCAGCGGGCGAGGTCGATGAGGCTCTGCTTTCGGTTCGTATCCATCATGCCGTCCTCCTAGCCCGCCGCCTGGCGCCCCGCCTGACGGATCTTGCTCTCTGCCGTCTTTGCTCCAGAAAAATCCTCGGGGGGAGTCGCCGGAACGGCGAGGGGGGGCAGACAGCCCCCCAAAATTCTCCCTCGAAGAATTTTAGCCCAAAGATTTTTCGAGGAAAAATCTTCGCACCCGCTCACCAGAAGCTCTGCGGGTCGATGTCGATCGCCAGCCGGAAGTTGGCCGGCAGCTTCAGCGGCGCCACCCAGTCGGCGAGCGCCTGCTGCAGGGGCGCCGTCTTCGCCGCCTTGACCAGCAGCCGCACCCGGTGCCGGCCCCTGACGCGCGCGATGGGTGCGGGCGCCGGGCCGTAGACCTCCGCGCCGATGGCGAGGAGCGGCCCGGCGTTCCGGGCCAGCGTGGTGCCGATGTCGAAGGTCGCCTGCAGGTCGGGGGAGGAGAGGACGATGCCCGCCATCCGCCCGAAGGGCGGCGCGCCGGCCGCCCGCCGCTCCTCCGCCTCCGCCGCCCAGAAGCGCTCCTCCTCGCCCGAGAGGATCGCGCGGATCACCGGATGCTCCGGCTGGTAGCTCTGCAGAAGCGCCTCGCCCGGCACCTCCGCCCGCCCGGCCCGGCCCGCCACCTGCCGGATGAGCTGGAAGGTCTTCTCGGCCGCGCGCAGGTCAGACCCCTGCAGCCCGAGGTCGGAATCGATCACTCCCACCAACGTCAGCAGAGGGAAGTTATGGCCCTTGGCCACGAGCTGCGTGCCGATGATGATGTCGGCCCCGCCCGCGGCAATATCGAGGATCGCCTCCTTCAGCGCCCGCGCCGAGCCGAAAAGGTCGGAGGACAGCACCGCCAGCCGCGCCTCGGGGAAGCGCGCCGTCACCTCCTCCGCCAGCCGCTCGACGCCGGGGCCGATGGCGGCGAGCTTGCCCTCGACGCCGCAGCTCGGGCAGGCCTCGGGCATCGGGATCGTCTCGCCGCATTGGTGGCACATGAGCCGTTTGAGGAACCGGTGCTCCACCATCCGCGCATCGCAGTGCCGGCAGGCCACCTGCTCGCCGCAGGCCCGGCAGAGCGTCACCGGCGCATAGCCCCGCCGGTTGAGGAAGAGGAGCGATTGCTCCCCCTTCTCCAGCCGCGTCTCCACCGCCGCCGCCAGCGTCGGGGAGAGCCAGCGGCCGGAGGTCATCTCCTCCGCCCTCATGTCGATGGCGCGCATCTTCGGCATGATGGCCGGGCCGAAGCGCGAGGTCAGATCGAGCCGCTCGTACTTGCCCTGCTCGGCATTGACCCATGTCTCGAGCGAGGGCGTGGCGGAGGCGAGGATGACGCCGGCATTGCAGAGCGAGGCGCGCAGCACCGCCATGTCGCGGGCGTTGTAGAGAACGCCGTCCTGCTGCTTGTAGGAGCCGTCGTGCTCCTCATCCACCACGATGAGCCCGAGCTCGCGGAAGGGCAGGAAGAGCGCCGAGCGGGCGCCGACGACGAGCTGGGCGCCGCCCGTGCCGACCATCCGCCAGAGCCGCCGCCGCTCGGTCATGGTGATGCCGGAGTGCCATTCGGCGGCCTTGGCGCCGAAGCGCTCCTCGACCCGTTCGAGGAAGGCCGCCGTCAGCGCGATCTCGGGCAGGAGCACCAGCGCCTGCCGGCCCTTCGCGAGGCATTCCGCCACCGCCTCCAGATAGACCTCCGTCTTGCCGGAGCCGGTGACCCCGCGAAGAAGCGTCGTGCCATAGCGCCCTTCCGCCACCTGGGCGCGGAGCCGGCCGGCGGCGGCCGCCTGATCCTCCGTCAGGTCGAGCCCGGGCAGGCTCGCGTCGAGCGGTGGATAGGGCGTGTCGCGGGGCGCCTCCTCCTCGCGGAGCGCGCCGGCCTTCACGAGGCCCTTGATGACGGAGGAGGAGACGCCCGCCATCTCCGCCAGCTCGCCGAGGGTAAACGAGAGGCCCTCGAAATCCTCCATCACCCCCAGCACCTTCTCGCGCGCCGGGGTCATCCGGCCCGGCTCCTCCCGGCCCATCCGGTAAACGATCCGCGCCCCGGGCGGATCGGCGAGGCCGGGCGCGCGCAAAGCCATGCGCAGCATGAAGGGCGGCGGGGTCAGCGTGTAATCGGCGGCGCGGATCAGGAACTCGCGCATCACATCCGTCAGCGGCTCGGCCTCGAGCACCCGGCTGACGGGGCGGAGCTTCGCGGCATCGAAGCCGCCCTCGCCCTTGCCCCAGACGACGCCGATCACACGGCGCGGCCCGAGCGGCACTTCGACCACCGCGCCGGTGGAAACGCCGCCCTCGGGGCTTATATAGTCGAGTGGACCAGGCAGCGGCTGCGTGGTGAGAACCGCGATGCGCGCGCCGCCTGGAAAGAAGTCACTCACGCCATCCTCGACAAAGCTGGGGTTTCTCAGGTCCGCCAATCGGGGTAGATCGTCGGGCAACCACAGCCAAGTCCTGACAGGGCGAAACCACGGGAGCCAGTCATGAAATTCTTCGTCGACACCGCCGATATCGCCGCCATCCGCGAGCTTGTGGATCTCGGCATGGTGGATGGTGTCACCACCAACCCCTCGCTGATCATGAAATCCGGCCGTGATATCAAGGAAGTCACCAAGGAGATCTGCGATCTGGTGCCCGGCCCCGTCTCGGCCGAGACCGTCGCGCTCGATGCCGAAGGCATGATCGCCGAAGGCCGGGAGCTGGCGAAGATCGCGCCGAATATCACGATCAAGGTGCCGCTGACCTGGGCCGGGCTCAAGGCCTGCAAGGTGCTCACCGAGGAAGGCCGGATGGTCAACGTGACGCTCTGCTTCTCGGCGAACCAGGCGCTTCTGGCCGCCAAGGCCGGCGCGACCTTCATCTCGCCCTTCATCGGGCGGCTCGACGATCTCAACATCGACGGCATGGATCTGATCGCCGACATCCGGCAGATCTACGACAATTACGAGTTCAAGACGCAGATCCTCGCCGCCTCGATCCGCACCGCGAACCACATGAGCGAGGCCGCCAAGATCGGCGCCGACGTGGCGACCGCGCCGCCCTCCGTCATCAAGGCGATGGCCAGCCACGCCCTGACCGACAAGGGGCTCGACCAGTTCCTGAAGGACTGGGCCGAGACCGGTCAGAAGATCCTCTGAACCGAGGCGATCTATAGAAAGACGGAGGAGGCGGAGACCATGCGGTCTCCGCCTCCTTGCTATTCCACCGGCACGCCCAGCAGCGTGATCGCCACGCCGAGGAGCGCCAGCGCGCCCCAGGCCAGCCGCATCGCGCCCCCGGCCTCGCGCGCCGCGATGCCGGCCTGCAGCGCGTAGTAGAGCGCGAAGGCGCGGCTCGCCCAGGTGATGATCTCGAAGACGTCGAGCGCCCAGGTCAGCGCCAGCCCCGCAGCCACCAGCGCCAGATAGGCCGTCTTCGGCGCGACGCGCCCGTGCGTCAGCTCCTCCACCAGCCCGCCGGCGCCCGAGGTGTCGGCGACGGCGGCGGAGAACTGCGCGGCGAGCGCGGCGACGACGAGAAGCGGCGGCAGCACCAGCGCCACCTGGCCCATCACAGAGATGATCGCCGCCTCGTTCGCCGGCCCCGGGTCCGGCACGAAGATCAGGCAGAAGAGCGCGATATAGATGAGGTAGATCGCCGACGAGAGCGCCTGCGCCAGGCGCATCGAGCGGCGGCGGAGCGGCGCGCCGTATTCCTCGCCGAGATAGCGCGAGGTCTCGAAGCCCTGCACCGTGACGATGAGCCCGAAGGCGATGAAGAGCGCCTGCCAGCCGCTGGCCCGCACCGGGTTGGCGTGAAGCTCCCCCGGCGCCGCATGGGCCACTGCGAGCACGAGCCCGGTCAGGAGCCCGGCGATGATCGCCAGCTTCAGCCCGACGGCCACCTGTTCCATCCGCTCCAGCGCCGAGAAGCCCTTCAGCCAGCCGGTCGCGAGGATCACGGCGAAGACGGCGGAGGTGACGAGATGCGCGGCGAAGGGCCCGCGCACAGGCGTGAGCTCCACCGCGAAGGCCCCGAAGAGGTTGAGGTAATAGGCGACGGCGACGACATAGGCGAAGGCCAGCACCCACTGGCTCGCCCGCTCGAGCCCGGCGACGAGCCGGCCGCGGTCGCCGCCCGCGGCGATCACGCCGATGTTCCGGCGGATGGCGGCGCCGAAGGCCCAGGCCACCGCGCAGAGCGCCGCCATCACCACCGGGCCGAGCCGCCCGTATTCGGCATTGAGCACCGGCCCGAGGATCAGGAAGCCCGAGCCGATGATCGAGGCAAGCGGCGTCATCGTCGCCCGCCAGAGCGGCGCGTGGAAAAGCCGGGGCCAGGCGAGGAGCGCGCCGGTCGCGCCGAGGGCGAGAAGGATGAAAACCGTGGTCATGCGCAGAGTTATCTGGCGCGGTCTGGCAGTGGCAAGGGCGATCCACCCGCCCGGGGTGTCGTTGCAAATCCGCACCCCGGCGCCGATCCCGCCGGGGGCGGGCTTTTCCCGCTTCCCTCCGCCCCGGCTCTGCTAAGCTCCCTCAAAAGCAATCACCGGAACGAGTGAGGCATGAGCAGCAATCCCCTTATGGAGGCGTCGGTCCGCGACCGCCTTATCAAAGACCCTGACCTTCTTCTCGACGATACCGAGATCATGCGCGCCCTCGTCGCCGCCAACGAGCGGCTGATGGGCAGCAATATCGTCGACATGCGCGGCATCGCCATGGAACGGCTCGAATCGCGGCTCGGCCGGCTGGAGGACACGCACCGCTCCGTCATCGCGGCGGCCTACGAGAATCTCGCGGGCATGCAGCAGGTGCACCGCGCCGTGCTCGTGCTCCTCGAGGCGCCGAAGTTCGAGATGTTCCTGCATGACCTCGCCGGCGAGGTCGCCGACATCCTGCAGATCGACACGGTGCGCCTGATCCTCGAGACGGCGGAGGAGGACAAGAGCGGCATCGACCGGCTCTCGGCCATCCTGCGCGTGGCGGAGCCGGGCTTCGTCGAGCATTACCAGACGCTCGGCCGCGGCGGCGCGTCGCGGCGGGTGATCCTGCGCCAGTACCGGCCCGAAGACGGGCAGGTTTATGGCGAGGCGGCGCAATATGTGCGCTCCGAGGCGCTGATCCAGCTCGATCTCGGCCACGGGCGCCTGCCGGGTCTTCTCGCGCTCGGCGTCGAGGATCCGCACCATTTCGCCCCGCAGCAGGGCACGGACCTCCTGACCTTCTTCGGGTCGGTCTTCGAGCGGCTGATGCGGCGCTGGCTGGCGTGACGCTGCTTTCGGAGGGCGCCTCCGATGCGCTGACGCGCTGGCTGGAGGAGGAGAGCGCCCTTGCCGGCGCCTCCCCCCACACGGTCGACGCCTACCGGCGCGATGTCGCGGCCTTCCTCGGCTTCATGGGCGCCCATCAGGGCGGGCCGATGGGGATCGGTGCCATCGCCGCGATCACCATCTCCGACATGCGGGCCTTCCTCGCGGCGGAGCGGGAGAGGGGGCTCTCCCCCCGCTCGCTCGCCCGGCGGCTGTCGGCGGTGAAGAGCTTCTGCCGCTGGCTGGCCGATCGCGAGGGCTTCGAGCCCACGGCGGTGCTCGCCGCCCGCGCGCCCAAGGTGCCGAAGTCGCTGCCCCGGCCGCTTTCGGAGGATGCGGCGGCGCGGCTCGTCGAGACCGTCGAGCTGCAATCCGCGAGCGGCTGGCAGGCGGCGCGGGACCTTGCTGTGGTGACGCTCCTTTACGGCTGCGGCCTGCGCATCTCCGAGGCGCTCTCGCTCAAGGGCCGCGACGCGCCGCTGCCGGAGGTGCTGCGCATCTTCGGCAAGGGCGGCAAGGAGCGGCTGGTGCCCGTCCTGCCCGCCGCGCGGCTGGCGGTGCAGGACTACCTCAAGCTCTGCCCGCATCCGCGCGGGGCCGATGCGCCGCTCTTCCGCGGCGCGCGGGGCGGCGAGCTCTCGCCCCGCACCATTCAGAAGGCGACGGAGGCGGCGCGGATGCAGCTCGGCCTGCCCACCAGCGCCACGCCCCACGCGCTCCGCCATTCCTTCGCGACGCATCTGCTGGCAGCGGGGGGAGACCTCCGCGCCATCCAGGAGCTGCTCGGCCATGCCTCGCTCTCCACCACTGAGGGCTATACGGCGGTGGACGAGGCGCGGCTCATGCGGGTCTACGAGGCGGCGCATCCGCGTGCCTGAGGGCCGGGCGACCCCCAGTCTTGCGACAGACGGCCCGCTCGTTCATGAACGGGACATGACAGACAAGTCCAAGGCCCTGCTCGTTCACCTGCTCACCGCCACCGGTGCCGTCTTCGCCATGCTCTCGATGCTGGAGGCGGTGGAGGGCGATTGGCAGGGCATGTTCTTCTGGCTTGTCGTGGCCTTCTTCGTCGACGGCATCGATGGGCCGCTCGCCCGCCGCTACAAGGTGAAGGTCAATGCGCCGATCTTCGACGGCGTGCTGCTCGACCTCATCATCGACTATCTCACCTACGTCTTCGTGCCGGCCTATGCGCTCTTCAAGTCGGGCCTTCTGCCCGGCTGGACGGGCTGGATCGGCATCTTCGTCATCACCTTCGCCTCGGCGATGTATTTCGCCGATACCCGCATGAAAACGCGGGATTATTCCTTCTCGGGCTTCCCGGGATGCTGGAACATGGTGGTGCTGGTGCTCTTCGCGCTCAAGCCGGATTTCTGGGTGATCCTCGCGCTCGTCGCCATCCTCGCGGTGGCGATGTTCCTGCCGATCAAGTTCGTCCACCCCGTGCGCACGGCACGCTGGCGGATGGTGACGCTGCCCATGGCGCTGGCCTGGACGGGTTTCGCCTTCTGGGCCGTACTCGTCGACTTCCACCCCGAAAGCTGGGCGCATCTGGGGCTGGTCGTGACCTCGGTCTACCTCCTCTGTGCCGGGGCAGCGCAGCAACTGGCCTACGGCAAGGACGGCTAGCGCCGGGGGCCGCCGCCCCCCGGGACGCCCTTCAGGATTTTTCGGGAGCGAAGACCTGTCCCTCTGGGCTTGGCCCGCGGATGGGGGTAAGGGCCGGGAATGGCTGACGTGTTCCCCCTCTCCGACGCGAAGACTCTGCCGCTCTGGCGGCGGCCGGTGGCGCTGCTCTTCCTCTGCGCCATCGCCATGCCGCTCGCCTTCTCGACCTGGAGCGCGCTTCTCAACAACTTCGTCATCGACGCCGCCGGCTTCGACGGGCACGACATCGGCTGGCTGCACACCGTGCGCGAGATCCCGGGCTTCCTCGCCATCGGCGTGATCGCGCTTCTGATCGTCATCCGCGAGCAGCGGCTAATGCTCGTCTCGCTCGTCCTCCTCGGCGTCTCGACGGCGGTCACCGCGCATTTCCCGAGCATGGGCGGGATCCTGACGATCACGCTCCTGTCTTCTATCGGCTTTCACTACTTCTCGACCGTGCAGACCTCGCTGCAGCTCCAGTGGATCGACAAGAAGCGGGCGCCGCAGACGCTTGGCTGGCTGATGGCGGCGGGCTCGGCGGCGACGCTGGTCGCCTATCTGGCCATCGTGCTCACCTGGCAGCGGTTCGACCTGAGCTACAACCTGGTCTTCTGGCTCTCCGGCGGGGCCTGCGCGCTGATCGCGCTCGTCTGCCTCGTCGCATTCCCGCAATTCGCGGCGCCGAACCCGCAGACGCACCGCATGGTGCTCCGCCGGCGCTACTGGCTCTATTACGCGCTCGAGTTCATGTCGGGCGCGCGGCGGCAGATCTTCGTCGTCTTCGCCGGCTTCATGATGGTCGAGCGCTTCGGCTTCGAGGTGCATGAGGTGACGGGGCTCTTCCTCATCAATCTCGTGCTCAACATGGCGGTCGCGCCGCTCCTCGGGAAGGCCGTGCATGTCTTCGGCGAGCGCAGGGCGCTCCTTTTCGAATACACCGGGCTCATCTTCGTCTTCCTCGCCTATGCGGGCATCTATGCCTTCAACTGGGGCGTGGTGCTGGCCGCGGTGCTCTATGTGCTCGATCACTTCTTCTTCGGCCTGGCGCTGGCGCTGAAGACCTACTTCCAGAAGATCGCCGAACCCGGCGACATCGCCCCCACGGCCGCCGTCGCCTTCACGATCAACCATATCGCCGCGGTCTTCCTGCCGGCGGCGCTGGGCTATCTCTGGCTCGTCTGGCCGGGGGCCGTCTTCTATGCCGCCGCCGGCATGGCCGCCATCTCGTTCTGCCTGTCGCTCCTCGTGCCGCGCCATCCGGGGCCGGGTCACGAGACGCGGCTCCGCCCACTGCTCGCGGCGCCGGCCGAATGAGCTCCTGGTCCGCCATCACGCTGACCAAGGGGCTGGACCGCGCCGAGGCGCTGGTCGAGGCGCTGGAGGCACTGGAGCCCGGCGCCGTCGGCTATTTCGAGATCGAGGATGGCAGCCTGACCTTCGAGGTCGGCGCCCATTGGGAGGAGGAGCCGGACGGCATCGCCCTCTCGCTCCTCGCCGCCGCGCATGGGGTGCGGGATTTCCTCATCTCCGAGGTGCCGGACGAGGATTGGGTCGCCAAGGTGCAGCGCGGTCTGCCGCCGGTGGAGGCGGGGCGCTTCTTCGTTCATGGCGCGCATGATGCGAGCAAGGTGCCCGAGGGGGCCGAGGCGCTGCTGATCGAGGCGGCCATGGCCTTCGGCACCGGGCATCACGGCACCACCAAGGGCTGCCTCCTCGCGCTCGAGAGCCTCGCCGGCGAGACCTTCCGAAACGTCGCCGACATCGGCTGCGGCACCGCCGTGCTCGCCATGGCGGCGGCGCGGCTCTGGCCCGAGGCCGAGGTCATCGCCTCCGACATCGACGAGGTCGCGGTGGACGTCGCCCGCGCCAACCTCGCGGCCAACGGCATGGCGGGCCGCGTGGCGCTGGCCGAGGCGGCGGGCTTCGACGCCCCGGCGCTGGCGGAGGCCGCGCCCTATGACCTGATCATCGCCAACATCCTCGCCGCACCGCTCATCGCGCTCGCCCCCGCCATGGCGGCCCATGCGGCGCCCGGCGCGCGCGTGATTCTCTCCGGCCTGCTCACCGAGCAGCAGGAGGATGTGGCGGCGCATTATCGCGCGGTGGGCATCAATCTGGTGCGCGCCGAGGCGATTGGTGACTGGGCGACGCTGATCCTGCGGAATGACGCCGGGGTTTAATCGACTTCGTCCCTGTTTTTAACGAGTTGCCACGATCCGGCCACATTCCGGCAGCATATCCTTGCCCATTCGGGTGGGGGCCCGAAGACGGGAACTGCCGGGATGTCCACTGCGTCTTTCGAAGAATTCGATACACGTTTGAAGCGTATCACGCGGACCCATGCGCGGCTCGCCGGTGGCGCCAGACTGACGATGGACAGATCCGGCCTCGTGACCGCCCGCCCCAAGGTGCGGATGCCGGTCTTCCCGCTGCGGATCGTTCTGCACCTCGTGCTGGGCGCGCTGCTCCTCAAGGCGGCGCTCCTCGCCGCCATGGGCGCCGGCGCCTATGACGAGACGCTGCAGGCGCTGTCCTCGGGCTCCATGCCCGAGCGGGTCGGCGCCGTCATCATGACGGTTGATCCCGTGACCGAGATCCTCGCCGCCGGCATGGCGCGGATCTTCTGACAGGTTTTGTTGTCACCAGTGACGCAGGTTTCGCGTGACGAGTGCATGAGTTGACGAGTGAACGAGAAAGGGCCGCCCCTCGGGGCGGCCCCTATCGTTTCCGGCTCCCGTCGGGGCGCCGGATAGGCGGGTCGTCAGATCCGGCCGTGGCGGGCGATCGTGTCGATATCGCCGCGGCAGAGGCCGATGTCATCCAGCTCACGGGCGGTCAGACCGGACAGCGACTTGCGCGTCAGCCGCGCGTCGTTCCAGCCGGTGAGGGCGGAGACCAGCGAGGCCAGGGGAGCCCGGAAGAGCCCGCCCACGGGGGCGGTATTGGTGGTCGAAATGGCCATGTGCCCATCTCCTTTGGTTGTCTGCTTAAAAGCAGAGCGGTTTGAGAACATCCCGCAGTTAGGGAAATCGGCGCCCCGGCACCAGAGCAATTTTTGCATGGAACCCATGCAATGGCAGCATGACCGGATCACGCCATAACCCTTTGGAAATAAAACACAATTCCGTCACCATTTTTGCCGCTTCCGGCATGCGGAATGTCGCTTTCCGCCCTCCGATCACGTCGCAAACGGTGCGCGGGGCGGGAAGACCGCTTGGCGGGTGTTCGCGCTTTGTGCTAGCCAAGGTCAACAACCGGTAAAAAGGGCAGGCAGGAATGCGGGTATTGGGGCTCGACCCGGGGCTGAGGGCGCTCGGCTGGGGCGTGATCGAGGCCGAGGGCGGCTCGATTCGCCACGTCGCCAACGGCATCTGCCGCTCGGGCGAGGGCGCGCTCGCCGTGCGGCTCCTCGCGCTCTACCGGCAGCTCTCCTGCATCGTGGCGGAATACGCCCCCGACGCGGCGGCGGTGGAGGAGACCTTCGTCAACCGCGACGGTGCCGGCACGCTGAAGCTCGGGCAGGCGCGCGGCATCGCGTTGCTGGCGCCGGCCGAGGCCGGGCTCGAAGTAGGCGAATACGCTGCCACCGCCATCAAGAAGGCACTGGTCGGCACCGGGCGGGCCGAGAAGGCGCAGGTGGCGCATATGGTGCGGATGCACATGCCGGGCGTCGAATTCGCCGGCGCGGATGCCTCCGACGCGCTGGCCGTCGCCATCTGCCATGCCCATCACCTGCAATCCCGCGGCGCCCTCGCCGCCGCGCTCGCCAGGGCCGGCGCATGATCGGGCGGCTCGCCGGGGTGATCGTCCATCGCGGGGCGGATCACGTCGTGCTCGACGTGCGCGGCGTCGGCTATGTCGTCCATGTCTCCGACCGGGTGCTGGCGGCGCTGCCGGGCCCCGGCGAGGCGGCGACGCTCTGGACGGAGCTGCTGGTTCGCGAGGACCTGATGCAGCTCTTCGGCTTCCTCAGCCTCGCGGAGAAGGAATGGCACCGGCTCCTCACCTCCGTGCAGGGAGTGGGCGCCAAGGCCTCCACCGCGATCCTCGGCGCGCTGGGGGCGGAGGCGCTCGGCCGCGCCATCGCGCTCGGCGACTGGTCGGCGGTGGCGAAGGCCAAGGGCGTCGGCCCCAAGCTCGCGCAGCGCGTGGTGGCCGAGCTGAAGGACAAGGCGCCGGCGGCCATGGCGCTGGCCCATGCGCCCGCCGCGGCGCCGGTGCTGATCGAGGACGATGCGGCGCCGGCCGCCCCCGCGGCGGCCCCCCGGGTGGAGAGCGCCTCCGCCTCCGCCGAGGCGCTCTCGGCCCTTGGCAACCTCGGCTACGCCCCATCAGAGGCGGCGGCGGCCGTCGCCGAGGCGGCCGGCGAGGCGCCGGAGGCCGATACCGGCGCGCTGGTACGCGCCGCGCTCAAGCTGCTGGCTCCGGGGAGGTAGCGGATGGAGAACCCGCTTTCCCCCGAGGCCCAGCCCGAGGACGAGGACCGCGCCCTCCGCCCCGAGCGGCTCACCGATTTCATCGGCCAGGAGGAGGCACGGGCGAACCTCAAGGTCTTCATCGAAAGCGCCCGGCGGCGCGGCCAGGCGATGGACCACACGCTCTTTCACGGGCCGCCCGGCCTCGGGAAGACGACGCTGGCGCAGATCATCGCCCGGGAGCTCGGGGTGGGCTTCCGCATGACCTCAGGCCCCGTGCTGGCGCGGGCGGGGGATCTGGCGGCGATCCTGACCAACCTCGAGCCGAGGGACGTGCTCTTCATCGACGAGATCCACCGGATGAGCCCGGCGGTCGAGGAGGTGCTCTACCCGGCGCTCGAGGATTTCGCGCTCGACCTCATCATCGGCGAGGGGCCGGCGGCGCGCACCGTGCGCATCGACCTGCCGCCCTTCACGCTGGTGGGGGCCACGACGCGGCTGGGGCTGCTCACGACGCCGCTCCGCGACCGCTTCGGCATCCCGACGCGGCTGGTCTTCTACACGGCCCGCGAGCTCCACGACATCGTCACCCGCGCCGCCCGGCTGATGGGCACCCCGGCGGACGAGGGCGGCGCGGAGGAGATCGCCTCCCGCGCCCGCGGCACGCCGCGCATCGCCGGGCGGCTTCTCCGCCGGGTCGCGGATTTCGCGGTGGTCGAGGGCGACGGGACGATCACCCGCGCGCTGGCCGACCGGGCGCTGACGCGTCTGGGGGTGGACGGGCTCGGCCTCGACGGGGCCGACCGGCGCTACCTGCGGCTGATCGCCGAGAGCTACGGCGGCGGGCCGGTCGGGGTCGAGACCCTCTCCGCCGCGCTGTCGGAAAGCCGCGACGCGATCGAGGAAGTGATCGAGCCCTATCTCCTGCAGCTCGGCCTGATCCAGCGGACGCCGCGCGGCCGGGCGTTGGCGGCGGCGGCCTGGCGGCATCTGGGGCTGGAGGCACCGGGGCAGGGAGAGCCGGGGCAGGGGGCTCTGGGGCTCTGAGGGGCCGGCCCCTAAAGCTCTCTCGGAAAGATGAAAGGGTATCTGCGATATCCGGGCGGCTCTCCCCGGGGGCCTAGCCCACCTGCCGCAGGGCCTCCGCCAGGATCGCATCCGGGGGCGCCGAGATGTCGAGGCGGATCGCCTCCTCCGGCCCCGGGGGCTCGAGCGTGGCAACCTGGCTTTGCAGGAGCGCCGTCGGCATGAAATGCCCCTGCCGTGCCGCCATGCGGGCGGCGATGAGGTCGACCGGCCCGTCCATCCAGAGAAAGGTCAGCGGCCCCGCCCCCGCCCGCAGCCTGTCGCGATAGGCGCGGCGGAGCGCCGAGCAGGCGGCCACCGCCGGGCCCTCCCCCGGAGCCGCCAGAGCCTCCGCCACGAGGTCGAGCCAGGGCCAGCGGTCGGCATCCGTCAGCGGCTGGCCGGAGGCCATCTTCGCCCGGTTCGCCTCGGGGTGGAGCGCATCGCCCTCGATGAAGCGCCCACCCAGCCGCGCCGCCAGCGCCGCGCCGAGCGAGGACTTGCCGCAGCCCGAGACGCCCATCACGACGATCCGTTCCGCCATCCGCCCCGCCATCAGACCGAGGCCGTCAGCCCGCCGTCGACATAGAGCGTCACGCCGTTCACGTAAGACGCCGCGTCGGAGGCGAGGAAGACGCAGGCGCCGGCGAGCTCTGGCACCTGCCCCCAGCGGCCCTGCGGCACGCGCGCCTTGAGCCAGCTGTCGAAGGTCTCGTCCTCCAGGAGCGGGCGGTTGAGCTCGGTCTCGAAATAGCCCGGGGCGATGGCGTTGCAGTTGAGCCCGCGCCGCCCCCAATCCGTCGCCATGCCCTTGGTGAGGTTGGCGACGGCGCCCTTGGTGGCCGTGTAGGGCGCGATGGTCGGCCGGGCGAGCATGGCATTGACCGAGGCGATGTTGATGATCTTCCCCCGGCCCCGGCCCAGCATGTGCCGCGCGACAGCCTGGGCCGTGTGGAAGATGCCGCCGACATTGACCGCCATCAGCCGCTCGAAGGCCTCCGCCGGAAACTCCTCCAGCGGGGCGCGATGCTGGATGCCGGCGTTGTTTACGAGGATGTCGATCGGGCCGACCTCCGCCTCGAACCCGTCCACCGCCGCCTGCGCCGCCGCGCGGTCGGCCACGTCGAAGGGCAGGATGCGCGCGCCGGGGAGCTCCGCCGCCGCCGCTTCCAGCGCCGCCCGGTCGCGGCCGTTCAGCACCAGCTCGGCGCCCGCCGCCGCCAGCCCCTCTGCCAGCGCGCGGCCGATGCCGCGCGAGGCGCCGGTGACGAGCGCGCGGCGGCCGGTCAGATCGAACATGTCCATGTGGTCTCCCCCTTGCCGCCCGAAGAGGCCGCCCGATGCCGGCGCTGTCAAGCCGCTCTCAGGCCGCTGCCAGTTGCCACCCGGCCGCCGAAGGGTCATCTAGGGGCAAAAGGAGGCCCCATGGACCATAAAGCACAGATCGGCCTCGTCGGCCTCGGCACGATGGGCGCCGCCCTCAGCCTCAACATCGCCGAGAAGGGCTTCGACATCGCGGTGTGGAACCGCAAATCCGACCGGCCCCACCAGTTCCGCAAGGAGGCCGGCCCGCTGGCCGAGCGCATCATCCCCAGCAACACGCTGGAGGAGCTCGTCGCCAACATCGCCCGCCCCCGCGCCATCATCCTGATGATCCCCGCGGGCGACCCGGTGGACGAGATGATCTCCAGGCTCCGCCCCCTCCTGGAGGACGACGACCTCATCATCGACGCCGGCAATGCCAATTTCCACGACACCACACGGCGGATGGGCGGCCCCGGCGCCTTCCTCGGCATGGGCGTCTCCGGCGGCGAGGAGGGTGCGCGCCACGGGCCCGCCATCATGGGCGGCGGCCGGCGGGAGGATTGGGACCGTGTGGCCCCGATCCTCGAGGCCATCAGCGCCAAATACGAGGGCGAGCCCTGCGCCGCCTGGATGGGCGAGGCCGGGGCCGGGCATTTCGTCAAGACCGTGCACAACGGCATCGAATATGCCGACATGCAGATGATCGCCGAGACCTACGGCATCCTCCGCGACGGCCACGGGATGAGCGCGCCCGAGATCGCGCCGGTCTTCAAGGGCTGGAACGAGGGCGTGCTGCAGAGCTACCTGATCGAGATCTCGGGCAAGGTGGCGGCGGCGACCGATGGGGCGACGGGCCAGCCGCTTCTCGACATCATCGTCGATGCGGCGGGGCAGAAGGGCACCGGGCGCTGGACGGTGATCGAGGCGCAGCATCTCGCGGCGCCGGTGCCGGCCATCGAGGCGGCCGTCGTGGCGCGGAACCTCTCGGCGCGGATCGACGAGCGGGCGACGGGCGAGGCGCTCTTCGGCGCGGCGCCGAAGCCGCTCCCGGCCGAGGCGCTGCCGCCCGAGCTGCTGGAAGAGGCGCTGATCTGCGGCAAGATCATGTGCTACGCGCAGGGCTTCACGATGATCTCCGCCGCGGCGAAGGCCTTCGGCTGGACGCTCGACCTGCCCGCCATCGCGCGGGTCTGGCGCGAGGGCTGCATCATCCGCTCGGCCATGCTGAACGACATGGCCGAGGCGCTGGCGGAGGATCCCGAGCGGAACCTCATGTTCGCGCCGTTCTTCGCCGCGCATGTAACGCGGACGCAGCGCGCGCTCCGCGAGGTGGTCTCGGTCGCGACGGCCCACGGGCTGGCGGTGCCGGCCCTGTCGTCAGGGCTCGCCTATTTCGACCAGATGCGCACGGGCCGCGGCACGGCGAACATGATCCAGGGCCAGCGGGATTTCTTCGGCCTGCACGGCTTCGCGCGGATGGACGACGGCTCGACCGGCCAGCACGGGCCCTGGGCGGATGCGGCGGCGAACCCGGAGGATACCTCGGGCAAGCAGGGCTGAGGGCCGCCCGCGCACCGGGGGCCCACGATTTTCGCGCGACAATCGTGCAAGGAAATCGCGCGATTTCCGTAAGCGCAACGGGCGTGCTTTGCCCCCGCCCGGTACGCGCCGGCACGGCGCAGGGCGAGCGCCGGCCCGGCCCGCGGGCTGGCGCTCTGCTGGGGCTGGGCGCAGCCTGAGGGCGGGGAGGCTGGTTGCACCATAAAGCGCGCCGTTCAGGCGTCGGTGCGCCAAGCCACGGGCCGGCACTCACCCTGCGCGGCGATGTGGCGCCCTTGGGCGCGCCGGGCGGTGGGTTGGAAACCCACCCTACGCCTTGCGGGACAGGGGGTCCTCCTCCCCCGCCCTCACCCCCCGATGCGCTGCGAGAGGACCCCCACGGCCAGCGCGTAGAGATCGGCGTTGTTGTAGCGCTTGATGACGTCGAAGTTGCGGAAGACCAGATAGGCCGGGCCGTCGTCCGTCCGCAGGAGCCGCCCCTCCGGCAACGCGCCCAGCGCGCCGCCATTGGCGCGGCTCACGCCCGCCGCCTCCCAGGACGCGGCACTCCTTGTGCCCGAGAGGCCCGCAGGCGCCCGCACCTCCAGCAGAACCGGCTCGCCCGCGCGCCAGCCGCTCCGCGCCAGGTAATTGGCGGTCGAGGCCAGCGCGTCGGCCGGGTCGTCGCCCCAGATGTCGCGGCGGCCGTCGCCGGTGCCGTCAACGGCCAGCGACAGGTAGGAGGAGGGGATGAACTGCGTGTGCCCCATCGCCCCGGCCCAGGAGCCGAGCATCCGCTCGGGGCTCACCTCGCCGGCGGCGATGATCCGCAGCGCCGCGATCAGCTCGCCCTCGAAGAACCGCCCCCGGCGCCCGTCATGGGCCAGAGTGGCGAGGGCGGAGATCACCGGCACCGTGCCGCGCTTGGTGCCATAGGCGCTCTCGATGCCCCAGACGGCGGCGATGACCTCCGCCGGCACGCCGTATTGCCCCTCGAGCCGGGCGAGCGTCGCGCTTTCGCGGCGGAGCGCGGCGCGGCCGTTCGCGATCCTCTCGGGCGGCAGGACGAGGTCGAAATATTCCTGATAGGTCAGGCTGTGCTCGGCTTGGCTCCTGTCCTTCTCGATGACCCGGGGAATGTAGCCGGCACCGCCCATGGCGCGGGCGACAACGGGGGCGGGGATGCCGGCGGCAAGGGCCCTCGGCTCGAAGCCCGCCCGCCAGGCGTCGAAGCCGGCGTCGGGGACGGCGCGGTACTCCGAGGTGGCGGGCGGGGCGGCGCCGGTGCTTTGGGGCCGAGGGCCGCAGGCGCCGAGCGCCAGAAGGGCCGCCAGCGCGGCCGGAACCAGAATACGCATCAACTCGAAAACCTCCCCTGTTTGGGAGCGAGGTAGCGCGCCGGGGGAGAAGGCAAGAGCTGCCGCTGCGCGACCCCGGGGCAGCTTGGGGGCAGGCCGTCCGCCGGGCAAGACCCCGCTCAGGCGTGGGCGAGGATCGCCGCTTCGCTGGAGGTCAGGACGCGGCGGGCATAGGGGCCGTAATCCGCGGCATCGGGGAGCTGGACGTCGAAGGGCTCCAGATCCTCCGCCGCGGCGGCGGCGGGGTGGAAGCTCTCCGTCTCGACCCCATTGGCGAAGACGATCTCATGCGCGGGCAGGAGGAGGTGGATATAGGTCACCTCGCGGCGGGACCGGTCGCGCAGGATCAGCCGGTCGTCGATCAGATCGGCGGCAGCGACGAGCACCTCCTCTGCGCCGAAGAGGCTGCGGGCGCGGGCACCACGCAGCAGGATGCGGTGATCGGGCGAGACCGTCAGCCCCGGGTCGGGCACGCCCTTGCCGAGCGCATGGGGCCGGAGGCGCACGGGCGCCAGCCAGGGCATCGCCGCGATCCGCGCGCCGGTGATCCGGCGGGTGCCGAGCCAGAGGAGCGGCTGGCAGCCGTTGTCGCGGGTCTGGATGCGGGCGCCCTCGCGCAGGGTCTCGACCGGGCGGGGGCCGTCCTCCGTCGCGATCAGCGTGCCGGGCGTGAAGCAGACGACGCCGCCCGGCCGCGCAGCGGCGCCGGGCGCGAGGCGGATGGAGACGATCCAGAGCTCCCGCCGCCTCGGCGGCAGGGCGCCGGTGAACTGCAGGAGCGCCGGGCGGGACGGCCCGGCGGGCAGGATCACGGCGCGCCAGCGCTGGTGCCCGTCGGTGAGCTCGAGCGATTGCTCGGGGGCGGGGGGCGCGTCGGGCTCGATACCGGCAAGGGCCGCCTCATCCGCCTCCCGCCCGAGTGACCTTGCGGCGCGGCGGCGGAGCGCGCCTTCGCCCATCGCCTCGCCGAGCGGCAGGATATTCGCCGGCCCGTCGACACGGATCGCCTCGCCGTCCCATTCGAAGCCCTGCCCGCGGCGGAGGCTCGTGAGGTCGGGCGCCGGCGCGCCGTCGACCCGGACAAGGGCCCAGGAAAAGACGAAGATGCCGCCGTGCGCCCGGGCGCCGCGCTCTGAAACCATGTTGCTGCCTGCTCGATGGTGCCGGATTTTCCCGGCCTTTGCGGCATCCTAGCCGGTTTGGCGGTGCTCAGGCAACGCAGGCACAGATGCTCGCGCCCGGCCTGTGGCCGGCCTGCCCGCTCAGAACCGCCAGCCGAGGCTGAGGGAGCCGACGAGCTGGCCCTCCTCCTGCCCCTCGAAGACCTCCGAGAGCCAGGTCAGCCCGTAGAAGACCGCCGCCCCCCGCTCGCCCTGCCAGTGAAGCCCGGCGCGGGCGCGCCAGTGGGTGTCGAGCGGGGCCGGGCCGCCTGCGGGGAGGAAGGCGCTGTCGCCGGCGGCGGCAAGGTCGGCGCCCAGGGTCAGGCCGAGCCCCGGCGCCTCGCCATAGGCGGGCAGGAGCTGGCCCGTCACCTCGTCGCGCACCAGCATGGCGCCCGAGAGCGCCGGGCCGAGCACGATATCGCCGCCGATGCGGGCGAGCTCCTCCACCCCGGTCCGCGCGCCGAGGAAGGGGCGGAGCTCGGCGCGGCCAAAGCTCACGGGCCAGACGACCTCGCCGAGGGCGCCGATATGGCTCTGGTCGGGCAGCTCGGCGCCGGCGCCGCGCGGCGGATCGAAGCCGAACTCATCGTGAAAGCGCGTCTGGAAGCCGGCGAGCCCGGTCGAGGGGCCGATCCGCGTCGCCTCGATCCCGTAGGACAGCTCCACTGGCCCGGCCGCCTGATGCGAGATCACCGCGAAGGAGAGCGCCGTCGCATAGGGCCGCTCCACATTGCCCGTCCAGGGCATGAGGATCTGGCTCCGCGCCCGCCATTCGAGCAGCCGGAACGGCCGGTCCGGCAGCGCCTCGCCGAAGCCGGTGAGGGCCGAGATGGTCTGCGCGCCGCTCTGCCAGCGGTCATGGCCGTCGCCGATGTAATCGTTGGTGAAGGCATGGGCGATGCCGAGCGTCTGCCAGTCGTCCGCCCGGGCGGCGGGGGCGATCAGGACGGCAAGAAGGAGGAGCCAGCGCATGGCGCAGCACTCGCAGGCCTCTTCGCGCCGGTCAAGCCGCAAGCTTGCCCTCGGGGCCGGGGGGCCTAGCATGACCCCTCGCAACGACAGGAGATAGCGCCATGGCCGCCACCCCGCCCGCCCGCGATTTCGGCTGGATCGCCCCGTCCTTCACGCTTCCCGGCACCGACGGCAAGCTCCATGCGATGGAGGGGCTGGCGGGGCCGAAGGGGCTCGTCCTCATGTTCATCTGCAACCATTGCCCCTATGTGCTCGGCGTCCTCGATCGGCTGAAGAGCGAGGCCGAGGCGCTGCAGCAGATCGGCATCGGCGTGGCCGCGATCTGTGCCAACGATGCCGAGGCCTATCCGGCCGACAGTTTCGAGAAGATGGTGGAGATGGCGGAGCGGGAGCGCTTCCCCTTCCCCTATCTGCACGATGCCACGCAGGAGGTGGCGCGGGTCTATGGCGCCGCCTGCACGCCGGATTTCTTCGGCTTCAACGCGGGCCTGGAGCTCCAGTACCGCGGCCGGCTCGACAGCGCCGGCAAGGGGCCGGCGGGGCCGGAGACCCGGCGTGAGCTCTATGAGGCCATGGTGCAGGTCGCCGAGAGCGGCGAGGGGCCGGCCGAGCAGACCCCCTCGATGGGCTGCTCAATCAAGTGGAAGGCCTGAGCAGTGGCGCTGGGCGCCACTGACGCGCGCTGCGGAAGCCCCGTCGGTTCCGCTCTCTGCCCCGACGCCAAGCGCCGCCGCTGACGAATTTTCGCCGCGTCCCCCTTGCCCTCCCCCCCGTCCTCTGACGACATGGCTGCGCCGGAGGGGAGCCGGCGGGGCAAGCGGGAGGAGGACCCATGGCCGATATCGAAACAGACGTGCTCATCATCGGCACGGGCCCGGCGGGCTCGGCCACGGCGGCGCTGCTTTCGTCCTATGGCGTGGAGAACATGGTGGTGAACCGCTACCGCTGGCTCGCCAACACGCCCCGCGCCCATATCACCAACCAGCGCGCCATGGAGGTGCTGCGGGACCTCGGGCAGGAGGTCGAGCACGAGGCCTACCTGCAATGCACCGAGCAGGATCTGCTCGGCAACAATGTCTTCTGCGAGAGCCTGGCCGGCGAGGAACTGGGGCGCATGAAGAGCTGGGGCAACGCGCCGGAGAGCCGGGCGGAGCACCTGCTCTCCTCCCCCTGCCACATGAACGACCTGCCGCAGACCTATATGGAGCCGCTCCTCTTCAAGACCGCCTGCTCGCGCGGCACGCAGGCGCGGATGTCGACGGAATACCTGCGGCACGAGCAGGATGAGGGCGGCGTCACCACCACCTGCCTCGACCGGCTGACGGGCAAGGAATTCACGATCCGCTCGAAGTACCTCGTCGGCGCGGATGGCGGCAATTCCCGCGTGGCAGAGACCTGCGGCCTGCCCTTCGAGGGCGAGATGGGCGTCGACGGCTCGATGAACATCGTCTTCCGGGCGGACCTCTCCAAATATGTCGCCCACCGCCCGAGCGTCCTTTACTGGATCATGCAGCCCGGCGCCGATGTCGGCGGCATCGGCATGGGCGTCGTCCGCATGGTCCGGCCGTGGAACGAATGGCTGATCATCTGGGGTTACGACATCAACGAGCCGCCGCCGAAGGTCGACGAGGCCATGGCCACCAAGATCGCCCGCCAGCTCGTCGGCGACCCCGAGCTCGAGATCGAGCTCCTCTCCGCCAACACCTGGACGGTGAATGACCGCTACGCGACGAAGATGCGCGACGGGCGGGTCTTCATCATGGGCGACGCGGCGCACCGGCATCCGCCGTCGAACGGGCTCGGCTCCAACACCTCGATCCAGGACGGGTTCAACCTCGCGTGGAAGCTGGCGGCGGTGCTGAAGGGCCAGGCCGGCGAGGGGCTGCTGGAGAGCTACGATGCCGAGCGGGCGCCGATCGCCAAGCAGATCGTCACCCGCGCCAACCAGTCGCGCGGCGAGTTCGGGCCGATCTTCGAGGCGCTGGGCATGGGCGGCGAGGTCACGGCTGACGAGATGGCGGGCAACCTCGATGCGCTGGCGGCGCCGGATGCCGAGGCCAAGCGCGAGGCGCTCCGACGCGCCATCGCCTTCAAGAAATACGAGTTCGACGCGCATGGCGTCGAGATGAACCAGCGCTACCGCTCCTCCGCCATCGCCTCGGACGGCACGGAGGAGCCGCCCTTCGAGCGCGACCCCGAGCTCCATTACCAGCCGACCACCTGGCCCGGGGCACGTCTGCCGCATGTCTGGCTCTTCGATGCGGCCGGGGGCAAGCATTCCACGCTCGACCTCTGCGGCCACGGCACCTTCACGCTGCTGACCGGCCCCGGCGGCGAGGCCTGGGCGGAGGCGGCGGAGCAGGTGGCGGCCGATTTGGGCCTGCCGCTCAAGGCGCATGTCATCGGCCCGCGGCGCGACTACCTCGACCACAGCGGCGACTGGGCGCGGGCGCGGGAGGTGAGCGACGCCGGCTGCGTGCTCGTGCGCCCCGACCATCACGTCGCCTGGCGCTCCGCCGGCATGGCGGGCGATCCGGCGGCGGAGCTGACCAGCGCGCTCAAGAGCGTGCTGGCGCTCTGATGGAGTGGACGGGGGCGGAGACGCGGCTGATCGCGCTTCGCCTCTCGCCCGGCGAGGACCTCCGCGCCGGGATCGAGGCCGCCTTCGCCGCGAGCGGCGCCACGGCGGGCTTCCTCGCCGCCTGCGTCGGCAGCCTCGCGGAGGTTGCCATCCGGCCGGCGGGGGAGGACGCGCCTCTGACCCTCGCCGAGCCCCTCGAGATCGTCTCGCTCTCTGGCACGCTGTCACCTGACGGGGTGCATCTGCATATCGCCGTCGCCGGGGCGGACGGGCGGATGACCGGCGGGCATCTCCTGCCGGGAGCCCTTGTCCGCACCACGGCAGAGCTCGTGCTCGCGGTCACGGAGGCCGCGCTTTTCCGCCGCGCGACCGACCCCGCGACCGGCTGGAAGGAGCTGGACCTCGGCTGACGCTGCGCCGCGGCGCTTGACAGACGGCCCCTTATGCCCCACTTGCCCCATGAAGTGCTGCGCTCTTGCGCCGCCCTGCCGCGCCGATGTCGGCCATCCCTGCGCGGCGGCCCTATGATTTCCCCAACACACTCCGGGGTCAGGCGATATGGCCGAACGGCTGGGGCACGTCCCTGCCCGCCTCGCGTGACCTCTCCCTCCGGCCGCAAACCCTGCGGCACCACACCGGCTGCCCGGGTTCTGCCCGGCTGGCCCCCGCAAGGATTTGCCACGTGAATTATTTCGAAATGCTCGGCCTCGACCCCCGCCTCGCCAAGACGCTCGACGAGGCCGGCTTCAAGGACCCGACCCCGATCCAGAGCAAGGCCATCCCGCTGGCGCTCGAGGGTCATGACATCCTCGGCCTCGCCCAGACGGGGACCGGCAAGACGCTGGCCTTCGGCCTGCCGCTCATTGACCTCCTCGCCGCCTCCGCCGGCAAGCCGCTGCCGAAGACCGCCCGCGCGCTGGTGCTGGCGCCGACCCGCGAGCTCGTCGGCCAGATCGCCGACAACCTCGCGCCGCTTCTGAAGGGCCAGCGCCTGAAGATCGCCAAGGTGGTGGGCGGCCAGTCCATCGGCAAGCAGATCAACCTGCTCGCCCGCGGCAATGACATCGTCATCGCGACGCCGGGCCGGCTCATCGACCTGATGGACCGCCGCGCCATCGACCTGTCCGAAGTGCGGCACCTGGTGCTCGACGAGGCCGACCAGATGCTCGACCTCGGCTTCATCCACGCGCTTCGCCGGATCGCCGGCGCGCTCGGCACGCCGCGGCAGACGATGCTCTTCTCGGCCACCATGCCGAAGCAGATCGAAGAGCTGAGCCAGGCCTATCTGACCAACCCCAAGCGGGTGCAGGTCTCGCCGCCCGGCAAGGCGGCGGACAAGATCACGCAGTCGGTCCACTTCGTCGAGAAGCCGGCGAAGCCCGCGAAGCTCCGCGAGGTGCTGCAGGCCGACCCCGGCGCGCTGACGCTGGTCTTCGCGCGGACGAAGCACGGGGCGGAGAAGCTGATGCGGGGCCTCGTCTCCGACGGGTTCAACGCCACCTCGATCCACGGCAACAAGAGCCAGGGCCAGCGCGACCGGGCCATCCGGGCCTTCCGCGACGGCGAGATCAACGTGCTGGTGGCGACGGATGTCGCCGCGCGCGGCATCGACATCCCGGGCGTCTCCTATGTGGTCAACTACGACCTGCCGGAAGTGCCGGAGAACTACGTCCACCGCATCGGCCGCACGGCCCGCGCCGGGCGCGAGGGCGAGGCGATCGCCTTCTGTTCGGGCGAGGAGGTCGACCTCCTCCGCGGCATCCAGAAGCTGATGAAGATCGAGCTGCCGGTGGCGAGCGGCACCCCGCCGCGGGCCATCGCGCCGCCGGAGGCCAACGGCTCCGGCCCCCGCCGCGCCGGGGCGCAGCCCGCGGCCCATGCCAAGGGCAAGGGCAAGCCCCAGCGCCGCCGTCGCGGGCCGCCGCGCCGCCAGAGCGCTGCCGCCTGAGGGGGGCGAAAATTCTTCTGCGAAGAATTTTCGGGCTCCAGAGGCAAGCGGGGCTCCTGGATGAGAGGTTGACCGGGGGGCTGTCTGCCCCCCGTCGCCTTTGGCGACGCCCCCCGAGGATGCCCGGGAGCAAAGACATGCAAGGGAACGGAATCTAAAGGGGCTGCCGGTTAGCTGCCGCGGAACGTCTGCGGTGGTGAGGGGGTCCCCGATGATCCAGAAGGGTCCCGCGGTGCTTCTGGCGCTGCTGGCTGCAAGCTGGGCGCCTGAGGCGCCGGCCTATTCTCTTTTGACCGGCGGCGGGCTCGCCGGGGCGCGGGCGCCGCTCGTGGGCACGCCGCAGCCGGTTATGGCCAGCGCCGAGGTGCCGGTGACCGCGGCGGCGGAGGTCGCGCGGGGGCGGGCGCAGAGCCTTTTCATCGACAGGGACGAGGGGAGCTTCTTCGCGCCCCATGCGCCCCGGGTGCCCGTGTCGGCGCCGCCGGGCCTTTCGGCGCCGCGCGGCGGCGATGTGCAGGCGGCGCTCCTGCGGCAGCTCATCGCGCGGGCGGAGGCCGGGCCGGCCGGCTATGACGCCGTGCAGCACGGCGCCAGGGTGCGCCCCGCGCGGGCGCCGACCGCCATGACATTAGGCGAGATCTTCGCCTGGATCGAGGCGACGCCGGGCCAGCCCCATGCCATCGGCCGCTACCAGTTCATCCCGGCCACGCTCTCGCGCCTCGCCGGGATGGCAGGCGCCGGTCCGGGCGCCGCCTTCTCGCCGGAGCTGCAGGACCGGCTGGCGGACATCCTGCTGGCCGAGGCCGGGCTCGGCGCCTACCGCGCCGGCGAGATCACCCGGCATCAGTTCATGAACAACCTCGCCCGCATCTGGGCGGGGCTGCCCAATTCCTCCGGCCGGTCGCATTACGACGGCTATGCCGGCAATGCCGCCACGATGAGCTGGGCGGCCTTCGATCAGGCGATGGTGGCGATCTTCGAGAGCTGACCCCTCACCCGCATTTGCTGAACCCGCAATTGGCGCAGGTCATGCAGCCCTCGACCATGTGCAGATCGTAGGAGCCGCAGGAGGGGCAGGCCTTGCCGGGGCGGCGGCCGAGGATTTCGGCCTGGGGGTCGCTCTTCAGCCCCGCCCCCTCGGCGGCGAGGAAGCCGATGGCGACCATGTGCTCCTCGATCACCCCGCCGATGGCGGCAAGGATCGAGGGGATGTACTTGCCCTGCATCCAGGCGCCGCCGCGCGGGTCGAAGACGGCCTTCAGCTCCTCGACCACGAAGCTCACATCGCCCCCGCGGCGGAAGACGGCGGAGATCATCCGCGTCAGCGCGACAGTCCAGGCGAAATGCTCCATGTTCTTGGAATTGATGAAGATCTCGAAGGGCCGCCGGTGCCCGCCCGTGATCACGTCGTTGATCGTGATGTAGATCGCATGCTCGCTCTCGGGCCATTTGAGCTTGTAGGTCGCGCCCTCCAGCGTGTTCGGCCGCTCCAGCGGCTCGGAGAGGTAGACGACCTCGCCCTCGCTCTGCAGGACGGGCGGCGGGGCCTCTTCGGCGACGGCCAGCACGGAGCCGGTCACGTCGTTCGGCCGGTAGGTGGTGCAGCCCTTGCAGCCCGTCTCGTAGGCCTGGGCATAGACCTCCTTGAACGCCTCGAAGGAGATGTCCTTCGGGACGTTGATGGTCTTCGAGATCGAACTGTCGACCCATTCCTGCGCCGCCGCCTGCATCCGCACATGGGCGGAGGGCGCGAGGCTCTGGGCGTCGACGAAGGCGGGGGGCAGGCCCTTGCGGCCCTGGTCCCGCCAGATTTGCAGGGCGTAGTCGACGACCTCCTCCTCCGTCCGGCTGCCGTCCTTCTGGAGGACCTTGCGCGTATAGGCGGCGGCGAAGACCGGCTCGATGCCGGAGGAGACGTTGCCCGCATAGAGCGAGATCGTCCCCGTCGGCGCGACGGAGGTGAGAAGCGCGTTGCGGATGCCGTGCTCGCGGATCGCGTCGCGCACGTCCTCATCCATCTTCGCCATGGTGCCGGAGGCGAGGAAGGGCTCCGCCTCGAAGAGCGGGAAGGGGCCCTTCTCCTTGGCGATCTCGACGGAGGCGAGATAGGCCGCGCGGGCGATGGCCTTCATCCAGGCGCGGGTCTGGTCGGCGGCTTCGTCCGTCCCGTATTCCAGCCCCAGCATGACGAGCGCATCGGCGAGCCCGGTGACGCCGAGCCCGATCCGCCGCTTGGCCTGCGCCTCGGCCCGCTGCTCGGGCAGCGGGAATCGCGAGGCGTCGACCGTGTTGTCCATCATGCGGATGGCGTCGGCGGTCAGCTCGGCCAGCTCGGCCGCGTCGATATGGGGCGCATCGCCATAGGGGTCGCGCACCAGCCGGGCGAGGTTGATCGAGCCGAGTAGGCAGGCGCCATAGGGCGGCAGCGGCTGCTCGCCACAGGGGTTGGTGGCCGCGATGGTCTCGGCATAGGCGAGGTTGTTCATCGCGTTGATGCGGTCGATGAAAATGACGCCCGGCTCGGCGTAGTCGTAGGTCGCCTTCATGATGCGGTTCCACAGGTCCCGCGCCGGCAGGGTCTTGTAGACACGTCCGCCGAAGACGAGCTCCCACGGGCCGTCGGCCTTCACCGCCTCCATGAAGGCATCGGTCACCAGCACCGAGAGGTTGAACATGCGCAGACGCGCCGCGTCGCCCTTGGCCTCGATGAAGGCCTCGACGTCCGGGTGGTCGCATCTGAGCGTCGCCATCATCGCGCCCCGGCGAGAGCCGGCGGACATGATGGTGCGGCACATCGCGTCCCAGACATCCATGAAGGAGAGGGGGCCGGAGGCATCCGCCGCCACCCCCGCCACCGGCGCACCCTTGGGGCGGATGGTGGAGAAGTCGTAGCCGATGCCGCCGCCCTGCTGCATGGTCAGCGCCGCTTCCTTCAGTGCCTCGAAGATGCCGCCCATGGAATCGGGGATCGTGCCCATGACGAAGCAGTTGAAGAGCGTGACGTTGCGGTCCGTCCCGGCGCCGGCGGTGATCCTTCCGGCGGGGAGGAAGCGGAAGTCGGTGAGCGCCTCGGTGAACCGCGCCTCCCACCGGGCCGGCTCGGCCTCGACGGCGGCGAGCGCCTTGCCGATCCGTGCCCATGTGGCCTCGACGGAGGCATCGACCGGCGTGCCGTCGGCCTCCTTCAGGCGGTATTTCATGTCCCAGATCGCTTCGGCGATGGGCGCGTGGAAACGGCTCATGGACGGAACCTCCGGCTGACGTATCTGGATGGGTGGAAGAATCGCGCGAGGCTTCCTACTCTACCATATGTGGGGGTGAAGCAAGAACATGTCTACCAGCGGTCCTGAGCTGCATCTGCTCAAGCTCTCGGTCGGGACGGAGGACGTCACCGACCTCGCCACCTGGCAGAAGCTCCATCGTGCCCGGGGGGACGATGGCCTGCCGCGCCATGTCACCCGCATGTGGCCGAAACGCGAGGCCGAGCTGCTCGCCGGCGGCTCGATCTACTGGGTCATCAAGGGGTTGATCCAGGTGCGCCAGCGCGTGGTGCGGCTGGACGAGGTGGTGCGGGAAGACGGCATCCGCCGCTGCGCCATCGTGCTCGACCCCGAGCTGCACCGGACGGCGGCGGTGCCGAAGAAGCCCTTCCAGGGCTGGCGCTACCTCAAGCCGTCGGATGCCCCGCCCGACCTGCCGCCCCACCGGGCGCAGGAGGAGGCGCTGCCGCCTGGCCTCTCCAAGGCGCTGGCCGATCTCGGCGTGATCTGAGGGGCGGCGCCCCTCAGCCCCGGTAGCCCCTGGGGTTGGCGCTCTGCCAGGCCCAGATGCTCTTCGCCATGTCCTCGATCCCGTGGGCCGCCTCCCATCCCAGCCGCTCGCGGGCGCGGGAGGGGTCGGCGACGGAGGTGGCGATGTCGCCGGCGCGCCGGGGTGCGATCTCGTAGGGCAGCTCGCGGCCCACGACCTTGCTGAAGGCGGCGTGCATCTCCTTCACGGAATAGCCGCGCCCGGTGCCGACGTTGATAGGCTCGGCGCCCTCCAGCGCCGCCACCCGCCCCAGCGCCGCGACATGGGCGCGGGCGAGATCCACCACATGGATGTAGTCGCGCACGCCGGTGCCATCAGGCGTGTCGTAATCGTCGCCGAAGATCGACAGACGCTCCCGCTCGCCCGAGGCGACCTGGGCGAGGAAGGGCATGAGATTGCTCGGGATCCCCGCCGGATCCTCGCCGATCCGCCCCGAGGCATGGGCGCCGACCGGGTTGAAATAGCGCAGGAGCACCGCGCCCCGCCCGGGCGCGGCCCCCGCCCAGTCGGAGAGCACCCGCTCCGCCATCGCCTTCGTCTGCCCGTAGACGTTGATGGGCTTCAGAGGATGCGCCTCGTCGAAGGGCAGATACTCCGGGTCGCCATAGACCGTGGCGGAGGAGGAGAAGATGACCCGCCCGCAGCCCGCCGCCTCCATCGCCCGGATGAGGCTGAGCGTGCCGCCGACGTTGACCTCGTAGTAATCGACCGGCCGCTCGGCGCTCTCGCCCACGGCCTTGAGGCCGGCGAAATGGATCACCGCCTCGGGGCGGAACTCCTCCGCGATGCCCGTCAGCCGCGCGGTGTCGCGGATGTCGGCCTCGTGGGCGTCGAGCGGAGCATTGGTCAGCTCGCGGACCCGGGCGAGCGCTTCGGGCGAGCTGGTCGCGAAACTGTCGACCACGCAGCAATGGTGCCCCTGGCCGAGGAGCTCGACCAGCGTGTGGCTGCCGATGAACCCGGCGCCGCCGGTGACCAGAACGCGCATCCGTGACCCTTCCCTCGATCCAATCGGCCCTCCGCCCCCGATAGCGCGGCGGAGGCCGCCGCGAAAGACCGGTGCGGCCTCAGCGCCGGGCGACCGAGACCCGGATGGCGCCGCATTGGGGGCCGCCGGTGAGGGCACAAGCGCGTCGCCCGCCACCGCCACTTCCGTTCCTACAAACGGAAACGGGGGCCCGAAGGCCCCCGCTCTGTCTCAGGTCATGGGCCCGCGCTTACTCGGCCAGCGCCGCGTCGGTGATCTCCAGCGTATAGGCGCCCTCGGGCTCCTCGGTGATCGCCGGGTTCTCTTCCGAGACGGCGGAAAGCAGCGTCGCCACCGTCTGCTCGTAGTCGGCCGGGTCGAGCGCGCCGTTGGAGCCGGCGGTCAGCTTGGCGACCTCGCCCATCATGTAGACCTGGTGCTCCAGCGTCTGGGCGCCGGTCTCGTCATATTCCACGACGATCTCGGCGGCTTCCTCGGGGTTCTCTTCCGCCCATTTCCAGCCTTCCATCGAGGCGCGGACGAAGCGGACCATCTTGTCGACGAACTCCGGATCCTCGAGGTCTTCCTCCATGACGTAGAGCCCGTCCTCCAGCATCCCGATGCCCATGTCGAGATAGTTGAAGTTGACGAGGTCCTCCTCGGTGAAGCCGTTGTCGAGCACCTGGCCGTATTCGTTGTAGGTCATGGTCGAGATGCAGTCGGCCTGGCCCTGCACCAGCGGGTCGACGTTGAAGGCCTGGCGCAGCACTTCCACACCGCCCTCGGAGCCGTCCGTCGCAAGGCCGAGCGAGGCCATATAGGCGTAGAACGGATATTCGTTGCCGAAGAACCAGACGCCGAGCGTCTTGTCCGCGAAATCCGCCTCGCTCTCGATGCCGGTGGACTTGAGGCAGGTGAGCTGCAGCCCGCCGGTCTTGAAGGGCTGGGCGATGTTGACGAGCGGCAGGCCGCGTTCGCGGGCGGCGAGGGCGGCGGCCATCCAGGTGGTGATGACATCGGCGCCGCCGCCGGCGATGACCTGCTCGGGGGCGATGTCGGGGCCGCCGGGCAGGATGGTGACATCGAGCCCCTCGGCCTCGTAGAAGCCCTGGTCGAGCGCGACGTAATAGCCGGCGAACTGCGCCTGGGTCACCCACTTCAGCTGAAGCGTGACCTCGTTGTCCTGCGCGGCGGCGGCGCCGGCGAGGGCCGCGAGCGCGGCGGCTGCGGCGGCGGTGAACGTTCTCTTCATGATCTTGGTCCTTTCCCTGCTGACTGCTCGCCGGCTTCTGCCCGTCTTGAAGCGGGCCTCACTTTCGGTGCGACGGGTGCCAGAAGCACAGCCGCGCCTCGATCCATGCGACGACCCCATAGAGACATGTGCCGGCGAGGGCCGCCACCATGATCTCCGCCCAGACGAGGTCGATCGACAAGCTTCCGACGCCGGTGGAGATGCGAAAGCCCATCCCGCGCGTCGGAGAGCCGAAATATTCGGCAACCACGGCGCCGATCAGCGCCAGGGTCGTGGAAATCTTCAGGCCGTTGAAGATGAAGGGCAGCGCCGCCGGCAGGCGCAGCTTGGCCATGCCCTGCCAGTAGCTCGCGGCATAGGTGCGCATCAGGTCGCGCTGCATCGGTTCCGTCTCGCGCAGGCCCTGCACGCAGTTCACCAGCATCGGGAAGAAGACCATGACGACGACCACGGCGGCCTTGGAATGCCAGTCGAAGCCGAACCAGCTCACGAGGATCGGCGCGATGCCGACGATGGGCAGCGCGGCCACGAAATTGCCGATGGGCAGGAGGCCCCGGGTGAGGAAGGACGAGCGGTCGATCAGGATCGCGGCGACGAAGGCGGCGAGGCAGCCGATGGCATAGCCTGAAAGGGCGCCCTTCACGACCGTCTGCACGAAGTCTCCCCAGAGCGTCTCGCGCATGGCGAGGAAGGTGCTCCAGACCGCCGAGGGGGCGGGCAGGATGACGGGCATGACATTGAAATGGCGCACCAGCCCCTCCCAGAGGAGGAGGAGCGTCGCGCCGAAGATCAGCGGCACGGCGAGCGCCACGGCGCGGCTGCCGCCGAAGGCCGAGCGCACCAGCACGATGTTGAGCACCCAGGCGAGCGGCCAGACGATGAGGATCACGGCGAGCCAGCTCATGCTCCCTCTCCCCGGCGGCGGAGGACGGTGCGCTGCATGGCATCGAGCCCGGTGACGAGCGCGCCGGCGAGGATGGCGGCGGCGAGGAGCGCGGCCCAGATGGCGAGCGGCGTGCCGAACTGGTCGCCGATCAGGATCCGCGCGCCGAGGCCCGAGATGGCGCCGGTCGGCAATTCGCCGACGATGGTGCCGACGAGCGCGGCGGCGATGCCCACCTTCAGCGAGGCGAAGAGATAGGGCATCGAGGCGGGCAGGCGCAGCTTCCAGAAGCTCTGCAGCCCGCTGGCGCTCCAGGTCTTCAAGAGGTCGAGCTGCTGGTCCGTCGGCGCGTTCAGCCCCTTCACCATGCCGACGAGGATCGGGAAGTAGCAGAGGTAGGCCGAGATGATCGCCTTCGGCAGGCCGCGGCCCTCCACCCCGATCTGGCTGGAGAGCACGACGATCATCGGCGCCAGCGCCACGATGGGGATCGTCTGGCTGATGATCGCCCAGGGCATGAGCGATTTCTCTGCCACCCGCGCATAGGTGATGGCAACGGCCCCGGCGAGGCCCAATGCGAGCCCGAGCGCGAAGCCGGCGAGCGTGGAGCGCAGCGTGATCCAGCCGTGGTAGATCAGCGAGCGCTTGGAAAAGCCGCGCCCTTCCAGTGCCATGGCGCCGGTGGTGGCCCAGAGCTCGGTCAGAACCTGCCCGGGCGTCGGCAGGCGCGGGCGCTCGAGCCGGAAGGTCTCGCCGATCCGGTCGGGGTTCGAGATCAGCAGCTGGGCGATCGAGAGGGCGCGCCGCTCGGCGACGCCCTCGGGGGTCACGCTTTCCCCCATCCTCTCTGCGAGGTCGAGGCTGACACGGATGTTCATGGGCGGCACGGCCGCGTACCAAAGGACGCCGATGACGGCGATTACGGTGAGGATCGGCAGCGCGGCCCTCACGGGTTACCCTTCGGCAGGACGATCAGCGCCACGGCGACGACGCCGAGCGCGATGCCGGCCATCTGCGTCGGCGACGGCCGCTCGCCGAACCAGGCGAAGGCGACGGCATTGGCGAGCAGGAGCTGCAGAACGGCGGAGATCGAGATGGCGACGGCCATGCCGCTCTCGCGCATCAGCCGCAGCATCATGAGATTGCCGAGCGTGTAGAGCGCGAGCGCGCAGGCGATCATGAGCCAGCCCGGCTTGCCGAGCGAGGCGCGCAGCAGCGAGGAGGCGGCGAGGAAGACGACCATCGCTCCCCCGAGCCAGGAGTAGAAACCGGCGCTCATGCCTCCTCCTCATGCCCGGCGCGCAGGCCTTCGCGGACGCGGTGGGAGATGGCGATGAACTCGGCGCTGTCGCGGATGTCGAGGGGCCGCTCGCGGGGCAGCGGGCTCTCGATCACATCGGCGATGCGGCCGGGGCGGGGCGACATGACGACGATCTTCGTCGACAGATACACCGCCTCGGGAATCGAATGGGTGACGAAGCCGATGGTCTTGCCGGTCCGGCCCCAGAGCTGCAGCAGCTCCTCGTTCAGCCGGTCACGCACGATCTCGTCGAGCGCGCCGAAGGGCTCGTCCATCAGGAGGATATCGGCATCGAAGGCCAGCGCCCGGGCGATGGAGGCGCGCTGCTGCATGCCGCCGGAGAGCTGCCAGGGGAACTTCTTCTCGAAGCCCGAGAGCTCGACCAGCTCGAGGACGCGGGCGACGCGTTTCTCCTGATCGGCCTTCGGGAACCCCATGATCTCGAGCGGCAGCCGGATGTTGCCGCCGATGGTGCGCCAGGGATAGAGCCCGGCGGCCTGGAAGACATAGCCATAGGCGCGGGCGCGCCGGGCGGCATCGGGCGTCATGCCATTGACGGTGAGGCTGCCGCCGGTCGGCTGCTCGAGCCCGGCGATGCACCGCAGGAAGGTGGTCTTGCCGCAGCCCGAGGGGCCGATGAAGGAGACGAACTCGCCCTTGCCGATGTCGAGCGTCACGTCCTTCAGCGCATGGATATCGCCGTCGTTCGTGTGGAAGACGAGGTTCAGGTCGCGGGCCTGGATGACGGGGGCGGCGGTCATGCGGGCGCGGGGACGTTGAGGGATGCGGTGGTCATGGAGGCCACCAAAGCCGACGGGGAGGCATTTGCCAAGAACTTGCGCAGGGGGAGCTGCGTGTCGGGCGGGCAGATGGTGAATTGGCGGGCAGGCGCGGGGCCCGACCCCGCCCTGCCGGGCGGGCTCGCGGGGGGCGAACTCCCGACAGTGGCGGTGGGTTGAAAACCCACCCTACGCCTTGTGCGACCGTCGTGCGGCGCCCCGCCCGGTGCGCGCCGCAGGCGCAGGGCGAGCGCCGGCCCGTCCCGCGGGCTGGCGCTCTCGTGGGGTAGTGCTGAGCTCTGAGGAGAGGAAGTGGCTGCACCATAAAGTGCAATGCGGAACGGTTGGGAGCGCCACCCCCCGGGCCGGCGCTCGCCCTGCGCGGCGAGGGTGGGAGGTCTGGCGGGCGGGGTGGCGGGCTGAAGCCCGCCCTACGGGGCAGGAGTTTGGGCGGGTGTCGTGGAGGTGGTGAAGGGGAGGTGGGTTACAAACCCACCCTACGGGGCGGCGTAGGGTGGGTTTGTAACCCACCATTGCCCTGCCCTCACGCCCAGAGCTTCGGCTCCGCGAATTCCACCGAATTGCCCGCCGGGTCGCGCACGTAGATCGAGCGGGCGCCGTTGGGCCAGCGCATGTCCTCCTCGATTGCGACGCCCTGCGCCGGCAGCTCCGCCGCGAGCGCCTCAAGGGCGGAAGCATCGGCCACGAAGCACACATGCCCCGGCCCGCGCGCCCCGTGGGGCGGCACGGGCAGGCGCGCGTCCGGGGAGGCCGGCTTCTCCGTCTCCGCCGCGATGAAGCAGAGGAGCACCGAGGCGCCGCAGCGGAAGAAGACATGCCGGCCATCCCGGCGAGTGATCTCCTCGAGGCCGAGCACCCCGCCGTAGAAGGCGGCCGCCGCCTCGAGGTCGTTCACATAGACGGCCGCCTCGAGGATGCCGGTGAGGGCCGCGCTCACCACGGGCTTCGCGCGAAAACCGCCGCCCTCACACCCCGGTCGCCGGGATCCCCGAGCGCTCCACCGGCCGGGGGTTGGTCAGCGCCTTCCAGCTCGACAGCGCCCGGTTGACCGAGCCGTTGCCGGGCCGCTTGACGAATTCGCCATGCCCCTCGCGGGTGGTCATCTCGCCGTCGGTGACGGCCACATGGCCGCGGGTCAGCACGAAGCGCGGCAGGCCCTTCACCTTCTGCCCCTCGAAGACGTTGTAATCGATGGCGGAGACCTGGTTCGCGGCGGTGATCACCTTCTCCTTCTCCGGGTCGAGGACGAGGATGTCGGCATCCGCGCCGACCAGGATCGCGCCCTTCTTCGGGTAGCAGTTGAGGATCTTGGCGATGTTGGTGGAGGTGACGGCGACGAATTCCTCCGGCGTCAGCCGGCCGGTGCCCACGCCATGCGTCCAGAGCATCGGGATGCGATCCTCGAGCCCGCCGGTGCCATTCGGGATCTTGGTGAAATCGCCGACGCCGTAGCGCTTCTGCTGGGTCGTGAAGGCGCAGTGATCGGTCGCCACGACCGAGAGCGAGCCCGACTGCAGCCCGGCCCAGAGCGAGTCCTGGTGCTTCTTGTTGCGGAAGGGGGGAGACATGACGCGCCGCGCCGCATGGTCCCAGTCCTCATGGAAATACTCGCTTTCGTCGAGCGTCAGGTGCTGGATCAGCGGCTCGCCCCAGACGCGCTTGCCGGCCATCCGGGCGCGGCGGATGGCCTCGTGGCTCTCCTCGCAGGAGGTATGCACCACGTAGAGCGGCACGCCGGCCATGTCGGCGATCATGATGGCGCGGTTGGTGGCCTCGCCCTCCACCTGGGAGGGCCGCGAATAGGCATGGGCCTCCGGCCCGGTGTTGCCCTCGCGCAGGAGCCGGGCGGAGAGCTCGGCCACCACGTCACCGTTCTCGGCATGGACCATGGCGATGCCGCCGAGCTCGGCCAGACGCTGGAAGCTGGCGTACATCTCGTCGTCATTCACCATCAGCGCGCCCTTGTAGGCCATGAAATGCTTGAAGGTGTTGATGCCGTGATCGTTGATGACGGTCTTCATCTCTTCGAAGACCTGCTCGCCCCACCAGGTCACCGCCATGTGGAAGGAATAGTCGCAATGCGCCCGGCCCGACTTGTTGTGCCAGCGCTTGAGCGCGTCGGTCAGGCTCTGGCCCGGGTCGGGCAGGGCGAAATCGACGACCATCGTGGTGCCGCCGGCGAGGGCCGCGCGGGTGCCAGAGTCGAAATCGTCGGTGGAGAAGGTGCCCATGAAGGGCATCTCCAGATGCGTATGGGGGTCGATCCCGCCGGGCATGACGAAGCAGCCGGTGGCGTCGAGCACCTCGTCGCCGGAGAGATCGGGGCCGATCTCGGCGATCCTGCCGTCCTCGATGAGAACGTCGGCCTTGTAGGTGAGATCGGCGGTGACGACCGTTCCGTTCTTGATGACCTTGCTCATGGGGCGGCTCCTTTAGGGGTGCTTATTCCGGGGCGGGCGTACAGATCGGCTGGCCGGCGTCGTCGGTGACGTAGAAGCCGGACGGCGGGTCCTTCGCCTCGATGGAGAAGAGCCAGCAGCCGTCGGTGTTCTGGAAGGCGACGCTGGGCGCGGTGCCGGAGGGCAGGGCGGAGAGCACTTCCGGCGGCGGCGGGGCCGGGGGCTCGGGCTCGGTGCCGGGCAGGGTGATGCCGACGCAGCCGGCCGCGAAGAGCGGCAGGGCGAGGATCAGGGGAAGGCGGGTCATGCGGATGTCCTTGGTGTCATGGCGCCGGGGGCCGGCTGTCCCGCCGATCCTTCTGCGGTGGCGGGGGAGGGTCAACCCCCCTGCTGGCGGGGCGGCCGAGGGAAGAGCGGGGCGGGGGGCTGTCTGCCCCCCGCCGCCTTCGGCGACTCCCCCCGAGGATTTTCCGGGAGCAAAGACGGGGGAGGGGGGCGCTTCGGGTGGCGGGACGTCGTCGCACGGGCGGGCGGTTGGCCGTGCTGCGAGCTGGCGAGGGGAGGTGGGTTGCAAACCCACCCTACGCCGGGCGCATCGTTGCTGCATGTCCCACGCGCGAGCGCCGGCCAGTCCCGCGGGCGGGCGCTCTGCAACGTGGCGCCCCGCTCGGAACGAGGGAGTGGCGGCACCATGAAGTGTGCTGGGGCGGTGTCGGGAGCGCCAACCCCCGGGCCGGCGCGGCACCGCGGCGCTCGGTTGAGGGGGAGGGCTGGGCGCGAAGGGAGGGGTGGGGTGGACCCTCTCCCAACGGGGACCCCGCTACTCCACGATCTCCGCCGTCTCCACCACCGCGTGGAACAGCACGTCGGCGCCCTTTTGGGCCCATTCGGGGCTGATCTCTTCGGCCTCGTTGTGAGAGAGGCCGTCCACGCAGGGGCACATGACCATGGCCGTGGGATAGAGCCGGTTGATCCAGCAGGCGTCGTGGCCGGCGCCGGAGACGATGTCCATATGCGAATAGCCGAGCCGCTCGGCGGCCGAGCGGACCGCGCCGACGCAGGTCTCGTCGAAGGTCACCGGGTCGAAATGCCCCGTCGGCTCGATCTCGATGCCGAGGCCGAGCTCGGCGGCGATCTCCGCCGCCTCTTTCTCCAGCGCCGCGCGCATCGAGGTCAGCTTTTCCAGATCCGGCGAGCGGAAGTCGATGGTGAAGACGGCCTTGCCGGGGATCACGTTCCGCGAATTCGGATAGACATTCGCCTGGCCGATGGCGCCGACGGCATTCGGCTGGTGGGCCATGGCGATGCGGTGCACGGCCTCCGTGATCCGCGCCATGCCGAGCCCGGCGTTCACCCGCATGGTCATGGGTGTCGAGCCGGTATGCGCGTCCTTGCCGGTCAGCGTCACCTCCAGCCACCACAGGCCCTGCCCGTGGGTGACGACGCCGATGTCGACGCCCTCCGCCTCGAGGATCGGGCCCTGCTCGATATGGTATTCGAAGAAGGCATGCATTTGGCGGGCGCCGACCTCCTCCTCGCCGACCCAGCCGATGCGGGCGAGTTCGTCGCCGAAGCTCTTTCCCTCCGCATCCTTGCGCGCATAGGCCCAGTCCAGCTCGTGCTGGCCGGCGAAGACGCCGGAGGCGAGCATGGCCGGGGCGAAGCGGGTGCCCTCCTCGTTCGTCCAGTTGGTGACGACGATCGGGTGCTTGGTCTTGATGCCGAGGTCGTTGAGGGTGCGGATGATCTCCAAGCCCCCGAGCACGCCGAGAACGCCGTCATACTTGCCGCCGGTCGGCTGGGTGTCGAGATGGGAGCCCACATAGACAGGCAGGGCCGTCGGATCCTCGCCCTCGCGGCGGGCGAACATCGTGCCCATCTTGTCGACGCCCGTCGTCAGCCCCGCCTCGTCGCACCAGCGCTTGAAGAGCGCGCGGCCCTCCGCATCGGCATCCGTAAGCGTCTGGCGGTTGTTGCCGCCGGCCACGCCGGGGCCGATCTTCGCCATCTCCATCAGGCTGTCCCAGAGCCGGGATCCGTCGATCTTCAGGTTCTCGCCGGGGGCGGGCATGGCTTGTCCTTCCGTGGTTGTCAGCGGCGCTCCAGCGCCGCCAGCGAATGGCGGGCGACCCAGCCGGTCTTGTCGGTCGGGTCATCGAGGAACGCCTGCATAAGGTCGTACCAGAGCGACCCGAAGCGCAACCCCGCAAGCACCTCCGCCGTGCGGGACGAGAGCGCCTCGGCCAGCCCGGGCTCACGCAGGAGGCGGCCGAGCGTGCGGGCGAGCGCGCCGGGGTCGGCCGGGGGCGCGACCAGCGCCGCCTCGCCGGGCGTGAAGCGGAAGGCAAAGGCCGGGTGATCGGAGATCACCAGCGGCGTGCCGACCGAGAGCGCCTCGGAGATGACATTCGGCAGCGCCTCGGCATAGGCGGGGCGGGAGGGGACGGTGACGGCATCGGCCCCGGCCATTGCGGCGCGCACCACGTCATTGGGCTGGAGCCCCTCGAAGCGCACGGCGCGGCCGAGCTGCAGCCGGTTCGCCTCCTCCTCGAGCATCAGCCGGTCCTGCCCCTCGCCGAAGAGCGTCAGCGTCACGCCGGCGCCGCCGTCGCGCAGAAGCGCCACGGCGCGGAGGAGATCGCCGACGCCCTTCGCCTCGCTGAGCGTGCCGGCATAGACGAGGCGGAGCCCGTCTTCGCAGAAGGGCTGCACGCGCGGCACGGTGGGGAAGGGCGTCCATTCCCAGGGGGTGATGCGCGCCTTCGGCAGGCGCAGCACCTCGTGCAGCGAGCGCGAGGCGCCGAGCGAATGGTTGCCGATGGCGGTGACATTGGGGGCGCCGAGCAGCCGGCGGAGCCGCCAGTGCTCGCGCGCCCGGCGCAGCCCCTCGCGGCGGGTCACGGCGCCGAAGCCGAGCGGGCGGAAGACATCGGCGAAGTTGGCATAGACGGGCAGGCCGGCGGCGCGGGCGGCGGTCAGCATGGGCAGATGCGGCCCGCCGACGATCACCGCCTCGGCGCGGCTCGTCTCGATCAGATCCCCGCCGAGGCCGCCGTCGTAGAAATGCCGGGAGGGCACGCCGACGCAGGTGAGCCCGGTCGAGACCACCTCCCGATAGGCGGCCTCGTCGACCGGATAGGCAATGGTGATCTCGGTGCCGGCCGCGGCGCGATCTGTCCAGAAGCCGACGGAGCGGCGCTGGTCGTAATAGGTCTCCTGTCGTCCCTCGGCAAAGGCGCGCAGCGCGGCGCGCACATCGCCATATTGCAGGATGAGGAGCCGCTTCATGCCGGGCCTCTTTCCTGTTGAACCGTTGTTTGACCCTGCCGCATCGCTGGCGCTACCATTCCTGAAGACCCCGGGGCCTCCGGGCGGCCCTCCCCCCAACGTGACGCGCGGGGCCGGATTGAGCAAGGTGAGGACGTGCCGGACGACAGAGTTCCCCAGATCGCCGCGCGCCGTCCTGCCCGCTCCGGGGGCACGGCGCGGGCCGAGGCGCGGCCTGCCGGGCGCATCCGCCGCCGCAACCGCGAGACCATCCTCGAGGCGGCGCTCGACGTCTTTTCCCGGAAGGGCTTCCGGGGCGCGACGCTGGACGAGATCGCCACGGCCGCCGGGCTGTCGAAGCCCAATCTTCTCTATTATTTCCGCTCCAAGGAGGCGATCCACACGCATCTGCTCGACGGGATCCTCAAGACCTGGCTCGACCCGCTCTATGCGGTCGATCCCGGCGGAGACCCCCGCGAGGAGATCCTCGGCTATGTGCGCGGCAAGCTCGCGATGTCACGGCAATATCCGCGCGAGAGCCGGCTTTTCGCCAACGAGATCCTGCAGGGCGCCCCGCATGTGGCACCGCGCCTGACGGGAGAGCTGAAGCGGCTGGTGGACGAGAAGGCGGCCGTGATCCGCGCCTGGGGCGCAGAGGGGCGGCTGCCGGTGCTCGACGGGCACCATCTCATCATCTCGATCTGGGCGCTGACCCAGCATTATGCGGATTTCGAGGTGCAGATGAGTGCCGTCCTCGGCGAGAAGGACCCCTATCCGCGCGCCGAGGCCTATCTGGAAGAACTGTTCTCGCGGATGCTAACCGGCCCTTAACCAAGCTGCGGGGACGATCCGCGGATGGATCGCATCCTCCGACGCCCCAACGAGGCCTGGCTGGAGCAGCTCTTTTCCGCAAAGGCGGTGGAGCGGGGCGGCGTGGTGCGCCGCTCGGTTCTGGATGTGGAGCGCGAGATCGGCCGCGAGCGGCTCAAGGCGGCGGTGCTGGCGCGGGGATTTCACCTCGTCGAATGCGGCGGGCAGTTCATCGTGATCTGCAATCAGGGCCACATGCGCGTGCTGGTGTGAGCAAAGATTTTTCCTTGAAAAATCTTTGGGGAAAAATCTTCTGCGAAGATTTTTTGGGCGTCGCGTTCAGTGGTTGCGGAGGGCCTCGATGAGCTGGCCCTTGTCCATCCCCGAGCGGCCCTCGATCCCGAGCTCCTGCGCGCGGTCGTAGAGCTCGTCCTTCGTCCAGTCCTCATAGGGCGGCGCCTTGCCGCCGCTCTTGGCGGGCTTGTCGCCGGCGGCCTTGGCATTGGCGATGCGGGCGGCCTTCTCCTTCGAGGCGCCGTCCTCGCGGAGCGCCTTGTAGGTGGCTTCGTCCTTGATCTGCTTTCCGGGCATGGGGCGCCTCCTTTCGGTGGAAACGCCCCGGCGCCCGGTCGGTTTCCTCAGTTCGCCGCGACCGGCGGGCGGGCGAGCTCGGCCAGCACCTCGGCGGCGATCTCGGTGGAGCGCAGGCGGGCGGCGTGATCGTGCATCATGCCGGTGACCATCACCTCGTCGGGCCGGTGGCGCTCGACCAGCTCGCCGATGCGCCGGCGCACGGTCTCGCGGCTGCCGACGGCGGAGCAGGCGAAGGCCTGCTCGACGCCGGCCATCACCTCGGGCGGCACTTCGGAGAGGTCATGCACCGGCGCCGGCAGCTTGCCGGGGCGCCCGGTGCGCAGGCGCGCGAAGGAAAGGACCTGCGAGGAGCGGAGGAACTCCGCCTCCGCGTCCGTCTCGGCGGCGCAGACCCCCATGGCCATCATGAAATAGGGCTCCGCCAGATGTTCGGAGGGCTGGAAGCGCGTGCGGTAGATATGGCTCGCCTCTTCGAGGAGCGCCGGGGCGAAATGGCTGGCGAAGGCATAGGGCAGGCCCAGATGCGCGGCGAGCTGGGCGCCGTAGAGGCTGGAGCCGAGGATCCAGACCGGCACCTCCGTCCCCGCGCCGGGCACGGCCTGCACCGGCGCCGCTTCCGCCCCTTCGGCGAAATAGCCCATGATCTCGACCACATCCTGCGGGAAGGTATCGGCGCCCGAGAGGCCGCGCCGCAGCGCGCGGGCGGTCTGCATGTCCGTCCCCGGGGCGCGGCCGAGGCCGAGGTCGATGCGGCCGGGGTAGAGCGTCGCCAGCGTGCCGAACTGCTCGGCCACGATCAGCGGCGCGTGGTTCGGCAGCATGACGCCGCCGGCGCCGACGCGCATGGTCTTCGTCGCCGCGGCGACATGGCCGATGACGATCGAGGTCGCCGCCGAGGCGATGCCGGGCATGTTGTGATGCTCCGCCAGCCAGTAGCGGTGAAAGCCTAATGCCTCGGCCTTGCGGGCGAGATCGGCGGTGTTGGCGAGCGCGGTGGCGGCATCGCTGCCCTCGGGCACCGCGGCGAGATCGAGATAGGAATATCGTTGCATGAGCGTCTCCGTTCACCATGACTTGGGATCGGCTTTCTGCAGTTGCAAGGCAGCGCTTTACACCGTTTCGCGCCGTCGTTAGCGTTTCAGCCCTTGAGTGCCGGGACCCGGGCCGCAATCGCGGCCGGCCCGGCCTCTTTCGTCGATTGAAGGGTCTTTGCCATGTTGGCACGCGCGCATCCGCAGCAGGGGGATCGGCTCTCTGTTCTCGAGGCCTATGACATCCTCGATACCGAGGCGGAGGAGGAGTTCGACGCCCTGACGCGCATCGCCGCCACCGTCTGCGGCGCGCCAACGGCGCTGGTCTCGCTGGTGGCGGAGGACCGGCAGTGGTTCAAGGCGCGGCTCGGCTGCGCGCTGGAGGAGACGGGGCTCGAGAGCTCCATCTGCTCGCATGCGATCCTCGGCGAGGGCATCCTCGAGGTGCCCGACACCCAGGCCGACCCGCGCACGGCGGACAATCCGCTCTGCCAGGGGGAGGGCGCCTTCCGCTTCTATGCCGGCGCGCCGATCGTCGACACCGCCACGGGCCTGCCGCTCGGCACGCTCTGCGTGCTCGATCTGGTGCCCCGCGAGCTGACGGAGGATCAGCGCCAGGTCCTGCTCGACCTCGCCGGGCAGGCCATGCGGCTGATCGAGCTCCGCCGCGCCGTGGCCGACCGCGAGCTGGCCTCGCGCGAGACGGATCACCGGATCAAGAATTCCCTGCAGTCGGTCGCCGCCCATATCCGCCTGCAGCGCCGGATGCTGGACGACAGCGAGGCGGCGGCGAAGGATGCGCTGGGTGCCACCGAGCAGCGGCTCTCGGCCATCGCGGCGCTGCATGAGGCGCTCGCCTATTCCGGCTCTGCCGACGAGGTGGATCTGCCGGCCTATCTCGCCCGCATCCTCGATCTGTCGCTGCACGAGGCGCCGGCGAATGTCCGGCAGGAGGTGTCGCTGGATCCCTGCACGGTCGACGGGCGCACCGCGGCGGCGCTGGGCACGCTGGTGCACGAGATGTCGGTCAACGCCATGCGCCACGCCTTCCCTGACGGGCGCGAGGGGCGGGTGATCCTCACCGGGCGGGCGCTGCCGGGCGGCGGCTACGACCTTGCCTGCGGCGACGACGGCATCGGCCTCGGCGAAGGCGAGGAGCCCGCAGACGAGACCACGGCCCCTGTGCTTGGCACGCGCCGCGGCGGGCTCGGCCTCGCGATCATCGAATCGATGCTGCAGCAGCTCGGCGCCACCTCCGCCCGGCCGGTGACCGGCCCCGAGGGCGGCACGATCCTCAGCTTCACGCTGCCCGCGCCCGTGGAGGACGAAGCCCTGGCCGACACCGGCGCGCCGGAGCCCCGCCCCGCCGAGCCGGGCCGCGAGGCCGCCCGCGCCGCCGAGGCCATCGTCCGCTCGGGCGCCGCATGGCTGGCGACGGCCGAGGGTCTTGGCGCGCCGGACGGCACAGGCCCGGCGGGAGGCCCTTCCAAGGCGGTCGCCTGATCGGCGGCGCCCGGGCCTATTCCGCCGCCCGCGCCATCGGGTTGTTCGGGTGGCTGGTCCAGTTGGCGTAATCGGGCGAGACCTCGCGCCCGGTGCGCGGGTCCACCGCGCCCGGGGCCATCTCGATCATCGTGATGCAATCCTCCACCGGGCAGACGTCGACGCAGAGGTTGCAGGCGACGCATTCGTCGTCCTTCACCTCGAAGACCCGGCCGGGGGTCATGGCGATGGCCTGGTGCGAGGTATCCTCGCAGGCCGCATAGCAGCGCCCGCATTTGATGCAGAGATCCTGGTCGATCCGCGCCTTGGTCACGTAGTTAAGGTTGAGATACTGCCAGTCGGTGACATTGGGCACCGCCATGCCGACGAAATCCTCGAGGCTCCGGTAGCCCTTCTCGTCCATCCAAGAGGACAGGCCGCGCGTCATCTCCTTGATGATGCCGAAGCCGTAGGTCATCGCCGCCGTGCAGACCTGCACATTGCCGCAGCCGAGCGCCATGAATTCCGCCGCATCGCGCCACGTCGTCACCCCGCCGATGCCGGAGATCGGCAGGCCGCGCGTCTCGGGGTCGCGGGCGATCTCGGCGACCATGTTCATGGCGATGGGCTTCACGGCCGGGCCGCAATAGCCGCCATGGGTGCCCTTGCCGTCGATGCTCGGCTCGGGGCTCATCGAGTCGAGATTGACGCTGATGATCGAGCTGATCGTGTTGATCAGGCTCACGGCATCCGCCCCGCCCGACTTCGCCGCCCGCGCCGGGGCGCGGATGTCGGTGATGTTGGGAGTGAGCTTGACGATCACCGGCAGGCGCGTCGTCTCCTTGCACCAGCGGGTGATCATCTCGATGAGGTCCGGCGCCTGGCCCACCGCCGCGCCCATGCCGCGCTCGCTCATGCCGTGCGGGCAGCCGCAGTTGAGCTCGATCCCGTCCGCCCCGGTCGCCTCGACCATGGGCAGGATCTTCTTCCAGGCCTGCTCCTCGCAGGGCACCATCAGCGAGACGATCACCGCCCGGTCGGGGTAGTCGCGCTTGACGCGGGTGATCTCCTCTAGGTTCGTCTCGAGCGCCCGGTCGGTGATCAGCTCGATGTTGTTGAGCCCCAGAAGCCGCCGGTCGCCGCCGTAGATCGCCCCGTAGCGCGGGCCGTTGACGTTGACGACGGGCGGTCCCTCCTCGCCCAGCGTCTTCCAGACGACCCCGCCCCAGCCGGCCTCGAAGGCGCGGCGGACGTTGTATTCCTTGTCGGTCGGCGGCGCGGAGGCGAGCCAGAACGGGTTGATGGAGCGGATGCCGAGGAAGTCGGCGGTGAGGTCAGCCATGGGGGTCTCCTCTCGGGCGGGTCAGGCCGCCTGGTGGGTCGGGCAGAAATAGGCGGATCGGCCGCCGATGGTCTTTTTCTCGATGGTCCCCTCGCAGCGCCCGCAGGCGGCGCCGGGCTTGCGGCGGGTGGCGAGCCAGTCCTCGGGGAAGTCCGGCGGGTCGCCGGCGTCGATGGCCTCGGTCAGGATGTCGCGGATTGCGGCATGTAGCGCGCCGAGGCTGTTGTCCTTGAGCGTGTTGGCAGGCACGTCAGGCCGGAGCCCCACCCGGTAAAGTGCCTCGTCGGACCACAGGTTGCCGATGCCGGCGATGCGGTTCTGGTCGATCATCGCGGTCTTGACGGCGGTCTTCGACGGCGAGAGCCGGGCGATGAAATCCTCGCGGCTCACCTCCAGCGCATCGGGGCCGAGCCCGTGCTCCGCCACGAAGGCCTCCGGGCTCTCCGCCAGATAGGTATCGCCGAACTTGCGGGGGCAGATATAGGCGAGCCGGCGCTCGCCCTCGAAAGTCACGGTCAGCTTGGCATGGTCCGGCGCGCCCTCGCTCTCGTCATAGGTCCTGATCGTCCCGGTCATGCCGAGGCTGATGACCAGCCAGGGGCCGCTCGCGGAGCCGATGAAGACATACTTCCCGTAGCGCCGCGCCGCGGTGAAGCGGGTGCCCGTCAGACGCTCCAGCTCGGCGGCGGAGGGCATGTGCATCGGCCCCAGGTCGGTCACGGTCGCGCCCGTGATCGTGCGGTGGAGCGCCCCGGCCTCCACCCGCCGCCGCATCGCCTCCGCTGCCGGCAGCTCGGGCATGGCTCAGGGCCCCATGAGGCTGGCGTGGATATCCTCCGCCGCGTCGCGCCCCTCGGCGACGGCGGTCACCGTCAGGTCATCGCCGCCCGACGCGCAGTCGCCGCCGGCCCAGACCTTCGCGAGCGAGGTCCGCCCGGCGCCGGTGACCGCGATCTTGCCGCCCGCGATCTGCAAGCCCTCGCCGCCGGCGAGTCGCTGGCCGATGGCGAGCAGCACCTGATCGGCCTGCAGGATGACGGGGGTGTCGCTCTCGGCATGGGCGAAGACCACCTCCGAGACGGCGCCCTCCCCCCGCATCTCCGCCGGCGTCACCTGGAAGACCAGCTGTACGCCCTTCGAGGCGGCGAGGTCCTGTTCCCACCGGCTGGCAGGCATGGCCTCGCGGGTCTTGCGATAGGCCAATGTGACGGAGGCGGCGCCGAGGAGCTTGGCCTGCACGGCGGCATCCACCGCCGTCATGCCGCCGCCGATCACCACGACATTGCGCCCGACGGGCAGCGCCGCCTTGTCCTCCGCCTGCCGGAGCCGCTCGATGAAGTCGACGGCCGGCTCGATGCCGGCGAGCGCCACGCCGGGGGCGGTGAGCGCGTTGACGCCGCCGAGCCCGATGCCGAGGAAGACGGCGTCGTACTCTTCCGCCAGCGCGTCCAGCGACAGCCCGGCGCCGAGCGCGCGGCCCGTCTCCACGCTGATGCCGCCGATCCCGCAGAGCCATTGGGCCTCCTTCGCGGCGAAATCGTCCACGGTCTTGTAGGCGGCGATGCCGTATTCGTTGAGCCCGCCCGCCTTGGGCTTGCCCTCGAACACGGTCACCTCATGGCCCTTCATGGCGAGCCTATGCGCGCAGGCCAGCCCCGCCGGCCCGCCGCCGACGACGGCCACGCGCTTGCCGGTCGCGGCCGCCCGCTCGAAGGGATGCCCCTGCCGCGCCATGACGCCATCGGTGGCGTGGCGCTGGAGCCGCCCGATCTGCACCGGCTCGCCCTCCGCCACCTCGCGGACGCAGGCGCCCTCGCAGAGGTTCTCCGTCGGGCAGACGCGGGCACACATGCCGCCGAGGATGTTCTGCTCGAAGATCGTCTTTCCGGCATCCTCCGGCCGGCCGGAGGCGATCTGGCGGATGAAGAGCGGGATGTCGATGGAGGTCGGGCAGGCGGTGACGCAGGGCGCGTCATGGCAGAAATAGCAGCGGTCGGCGGCGACCTGCGCCTCATGCGTGCCCAAGGGCGGATGCAGGTCGGCGAAATTGCCGGCGATCTCGTCGGGGCCGAGCCGGCCCGCCGCCAGCCCCGGCGTCATGGAATTCGGCAAGATGGGCTCCCTCGGCTCAATCCACGTTGATCCGAAGGCTGGCACGGAAAGCGAATTTGACCAAGCGGTAAAATTTCCTGCCGCAGTCCGGCCGCCCCTCAAGCAGTCCCCTGCCCGAAAAAGCGCCCCGATCCCCTTTCATCTGGCCAAGAATACCTCGGAGGTGTGGAGGCAGAGCCTCCACCCGGCCCAACGGGCCGGCCCCCCTACCGCGCCACCAGCACCGGCGCCGGGGCCAGCGCCGGCAGCGGCCCGATGCCCATCCGCCCCTCGGTGAAGACCACCGGCACGGCGAGCCGGCCGTCCTCGCCCTCCATCGTGCCGGCGGCGAGCTCCACCGTCCCCCGGATCTCCGGCGACAGGAGCCCGGCGTCGATCGCGAGGTCGAGCGCCGTCTGCCAATCGGTGAGTGTGAGGTCGATCCGCCCCTCGGGGCGTCCGTCCGGCCGAATGCTGAAGGCGCCCGACCCTTCCAGCACCATCTCGCCCCAGACGAGCTCGGCGCGGCGGAGCTCGACGCGCTCCAGCTCCGGCTCCGCGTCCACGCGGGCCGCGACGGGGCCGGAGAGGCCGAGAGTCGCGTCGAGGCTGAGCCTCGTCACCTCGGCCGGCATCCGCCCTTCGGGGTCGAGCGCCGCCAGCAGCGGCTCCGGCAGAAGAAGCGGCGCGGCGGCGGCATAGATGTCATAGGCGGCGGGGCTCTCCTCCTCGCCGCCGTCGCCCGGCTCCGCCTCGCGGAAGGCGAGGAGCACATCGCGCGCCTCGGCCACCCAGCCGCCCGCCGGCGTCTCGGCGGCGACGCGCAGCCATTCGGCCTCCGCCGTCGCGTGATCGAGCGGCACCGCCAGCGCGGCGCGGATGCCGGCGGAGGCGCGGAGCCCCTCCGACAGGATCTCCGCCGTGCCGAGCGGCGTCTCGATTGTTTGCACCGGCGAGAAGGCGGCGATGACGGAGGTCGGCCGGTAGGAGAGCGCCATGACCTGCAGGAAGGGCGCCCGCCAGGCGATGCCGGCCTCGGGATCCACCAGCGAGACCGCGGAGAGGGTGGTGTCGAACCGGCTCGGGAAGCCGCGGAGGTCGAGCTCGGACCACTCAAGGGCCACGCCTTCTGCGGCGAGGTTCTCCTGCAGCGCCCCGGCGGCGCGCTTCACGCCATACTGGCCGACGGCCCAGTAGCCGCCCCAGAGGACGGCCAACCCCAGCACCAGCCATGTCAGAAACCGCATCGCCCGCCTTTCGTCTCTGCTCCCGACCCCATACAAGCCCCCGGCAAGGAGGGCCAGATGAGCCTTTGGGTCTTCGGCTATGGATCGCTGCTCTGGAACCCCGGCTTCGCGCCGGAGGAGGCCGTGCGCGCCCGGCTCGACGGGTTCGAGCGCAGCTTCTGCATGCTCTCGATCCACCATCGCGGCAGCGAGGAGGTGCCCGGCCTCGTCCTCGCCCTCGACGAAAGCCCCGGCGGCTCCTGCCACGGGCTGGCGCTCAAGGTCCCTGCCGCCGAGGAGCCGCAGGTCCTCGCCGAGATCCGCGAGCGCGAGCTCGTCTCCAGCGCCTATCAGGAGCGGCACCTGCCGCTTCTGCTGGAGGATGGCCGCATCGTCACGGCGATGACCTATGTAGTCGACCGCGCCCACCGGCAATATTGCCGCTATGACGCCGCAGTGCAGGCCGAGATGATTGCCCGGGCCACCGGCGGGCGGGGCCCCAACACCGAATATCTCTTCAACACCGCCGCGCATCTGGCCGAGATCGGCCTCGCCGATCCCGCGATGGAGGCGCTGGCCGAGAGCGTGCGCGCCCTTGGGGCGGCGAAGGCACAAAAGCCCGGCGATGGCCGGGGCTAGGCTTGCCATTCACCCGGATTTGCCTTTGCCTTCGCGGCGAAACGCTCCATAACCCGGGGCAAACCCAAGAGGCACACCCGTTTTGAGCGCCCCCCGCGAGCCCGAGGCCGAGCTGCAGTTCACGCAGCCCCTGCGCCAGATCTTCGCGATGCTGGTCGTCTGCGTCTTCGTGGGCATCGGCTGCTGGATGGTGCTGCCGACCTTCCTGTCGATCTACGATGCCAACCCCTATCTGAACGGCGTCATCGCGCTGGTCTTCCTGCTCGGCGTGCTCTCCTGCTTCCGGCAGGTGGTGATGCTGATGTTCTCCGTCCGCTGGATCGAGGATTTCGCGCGGACGGGCAGCAAGACCGGCATCGAGGAAAGCCCGCCGCCCTCGCTCCTGGTGACGCTGGCGACCCTGCTGCGCAGTCGCGCCAGCCGGGTGCTGCAGCTCTCGACGAACTCGGCGCAGACCATCCTCGATTCCATCGGCCAGCGGATCGACGAGCAGCGCGAGATCACGCGATACCTCGGCAACACGCTGATCTTCCTCGGCCTTCTCGGCACGTTCTACGGGCTCGCCACCACGGTGCCGGCCCTCGTCGAGACCATCCGCAGCCTCAACCCGCAGGAGGGGGAGAGCGGCACGCAGGTCTTCCAGCGGCTGCAGGATGGCCTGCAGGCCCAGCTCGGCGGCATGGGCACTGCCTTCTCCTCCTCGCTCCTCGGCCTCGCCGGCTCGCTGATCGTCGGGCTCCTGGAGCTCTTCACGACCCACGGGCAGAACCGCTTCTACCGCGAGCTCGAGGAATGGATGTCCTCCATCACCCGCATCGGCTTCGCCAGCGGCGAGGAGCAGGGGGGCGACAGCGCCATCGTCGCGCAGGTGGCCGACCGGCTCGCCGAGCAGATCGAGGCCCTGCGCGAGGTCTATACGGCGACGGACATCGCCCGCACCGATACCGACACCCGCCTGAGCGAGCTCACCGGCGCCATCACCAGCCTCGCCGAGAAGATCGAGGGGCAGGATGCCTCCGCCCCCCTGCAGCGCGTCGCCGAGGCGCAGGAGCGGCTGATCGAGCGGCTGGGCGATGTCGGCGAGGGCATGGACCCGGAGAGCCGGATGCGCCTGCGCTCCATCGACGTGCAGCTTCTGCGGCTCCTCGAGGAAATCGTCGCCGGCCGGCAGGAGACGATGGCCGAGCTGCGCACCGACCTTTCCGCGCTCACCCGCGCGCTCCGGCAACAGGGCCGCCCGCTGCGCGAGGTGCCGCGCGCCTCGGGCGATGACGGCTGATGGCGCTCTCCCGCCGCTCGCAGCAGAGGTTCAACGCCAACATCTGGCCCGGCTTCGTCGATGCGATGACCGGGCTCCTCCTCGTCCTCATGTTCGTGCTGACGATCTTCACGGTGGTGCAGTTCGTCCTGCGCGACACGATCAGCGGGCAGGAGACGGAGCTCGACCAGCTCACCGCCGAGGTGGCGAACCTCAGCCAGGCGCTCGGCCTCGCGCGGGACGAGAACGCCCAGCTTTCCGGTCAGGTCGGCACGCTTTCCGCCAGTCTCGACGAGCGCGACAGCCAGATCGAGGCGCAGACGGCGCTGATCGACAGCCTGACGACCGCCCGCGATGACGCGCAGCTCGCCCTCGCCGAGGCAGAGAACCGGATCACCGGCTTCGAGGCGCAGGTCGCGGGGCTGCTCGCCCAGCGGACCCAGAACGAAAGCCTGATCGCCACGCTCCAGGGCGAGGCCGACGCGGCGGCGGAGACCATCGCGGGGCTTGAGGAAGAGGCCGAGGGCCGCATCGCCCGCATCGCCGATCTCGAGGCGGCTGAGGCGCGGCTCATCTCGGAGGAGGAGGCCTTGCGACTCGCCCTCGCCCAGGCCCGCGACGAGATCTCGGAGCAGGAAGAGACCGCCCGCCTCGCTGCCGCCCGCCGCGAGGCGCTGGAGGCGCTGGTCGCCGATCTGGAGGCGGAGCAGGAGACGCTCGCCTCCGAGAATGTCGAGATGTCCGACGCCGCCGCCCGCGCCGCCGCCGCCATCGCCACGCTCGAGGCCGACCGCGAGGCCGCCGCCGAGCGCATCGCCGCGCTCCTCGCCGAAAGCACGGCCTCGGAGGACGAGCTGGCGCAGCTTCGCGACGATGCCGCCGCGTCGGAGACAAGGATCGAGGATCTGCTCGCCGCCGCCGCCCGCAATGCCGAGGCGCTGACGGCGGAGGAGGAGGCGCGGCTGGCCGAGGCGGCCGCCGCCGAGGCGCTCCGCCAGCGGCTCGCCGATGCCGATGCCGAGCTCACCGCCATGTCGCTGGCCCTCGAAGAGCAGCGCCGCCGGGCGGAGGATACGCTGACGCTGCTCGCTGCCGCCGAGGCGGCGCGCGACGATCTGGATGCGCGGCTGGCCGAGGCGATCCTCGCCCGCCGCGAATCCGAAAACGCGCTCCGCGCCGCGGTGAACCAGGGCTCCGACCTCGACGCCCGGCTGCTGGCGGCGCTGCAATTGCAGGACCTGACGGCGGATCAGTTAGAGACGGCCGAGGCGGCGCTGCAGGCCGCGGGGGCCGAGAATGCCGATCTGGCCACCCGCCTTGCGGCCGCGCTGTCGGCGCAGGAGCTGGCGGAAGGCGACCTCGCCGCGGCCGAGGAGGCGCTGCAGAACGCCCTCGCCGAGGGCGAGGCGGAGCGGGAGGATATCGAGGCGCGGCTCGCCGCGGCCATCCTCGCCCGGCAGGCTGCGGAGACGGAGCTTGCCGCCTCCGAGGCGCGCGCCAGCGAACTGACGGGCCGCGAGGCGACGCTGGAAGAGCGGCTGCGCGCCGCGCTTCTGTCGCTGGAAGAGGCCGAGAGCCGCGCCGAGTCCCTCGCCATGGACCGGACGGAGACAGAGCAGGAGCGCGCCGATCTGGAAGCCCAGCTCGCCGCCGCGCTCGCGGCTCAGATCCGCGCCGAGGACGATGCGGCGACGCAGATGAGCGAGGCCGAGCGGCAGGCGCTGCTCCTGTCGCAGGCGCAGGCCGAGCTTCGCGACGAGCAGGCACTGACGGCGGAAAGCCAGCGTCGGGTGACGGCGCTCAACCAGCAGGTGGCGGCGCTTCGCGACCAGCTTTCGCAGCTCTCCGTGGCGCTCGACCTCTCCGAACAGGCCGCCGAGGGCTCCGCCGCGCAGGTCGAAAACCTCGGCAACCGGCTCAACGCCGCCCTCGCCCGCGTGGCGATGGAGGCGCAGCGGCGGCAGGCGCTGGAGGAGGAGCGGCTGGCGATGCTCGAGGCCGAGCGCCAGCGGCTGGAGGAGGAGGCGACGACGCTCGCCTCCTACCGCTCGGATTTCTTCGGCCGGCTGCGGACGATCCTCGAGGACGAGGACCGGGTGCGCATCGTCGGCGACCGCTTCGTCTTCAATTCCGAGGTGCTCTTCCCGCCCGGCTCCGCCGATCTCTCCGCCGCCGGCCGCGACGACATCTCCGCCGTGGCCGACATCCTCCGCCGCATCTCGGCCGAGATCCCGCCGGAGATCGACTGGGTGATCCGCGTCGACGGCCATACCGACGACACGCCGATCTCGGGCACCTATGCGAGCAACTGGGAGCTTTCGCAGGCCCGGGCGCTGTCGGTTGTGCTCTACCTCATCAACGAAGAGGGCATCCCGCCGCAGCGGCTCTCGGCCAACGGGTTCGGGGAGTACCAGCCGATCGCCGAGGGCGAGAGCGACGCGGCGCGCGCGCTCAACCGGCGGATCGAGCTGAAGCTGACGGAGCGCTAGGCGGGGCGGCCTCAGCCCGTCGGCGCCCGCGCCTCCATCGGCAAGATGCGCCCCCAGTCGGTCTCCCGCGCCGGCCCCGCCAGCTCGAAGCCGAGCTTGCGATAGGCCGCGATGGCGCGGGCGTTGTGGGGGTGGGGATCTGTGGCGATCACCGGGGCGCCGGCGGCGAAGGGCGCCGCCATCCGCGCGCCGATGAAGCCGGGGCCGTGGCCCTGGCCCAGCATGTCGGCCTCGCCGATATACTGGTCGATGCCGCGCGTGCCGGGCGGCAGCTGGCCGAAGTGGTGCCCGGGCCAGCCATGCGGGTCGTAATCCTGGATGAAGGCGAAGGGGCGGCCGCCCAAGCTGACGATCAGCCGCGTCACGCGCGGGTCGTCCTCCGGCGGCTCCTCGCCCGGCGCGCCCCACCACTCCCGCACATGCGGCGTCATGCGCCAGTCGCGCAGAAGCGGCCAGTCGGCGGCCGTTGCGGGGCGGAAATCGTAGGAACTCATAGCAAAAGGGCGGGCCCTGCGGCCCGCCCCTCGCTTGGTCAATCCGCCGTCAGCAGAGGCGGCTTGTTGCCGGAAAGGCGCTTGTTCTCGGGCGCCTCGTAGACGAGGGCGATCTTGCCGTCCTCGACCGTGACCTTGACGATCCCACCCTTCTGCAGCTTGCCGAAGAGAAGCTCCTCCGCCAGCGGCTTCTTGATGTTCTCCTGGATCACGCGGCCGAGCGGGCGCGCGCCCATCTTGTCGTCATAGCCGGCCTCGCCGAGCCATTTGGTCGCCTCGTCGGTCAGCTCGATATGGACGTTGCGGTCCATCAGCTGGGCCTCGAGCTGCAGGACGAACTTCTCGACGACCTGCATGATGACCTCCTGCGGCAGCGGCCCGAAGGAGATCACGGCGTCGAGCCGGTTGCGGAACTCGGGCGTGAAGGTCCGCTCGATCGCGGCGGTGTCCTCGCCCTCGCGCCGGCCGCGGCCGAAGCCGATGGCCTCCTGGCTCTGCTCCATCGCGCCGGCGTTGGAGGTCATGATCAGCACCACGTTGCGGAAGTCCACCGAGCGGCCGTTGTGGTCGGTCAGCGTGCCGTGGTCCATCACCTGCAGAAGGATGTTGAACACATCCGGGTGCGCCTTCTCGATCTCGTCGAGCAGGAGCACGCAATGCGGGTGCTGGTCGACCCCGTCGGTCAGAAGACCGCCCTGGTCGAAACCGACATAGCCCGGCGGGGCGCCGATGAGGCGCGAGACCGCGTGCTTCTCCATGTATTCGCTCATGTCGAAGCGCAGCATCTCGACGCCGAGCGTCGAGGCGAGCTGCTTGGCGACCTCGGTCTTGCCGACGCCGGTGGGGCCGGCGAAGAGGTAGTTGCCGATCGGCTTGTCGGGCTCGCGCAGGCCCGCCCGCGCCAGCTTGATGGCGGAGGCGAGGGCCTCGATGGCCTTGTCCTGCCCGAAGACGACGCGCTTCAGCGCCGCCTCGAGATCCTTCAGCACTTCGGCATCGTCCTTGGAGACGTTCTTCGGCGGGATGCGGGCGATCTTCGCCACCACCGCCTCGATCTCCTTGGTGCCGATGGTCTTGCGGCGCTTGCTCTCGGCCAGCAGGTGCTGGGCGGCGCCGGCCTCGTCGATCACGTCGATGGCCTTGTCCGGCAGCTTCCGGTCGTTGATGTAGCGCGCCGCCAGTTCCACCGCCGTCTTGATGGCGTCATGCGTGTAGCGGATCTGGTGGTGATCCTCGAAATAGGGCTTGAGGCCTTGCAGGATCTTCACGGCATCCTCGACCGACGGCTCGTTGACGTCGATCTTCTGGAAGCGGCGGGAGAGCGCCCGGTCCTTCTCGAAATGCTGGCGGAACTCCTTGTAGGTCGTGGAGCCCATGCAGCGGAGCTTGCCGCCCTGAAGGGCGGGCTTGAGGAGGTTCGAAGCATCCATCGCGCCGCCGGAGGTTGCGCCGGCGCCGATCACCGTGTGGATCTCGTCGATGAAGAGCACCGCGTCGGGATGCTCCTCGAGCTCCGTCACGACGGCCTTCAGCCGCTCCTCGAAGTCGCCGCGGTAGCGGGTGCCGGCGAGAAGAGCGCCCATGTCGAGCGAGAAGATCGTGGCGCCGGCGAGCACGTCAGGCACTTCGCCGCCGACGATCTTGTGGGCCAGCCCTTCGGCAATGGCCGTCTTGCCGACGCCCGGGTCACCCACGAGCAGCGGATTGTTCTTGCGGCGCCGGCAGAGCACCTGGATGCAGCGCTCCACCTCGTCGGCACGTCCGATCAGCGGGTCGACATCGCCCTTCTGCGCCTTTGCGTTGAGATCGACGCAATATTTCGCCAGCGCGCTCTCCTTTTCATCGCTGGAGGAGGAGGAGCTCGCAGTCTCGCGCTCCTCGTCCTTGGACTGCTCCGCACCGGTCACGGGACGGCTCTCGCCGAAGGCCGGGTCCTTGGCGACGCCATGGGCGATGAAATTCACCGCATCATAGCGGGTCATCTCCTGCTCCTGCAGGAAATAGGCAGCGTTGCTCTCGCGCTCGGCGAAGATCGCGACGAGAACGTTGGCGCCGGTCACCTCGGTGCGGCCCGAGGACTGCACATGGATGGCAGCGCGCTGGATGACGCGCTGGAAGGCGGCCGTGGGCACGGCCTCGGAGCCTTCGACATCGGTCACCAGGGTGGAGAGGTCATCCTCGATGAAATCCTCCAGCGTCTTGCGGAGCTCCTCGAGGTCGACCGAGCAGGCGCGCATCACGCGCGCCGCGTCGGGCTCGTCGATCAGGGCGAGCAAAAGGTGCTCCAGCGTCGCCAGCTCGTGCCGGCGCGCATTCGCCAGGGCGAGGGCGGCATGGATGGACTGCTCAAGCGTTGTCGAAAAAGACGGCACAGGTGCGTGCTCCTCTGCTCGGGGCCGGGATGGGGGGAAGGGCCCGTCCTGACCGTGGCCTTCAAGGTTTAAGGTTCGGTTCTTTCAACGCATCTTCAAGAGGAAAATTGCTCGGAGCCGTTCACGATTGCCGACAGGGGAGGCAAAGGCACAGTTTCGAGGCAGCGTCCCTCAAGGATTCGTCAAGGGTTCAGAACCGATCCTTGCGGCTGCGGATCTCGGTGAAGACCTCGGTATCGGTGGCATCCGCCATGCCGAGCGAGGCCTTGATCTGCGGCACGCCGGCCCGCAGGAAAGGATTGGTCGCGAGCTCTTCCTCGAGGCGGGAAGGGACTGTGGCGTGGCCCGCGGCGCGGGCCTCCCGGACCCGCTGCTCCCGAGAGATAAGATCGGGATTTTCCGGTTCAATAGTGAGCGCGAAGGCGGCGTTGGCGGCGGTATATTCGTGGCCCGAATAGACCATCGTCTCCGCCGGCAGGGCCGCAAAGGCCTGCAGCGTCTGCCACATCTGCGCGGGGCTGCCCTCGAAGAGCCGCCCGCAGCCGAGCGCCATGAGGCTGTCGGCCGAGAAGAGCGCCGCCGCCTCGGGCAGGTAAAAGGCGATATGGCCTACGGTGTGGCCGGGCGCGTCCATCACCCGCACCTCCTGCCCGTAGAGGTCGAAGGTCTCGCCCGGGCGCACCTCCCGGTCGAGCGCCGGCAGGCGGTGGGCATCGGCGGCGGCGCCGGTGACGCGGGCGCCGTAGGCGGCGCGCAGGTCGTCCACCGCCTCGACGTGATCGCCATGGTGGTGGGTGATGAGGATGTCATCGAGACCCCAGCCCCGCTCCTCGAGCGCTGCCTTGATCGGCGCCGTCTCCGGCGCATCGACGAGCGCGGTGCGGCCCGAGGCCTCGTCATGCAGCAGATAGAAGTAGTTGTCGCTCCGCGCCGGCAGGGTCGTGATGGTCATCGCCATGGTCAAACTTTCCTTCCGTCCCTATGTTTTCTCCAGACTGAGGGAGACGGGGCCGCGCTTCAATGCACCTGGACGTGACCGACCTGCGCGACTTCTATTACCGCTCCGCGCTCGGCCGGGCGGCGCAGAAGGTCGTGCGCGGCGAGCTGCAGACGCTCTGGCCCGAGGCGAAGGGGCAATATGTGCTCGGCTTCGGCTTCGCGGCGCCGCTCCTGCGGCCCTACCTCGCCCAGGCGCGGCGGGTCGTTGCGCTGATGCCGGCGCCGCAGGGGGTGATGCCCTGGCCGCCGGGGCTGCCGAATGTCTCGGTGCTCTGCGCCGAATCCCTCTGGCCGGTGGAGACGGGCGCCGTCGACAAGCTGGTGCTGCTGCACGGGCTTGAGACCTCCGAACGGCCGACGGCGCTGCTGGAAGAGGCCTGGCGCGTGCTCGGGCCCGGCGGGCGGGCCGTCTTCATCGTGCCGAACCGGGCGGGGCTCTGGTCGCGCTCGGATGCGACGCCCTTCGGCTACGGGCGGCCGTTTTCCATCGGCCAGCTCGAGGCGATGCTGAGGGAGCATGATTTCGAGCCCGGCCGCTCGCTCTCGACGCTCTACCAGCCGCCGAGCGTGCGGCGGAACTGGCGGAAGGCGGCGGGATTCCTTGAAAGCGCGGGCCGGCACCTGCCGGTCTTCGCGGCGGGCGGCGTGCTGATGGTCGAGGCCACCAAGCAGACGACCCAGCCCACCCGGCCGGGCCTGCCGGAGGCGGTGCGGCGGCCTCTGAGGGTGCTGGAAGGCATGGCCAATCCGGAGCCGGCGCGGCGGGGCGCCGGGGCAGCGGACTAGGCGCCGATAGCGCCGAGCCATGCGCTCAGCGCAAGGCTCTTCAGAATCGCTAACGAAACGCTAAGGCAACCCTGTTGCGGCACCGGGAACCACCTGCTAAACGCCCCTTGATTTGACGGCCGGGCGCCTTCGCCGGGCCATTCCCGGATGCCCGACTCGCGCCCTTCGGGAGGGGGCGAACGGGCCAGAGCATCGAAAAGAGGGGACGTGTCCGAATCTCATTCCATCTCCACAGGCATTGCAGCCCGCTATGCCTCTGCCGCCTACGAGCTCGCCGGTGAAGCCGGCGGCATCGCCGCCCTCGAGGCCGATGTCGACGCGCTCGAAGCGGCGCTCGCCGAGAGCGAAGATTTCTCCGATCTGATCTCCTCGCCCCTTTACAGCCGCGCCGATCAGGGCCGCGCCATGGCCGAACTGGCCAGCGCCATGGGCCTGACCGAGACCATGCGCAACGTTCTGGGCCTCATGTCCCAGAAACGCCGCCTGTTCGTGCTGCCGCAGCTTCTGGAGGCGCTCCGCGCCAAGATCGCCGACGAGAAGGGCGAGGTGACCGCCGAGGTGACCTCCGCCCAGCCGCTGAGCGACGCGCAGGCCAAGCGCCTGTCCGAGGCGCTGGCCGAGAAATCCGGCAAGACAGTCAAACTGAAGACCAGCGTCGATGAGAGCCTCATCGGCGGGATGGTCGTGAAAATGGGCTCGCAGATGATCGACACCTCGATCTCTGCCAAGCTCTCCTCCCTGCAGACTTCCATGAAAGAGGCCCGGTAATGGCGATCCAAGCTGCGGAGATCTCCGCGATCCTCAAGGACCAGATCAAGAACTTCGGCCAGGAAGCCGAAGTCGCCGAAGTGGGCCGTGTTCTCAGCGTCGGCGACGGCATCGCCCGCGTCTACGGGCTGGACAACATCCAGGCCGGCGAGATGGTCGAATTCCCCGGCGGCATCCGCGGCATGGCGCTGAACCTCGAGACCGACAACGTCGGCGTCGTGATCTTCGGCTCCGACCAGGACATCAAGGAAGGCGACACGGTCAAGCGGACCAACTCCATCGTGGACGTTCCCGCCGGTGAAGCCCTCCTCGGCCGCGTGGTCGACGGCCTCGGCAACCCGCTCGACGGCAAGGGCCCGATCGACGCCTCTGAGCGCCGCGTCGCTGACGTGAAGGCGCCGGGCATCATCCCGCGCAAATCCGTGCACGAGCCGATGGCCACCGGCCTCAAGTCCGTCGACGCCATGATCCCGATCGGCCGCGGCCAGCGCGAGCTGATCATCGGCGACCGCCAGACCGGCAAGACCGCCATCGCGATGGACACGATCCTCAACCAGAAGAGCTACAACGACGCCGCCGGCGACGACGAGTCGAAGAAGCTCTACTGCATCTACGTCGCCATCGGTCAGAAGCGCTCGACCGTCGCCCAGCTCGTCCGCCGCCTCGAGGCGACCGGCGCCATCGACTACTCGATCGTCGTGGCCGCCACCGCCTCCGACCCGGCGCCGATGCAGTTCCTCGCGCCCTATGCCGCGACGGCCATGGCGGAATACTTCCGTGACAACGGCCGCCACGCGCTCATCATCTACGATGACCTCTCCAAGCAGGCCGTCGCCTACCGCCAGATGTCGCTGCTGCTGCGCCGTCCGCCGGGGCGCGAAGCCTATCCGGGCGACGTGTTCTACCTCCACTCCCGCCTGCTCGAGCGTTCCGCCAAGCTCAACGAGGGTCATGGCTCCGGCTCTCTGACCGCGCTGCCGATCATCGAGACCCAGGGCGGCGACGTCTCCGCGTTCATCCCGACCAACGTGATCTCGATCACCGACGGCCAGATCTTCCTCGAGACCGAGCTGTTCTTCCAGGGCATCCGCCCGGCCGTGAACACCGGCCTCTCGGTCAGCCGCGTCGGCTCCTCGGCCCAGACCGCGGCCATGAAGTCGGTCGCCGGCCCCGTGAAGCTCGAGCTCGCGCAGTACCGCGAGATGGCGGCCTTCGCGCAGTTCGGCTCCGACCTCGACGCGGCCACGCAGCGCCTGCTGAACCGCGGCGCCCGCCTGACCGAGCTGATGAAGCAGCCGCAATACTCGCCGCTGACCAATGCCGAGATCGTCTTCGTCATCTACGCCGGCGTGAACGGCTATCTCGACAAGGTCGCCGTCCGCGACGTCACCCGCTGGGAAGCCGGGCTCCTGAAGTTCCTGCGCTCGAAGAAGTCCGATGTGCTCGACTTCATCACCCGCGAGGACCCGAAGATCAAAGGCGATGCGGAAGAGAAGGTGAAGGCGGCGATCGACGAATACGCCAAGGACTTCGCCTGATCCGGAACAGTAAGGAGGACAGGGCATGCCCTCTCTGAAGGACCTCAAGAACCGGATCGAGTCGGTCAAGTCGACGCGCAAGATCACCAAGGCCATGCAGATGGTCGCGGCGGCCAAGCTCCGCCGCGCCCAGGAGGCGGCCGAGGCGGCGCGTCCCTATGCCGAGCGGTTCAACGCCGTGATGGCGGGGCTCGCCTCGGGCGTCAGTGGCAGCGACAGCGCGCCGAAGCTCCTGGCCGGCACCGGGCAGGACAAGACGCATCTGATCGTGGTGATGACCGCCGAGCGCGGCCTCTGCGGCGGCTTCAACGCCTCCATCACCCGCAAGGCGCGGCTGCGCGTCGAGGAGCTGCTTGCCGCCGGGAAAGAGGTGAAGATCCTCACCGTCGGCAAGAAGGGCCGCGACATGCTGCGCCGGGATCATGGCGACCGCTTCGTCGGGCATCACGACCTCTCGGACGTGAAGCGCATCGGCTACGAGCACGCGCAAGAGATCGCGACGGACATTCTCGACCGCTTCGCGGCCGGCGAATTCGACGTGGCGACGATCTTCTACTCGGTCTTCGAGAATGTCGTGACGCAGGTGCCGACCGCCCAGCAGATCATCCCGGCCTCCTACGAGGAGAGCGGGGAGGGCGACGAAGCCGGCGCTGCCACGCTCTATGATTACGAGCCGTCGGAAGAGGCGATCCTCGCCGATCTTCTGCCGCGCGGCGTGGCCACGCAGATCTTCACCGGCCTTCTGGAAAACAACGCCAGCTTCAACGGCGCCCAGATGTCGGCGATGGACAATGCCACGCGCAACGCCGGCGAGATGATCGACAAGCTGACGATCGAGTTCAACCGGACCCGCCAGGCCGTGATCACCAACGAGCTGATCGAGATCATTTCGGGCGCCGAGGCGCTCTGACGACGAACATCGGCGCGGCCGGGGCCGCGCCGCACAGGACATGACGGCCCCACGCCGGGCCAGGAAACCGGAGACGACATCAATGGCTGACGCTAAGGGCAAGATCACCCAGGTCATCGGCGCCGTGGTGGACGTGCAGTTCGACGCCGAGCTGCCGGCCATCCTCAACGCGCTGACCACCGAGAACAACGGCAAGAAGCTGGTGCTGGAAGTGGCCCAGCATCTCGGCGAGAACACCGTGCGCACCATCGCCATGGACGCGACCGAGGGCCTCGTCCGCGGCGCCCCCGTGGCCGATACCGGCGCACCGATCTCGGTGCCGGTCGGCACCGCCACGCTCGGCCGGATCCTCAACGTCATCGGCGAGCCGATCGACGAGAAGGGCCCGATCGAATCCGACGAGACCCGCGCCATCCACCAGCCGGCCCCGGATTTCGACGAGCAGTCGACCGAGGCCGAGATCCTCGTCACCGGCATCAAGGTCATCGACCTGCTGGCGCCCTACGCCAAGGGCGGCAAGATCGGCCTCTTCGGCGGCGCCGGCGTGGGCAAGACGGTTCTGATCCAGGAGCTGATCAACAACATCGCCAAGGTGCACTCCGGCCTCTCCGTCTTCGCCGGTGTCGGCGAGCGGACCCGTGAGGGCAACGACCTCTATCACGAGATGATCGAATCGGGCGTTCTCAACACCGAGAACCTCGCCGAGTCGAAGATCGCCCTCGTCTACGGCCAGATGAACGAACCGCCGGGCGCCCGTGCCCGCGTCGCGCTGACCGGCCTGACGCTGGCCGAGCAGTTCCGCGATGCCACCGGCACCGACGTTCTGTTCTTCGTCGACAACATCTTCCGCTTCACCCAGGCCGGCTCCGAGATGTCGGCGCTTCTGGGCCGCATCCCCTCCGCCGTGGGCTACCAGCCGACGCTGGCGACCGACATGGGCGCCATGCAGGAGCGGATCACCTCGACGAAGAACGGCTCGATCACCTCGATCCAGGCCGTCTACGTGCCCGCCGACGACCTTACCGACCCGGCGCCGGCCACCACCTTCGCCCACCTCGATGCGCGGACCGTTCTGTCGCGCGCCATCTCCGAGCTCGGCATCTACCCGGCCGTCGACCCGCTCGACTCGTCCTCGCGCCTCATGGATCCGCAGATCCTCGGCGAAGAGCACTACCAGGTCGCGCGCGACGTCCAGGGGATCCTCCAGCGCTACAAGTCGCTGCAGGACATCATCGCCATTCTCGGCATGGACGAGCTCTCGGAAGAGGACAAGCTGACCGTGGCCCGCGCCCGGAAGATCCAGCGCTTCCTCTCCCAGCCGTTCGACGTGGCGCAGGTCTTCACCGGCTCCCCGGGGATCCAGGTGCCGCTCGAGGATACGATCGCCTCGTTCAAGGCCGTCGTCGCCGGCGAATACGACCACCTGCCGGAGGCCGCCTTCTACATGGTCGGCGGCATCAAGGAAGCCGTGGCGAAGGCCGAGAAGCTGGCCGCCGCCGCCTGAGGAGGATGATCCATGGCCGATACTGTCCAGTTCGACCTCGTGAGCCCCGAGCGGCGGCTGGCCTCGCTTGAGGCCACGTCCGTCGAGATCCCGGGTGCTGACGGCGACATGACGGCCATGGCCGATCATGCGCCGACCATCACCACGCTGCGGCCGGGCCTTCTGAAGGTCCATCATGCCGGCGGCGTGGATGAATATCTCGTCTCCGGCGGCTTCGCCGAGATCACCGCCTCGTCGGTGTCGGTGCTTGCCGAGCTGGCGGCGCCGCGCGGCGAGGTGGATGCCGAGCTGATGACCCGCCTTCGCGAGGGGGCGACGACGACGCTCGAGCAGGCGAAGAGCCAGGGCGCCGGGATGGACGAGGCCACGAAGACCCTCGCCGATCTCGATGCCGTCGGGCGGGAGCTCGGCGTCAGCGCCTGACGCCGGCCGATTGACTTGACCAACGCCGAGGGCCCCTTGCCGGGGCCCTCTTGCGTTTCGGGGGTCGGGCCGCCGATATTGGCGCGGCGAAGGGGAGGCTCATGAAGGTATTCGACACCGGCGTCATCGCGGTGGATCAGGGCGATTGCACGCTCTTCTCCGATTTCAGCGAGGGCGGGCCGATGTGGGCCGGGCAGGGGCCCCGCGAGGTGCGCCACGCCGTCACCTTCTCCCGCCCCTTCCTCGCGCCGCCGGCGGTGACCTGCGCCATCTCGCTCTGGGATTTCGACGCCGGCCACAACCTGCGCGCCGACATCCGCCCCGCCAATGTGACGGAGGCCGGCTTCACCATCGTCTTCAAGACCTGGGGCGACACCCGCATCGCCCGCGTCCACGCCACCTGGCAAGCCATCGGCGCCGTCGGCGATAGTGAGATGTGGGAGCTGACGGACTAGGGTTCGGGGGTCGCCAAGGTGCCCCGCCTTCGGGGCCAGCCGTAGGGTGGGTTTTCAACCCACCACCCCGTCTTAATCCGCACTACACCCGCACGCCGGCCCGCGGGATGGCGCTCCGACGCCCGGGGCGGAGAACTTTATGGTGCAACCCACACCCCGCCTTGAGCGAAGTACCCAGCCCAACCAGAGCGCCAGCCCGCGGGAACGGGCCGGCGCTCGCGCGGCGGCCTGCGGCCTTGATTCCGCGCGGGGGCTGCTGCTCAGACCCGCTGCCAAAGCCCTCAAAAGGCGGCCGAAGGCAGCCCCCCCGCCGGCGCCGTCAGGCGGCGGAATACATGCCTTCGTAGATCGGCGTCAGCGTCTCGTGATCGAAGAGCGACGAGACCGACGTGCCGTTCCAGATGTTGAGGATCGCCTGGGCGAACATCGGCGCGGTCGGCACGATGCGGATGTTCGGGCAGGCCGTCACCGCGTCGGTCGGCGCGATGGAATCGGTGATCACCAGCGACTTGAGCTGCGAGGTCTCGATCCGCCCCACGGCCGGGCCGCTCAGCACGCCGTGCGAGATATAGGCATGGACCTCCTTGGCCCCGCCCTCCATCAGCACTTCGGCCGCCTTGCAGAGCGTGCCGGCCGTGTCGCAGATGTCGTCGACGATGATGCAGCTCTTGCCGCTCACATCGCCGATCACCGTCATCTCCGCCACCTCGCCGGCGCGCTCGCGGCGCTTGTCGACGATGGCGAGCTGCGCGCCGATGCGCTGCGCCAGCTCCCGCGCCCGCGCCACGCCGCCGACGTCGGGCGAGATCACCATCACGTCCTGCAGGCGGCCGCGGAAGTTGTGGGCGAGGTCCAGCGCGAAGATCGGCGCGGCGTAGAGGTTGTCGACGGGGATGTCGAAGAAACCCTGGATCTGCGCCGCGTGCAGATCCATCGTCAGCACCCGCTCGATCCCCGCTTCGTGGATGAGGTTGGCGACGAGCTTGGCCGAGATCGGCGTGCGCGCCTTGGTCCGCCTGTCCTGCCGGGCATAGCCGAAATAGGGGATCACCGCCGTGATCCGGCTGGCGGAGGAGCGGCGGAGCGCGTCGGCGATGATGAGCAGCTCCATCAGGTTGTCGTTGGCCGGGTTCGAGGTCGGCTGGATGATGAACATGTCCTCGCCGCGGACATTCTCGTAGACCTCGACGAAAATCTCCTGGTCGTTGAAGCGCTCGACCCGCGCCTCGACGAGCCCGACGCTCATGCCCCGGTGCATCGACATTCGTCGTGCGATCGAGCGGGCAAGGGGCTGGTTCGCGTTCCCCGCGATCAGCTTGGGTTCGGTCATCGCGGGCATCTAGGGGACCTTTCGGGAGCAGCGACCAGGCCGGAACGAAACAGATTCGTGTCGTTGACACCGCCTAGCACAAGCCTAGGGTCGCGCGAAACCGCCTACGGTCAAGGGAGAGGAGGCCCGAATGCCGCATATCGATTATTACCTCAGTGTGCTGTCGCCCTTTGTCTATCTGGCAGGCACCCGGCCTGCCGAGATCGCCGCGACGCACGGCGCCACGATCACCTACAAGCCGCTCGACATCTCCGGCCTCTTCGCCGCCGTCGGCGCGGTGCCGATGAAGGACCGGCATGTGAACCGCCGCGAGCTCCGCGGCCAGGAGCTCCGCCGCGAATCGAAGCGCGCCGGCGTGCCGCTCAACCCCGCGCCCGCGCATTGGCCCACCAATGCCGCCCCCGCCTCCTACGCGCTCATCGCGGCGCAGGAGGCCGGCGGCGGTGACTTGGCCAAGACCCTCGCCGCCATCAGCCGCGCGAGCTGGGCAGAAGAGAAGGACATCGCCGACGAATCCGTCATCCGCGCGGCGCTGGAGGAGGGCGGCTTCGACCCCGCGCTCGCCGACAAGGGCCTCCTCGCGGGCGCCGACATCTATGCGAAGAACACCGACGAATCCGTCGCTGCCGGCGCCGTCGGCGTGCCCTTCTTCGTGGTGGACGGCACCGAGCGCTTCTGGGGCCAGGACCGCCTCGACCAGCTCGACGCGTTCCTCGCCGGCAAGCTCTGACCCCCGGTCTTTGCTCCCAAAAAATCCTTGGGGGGTCCGGGGGGCAGACAGCCCCCCGGGTCTCTCAACCAGAGCCACGGCGTCCATGAGGCGTAGGGTGGGTTTCCAACCCACCTTCCCTCACTCGAAAAGCCTGAGCACCTCGTCCACCTCGGCCTCGGTCTTCGACCAGTCGCAGACCAGCCGCCCGGTGCAGGGCGCATCGGGGCCGGAGTGGCTTTCTTCCCAGAGGTGATAGACCGCCCCCGCCGCCATGGCCGCCTCATGGATGCGCCGGGGCGCGCGGAGGAAGACCATGTTCGCCTCGGTCGGCCAGGCCATCTCGTAGCCGCGGTCCACGAGCCCGGCCGAGAGCCGCGCCGCCGCCGCATTGGCGCGGCTCGCGAGTTCGCGCCAGAGGTCGCCCTCCAGATAGGCGTCAAATTGCGCCGCGAGATAGCGGTGCTTCGAGAAGAGATGCCCGGCGCGCTTGCGGCGGAGCTCGAATTCCCAGGCGAGCGCCTCGTCGAAGAGCACCACGGCCTCGGCGCCCATCAGCCCGTTCTTGGTGCCGCCGAAGCTCAGCGCCGCCACCTTCTCCACCATCTCCGCCGGGGAGCGGTTGGAGGCGGCGAGCGCGTTCGAGATCCGCGCCCCGTCCATGTGCAGCTTCAGCCCGTAGCGCTGGGCGACGTTGCCGATCGCCTCCAGCTCGCTGGTGCCGTAGGTGGTGCCCGTCTCGGTCGCCTGCGTCAGCGTCACCGGCCCGCGCTGGGGGCCATGCACGCCCCGCGTCTCTTCGGCGAGGATCGCCGCCTCCAGCGAGGCCGCGCCGATCTTGCCGTCCTGCCCGCCGACCGGGATCAGCTTGGCGCCGCCCGTGAAGAACTCCGGCGCGTTGCATTCATCGACATGCACATGCGCCGCCGGGGCGCAGAAGATCGCCGACCAAGGCTGCGCGAGGCAGGCGAGCGCCAGGGCATTGGCGGCCGTGCCGGTGGCGACGAGCGAAACGGCGGCCTTCGGGGCCGAGAAGAGCTCGCGGATGCCCTCCGTCACCTTCTCGGTCAGCGCGTCGGCGCCGTAGGAGGCGACATGCCCCTCGTTGGCACGGCTCAGCGCCTCGATCACCTTCGGATGCGCCGGGCCGGCATTGTCGGATGCGAAATTCATGTGCCTGGTTCCTCGATGATATACTCCTCCCAGTCTTCCTCCGGCACCTCGGCCTCCGACACCGCCTGACCGGCGATGGAGATGCCGGCGCGGTGCACCGCCTGCCGGTCGCCGCATTTCAGATGGTGCCAGTCGTAGAGATCCTCGCCCTCATGGACGAGCCTGTAGGCGCAGGTCGCGGGGAGCCAGTAGAGGTGCTTCTGCAGGGATTTGGGCGTGAGCTGGATGCATTCGGGCACGTAGTCGCGCCGGGTCTCGTAATGGCGGCAGAGGCAGGAGCCGCTGTCGAGGAGCCGGCAGGAGACGCGCGTGAGCGCCACCTCGCCGGTGTCGGCATCCTCGAGCTTGTTGAGGCAGCATTTGCCGCAGCCGTCGCAGAGCGCCTCCCACTCCGCCGTGGTCAGCCGGTCGAGCCGGTAGTGGCGCCAGAAGTCGGGGCGGAGCTGGGGGCGCGTCTCGGCCATCCGCTCAGGCATCGGCGAGGATGGCCCGCGCCTCTGCGACATCCTTCTGCATTTGCGCGATGAGCGGCTCGACGCCCTCGTAGGCGAGCTCGGGGCGGAGATATTCGACGAGGGCCACCGAGATATGGGCGGCATAGAGATCGCCGCGGAAGCCGAGGAGGTAGGTTTCGCAATTGGGCGCGTTGACCCCGAAGGTCGGCCGGACGCCGATCGAGGTGGCGCCGTCATATTCGCCCTCATGCGGCCCGGTCAGCACCGAGACGCGGGTCGCATAGACGCCGAAACGCGGCGGATGCAGGCCGCCGATGGCGAGATTGGCGGTGGGGAAGCCGAGTTCGCGGCCGCGCTGGTCGCCGCGGATCACCTCGCCGTCGATCCGGTGCCAGTGGCCGAGCATGGCGGCGGCGTCGCGCGGGCGGCCCTCGGTGAGCGCCTCGCGGATCGCGGTGGAGGAGACCTCCATCCCGCCGAGTTCGAGGATCGGCGCGGCGGTGACGCCGAAGCCGTAGCGCTGCCCGAGCTCGGTGAGCATGGCGATATCGCCGGCGCGGTTCTGCCCGAAGCGGAAGTCGGCGCCGACGACGACATGGCCGACGCCGAGCTGCCCGGCGAGCACGTCACGGGCGAACTCGTCGGGCGTGAGGGTGGCCAGCGCCTTGGTGAATGGGAGCTCGTAGAGGTAGTTGATGCCGATCTTCTGCAGCCGGTGCGCCCGGGTCTCGGCGTTCATCAGGCGGAAGGGCGGGGCATCGGGGGCGAAGACCTCGCGCGGATGCGGCTCGAAGGTGAGAACGCCGAGGGGCACGCCCATCCGCTCCGCCTCGTCGCGGGCGGTGTCGATCACCGAGCGGTGCCCCAGATGCACCCCGTCGAAATTGCCGATGGCGACGGCGGCGCCCCTGGCATCGTCTTCAAGATAGAGGCTGTCGCGGAAGATGCGCATGGCGAATGGCTAGCCCTGCGCGCGGGGGGGTGCAAGGGCACCCGAGCGGGTGCCCCTTGCGTCACCGGGGCCGGGGCGGGGGCAAGCCGGGAGCCTGCCCCCCGGTTCAGCGCAGGAAGCCCACCGCATAGGGGGGCGTCAGCATGGCGGTCTGCAGGAAGGCATTGAGCGCGCCGGGATCGGGCTGGCCGCCCGCCGGCGTCTCGGTCTCCTCCGCGGCGAGGCCGCCGGTGATGTAGAGGCAGTCGAGATCCTCGCCGAGCGCCCCGGCGATATCCGTCGCGATCCCGTCGCCGATGGCGATGATGCGCCCGTCGGAGGGCAGGTCGCCCAGCGCGGCGAGCCGGCGGCGGGCGAGGTCGTAGATGGGCGGATGCGGCTTGCCGAAGTAGAGGCTGGTGCCGCCCATGTCTTCATAGAGCTGCGCGACGGCGCCGGCGCAATATTCGCGCTGATCTCCCCGGTCGACGACGATGTCGGGATTGGCGCAGAGGAGCTTGAGCCCCTTCGTCTTGGCGAGAAGGAGCTGGGGGCGGAGCGTGGCGGGCTCGGCGAAAGGGTCGAACGGCCCGCAGCAGACGATGCCCTCCGCCTCTTCGAGGGGGACGGTGGTGATCGGCGCGGGGTCGGTGATGACCTCCATCGGCTCGAAGAAGGTCTCGTCCTTCTCCTCGCCCATGAACCAGACCTTGGTGCCGACGACGCCCTCGAACATCGCGGCGCGGGCGCTGTCGCCGGAGGTGGCGATCGTGTCCCAGGCGTCGTCCGGGATGCCGAGCGCGGCGATCTGCTTGGCGACATGGGCGCGGGGACGGGGGGCATTGGTGAGGAGGACGACCTTGCCGCCCTGCCGGCGGAAGCCTCTCATCGCGGCCACCGCCTCGGGATAGGCTTCGACGCCGTTGTGCATGCAGCCCCAGAGGTCGACGAAAGCGGCGGCATAGCGCTCCGATATCTCTTCAAAGCGCGCGATGATCTCGGTCATGGGGGCTCCTTCACTGGCCGGGCGGACATAGCTGGAACGCAAAGGCAGGGCCAGCGTTCCGGCCGCCGCCCGGGCACGCTCCCACCCCCCCACCCCGCGCGCCCGGGCAGCGGCCTGTGTGGGGGGCGTTGAGGGCGGGGCGCGCGGCTGTCTGCCGCGCGAGGTTTTTGAGCAAGGACGAGTGGCCCGGCCCGCAGGCGAGGGGCACGGGTTGCGGCGGCGGGGGAGGGGGCCTAGCTTGGGCGGGCCCGCCGGCATCTGGCCGGCCTCCTCCCCCTTGCCGCGCAAGACCCGCGCGACGACATCTTCGCCGCCGCCCGGGGCCGAGCCCGGGGGGCGGGCCGTCCGAAAGGCGTTCCATGCTCTCTCTCCTGCGCGATCCGCGCGCCATCGGCCTGCTGCTGGCCGCCACGCTCACGATCCTCTCCAACCAGATCATCAGCCCCTCGCTGCCCGGCATCGGCGCCCATTTCGACGGGCTGCCCCATGCCGACCTGATGGCGCGGATGCTGGTCACCGCGCCCTCTCTGCTGGTGGCGATCCTAGCGCCCTTCGCCGGCTGGCTGGCCGACCGCTTCGGGCGGCGGCGGCAGCTTCTGATCGGCATCGTGCTCTTCGCCGTCGCCGGCTCCGGGGGGCTCTGGCTGCCGACGCTGCCGCTCATCCTCGCCAGCCGGATGGTGCTGGGCGTCGGCGTGGCGCTGATCATGACGGCGCAGACGGCGCTGATCGGCGATTACTTCCATGGAGAGCGGCGCGGCCAGTTCATGGGCGTGCAGATCGCCGCGACGAATTTCGCGGGCTTCGTCTTTCTGCTCATCGCCGGCGCCATCGCCGGGATCTCGCCCTTCGCGCCCTTCGTCATCTATCTGGTCGCGCTCCTTTATCTGCCGGTGCTCTGGGCCGTTTTGCCCGAGCCGCCGAAGGGCGAGGAGCAGGAGCGGCGGGACCCCGCCGAGGCCGGTGAGCGCGGCTGGGGGCTGCTCCTCGGCGTCGTGATCCTGCTGGCGGGGTTCAACTTCCTGACCTTCTACATGCTGCCGACGCAGATGCCCTATTTCCTCCCCACCATCGGCCATGACGCGCCGGCGGATGCCGCGCGGCTGGTGGCGGGTGTGACGCTCTTCGGCGGGATCTCGTCGCTCGCCTACGGGCGGGTCCGGGCGCGGCTCGGGCGGGCGCTGACGCCGACCATCGGCTTTGCGCTCTTCGCGCTGGGCTTCGGGCTCTTCGGGCTTGCGGAGGGCTATGGGACGGTGCTGGCCGGCGGCGTGCTCCTCGGCCTCGCGGCGGGGCTGGTCTGGCCGACCTTCCTGTCGGTGGCGCTCGACGTGGTGCCGGCGCATCGGCGCGGGCTGGCGGCGGGGGCGGTGACGACGAGCGTCTTCCTCGGCCAGTTCCTGTCGCCGATCGTCAGCCAGCCGCTGATCGGCGCCCTCGGCTATGCCGGGACCTTCGAGGTCATGGCTGCGGTGCTGGCGGCCATGGCGCTGGTGGTGCTCGTGACCTTCCGCGAGCGGCCAGCGGTGGTGGCGACGGTTTGAGGGGGGCGTTGGTGGCGGGCTGAAGCCCGCCATACGCGGGGCCGATGCCGGTCGCCCCGAAAGGCGTAGGGTGGGTTTTCAACCCACCATGGGCGCAACATCCGTGCTTCTCCCCGCCCGGTACGCGCCGGAACGGCGCAGGGCGAGCGCCGGCCCGTCCCGCGGGTCGGCGCTCCGGTGAGGTCAGGCGCGACGGTGAGCGAGGGCGGGGTTGCACCATAAAGCGCCCCGCACCACCCGCAGGAGCGCCAACCCACGGGCCGGCGCTCGCCCTGCGCGGCGAGGGGTGCGCGAGGTGGAGAGGGGGGTGTCGGGCTGAAGCCCGGCCTACGGGTCTCGGATGCCGGTAGCTTCGATAGGCGTAGGGTGGGTTTGTAACCCACCATTCGTGCAACCCTCGTGCTTCGGCCCCGCCTTGCGCGAAAAGGGAGAGGGGGAAGGTGGGTTTGAAACCCACCCCCCCGAAAATCAGACCGCGAGCTGCGGGATGATCTGCTTCTTGCGGCTCATGATGCCGGGGAGGACGACGCTGTCGCCCGTCACCGTCGCGCCGAAGCTCTTCTCCGCCACACTCTTCACGAGGTCGTTCGGCACCAGCAGCGTCGCCTCTTCCTTCAGGATGTCGACGACGAAGAGCAGCACCTGATCGACGCCGTCCTCGGCGGCGACGGTGCCCATGCTCTCCATCAGGCTGGCCTTCCGGTCGAGGACGATCCCCGGCGAAGTCGTCTCGAGCACGCTCACCCGGAAGCTGGTCCCCCCCACCGCATATTCCTTGGAATCCATCCGCAGGAGCTCGGCATCCGAGAAGGCGGAGACGTCGCTCTTGGCGGCGAACATCTCGGCGGCATAGTCGGGGATCGAGATCCCGAGCTCGCCCGCCAGCTTTTCCGCCAGCGCCCGGTCCTGCTCCGTCGTCGTCGGCGAGCGGAATTCCAGCGTGTCGGAGAGGATGCAGGAGAGCATCAGCCCCTTGATCTCGTCCGGCATGTCGCCGGCATTGGGGCCCATGAGGTTGTGCATGATCGTCGCCGTGCAGGCGAGCGGCTTGATCGTGATGTCGATCGGCGCCTTCGTCTCGATGCCGCCCGTCAGCTTGTGGTGGTCGATGATCTGGACGAGCGAGGCCTCGTTGATCCCCTCCGGCAGCTCGGCCGGGTTGTTGGTGTCGACGATGACGATGTCATGGCCGTCCATCCCCTCGAGGAGCGGCGGCTCGTCCACACCCCAGCGCTGGAGCACGAAGGCCGCCTCGGTGTTCGGCTTGCCGAGAAGCCGCGCCTCGGCCGGGGTGCCCCGATGCGACGAGAGATACCAGGCCCAGATCAGCGGCGAGCCGGTGGAATCGGTATCGGGAGATTTGTGGCCGAAAACGAGCGTGGTCATGGGCGGATCCTGCGGATGGTGGAAAGGGTCGCCGGCCTTATAGGTGGGGGGGCGGGGGCTGTCACGGGGGGCGGCGCCCGCCGGGGTCAGGGCGGCGGCGTGACGGTCCAGCCGGCCGCCTCCAGCCCGCGCAGCACCCCGCGCTCGCCCGGCAGATGCGCGGCGCCGACGGCGACGAAGGTCTTGGCGTTGGCCTCGCCGGCCGCGATGATGTGGGGCAGCCAGTCCTCGTTGCGGCCGTAGAGCAGCGCCTCCTCGGCGGCGGCGTTGACGGCGAGCGCCTCTTCGAGGTCGATGCCCGGCGACATCTCGGCCGAGAGCGCGGTCAGCGCCATGATCTCGCCGATGCGCTCGTCGAAATAGAGCTCGAGGGTCGCATTGAAGAGCTGCTGCTGCATCTCGGGCGGCTGGAGCGACAGACGGAGCATGTCGAGCTCCTGGCTGTCGTCCGCCTCGGCGACGATCCGCAGGAGCGTGTCCCAGGGCTCGAGCGCGCGCACCTCGATGCCCTCGGCCGTCGCCCGGTCCATCAGCCGGTGATCCAGCCCGCCGTCGCCGCCATCCGGCGGCAGGCAGGGCGGGGCGGAAAGGGTGAGGACGAGAAACCACGGCTCCACCCGCGCCGCAAAGGCGGGGGGGATGCCGCGCGCCTCGGCGGCGGCGGAAAGCGCCGCCCAGGTCTCGGCATCGAGCCGCGCCTCGAGATCGGGGCCGTCGGTGACGAGCATCCGCTCCGGCTCGGCGGTCAGCACCTCGCGCATCTCCGCCTCCTCCGTCCGCGTCATCTCGAAGAGCGCGAGGTCGGAGCCGTGCATGACGCGGGCGAGATGCGTGAAGAGCGCGTCCGACCGCGGGTCGGGCAGGTGCATCGTGCCGGCGAGGATGATCCGGTGGCCGTCCTTGTCGGCCCGCCAGAGGATGCCGTCGCCATAGGGAATCTCGGCCGCCATGGCCGCGAGGCGGTCGCGCTCGCCGGCGCTCATGGTGCTGAGAAGGTCGGGCGCGTCGCAGGCGGCGGCGGCCGGCTGGGCCGCGAGGGCGGCGAGAAGCGAGAGGGCGGCGGTCAGGCGGCGGAGCATCGGGGGCCTCCGGGGCGTCAGGGTCGCCCCTGTCTATCAGCTCCGGCCGCCGGGGAAAGCCGCTCGCGTGGCGAGGCTGGACAGGTCGCGGGAAGGGCCCTATATGGGGCCCTCCTGCAAGATTCCGAAAATCCAGCAAGAAAGGTGGTGACACCCACATGCAGGTTTCCGTCCGCGACAACAACGTCGATCAGGCGCTCCGCGCCCTGAAGAAGAAGCTCCAGCGCGAAGGCGTCTTCCGTGAGATGAAGCTCCGGCAGCATTTCGAGAAGCCTTCCGAGAAGAAGGCGCGCGAGAAGGCCGAGGCGATCCGCCGCCAGCGCAAGCTCGCCCGCAAGAAGCTGCAGCGCGAAGGTCTGCTCTAAGCAGGCGTTCCCTTCCGGCAACGGTAGAGTTGACGACCCCCGTGGCGATGGCCTCGGGGGTTTGTCGTTTTGGGGGGCGCCGTTCGGCGCCTAGCCCGCGCCCGCCTCGATCGCCGCCACCAGCCGGGCGCGCGCCGGGGGGAGCGCGTGGTCGGTGCTGGCGAGGAGCCGGTGCTCGATGAACCAGCCGGTGGTACCGAGCGCCCGGGCGATCTCGTCCGGCCCGCCGTTGCCCTGCCCCAGCAGCACCGCCGGCAGGGGCAGGAGACGCGGCGCGTAATCGCCGGCCCCCTCGCGGCTCACCGCGCGGCCGGACGTGGGGGAGACATAGGCGAGCCCCTCCGTCGCCCCTGTGACGGCGCAGGCCGAGAGGTCGAGCCCGAAGCCCATCTCGTCCAGCAGCGCCCGCTCCCATTGCAGATAGGCGAGGGGGAAGAGCGGGTCGGCCGCCATGCCGATCAGCGCCATGGTCTGCGCATAGAGCCCCGGGTGCGGGTCCCGCTCCGGCAGAGTGACGGAGAGGAGCGCGCAGATGGCGCTCACCCCGGCCCCGGCGAGCCGCGAGGCCAGCGCCGGCGAGGCGCCCTTCGGCTCGAAGGTGAAGCTGCCGAGATGCTCGGAGAGCCGCGCTCGCCAGGTGAGGTCGAGGGTGTTCCCCGGCTGCAGATGCGGCCGGGCCTTCCGCGAGATGCCGCCGCGCACGAGCCCGGCATGGCGCCCGTGTTCGGCGCACATCACCTCGACGAGCGCCGCCGTCTCGCCATGCGGCCGCACCGAGAGCACGAAACCTTCATCCCGCCATTCCATGGGCCGCATCATCCGCCGCCCCGCCGCCGCCGTCCAGCGCTCCCCTGCCTTTGCGCCTTTCCGCCCGCGCCGCTCCCCCCGGGCGCTCCGGCCTGACCGGCCCCCAGACACGGCCTTTCGCTCCTCCGACGAGCGCCTCCCTCCCCCTCAATCCCCCCTGCCTCTGCCCCTTTCCAAATACCCTTCGGGGGGCGCGGGGGGCAGACAGCCCCCGCACCTCTCCGCCGCTCCCCCTGCTTGCCCGCCTCGCGCGCCCGTTGCATCACTGCCCCATGACCCGCCCCGCCCGCCTTGCCGCCGCCCTCGTCGCCCTCCTCTTCCTCGCCGTCGAGGCCGTCGACATTGTTCCGGCCGTCGCGGCGGAGGGGCTGGCGGCGCTGGCCTCGCGGGCTCGGTATTTCTCGGATCTGACGATCTGGCTGGTGCTCTTCGGCTTCTGCCGCATCGCGCTCACTGGCCGGGCGCCGGGGCGGGTCTGGGCGGCGGGGATGGTGCTCTGGCTGGGGATCGTCGGCGTGGTGTTCTTCACCATCCTCGGCGGCGGCAGCGCCACCGGCTTCGACAAGGCCGTAAGCTACGCCCAGCACGCGGCGCTGCCCGTCGCCACCGCCCTTTGGTGGCTGGCCTTCGCGCCCAAGGCGGGGCTGCCCTGGAGCGCCGCCGCCCGCTGGCTCATCTGGCTCGCCGCCTATGCGGTCGTCACCATCGCGCTCGGCTTCGCCACGGGCTGGTGGCCCTACGGGTTCCTGAACATGCCGGAGCTCGGCTGGGGCGAGTCGATCCGCAATCTCATCGGTTTCTTCGGAGCGTTCTGGCTGGCGGGGCTGGCGCTGGTCGCCCTCGCCCGGGCGCTCGGGCGCTACGAGAGGCCGTCTTCGTCCAGCAGGGTCCGGCCCTGACGATCCTCGATCTCGATGACCCAGAGGTCCGGATCCATGCCGCGCTGGCGGCGGGCGCTGTCGTCGACCTCCGCCTCCGGCCCCTCGGTAAGCAGCGTCCAGCCGCGGCTGTCGGTCTGGTAATCCCATGTTCGCTGGTAGAGTTTCGCGGTGCCATCGAGCAGGGCCAGCTTCACCAGCACGGCGCCGGCGGTGTCGTCGCCGCGGGCGGTGACATAGGCCGGGATGCCGGCCAGCTCGAGCCGCTTGCGGTAGGCGGCGACCCAGAGGCCGGTCGCCAGCCGCCCCTCCATCAGGCGCCGTCCTTGAAGTCGAGCCCCATCTCGGAATAGCGCTCGCTCTCTTCCAGCCAGTTCGGGCGGACCTTCACCTGCAGGAAGAGGTGGACCTTGCGGCCGAGGAACTCGTTCAGCTCCTCCCGCGCCGCCTTGGAGACGGCCTTGATCGTCTCGCCGCCCTTGCCGAGGACGATGCCCTTGTGGCCGTCGCGCGCCACATAGATCACCTGGTCGATCCGTGCCGTGCCGTCGTCGCGCTCCTGCCAGCTCTCGGTCTCGACCGTCAGCTCGTAGGGGAGCTCCTGATGGAGCCGGAGCGTCAGCTTCTCGCGGGTCATCTCGGAGGCGATCATGCGCAGCGGCAGGTCGGCGATCTGGTCTTCCGGATAGAGCCAGGGGCTCTCGGGGAGCTGGTCGGCCAGCCAGAGCTTCAGATCCTCGCAGCCATGCCCGCGCTCGGCCGAGATGAGGAAGGTCCGCTCGAAGGCATAGAGCGCGTTCATCTTCTCGGTGAGGGCGAGGAGCGCCTCGGCCTTTACCTTGTCGATCTTGTTGACGGCGAGCGCCACGGGGCGGGGGCCGGCGACCTCGGCGAGCTTCTCGAGGATCGCCTCGACGCCGGGCGTCAGCCCGCGATGCGCCTCGATGAGGAGGACGATGACATCGGCATCCCCGGCGCCGCCCCAGGCGGCGGCGACCATGGCGCGGTCGAGCCGGCGGCGGGGGCGGAAGAGCCCGGGCGTGTCGACGAAGACGATCTGCGCCTCGCCGGAGAGCGCCACGCCCCGGATCCGCGCCCGCGTCGTCTGCACCTTGTGGGTGACGATCGAGACCTTGGCCCCGACCATGCGGTTCATGAGCGTCGACTTGCCCGCATTGGGCTCGCCGATCAGGGCGACAAAACCGGCACGGCTGGGCATTGGGGGCTCCGGGGGCTTGAGATGGATGGCGGGGGATAGCCCTTGTGGCGGGGTTTGTGAAGGGCGGAGCGGCTGTTCAATGGAGCGCCTGCGGCGCGTTTCTTTGAGTACGGTGGAGGCTCTGCCTCCACACCTCCGAGGTATTTATGGCCAGATGAAAGGGATCCGGTCAGGACGGGGGATCGGGGGTGGGGCTTTCGGGGGCGAGTTCGATCTCGAGGAAGCGCTCGAAGGCGTCGAGGTCGAGCGCCTCCATCATCCCGAAGCCGGCCATCCAGACGGAGGCTTCGCGCAGCGCCTCGGGCTCCAGCTTGCACCAGGTGATGCGGCCGCGCTTCTCGCGGGTGATGAGCCCGGCGCCGGCCAGCGCCGTCAGGTGCTTCGAGATGGCGGCGAGCGACATCTCGAAGGGGGCGGCCACGTCGGTGACCGCCATGTCATCCTCCAGAAGCATGGTCAGGATCGCCCGCCGCGTCGGGTCGGCGAGGGCGGCAAAGACGATGTCGAGGGGCGGCGCCATGCCGCCATTAGGGCCGGACGGGCGGAAACCTCAACCGAAAGGTTGAATGTCGTGGCGGGGAGGGGCGGGGGCTCCCGGGAGTGGAAACGCGAGGAAGTGACTATTTATTAGGGAGTTAGTGTCGGTTCCCCCGTGCTTGACTCACTGGCGTTCACAAACTAGCAACCGTTCTCGAAAACCGGATGCGGGACCCTCTTGTCAGACCCCAACCAAAGCGACGCCGACCGCCTCAAGGCTCTTGAGGACAGGCTGGCCCGTGCCGCGGGAAAGGAGCCGGAGAAGCCGCATCAGGAAGACCATTATTCGCAAGGGCAGATCGCCTGGCGGATGGTGATCGAACTCGTGGCCGGTCTGGCGATCGGCTTCGGCATCGGATACGGGCTCGACCGGCTTTTCGGCACGATGCCCATCTTTCTGGTGCTCTTCGTATTGTTTGGCCTCGCGGCCGGCATCAACGTGATGCTCCGCACGGCCAGAGAGATCGGCAACGGCGGGCAGGCGCCCAAAGGACAAGGGGATGACAATGGCTGAGCCGTCGGCAGAGGGCGAACTCGTCTTTCACCCGCTCGACCAGTTCATCGTCGAGCCGCTCTTCGGGGACGGCCCCGTCCGCTGGTTCACCCTGACCAACGTCACGCTCTGGATGGCCCTGACCGTCCTCGCGATCGTGCTCCTTCTCGTCATCGGCACCCGCGGCCGGGCCATGGTGCCCTCCCGCGTGCAATCGGCGGCCGAGATGCTCTACGGCTTCACCTACAAGATGGTGGAAGACGTCGCGGGCAAGGACGGGCTGCGCTACTTCCCCTATATCATGACGCTGTTCGTCTTCATCCTCTTCGCGAACGTGCTGGGGCTGATCCCGACGAGCTTCGCCACCACCAGCCATATCGCCGTGACCGGCGTCCTGGCGCTGGCGGTGTTTCTCAGCGTCACCATTCTCGGCTTCGTCAAGAACGGCACGGCCTTCCTCGGGCTCTTCTGGGTCTCCTCGGCGCCGCTGGCGCTCCGGCCGATCCTCGCGGTGATCGAGCTGATCTCCTATTTCGTGCGGCCCGTGAGCCACTCGATCCGGCTTGGCGGCAACATCATGGCCGGCCACGCCGTCATGAAGGTCTTCGCCGGCTTCGCCGCCATCGCGGTGATCTCGCCGCTCTCTGTGCTCGCCATCACGGCGATCTACGGGCTCGAAGTGCTGGTGGCCTGCATCCAGGCCTATGTCTTCGCCATCCTCACCTGCGTCTATCTGAAGGACGCGCTGCATCCGGGCCACTGACGGGCCGGGCAGACCCAACGACATCCATTCCATCCTCAAGGAGTAAGATCATGGAAGGCAATATCGCAGAAATGGGCCAGCTCATCGGCGCCGGCCTCGCCGCCATCGGTTCGGGCACCGCCGCCATCGGTGTGGGCCACGTCGCGGGCAACTACCTCGCCGGCGCCCTGCGCAACCCCTCTGCCGCGGCCAGCCAGACCGCCACGCTCTTCATCGGCATCGCCTTTGCCGAAGCGCTCGGCATCTTCGCCTTCCTCGTCGCCCTCCTGCTGATGTTCGCCGTCTAAGAGAGCCTTCACAGGCAACTCCTTGACGGGGCCGGGGGCGCGACGCGCGCGCCCGGCCTGACATTTACCCGGAGGCGGACATGGAAGAAGACGTCATCGACGAGGTCATCGACCACGAGGCCGGCGAGCATGTCGAGGGCGGCATCAACGCACTCGGCGAGCCCGGCCATCTCGAAGGCGAGACGGTCGCGCATGCGGCCGAGACGGGCATGCCCCAGCTCGACTTCTCGACCTTTCCCAACCAGATCTTCTGGCTGGCCATCACCCTTCTGGTGATCTACTTCATCCTGTCCCGCATCGCCCTGCCGCGCATCGGCTCGGTGCTGGCGGAACGGGCCGGGACGATCACCAAGGATCTCGCCTCCGCCGAGGAACTGAAATCCAAGGCGCAGGAGGCCGAGGCCTCCTACGAGAAGGCGCTGGCCGAGGCCCGCTCCGAAGCGAACCGCATTGCGGAAGAGGCCCGGGCCGAGATCCAGGCCGAGCTGAAGACCGAGCTGGACAAGGCCGATGCCGAGATCGCCGCCCGCGCCGCCGAGAGCGCGAAGGAGATCGAGGCGATCCGCGCCGAGGCCAAGGAGGCCGCCGCCGAGGTGGCCCGCGAGACGGCCCGCGAGATCGTCGCCTCCTTCGGGGCCGGCGCCGATCCGTCGAAGGCCGCTGCGGCGGTCGATGCAAGGGTGAAGGGATAACGCCATGCGCAAGCTCATGATCTCTGCCCCCGCACTCTTCGCCGCCGCGCCGCTCTGGGCGCAGGAGGCGGCGGAAGAGGCGACGGTGAGCGAAGGCGGACACGACGCCTTCCTGTCGCTCTACAACACCGACTTCGTGGTGCTGCTGGCGTTCATCGTCTTCATCGGCGTGCTGCTCTACTTCCGCGTGCCGCGCATGATCGGCAAGATGCTCGACGCCCGCGGCGAGACCATCAAGTCCGAGCTCGAAGAGGCCCGCGCCCTCCGCGAGGAGGCCCAGGCCCTGCTCGCCTCCTACGAGCGCAAGCACAAGGAGGTCGAGGCCCAGGCGGAGCGCATCGTCGCCAATGCGAAATCCGAGGCGGCCGACGCCGCCGAGGCCGCGAAGGCGGAGATCGCCAGCTCGGTCGCCCGCAAGCTGGCCGGCGCCGAGGAGCAGATCGAGAGCGCCCGCGCCGCGGCGATCCGCGAGGTGCGCGACAGCGCCGTCGCCATCGCCATGGCTGCGGCCCGCGAGGTGATTGCCGATCACGTCGGCAAGTCCGAGGGCTCGAGGCTCATCGACGAGTCGATCGGCACCGTGGAGCAGAAGCTGCACTGACCGCGGCGATCTCTCGCCGGACATTATCAAGGGGCGCTTTTCGGGGCGCCCCTTTTCTCGTCAGGCGCCGAGGAGCGCCGCCGCCACCGCCTCGCCCGACAGCCGCGCCCCGCCGCAGGTCTGCATGAGCGGCCCGGCGAGATGCTCGCCGGCGAAGAAGATCTTCTCCGCCAGCGGCTCGGCAAGCACGCCCCGCGCCCCCGCCCGCCCCGGCCGCGCCGCCGCATAGGCGCCCCGCACCCAGCGCTCGCCGCTCCATCGGGTCATGTGGCCGCGGGTGACGGCCCGGCGCAGGTCGCTGCCGAAGATCGCCGCCAGCCGGTCGGTGGCGAAATCGACGGCCGCCGCCTCGCCGGCCGCCTCCATCTCCCAGGCGAAGTCGCCACCGACGAAGCCGACCATGAGGTCGAGATCGAAGGGGAAGGCGAGGAAGAAGATGTCGTGCCGCGCATGGCGCTCGATCAGTAGGTCGTCGAAGGGTTTCAGGCCGAGCCGCTCTCCCTCCACCATCAGCGGGATCTTGGTGAGCAGCCCCATCGGCAGGTCATGTGCCGCCTCCAGATGCCGCTCGGGGAGCGGCGGGTCGAAGGCGATCTCCTCGAAAGCCAGAACGGCGGGGGAGGCGGTGACGATGCAGTGCTGCGCCCGGATCGTGCCGAAGTCTCCCTCGACGGTGACGCCCGCCCCGCCCCAGCGGATGCAGCGGACGGGGGCCTCCAGCGTCACCGGCACGCCGATCCCGAATCGCGCGACGAGCGCCCCGAAGCCCTCCTTCGTGAAGTAGTTCGGGTCCAGATCGGCGGCCGCCCGGAAATCGGCGATGGAGATCTCGTCATCGTCCTGGGCGAAATCCATCGGCCCCGCGAAGGTCGAGGCGGCGCGATGCGCATGGGCCTCGGTCAGGAGCGACGACAGCCGGTCGTCGCCCGATCCGTCATATGCGTCCAGCGCAGCGGCGAGCTCCGCCTCCGCGCGCCCCATCTCGGCCAGCTGCTCGGGGGTGGCCTTCAGTGCCCCATGGTAGAGATGGTCGAGCGACATCTCGTGATGATGGAGCGTCCAGCCCGCTTCCTCGGCCTCGGGGAAATAGGGGTTGCGGTCCGCCGCATGGAGCCAGGCGCAGCCCACGTCGAAGGGCAGGCCGAACCAGTCCGACGTCGTCCAGGCCCGCCCGCCGATCCGCCCCATCGCCTCCAGCACCATGACGGATTTCCCGCCCGCCTTCAGCGCCTTCGCCGCCGCCAGCCCCGCCGAGCCGGCGCCGATCACCACCACATCGTAATCGCTCATGTGAATGCCTCAGCAAAATTGAATGCCGGAAACATCCAACGGCCGCCGCGCCCCCGTCCAGAAAAATCGCCCCCATGTCTTTGCTCCAGAAAATCCTGGGGGTTTGGGGGCAAAGCCCCCATTACACTGAAAGGAATGCGCCGCAGGCGCTCTGCTGAATAACCCTGACCGGGCCCTACAGCCGCCGCCCCTCGCGGATCCAGGCGGCCAGCACCAGCCCGGCGGCGAGCAGCAGGAAGGCCCAGGCCGGCAGGAGCGGCGAGACCCGCAGGTCCGTCGCCCGGTAGGCGCCGCGCGGGGTGATGCCGATCCAGCCGCGGCCGGCGGCCGGGCGGCCGGGGCGCACCTCGCGGAGGGACGGCAGGCCGTCCGACACCGGCACTACGGCGCCGCCGGTCTCGGCCAAAAGGGGCTCCAGCGCGGCGCCGGAGGCGATGGTCTCCTCGAACTCCCGCGGCGCGGCGGGGCCGAGGGCGATCACCGTCTCCTCCTCGCCGTCGGAGAGCCGGTAGAGCCCCATCTCCGGCGCCTCCCAAAGGGCCTCGAACCGGCCGGGGGAGACCTCCTCCAGCACGACGTCGCTCGACGTGCCGTCCGGGCCCGTCACGGTGACGGGCGGCGTCTCCTCCGCCATCGTGCGGCGGATGATGCGCATGGTCTGACCGGAGGGCTCGGCCCAGAGGCTCTCCTCCTCAAGTTCGGGCTCCTTCATCAGCCAATGCGCGAGGCGGCGGAGCAGCTCCTGCTGGGGCCCGCCGCCCTCGTAGCCCCTGTCCCAGAGCCAGGCCTGGTCCGAGGCGAGAAGGGCAACGCGCCCTTCGCCGACGCGGCTGAGCACCAGAAGCGGCTGGCCCTCCTCGCCCTCCATGACGATCTCGGTGCCCGGCACCGGCTCGACCTCCACCTGGCGGAACCAGCGGCCCCAGGTCGGGTCGTCCTCCACCGTCTCGTTGGCGCCGTCCAGCGCCGCAGTGACCGGATGGCGCAGCCCCGGCGCCGTCAGGCGGGGCGCGAAGGCGTTCTCCACCAGCCGCGCGGTTGGCGCAGCGGGCAGGACGAAGCCGAGCGGCGAGCGGTAGATCGAGGCGGCGCCGGCATATTCGGGGCCGGAGGCGACAAGGATGGCGCCGCCGTAGCGCACGTAATTGGCGATATTCTCGAAGTATTCCGTCGGCAGGATGCCGCGCCGCGAGTAGCGGTCGAAGACGATGAGGTCGAATTCGTCGATCTTTTCGAGGAACAGCTCGCGGGTCGGGAAGGCGATGAGCGAGAGCTCATCCACCGGCACGCCGTCCTGCTTCTCCGGCGGCCTCAGGATCGTGAAATGCACGAGGTCGACGGCGGCATCGGCCTTCAGGAGGTTCCGCCAGGTTCGCTCGCCCGCATGGGGCTCGCCGGAGACGAGCAGCACCCGCAGCCGGTCGCGCACGCCGTTGATCTGCACGACGGCCTCGTTGTTGCGGCCAGTCAGCTCGCCCTCGACCACGGGGGTCGAGAACTGCAGCACGTTCATGCCGCCATGCGGCAGGGTCAGCGGCAGGTCGACATCCTCGCCGGCCGGCACCTCGAACTGCAGCGGCTCCGCCCCGTCGATCGAGATCGAGAGCGGGATGGATCCGCCATCGTCCGGCGCGGCGCCCTGATCCTCCAGCCGGAGCGTCAGCGAGATCTGCTCTCCGAGAATGGCGAAATCGGGGGCGTTCCTCACGATGAGCCGCCGGTCCCAATCCTCCGGCTCGCCGGTGAGGAGGAGATGCGTCGGCGCCGGCAGCACCGGCGCCCGCTCGAGGTCATGGAGCCGCCCGTCGGAGAGGAGCACCACGCCGGCAATGCGGCCCATCGGCTCCTCGGCGATGGCCTCGGTGAGGGCGGTCATCAGGAGCGTGCCGGAATCCTCCTCGCCGTCGCCGATGGTCACGACGCGCAGCTCGGTATTCTCGCGGGCCGCGACGGCGCGGCGGAGATGGGCGAGCGCCTCCTCATTCTGGTCGGGGCGGGTGGCGATGCGCTGGCTGGCGCTCTCGTCCACCACCGCGATGACGATATCGGAGAGCGCCTGCCGCTCCTCCTCCTGCAGGGAGGGGCCGGAGAGCGCGAGGACGAGCACGGCGGCGGCGAGGCCGCGGAAGAGCGCGCCCCGCTGGCGGCGCCAGAGCGACAGGACGAGGCCGAGGAGCCCGAGCGCGGCGGCCACCCAGACGACGGGCCAGGTGAGAAGCGGGTCGAAGATCAGCGTGCCGGTCATTGCCCGAGCCTTTCAAGAAGGGCCGGAACATGGACCTGGTCGGATTTGTAGTTGCCCGTCAGCACATGCATGACGAGGTTCACCCCGAAGCGCAAAGCCAGCTCGCGCTGCCGCTCGCCCGTCTGCCCCCGCCCGATGGGCAGGAGCGGCGCGCCGAGATCGTCCACCGCCCAGGCGGCCGCCCAGTCATTGCCGCCGATCACCACCGGCGTCACGCCGTCGTTGAGATTGCGGAAGGGCATGCCCTCCAGCGCCTGCGCATCCGGCGGCGCCGCCTCCACCCAGATGTCATGGCTCGCATAGCGGCCGGGGAAATCCTGGAGGAGGTAGAAGCTGCGGGTGAGCACATGGTCGGGCGGCAGCGGCTCCAGGGGCGGGATGTCGAGCGGCCGGGCGATGGCCTGCAGCATCCGCCCCTCGGGGGTGCCGCCGCCGAAGCTGCCGAGATCGGAATCGCGCGTGTCGAAGACGATCATGCCGCCGCCGCGCAGGTAGCGGTTGAGCTTGTCATAGGCGGCGGGGGAGGGGAGGGCCGCGTCGGCCGTCACGGGCCAGTAGAGGAGCGGGAAGAAGGCGAGCTCGTCCCGCTCGATATCGACGCCCATGGGGGGCCCGGGCTCGATGGAGGTGCGGGCAAAGAGCGTCTGCCCGAGGCCGCGGAGGCCGGCCTCCGCCAGCTCGTCGAGCCGCGCATCGCCCGTGATCACATGGGCGAGCACCACCTCCGCCGTGGCGGCGGCGGCGAAGTCATCGGGCCCTTGCGGGCCCGCCTCCTGAGCCCGGGGGCCGGAGGGCGCGAGCGTGACCGCGAGCCCGAGGGCGAGGGCGCCGGCGACCGCACGCCCGCCGCGAAGCCGCCCGGCAAGCGCCAGCGAGGCCACGAGGTCGAGGAGGAGGAGGCCGAGGGCCACGGTCAGGAGCGCGCCCTGCAGGGGCAGCTCGGCGCGGGCGGCCATGCCCTCCACCGGCACATCGTCGGGCCAGGTGGCGGGGGCAAGCGCCGTCTCGTCGGTGCCGACGTTGATGGCGAGCGCCCGCTCGCCGGAGGTATAGAGCCCCGGCCGCCGCTCCGGCCCCAAAGGCCCCTCGGCCAGCGCCGCGCCGGCGACGCCGGGCGCATCGGTGGCGGGCTGGAGCCGGCCGAAGGCATCGGTGAAATGTTCGGGCTGCCAGGTGGTGCCCTCGAGCGCCTCCGCCGCCTCGCCGGGGGCGCCGGCGGTCAGCGCCAGCCGCTCCAGCATCTGCACGAAGAGGCCGGAGAGCGGCAGTGATGACCATTCGGCATTCGCCGTGACATGGAAGAGGATCACCTGCCCGGCGCCCATCTCCTTCCGCGTCACCAGCGGCGTGCCGTCGGCCAGCGACGCGATGACGCTGGGGGCGAGGTCCGGCCCGGGCTGGGCCAGCACCTGGGCGCGGACGGCGATGTCTGCGGGGACGGGCAGGCCGTAGAAGGGCGAGCCGGCCTCGAAGGGCGCGAGCGCCTTCGGCTCCCCCCAGCTCATGGCGCCGCCGACGGAGCGGCCCCCGGCGCGCAGCCGCACGGGCAGGAGCGGATCGGTCTTGCCCGCCGGCGTATCGGCGGCCGCCATGCGCGGCCCGGCGAAGCGGAGGAGAAGGCCGCCCTCCTCAACCCAGGTCACCAGCGCCTCCGCCTCCTCGGCCGGGATCTCGGCGACATCGGCGAGGATGATGGCATCGGGATTGGCGAGGATCACATCGCCCAGCGTGCCCTGGGTGAGGTCGGCGGAGGGCTCCAGCGCCTCCTGCAGGTAGTGCAGCGGCGAGAGGAGCTCCGGCAGCTCGCCCGAGGAGCCGCCGTCGAGGAGCGCGATCTCGCGGCGGCGGAGCGCATCGCCGGTGAGTTGCACGGCGGCGGCGGAGCGGCGGCCGGGCAGCTCGACGCGGGTCAGCCGGTTGCGGAGTTCGGGCGGCAGGTCGAGCCGCACCTCCGCCTCCGCCGCGCCGGCGGCGAAGTGGAGCGTGACCTCCTCGAGCGGGCGCTCGAGCCCGGAGGGGTCGAGCCCGATGGCGGCGGCGGCGACCTCGAGCTCCGGCCCGACGGGCGTGCGCGTGGCGGAGAGCACCACCTCGCCGCTTTCGCTGCGGAGCGGGCGGAGCGCGAGGATCGTGCGCGGCGTCTGGTGGACGCGGACCGGCCCGTGGGATTGCAGCGCCTCAAGGAGCGGCCCGCGCGAGGGGCGGGCCAGCCCGTCGGAGAGCCAGATGGTCTCGAAGCTGCCGGTGAGGCTGGCGGCGAAATCGGCCGGGTCGGCCGGCTCGAAGGGAGCCGGCTGGAGCCCGGGCAGCGTCGGCGCGAGCGCCTCGGCCGGGGTGAAGACGGGGCCTTCGGGCGGCAGGTCGGTGAGCGCCACCAGCGCCACGGGGCGCCCGAGGCGGCGGGCCTCGGAGAGGAGTACCTCGATCCGCCCCTGCCGCTCGGCCCAGTCGGGCGCATCGGCCCAGGTCGCATCGGTGAGAACGAGGAGCGGCCCCGTGCCCGGGGCGCGCTCGGAGGGGTTCAGCACCGGCCCCGCGAAGCCGAGGATGACGAGGCCGAGGGCAAGAAGCCGCAGAAGGAGGAGCCACCACGGGGTGCGGTCGGTCTGCGTCTCGTCATCGCCGAGGCCGAGGAGCAGCGCGACCGCCGGAAAGCGCCGGCGGATCGGCGCGGGCGGGATCGCACGCAGGATCAGCCAGAGAAGCGGCAAAAGGACGAGGCCGAGAAGCAGCCAGGGGGCGGTGAACCCGAGGGGGCCGAGAAGGGTCATCGGGTCGGTCCTGGTTGCGGCGGTCGGGGGGCCAGCCCCCCGAGCCCCCCGGCGATACTTATGGCCAGATGAAGGCGGCGCCGGCGCGAGGGCAGGGCGGCGCGACCGAAGGGCACGGATGGGGCCGGGGCGAGGGAGGGGAGGGCGGAGGGCATCATGTCAGGCGCGCTGGTCCAGCGCGGTGTAGAGCCACAGGAGCGCGGGCGCGGCGGGCTCGGAGGTGACATGGGTCGTGAAGAGCCAGCCGGTCAGCCGGGCGAGGGCGGCAAGCCTGTCCTGCCGCTCGGCGAGGCGATCCAGATAGCGCTGGCGGAGCGCGTCGGCCTTCAGCGTCTCGTGGCGGAGCGCGCCGGTGCCGCTCTCGAAGAGCGTGCGGCCGCGGAAGGGGAAGCTTTGCTCCTCCGGGTCCAGCACCTGCAGGAGCGCGCCGCGGATGCCCTGGTCGGCGGCGCGCGTGACGGCGGCCTCCACCGGGCCCGGGTCCGCCAGGAAATCGCTGAGGAAGACGCTGCGGGAATGGGGCGGCAGGCCCTCGTGGCCGGGGAGGCCGTAATCCTCGGCCTCTTCCTCCGTCAGCGCCTGGGCGAGGCGGGTGAGCTGGGTCTCTCCCGGCCGGGGCGGCAGGCCGCGGCCCGAGGCGGTGGAGCCGGTGAGCCCCACCCGCTCGCCGCCGCGGATCATGAGGCTGGCGAGCGCAAGCGCCAGAAGCCGGGCGCGCTCCGCCTTCTGCGGCAGGCGGTTGGAGGAGGCGTGGCGCATCGCCGCGGAGCGGTCGACCCAGAGCGTCACCGACTGGGCGATCTGCCATTCCTTGTCGGCGACGAAGGTCTGGTCGGTCTTGCCCGAGCGGCGCCAGTCGATCCGGTGGCCCGGGTCGCCCTGATGGCTCGGGCGGTATTGCCAGAAGCTGTCGCCGATGCCCGCCCGGCGCCGACCGTGCTGGCCCAGAGCCACGCTCGCCGCGAGCTGCTCGGCCGAGGCGAGGAGCGGCGGCAGCGGGGCGGCCAGCGCCTCGGCACCCGAGCGGAGATCGGCGGCGGAGCTCACGCGGCGCGGCCGATCCGTGTGACCTCCTCGGTCACGCGGTCGATCAGGCCGTCGAGGCTCTCGCCCCGCGCCCGCGCCGCGAAGCCGAGCGCCATGCGGTGCTTGAGGATCGGCGGCGCCAGCCGGGCGACATCCTCGGCGGAGGGGGCGAGGCGGCCGTGGATCAGCGCCTCGGCGCGCACGGCCAGCATCAGCGCCTGCGCGGCGCGCGGGCCGGGGCCCCAGGAAAGCGAGGCGCGCACGTAGTCGGGCGCCTCGGGCTCGCCCGGCCGGCATGCGCGGACAAGATCGAGGATCATCTCGACGATGCCCTCGCCGACCGGCATCCGCCGCAAAAGCGCCTGCGCGGCGATCAGCTCCTCGCCGGAGAAGACGGCGTGGGTCGCCGCATCCTCGGAGCCGGTGGTGGCGAGCAGGATCTCGGTCTCGGCGCTGCGGCTGGGGTAGGGCACGTCGATCTGCATCAGGAACCGGTCGAGCTGGGCCTCGGGCAGCGGATAGGTACCCTCCTGCTCGATCGGGTTCTGCGTGGCGAGCACATGGAAGGGGCGGCCGAGCGGGTGATGGGTGCCGGCGATGGTCACCTCGCGCTCCTGCATGGCCTGAAGAAGCGCCGATTGCGTCCGCGGCGAGGCGCGGTTGATCTCGTCGGCCATCAGGAGCTGGCAGAAGATCGGGCCCTCGATGAAGCGGAAGGACCGCCCGCCGTCGGCGGCGGTCTCGAGCACTTCGGAGCCGAGGATGTCCGCCGGCATGAGGTCGGGCGTGAACTGGATGCGGCTCGGCTGCAGGCCCATGACGGTGGCCAGCGTGTCCACCAGGCGGGTCTTGCCGAGGCCGGGGAGGCCGACGAGCAGCGCATGGCCGCCGCAGACGAGCGCGGCGAGCGACAGGTCGACGACCCGCTCCTGACCGATGAAGCGGCGGGCGATGGCGGCCCTTGCCTCGCCCAGGCGGGCGCCCAGGCTTTCGATGGAGGCGACGAGGTCTTCCTCGGCTTGCATGTGAATTCTCCTTGGCCCTCGGCGTAACGCTGCTACCCTGCCAGCATTCTGATACGCGGCGCAAATCCCATGGCCAACACATTCCAGAGAGATCGCCGCCTGTTCCACCCGGAGACGGGCGGTCACCCGGGCGAAGCCGCCGGCCGCATCGCCGCTGCCGCGCGCGCGGCGGGCGGGCGCGGCCTGCCGCCGGTCGAGAAATGGGACCCGCCCTTCTGCGGCGATCTCGACATGCGGATCGCAAGGGACGGCACGTGGTTCTACCTCGGCACGCCCATCGGCCGGCCGGAGCTGGTGCGGCTCTTCTCGACGATCCTGAAGCGCGAGGGGGAGGACTACTTCCTCGTCACCCCGGTCGAGAAGGTGCGCATCCAGGTGGAGGACGCGCCCTTCATGGCCGTCGATTTCGAGCGGGGGGAGGGCGGGCTCACCTTCCTCACCAACCTCGGCGACCGCGCGACGGCGGGGGAGGATCACCCGATCCGCGTCGAGCGCGACGCCGAGACGGGCGAGCCGGCGCCCTATGTGCTGATCCGCGGCGGGCTCTGGGCGCTCATCGACCGCAAGAGCTTCTACCGGCTCGCCGAGATCGGCGAACGGCGGGAGGTGGACGGGGTGCTGCGCTTCGGGCTCGCCTCCGGCGGGGCGTTCTTCCCGCTTATCGACGCCGCCGAGCTCGAGACCTGATGCCCCGCTTCGCGGCCGATCTCGCGGCGCTCTGGCCGGGGCTCAGCCTTCCCGAGGCCGCGCTGCGGGCCGCCGATGCGGGGTTCACCGCGGTCGACATCCCCGACCCCTACGGCGCCGCCGTTCCCGAGCTGGCGGAGGCGCTGCGGCTCCTCGGCCTCACCGTCGCCACCATCTCCTGCCCGCCGCCCAACTACACCGGCGGCCAGCGCGGCTTCGCGGCGGTGCCGGGGCTGGAGACGCGCTTTCGAGGCGATCTGCGTCGATCGCTGCGCTATGCGCGGGCGCTGGGCGCGGAGCAGCTTGTGCTGATGACCGGCGCGGTGGCGGAGGGGGCCGACCGGGACGCGGCGCGGCGCTGCCTGCTGGAGAACCTCGCCGAGGCGGCGGAGGCGGCGGAGGCGGCGGAGGGCATCGGGCTCCTCCTCCGCCCGGTCTCGCCCAAGGTGCATCCGGGCGCCTATCTGGGCGATCCGCTCCTCGCGGCGGAGATCGTCGAGGCGGCGGGGCTCCCCTCGCTCGGGCTCGCCTTCGACGCCTGGCATATGCACGAGATGACGGGCGATGTGCCGGGCCTCTGGGATCGGCTGGCTCCGCAGGTGCGGCATGTGCAGGTGGCGGGCGCGCCGGGGCGGGGTGAGCCCGCGGGCGGCGAGATCGACTATCCCGCCTTCTTCGCGGCGCTGGATGCGGCAGGCTATGCCGGCTGGGTCAGCGCCAATTACCGCCCGAGGGGCGCGGTCGAGGCGGGGCTCGGCTGGCGCGGGTGAGGGGCGTGCCGCCGGGCGGTCCTACTGGCGGGGCGCTCGCGGCGCCCCGAGGCTTCCCCCGGCCGCCGGCCGCCGTTAGGCTCCGCCCATTCGTGCCCGACGGAATTGCCTCATGCCCTTGATTCGCCTGATTTTCTGCGTGCTGCTCCTGCTGCCCGCCCTCGCCCCCTCCGCCGCCACGGCGCAGGAGGTCACCCCGACCGGCCCGATCTCGGCGGAAAGCGACGGCGCCACCGATGCCGCCATCGCCACGCGCATCCGCGAGATCCTCGCCGATCTGGGCGGCTACGAGGATGTCACCGTCGTCGTCACCCATGGCATCGTCACGTTCCGCGGCACCACCGATTCGCTGACCGAGGCGGAGGCGCTCAGCGACCTCGCCGCCCGGATTGACGGGGTCGTCGCCATCCGCAACCAGGCGGCGGAGACGGCGGACCTCGCGCGCAAGCTCAACCCGGCGCTCGAGCGCTTCCAGGCGCGGATGTGGCAGGTCTATACGGCGCTGCCGCTCCTGCTCATCGCCATCCTTCTCTTCGTGGCCATCGTCGCCATCGGCGCCGGGCTCTCGCGCATGAAGCAGCCCTGGGAGCGGCTGGCGCCCAATGCCTTCATCGCCAATCTCTACCGGCAGGCGGTGATGGTGGTCTTCATCGTCATCGCCATCGTGCTGGCGCTAGATGTGGCCGATGCCTCGGCGCTTCTCGGCACCATCCTCGGCGCCGCCGGCATCGTCGGCCTCGCCGTCGGTTTCGCCGTGCGCGACACGGTGGAGAACTACATCGCGTCCGTCATGCTCTCGATCCGCCAGCCCTTCCGGCCGAACGACGTGATCGAGATCGGCGGTGACGAGGGCAAGGTGATCCGACTGACCTCGCGGGCGACGATCATCCTCTCCTTCGACGGCAACCACATCCGCATCCCCAATGCGACCGTCTTCAAGAGCCGGATCGTCAACTACACGCAGAACGTCGAGCGGCGCTTCCTCTTCACGCTGACGGTGGATCCGGCCGTCGACCTCATGGCCGCGAGCGAGCTGGCGGCGGAGACGGTGCAGGCGCTGCCCTTCGTGCTGGAGACGCCCGGCGCCCAGGCCTGGCTCGGCGAGGTGAAGCCCGGCGGGGTGGAGATCACCACCGTCGGCTGGATCGACCAGCGCGAGACCTCGATCCTGAAGGCGCGGGGCGAGGCGATGCGGCAGGTCATGCTCGCCTTCACCGAGGCCGGCATCGACATGCCGAGTGACACCTACAATGTGAACATCGCCGGCAGTCTCGAAACCCTGTCGGAAGGCCGCGGCGAGGCCCAGGGCGCCCCCGCCACCCCCCGCGAAGGGGCAGAGCCGGTGGCCGCCGTCACCGCCGATGCCGACGGCGCGCTCGACAGGATCGCCGATGCCGAACGCGGCCGCGAACAAGACCTTCTGAGCAACGAGGCGGCGCATGAGTGAGGCGCCCGGCCCCTGGCAAACTCCCCCGATTTCGCCCCTTGCGTCCCATCGGGTGTTTTCGTAGAGAACGGCTCGCTGCTGGGGAGTGGCGCAATGGTAGCGCGCCGGTTTTTGGTACCGTAGGTTGCAGGTTCGAGTCCTGCCTCCCCAGCCAGCTTCCCCGCCGCGCCGATGATCCGCGCCTCCGGTTGAACCGGAGCGGCGCCGCGCGGCACCTTGCCTCCCGAGGGGGGCCTTCATGGCACGACTTCTGCTTCTGACCTACGGCTCGCGCGGCGATGTCGAGCCTTTCGTGGCGCTCGGTCTCGCGCTGCGGGCGGCCGGCCACGCCGTGACGCTGGCGACGGCGCCGCGCTTCGAAGGCTGGGCCCGCGAGGCGGGCCTCGCCTTCGCCCCCATCGACGGCGCCTCGCTCGATCTCATCGACAGCCCCGCGGGGCAGGCGATGATCGAGGGCACGGGCGGGCTCCTCGGGCGGGTGGCGGCCGGGGCGCGCCTCTCCCGCGGTGCCGGGGAACTCAACGCCCGGATGATGGCGGACGCGGCGGCCGCGGCCGGGGCGGTGCGGCCGGAGGCCTTGGTCTTCCACCCCAAGGCCATGGCCGGCGGGCATCTGGCGGAGGCGCTCCGCGTGCCGGCCTTCCTCGTGACCCTGCAGCCGCTTCTCGAGCCCACCGCCGCTTTCTCCGCCAGCCTCGGCGACATGCGCCTCGGCGCGCTCAACCGTGCGAGCTACCGGCTGGTCAGCCTCTCCTACGCCGGGTTCCGGGGGCGGGTGAACGCCTTCCGCGCCGGGCTCGGCCTGCCGCCGATCCGCCGCGCGGCGGAGGTGATGCGCCCGCCGGGGGCGGGGGAGATGCCGCTCCTCCATGCCATCAGCCCCAAGGTGCTGCCCCGGCCGGCCGACTGGCCGGCGCGGGCGAAGATGACAGGCTTCTGGCGCCTGCCGCCGGCGCCCTTCGAGCCGCCGCCGGAGCTCGCGGCCTTCCTCGCCGCCGGCCCGCCGCCGGTCTTCGTCGGCTTCGGCTCGATGCCGAGCCGCGATCCGGAGGGGCTTGGGCGGCTCATCGCCGAGGCACTGGCCCTCGCGGGGCGGCGGGGCGTGGTGGCGCGCGGCTGGGCCGGGCTGGAGGTGGCGGCGTCGGAGAACCTCCTCGCCCTCCCGCCCATGCCCTACGCCTGGCTCTTCCCCCGTATGGCGGCGGTGGTTCACCACGGCGGCGCCGGCACGACGGCGGAGGCCTTCCATGCCGGGGTGCCGCAGGCTGTGGTGCCCTTCTTCGCCGACCAGCCCTTCTGGGCCGCGCGCACGGTGGCGCTTGGGGTCGGCGCCCCGCCGCTCCCCCGCCGCCGGCTCACGGCCGCGCGCCTCGCGGACGCGATCCGCGCGACGGACGATCCGGACAAGCGCGACCGGGCGCAGGCGCTGGCAGAGGCCCTCTCAGCCGAGGACGGCCTCGCCGAGACCGTCTGCCTCATCGAAGCCGCCCTCTAGCCCTCGCATTTCTCCAAATACCGACCCGACCGGGGGCGGCAGCCCCCGCACCATCCCTCAGATCTCTGCGGCCGGGCACAAAGGCAGCAGCCGGTTGAAATCCTCCGGCTCGCAGAGCGCCGTGCCTTCGGTCATCACCGCGGCGGACCCCGAGGCGACGCCCCAGGACAGGCAGTCCGGCAGCGGCATCCCGCGCGAGAAGGCCAGCGTGAAGGCGCCGACGAAGCTGTCGCCGGCCCCGACCTTGGAGCGGACGGGCACGTCGGCGGCATGGGAATGCCAGCGACCCTCGGCGGTGGCGAGCACGCTGCCCTCCGGCCCGCGCGCCACGATGGCGATGGTGGCGATGCCGCGCGCGACGAGCGACGACGCGAAATCCGCCGTCTCCGCCAGCGAGCGCAGCGGCCGGCCGGCGAGGTCGTCGGCCTCGGTCATGTTCATGCGCAGAACGGTCGGCGGCGCGCCGTGATCGGGGCCCGCCACATGGTGCAGCGCCTTGCCGGAGGTGTCGACGATGGTCTCCACCCGGCGGGCATTGAGCTTCGCCACGAGCTGCGAGATCACCTCCGGCTGGCAGCCCGGCGGCAGCGAGCCGGAGATGACGACGATGGAGCCCGGCTGCGTCTCATGCTCGATCCGCTCGATGACCTGCGGCGCCACATCCTCCGGCCAGTCCGGCCCCGGCAGCATGAAGCGGTATTGCGCCCCGGTCAGCCGGTCGATCACCGCGAGGCTCTGCCGCGTCTCGGTCGCGCCCGAGAAGGTGATGAGGTGGTGACCGGTCTCGGTGAGGATCTGCGCCATCCGCGCGCCGGTCGCGCCGGTCAGCACCGCGAAGGTGCGGGCATGGCCGCCAAGGAGCCGGATGGCCCGGCTGACGTTGATGCCGCCGCCGCCCGGGTCGGCGCGCGGCGCGTCGCAGCGCAGCTTGAGGCCCGGCACGACGCCGTCGACCTCCGTCGAGATGTCGAGCGCCGGGTTCAGCGTCACCGTCAGAATATCGCGCATGGGTCCCCCTCTCCCGGCAAATGCCGGTGGAGTTAGCCGCAGGGGCGGCCCCATGTCCATGCGTCAGATCAACGATCCGCTTTTGCCGCGCCCGAGAGCTGGTAGGTCGCCGGGATCCAGCGGAAGCCCGTGCCCCGCCGCTCGACGAAGCCGGCGCAGGGGAAGGGCATGTGATAGCCGATCACCGGCAGCCGCTCGTCCGCCGCCATGCCGAGAAGCCGGTGCCGGGTCGAGGCCGCCAGGAGCTTGTCATGGTCGAAGCCGACCACCCAGTCGGGATGCGCCAGCGAGAAGACATGGTGGTTCGCCGTGTCGACCATGTGGAAGAGCCGCGCGCCGCCGCTTTCGATCATGAAGGCCATGTGGCCGGGCGTATGGCCATAGGCCTCGACCGCGGTCACGCCCGGCACCACCTCCGCCCCCGGCTCGATGAACTCGAAGCGCTCGGCGAGCGGGCGGACCTTGCCCTCGAAGGGCGCGTAATCTGCGGCGGACCAATGGGCCCATTCGACGCCGCCGGTCACATAGGCCGCATCGGGGAAGGTGACGGAGCCGTCCTCGCCGCCGAGCCCGCCCACATGGTCGCCATGCATATGGGTGAGGACGACGATGTCGATCTCCCCCGGGGCGAGCCCGGCCTCGGCGAGGGCACCGGTGATCTGCCCGGGGTTGAGCGCGGCGTCGAACAGAGCGGTCTGTCCTGCGGAGCGGATGACCACCGGCGAGAAGGACGAGACAGACCGGTCCGTCGGCACGAAATCCGCCTCCGCCGCGGCGGCGAAGGTGGCGTCATCGACATCCTGCCCGAAGGTCTTGTGCGGATCCTCGGTGGGGAAGGCGGCGGCGCCGAGGACGATGACCTCGATCTCGCCGATCTGGTAGCGCTTGTGGGGCATCGGGGGCTCCTGTTGCTGGCGGGGGTGGGGGCGCTGCCCCCGTCGGCCCGGGGGCCGCGTCCCCCCGGTCTATCTGAAAGACAGCGAGGGGGGCGTCAGGTCCACCACTCGTCGATTTTCGCGATATCGTCGTCGGACCAGCCGAAATGATGCGCGAATTCGTGGATCGTCACATGGGCGACCAGCGCGGCGAGCGTCACGTCGCCGCGCTCCGCCCATTCATCGAGGATCGGCCGGCGGAAGAGCCAGACGGTGTCGGGCCCCGCCGGCTGGTCGAAGGCGCTTTTCTGCGTCAGCGGGATGCCGTCATAGAGGCCCGAGAGCTCGAAGGGCTCCGCCTCCATGTCCTTCAGGATGTCATCCGGCGCGAACTCCACCACCCGCAGGGCCACCTCGGCGGCGCGGGCGCGGAACGCCTCGGGCAGCGCCGCCACCACCTGACGGGCCGCCTCCTCGATCTCGTCGCAGCTCGGGGCCATCCACTCCATGCTCTGCGATATGGACAAGACCGGCCCCTTGTGAAAGAGGCGATGGCCATGACAACGACCCGTTTTGCCCCTTCTCCGACCGGCTGGCTGCATATCGGCAACCTGCGTGCGGCGCTCTTCAACTATGCCATCGCGCGTCAGTCCGGCGGCACGTTCATCCTGCGCATCGACGACACCGACGCCGAGCGCTCGAAGCCCGAGTTCATCGAGGGCATCTTCGAGGATCTGGGCTGGCTGGGCCTCTCCTGGGACCGGGTCGAGAAGCAATCCGACCGGCTGGACCGCTACATGGCGGCCAAGGAGAAGCTCATCGGCATGGGCCGGCTCTACGAGTGCTTCGAGACGCCGGTGGAGCTCGACCTCAAGCGCAAGAAGCAGCTGAACATGGGCAAGCCGCCGGTCTATGACCGCGCGGCGCTGGAGCTTTCGGACGAAGAGAAGGATCGCCTCCGCGCCGAACGCGGCGGCTCGCACTGGCGGTTCCTCCTCGACCGCGAGCGGATCGAGTGGGAGGACGGGATCCTGGGGCCTATCTCCATCGATGCCGCCTCCGTCTCCGACCCGGTGCTCATCAAGGATTCCGGCCAGGTGCTCTACACGCTGGCTTCGGTGGTGGATGACGTCGAGATGGGCGTGACGGACATCGTCCGCGGCTCCGACCATGTCACCAACACCGCGACGCAGATCCAGATCATCGAGGCTTTGGGCGGCACGGTCCCCCGCTTCGCCCACCATTCGCTGCTGACCGGGCCGGAGGGCGAGGCGCTCTCGAAGCGGCTCGGCACCCTGTCGCTCCGCGACCTCCGCGCCGAGGGCATCGCGCCGGAGGCGGTGATCAGCCTCATGGCGCGGCTCGGCTCGTCGGAGCCGGTGGAGCTGCGCGCCTCGATCGACGAGGTCGTGGCGGGCTTCAAGCTCGACACCTTCGGCCCCGCGCCGACCAAGTTCGACAAGGCCGACCTCGGGCCACTGACCGCCCGCGTCCTCGCCGCGCGGCCCTATCAAGAGGTGGCGGAGGCCATCGCCGATGCCGGCGTGCCGGCCGATCTCGGCCCCCGCTTCTGGGAGATGGTGCGCGAGAACATCGCCACCATGGGCGACCTCGCCCCCTGGTGGGAGGTGATCTCCACCGGCCGCGCCGGGCGCGCCGAGGCGGAAGACGAAGCCTTCGTCACCGAAGCGTTCTCGCTCCTCGGCGAGCCGCCCTACGGGCCGGAGACCTGGGGGGAGTGGACCGCCGCCGTCAAGGAGGCCTCCGGCCGCAAGGGCAAGGGCCTTTTCATGCCGCTCCGCCGGGCCGTCACCGGCCGCGACCGGGGGCCGGAGATGGCCGACCTCCTGCCGCTCATGCAGGTGAAGCCGGGGCTGAAGGGCTAGCGGCAGGGCTAGCGGGCGAAGACCTCGACCGCCACCGCGCAGGCGTAGATGGCGATCATCAGAAGGCTCTCGATGCCGATGCGCGCCGGGCCCTTGCGCTGCCTGAGGATCAGCCCGCCGAGCAGCACGGCCGTCATCAGCATCCCCGTCGCCAGCCAGTACAGGTCGTTCGGCCCCACGGCGGCGTAGATCGAGCCGTCGCGATAGGCGATGTCCGAGAAGGTGATGAAGAGCGTGTCGAAGGTGTTGCCGCCGATGATGCCGCCGACCGCCAGTTGCAGCGCGCCGCGGCGCACGGCGACCAGCGTCGTCACCAGCTCCGGCAGCGAGGTCACCACGGCGGTTCCCAGCGCGCCGACGAGGCTCGACGACAGCGCAAAGCGCGTGATCATCTCGCCGCCCGCCTGGGCGATCACCCAACCGCAGCCGCCCATGATGGCGACGAGCCCCGCGAAGGCCAGCGCCGGGCGGAGGATTGAGCGCCCCGCCTCGCCCGAGTCCGCCGGGTCGTCATGGCGGGTGTCCGTCGTCTCCACCGGCCGCCACATGGGCGACTCGCGCACGTTGCTCGCGAGCTTCACCCCCGCCAGATAGGCGAGGAAGAGCACGATGGAGACGGGATGGACGCCGAAATAGGCGATGTCCGGCCCGGCGATGGCGGCGATCGGCAGGCTGAGCAGCACCAGAAGCATTACCGCCTGGAAGAGGTTCGCCGGCTCGGCGGCGGCATGTTCCAGATTGGCGCGCTTGTAGAGAAGATCGGCCAGGGCGAGGAACAGCGTCTGCGCGGCGATGCCGCCGACGGCGTTCGAGAGCGCGAAGCTCGCATCCCCCGAGGCCGCGGCGCTGATCGAGACGACGACGCCGGAGAGCGAGGTCGCTCCCCCGAGGATGATGCCGCCGGCCATGGCCTCGCCCATCCGCGTCCGGTCGGCGATCACGTCGGCGAGCCCGGTGGCGCGGATCGAGGCGGCGATCACGGCGGCCCCCGCCAGCGCGAAGAGCGCCAAGATCAGCCACATCGACATATCGGTCATCATCCTGCCGCCCCTTCCCTCGCGTCTCCCCCTTGAGGGAACGGAGCGGGCGCCAAGTGTGTTCCATCCAGCGACAGGCTCGACGCCCGGGCTATTGACGAGGGACAAAAATGGCAAAGATCACCTTCTCCAACATCGGCCAGGCCATCTTGCCGGATATCGACGGCGGCCCCTCGCGAGAGGAGCGTCTGGTGCCGCTCGCCTATGCCGGCGGGATGCTCGCCATCGGCGCCGCGCTGCTGCTCGCCCGCCCCGGCATCGGCGAGGTCCCCGAGGCGAGCCCCCTCGGCCATGCGCCCCGCCGCGGCCGGCTCCGCCGGGCGGCCCATTGGGCGCGCGACGGGCTGCAGAGCTTCGCGCCGACGAATGTCACCGACAGCCTCGGCCGCTCTCTGGTGATCGGCGGCGCCGCCCTCCTCCTCACCCGCCTCCTCGACGAGGTGGCCGGCCCCGAGGACTGATCCGCCTTTCATCTGGCCATAAATATGCCGGGGGTGTGGGGGCAGAGCCCCCACCGCACCAAAGGAAATGCGCCTTCAGGCGCCCCTTTGAGCAGCCAGCAGACGATCCACCAGCCCGGTCAGCGCCGGCGACTGCGGATGCGCCCGCGGATAGATCGGCGCCGCGCGGTCGTCGATCACCGGCCGCGCCCAGCCGTCCGTCGTCTCGAAGAAATGCCGGGCGCCCGCTTCGCCGAATTCCTCCGCGAAGCCATGCACCACGACGTCGAGATAGCTGAGGAGGATCGGCTGCCGCTCGCCGGGAGGCGAGGCATTGTCTGCCGCGACGCGATAGAAAGTCAGCCCCGCCGCGTGATCGTGGCGGAGGTAGGCGCCCTCGCGGGCGTCGAGCGCCTCCCAGGAGGCTTGCGGCACCACGGCGGCGAGCCCGAGGATCTCCCCCGGGCCTTCCGTCACCGAAAGATAGGCCACTTCGCGCAGGCGCGTGCCCTGCCAGTGGCGGCGAAAGCCGGGCAGCTCGGCGGGTTCGGCCTCGGCATGATCATGCGTGAGCCGGTTCACGAGGCTGCCGTAGCCGAAGATGCGGCGGAATGGAGCAGTCATTCCCGGGCTCTTAGCACCTGAGCAGGGCGGGCGGCCAGCGGGCGGAGCGCGAAGACGAGGCCTGCGAGCAGCGAGGCGAGCGCGCCGAAGGCGGTTATGAAGAGCGCATTGCCCCAGACGGGCACGAACTCCGTCTCCATCAGCCGCGCCATCACCGCCCAGCCGCCGGCGACGCCGGCGATGAGCGCCACGATCCCGGCGGAGAGGCCGAGGAGCGAGGCGCGGAGCGCGAAGCTCCAAAGGATCCGCGCGCGGCTGGCGCCGAGCGTTTTGAGGAGCGCCGCCTCCCACGCCCGCTGCCGCTCGCCCGCCGAGGCGGCGCCGATCAGGACGAGAAAGCCCGTCAGCAGCGTCACGGCGGCGCCGTAGCGCGTGGCGGCGGCGATGCCGCCGAGGAGTCGCGCCGCCTCCTCCACCGCCTCGCGAATCGAGATCGCGGTGATGTTGGGATAGGCATTGGCGAGATCGCGGAGGATCGCGGCCTCCGCCGCCTCCTCCGCATAAACCGTGGCGATGAAGCTGTGGGGCGCGCCGGCGAGGGCCGAGGGGTTCATCGACATGACGAAGCCCATGCCGGCGCCGGAGAAATCGACGTCCCTGAACGAGGTCACCTCGCCGGAGAACTCCCGGCCGAGGATGTTCATGGTGACCCGGTCACCTAACACCAGCCCGATCTCCTCCGCCTCCTGCGCGGAGAAGGAGATCTGCGGCGGGCCGTCGTAATCCTCCGGCCACCATTCGCCCGCCGTCACGGTCGTCCGCTCCGGGACACTCGCGGAATAGGTGAGGCCGCGGTCGGAGCGCAGCACCCAATGGGGCGGCAGTTCAGAGGCGGGCACGTCGTTGATGGCGGTGATCATGCCGCGGAGCATGGGGGCGGCGTCGACGCGGCTCACCGCTGGGTCGCCGTCCAGCCGCGCCATGAAGCCCTCCATCTGATCCGGCTGGATGTCGATGAAGAAGTAGGAGGGCGCGACCTCGGGCAGCTCGCCGGTGATCGCCCGGCGCATGTTGCCGTCGATCTGCCCGACCGCCGCCAGCACCGCGAGGCCAAGCCCGAGGGCGAGCACGGTCGAGACGGTCTCGCCCCCCCGCGCCCCCACCGCGCCTAAGGCCAGCCGCAGGGCCGGGCGGCCGCGGGCGGGGCGGGCGAGCCGGCGGGCCAGCCACCGCAGGCCAAGGGCGGCCAGCGCCAGGATGCCGAGCGCGAAGGCGATGCCGCCCGCCGCCCAGAGCGTCAGCTCGGCGCTGCCGGAGAGCCAGGCGGCGGAGCCGACGAGCGCGGCGACGAGCAGCGCCGTCGCCAGAAGGTAGCGCGGCCGGGGCAGGCGGGCGCCGGCGCCCGCGTCGCGGAAGAGCGCGGCGGGGCCGACCTCCTCCGTCCGCGCCAGCGGCCAGAGCGTGAAGATCAGCGCGGTGAGCGCGCCGTAGAGGGCCGCCTCGGCCAGCGGGCCGGGGTAGATCGCGAAGGTCGCGGGGATCGGCAGCGCGTCGCTGAGGAAGGGCGCCAGCACCAGCGGCAGGGCGGCGCCTATGATCAGCCCGAGCGCGATGCCGAGCGCCGCCAGCGCGCCGATCTGCAGGAGGTAGGTGACGAAGACCGTCCCCCGGCTGGCCCCCAGCGAGCGCAGCGTCGCGATCGTCGCCGTCTTGGCGCCGAGATAGGCGCGCACGGCCGACGAGATGCCGACCCCGCCGACGGCGAGGCCGGCGAGCCCCATGAGGATCAGGAAGGCCGCCAGCCGCTCGACGAATTCCTCGGCGCCGGAGGCACCGCTCCGGCTGTCTTCCCAGCGCATCCCGGCCTCGCGGAAGCGCTCCTCCGCCTCGGAGCGAAGCGCGGCGAGGTCGCTGCCTTCGGGCAGGCGCAGGCGGTACTTCGTCTCGAAAAGCGTGCCCTCGGCCAGAAGGCCGGAGCCGGCGAGGCTCTCGGTCAGGACGATGGTCTTCGGGCCGAAGCCGAAGCCGCCGGCGGCATTGTCGGGGTAGCTGTCGAGGATGGCGGAGAGCCGCAGCTCCTGCTCGCCGAGGCGGAAGGTATCGCCCGGGGCGAGGCCCAGCCGGTCGGCGAGGAGCCGCTCCATCACGGCGCCCGGCAGGTCTCCCGGCGCCAGCGCCTCCGCCAGCGGCATGGCGGGGTCGAGCGTGACGGCGCCGATCAGCGGATAGTCGTCATCGACGGCATGGACCTCGGTCAAGGCCCGCTCGGTGGCCTCGCCCTCGCCGATGGTGGCGAGGGAGCGGAACTCGACCATGGTCGAGCGGGCCAGGGCGATGTCGTCCATGAAGGCGAGCTCGTCCTCATCGGCGAAGCGGTAGGTGAAGGTCATCTCGGCATCGCCGCCGAGCAGCCGGGCGCCCTCCGATTCCAGCCCCGCCGTGATCGCGGCGCGGACGGAGCCCAATGCGGCGATGGCCGCGACGCCGAGCGCCAGGCAGGCGAGGAAGATGGCGAAGCCGCGGAGCCCACCCCGCAGCTCGCGCCGCGCCAGCCTTGCGGCCTGGGGCAGGCTCACGCCGGCGCCCCGACCGCCAGCCGCCCGTCATGGAGCGGCACCGTGCGGTCGCAGCGCTCGGCCAGCTCGGGCGCATGGGTCACCATGATGAGCGTGGCGCCGTGCCGGTCGCGGAGAGAGAAGAGCAGGTCCATCACCTGTGCGCCGGTGGCGGCGTCGAGATTGCCCGTCGGCTCGTCGGCGAGGAGCAGCCGCGGCCGCGTCACCGAGGCGCGGGCCAGCGCCACGCGCTGCTGCTCGCCGCCGGAGAGCTGGCTCGGGTAATGCCCGGCGCGCTGGCCGAGGCCGACGGCCTCCAGCTCCGCCTCCGCCCGGGCGAAGGCGTCCTTCGCGCCGGCGAGCTCGAGGGGCGTCGCGACATTCTCGAGCGCGGTCATGGTGGGAATGAGGTGGAAGCTCTGGAAGACGACCCCCATATTATCCCTGCGGAAGCGGGCGAGGGCGTCTTCGCCGAGGGGCGTCAGATCCTGCCCCAAGGCCCTGATCCGCCCTGATGTGGCGCGTTCCAGCCCGCCCATGAGCATGAGGAGTGACGATTTGCCAGACCCGCTCGGCCCGATGAGCCCCAGCGTTTCCCCCGCCTGCACCTCCATCGAGATGCCCTTGAGGATCTCCACCCGCCCCGCATTGGCCATCAGTGAAAAGGTCACGTCGGTGAGGCTGAGGGCGGGGTCGGTCATCGCAGATTTCCTCCGGGCGGCGCGTGGCCTTGCATATGGGGGGCGGCGCGGCATCCGCAACCTCGCCGCAGGGCTCGCGATCGTCGCAGGGGGCTTTGCCCCGGCCCATGCCGAAGACGTGATCCTCGCCTTCGGCGATTCGCTCACCGCAGGCTACGGCCTGCCGGTTGAGGAGGGGTTCGTGCCGCAGCTCGAGGCCTGGCTCCGCGAGGCCGGCGCCGATGTGCGCGTGCTGAACGGCGGCGTCTCAGGCGACACGACGGCCATGGGGCGCGCGCGGCTCGGCTGGGCGCTGGGCGACGGGCCGGACCTGATGATCCTCACCCTCGGCGCCAATGACATGCTGCGCGGGATGGACCCGGCCGACGCGCGCGACAATCTCGAGGCGATGATCGAGGAGGCGGAGGCTTCGGGCGCCCGCGTGCTGCTCGTCGGCATGAGCGCCGCGGGCAATTACGGCGCTGGCTACCGCGAGGCCTTCGACGGCATGTATCCGGCGCTGGCCGAGGCGCATGGGCTGACGCTCTACGGCGATTTCTTCGCGCCGCTCCTCGGAGCGGATCTCGAAAGCGCGCGGGAGGAGTATATCCAGCCCGACGGGCTCCACCCCAATGCGGCGGGCGTGGCGCGCATCGTCGAGGGGCTCGGCCCCGTGGTGCTGGACGAGCTGGCGGAGCTGCCGGGCGGCGCGGGCTGACCCGTGCCGGGGCGGCTGATCCTGACGCATGACGGCGCCGCGCTCTCTGCGGCGCTGGGCGTGACGGTGGAGGCGTCCCCGCGGGACAATATCGCGCCGGGCGAGGAGATCCTCGCGCTCCTCCCCGACGGCCCGGCCCGCGCGCGCTGGGGCATCGTGCCGGTCGGCCGCGTGAACGCGCGGGGGCGCCCGGTCATGGAGCGCATCGTCAACGCGCGCTCGGAGACGGTCTTCGACAAGAGCGCCTATGCGGGGACCGGGCGCGCGGTGATCCCCGTCTCGGGCTGGTACGAATGGACGGGCAAGACGCGCACCAAGGAAGTCTGGCGGATCACCCGCGCGGATGGCGCGCCGCTGCTCTTCGCCGCGATCAGCGATGTCTGGCAGGCGCCGGGAGGCGCGTCGCTCCTCCAGGTGGCGCCGGTCACCTGCAAGCCCAACCCGGAGGTGGCGGAGGTGCATGACCGGATGGCGGTGGTGCTCCGCCCCGAGGATGTGGCCGTGTGGCTCACCGGCGACCGGGCGGCGGTCACGCCGCTGATGGCACCGGCCCCGGCCGGGACCTTCCGCGTCGAGCCCGTGGCTGACCCCGGTCGATAGGGGGAGCGGCGAGCGGGGGCACAAAGCAAGAGGGCGGCAGATCGCTCCGCCGCCCCCGACATCCGGTCTCTCCTCAGGCGAGGGAGATGTTCACGGCGCTCTGCCGGCCGTCGCGGCCGGTCTCGAGGTCGTAGGTCACCTTTTGATTGTCGGCGAGCCCGGTAAGGCCCGAGCGTTCGACGGCGGAAATATGGACGAACACGTCCTTCGCGCCGCCATCAGGCGCAATGAAGCCATACCCCTTGGTGGTATTGAACCATTTCACGGTGCCGGTTGCCATCGGCATCACTCCTGTCCGGTGCCGCTCGCTTTAGGCAGCGGCCTGGCGCGTCGCGTCGATCGTGCTTGGCCTTCGGAAGAAGAGTGGGCAGATGAAGTAACTCGCACGCGTAATCTTCCAGATTTACCTAGGATCAATCAAGGTGATTCGCGGCCATCAAATGACCCGCAGCGCAGCCGGCAAATGGGGCCCTCCGCCCTGCGGGGGCGGGGCCGGGGGCCGCGCGGCAGAGAGCAGCAGCCCCGCCGCAATGGGCCCGGGCGCCAGGTAGAGGCAGAGGGCCAGCGGCCAGCCCGCCCCGAAGACAATGAGGCTGATCGCCGCGGCGATGACGCCGAGAGCGCCGGTGCAGATCATGAGAGCGGTGGCCATGGGCATCCCCTTGCTGTCCCCTCATGGGACGGGACCATTCGGGCCGGATCATGACGCGCCGGGGGCGGGGGCAGGGATTTGCCGGGGCGGGGATCGGCCGGCTCTCGGAATAGGGGCGGGCCCTCGCCTTTCGGCAGGCCCGCCCCCGGTCTCTTCAGAAGACGTCGAAGAGATAGAGTAGAATGATGATCGGAATCGGAATTCCGATGATCCAGGCAAGAATGCCTTTCATCTGTGCTGTCCTCAGAACACGCCCATCAGGGCGAGAATGATGATGATGACCAGCACCAGCCCGAGGCCGCCCGTGGGCGCGTAGCCCCAGTTGCGCGAATAGCCCCAGGTGGGCAGCGCGCCGATGAGCAGCAGGATCAGGATGATGATGAGAATGGTGGACAGGGCCATGCCGGCCTCCCGAAATTGTGAGCGATTGTCAGGCGCAACGCCTTGAGAGGCCAAGAGGTTCCCGCGATGCGCGCTTTCCGTCTTTCGGTCAAGTTTTCGCCAAATTGAGGGGGGACAAGGGCGCATCAATCGTTGGACCCCTTCCAGCTCAGGAGTGACAGGTATGTCCCTGCGCCATCGGCTCTCTCGCGCGGCGCCCGCGCTGACCGCTCTCGCCCTTCTCGCCGCCTGCAGCGCAGGCCCCGCGCCCGGGGGTGGCGGCGGCGGTGGCGGCTCGCCGACGCCCGGCGGCAGCGAGAGCTACACGACCGACCTCGCCGGCAAGGAAGAGCGCGTTGCCGCCGGCGGCCGGGTGCTCGATCAGGTCTATGGCGGCCAGCCGATGCCGGCGGTGCTGGTGCCGACGCTCGGCACGGCGACCTACAACGGCGCCGTCAGCTTCGGCAGCGACGTGAAGGACCCCGATTACGTGGCCGCCATGGCGGTGACGCTCGATTTCGGCACCGACCGGGTGCGCGGCTCGCTGTGGGATTTCCACGACCGCGCCGGCCATGTGGCGGGCGGCAGCGTGCCGATCAACGGAAGGATGCCCGCCAACGCGCCGGGCAGCGTCGAGGCCGGCGGCCGTGGCACGCTCTACTGGGGGCCCGAGGTCTCGGACGTCCGCGTCGACCTGCGCGGCAATCTCTACGGCGGCGAGGCGCAATGGCTCTGGGGACCGGGGACCGCGACGGTCACGACCGGCGGCGAGACCGATCAATACACCGCCACTATGGGCGGCGTGAACGACCGCGCGAACTGAGCCGGATTGGAGAACGAAAAAGGGCGCCCGCGAGGGCGCCCTTTTCCGTTGATCGGGTGCGTGGGGCTCAGGCGAGCGCCAGGTTCACCGCCGATTCGCGGCCGTCACGGCCGGACTCGAGGTCGTAGGTGACCTTCTGGTTGTCGGCGAGGCCGGAGAGGCCGGAGCGCTCGACGGCGGAGATGTGGACGAACACGTCCTTGCCGCCGGTCTCAGGAGCGATGAAGCCGAAGCCTTTGGTGGTGTTGAACCATTTCACGGTGCCAGTGGCCATGTGAGTATCCTATCTGTTCGCTGCCCGCGACACTGCGGCAGCCCGGCTCGTCAGTTCAAGTTCGAGACTGCGTACCGGTTAGGGGAACAGGGGATCGAATAGAAATCGTAGCGAGGAGGCGTATGGCACGGGAAGGGGGGGTGTGGCAAGGGGGGCTTCGCGATGTTACCGTTCTAGCATTGCCTTCATGTCTTCTTCACTTGACGACGCCTCTTGCAGCACCCTTTGGTCTGAGCTTGCACCGCAGAGGCTACCGCTGACCAATCGGTCGTGCCTTGCTCGCATCCCGCCGCATTTGGTTTTCAAGTTGTGCTTTTTCTTCCAGCATTCGGCCCAGGTCAGATAGGGGGCCAAGCGTCCTTGTGTTGGCCTCCTTCCTGCTCCGCTTCTCCAAGATGCTATGAGTACTTGTTGCCGCGAGCCGTTCTCCGAACAGCTTGTCGATGTAATCGTAGTCTGGAAACTCATCCGGCAGACACTCATAGGCCTTCAGGCGTCCAACGACAGTGGCAATCCAGTCTGCTGCCTGAATATTCTGATCAAGGTGAGACTCCACCTCGAAGGGCTGACCTGCCAAGTTCAGACATGGCTCACTGCCGAACATTGTCTTGGAGGCACATTCCAGCAGTTCCTTACGGGCTTGATGTTGATCCATTACGACGACAAACTGTTCATTCCTCGACGCAGCGTACCGATCAAGTTTTCTCAAAGCATGGGCAAAGCAAGTGGTATGCAGTCCAATAGGATTCAGACCATCTACAACGCCTAGCTTCTTCTCTCTGCCATAGTAGAAGGTTCGGCCGCCTAGGTCGCTGACCTTTTTGAAGGTTCGGTGGACCAATCGACGCAATTCAGGATATTCTCTGAGCGTCTTCGGTCGGATGAACGAAGTTCCTTTCTTTTCCCACTTCGCGGGCATCTTTCCATTAGCACGAAGGTCATGCTGAAAGTTCTTCTTCTTCTGATCCAAGATAAAAGAAGCGAATGGCCTTACTGCGGTTTCGGGCAGGATCATTCCTGCGAGGCCAAAGACGGGGCTCTCGTTGTGTTTGCGGCCATCTCGACCGCAATAGGGCCCGATATGGCCGAATTCATCTAGATATGCGAAGAGCATAAACACAGAAGCCCGCACCGAAGTGCGGGCCCTGGAATGAGGGCGGCGCTTACGCTAACCGCCTCTCGTGACTCGCACGTAGCATTACGATCTAGTTCTTTCAAGGGCACTAACGCGGCGATCGCGGGGCCTTGTGGAAAGCTGTTCTACCCGCCCCAGCATGTAGTGTCTACCGCGCGAACTTCTTGAACTTCACCCGCTTCGGCTCCAGCGCATCCACGCCCAGCCGGCGCTTCTTGTCTTCCTCGTAATCCTCGAAGTTGCCCTCGAACCACTCCACATGCGCCTCGCCTTCGAAGGCGAGGATGTGGGTGCAGATCCGGTCGAGGAAGAAGCGGTCGTGGGAGATCACCACGGCGCAGCCGGCGAAATCGACCAGCGCGTCTTCCAGCGCCCGCAGCGTCTCCACATCGAGGTCGTTCGTCGGCTCGTCCAACAGTAGCACGTTGCCGCCCGATTTCAGGAGCTTGGCCATGTGGACCCGGTTCCGCTCACCGCCCGACAGGAGCCCGACCTTCTTCTGCTGGTCCGAGCCCTTGAAGTTGAACGAGCCGCAATAGGCGCGAGAATTGACCTCGGCGTCGCCGAGGGAGATGAGCTCGGCGCCGCCCGAAATCTCCTCCCAGACCGTCGCCTTGTCGTCCAAAGTGTCCCGCGACTGGTCGACGAAGCTCAACTTCACCGTGTCGCCGTATTCGACCGTGCCCGCGTCGGGCTCCAGCTGCCCCGTCAGCATCCGGAAGAGCGTCGACTTGCCGGCGCCGTTGGGGCCGATGACCCCGACGATGCCGCCGGGGGGTAGGGCGAACGACAGATCCTCGATCAGGAGCTTGTCGCCCATGGCCTTCTTCAGCCCCTCGACCTCGATCACCTTGCCGCCGAGTCGCGGCCCGTTGGGGATGACGATCTGCGCGCGCGAGATCTTCTCACGCTCGGACTGGCCGGCGAGCTCTTCATAGGCGTTGATCCGCGCCTTCTGCTTGGCCTGCCGGGCCTTGGCGCCCTGGCGCATCCATTCGAGCTCGCGTTCCAGCGTCTTCTGGCGGGCCTTGTCCTCGCGGGCCTCCTGGCCGAGGCGCTTCGCCTTCTGCTCCAGCCACGAGGAATAATTGCCCTCCCACGGCACACCGCGGCCGCGGTCGAGCTCGAGGATCCACGAGGTGATGTCGTCGAGGAAGTAGCGGTCGTGGGTGACGATCAGGATCGTGCCCTTGTAGGCGATGAGGTGGTTCTGCAGCCAGGCGATGGTCTCGGCATCGAGGTGGTTCGTCGGCTCGTCGAGGAGGAGCATGTCGGGCGCCTCGAGGAGCAGCTTGCAGAGCGCCACGCGGCGCCGCTCGCCGCCCGAGAGGCTCGAGACATCGGCATCGTCGGGCGGGCATCGGAGCGCCTCCATCGAGACGTCGACCTGGGCGTCGAGGTCCCAGAGGTCCTGCGCGTCGATCTCGTCCTGCAGCTTCGCCATCTCCTCGGCGGTCTCGTCGGAGTAGTTCATGGCGAGCTCGTTGTAGCGCTCGAGGATGGCGCGCTTCGCGGCGACGCCGTCCATGACGTTCTCGCGGACGGTCTTGGTCTCGTCGAGATGCGGCTCCTGCGGCAGATAGCCGACGCGGGCGCCCTCGGCGGCCCAGGCCTCGCCGGTGAAATCCTTGTCTTGCCCGGCCATGATGCGCATGAGGGACGACTTGCCGGCGCCGTTGACGCCGACGACGCCGATCTTCACCCCCGGCAGGAAGGAGAGGCGGATGTTCTCGAACACCTTCTTGCCACCGGCATAGGCCTTCGAGACCCCGTCCATGTGGTAGACATACTGGTAGGACGCCATGCCGCTCTCCTTTGCCTCTGACGGGTGCCTCTGACGGGCGGGGGATATAGCGTAAGGCGCCCGCCTTCAACGGGGCTGGAGGGCTCAGAGGTCCTTCTCGAAGAAGACGTCCGGATAGGGGTCGGCGTTGAACCGCGGAATCTCGCGCCAGCCGCTGTTGCGGTAGAGCGCCACGGCCTCGGGCAGCGCCGAATTGGTGTCGAGCCGCAGCCGCGTCATGCCGAGCCGGCGCGCCTCGGCCTCGCAAGCCGCCATGAAGCGCCGGGCGAGCCCCTGTCCGCGCGCGTCGGGGGAGACCCAGAGGCGCTTCACCTCGCCGACCTCAGAGCCGTTGCCCTTGAGCCCGCAGCAGCCCATGGCCTCGCCTGCCGCCCGCGCCACCCAGAAGGCGCCGAGGGGCGGGGAGAGGGCGGCTCGGTCGGGATCGGCGGAGAGCGCCACGTCGAAGCCGCCCGGAAAGCGCGCCGCGAGTTCGGCGTAGTAGCTTTGCAGGCAGAAGAGCGCGTCGGGGGTGTCGGGCGGGGTGAGGGTGAGCGTGATCTCGGTCATCCGCGTCTCCTTCAGGCGAGGGCCGCCCAGAGCGGCAGGGCGGCAATGGCGAGGAGCGTCTGCCAGGCCATGATCTCGGCATAGAGCGGCGCGTCGCCGCCCATGGCGCGGGCGACGATATAGCCGTTGGCGGCGGTGGGCACGGCGAAGGCGAGAACGCCCGCCAGCCGTTCCAGCTCGCCGAGGCCGAGCGCCCAGGCGGCGGCGAGGAAGAGCGCCGGCATCAACACAGGACGGAAGGCGAGGCCGAGGAGCGTGGCGCCGGTGAGCCGCCGCAGGCGCCCCGCCTCGATCCCCGCGCCGACGCAGAGGAGCGCGATGCCGAGGCCCCCGGCGCCGATCATCTCGAAGGTGGTCTGCAGGATGCCCGGCAGATGCAGCCCGGCGAGGTTCATGGCGAGCCCGATGAGGCTGCCCTGCACCAGCGGATTGCGCCCGATGCTCTTCGCCATGCCGGCGAGCGAGGGATCGGCGCTGCCCCAGCGAGAGAGGACGAGCACGCAGGCGATGTTCACCGGCGCGATGATGACGACCATGGCCATGGCGATGAGGGGCGCGCCCTCCGCGCCCAGAAAGCCGGGCGCCGCCGCGAGCGCGAGGAAGCCGTTCCACCGGGTCGCGGTCTGGAAGATCGTCGTGCGGGCGGGGCCGTCCATCCGGGCCGAGGCGGCGAGCGCCAGGGCGCCGCCGGCAGCGAGCGTCACAAGGATCGCCACGGCGTAATCCGCCAGCGCCCCGAAGGCGAGATCGGCATTGGAGATGATGTCGATGAGGAGCACGGGGAAGAGCAGCCGGTAGCAGAGCGTCTCGATCGGCCCCCAGCTTTCCCGCGGGATGATGCCCGAGGCCTTCAGCGCGAAGCCGGCGGCAATGGTGAGGGCGATGGGCAGGATGGCGGCGAGCATGGGCCATGGATTGGCAGAGCCCGGGGGGGAGGTCCAGAGCCGCCGGCTGGCCCTCCGGCCGGGGGAGGGCTAGGTAAGGCGCAACACCAGACAGAACCGGAGTTCCGCCATGATCCAGGACGATGCCGACCTGCCCTTCGACCTCGCCAAGCTCGACCGCCTCGCCGAAGTGGCGGTCAAGGTGGGGCTCGGCCTTCAGGAGGGGCAGGACCTCGTGGTCACCGCGCCGACCACGGCGCTGCCGTTCCTGCGCCGCGTCGTCGCGCAGGCCTATCGCGCCGGCGCCGGGCTGGTGACGCCGATCCTCTCCGATGCCGAAATCACGCTCGCCCGCTACCGCGAGGCGAAGGACGAGAGCTTCGACAAGGCGCCGGGCTGGCTCTACAAGGGCATGGCCGAGGCCTTCGAGGCCGGCGCCGCCCGCATGGCCATCGTCGCCGACGACCCGATGCTGCTGGCGGATGAGGACCCGGGCAAGGTCTCCCGCGCCGGTCGGGCCAATTCGGCCGCCTATCAGCCGGCGCTGGCCAAGATCGCCGGCTTCGACATCAACTGGAACATCGCCGCCTATCCCGGGCTCGACTGGGCCCGCCGGATGTTCCCCGACCTTGCCGCCGAAGAGGCGCAGGCGAAGCTGGCGGAGGCGATCTTCGCCGCGAGCCGCATCGAGAACAACGACCCGGTGGCGGAGTGGGCCAAGCACAACGGGGCGCTGAAGGCCCGCTGGACCTGGCTGAACGAACAGCGCTTCGATGCGCTGCATTACACCGGGCCGGGCACCGATTTCACGCTCGGCCTCGCCGAGGACCACAAGTGGAAGGGCGGCGCGTCGGAGGCGAAGAACGGCGTCATCTGCAACCCCAACATCCCGACGGAGGAGGTGTTCACCACCCCCGACCGCAACCGCGCCGAAGGCTGGGTGCGCGCCACCAAGCCGCTCAGCCACATGGGCGCGATCATCGAGGGGATCGAGGTGCGCTTCGAGGGCGGCCGGATCGTCGAGGCGAAGGCGACCCGCGGCGAGGCGGTCTTCAAGGAGCTGATCGCGACCGACGAGGGCGCCTCCCGGCTGGGAGAGGTGGCGCTGGTGCCGCATTCCTCGCCGATCTCGGCCTCGGGCCTTCTCTATTACAACACGCTCTTCGACGAGAACGCCTCCTGCCACATCGCGCAGGGCCAGTGCTATTCGGATTGCTTCCTCGACGGCGCCAAGCTCTCGAAGGAAGAGATCGCGGCCAAGGGCGGGAACTCCTCGCTGATCCACGTCGACTGGATGATCGGCTCCTCCGAGGTCGATATCGACGGCATCAAGGCCGACGGCTCGCGCGTGCCGGTGATGCGTGGCGGGGAGTGGGCGCACCGGCTCTGAGGCTTCGGCCCGCCTGAGAGGCCGGGGGGCTGTCTGCCCCCCGGACCCCCCGAAGGGTATTTGAAAAGGGGCAGAGGCAGACGGTCTCCGAGCGGCCCCTCTGAGGCTACAAGAGGCGGCGGCGCTGTTCCCGGGAGGGAAGGGGGCCGGCCGCGCGGGCGGGCGGCGGCGGATGTGCCCGCCGAAGAGCCCCCCGAACCGCGCGCGAAAATTTTCGCCTCCCGAAGAAACCCCCTTGAGAACGGCTGACCCTCGGTTAGTCTGCTTGAGCCGCCCCCGACGGAGGTGGGGCCGGCGGGAGGAGTTTATGACCTGTCTGGCGGGGTTCGCCCCGGGACCGGCCTGCGCGGCCGGGGATCACGCATGAGCGATGAGGTGCGTCTCGCGCTGGCCGATGTCTCGCGGAGCTTCGGGCCTGTCCAGGTGCTGTTCGACGTGGCGCTGGCGCTGCGGCCGGGGGAGGTCCATGCGCTGATCGGCGAGAACGGCGCGGGCAAGTCGACGACGATGAAGATCATGGCCGGCTACCTGCGCCCCACGTCGGGCGAGGTGCAGGTGGACGGTGCCGCCGTCGCCTTCGGCTCCAGCCAGGAGGCGGAGGCGCAGGGCATCGTGCTCATCCACCAGGAGTTCAACCTCGCCGAGGAGCTGACCGTCGAGGAGAACGTGTTCCTCGGCCACGAGCTCCGCCGCGGGCCGTTCCTCCTGCGCAAGGAGATGCGGGCGAAGACGGAGGAGCTGCTCGAGCGGCTTCACTGCCGCGTCTCGCCGGGTGCGCGGGTGAAGGACATCTCCACCCCCGACAAGCAGATGGTCGAGATCGCCAAGGCGCTCGGCCGCAACGCCCGCGTGCTGATCATGGACGAGCCGACGGCCGTGCTGACCAACCGCGAGGCGGAGGTGCTCTTCGAGCTGATCGAGCGCCTGAAGGCGGAGGGCGTCGCCATCCTCTTCACCTCGCACAAGCTCGGCGAGGTGAAGCATATCGCCGACCGGATCACCGTGATGCGCGACGGCCGCGTGGTCGCCTCCGCCGCCGCCAGCCAGATGAGCGAGGACCAGATGGCAGAGGCCATGGTCGGCCGCGAGATGAAGGATCTCTACCCGACCCGCCGCGCGGCGCTGGGCGAGGATCTGGCGCTGAAGGTCACGGGGCTGACCGTCCCCGGCCATGCGAGGGATATCTCCTTCACGCTCCGCCGCGGCGAGGTGCTGGGCCTCGCCGGCCTTATCGGCGCCGGGCGGACCGAGGCGATAGAGGGGCTCGTCGGGCTCCGCCGCGCCACGGGCGAGGTGGAGCTGGACGGCACGCCCGTCACCATCCGCAGCCCGAAGGAGGCGCAGGCCCACGGGCTCGTCTACCTGACCGAGGATCGCAAGGGCCGCGGCCTCCTCCTCAACATGGGGTTGAAGGAGAACCTGACTCTGCAATCGCTCGGCGATTTCGCCAATCCCTTCCTCGACCGCAGGAAGGAGGAGGCGGCGCTGACCTCCGCCATCGCGGATTTCGACATCCGCGCCCCCTCGCGCGAGGCGAAGCTCGGCACGCTCTCCGGCGGCAACCAGCAGAAGCTGCTCGTCGCCAAGACCATGCTCGCCGCCCCCCGCATCGTCATCATCGACGAGCCGACGCGCGGCATCGACATCGGCACCAAGCAGCAGATCTACGACGTGATTCACCGCCTCGCGGGCGAGGGGGTGAGCATCATCGTCATCTCCTCCGAATTGCCGGAGGTCATCGGCCTCGCCGACCGGGTGCTCGTCATGCGCCGCGGCCGCCTGGCCGGAGAGGTCGCGGGCCGCGACAAGACAGAAGACGCCATCGTCCGCCTCGCCATGGGGCTGGACGGAGAGACGGAGCACGCATGAGCACCACAACCGACAGCCAGCCGCGGCAAGAGGGTCGCCGCCCGAGGCTCGACCTGCATGTGCTGGGGCCGATCATCGCCCTCGTCGTGCTCATCGTCGTCGGCGCGCTGATGAACCCCAACTTCCTCAGCTACGCCAATGTGACGAACGTGCTCGCCCGTTCGGCCTTCATCGGCATCATCGCGGTCGGCATGACCTTCGTCATCACCGCCGGCGGGCTCGACCTCTCGGTCGGCTCCATGGCCGCCTTCATCGCGGGGCTGATGATCCTCGTCATGAACCTCGCGCTGCCGGCGCTGGGCGGCGGGCTGACGGTTGTGCTCCTCGGCATCCTCACCGCGCTGGTCGCGGGGCTCGCCGCGGGCTGGATCAACGGCTTTCTCATAACGACGATGCGCATCGAGGCCTTCATCGTGACGCTGGGCACGATGGGCATCTACCGCAGCCTCGTCACCTGGCTCGCCGATGGCGGCACGCTCAGCCTCGATTTCGGGCTGCGCACCACGCTGCAGCCGCTCTATTACGGCGGGCTCTTCGGCATCTCGTGGCCGATCATCACCTTCGCGCTGGTGGCGATCCTCGGCGAGGTCATCATGCGCCGCACCGCCTTCGGCCGCTATTGCGCCGCCATCGGCAGCAACGACACCGTGGCCCGCTACTCGTCGGTCAACGTCGGGCGGATCCGGCTCATGACCTATGTCGGCCTCGGGCTGCTCGTCGGCGTCGCGACCGTCATGTATGTGCCGCGCCTCGGCTCCGCCTCCGCCTCCACCGGCGTCCTGTGGGAGCTGGAGGCCATCGCCGCCGTCATCATCGGCGGCACGATGCTCAAGGGCGGCTTCGGGCGGGTCTGGGGATCGGTCGTCGGGGTGCTGATCCTCGGCCTGATCGGCAACATCCTCAACCTGACGGATGCCGTCAGCCCCTATCTGAATGGCGCCATTCAGGGCGTCATCATCGTTCTCGCTGTCATATTGCAGCGCGAAGGCAAGGCCGGAACCTAGGCCTGCCGAAACTCAAGGGAGGAATAAAATGAAACATCTCAAACTGAGTGCCGCCGCCCTGGCGCTTCTGGCCGGCCCCGCGCTGGCGCAGGACACCACGGTGATCGGCGTGTCGATCCCGGCCGCGACCCATGGCTGGGCGGGCGGCATGAACTTCCATGCGCAGGAGGCCATCGACCGGCTGGAGGAGGTCTATCCCGAGCTCGACTTCGTGCTCGCCACCGCCTCCGACCCCGCCAAGCAGGTCTCGGACATCGAGGACATGGTGGCGACGCGCGGCATCTCCGCCCTCGTCGTGCTGCCCTTCGAGAGCGAGCCGCTCACCGGCCCCGTGGCCGCCGTGGCGGATCAGGGCGTCTGGGTGACGGTCGTCGACCGCGGCCTCTCGCAGGAGGGGATCGAGGATCTCTACGTCGCCGGCGACAACCCCGGCTTCGGCCGCGTCTCGGGCGAGTACATGGTCGACAAGATGCCCGACGGCGGCGACATCGTCGTCCTTCGCGGCATTCCGACGACCATCGACAACGAGCGCGTGGAGGGCTTCGAGGCCGCCATCGAGGGCTCGGGCATCAACGTGCTCGCCATGGAGCACGGCAACTGGAACCGCGACGACAGCTTCACGGTCATGCAGGACTTCCTGTCGAAGTATCCGGAGATCGACGCGGTCTGGGCCTCTGACGACGACATGGCCGTCGGCGTTCTCGGCGCCATCGAGGCGGCGGGCCGTGACGACATCCAGTTCGTGCTCGGCGGCGCCGGCATGAAGGAGATGATCCAGCGGGTGTCGGAGGGCGACACGATGGTCCCCGCCGACGTGACTTACCCGCCGTCGATGATCGCGACGGCCATCGAGCTGACGGCGGTGGGCATGACCTCGCCGACGCCGGTCTCGGGGCAGTTCATCATCGGGTCGGTCCTCGTGACGCAGGACAACGCGGACGACTTCTACTTCCCGGACAGCCCGTTCTGAGGGGGTGAGATGGGGGCGCGGGGCTGACGGTCCCGCGCCTGCTTTAGACCACGCAGTCTAAGAGAATAAGGGCACCAGCCCTACAAGAACTTGGGCCGCCGCTAGGGCGCTGGCGACAATAATGGCGATGACGCTTAACCGATGGGTGCTTCTGGCTGCCCTGCCGGCTTGTTCTGCCTCCAATCGAAATGCCTTCTCGAAGGCAGAAAGACTTTGGCTCGTGCGCAAGATGCCCTCTTCAATTTCTTGAAGCCGCTCCTCCGCTTTTTCGAGCTTTTCTATTATTTCAAGCTCCGGCACATACGGGGGCTCAACTTTACGATCAAAAGGTAAAACCATGGGACGCAGCATGCCCGTGGACCTGTATGCAAATTCTTCTCGCCGACGCTCCTTCTCATCCTGCAGCCCCATCGCGCTCATTCCTCATGTTGCAATTAGCTGCTTGAGAAGGTGGGGAGAGCCGCACTAATTCTCAAGGCTTCGAGAAACGGGAGCGCACTTGCTTCCCTCCCCCCTCGCCACGCCCCCCCACCCCATGCTACCTCCACCCGCATGGCCCGCCTCCCCTCAAAGCAAGAGATCCTCGCCTTCCTCTCCGACCATCCGGAGAAGGCCCACAAGCGCGACATCGCCAAGGCCTTCGGCATCAAGGGCGCCGAGCGGATCGACCTCAAGCGGCTCCTCCGCGAGCTGGAGGACGAGGGCCATGTCGAGAAGAAGAGAAGGGCCTACCGCGACCCCGAGACGCTCCCGCCGGTCTCCATCCTCCTCGTCAATGCCCCCGACCCCGACGGCGACCTGACCGCCCGGCCCGTGGAATGGCAGGGCGAGGGCGCCGAGCCCTCCGTCCGCATCCTGCCGCGCGAGGGCGATCCGGCGCTGGGGCAGGGCGACCGCATCCTCGCCCGCCTCACCCCGACCCCGGGGGAGGAGCAGGATTACACCGCCCGCATGATCCGGCGCATCGGCCATGCGCCCACGACCATCCTCGGCATCTACCGCAAGGCCTCCGAGGGCGGCCGGATCATGCCGATCGACAAGAAGGGCGACCGGCAATGGGTCGTCTCGCCCGGCCATGAGCATGGCGCGAAGGACGGCGAGCTGGTGGAGGCCGAGCAATCCGGCCCCAAGGGGCGGCTCGGCCTGCCGAAGGCGCGGGTGACCCAGCGGCTCGGCGCCCCGGGGGCGCCCCGCGCCGTGTCGCTGATCGCCATCCACCAGCATGGCATCCCCCATGAATTCCCGCCCGAGGTGCTGGCGGAGGCGGATGCCGCCAAACCCGCCGGCCTCTCCGGCCGCGAGGATCTGCAGGGCCTGCCGCTCGTCACCATCGACCCGGCGGATGCCCGCGACCGCGACGACGCGGTGCTGGCCCGCCCCGATGACGCGGCGGACAACCCGGGCGGCCATGTGCTCTGGGTCGCCATCGCCGATGTCGCCCATTACGTCACGCCGGGCTCCGAGCTCGACCGCGAGGCGCTGAAGCGCGGCAATTCCACCTATTTCCCCGACCGCGTCGTGCCGATGCTGCCCGACCGCCTCTCCGGCGATCTCTGCTCGCTGCACGAGGGCGTGCCCCGCGCGGTGATCGCGGTGGAGATCCGCATCCGCGAGGACGGCTCCAAGCTCGCCCACCGCTTCACCCGCGGCCTGATGAAGTCGCGCGCCAGCTTTCCTTACGAGGAGGTGCAGGCGGCGATGGACGGGGCGCCCACCGAGCGCGCCGCCGGGCTCATGGACGAGGTGATCCGCCCGCTCTACGCCGCCTATGCGGCGCTCCTCAAAGCCCGTGCCCGCCGGCAGCCGCTGGAGCTCGACCTGCCCGAGCGGCAGATCGTGCTGGACGAGGCGGGACAGGTGACCTCCGTCGATTTCAAGGAGCGGCTGGAGGCGCACAAGCTCATCGAGGATTTCATGGTCCTCGCCAATGTCTGCGCGGCGGAGGAGCTGAAGGCCCGCAAGACCCCGCTCCTCTTCCGCGTCCATGAAGAGCCCGATCCCGAGAAGCTGGAGGCGCTGCGCGAGACGGCCGAGGCCTCCGGCCTGACGCTCGCCAAGGGGCAGGTGCTGCAGACGCGGCACCTCAACCAGCTCCTCGCCCAGGCGGCGGGCAAGGACGAGGCGGAGCTCATCAACATGAGCACGCTCCGCTCCATGTCCCAGGCTTATTACGGGCCGGAGAATTTCGGCCATTTCGGGCTGGCCCTGCGCAATTACGCGCATTTCACCTCGCCGATCCGGCGCTATGCCGATCTCGTCGTCCACCGCGCCCTTATCCGCGCCCATGGTTGGGGCAAGGACGGGCTCAGCGAGCCCGAGATCGACCGGCTGGACAAGATCGGCGAGCAGATCTCCGACACCGAGCGCCGCTCGATGGTCGCCGAGCGCGACACGGTGGATCGCTACCTCGCCGCCTACATGAGCGAGCGTGTCGGGACGGAGCTGCCCGGCCGCGTCGCCGGCGTCGCCAAGTTCGGGCTCTTCGTGAAGCTCGACGAGGCGGGGGCGGATGTGCTGATCCCGATCCGCACCCTGGGCGGCGAGTTCTTCCACTACGACCGCGACAGCCAGAGCCTGATGGGCAGCCAGTCCGGCCGCGTCATGCGCCTCGGCCAGCGCGCCGTCGTCAAGCTGTCGGAGGCGGCGGCAGACACCGGCGGCCTCGTCGGCGAGCTCGTCAGTATTGACGACGCGGTCATCCCCCGCGGCCCCTCCGCCCGACCCGGCAAGCCGCCCCGCCGCAAGCAGGGCGCCGCGAAGAAGAAGGCCGCCGCCAAGGCCGAGAAGCGCTCGCGGGTGCGCCGCCGCTAGCCTTCCCTCCCGGGATCCCCTTTCATCTGGCCGAAAATACCTCGGAGGTGTGGAGGCAGAGCCTCCACCCGGCCCGGAACGGGCCGGCCCCCCGACTTGACTCCCCGCCGCGCCCCTCCTAGAAGCCCGCATTCTTTGGTGTTGGTGGCCCCCGCAAGGGGAAGCCTGTCGACCCGGCCAAATCCGGGGAGAGGACAACGCCCTTCGAAACCTGAACGAAGGAGACCAGACGGTGACCAAACGCACCTCTGCCAAGTACAAGATCGACCGCCGAATGGGCGAGAACATCTGGGGCCGCCCGAAATCCCCCGTCAACCGCCGCGAATACGGCCCCGGCCAGCACGGCCAGCGCCGCAAGCAGAAGCTCAGCGACTTCGGCACGCAGCTGCGCGCCAAGCAGAAGCTGAAGGGCTATTACGGCGACCTGACCGAGAAGCAGTTCCGCCGCATCTATGCCGAGGCCGAGCGCGTGAAGGGTGACACCGGCGAGAACCTCGTCGGCCTCCTCGAGCGCCGGCTCGACGCGGTGGTCTACCGCGCCAAGTTCGTGCCGACCGTCTTCGCCGCCCGCCAGTTCGTGAACCACGGCCATGTGCTCGTGAACGGCCAGCGCGTGAACATCCCCTCCTACCGCGTGAAGGAAGGGGACGTGATCGAGGTCCGCGAGAAGTCCAAGCAGATGGCCGCCGTGCTCGAGGCCGTCAGCCTCGCCGAGCGCGATGTCCCCGATTACATCGAGGCCGACCACAGCAAGATGACGGCGACCTTCGTGCGCACCCCCTCGCTGGGCGATGTGCCCTATGCGGTGGTGATGGAGCCGAACCTCGTTGTCGAATTCTACGCCAAGAACTGATCCGGCCAGAATATCCGGCCAGTCCGGAAACAGACGGGCCGCGCGAGGGATCGCGCGGCCCGTTTGCGTTTCGGGCCCCCCCGGGGCTCTCAGGCGTCGGCCGGTGCCAGGATCGTCATGCCCACGTCGGCCGCCACCCGGCCGATCTCGGCCCCGTCCGGCGGGCCGGCGAGCGGGGCGGGAATGGTGCGGTCGTCGGTCACCTTGGTGCCGAGTTCGGTGAAGAAGCGCTCGTGCATCTTGCCCGGGGCGTTGAGGATCATCACCCGCGCCGGGGAGTCCCCCGCCGCCGCGAAGGCATGCACCGCCCCGTCGGGGATGATGACGCTGCCGCCGGCCGTGACGCCCTGCGGCGTGCCGTCCACCATGAAATCCACCTCGCCCTCGATGACGAAGAAGCTCTCTGTCTCGCCGGCATGGTGGTTGGGCGGGGCGCCGAGGCCGGGGGGCACCACGGCCTCGATCAGGCAATATTTGCCCATCACCTCGTCGGGAAAGGCATGGAAAGTGATGAGGATGCCGAGCGCCTCGAAGCGCCGCGGCCGGTCGGGTGTCGCCATGGCTGCAATCCTTGATTCGAAAATGTCTCTGTGTCACACGATACATATGTCTCGTAATGAGACAAGTGTCTCGTAATCGGGTGGGAGCAGATGGCACGGCAGGCGCAGAAGAGCCGGACGCGGGAGGCGATCCTCGCCGCGGCGCGGGAGCTGGTGGCGGAGGGGCAGGCGGTCACCGTCCATGCGGCGGCGGAGGCGGCGGGCGTGTCGCGCGCGACGGCCTACCGCTATTTCTCCGACCCCTCCGTTCTGGCGGCGGAGGCGGGGCTCGCGGTTGCCGTCGCGCCCTACGAGGAGGTCGTGGCGGGGGCGGAAACGCCGCAGGCGAGGCTCCTCGCCGTGGCGCTCTACATGTTCGACCTGGCGCTCGCCAACGAGCCCGCCTTCCGCCATTTCCTCGCCCGCTGGCTCGACGCCTGGGCGGCGGGCGAGGGCGGCCCGACCCGTGGCGCCCGCCGGGTGGAGATGTTCGAACGCGCCCTCGGACCGGGACGCGCCGGCCTGAGCCCGGAGGAGGCGGCGGCGCTCGTCCGCGGCCTGACCATGGCGACAGGATCGGAGGCGATGATCGCCCTCCTCGACATCGCCCGCAGCGACCCGGCCGAGGCCCGCGCGAGCGTCGCGGAGGTCGCGGGGCTGCTGATCCGGCGGTATCTGGGGTGAGGGGCGCTGGGCGCCGGCATCGCCGCCCGCCGTAGGGTGGGTTTGTAACCCACCATCGGCGCGACGGTGATGCGGCATCCCCGCCCGGTGCGCGCCGGAACGGCGCAGGGCGAGCGCCGGCCCGTCCCGCGGGCTGGCGCTCTGGTGGGGCTGGGCGGTCGATCTGAGCGAGGGCGGGGTTGCACCATAAAGCGCGCCGCAGAACCGTCGGAGCGCCACCCCACGAGCCGTCGCTCGCCCTGCGCGGCAACCGGGAGGCCTGGTTGTGGGGGAAGGTGGGTTGAAAACCCACCCTACGCCCGCGGTAGCGCAGGAGCCGGTGTCCGCCGGGCTTCGGCCGTGGACCGTGGGCTACAAACCCACCCCAAGCCGGTCCGCCCCGTCCCCCACCTCGACCACCACGTCGAAGCGCTCCGGCGGCGCCTGATGCGCGAAGTACCAGTCTTCCGCCCGGTGCCATTGCCGCTCCCAGGGGCTGATCTCGCCCTCGCGCGCCAGGAGCCGCGCCATCCGCAGCTCCTCCGGCGACGTCAGGAGGATCGCCACGTCGATGAGGTCCGCCAGCTCCGGGCGGGCGGAATAGACGCCCTCGAGGAGGATGACCTCCGCCGGCGGCAGCAGCACCTCCGGCCCCGACGAGCCGTCGAAGGCCGCCCAGTCGAAGGGGCGGAAGCTGGCGGCTCGGCCGGCGCTCAGCGCCTCCAGCACCGCCTGCTGTCGGCGCCAGTCGATGCAGGCGGCGGCGAGCGCTTCGGGCGGGTCGGCCCGCTGCTCCGTGCCGCCCGCGTAGAAGGCGTCGCCCTCCACCAGCCGCGCGCCGAGATCGGCGGCGAGGAGCCCCGCGAAGGTCGACTTGCCGACGCCGCTCCGCCCGTCGACGGCGATGCGCAGAGGGCGGGGCAGGGCGCGGAGGCGGTCGACCAGCGTCATCCGAGCCGCGCCGCCAGAGCGCCCATCGGCAGCGCGAAGGCCACCGCGACTGCGCTCTCCCGTTCCACGATGAAGCCCAGGCGCCGGTGGAGCCGCAGGGACTCCGCATTGCCCTTCCGCACATGGCTCACGACCCGCTCGGCCCCCGCCTCCTGCAGGGCGGCCAGCAGCCGCCGGCCGAGCTCGCGCGCGAGCCCGCCCGCCCCCTCGGCCAACATCAGCCCGCCGACGAAGGCCTCCCCCGGCGCCGCCATCCAGAAAGAGCCATAAGCCCTGAGCGCCCCCTCCCGCCGGATCAGCACCCGCACCGAGCGCTCCCACGAGCCCTCGAGCGCCGCCCGATGGGCAGCCGGGTCGAGCGGCCCGCCGTCCGGCGCGCGGAGCCGCGCCAGATCGAGCGCCAGCATGTCATCGAGATCGCTCATTATCCCCCCGTCCGCGCACCATGCCCGCCCCCGCGCCGGGCCGCCAGCCCGGCGATTTGACCCCATGGCCCCGCTCCCCTATCCCGCGCCCGACACAGGCGCAGGAGGGCGACATGGCACAGCACCCCAATTACGGCCGGATCGACGGCAGGCTGGTGATGATCGGCTACGGCTCCATCGGCCGCGGCACGCTGCCGCTGATCGAGCGGCATTTCGATGTGGCCCGCGAGCAGATGATGGTCATCGAGCCCTCCGCCGAGGGGCAGGCGCTGCTGGCCGAGCGGGGCATCCCGCATCTCGGCGTCGCGATCACGCGCGAGAATTACCGCGAGGTGCTGACGGAGCTTCTGAAGGACGGCGGCTTCTGCGTGAACCTCTCGGTCGATACCTCCTCGCTCGATATCCTCCGGCTCTGCCGCGAGCTCGGGGCGCTCTATATCGACACGGTGGTCGAGCCCTGGGCCGGCTTCTATTTCGAGACGCCCGACAATGCCGCCCGCACCAATTACGCGCTCCGCCAGAAGGTGCGGGACGAGAAGGTCGCCAACCCCGGCGGCCCGACGGCGGTGAGCTGCTGCGGCGCCAATCCCGGCATGGTGAGCTGGTTCGTGAAGGAGGCGCTTTTGCAGCTCGCCTCCGACACCGGCACCCCCGTGGCGGCGCCGACGGACCGCGCCGGCTGGGCGAAGCTCATGCAGAGCCTCGGGGTCAAGGGCGTCCATATCGCCGAGCGCGACACGCAGGCGCGGGCCACGCCCCGGCCGCGCGGCACCTTCGTCAACACCTGGTCGGTCGAGGGCTTCATCGCCGAGGGCTTCCAGCCGGCCGAGCTCGGCTGGGGCACGCATGAGCCCTGGATGCCCGACAATGCCCATGGCTACGACAAGGGCTGCCAGGCGGCGATCTGGCTGGAGCGGCCGGGCGCGATCACCCGCGTCCACAGCTGGTGCCCGACGCCGGGGCCGCAGTTCGGCTTCCTCGTGACGCATAACGAGGCGGTCTCGATCTCGGATTACTACACCGTCGGCGATCCGGCGGCCCCGGAGTTCCGCCCGACCTGCCACTACGCCTACCACCCCTGCGACGATGCCGTCCTCAGCCTGCACGAGATGTTCGGCTCCGGCGTCACGCAGGGCATCCACGAGATCCTGAGCCCGGGCGAGATCGTCGAGGGGGTGGACGAGCTCGGCGTCCTTCTCTTCGGGCATGAGAAGAACGCGCTCTGGTACGGCTCGCGCCTGTCCAACGCCGAGGCGCGGCAGCTCGCGCCCGACCAGAACGCCACCGGGCTGCAGGTCACCTCCGCCGTGCTCGCCGGCATGGTCTGGGCGCTGGAGAACCCCGCCGCCGGCATCGTCGAGACCGACGAGATGGATCATGCCCGCTGCCTCGAGGTGCAGCGCCCCTATCTCGGCCCGGTGGAGGCGCATTACACGGACTGGACGCCGATCCAGAACCGCTGGGAGCACTTCCCCGAGGATATCGACCCGGCGGAGCCCTGGGCCTTCCGCAACGTGCTGGCGAGCTAGGCAAGGCGCAGCCGCCGGCCCCGGGCCGGCGGCGACCGCAGCCTCTCAGCGCTCGGGCGCGAGCCCGGCGGTGAGGATCATCATGTGATTGTCAGCCAGCGCCTGCAGCCCGCCCTCCGGCGGGCCGATCCCGAGGATATTGCCAAGGCTCATCTGCAGGAAGACCGGCCCGAAGACGCTCTGGATCGTGAGCACCGGATCGACGGGCCGGATATGGCCCTCCGCCACGCCGCGCGCGACGAGCGCCGTCAGCAGCGGCATCACGCGCTCGACCATCTCCCTGCGATAGATCGTCACCACCTCGGGCGAGATCGGCGCCTCGCGCAGGAGGATCTTCGGCACGCCCTGGTTTTCCTCCCCGAGGAAGCCGTCGATGATGATCTGCAGGACGGCGCCGAGCGTCGGCCGCGGATCGCCCGTTGCCGTATCGAGGAGATCGACGATGCGCTGCACGACGGGCGTCACCCTGCGGCGCACGAGCGCGAGGACGAGCGCATCCTTCGAGGGGAAATAGAGGTAGATCGCGCCCTTGGAGATACCTGCGCGGGCCGCGATATCCGCCACGCGGGTGCGCTGGATCCCGTCCTCCAGGAAGAGCGCGAGCGCGGCGTCGAGGATCTCGTCCGGCCGCGCATCGGGGCGCCGGTAAAACTTCCGGGAACTGGTCATAGGGCCGGTAAGCTCGGCTGGTTACAAAACACTGAGACCGGCGTCATAGGGGCTCTTTCCGGCGAAGGCAACGGCCGCCTGACGCCTGCCGCGGGGGTGTCAGTCACGCCCCGCCCGGGCCCACTTCGCGGCCGCTCAAGGCCCTGCGCCGGCGGCCCCCGAGCCGGGCCCGAGCCAGGCGGGACGCGGCTATGGCGCGGGGCCTCATTCCGCCCCAAAACCCGCTGGACACGCCCGCCGGTCTCGCCTAGAACCCCGCCACCCCGGAGAGGCCAGCGGCCCCTCCACCCGGTGCCTGGGTAGCTCAGGGGTAGAGCAGTGGATTGAAAATCCTCGTGTCGGTGGTTCGATTCCGCCCCCGGGCACCACTTAACAAGCTGAAATGGTTGGGTTTTGTGGTCATGTCTGGTCCTTGTCAGGGTCGTGTTTGACGCTTTTCGGCGGAAGGTTTGACAATCTTCGCCCGCCGCGCGTTCTCTTTTTCCAGCGTCGCCATCGTCTCGCGGTTCTTGTCGGCAAGGTTCGCCGACCGCGAATAATGCCGCGCCATGGAGGGTGTTTTCTGCCCCAAGAGGTCCGCGATGCGCCGCTCATCCAGTCCCGCCTCGCGCAGCGTTGTCGCAACGGTATGGCGTAGGCCCTTCAGCGTCAGGCCCGGCGCAATCAGTTCTTCCTCCTCCAGTGCAGTCTTGAAGCGGTGCCAGACGGTCGAAAAGCCGTTGTAGGTCCACGCCGCGCCCTGTGAACTGGCCAGCACGGTAGCCGCCTCATGCGCGGGGATGCTGTCGAGGGCGGCCTGCAAGGTCGGGCTGACGGGAATCGCCACCTCCTCCCCCGTCTTGCCGCGCACGCCCCAGATCGTGTCACCGTCGATCTGGTCCTTGCGCAGCTTCAGCGCGTCCGACGGGTCGAGCCCGGTATTCATCATCAACGCCAGCGCCACCCGCACATGCGGTTTGGCGCGGGACAGGACGACGTCGCGCTCCTCAATCGTCCAGGGCCGGTTGGCATAGGCGCGGTCGCGCGGGCGGCGCTTGGGGATCACGTCCTTGGCATAGTTCGCCGCGATCAGGCCCTGCGGGATGGCATGGCGGAACACCTCGCTCAGTAAGGTGCGCACCATGTTGGCGCGACGCCAGCCGATCTTTTTCGCGGCCTTGTCATGGATGCCTGCGATCAGCGGCGTGTCGATCACATGGACCGGCGTGTCGCGGATAGGGGCGAGGAAATCCGCGCATTTGCGGTAATCGCGGCGCGTGGCTTCGGCCAGGTTGGCGAAATGCCCGGTCTCGAAATACCCCTTGATGAGCCCGCCAAGCGTGCCCGCCCGAGGGCCCTTTTCCTTCTGCGCCACGGCGATGGCGCGGATCGTCTCGCATTGGGCGAGGAATTCGGCCGACCCCAGCGGTGCCTCGGTCAGATCGATCTTGTGGCCCGTCGCGCGGTGGTAGCAGCGCATCCGGCCGTGGCGATCCTTGAATATCTTGAACCCCTTGACGCGCACATGGGTCATCACAGCCGGTCCAAGATGTCGTCGCGCGTCATCTCGACATGGTCGGCCTTCATCGTGTCGATCCAGCGGTCGATGTCGCGCCGGTCCCACAGAAGCGTGCCGCGCGCCAACTCGACCGGCCGCACGGGGCAGCTTGCCTTGAAATGCTTGATGGCGAGGCCCGTGTAACTGGCGGCTTCGGACTGTTTCAGCATGCGCTTGTCGATCACGCTGATGTTGAGATTGGTCGTGCCCATCGGCTCTCCCCCTGATCAATTCACACTCGACACCGAACCATCCCTCTCCCTCTCGTCCCCGCGCAGCTTCGTGGCGCGCTTCTGGAACCGCTCCCAGCCGGTCATGGTCAGCAGGCGGGTCTTGGGCGTGATCTCGACGAATTCGAGCCGCCCGTCGTTCATCAAGGCACGAATCTGCGCCGTGCTGAGCCCCACAAGGGTCCCAAGTTCCTTGGGTGACAGCAGCTTTTCCTGTGACAAACCCCTCTCCTTTCCTGCAAATGGACGAAAACGCATTGAATGCGGTGCTTGGCCGTGGTTCGATGGTGGAACGCTGGCGTTAACGCACAAACGTGCGCTTATATGCATTCATGCGTCATGGCAAGCTGATTGATGGCAATAATGGTGAATCGTCCGGATACCTACCTCGGCGGCCTCGGCGCGCGCATGGCGATCGCGCGCAACGAGCTTGGCCTTTCACAGGCCCGGATGGCCGCGGAGCTTGGCATGTCGCAGCGCGCCTATCAAAGTTATGAGACCGGAAAGCGCTCGATGCCGGTGGAGGCGCTGGTCGATATGCACCGCAAGTTCGGCGTGGACCTGAACTGGATCCTGCTGGGGGTCGAAGCGGTGCGCCCGGGCCATGACCTGGCGGCGCTGGAAGGGTTCGAGACGGCGCTGGACCGTCATCTCAGCGCGACCGGCATCCGCCTGAAAAGCGAGAAACGCGGGGCGATAGTGGCGCGCTGGTACCGGTCGTTCCTAGAGGGGAAGGAAATCCCGATGGACGACGTTCACACCTGGATCGAATTGTTGAGAGAGTGATCATGGAAATCGAGAAAAGCGTTGCCTGGCAACGGCACCAGCTGGCGACGGTGGAGCGCATGCAGCGCGATCTGGCGCGCTACACGCATCCGGTGATCCGGGCGGTAGGGATGTGCGGGGTGGCCTATCTCGCGAGCTGGACGGTGGTGATGGTGCCGGGGGCTGATGCAGGGGCGATGGTGGTCGTGGCGGCGGTGTCTGCGGCTGCGCTGGTGTTGGGCGCCCCGGCCTTCGCCCTGGCAGTTGGGGTGGAGCGGCATTTTCGAGGGCGCTTCGCCCGCATCTCCAACTGATCCGGATGCGCCAACCGATTTCTTCAACCGAACCAAGTGCCTGGACAGTGCTGTTCAATGCCGTCCAATGCTTTTGTAGCTTTGTATCCCAAGGATTTCTGTGTCTGACCCGCGCCTGTCTTGCCCGATCTGTTTGCGCCGAGAGGCCGGGTTGATCCCGGCGCCGCGTCATGTGGCAAAATGGGATGAACTGAACGGACCGGAACAGATGGCGATGCTGGCCGAGGTAGGCGCAGCGCTCGGGCGCGGAACCCCGGGCTTTGTCGCTTCGTCAGCCTATGACCATTTCCATCTTAGGGAAGCTTCCGGATCGCGTCTTACAACCGGGGGGCGCGACCCGCTTTTGCCCTTGCTCGCCGAACGACTGGACACGGCGCAGTCAGTCGATCTCGCCATTGCCTTTGCCATGGACAGCGGTGTGGCACTGCTCGAGCCCTGGTTCCGCGAGTTGCTGGCGCGGGGTGGTCGGCTGAGAATAGTAGTCGGCGATTACCTCGATACGACCGATCCCACGGCCTTGGCTCGCCTCTTGGACCTAGACGGGGCCGAACTGTTCGTGTTCGAAACAGGCGGTCTCAGTTTCCACCCCAAAGCCTGGTTGTTCCGCGCCGCGGATGCACGGGGGGCGGCGATTGTCGGCAGCTCGAACCTTTCGCAGTCGGCGCTGACCGAGGGCGTAGAGTGGAACCTACATTCCGAAGATGCAGCTGACAGTGTCGCCGCAGCTTTCGAAGAACTGGTGGCACGCCCAGAGGTAAAACCCCTGACCGCCGCCTGGATCGATGCTTATGCCAAACGCCGCAGAACGCGGCCGATGCCCGAGTTCACCGCCCGCGTGGTGGCCGAAGAGGGGCCACCGCCAGAACCGCATTCCATTCAGCTAGAGGCGCTGGAGGCCCTATCGCTGAGCCGATCGAACGGCCACCGCGCCGGTTTGGTCGTGCTGGCGACGGGCCTGGGCAAAACCTGGTTGGCCGCCTTCGACACGATCCGCGCCAAGGCGGGCCGCATCCTTTTCGTGGCCCATCGCGATGAGATCCTGACGCAGGCGATGGCGGCCTTTCGTAAGGTAAGACCAGAGGCCAAGTTGGGCCGATACACAGGTACCGAGAAAGAGGCCGATGCGGAAATCCTCTTCGCCTCGGTCCAGACGTTGGGCCGTATCGGTCATCTGCGCCAATTCGACCGCGACCATTTCGACTATATTGTTGTTGATGAATTCCACCACGCCGCCGCCAGCACCTACCAGAAGCTGATCTCCCATTTCACGCCTCGGTTCCTGCTGGGTCTGACCGCCACGCCCGACCGGACGGATGGGGCTGACCTGCTGGGGCTATGCGGCGAAAACCTTGTTTACCAATGCGACCTGTTTCGCGGGATCGATGCGGGGCATCTGTCACCGTTTCATTATTTCGGTGTGCCCGACGATGTCGACTATGCGCAGATCCCCTGGCGGTCGGGGCAGTTCGATCCAACTGCACTGGATGCCGCATTGGCGACCGAGGCGCGGGCGCTGAATGCCCTGGAACAGTATCACCAGCGCGCAAACGGCCCCGCGATTGGATTCTGCTGCTCGATGCGCCATGCCGACTACATGGCGGATTATTTCCGCGCCGCCGGGCTGAGGGCTGTGGCCGTCCACTCAGGGCCAAGTTCCGCGCCGCGAGCAAGCTCCCTGGCTGCGCTAGCTAGGGGCGAGATCGATATCCTGTTCGCGGTCGACATGTTCAACGAAGGCGTCGACGTGCCCGAGATCGGGACCGTGCTGATGCTGCGCCCTACCGAGAGCGCGATAATCTGGCTGCAGCAGCTTGGCCGCGGCCTGCGCCGTGTCGAAGGCAAGGTGCCTCATGTAATCGACTATATCGGCAACCATCGCAGCTTTCTGACGAAGGTTGCCACCCTGTTGCAGGCAGGGGCAGGGGATCGCTCGATCTCGACCAAGCTGGAAGCGCTTCAGGCCGGTGAGTTCCAAATGCCGAAAGGCTGCGAGATCACTTATGATCTGCAGGTCGTCGACATCCTGCGCAATCTCCTTCGCCCGAAGGAGGGTGCGGCGGAACTCGAAGCCTTCTACGTCGATTTCCGGGACCGGAACGGCATCCGGCCCACGGCCGTCGAAGTCTTCCGCAACGGCTTCGATCCCCGCACATCGGGCCATGGCGGCTGGTTCGACTTCGTCCGCGATATGGGGGATGCAGTGCCCGAGCGGCCCTTTGCCACTCATGGCCGGCTGCTACGCGAGATGGAGCGCCCGCGCGGTCTGTCTCGCGCCGCTTTGACCGGCCTGCGCGACATCGCAGCGGGGCGACAACCAAGCGAAGGCGGCGAAGAGCTCGCGTTCAACCCACACCTGGCCCAAAGCGGTGCGGGCTTGCGCCTGGCGCGCCCTGACGCATCGGGCGAGCTGGAATCGCTGGTGCGCGAGTTGGTCGAATGGCGCTTGGCGGAAACACCCATCGTGCGCGAGGCAGCCGAAGCATCCTCGACCTTTGTCGGCAAGCCACAGGCCCTGGAGCTTTGGCAGCGCTACTATGTGCCTGACATTGCGGCGTTCTTTGGTGAGGAATACAAACAGAATGTCTGGCGGACCGGGATGAAGGCACTGCCGGAAAAGAAGATCATGATCCTTCTGGCCAATGTCTCGACACAGGAGCTTCAATACCCGAACGAATTCCTCAGGGCGTCGCGGCTTAAGTGGTTTAGCCAGAATCAGACGCGGCAAGAAGGCAAACACGGTCGGATTATCAGCGGGACCGAAGGGCACGATGTGCATCTGTTCATTCGCCGCGGGAATATCGTGAGCGGCAAGGTCAATCCGTTCATCTATTGCGGACAGCCGAAGTTTGTCGACTGGAAAGGGGAGAAACCGATCGAAGTGACCTGGGATTTACCGGTTCCCGCCCCGCGCGCACTTTGGGCAGAGCTTGGAATTCCAGATAATGATTGATCGCCAGAGTTTAGCAGCGCAAGCCGTCGCCGGCACGGCGATCGATAGATGGCCATGAGGGAAAAGATGGAGCGGCAGGGGCTGATCTCGCGCTTTTTCTCTCGGACCGGCGATGGTGACCGGCAAGCGATCTCGTCAGAGGGCCCACCTTCGGAGGGCCGCGACGCATGGGGCGACAACGCGACCCGCCCGGTCCATACCCTGGTCAAATCCGTGCTGCAGGAACCGCGCTGCCTGATTGTTACCGGGTACCAAGATTTCCTGTCTTCCCTGACAATCGTGCTTGATGCCGTCCATGATCTTGCAGAACGGCCAGAGGGCAGCATCCGTATCGTTTTCGGATCGAACACGGACGGCCGCCGACATTTTGGGGGTGGCGGGCGGTCAGTCGCGCAGGAAGCCCGCCAGTATTTTCTCGGTGCTCGGGGCCTGTCAGTTGTCGACTTGGCTGACCTTCGCGCCGTTCTCGCGATGGATGCGATCGAGCGAGGTATCATCCAGTTTCGCGCTTTCGATCCAGCGCTTACTGAGGCACTGCTGGGTCGCAGACCGCCCATGCTGCATGCAAAGCTGATTATTGGCGAAAGCTCTGCTCTATCGGGCAGTGCGAATTTTTCGATCAACGGCCTGCGCCGCAACCTCGAATTCATGGACGATGCCCACGCCTGGCCGGACGTCGCCAATGCAAGGCGAGTTGCCGCAGAGCAATACTGGGAGATGGGCCGCGACTGGACTGAAACAGCGTTGGAGATCCTGCGCTCGCTCATCCGGCTGGTTACACCCGAGGAAGCGGTTGCGCGGACCGTTCACGAAGCCACCACCTTCACACCTTGGCGCGTGGCTGGAAACACGAGTGCAGGCCGCCCGCCCCAACCATTTCAAGCAGACCTGGTCTATGAAGCCGCGGGCACCGTCTACGAACATGGCTTTGCTTTCGTCGAGGCCCCGACTGGGGCAGGAAAAACGGACATCGGAAAGCACCTGGCAACCGTGCTGCCGGTCAGCCATGCGCACACCGTCTTTTCCTGGGGAGAGCGGGCAGATCAACAGCGCCTCGGTTCGCTCGCCTTGATCCCCGCTAGCGTTCTGAAAAACTGGACGACGAATGCCCCCGCAAATTTCAAGCCGATCAAGCACAGCCACTTGTCTCGCCAGAAAAAGGACGAGGCCGCCGAGTTGGATGAGATCAACCGCGCCGTCCGTTCGTCCGCGTCGATGATAGTGGATGAAAGCCACAGGCTAAGCTCTCGTTATCTTGCGCCTTCTGCACGCTCGCTGGTGTTCGAACGAAGCCCGGCCATTTGGACGGCCTGCCTTTCGGCAACTCTGATGGGCAACCAAGGGCTCGATGGTCTGCTGGCTTTCCATGAAAAGCGCGCGTCTATCTATGTGCCGCCGGTGATCACAGATCAGATCAACCAGCACATGGCCAAGGTGCGCTCACGGGGGGAGCTTGTTCGGCAACTGGATCAGGTCAATCGTCGCATCGAAGCGCAAAATGTGCAGGAAGACCTATTCCACAGATCAGAGACCCTTAGGGAAGAGGTCGCTGAAATCGAGCGCCAACTTGAAGCAGATGGCCTGCAAATCAGTGCGTTGCAGGAAGGCCTGGCGGATGCCCTCGCGCCCTATGTGGTACGCCGCCAGCGCGCCTGCATAGGGGAAAGCGACAACAGAAAAAGCGGTGCATTTGTCTACCCGCTCACCCGCAGCCATCGCGAAGATACTGCGCTCACCGACCAGCAGCGCCAGATCATTGCGCGGATCAAGACCCTGGCCGAATGCATCACGACCGGGATCACCCTTGTCTCCGCAGATCCGCAACGCGCAGGCCAGACAGAGATCAAGTTTCACGATAAGTCACGAATTCACATACGTAATTTCCTGGCGCTGCTCCGCGCATCAATCATCTTCGCGCGCGAAGAATGGGCGCGAGAACGCGACAGCGAAGCCGACCAACGAGGGCGCGCCTCAATCGGCGAGAACCTACGACGCGCCGAAAGGCAAAACATGCGCCGACTGGCGGTGCCTGAAGGTGTTCTGCCGGAGGAAATGTCGTCCGAGGACGACGACTCCCAGACACCGATTTGCGACAGGATCACGCGCCTTTTGAACCATGCGAGCCTCGATGATATCGACGAGGCACGTACCGAGGTGATGCGCGGTATTCTGCGTAAGCATGGTCACGCGATCTTCCTCGCCGAACGCGTCGGTGTGCTCGAGGTGTATGCGCGCCTTTTGGCGGGGCAGCGAGGCCGGGGTCCCGAGGTCTTTGTGGTCGCCCCAGGTGCCCGGATCAAACCGGGCAAAAAGATGCATCACATCCGATCCGGGGCCGAAGCGCAGGAATACTTCGGGATCGACGGGAAGCGCGTCGATAGGATGAAGCCGCGGGCCATGTTCCTGACCTTTCAGATGGCGGAGGGGATCAACCTCCAACTTGCGCCAGCACTTGGGATTATCGGGGTGACATCAGACGTGAAAAGCCTGATCCAAGGCTTGGGTCGGATCGACAGGATCGACAGCCCAAACCCGCGCATCCACTACCACACCTTCGATCTGCCGGGCCTTGTTCTGTCGTCCGATCACAAGGCACGCGCCCGTGTTGCCAGCATCGCCCTACTCTCTGGGGTCGGTGCGGATGACCTGCCGTCGGAACTGGTCGAGTTTGCGGCCGGAGATTTGACTGACCTGGTTCTGGATCAGATCAAGAAGCCAAGGATTTTGCGGCCGGGAAACTATTTCGATCAAATCGAGGGGCTACGCCGGTCAGTGCCGCACGAGGTGTTCGCACGTGTGCAAAGCTCCAATCCGCGCGGCCTTTGGGGTGCAGAACTGTGCCTGCTTACATCACGGCAACCCGTCACGATCCTGCTTCTTGGAGGGCGTACTGGCAGCCCTCAAGACCCAACCGTCTTGCCTCCGCGCCTTCTGGCTGTGCGCGACGATGGTGGGCGAGCAGAAATCATCGGAGATCAGACTGAGGCTGCTCGGCTGCTCGCAGATGCGTATGCCGAAACGCGCCGCCTCGGCCGTCATGACGTTCGCCCTGAGTTTACACAGGTGACCGAGACTTTGGACCGTTTGCGCGGCACTCTCGGCCAACTGACACACTGGGATATCCGCCCGGCACGCACAGTTTCCCTGCTGGCTTCTCTGGCAGGCTTCTTGACCTCCAGCACTGTGACAGATGGCGGCCGGGGGCAGTTTGGAGATCTGACCCTGCCAGCGCTCGAGAAACTGGCCGAAGCCTGGGCCCACGAACTTGATGTCTTCTGGATCGAGGCAAAGGAAGCCGTAAGCCAGCACAGCGCAACGGGCGGCGAAATCCCCGATTACCTTGGCATTGATGCGATCTACAGCGCCTTTCGCGCGCAGCCTGATGACGTCCGAGACGCCGTCCGCGTTCGGATGGATGATCTGATAGCGGCGTGCAGGGTCCTCTCAGAAGGGGAGCCCGTGGACATTTTGAGCCGCGTGGCGGTGATCTTTGAAGCCCGGCAGTGACGCTGTAGGCGTCTGGTAGTGGTGCGGCGGCCAATTCATTGGCGCAAGCGGCCCTTGCCGACATTGGCCAAGACCCGCCGCTGCGGTGCGGCCCGCCAGACCGGACATTCGCTGCCACTGCGAAATCACAGTGGTCGTGCTTGTTGCGCGATATCACTCAAAGCGCTGTTCGCGTTCCTCATCTCTATGTCTGTCACGCACACGTTCTCGTTCGATTTTCTTGGTCAGTCGATCTGACACCGACTTTGCGGCCTGAGCTATGTCTTCCCGCTCATGCTGTATCAGTTCCGCAATGGCATCAGCCCGTGGCTGCATGACGTCTGCACGGCTTCCAGACCACGACGATGGGGTGACACGATCTGCATAAGCGTGAAGAACTGGTTCTGGCTCTGGTGCGGCTTCAAGGAACTCAACAGCAGATGCCGTAATGGAAGAGCCGTCCCTGTGACCATCGCCTTTCTCCCAAAGCTTGATGCCTGACGCGACCAAACCCCAGACTTCAGGCTCGTTCCGCTGCTGACACCACTCTATCAAGTCGACCACATCGACCTTGGAGAGAGGGCAGCGACGTATGCCACCGTGTCGAATGAAGTATGTGCGTCGATGCTGTTGATCTTCGGTCCCCTGGAACACGCGGTTCAGAAATTCCTTGGGCATAAGCCCTGCCGTTGTTTCAATCGCTTCCTCAAACGAATGAATAAAACCGTAACGTTCGTCCACGACGGAAAAGATCGTATCTACCCACTCAGTCTTCTCAGCTTCATTACCATCGAAGCTGAATGCGGCACGGACAACGGTTTCCATGCGATAATCCTTGCTGCCACCAGGGTCGCTGTGAGCGGCCAGCAGGGATTTGGTTGCCGCCTTCAATCCAAGTTTCCTCAGTTCGGGTCCTAGCGTGTCGACCACAGGGTCTTTACTATGAAGCTTCATACTGAGTGCCTCGAGCAACGTGTCGTCGCCGCCCGACTTCATCACCAGCTTCCGTGCAAGCTCCAACAATCGTTCAGCGGGTAGATGCGCGTAGTTGTCTCGCCAAAGGATAGGCCCGAACATCCAGGTTCGTGTCTCTTCCTGATCGAGCAAGGCTATGCACCGATCAAGATCGGCCTCCGTGAAATCGTTCCACGGATGCAGGCCCACGAGGACTTTCTGAAGTTGTGGGTGTTTTGCGCATTCATCCAAGAGTTCTCTTGAAAGTCCGTAATCGTTTGCTGCGACCTCTTCGATGAAGCCACCTATCACCGCAAAGTCGTGGTTCGAACCGGATGAAATAGCGAGGTGTTCCAGCAAGCCTTGCCAACCTTCGCGATAGTTGTGGACCCCCTTCGCAAGGCCGACACCGAACGCTCTGCGATAGGGCATCCAGTCGTTTGAGAACAAGTCATTCCCTAACTCATCGAGGGTATGGTCTGAAGCGGCAAAGCTCTCACCCAAGTCTGTTGCCTTTGCAGCCAACCGATCTTCAGCCGCACGATACTTGTCGTCGCTGCTGTCATCGAACTCGTCGTCAAGTGCCCAGTAGTCATGCCCGCTACCAAGCACGTATGTTTTGATCTTCGCAATCAGGTCGCGTGGTTCTAGATCGCGATCTAGATCAGCAAGTTCCTGGGGAAGCGGCTCTGGTTCAGGTTCATTTTTGTCCTTTGTGTGGTCGAAGTAGATGATCGAACGAACGGCCTTCCAGCCTGCTCCCCACGGCTCGTGATCATTGATCGCCCGCGCTACTTCGACAAGCCTATCCCGCATTGCTTCCTGATGCCAAAGACCGCGAAACTCATTCGCTAGGACCCGCCGTGCACCGCCCTTGATGTCATCATCGTCAGAATTTGCCAGCCGAGTTACCAGATCAATGAAGGCCGTGCGCCATTCCACGAGTTGCTCATGGTTGGGGCGGTATCCATAATCTCTCGGCCTTGCCCCAAACTCGTTAAGACCGAAGCCCGTCCATGGCGGTCCATCGAGTGCCGTTGAAAGAAGCTTCAGACCCAAGGAACGCCGTCCCGCACCCTCGGAGCTCAGACAACTCTCTACGATGACGAGGCGTTGCGCCAGGGAAGCATGAGTGCCTGAAAGATAGGGCTGAAAGAACCTCGAAATCTTATCCCTTACCGCATCATAATTGTTGTTTTCATCTTCATGGTCCGCAACGCGGATCAGTAGTGCCATGCAGCGTTCAAAGGCATGGGCCTCGTAAGCCAAGGACTGCAGCAGGTTGAGGATCGTGGTCCTGCGGGGATTATGCTTCGGCTCCATACCCTGAAAGTCGGGAGCGGTGAGTTCGGCTTCGATCCGATCAAGCAGCGCTTCTGGTGCCACAGGTCCAATGTAGTCTAGGATTCTCGATCCGTTCTCATCGAGGTCGGAAATACGGCCTAGCAGACCGTCAGCTTGCAGCCATGCCTCGACGATCTCTGTGGCGACAGGGTGATCATGCAACAAGCCAAGCCTATGTGCGAACGACATTAGAAGCCTGCTATTTCCAGGTGCCTCAAACGTTGATCTTAGGGTCTCTACAGGGACGCTCTCTAACGCAGAGCCTGCCAACCTGTTTGCGACTGCATGAGGCAATATCGCCCTCCAATGGGCTCTCTTTTGCACGACATGTCGGTCTGCTAGTTTCTTGGCGGCCTTGAACAATTGGGCCCTTGAATGCCCTGAAATCGAGCCAAGGACTTCTAATTCGTTATTACCGACCTCTGGGTCAGAAACCGAGAACGAATACACCAAAGACAGAGCCTCGGCCTGTTCACGAAGATCACCATCGACTCCTTTCCGCTGTTGGAAAAGACGGTCAAACAACTCGGCGTTCGACAGTTGGGCGAGACTCTCACCCTGTTCAACTCTTTCTGCAATCGCCAAGGCAACCCTGGAATTGCCATCGGCAAACTCGGCGATCCGCCTTGCGTTACCCTGTCCAATTTCGGGAAAACGGCGCATCAGAAGTTCTTCGGCTACGTCCGGTCCATTCGCTTCGATGTGGATCACTTCGGTAGTTTGCGGCTTGTCGTCTCTGATATCGTATTCAACCGTGATCAGGCTGACATCACCATTTCCAGCAGACACCTTGGCTGCTAGTGCCGAATGCAGATCGGAGGGGCAGTTGTCGAGGATCATCACCGCACGACGGCCTTCGGCAATTAGACGATCCAGCATAGCAGATGCGGAAGGATCAGGGTCTTGTCCTGTATCAACGTAGACCGCGATAGTTCTATCGAGCGGGTCGGTACCGACAGTTTCATCAAAGAGCGCTTGCACAATGCGTGTCTTACCAACACCAGAAAGCCCCGTGATGCGGATCGCTTTGTTTGATGTGCGTATCAGCCGACGCATAGGTTCTATGGCGTCTTCGATTGATAACTCCTGACCTCGCTCAGTCGGCACGTGAACTGTCACGCCTGGAGCAGAGATAAGGGTGTCAGGTGATCCTTTGGGCGGGTTGCTCCAGGCTCCATAAGGTTGCCATCCTGAATAACCCTGACCAAGCTTACCCTTCAGCCACAGCAACACCGACGGATGCTGCCGCACCCATTGGACCAGCTTTGAACGGTCGAAGAAATCGAGGTGGATGTTGTCCTTGTTTGGGTCATTGGCCAACGCTGCCCGCATGGCTTCGAGGCGATCCTTCTTCATCGGTGGTGAACAATCGTCGGCGAGGCTCACGATGATGTAGCTGCCGCCAATCTGGGCTTGGTTTGCGATGGTGGGATTTAGTTCTCCATCCTTCAGCATCTCCGCCGCGATTGCAGACTTTGGCATAGAGTCCTTCTTGGACTGGAGAACAGTATTCGGACGGCTCAGGAAGCCCGTTTCCAGTTCGGAGGTATCCACTTCCACATGAATGTCGATACCTTCATCTGGTGCCTTGATCGAGCCTGACCAACTTACACTCGCGGGGCTATGGCCGTGTGCCGCGACCTCCGCCTCTGAAAGGCGCGCTATCAACTCTTCCAGTCGTTCATCGGACAACCGAAGTAGGTCATCCTTTTCAATATCGAAGATGGCCATAGCTACACCGCCACACAATAATTTGTAGCTCTGTATAATTCAGCACACGACATTTGGGAACACTGACGACGCAACCAATAGCTTAATCGACTCTTAAGTTTGCGGAGACCTAATGTCCGCTTCCCAACCACTACCGTGTCGAAAAGGCCGCTGAAGGGAACGGCCGCTTTCCGCCCGCACGTCATCCGCCGTTCCCCGCGACCAACAGAGCCACCCTTTGCTCGAACCCTCGCCTCACAGACGCCACCAGCTCCTCGGGAAATCCCGGCGGCATTTCCGCCAAGGCCTGGTCAAATGCCCGCTCCGCCCGCCCCCGAATGTCCTCGAACAACCCCGTCACCTGTTCACGCGAGAACCCCGCCGCCAGCGCCGTCTCGACGAAGTGCCGACCGTGGATGTCCGCGAGCCGGTAATGCCGCCCCTGGCCCGCGCGCATGGCGAGCTTCATGTCCTTGATCTGCAACGCCCCCGCATCGAGCGAGGGTTGCACCGTCAGCACGTCGTAGAGCGGCGTCATGCGGAAGCGTCCGCCGGGCATCAGGGCGATGCTGAAGTTCTTGGCATGCCCGTCCGTCGCCCCGATGAGCCAGAACAACACCACGGCCTTCAGGAAATCCGCCCGGTCGCGCTGCGGCTCGTCGCTGCCGGTCAGCAGATCACAGATCTCCACGATGCCCGGGCCGCCCTCGTTCTGGTATTTGCGGGTCGGGGGCACGGACAGGGCCTGGCAGCAATCCTCCTGCGGCAGGCGGATCAGGCGGCCGTCGCGGGCGCGCAGCCGGTCGAAGCGTTCGATGACCAGCGCGTGCGTCCCCTCGAAATCCGCGATCTCGGTCCGTGCGACGGGCAGGCCAAAGCCTGCAAGCAAGCGCAGGCAGAAATGCTCGTTCTCGATGCTGTCGGTTAGGTCCATGCCATTGGGCAGGCGGCCGATGGCAGGCTTCAGGATGTGGGTCGTCGGCGTAGTGCCGGTGGGCAGCACCCATCGGCCGTCATGGAACAAAAGCGCCGTTTTCTCCTGCGCACCGGCGACGGAGATGCGGAAATCCCGCTCAGCCCGGATGCCAAGCGGGGTCTGCGCCAGATCCCGCAGCATGGCGCCGATCTGGGCGTCGCTCAACGGCTCACCTGTCAGCGCGCGGGCGTCGCCTGGCTGCTCGCCCTCGGGCAGGAATTGCAGCGCGCCCACACAATCACGCCCGATGCGCGCAAGCAGGCTGTAGGCGTCCACACCATCCGCGCCCACGCGTTCCGCCACACGGCGGCGGATCAGGTCGCTGTCGGGCAACAGGTTCTCGAAAACCGCGATCACGGGCGGGCCGGTGTAGCGCTCGGGCCGCAGGGGCAGGGCGCGCGAGATGGGCAGCGTGTTTTCCCAGGCCAGCCATTCCGGCGCATAGGTGAAGGCGAAGGCCCCGTCCGGCGCGCGGAAATATTGTCCCACGCGGCGGCCGTTCATGTAGACGTCGAGCGGCGCATAGGCGCGCTTGCGCCCCATCAGAAGATGTCCTCGAGGTCATGCGGGGTCATCTTGCTGCGCGGCACGATCCGCAGTTCGAGGTCGAGCGCTGCCAGCAGGTCGAAGATCGTCTCTGCCTTGGCGCCGCTGGTGCCGGTCTCGATGTTGGACACCGTGCGCTGCCAGACGCCCGCGCGGGCGGCAAGCTCGGCCTGCGTCAGGCCCTTGGCTTTGCGGGCGGCGCGCAGGACCTGGCCGAGGTCCTTGGTGGTGCGGGCGATCTGATCCATCCGGGTGATCCTTTCCCGAAGACGATGATCGGGGGATCATATGGAGTCAATATGTTCCTGGGATAATAATTCGTATTTATGATCCTGAAGACATTCTTCATCTGTGTTCGTCTTTGCCTTCTGCCGGGCAAGTGGTGGTGGATCGTCGACCGTGTATGGCATGGCTTCTTGATGCAGGTCGGCATGAATTTCCCTTACGCACAGAGACCAAAAAATTAGCCCATGGGCTATACACGAAACTTATAGCCCGAGGGCTATATTGACACAATATCGCCCTTGGGCTATCAATCGGCCATGGATACCTTGCCCGCATATCCCATCCGAAGCCTGCGCCAAGCCGGGGCCGTGCTGAAGGCGCGGCGAGCGGCGCGGAAGATTAGCCAGAAGCAGCTTGGCGAGATGACGGGAACGGCGCAATCCACCATTTCCGACATCGAGAACGGCGTCGTGTCCGTCAGCCTCGATGTCTACCTGCGCCTTCTCGAGGCCCTCGGCGCGGAACTGTCCGCGACGGATCGTATAGCCGACCCTGGGCAGCCATAAAATGGCACGGATCGCCCGCGCGGGCCGACGCACACGCCAAAGCAAGACAGCCGTCTGGTACGAAAGGGCGCGGGTGGGCACGCTGACCCGCGCAACGGATGGGGCCATCGCCTTCACCTACGATCCTGACTGGCTCGCGTCCGAGGCCGCTTTTCCGGTTGCCAGCACCCTGCCGCTGACCAAGCTCAAATGGCAGGGCGATCCCGTTGTCGCCGCTTTCGACAACCTCTTGCCCGATGCCGAAGGCGAGCTGCGCGAGAAGATAGCCGCGCGTGTCGGGGCGCAGGGCAAGGACGTGTTCTCTCTGCTGTCCGTGCTGGGGCGCGACTGTGTCGGTGCACTGCAATTCCTGCCGGTGGAGGAGGCCCCAGCCGAGCAGGACATGCAGTATCGCATCATTTCGGAAGAGGAGATGGTCGCCGACCTGAAGAACCTCGCCGCCGCGCCGCTCGCCCTGGGTGAAGACGAGGATTTCCGGATTTCCATCGCCGGCGCGCAGGAGAAGACAGCCTATCTGCGGATCGACGGAAAGTGGGCCAAACCGCGGGGCATCACGCCGACCAGCCATATCTTCAAGACGCCTATGGGCCTCATTCCCGGCCCGGAGCAGATCGACCTGAGCGACAGCGTCGAAAACGAATTGTTCTGCATGACCTTGGCGCGTGAAATCGGCCTTCCCGTCGCGCATGTCGAAAAGCTCACCCTTTCCGGGCAGGTCGTGCTGTCGGTCGAACGCTTCGACCGCGTCTGGCACGGCGACACCCTGAGGCGCCTGCCGCAGGAAGATATCTGCCAGTCGCTGGGCTACCCTTCTGCCATGAAATACCAGAGGCTGGGCGGCCCCAGCATCGCGCAGATCATGGAGCTTATGCGGGAATCTGACACGCCGATCGAGGATCGGGAGACGTTCTTCCGGGCGCAGATCTTCTTCTTCCTGATCGGGGCCTCGGACGGGCACGCCAAGAACTTCAGCCTGCGTCTGGGGCGTCGGGCGCGATTCACCCTCGCGCCCCTCTATGACATCCTGAGCGTCGCCGCGGTCGTCCGCGCCGGACGCTTGCAGCGCAAGCGCTACCGCCTCGCAATGTCGATCGACGGCCATTACGGCATCGACGAGATCGTGCCGCGCCACTTCGAGGCCGAGGGCCGCGCGGCAGGTCTGCCCAAGGGCCGCGCCCTGGAGTTGTTGCAGGAGATGACCGATCGGCTGGGCCCCGCGCTGGAGCGGGCGCTTCTGGCGGTAAGCGATCAGGTCCCGGCGGCGGTCAGCGAGCCGATCGCAAGCGATGCGACGCAGCGGGCGGCGCAGATGCGGGAGCTGCTTTAGGGCTCCGGAGCATCTGCGGCCAACCCCTCCAACGCCTTGTCGACCTCGCGCGTTTTCGCGGCCAGCTGTGCCTCCCACAGACTGCGAAACGCCTCGGCGAATTCGACCAGACCCCCGGCGAAGGTGCGGATCGTGGTCATGTCGTCTTCGGTGAAGGGCAGCGGGCGGCCGCGCAGTTTTGCCTCGTTCAGCTTGCGGGCGATGTGGTTGACCGCAGCGCCTTCGGTGGCGACCTGCGCGCCCCAAGCTTGCAGGTGGTCGAGAACGACCGGATCGACCGGGCGCAGCAGGATGTCGGCGGCCCGCATCAGGCGGCGCAGGGCGGCGGGTTGGTCGGTGATGCCCCTACGTGCCAGCGCGGACTGAAACCCCGCCAGCTGGCGCGCGCTCAGGCGGGTGCTGATCGTCGTGGTTAGGCCAGGTAGCGCGCCTTTGGCACGGCTCAGCGTGTTGTAGATCGTCCGGGTCGAGACGCCGAAGCGGCGGGCCAACACGGCGGCAGGCGTGCCCCCGGCGCGGGCCTCGATGATCTGGCGGCGTTCGTCGTCGGTCAGTTTGCGGTGGTGGCGCATGTGAAGTTTACGTTCCTATTTCTTGCCAACTTCCTTCAAGCCCCCCGCCTCCCAGCGTCAGCGGAGGCGGATCAGGGGCTTGGAGTCCGTTTCGGTGGGTTTGCTTGGTTGGACGGGGTGCAGGGGACGCGATGCGGGAAACGCGATGCGCAAAGCACGGGGCAACGGACGCGGCGCAGAGGACGCGATGCAAAAGGCGCGGCGCAAAGGACGCGGGACACGGAGCGCGGTCCAAAATCCGGAATGCACCGGACGCAATGCGCGGCGCATTTTGCAGAGGATGCGCCGCTCATCCCGTCAAGCCCGCCGCGCGCAGTTGCCCGTCGGTCACCAGCCCCGCCGCCGTAAGCGCCGTCACCTGCGGGGCGGTGATGTGCTTGCACATCGGACTGCGGTCGCGCACCCACGCCGCGAGCCGGGCGTGGTGATCGGCGGCCAAAGCCGTCCGCGCCTGCCGTTCCTCGGCCATCACCTCAAGGAAGCGCTGCCACCGGCGGGTTGCGAACCAGTTGTCCGAGAAACAGACCTTGGACCGCGTGAAGCCCGCGCTCTCGGTCGCATAGGCTTGGACGGCGCGCAGCAGGTCGTCGGGGTCGATCTCCTCCCGCACGGCCTCCGCGATCCGGGCAAGGCACGCAGCTTTGCCGCGCTGGCGGTCCTTCGGATAGGCTGCCCAGATCTGTTCAAGTCTCTCATCCTCAGCCGCCGTCGCCTCCGCGCGCTTGCGCGTAGGTGGTTTATGGATGGTTTCAGGGTGGTTTGGGGTCCACCGTGGACCCCGTACCCCGTCCACCCTGGACCCCCTACCGGGGTCACGCTGGACGGGGTCCGCTGTGGACCCCGTTCCTTCGTCAGGTTCGGCGGAGCTTTCCAAGGCCATCACGCGGTCCAGCACGATCCGGTAGATCACGGTGAACCCGTTCTTGCAGGGACGCCGCCCGGTCTCGATCAGGATGCCTTCGCGCAGGAAGTCGGTGATGGTGCGCTTGACGGTGCTTTCGCCCAGCTCGGTGTGGCGCTGGATCGTCCCCTTGGAACACCAGATGCCCGAGCCGTCATCGCTCGCCTTGTCGGCCAGGAACATGATGATCTGCTTGCGCGCGGCGCTGCCGAAGATGCGGTCGGCGCAGAGATTGGCGATCTTCCAGCTCATGCGCAGGCCCCCGGGAAGGGGAAGCGCCATCGCGTCAAAGGCGACGGATGAAACCGCTTGACAGAACGGAAAACGCCGCCGCACCATCCGCTCAAGGCCCCTTTCCGGGCCTGCAAATGGTTTGACAATCGGCTGCTAAGTGCCTGATTTCCCGTGGTGGGTTTGGCAGAAATTTCGCCCGTAACCGCCTGATCTTCCATCCACAATTTGGGATTGAAAATCCTCGTGTCGGTGGTTCGATTCCGCCCCCGGGCACCATCTCAAAGCCATCCAACTTGCTCATCCGTCGAGCCGGCGTCCGCACGTCACCGCCCGGCGCCTCCCAGCCCCGCGCCTCCCTCCCCACCCAGCGCCACGATCCGGTCGGCCAGGCGCTCCAGGAAGGCGCCGTCGTGGCTGACCAGCAGCACGGCCGTGCCGCGGTCGGCGGCCTGGCGGAGGAGGCGGGCGACGCCGGCGGTGGCGAGGCTGTCGAGGGCGCTCGAGGGTTCGTCGGCGACGATGAGGGCAGGCTCGGCGACGAGGGCGCGGGAGAGGGAGCAGCGCTGGCACTGGCCGACGGAGAGCTCGCCGGGCCGTGCCTCGGGGTCGATCTCCCCCAGCCCCACCTCCGCCAGCGCGGCGAGGGCGGCGGCGCGGCGGGCCCTGCGGGAGGTGCGGGCCCGGTGCCCGGCCACCAGAGGCTCCGCCACGCTCCGCCAGATCGGCCAGTGCGGCACGAGGCTGGAGACCGGATCCTGGAACACCGGCATGATCGCCGCCGGCCGCTGCAGGGCCGGGGCCCGCTCGATCCGCCCGCGTGTCGGCGGCTCCAGCCCCATGACGAGCCGCAGAAGCGTGGACTTGCCGCAGCCCGAGGGGCCCTTGATGCCGACGATCTCGCCGGCGCCGATCTGCAGGTCGGTCTCGGGGAGCGCCGGGGCCCCCGCATAATCCCGCGCGAGCCCCTCGCCGCGGAAGAGAAGGGGCGGGCGCCCCGGGGCGGCCCCCTTTGGCAGCGGCGCGGCGGCGCCGAGAAGTCGGCGGGTCTCGTCATGGGCCGGGGCGCGGCGGAGCTCCTCCGGCGTGCCGGTCTCGACGATGCGGCCCTCGTGGAGGATGCCGATCCGGTCCGCCATGCGCATCACCAGGGCGATGTCATGGCTGATGAGCAGCACCGCGCCTTGCCCCTTCAGCGCCGCCAGCACGGCCTCGGCCCGGTCGGCGTCGAGCGCGCTCGTCGGCTCGTCGGCGACCACCAGCCGCGGGGCGAGCGCATGGGCGGCGGCGATGGAGGCGCGCTGGAGCATCCCGCCGCTCCAGGCATGGGGGGCGAGGGGCAGGCGCGCCGCCGCCTCGGGGATTCCGAGCGCGGTGAGCCGCGCCTCCGCCGCGCCCGGGGGCGGGCTCAGGCCATGGGCGCGCCAGGCGCTGTCCACATGGTCGCGGACCGGGCGGAGCGGGTCGCAGGCCGACCATGGGTTCTGGCCGACATAGCCGATCTCGCGGCCGCGGAGCTGTCGCCAACCGGCGGCGTCCAGCGTCAGGAGGTCTCGGCCGCCGAGCCGCAGGCCGCCGCACAGCCGCGTCTCCGCCCCGTGGAGGCCGAGCAATGCCCGGGCGATGGTGGACTTGCCGGAGCCAGAGCAGCCGACCAGCGCGAAACACTCGCCCGGGGCGACGGCAAAGCTCGCGCCCCGCACCGGCGTGCCGCCGCCGGGGTAGCTGACCGTCAGCGCCTCGCAGGTCAGAAGGCTCATCGCGCCGCCTTCGGGCTCGCCACGTCGCGCAGCGCATTGCCGAGGAGGTTGGCGGAGAGGACCGAGAGGAAGATGCAGCCCGCCGGCACCAGCAGGAGCCAGGGCGCCACGGTGAAGAACAGCCGCGATTCCGACAGGAGCGCCCCCCATTCCGCATGGGGCGGCTGCACGCCGAGCCCGAGGAAGGAAAAGCCCGAGATCGCGCCGATCATGCCGCCGAGTGCCAGCGTCGCGACGATGCCGAGCTGCAGCGCCACGCCGGGCAGAATATGGCCGAAGATGATCCGGGCGCGCGAGATGCCGGCCATCTGCGCGGCCACGACATCCGGCCGCCAGCGCGCATCGAGCGACAGCGAGCGGGCGAGGCGGGCATACCAGGCCCAGTCGCCGATGATGAGCGCGATCAGGAGGTTGATGAAGCTCGGCCCGAGGATGCCGAGCACGGCGAAGGCCAGCACCAGCCCCGGCAGGGTCATCATCACGTCGACGAGCCGCATCAGCAACATGTCGAGCCAGCCCCCCGCGAGGCCGGAGAGCGTGCCGATGACGAGCCCGATCGCGAAGACCGAGCCCAGCACCAGAACCGCCGCCCCGATGGAGCGGTGGGCGCCGTCGAGCACGCGGGAGAGGAGGTCCCGCCCGGTGGAATCGGTCCCGAAGAGGTGCGCGGCGCTCGGGCCCTGCAGGGCATGGGCGTAGTTGGGGGCGTTGGGGGGCCAGGGCGTCCAGACCGCGCCGAGAAGCGCGAGGCAGAGGAGCGCCGCGGTCAAAAGGATGCCCGCCTTGCCCGACGGGTGGCGCCAGAGCCGGAAGAGCAGGCGCCGCTCGCCGGCCAGGTGCGGCACCTCCGGCCGGGTGACCCCAGCGATGCTCTCGGCGATGCTCATGCCGCCCGCCCCCTCAGCCGCGGGTCCATCCCCATGGCGGCGAGGTCGACGATGAACGCGGCGACGACATAGGAAAACGCGGCGAAGAGGACATAGGCCTGGATCACCGGGTAGTCGCGCGCGGACAGGGCCGAGAGCAGGTAATTGCCGAGCCCCGGCCAGGTGAAGATCGCCTCGATCAGGGGCGCCCCGCCGATCAGCGCGCCGACGCTGACGCCGATGGCCGTGAGGAACGGCAGGAAGGCATTGGGCAACGCGTGGCGCAAAAGGATGCGCCGCTCGGTGGCGCCGCGGGCACGGGCCATGTCGGCGTGATCGCTCGCCATCTGCTCGAGGAGGCCCGCGCGGAGGAGCTGTGTCCATCCCGCAGCGCGGTCGAGCCCGATGATGAAGGCCGGCAGAAGCGCGGCCCACCAGCCGACCTCGGCCAGCACCCGCCCCATGCCGGCGCCGACGACGACATAGGTGAGCGCCAGAAGCGCGAAGACGAAGGTCGGCAGCGCCGCGCCGATCTGGCTGTAGAGCTGGATCACCCGGTCGGGCCAGCGGTCCTGCCAATGGGCGGCGGCGAGCGCGAAGAGCAGCGACAGCGCGACGGAGAAGAGAAGCGCGAGCCCGAGGAGCAGCACGGTCGCCGGCAGCCGCTCGAAGATCTCGGCCACCACCGGCTGGCCCGAGGCGAAGGAGGCGCCGAGATCGCCGTGCAGCAGGCGCCAGAGCCAGTCGAGGAACTGCTGCACCATCGGCCGGTCGAGCCCGAGCTCGCGCCTGAGCGCCTCGAGCTCGGCCACCGAGAAATCCGTCTTGCCGCGCGCCATGAGGAGCCGCATGGCCGGATCGCCCGGCGCAAGCGGCAGGAGCGCCCAGACCAGCACCGTGGCGGCAAAGGCCGTGAGCACCGCCTGCAGCAGGCGGCTGGCAGACGCGATCAGCATCGCGTCTGCTCCCGGTCAGGGATGGCCGGCACGCCGCCTCACTCCGCCGGCGCGGTGTCGAACTTCACGTGGTTCCAGGCCACCGCCGGCTCGTAGGTGATCCACGCGTCGGAGACGAGCGCCCGCTCGCGGTGCTGGGTCACGGTGAACATGTAGGGATCTTCCTCGACGAGGATCTCCTGCACCCGGGCGATGAGCGCGTTCCGCGCCTCCGGGTCGACCGTGACGTAGATCTCGTCCACCAGCGCGTCGATCTCGGCATTGGAATAGCCGCCGTAATTGTCGGACCCGCTGGTGATCAGGTAGCGCTGCAGGATGCCCGCCACCGCGCCGACGGAAGAGGTGCCGTTGGAGGCGAGCGCGAGGTCCCATTCCACCGTGCCGCTCATCGTCGCTTCGGTCAGATCGTCGACCGAGACGATGTCTGAGGCGATCCCCAGCTCATTGAAATAGACCTGCATCGCGCCGGTCATCGGGATGAGGTCGGGCTGCTGCGGATAGATCAGCATGGTGATCGCCAGTGCTTCGCCGTCGCGCATCCGCTGGCTGCCCTCCAGCACCCAGCCGGCAGCGTCGAGAAGGGCGGCGGCCTCTTCGGTGTCGTATTCGTAATTCTCCACCGCGAAGGCCAGATCGGGATTGTAGAGCCCGGTCGGCGCCGCCTTGGTGCCGTGGAAGATCGTCTCGGCGATCTCCTCGTAATTGATGGCCTTCATCACCGCCTGGCGGACGGGCACCTCGGTCAGCGGCCCGTCGGAGACATTCATGTAGCCGAGGAAACCCCCGCTCGAGAGCGGGCCGAGCACGAGGTTGACGCCCGGCGTCGCGTCGAAGACCGGCTTCGCCGCCACGGGTGGATAAAGCGCAATGTCGACCTCGCCGTTCTGCACGGCCAGCGTCCGGGCGTTCTCGTCGGAGACGAAGTAGAGCTCCAGCCCGTCCATCGCCGGCGTGCCCTGCCAGTAGCCGGCATAGGCCTCCGAGATCATGCGCTGGCTGTCGAGATCCATGACCTTGTAGGGGCCGGTATGGATGCCGGCGCCCTCGAGGCTCTCGTAATCGTCGCCGGCCGCGAGGACGGTCTCGACGTCGATCACCATCAGCCGGCTTTCATGCGCAAGGATGCTCGGCAGCTCCGGCAGAGGCGTGCCGGTGCGGATGGTGATCTCGCGCGGGCCGGTCTCCTCGAAGGTCAGCGCCTCGCCGAGCGCGGCGGCGGTGCCGGCATTGTTCTGCCGGTGATAGTCGAAGGCGGCGAGCACGGCGGCCACATCCATCGGCTTGCCGTTCTGGAAGGTCACGCCGTCGCGGATGGTGAGCACCCAGGTGGTGTCGTCGACCGTCTCCAGGCTCTCGGCAAGCCAGGGTACGATGGAGCCGTCGGGCTCATAGCGCATCATCAATTCGCCGGAGCCGAATTCCTGCAGCCAGAAACCCTCGCTCACCGGGTCCATGCTTTCGATGGCGAAGCTCGTCGCCATGCGCAGGATGCTGTCCTGCGCCGCGGCGGCGGAGCCGAGCCCGAGCCCGAGGCCGAGGCCGATGGTCAGGGCGAGCGTCGAGGCGATGCCCTTGGGTGCCGATGTCATGTCTGTCTTCCTCCCGTTTAATCGTCGTGGTCTTGGCGCGCCCGGGCGAGCCGGGCGGTGTGAAAGCGGCGCTCGGGCAGGTCACCGCCCGCCACCAGAACCTCGCCGACGAAGGCGCGCACCGCCGCCCTGTCGGGCAGCCGGTACCAGGTGCCATGCGGATAGAGCGCCAGGATCGGGCCCCTGTTGCAGGGGAAGATGCAGCCCGTCCGCGTCGTCAGGCAGCGGCCGGAAATTCCGGCGGCGGCGCATTCCTCCTTGACCAGCTCGAGGAGGTCGACGGCGCCGTGCACATGGCAGCGCGGCCCGGTGCAGACGAGGAGGTGGAAGTCGAAATCGGGCGGGTCGTTCCAGCCGGGCTTGCCGAGCTTCGGGGGGACCTCGGCGACGTCCTTCGCCGGCGCCTCGTTGGTGAGCGCCGCATCGGCGAAGGCGGCCAGCCCCTCGGCATGGGTCGCCGGATCGGGGCCGAGCGAGAGCCTCGTATCGGCATTCTCGCCCCGCGCCCGCCAATCCGCCATGACGCCGGGCAGCCAGACATGGAGCCCTTCGGGAAAGGGCAGGCCGAAGGGCTGCACCCTTATGTCGCGATGGCCCTCCGCCCGGAGCGCATCGAGCGCGTCGATGAGGCTCGGCCCGCTCCGCTCCAGCCGGATGAGACGGCTCGGCAGGGGCGTCGCCCCGGCCGCCGCCGCCTCCAGCCGCGCGAGCGCTTTGGCGCTGATCGAATAGGCCGAGGTGACAAAGAGCACCGCGTCGCAGCCGGTCATGGCTCCCCTCCCATCGCATTTGCGCGGCGGCCGCTCCGGGCCGTCCTCCCCCGCGAAATCGAGAGGTTCGATAGCATGGGCGCCGGACCTGGCAACCCACTAAGTTGATGATTTTACGAAATTTTTCCTATACCTAGAGGGGGTATACTATCCATTCCCACGACTTTTCGGGGCCGATTCCGCAAGGCGAAAAGGCCGCTGGCAAGGGGCGGAGGAGGGGGCGGTTCGGGCGGTGCCCTCGAGGGGCGGAGGCAGGGTGATTCGCCCGGGCCTTGAGGGGGGCGCAGGCGCGCAGGGGCACGCGGGCCGGCGGCAGGTGCGGCCGGCCCGTGCGGGGCCGGCCTACGTCAGCTCGTCAGGATCAGGCAGAGGTTGGGCGCGCAGGTCAGGTGCCAGCCGGGCGGCACCCAGGTCGTCCCGTCGCCCTGCTCGACGATGAGCGGCCCGTCGCGCTCCGTCCCCGGCGCGATGGCGGCCCGGTCGAGCACCGGCACCTCGCGCGGCCCGCCGGGCAGGACGACGCGGCGCGTCTCCTCCTGCCGGGGTGGGGCGGGGGCCTCCTCCGCGGTCGCATTGCCCTCCGGCGCCGGCAGCACGGCGGTCAGCCGGCAGCGCAGGGCCGAGAGGATGACATGGCCCGCCCTCTCGCAATAGCCGAAGGCGGCCTCGTGGCGGTCATGGAAGAGCGCCGCGAGCGCCTCGGCCGTCGGCGCGGCGACGAGCGCCTCGGGCAGGGTCACGCTCAGATCGAAACCCTGGCCCCGGTAGCGCATCTCCACCGTGTGGGTGAAGGCCGCGCCTCCCGCCCGGGGGATCTCGGTGCCGAGCCAGGCCCGCCCCTGCGCCTCGAGGCTCGCGATGCTGCCCGCGAGGGTGGTGGCGGCCTCCGGCGCGGCGAGGTCGAGCCGGTGGGAGGCGACGAAATCGCGCTTCACCTGCGCCTGCGCGGCGCCGAGCGAGCAGAGCGTCGAGGAGAGCGGCGGCACGATCACCTCGCGGATGCCCGCCTCCTCGGCGACGAGCGCCGCATGGGTCGGCCCCGCCCCGCCGAAGGCGAGGAGAGAGAAGTCGCGGGCGTCGTCGCCCGTCCGGGCGAGGCTGCGCGCCAGATCGGCCGCCATGGCGGAGGCCGAGACGCGGAGCGCCGCCAGCGCCACCTGCTCGGCCGCATCCTCGCCGGTCAGCCCCAGCGCGGGGGCCTCGCGGGCCAGTGCGGAGCGGGCGGCGCCCATGTCGAGCGCCATGCGCCCGCCGAGAAAGCGGTCGGCGGCGATGAGGCCGGTGACGAGGTAGCAATCGGTCACCGCGGGGACGGTGCCGCCCTGGCCGTAGCAGACCGGCCCGGGCGCGGCGCCGGCGCTTTCGGGCCCGACATGCAGCATGCCGAGCGCGTCGGCCCGCACCAGCGAGCCGCCTCCGGCGCCGATGGCGCTGACGCCCACGACCGGCATCGAGAGGGGGAAGTCGCCGACCCGCGCCGTCGTCACATCCATGGGCTTTCCGCCACGGATGAGCGCCATGTCGGCGCTGGTGCCGCCCATGTCGACCGTCAGCACCGCGTCGCGCTTCAGCTCGCGCGCCAGTTGCCCGGCGGCCTCGACGCCCGAGGCGGGGCCGGAGAGGATCGTCTCGATCGGGCGGGCGCGGGCCGTCGCCAGGTCGATCATGCCACCGTTGTTGGCGGTGATGAAGATCGGCGCCGTCACCCCGATCTCGGCGACGCGGGCGCGCAGCCGGTCGTAGTATTGCTCCATCAGCGGCTGGGTGAAGGCGTTGATGAGCGCCAGCATGCAGCGCTCGTATTCGCGCTTCTCGGGCCAGATATCGGCCGAGGCGTTGACGGAGACATCGGGCAGGCGCCGGGCGAGCCCGTCGCGCAGGGCGCGCTCCTGCGCCGGATGCGCGTAGGAATGAAGGAGGAGCACGGTGACCGCCTCCACCCCCTGGGCGCCGAGCCGCGTGGCGAGCGCGTCGATCTCCGCCTCGTCCAAGGGCGCGAGGACCTTGCCGTCATGGCTGATCCGGGCGCTGACCTCGTGGATGCGGTCGCGCGGCACCAGCGCCCGCTCGCGCGGCTTGAGGTAGTCGAAGGCGTCGGGCATCTGCGAGCGGGCGATCTCGAGCACCCCGCGCCCGCCGGGCGAGGTGACGAGCCCGAGCTTCGCGCCCTTGCGCTGGATCGTGGCGTTGAGGCCGATCGTGGTGCCATGGACCACCATCTCGACATCGCCGGGGGCGAGCCCGACGCCGCCGAGGAGCGTGGGTATGCCGCGCGCCACGGCCAGCGAGGGGTCGGCGGGGACGCTCGGCTCCTTGTGGTGGGTGACGCGGCCGGTGAGCCCGTCGAGCAGCACGAAATCGGTGAAGGTGCCGCCGACGTCGATGCCGATGCGGGCGCGGGGTGTGGTCTTGGTCACGTCTGTCTTCTGCTGGCTCATCGGGGTCAGGTGCCGGCCAGGGCGGAGAGCTCGGCGATGGCGGCCTCCAGCCGGGCGCGGGCGGCGTCGGAATTGCCCGCCATGATCGTGTCGAGCGGCGCGCCCTTCGAGCCCTCGAGCCCGGGCACGGCCGCATAGATGGCGCGCCGCCGCGCCGCCACCCGCTCGCGGCGGGGCAGCGCATAGAGCGCGCCGTTGAGCCGGGCCATGGTGGCATCGTCGAAGAGCGCCTCCCAGGCGTCGCGCTGGGCGCCAAAGGTGAAGCCGGTCTGCGCCTCCTTGGCCCCGGCGCGGCGCGCGGAGGTGGCAGCGGCATCGACGCTGCAATCCTCCTCCAGCACCACGCCATAGAGCCGCTCGGCCGCCTCGCGGCTCACGAAGCCTTCGCGCACGTCCTGCGCGACACGCTCGGCCGGGCGGTCCTCCGGCCGGCCCACGCCGCCGCCGCCGGGCATCTCGATGGTGACCGTATCGCCCTTTTGCAGGCGCTGGGGTTCGGACTTGGCGATGGCGCGTTCGTCCGGCCGGCCCGCGTTGACGATGGCGCGGATGAGCGCGCCGGGGTGGCCGCCGTCCTGCCCCCAGGGCGCGAAGCGGGCACGCTCCATGCCCGAAACGACGATCTCGCCGCCGCCGGGGCTGGTGACCTCGACGACGAGCCGCTGGCCGACGCCGCCGCGCCATTCTCCGGCCCCGCCGCTGTCGGGGCGGATGTCATATTCGATCATCCTGAGGCCCTGTTCGGCCTCCACCAGCTCGATCGGGCGGTTGCGCATGTTGTTGAGCGAATTGTCCCGCACATCGGCACCGTCGCGGCCCTTCAGGGCCCCCATGCCGGAGCGGACGGGCTCGACGATCTCGACCTGGAGCGAGCCGTCGGCGCGGATCTCGGCATATTGGAAGGCGACCATGGCGCCGCCCGTGGCGGTGCCGATCAGCTCCGGCGCGGCGGTGATGACGGCGCCCGTCACCGCGTCGAACAGCCGGTAGGGCGGCGAGGAGCGCAGGCCCACGGCGGCCGGCGCCTGCGCATCGAGGATGGAGCCCGGCTGATGGGTGATGGAGAAATGGCGGAAGAGCCCGGCATTGCGGGGGATGCCGGGGTCGTGGCTGGTGAGGATCCCCGCGAAGCGGAAGGTCAGCCAGTACATCCGCTTGCCCAATGTCGGCGTGTTGTAGGAGCTCTCGGATTCCGGATCGGTCCCCGTCAGGTCGAGCGTCACGAGCCCGTCCGAGGCCGTCAGCTTGACGCGGATGCGCAGCGGAATGTCCGACAGCACGTCGTCGTCCATGTAATCCCAGAAGTCATAGGCGCCGTCCGGGATGCGCCGGAGCACCTCGCGGGCGCGGGCGGCGGCATAATCCTGGATGTCGCCCTGCGCCTGCACGACGGCCTCGGTGCCGTAGCGCCCGGCGATGTCCTTCACGCGTTCCTCGCCCTTGGCGAGCGCCCCCAGCATGGCATGCAGATCGGCGATGGTGATGTCGGGCACGCGGGTGTTGAGGCGGATGAGCTCGATCAGCAGCGGGTTGATCCGCCCGCCCTCCACCAGCTTCACCGGCGGGATGCGCAGGCCCTCCTGCCAGATCTCGGTGCAGGCGGCCGAGACGGAGCCGTTCACCATGCCGCCGATGTCGAGCACATGGGCGAAGCACCAGCCATAGGCCACCAGCTTGCCCTCGTGGAAATAGGGGCGGATCAGATGCACGTCGGGCAGGTGGGTCGAGAGGCCGCCGGAGGTGTAGGGATCGTTGGTGATGATGACGTCGCCGGGGCCGAGATCCGGCACGGCGGCGATGGCGGTGCGGAAGTTCGTGTCGATCAGGAAGCTGAAGTTCGCCGAGGGCGGATAGGCGGAGACCTCGCCCGACGGGTCGAGGATCGCCACCGCGAAATCCGCGATCTCGTTGACGAAGCTCGATTGCGCCGTGCGCTGGATGGCGAGGTAGGTCTCTTCGCTGGCGGCGACGAGCTTGCGGGCGATGCTGTCGAGCGTGACGGGGTCGAGCTTCATCTCACGCCCCTTCGGCCACGATGGTCAGGGCGCGGGAGCTCTGGGTGAGCCGGCGGTTGCCGCCCTCCGTGAGCACCACGTTGTCCTCGATCCGCACGCCGATGTCTCCGGGCCGGTAGAGCCCGGGCTCGATGGCAAGTACGTTGCCGGGGCGCAGCATCTCGGGATTGCCGCGCATGAGCTGCGGCGCCTCGTGCACGTCGAGCCCGATGCCGTGGCCGGTCTTGTGCAGCGCCCATTGCCCGAAGGGCCCCGCCTCGAGCGCGCCGCGCACACGGTCGTCGAAATCCGAGGCGCTCATGCCGGGGGCGGCGAGGTCGAGGGCGAGGTCACTGACCCGCTCGACCTCGGCATAGAAGGCGCGGTGCGCATCGCTCGCATGGCCGACGAAGATCGTCCGCGTGATGTCGCAGGTATAGCCGCGCGCGCGCACGGCGAAGTCGAAGAGGAGCGGATCGCCCGAGCGGATCTCGGTCTCGTCCGTATGGCCGTGGGGCAGGGCGGATTTCGGGCCGGTGAGCACCAGGGGCGCCACGAGGTCGCCGGCGCCCGGGGTGGCCAGCATCTCCGTCATCAGCAGACGCTGCACCGCCAGCTCGGTCATGCCGGGGCGGATCTGCGCGATGGTCCTGGCGAAGGCCGCCTCGGAATAGGCGACGCTGTCGGCCAGCGCCGCGATCTCCTCGGCATCCTTGACGGAGCGGAGATCGGCGAGGCTGTCCGCCATCGAGACGAGCTCGGCCCCCGGGAAGGCGCGCTCGAGCGCCCGGGTCTCGAGGAAGCGCAGGCGCACGGGCTCCACCCCGATCCGGCGGGCCGGCAGGCGGCGGGCCGCCTCGGCGAAGGCGGCGTCGAAGCCCTCCTCGTCCTTCCAGAAGATCGGCTCGGCCCCGGCGCCGAGATGCGCCCAGCTTTCGGCCTCAAGATGCGGCAGCACGGCCAGATCGGGCCCCTCGGCCGCGAGGAAGAGCACCGTCGGGCGCTCCATCAGCGCGAAAGAGCCGCCGGTGGCCCAGGTGAAGGTGCCGCCGGGATTGATCGCCGCGGCGTCGAGCCCGGCCTCCTTCAAAGCGGCTTTCAATGCGGCGATGCGGGTGGAGAAGACAGACATCTCAGCGGCTCCTGTTGGCGGCGCCGAGCGCGATGGCGAGGATGATGACCGAGCCGGTCGTGATGTCCTTCACGAACGGGTCGACGTTCAGAAGGTTGAAGCCGTTGTTGATCAGCGCCAGCAGGAGGACGCCGACAACGGTGCGCCAGATCGCGCCCTCGCCGCCGAAGACGGAGGTGCCGCCGAGGATCACCGCGGCGATGGCGTCGAATTCCAGCCCTTCGCCGACGAGCGGCTGCCCCTGGCCGGTGCGCGAGACGGTGATGGCTCCGGCGATGCCGGCGGCCATGCCGACCCCCGCGAAGGTGGCGATGCGCACGATGCGGTTGGGCAGGCCGGAGAGCAGCGCCGCCTCCTCGTTGCCGCCGACAGCGAAGACGTAGCGGCCATAGGCGGTGCGGTTGAGCAGGAAGGCGATGATGGCGACGCAGACGATCATCACCAGAACGGCGATATGCACTGTGTCGAAGATCCGGCCGCGGCCGAGCCAGGAGAATTCCTCCATCCGCGCCGAGATGAGCTGGCCGTCGGTGATCCGCACCGCGATGCCGCGAAAGACCATGCCGGTGGCGATGGTCGCAAGGAAAGCATGCACCCGGAAGCCGGTGATGATGAGCCCGTTCACGATGCCGAGGGCCAGCCCGATGAAGGGCGCCAGCACGATGCCGAGGTATGGATGCCCCGCTGCGGCCAGCCAGGCGGCGCTGCAGCCGGCGACGGCGAGGATCGAGGCGGTCGAGATGTCGAACCCACCGGCGATGATGACCGGTGTCAGCGCCACCGCGATGATGAGGAGCGGCGCGTTCTGGTTGAGAATGTTGAGAAAGTTCTGCGGGCGCAGGAAGTTCGGGCTGACGATGGACAGGGTCACCGCGAGCACGATCAGGATGATGAGGGCGGCGTAATCCCTAAGGATGCGCGTCAGGGTGTCGGTCATGGATCAGGCCGTCGCTTTCGTGTCTTCGGTCTCGAACAGGCGGTGGAGGATGGCGTCGCCGTCGGCGGTGTCGCAGGCGACCTCCTGAAGGAAGCGCCCGTCGTTGACGAGATAGGCCCGGTGGGCGAGGCCCAGCACCTCCTCGATCTCGGAAGAGATCAGCAGGATCGCCGTGCCGGCCTCGGCCAGCGCCATGATCGTCTCGTTGATCATGCGCCGGGCCCCGACATCGACGCCCTTGGTGGGCTCGTCGAGGATCACCACGCGCGGCTCCGCCATCAGCCACTTGCCGATGAGGACCTTCTGCTGGTTGCCGCCCGAGAGCGTGCTGACCTTCTGGCGCGGGCGCCGGGGCACGACGTTGAGCCGGTCCATCAGCTCCGCCACGCGGGCGCGCTCGCGGGCGGGCGAGATGACGCCCAGATGCGAATAGAGCTTGAGGTGCGGCAGGGACATGTTGTCCTGCACGGGGGCCGTCATGACCAGCCCCTGCGCGCGGCGCTCCTCGGGCACCAGCACCAGCCGGCGGCGGATGATCTCACGCTGGGAGAGGCCGGTGATCGGCTCTCCGTCCAGCCGGACGGCGCCGGCGCGCACGGGGTCGACGCCGGCGACGGCGCGGGCGATCTCGCTGCGGCCCGAGCCGACGAGGCCGATGAGGCCGAGGATCTCGCCGGGGCGGATCGAGAAATCGACGCCGCGGACGCCTGTATCGGTCTCGAGCCCCGCCACATCGAGGACGGCGGGCGTCGTCCGCGCCGGTAGGGGCGGGCGCTCGGGGTAGCTGACATCGACGGAGTGGCCGATCATCGCCTCGACGAGGCCCTTGCGGCTCTGCCCGGCGGTCTCGACGGTGGTGACCTTCTCGCCGTTGCGCAGAACGGTGATCCGGTCGGTCACGTCCAGCACATGCTCGAGGAAATGGGTGACATAGACGATGGTATGGCCGGCTTCGCGCAGGGCGCGCATCGTCCCGTGCAGCCGCTCGATATCGCTGGCCGAGAGCGAGGAGGTCGGCTCGTCCATGATGATGACGCGCGCCTCGCGGGCGAGGGCGCGCAGGATCTCGACCTTCTGGCGGTCGGCGACGCGCAGATCGCCGAGCCGCGCCTCGCCGGGGATGCCGTAGCCCGTGCGCGCCTCGAGCTCGCGGTAGCGGGCGGCATTGTCGCGGGCGAGCACGCCGAGCCGGCGGGTCTCGATGCCGAGAAAGACATTGTCCTGCACCGAAAGGCCGGGCACCATGGCCAGCTCCTGCTGGATCATGGCGATGCCGGCGTCGAGCGCGCGGCGCGGCGACCAGCCGGGGCCGACTGGCTCGCCGGCGACGATGATCTCGCCGCCGTCACGCGGGTGATAGCCGCCCAGCACCTTGCCGAGCGTCGACTTGCCGGCCCCGTTCTCGCCGATCAGCGCGTGGATCTCGCCGGGCCGCAAATCGAGATCGACGCCTCGGAGGGACTGGATCCCCCCGAAGCGCTTGTCGATGCCGGTCATCGTGACGATCGGCATGACGGTGGGCTGGCTCAGCCCTGCCATTCGCCCAGGAAGTCCGGGTTCTCAAGCAGGACGTCCTGCGTGATGATCGCCGGCAGCGGCCCGTAGACATCCATGTCGATCTCGGGCTCGACCGTCTCGCCGCGGAGCGAAGCGATGACGGCCTGGGTGGCGAGATAGCCCATCGTGTAGGGGTAGTTGCCCAGCGTCGCCGACCAGCGGCCCTCGCGGATCGCGGCGATGGCGCTGTCGGAGGCGCCGGCGCCCATCATGTAGATGGAGGTGGGGTCGATCCCGGCATCCTCGAGCGCGATCTCGGCGCCGACGAGATGCTGGTCAGCCACCGAGACGATGGCGTCGATATCGGGGTTCACCAGCAGCATGTCGGTCATCGCCGTCAGCGTCTCGTCGGGGGAGTACTTGCCCTCGATGGTCGAGACGATCTCGATGTTCTCATGCTCGGCGAAGACCGCCTGATAGGCCTCGTAGCGCATGTTGTCGGTCGGGTAGATCATCTGGCCGACGATGGCGACGACCTTGCAGGGGGCGATGTCGGCGCAATATTCGGCGACGGCCTCGGCCTGCAGCGTGGCGCCCGGGACCGGCAGGTTCGCGGCGGTGGCGACGAGGCCCTCGACCTGCGGCGCCAGCGTGGTGAGATCGGGGCCGATCGGGAAGAGCGTCGCCGCGCCGGCCATGCCGCTGTCGACGGCCATCTGCACGGCGGCCTCGATGCCGGTCGCGTCATTGGGCGAGATGACGAAGGCGTCGTAGCCGCCCGAGGTGACGATGTCCTCGACCTGCGTGAACTGGAGCGCGGCGTCGTTGGAGCCGTCGAAGATGTCCACGTTCACGCCGCCGGCTTCCTCGGCCGCGTCGAGCGCGCCCTGGTAGATGGCGTTGTTGTAGGAATTGGCGCCCCATGCGGAAAAGAACGCGAGGTTGATGTCGTCTTGAGCGAAGGCGGGGGCGGCCAGCAGGGCACCGGCGCACACCGAAAGATGGAGGAACCTGGAAGTCATTGTGTGAAGTCCTGTTTCTTGGGCGCCCGAAACGGGCCGGTGAGAGGGCAGGTCAGCGCAAATCGCCGCCAGCGCCTTCAGGCTAAGGGCAAGCCGCCGACCTACAAAGGCAGGTTCGGGGCCTGGTGCGGCCCGGAGGGGCCACGGGGGTGCATGTCCTAAGTGTCTGATGTCGCTTTGTCTTCTCTCCTCTCCCTCAAGCGGGCGCCATGCCTCGCATATTCTCGGACCGTATAAGGAAGGCCGGCCATCGAATAGCGATCACCCGCCGCACAAGCGCCATGGGCATAGAATGCACAAAAATTGGGCATAAGCGCAGGGCGGTGTCGAGGCAAGGGTCGGCGCTCCGCCTCCCCCTCGCGCGGGGAAGGCGGGCCAGGCCGGGCCGGGCTCCGGGCGGGGCGGGACTGTCAGGAGGCGTCGGCGACGAGCGGGGAGCGATCGCGCTTCAGGTAGCGCCCGCGCGGCACATCGCCGACCGGCTCGCCATCTTCCACGATCACGGCGCCGCCGAGGATCGTCATGACCGGCCAGCCGGTGATCTCGATTCCCTCGAAGGGCGTGTAGTCCGATCCGTGATGGAGCCTGTCCTGCGTGATCGGGCGCGTCAGCGACGGGTCCCAGATGGCGATGTCGGCGTCGGAGCCGACGGCGATCTCGCCCTTCTGGGGGTAGAGCCCGTAGGACTTGGCGTGGTTGGTGGCACCGAGCCGCACGAACTCCGTCAGCCCGATGCGGCCCGTCCTGACCCCTTCGGAGAAGAGGATCGGCAGCCGCGTCTCGATGCCGGGTATGCCGTTCGGGATGCGGCGGAAGCTCTTCAGCCCGTCCGGGGTCTTCTTGCCGGTGTCGCTTTCGAAGACGAAGGGGCAATGGTCGGAAGAGAAGAGATCGAAGGTCCCGTCCTGGATCGCCGCCCAGCAATCCGCCTGCGCCTGCCTGTCGCGCGGCGGCGGCGAGCAGACGTATTTCGCGCCCTCCCAGCCCTCGCGGTCGAGGTCGTCCTCGGTCAGCACCAGGTATTGCGGGCAGGTCTCGGCGGTGACCTTCACCCCCCAGCCCCGCGCGCGGCGGATCTCGTCGATGGCGGCACCGTTGGAGACATGGACGATCACCACCGGCGTATCGACGATCTCCGACAGGCTGAGCGCCCGGTTCGTCGCCTCGCGCTCCACCGGAACGGGCCGGGTGGTGGCGTGGAACTTCGGGGCCACATCGCCGCGGGCGAGATGCTTGTCGACGAGGAAGCGGATCGCATCCTCGTTCTCGCAATGCACCATGACGAGCGCGCCGTGCTCGCGGGCGCAATCCATCGTCAGGAGGATCTCGTGATCGTCGAGGCGCAGGCCCTCGTAGGTCATGAAGACCTTGAAGGAGGTATAGCCGTCCTCGATCAGCGCCGGCAGCTCTTGCCCGAGGAGGCTCGGTGTCGGGTCGGTGACGATGAGGTGGAAGCTGACGTCGCACCAGCTCTGCCCCTCGGCCTTGGCGTGATACTCGGTAAGCACCTCGCGCATCGTGCGGTCGTCCTCCTGCAGGCAGAAGGGCAGGACCGTCGTCGTGCCGCCGCAGATGGCAGAGCGCGTGGCGCTGTCGAAGCCGTCGGCCATGACCACGCCGCCGCCCTGCGGCTGGGCGATATGGACATGGCTGTCGATGCCGCCGGGCACGACGATCTTGCCGGTTGCGTCGATCTCGCGCGTGGCGGGGCCTAGATCGTGGCCGAGCGCCGCGATCCTGCCGCCGCTGACGGCGATATCGACGGACAGCACCTCTCTGGAGGTGACGACCGTGCCGCCCCGGATGAGAAGGTCGTAGGTCATGGCGTGCTCCCCTGGTCTTTCGGCGCTCGCGCCGCATCAGGGCGGCCGCCTGCCTTCGGCAGCCTGTCGCGCGGGCGTGCCGGGCGCAAAGGCGGCGGCGGAGGGGTGGCGGCAGGGTGCGGCGGGTTGCCTGGCGAGAGGCGCGCCCGAAAAGCACGAAAGGTCAGTCACTTGCCGGAGGCCGCCGCGCCGGGTTCCTCGCCGCTGGCGGTGGAGCGATTTGCCGCGCGAATAGGCGAGGGCCGGTTTGTCATACCCTCGCGCCCAGGCAGGCGGCGATGGCGGGCCGGCTCACACGCCGCCGCCGGCCTCCTCCGGCGCCTCGGCGCCCGGCACTGGCAACGAGCCCGGCACCGCCGCCAGCACGTCGCGCGCGGCGGAGACATAGCGGCTCGCCAGCCGCGAGATCGGCCTGTGGCTGGCGGTGATGGAATAGACGTTGAGCGGCAGCGCCGGCCGGAACGGCCGCAGGACCAGACCCTCCGGCAGCAGCGCCTGCGCGGTGAGCGAATCAAGCACCGCCACCCCCAGCCCCTGTTTCACGCAATGGAGCGCCACGTTCTGGAACCGCGCCTCGATGCGAGAGCGGAAGGGCACGCCGGCCTCCTCGAAGGCACGCTGCACCATCGCGTGGATATGGCCGACGCGGGGCGCGACGATGAGCGGCCGGTCGCGCAGATCTTCGGGGGAGACGACGGGCAGGGCCGCCAGATCGTCGTCCGCCGGGCAGACCAGCACCATCTCCATCTCGTGGATCACCTCGAAATCGAGCCCCGAGCGCGAGAGCGGCGACATGGCGAAGCCGATGTCGCCGAGCCCGCTGTCGATGGCGTCGAGAAGCCCGTCGAGCGTGGCCACCTCGATCTCGATCTGCACGTTGGAATGGCGGCGCGAGAAACAGGCGAGCGCCTTCGGCACCAGGCTCTCGGACAATTCCGCCGTCGCGAGGATCGTCAGCCGCCCGGCATTGCCTGCGCCGATGTCCTGCGTGCGGCGGCGGAATCCCTCGTAGACCGCGAAGAGAAGGTCGGATTCCTCGAAGAGCATCTCCGCCTCGCGGGTGGGCACGAGCCGCCCGGCGATCCGGTCGAAGAGCGCGCAGCCGAGCTGGCTTTCCATATGCTTGATGGCGTTGGAGACGGCCGGCTGCGACATGCCGAGCTCGCTCGCCGCGCCAACGGTTGTCCGCCGGCGCATGACGGCTCGGAGAATCTCGATCTGGCGGAGGTTCATCGCTGCAACCGGCCTGCTCTTGCCCGTGGGCGCTGTCTGCAAGCCTATTGGCGCTCCGCCGGGCTGTCCACCGCGGGCTCAGGCCGGACAGAGGGCGTGATCGAGCGCCGCCCGCAAAATCGACTTTTCGCCCGCGTCGAGGGCGCCGATGGGCGCACGGCAATGACAGGACTCGAGCCGTCCCATAAGGGAGAGGCAGGCCTTCAGCCGGGCAGAGACCAGCCCGCCCGGCGCATCGCGATAGATCGCCTCCGCCAGCGGCGTGATCCGGGCATGAAGCGCCGCGGCCTCGCGGAGGTCTGCCGCCTTCACGGCCTTGTAGAGCGCGACGACCAGGTCCGGCACCACGGCGGCCAGGCTGACGATGCTACCCTCGGTGCCGATGGCGAAACTCGTCATCAGATGCTCGTCGCCGGAGGCCATGACGGCCACGTCGGGGCGCAGCTCCCGCGCCAGCCGGCGCGTGCGGTCATAGGCCGAGGTCTCCCAGCTCCCTTCCTTGATCGCCGCCACGCGGGGCAGCGCCAGCAGCTCGCGCATCAGCTCGGGCGGAAAGGACATGCCGCCCCCGGCGACGGAGGATTTGAAGAGCACGATGGGCAGGCCGCTGGCCTCGTGCAGGGCCCGGTGATGCGCCAGCACGGCGCGCGGGTCGATGCCGCCCATCCAGGAAAAGGGCGCGAAGATCATCAGGGCATCGGCGCCCTCGGCCTCGGCATCGGCGGCAAGCGCCAGCGCGTCGGCGGTGGTCTCGGCATTTATGCCGGCCATCAGCACCCGGCCCGGGGTGGCGGCGCGCGCGGTCTTGAGGATGGCGCGGGCCTCGTCGCGGTGGATCATCGCGTTCTCGCCGGCATGGCCGTTGACCAGCAGGCCCTCGATCCCCGGCACCGCGCAGACGGCGGCAGTGTGGGCCGCCAGCGCCCCGTGGTCGATCTGACCGTTCTGCCGCATCGGCAGGATCGTGGAGGCATAGACGCCGTGAGGGATGCGTGAGGGCCGGGCCATGAAACCGCCTGTCTGTGTCGCCTCACTCGGGTGTAGGGGGCGGAGCATGTCGCTTGAAGGCACAGCGCCGCCCGCTTCTATCATGAGCGAGGCGGGGCAAATTCGGTGCGGTTATAGGGCCTTGGCCGGGGCCGTGCCGCTGCGGAGCCCCGCGAACGGGCCGCGACCCAGGGTAAGGTCCGCGCGCTAGGGGTGCGGAGCCGGAGGGGCGGGGAAAGCGTCAGGCGGTCGCCATGAGGCGTGCCGCGGCGGCCCGGCCGGAGCGGACGGCGGCATCCATGTTGGGGAAGTCCATCCAGTCGCCGGCGAGCGCCAGGCCCGGCGGTGTCGCCATGACGAGGCGCCGCGCGTCCGGCCCCTCGGGATGTAGATAGGGCGCGCCCTCCGGCCAGCGGCCGAGGACGATCTCCTCGATGCGGCCCCGCGCCTCGGGGAACTCCGCTTCCAGATCGGTGCGGAAGAGCGCGTCGAGCTCGCTGTCGGAGCGGCAGAGCAGCTCGCGCGCGCCGGCGGCACCCCGAAAGAGCATCAGGCTCTCGCCTTTGGCGCGGCGCACATCGAGCGGCACGGTCGTCGCCTGGTTGAAGAGGACGGAGAAACTCCGCCCCGGCGTGGCGATGGCATAGATCTCGTCCCAGGGGGCTGGCGCCTCGGAGGGTGCCAGCCGCACGGCGGCCGTCAGGAAGGCGCCGTAGCGCACCCTGTCCAGCTCGTCGGTCACGGCGGTGGGCAGGCCGGGCGCGATGCGGCGGGTGACGCTGGCCGGGGTCGCCAGAACGATCTGGCGCGCGACCACCCGTTTGCCTTCCGCCACCTCCACCTGCCAGGCGCCGCCCGCGTCGCTCACCGAGGTCACGGTCGCGCCGAGCCGCAGATCGTCACCGAGTTCACGCGCGAGCGCCGCCGGAAGCAGGCCCGAGCCGCCGACCAGGTTGTTGCCGGGGGAGCTCTGCGTCCAGACATTCGCGAAGGAGCGATAGCCATGCCCGGCCGACATCTCGGCGGGGCTGGCGCCGGTGCGCTCCGTCAGCGCGGCGATCAGCGCATCCGTCTGCGGATGGAGCGGGCCGAGCCGCGCGGCCAGCGTCGCGTCACGTTCGAACTGCGCGAGCGTGGCGCGCCGGGTCTCGGCCGGCAGGTCCACCAGCCGCCGCTGCAGCGCGACGGCGCGGGCGGAGCCGGTGCGCAGGTTCAGCCCGGCGCGGACAAGATCGACGCGCGCCGACCAGGGCAGATCGAGGAGGAGCGGATAGGTCTCCGCCCGCGCGCGGAGGAGCCGCCGCCCCATGCGGCTCAGCCCGATGAGCCGCCCGTCGATCGGGGCCGTCGTCAGCCCGGCGCGGGTGACCAGCTCGCCCACCGGCGTGCCCGGCCCGTCGACCATATGGCCGCCGAGGTTGAGCCAGAGATCGCCGCGCGGCAGGGAATGCAGCCGCCCGCCCGGCCGCTCGGCCTGCTCGAGAAGCAGCACCTCGCGCCCGCGGTCGCGCAGCTCGAGTGCGGCCGCAAGCCCCGCGAGCCCCCCTCCGACGACGACAACATCCGCCGCTTCCATGGCTCAGCGGCTGATCGAGATGTCGAGGGCGCCTTCCCAGAGCGTCTTTCGCCCGAGCTCCGCGATCCGGTCGAGCTTCTCGGTGACGGAGAGAAAGTGGTTGCCGGCCAGCGGCCCGGCCTTCGAGGCGAAGCTCACGCCGCCATAGGCGAGCAGCAGTTCCGTCTCGGAGATGCCGCCGGGATAGAGGATCATCTGCCCCGGAGCCGGGTGGCAGGTGGCATCCTCGAAGCCGACGCCGAAATCCATGTCGCCGAGCGGCACCCAGACGGCTTCTCCCGACCACCGGACATGCACGATCCGGCTCTCGAAGGGCAGCCGGGCGAGGATGGCCTTCACGGTCTGCGGCGATCGGTCAGGATGCAGCACCGCGCTGAAGCGTTCGCCGTCGATGGCAAGGGTCGCTTGCTCTGTCATCTGTGCCTCCGGTGTTGCCGCCTGTCCTCACATCGCGCGCGCAACCGGGGCAGACAATCGACGGGCAATCAGAATTGCCGGGTTGACCATTCGGAAAGCGAATAGGCCGGGCCCCGCCGTTTGCCGGTTTTTGCTTGTGGAAAGAGGCGTCTATCCGAAGCTGGGGCAGCAGACGCCCACCCGTGCCCGTCGCCCGATCACGCCCCCCGCGGCGGCTCGGCCTTCCTCACGAAGGTCAGCCGGCGGGGCCGGGCGGGCAGGAGCGCGGCGCGCGCCTCGAAGGCCGTCTGATAGCCGCCGGTCGCCTGCGCGCCCGCGAGCGCCCGGTCGGCGGCGCGCCGGCTGATGCCGAGCTCTGCGGCGGCGACGTCGAGGCTGAGCCCGGCGGCGAGGAGCTGCACGATCTCCTCCGCCCGGCCGGCGCTGCCTTGGCGAAGCTCCAGATGGCGGTGGCGCAGGCGCATCGCCTCGTAGTGGAGCTGCGGGATGTCGCTCTCGATCCGCGCCGCGAAGGCCTCCTCCCCGATGCCGCGGTAGATCATCGCGCACATGAGCCGGTCGGCCTCAGAGGTGCCGGGCAGGGCCATCACCACGCCGCGCGCGAGCCCGGCGCGGAGAAACACCCTGTCCATCTCGCGCACCTCGGGCGGCGGGTCGTAATGCGGCGAACGGGTCCAGGCCTCGAGGTCGAGGACCAGCGGCTCCCAGCTCGTCGCGACGTGATTGACGGCCAGATTGGCATCGTTCGGGATCGAGATGTCGTAATCGACGCCCGGCGGGAAGCGCACATGCGAGCCCATGTGCTCGACCCGGCCAGAGGGTGTCAGGCCAAGCTGCGACCAGGCGAAGTCGCGGATGCCGAAGGGCGCCAGCCGCGTCAGGAAATCGTCGAAGATCCGGGTCAGCGCGCTCTCCGGTTCGTCGCGCTGGCTGCCGAGCGGGGCCGAGGGCCGGCTGCTTTCGGCGAGCGGCGGGCGCAGGTCCATGTTGCGGGCATGGCTGGCGAGGCGGAGCGTTGTGCTCTGGCCGAGCTTGCGGCGGAGGTCGGCGAGATGCCGGTCGACGGTGACGACAGAGATGCCGAGCCGCTCGGCGATCTCCTGCCGCCCGGCGCCCTCGGCGAGGAGGGTAAGGACCGCGCGCTGGCGCGCCGTGATGTCTGCTCGGTCCGTCTCGGTCATGCCGTCCCGATCACTGGTGGCGGGCAGCCTGGCCCGCCGTCCGCATCCTGGCGTGAATACGACAGAATTGCCGGATTCCTGCAATGGCCTTGAGATGTTCCGGGCTGTTGAATGGCCGGGCCCGCGGCCCCGCTGCGCGGCTCCCCTCAGCAGGAACCGGCCTCACATCATGCGCGCTCTCGTTCTTTTCGCCTGCCTTTCGGCTCTCGCCCTCCTGCCGCGCCCTGCGACGGCGCAGGATTTGCCCTCCACCATCATCGTGCTCGACGGCTCGGGCTCGATGTGGGGCCAGATCGACGGGCGCACGAAGATCGAGATCGCCCGCGACACGCTGGCCGAGACCATCGCCGAGCTGCCGGAGGATCAGGCGCTGGGCCTCATGGTCTATGGCGCCGAGCGCCGCGGCGATTGCGCCGACATCCGCCTTGCCGTGCCGCCCGGGCCCATTGCCCAGACAAGCGGACCCATCGCGGCGGCCGCGGCGGCGGTCACGCCGCTCGGCAAGACGCCCCTGACCGACGCCGTGCGCGAGGCGGCGCGCCTTCTCCGCGCGACGGAGGATGCGGCGACCGTGGTGCTCATCACCGACGGGGTGGAGACCTGCGAGGCCGATCCCTGCGCGCTCGCCCGCGAGCTCGAGGCGACGGGCACGGATTTCACCGCCCATGTGGTGGGCTTCGGCCTCAGCGAGGAGGAGGGGCGGGCGGTTTCCTGCCTCGCGGAGGAGACGGGCGGGCGGTTCATCCTCGCCGGCGACGAGACTGCGCTGGGCGAGGCGCTCCGCCAGACCTTCGCGCCGGTCGCGGAGCCCGAGCCGGTCGTCGTGCCGGAGGTAGAGGTGACGCAGACCACCCCCGCCCGCAACGTCGAGCTGCGCCTCCGCGAGGCCGAGGGCCAGCCGGTGATGAACGCCCGCGAGATCACCTCTCTGGTGCTCGAGGGGCCGGGCGGCGCGCGGCTCGAGGTGCGGCCCGAATACGATCGCGATGCGACGGCGGTTCTGGATCTGGCGCCCGGCGAGTGGGTGCTCCGCATCGACCGGGTCGAGACCGAGGGCGAAAACACCGGCTTCGACGCGGTGGCCCGCTTCACGGTGGAGCCGGGCGACGGCGCGCAGGCGGTGGAGATCGTCCTCCGCGGCTGGCTGACGGTCGAGACGCTTCTCTGGCCGGGCGCGCCGCTCGAGCCGGGGCAGGCCGTGGCCTCCGCCGTCGCGGGCACCGCCGTCGCCAATTACCAGCTCTTCGCGCTGGCGCCGGACGGCACCCTCTCGGAGGAACCCGTCGCCAGCGGCACCCGCGGCTTCGACGAGGGCGTGCCGCCGGGCGACTACATGCTGCGCGGCACATTCGCCCGCACCATCACCCGCGACATGCCGGTCAGCGTCCCTGCCGGCGAGACGGTTATCCTCCCCTTCGATTTCGGCCTCGCCCCGGTGACCGTGGCGGCACTCGACGCGGCCGGCCAGCCCGTTGCCCGGCAGACGGCCGGGCTCGCCAATGCGCCGGGTGAGAGCGCCTGGGTGCGGGGCTCGGGCGGGCTCAATGCCGACGGCTCTCGCAACCCCTTCTTCCTGCCGCCGGGCGTCTGGCGGATGAACGTGGGTCAGGAGGGCGGCGGCGCCAGCCGGTCTGAGATCCTGATCCGCGTGGAGCAGCCCGGGCAGCCTGTCGACATCACCGTCGGGCCGGGCGAGCAGCTCAGCGAGGCCGACCTCGCCGCGCTGACCGCGCCCGACCGGATCGGCTGCGCCGCCATCGTCGGCGCCGGCCACAAGGCCTGCCTCGTGCCCTATGAGGCGGACCATCTCGCCCCGGCGGGCGGGGCGGGCGCCGATGCGGCTCCCGACACGGCCCCCGACACGGGCCTCGCCAATCCCGAGCCGACGCCGGAGGAGTTCCTCCCCGATCCGGACGCTCCTCCGAGCGCGCTGATGGGCGGCACCGTCCCCTTCGTGCCGGTGGAGACCTGGGGCATCATCGCCGAAGAGATCGCCTGCACCGGCAGCGTCCTGATGCTGGATGCCGACGGCTTCGCCGTGCTCCGCGTCGATCCCGGCGCGACGGGGCGCTGGTTCACCGGCCTCGCCGCCTATTGCGCCCCGGACGGGCCCGGCGCCCGCGATTGCCGCCCGCTCGAGCTCGGCCTCGACCGCGACACGGTGCTGATCGACAGCGCGCTGCTGGGCCAGCCGGGCTTCCGGCTGGAGGAGCGGGCCGACAGCGCCTTCCTGCAATTCTGCCCCGACGGGGCGGGCGAGTGCGGGCCGATCGCGCTGTGCGGCAGCAACGACATGCCGCCCCCGGGCCCGGGCGCGGCCGAGGGGGTGATGCTCGAAGGCAGCGGCGAATGAGGGCCCCCCGCGCCCTCGCCGCCACGCTCCTTGCGCTCTGTACGAGCGGCGGGGCCGCGGCGCAGGACCTGGGCCTTATGGAAGAGGCCATCGGCCAGCTCGATGCCCTTGCGGCCACCGCCGCCCCCGGCTGCCTCGTCGGCGCGCCGGTCTGCGCGGAGGACGGGCCGGAGGCGCTGGTCGCGGCGCTTTGCCGGGCGCTCGTGCCGGGCGTCGCCCAAGGGAGCTGCGGCGAGATCGCCCCACCCCGGGGCAGCGATCCCCGGCGGCTCTTCCTGGCGGTGCAGGACGGGCTGACGGCGGCGCTCGACGGCACGGTGCCGGGGCCGGACGGGCAGGCGCTCTCCGCCGCGATCCTCCGCCGGGCGACGGGCGAGCCGGTGGCGCTGCCGGTGTTGACGGCCCTGCCGCCCGCCACACCGGAGCCGGGGCCAGCGCCCGAGCCGGCGCCGGGAGCCGCCGCCCCCGCGTCCTCCGACCTTCCTGACCCGCTGCCCACGGATCCCGACGAGCTGCAGGAGCTGGCGCTCGCCCTCGTCTTCCGCGCGGCGCAGGAGGGGTGGGACGACGCACGGCGCGATGCGGCGCTCACCACGCTCCGCGATGCGCTGAACGGCGGCGCCCCGCCCCCGGGCGAGCCGGCGGAGCCCTCGCCGGCCGAGCTGATCGCGGCGGCCACCGCCCGGGCGCGCGGCGAGGAATCCTGCGCCGGTGTCACCATCGCCGAGGGCCCGGGGCCGCACCCGCCGCTCGCCGAGGTCCATCTCGACCTGCCGCCCGGCTTTCTCGGCCCGGACCGCGCCATGGCGGGGGTCTATATCGCGGGGGAGATCGCGCTGCCGCTCCTCCTGTTGCCCGGCGCAGACGGGCGGCCCGGCGTCACGCTGCCGCTCCACCCGGACGGGCTCGGCGGCGGCGCGGGCCGGATCGCCTTTGGCTGGGAGGATGAAGAGACCGGGGCGACGATCACCTGCCAGCCGATCCCGCTCGACATCGCTGCCGCAACGCCGGAGCCCGGCGCCTGGCTTACCGCCATGGCCGGCCTCGCCGATGCCACCGCGCTACTGGAGCGGGGCGCCAACTGGGCGGGAATGCCCATGGGCAGCCTGCCGCGCAGCCTCGAACGTGAGCTGGGCACACTCGAGGCGGAGTATGCCGAGCTTGCCCCCGAGGAGCGCGCCATCCTCGACCTTCTCGCGCCCCGGGTCTCCCCCGACCCGCAGTTCATCGCGGCCATGGGGGACTGGATCGATTCCCATCCCGCGCCCCTGCAGCGCGGCGCTCTCGATCTCGTCCCCGGCGGCCCCGAACGGCTCTGGCATGCCGCGGGCGGCGATGCGGGCGGGGGCCAAAGCAGCTCGCACATCTGCCCCGCCGATGCCCGCGAGATCCGCGAATGGATCCTTCTCGGCGAATACGGCCAGCACAACACCGACCCGCTGCTCCAGGCCGAGTTCACCGCGGGCACGGTGCTGGCGGGGGCCTCCGCCCACCTGCTCTTCGCTGCCGGCGGCATGGAGAAGGCGGGGCAATATGCCGAGCGCGGAATCGGCGTCGCGGCGGGAAGCTACAACCTTTTCATGAACTTCATGGCCGGCGTCGCGCCCTACAAGATCACGGCCATCGAGGGCCGGTTCGAGCACGAGACCCTCTCCGAGGACACCTCCGATCTGGTGCTGGAGCTGGCGGACGTCGCTCTTCATACCGACAGCCGCGGCTGGAGCCCGCTGCGCGGCGCCGTCGACCTGGGGCTGATCGTGCTGGCGGCGGCCGGGAAGACCACGCCCGTCGGCGGGCAGATCTCGCGGCAGGCCGAGCGGGTCGGGCTCGACGGGGTCACCAATATCGCCTCGCGCCAGGGCATGACCTTCGGCGCCGTCCTCTTCGAGGAGGGCGCGAAGGCGCTCTCCGCCACGCTCGGCGCCATCGCGGATGCCGCCCTGCTCGATGCGCTCTGGAAGGATGCCATCAGCGAGATCGAGAAGGACAACAACGGGCTCGTGCGCCCCCGCTGCCGGGTGCCGGACCCGACGCTCAGCGCCCTTGATGCCTTCCTCGTCGACCGGCACTGGCGGTCGGCGCGGCCCATCGAGGACCGGCCCGGGCAGTTCCTGCCGATCAACGAGGGGCTCGTGGGGGTCGAATTGTCGATCAAGCCCGATATCGAGCTGCCGAGAGACCGGGTCGCCGACCCCATCGAGGCCTGGATGGAGATCCTGCCCGCCGCGCTCGCCCCCGGCGAAAGCGACCTCGTCATCGAGCCGGGGCAGGAGGCCTATGTCGAGGTGACGGGCCTCAACCTCGAGAACCCGCTCGAGGTCGACTGGCAGGTCGAGGGTGACGCCGCGCTGAGCTGGGCCATCCCGTCGGCGTGGCCGCGCGACTGGCCGGTACTGCGGATCCTCACCTCGGACGACCCCGAGGATTTCCCGATCACGGTGACCGCCACCATGTCGTCGCTGACGCTCGAGGGCTCGCAGGCCGAGCCGCCCGTGCTCGCCCAGGTCATCACCACCGGCGAGGTCGAGGCCACCGTCCTGCCCGCCTGCGCCTGGCGCGGCGCGCGGGTCGAGGTGCGGCTCAATGACCTGCGGACGGGCCGGCCCCTGTCGCCGGCAGATTACGAATGGACGCCGGGCGAGGGGCTCACCAGCCTCGCGCCCGGCCTCTTCGGCGTGACCGAGACGGGCCCGCCGTCGCTGGTGCTCTTCGGCCGGCCTGGCGACCGCGGCAAGATCAACGCCGTGATGGTCCGGCGCGACTGCGCCTGCGGGCCCGAGGCCTTCCCCGATCTGGTGACCGAGCTGCAGCCCTTCTCGCGCAGCATGCTGGCGATGTTCGGGCAGCAGGCCTTCGCCTTCGTCGGCACCGGCACGGTGGAGATCAGCGGCGACATCACCCAGGTCGAGACCTTCCCGGGGATGCGGCTGACCATGCTGACGGCCCAGGATGAGACCGACCTCTCCTGCCGCTACACCTCGGCCCTCACCACCTCCGAGATGGGGATCGTCGAGGCGATGCGCTCGCAGCGCGCCGATCTCTTCTTCGACGATGCCGGCTCCAACATGTTCGACGGGACGGGCGGCTTCTCCTTCGCGGGGCCGGGCGTCATCGCCCCGGGCGGCGACGGATCGTTCAGCGCGCCGATCCCCTATCGGGGCGGCGAGCTCTCCGGCGGCTTCGAGCCGCAGCTTCCGCCCTTCGTCGCCGTGCAGGCCTTCGGGCCCGACCGGCTGGAGATCATCGCCCAGGCGCGGGGCTGCGACGTGACCGATGTCGATCGCGGCTTCCCCACCCGCCGCACGAATTTCTACGACACGCTGCGCACCTGCGCGACGCATGAGGCCCGCTTCATCGCAGACCAGAGGCCCTGAGGAGATGCCGATGCCCCCGTTCCCGACCCGCGCCGCCGCGCTCGCGCTTCTCGCCCTCGCCGCCCTCCCCGCGCAGGCCCAGGAGGGGCCCTATGCGGAGGCGGCCGGCATCTACTATGCCTCGCCCAATCCGCCGGCCATGTGCGCGATCCTGCCCTGGCTCTTCACGGCCGATGGGCAGCTCCTCGAGCGCAGCTTCGACGGCGCCGGCTATACGGCGACCGCCGGGTCGTTCTGCATGCCGGGGGAGGGGGGCGACGCCTGCTTCGGGGGCGAGATCGTGGACGGCGCGTTGGTCGTGCCGCGCGCCGATGGCGGCGCGCCGCGGCGGACGCTCTTCGTCGATCCCTCAGGGGTCCTCATCCTCGATGCCAGTGCCAATGTGCCGACGGCGCTGACGCGCTGCCCCGCCGACATCCCGCCGATCCTGCCGGGGATCGGCATCGAGGCGCTGCTCGCCGCCCCGCCGCCCGCCAGCGTCGATCTCACCGCGCTCGCCGTCCCGGTGACCGACGGCGCCCGGGGCTGGAACGAGCTCGGCGAGCCGGGCTTCCCCTTCGCCGGTCTCTGGGGCCAGCTTCCGGGGGATGAAGTCACGCGCGCCGCCGTCCGGCCCGGCCCCGAGGCGGATGAAAAACAGCTCGAGCTGGCGGCCGTCTATGTCGAGGATGCCTGCATCAACCGCCGCGTCGAGTTTTCCGACCGGGGCCGGCTGACGCAGTTCCGCGCCGGCACGAATGCCGAGCGCGTCGCGATGATGAGCGCCTGCACGCTCGGGGAGGACGGGCTGACCTGCACCGAGGGCGTGCGCCGCTCGGACGAATGGCTCCCCGACCCCGAGGGCGAGGTGCGCCGCTACGAGGTCTCGCGCGAGGGAGAGGACGTGCTCCTCTGCGTCGCGGGCGAGGCCGCCTGCTACATGCTGATCCCCTGCGAGGCGCCGGCCGAGTGAGGAAATCGCGCCGCCGCGCCGCGCCTAGAGCGTGACCTCATGGGGCAGGGGGCGCCCGTCGAAATAGGCGAGGACATTGTCCAGCGCCATGCGCGCCATGGCACCCCGCGCCTCGACCGTGCCCGAGGCATGGTGCGGATAGCAGGTCACGTTCGGCAGGGTGACGAGCGCCGGGTCCGGCTTCGGCTCGTTGGCGAAGACATCGAGCCCCGCGGCCCCGAGCCTGCCCTCCGTCAGGGCGGCGATCAGCGCCGCCTCGTCCACCACCGAGCCGCGCCCGACATTGACGAGAATGCCCTCCGGCCCCAGCGCCGCCATCACCTCGGCCGAGATCATGTGGCGCGTCTCCTCGCCGCCGGGCAGGCAGACGATCAGATCGTCCGCCCAGGCTGCCAACTCGGCCAGATCGGCGAAGCGGCGGCCTGGTGCGCCGGGCTTGTCGCTCCGCGCCAGATAGCCGATCTCCTTGCCGAAGCCCTCGGCCCGCCGCGCGACGGCCTGGCCGATCCGGCCCATGCCGGCGATGCCGAGCCGGCCGCCGGTGAAGCTGTGCTGCAGCGGATAGGACCCCTCCGCCCAGGCGCCGGAGGTCACATGGTGATGCGCCCGGGGCAGATCGCGCCGGGCGGCCATCAGAAGCAGGATGGCCGTATCGGCGACGTCATCTTCGAGGGCCGGCGAGACATTGCCCATGCGGATGCCGCGGCGCTTCAGTTCGGCAATATCGATCCCGTCATAGCCGGCCGAAGCGCAGGACAGGAATTCCAGCGCCGGCAGGCGGGCGAGGAAGGCCTCGTCGATCTTCTGGCCGCCATCGGTCACGAGGCCCCGGACGGCCGCGCCCTTGGCGCCAAGGAAGGCATCGCGGTCCTCGGCCTGGTCCAGCCGGTGCACCGTGAACCGCGCCTCCAGCTCGGCCTGCAATTCGGGGCGCAGCGGGGTGACGCTCAAGATCTCCGTCATGTCGGTCCTTTGTGAAACGCCGGGCGGCGGGCCGGCGGCGGCTGCCGCCCTTCGCGGCATACCAGCCAAACGGGGCGCCCGGCCACCGGCAATGTCCCGCCCGCCCGGCCCGGCGCGGCATGCCGTTGCCTTTCCCGAATTAACCCTAGGTTTGGATTTACCGGGATACGCCGGTCTGCGGGAGGCGCGATCATGACGGCGAATACCGACGAGACCTATACCTTCGGCAACGGCGTCGCGGTCCGCCGCCGGCATCTCCTCGATGTGCAGGTGCGGCGCTACACATCCGCCGACAACGGCAACCTTCACGAGCCGGAGGAGGAGGCATGGTTCCTCCGCCTCCTCGCCGATTGCCCCGGCCCCGCCCCGCGGTTCTGCGACATCGGCGGCGGCATCGGCTATTACACGCTGCTCGCGCTTCTCCAGTCGCCAAAGCTGGAGGCCACGATCTTCGAGGTCCTGCCCGCGCATGTAAGCGCGATCCGGGAGAACCTCGCCCTCAACGACGTGCCGCCGGACCGCGTGCGCCTGATCGAGGCGGCGGCGCATGTGGCCGAGGGCGAAGTCGCGTTCATCGACAGCGATTTCTCCTCGCATGTGGTGATGGAGGGCGTGCCCCTTGCGAAGGGTAGCCCGTTCAGGGCGCCGGCCCGCGATCTCGGCGCCTTCCTCGCCGAAGAGTCGGCCCCGTTCGACATTGCCAAGCTCGACGTGCAGGGGGGCGAGGCGGAGCTTCTCGCCCATGTCGTCGCCAGCGGGCAGGCGGCGAAGGTTTGCAGCTGGATCATCGGCACCCATGGCGCGGCGCTGTTCGACGCCTGCCGCGAGATCCTGCGGCCCCATTGGCGCATCCTGCATGAGGACCCGGCCCCGCCGTTCCAGCCCGACGGGCTGATCGTCGCCACGCAGGCTTGAGCGGCAGGGTCGCGGCGGGGCGCGGCCGGGCTGACCGTCGGCAGCTTTAAGGGATGCCCTAGAGCGGCGGCACCCAGAAGGTGACGATCTGCGAATGCGGCCAGTGGAGCCCGTCGTAGATCGTCACGTCCTGCGCGCCGACCTTTTCGAGGAAGGGCTCGAAGAAGCTGTGAAGATGCGCGGCGATGCGCGTCTCGGGGTTCTCGGCGAAGGGGATGGAAATGAAGACATATTCATTCGCTAGCCGCCTGAGCTGCTCGAGGAAGGGCTCCGGCTCCGGCACATGCTCGAGCGTGTGCGAGCAGGTGACGATGTCCCACTTGCGGTCGGAGATGTCGAAGATGTCGGCGACGATGTATTCCAGCTCGGGATGCAGGGCCTTGGCGAGCCTCGCCACCTTCGGGTCGATATCGAGCGCCGTGATCGTGCATTTCAGCCGCGAATAGCTCTCGGGGGCGAGCACGGTGGTCAGCAGATCCGTGCCCGAGCCGGTGCGGGCGCCGACGTCGAGGAGCGTCTTGGTGTGATAGCGCTTCGGATAGCGGCGCTCGATGGTCGGCAAGAGTTCCGCCATCATGGCGACGCTCTGCGGGTTCTGCTTCTTGAAGAAGAAGTCCATCTCGATCCCGGCTTCCTTGAAGAGCCGGGCGATCTCTTCCATGTCCAGTGTGTCTTCCAACGTTCCGTCCTCATGGCCTTGGTGGTGCGCGGCGCATCGCCTGCCGCGGCTGTCGTGGCGCCCCCTCCTGCCGGGGGCCCGCCGGTCTGTCGGCGCCCTCAGGCCGCCTTGCGGAACCACATGAGCGTGCGCTTCATGCCGGTGTCCTTGATGACGCCGATCTCGTAGGAGTCGATGGTCTCGACATGCGCGCAGCCGAATTCCTCGAACATGTATGCCACCGTGTCGATGCTCAGCGCCCAGAAATTGTCGAAGCCCTTTCGGTGCCAGTTGATGAACTTGCAATCGAAGCGGTCGGCGCCCTCGTAGGTCATCGTCTCCAGCAGCACCTCGCCGCCGGGCTTCAGCGAGGCGCAGGTGTTGCGGACGTTGGACCAGACATCGGGCAGGTGGTAGAGGATGCCGCAGTGCAGCACGAGATCGTAGGTCTCGGGCGCGACGAAGGTGTTGGCATCGTCCGTCATGAAGCGGCAGCGGGTGCCGCAGAAGTCCGCGATCTTGCGGCCGCGGGTGATGGCGATCGGGTAAGCCTCGATCCCGTCGACCTGGCAGCCGAGATATTTCGCCATGAAGATCGAGTTGTAGCCCTCGTTGAAGCCGAGATCGAGCACCCGCTTGCCGGCGAAGCGGCTGATGTCGGCGCGCCCGTGGAACCGGCGCATCTTGGCCATGCAGCGCGGGTTCGGCACCGCGTCGTTCTGCGCGAAATTCTCCGTCGAGACGCCGTTCGAGAAGCGGAAGGTCGAGCGCCAGGGGCCGTTGTCGCGGCAGAAGGCCTCCGTGTCCTCGACGCTGCGATCCGTCTCGATCCGCAGGGCGTCGCCTTCGAGGAGCGCGGCGATATCGGCGGCGCTGCGGGCGGGCTCCGCCGCCCCCCGGATGCGGTTCAGCACCTGGGGCGCGCCCTCGCTCGTGGTCGTGGTCATGTCGTTTCCCCCTGCAGCATCGCTGTTTCAAGAAAGGGGCGGAACAGCGGGTGCCGCTGGATCGCCGGAAATTCTGCCGTGGCCGCGAGGATCTCGGCGAAGTCCTTCGCCAGATCGGGGCTCTCGAAGGGCCAGGCGCCGTCGGAGAAATCCCTCAGCGGCAGCTCGCCGAAGAGCGCCTCGAGCTCGGCATTATAATCCTTCGTGCGCAGCGCGGCCTGCCGGTCGGGCGCGAGGCGGAGCGGCCGGCGCCAGGCTTGCCGCGCGGCGGCCAGAGGCTCCAGCGCCTGGGCGAGCGCGAGGGAATGGAGCCCGGCGCCGTTCGCCAGAAGCTTGAAGCCGAGGAGGCTGCCGCCGAGCCGCGGGTTCGTGCGCTGCGCCCCCGCCGCCTGCTGCCGCCCGCCGGGATCGGGCAGGCCGGTGACGGATAGGAAATCCGCCACAACATCCGCGCCCGGGTCGTAGAGCCGCCAATGGCAGCGGTTCGCGAAGAGCTGCCACGCCCGGCAGAAGCGCGCGATCTGCGGATTGAACCCCCGCTCGAACTCGAAGAAGCCCGCCGCGAGGCCGGTCTTCTTCACCTCCTGCGCCCAGGCGCTGAGGGCATAATCGAGATATTCGCGCAGATAGCAGACGACCTCGACATGGCGCCCGGCGGCAAGCTCGCGCAGGCCGAGGAAATCGTTGGCATTCTGGAAGAGCTCGCTCGACAGGACGATTGTCTCCGCCCCCTGCGACGCCGCCTCGATCTCTGCCAACCAGCCCTGCCGCCGCGCCTTGTCGCCGGCGCGCGCGAGGCCGAAATCCTCGGCGATCCGGTGATGGGCCACCTTGTCGGCCGGATCGGCGGCGGCATCGCGGAAGCCGCCCGTGGACGGGATGGCGATGCCCTCGGCCGCGAAGGCGGCGCGATGCGCGGCGAGATAGAGCTGGATGGCCGAGGTGCCGGTCTTGTGGCGCCCGATATGAAGGATGAGCCGCTGGATCATGGGGCGAGAAGGCGCAGTTCGCTGTAGGCGGCGACGATGTGATAGAGGCTCGAGGTCCGTGCCGGCTCGGCGATGGGCCGGCCGCCGGGGCCGAGGTTTTCCCACCACGAGCCGGGCAGGGGATGCTCGAAGAAGCGCAGGAGCCCGGCGCAGGCCTCCGCGGCAATCGCCTCGGCGTGGCGCGCCTCTTCGCGGGAGCCGGCCATGCGGGCGCGGAGTGCCCAGGCCTTGATCCGCTCGGTCTGCGGCCAGAGCCGGGCGGTCATGTCGGCCGGCGTGAGATCGGCGTGAAGGAGGCTTCCGGCGAGCCCATCGGCATTGATGCCATGCCCCTCCGCCAGGTCGATGAGCTCGATCCCCGCCCTGACGGCATCGGCGCGGCCGCGCAGCCGGCCCCAGCGCAAGAGGAGCCAGCCCCATTCGTACTGGTGCCCCGGCTCGATAGAGCTGCCGGGGCCGGAGAGCGGGCACCACTCGCCATCGAAGATCTCGCAGAGCGCGCCCGTCCCCGGCGCCCGGAAGCGGCTGATGCACAGGCCCGCGATCTCGTCGGCGATACGGGCGAAGTTCTCGTCTTCCGGGCGTGTCCGCTCCCATTCGAGGCAGGCCTCGAGCGTGTGCATATGGGGGTTGGAGCGCAGCGGCAGCCGGCGGGGCATCGCCTCCTCGAAGCCGGCGATGCAATTGCGCCATCCGGCCTCCAGCCGCTGGCGGATGGCCGAGGCGAGGGCATGGGCCTCGCCCGCCGGCAGGATGCGCATGTCGGCGGCGGCGAGCGCGAAGAGCGCGAAGGCGGTGTCGTAAAGGTCGAACCGCTCGGGCTCGCCGGCGACGGGGATCACCGCCCCCTCCGGCCCGAGGTGCTCGGCCAGGAGGTAGCTGCGCGCGTGGCGGCCGAGCGCGAGGCCGGTCTCGGGCGCGATGCCGAGGGCCACCAGCCGCGAGAAGGCATAGAGCTGCCGGGCGGCGACGCGGGCGCGGCGCGGCAGGGCCAGGGGCGTGCCGTCGGGCTCGATCCGCTCGTGAAAGCCGGCCTCGTCCCTTGCATGGCTGAGCTGGAAGGGCAGCGCCTCGTCCGTCAGCCAGACGCTGAAGCGGGTGACGAGGCCGGGCAGCTCGGCCGCGTCCGGCAGGGCAGGGGTCAGCCTAGCTTGCGAGGATGTCATGGACGTGCTCCAGCAGGGTGTCATGCGGTGAAGGCCCGGGGAAGAGGCGGCCGGCGAGACCGGCGGCGCGGGCCGCCTGCATGTCGGTCTCGCGGTCGCCGATCATGGTGCTGGCCGCCCAGTCGACCGGCCAGCGGTCGCGAAGCTCCAGAAGCATCCCCGGCGCCGGCTTGCGGCGCGGGCTGGGGCCCTTCAGCTCGGCGACCACGGCGTCGGGATGCGTCGGGCAATAGCGCTCGTCGTCGATATGGGCGCCGAGCTCGGCGAGCTCGGCGTTCATGTGGTGGCGGAGGGCGAGGTAGTCGCCCTCGGAATAGAGCCCCCTGCCGATGCCGGCCTGATTTGTGGCGACGAAGGCGAACCAGCCGGCCTCGTTGACGGCGCGCAGCGCCTCGCGGGCGCCGGGCATCCATTCGAAGCGGTCGACGGTGCCGACATGGCCATGATCGACATTGAGCACCCCGTCGCGGTCGAAGACGATGGCGCGCCGGCGGCGGCGGGCGGGGATGACCTCCTGCGCGCGGGCGTAATCCTCGGGGATGCCGATATCGATGAAGCCGCCCTCGAAGGCCCGGCCCGCGAGCCGCCCGGCGGCGGCGAGGCCGGGGAGGACGTCTTCTTCCAGCGAGCCCTCGGGGACGAGGTGATCCGCGATGCCGCGCGTGAAGACATAGACCCCGCCGTTGATGAGCGCCGGCGCCCCCGGCGTGCCGCGCTCGGCAAAGCCGGCGAGCCGCCGGCCCGCCAGCCGCACCGCCCCGAAGCGGCCGCCGTCGGGCACCTGGCGAAGCGCGAGGGCGCCGAGGCAGCCCTCCTCCTCCGCCTGCAGGCGCGAGAGGTCGGCCAGGAGGATGTCGAACCAGCTGTCGCCGTTGAGCAGGAGGAACCGCTCCTCCAGCAGCTCCCGCGCCTGCCAGAGCGCGCCGCTCGTGCCGCGGGGCGCCGCCTCGCGCGCGACGCGGATGCGGGGCGGCTCCGGGTCGGCCGTGCCGGCGGCGAGGCGCCGGTTGCAGCCCTCGGCGAAGGCCTCGACCTGATCGGCGAGATTGGCGGCGAGGAGCAGGATGTCCCGCGCGCCCTGGCGGACCAACTCGTCGATGAGCAGCTCGAGAAAGGGCGTCCCCGCGACGGGCAGCAGCGGCTTGGGGCAATCGCGCGTCAGCGCGCCGAGGCGCGAGCCCATACCGCCGCAGAGCACCAAAGCCTGGGCCGGGATGCCCTTCGTCATGCGGCGACCAGCGGCGTCTTCGGGGTCGGGGCCGTCCGGTGGTCGGGCGCCACCCAGGCGCGGCAGCCGGTGTCGGACAGGACGACGGCGTCCGCCTCCGTTCCCTTCTGGCGGAGCGCCTCGATGAGCTGATGCCGGCGCGTCGGCGCCACGAGGAAGAACATGAAGCCCCCGCCGCCGGCGCCGGAGATCTTGCCGGCCTCGGCCCCGTTCGCCAGCGCATGTTCGACGATGGCGTCGATATGGGGGCTCGTGACGGCGGCGGCGGTGGCCTTCTTCGCCGCCCAGGAATGGTTGAGGATCTCGGCCATCGCGCCGAAATCGCCCATGAGCAGCGCGCGCTTCATCTCGATGCTGTCCGACTTCAGCCGGTGCATGGCGTCGATGGCCTTGCAATCGGCCTCCTTCACGCTGGCGGTCTGCCGTTCGATGATCGCGGACGAATGCCGCGACACGCCGGACTGGCAGGTCACGAGCCGGCTTTCGAGCTCGTAGCGGATCGCCGGGGCGACGCGCAGCGGGTTCACGATGACCCGGTCACCGGCGAGGAATTCGATGAAGTTCACACCGCCGAAGGCCGCGGCGTACTGATCCTGCTTGCCGCCGGCCTGGGCGAGGTCGATCCGCTCGATCTCGTAGGCCAGATGCGCGATGTCATAGGGCCCGAGCGGCGCGCCGAAGAGCAGGCGGAAGGCATCGACCAGCGCCACCACCAGCGCTGAGGACGAGCCGAGGCCAGAGCCGGGGGGCGCGCCCACATTGGTGTGGATGGTCATCGCCAGCCGCTGGCCGCCGTTGAACTCGGCGATCATCCGCTCATAGACGCCCCGGTGCAGCGCCAGACGCGGATCGCTGATCGGCGCCTCGACGGGAAAGCTCTCGCGAATCCCCAGATCGCCGGTCACGACCTCCACCCGGTTATCGTCGCGCAGCTCGATGGCGGCGAAGGCCGAGCGGCCGATGGTGAGGTTGAGCACGGTGCCGCCATAAAGGTCGCAGAAGGGCGACAGGTCGGTGCCGCCTCCGGCAAGCCCGAGCCTGAGAGGTGCACGCGCATGGATCGTTCGGGGCAGTGCACTCATCGGAACTCTCCTCCCCACGGCCGGAACGGAACAGCAGCCGCGGATTTACCTATCGCTATTCGATCATCCCAGTCTTGGAAGACGAGGTTAATCTTTGTTTAAGCGCCGCCCAGTCGGCCCCGGGGGCGTTCATCCCACCTCGCTGTAGCGGTGGTAGAGCGCGAAGTCGGAGGCGTTGCGCGTCACCATCCGTGCATGAAGATCCTTTGGCAGCGAGCGCTCCAGTGCGCGGAGCTCTTCTCGCCAATCCTCAACCTTCTTCGTTTGGTTCGCCACCGGGCGACTGAGGCTAAAATTCGGAAAATATTCTCGAATTCGTGCCTCCATCGGAGCGGCGGTGGAGTCGAAGGATTCGACGATGCCGACGCCCATGAGCTCCGCCACCTCGTCGAGCCTTGTGGCGGCGACCTTGATGTCGCCGAGATGGCCGGGGTGCTCGTTGGTGAAGTAGCTGTGCCCGCCGCTCTCCTCCATCGACAGGATGCAGGTCTGGTAATTCTTGCCGTCGTAATGGTCGAGATAGGCCTCGAGCCATTCTGGGAAGCTCGCGCTCGCCGCCAGTGCCCCCAGGCGGGTGGCCCTGTGCGGCGGCGAGACGGCCTCGAAGCGATAGACGGAGGCGAGCCGCATGAGCGGATGACGCAGGAAGACGATGGGCAGTGCGATAAGGTCGGTCGCCCGATGGGCGCTGGCGACGAAGGTGTGGCTGGAGAAGCCCGTCATCCCGGGATTTTCCTCGCGGATCCGGCGGATCAGCGGCAGGTTGTGCGCCTCACCGCGGTAGCGCGGCGTCTTGTCGATCTCGATGAAGTTGCCCTGGCCCACCGCGGCGATAATGGCCTGGTCCACCGTGCTGCCGGCATTCTTGTAGACGTGGTAATGGGCGATGATCGCCGGAGGGTGCTGTTCGGCCATCAGCGCACCAGCCGCACGGCGCCGTCCGCGACCCGGCCGCGCCAGTAATCAAGCAGGTCCTGCATCGTCGTCGCGAAGGGAATCTCCGGCGCCCAGCCGGTATGGGCGCGGAACTTGCGGGTGTCGGGCACCTGCAGGTCGGCGTCGATGGGGCGGATGCGGGTGGGGTCGGTCTCGACAGAGATGTTGCTCACGCTTGAAAGCCCGATGAGGTGGTCGAGCATCTCCTTGATGGAGCAAGAGAAATCGCCGCCGATATTGTAGTATTCCGCCGGCGTCGGGTTGACGGTCACCAGCAGGTAATAGGCGCGCACCGCGTCGCGGACGTCGGCGAAGGTGCGCAGGCTGTCGAGATTGCCGACCTTGATGACAGGCGGGATGGCATTCGCCTCGATGAGCGCGATCTGCTTGGCGAAGGTCGATTCCGCAAAGACATCGCCGCGCCGCGGGCCGGTATGGGTGAACATGCGGGTGGTCATCACCTTCATGCCATAGGCCTCGCCGTAATAGCGGCCGATGAGGTCCGTCCCGACTTTCGAGATCGCGTAGGGCGAGGCCGGGTGGAAGGTGCATTCCTCATTGATGGGCAGCTTCTCCTTCGGCACGCGGCCGAAGACCTCCGACGAGGCGCAGACATGCACCACGGCCTCCGGCACCGTCCGCCGGATGGCCTCGAGGAGCCGCGAGGTGCCCTCGACATTGGTGTCATAGGTCTCGAGCGGGGCGTCGAAGGAGGTCTTTGGGAAGCTCTGCGCGGCGAGGTGGAAGACGTAATCGGGCCGCGCATCCTCCACCGCCGTCAGGAGCGACAGGGAATCGCGCAGGTCGCCATGGACGAGACGCAGCCTGTCCTTGCGGTTTATCCGGTCGGTCAGGTGGGCGATATTGTCCAGCGGGCTCCGCCAGCGGGCCATGCCGACGATCTCCCAATCCGTCTCCGCCAGAAGGAAGTCGGCGAGATGCGAGCCGACCATGCCGGTGATGCCGGTGATGAGCGCTGTCGTCATGTCTGGTGCTCCATAGTGGCCCGGCCTGCCGCCTCCAGCATCCAGCCGAGCGTGTCCTTGAGGTCATGCGCGGGGACATGGCCGAGCGCGAGGGCGCGCGACGCGTCGCAGCGCTGAAAGCGCATGTCGCCCTTGCGGATGAAGCGCTCCTGCCGGCGGATCTCGGGGCTGTGGCCGGTGAGCTCTTCGAGCGTGCCGAGGATCTCGCGGATCGGCGTGGCCCGGCCGCTGGAGACGTTGACCGCGCCGGGCAGGGGCCCGGGAGCGGTCAGGAGCCGGGCGAGAATGTCCGCCGCGTCGCGCACGTCGATGAAATCGCGGGCGATCTCCGTGTCGCCCATCTCGAGCACCGCATCGCGGGCGGCATAGGCCGCGACCAGCTTCGGCACCAGAAAGCGCGCATCCTGCCCCGCGCCGATGCAGTTGGAGGGCCGCGCGACGACGATGTCGAGCCGGTCGCGATACCACTCGCCGATCACCTCCGCGAGGAGCTTCGAGGCGCCGTAATGGTTGAGCGGCCGGCGCGGTGTCTCTTCCGTCTGGGCCTCGGCGCCCGAGGGGCCGTAGACGCTGGTGGCGCTGAGAAGGACGATCCGGCCCGGGAGCCTCGCCTCGGCGGCGCCCTCGAGGAGCCGCTCCGTCAGGAAGGCATTTGCTTCGTAGAAGCCGCGCGCATCGCCCGCGGCGGGGCTGGACGAGGCGGCGAGATGGACGATGCTCTCTGCCCCCGCGGCGCGCAGCCAGTCGGCGCAGGCACCGGGCTCTGCGAGCGCGGGGTCGCGGTGCGAGAGCGGCAGGACCTCGACACCCCGCGCCTCGAGCGCGGGCAGAAGGTGCCCGCCGAGAAAGCCGGTGCTGCCGGTGACCACGCAGGGGCCGGATCCGGGGGCGGTCATGCCGGCTTCTCCGCCACGAAGAGCACCTGATCGGCGCCGAGATAGCCGAAGGTGCGCGACCAGTACTGGAAGAGGAACGGCCGGCGGAAGCCCGCCTCGCGCGCCCTGTCGAGCACGTCCCAGCCGAACCGGCGGTAGACGAGCGTGCCCTTGTCGCCCTCGCCGCGGTGGAGCGGCGGCAGAAGGTGGGTGGTCCGGCCGCGGGGCTTCGGCTCGGCCCGGATGACGCTCTCCTGCCGGAAGAGGTCCGCCGGGGTGGTGAAGAGGAGCCGCCCGCCGGGCACCAGAACCCGATAGGCCTCGTCGAAGGCCCGTTCGGGATGGGCGAGGTTCTGCAGGTCGTCGAGGCTCAGCATGAAGTCGAAGCTCTCCGACAGGAAGGAGAGCGCCTCGGCATCCTCGTTGCGCGGGCCGCTCTCGCTGCTGCCGAAGGGCCGCCGGTCGCCGAGATAGGTCGAGCCGGTGAGCCGCGGATAGCGCTGGGAGAGCCGGTCGAAGAGCGGCGTCTCCGCCTCGGTCAGGTAGATGCGGTCATCGGGCGTGGGGGCGAATTCCTGCTCGAAGAGATGCACCATTGCCCGCTGGCGGCTTGTCAGGCCGCAGGACGGGCAGACAACGGTTTCGCGCCAGTCGGGGAGGGGGCCGCCCTCCGCTTGCCGGCCGCCGGGCAGGTCCACGCGCATCTGGTGCCGCCCGCCGCAGAGGGCGCAGTGGCAGGGGATCTCCACCGTGCTCGGCCCTTCGCCGGCGGCGTCCCCTCCTCCGGCCGTCGCCTCGGCGAGAAGCCGCGCCTCCTGCACGCGGCGCTCTTCGCGCTGATGGGCCTCGGCGGCGGCGCGGGCCCGATACGTCTCGAGCGAGAAGGCCTGCCGGGCGAAGACGAAGGTCTCCGGCCTGCGGGCCCTCTCCGCGCCGTTGGCGGGGGAATGCTCGTTCTTGCCGGTCGCGCCGTTCCAGAAGAAGGCGTAGGGCGTCTCCCTCAGCTTGCGGTAGACCGGCGCCGTCATCCGCGCGCGATAGCGCTTCACCAGCTCGCCGTAGCCGAAGGAGCTGGAGACGTGGAAGAGCCCGCTGTGCCGGGTGAACTTCTCCGTATTCTCGAGGATGAGCCCGCTGTAATGGACGAAGCGCAGCGGCAGGCCGTTGCAGCTTGGCGCGGGGCCGCAGAGGTCGATCCGCCGCTCATGGAGGTTCCAGTAGGCGATGTTGTAGCCCGGGTGGCGCAGCACCTTGACGTCGTCGAGGAAGGCCGGCAGCAGATCCATCCACTTCTGGTCGACGAAGAGCCCGTTCGGGATGTCGATGATGCATTGCTCAACCATGCGCCGGCCCCACCATTCGACCGCGCGCTGCACCGGATCTGTGTTCGCGAGCGCGATGAAGCCAAGGTTGTAGATGCCGAGCCGTAGAAACTGCTGGTCATGGCTCTCGACCCGCTCGGCCGGGCCGAGCACATGCGGCGTCAGCACCGCCTGGGCGCCGCCGTCCAGCGCCTCCACGACCTCCTCGAGGGGCGAGAAGAGCTCGATGTCGGGATCGGCATAAAGCACATGCGGCGCCGGGCCATCGCCGGCGAGGGAGAACTCGCGCAGGAAGCAGTAAGGTTTGATCGCCGTGCAGAGCTCGGTGATGTTGTAGGTGCGGATCATCCGCTCGAGCGCCGGAATGCCGAGCGATTCCAGCGGCTGGATGTCCATTCCCACCGCCTCCGGGTCGTAGCCCATGTCTCGGTCGCAGAGATAGACGGTGAAGACGGCCGCGGGATGCGCGGCCTTCACGCTGTCATGCAGGATCCGCGCGGCGGGCAGGAAGTTGCGCGCCGCGATGGTGAAAAAGCGCAAGGGGGCGCCCTCGGGGGAGGCGGACGGCACGCCCGTCATGAGGCCACATCGTCAAGGAGCGCGTTCATCTGGAGAGCGACGGCGCGGCGCGAATAGCGCGCCTCGCAGAAGGCGTAGCCAGCCTGGCTGGCGCGGGCCCACAGCGTCTCGTCGGTATAAAGCCGTGCCACGGCATCGGCGAACGCCTCCGGCGCATCGGCGATGAGGATCTCTTTGCCCTCCTCCAGCCCCATCCCTTCTGCGGCCAGCGAGGTGGCGACGCAAGGCACGCCATGGCCGAGGCTGGTGCCGATCTTGCCCTTGATCCCTGCGCCGTAGCGCAGGGGCGCGATGGTCAGCCGCGCCGTCTCGAGCTTCGCCGGCAGGTCTTCGACGAAGCCCGCCGCGGTGACGCCGTCGGGCAGGCGTGCCGCCATCTCCTGCGGGAAATGCGGGCCGACCAGCTCGAGCGTCACATCGGGGAGCCGGGCGCGCAGCGGCGCCCAGAGAGCCTCGATCATGTACTCGACGGCATCGCGATTGGGGAAATGCGCGAAACCGCCGATGAAGAGCAGGCCCCGGCGCTCCGCGAAGCCGGCGACGGGCGGGCGAAGCTCGTTGATCATCGGGATGAGCCGCAGGTTGGCATAGCCCAAAGTCGGCGTCAGCGCCGCCATCTCTGCTTCCGACAGAAGGATCGTCGCGTCCGACATGCGGATGACCTGGCGCTCGCGGGCGATGGTGCCCTGGGCGAGGAATTCGGCGGCGGTATTGTGCAGGAGTTGCGCCTCGCGCAATTCGCGCAGGCCGTGCAGGTCGACCGTGTTGAAGATGATGCGCCCCTGCGGGAAGAGCGCCCGCGTGCGCTCGAACACCTCGCCCCCGGCATGGACGCGCGTGAGCACGAAGGTGAGCGAGGCGGGCGCGGCGGGGCTCGTCCGGGCGATCAGGTCGCAGGCCAGATTGTAATCCGCCACGCATTTGTCCGTCAGCCCGATGATGCCGCGGGTGGTGAGGGCGAGGAGGTAGCGGTCGTCCCAAGCGCGGCGGGAGGTGCTGTAGAACAGGATCTCCGCCCCGCGCTCGCGGAAGATCTCGAGGAAGTTCCAGGCGGTGACGGAGCCGGCGTCCTGGTCGGGCATCGGCGGCACGCTGTCGACGAAGACGATGCGCTCGCCGGGGCGTTCCAGCCGCTCCAGCGCGGCGGGCGACAGCTCAGGCATCGTCTCGGGGCGGGGCGGCACGCCGGGCGAGAGCGCCAGCGCGCAGCCCTGCGTGACCGGCGCGAGGCCGGCGGATGCCCGGGTGAGCGCGTCAAGGAGCGGCATCGTGCCGTCCACCCCGGCGAGCGCGTCCCGAAGCGGGCCGAGGCGGTAGAGCGCCATCGCGGGATCGGCGAGGGCGGAGGGGCGCTGGCGGAAGACCATCGGCTCGAGGCAGAAGGCCCCGGCATCGCGGAAGGCGGCCCGCGCCCCGTCGCGCCCGAGCTCGGCGCCCGAGCGCCAGAGGAGCCCGCTTTGGCCGATCAGCGCCGGGCTTGCGGCGCCGCATCCGTCATCATGCCGCAGGCTGTGTTCGAGGAAGCGCCAGGCGCTCACCGCCGGGCAGAGCCGGCCGTCCCAGAGCCCGAGTTCCTCCGCCTCGAGCCCGCCCAGGCAGGCGGCAAGGTCGGCGGCGGTCGGCGGGCTCGAGGCGGGCGCCGCACGAACGCGGCCCGCGCCCTCGGCGTCGATCTCGGGCAGCGTGACGCCCTCGGGCAGCAGCACGATGACGGGGCCGGAGGTGACCAGCAGGGCCTCGCGAATGCGCCGCGCGCGCAGCCGCGAGGCGCCGGTATGGAAGAGGACGAGCGGCGCGGTGATCTGCCCCGCCGGGATCCCGTAGGGAAAGTCCGGCGCCAGCTCGGCCCAGAGATCCTGCGGCGAGGTGCGGCCGCCGGCATCCTCCGCCGCGCTCCATCGGTCGATCGGCGTGAAGAGCGCCGGCATCTCGTAAGGGGACTGGTCCCGCCGCTCGGCAAGCGCGGCGCTCGGGGCGCTCAGCCGCTCTTCCAGCCGCCCGAAGAGGATCCAGTGCGCGAAGGGGTTGATCCCCGCCTCGAGCACGTCGGGATTATGGGCGAGGTAGCGGGTCGTCGAGAAATCCGGCGCCGGGTCGCGGCCCGCCTGCCAGCCCTCGGCGCAGTAATCGGTGAGCAGATCCTCCGCCGGCTCCAGCGCCAGCTCGGGATAGGCCTCGCGGTAGAACTCGGCGTCGAATTCCGGGCGGATGAGTGCGCGAACGGCCTCGATGCTGCGGAGCGCGTCCTCCGACTCTTCCTGTGCGGGCGGCGGCGGCGGCTCGGCGGCGGGAAGGCCCGGGCGGCCCTCTTCGCGGCCGTCGACGATCCAGTGGGCGAAGGGGTTGATCCCGGCCTCGCGCACATCGGGATTGGCCCCGAGATAGAAGGCGGTCGAAAAGCCCGGCGCCGGGTCCCGCCCGGCCTGCCAGCCGGTGCGGCAATACTCGGCGCAGAGCGCGTCGTCGCTCAGGCCCGCCAGTTCGGGGTGGCGGCTGCGATAGAAGCCGGCGTCGAATTCCGCGCGGATGGCGGCCTCGTCTTCCGCCGTTTCCGGGGGGGCGATGCGGGCGGCATCCCCGTCTGACGGGCGCCCGCGAAAAGGAAGGGATGACGGCGATCCGAGGCGGCGAAAGGCGCTGCGCAAAAGGTCAGGACCTCTCCTGCTCACAACAACACGTTCCCTTGTTCACTCAATGCTGACACGGGCTTTTTCGCGGCGCCCAGGACCGCAACCCATGAGTGCATCGCGATGGCTAACAAAGGGTTAAACTCGCTCTGCACTGGAAAACCTAGCTAGACCGGCTGCGCGCAGCCTCAACGGGATAGTGAAAAATTTTGGCAGGCTACAAGCGGTTTGCTCGGCGGATTTGCTCGCCCGAAGCCCGGCTCCGACATGCCGTCGCGTCAGCCGAGCTGCCGCCGCAGCCGGTCGCGGGCGGTGGCGGCGGGGCCGTTGTCCATCCGGCGATGGAGCATGGCGATCGCCTCGTTCATCTTGCCCGCATCGAACCGCCCGTCGGGGGCGCGCAGGAAGGCGCGCTGCAGGATCGACAGGCGCCAGGTGATGACGCGCGGCCCGGCAAAGCGGTTCGCCGCCGCGAGCACGTCGAGGTTGCCCGGCGCGAGGCGGAGCGCGTGGCTCAGGAGCGCCGCCGCCGCGCCGACGCGGTGCAGCTCGAGGAGCGCCTTGAGCGCGCTCACCAGCACCGTCGCATCGCCGGGGTGGATGTCGATGGCCCGGCGCGCGGCACGGGCCACGGCCTCGCCGCCGTCCGCGCCGGCCCGCGCATGCAGGCGCACGGCGGCGGCATGGAGCGCATGGACCTGCGGCGCGCGCGCCACCGCGGCCTCGGCAAGTGCCCGGGCGGCGGGGAGGTCGCGGCCGGCGAGCGCCTGCGCCTGCGCCATCTCGGCCTGCGCGGCGAGCAGCTCGCGGCCGGCGCTCAGCGTCGCCTCCCTGTCGGCCTCGACGATCCTGTCGATCAGCGCGGCCACCTCGCCGCTTTCGGCGGCATGGTCGGGATAGGCGGCGAGGAGCGCCTTGGCCGCCTCCCCCCGCCTTTCCGCGATCTTCCGGGCGAGCGCCTGAAGCTCGCCCTCGCTGCGCACCCGCGGGAAGCTGCGGTGGAAGACGCGGCGCGCGGCGCGGCGGCCGGTGTCGTCCAGCAGCGCCTCCAGCGTTTCGGGGTCGTCATGGCGGAGCCAGAGCTCGGGGTCGTCGGCGATCTCGACATCGGCGCGGATCGCGTCGTTGAACGCGGTATCCTCGCCGATCCGCGCGCCGGGCGGGAAGTGGCCATGGCTCCCGAAGAGCGCCCGGTCATAGGAGAGGCTGTAGCGGAGCTGGCTGGCGAGCGGCGCCGCGGGGTCGCGCGAGATATGCATGTGCAGATGCGCCGCCAGCGGCAGGGGCGCGAGGTCGGGCGCCGGAGTGACCCCGGCCGAGACGGCGGCATGGCCGGCCCGGTGCAGGGCGAGGCGCCGCTCCGTCCAGCCCGGCGAGGCGAGGCAATCGGCGGCGAGGAACGAGACATAGGGCGCCCGGCTCGCGTCGATGCCGACATTGCGGGCGGCGCCGGGCATCAGCCGCTCCTCGACCGCGACGAGCCGCACGAAGGGCGCCTGATCGCCGAGGGCCGCCCGCGCGTCGCCGCCCCCGGAATTGACCACGACGATCTCCGGCGCCGCGCCGCCCTGGCGGAGCGAGGCGACCGCGGCGGCAAGGCTCGCCGGCGCGCCGAGGCCGATGACGATGGCGGCAAGGTCGCTCTCGGCCGGCACCTTAGGCTCGGTGACCTCCGCCGGCCCGGTCACCCAGCGGCGCCAGGCCGCCTCGCCGGGTAGCGGGCCGCGGGCGGATTCGGCGCCCGGCGGCAGGAGCTCGGCGACGGCGGCGCGGGCCTCCTCCGCCTCCTCCACGCGGCCGAGCGCCATGAGGGCCTCGGCGGCTATTGTCAGGGCGAGGATCGGCTCGGGCTGCATCGTCTCGGCCTGCCGGGCGTAGCCCAGCGCCTCCTCCGCCTCCCCGGCCTGCAGCGCCGTATCGGCGGCGAGGAGCTGCATCTCCACGTCGCCGGGCAGCGCCGCCGCGAGCTCTCGCGCGGCGGGGAGCGCGGCGACATGCCCGCCCCGGCGGCGTGTCTCGGCCAGCCAGCGCAGCCGCTGGGGCAGCGGGTCGCGGCTGGCGCTCGCCGCGGGATCGAAGGTCGTCCCCGGCGCCGCCCAGAGCCCGCCGTCGTCGGTGAAGGCCGGCGAGAACCGCCGCTCCTGCGGGATCGTGACGAGGCGCATCCCCGTCTCGTCATCGAGGTAATCGTATCCGACGGTCTGGAAGCGCCGGCCCGGGTCATTCGCGGCATAGAGCCCGCGCCGCAGCTTGCGCCGCTCCGCCGAGGCCATGCGCAGATGGTAGAAGGAGAGCCCGGTGTCGCGCTGCGACAGGCGCCACTCGTTGGCCGTCCAGGCGCCGTGCAGCGCCTTGCCGTCCGGCCCCATGCCAGGCAGGCAGGGGAAGAGCCGCGCGCGGCTGCGCCCGCCCCAGATCCCGTCGATCCGGTAGCGGTCCGGCCCCCACATCTCGCGGCAGCGGAAGGTCCAGACCACCGGGCCGTAGAGCGTCGTCAGCGCCGGCATCTCGGCGGCGAGCCTGTCCTCGAAGCGCTCGTCGGGGTCGACCGCGAGCACCCAGCGCGCGCCCGCCTGCCGGGCGGCCTCGACAAGCGCATGCTGGCGGATCGCCTCGTTGCTGAGGGCCTCCTCGGCGCCCTGGTCGTCATAATGCACATAGCCATGCACGGCCGGAGAGAGGTTCTCGACGAGGCCCGGCACCAGATGCCGGTCGTAGCGCGACGAGAAGGCGGCCATGACCAGCGGCTGGCCGGGGGCCGGATCCCGCACCATCACCGTCTCGATGCGCGGATCGATGGCCGGCACATCCCAGGGATCGAGCGGCGTGGGCAGCTTGAGCCGCTCCTCGTATTCCCGGTCGATGGCGCGGAGGATCCCCGCCTCCCGCCGCAGGGCGCTCCGCGTCTCGGGCGGAAGCGGCGCGGGCGGCGGGGTGCGGGCGGCGGCGCGGGCGGTGACCTCGGCGAGGACCTCCTCGATCTGGATCTCGAGATGAAAGCGGCGGAGCGCCTGCGGCTGCAGGTCCGCCACGGCCGCGCGGGCCGCCTCGTACCCGTCCCGGATCTCCGCCGCCAGCGCCTCGGCACTGCGCGGCACCGGCGTGCAGCGGCCGGAGAAGTTGTTCGCCTCGGCCTCCTCCGTCAGCGGCGGCAGCCAGCCAGGGCCCTGGAAGCGGTCGTAGACGAAGACCGGCCGCCGGGCGCGAAGCGCGTATTGCACGGTCTTGCCGATGCTCACCACGGCATCCGTGGTCGCCAGGTCTTCCGGCAGGAGCCGCCGGCTCACGCCGGGATGGCCGAGCCGGATCACCTCCACCCCCTCGCCGGAGAGCCGGGTCAGCGCCGCCGACAGCTCGTCCGGCAGATGGTTCGACACCGACAGGATCCGCCGGAGCGGCCCGTCCGGCGCCGGCGCTCCGGCGAAGGCGGCGGGGGCGGGGTTCTGGAAGAGCCGCACATCGCTCAGCCCCTTGTCCACGAGCGCCGCCCGCGTCTCTTCGGAATTGGCGAGGACGAGATCGGCGAAGCCGGGCTCGAAGACGACGCCCGGCGCCTCGAGCGACTCGCTCGGCGAGAGGTGGAGCTGCACGATCGCCGGCCGCGCCGGGCTGCCGAGCCGGTCGAGCGCCGCCGGGCCGAGAAGCCGCACGATGGTCTGATGCAGATCGAAGACGACGTCATAGGCGCCGAGATCGACCAATGCCGGATCGGCCAGCACAGCCTGCCAGTCGGGCAGGGCGAGCGTGACGAATTTCGGATCGGCGAAGGGGCAGAAGAGCGACACCTCGTGCCCGGCCTCCGCCAGCGCATCATGAAGTTCGAGCGCCACGAGCTCCGAGCCGGCCCAGGTATGGAGGTGATGCGTGCAGACAAGGATTCTCATCGCCTTGGCTTTCGAAAAAAATTTTGAAAATCTGACCTTACTGTTTGCGCACGTGACCCTGCGAGAGGATCGGGCGCAAGAGGGTTCAAGCGTGGTGCAGATATTTTTGGTGCTCCGCCGCACCGTCCGCCGCCGCACCGGCGCCTCATGAGCGGACTGCATGGCAGCCACGGCCCTTGGGGGCATGGTCGCCGCGCGCCACCGCCCCTAGATTGCGCCGACGTGACGCAATGACCGCCCAATGATCGCAAAGGGACCCCCATGAAGAAGATCGGTTTTCTGTCCTTCGGGCACTGGAACCCCGAGCCCGGCTCGCCCCTGCAGACGGCCGGCGACACGCTGACCCAATCCATCGAGCTGGCCGTCGCGGCGGAGGAGCTCGGCATCGACGGGGCCTACTACCGCGTCCACCATTTCGCGCGGCAGCTCGCCTCGCCCTTCCCGCTTCTCGCCGCCATCGGCGCGCGGACCTCGAAGATCGAGATCGGCACGGGCGTCATCGACATGCGCTACGAGAACCCGCTCTACATGATCGAGGATGCCGGCGCGGCCGACCTCATCTCCGGCGGGCGGCTGCAGCTCGGCATCTCGCGCGGCTCGCCCGAGCAGGTGATCGACGGCTGGCGGCACTTCGGCTACGAGCCCGCCGAGGGCGAGGATGCCGCGCAGATGGCGCGGCGCCATGCCGAGATCTTCCTCGAGCATCTGGAGGGCCGCGGCTTCGCCCGGCCGAACCCGCGCCCGATGTTCCCCAACCCGCCGGGGCTCCTGCGGCTCGAGCCGCATTCCGAAGGGCTGCGCGATCGCATCTGGTGGGGCTCCGCCTCCGATGCCACGGCCGAATGGGCCGGCAAGATGGGGGTGAACCTGCAAAGCTCGACCCTGAAGGTCGACGAGGGCGGCGAGCCCTTCCACGTTCAGCAGGCCCGGCAGATCCGCCTCTTCCGCGAGGCGTGGAAGGAGGCCGGACACAAGCGCGAGCCCCGCGTCTCGGTCAGCCGCTCGATCTTTGCGCTGATGAACGACATGGACCGCGCCTATTTCGGCCGGGGCGGCAAGGAGAGCGACCAGATCGGCCATATCGACAACTTCCGCGGCATCTTCGGGCGCGGCTATGCGGATGAGCCCGACAAGCTGGTCGAGGCGCTGAAGGGCGACGAGGCGATTGCCGAGGCCGATACGCTGCTCCTGACCGTGCCCAACATGCTCGGCGTCGAGTACAACGTGCATGTGCTGGAGAGCATCCTGACCCATGTGGCGCCGGGGCTCGGCTGGCGCTGAGTGTAGGGCCTTCGGACCCCCGCTGCGGCCGGGGCCCGAAACGTGTCCCGAAGACCTTCAGGCCGTGAGGCGGGTCGCGCGCAGGTGGGCGCGAAGCCTGTCCTCGCGGCTTTCGTCGTCGCGCAGGACGCAGGAGGTGCAGTAACTGCCCCCCGGCACCGTGTAGTAGCGGCAGCAGCCGCCCCGCACCCGGAAGCGCTCTGAGATGTCGGGCCGCTCGGGCAGGCTGACATCGGTGAAGCGGAGCTGCGGCGCATGGAGCGGCGAGCCCTCGCGGTGGAGGATCTCGAGCGCCAGGGCGCTGGCCCGCTCCACCTCGTCGCGCCGCCGGCCCTCCTCGAGGAGGAGCTGCGAAAGCGCATCGCCGACGAGTCGCCAGAGCGCCGCCGGCCCGAGCCGCCAGGCGCGCGACAGGAGCGTCACCACCGGCGCGAAGAGCCCGGCGATGGCGTCGCCGGCGGCCGCGCCATCGGGCGCGCCGAGGCGGATGCCGGGCAGCAGCGTCACGTCAAAGATCGCGATCTGGTAGAGCCGGTCGGCCCCCTGCCAGGGCTCGGTGCGCAGCGTCAGCGCCAGTGCCTCCGCCGGCAGGTGCGCGGGCAGATGGCCCGCCAGCATCAGCGCCGCGAAGGGCCGCAGCGCCGCCGGGGCGAGGCGGCCGATGAGATAGGCGGCGCGGAGCTTGTCATCGGCCTCGGGCGTGCCATCGGTGGCGGCCGCGCCCCAGGCGGGCAGGCAGGTTGCGAGGTCGCAGAGGCGTATGGCGCCCGGCGGCGGCACGAGGGCCACGCCCTGCCGGGTCTCGAAGGCGGTCTCCGGCGGGTTGGCGGGCAGGGCGGCAAAGGTGCGAAGGGCGGCGTCCAGCTCCGCCCCCCGGGCGCTGTCACCGGGCGGCATTGGCGCGGGCCGGGGGTGCTGCATCGCCGGGCCTTCCTTGGCAGGGGCGGGCCGGTCTGGGCGCCGCGTGAATCTCCGATAGAAATTATCAGGAAACCGGCGCGGCGCAACGGGGCGCCATTCAGGCGCCGTAGTGCCAGCCCCACGGACCAGCCAGCGCCGCCGCATGCGCCTCCGCCAGTGCCCGCAGCGCAGGGCCGTCCGCGTCGCTCCATCCCTTGGTGGCGATGCCCAGCATCCGGGGCAGGATCATCGGCCAGAGCTCCGCGTCCCGCGTCGTGAACTCGCCCCAGAAGCAGCCCTCGACGCCGATGATCCGGTCGGCGACATCCTCCGCCCCCGGCGGCACGGGCTGCCAGGCGACGGTCTCCTCCAGCGGGATGATGGCGGCCCAGGCGGCGCCCCAGTCGTCCGGATCGGCGGAATGGGCCATGTCGAAATAGGCGTTCTTGCCCGGGCACATGACGACGTCGTAGCCGGCCCGCGCCGCGTCCAGCCCCGGGCCCTGCCCGGTCCAGGAGAAGAGGATGGCGCCGTTGCCGATGCCGCCCTGCGCCCCCCGCGCCGCCTCCTCCCATGCGGCCGGGCGGATGCCTTGCGCCGCCAGCCCGGCGGCGAGGCGCGCCATGGTCCAGCCCTGCAGGTCGTCCGTCGTCTCCAGCCCCTCGCGCTCTTTCAGTTCGGCGGCGGCGGGCGAGCCCTCCCAGGTGCCCTCGGGCAGTTCGTCGCAGCCGAGGTGCAGATGGCCAAAGGGGAAAAGCTCCGCGACCTCGGCCGTCAGCGCCTCCGTCACCTCCCACATCTTCGGCAGGGCCGGGTTGATGGAATTGCCCCTGTAGCCCTGCACGGAGGTCTCGGCGCCGTTGTCGGCCGGATCGCGCAGGCCCGGGATGGCGGCGTTGAGGGCGAGGGCATGGGCGGGGATCTCGAGCTCGGGGAGGATCTCGATATTGAGGCGCTTCGCGTGGTCGATGAGGGCGCGGGCGTCGTCCTTCGAATAGGAGCCGCCCGCCCGCGGGCCGCCGCCGAAGAGGCCGGGCAGCGCCTCGCCCTCGCCGCGGAAGGCGGTCTTCTGCCAGAGCTCGGGGTAGGAGGAGACCTCGAGCCGGAAGGCCTCGTCATCGGCGAAATGCCAGTGGAAGCGGTTGAGCTTGTAGAGGGCCATGACGCCCAGGAGGTCCCGGATCGTCTCCACCTCGAAGAAATGCCGCGCGCAGTCGAGATGCTGGCCCCGCCAGCCGAAGCGCGGGGCATCGGTGATCTCGCCGGTGGGCAGGCTGTCGCCATGGACGATCTGCAGCTGGCGGAGAGTCACGGCCCCGTAGAAGCGCCCGGCCCGGGCGCTGGCGGCGAGGGTGAGCCCGCCGGGCGCGATGGTCAGGCGGTAGCCTTCGGGCGGGAGCGAGGGGTCTTCGGTCAGCATGAGGGGCGCGCCGGCGGGGGAGAGGAACGGCGCCTCGGTCAGGCGCGAGACGGCGGGGATGGCGGCCACGGCCTCGAAGGCCTCGTCGGATGTGGCGATGCCGCGAGAGAGGTCGAGCCGCCCGCCGGCGGGGGCCCAGGCGGAGGGCGGCGGGCAGAGGCCGAGGCCCTCGGCGGGGCGCGGCTCCGGCGCCGGGGCGGGGCGCACGCCGGCGGGGCCGGGGGGTAGGGGCGTGATGCCGCCCGCGTGGCGGAGGTAGGGGCCGAGCGGCAGCCAGGCGCGGTTCTTCGGAGAGAAGCCGCCGGCATAGCGCAGGACCACCTCATGCGGCCGGCCCGGCGCGAGGTCGGGCAGCGCCACCTCGCACCAGGAGCCGAGCGAGCGGATCAGCGTCCCGCCCGAGACGACGGCGCCGGGGGCCATCAGCGAGAAGCAGAAGACCGGGGCGGCGAGCGGCTCGGAGGCCGTGATCTCGCAGCGGATGGTGTCGGCGTCGATGCGGGCGGTGAAGTCGGGCATGAGGTCCTCGGGCGTGTCGCTGGTGGAGAGGCCGGGGGGCCAGCCCCCGTCGCCATTGGTGCTTGAACCAATGGCGCACTCAATGGCGACCCCCCGGCATATTTCCGGTCAGATGAAGGGGGCGGGATGGGGTCATCGGGGCGGGCTCAGATGTCGAGGCGGAGTTCGGTGACGAAGTCGTAGATGTCGGAGCGGTAGAGGCCGCGGGTGAATTCGATGGGGCGGCCGGTGGCGAGATAGCCGGTGCGGTCGATCTTGAGGACGGCGGCGCCCTCCGGCATCGACAGATGCTCCGCCTCGCGGGCGGAGATGGCGATGGCGGCGACGCGCTGGATGGCGCGGGTGGGCGCCGTCCCCGAGGCGCGGAGCACCTCGTAGAGCGAGGTCGAGACCCGGGCCGGGTCGGGCAGGATGTCGGCCGGCAGGGAGGAATGCTCGAGCGCCATCGGCACGCCGTCGGCCGAGCGGAGGCGGGCGATGCGGGCAACGGGGTCGGCGGGGCCGAGGCCGAGGGCGACGCTTTCCTCGGGGCTCGGCGGATGCACCCCCCGGGAGAGGATCACGGAGGAGGCCGCGCGCCCGCGCGCGCGCATGTTCTCGGTGAAGGAGACCAGCGTCGAAAGCGATTGCTCGAGCCGCGGCCCGCCAGAGGCCCGCACGAAGGAGCCGGCGCCGCGGCGCTGCTCGATCAGCCCGTCTGCGGCGAGCTGGGCGACCGCCTTGCGGATGGTGACGCGGGAGACCTCCGCCAGCTCCGCCAGCTCGCGCTCGGCGGGAAGCTGGGCGCCTGGCTCCAGCGTGCCGGAGCCGATGGCGGCGGCGAGATGGCGGGAGAGCTGCAGGTAGCGCGGGCCGCGCCCCTCCTTCAGCCACGAATCGGGGGCGTAGAGGCCGGCGCCGTCGGCGGATTCTGCCATCTTTTCCCCCGTTTCACTGGTATTTCCGGACAATACCAATGCCCGGCTCTCGCCTTGAGTTAGCCGAAGCCGACCGCGAGAAACAAGCGCAAAACAAGGGCAATCGTGCGCTTTGTGATTTTTGGTATCATATTGGTAGCTTTTTTGTGACGCGTTGGTATCGTTCTCTCACGACAGCGATTCGCCCCCGGGGAGGGGCGCCAGGCAGCCAGGGGGTGGCATGTCCGAAGCTCAGGTCGATACGGCCGTCCTTGCACCGGCCCCGCGCGCCGCACGCCGCGGCATCAGCGAGCGCTGGTTCGCCTGGGTGCTCATCGCGCCGGCCATGGCCTTCATCGCCGTCATCGTCGCCTGGCCGCTGGTGGAGACCATCCGCCTTTCCTTCACCGACGCCCGCATGATCGGCGAGAACTACGTCGGGCTGGAGAATTACCGCGACCTCTTCGCGCGCCGGCAGACGGGGCAGATCATCGGGCGAACCTTCCTCTGGATGGCGCTCTCGGTGTCGCTGAAGCTCGTCATGGGGCTGATCGCCGCCTCGCTCCTCAATGCCGCCGTGCCGGGCCGGGCGCTCTTCCGCACGCTCATCATGCCGCCCTGGGTGATCCCCGTGGCCATCGGCATGATCGGCTGGCTCTGGCTCTACAACGGCCATTTCGGCATCCTCGCCGGCATCTCGCAAAGGGTCGGCATCACCGACGGCCCCTACGAATTCCTAGCACAGAAGGGCTCGGCCTTCTGGTCCTGCATCGTTGCCGATGTCTGGGTCGGCACGCCCATGGTGACGCTCTTTTTCCTCGCCGCGATGCAGGGCGTCAGCCGCGACCTCTACGAGGCCGCATGGGTCGACGGGGCCAGCCGCTGGTACCGCTTCCGGCGCATCACGATCCCGCAGATCCTGCCGGTCATCATCTCGATGATGCTCCTCAGCGTGATCTGGACCTTCAACTCCTTCGAGGTGATCTGGATCCTGACCAACGGCGGGCCGCGCGGCGCCACGACGACGCTGATCATCGACACCTACGAGACCGCCATCGGCAACTTCAAGTTCGGTGAGGGCTCGGCGCGGGCCGTGGTCATCGTCGCGATCCTCGGCGCCTTCTCTCTTCTCTACCTGTTCGTTTTGAATCGGGTGAACCGCCAGTTCGGGACGGGCCGGGAATGATGGACAAGTACTCTCCCCTGCAGCTCGTCGGCATCTATGCCGCCATCTTCGTGCTGCTCGTCTTCATGCTCCTCCCGTTCGCGGAGATGTTCTTCGCCTCGCTCCGGCCGCTCGAGCATCTCTTTCGCTCGCCCTACCAGTTCTGGAGCGACGATTTCTCCTTCGGCGCCTACAGCCGGATGTGGGAGACGGTGCCGCTTCTCGGGCGCTACATCTTCAACTCCGTCTATATCTCGGGGATGGTGACGCTGATCACGATGATCTTCGTGATCCCCGCCGCCTATGCCTTCGCGCGGCTGGATTTTCCCTTCAAGAACGCCTCGCTCGCCATCTTCCTCGCGGTGAACATGTTCACCGGCGCCGTGCTCCTGATCCCGCTCTACCGGGTGCTGCGGACGCTGGGGCTTCTCAACACCTACTGGTCGATGATCGTGCCGGGTGTGGCCTTCCTCATCCCGCAGGGCATCTGGCTCCTGCGCTCCTATCTCGAGCGGATCCCGCTGGAGCTGGAGGAGGCCGCCTATGTCGACGGCGCCTCGCGCCTCTACATCCTCCGCCGGGTGGTGTTGCCGCTCGCGGTGCCGGGGCTCATCGTCGTCGGCGTCGCCGTCTTCATCGGCGCCTATGCCCAGCAGTTCCTCTTCGCCATCACCTTCAACCAGACGCGGGAATACCAGCCGCTGCCGGCCGGGCTCTACGAGTTCATCGGCTACCAGAACGTCACCTGGAACGAGATGATGGCAGCCGCGCTCACCGGCGTGCTGCCGGTGCTGATCATTTTCCTCTTTCTTCAGAAGTACCTCGTCGCCGGCCTCACCGCCGGTGCCGTGAAGGAATAATCCGCAAGGTCACTCAACAGGGAGAATATCATGACCAAGCTGAAAACTCTGGGACTCGCCTCCGTGCTGCTCGGCGGCACGGCGCTGCCGGCCTTCGCCCAGGAGACCGAGATGAGCTTCATCATGTGCGGCGATCTGCGCCCGGCCGACGAGCAGGCCGTCGCCGATTTCGAGGCCGCCCATGAGGGCGTGACCGTCAATGTCGAGGCCGTGCCATGGGGCACCTGCCAGGACAAGACGCTGACCCTCGCCGCCGCCGGCGACCCGCCGTCGGTCGCCTACATGGGCAGCCGGACGCTGCGCCAGATGGTCAACAACGACCTGATCGTGCCCGCCGCGATCCCGGATGACCTGCGCGAGGCCTATCAGCCCGGCGTCCTCTCGACCGTCATGATCGAAGGCGAGGTCTACGGCTGGCCGCATGCCTTCTCGACCAAGGCGCTCTTCGTGAACTGCGACCTCGTCGAGGAAGCCGGCGCCGAATGCGTCGCCCCCGAGACCTGGGACGAGATGCTGGCCCTCGCGCAGACCGTTGTCGACAACACCGATGCCGCGGGCGTGGGCCTTGCCGGCAAGGATTTCGACAACACGATGCACCAGTTCTTGAACTACCTTTACTCGAACGGCGGCACGGTCATCGACACGCAGACGGGCGAGAACATGCTCGACAGCGAAGAGACCCGCGAGACGCTGCAATTCGTGCACGACCTCGTCGCCGTGGCGCAGGAAGGCCCGACCGCCTGGGAGCGGGACCAGCTCCGCGACCTCTTCAACGACGGCCAGATCGCCATGTATGTGCAGGGCCCCTGGGGCCGCGGTCAGCACAACGAGGACATCAACCAGCTCGTCGCCCCCGTCCCGCACGGGCCGCATGGGGAATCCGGCTCGATCCTGATCACCGACGCCATCGTCGTCCTCAAGGGCTCCGGCCACGAGGAGCTGGCGCAGGAGCTGGCCGCCGCGCTCGCCACCGGCGAGAGCCAGTACGACCTCGACCAGTCCTGGGGCCTGACGCCGATCTTCAAGTATGAAGATCTCGGCTGGGATGCGCCCTACTACCAGGACGACGAATACTGGCAGGTCTTCATGGCCGGCATGGAGGCCGGCGGCCCCGAGCCGCTCGTCGAGGATTTCCGCTCGCTGCAATCGGTCTTCACCAACATGGTGCAGGGCACGATCCTCGATGACGACACCGTCGACAACCTCGTGACCATCGCCGGCGAAGAGCTCGACGACGCGATGTAAGCGCCACCGCGGCGGGCCTTCAGGCCCGCCGCCCCCGGCATATCCAGCGGCGGGCTCCAAAGAGGCGCCCGCCGCCACCAAGACCAGCGAAGAGGCAGGCATGGCGACGCTCGATCTTTCCCGCATTTCCAAGAGCTTCGGCGAGGCGAAGGTCCTCCACGACATCGACCTCGCCATTGCCGACAAGGAATTCGTCGTCTTCGTCGGGCCCTCGGGCTGCGGCAAGTCCACGCTTTTGCGCATCGTCGCGGGGCTGGAGGAGGCAACCTCCGGCGAGATCTTCATCGACGGGCAGGAGGTCAGCCGCGCCCATCCGGTCGACCGCGGCATATCGATGGTCTTCCAGAGCTACGCGCTCTATCCGCATCTTTCGGTCTACGAGAACATCGCCTTCCCGCTGCGCGTCGCGAAGCTGGAGAAGGCCGCGCTCGACGCCAAGGTGCAGGAGGCGGCGCGCATCCTGCAGCTCACCGACAAGCTGAAGCTGAAGCCCGGGCAGCTTTCCGGCGGGCAGCGGCAGCGCGTCGCCATCGGGCGGAGCATCGTGCGCCAGCCCAAGGTTTTTCTCTTCGACGAGCCGCTGTCGAACCTCGACGCCGCGCTCCGCGGTGAGATGCGGGTGGAGCTCTCGCGCCTCCACCGCGAGCTCAATGCGACGATGGTCTATGTGACCCATGACCAGGTGGAGGCCATGACGATGGCCGACCGCATCGTCGTGCTGAACGGCGGCCGCGTGGAGCAATTCGGCTCGCCGATGGAGCTCTACCACCACCCCGCCACCCGCTTCGTCGCCACCTTCATCGGCCAGCCGAACATGAACCTCATCCCGGCCCAGGTGCTCGGCACCGAGCCCGGCGGGCTCGCCGTCGAGCTGCCGGGCGGCGCCCGCATGGTGCTGCCGGTCGAGGCCGGCGGGGCGGCCTCAGGCGATGCCGTCGAGATCGGCATCCGCCCGGAGGATCTGCGCCTCGGCGGCGACCTCAGCCTTCATGTCGAGGTGCTCGAACGCCTCGGCGGCTCCGCCGTCACCTATGGCACCGAGCCCGGCGGCGGCCGCTTCTGCGCCATGCTGCCCGGCGACGCGCCGATCCATGAGGGCGAGACGCTGGCGCTTGGCGTGGCGCCCGAGGCCGTGCATGTCTTCGATGGCGGGGGGCGGGTCATGCGCCGGCTCCGCGCCCCCGCGCTTGTCGCCTGAGGGAGGGATCATGCGCATCGTCACTGCGGGCATCGGCCTTCGGGCCGGCTGGGTCCTGTCGCTCCTGAAAGAAACCATGCCGGAGGCGGAGGTGGTGGGCTACCACGACCCCCAGCCGACGCATCTGGAGATGATCGGCGAGGGCGTGCCCGGCTATCCCTCGGTGGAGGAGATGCTGGCCGAGACCACGCCCGACCTCCTTTTCGTCGGCTCGCCCAACCGCTTTCATCTGGAGCAGATCCGGGCAGGGCTCGACGCCGGGGTGCGGATCTTCACCGAAAAGCCGGTTGTTACCACGCTGGCGGAGACGATGGAGCTCGCCGAGCTCCTCCGCCTCCACGGGACCGACCGGGTCATGGTCGGCCTCGTCCTGCGCTATTCGCAGCATATGGTCGACCTCCGGGCCGCGTTGGCCGACGGCGCCCTCGGCCCCATCACCTCGCTCGAGGCCAACGAGCATATCGGCCCCTATCACGGCGCCTTCTTCATGCGCGACTGGCGGCGGAGCGTGGAGAATTCCGGCGGCTTCATGCTGGAGAAATGCTGCCACGACCTCGATCTCTACAACATGATCACCGCCTCGCGCCCCCGGCGCGTCGCCAGTTTCGGCGGGCGGCGGAGCTTTTTGCCCGAGCACGCGCCGCGCTCGAACTCCGAGGCGGAGGTCTTCCACGTCAAGAAGAGCGTCTGGGGCAGCACGGAGGATCCCTTCACCTCCGACGGCGACATCATCGACTACCAGACGGCGATCCTGGAGTATGAATCCGGCGCCTCCCTCGCCTTCCACACCAACCTCAACACGCCCGACGAGCACCGGCGCTTCTGCGTCATGGGCGCCCATGGCATGGCGGAGGGCGATTTCGTGCGCGGCTTCCTCAAGGTGACCCGGCGCGACGGGAGCGTCTACGCGGATCACGACTACACCAAGGGCGACCCCGCCCGCGCCTCGGCCCATTACGGCGCCGACCACATGATGGTCGCCGACATCGCCGCCTATCTGAGGGGCGAGGCCGAGAGCCTGCCCGTCGGCATCGTCGATGCGCTGGAGGCCGGCATCGCCGCGCTCGGGCTCGACGCGGCGCGGGCGCGGGGCGAGGTGCTGGACCTCTCGCCAGTCTGGGCGGAGTTCGACAACAAGCTCGGGAGGCTGGCATGAGCGCGCCGAAGACCCCCGGCGCGCTGATGGCCGCCGAGCTTCTCGAGGCGCCCGGCGTCTTCGCCCGGGCCGCCACGCAGGACGCCGGTGAGGCCGCCCGCCTGCTCCAGGACGCGCCCGCCCTCTACACCGTCGCCCGCGGCTCCTCCGATGCCGCCGCCAATGTGCTGGCCTATGAGCTGATGCGCGAGACGGGCCTGCCCGTCACCTCGCTGCCGCCCTCGGTCTTCTCGATCGGGCAGGGGGTGCGGATGGCGGGGGCCGGGGCGCTGATCCTGTCGCAATCGGGCGCCTCCGATGATCTCGTGCGCACCGCGCGGGGGCTCCGTGCCGCCGGGGGGCGGGTGGTGGCGATCACCAATGTCGCGGGCTCGCCGGTCGAGGCGGAGGCGGAGGTGACGCTGCCCATCGGCGCCGGCGAGGAGCGCGCCGTCCCCGCCACCAAGAGCGTCACGGGCGCCATCGGCGCGGGCATGGCGCTGATCTCGGCCCTCGCCCCGGGCTATGGCGGCCGCGCTGAAGCCTCCGCCGAGGCCATCGCGGCGCTCGAGACCACCGAGACCCCGCAGGCCGACGCCCTCCGCGCCGCGCTGCTGCGCAACCCCCATGTCTATGTCGTCGGCCGCGACACCGGCTATGGCGCCGCTCATGAGCTGGCGCTGAAGATCAAGGAGACCTGCGCGATCCATGCCGAGGCCTATTCGGCGAGCGAGGTGCTGCACGGGCCGCTGCAACTTGTCACGCGGCCTCTGCTGGTGATCCTCCTCGACACCGGCCAGCCCTTCGTGCAGGAGAGCCTCGGCACCGCAGAGGCCCGCTTCCGGGCCGCCGGCGGCACTGTTCTCAGGCTCTCGCCCGCCGATCTCGGCCCGGGCGCCCTCACCCCGGCCGCGGCGGCGGCGCTGATGCTGATGATGGTCTATCCGGTCATTCTCGGCGCGGCCCGTGCCCTCGGCCATGACCCGGACGCGCCCGCGACCCTGTCGAAGGTCACGCAGACGACATGACCCCCACGAGTGCCGATCCCTTGCAGCGCTGGGCCACCTGGACGGAGCTTTCCGCCCAGCCCGGCATCTGGGCGCGCTGGGCGGCGGCGTGGGATGCCGGGCCGGCGCGGGCCTTCGTGGCGGCGCAGGGCGCGCGCGAGGTCTGGTTCTGCGGGGCCGGAACCTCCGCCTATATCGGCGAGATCGCGGCAGCGGGGCTGGAAGGGCAGGGCGCCTTCCGCGCGGTGCCGACGACGGATATCGTTGCCCGGCCAAGTGCTTACCTGACTGGCCGCGCGCCCCTCATCGTCCAGTTCGGCCGCTCGGGCGACTCGCCCGAAAGCCGCGGCCTCATGGCGGCGATGGATGCGCTGGCGCCCGAGGCGCCGCGGCTCCACATCACCTGCAACGAAGCGGGCGCGCTGGCGACCGCCCCGGCCACCGGCCCCGCCCATGTCGTGACCCTGCCGGCGGAGACGCATGACAGCGGCTTCGCCATGACCTCCAGTTTCTCGACGATGCTGCTGACGGCGCTGGCGATCTTCGACCCGGCGGGCGATATCGCCCGGCTGCCCGCCATGGGCGCGGCGCTGCAGGGGCTGATCCCCGATTACCGCCGCCATGCCGCCCGCGGCGCCCCGCCGGAGCGGATCGTCTTCCTCGGCACCGGGGCGCTCCACGGCGCCGCGCGCGAGGCGGCGCTGAAGGTCATGGAGCTGACGGGCGGGAAGGTCGCCGCGCTCGCCGAGACCATGCTCGGTTTCCGCCACGGGCCGAAGAGCTTCATCCAGCCGGGCACGAAGATCATCGCCTTCACCTCGTCGGAGCCCCATGCGGCGCGCTACGAGCGCGACCTCATCGGCGAGCTTCGGGCGCAATTCCCCAAGGCGCGGCTCTGCGCCATCGGGGCGGAAGGCGACACGCCCGTGCCGATGCCGCATGGCGACGCCTGGGCCGCACCGCTACTCGTCGCCGCCGCGCAGGTCATGGGCGTGACCTGGGGCGCGGCGCTCGGCCTCGATGTCGACGATCCCTTCGCCGGCGCCGGCACGCTCAGCCGCGTCGTCTCCGGCGTGCGGCTGCATGAGGTGGCGCCATGACTGCGGCGGGGATCGACATCGGCGGCACAAAGATCGAGACGCAGATCTTCGGGGCGTCGTGGGAGCGGCTGGAGACCGCCCGCACGGGCACGCCCGCCACCTACGAGGCGCTCGTCGCCGCCATCGCCGCGCAGGTGCGCTGGGCCATGGAGCGGCTGCCCGAGGGCGCGCCCATCGGCGTCGGCGCCGCGGGCCTCATCAACCCGGCGACCGGCCTCGCGCTTGCCGCCAACCTGCCGGTGACGGGCAAGCCCTTTCCCGCCGATGTCGCCGCCGCCGCCGGGCGGAGCGTCACTTTCGTCAACGATTGCCGGGCCTTCGCCCTGTCGGAGGCCGTCTTCGGCGCCGCGAAGGGCCGCTCCCCCGCCGTCGGGCTGATCCTCGGCACCGGCGTCGGCGGCGGCGTGGTGGTGGGCGGCCGGTTGGTGCAGGGCCTCTCCGCCGTCGGCGGCGAGTTCGGCCATGCCTATGCGCCGGCGCATCTGGTGGTGGAGCACGGGCTCCCCATCCGCCGCTGCGGCTGCGGGCGGACGGGCTGCTTCGAGACCTATGTCGCCGGCCCCGGCCTCGCCCGGCTCGCCGAGACGCTGACCGGCCGGCCGATGACCCCGCCGGAGCTGGTAGAGGCCCGCTCGAGCGACCCCGCCGCCGCGAAGGTCTGGGACATCTGGTGCCAGATCACCGCCGAGATGCTGATGACGCTCATCTGCATGGTGGACCCCGCCGTGATCGTCCTCGGCGGCGGGCTCTCGCAGATCCCCGGCCTGACCGATGACCTGACCGCCGCGCTCGGCCGCGCCCAGCTCAGCGGCTTTTCCATCCCCGAGCTGGTGCTGGCGGAGGGCGGCGAGGCCTCCGGCGCGCGCGGGGCGGCCTATGCGGCGGCGACAGCAGGGGAGGCGCCCCATGGCTGACCTTTGGCTCGCACCCGATCAGCTCTTCGACGGCGAGCGCCTGCACGCCGGGCTCGGCATCCGGCTCGCCTCCGGCCGCGTCGCCGAGATCGCCAAGGCGCCCCCCGGCGCCCGTCCGCTCAAGGGCACGATCACCCCGGGCTTCCTCGACCTGCAGGTCAACGGCGGCGGCGACGTCCTTCTCAACGCCGACCCGAGCGCCGCCGGCATCGCCCGCATCCTCGCCGCGCACCGCCGCTTCGGCACCGTGGGCGTGATGCCGACCGTCATCACCGACGCGCCGGAGGTGCTGGAGGCCGCCGCTGAGGCCGCCCTCGCCGCCCGCGACCAGCCGGGGATGCTCGGGCTTCATATCGAGGGGCCGCATATCTCCATGCCCCGCCGGGGCACCCATGCCGCCCGCTACGTGCGCCCGCTGTCGGCGGAGACGATCGCCCTCGTCACCCGCCTCCGCGCCGCCGGCCTCGCCGTGATGATCACCGTCGCGCCCGAGGCCACGGACGCCGCCGGGATCGCGGCGCTGGCCGCGACGGGGGCCATCGTCTCCCTCGGCCATTCCGACGCGACGGCGGAGGAGGTGCGCGGCGCGCTCGAAGCCGGGGCCCGGTGTTTCACCCATCTTTTCAACGCCATGTCGCCGATGCTCAACCGGGCGCCCGGCGTAGTCGGCGCGGCGATCAACTCCGAAGCCCATGCCGGTATCATCGTCGACGGCGTGCATGTCGCCGACGAGATGGTGGCCCTCGCGCTCCGCGCCCGGCCGGTGGCGGACCGGATGTTCCTCGTCTCCGATGCCATGCCGACGGTGGGCGGCCGCCCCAGCTTCACGCTCTACGGCGAGGAGATCCGCGTCGAGGACGGCCGGCTCGTCAATCACGAGGGCTCGCTCGCCGGCGCCCATGTGACCATCGCCGACAGCCTCGCCCGGCTCGTCACGCGCATAGGCCTCGCCCCCGAGGCGGCGCTGCGCATGGCCGTGACCGTGCCCGCCGGGCTCATCGGCGCGCCCGCCCTCGCGGGCCTTCTGGGGCGGGCGGCGGAGGATGTGCTCCTCCTCGCGCCCGACTGGCGTTATGCCGGGAATCTGGGCGAGATTGCCGCACCTTCGCCTGCGTCGCAGCCCGGGCGGTGACATTTCCGTAAAACCTGCCATAGCCTTGGGTTCAGGAGGGCGAATGCCGGAACTGAAGGACAGGGATGCCATGGCCAACGACCGCCGCCGCGCTGCGCGGGGCAGCGGCAGCGCCGAGGCGAGCGCGGAGGCGCTGGAACGTGTGCTCGCCGAGCTGGCACCGTCTTGGGCGGCCGTTGCCGCCGTGCCGGTGGCCGAGGCGGAGCCGCTCCATCCGGATGAGACGACCTTCGTCGCCCGCGCCGTCGCCTCGCGCCAGGCCGAATTCGCCGCCGGCCGGACCGCGGCGCGCAAGGCCCTGGCGCGACTCGGCTGCGGGCCGCTGCCGATCCCGGTCGGCGCTCAGCGCGCGCCCGTCTGGCCGGAGGGCTTCATCGGCTCGATCACCCATACCGGCGGCTGGGCGGCCGCCATCGTCGCCCGGGCCGCGCCCGGCCGGGCACTCGGGCTCGACATCGAGCAGAACGGCCGAGTGACGGATGATATCGCCTTCTCGATCCGCGCGGCGGGCGAGTGGCTCCGCCCCGAGGAAACGGCGGCCCTGGCACCCGGTGGCTACGCGCCGGAGACGCTGCGCTTCGCCGCCAAGGAGGCCGCGTTCAAGGCCTACTGGCCCGCCAACCGCCGCATGCTGGGTTTCTCCGACACCCGTGTAGGCTTCCTGCCGCCGCGTGTGCTGCTGCCGGTCAGCGCCCCGCCCCTCAACGGTTCGCGGCACATGCCTTTTGCCTACGGCCGGAGCGGCCCGCTCGTGGTGGCGCTGGCGGCCTTCGGCTGAAAAAGCGGACGGGAAGGGGAGAGCGCGAGACGCGGCCATGGCGCGCGCCCGATGGCGCGGCGTCTGTCTTGTCCTGATGGGGAAAAGTGGCAGCCCGTAGGGGAATCGAACCCCTCTTTCCAGGTTGAAAACCTGGCGTCCTAACCGATAGACGAACGGGCCGCGCTTGGCGTGCGGCGTGATCTAGCCAAAGCCCCACCCCTCTGCAAGGGGGTTTTTCACGAAATCCGTGAGGAGCCGCCGTCAGGCCGGGGCGGCGTCGTCGAGCATGAGCTGGGCGCTCGTGCGGCCCTGCCAGTGGTTGAGCTCAAGCCGTCCGGCGAGGTGGAAGCGCCGGCCCTGATGGCCGAGAAGCGCCGCGCCGAGCGGGGTCTCCACCTGGCCGAAGCCGATGGCGCCGAGCCGGGCGGTGCCGTCGCCGAAGGTCAGCTTCAGATGGCCGTCGCCCACCTGCCGCGCATCGAGGATCCGGCAGTCGGGCAGCGCGAATCGCGGCGCCGGGGCGGAGGCGCCGAAGGGCCCGGCCGCCGTCAGCCGCGTCACCAGTTCGGGCGTGGCCGCGGGCGGCAGGACCAGCCCGTCGAGGCGGAGCGCCCGGGGCCCGAAGCTCCCCGAGCCCTGCGCCGCCATCAGCTCTCCCAGCCGCGCCATCGCCGGCTCGAGCTGGGCGCGCGAGAGCGTCAGCCCGGCGGCCATCCGGTGGCCGCCGCCCCGGGCGATCAGCCCCTCGGCGGCGAGGCGCTGCATGGCGGCGCCGATGTCGACCCCCGGCACCGAGCGGGCGGAGCCCTTGCCCTCGTCGCCCTCGAAGCCGATGACCACCGCCGGCCGGTCCGCCGCCTCCTTCAGCCGCGCCGCGACGATGCCGACGACGCCGGGGTGCCAGCCCTCGCCCGCCGCCCAGGCGAGCGGCGCCTCGAGCCCCCGGGCCTCGGCCTGGGCGAGCGCGGCGGCGCGCACCGCCGCCTCGATCTCGCGCCGCTCGCGGTTGAGCTCGTTCAGCCGGTCGGCGAGCGAGGCGGCCTCCGCCGGGTCCTCCGTCGTCAGGAGCCGCGCGCCGAGGTCGGCCCGGCCGACCCGCCCGCCGGCGTTGATCCGGGGGCCGAGGACGAAGCCGAGGTGGTAATCCGTCGGCGCCGTTGCCACCCCGGCGACGTCGGCGAGCGCCGCCAGCCCCGGCCGCTCGCGCCGCGCCATGACCTGCAGCCCCGTCCGCACGAAGGCGCGGTTGACGCCGATGAGCGGCGCCACATCGGCCACGGTCGCCAGCGCCACCAGATCGAGAAGGCCCATCAGCTCCGCCCCCGGGGCCAGCCCCGCCTCGCGCCGCTGCCGCCGCGCCTCGACGAGCATCAGGAAGACGACGCCCGCGGCGCAGAGATGGCCGAGGTCGCCCGTCTCGTCCTGCCGGTTGGGGTTCACCACGGCGGCGGCGTCGGGCAGCGTCTCGCCGCCGAGGTGGTGATCGAGGATCACGACGTCGGCCCCCTCCGCCGCCGCGACCGGCTCGTGGCTCAGGGTGCCGCAATCGACGCAGATGATGAGGTCATGGGCCGCCGCCAGCCGCGCCATGGCGGGCACGTTCGGCCCGTAGCCCTCGTCGATCCGGTCGGGGATATAGAGCGTCGCTTGCCGGCCGAGCGCCCGAAGCCAGAGGAGCAGCAGCGCCGCCGAGGCCGCGCCGTCCACGTCGTAATCGGCGAAGATGGCGATGCGCTCGCCGGCCTCCACCGCCCGGTTCACCCGCGCGGCGGCGGCGCCCATGTCGCGGAGCTGGAGGGGATCGGGCAGGAGGTCGCGGAGCTTCGGCTCCAGATAGGCCGCCACCTCCTCCGCCGGCACCTGGCTGCGTGCGAGGAGCCCGGCGAGGGGCAGGGGCAGCCCGTGGGCCTGGGCGATGGCCTCGGCGGCCCGGCGCAGAGCCTCGTCCGGCCCGGCCCAGGGCCGGCCGGAGAGCGACGATGACACTCCCAGAAAGGCCTCCATGCCGCCTCTTTGGGCCGCGCCGGGCGGCGGTGCAACCCCGGGAGGCCTCCTTGCGCCGCGCCCCCTTTCATCTGGCCAAAAATATCGCTGGGGGTGTGGGGGCAGCGCCCTCACGTCTGCCCCTGCAACCGAGCACCCCGATGCCGCGCAGGGCGAGCGCCGGCCCGTGGGGTGGCGCGCCTGACGGTTGAGCTGAGCGCTTTATGTTGACACCCCGCCCTCGCTCACCGCCGCGCCTGCCCTGACCGGAGCGCCAGCCCGCGGGACGGGCCGGCGCTCGCCCTGCGCCTGCGGCGCGCACCGGGCGGGGTCCTCGCATCACTGTCGCGCCGACGGCGGGCCCGAAAACCCACCCTACGCCTTTCTGCGGAGGTGCTCCCCACGGCACCCCGCGAGCCCGCCGGAAAGGGCGGGCTGAGCCGCCCTTCGGCGCCTCCCCGCCGGCCCCACTGGCCAGCGCCCCGCCCCGGCGGTAAGACCCCCGGAGCCTTCGAGGAATCGCCAATGTCGCCCCGTCCGCAGCCCGGCCTGATGGAGATCGCCCTCTACCAGGGCGGCGCCAGCGCCATTCCGGGCCAGAGCTCCGTCCTGAAGCTCTCCTCCAACGAGAACCCGCTGGGGCCCCCGCCCGCCGCCATCGCCGCCATCCGCGAGGCCGCGCCCCGCGCGCATCTCTACCCGCCGACCGACCATGCCGCCCTCCGCGCCGCCATCGCCGAGGTCCACGGGCTCGACCCCGCCCGCATCATCTGCGGCGTCGGCTCCGACGAGGTGCTGCAATTCGTCACGCAGGCCTATGCCGGCCCGGGGGACGAGATCATCCACACCGAGCACGGCTTCTCGATGTATCCGATCCTCGCCCATATGGCCGGTGCCACGCCCGTCTGCGTGCCGGAGAAGGAGCGCCGGGTCGACCCCGCCGCCATCCTCGCCGCGGTGACGGAGCGGACGCGCGTCGTCCTCGTCACCAATCCCGGCAACCCCACCGGCACGATCCTCTCCGAGGAGGAGCTGACGGCGCTCGCCGATGCGCTGCCGGCGGAGGTCATCCTCGTCATCGACGCGGCCTATATCGAGTTCGCCGGCGGGGCGGAGGGCGGGCTCTCGCTTGCCGCCTCCCGCCCCAATGTGCTCGTCACGCGGACCTTCTCGAAGCTTTACGGCCTCGGGGGCCTGCGCATCGGCTGGGGCTATGCGGCGGCGGAGCTCATCGAGGTGATGACCCGCATCCGTCAGCCCTTCAACCTGAGCGTGATCCAGCTCGCCGCCGCCGAGGCCGCCCTGCGCGACCGCGACTGGGTGGCGCGCTGCACCGCGCTCAATGCCGCCCAGCGGGCCCGGCTGACCGGGGCGCTCCACGCCCTCGGCATCGCCTGTGACGAGAGCCACGCCAACTTCGTCCTCGCCCGCTTCGGCTCCGAGGCCGAGGCCGCCGCCGCCGATGCCGCCCTCAAGGCCGAGGGGATCATCGTCCGCCGCGTGACGGGCTACGGCTTCCCCGAAGCCCTGCGCATCACGGTGGGCGACGAGGCCGGCACCACCCGCGTCATCGACGCCCTCACGGCCTGGAGGCGCGCATGAGCGTGATCTACGACCGCGTCGCCCTCATCGGGCTCGGCCTCATCGCCGGCTCGCTCGCCCATGCCATGCGCCGCCGCGGCCTCGCCGGCGAGATCACCGGCCATGCGCGGAGCGCCGAAACCCGCGCCACCGCGCGCGAGATCGGCCTTGTCGACCGGGTCTGCGAGACGGCTGCCGAGGCGGCGGAGGGCGCCGACCTCGTCATCCTCGCCGTGCCCGTCGGCGCCATGGGCGCCGTGGCGGCCGAGATCGCGCCGGTCCTGAAGCCCGGCGCCACAATCTCCGACGTCGGCTCGGTCAAGCAGGCGGTGATCGAGGCGGTCGGCCCCCATGTGCCGGAGGGCGTGCATTTCATCCCCGCCCACCCGCTGGCGGGCACCGAGCATTCCGGCCCCCGCTCCGGCTTCGCCTCGCTCTTCGACAACCGCTGGACGATCCTCGTCCCCGGCGAGGCCGACCGCGCCGCCGTGGCCCGGCTGCAGGCGTTCTGGGAGGCCTGCGGCGCCCATGTCGAAGAGATGGACGCCCCCCACCATGACCTGGTGCTGGCCGTGACCAGCCACGCCCCGCACCTCATCGCCTATACGATGGTCGGCGTGGCTGATGACCTCTCCCGCGTGACCGACAGCGAGGTCATCAAGTTCTCCGCCGCCGGCTTCCGCGATTTCACGCGGATCGCGGCCTCCGACCCGACCATGTGGCGCGACGTGTTCCTGACGAACAAGGAGGCGACGCTGGAGATCCTCGGCCGCTTCACCGAGGAGCTCTTCGCGCTGCAACGCGCCATCCGCACCGGCGACGGCGAACAGCTCTTCGATTATTTCACGCGGACGCGGGCCATCCGGCGCGGCATCATCGATGCCGGGCAGGACACCGCCGCCCCGGATTTCGGGCGCTCCCACGGGGAGAAGGACGCGGAGAAGGACGCGGAGAAGGACGGAGAGACGGGGGACGGCAAGGGATGAGGGCGCTCGAGCCGGCCCTTGCGCTTCTCCTCCTGGCGGTCGCCCCGGCGGCGGCGCAGGAGGCGAGCGCGCTGGCGCCCGAAACCGCCCTCCGCCCCTCGCTCCGCCCGCCGCCGGAAGCCCCTGGCCGCCCTCTGGCGCGGGCGCAGGAGGGCGAAGAGGCCGCCCCCGCGGCGGCCGAGGCGCCGGCTGCCGCGGACGAGGCAGCCCCCGAGGCGGCCACCGGGGCCGCCGAGGCGCCCCCCGCCGCCGGCGAGACGGCGCCGCTGCCCGGGGTCTCCGTCACCGAACCCTCGCCCGAGGCCATGGCGGACGGCCCCGCCAATCCGGCGGTCGATCCGGCCTTCCTGGCCGAGACGCCGCTACCCGCCCGCGCGCAGCTTGCGGCCGAGCGGCCTTTCTATGACGCGCCCTCCGAGCAGGACATCGCCAATACCGTCGCCACCGTCACCCCGGTGCAGCGGCGGCAGACCTTCTTCGCCCCGACCGGCCCGATGGCGGAGGCACCGGCGCTCTCGCCGCTGCCGAACCTCGCCGCGCCCTCGGCCCCCGAGCGGGCCGCGCTCGACCCGGGCCTCAGGCAGGCGCTCGATCCGGCCCCCCGCCGCGAGCCCGCGCAGACGCCCGTGCTCGAGAGCCTTGCCGAGATCATCGCGCCCGGCCTCGAAGAGGCGCCCTTCGGCCCCAGGGGCCGGCCGGTGCCCCGCGTGCAGCCGATGGCCACCGCCCCCGCCCGGCCGCCGACACGGCCCGAGCGCGCGCTCGTTGCCATGCCGCTGCCCGACCCCGACATGCCGGCCGAGCTGCCGAACGGCGCCGCCGCGCCGGCAATGCCCGAGCTCTCGCCCCTGGCCGTCGCCTATGCCTTCCGCCCGCCGGAACGGCCGAACGGCATCACCCAGGCGGCGCTCGAGCGGCAGCGCCTGCGCGAGCGGGGCGCCGTCTGCGGCAATCCCGACATCCAGGGCGAGCGGCTCGGCACGGTGCCCGGCCCGGGCTCCTGCGGGGTGACCGATGCGGTGCTGATCCGCTCCGTTGGCGGCATCCGCCTGTCGTACAACGCCACGATGGATTGCGAGACGGCGACGGCGCTCAACGCCTGGGTGCAGCGCGTGGCGATCCCCGCCTTCTCCGGCCAGGGCGGCGGGCTGGCGGGGCTTCGGATCATGGGCGATTATTCCTGCCGCGGGCGGAATGGCGACCCGAATGCGCGGCTCTCGGAACATGCCTTCGGCCATGCGATCGACATCGGCGGGGTGACGCTGCGCGACGGCACCGCCATCTCGGTGCTGCGCGACTGGGGCAGTTCGTCCTGGGGCGGCGAACTCCGGGCGCTGCACGCCAATGCCTGCGGCATCTTCGGCACCGTGCTCGGCCCCACCGCCAATGCCGCGCATCGCGACCACTTCCATTTCGACACGGCCCGCTACCGCTCCGGCAGCTACTGCCGCTAGACCTCGAGCCAGATGGTGACCGGCCCGTCATTCGTCAGGCTGACCGCCATGTCTGCGCCGAAGCGGCCGGTCTCGGTGGGGATGCCCTCGGCCCGGAGCGCCGCTGCGAAGGCCTCGTAGAGCCGCTCGCCCTCCGCCGGCGGGGCGGCGGTGGAGAAGCCGGGCCGGTTGCCGGAGCGCGTATCGGCAGCGAGCGTGAACTGCGAGACGACGAGCGCGCTGCCGCCCATGTCGCGGATCGAGCGGTTCATCTTGCCGGCCTCGTCGGGGAAGATGCGCAGCTTCGCCACCTTGGCGGCGAGCGCGGCGGTCCGCGTCTCGTCATCGCCAGCCATGGCGCAGACGAGGATCATGAGCCCGGGGCCTGAACGCCCGATCACCTCGCCGCCGACGGCGACCTGCGCCTCGGTGACGCGTTGCAGGAGCGCCCTCACGACAGCTCGCGCGCCCAGGGCGGGTTGGCCCCGGCGCGGGCGACGACGATGGCCGCCGCCTTGGCCCCGAGCGCCAGCGCCGCCTCGATCTGCGCCTCGGTCAGCTCCGCCAGCGCCGGCTTCGTCAGGAGGCCCTCCGCCGAGAGGCTCGCCAGAACCCCGGCGTTGAACGTGTCGCCGGCGCCGACGGTATCGACCACCTCGGCCTTCGGCGCGGGGGCAAAGACCTCCGCCCCCGAGGCATGGTAGCCCGTCGCGCCCCTGGCGCCTTCCGTCACGCAGACGAGCTTCGGCCCCTTGGCGAGAAGACCCGCCGCCAGCTCCGCCTGCGGCGCGTCGCCGGCGATCCAGTGCAGGTCCTCGTCGGAGACCTTCACGATATCGGCGCGGGAGATCATCCGCTCGATCCGGGCGCGGTAGGCCGTCTCGTCGGTGATGAATCCGGGGCGGATGTTGGGGTCGAGCATGGTGACGCGGGCCGGGGCCTCGCGGGCCTGAAGCGCCTCGTAGGCGGCGCCGCAGGGCTCGACGACGAGCGAGATGCCGCCGAAGAACAGCGCCTCGGCGCCGGGCGCCGGCAGGTCGGCCTCGGCGATCATCCGGCCGGCGGTATTCTCGTCATAGAACATGTAGCGCGCCTGGCCGTTCACGAGCCGCACGAAGGCGAGCGTGGTGGGGCGGGCGGAGAGCGCGGCGGGGGAGGCGTCGACGTCCGACGCTTCGAGCGCGCCCCTGAGGATCGTGCCGAAATGGTCGGTCGAGAGGCCCGAGAAGAACGCCGCCTCCGCGCCCAGCCGGCCCAGGGCGATGGCGGTGTTGAAGACCGAGCCGCCGGGATAGGGGGCGAAGGCCTCCTCGCCCGCCGCGGTCTCGCGGGGGAGCATGTCGATCAGCGCTTCGCCGCAGCAGAGAATGGTCATGTCCGGCACCTCCGCCGCCCCGAATAAGGCGGGGCGGCGGGGCTCGCAAGCCGGCTCAGCTATAGAGCGGGAAGCGGGCGCAGAGCGCCGTGACCTCGGCCTTCACCTTCTCTTCGGTGGCGGAATTGCCCTCCTCGCCGTTCGCGGACAGGCCGTCGACGACCTCCACGATCCAGCGGGCGATCTGGCGGAATTCCTCCTCGCCGAAGCCTCGGGTGGTGCCCGCCGGCGCGCCGAGGCGGATGCCGGAGGTGACGAAGGGCTTTTCAGGGTCGAAGGGGATGCCGTTCTTGTTGCAGGTGATATGCGCCCGGCCGAGCGCCGCCTCGGCGGCCTTGCCGGTGACGGATTTCGGCCGGAGGTCGGCGAGCATCAGGTGGTTGTCCGTCCCGCCGGAGACGATGTCGATGCCGCCTTTCATCAGCTCGTCCGCCATGGCGCGGGCATTGGCGACGACCTGCGCCGCATAGGCCTTGAACTCCGGCCGCAGCGCCTCGCCGAAGGCCACGGCCTTGGCGGCGATCACATGCATGAGCGGCCCGCCCTGCAGGCCCGGGAAGACGGCGGAGTTTACCTTCTTGGCGATGTCGTCATGATTGGTGAGGATCATCCCGCCCCGGGGGCCGCGCAGCGATTTGTGGGTCGTGGTCGTGACCACATGCGCATGGGGAAGTGGCGAGGGATGCTGCCCGCCGGCCACGAGCCCGGCGATATGGGCCATGTCGACCATGAGGTACGCCCCCACCTCGTCGGCGATGGCCCGGAAGGCGGCCCAGTCCCACACGCGGGAATAGGCGGTGCCCCCGGCGAGGATGAGCTTGGGCTTGTGCTCGAGCGCCGCCTCGCGGACGGCGTCCATGTCGAGCATCTGGTCCTGCGCGCGGACGCCGTAGGAGATCGGCTTGAACCACTTGCCGGACATGTTGACCGGCGAGCCATGGGTCAGGTGACCGCCCGAATTGAGGTCGAGCCCCATGAAGGTGTCGCCGGGCTGCAGGAGCGCCAGGAACACCGCCTGGTTCATCTGGCTGCCCGAGTTGGGCTGCACGTTGGCATGGGCGGCGCCGAAGAGCTCCTTCGCGCGCTCGATGGCCAGCGTCTCGGCCACGTCGACATATTGGCAGCCGCCGTAGTAGCGCTTGCCCGGATAGCCCTCGGCGTATTTGTTGGTGAGCACCGAGCCCTGCGCCTCGAGCACCGCCTTGGAGACAATGTTCTCCGAGGCGATCAGCTCGATTTCGTCGCGCTGGCGGCCGAGTTCGGCCTCGATGGCGGCGGCAAGCTCGGGATCGCGGGAGCCGAGCGCCTCGGTGAAAAAGCCGGAATCGCGGACGTCGGTCATGGGGCACTCCCTTTCAAGGCTGGCGTTCGGGGGTGCATAGACCGGGCCGGCCCCGCGCAAAAGGGCGGAAGCGACCCAAGGGCGGTGCTTCGCGGCGGCGGCGCGTTCGCATCGCGCCCGCCCCGGCGCCTTTGCGAAACCCCGGGGGGCGGGCGGAAACCATGGGGATCCGCGGACGAGCCGGGGCGAGCCCGGTGGCGCGCGGAGAAGCGCGGGCGGCTCAGGCGGCGGCGCGCCCGTCGGGCTCAAGGATCAGCCGCTCATAGGCCGGCCGCGCGAAGTGATAGCCTTGCTGTAGCGTGATGCCGAGGTCGGCGAGAGCGGCGGCATCCTGCGCCGTCTCGATCCCCTCGGCGATCAGGGTGATGCCGAGATCCGCGGCCATGGTGCGGATGGCGGAGACGACGGCCCGGCGCCGGTCATCGCCGGCGATGCCGTCGATCAGCGCCCGGTCGATCTTCAGGATGTCGGGGGCGAGGTCGCAGAGGAGCCCGAGCCCGGCATAGCCGGCGCCGAAATCGTCGAGCGCCGTCTGAAAGCCGAGCGCCCGGTAGGTCTCGACGATATGGGTCAGGTGGCCGGTGTCGCGGATCGCCTCGGCTTCGGTGAATTCGAAGATGAGCCGCTCGGTGGGAAAGTGGAAACGCTCGGCGGCGCGAAGCGTCGAGCGGATGCAATGCTCGGGCTTGTAGACGGCGTTGGGCATGAAGTTAATGCTGAGCCGGCTTTCCATGCCGAGCTTTGCCGCGAGCGCGATGGCGCGGGTGCGGCAGGCCTGGTCGAAGCTGTAGCGGTTCTCTTCGGTCACCTGCGACAGGATGGCGCCGGAGGGGCCGTCGCCGACGGGGCGGACCAGCGCCTCCTGCGCGAAGACGGCGCCGGTGGTCACGTCGAAGATCGGCTGGAAGGCCATGGAAAAGGGCGTGCGGAACGCCTTGCCGTCGCGGGCGCTGCAGCCCGGGCAGCCGGGGCCCTCGAGGTCTGGCATGTGCAAATCTCCCATCGGGGCTCTGCCCCTTCCACCGGGAGCGAGAGATATCAGGGATTTATGGCCGAATTGGGCAAGCGGTGCGGCGCTTTGGCGTGGCGCGGCCACAGGGCCTGAGCGGAGGTTACCAGCCCGGCGCCGGGCTTGCCTTTCGCCCGCCCCTTCCCCAACACTCCCCGGCGGGAGAGGATGGGAGCCGCATGGATCTGAAGATCGCCTTTGTCGCCAGCGACGCCCCGATCGCGGCCGAAAGCCGCGCGCGGCTGGCGGCGCGCTATGGCGAGGTGCCGACCGACGAGGCGGATGTCATCGTCGCGCTCGGTGGCGACGGCTTCATGCTGCAGACGCTGCACGAGATCGAGCTGCGCGGCACGCCCGTTTACGGGATGAACCGCGGCACCGTCGGCTTCATGATGAACGAATATCACGAGGACGGGCTGCCCGAGCGCCTCCGCGGCGCGGAGGAGGCGGTGCTGAACCCGCTCCTCATGCGCGCCGAGACGACCGAGGGGCAGGTGATGGAGGCGCTGGCGATCAACGAGGTGTCGCTCCTGCGCGCCGGGCCGCAGGCGGCGAAGCTGAGGATCTTCGTGGACGGGCGGCTGAGGCTGGCGGAACTCGTCTGCGACGGGGCGCTGGTGGCGACGCCGGCGGGCTCGACGGCCTACAATTACTCGGCGCACGGGCCCGTGCTGCCGATCCGCTCGGAAGTGCTGGCGCTGACCGCCATCGCGCCGTTCCGGCCCCGCCGCTGGCGGGGCGCCATCCTCCCCGCCGGGGCGCAAGTGACCTTCGAGGTGATCGAGCCGCTGAAGCGGCCGGTGATGGCCGATGCCGACAGCCGGTCCGCCCGGCTCGTGGCGCGGGTGGACGTGCGGGCCGAGCCGAAGATTGCCCACCGGCTGCTCTTCGACCCCGGCCACGGGCTGGAGGAGCGGCTCATTCGCGAGCAATTCGCCTGAGGGGGGCTCATCTGCCCTGCCGGGCCGCCTCGCGGGGGCGGGCGAGGTGCAGGCGTGGCGCTGGGTGGCGAGACCCGGGGCGCTGCCCCGGACCCCGGGATTTTCGGGAGCAAAGACAAGGATGCCCTCGCTCCCGGCTCTGTCAGGTCTCGCGCGGCTCGTTGGGGTCGCGGACGATCTCGACCTTCACCTTGGCGAAGGCGCCGATGACCGCGCCGACGATGGCGAGGGCGGGGGCGGCGAGGACCAGCGCGCCGCCGGCGAGGGCGCCGAAGGTAAGCGGCAGGTCGACCGCGATGTCGCCGTCGGGCTCCTTGATGCGGATGCGCTTGACGCTGGCGTCCTTCGCCCAGGCCTTCACCTTGTCCATCAGGTTGTCGGTGGAGACTTCCACCTCTTCGGTCACGGTCTCGCTGTTCTGATCGGTCATGATCATCCTCCTGGCTGTTGCCCTTGAGGTGGGGGCCCTGCGGCCTGCCGTCAACCTCGCATCGGATAGCCGAGGCGGGCCACCGCCGCCGCCACCTCGTCGAGGATTGCCGGGTCGTCGATGGTCGCCGGCATCCGGAAGCTCTCGCCATCGGCAATCTTCGCCATCGTGGCGCGCAGGATCTTGCCGGAGCGGGTCTTCGGCAGGCGGTCGACGACGACCGCCAGCTTGAACGCGGCGACGGGGCCGATCTGCTCGCGCACGCGGGCGACCGCCTCGGCGGCGATCTCGTCCCGCGGGCGGGTGCAGCCCTTGTTGAGGCAGAGGAACCCCATGGGGAGCTGGCCCTTCACCTCGTCCGCCACGCCGATCACCGCGCATTCGCCGACATCGGGATGGCCGGCGATCACCTCCTCCATCGCGCCGGTGGAGAGCCGGTGACCGGCGACGTTGATGACGTCATCGGTGCGGGCCATGACATAGACATAGCCGTCTTCGTCGATATAGCCGGCATCCCCGGTTTCGTAATAGCCGGGGAAATGCGCGAGGTAGCTCTTGTGGAAGCGCTCCGGCGCGCCCCAGAGCGTCGGCAGGCAGCCGGGGGGCAGGGGCAGCTTCACCGCGATGGCGCCGAGCCGGCCGGGAGGGACGGGATGGCCGCCCTCGTCCAGCACCTGCACGTCGTAGCCGGGCATGGGCACCGAGGGGGAGCCGGGCTTCACCGGCAGGCGCTCGAGCCCGACCGGATTGGCGGCGATGGCCCAGCCCGTCTCCGTCTGCCACCAATGGTCGATGACGGGCACATGCAGATGCCGCTCGGCCCAGTCGATGGTCGCCGGGTCGGCCCGCTCGCCGGCGAGGAAGAGCGCCTTCAGCCCCGAGAGGTCATGCCCCCCGACGTGCGCCCCGCCCGGATCGTCGCGCTTGATGGCGCGAAGGGCGGTGGGGGCGGTGAAGAAGCTCTTCACCCCGTGCTCGGCGATGACGCGCCAGAAGGCGCCGGCATCGGGCGTGCCGACCGGCTTGCCCTCATAGACCACCGTCGTGCAGCCGGCGATCAGCGGCGCGTAGCAGATGTAGCTGTGGCCGACGACCCAGCCGACATCGGAGGCCGCCCAGAAGGTCTCCCCCGGCCCGCAGTCGTAGATGTTCTCCATCGACCAGGCGAGGGCGACGAGGTGGCCGGCCGTCGGGCGGACGACGCCTTTCGGCGCGCCCGTCGTGCCGGAGGTGTAGAGGATATAGGCCGGGTGATCGCCCGGCACCGGCCGGCAGGGGGCGGGATCCACGCCCTCCTGCGCGGCGTGCCAGTCGAGGTCGCGGCCCGGCGTCAGGCTGGCGCGGGCGGGATCGCGCTGCAGGATGAGGCAGAGCTCCGGCTTGTGGCGGGCGGCCTCGATGGCGGCGTCGACGAGCGGCTTGTAGGGCACCACGCGCCCCGGCTCGATGCCGCAGGAGGCGGCGAGGATCGCCTTCGGCGCCGCATCGTCGATGCGGAGCGCCAGCTCATGGGCCGCGAAGCCGCCGAAGACGACGGAATGGATGGCGCCGATCCGGGCGCAGGCCAGCATGGCGACGAGCGCCTCGGGCACCATCGGCATATAGATGATGACCCGGTCGCCGAGGCCGATCCCCCGGGCGACGAGCGTGCCGGCGAGCCTTGCGGTCGCCTCCTGCAGCTCGGCATAGGTCATCCGCGCCTGGCTGCCGGTCACCGGGCTGTCGTGGAGGATCGCCACCTGATCGCCGCGCCCGGCCGCCACATGCCGGTCGACGGCGTTGTGGCAGGTGTTCACCTCGGCATCGGCGAACCACTCATAGGGCGCGTTCGCGGCGCTGAAGGCGCGCGCGGGCGGGCGGTGCCAGTCGATGGCGCGGGCGGCCTCCAGCCAGAAGCGCTCCGGGTCCTGCGCCCAGGCGGCATAGGTCTCGCGGTAGCCCATGGTCTCCTCCCCTCGGCTCCCTCGGCGGCGAGCTTGCCGCAAAGCGGGCCGCGGGGGAAGCCGGGCTTTGCCGGGGCGCGCCCGGGCTGCTAGGGGGCGGCATGGTCATGATCGTCCGCTCGCAGAAGCTCGCCTATTTCTCGACCCGCAAGGTGGGGACGACCTCCGTCCGTGCGCTCCTGAAGGAGCTGGCGGAGGGGGAGGGCGATTTCACCGCGACGCGCGGGCTGCCGATGAACCGCCGCTTCCTGCGGATGACCGAGGGGATGGAGCGCATCGCCGTGGTGCGCGACCCGGTGCGGCGGTTCCTCTCGGGCTTCGGCAACCGGGTGGGGCACCATGGCGACCTCGCGGCGGGCCTAGGGGATCGGCTGCTGATCCGGCTCGCGGGGCTGGACCCGGCGCCCGATATCGAGGCCTTCACGCGGGATTTCCGGGGCTATTGCCGGTGGAACGACAAGATCCGCCGGCATTTCCGGCCGCAGCGGGCCTATCTCGGGACAGACCTGTCTGTCTTCGACCGGATCTACCGGCTGGAGGCGCTGGACGAGCTGGCGGCCGACCTCTCGGTACGCGCGGGGCGGCGGCTGGAGCTGCCGCGGCTCCAGACAGGCGGGGAGAAGCTGGCGTTCGAGAGCCTGACAGAGGCGCAGCAGCGGCGTGTGCTGGCGATCACGGCGCCGGACTACGAGCTGCTGGCGAGGTATTACCGGGCGCCCGAGGTGGGGGCGGGGGTGGCGGGCTGAAGCCCGCCCTACGGGGATGGCGTAGGGTGGGTTTGTAACCCACCGTCGGCGCGACGCTCGTGCGGCGCCCCAGCCCGGTACGCGCCGCAGGCGCAGGGCGAGCGCCGGCCCGTCCCGCGGGCTGGCGCTCTTGTGGGGCAGCGCTGACATTCGGGCGGAGGATGTGGCGGCACCATAAAGTGCGATGCGGCAGCGGCAGGAGCGCCAACCCCCGGGCCGGCGCTCGCCCTGCGCGGCACCGTCCTGCTTCGTTGTGAAGGGGGACGGTGGGTTACAAACCCACCCTACGGCGGCGCAGCGGGCTCGGGATCGTCCCCCCTCAGGCGTAATGCGCCACCGGCATGCCGGCGAGCGCCGTCATGTTGAGGAGCCCGCGCGCCGTGATCGAGGGGGTTACGATATGGGCGCGGTTGCCCATGCCCATCAGGATCGGCCCGACCTCCAGCCCGCCGCCGCGCATCTTCAGGATGTTGCGCACCGCAGAGGCGGCATCGGCATTGGAGAAGACGAGCGTGTTCGCCTCCTCCGCCAGGCGGCCGCCCGGGAAGATCCGCTCGCGGAGCTCGCGGTCGAGCGCCGCGTCGATATGCATCTCGCCCTCATAGGCGAAATCGCGGGGGCTGGCGTCGAGAATCGCGAGCGCGCCGCGCATCTTGCGGCCCGACTCCGTTTCCAGATTGCCGAACTGCGAATGGGAGCAGAGCGCGATCTGCGGCTCGACGCCGAAGCGGCGGATGTGCCGCGCCGCTGCGCAGACCACCTGGGCGATCTGCTCCGAGCTCGGCTCGGGGTTCACCTGCGTGTCGGCGATGAAGAGCGGGCCTTCCTCGAGGATCATCAGGCTGAGCGCGCCGACCGGGGTGAGGGACTCCGTGCCCAGCACCTGCGTCACGTAGTTGAGATGCCACAGGAACTGGCCGAACGTACCGCAGATCATGCTGTCCGCTTCGCCGCGATGGACCATCACCGCGGCAATCGCCGTGGTGTTGGTGCGCATGATGGCGCGGGCCAGATCGGGGGAGATGCCGCGGCGGGCCATCAGGTGATGATAGGTCTCCCAATAGTCGCGATAGCGGGGGTCGTTCTCGGGGTTCACCAGCTCGAAATCGCGGCCGGGGCGGATCTTCAGGCCGGCGCGCTCGCAGCGCGCCTCGACCACCTCGGGGCGGCCGATGAGGATCGGCTGGTCCGTCATCTCCTCCATCATCGCCTGGGCGGTGCGCAGGACCCGCTCGTCCTCGCCCTCGGCGAAGACGATGCGCCGCTCGGCCGTGCGTGCCGCTTCGAAGACGGGGCGCATCAGGAAGGCGGAGCGGAAGACCGTGTGCTGAAGCTGCCGCTTGTAAGCCTCGACATCCTCGAGCGGCCGCGTGGCGACGCCGGAGGCCATGGCCGCCTGGGCGACGGCGGTCGCCACCGTCTCCATCAGGCGAGGGTCGAAGGGCTTGGGGATCAGGTATTCCGGGCCGAAGGTGAGCTTTTCGCCCTGATAGGCGGCGGCGGCCTCGGCGGAGGTCGTGGCGCGGGCGAGGGCGGCGATGCCTTCGACGCAGGCGATCTGCATCTCGTCGTTGATCTCCGTCGCGCCCACGTCGAGCGCGCCGCGGAAGATGAAGGGGAAGCAGAGGACGTTGTTGACCTGATTGGGATAATCCGACCGGCCCGTGGCAATGATCGCATCGGGCGCGGCGGCGCGCGCCTCTTCGGGGAGGATCTCGGGATGCGGGTTGGCGAGGGCAAAGATGATCGGCCGGGGGGCCATCGTCTTGACCATCTCGGCGGTCAGCACGTCCGGCCCGGAGAGGCCGAGGAAGAGATCGGCGCCCTTTATGACCTCGGCGAGCGAATGCGGCGCGGCGCCTTGCGCATAGGCGGCCTTCTGCGGCGTCATGTCGGCCTCGCGGCCCTCGTGGACGAGGCCGTGGAGGTCGCAGAGCCAGACGTTCTCGCGCTTCACCCCGAGCTTCAGGAGCATGTTGAGGCAGGCGATCCCCGCAGCGCCGCCGCCGGTGGAGACGACCTTGATCTCCCCCCAGTCCTTGCCGGCGACATGCAGCGCATTGGTCGCGGCGGCGCCGACGACAATGGCGGTGCCGTGCTGGTCGTCATGGAAGACGGGGATGTTCATCCGCTCGCGGCAGAGCTTCTCGACGATGAAGCAATCGGGGGCCTTGATGTCCTCGAGGTTGACGGCGCCGAAGGTGGGCTCGAGCGCGCAGACGATGTCGGCGAGCTTCTCGGGGTCGGGCTCGTTCACCTCGATGTCGAAACAGTCGATATCGGCGAATTTCTTGAAGAGGACGGCCTTGCCCTCCATCACCGGCTTTGAGGCCAGCGCGCCGATATTGCCGAGCCCGAGGACGGCCGTGCCGTTGGAGATGACGGCGACCAGATTGCCGCGCGCCGTGTAGTCGCGCGCCTTGCCGGGGTCTGCCTTGATGTCGAGGCTGGCCTCGGCGACGCCGGGCGAATAGGCACGGGCGAGGTCGCGGCCGTTGGCGAGCGGCTTGGTCGCACGGATCTCCAGCTTCCCGGGCTTCGGGAAGCGGTGATAATCCAGTGCCGCGCGTCGCAAAGACTCCTTGGCGCTGTTGTCCATCGCCTCTTCTCCCAGATGGTTTAATATTAAACTATCTTCTCCGGCGCGCCGGGGCGCAAGGGCGCTCTTACCGGGAAGGCGGGGACTTGCCAAGGCGGCGCGGGGTCGCCAGAGATCGGACGAGGAGTGAGCCCATGCAGAACATCAAGGCCGAAGTGCATCTGGCGACGCGCGACCTGGCGGCGGATATTCCGTTCTTCACGAAGCGGCTCGGCATGCGGATGGAGCGGATCTATCCGGCGGATGCGCCGGAGGTCGCCGTCTTCTCCGGCCACGGGCTGCGGGTGCGGCTGGAGGCGGGGGCTGGCGCGCCCGGGCGCATCTTCCTCCTCGCCGATGACCCGATGCTGATCGCCGGCGGGGCGGAGGCGCTGACCTCGCCCGGCGGGACGGAGGTCACCATCGCCCCCCTCGACCCGCCCGTCGTGCAGCCGCCGACGGAGCATGCCTTCGTCGTCCGCCGCCTTGCCGATCAGGCGCCCTGGGTCGTGGGCCGGGCGGGGATGCAGTACCGCGACCTGATCCCGGGGCGGCTCGGCGGCGCGATGATCGCCAGCCACATCCGCATCCCCGACGGCGGCCCGGTGCCCGACATGGTGCATTACCACAAGGTCGGCTTTCAGCTCATCTTCTGCACGCGCGGCTGGGTCGACGTGCTCTACGAGGATCAGGGCGGGACGCGCCGGCTGACGGCCGGCGACTGCTTCATCCAGCCGCCCGAGATCCGCCACCGGGTGATGGAGGCCTCGGACGGGATCGAGGTGATCGAGATCGGCGTGCCGGCCGAGCATGTGACGGTGATCGAGCACGAGATCGAGCTGCCGACGCCGGTCGAGAAGCCGGACCGCGAATGGGATGGCCAGCGCTTCGTCCACAGCCTCGCGAAGGACGGCATCTGGGAGGGCTTCCGCCTGCCGGGCTACATCGCCCGCGATACCGGCATCGCCGCCGGCACGAAGGGCGTCGCCGGGGTGCAGGTGGTGCGGCGGGGCGAGGGAGAGCCGGTCTGGGCCAGCCATGACGCCGACATCCTCTTCGGCTTCGTCATGGGCGGCGGGATGCTTCTCGAGGGCGAGGGGCGGGAGCCGCAGCGGCTGGAGGCCGGCGACGCCTATGTCATCCCGCCGGGGATGGCGACGCGCTGGGCCGAGCCGACAGAGGATGTGGAGATCCTCGAGGTGGCGCTGCCGGGGGCGTTCGAGACCACGCTCTGAGCCAGCGCCCCCGGACGTCGCGCGATAATCGTGGGCCGGCGGGGGGGCGGAACCCATGTGGGTTCCGCCTGCGATATGGAAATCGCTGTCAGCCGATCTCGGCGAGACGGGCGAGGGCGGCGGAAAGCTGGGCTTCCTCCTCCTGCCGGAGGGCGAGGTTCTCGCGCGCTTCCTCCACAACCTCCTCCGGGGCCGAGGCCACGAAATTGGGGTTGTTCAGTCGCCCCGAGAGCCCGCCGATTTCCTTCTTCAGCTTGTCGAGGTTCTTCGACAGCCGGGCCTTCTCGGCCTCCACGTCGATGATCTCGGCCAGCGGCATCGCGTAGCTCGCGCCTTTCACGGCGACGGTCAGCGCCCCCTTGGGCGGCTCGGCGGCCGGGGTCAGCCCCTCGATCCGGGCGAGGCGCTTGATGAGCGTCTCGTTCTTCGCCCAGGCCTCCTTCGCGGCGGCATCCGCCTCGATCTCGAGGAGGGGGACATAGAGCCCCGCCGGCACGTTCATCTGCGCCCGCGCCGAGCGCACGGCCTCGATCAGAGAGATGGCGAGCGACATCTCCGCCTCCGCCGCCGGGTCGCCGAGCTCTTCGGCGGTGTATTCCGGCCAGGGAGTGAGGATCAGCATCTCGTCATGCCCGCCGATGGTGCCCCAGAGCTCTTCGGTGATGAAGGGCATGATGGGGTGCAGCAGGATCAGGCACTGTTCCAGCACGAAGCGCATGGTGGCGGCGGTCTCGGCCTTCACCTCCGGCCCGCCGTCGAGCAGGAGCGGCTTGGAGAATTCCACATACCAGTCGCAGACCCGCCCCCAGACGAAGGCATAGAGCGCGTTGGCGGCCTCGTTGAACTTGTAGGCGGCGAGCGCCGCGTCGACCTCCTCGCGGACCCGGCCGAGCTCGCCGAGGATCCAGCGGTTCACCGTCTCCGTGGGTGCCGGCCGGCCGGCGGGCGCCTCGAAGACGCCGTTCATCTCGGCGAAGCGGCAGGCGTTCCAGAGCTTGGTGCCGAAGTTGCGGTAGCCGGTGATCCGCTCCTTGGAGAATTTCAGCACCCCGCCGATCGCCGCCATCTGCGCCATGGTGAAGCGGAGCGCGTCGGCGCCGAACTCGTCGACCATCTCCAGCGGGTCGACGACATTGCCGACCGTCTTCGACATCTTCTTGCCCTTGGCGTCGCGGACGAGCTGATGGAGGTAGACGGTGTGGAACGGGTCCTTCCCCGTCACCGCCTGGCTCATCATCATCATCCGCGCCACCCAGAAGAACAGGATGTCCTGCCCGGTGATCAGCACGTCGCTGGGGAAGTACTTCCGCAGCTCCGGCGTATCCTCCGGCCAGCCGAGGGTGCCGAAGGGCCAGAGGCCGGAGGAGAACCAGGTGTCGAGCACGTCGGTATCCCGCCAGACCGGGTAGACGAGCTGCGTCGGGTCCTGGGAGACGTTGTACTCCGCGAGGCTCTCGGCGAGGCGCTGGATCGCCTCGTGCTTGTCCTCGACCTCGATGACGCGCGCATGGCTGAGCGGCGTCGGGATGTCCGCATTGGCGTCGTAGAAGCCGTCCGCGACCTCCTCGACGGAGGCGGCGCAGCGGGCGACGTCGCCCCGGTGCAGCATGCCGCCCTCGGTGAGGAGCCGCATGAGCTCCACCTGATCGAGATCGCCGTCGCCCTCGTCATCGCGGAAGTCCGGCGCAGAGAGGTCGAGCCCGTACCAGACCGGCACGCGGTGGCCCCACCAGAGCTGGCGCGAGATGCACCAGGGCTCGATGTTCTCCAGCCAGTGATAGAAGGTCTTCTCGCCGCTCTCGGGCATGATAGTCACGCGGCCGGAGCGGACGGCCTCCAGCGCCGGCTGCGCCAGGGTCTTGGCATCGACGAACCATTGATCCGTCAGCATCGGCTCGACGACGACCTTCGAGCGGTCGCCATAGGGCTGCATGATCGGCTTTTCCTCGACGAGGGGCACGAGGTTCTGCGCCTCGTCGCGCGCCTCGCCGCCTTCCTCTGGCGCGAGGGGCGCGGTGACGGCCGCCTTGCCGAGCCGCGGATCGGTGATCTCGGTCATCACCGCGAGGCCCTCGGCGGTGATCTCTTCCACCACCCGTTTGCGCGCCTCGAGCCGGTCGAGCCCCCGCAGGTGATCGGGCACGAGGTTGAGGGTATCCACCTCCTCCTCGGTGAAGGCGGCGCCCGTCGCGATCTCCTGCGCGCGGGCGGCGGCCTCGGCATAGGGCGCGCCGTCGGCCCGCATTTGCGCGCGGGAATCCATGAGGCGATACATCGGGATGCCGCCCCGCGCGGCCACGCCGTAGTCGTTGAAGTCATGCGCGCCGGTGATCTTCACGGCGCCCGAGCCGAAACTCGGATCGGGATATTCGTCGGTGATGATCGGGATCAGGCGGCGGCTCTCCTTCGGGCCGACGGGGATCTCGCAGAGCTTGCCGACGATGGGGGCGTAGCGCGCATCGCTCGGGTGGACGGCCACGGCGCCGTCGCCGAGCATCGTCTCGGGCCGCGTGGTGGCGATCGAGATGTAGTCGCGCGTCTCGCGGAAGAGCTCCTCGCCGTCCTCGCCCCGCTCGATGTATTCATAGGTCTCGCCGCCCGCGAGCGGGTATTTGAAGTGCCACATGTGGCCGGCGGTCTCGATGTTCTCGACCTCGAGGTCGGAGATCGCCGTCTCGAAATGCGGGTCCCAGTTCACGAGGCGCTTGCCGCGGGTGATGAGGCCCTTGTTGTAGAGGTCGACGAAGACCTTGATGACGGCATCGTGGAAGTCGGGCGAGTTCTCGTGGCCGGTGCGCGGGTCGCCCGGGGCGCCGGCCATGGTGAAGGCGTTGCGGCTCCAGTCGCAGGAGGCGCCGAGGCGGCGGAGCTGTTCCACGATCCGCCCGCCGTATTCGCCCTTCCATTCCCAGACCTTGGCGATGAAGTCCGCCCGGCCGAGTTCGGCCCGGGAGGGCTGCTGCGTCTCGGCCAGCATCTTCTCGACCTGAAGCTGCGTGGCGATGCCGGCATGGTCCTGCCCGGGCTGCCAGAGCGTGTCGAAACCGCGCATCCGGTGCCAGCGCGTCAGGATGTCCTGCAGCGTGTTGTTGAAGCCGTGACCCATGTGGAGCGCGCCGGTGACATTGGGCGGCGGGATCATGATCGTGAAGGTCTCGCTCCGCCGCTTGCCGGCGCCGGCGCGAAAGGCCCCGGCCTCTTCCCAGGCGGCATAGAGGCGCGCCTCGGTGGCGGCGGGGTCGAACTTGGTTTCCATCGGCATGGCTCAGCGCTCCCATCGGATCGGATGCGGAGATAGCGCGGGCAGGCCGGGAGGGAAAGGCGGGGTTGCGGTGGCGGGCGAGAGTGACGGGGCGGCGGCTCCTGCAGGCGGTCGAGCGGTGCCCCCCCCCGGTACGCGCCGGAACGGCGCAGTGCGAGTGCCGGCCCGTCCCGCGGGCTGGCGCTCTCGTGGGGCAGCGCAACGCGTCGGGCGGAGGATGTGGCGGCGCCATAAAGTGCGATGCGGAACCGTCAGGAGCGCCAACCCCCGGCCCGGCGCTCGCCCTGCGCGGCACCGGTGTGCTCGGTCGCGAGGGGGACGGTGGGTTGCAAACCCACCCTACGAAGGTTGCGGCGGTCGCGCGGAGCTTCTCCACCCGCCGCAGAAGCCCTTCCGCCCGACGGTTTGCGCTACCAGCCTTGGCGCTGTCATCTTGACGCGCTAGGCCCTTTCAGGACCCCAGAGAGGACCCCAGATGCCCGATCCCGCCACGAAGTTCCACGACCGCATGCTCTCGCTCGGCCTCGCCCGCGTCTCGGAGGCGGCGGCCATCGCCTGTGCCGATCTCATCGGCCGGGGCGACGAGAAGGCCGCCGACCAGGCTGCCGTCAACGCCATGCGCAACCAGCTCAACATGCTGGACATCAAGGGCACCGTCGTCATCGGCGAGGGTGAGCGCGACGAGGCGCCGATGCTCTACATCGGCGAGGAGGTCGGCGCCGGCGAGGGGCCGGAGGTCGACATCGCCCTCGACCCGCTCGAGGGCACGACGCTGACCGCCAAGGACATGCCGAACGCGCTCACCGTCATCGCCATGGGCCCGCGCGGCTCGATGCTGCATGCGCCCGATGTCTACATGGACAAGCTCGCCGTCGGCCCCGGCTTCCGCCGCGGCGTGGTAACGCTCGACATGAGCCCGTCCGAACGGGTCAGCGCGCTGGCCACCGCCAAGGGCTGCTCGACGAAGGACATCACCGTCTGCGTCCTCGACCGGCCCCGGCACGAGGACATGATCGAGGAGATCCGCTCGACCGGCGCCGCCATCCGGCTGATCACCGACGGCGATGTCGCCGGCATCATGCATTGCGCCGAGGCGCAAAAGACCGGCATCGACATGTACATGGGCTCCGGCGGCGCGCCCGAGGGCGTGCTCGCCGCGGCGGCGCTCAAATGCATGGGCGGGCAGATCTTCGGCCGGCTCCTCTTCCGCAACGACGACGAGCGCGGGCGGGCGAAGAAAGCCGGCATCACGAATTTCGACCGCGTCTACACGCGGGACGATCTGGTGACGCAGGATGTGATCTTCGCCGCCACGGGCGTGACGGACGGATCGATCCTGCCCGGCATCAAGCGCGAGCCCGGCTACGTGACGGCGGAGACGGTGCTGATGCGCTCGAAGACCGGATCGGTCCGGCACATGTCCTACCGCAACCCGGTCTCGGCGATCTGAGGGGCCCGGCCTAGAGGCCGGTCGGGCTGATGACGGCCCTGGCGGTCCGGAAGAGGATCGCCAGGTCGCCGCGCAGGCTTATGCGCGAGATATAGGCCCGGTCGAGCGCGATGCGCTCGGCATAGGTCGTGCCGTTCCGGCCCGTGATCTGCCAGAGCCCGGTGATGCCCGGGCGCACGCTCTCGTAAAGCCCGCGGGAGACCCCGTAGAGCGCCAGCTCCACCTCGGGGACGGGCCGGGGCCCGACGAAGCTCATGTCGCCCCGCAGGACGTTCCAGAGCTGCGGCAATTCATCGAGGCTCGTCCTGCGCAGGACCGCGCCGAGCGTGGTGACGCGCGGGTCATTGTGAAGCTTGTACCCGGCGGCCCATTCCGCGGCGGCCTCGGGATTCTCGGCGAGATGGCGCGCCAGGCGCTCGGAGGCATCGGGCACCATCGTGCGGATCTTCCAGCAGATGAAGGGCTTGCCGTCCCGGCCGATGCGCCGATGGCCAAAGAAGCCGCGTCCACCGTCGCGACGGGCTAGGAGCCATAGGATTCCAATCATCGGCGCCACGATCGGCATGATGACGATGGCGAGGATCAGATCCGTCGGGCGTTTGAAACGCCGGCCATACAGCCTCGATCTGCGGCCGCGACGGCCCTCGGTGCCATGGCGTGGCATTTCCTCGGTCAAGGAATTGTCGGTCAAATCACGTCCCCCAGCACGCCCTTCAGGGCCGAATCCCTGAATTTGCAGGGAGAGAATCGCTTTAGCAGCATTCCCTAGCGTAAAGTATCAAATTGTTCCGATCTACAATATTCGCGCGCCACAGTCCCTGCGTCCGGGCACTCCGCCAATTTACTAGTCACATGACCGGCTGAACACCTCCTTCTGGCGCGCCGTTCGGCAGCTTGTCAACTGCGCACCTCGGGATCCTGTCTTGCCCGGGTGTTTGGTTAACGGATGGCGGAGAATCGCCAAGCTATCGAGCGCCTACAAATGATGCCGGGCACGGGGGGAGAAGAACAGTCCCCATATCTGGCAGGTTTACGAGGGCCTGCGGCCATGCGAGCTCTCTGTGTGCAGGCCGTGTTCGCCTGCACCGGCGGCGCCCCGCTGCCGCAAGTTGGTTAACGATGCAGGCCGGATGGTGACCGCACGGCTCTCTCCTCTGTCGCGCCGCTGCCTCTTTCGGCAGCGGCTGCAGGACAGGATCGGCGTAGAGGCGCTGACCCTCTATCGTCTGGCCACGCGGCGGAGCTATTTTCCCGCGTCGTATCACGCGCTGGGCGCCATTTTCATTCACATTCCGAAATGCGCGGGGACGAGCCTTGGCGAGGCTCTATTCGGTACCGGCCGGCCCGGGCATTTCGAGTGGCGACATTACGCCGCGGAAAACCCCGAGGCGTTCCGCCGCTATTTCAAGTTCGCCGTGGTGCGCGACCCGGTGGAGCGGTTCCTCAGCGCCCATGCCTATCTGATCGCCGGCGGCAAATCCGCCGCCGACCGGGCCGCGGGGCAGGACATTGCCGCCCATGGCGACGCGGCCTCCTTCCTCAGATCCGGCTTCCGGGCGGGGGGCTGGCAGGATTACGTGCATTTCCGCCCGCAGGTCCGCTTCATTTGCGACAGGGAGGGCCGGCTGCAGGTCGACCTCCTCGCGCGGCACGAGACGCTGGCGGCGGATTGCGCGGCCATCGGCGCGCGGCTTGGCCGACCCGCCCGGCTCGAGCGGCGGAATGTCACCCCCGGGGGCCGGCCGGGGCGCGAGGCGCTCGACCCGGCGGCGCTGAGAGTGCTGGCCGAGGCCTATCGGGACGATTTCGCCTGGCTCGGGTATCCGGAGCCCGACACGTGAGGCAGGACGGCCTCGGCTCCGCACTCGCGATCTCGCTCGCGGCCAAATTCGCCGCCGCGCCTGTGGCCTACCTCTTCCTTCTGCTCCTTGCGCGGCTCCTCGGGGCGGAGGGCTTCGGGCAGGTCGCGCTCGTGCTCAGCGCCGCCGGCTTCGGGGCGCTCCTGGCCGGAGCGGGCCAGCCGACGCTGGTCCTGCGAGAGCTCTCCGCCCGCGGCCCCGCGGGCGCCGTCTGGGGGCGGGCGCTGGCCCTCTCGGCGCTCGGCGCGCTCCTCGGCGCGGCCGGGCTCGCGGTTGCCCTGCGGCTCGGCTTCGGCACGAGGCTGACGCCCGGCGTGCCGCTGGCGGGCGGGGCGCTTCTGGCGGCACTGGTCGGGGCGGAGCTCTTCTCCCACGCGCTGCGCGCCGGCGGGGCGCCGGGGCTGGCGCTTCTGCCGCGCGAACTCGCCTGGCGGGCGCTGGCGGGGCTGGCGCTCTGCGGCGCGGCGGCGGCCGGGCTCCACCCGACACCGGCGGGAGTGCTCTGGCTGATGGCCGGCGTGCTGGCCCTGCTCGTCGGGCTGCAGGCCGCTGCCGGCCGGCGACACCTGCCGCGCCCCGTACGGGGCGCCCCGGGGCGTGGCGGGGCCGCGGCCTTCTGGGGCATCGCCGTCGCCTCGGGTCTGCCGCAGCACCTGACCCTTGTCGCGGCGGGGCTCTCCCTGCCGGCTGAGGCGACAGGCGGGCTCTTCGCCGCCCTCCGCACCGCGGCGCTCCTGTCGCTGCCTCTGGCCGCCGCCAACCTCGCGCTCGCCCCGCGTCTGGCGCGGGCGGGCGGGCATGGGGCGGAGGTGCAGGCCGCCATCCGGCTGATCCTGCCGTTGGCGGCTCTGCCCGCGCTCCTCGGGCTCGCGGGGCTGGCGCTCTGGGGCGCCCCGGTGCTCGGCCTTTTCGACGAGACCTATCGCGCCGCCGCCCCCGCGCTGGTGATCCTGGCCGCCGGCTTCACGCTCAACAGCCTCACCGGGCCGGCGGGGCTGGTGATGACGATGGGCAGAGGCGAGCGCGCCTGGCTTCGCCTGACCCTTTGCGCCGGCGCGGCCGGGGTCATCGGCGCCGCGCTCGCCGCGCCCTTCGGGCCCGCGGCCGCTGCCGCCGCCATCGCGCTCGCCCAGACCGGGCAGAACCTCGGCGCCGCCGCCTGGGTGCGCCGCGAGCGGGGGGTGGAGACGACTGTGCTCGCCCTCCTCCGCCCCCGGGCCGCGCCCGCAGTCGCGCCATGACACCCTTCCTGCTCTCCGGTCACGGGCTGGCCGCGCCCCTGCCGCCGAAGCCGCTTCTGCCGGCGCTGATGACGCTCCTCGTCATCTCGCTCTTCGTGCAGATCGAACTCGTCGAGATCGCGGCGCGCAGCCTCACCGCCTATCACGTCGTCGCCTGCCTCGGCGGGCTCATCCTCCTCCTCGGCTGGACGGTCGGGCGAGGGCCCGCCGTGTCGCGGCAGGTGGCGCTCGCCCTCGGCTTCACCGGCAGCCTCGCCGCCCCGGCGCTGCTGGGCTGGGACCTCGGGCTGGCGAGCTCGGTGCTGGGCTTCGCGCTCGTCTTCTATCTCTTCGGGCTGCGCTTCGGCCGGACGGCGCCCGAGGCGCGCGCCCGCATCTATGCCATTGCGGCGCTTGTCTTTTTCATCGCTACCCTGGGGCGAAACCTCCTTCATGCCGGCGAGCTTCCGCGGGTCTATTCGCGGCTCAGGGGTTGCGAGGGGTGCTTTCTTGCCCCCGGCGGGCGCAATATCGAGGCGACGCTGCTTGCCACGCTGGCGCTTCTCTACCAGGGGCGGCACCGGCATCTCTTTGCCCTGATGATGACGGCGACCGTGCTGCTCTATGAGAGCCGCGTCGGGCTGATCGGCGCGGGCATCTACTGGATCGATGCGCTTCTGCGCAGCCGCCTGCCGGTGCGCCGCCTCGCGCCGCTCATCGCCGGCATCGCGGCGGCGACGCTGCTCCTCGCCACCGGCCCGCCGGAAATTCTCGCGCGCTTCAGCCTCTCTCACGAGATCACCCTCGGCAACGAGGGGCTGGGCCGGCTGGCGCTCTGGTCGGCGGCGGTGGAGCTGATCCCGGCGCATCCGTTCGGCGTCGGGCCGGGGCAGGCGGTCGGGGCGATCAACCGCGAGCTGATCCGCAGCTTCTGGGAGAACAACGTCCACAACGTCGCGCTGACCTGGCTGCTCGACCTCGGCTGGCTGCATGGCGCCGCCCTCTCGGTCTTCGTCCTCGGCGCCGCCTGTCTGGCGGGGCTCGGCCCCCGCCAGCCCGAATCGGCGGCGCTGATCTTTCTGACCCTCGCGGGGCTCGTCGGCCTTTCCGGCTATGATGCGCCGCTCTTCTTCTGCCTCGGCACCTTCGTCGCCGCGCGGGCGCGTCAGGCCAGCGCCGCCTCGGCCGCCGCCACAGCGCCGAGGTCGGCCGAGCCGAGGATCACCGCATGCCGGAGCTCGCCCGAGACATAGGCGGAGTTCCAGCGGCTCCCGAAGAGCTTGAATTCCGTGGGCGAGGTCAGCGAGCCGTCATAGCCGGCATCGGCGGCGACCTCGGTGCCGTCGATCCGCAGCCGCGCCGTGGCGCCGGCGGCGTCGAGCACGAGCGTGAAGACATGCGACCCGCTCCAGTCGCCGCCCGCCTCCATCGGATCGATGGCCACGTCGCTGCCGATGACGAGGGCGCGGAAGGCCGAGGGGTCCCCGGCGCGAAGCTCGGTGCCCTTCGCCCCGTGGCAGCAGAAGAGGTCGCCGTGATGGGCGCTCCAGCTGTCGATCCGCGCCTTGACGATGATGGCATGGCTCGCCGGGATGGCGAGGCTGGCCTTGAGATAGACCCCGGCCCCGGCGAAGCCGACGCCGGTCGCGGTGCGGCTGGCCGGCGCGCCGGTGGCGCCTATTGTCAGCGCCGGGGCTCCGCCTGCGCGGGAGCTGAGCCGGCGGACGGGCTGGCCGGCTTCGCTGGCGGGCGTCGTGCCGGCGGCATCCTGATAGAGCGCGGGGCCATGGCCCGCATCGTACCAGGCAAGCGGCGCGAGCGCGGCGATGCCGCCCGGGCGGGCCGGCGCGAGGCCGGTCGACAGGCCAAGACCCAGCATCAGGAGGCGCCCCCGCGCCCTGTCGATCCACCCATGCCCTTGCCTCCTTCGCCCAGTGATCCGGGCCGGGAGGATCGGCGGGGGAGGTGAAGGGCGCCTGACGCCACCGCGACGGCGCCCCCCGGGGCGCAACGCTCTAGCGGTGCAGCCGGCGCGCGTAGAGCTCCTGCATCAGGGGCCCCGGCAGCAGGCGAAGCGGCAGCCTTTGGGCAAGGTTCGCCGCCACCTCGGGCAAGGTCATCAGCCCTTCGCGAAGGATCTGCCGGAAGAAGGCGACCTCCTTGAGCGCATAGCCGAGGCCGGAGCGCCGGGCGATCATCGCCCGGCCGCCGCGGAAATCGAGATGCACCGCGTCGATCACCCCGATGGCCCAGCCGGCACGGATGAGGCGGAGCGAGATCCACCAATCCTCGAAGGGCAGGCGCGTCTCGGGGAAGGGCACGGAGGCGAGCGCCTCGGCCCGGAAGATCGAGGCGCTGTGGTTGATCGGCGTGCGCCTGCGGGCATAGGCGGCGAGGTCGAGCCCGGCCGGCAGGCGCCGCTGGCCGACGGGCCGCTCCGGCGCGCTCTCGAAGATCGACACCTGGGCGGAGGCGACGCCGACCTCGGGATGCGCCTCCATATAGGCGACCTGCTCGGCGATGCGCTCCGGCCGCGAGATATCGTCGGCATCGGTGCGCAGGATATAGCGGCAGCGGCCGTTCAGCCGCTCCGCCCCGGCGCGGAGCGCGTTCGAGAGGCCGACATTGGCTGGCAGGAACAGCACGTCAGTCGAGATCGGGCACTCCGCCCTGTGGCTCGCGAGCGCCTCGCGCAGCCCCTCCGGCAGCGCCCCGTCGGCGACGACGAGCACGCGGGCGGGCGGCAGGCTCTGCCTCTCGGTGATGGCGTGAAGCGCCGCCCGGAAATGCGCGGGGTCGTCGCGCTCATAGACCGCCATGAGCACGATGACGCCGCTCGCCTTGATCTGGCCCATGATCTCCTCCGTTCCGGGCTGGGATGAACGCCGCCAGGCTGCGTGGCGTGACCACGGCATTGGCGGGAATGCGGGTGCCGGCCGGGATCTCTACCGGGCCGAGGATCGCGGCGCCGGTCCCGACGGTGACGCCGTCGCCGAGCACGGGCGCGCCGTCGCCGGGAAAGCGGTTGCCGATGCAGATGCGCGCATGCAGCCGGCAGGAGCGCCCGAGCCGGGCGCCGCCGTTGATGATGATCCCGTGGTAATGGAAGATGACGAGCCCGCCGCCGATGTCGGCGGTGAAGGGCAGGTGGATGCCGAAGACGAGCTCGAGGAGCTTCTCGAACAGCCGGACGGGCGCGAAGATCCGGTGGCGCCGGTAGAGGCCGGAGCCGAGGCGGAAGAGCGCCAGGTAGACGAGCGACAGATCGAAGAGCGTCGCCGGCCCGTGGGCGCGGGCGAGGGCGCGCACGGCGCGCAGATCTTCAGCGAAGCGCATCGGGCAGGAGCCTCCGGCGGATCGCCTCGGGCAGGGGCCGCGCCTCCGCCGCCGCGAGCGGCACGATATGGGCGCCGAGATACCATGTCAGCAGCGCGGGCTCGGCGAGGAGCCGCTCGAAGAGCGAGCGCCCGAGAAAGCGGCAGGGCCGCCCGAGGATCCCCGCCTCCAGCCCGACGGTGGAATTGATCGTGACGACCTCCTCCGCCCGCGTCAGAAGCGGCCAGGACGGACCGGCCGCCGGGATGAGCCGCGGTTCGCGGAGCGCCATCCAGCCGAAGGCGAGCATCTGGCTGAGCCGGTGCTCCGCCGGATGGAGGTTGCTGACGAGCGCGCCCCCTCGGGGGAGCTGGCAAAGGGCCAGGCGCAGCGCCGAGCGATTGTCATGGGCCGCATGGAAAAGAAGCTGGCTGTCGGAGGAGACCTGCTGCGGCAGGTAGGTGAGCCGGCCCGGCGCCCGCCCGCCCCGCTCCCGCGCCTTCCCGAGCGCGGCGAGCGCCGCCGTGACCGGCCGCTTCAGAAGGTAGCCGAGTGCGCGGTCGGCGCTGAAGGCGATGTAGCGCGGGGTCATCCGCCAAGGCGTCAGGAGCTGGCCCAGTTTCTCGGCGAGGTCGTCCCCGGTGAGCCGCGCCTGCGGCGGGGCGCCCGGCCGCTCCTTGCCGGCGAGCCAGGCCCGGCGCCAGGCGGCGTAGTCGAACCCCTCGGGCGGCGGCGGGGCGGCGCCCGAGCCAAGCGCCCGGAAGGTGCCGCTCTCGGCATTGGTGCCGCCCTCCTCGATGACGAAATGCCCGGCGATATTCGCCGTCTCGAGCGCGCGGAGCGGCAGGCCGCTGGCGGCGAGGCAGCGGTCGATGAACTTGGTGCCGTTCCAGCACCAGATCACGTCCGGCCGGGCGGCGGCGAGGAGCGCCCCGATCTCGGCGTGATAGCCCGCGGCGAGCCCCGGCGGCAGCGCCCCGAGCCGGCCGCAGAGCGAGCGGGCGTAGAGCCGGCGCAGCTCGGCATCCGGCCGGCGCCGGCGGGGGGAGAGGCGGATCACCTCCTCCCCCGCCGCGCGAAGCCGCCGGGCCGCGGGCCGGCTCTCGGTCACGAAGAGCGCCGCCACGCCCTCCGCCGGATCGGTCTCCGGCCCGCCCGCCCGCAGCCCCTCGAGGAGCTTCAGAAAGAGCGCAACCCGCGCCACTCCATCCACATGGATGAGCGCCTTCACCTCGCCCAAAGCAACATGCCTCCACTGGCGCGACCCCTCCCGGGCGCCGCGATCCTGCATCTGCAACGATCTGATAAGCTCTTGGTTAAAAAGGCGTAAATGGCAGACAGGCGTTAACCATTTTCTCGCGCCCGCCCCACATGTCTTTGCTCCCGGGCATCCTCGGGGGGAGTCGGCCCCTTGGGGCCGGCGGGGGGGAAGACAGCCCCCCGGGGCGACCCGGCCTCCGCCAGGACGGTGGCCGGCTCCAATGCCCGGCGGGTGCCACCGGGCCCAAAATTCTTCTCGAAGAATTCTTGCCCCTCCGCCGGCGGCGGAGCTCAGGCGCTGGTGCCCGCGGCCGGACTCGAACCGGCACGGCCGAAGCCAAGGGATTTTAAGTCCCCGATGTCTACCAATTCCACCACGCGGGCGCCGGATGCCGTTGGTAGAGCGCCGGGGGCCTGCTGGCAAGAAAGGCGCGCGAGCCGCGCCCGGTGGCTCCCGCAAGAGAGCGCGCTTGACCGCCCGGCGGGGCTGGCGGAAAGCTCGGCCCCATGTTTCCGATCCGCGATCACAACCCCTCCGAACGCATGCCCTGGGTCACCTGGGGCCTCATCGCCGCCAATGTCGCGATCTGGGTCTGGATGGAGATGGCGCTGAGGGACGATGCCTCGCTCGGCGCCTTCTACTACCGCTTCGCCATGTTCCCGGCGGGGGTCGTCGGCGGGGAGGGGCTGCACACCTTGGTCACGGCGACCTTTCTCCATGCCGGATTCCTGCACCTCGCCGGAAACATGCTCTTCCTGTGGATCTTCGGCGACAATCTGGAAGACCAGATGGGCCACGGCCCCTATCTGGTCTTCTATATCGCCTGCGGCGCGGCCGCGAATGTCGCGCAGATCCTCCCCGATCCGATGAGCCCGATCCCGGTCGTCGGGGCTTCGGGGGCCATCGCCGGGGTGATGGGCGGCTACCTCTTGCTCTTTCCGCGGGCGAAGGTGGACATGCTGCTGTTCCTCCTCGTCTTCGTGCGCATCTTCAAATGGCCGGCCTGGGTGATGCTGGGCATCTGGTTCGCGTTCCAGGTGGTCCGCGGGATCGGCGACAGCGGCGCGGGCGGCGGCGTCGCCTACTGGGCGCATGCCGGCGGGTTCGTCGTGGGGCTGGTGCTGACCCTGCCGCTCTTCTGGCGGCGCGGCGGGCGGCGCTTCTGGGACAGGACGCATGGGCAGCCCCCGCATCCCGAGGCGCGCTACAGGTTCGAGGACAGCACCGTGCCGAAAGTGACCCGTCGGCGCTGAGCGGCCATCGCGGCGCCGGGGGGGCGAACCCCGCCGGGCGTCAGACCGCCGGGCCTCAGACGTTGCGGATGAGCTTGGCGAAGCGCTCGAACGTGCCGGCATTGCCGGCGATGAGGGCGCCCGATTCCAGCGGATTGTCGGCCGGGTCCATCGCCTCGACGAAGCCGCCCGCCTCGGTGACGAGCAGCAGGCCGGCGGCGATGTCCCAGGCGTTCAGCTCGCGCTCCCAGTAGCCGTCGTAGCGGCCGGCGGCGACATAGGCGAGATCGAGCGACGCTGCGCCGAAGCGGCGGACGCCGGCCGTCTCGGGCAGGATGCGGGCGAGGTCCTTCAGGCTCTGCGGCAGGGTGGTCTTGGCGGCGAAGGGCAGGCCGGTCGCGAAGATGCACTCGATCATCCGCGTGCGGCCCGAGACGCGCAGCCGCGATTCGTTCATCCAGGCGCCTTCGCCGCGCTCGGCCCAGAAGAGCTCGTCCTTCGCCGGGTCGTAGACGACGCCGGAGACGACGCGGCCCTTGTGCTCGAGCGCGATGGAGACGGCCCAGTGCGGCAGGCCGTGAAGATAGTTCGTGGTGCCGTCGAGCGGGTCGACGATCCAGCGGCGGGTCGGGTCCTCGCCCTCCTCGGCGCCGCCTTCCTCGCCGACGAAACCGTAGGTCGGCCGCGCCTCGCGCAACATCTTGCGGATCATCGCCTCGGCGGCCCGGTCGGCGCGCGAGACGAAATCGCCCGGCCCCTTGGCCGAGACCTGCAGCTGCTCGACCTCGCGGAAGTCCTTCACGAGCTGGCGGCCGGCCGTCCGGGCGGCGCGCTGCATGACGTTCATGTTGGCACTGGCCGCCATGGGGGGCTCCGTTGCAAGGGTCTGAGGCTGTCGCGATCGACGCCCGCCTATAGGGGCAGCGCCGGTCAGGGGCAAGCATCGGGCCGGCTGGCGGGTCCGGTGGCGGCACGGTGGCGGCCGGCACGCCGCCTCGCGCTGCGGCAGGGCCACCGCGCGACGGCCCGGATTCGGCCCTGGCTCCGCCGCGCCCCGGATCGTGGCCAAACTCTGTCAAATTGTCGGTTTTCTGTTGTCGTGCCGAGGCTTCGTGGCAACAGTTCATGTAACCAGCGGGCTCTGATCACAGCAGTTTACCTTTCTTCTTGCGCCATGGGGACGGGCGGGGCGAAGTGAGCGGCGAACCCACCGGCGCTCGCCTTCGCGGGCCCGAGCGCTTTTCCGAACGGACCCATGCTGCGCAGATTGTACGAGAACATCCGCCACGAGACGCGCTTCGTGATTCACATCGCGGCGCGGGACGTCTTGAAACGGATTGCCTCCATCGCGCTGATCCTGGCCGTCTGCGTCTTCGCCGGGGTCGACTGGCTCGAGATCCTGGTCGTCGCCGCGGTCATCGCCGTGGCCGAATGCATGGCGCTGGTGCTCCACAAGGTCCGCCCCGAGCGCGAGCAGGACATGTCCTTCCTCTTCGTGATGGCGATGTGGTGGACGAACGTGACCTCGACGCTGGCCTATCTCTGGCCTGCGACGATCCTCGCCGGCCAGCCTTCGATCGCGCTGCTCCTCGGCGGCTACATGTGGATGTTCGGCGTCTATGTGCACATCTCGAACACCTATGTGGCGCTGCCGCTCTACAACTGGTCGATGATGATCCCCTCCTTCGGGACGGCCGCCATCGTGCTCGCCACGGCAATCGAGATCGATTACGGCCCCTCCCGCCCCGCCGAATGGTGGGTCGCGGGGGCGCTGATGGTCGTCTATGCCGCGAATACCTTCGAGACGATGACCATGCAGAAGGACACGCAGCGCGCCCTCGCCGCGGCGAGGGCGGAGGCGAATGCAAGGTTGCGGGCGCTCGAGCACATGACCCGCCACGACGGGCTCACGGGACTTCTCACCCGGCGGGCCTTCGACGAGGCGCTGGCGCGGCGGCTCAGCCCGGCGCGCGGGCGGCCGCAGGGCGCGGTCTTCCTCGTCGATCTCGACGGCTTCAAGCCTATCAACGACAGTTTCAGCCATGAGGCCGGCGACCGGGTGCTGATCGCCATCTCCGCGCGGATGCGCGAGATGGCGGGGCCGGACGGGCTCTCTGCCCGTTTCGGGGGCGATGAATTCGCGCTCGCCATGCCGGCCATCACCAATGCCGAGGACGCGGAGCGCTTCGCCGTCTCGCTCGCCCGCCGGCTCGAGGCGCCAATCGAGTTCCGCGGCAAGTTCCTTCGGGTCACCGCCTCCATCGGCATCGCCATCGCCACCGACGGGCTGGCGACCGTCTCGGCGATCTGCGCCGCCGCCGATCAGGCGATGTATCGCGCCAAGTCGGACAACGAGACGCGAGCGGTCATCTACGATCCGTCCTACTTCCAGCCGCGGCCCTCGCTGCAGGAGCGGCAGGCCGTCATCGAGGCGCTGCAATCGGGGCATATCCGCCCCTGGTATCAGCCGAAGGTGCGGCTCGATACCGGCGAGATCGTCGGTTTCGAGGCGCTGGCCCGCTGGGAGGATGGCGAGCGCGGCGTGCTGCTGCCCGGGCGCTTCCTGCCGCTGATCAACGAATTCGGGCTTCAGGGGGATTTCCTCCACTGCATCGCCAGCCATGTGCTCGCCGATGTGGCCGCCCTTCTGAAGGAGGGGCTCGACCCGGGCCGCGTCTCGCTCAACGTGCCCGAGGTGGCGCTGGCGACGCTGTCGGGCCAGCAGGAGCTGCAGCGCCTGCTCGACGATGCGCCGGAGGCGGCGCGGCATATCACCTTCGAGATCACCGAGGATGTGTTCATCGCCCGCGCCGGCTCGATGATTCAGAAATCCGTCGCCGAATTCCGCCGCGCCGGCGTGCGCATCTCGCTCGACGACTTCGGCACCGGCTTCGCCAGCTTCCAGCACCTGCGGCAGCTCGAGTTCGACGAGCTCAAGATCGACATGAGCTTCGTGCAGGGGCTCGGCGTGGACCCCTCGGTGGAGGTGCTCCTCGCCGGCTTCCTGCAGATCGCGGGCGGGCTCGGGGTGTCGGTGATCGCCGAGGGCGTCGAGACCGACGACCAGCGCGCCCAGCTCCTCCGGCTCGGCTGCGTCTTCGGCCAGGGCTGGCGCTTCGGCCGCGCCGCGCCGCTCGAAGAGGCGCGCATCCGGCTCTTCGCCGAGATGTCGCGGGCCAGCGGCACCGCCTGAGAGCCGTGGCCCGGGGCCGGGCCGCTCGGCCGGCCCTGCCGGGCCGTTTCGCCCCCCCTTCCCGCCGCCCCGCCTGCCGAGCGGGCAGGCCATGACCGCAAATCCCCATGAGGGCTTCTTTTCTCCGCCCGGCTCTGGCAAGGCGTCGCCAAGAGGTGTTCAGTTGATCGGCAGGGGGGTGCGCGCGCGACCATGACCATCTATCTGCCGATCGCCGAAGTCTCTGTCTCCGCCTTCCTGCTCCTCGGCATCGGCGGCCTCGTGGGGCTGCTCTCCGGGCTCTTCGGGGTGGGCGGCGGCTTTCTGATCACGCCGCTGCTGTTCTTCGTCGGCATCCCGCCGGCGGTCGCCGTGGCCTCCTCCGCCAACCAGATCGTCGCCTCGTCGGTCTCGGCGCTTCTGGCGCATCTGCGACGGCGGAACGTCGATCTCGTCATGGGGATGGTGCTGCTCGTCGGCGGCCTCGTCGGCTCGGCGCTCGGTGTCGTCGTCTTCAACATCCTCAAGCGGGTCGGGCAGGTCGATCTGGCCGTCTCGCTCTGCTACGTCGTCTTCCTCGGCATCGTCGGCGCCATGATGCTGGCGGAGAGCCTGCGGGCGCTCCTCCGCCAGCGCGCCGGGGCGGTGCCGAAGCGGCGGCGGCACAACTGGGTCCATGCGCTGCCCTTCAAGATGAAGTTCCGCGTCTCGGGCCTCTACATCTCCGTCATCCCGCCGCTCATGGTCGGGCTCGCCGTCGGCGTGCTGGCGGCGATCATGGGCGTCGGCGGTGGCTTCATCATGGTGCCGGCGATGATCTACCTGCTGGGGATGCCCACCAAGGTCGTCATCGGCACCTCGCTCTTCCAGATCCTCTTCGTCACCGCCTTCACGACGATGCTGCACGCCGTCACCTCGCACAGCGTCGACCTCGTGCTCGCGCTTCTGCTGATCGTCGGCGGCGTCATCGGCGCCCAGTTCGGCACCCGCATCGGCGCGCGGATGCGGGCCGAGCAACTGAGGATCCTCCTCGCGCTTCTCGTCCTCGGCGTCTGCATCCAGCTCGGGCTCGAGCTGGTGCTGCATCCCGGCGATCTCTTCTCCATCGAGGCGGCGAGATGAAGCGCCTGGCCCTCCTCCTCGTCCTCCTCCTCGCGGTGCCCGCCACGGCACCCGTCGCGGCGCAGGAGCGTCTGGTCTTCGGCCTCAGCCAGGAGGAGGTGGCGATCACCGCCACCTTCGACGGCGACGATCTTCTGATCTTCGGGGCCATCGCCCGCGAGTCGCCCCTGCCGGCCGATCCGGCGCAGGTGATCGTCACCATCTCCGGCCCCACGCGGCCGGTGACCGTCCGCCACAAGGAGCGGCGCTTCGGCATCTGGGTGAACACCGAGCATGTGCTCATCGACGCCGCGCCCTCCTATTACGCCGTCGCCACCTCGGCGCCGCTGGAGGAAGTGCTGACCTACACAGAGGACATGCGCTACGGCGTGACGCTGCCCCATGCGATCCGCTCCGTCGGCAACCAGGTGCTGAACTCGGCGGATTACACCGAAGCGCTGATGCGCATCCGCGGGAGGCAGGGCTTCTACCGGATGATGGAGGGCGAGGTCGATTTCGCCGAATCGACGCTTTTCCGCACAAGGATGACCCTGCCCGCGAACCTGACCGAGGGCGCCTATCAGGCACGCATCCTCCTCACTCGCAACGGCGAGGTGGTCGACGAGCTCCATGCGCAGATCCCCGTCTTCAAGGTCGGGCTCGAGCGCTGGCTCTACAACCTCGCCCAGAACTTCGCGCCGCTCTACGGGCTCCTCGCGCTCAGCCTCGCCGCCTTCGCCGGCTGGGCCGCCTCCGCCGCCTTCTCGCTCCTGCGCCGCTAGGGGCCTGGCCGCAGGAGCCCCCGCCATTTCGGGGGGGACCGAAGCCGCGAGTGGTCTGGTCACCTGCGTTGACGATAGGCTGTCGGGATTAGTCACCTGTTAACCAATCGTCAGGATTGTCTCATGTGGAACGACTGGATCATCGACGTGCTCTCGGACCTCGGCGCCCATGCCCGCGCCAACGGCCTGCCGGCGACGGCTGAGGCCCTGCGGGAAGCAGCGCTCGTCGCCGCCATCGAGACCGCGTCGGAGAGCCGGCCGCCGCCTGTGCCGGGAGGGTGCCATGAGACTAAAGACGTTTCTGGAGGAGCTGGAGGCCGCCACTGGGCTTGAGCGCATGCAGGAGCTGATCCTGTCGCTGAGAGAGCGCTACTCCGTCGCCCATGTGGTCTATCACTGGGTCTCGCCCGACGGCGAGCAATATGGCTGCGGCTCCTACGACCCCGTCTGGGTCGCCCGCTACGTGGCCGAGGATTACATCCGCATCGATCCCGTCGTCATCGGCTGCTTCCAGCGCTTCCACCCGGTGGACTGGAAGGATCTCGACTGGTCCGGCAAGATCACCCGCGCCTTCCGCGAGGATGCGCTCCGCCACGGCGTCGGGCGGCAGGGCTTCTCCGTGCCGATCCGCGGGCCGAACGGGCAGTATGCGGTCCTGTCGCTGTCGGACAATCGCTCGGAAGACGATTGGGCGCGGCTGACGGCGGCCTGCAAGCGGGAGTGGATCCTCCTCGCCCATTGCTTCCACCAGAAGGCGTTGGAGCTCGAAGGCAGCCGCGCGCCGGAGCCGCTCCGCGGCCTCTCCCCGCGCGAGATCGAGGCGCTGACCTTCCTGGCCATGGGCTATGCCCGCGCGCAGGTGGCCGACATCCTGTCGATCTCGGAACATACGCTCCGGGCCTATATCGAAAGTGCGCGCTTCAAGCTCTCGGCGCTCAACACGATCCATGCCGTGGCCCGGGCCATCGCCGAGGGGCTGATCGTCACCTCCGGCGCCGCCCGCGCGGCCCCCGGCGCCTGGCCCGGCCGCGAGATGCCGGACCGCACCGAGCGCCGCGCCGCCAACGGGTGAGTTACGCAACGCCCGGTGGGGCCGGGGGGCATTAACCCTGCCTTGGGCATCTTTCCTCGCGACAGAGCCGCGAGGAGGGACAGATGCTCAGATTTCTCTACGCCCATGATCTTGCCGCCGAGCCGGCGCTCGAAGACGGCATGTTCCGCCACCGGGCGGAGCAATTCGTCCGCCGCCTCGGCTGGGATCTCGCCCTCGACGCAAGGGGGTGGGAGCGCGACGACTACGACGCCCTCAACCCGCTCTACGTCATCTGGCAGGGCGAGGACGGCGCCCACCTCGGCTCCGCCCGCTTCCTGCCGACGACCGGGCGCACCATGGTCAACGAGCATTTCGCCCATATCGCCGGCGGGCCGATCACCAGCCCCTTCATCTGGGAATGCACCCGGCTCTGCCTCGCCCCCGGCGCGGGGCCGGAGGTGGCGGCGGCGCTCCTCCTCGGCGGCTCGGAGCTGATGCGGCAGGCGGAGCTGCAGCATTTCGTCGGCGTCTTCGACCAGCGGATGCTGCGCGTGTACCGCGGCATCGGCGCCATGCCGGAGGTGCTGGGACTTGAGGCCCGCATCGGCGTCGGCCTCTGGGCCTACGAGCCCGAGGCCCGCGCCCGGCTCTGCGCCCGGAGCGGCGTGACGGAGGATCAGGTGCAGGGCTGGTATCGGGAGGCCACGACCGGGCCCCGCCGCTCGGCCCTTGCGGTCGCGGCGGAATAGGGCAAGCCAAGGCAGACCCCCCAAGGAAACCCCGGCCCGATCCCCCTCGCCTCTGGCGGCCCCCCGGCAGGGGGGCTAGTCTGGCCCCCATGTCCGCCCTCACCCTCTCCGCCGATCAGGCCCAGGCCTGGGACGCGCTGGCCGAGGCGCTGCAGGAGGCGGGCATCGACCTTGCCGACGGCAGCACCGGCCCGCGCCCCGAGGGCGCCTCGCAGGTGCTCGCCATCACCGGCAAGGCCGGCTCCGGCAAGACGATGCTCCTCGCCGAGCTGACCAAGGCCCTGAAGGAGACCGGCGTCGACCTCGTCTCCGGCGATTACGAGGGGCGGCGGCGGAAGGAGCGGCGGACGCTGGCGATCCTGTCGCCCACCAACAAGGCGGCGAGCGTCCTGCGCACGCGGGGCGTCCCCGCCACCACGATCCACCGGATCATCTACACGCCGGTCTACGACCCCGAATACGAGAAGGTCGCCGAATGGCTGGCGGGGCAGGGCGACCGGCCGGAGGTCGAGGGGCTGACGCCCGAGCAGCTCGACCGCGCCTTCGCCGCCTATCAGGCCTATGCCTCCGTCCCCGCGGCGCTGGCGGCGGCGGGCCTGCGCGGCTCCGATTTCATCACCGGCTGGAAGCGCCGCGACGAGCCGCTCGACATCGGCTTCGTCGATGAAAGCTCGATGCTCGATGCCAAGCAGTTCGAGGACCTCAAGGAGATCTTCCCCTCGCTCGTCCTCTTCGGCGACCCCGCGCAGCTTCCCCCGGTGAAGAGCGAGGGCGGCATGGTCTTCGACCGGCTGGGCGAGGCGCAGCGGTTCGACCTCTCCCGCATCCACCGGCAGGAGGCGGACAGCCCGATCCTCGACCTCGCCCATGCCCTCGCCGACCCCGCGCTCGATTTCGCCGGCTTCGAGCAGATGGTCGCCGAGGCCGCCGCCCGCGACGACCGCGTTCAGCTCGCCCCCCGCGCCGATGCGGGGCTGATGGCGCGCTCGCCGGTGCTCGTCTGGCGGAATGCCACGCGCATCCGCCTGATCGGCGCCTTCCGCAAGGCGCATGGCGCGCCCGAGGACATGCTGCTGCCCGGCGAGCCGCTCATCTGCGACGGGATCGAGCTGCCGCTCAAGCACCGCAAGCGGCGGCTGGATCTCGAGGCGCGCGGCCTCATCAAGGGCGCGCAGGTCATCTACCTCGGCCCCGGCAAGCGCCCCGGCTTCTCGCGGCTCTGGATCGTCGGCGCGGAGGAGCCGCAGGTTTCCGCCGCCTCGATCGTGAAGATCGAGAAGGACGGCGAGGAGGAGCCCTTCATGCCCTATGCCGCGACGATGGGCGCGGTGTTCCTGCACGGCGCCGCGGTGACGATCCACAAGGCGCAGGGCAGCCAGTGGGAGCAGGTGCAGGTCTTCGCCCCAGACCTCTGGGTCGCGGCGCGCATGGGCCGGGTCGAGGCCGGCCAGCCGCTCTGGAAGCGCCTCGCCTATGTGGCGATCACCCGCGCGCAGGAGCGGCTGCTCTGGGTCACCCGCGCCGCGCTCGCCCGCCCCTTGGAGCCCCTCTCCACCGCCGACATCCTCGCGGCCGCCCCCTCGCCGCTGGAGCTGACGGCCCCGTCGGGCGAGGACTGATCCCCCGGGTCGCTTGGGCGGCCGTCGCGGCCGCGCCATCGACGGCCCCGGCCCGCCTCCCTCTCCCGGGCGCGCCGCAACCCTCGCGCCCGGTCCGCACCGCCCCGTCCAAAAGCCCTGATCCCCTTTCATCTGGCCAAAAATACCTCGGAGGTGTGGAGGCAGAGCCTCCACCCGGCCCGGAACGGGCCGGCCCCCCGGCCTCTCCACCCCGGCGCCACTCCCGATTGAAGCCCCCGCCGGCTCTGCTATGAGCCTTGCCATGGATCATTTTCTCTACCGCGCCGGCCAGCTTCATGCCGAGGATGTCTCCGTGGCGGAGATTGCGGCCGCCGTCGGCACGCCGGTCTACATCTATTCCGCCGCCACGCTGACCCGGCATTTCCGGCTTTTCGACGAGGCGCTGGGCGAGACCCCGCATCTCGTCTGCTATGCCGCTAAGGCGGCCGGCAATGTGGCGATCCTGAAGCTCCTCGGCGATCTCGGCGCCGGGGTCGATGTCGTCTCCATCGGCGAATACCTGAAGGCCAAGGCCGCCGGCATCCCGGGCGAGCGCATCGTCTTTTCCGGCGTCGGCAAGACGCGGGGCGAGATGGCGGCGGCGCTGGAGGGGGGCATCCGCCAGTTCAACCTCGAGAGCGAGCCCGAGATGCGGGCGCTGTCCGAGGTCGCCTCCGGCATGGGCGCCGTTGCCCCCGTCACCATCCGGGTGAACCCGGATGTGGACGCGAAGACCCATGCCAAGATCGCCACCGGCCGGTCGGAGAACAAGTTCGGCATCCCCATCGCCAAGGCCCGCGCCGCCTATGCCGAGGCGGCGGCGCTGCCGGGCCTCAAGGTTGTCGGCATCGACGTGCATATCGGCAGCCAGCTCACCGAGCTCGCCCCGTTCGAGGCCGCCTTCACCAAGGTCGCCCAGTTGACCGAGGCCCTCCGCGCCGATGGGCACGATATCTCCCGGCTCGACCTCGGCGGCGGGCTCGGCATTCCCTATGAGCGCTCCAATTCCGCGCCGCCCCTGCCGGTGGAATATGGGCAAATGGTCCAGCGGACGCTCGGCCATCTCGGCTGCGAGATCGAGATCGAGCCCGGCCGGCTCATCGCCGGCAATGCCGGGATCCTCGTCTCGACGCTCATTTATTTGAAGGAAGGCGAGGGCCGCGACTTCCTGATCCTCGATGCGGCGATGAACGATCTCATCCGCCCGGCGATGTATGACGCCTGGCACGACATCGTGCCGCTGGCCGAGCCGGCGCCCGGCGTCGAGCCCCGGCCCTACGACATCGTCGGCCCGGTCTGCGAGACGGGCGACACCTTCGCCCGCGCCCGCCCGATGCCGCCGCTGACCGAGGGCGACCTCGTCGCCTTCCGCTCCGCCGGGGCCTATGGCGCGGTGATGGCGAGCGAATACAACGGCCGCCCGCTGGTGCCGGAGGTGCTGGTGAGCGGGGATCAATTCGCGGTTATCCGCCCAAGGCCGAGCTATGAAGAGATGATCGGGCGCGATAGCCTACCCACGTGGCTGTGAAGCGCATAGATGATGGCCTCAAAGAGAGAGGCAGTGAGCTGAGACATCCCGAGGGCCGCGCGCCCACTTCTTTTCCGGACATTTCCCGCCCCGTGACGCTGACGCGCGCGGGGATGGTGGCCGAACGTCTCTGCCGCGCCTTCTGGCCGTTCTGGATCGCGGCCGGGCTGGCCCTCGCCATGCTCGCCGCCGGCTGGCTGCGCGCCGCGCCGGTGGAGCTCTACTGGATCTCCGGGCTCGGCTTCGGGGCGGCGCTGCTCATGACCTTCGGGCTCGGGCTTCGCCGCTTCCGCTGGCCGTCCCGGGACGAGGCGCTGGCGCGCGTCGATGCCGCCATGCCGGGCCGGCCCATCGCGGCTTTGGCCGATGCCCAGGCCATCGGCGCCGGCGATGCCGCCTCCGAAGCTGTCTGGGCCGCGCATCAAAGGCGCATGGCGGCGGCGGCGGCCAGGGCGAGGCCGGTGGCCGGCGATTACCGCCTGTCGTCGCGCGACCGCTACGGGCTGCGCTATATCGCGGCGCTCCTTCTCGTCACCGCGCTCCTCTTCGGCTCGCTCTTCCGCATCGCCCTGCCGGGCGAGGTGGCCGGCGGGCCCGGCGCCGCGCTCGCCTCCGGCCCCGCCTGGGAGGGCTGGGTGGAGCCGCCGGCCTATACGGGCCGCCCCTCGCTCTACCTCGCCGATATTCCCGCCGGGCCCCTCAGCGTCCCCGAAGGCTCGGTCGTGACGCTCCGCCTTTACGGCGAGGTCGGCGCTCTGGCGGTGGCGGAGACCGTCTCGGGCCGCACCGGCAATGTGCCCTCCGCCGCCGACGAGCGGCAGAGCTTCACCATCCGCCAGGACGGCCGGCTGGCCATCGAGGGCGCCGATGGCGCCACCTGGCAGGTGCGCGTGACGGCGGACATGCCGCCCGAAGTGCGGCTCGACGGGCCGCTGCAGGTCGAGGGGACGGGCGAGATGAGCCAGCCCTTCGCCGCGACCGACGATTACGGCGTCGTCTCCGGCGCGGCCACGCTCTCGCTCGATCTCGGCGCGGTGGAGCGGGCCCATGGCCTCGCGGCCGAGCCCGACCCGCGCGAGCCGCTGATCGTCGACCTGCCGATGCCCTTCACCGGCAGCCGCGAGGCTTTCACCGAACGGCTGGTGGAGGATTTTTCGGAACATCCCTGGGCCAACCTCCCTGTCACGCTGACGCTGGAAGTGACCGATGCCGCCGGCCAGACCGGCGCCGCCGCGCCCATGGAGATGATCCTCCCCGGCCGCCGCTTCTTCCAGCCCATCGCCCGGGCGGTGATCGAGCAGCGGCGTGACCTCCTCTGGTCGCGGGAGAATGCGCGGCGCGTCCTGGGGATGCTGCGCACGATCGCCTACGAGCCGCAGGGCTTCTTCCCGAACGAGATCACCTATCTGCGGCTCTCCTTCACGCTCCGGCGCCTCTCAGGCTACCTCGAGGCGGGGGCGCTGACGGCCGAGCAGCAGGACGAGCTCGCCGCCGCGCTCTGGGAGCTCGCCGTGCAGCTCGAGGACGGCACGCTGGCCGATGCCCGCGCCCGGCTCGAGCGCGCCCGCGACCGGCTGGCGGAGGCGATGCGCAACGGCGCCAGCGAGGAGGAGATCCAGGAGCTGATGAACGAGCTCCGCGACGCCACCGACGATTACATGCAGATGCTCGCGCAGAATGCCCAGCCGTTGGAGAACCAGGCCGACCAGCCGCAGAGCGCCCAGAACGAGATGCAGACGATCACGCAGGACGAGATCGACGCGCTCATGGATCAGATCCAGGAGCTCATGGAGCAGGGCCGGATGGCCGAGGCGGCGGAGCTCATGGAAGAGCTCAACCAGCTCATGGACAACCTGCAGATGCAGCAGGCCGAGGGCGGCCAGGGGATGAACACGCCGGGTCAGCAGAGCATGGAGGATCTCGCCGAGACGCTCCGCGACCAGCAGGGCCTGACGGACGAGAGCTTCCAGGAGCTGCAGGAGCAGTTCGGCCAGAATGGTCAGGAGGGGCAGCAGGGCCAGCAAGGCGAGCCCGGCCAGCAGGGCGAAGGCCAGAGCCCCGGCGCCGGCGAGGCGCAGGACGGCCGCCAGGGCGAGAACGGCCAGGGCGGCGAGGGCGGCGCCGAGGATCAGCCCGGCGGCCCGGGCTCGCTCGCCGAGCGGCAGGAATCGCTCCGGCGCGAACTGAACCGCCAGCGGCAGAACCTGCCCTATACCGGCGGCGACGAGGCCGATGCGGCCCGCGAGGCGCTGGACCGCGCCGAGGGCGCCATGGAGGGCGCCGAGGATGCCCTGCGCGAGGGCGACCTCGCCGAGGCGATCGACCGCCAGGCGGAGGCGATGAACGCGCTCCGCGACGGGATGCGCAATCTCGGCGAGGCGCTGGCGCAGAACCAGCAGGAAACGGAGCCCGGCCAGGGCCAGGGCGAAGGCCAGACCATGGGTCAGGTCGCGCCGCTCCGCCGCGACCCGCTCGGGCGCGAGATGGGCGAGGCCGGCCAGCTCGGCACCGACGAGAACCTCCTCGGCAGTCAGGACCTCTCCGAACGGGCCGACGAGCTGATGGAAGAGATCCGGCGCCGCTCCTCCGAACGCGAGCGTCCGAAGCTGGAGCTCGATTACCTGCGCAGGCTCCTCGAGCGGTTCTGAGAGGGCGGGCCCGGAGGGGCCCGCGGCCGCTCAGCTGTCGCCGGCGATGTTGTTCAGCCGGGTGGTGAGGGACTGCAGCTCCACGTCCAGCCAGACGCGGCCGGCGTTCACGGCATCCACATAGCGCTCCAGCGCCGGTGCCGCCGCCGGGAAGAGCTCGGAGAGATTCGGCGCGAAAGCATAGGCCAGGGCCAGGATCGCTAGCGCGAAGAGCGTCAGCGAGAACCCGCGCCGGAAGCCGCGGCGGGTGACGGCGGCCGTATCCTCCGGCTCCTCCGCCGGTTCCGGCTCGCTCTCGGGGCGGAGCGAGGTGTGAAGCTCGTCGATATCGGGCAGCAGCTCCCGGCGGGGGGCGGCGCTGTCCGCCCCGCCGAAACCCGGCCGCACGGGGCGGCGGCGGAGGGGCGGGTCTTCAGGATCGGGGGCATCGGGGGCGGGCGTCGGCGCGGGCGCGGCGCGCGCGGCCTCGGGCAGGTCCAGCTCCGTCTGCGTCTCCATCCCGCCCATGCGCTCGCGGCGGCGCTGCTCGGCCTCGCGGGCGGCCTCCTCGCGGAGGATGGCGGCGATCTCGGGCGTGACCGAGGGCCGCATCGGCGCCTCTTCCGGCTCCTCCCGCGGGGGCGGCGGCGTGACGCGGCGGGGGGCGGGCGGCGCCCCGGGCGCGGGGGTGCGGCCGCCGGGCGGCTCGGCGAGCGCGCGGAGCGAGGCGGGCAGGTCCTCCATCCCCTCGGGTTCCGCCACCGGCGGCGGCATCCGCCGGGCGGGCGGCGGCGCGGGCGCCGCCTCTTCCGCCACCGAGGCGCCGGGGCGCTCGAACCAGGTGTGAGAGCACGCAGAGCATTGCACGTCGCGCCCCTCGTCGGGGATCACGTCGTCCGGAACCTCGTATTCAGCGCCGCAATTGGGGCAGATCAGGCGCATGCGCGGTGCTTCTCCCGGCGGTTTCCTGCCGCTCGACTGCTCTTCTTCCCTCGCACCCTTACCCAGCCCGCCCGCATCCGCCAAGGACCACGGCGGCGGCGCGATTGATCCTGTTGCCGATATTCGGCAATAAGCGCGGACAGCCGGGAGGGGCGGAGTGATCGAGCTCAAGGACGTGGCCTATACCTATGGCGGGGCCGAGCTGTTTTCGGGCCTCGGCCTGACGCTCGCGCCGGGGTCATTTCATTTCCTGACCGGCCCCTCGGGCGCCGGCAAGACGACGCTTCTGAAGCTCTGCTACGGCGAGCTCACCGCCACCGCCGGCGAGGTCACGCTCTTCGGAGAGGAGCGGCGGGGCCTCAGCCGCGACGCGCTGGCGCTGACGCGGCGGCGGATCGGCGTCGTCCATCAGGATTGCCAGTTCCTCGACCATCTGCCGCTGGCCGAGAACATCGCCCTGCCGCTCACCGTCGCCGGCCGCCCCGGCGGCGGGGCGGAGGGGGACCTGCGCGACCTCCTCGCCTGGGTCGGCCTCACCCAGCAGGCCGGACAACTGCCGCCGCAGCTTTCGGGCGGCGAGCGGCAGAGGGCGGCGCTGGCGCGGGCGGTCATCACCTCGCCCGATGTCATCATCGCCGACGAGCCGACCGGCAACATCGACTGGGAGATGTCGCAGCGGCTGCTGAAGCTCCTCGTCGAGCTCAACCGGATGGGCAAGGCGGTGCTCATCGCCACGCATGACCTCGAGCTGATCCGGGCGGCGAAGGGCATGGTCTCCGCCCGGGTGCTGCGCCTGAAGGACCGCCGGCTGCAGATGGCGGGGGCGGGGCTCTGATGCCGGTGCTCCCCCGCCTTCTGTCGCTCGTCACCGGGGATCGCGGCGCCGACCGGGCCGTGCCGCCCTCGGGTTTCACCTCCTGGCTGACGCTGGGCGCCGCCGCCGCCATGGCCTTCCTCGCCGTCTTCGCGCTCGCCTTCTCGGCCGCGACCGGCCGGCTCGCCGACCGGTGGTCGGAGGAGCTGGCGCGCACCTCGACGCTCCGCATCTCCGCCCCGGCGGAGGAGATGGCGGCCCAGACCGCCGCCGCGCTCCGCGTGCTCGGCCAGACGCCCGGCGTCGCCGAGGCCCATGCGCTGACGGCGGAGGAGCAGGAGGCGCTCCTCGCCCCGTGGTTCGGGCCCGATCTGCCGCTGGATAGCCTGCCGCTGCCGCAGCTCGTCGAGATCGTCGAGGAGGGCGAGGGCTTCGACCCGGCCGGCCTCCGCGCCCGGCTGGTCGCCGAGGTGCCCGGCGCCGTGCTCGACGATCATGCCCGCTGGCGCGAGCCGCTGGTGGCAGCCGCCGGGCGGCTGCGGCTCCTCGCGACGCTCTCGACGCTGCTCATCGGCGCGGCGCTGGTGGCGATGGTGACGCTGGCCGTGCAATCCTCGCTCGCCGCCAATGCGCAGATCATCCGCGTGCTCCGCCTCGTCGGCGCGCGGGATGTCTACATCGCCCGCGCCTTCGTGCGCCGCTTCACGATGCGGGCGCTCCTCGGCGCGCTGGGCGGGACGGTGCTCGGCACCGCGGCGCTTCTCATCCTGCCCCGCTCCGATGTGGCGGGGGGCTTCCTCACGGGGCTCGGCTTCGCGGGGGCCTCGTGGCTCCTGCCGCTGACGATCCCGCCGGTGGCGGCCATCGCCGCCTTCTGGGCGAGCCGCTCGGCGGCGCTCACCCGGCTGAGGGCCGAATCGTGAGCTGGCAATGGGTGAAGTCGCTGGCCTTCGTGGCCATCGCCTATACGCTCATGGGGCTCGTCGCGATCGTCTACTTCCCCTATGCGCTCGCCACGCCCAAGGGCGCCACCGCCGCCGCCCATGCCTGGGCGCATAGCTGCCGCTGGCTCCTGCGCGTGATGCTGGACCTGCGGACGGAGGTGCGGGGCGAGATCCCGACAGGCGAGGTGCTGATCGCCGCCAAGCACCAGAGCTTCCTCGACATCATCGTCATCTTCTCCGTCATGCCGCGGCCGAAGTTCATCATGAAGCGCGAGCTTCTGTGGACGCCCTTCCTCGGCCAGTACACCTGGCGGATGGGCTGCATCCCGGTGAACCGGGGGCGGCGGGCCGAGGCCATCCGCAAGATGGTGGCCGATGTGCAGGCCGGCCGGTCGCTGCCCGGGCAATTGGTGATCTATCCGCAGGGCACGCGCGTCCCTCCCGGGGTGAAAGCGCCCTACAAGGTCGGCGCGGCGGCGCTTTATCAGGAGCTGAAGCAGCCCTGCGTGCCCGCCGCCACCAATGTCGGGCTCTTCTGGCCGAAGCGCGGAATCCTCAGGAAGCCCGGGCTCGCGGTGGTGGAGTTCCTGCCGCCGATCCCGCCGGGACTGACGAGCGCGGCGCTGATGACGCGGCTCGAGCGCGAGATCGAGGCGGCCTCCGACCGGCTGGCGGCGGAGGCGAAGGCGCAAGGGAGCTGAGCCATGGAGTTCATCGACGACATCGCGGGGCTCGAGGCGCTCTACGGCACGCCGGGCGAAGCCTCCGTCATCAAGGTCACGCCGCATCTGACGGAGGAATACCGCCGCTGGATCGCCGCCTCGCGCTTCCTCATCCTCTCCACCATCGGCCCCGAGGGCACGGATGCCTCGCCGCGCGGCGATGACGGCCCGGTGGTGGAGATCCTCGACGCAGGCACGGTGGCGCTGCCCGACTGGCGCGGCAACAACCGGATGGATTCGCTGCGGAACATCGTGCGCGACCCGCGCGTGTCGCTGATGTTCATGGTGCCCGGCTCCACCAATGTCATCCGCGTCAACGGCCGTGCCCGGGTGACGGCGGACGAGGCGATGCGCGCCCGCTTCGAGCGGCAGGGTGCCCTGCCGCGCACGGTGGTCATCGTGCGGATCGAGGAGGTCTATTCCCAATGCGCGCGCGCGATCCTGCGGGCGCGGCTCTGGACCGCCGGCGACGAGAGCGAGGGGCTGCCCACGGTCGGCGACATGCTGGCCGGCATCAAGGCGGGCTTCGACGGCGCGGGCTATGACGCCGACTGGCCGGGCCGGGCCGCCGCGACCATGTGGTAGGCTGCCTCGTTTCCGTGAGAATTCCTCACTCGAAGGTCGTGAGGATCTGCCCCAATGGCTTCTTGCGCTTGGCGACGGCGGGCACCGTCGCATCCTCCGCCGGGTAGCCCACGGGCAGGATCATCACCGGCTTCTCGCTCGCCGGGCGGCCGCACATCTCGGTCAGGAACCGCATCGGGTTCGGCGTGTGCTCGAGGCAGACGAGCCCCGCATGGTGGATCGCGGCGATGAGGAAGCCCGTGGCGATGCCGACGCTTTCGGGCACGTAGTAGTTCTTGTAGCGCGCGCCGTCCTCCGTCTCGCCCCAGCGCTGGGCGAAGATGACGATGAGCCAGGGCGCCGTCGTCAGATGCGGCTTCTCGGCGCCGGTGCCGATGGGCTCGAGCGCCGCGAGCCATTCGTCGCCGGCGCCGCCGCTGTAGAAGGCCTTCTCTTCCTCCTCCGCCGCCGCGCGCACCCGCGCCTTCATCGCCGGATCGGCGATGGCGGCGAAATGCCAGGGCTGGTGATTGGCGCCGGAGGGGGCGGTGCCGGCAGTGGCGACGATCGCCTCGACCACCTCCCGCGGCACCGGCCGGTCGGAGAAGGCGCGCACCGAATGACGCTTGCGCATATAGGCGAGGAAGGCCTCGGCGGCGGCCTGCGCCTCCTCCGGTTCCCGCTGCACTCGGTCGGGCAGGGGGAGCGGCTCGTAGCTGACCTCGCCCTTGCGATACATCACCCGGCCCCGATGAGCGCGCCCGCGGCGAAGACGAGGGCGCCGCCGAGGACCACCTGGAAGGTGGCGCGGAGGAAGGGCGTCTGCATGAAGCGGTTCTGGATCCAGGCGATGGCCCAGAGCTCGATGAAGACGACGATCAGCGCGATCACCGTCGCCGTCCAGAAATGCGGGATGAGATAGGGCAGGGCGTGCCCCAGCCCGCCAATCGTGGTCATCACGCCGGTAGCCACACCGCGCTTGAGCGGCGAGCCCCGGCCGGAGATCTGCCCGTCGTCGGAAGCGGCCTCGGTGAAGCCCATCGAGATGCCGGCGCCGACGGAGGCGGCGAGCCCGACGAGGAAGGTCGTATGCGGATCCTCCGTCGCGAAGGCGGTGGCGAAGATCGGCGCGAGGCTGGAGACAGAGCCGTCCATCAGCCCGGCGAGGCCCGGCTGCACCCAGGTCAGCACGAATTGCCGGCGTTCGGTCGCGGCCTCCGTCTCGCGCGCCGCCTCGCCCAGATGCGCGGCCTCGAGCCCCTCGGCGGCGGCCTCGTGCCCGGCCTCGGCGGCGGCGAGGTCGCCGAGGAGCGCCCGGGTCGCCGCATCGGTGCTGGCGCTGGCGGCATGGGCGTAGAAGGCGGCGGCATCCCGCTCCATCCGCGCCGCCTCGGCACGGATGCGGGCGAGGGAGAGGTTCTCGACCAGCCAGACCGGCCGGCGGGCGTAATAGCCCGCCACATGCTCGCGGCGGATGAGCGGCACGAACTCGCCGAAGCGGGCCCGATGCGCCTCGATCAGCCGGTGGCGGTGCGTGTCCTCCTCCGCGGCCATGCCGTCCATGACCTTGGCGGAATTGGGATAATCGGCGCGGAGCCGCTCGGCATAGGTCCGGTAGATGCGCGCATCATCTTCCTCGGAGGAGATGGCGAGCGCCAGCACCTCCTGCTCGGAGAGGTCGGAGAACCGGCGGCGCTGACTGAGGGCGAAACGCATGGGGCGACGCTACGAGGGGCGGGCGCGATGGGCAAGCGGCCTGACATCAAGCCGCCCGTCCTTGCTCGCCGCGGGGGGCCATCGGTGGCCGGCAGCCCCCCGGCCTCTCGGCCAGTCCTACCGCAGCGCGGGGGCGAGCCGCGTCTCCGCGGCGGCGATGCCCCGGCAGTTCACCAGCTTCTTCTCGGCATGTTCCTGATAGGCGGGCGAGGCGCGGTCGAGCACGCCCAGACCCGCCAGCACGCCGGCGATGGCGGCCTCGGCGGCCCGCGACGCCCCGTCGGCGATCTTGAGCGCGACGCCGAGCCCGAGGTCGGGCAGGATCGCCGTATAGACGCCCTCCGCCCCGCCCTTGATCGTCACGCGGCCGCCGCAGGCGCGCATGAGCTCGGTGCAGGCGGCGCCCTCGTCGGAGATGAGCTCGGGATGGGTCCGCATGGCCTCGGCGATGCGCACCATGGCCTCGGGGCGGCGGCCGGACTGGCCGGGGGCGGCGGCGAAGCGGGCCATGCCGCGGGCGAGATCGTCGAGCCGGCAGGCGAAGTTCGGGGCCGAGCAGCCGTCGATCCCGTAGCCGGGCGAGGCGCGGCCCGTCACCTCCTCGAAGGCCTCGCGGACGGCCTTCTGCACCGGGTGATCGACCTCGATGTATTCCGGCCCCGCGCCCAAATGCTTCGTCAGCGTCAGGAAGCCCGCATGCTTGCCAGAGCAGTTGTTGTGGATCTGGCAGGGCTCCTCCTCGGCGCGAATGAGCCCGTTCCGCGCCGCCTCGTTGCCCGGCATATGCGCGCCGCAGCGCAGGTCGGGTTCGCCGAGTCCGAGCTCGTCCAGCCAGGCCGAGACCCGCTCGGTATGGATCGCCGCGCCCCGGTGCGAGGCGCCGGAGAGCGCGAGCTGCTCGCTGGTGAGCCCGGCGGCATGGGCGGCGCCGCTTTCGATGAGCGGCAGGGCCTGGATCATCTTCACGGCGGAGCGGGGGTAGATGATGGCGCCGGCATTGCCATGGCTCTGCACCACCTCGCCGGCCGCATTGGCAATAACCACATGCCCGGCGTGGACGCTTTCCAGCCGTCCGCCCCGCCAGATTTCCACGAGATCGACGCGATGCTCCATAGCCTGCCTCATTCGCTGGTCGAGCGGCGCCGGCACGAATCCGCGCAAAGCTGTGAGATCGGGGGACTTTCCCCGCGCCGCGATTTGTTGCACAACCTCTGCTATCGAGACGAGCGGCCCCCTGCCACCCCTCAAATGCGCGCATGAAGCGCCGGGCGGGGCCCGTAACGAGGCAAGACGGAGGTTCGCCCTGATGTTTCCACGCATCGCCGCAGTAGCTGCCCTGGCCCTGGCCGGCCTGACAGGCCCGGCCCTGGCGCAGGAAGAAACCGACAACCGCGTCGCCGCCGCGACGGATTGGAGCGTCTTCCAGGAGACGAATCCGACGGAGTGCTTCGCGGTCTCCGCACCGAAGGAGCAGCTCAACACCCGCGACGGCTCGCCCGTCTCGGTGACGCGCGGCGAGACGCTCCTGTTCGTCTTCTACCGGCCCGAGCAGGGCGTGAACGGTCAGGTGACGTTCACCGGCGGCTATCCCTTCGCGGGCGGCTCCACCGTGACGCTGGATATCGGCGGCACCGAGTTCCAGCTCTTCACCGAAGGCGAATGGGCCTGGCCGGCGACGCCGGAGGACGATGCCCGCATCGTCACCGCGCTGAAGGCCGGATCCTCTGCTATCCTCACAGGCGTCTCCGGGCGCGGGACGACGACGCAGGATACCTTCTCGCTACTCGGCGTGACCGCCGCGATCGAGGAAGCGGAGCGGCGCTGCACGAGCTGATCTCATCGGGATGCGCGGGGGCGGCCGCCCCGTCGCCATTGGTGCTTGAACCAATGGCGCACTCGGGTGGCGACCCCCCGCCTCGGGGGGCGCTCGCGCCCCCCGAGATCCCCCCTGAGGATTTTTCTGGAGCAAAGACGGGGTGAGATTCGTCAATCCCCTGCCGTTCGTCGCCGATCTCGAGCGGTCGCGGCGCTTCTATGAGGGCGTGCTCGGCCTCCGCGTGACCGAGGCGGAGGGCGCCGTCGTGATCTTCGAGGGTGGCTTTGCCATCCACGAGGGGGCGGCGCTCCACCGGACGATCTTCGGGCAGCCGCCGGTAGAGGCCGGGCCCTGGGGGCGCGGCAATCTGGTGCTCTATTTCGAGGAGCCGGAGCTCGAGGCGGCCTTCGCACGGGTCTCCGCAGCGGCGGAGATCATACATGGCATCGAAGTGCAGGCCTGGGGGCAGCGGGTCTTCCGCTGCCGCGACCCCGATGGCCATATCGTCGAGATCGGAGAGCCCGAGTGAGGTTCAGCCCTTGCGGCCGATCTCGCCCAGATGCGTCTGGTTGAAGCCCTCGGGCAGCTTCAGCCCGTAGCCGAACATCCTGTCGAAGCCGGAATGCGCCAGCCAGAGCGCGCCGAGCCCGGCGAGGGGCAGCGAGGCGGTGACGATGCCGGCCGCGAGCACGAGTGCGCCGAAGGCATAGACATGCACGAGGTTGTAGACGACCGAACCGACCTTCGGGCCGGCGAGGTATCCGCCGAAGCTGAGGTCGGGCGCGAAGAACAGAAGGATCGCCGCCCACCAGGGCAGGCCCGGCGCCACGCCGAGGTAGATGGCGAGGCCCGCGGCGAAGACCGCCGCCCCTTCGAAGCGTTGCCAGAGGATCGCGCGGGGCATCTGTCGCTCCTTCCCGTGTCGCCCCGAAGCTGGGCAGCCCGGCGCCCGCCCGCAAGCCCCTCGCCCGCGTTTGACTTTGCGTCTGGCGGCAAAGGCACTATATGGCGGGCCTGCCCCGAGGAATGACGATGACCGAAGCCCACGCCGCCCCGATCACGCAAGACGTGCTGACCATCCCCCGCCGCGAGGCGGCCGAGGGGAAGCGCAACCTCGTCGGCCTGACGCGGGAGCAGATGCGCCTCGCCCTCATCGAGGCCGGCACGCCGGAGAAGCAGGCGAAGATGCGCCTGAACCAGCTCTGGCAATGGGTCTATCACTGGGGCGTCCGCGATTTCGACGCGATGACCAACCTCGCCAAGCCGTACCGGGCGCTCCTCGCCGAGCATTTCGAGATACGCCTGCCCGAGATCGTCTCGCGGCAGGTCTCGGAGGATGGCACCCGGAAGTATCTCGTCCGCATCAACGGCGGGCACGAGGTCGAGACGGTCTACATCCCGGAGGAAGATCGCGGCACGCTCTGCATCTCGTCCCAGGTCGGCTGCACGCTCACCTGCTCGTTCTGCCACACCGGAACCCAGAAGCTAGTGCGCAACCTCACCGCCGCCGAGATCGTCGGGCAGGTGATGCTGGCGCGGGACGACCTCGGCGAATGGCCGGAGCCCGGCGCGCCGAAGGACGAGACGCGGCTTTTGAGCAATGTCGTGCTGATGGGCATGGGCGAGCCGCTCTACAATTTCGACAATGTCCGCGACGCGATGAAGATCACGATGGACGGCGAGGGGCTGGCCCTCTCGCGCCGGCGGATCACGCTGTCGACCTCCGGCGTCGTGCCGGAGATCGCGCGGACGGCTGAGGAGATCGGCTGCCTCCTTGCCGTCAGCTTCCACGCGACGACCGACGAGGTGCGCGACAGGCTGGTGCCGATCAACAAGCGCTGGAACATCGAGACGCTGCTCGCGGCGCTGAAGGAATATCCGCGGCTGTCGAACTCCGAACGGATCACCTTTGAATACGTTATGCTCGACGGGGTGAACGACAGCGACGCCGATGCGCGGCGGCTGGTGAAGCTCATCGAGGGCATCCCGGCGAAGGTGAACCTCATCCCGTTCAACGAATGGCCGGGGGCGCCCTACAAGCGCTCGTCCAACAACCGCATTCGCGCCTTTGCCGACATCGTGCACAAGGCCGGCTATGCCTCGCCGATCCGCACGCCGCGGGGGGAAGACATCATGGCCGCCTGCGGGCAGCTCAAATCCGCCACCGAGCGGGCGCGCAAGTCGCGGGCCGAGATCGCCCGCGAGGCGGGGATGGGCTCCGGCGCCGCTTGACGGCACCGGCTTGACGGGACCGGCTTGACGGCGCCCGGGCGCCGGGCGAGGGAAGACCAACAAGGGGGAGGGCCGATATGAGGCTGAAGCTCAACAAGATCGATTTCGACATCGCCGCCGTGCCGGGCAAGACCCGCACCGCCGTCCTGCAGGATCCCTCCGCCGCCCCGGCGCTCGCCAGCGCCGTCTGGGAATGGAATGCCGAGACCGGCGAGGCGATCGTCGCACCCGGCATCGAGGGCAACATGCGCCTGCCGAACGGGCTGATCTTCTTCGTGGCGAAATCGGGCGGCGAGGGCCGCCCCGAGCGCAACGACGGCGCCAGCAAGAAGATGGCCGAGCGCTTCACCTCTGCCCTCGGCGCCAAGTCGCTCGGCGAAGTGGCGGGCGCCATCAACCGGGTGCTCGGCGTCGGCGAGGTCAAGCTGCCGGTGGAGACCTACGAGGCCCTGAAGGCCGGCTGCACCTTCCGGCTGGTCGCGCATATCGACTTCGCCGTGCTGCAGCTCCGCGCCGGCGACCGGAACCTCTCGGCCCATCTCCTCATCCCGGGGCAGATCGTCTTCCGCCCGTTGGTGGTGAAGGTCACCGACCAGGCCGCCCATGACGCGGCGCTGGAGGCGAACCCCGGGCTCGACAAGAAGCTGCAGGCCGCCGTCCTGCCGCCCCGCACCCGCGCGGCGCTCGACATGCGGCAGATGGCGCTGACGACGCGCTTCAAGGAAGCGCAGGAGCTTGCGAACAAGCTGGAGGCCGACGGCGCCGACGACGACGCCAAGCGCCTGCCGCAGATGGAGCTGCAGCGCCTCGGCGCCGAGGCCCAGGTGCTGGCGCGGCTCGCCGCGCAGCAGCAGGGCAAGGCGCCCGGTCAGGGCCCGGGCCTCGCGCGGCCGCAGCCGGCGAACAACTGAGCTGAGAGAGAGAGACTGGGGCCGCGATGGCCCCGGAGCGCACCGGCCCGGGCATCCCCCGGGCCGCGCGTTCTTGCGCCTGACCTCGATGCACCGGGTAGGGTGGGTTTGTAACCCACCGCCCGGCGGCCCCGGGGAGCGCCGGCGGCGAGGCCTCTCGCCGCCGCGCCGCGCCTCAGGCCATCAGCGCCTTGGCTTCGTCCGGCGAGAGCGCCTCGGGGCGGGCGCAGGTGGTGGTCATCTCGACGAAGTCACCCGTCTCCCCCGATTTCAGGATCGAGGTCATCACGTCGACCGCATGGACAGCCAGCTCCAGCGAGCAGCGATGCGGGCGGCCCTCGGCGATGGCCGTCGCCATGTCGGCGAGGCCGGCACAGCGGTAGTTTGCCTGGGTCGGCGCATCGACGGGCTGGTTCGCCACCGCGAACGGGTGGCCGCGCTCGGCGACCTCGATCGGGTCCTCGCCGCGCTCCGTCATCTCGACATGGCCGCCGAAGAAGTTCGGGTCGGGCACGTAGAGCGAGCCCTCCTCGCCGTAGAGCTCCATGTTGAAATGCCGGTGCTTCCAGACGTCCCAGCTCGCGCCCAGCGTCACGATGGCGCCGTTCTCGAACTCGAGAAGCGCATGGATGTTCGTCGGCGTGTTCACCTTCAGCATCTCGCCGTCACGCGGGCCGTTGGCGATCTTCCGCTCGGGGAAGGAGATCGACGCCATGGCGCCGACGCGCTTCACCGGGCCGATGAGCTGGATGAGGTTGGTCACGTAATAGGGGCCGAGGTCGAGCACCGGGCCGGCGCCGGGCTGGAAGAAGAAATCCGGGTTCGGATGCCAATGCTCCATCCCGTGGTTCTGCACGTGGCAGGTGCCGCCGATGATCCGGCCGACCTTGCCCTCGTCGATCACCGCGCGGGCGAGCTGATGGGCGCCGCCGAGGAAGGTATCGGGTGCCGAGCCGACGCGCAGGCCCGTCTCGTCGGCGAGCTCTTTCAGCGCCTTGGCCTCGTCCAGCGTCAGGACGAGCGGCTTTTCCGAATAGGCATGCTTGCCGGCCTTCAGGATGCGCGTGGTGATCTCGTAGTGCACCGCCGGGATGGTGAGGTTCACCACCACGTCGATGTCATCGGCGGCGAGGAGATCCTCGACGCTCATCGCGCGCACCGGGAATTCGGCGGCCCGCGCCTCGGCGGCCGCCATGTTGATGTCCGCCACGGCCTTCAGCTCGAGCGCCTTGAAGAGCGGCGCGAGGCGCAGGTAGGCGTGGGAGATGTTGCCGCATCCGATGATGCCGACACCGAGTTTGCTGGTCATTTGGAGTGCTCCTCAGAGGGTCTTCAGCGCGGCGAGCGAAGCGCTGGCAAAGCGCTTGTCGTCGCTGGGGTTGTCATGTTCCAGAACGAAATGGTCGATGCCGGCGGCGCGGGCGGCGGGGACGATGGTGGCATAGTCCACGACGCCGGTGCCGAGGTCGGCCCAGCCGTCCTCGTCCGCTTTCTCGCCTTCGGGGGCGATGTCCTTGATGTGGACGGCCTCGATGCGGCCCTTGTAGCGCTCGAGCATCTCCAGCGGGTCCTTGCCGGCGCGGGTGACCCAGCCGAGGTCGAGCTCGAGGCAGAGGCTTTCCTCCTCGAGGATGCAGTCGAGCGGCAGGAGGCCGCCCTCCAGATCCACCAGCTCGAAATCGTGGTTGTGCCAGCCGAAGGGGATGCCGGCAGCGGTGAAGGGCTTGCCGGCCTTGGCCAGCCGCGCCCCGAAGGCGCGCCAGCCCTCGGCATCGGTCGGGCGCTCGTCCGGCGCCATCCAGGGGCCGAAGACGGCGCGCATGTTCAGCTCCTTGGCCAGCGCCACGAAGCCCTCCGGGTCGCGCTCGAGGTCTCCCACGGCGATATGGGCGGTGGTCATGCTCATGCCCGTCTCGGCCAGCGCCGCCTTGAGGGCGGGAATGTCCCCGAAAAGGCCGCCGTAGCCCTCGCATTCGGTGAAGCCGGCCTCCGACAGCATCGCCAGGGTGGCGGGCAGGGGGCCGAAGTTGCGCGAGCAGAAGAGCTGGTAGGAATAGCCCATGTCAGGTCCGTTTCATGGTTGCAGAGTAAAGGTCGCGGAGCGTGAAGTTGGGCTCCGCTGAGGGGTCGGCGGGGGTGAAGCGCAAGGTGGTGCTGGCGCCGGGTCCGAGATGCACGGCATTGCCGCTCCAGCGGCCCGGCACGTCGGTCTCCGCCGTCAGGAAGAAGCTCATGGTCTCGACCGTGAGCGCGACGAGCCAGTCACCGCCCTCGCGGGTGATCTCGGCCTTGGGCGCCGAGTCGGGCAGGTCATAGGCCTTCCAGGGGCGCGGAGCGAAGATGTCGCCGGCATGGGTGCCGTCCGAGCCCTCCCAGCCGAAGGTCAGCACCTCGCCTTCCTCCAGCTCGCCCTCGGGGATGGTCATCAGCACCTCGGCCTCGAGCCCGAGCACGGCCGAGCCCTCGCCGAGGTCGCGGGTGGAGCCGTCCATCGCCGTTGCATAGGCGGTGACGGAGAGCTCCACATCCTCCAAGAGGTCGTTGATGCCCATGATGTCGACGCTGCCGTCCGCGCGGGGCACGGCGGTCGCCAGCACCGGGGCATAGAAGCCCTTGGCGAGGTGATGCAGCATCTTCCAGTCGCCGCCATGATCGAGAGACGACCAGGAGCAGACGGGCCATGTGTCGTTGAGCTGCCAGTAGAGCGTGCCCATGCAATGCGGCTTGAGGCTCCGCCAATGGGTCACCGCCGTCTTGATGGCGAGGCCCTGCTGGATCTGGGAGAGCCAGACGAAATCCTCGAAGCGCTCCGGCCAGCGAAAATAGCGGAACATCGTCTCGGCGATGCGGGCATTGCCGCCGGCGTTCTTCTGGTGGCTCTCGAAGACCGGGCTCGCGATGTTCCAGTCCTCCTCGCCCGCGAAGCGCCGGATGGCGTTGAGCGAGGGGTAGGACTGGAAGCCGAATTCCGAGCAGAAGCGGGGGGAGACATCGCGGTAATGGTCGAAGTCGCGGCCCTCGTGCCAGACCGACCAGAAATGCATGTCGCCCGCGCTGTCGTCATGCCAGGCATCGCCGAAGTTCATCGGCCCCGGCGAGGGCGAGGAGGGCCACCAGATCGCGCCAGGCGCCGTCTCTGAGAGCGCCGCCTCGATCGTGCGGTTCAGCCGGTCGTAGCTGACGAGATAGCGGTCGCGGTTGTCGCGGCTCTCGGGGAACCAGTTCAGCGCGCCAATGAGCTCGTTGTCGCCGCACCAGAGCGCGATGCAGGCATGGTGGTGCAGGCGGGCGGCCTGTTCGCGCACCTCGGTATCGACGTTGGAGAGGAACTCCGGCGTCGAGGGGTAGAGGTTGCAGGCGAACATGAAATCCTGCCAGACCATGAGCCCCAGCTCGTCGCAGGTATCGTAGAAGCTGTCCGGCTCGTAGCGGCCGCCGCCCCAGACGCGGATCATGTTCATGTTGGCGTCCACGGCGGATTGCAGCAGGTCGCGCGTGGCGTCCTCGCTGATCCGCCCGGGCAGCGCATCGGCGGGGATCCAGTTGGCGCCGCGCGCGAAGACGGGCGCGCCGTTGACATGGAGCTGGAAGGAGGTGCCGCCCTCGTCCTCCTCCGTCACCAGCTCGATGGTCCGGAGGCCGATCTGCCGCGAGGCCCACGCGCCGCCGCAGGTGAGGCCGAGCTCGTAGAGGTTCTGCTCGCCGAGACCGGCGGGCCACCAGAGCTGCGGGTCCTCGATCTCGAAGACCGCGGTGATGCCGCCGCCCTCGACGATGCCCTCCAGCTCCTGCCCGGCGCAGGTGAAGAGGCAGTTCTCGCCCTCGCCGCCGGAGATATAGGCCGTGACGGTCAGCGTGACGCGACCGTCGTCATGTTCCTGCGCCACCTCGATCCGCTCGATGGCGGGGCAGGTGGCATCGACAATCTCTGCCCTTCCGTAGAGGCCGAAGGGGGCGAGCGCGATGTTCCAGTCCCAGCCGAAATCGCACTGCACCTTGCGGAGCATGTTGCCGTGCGGGATCGGGGAGTTGTTGCTCGAATAGGGCAAGAAGAAGGGCTGGCGCTTCTGCAGCGCCGCGGCGCCCGCCACGTTGGAATGGAAGGTGATCTCGATCTCGTGCTCGCCGGCATCCAGATGCGAGACATCGGCCCGCCAGGTGCGGAAGGCATTGTCGGCGGTCAGGATCTCCTCGCCGTCGATGCTGACGGTGGCGAGCGTGTCGAGCCCGTCCAGCACCAGTTCGCCGGGCGTGTCGTCGTCGAGCGTGAAGTTCCGGCGCGCCACCCAGTCGGTCTCGGCGATCCAGCGCAGATCGTATTCGTTCCGGCCCCAGTAGGGATCGGGGACCTCGCCGGCATCGGCAAGGGCCGAAATGGCGTCGCCGGGCACCGGAAAGGGGGCGGAGATGCCTCCGCCCGCCTCTTCCAGAACCCAGTCTCCGCCGAGATCGGCAAGGACGGGGCGCGATGCTGTCACAGACGCTCCTCGGTCGCGGTGTCGAAGAGAGAGGCGCGGGCCGGGTCGATGCCGATGGTCAGGGTCTCGCCATCCTTCACCGGCAGGTGCCCGTCCATGCGGATGCGGAAGGGCTCGCCGTTCATGCGGCTCCAGACCAGCGTGTCGGAGCCCATGGGCTCGACCAGCTCGGCCTTGACCTCCATCGTCGCGGGCGCGTTCGCCGCGAGCTCGCCGGTGACGATATGCTCGGGGCGGATGCCGGCGATGGCCGGGCCGTCCTTGCCGCCGGAGCTGGCGAACTCGTAGCGGTCCGTCCGCATCGTCAGCTCGCCGGCGGTGAAGGTGCCGCCCGAGAGCGTGCCGTCGACGAAGTTCATCGAAGGGCTGCCGATGAAGTCGGCCACGTATTTGTTGACCGGCTTGTTGTAGATCACGTCCGGCGTGTCGAGCTGCATGATCAGCCCGCCCTTCATGATCGCGATGCGGTCGGCGAGCGTCATCGCCTCCACCTGGTCGTGCGTGACGTAGATCATCGTGTTGGTGAGCTGATGGTGCAGCCGCTTCAGCTCGACCCGAAGATCGGCGCGGAGCTTGGCGTCGAGGTTCGACAGCGGCTCGTCGAAGAGGAAGACATCCACGTCGCGCACCAGCGCCCGGCCGATGGCCACCCGCTGCCGCTGGCCGCCCGACAGGGCGCCCGGCTTGCGCTTGAGAAGCGGCTCGATCTGCAGGATCTCGGCGGCGCGGTCGACGCGGCGGCGGATCTCGTCCTTCGGCACGCGGGCGTTCTTCAGGCCGAAGGAGAGGTTCCCCTCGACCGTCATCTGCGGATAGAGCGCGTAGGACTGGAAGACCATGCCGATGCCCCGCTCGGAGGGCTCCTTCCAGGTGACGTTCTCGCCCTTGATGAAGATCTGCCCGTCGGTCGGCTCGAGCAGGCCGGCGATGCAGTTGAGCAGGGTGGACTTGCCGCAGCCCGACGAGCCGAGGAGGACGAGGAACTCGCCGTCGCGGATGTCGAGGTTGAGCTTCTGAAGGACCTTCACGGCACCGAAGTGCAGGTCGAGATCCTTGATCTGTACGGAGTGGTCGGTCATGTCAGTCAGCCTTTGACGGCGCCGGCGGCGATGCCGCGCACGAAGAGTTTGCCGGAGACGAAGTAGATGCACAGCGGCACAAGGCCGGTCAGCATCGTCGCCGCCATGTTGACGTTGTATTCCTTGATGCCCTGCACCGAGTTGACGATGTTGTTGAGCTGCACCGTCATCGGATATTGCTCGGCCCGCGTGTAGACGACCCCGAAGAGGAAGTCGTTCCAGATACCCGTGACCTGCAGGATGATCGCGACGACGAGGATCGGCAGCGACATCGGCAGCATGATCCGGAAGAGGATCTGCCAGAAGCCGGCGCCGTCGACACGGGCCGCCTTGAAGAGCTCGTCGGGGATCGAGGAGAAGTAGTTGCGGAAGAGCAGCACGAGGATCGGCATCCCGAAGATCGTGTGCACGAGGACGAGGCCCCAGACCGACCCGAAGAGCTGGATGCGGCCGCGGCACGAGCCCTCCGCCGAGGTGAAGATCCCGCAGGTGCCCTGCCAGATATCGGTCATAAAGCCGCCGATCTCGCGCAGGATGATGACCACCGGGTAGAGCATCACCTGGTAGGGGATGAAGGCGCCCATGAGCAGGATGGTGAAGAACACCTCCGAGCCTTTGAACTTCCATTTCGACAGCGTGTAGCCCGAGATGCAGGCGATCGAGATCGATATGATCACCGAGGGGATGAGGATCCGCACGGAGTTCCAGAAGCCGCGGGAGAGCCCGTCGCAGTTGACGCCCGTGCAGGCCTCCGCCCAGGCCTTGATCCAGGGCTCGAAGGTGATCTCGCGCGGCAGCGAGAAGACGTTGCCGATGCGGATCTCGGGCATGGTCTTCAGCGAGGTGACGATCATCACGTAGAGCGGCAGCAGGTAGTAGATCGCCACGATGATGAGCACGCCGTAGAGCGCGATGTTGCGCCGCGAGAAGGCCCGCTTCGGGCGGGCGCCGCGGGGTCCGTCGATCATGCCGTGGATCGGCTCTTCGGCGGCCTTGGTGGTGTTGAGCATTCCGATGTCAGCCACGCTTCCGGCCTCCGAATTCGAGCAGCGCCCAGGGGACGAGGATGATGACGACGCTGAGCAGCATCATGGTCGAGGCGGCGAAGCCCTGGCCGAGGTTCTGCCCGCCGAACATGGCCTGCATGACGTATTTGGCCGGCACTTCGGACGAGATGCCCGGGCCGCCGGAGGTCTGCGCGACGACGAGGTCGTAGAGCTTGATGATGCCGGAGGCGATGAGCACCACGGCGGTGACAAAGACGGGCCGCATCATCGGGATGATGATCCGCACATAGGTCTTCCAGACCGGGATGCCGTCGACGCGGCTGGCCTTCCAGATGTCGTCGTCGATGCCGCGCAGGCCCGCGAGCATGATGCACATGATCAGCCCCGTGCCCTGCCACAGCCCGGCGATCAGCAGGCCGAACATGACGATGTCGGGGTTGTGCAGCGGGTTGAAGGTGAAGCTCTCCCAGCCGAGCGAGCGCACGACGCCCTGCACCCCGTATTCGGGGTTGAGCACCCATTGCCACACGAGCCCGGTGACGATGAAGCTCAGCGCGAAGGGATAGAGATAGATGGTGCGGAAGGCATCCTCGAAGCGGATCTTGCGGTCGAGCAGCGCGGCGAGCACGAAGCCGATGACGAGGGTCAGCACCAGGCTGAAGACGCCGTAGATGGCGAGGTTCTCGATCGAGATCAGCCACTTGGAGGTGCTCCAGAGCCGCTCGTATTGCGCCAGCCCGACGAAATCGAGCTTGGGCAGCAGCCCCGAGGACGTGAAGGAATACACGACCGTCCAGATGGTGCCGCCGAGGAAGACCCCGCAGGCGATGAGGATCAGCGGGATGAGCGCGATCTTGGATGCGAGATTGCGAAAAAGCCGGATCGGGCGCCGGGCGGGCGCACTGCGTTCCGGGACGGCGGTGTCGGCGGATTCTGCGATCGCCATTGGCTGCCTCCCTGACCTAGAGCGATGCTGTCGTTAGGCATCATGCACGATTTTGTCGGGCAATCTGCAAGTTTTGGGCCTCGGGACGAAATGGGCCCCGCAATGGGGGCCCATCCGCTTCGGCCTGGCGGCCTGAGCTATCAGCTCGCCGATTCGATGATCTGCGCGTAGCGCTCCTGGACATCCTCGGCGGTCATCGAGGGGGTGTTCCAGAATTCGGTCATCAGGTCGTTCAGCTGCGTGTTGACGTCCGGCGAGATCAGCTGGTTGCCGGACGGCATGGTGTTGCCGGCGGCCAGCAGGTCGAGGCCCTTCTGGGTGCACTCGTTCACCGTGGTCAGGTCGACGTCGCCGCGGATCGGCAGCGAGCCCTTGACGGAGTTGAAGGCGACCTGGACTTCCGGCGAGAGCAGAAGCGCGGCAAGTTCCTTCTGGGCGGCGGTGATCTCGGGATCGTCCACCACGGGGAAGTAGAAGGCGTCCCCGCCCGTATCGAGGATCGCCACCTCCCCGAGACCCGGCAGGCAGGAGTAATCCTCGCCGGCGGTCATGCCGGCCACGGCGAACTCGCCCTGCGCCCAGTCACCCATGATCTGCGCGGCGGCATCGCCGGTGATCACGGCGTTGGTCGCCTGGTTCCAGTCCTGCACGTCGAGGCCTTCGGCCATGTCGCGAGCGTCGGCAAAGGCCTGGAAGACCTCGCCATAGGCTTCGCCGCGCACGACGGAGGCGTCCTTGTCACGGTTCACCGCGAGCCAGTTGTCGAGGCCGGCGAGGGCGACGACCATGACGCCGAAGGAGCCGGACTGCTGCCAGGACTGGCCGCCCATGGCGAGCGGCACGACGCCGGCTTCACGCAGGGCTTCGGTATCGGCGACGAACTCGGTCCAGCTTTCCGGAACCTCGAGGCCGGCCTTCTCGAAGGCGGCGTTGGAGAGCCACATCCACTGCCAGGAGTGGATGTTGACCGGCGCACAGTAGACGCGGCCTTCGTAGGTGCAGGCGTCGAGCAGCGACGGCGGGTTCACGATGTCTTCCCAGCCTTCGGCTTCGGCGACGTCGGTGAGGTCGAGCATCAGGCCGGCTTCGATGAGCTCCTGGGCCTGAAGACCGTGGTTGAACTGGAAGGCGGCCGGCGGGTCACCGCCGAGGATCCGGCTGACCATGACGGGGCGAGCCACGTCACCGCCGCCGGCGATGGCACCGTCGACCCAGGTGTTGCCGGTGGCATCCCAGGCCTTGGCGAATTCGGCCACAGCCGCGGCCTCGCCGCCGGACGTCCACCAGTGCATGACCTCGAGGTCCACGGCACCGGCACTGGTTGCGCTAACAATCGCAGTCGCAGCCAGGAGCTTGGTGGTGAGTTTCACGATTTGTCCTCCCTGATCTAAATCGTTGTAGATTCCTCTATAACGTTTTAGTTTTGTGAGGCAAGAAATATTCGTGCGCTGTTCACGTCGCTCGTGAAACAATGATGCTGCGACGCAGCGACGATTGCCGCAGGGGCACAATCGGGGGGTCGCCCCGGCACTCGCGGCGAGGGGAGGATCAGGCCCGCCATGGCCGACAAGAAGACCACGCGCGCCGGCTCCGATGCGGAGGCCGCGGTGCCGGCGGCGCCGGTCCTCAGGGCCGAGCGCAAGCCGACGCTGCGCACCATTGCCGACATATCCGGCCTTGCGGTGCCGACCGTCAGCCGTGCGCTCAACGACGCCCCCGACATCGGCGCGGCGACGAAGGAGCTCGTCCGGCGAATCGCCGACGAGATCGGCTACATCCCCAACCGCGCCGGGGTGCGCCTGCGCACGGGGCGGACGAATGTCATCGCGCTGGTCCTGTCGACCGAGCAGGAGATCATGAACCACACGGCGCGGCTCATCACCTCGATCTCGGCCACGCTGCAGGGCTCTCCCTTCCATCTCATCGTCTCTCCCTATGTGGGAGAGAAGGATCTGATGAAGCCGATTCGCTACCTGGTGGAGACCCGCTCGGCCGATGCGCTGATCTTCAACATGATCGAGCCCGAGGATGCCCGCGTCGCCTATCTGATGGAGCGCGGCTTCCCCTTCGCCACCCACGGGCGGACGAAATGGGCCGACCGGCATGCCTATTGGGATTTCGACAACGATGCCTTCGCGCGCATCGCTGTCGCGCGGCTGGCGGAGCGGGGGCGGCGCCACATGCTTTTGATCGCGCCGCCGCTGCATCAGAACTACGCCCAGCTCATGGTCGCCGGCGCCCGGGCCGAGGCCGAGGCGCGCGGCTGCACGCTCCGTGTCGCCGCGCCCGTCACCTCCGATTCGGAATCGGCGCCGATCCGCTCGCATGTCTCTGAGGCGCTCGCCCGGGCGCCCGAGATCGACGGCATCGTCTGCGGCTCGCCGACGGCCGCGATGGCCGCCGTCGCGGCTCTGGAGGCGCGGGGGCGGGTGATGGCCGGCGATATCGACGTGGTCGCGAAGGAAGCGATTCCCTTCCTCGCGCTTTTCCGCGACACAATGCTGGTGATCGATGAAGATGTGCGCGCCGCGGGGGAATTCCTCGCCCGGGCCGCCATGAAGGCCGTCCGCGAACCGGGCGCGCCGCCCATGCAGGGGCTTGAAATACCGACCGGGGAATCGTTCACCTCGGCCTGAAGGAGGAAAGATATGGCATTGCAGATCAAGGGGCCGGCGCTGTTCCTGGCCCAGTTCGCAGGGGACGAGGCGCCCTACAACACGCTCGAGGGCATCACCAAATGGGCCGCCGGGCTCGGCTACAAGGGGGTCCAGATCCCGACCTTCGACGGCCGGCTCTTCGACCTCGACAAGGCCGCCGAGAGCGACACCTATTGCGACGAGGTGAAGGGCATCTGCGCCGATGCCGGCGTCGAGATCACCGAGCTCTCGACCCACCTGCAGGGGCAGCTCGTCGCGGTGAACCCGGCCTATGACCTCGTCTTCGACGCCTTCGCGCCGAAGGAGGTGCATGGCAACCCCAAGGCCCGCCAGGAATGGGCGGTGGATCAGGTCAAGAAGGCCGCCGTCGCCTCGAAGCGGCTGGGGCTGAGCCACACCGTCGGCTTCACCGGCTCGCTCGCCTTCCCCTTTCTCTACCCCTGGCCGCAGCGGCCCGAGGGGCTGGTGGACGAGGCCTTCGCCGAGCTCGCGCGCCGCTGGGTGCCGATTCTCGATCACTATGCCGAAAACGGCCAGGACATAGGCTTCGAGATCCATCCCGGCGAGGACGTCTTCGACGGCGCCACGTGGGAGATGTTCCTCGACGCCTGCGGCGGCCATGTCGCGGCGATGATCAACTACGACCCCAGCCATTTCGTGCTACAGCAGCTCGATTATCTGGCCTTCATCGACCTCTACTACGACCGCATCAACGCCTTCCACGTGAAGGATGCCGAGTTCAATCCCGACGGGCGGCAGGGCGTCTATTCCGGCTATCAGCCCTGGCTGAACCGCGCCGGCCGCTTCCGCTCGCTCGGCGACGGGCAGGTCGATTTCGCGGCGATCTTCTCGAAGCTGACGGGCTACGGCTACGATTCCTGGGCCGTGCTCGAGTGGGAATGCTGCATCAAGAGCCCCGAGCAGGGCGCCGCCGAGGGCGCGCCCTTCATCGCCTCGCATCTGATCGACAGGGCCGACCGGGCCTTCGACGATTTCGCCGGCGGCGAGCGGGACGAGGCCACGATCAAGAGGATGCTGGGGCTATGAGCAAGCGCTTGAAACTCGGGATGGTCGGCGGCGGTCAGGGCGCCTTCATCGGCGGCGTCCACCGCATCGCCAGCCGCATCGACGGCCGGTGGGAGCTGGTGGCGGGGGCGCTGTCCTCCGACCCGGCCCGCGCCGCGGCCTCCGCCACCGACTTGGGCATCGACGAGGGGCGCAGCTACGGCTCCTATCAGGAGATGGCGACCGCCGAGGCGGCCCGCGACGACGGCATCGACGCCGTGGCGATCGTCACGCCCAACCACGTCCATGCCGGGCCGGCGGTGGCCTTCCTCGAAGCCGGGATCAACGTCATCTGCGACAAGCCGCTGGCGGCGACGCAGGAGGATGCGGCGCGGATCAAGGCCGCCGTCGAGGCCTCCTCGGCGAAGTTCATCCTGACGCATAACTACACCGGCTATCCGCTGATCCGGCAGGCGCGCGAGATGGTGGCGCGGGGCGACCTCGGTACCCTGCGGATCGTCCAGGCCGAATATGCGCAGGACTGGCTGACGGAGGAGGCCGACCCCTCCAACAAGCAGGCCGACTGGCGCACCGACCCGGCCCGCGCCGGCGGCGGCGGCATCGGCGACATCGGCACCCATGCCTATAACCTCGCGAATTTCGTCTCGGGGCTGAAGACGGCGGCACTGGCCGCCGACCTCTCCAGCTTCGTGCCGGGGCGGAAGGTGGACGACAACGCCCATATCCTGCTGCGCTATGAGGGCGGGGCGAAGGGCATGGTCTGGGTCAGCCAGGTGGCGCCCGGCAACGAAAACGGCCTCCGTCTGCGGATCTACGGCGACAAGGGCGGCCTGGAGTGGAACCAGGAGAACCCGAACGTCATGACCTGGGCGCCCTTCGGCGAGCCGAAGCAGCTCCTCACCCGCGGCGGGGCGGGCCTCGGCGGCGGGGCGGGGAGCCATACGCGCATCCCGCCGGGGCATCCCGAGGGCTATCTCGAGGGCTTCGCGAACCTCTATTCCGATGCCGCCGACCTGATCTCGGGCGAGAGCGACGGCGCGCTCCTGCCGGGGATCGAGGCGGGGCTCGACGGGATGTGGTTCATCTCCGCCTGCCAGGAAAGCTCCGGCAAGGACGGCGCCTGGGTGGCGCGCTAGGGCAGGCCGCGCGGCCTCGCATTCGTCCATCGCCCGCCCCCGGGGACCGCCGGGGGCGGGCGGTTTCTTTTGTGACAGTGGTCGTGGCGTAGGGTGGGCTTGTAACCCACCATGGGCGCAACGCATCGAACGATGCCCCGCCCGGTACGCGCCGCAGGCGCTGGGCGAGCGCCGGCCCGTCCCGCGGGCTGGCGCTCTGGTGAGGGCAGGCGGGACGGTGGGCGGGGGATCGGCTGCACCATAAAGCGCGCCGCCCAACCCGCAGGAGCGCCACCCCCGGGCCGGCGCTTGCCCTGCGCGGCACCGGCGAGCCCGGTTGAGAGGGGGCGGTGGGTTACAAACCCACCCTACGCCTGGGGGGCAGGGCGTCCTACGCCTCCGGCGGTGCCCCCGCGCCCTGGCCCGTGCCGGTGTCGCGGCCGGGCACGATGCTGCGGCGTTCGCCGGCGTTGGGCCAGCTGTCCATCGCTTCCAGCGCCTCCTCGGCCGTCTCGACATAGCGGAAGAGCGTCAGGTCATCGGGGCTGATCGTGCCGGCCTCAGCCAGCGCCTCCCAGTTGATGACCCGCTCCCAGAAGTCCCGCCCGAAGAGCAGCACGGGCACCTGGCCCATGCGGCCGGTCTGGATCAGCGTCAGGCATTCGAAGAGCTCGTCCATCGTGCCGAAGCCGCCGGGGAAGATGCAGACCGCCCGGGCGCGCATCAGGAAGTGCATCTTGCGGATCGCGAAATAGTGGAAGTTGAAGGCGAGCTCCGGCGTCACATAGGCATTCGGCGCCTGCTCGTGCGGCAGGACGATGTTGAGCCCGATCGAGCGGCCGCCGGCCTCGGCCGCGCCGCGGTTGCCGGCCTCCATCACGCCCGGGCCGCCGCCGGTGCAGATCACGTCCTCCTGCCCGCCGGTCTCTGCCATCGACCGCTCGGTCACGCGCTTGGCGAAGCGGCGGGCCTCCTCGTATTGGGCGCTGAGCGCCGCCAGCGCCTCGGTCTTCGCCTCGGCCTTGCGCGACGGCGGCAGGATGCGGGCGCCGCCGAAGAGCACGACGGTCGAGGCCACCTCGGCCTCGTCCAGTGCCATCTGCGGCTTGAGGAGCTCGAGCTGGAAGCGGACGGGGCGCAGCTCCTCCCGCGTCAGGAAATCCTCGTCGGCGAAGGCGAGCCGGTAGGTCGGCGAGCGGGTCTGCGGCGTGTCGGGCACGAAGCGCGCGGAGGTGCGGTCCTCGCGGCTGTCGCGGAGCGGGTGCTTACGGTGCGGCTCTTTCATGGGGCCTCCCTCGGGGTCGGCCCCGTCATGGCAGGCTCCGCAGCCGGGAACAACCGCGGAGCCTTTGGTCTTCACGGGCGCCGGAGCGGCCCCCGGCTCAGCTCAGCTCTGGGAGGCGAGGAAGCCCGGGCAGCGGCCCCGCGCATCGGTCAGCCCGATGCTCGAGCCGTTGATGATGAGGTGCCAGGTCGGCAGGTAGCCGGGCGCCTGGGCGCGGGCATAGGAGCAGCCGGTGCGCGGGTCGGTCCAGGTGTGCGCGGTATAGGAAGACGGCGGGCCGGCCCAGCGGCTCGGCCCCGGCGCGACGCTCTGCGCGGCGGCGGGGGCGGCGGCGATGGCAAGCGGGCCGGCGAGGGTCAAGGCGGCGAGGGCGGCGGTCAGAAGGCGGGTCATGCTGGTCTCCATCAGGTGACGACGGGGCCTCTGCTAGACCTCGCTCGCGGCAAAGCGGGGTTGGAAGCTGGGCGGGATTGCGGCACTTCGCCGAAAATTGCCGGCGCCTCTTAAGGTGCCGCTAACACCTTCCGACGTGCCGCCGCCACGATTGCCAGAGGCCGGCCCATCGGGCAAGAAGCGCCCGACCCATTGCCGCCGAAGGAGTGCCCCATGTCCAATGCCCAGCTCGAAGCCGCCATCGAGGCCGCCTGGGAGGGTCGCGCCGAGATCACCCCCGCCACCACCGGCGAGACCCGCGAGGCGATCGAGGATACGCTGAACGCGCTCGATTCCGGGGCGCTCCGCGTCGCCGAGCGGGGGGAGGACGGGGTGTGGACCGTCAACCAGTGGGCGAAGAAGGCGGTGCTTCTCGGCTTTCGCATCAAGGACATGGAGCCGCAGTCGGGCGGGCCGCAGGGCTCCGGCTGGTGGGACAAGGTCGACAGCAAGTTCCTCGGCTGGGGCGAAAACCAGTGGCGGGCCGCCGGCTTCCGCGCCGTGCCGAATGCCGTGGTGCGCAAGAGCGCCTATATCGCGCCGGGCGTGGTGCTGATGCCGAGCTTCGTCAACCTCGGCGCCTATGTGGGCGAGGGCACGATGGTCGACACCTGGGCGACGGTCGGCTCCTGCGCGCAGATCGGCCGTCACGTGCACCTGTCGGGCGGCGTCGGCATCGGCGGCGTCCTCGAGCCCATGCAGGCCGGCCCGACGATCATCGAGGACAATTGCTTCATCGGCGCCCGGTCGGAGGTCGTCGAGGGCGTCATCGTCCGCGAGGGCTCGGTGCTCGGCATGGGCGTCTTCCTCGGCCAGTCGACGAAGATCGTCGACCGGGAGACGGGGGAGGTGAGCTACGGCGAGGTGCCGCCCTATTCGGTCGTGGTCGCCGGCTCGATGCCCTCGAAGGGCGGGGTCAGCCTCTATTGCGCGGTGATCGTGAAGCGGGTCGACGAGCGGACCCGCTCGAAGACGGGGATCAACGAGCTCCTGCGGGACTGACCTGCGATGGTGGAGGGGCAATACGGGACCACCTCCAACCTCGCGGCCCGCGGCGCGCTGCACGCGCGCTATGCCACGCGCGACTGGTTCGGCTGGGTCCATGAGCGGGTGGCCCTGAGGGACGGCGAGGCAGTGCTCGACATCGGCTGCGGCGCCGGCTGGCTCTGGGACAGGCCAGGCCTGCCGGAGGTGACGCTGACGCTGGCCGACCGGTCCCCCGCGATGGTCGAGGCGGCGCTGGGCCGGGCACAGGTGGCGGAGAAAACAGGCGCGGTGGCCGATGCCGAGGCGCTCGGCTTCGCCGCCGGGCAGTTCGACGCGATCCTGGCGCTGCACATGGCCTATCACCTGGCCGAGCCGGCGGAGGCCCTGGCGCAGATGGCGCCGCTTCTGGCGGAAGGCGGCCGGCTGGCGCTTTCGGTCAACGCGACAGGCAACCTAGGCGCGCTCTGGGAGATCGCGGCGGAGTGCCTCGGCCTGCCGCCGATGGACCCCTCGGTCGCAGTCTTCTCCGACATCGCGGCGGAGGCGGCGCTGGTGGCGGCGTTCGGGCAGGTCGAGCGGCACGACTATGCGGATCTCTACGTGGTGTCGGAGCCGGAGCCGCTGGTGGCCTACCTTTCCTCCCTCCCGGAGGCGCAGGAAGCGGGCGCGGATGCGACGCCGGCAATCCGCGCGGCGGTCGACGCGGCGCTGGAGCGGGGGCCCCTGGAGCTTCCGCGGCGGAGCGCGTTGTTCGTGGCTAGGGGGTAGGGTGGGTTTGTAACCCACCGTGGCGGAACGGGTGGGCGGGGCGGAAAAACTTGAGCGGTGGGTTGGACAACCACCCTACGCGTTTCCGACGGTTGTGCGATGCCCCCGCCCGGTACGCGCCGCAGGCGCAGGGCGAGCGCCGGCCCGTCCCGCGGGTCGGCGCTCTGGTGGGCCTGGGCGCAGCCGGTGAGCGGGGAGGTTGGTTGCACCATAAAGCGCGCCGAACAGCCGGCAGGAGCGCCAACCCACGGGCCGGCGCTCGCCCTGCGCGGCACCGTTGGGCGGGGGGGGGGCGACGGGGTGGTGGGTTACAAACCCACCCTACGCCTGACTCCAACTGCGGGCGAACGCCGGGCTTCGGCTCGGCCCCCTCCGCCGCTCACCCCTTCACCGAGCCCTCCGCCAGCCCGCTCACCAGGTAGCGCTGGGCCACCAGGAACACCGCGGTGATCGGCACGCCGGAGAGGATGGCGGCGGCGGCGAAGTCTCCCCAGAGGTAGCGCATCTCGTTGAGGTAGAGCCGCGAGCCGACCGCCAGCGTCATCTGGTCCTGGCTGCGCAGGAGCACGCTCGCCACCGGGTAGTCGTTGATCGCGCCGATGAAGACGAGAACGAAGACCACGCTCATCATCGGCACCGCCAGCGGCAGGAAGATGTAGCGGAAGGTCTGGAAGGGCGAGGCGCCGTCGATGGCCGCCGCCTTGTCGAGCGCCGGGTCGACGCTGTCGAAATAGCCCTTCAGCGTCCAGATATGCATGACCACGCCCGACCAGTAGACGAGCACCACCGCGAGGTGGCTGTCGATGCCGAGCACGGGGCTGACCTCGCTCATGGAATCGAAGATCGCGTAGATGGCGACGAGCGCCAGCGTGGTTGGGAACATCTGGACGATGAAGAGCGAGTCGAGGAGGCCCCCCCGCCCCCGGAACCGCACGCGGCTGAAGGCATAGGCGGAGATGGTCGAGATCACGAGCACCCCGGCGCCGGCGAGGAGCCCCAGCTTCACGGAGTTCCAGAGCCAGCGGAGGACGGGGTAGGGCGGCGGCACCACCGTCCCGTCCTCCCGCGTGTAGGGGATGCCGAGGGCCAGCGACCAGTGCTCGAGCGTCGGGTTGCGGGGCAGGAGCGTGCCGACGGCGAAATTCCCCTCACGGAACGAGATCGAGAGGATCACGAGGAAGGGGAACATCACCAGGCAGATGAAGACGATGAGGAAGGCATGTGCGGCGATCTTCTTCCGCCTGAGGTCGGCCTTGCGTTCGACGATCATGCCCAAACCCTCATGCCAAACTCCTATTGAACGCGCCGCCCGGCGCGGCGGATGGCGACGAAATTGGCGTAGGAGAGCCCGGCGACCAGCAGGAAGATCAGGAGCGTGATCGCCCCGGCGAGGCCGAACTGCTGGAGCGAATCCGAGAACGCGATCCGGTAGGTGAAGCTGGCGAGGATGTCCGTCTGCCCGGCGGGGACGATGGTCCCCGGCATGTCGGGAAGGCCCCGCGTCAGCAGCAGGATCACCACCAGATTGTTGAAGTTGAAGGCGAAGCTGGCGATCAGGAGCGGCAGGAAGGGCGGCAGGATCTGCGGCAGGGTGATCGTGAAGAACACCCGCGCCGCCGAGGCGCCCTCCAACGCCGCCGCCCGCTTGTGATCCTCCGGCACCGACTGGAGGAAGCCCATGGCGAGCAGCATCATGTAGGGATAGCCCAGCCAGATGTTGACGATGAGGATCATCACCCGGGCGAGGAAGGCGTTGGAGAACCAGTCGGGCCTGATGCCGAAGAGCGCCTCGAGGATCAGGTTTATCTCACCGAAATTCTGGTTGAAGAGCCCGCGGAAGACGAGGATCGAGATGAAGGCCGGCACCGCATAGGGCAGGATCAGGAGGATCCGGTAGACCGGCTTGAAGCTCAGATGCGGCCATTGCAGCACCACGGCGAGCGCCAGCCCCAGCGCGAAGGTGCCGACGACCGAGCCGGCGGCGAAGATCACCGTCCAGAGGAAGATCGAGGCGATGGGCGCGCGGATGCCGCGCGACTGCAGGATCCTCTCGAAATTGCCGAAGCCGATGGGCACCCGCCAGCCGGGGGAGACGGCCTCGCCCGCCTCCGTCCGGTAGAAGCCGGTCGAATGGTCGGGGGTCAGGAGCGCGCCGTCCTCCGTCCGCGCCAGCACGCCGCCGGCGAGGCGCTGGTACTCCGGGGTGACGGAGGCAAAGGTCCTGAGGCTCGCATTCCGCAGGATCACCCCCTCCGGCGTCGTCAGGGCGAGGCTCTGCAGCCCGCCCCTCAGAGCGATGGCGTCGCGGCGTTCGAGGAGCTCGGCGGGTTCCTCCGCCGGGGCCAGCTCGGCCTCTTCCTCGGCCGTCTCGTCGAGGGGCACGGGCTCCGAGAGGAGCCCCGCCTCGGGCAGCCAGATCCGGTAGGCGCCGCCGTCGGGCGCCACGGCGAAGGGCTGCTCGGTCTCGGGGTTCACCGAGCCTCGCGACAGGAGCACCTCCTGCGCGCGCTCGAAGGTCAGGAGATTCAGCGAGGAGTAATTCGTGAAGCCGATCCAGATGGTATAGGCCATCGGGAAGGCGACGAAGACCAGCACGGCGGCGATACCGGGGAAGATGAACCGCTGCGCATAGAAGCGGCGGAACGAGAAGAGCAGCGCCGTGGCGACGGCCAGCGCCAGAAAGAGCGCGCCCAAGAGTGCCAGCCCCTCCAGATAGAGCCGGAAGGCCCCGTAGAGGAGCGCGAGCGAGGCGAGCGCCGTCAGGGCGATGCGCGTGAGCGCGGCGCCTGTGCTCTCGCGGAGCTGGGGCTGGGCGGCGGCGGACATGGGCAGAGGCGGCCCCGGGCGTCACCGCCCGGGGCACTGGCTCATTCGCCGAGGATCCGCGCGGCGGCGTCGTTCAGCGCCTCCTCCGCGGTCTGGGCGCCGGTGGTGATGTTGGTCATCGCCGGGGCCATGGCGCTCCAGAACGCGCCCATCTCGGGGTTGGAGGGCATCGGCACGCCGATGGCGGCGACTTCCAGCATGCCCGAGACGAGGTCGTTGTTCATCGCCTCCGCCGCGCTTTCATCCGCGAGCGCGCCCAGCATGTTGTTGCGGTTCCAGATCGCCAGCCCCTCGTCGGTGAGGAGGTAGTTCTCGATCAGCTCCACCGCGAGGTCGGCATTCGGCGAGGCGGCGTTGATCGCCAGCGCCTGCACGCCGAGGAAGGGCGGCGAGGGCTCGCCGTTCACCGTGGGGATGGGCGCGACGCCGAAGTCGATGCCGGCGGACTCGAGCCCGCCCCAGGCCCAGGGGCCGTTGAGGACCATCGCCACTTCGCCGTTGTTCATCGCGCCTTCCATCACGCCGTAATCGACGCCCTCGGGCATGACGCCGGTCTCGATGAAGCCCTCGAGCACCTCGGCGCCCGCGATGGCGCCGGGGGTGTTCACGCCGGTATCGGTGCCGTCATATACGCCGTCGACCTTCTGGAAGGCATAGCCGCCGCCGGCCATGAGCATCGGCATGGTGAAGTAGATGTTGTTGTAATCCCAGAGGATCGGGCGGATGCCCTCGGCCATCTCCATCTCCGGGATCTCCTCGAAGCTCGCCGGCGGCGCGTCGATCAGATCCTTGTTGTAGATGAGGTGCACGGCCTCGACGAAGACGGGATAGCCCCAGAGATCGTCGCCGATCTGCAGCGCCTCGAGCGCCGAAGGGAGGACGCCGTCCAGCCAGGCCTGGCTCGCCGGCAGCGGCTCCAGAAGCCCGCCCGCGGCCCATTCGCCGAAGCGGTCATGCGCCCAGAGCACAATGTCGGGCCCGTCGCCGGTGGCGGCGGCCTGCTGGAACTTCGTGGGCAGGTCGGGGTCGACCACCTCGACCGTGACCGGCACGCCGAGATCGTCGATGAAGGGCTGCACGGCCTCGCGCAGGGCCGCCTCGTCGCGGTTGGCGCCGACCCAGATGAGCAGCTCGCCCTCGCTGAGCGCGAAGGCGGGCATGGCGGTGGTGGCAAGAAGCCCGGCGGCCGCGACGGCCGCAAGTCTGTTGGTCATATCATCCTCCCTCGGGGAGGAGAGGGGCCCTTACGCCTCCTCCGTAACCTCCCGCAGGGTCAATGTTAGCGCTCCCTGCGATTCGAGGAAGACAAATCCGCGCGGCGGCAGATCGAGCGCGGTGCCGTCCAGATCAAAGGTGCCGGGCCCGACCGGCGTGCCGGCGCCGATCAGCGTCAGCGCCTGCGGCTCGGAGGAGAGGTTGAAGACGCCCGTGAGGTTGGCATCGCCCCAGACCCGGCGGATGGCGAGCACCGGCTCCGGCAGGTCGATGAAATCGGCCTCGCCGAGGCGCAGCTCGTCGCGCTCGCGGCGGAAGGCGAGCATGGCGCGGTAGGCGTTGAGGACGCTGTCGTCATCCTCCTCCTGCCGGTCGACGGCGCGGGCGGCCTGCTCGGGCTTCACCGGCAGCCAGGGCTTGGCGTCGGAAAACCCGCCGTGCTCGGCCTGGGCCGACCAGACCATGGGCGTCCGGCAGCCGTCGCGGCCCTTGTATTCCGGCCAGAACTCGATGTTCGCCGTGTCCTGCAGCTCCTCGAAGAAGATGTCGGTGTCCGTCTGCCCGAGCTCCTCGCCCTGGTAGATGCCGAGCGTGCCGGGGAAGGAGGCGAGAAGCGCGATGGCCTGTTTCGCCACATCCTCCGTCGCCTCGCCGGGCTTCGTCCAGCGGCTGACGTGCCGCTTCACGTCGTGGTTGGAAAAGCTCCAGCAGGGCCAGCCGTCGGGCGCCTTGTCGAAGAACTTGGCGATGCGGCTCTGGAAGTGCTTCGCCGTCTGGTCGGGGCCGAGGAATTCGAAGGAATAGGCCATGTGCAGCCGGTCCTCGCCCGTGGTGTATTCGGCCATGATGTCGATCTGCCGGCCCATCTCGCCGACCTCGCCGACCATCATCCGGGCGCCGTATTTGTCCGTCAGCGCGCGCAGGCGCTTCAGGATGGCGATGTTCTCCGGCTGGGTCTTGGAATGGATCTGGTCCTGCGCCTCGTAGGGATTGACCGGGAAGTGCTGCCAGTCCGACGGCGGATTGTCCCGCAGCTTGGCGTCATGGACGTAGAAGTTGACGGTATCGAGCCGAAAGCCGTCGACCCCGCGCTTCAGCCAGAACTCCATGGAGTCGAGCAGCGCATCCACCGCCTCGGTGCAGTGGAAGTTGAGATCCGGCTGCTCCTTGAGGAAGTTGTGCAGGTAATATTGCCGCCGCCGCGGATCGAACTCCCAGGCGGAGCCCCCGAAGATCGAGAGCCAGTTGTTGGGCGGCCCGCCGTCGCGCTTGGGGTCGGCCCAGACATACCAGTCGGCACGCGGGTTGTCCTTCGAGGCGCGGCTCTCCTGGAACCAGGGGTGCTCGATCGAGGAATGCGACAGCACCTGGTCGATGATGACCTTGAGCCCGAGCTCATGGGCCTTCGCCAGCATCGCGTCGAAATCCTCCATCGTGCCGTAGAGGGGGGAGACGCCGGTGTAATCCGAGACGTCATAGCCCATGTCGGCATCGGGGGAGGTGAAGAAGGGCGACAGCCAGATCGCGTCGACGCCGAGCGAGGCGACATGCTCGAGCCGCGAGGCGATCCCCGGCAGGTCGCCGATGCCGTCGCCGTTACTGTCCTGATAAGAGCGCGGATAGATCTGATAGATCACCGCATCGCGCCACCATTCCCGCATAGGTCCCTCGTACTTCGCAGCGTCTGCCAGGGCGGATGGCGAGCTGCCGGCTCCGCTTCGGCGGGCACCTTTACCCGGTCAGGGGCGAGGTCAACCCCCGAGGGGCCGATCCGGGGCCGATCCGGCCCCCGACCGCCGCGATAGACAGGCCCCTGCCGCAGGATTAGCCTGACGCTAGGGACGGCGGGGGAGGAAAGCTGTGCTCGATGGCAGCAGGCAGGTTGCGCTGAAGGCGGAGGCGCTCACCAAGAGCTACGGCGGGCTCAAGGTCCTCCATGGCATCGACATGGAGATCGGGGCCGGCGAGTTCCTCGTTCTCGTGGGGCCCTCGGGCTGCGGCAAGTCCACGCTTCTCAACTGCATCGCCGGGCTGGAGGAGATCACCGAAGGCCGGCTGATGATCGGCGGCCGCGAGGTGACGGGCGAGCCGCCCGCGGCGCGCGACATCGCCATGGTCTTCCAGAGCTACGCGCTCTACCCGACGATGAGCGTCGCGCAGAACATTGGCTTCGGGCTGAAGATCCGCCGGGTGCCGAAGGCCGAGGCCGAGGCGAAGGTCCTGGAGGTCGCGAAGCTTCTGCAGATCGACCATCTGCTCGACCGGCTCCCCGCCCAGCTCTCCGGCGGGCAGCGGCAGCGGGTGGCGATGGGCCGGGCGCTGGTGCGTGAGCCGGCGCTCTTTCTCTTCGACGAGCCCCTGTCGAACCTCGATGCCAAGCTCCGCGTGGAGATGCGGGCCGAGATCAAGCGGCTCCATGCCGCGACCGGGACGACGATCGTCTACGTGACGCACGACCAGATCGAGGCGATGACGCTGGCGAGCCGGATCGTGGTGCTGAAGGGCGGGGTCGTCCAGCAGATCGGCACGCCGGAAGAGATCTACGACCGGCCCGCCAACACCTTCGTCGCCGATTTCATGGGCTCGCCGCCGATGAACCTCGTGCCCGCCGAGGTGGCCAGGGGCGGGCTCGCCATGGGCGAGACGCGGCTGGAGATGCCGGTGCCAGCGGGGATGACGGGGCGGGTGATCCTCGGCATCCGGCCCGAGCATCTGGCGCTGGCGGAGGAGGGGCAGGAGGCCGACCTGCGGCTGAGAGCGCTGATGGTCGAGAACACCGGCGCGGAGGCCTATCTGACGCTGGCCCTCGGCGAGGGCACGATCACCGCCCGCCTCCCCGGCCGGCTCCATGTGGCGGAGGGCGAGGAGGTCGGGCTCCGCCTCGACCGGCGCGCGCTTTGCCTCTTCGATGCGGAGACAGGGGCGCGGATCTGATGAGCCCCTCGCATTCGGGGTAGGGTGGGTTTGTAACCCACCGCCGGCTCAACGCATGAGCAATGCCCCGCCCGGTGCGCGCCGAAGGCGCAGGGCGAGCGCCGGCCCGTCCCGCGGGCTGGCGCTCTGGTGAGGCTGGGCGCACCGGTGAGCGAGGGCGGAATTGCACCATAAAGCGCGCCGCTCGGGCCGCAGGAGCGCCACCCCCCGGGCCGGCGCTCGCCCCGCGCGGCAGCGTTGCAATAGGTTGAGAAGGGGAAGGTGGGTTACAAACCCACCTTACGCCCGGGCCGGACCGTCGGCGGCCCGGCTACCCCTTCAACATCCGCAGCCCCTGCGTGACATCCGCCCGCACCGCCAGCCGCAACCCCGGCTCGTCGCCGGCCTTCAGGGCCGCGAGGATCAGCCGGTGGTGCTGCGGCGGGTCCGTCCGGCGGAGGCGGGCGTAAAGGGCGCGCATGGTCGGGCCGAGCTGCAGCCAGACCGTCTCCGCCATCGCCAGGATCGCCGGGGCCTGGGCGCGAAGGTAAAGCGTCCTGTGGAATTCGAGGTTGGTGCGCAGATAGCCCGTCGCGTCGTGCCGGCCGACCATCTGGCTGACCGAGGCGTTGATCGCCTCCAGCCGGTCGATCAGCGCGAAATGCGCGCGGGGCAGGGCGCGGCTGGCGAGCTCGGGCTCGAGCAGCGCCCGGAGCGTCGCCAGCTCCTCGATCCGCTCGTTGGAAAGGGCCGGGGTGGAGACGCGGCCGGAGGCGGAGAGCGACAGCGCCCCTTCGGCCACCAGCCGCCGCACCGCCTCCCGCGCCGGGGTCATCGAGACACCGAAGCTCTTGCCGATGCCGCGCAGCGTCAGCGACTGGCCGGGCGTCAGTTCGCCATGCATGATTTGCCCCCGCAGCGCGCGATACACCCGGTCATGCGCCGCGCCCGTCTGCTCGGGGCGGGCGATGTCGGGGGCGCGGGGCGCGTCGGGGCGGGCGGTGAGGGTCATGGGCGCATGTGATCACAAATCCTGCGCCCGTCAATCGACGGTTAACCGGGCTTGGTCGCCACCCCCCCTTGGGATCCCCTTTCATCTGGCCAAAAATACCTCCGGGGGGTCGCCATTGGTGGCGCCATTGGTTCGAGCCCCAATGGCGACGGGGCTGGCCCCCCGGCCTCTCCACCATCCCGGTCAGTCCAGCCGCAGCCGATGGAGCTCATGCCCATGGCGCTTCAGCCAGCGCCGCGCCGCCGCGTCGCCGGGAAACATCTCCCGCACCAGCGCCCAGAAGGCCGGCGAGTGGTTCATCTCTGCCAGATGCGCCACCTCATGGGCCGCGACGTAATCGAGCACCGATGGCGGGGCGAGCACGAGGCGCCAGGAGAACATGAGGTTCCCCTCCGACGTGCAGGAGCCCCAGCGCCCCTTGGGATCGCGGAGCGTGATCTTGCCGTAGCGCCGCCCGAGCGCCGCGGCATGGGCGTCGCTCGCCGCATGAAGCCGGGCGCGCGCCTCCTCCTTCAGGAAGACCTTCAGCGCCGGGGCGAGAAGGCCCTCCGCCTCCGGCACCTCCAGCGCGCCGGGCCTGGCGCGGACATGGCGGACGGGGGCGGGCTCCAGCACCACCTCCTCCCCGAGGAAGGGGATCGTCCCCCCCGCCACGGGCCGCAGCTCCGGCGAGAGCCCGGCGAGCTGCGCGCGGAGCCAGGCCTCCCGCTCGCGGAGGAACGCCAGACCCTCCGCCTCCCGGGCGCGGAGCGGCAGCGTCAGCACCGCCTCTCCGGTGACCCGGCTGACGCGCAACGTGTAGCGCCGCGCCCGGGCCGAACGCTTCAGCGCGACGCTGAGCGGCGGATCGCCCGGCAGAAGGGTATGTGCAGCGGCGGAACCTCGGCCGCCCAAAGGTTTTGACACCATGGGGTTCATATGGCAGAGGCCGTGAATCCGTTGCAAGGCCTCGCGACCGCCGAGTCGCCCGGGCCTCCCGATCACCCGGCCGGACGCCGCTTCGCGGCCGGCCCGCCGGACCACCAGGACGAGGACATCCATGCCCAAGGAAGAATGGGGAACAAAGCGCATCTGCCCGACCACCGGCAAGCGGTTCTACGACATGAACCGCGACCCGATCGTCAGCCCCTACACGGGCCAGGTCGTCACCATCGACCCGGCCAAGAACCGCACGATGGTCGCCGATGCCGAGGATGCGCAGACCAAGAAACTCGCGTCCCGCGACAATGACGACGAGGAACTGCTGATCGAGGACGACGACGACGAAGACGTCGATCTCGGCGATGACGTCCTCGAGGAAGATGACGACGACGACGATTCGGTCTCCTTCGAGGAGCTGGGCGACGTCGCCGGCAAGGACGACGAGGACTGACCTAACCGGGGCGGCGCCCGCCGCCGCCCCGACACTGGCCCTGCCCGGGATTTTCTGCTTGATCTCGCATGGGCCGCCGCATAGAGAGCGGCACGCGCCCGAAAGGGCGCTCCGGATGGGGCCTTAGCTCAGCTGGGAGAGCGCTTGCATGGCATGCAAGAGGTCAGGGGTTCGATCCCCCTAGGCTCCACCATCCTCCCCCCAGAAAGCACCTGACAGGTCTGGCCTTTGCGTCAGAGACGTTGCCTCTGCCGCGCAGACGGGGTGCTGTTTGCCCTCCCAACTCTGATGCTGCCGCGATCCACGCCCTCGGCGTCTCGACCGCCCCACAGCGCCCCTCCCCAGCTACCCCCAAGGATGCCCCATGAGCGACCATTTCTTCGTCGTGACGGGCGGCCCCGGTGCGGGCAAGACCAGCCTGATCACCGAGCTCGCCCGCCGCGGCTTTCACACGATCCCCGAATCCGGCCGCGCGGTTATCCGTGAGGAGATGGCCAGCGGCGGAGACGCCCTCCCCTGGGCGGATCGCATGGCCTATGCCGAACAGATGCTGGCGCGGGACCGGCAGGCGCATCAAGGCGCGGCGGGGCTGCGCTGCCCGGTGATCTTCGATCGCGGCATCCCGGATGGGATCGGCTATCTGCGGCTCTGCGGGGCGCCGGTGCCCCCCGCCATGGCCGCCGCCGCGCGCGCGCAGCGCTACAATCGCCGTGTCGTCTTCGCGCCCTATTGGGCCGAGATCTTCGCGCAGGACCCTGAGCGCCGGCAGGGCCCGGCAGAGGCTGAGGCGACGGGCGCGGCGCTCCGCGACACCTATGCCGGCCTCGGCTACCGGCTCGTCGAGCTACCGCGGGCCAGTGTAGCGGCGCGGGCCGACTGGATGATCGCCGAGCTCGGGCTCTGACACCGCCCTCCCGGACGCCTCAGTAGCCTGCCTCCCTGTCCACCAGATGGAGGAGCGGTTCTCCCGCCTCCATCCGCCGGATGTTCTCGGCGATGACGGCGCTCGCCGTCTCGGGGCGGGTCTCCGCAGCGATATGCGGGGTGACGGTGACGCCGGGATGCGCCCAGAACGGATGATCGTCCGGCAGGGGCTCCACCCGGAAGACGTCGAGCGTCGCATGGCTGAGCCGGCCCTCGTCCAGCGCCGCGAGGAGGGCCTCGTCGTCCAGCACCGTGCCGCGGCCGGGGTTCACCAGCGCGGCGCCGGCGGCGAGGCGGGCGAGGGCGGCGGCGTCCAGCATCCGCTCCGTTTGCGGCGTCTGCGGCAGGAGCGTCACAAGGATCTCGGCGCCGTCCAGTGCCTCCGCCAGCCCATCGGAGCCACTGAGGCAGCGGATCCCCTCCACCGCCTTCTCCCGCCGGCTCCAGCCGGTCACGTCGAAGCCGAGCCCGGCGAGGGCCCTCGCGCAGGCGGCGCCGAGGGCGCCGAGGCCGAGCACCGTCACGCGCCTGTCCCGCGCCAGCTTCGGCGAGACATTCACCCAGGCGCGGCCCGGGTTGACTATATGCGCATCCATCCCGAGGTGATGGCGCAGCACGTGCCCCGCCACATATTCCACCATCCCCCGCTCGAGCCCCCCATCGACCATCCGCGCCAGCGGCAGGGTCAGCGTCGGGTTCGCCACAATCCGCTCCACCCCCGCCCAGAGCGACAGGACGGCCTTCGCCCGGGTGAAGGGGGTGAAATCCTGCAAGGGGCCGGAGGGGGCGTAGACGATGTAGTCCACGGCCTCCGGCGGCAGCTCCGTGCCGATCTCGGCCGTCAGGCCCTTTGCCTCCAGCGCCGCCTCAAGATGCGACAGATAGAGCTCGAACTGCCCCGGGCGGGCGGAGAAGAGGAGGCGCAGCATGGACTTGGCTCAGCGTGGCTTGTGGACATGGGCGGATTGCATCAGCCCGAAGCCGAGCAGCAAGATCAGCATGGCCGATCCGCCCCAGGAGACGAGCGGCAGGGGCACGCCGACGACGGGCGCGAGGCCCATCACCATGCTCATGTTCACCGCGAAGAACAGGAAGAAGGTGGCGGCGATCCCGATGGTCAGCAACGCCGCATAGCGGTCGCGGTTGGTCAGCGCCGAGGAGATGCAGAAGACGATGATGAGGGTATAGAGCAGCAGCAGCCCGAAGGCGCCGATGAAGCCGAATTCCTCCGCCAGCGTCGTGAAGATGAAATCGGTGTGCTTCTCGGGCAGGAAGTTCAGCCGGCTCTGCGTGCCTTGCATGAAGCCCCGCCCGGCCCAGCCGCCGGAACCGAGCGCGATCTTCGCCTGGGTGATGTGGTAGCCCGCCCCGAGCGGGTCGTTGGCGGGGTCGAGGAAGGTGTCGATCCGGCGGTACTGGTAGTCTTCGAGAAGCTGCCAGGGCGTTCCCCGGCTCTGGAACACCGCGAAGACGGCGCCGACGCCGACGGCGATGACGGAGGCGAAATAGGCCCAGTGGACCCCGGCCGCGAAGATCACCGCCCCGCCGCCGAGGAGGAGCAAGAGCGCCGTGCCCAGATCCGGCTGCGCCAGCGTCAGAAGGACGGGCAGGATGATGAGGATGAGCGGCAGCGCCACGAAGATCGGGTTGGAGACCCGCGTGGCCGGCAGCCAGTCGTAATAGGCCGCGAGCATCATCACGAGGCTGATCTTCATCACCTCGGACGGCTGGAGCTGGATGAAGCCGAGGTCGATCCAGCGCTGGGCGCCCATGCCCACCTCGCCGAAGAAGTCCACCGCCACCAGCAGCGCCAGCGCCGTCAGATAGGCGAGGACGGACATGTTCCGCCAGAACCAGATCGGCACCATCGCGACGATCAGCATCCCCACCATGCCCACGCCGAAGCGCTTGAGCTGCGGCAGCATCCAGGTCTCGGCATTCCCGCCGGCGACCGAGTAGAGCATCAGGAAGCCGAAGGTGGCGACCGCGCAGATGAGCAGGATCACCGCCCAGTTGAGGTAGAGCAGCTTCCGCGGCCCGGTCGGCACATATTTGGTGTTGTACTCGAGATAGGACATCTCAGGCTCGCGTCGTCGCCGTGGCGCCCTGTGGCGCGAGCCCGCGGATATGCTCCTGCTGCTCGGCGATGCGGCCGCGGAGGTTGGACGGGTAGACGTCGAGCGGCGGGTCGCCGTCGTAGAGCGCCTGCAGCGTGATGTCGCGCGCGATGGGGCCGGTGACGGAGGAGCCGCCGCCGCCATGCTCGACCACCACGCAGACCGCGAAGCGCGGATTGTCATAGGGCGCGAAGTCGACGAAGAGCGCGTGGTCGCGCCGGTTCCACGGCAGATCCTCGTTGGAGGTGACGCCGCGCGCCCGCTCTTCCGGGGTGATCCGGCGGACCTGGCTGGTGCCCGACTTGCCGGCGATCTTGGCCTCGTCCACCACCGTGCGGCTGCCGTAGCCCGTCCCCCGCTGGTGGTTCACCACGTCGAACATGGCGGCCCGGAGGCGCCTCAGGTTGTTCTCGTTCAGCCCCATCGGCTCGCCGGCGCCCGAGGGCTGCTCGATGCCGTCGATGGTGTGGACGAGCCGCGGCGTCACCGAGCGGCCGGTGGCGACGCGGGCGGTCATCACGGCGAGCTGCAGCGGCGAGGCCAGCACATAGCCTTGGCCGATGGAGGCGTTGACGGTGTCGCCGATCCGCCAGTCCTCGCCATAGCGCTCGCGCTTCCAGGCGCGGTCGGGCGCGATGCCGGAGGTGATGGCCGACAGTGGCAGCTCGTGGCGCACGCCCAGCCCGAAGCGCCGGGCCATCTCGGCGATCTTGTCGATTCCGACGCGCTGGGAGGCCTCGTAGTAATAGCAGTCGCAGCTCTGCTTGATGCTCTCGTGGAAGGTGACATTGCCATGCCCGCCGGAGCGCCAGCAGTGGAAGCGGATGCCGGAGATATCCGTGTAGCCGCCGCACCAGATCGTCTCTTCCGGCTCGACCTCGCCGGCCTCGAGCGCGGCGAGCGAGGTGACGAGCTTGAAGGTGGAGCCGGGCGGGTAGCCGCCCGAGACGGCCTTGCCGGAAAGCGGCACATGGTCGTTGCTCAGCAGATCGTTGTAATCGGCGACGGAGATGCCGCGCACGAAGAGATTGGGGTCGAAGGAGGGGGAGGAGGCGAGGGCGCGGATGTCCCCCGTCTCGACATCGAGCACCACGGCGGCGGCGCTCTCGCCCTCGAGCCGCGCCTGCACGTAGCGCTGCAGGTTGGCGTCGATGGTGAGCTGGATGTCGGAGCCGGCGTCGCCCTCCTCGCGGTCGAGCTCGCGCATGACGCGGCCGAGGGCGTTGACCTCGATCCGCCGCGTGCCGGCGGCGCCGCGCAGCTGGTGCTCCATCCGCGCCTCGACCCCGGTCTTGCCCACCTGGAACTTGGGGATCTGCAGAAGCGGGTCGTCATCGCCGACGAGGTAGCCCTCGGTCAGGTCGTAATCCGACACCGGCCCCACATAGCCCACCACATGGGCGCTGTCGGAGCCGAGCGGATAGGTGCGCGACAGGCCCACCTCGGCGGTGATGCCGGGCAGGGCCGGGGCATTGGCGGTGACCTTCGCCACATCCTCCCAAGAGACGCGCTCGACGATGGTGACGGGCACGAAGGGCGAGCGGCGGGCCATCTCCTCCTTGGCGCGGGCGACGAGCTCGGGGTCGATCTCGACGAGCCGGGTGAGGCGGGCGAAGGCCGCGTCGATGTCGCCGGCATCCTCGCGGGTGATGACGATCCGGTAGTTCTGCTCGTTGCCGGCGAGCAGCACGCCCTGCCGGTCGAAGACCAGCCCCCGCGCCGGCGGCAGGATGCGCATGTTGATGCGGTTCTCCTCCGCCAGCATGCGGAACTCGTCGGCATGGTCGACCTGCATGGAATGCATCCGCCAGCCGAGCACGCCGACGACGCCGGCCTGCAGGCCGCCGAGCACCATGGCGCGGCGCGAGAAGCGGCGCTGGATGAGGGCATCGTTTCGGGTCGGGCGTTTCATATCCTGTGTCCCAGTGAATCGACCTGCCCCGGCGCCGGCCGCGTCACGCCGAAGAGCCAATGCGCGGTGATGGCAGCCAAGGGGTAGATGAGCGCGGTCAGCAGTGTTTCCGAGGCGGTGAGCGACAGGGGCGGGCGCGGCGTCATGAAGAGCCCCAGGAGCAGCCGGTAGCCGAGCGCGGTCACGGCGAGCCCGGCGGCCACCGTCAGCCATTCCTGCCCGAAGGAGGCGGAGCGCAGCGTCCCCGACCGCCGCCGCAGCCATTCGGTGAGCAGCAGCACCATCAGGGCCCAGAGCCCCGGTGGCCGCTGGAAGACGATGTCGGCGGTGAAGAAGACGATGGCGACGAGCGCCGCCGGCATCAGGTCCGGCCGCCGCGCCGCCCAGAGGAGCGTGAAGGCGAGAAGCAGGTCCGGCGGCGCCCAGCTCTTCGGCAGGGTGTTGAGCGGCAGGAGCCGCAGGAAGATGAGCACGAGCGCCAGGCAGAGGAAGAGCCCCCGCCCGATCCAGACGCGGCTGACGGGCGTGGACATCATGGCGCTGTCCTCCCCCGGGCCGGTGGGTTGAAAACCCACCCTACGCCCGGGGCAACCCGTTGCGCAGGGGGGTAGGGTGGGTTTGCAACCCACCACACGGCCGATGCCAGGGTGCACCCTTGCCGCCTGAGCCCCCGCCCGGTACGCGCCGCAGGCGCAGGGCGAGCGCCGGCCCGTCCCGCGGGCTGGCGCTCCGAGAGTGCGCGCAAAGCTCCGAGCGAGGATGTGGCGGCACCATAAAGCGCGCCGCTCAGCCGTCGGAGCGCCATCCCCCGGGCCGGCGCTCGCCCTGCGCGGCACTGTTGGGCCGGGTACAGGGGCTGCCGCCCCCGCGCCCCCCCGTCTTTGCTCCCGAAAAATCCTCGGGGGGAGTCGCCCTTCACGGCGACGGGGGGCAGACAGGCCCCCTCGGGCGCCAGCAAAAAGGAGATGCGCTCAGCCATTGGTCCCCCCCGCCAGCTCTTCCATCAGCGCCTCGGGCACCGTGGGGTCGGGCACGTCGGGTTCGGGGATCGTATCCTCCGGCACCACCGGCACGATCAGCGCGCCGGGGTCGGTGATCTGCTCCGTCTCGGGGCTGCGGAGCACGCGCAGGAACTCCAGCCGCTCGTAATCGGCGGCGAGCCGGGCGCGGAGGCGCCGGTCGGTGCCGAGCGCCACCTGGCCGACCAGAAGGTCGGGCGGGAAGAGCCCGCCGTCGCCCGCCGTGACCACCCGGTCTCCCGGCCGCACGACATCGGCATCCTCTATGAAATCGAGCGCCGGGTTGATCGTGTTGTCGCCCGTCAGCACCGCCCGCTGGCCCGAGGGCTGGATCACCACCGGGATGCGGCTCGAGGCGTCGGTGAGGAGGATGACCCGCGCCGTGGTCTGCCCGACGCCCGAGATCCGCCCGACGAGGCCGATCCCGTCCATCGCCGGCCAGCCGTCGAGGATGCCGTCGCGCGCGCCGACGTTGAGCAGCACCGACTGCCGGAAGGGCCCGCCCGAATCGGCCAGCACCACGCCGGTGACATGGGTGAGCTCAGGATCGAGCCGCACGTTGTTGAGGTCGCGGAGCTTGGCGTTTTCCTGATCGAGCTGCAGCGCCGCCTCGCGCCAGGCGCGCATCCGCTGCAATTCGCGGCGGAGCTCCTGGTTCTGCTCGGCGAGCTGGGCGTAGCTCTGGAAATCGGCGACGAGATTGGCGAGCCCGGTGACCGGCGCCATGGCCCAGTCGAAGCTCGGCACCACCTTGTCGATCACCGCGGCGCGGAAGCGTTCCACCCGGGGCGAATCGATACGCCAGACGAGGAAGGTGAGCGCCAGCGCGAGGCAGAGGAGCCCGATCAGCAACCTGCGGATCGGGGTGACGTAATCCTCACCTCGACGGTCCTGGGCCAAGGGCCTCTCCCATTCCGCAGGGGCGCCGGCGCCCCCGCTCAGCTGTCGTAGTCAATAACGTGCCGGAGCTGCTTTTCATATTCCAGCGCCTTGCCCGTGCCGATGGCAACACAATTGAGCGATTCATCGGCGACGGAAATGGCGAGCCCGGTCTGTTCGCGAAGCGCGAGGTCGAGCTGGCCGAGGAGCGCGCCGCCACCAGTGAGCATGACGCCCCGGTCGACGATGTCGGCGGCGAGGTCGGGCGGCGTCGCTTCCAGCGCGGTCATCACCGCCTCGCAGATCTGCTGGACGGGCTCGGCGAGCGCCTCGGCGACCTGCGCCTGGGAGATCTCGGTCTCCTTCGGCACGCCGTTCAGAAGGTCGCGGCCGCGGATATGCATCGACTGGCCGCGCCCATCATCGGGCATCCGCGCCGTGCCGATGGAGGTCTTCACCCGCTCGGCCGTCGCCTCGCCGACGAGGAGGTTATGCTGGCGCCGGAGGTAGGAGACGATGGCCTCGTCCATCCGGTCGCCGCCGACGCGGACGGAGCGGGCATAGACGATGTCGCCGAGCGACAGCACGGCCACCTCGGTGGTGCCGCCGCCGATGTCGACGACCATGTTGCCCGTGGGGTCGGTGATCGGCATACCCGCGCCGATGGCGGCGGCGATGGGCTCGGCGATCAGCCCGGCGCGTCTTGCGCCGGCGGAGAGCACCGACTGGCGGATGGCGCGCTTCTCGACCGGCGTGGCGCCGTGGGGCACGCAGACGATGATCTTCGGCTTCGAGAAGGTCGAGCGCTTGTGAACCTTGCGGATGAAATACTTGATCATCTCCTCGGCCACGTCGAAATCGGCGATGACGCCCTCGCGCATCGGCCGGATGGCCTGGATCGATCCGGGGGTGCGGCCGAGCATCAGCTTGGCGTCCTCGCCAACGGCGAGCACCTTCTTCACCCCGTCCTTGACGTGATAAGCGACAACGCTCGGCTCCGAGAGCACGATGCCGCGGCCCTTGACGTAGACCAGCGTGTTCGCCGTGCCGAGGTCGATGGCCATGTCGGAAGAGAAAAGCCCGCCCAGTCCGATCATCTCAGCTGTCCCCGCCTGCAAAATTGTTCCCTGGCCCGCGACTCCCCCCGGGCCCGCAAGCAGGGTGCTTATAGGGTGGAGCCGGCCCGGGCGAAAGGGAGGGTGGCGATCACTTGGGCGGGATACCGCCCTTGGGGGGAAAGGCCGGGGGGCTTGCCAGCCCCCCGGACCCCCTGGCCCGGGGGGCGCTCGCGCCCCCCGAGACCCCCCTGAGGATTTTTCGGGAGTAAAGACCGGGGGGCGTCGAAGGTGATCGTCCAGAGGATCTTCTCGCCGGAGCCCTGAAAGGGGCAGCGCAAGCCGGAGGGCTCCGGCTTTAATATTCCACTTCAGCTATGTTCCGAATCAGCTATATGAAGGGCAACGAAAGAGGACACCATGCAGCTCGATGCCACCCTCACAGCGCTCAGCGACCCGACGCGGCGGGCGATCCTTCTGCGTCTGGCGGAGGGGGAGGCCACCGTGGCCGAGCTCGCCGCGCCGCATGATCTGACGCAGCCGACGATCTCCAAGCATCTGAAGGTGCTGGAGGCGGCGGGGCTGATCGAGACGCGCCCCGATGCCAACCGCCGGCCGCGCCGGCTCGTGCCCGGGGCGCTCCGCGAGCTCTCCGACTGGGTCGAGCAGTTCCGCCGGATCTGGGAGGGCCGCTTCGACAATCTCGACGACTTCCTACGCACCGAGCCCCCCTCGAAAGGACAGGGAAGATGACCCCCACCGAGACCGAGACCGAAAGCGCGTTCGAGATCGACCGCGCCGCCCACACGATCCGCTTCTCCCGCCATCTCCCGGCGCGGCCGGCGCGCGTCTTTGCCGCCTGGACGGACCCGGCGAGCGTGACGCAATGGTGGGATCCGACGGGCGCACCGCTCGCCGAATGCGAGATCGACGCGCGCGAGGGCGGCGCCTTTCGCTTCGTGAACCAGGGCCACCCGGATCACCCCTTCGTCGGCACCTACACGCGGCTCGACCCGCCCAATGGCTTCGACATGGCGGCCATGGGCGCCACCTCGCAGACGCGCTTCACGCCCGAAGGGCAGGGGACGCGGATGGTGATGGAGATGCGCTGCGCCTCCGCCGAGCATCTGGAGCAGTTCCTGAAGCTGGGCATCGCCGAGGGCACGGCGAAGACGCTCGCCAATCTCGGCGCCCATCTGGCGGGCTGACCCGATGCCGGCGCCCGAGAGCATCGACGCCTATCTGGTGGGCCTCCCCGAACCGGCCCAGGGCGTCATCGCCGAAATCCGCCGGCGGATCGCCACCGCGGCGCCGGAGGCGGAGGAGACGATCCGCTACGGGATGCCCGCCGTGCAGATCGGCGGGCGGACGGTGATCCATTACGCCGGCTGGAAGGCCCATGCGGGGCTCTATCCGGTCTACCGGGGCGATGCCGCCTATGAGGCGGCGCTGGCACCCTGGCGCGACAAGAAGGATACCGTGCGGCTCCCCTACAAGGCGGAGCCGTTCCCTTGGGAGATCGTCGAGATGATCCTCGCCGCGCGGCTTGCGGTGATGCGGGCGGGGGGCGGCGGCGTCTAGGGCCGGATGACGAGGCGGGGTGAGCCCCACCCGACGCCGGCGGCGCGGGTGGGGCCTTTCCCTCAGCCGGCGTCCTTGTAGCTGACGCCCTTCACATCCGCGCCCGGCGCGCTCTTCTCGCGGCGGACGAGCAGGCGGTTGATGGCGTTCACATAGGCCTTGGCGGAGGCGACGACCGTGTCGGTATCCGCCGACTGGCCGGTGGCGATGCGGCCCGCCTCCTCGAGGCGGACGCTCACCGTCGCCTGCGCATCCGTACCCTCGGTCACGGCGCTGACCTGATAGAGCTGCAGCCGCGCGCCATGATCGAAGATCGCCTTCACCGCGTTGAAGGTCGCATCCACCGGCCCGTCGCCGGTCGCCGAGACAGACTGGTCTGTCCCGTCGAGCTCGATGGTCATCTCGGCCTCGGCCTTCACGCCCATCCCGCAGCTCACCCGCAGCGATTTCAGCTTCAGCCGGTCCTCCACCGCCTCGTTCTGGCGGACGAGGGCGACGAGGTCCTCGTCATAGACCTCCTTCTTGCGGTCGGCGAGCTCCTTGAAGCGGACGAAGACGTCGTTGAGCTGGTTTTCCGCCAGCTCGAACCCCAGCTCCTTCAGCTTCGAGCGCAGCGCCGCCCGGCCCGAATGCTTGCCCATGACCAGCGAGGTGGCGGTGAGGCCGACATCCTCGGGGCGCATGATCTCGAAGGTCTCGGCATTCTTCAGCATGCCGTCCTGATGGATGCCGCTTTCATGCGCGAAGGCGTTCTTGCCGACGATGGCCTTGTTGAACTGCACGGGGAAGCCCGAGACGGTGGCGACCCGGCGGGAGATGTTCATGATCTTCCGGGTGTCGACGCCGGTGTGCCACGGCATGATGTCGCCCCGCACCTTGAGCGCCATGACGACCTCTTCCAGCGCCGTGTTGCCGGCGCGCTCGCCGAGGCCGTTGATGGTGCACTCGATCTGCCGGGCGCCGCCCGCGACGGCGGCGAGGCTGTTGGCCGTCGCCATGCCGAGGTCGTTGTGGCAATGCGTGGCGAAGATTACCTCGTCGGCGCCGGGCACGGTCTCGATCAGCCGGCGGATCAGGTCGGCCGATTCCACGGGGGCCGTGTAACCGACCGTATCGGGGATGTTGATCGTCGTGGCGCCGGCCTTGATGGCGATCTCGACCACGCGGCAGAGGTAGTCCCACTCCGTCCGCGTCGCATCCATCGGCGACCATTGCACGTTGTCGCAGAGGTTGCGGGCATGGGTGACGGTCTCGTGGATGCGCTCGGCCATCTGGTCCATGTCGAGATTGGGGATGGCGCGGTGGAGCGGCGAGGTGCCGATAAAGGTATGGATGCGGGGGGAGCGGGCGTGCTGCACCGCCTCCCAGCAGCGGTCGATATCCTTGAAATTGGCGCGGGAGAGGCCGCAGATCGTGGCGCGCTGTGCCATCTTGGCGATCTCGGAGACGGCTCGGAAATCGCCCTCGGAGGCGATGGGGAAGCCGGCCTCGATGATGTCGACGCCCATGTCGTCGAGCATCGCGGCGATCTCGAGTTTTTCCTCATGGGTCATGGTGGCGCCGGGGCTCTGCTCGCCGTCGCGCAAGGTGGTGTCGAAGATCAGGACGCGGGAATTGTCGGTCATCTGAGCCTCCTCCTCAAATCTTCGGTTTCGCGGCGGCGGTCGCCGGATCGCCGGTGTTGGGTTCGCCCTCGGGCTCGATGAGAAGCACCTTCGCTTCCCGCTCGGCCCGGGGCCGGTGCACGACGCCCCTCGGCACGACGACGATCTCGCCGGGCCCGAAGGTCACCGAGGGCGCGCCCTCGTAATCCATGGTGACCTCGCCGTCGAGGACGAGGAAGAAATCATCGGACTCGTCGTGCTTGTGGAAGTCGAAGGCACCTTCGATCTTCACCACCATGATATCGTTGCCATTGTAGCTGGCGACGATATGCGGGTCCCAATGGGACGCCACTTTCGCCAGCTTCTCGGCGAGATTGATCTTCTGCATCTGGGGTCTTCCCTGGTCTTAGCGTGTCCTGGCGCGCGGATACCTCTGAGCGGTCGCGCCGAAAGGCACGCTCAGAGGCAGCTAAGAAGGAGAAGGCCGAGCGCCGGGGACCGCGCGGGATGCGCGGCAGGGGCGGGAATATGGGCCTTCTGTGCCATGGCGCGGATCATAGGAGCGATTCGGTTGAGGGAAAGTCTTTTCTCCGCCCTCAGAGCGCGAGTTTGACGATCCCCCAGAGCCCCATCGCCACCATCGCGAGATTCTCGCTCAGCGAGACGAAGCCGAGCGGCACGGCGGAAGAGCCGCCGACGCAAGCGCATTTCAGCTCCCGCCGGTCGATATAGACGGCCTTGAAGACGCTCAGCGCCCCTATGGTGCCGATGAAGAGCGCCACGGGGATCGACAGCCAGGGCAGGATGCCGCCGAGCATCAGCACGCCGGCCAGCGCCTCGCCATAGGGGTAGATCCGCCCGTAGGGGACCCAGCGGCGGGCGAGGAGGTCGTAGTTGAGGAACATGGTGGAGAAGCTCTCCACATCCTCCAGCTTGCGGATAGCGAGGATGCACATCGAGAGCGCGACGAACCATTCGGCGGTGCGGATGGCGATGGCGGTGCCGAGAAGGCCCCAGGTGAGGGCAAATGCCGCGGCGGCGGCGACGGCGAAGATGGCGATGACGGGCTGGTAGGAGGTCTCGCCCTCCTCCCGCACCTTTTTGCCGAAATGGCGGCGGAGGTCGTCATAGCCGCCGATCCGCTCGCCGCCGATCCAGGTCTGGGGCGAGGTCTCGACGCCGTGCTCCTGCAGGAAGGCGTCCGTCTCCTCGCGGGTGGTGAGGTGATGGTCATCGACCTCGTAGCCCTGCCGCTCCAGCAGATCGACGGATTTGAGGCCGTAGGGACACAGATGATCCGGCATCACCATCCGGTAGATGGTGGCGCGCTTGGCGCTGTCGGTGCTGTCTTTCGGCATGAGACGGCCTCCTTTGCTGGGTCAAGGCAGGCCCGCCGGCGATTGTTCCGGATGAACCGGGGGCGGATGAACCGGGGGCGAGGGCGCGGCGTAGAAGGATCGTGGACCAGGTTCTCATCATCGGCGCCTCCGGCGGCATCGGCAGCGCTCTGGCGGCAGAGGCCGAGGCGCGGGGCGCCGCCGCTCAACGGCTCTCCCGGCAGCAGGACGGGTTCGACATCACCGATCCGGCGAGCGTCGCCGCGCATCTCGGGCGGCTGGAAGGGCCGTTCGAGGCCATCTGGATCGCCACGGGCATCCTCGCGCCGAAGGGCGGCGCGCCGGAGAAGGCGCTGAAGGCACTGGAGCCGGCGGTGATGGCGCAGGTCTTCGCCGTCAATGCCATAGGCCCCGCGCTGGTGATTCATCAGGCCGCCCGGCTGCTGCCCCGGGTCAGGCCGTCGCGCATCGGCGTACTCTCGGCGCGGGTGGGCTCCATCGGCGACAACAGGCTCGGCGGCTGGCATTCCTACCGGGCGAGCAAGGCGGCGCTGAACCAGATCATTCGCGGCGCGGCCATCGAGCTGGGGCGCACGCAACCCCAGGCGGTGCTCGCCGCACTGCACCCCGGGACGGTCGAGACTCCGTTCACCCAAGGCTATCCCCGCGAGAAGCTGGCGCCCGATAAGGCCGCGAAGGCGCTCTGGGGCGTGCTGGAAGGGCTGGCGCCGGGCCAGAGCGGCGGGTTCTTCGACTATGCCGGCAAGCCCGTGCCCTGGTAGGCCCCCGCGCAGCAAAAGGGCGGAGGATTGCTCCCCCGCCCCGCTGTGGCCTGGCTCAACTCGACATTAGCGAGCGGCAGCGACCTCTTCGACGGTCACGATGCCGAACTCGTTGCCGAACGAGTTGCGGATGTAGGTGCCGACCTGAGCGATGCTCTCGTCATCGAGCGTGCTGCCGAAGGGCGGCATGTAGCCGAAGCCATGCACCAGCGTTTCGGCGACGTATTCGGCGCTGGCGAGGTTCTCGTTGCCGGCAAGCTTCACGCCCTCGTCGCCTTCACCTTCCACGCCGTGGCAGCTCACGCAGTTGATGCCGTACTTGGCTTCACCGATGCGCACCATCTCGGCGATGGAGGCGTCGGTCACCTCGGCGGTCTCCGTGCCCTCGTCCATCGGCGCGGCGGAGGCTTCGTCTTCGAACTCCTCCTCGCCGGCTGCCTCGTCAGGGGCGGTGTCGTCGGTCTCGACGCCCGCATCTTCGCCGGAGGTCACCGGCATGCCGGTGTCGTCACCGCCATAGGTGAACATCAGGATCGCGCCGGGGTTCAGCATGACATCGCTCGTCAGGCTGTCGCCGTAGAGCGCGGCGGCCGAGCCGAAGGCGTCGGTCGCGATGAAGACGGTGCGGTTGTCCGGCCCGATCAGCACGTCGCGGTAGCGGTTCTGCGTGTTGAACCACGCGGTCGGCAGACCGTCGGCTTCCATGCCGTCTTCGCTCAGCGGCTGCACGTAGAGCGTGCCGTGCTTCAGCGTCGGCAGCAGCACCGAATTGTCCCACTCCGCGATGCCGTCTTCACCGGCGTCGTAATAGAGGATCGACGACGGCGCGATGGTCGGGTTGCAGATGTAGCCGCACTGCTCGCCGAAGGGGAAATCGTCGCCCACGGTGAAGTACGTCGCCAGCGGCGGCACCATCTCGGGCTCGAACTCGGCCTCGGGGTAGGTCGGCACTTCCGGCGGGAACTCGCTCGACCGGGCCGTGCCTTCCGGAGCGGCGCTCCAGTTGCCGTAGAGGTAGCCGCTGTCATCAATGTAGCCCGCGACATTCGGCCAGCCGTAGTTGCCGCCGGCCTGGATGATGTTGAGCTCGTCATCGGTGCTCGGGCCATGCTCGGCTTCGTAGAGCACGCCGTCGTTGCCGAAGGCGAGGCCCTGCGGGTTCCGGTGGCCGTAGCTGTAGATGTGGCTCTGCACGCCATCGATCGTCGGGTTGTCCTCGGGGATGTCACCCTCGGGCGTCATCCGCAGGATCTTGCCGGAATAGCTGACCCAGTCTTCGCTCGCGACCTCATCGGCCGTCGGCAGCTGCTGGGCGCGGTTGGGGCGCTGGTAATTGCGGCCGAAGTTCGCGCCCTGCTCACCGATGGAATAATAGATCATGCCATCGGGGCCATAGACGACGCGGCCGGCATTGTGGTCGTTCCAGGCCGGCAGGCCCGTGATCAGCGGCATCGGATCGACGAGCTGCTGGACCTCTTCATCCCAGGTGTAGCGGACGATCTGGGCGGAGGGGTCGGCCTCTTCCTCGGTGCCGTTGTTCACGGTGTAGCCGATATAGACGTAATCGTTGCCCGTGCCCTGCATGAGCTCGGGGTGCAGCGCCAGGCCAAGCAGGCCCTCGTGCTGGGCGCCGGTATAGACGTCATCCAGCGTCAGAAGGGTCTGCTGCTCGCCCGAGACGGGATCGACGCGCGTGACTTCGCCGGAGGTGCGCTCGGTCAGCCAGATCATGTCGTCCGGGGCCCATTGCATGGCCCAGGGGTTGCTGAGCTCCGTGGTCAGCACGCGGGACGAGAACAGGTCGTTCTGCCCGGTCTCGATCTCGACGGGGGTTTCCTGGGCGACGGCCGGCGCGGAGGTGACGGCCAGGCCGAGGGCGAGGGTGCTGCCGGTGGCGAGGGCCACGGCGCGCGAGGTTTGGCGAATGAATGCGGTCATATGGAGAATATAGCTCCCTGTGTGTTCTTGAGGCGGCAAAGCCCGGCTTCGCCGTCTGGATGAGTCATGTGGCGGGTTTTCCGGCGCGTGCCGCCCGTTTGGGGCGTTGACGCGCAAGAGAACCCGGCCGCGCCCAGCCGTTCGGTCTGGGGCGTCAGTGAGATCAACAGGTCTGGGGAGGGATGGTTCCGAAAAAGATAGGAGCTGCCGGGGGTTACGCAGCGGCATCGCTGCGGTGGTTCGGTGCGGCTGGCAGCGGGCAGGGCAGGGCGGAGCGGCGCCAGGCAGCGCCGCCCGCAAATCCCCTATTCGGCCGGCGCTTCCGCCTCGCCCGGCGCCTCGGCAGCGCCTTCGTCCGGCGTCTCGATGGCCCCCGGCTCCTCGGCCGGCGCGCCGCCCTCGAGGGCGCCGTCTTCCAGCGCGCCGTCCTGCCATTCGCCGGTCGCGACTTCGCCGCTGGCGTAGCGCATCGTGCCCTCGCCCTGCCGCCGGCCGCCCTCGAAATGGCCCTCGTAGACATCGCCGTTGGCGTAGGTGGCGACGCCCTCGCCGGAGATCTCGCCATTCTCCCAGCCACCCACATAGGTGAATCCGTCGGGCATCGTGATCGTCCCCTGGCCATGGCGCTGGCCGGCGAGGAACTCGCCTTCGTAGACCGTTCCGTCCGCGTAGGTGGCGGTGCCCGTCCCCTCGCGCTGGCCGGCGACCCAGCCGCCGGTATAGGTATAGCCGTCGGGATAGGTCATCGTGCCCTGGCCCTCGTTGCGGCCGCCGACGAAGCTGCCCTCGTAGACCAGCCCGTTCGCATAGGTGGCCACGCCCTCGCCCTCGATCACCCCATTGACCCAGCCGCCCTCGTAGGTCGAGCCGTCGGCATAGGTGATCTTGCCCTGGCCGTTCGCCAGATCGGCGGAGAACTCGCCGGCATAGACCGATCCGTCGGGATAGGTGACCTCGCCGATCCCCTCGATCTGCCCGGCCTCCCAGGCGCCCACGTATTTGTAGCCGTCCTGCCCGGTGAAGGTGCCCTGCCCGTGGCGGCGATCCTCGTGGAAGCCGCCCTCGTAGACATCGCCGTTGGCATAGGTGACCTTGCCTGTCCCCTCCCGCCGGCCGGCGACGAGCGTGCCCTCGTAGACATCGCCGTTCGGCTGGGTGAGCGTGCCCTCGCCCTCCATCTGACCGTCGACCCACTCGCCCGTATAGGTCAGTCCGTCCGGCATGGTCAGCGTGCCCTGGCCGTTCCGCTCGCCGTTGACGAGCGCGCCCTCGTAGACCGATCCGTCTGCGAAGGTGATCGTGCCCGTGCCTTCCTTGACGCCGTTCACCCAGGCGCCGGAATATTCATAGCCCGAGGGCGTCGTCATCGTGCCCTGGCCATGGTGCATGGCGTTGCGGAAGTCGCCCTCGTAGCGGACGCCGTTGGCATAGGTCGCGACGCCCTGACCGGTGATCTTGCCGTCTTCCCACTCGCCCTCGTAGGTGCCGCCATCGGCGAAGGTGATATGGCCGACGCCCTCCGGCTTGCCGGCGGCGAACTGGCCCTCGTAGACCGACCCGTTCGGATAGGTGGCGGTGCCTTGCCCCCGGATCTCGCCCTCGAACCACTCGCCGGAATACTCATAGCCGTTCGGCAGGCGGTAGGTGCCCTGACCGTGCTGGCGGCCGTTGAGGAACTGGCCCTCGTAGACGCCCCCGTCCTCGTATTGCTTGGTGGTGACCGACTGGGCCGCGGCCGGGCCGCCAAGGCCGGACAGAACGGGCCCCGCCAGAATCAGACCCGCCGCGATGAGACGCATGCCCCGGCGCCCTTTGCTCATCTGCCCCACTCCCTGGCTTTGCTCGCGCCGGCCAGCCTAGCGGCCGGGACCCTTGCTGACAACTCTCGCCCCCGGCTGCTTTTCCTCCGCTCACGCGCCGTTTATGGGGTTGGAGACCTGAATGAGGAGCCGATGATGGCCGACCGCTTTCGCCTGACCCTCGCGCAATGGAACCCGGTGATGGGCGACATCGCCGGCAATGCCGCGAAGGCGCGGGAGGCCTGGGAGGCCGGGCGCGCCGCCGGGTCGGACTTCGTGGTGCTGCCCGAGATGTTCCTCTCCGGCTACCAGCCGCAGGATCTGGTGATGAAGCCCGCCTTCACCCATGCCGCCATGGCGGCGGTGGAGGCGCTGGCGAAAGACTGCGCCGACGGGCCGATGCTCGGCATCGGCGCGCCCTTCCTCGACGAGAAGGGCCTTCTCTTCAATTCCTACGCCGTCCTCAAGCACGGCCGCATCCATGCCCGGCGGCTGAAGACAGAGCTGCCGAATTACAACGTCTTCGATGAAAAGCGCGTCTTCGCGCCCGGGCCGCTCTCGGGGCCGTTCGACGCCGGGCCGCTCCGCATCGGCATCCCGATCTGCGAGGATTCGTGGTTCCCCGACGTGGCCGAGGCCATGGCGGAGAGCGGCGCCGACCTCCTCGTCGTGCCAAACGGCTCGCCCTACAGGCGGGGCAAGTTCCATGTGCGGATGCACCACATGGTCGCTCGCGTGGTCGAGACCGGCCTGCCGCTCGTCTATCTGAACCAGGTCGCCGGGCAGGACGATCAGGTGTTCGACGGCGGCTCCTTCGTCCTCAACCGCAAGGGCGCTTTGGCGGTGCAATGGCCGGTCTTCGACGAGAAGCTGGATCATGTGGATTTCGCGCCCGGGCCGGACGGCTGGGCCGCGGTGGAGGGCGAGAAGGCCACGCATCCCGGCGATCTCGAGCAGGATTACCGGGCGATGGTGCTCTCCGTCGGCGATTACATGCGCAAATGCGGGTTCAAGGCAGCGCTTCTCGGCCTTTCCGGCGGGGTGGATTCGGCTTTGACGGCGGCGGTGGCGGCGGATGCGCTCGGCCCCGAGAACCTCCGCGCCGTGATGCTGCCCTCGGAATACACCTCCGAGCATTCGCTGGAAGATGCCAAGCTGGCGGCCGAGCGCCTTGGCTGCCGCTACGATTTCGTGCCCATCGGCCCGGGGCGGCAGGCGATCACCGAGACGCTGGCGCCGCTCTTCGAGGGGCTGGCTCCGGACGTCACGGAAGAGAACATCCAGTCCCGCCTCCGCGGGCTGCTCCTCATGGCGCTTTCCAACAAGTTCGGCGAGATGCTGCTGACGACGGGCAACAAGAGCGAGCTCGCCGTCGGCTATGCGACGATCTACGGCGACATGAACGGCGGCTACAATCCGCTCAAGGATGTCTACAAGACCCGCGTCTTCGAGCTCTGCCGCTGGCGGAACGCCAATCACCGGAGCTGGATGAAGGGGCCGGAGGGCGAGGTCATCCCGGCGCGGATCATCGACAAGCCGCCCTCGGCCGAACTCCGCGCCGATCAGAAGGACAGCGACTCGCTGCCGCCCTACGAGGTGCTCGACGGCATCCTCGACCTGCTGGTCGACCACGAAGCCTCCCTCGCCGATTGCGTCGAGGCCGGGTTCGACCGGGAGGTGGTCAAGCGGATCGAGCACCTCCTTTACATCAGCGAATACAAGCGCTTCCAGTCGGCGCCGGGCACACGGCTCACCAACCGCGCCTTCTGGCTCGACCGCCGCTACCCCATCGTGAACCGCTGGCGCGACGGCAGCTAGGGGCAGGGCACGGGCCGCGCCGGGCGTAGGGCGGGCTTCAGCCCGCCACCCCCCCGCCACCCCCCGCCCCCCGAAAACGACGCCCTCCACGTCGCCCGCGGCGCAGCCCCGCCCCTCCGCCGGCCCTATGAGCGCGCATCCCGCCAGGAGCGCGCCCCCATGATCGTCGTCCATTCCATCCCCGAGGCCTTCTCGCCGGCCGAGTGCGAGCGCCTCGCTCTCCTCGCCGCCGGCGCCCCCGCCAGCGCCGCCCGGCTCGTCGGCGAGCGCGCCAGCGCGATCCGCCGCGCCGAGCTGATCTGGACGGACGAGCAGGAGGGCGCCGGCTGGGTCCTCGACCGGCTCATCGACCTTGCGGCGCAGGCGAACAGGTCTGTCTTCGGCTTCGACCTCAGCGATTTCTCCGAAAGCCCGCAGATCGCCCGCTACCGCGCCGAGGCGGAGGGGCATTTCGACTGGCACAGCGACATCGGCTCCGGCCGCCTCGCGATGCGCCGCAAGCTGACGCTCGTCGTCCAGCTCTCCGAGCCGGAGGCCTACGAGGGCGGCGCGCTCGAGATCATGCCCTCGGGCCATGTCGTCACCGCGCCCCGCGCGCGGGGGACGGCGACGCTCTTCCCCTCCTACCTCCTCCACCGGGTGACGCCGGTCACCGAAGGCGAACGGCTGTCGCTGACGGTCTGGGCGCACGGTCCGGCCTTCCGCTAGGGCAGAACCCGCGCTAGGCTCGGGCCATGGCCCAGCAGACAACCCTCTCGGCGGAGGTCGCCGCCTTTCTCGCTGCCGTCGAGCCGGCCGGCCGGCGCGCCGATGCCGAGGCGCTGGCGGCGCTCTTTGCCGAGGTCACCGGCTGGGCGCCGAAGCTCTGGGGCTCGATCGTCGGCTACGGGTCCTACCACTACCGCTATGAGAGCGGCCGGGAGGGCGACAGCCTCGCCACCGGCTTCGCGCCGCGCAAGGCCAACCTGGTGCTCTACATCATGCCCGGCTATCAGGAATACGGGCCGCTGCTCGACCGGCTCGGCAAGCACAAGATCGGCAAGTCCTGCCTCTATCTCGGCGCGCTCGCGAGCGTCGATACCGAGGTTCTGAAAGTGATCATCCGCGCCGGCCTCGATGACCTCGCCAAGCGCTACCCCGTCACCCCCTCCTGATCCGCCCTTCATCTGGCCGAAAATACCTCGGAGGTGTGGAGGCAGAGCCTCCACCCGGCCCGGCACGGGCCGGCCCCCCCCAAAGCCAGAGCGTCAGGCGTGGATCGCGCCGTCCCCGCAGGCCAGCGCCGCCTCGCGCACCGCCTCCGAGAAGGTCGGGTGGGCGTGGCAGGTCCGCGCCACGTCTTCCGCCGCCGCGCCGAATTCCATCGCCACGCAGATCTCGTGGATCAGGTCGCCGGCGCCCGGGCCGATCAGGTGGCAGCCGAGGATCCGGTCCGTCTCCTTGTCGGCGAGGAGCTTCACGAAGCCCTCGGCGGCGAAGACCGCCTTGGCCCGCGCATTGCCCATGAAGGGGAACTTGCCGACCTTGTAGGCGCGGCCCTCCTCCTTCAGCTGCTCCTCGGTCTTGCCGACGGAGGCGACCTCGGGATGCGTGTAGATCACGCCCGGGATCACGTCGTAATTCACATGGCCCGCTTGGCCGGCGAGTCGCTCGGCAATGGCCATGCCCTCGTCCTCGGCCTTGTGGGCCAGCATCGGCCCCTCGCGGACATCGCCGATGGCGTAGATCCCCTCCACCGAGGTCTTGTAATGCGCATCCGTGGCGATCTGGCCGCGCTTGGTGAGCTCGACGCCCAAGCCATCGAGCCCCAGCCCCTCGTAGAAGGGCCGCCGGCCGGTCGCCAGCAGCACGACATCGGCCTCCAGGCTCTCTTCGCTCTCGTCCTTGCGGTTCTGGAAGGTGAGCGTCACGCCGCCCTTGCCCTTCTCGGCCTTCTGCACCGCGGCGCCGAGCTTGAAGGTCAGCCCCTGCTTGGTCAGCAGCTTCTGGAAGTTGCGGGCGACCTCGGCATCGAGGCCGGGGGTGATGTGGTCGAGATATTCGACGACCGTCACCTCGGAGCCGAGCCGCGCATAGACCGAGCCGAGCTCCAGCCCGATCACGCCCGCGCCGATGACGGCGAGGCGCTTCGGCACCTCCTTGAGCTCCAGCGCGCCGGTGGAGGTGACGATCACCTCCTCGTCGACCTCGACGCCCTTGAGGGGCGCCGGCTCGGAGCCGGAGGCGATGACGATGTGCTTCGCCTCGTGCACCTCGTCGCCCACCTTGACCTTGCCGGCCTCGGGGATCGTCGCCCAGCCCTTCAGCCAGTCGATCTTGTTCTTCTTGAAGAGGAATTCCACGCCGCCGGTGTTCTGGCCGATGGTCTTGTCCTTGTAGGCGAGCATCTTCGGCCAGTCGAAGGTCGTCTCGCCCTCGAGCCCCATCTCGCCGAAATTGTGCTTGGTCTCGTGCAGCATGTGGCTGGCATGGAGGAGCGCCTTCGACGGGATGCAGCCGACGTTCAGGCAGGTGCCGCCCAGCGTCTCGCGGCCCTCGACCACAGCGGTCTTGAGGCCGAGCTGCGCGCAGCGGATGGCCGAGACGTAGCCGCCGGGGCCGGCCCCGATGATGATGACGTCATAGGCGGACATGGGACTTCCTCCGTAAAACAGAAACGATATGCATCGCGGGCCCGCTCAGAGCAGCGCCAGGACAATGAGGCCGAGCGTCGCGACAAGGCCTATGGCCCAGACGACGCTCCGCCAGGGGTTGAGATCGAGCGCGTAGATGGGGATGTAGGCCGCCCGGGCGGCCAGGAACACCCAGCCGAGGATCGCGGTCAGCCCCATCGCGGAATCGGACAGCACCACCAGCACCACCGCCGCCGTGAAGAGCGCCAGCGCCTGATAGCTGTTCGTCAGCGCCCGGTTGATGCGGTTGGTCAGGGGCGAGGGGCGCAGCCCCGCGGCATCGTCCCGGCTGCCGGTCGCGGCCCTGCGGCCGACATCGCGCCAGCCGACCCAGACGAGCAGAAGCCAGTTGGCCACGACGATCAGGCAGGCAAGGCCGAGGTTGAAAAGATCGGCGGTCATCGCGCGGCCCCGCCGCAGGCCGGACCGGCCCGCCCCGGAAGGGGCAGGGCGGGGCCGGCGGGAAGGGCGCGCGCGAGGGTCACCGGATCACAGGTCCATCAGCAGGCGGCGCGGGTCTTCCAGCGCCTCCTTGACGCGCACGAGGAAGGTCACGGCGCCCTTGCCGTCGACGATGCGGTGATCGTAGCTCAGCGCCAGATACATCATCGGCCGGGCGACGATCTGCCCGTTCACCACCATCGGCCGCTCCTGGATCTTGTGCATCCCGAGGATGCCCGATTGCGGCGGGTTGAGGATGGGGGAGGACATCAGCGAGCCGTAGACGCCGCCGTTCGAGATGGTGAACGAGCCGCCCTGCATCTGCGCCATCGACAGCTTGCCGTCGCGCGCCTTGGTGCCGAGCTCGGCGATCTCCTTCTCGATCTCGGCGAAGCTCTTCTGGTCGGCATCGCGCACCACCGGCACGACGAGGCCGGAGGGCGTGCCGACGGCGACGCCCATGTGCACGTAGTTCTTGTAGACGACGTCGGTGCCGTCGATCTCGGCATTGACGTCGGGCACTTCCTTCAGCGCATGGCAGCAGGCCTTCACGAAGAAGGACATGAAGCCGAGCTTCACGCCGTGCTTCTTGAGGAAGAGGTCTTTGTATTCGTTGCGGATATCCATGACCGCGCCCATGTCGACCTCGTTGTAGGTCGTCAGCATGGCAGCGGCGTTCTGCGCCTCCTTGAGCCGGCGGGCGATGGTCTGCCGCAGGCGCGTCATCTTCACCCGCTCCTCGCGGGAGGCGTCATCGGCCGAGACGGGGGCGCGGGGCGCGGATTTGGCGGCCGGCGCGTCCTTGGGTTCGGAGAGCGCCTTCAGCACGTCCTCCTTCATGATCCGCCCGTCCTTGCCGGTGCCGGAGACCTCGTCCTTCGACAGGCCCTTCTCCTCCATCAGCTTCTTGGCGGAGGGGGCGTCCTCGACATCCTTGCCCGTCGCCGTCTCGGGCTCACTCTCTTGCTCGGGGGCCGGCTTGTCCTCTTTCGGGGCTTCGGCCTTCTCTTCCTTCGGGGCGTCGCCGCCCTTGGCGGGGGCATCGCCCTCGGCGATCTTGGCGAGGAGCGCGTCGACGCCGACCGTCTCGCCCTCGCCCGCCACGATCTCTTCCAGCGTGCCGGCGGCGGGGGAGGGGACCTCCACCGTCACCTTGTCGGTTTCCAGCTCGCACAGCATCTCGTCGGCCGCGACGGTATCGCCGGCCTTCTTGAACCAGGTGGCGACGGTGGCTTCGGTGACGCTTTCGCCCAGGGTAGGGACGCGGACTTCGGTGCTCATGATCTTATCCTTCCAGACCCAGCGCGTCGTTCACGAGCGCCTGTTGTTGTGCCTTGTGCTGCGAGGCGAGGCCGGTCGCCGGCGAGGCGGCGGCGGCGCGGCCGACATAGCGGGGCCGCCCGTGCTTGGCGCCGATGCGGCTCAGCACCCATTCGATGTTCGGCTCGATGAAGCTCCAGGGGCCCTGGTTCTTGGGCTCTTCCTGGCACCAGATCATCTCGGCCCCCTTGAAGCGCTCGAGCTCCTTCACCGCCGACTGGGCGGGGAAGGGATAGAACTGCTCGAAGCGCATCAGGTAGACGTCGTCGAGCCCGGCCTCGTCGCGCGCGGCGAGGAGGTCGTAATAGACCTTGCCGGAGCACATGACGACGCGGCGGATCTTGTCGTCGGCCTTCAGCTCCATGTCCGAATGGCCCTTCTCCGCATCGTCCCATAGGACGCGGTGGAAGGAAGAGCCGGTGATGAAATCCTCGGTATCAGAGATCGCCATCTTGTGGCGGAGGAGCGACTTCGGCGTCATCAGGATCAGCGGCTTGCGGAACGTCCGGTGAAGTTGGCGCCGCAGGATGTGGAAGTAGTTCGCCGGGGTCGTGCAGTTCGCCACGATCCAGTTGTCACCGCCGCACATGGTGAGGAAGCGCTCCAGCCGGGCCGAGCTGTGCTCCGGCCCTTGGCCTTCGTAGCCGTGGGGCAGAAGGCAGACGAGCCCCGACATGCGCAGCCATTTCGCCTCGCCGGAGGAGATGAACTGGTCGAACATGATCTGCGCGCCGTTGGCGAAATCGCCGAACTGCGCCTCCCAGAGCGTCAGGGCGTTCGGCTCGGCCAGCGAGAAGCCGTATTCGAAGCCGAGCACGGCATATTCCGACAGCATCGAGTCGATGGCCTCGTAGCGGGCCTGGCCCTCGCGGATGTCGTTGAGCGGGTAGAAGCGCTCCTCCGTCTTCTGGTCGATGAAGGCGGAGTGGCGCTGGCTGAACGTGCCGCGGGTCGAATCCTGGCCGGAGAGGCGCACGGGATAGCCCTCGAGCAGCAGCGAACCGAAGGCCAGCGACTCGGCGGTGGCCCAGTCGAAGCCCTTGCCGGTCTCGAACATCTCGCTCTTGGCCTCGAGAAGGCGCGTCACCGTCCGGTGCATGTTCCAGCCCTCGGGCGCCCGGGTCAGGGCGCGGCCGAGGTCGGCCATCGTCTCTTCGGCGATGGCGGTGGTGCCGCGCTGGTATTGCTCCTCGTTCTCGCGATCGAGGTGAGACCAGCGCCCGTCCAGCCAGTCGGCCTTGTTGGGCTTGTAGGTCTTGCCGGCCTCGAACTCGTCGGAGAGCTTCGACTGGAAGGACGCCTTCATGTCCTCGATCTCGCCCTCGGGGATCAGCCCGTCCTTGACCAGCCGGTCGGTGTAGAGCGTCAGCGTCGTCTTGTGGGTCTTGATCCGCTGATACATCACCGGGTTGGTGAACATCGGCTCGTCGCCCTCGTTATGGCCGAATCGCCGGTAGCAGAAGATGTCGATCACGACATCCTTGTGGAACTTCTGGCGGAACTCGGTGGCGACCTTGGCGGCATGGACGACCGCTTCCGGGTCATCGCCGTTGACGTGGAAGATCGGCGCCTCGACCATCAGCGCGATATCGGTCGGATAGGGGCTCGAGCGGCTGAAATGCGGCGCCGTGGTGAAGCCGATCTGGTTGTTGACGACGATATGGATCGTGCCGCCCGTGCGGTGGCCCTTGAGGCCGGAGAGGCCGAAGCATTCCGCCACCACGCCCTGGCCGGCGAAGGCCGCGTCGCCGTGGAGGAGGATCGACAGCACCTGCGTGCGGTCGGGGTCCTTCAGCTGGTCCTGCTTGGCGCGGACCTTGCCGAGCACGACGGGGTTCACCGCCTCGAGGTGGGAGGGGTTCGCCGTCAGCGAAAGGTGCACCTTGTTGCCGTCGAACTCCCGGTCGGACGAGGCGCCGAGGTGGTATTTCACGTCGCCGGAGCCGTCGACATCCTCGGGCTTGAAGCTGCCGCCCTGGAATTCGTTGAAGATCGCCCGGTAGGGCTTCTGCATGACGTTGGCGAGCACCGAGAGGCGCCCGCGGTGCGGCATGCCGATGACGATCTCCTTCACGCCGAGATTGCCGCCGCGCTTGATGATCTGCTCCATCGCCGGGATCAGGCTCTCGCCGCCGTCGAGGCCGAAGCGCTTGGTGCCGGTGTATTTCACATGGAGGAACTTCTCGAATCCCTCGGCCTCCACCAGCTTGTTGAGGATCGCCTTGCGGCCTTCCGTGGTGAAGGCGATCTCCTTGCCGAGGCCCTCGATCCGCTCCTTGAGCCAGCCGGCTTCCTCGGGGTTGGAGATATGCATGTATTGCAGCGCGAAGGTGCCGCAGTAGGTCCGCCGGACGAGCGCGATGATCTCGTTCATCGTGGCGACCTCGAGTCCGAGGACGTTGTCGATGAAGATCGGCCGGTCCATGTCGGCCTCGGTGAAGCCGTAGTTCTTGGGGTCGAGCTCGTGATGCGTGGTGTCGGCGCGCATCCCCAGGGGGTCGAGATCGGCGACCAGATGGCCGCGGATCCGGTAGGCGCGGATGATCATCAGCGCCCGGAGGCTGTCGAGCACGGCGGAGCGCACCTGCGCCTCGTCGAGGGTGACGCCCTTCTCGGCGGCCTTGTCCTTGATCTTCTTCGCCGCCGCCTCCGGCTCGGCCGGCCACTGGCCGTCGAGCGCGGCCGTCAGCTCGCCGCCCGGCACCGGCGGCCAGTCGGCGCGGCCCCAGGAGGGGCCGGCGGCGGCGGCGCGCGCCTCGGGGCCGGTGTCGCCGAGCGATTTGAAGAAGGCCCGCCAGCTCTCGTCCACCGCATTCGGATTTTCCGCGTAGCGGGCGTGGAGCTGCTCCACGTAATCGGCATTGGCCCCGTCAAGGAAGGACGAGGCATGGAAGACGTCGTTCGGGCTCTGGTCGGTCATCACTCTGGCTCCGTGTCGGAGAACATGGCGGGATGCCCCCGCCGGGGGGTCATTCGGCTGGTTGCTGCACCCGCTCCAGCCGGTAGGCGTCGGTCAGCTCGGTGCGGGGCGGGTCGGAGGTGAGCCGCGTCCAGGTGGAGATCATCTGGTAGACGCGGTCGGGGTTGAAGGCCAAGGCGGTCTCGTCGAAGCGCAGGGCGCGCAGCTCGAGATCCGGCAGCTCCTCCGGCGCGCCGTAGGCGGCGGAGAGGGCGAAGAGCTCGTCATCAGGCGGGGCGGCATAGTAGCACGAGACATGCTCCAGCCCCTCGGGCGTCTCGGCGACTGCGAAGGCGAGGACGGCCTCGCCCTGGGTCCAGAGCGTGATCGTGCCGCCCGCCATGACACTGGCGAAATTGCCGGCAAGCTCGCTCGCGAGGGCGAAGCGCGCCTCGAGGTCGTCCATGCCTTGCGTGAAGCCCATGACATGCGCGGTCGCGAGGTCGAGCAGCTTGTCGCCGTCGGGCTCGGCCAGTTGCTGCCAGCCGATCGCCGGCAGCCGCTCCAGCTTCTGCGGCCCCGTGGTCATGGGATCGCTGCAGAGCGTCATGACCGGCTCCAGACCGGCCGCGGCGGCGGGGCCGGCGGCGGCGAGCATCAGGGCGGCAAGGGTCGCGTTGCGCAGCATGTCAGATCACCCGATCTCGATGGCCTTGAGCACCGCTTCGCCAAGCCCCGCGGGGCTGTCGGCGACGACGATGCCGGCGGATTTCATGGCTTCGATCTTCGATTCCGCATCGCCCTTGCCGCCGGAGACGATGGCGCCCGCGTGGCCCATCCGGCGGCCCGGAGGCGCCGTGCGCCCGGCGATGAAACCGGCGACCGGCTTCCAGCGGCCCTTCTTCTTCTGCTCGATGAGGAACTCGGCGGCCTCCTCCTCGGCGGAGCCGCCGATCTCGCCGATCATGATGATCGACTGCGTCTCGTCATCGTCGAGGAACATGTCGAGCACGTCGATATGCTCGGTGCCCTTGATCGGGTCGCCGCCGATGCCGACGGCCGTCGACTGGCCGAGCCCGCTGTCGGAAGTCTGCTTGACCGCCTCATAGGTGAGCGTGCCGGAGCGCGAGACGACGCCGACGGAGCCGCGCTTGTGGATATGGCCGGGCATGATGCCGATCTTGCAGGCATCGGGCGTGATGACGCCCGGGCAGTTCGGCCCGATGAGCCGCGTCGCGGTGCCTTCGAGCGCGCGTTTGACGGACATCATGTCGAGCACCGGGATGCCTTCGGTGATACAGACCACCAGCGGGATCTTGGCGTCGATGGCCTCGAGGATCGAATCCGCGGCGAAGGGCGGCGGCACGTAGATGACGGAGGCATTGGCGCCGGTCTTGGCCACGGCCTCGTGGACGGAGTTGAACACCGGCAGGTCGAGATGGGTCTGCCCGCCCTTGCCGGGCGTGACGCCGCCGACCATCTTCGTGCCATAGGCGATGGCCTGCTCCGAATGGAACGTGCCCTGGCTGCCGGTGAAGCCCTGGCAGATCACCTTCGTGTTTTCGTCAATCAGTACGGCCATGTGCCTCGTCCTTTCGGGGAAGGTCTGCTTGCTGTCTCAGGGCGCCAGCGTGGTCGCGCCCGGTCTGCGTCGAAGGAGCCTTGCGGCCCAACCGCGGGTTGCTGTCTTCAATTGTCTCGCCGGCGCGGCACCGGCCTGGGTGCCGGCAGCCCCGGCGATCTCGCCGAGCCGGATGGCGCGCACGACGCCGGCGCCGACTTCCGCCAGCTCGGCCGCCGTGGGCGGCGGGGCGGGTGGGGGCGCGGCATTGGCGGGAAAGAGCTCGGCCCGCTCGGGGAACCAGCGGGCGCGGAGCGCCTCGTTGCTCTCGGCATTGGCGTCGCGCACCCGCGCGACATCCTCGGGCGAGAGCGCCAGACGCGGCCGGTCGGCATAGGTCCGCTTCAGGTGGGTCACCAGCGTGCTGGTGAAGCGGTCGCTCCGGTCGCCGCCGAGACCCTCCTCGGCGATGTTGAGCTGGCGGAGGAACTCCGCCGCCGCGGCGCTGAAGCTCTCGTTCATCCGCTCGGGGCGGGTGAAATCGGCGGCGTTGAGCCCCAGGATCGCGGCGAAATCGGCGAGGAGGTCGCCGTCCTTCATTGCGTCCTTCTCGAGGAGCCTGACGATCATCCGATCGCCGGCGCCCGCCGCCTCCCAGTCGCGCACGACCTTGTCATGGTCGTGCACCAGCGCGGCGGGGACAGTCTGCTCGAGCGTCTTCGTCAGGCCGAAGCGCAGGCGCTGCGAATAGCGGCTGACCAGCAGATCCTCCTGCCGGCGGAGGTAGATCACATAGGTGACCTTGCCGAAATGCCGGCGGAACATCCGGTCGGCCGCTGCGCTGAGCTCGGGGCTGACCCGCGCGCCGCCGATATGCTCGCTGGAGAGGACGACCTTCGCCGGCTTCTCCGCCGCGATCCAGCCGTCCAGCGCCGCCTCGAAACGCTTCGCGAAATCCGCCTGGGCGGCGAGGTCGGGCGTGCCGAAGACGCGGCGCGGCATCGGATCGGGCAGGAGCTCGCCCGCCTCGGCGAACTGGCAGAGCGCATATTCGATCTGGCTGTAGCGCACCGGCATGCCGCGCATCGGCACCTGCGCGAAATGCACGCCGGCGCCGGCGAGCGCCGCCTTGTTCTCGCGCAGCCAGGACTGGATCGAGGTGGTGCCGGTCTTCGGCATCCCCACATGGACGATGGCCTCGGGACGGCTCATTGGAAGGCCTCCCCGATGACGAGCGCGCGCAGGTAGCTCCGCCCCAGCGTGTCCTCGTCGATCAGTTCGGCATAGACCTCGCCATCGGCGGCGGCGTGGGAGAGAAGCGACAGCGCGAAGCGGGCGTTCTCCTCCGTGCCCGCCACCAGCGAGCAGCCGGGGCGGCCGCGCACGTCGACGAGCTTCACAGTGAGGTCGAGCGCCTGGTGATACCAGATGCCGTCGGCGGGCTGGTAGGCGAAGGGGCCGTCGGCGAGGAGAACCTCGGCCACGGCGAAATCCGGCTGGGTCTCGACGCAGATCGTCAGGAACATCTGCGCCGTCTCTACGGCCCCCGCCGGCGCCAGGGCCGCCCGCGCATCCTCGCCGGAGGCAAGGGCGGGCGAGGCAAGGGCAAAGAGGGCGCCCGCGAGGGGAGAGATCGCCCCCCGGCGCCCTGTCGTCCGGCCCTGCCTTGCGCGGTTCATGTCTGTCCTCCGGCCGGTCCGGCTCAGCCCTTCACGGCCTTGACGATCTTCTCCGCCCCGTCCCTCAGGTCGTCGGCGGCGATGACATTGAGCCCGGAACTGGCGATGATCTCCTTGCCCTTCTCGACATTCGTGCCCTCGAGCCGCACGACGAGCGGCACTTCGAGCCCGACTTCCTTCACCGCGGCGATCACGCCCTCGGCGATCACGTCGCAGCGCATGATGCCGCCGAAGATGTTGACGAGGATGCCCTTCACCTGCGGATCGGAGGTGATGATCTTGAAGGCCTCGGTGACCTTCTCCTTCGTCGCGCCGCCGCCGACATCGAGGAAGTTCGCCGGCTCGGCGCCGTAGAGCTTGATGATGTCCATCGTCGCCATGGCAAGGCCGGCGCCGTTGACCATGCAGCCGATCTCGCCGTCGAGGGCGACGTAGTTGAGGTCGAACTTCGAGGCGGCGAGTTCCTTGGGGTCCTCCTCCGTCTCGTCCCTGAGCGCGAGGATGTCGGCATGGCGGTAGAGCGCGTTGCCGTCGAAGCCCATCTTGGCGTCGAGGCACTTGAGGTCGCCCTTGTCGGTGACGATGAGCGGGTTGATCTCGAGCATCTCCATGTCCTTCTCGCGGAAGAGACGGTAGAGTGTGCCCATGAGCTGGACGCATTGCTTGACCTGCGGCCCGGTGAGGCCGAGCGCGAAGGCGATGCGGCGGCCGTGATAGGCCTGATAACCTGCCGCCGGATCGACGGAGAAGCTGAGGATCTTCTCGGGCGTCGAGGCCGCGACCTCCTCGATATCCATGCCGCCCTCGGTCGAGGCGACGAAGGAGATGCGGCTGGTGGCGCGGTCGACGAGGAGCGCGAGGTAGAGCTCGGTTTCGATGCCGGAGCCGTCCTCGATATAGATGCGGTTCACCTGCTTGCCGGCCGGGCCGGTCTGCTTGGTGACGAGCGTGCGGCCGAGCATCCGGCGCGCCTCCTCGGCGGCCTCCTCGACCGACTTGGCGAGGCGGACGCCGCCCTTCTCGCCGGCATCGGGCTCCTTGAACGAGCCCTTGCCGCGGCCGCCGGCATGGATCTGCGCCTTCACGACCCAGAGCGGCCCGTCGAGCTCGCCCGCCGCCGTCTTCGCCTCTTCGGCGCGCATCACGGCGCGGCCTTCGGAGACCGGGGCGCCATAGGAGCGCAGGAGAGCCTTGGCCTGGTATTCGTGGATGTTCATCGGGCAGTGCCTCCTTGAAGACTCATCTGGTCGCGCATCACGGGCCTTGCCCCCTCGCGCGCGGGCCCGTCATGCGGGTCGCGCATGCGGGATCGCGCCGCCGGGGCGGTCGGGCCCCTCAAAGCATAGGATCGGTTTATAAAGAACCGCAAAATGAGGCTGTTTGCGCAAAACCCGACAAATGTGATCACACGTTTCGCGCGTGTGATCACAAGTGGGCGGTCCGCTCGGCAGGTCTCTGCCGGTTCCGCGACTCAGCGCGTGGCGCGAGCGGCGATGGCGAGCATCAGTTCGGTGGCGCGGGCCATGTCCTGGATCGAGATCCATTCGAGCGGGCCGTGGATATTCTGCATGCCGGTGAAGAGGTTGGGGCAGGGCACGCCCATCTCGGTCATGCGCGAGCCGTCGGTGCCGCCGCGGATCGCGGTGAACTTCGGCTCGATGCCGATGTCGCGCGCCGCATCGGCGGCGAGGTCGACCGGCGTCATGTCCTTCTCCAGCCAGTAGCGCATGTTGCGGTATTGCGGCGTGATCTCGCAGCTCACCACCGCGCGCGGCTCGCCCGCCTGGATCGCCTCGCAGGCCTTGCGCAGGATCTCGCCCTTCTCCGCCAGCCCCTCCAGCTCGTAGTCGCGGATGATGAAGCGGATCTGCACCTCGGCGGCGTCGCCCGTCATCTCGCCCGCCATGATGAAGCCGTCGCGGCCGCGGGTCGTCTCCGGCGTCATCGTCGATTGCGGCAGGAGCGTCAGCAGCTTGGCGCCCAGGGTGATCGCGTTCACCAGCTTGCCGAAGGACAGCCCGGGATGGATCGAGACGCCGCGGATCCGCACCATGGCGCCATCGGCCGAGAAGGTCTCGTATTCGATCGAGGGGGGCTTCTGCCCATCGAACGTATAGGCGAAATCGGCGCCGAGGTCCTTCGGCAGCTTCTCGTGGGCGCCGCGGCCGATCTCCTCATCCGGCGTGAAGGCGAGGCGGAGCTTCGGGCGGGGCGTGCCGGTCTCGATCATGTGGCGGGCGGCGGCCATGACGATGGCAACGCCGGCCTTGTCGTCGCCGCCGAGAAGCGTCAGGCCCGAGGCGGTGACGATGTCGTCGCCCACCTTCTCGGCCAGATAGGGCGAGGCCTCGGGCGAGAGCACGAGGTCGGGATCGTCCGGGTAGGTGATGTCGCCGCCAATGTAGCCGCGGATCACGCGGGGCTTCACGCCCTCGGCGTGGAACTGCGGCGCGGTGTCGACATGCGCCATGAAGCCGATGGTGGGGCCGGGGGCGGTGCCGGGCACGGTGGCGAGGACGGTGCCGTAATCGGTGAGCTCGATCTCCTCGGCGCCGATCTCCTCCAGCTCCTTCACGAGCAGCCGTGCCATGTCGAGCTGGATCGCCGTCGAGGGCTCGGAGAGGCTGTCGACATCCGACTGGCTGTCGATGGCGCAATAGCGGACGAGACGGTCTTCGAGTTCGGCGTTGAAATCGGGCATGGCAGGCTCCTCGGGCGTTCGGGCCGGAGGGAATGCCCGGGCGGCCGGGAAGTCAACCGCAGCAAAACGCCCGGACCTCGGGGGAGGTTCGGGCGCTGGTCTGGCTCGCAGAGTGGCTTACGCCAGCGTCGAGTCGATCTCCTTGCAGGCATCGACGAGGCCCTTCACGGCCTCGACCGACTTGTCGAAGCCGGCCTGCTCCTCGCGGGAGAGCTTGATCTCGATGACCTTCTCGATGCCGCCGGCACCGATCACGGTCGGCACGCCGACATACATGCCCTTGAGCCCGAAGGCGCCGTCGACATAGGCCGCGCAGGGCAGGACGCGCTTCTGGTCCTTGAGATAGGCTTCCGCCATCTCGATCGCCGAGGTCGCGGGGGCGTAGAAGGCAGAGCCGGTCTTGAGGAGGCCGACGATCTCGGCGCCGCCGTCGCGGGTGCGCTGGACGATGGCGTCTAGCTTGTCCTGCGTGGTCCAGCCCATCTCGACGAGGTCGGGGAGCGGGATGCCGCCGACGGTGGAGTAGCGGACGGAGGGCACCATCGTGTCGCCATGGCCGCCGAGCACGAAGGCGGTGACGTCCTTCATCGAGACGCCGAATTCGAGGCTGAGGAAATGCCGGAAGCGAGCCGAGTCGAGCACGCCCGCCATGCCGCAGACCTTCTCGTGCGGCAGGCCGGAGAATTCGCGCAGCGCCCAGACCATCGCGTCGAGCGGGTTGGTGATGCAGATCACGAAGGCATCCGGCGCGTGGGTCTTGATGCCCTCGCCGACGGATTTCATCACCTTGAGGTTGATGCCGAGGAGGTCGTCGCGGCTCATGCCGGGCTTGCGCGGCACGCCGGCGGTGACGATGCAGACGTCTGCGCCCGCGATGTCGGCGTAATCGTTGGTGCCCTTGAGGCTGGCGTCGAAGCCTTCGGCCGGGCCGCTTTCGGCCAGGTCGAGCGCCTTGCCCTGGGGAATGCCTTCGGCAATGTCGAAGAGAACGACGTCGCCGAGCTCCTTGATCGCGGCCAGATGGGCGAGCGTGCCGCCGATCTGTCCGGCGCCGATGAGGGCGATCTTCGGTCTGGCCATGGGGGTGGTCCCTTGCTGTGTGGCGTTGACGCGTTGCCTATCGCCGAGTGACCCTTCACGCAAGGGCGGGAAGGGCCGCAAATCCTGCTAGCGATAACAGGCGCGCCGGGCGCCCGGCCGCCGCCGGACGCCCGGTTTTCATGCGAAGATCGCGCCCGGAGACCGGTGCGATTTCCGGTGCCCGGGCGGCCGGCCGAGCCCGCTCAGGCTGGCGCGTCGGTGTTCGGCAGCGCCTCGGCCAGCGCCTCGTAGGCGACGCCGGCCGCGACGAGGCAGGTCGGCCCGCCGGGGCGGGTCATCGTGATCGTCCATGTGCCGGTTTCCAGCGAGGCGAAGACCTCGACCACGGCATTGTTGGCGCCGAGCGCGATGGATTGCCGGCTCTCGCCGTAGCGTTCGGCGAGGCGGGTGACGACGTCCTCGTGAGCCGCGCAATTGGCGGCGAGGGCGGGCCCGGCGAGGGGCAGGGTTAGGAAGGCGGCCGCGAGGGCGAGGCGGGGGCGCATGGCGCTGTCCTTTTCAAACGGGGCGCCTTTGGCGCCGGCTACCTGTCTGGCGCCTCTGGCGCCGGCATTGACGATCGGCCGCTTCGCCCTCCGCCGCCTTTTGCGGCGGAGCCCTGCCCATGCGACCTTTTCGCTCTGAGGCTGCGGCCATCCTGCCAAATCGAGGTTAAGGGAGCGTTCGTTGCGGCGCGGACCCGCCCGCAACCCGCGCCCTTGCCCCCGGCGCGCCCCTGCGGCAGGACAGCGCCGCGAGAAGGAGACCGGCATGACCCTCCGCCCCTGGCGCTCGGCGCTCTACATCCCCGCCTCCAAGCCCCGCGCGATGGACAAGGCGCGCGGCCTCGATGCCGATGCGCTGATCTTTGACCTCGAGGATGCCGTCACACCGGCCGAAAAGCCTGCCGCGAGAGAGGCGCTGGCGGTGGCGCTCAAGGCCGGGGGCCATGGCCCGCGGGCCTGCCTCGTGCGCATCAACGGCCTCTCGACCCCCTGGGGCGAGGAGGATCTCGCCGCCCTTGCCGCGCTCCGCCCCGATGGGGTGCTCCTGCCGAAGGTGGGCGCGGCGGAAGACCTCTCCGCCGTCGCCGCCCGCCTGCCGGGCCTGCCGCTCTGGGCGATGATCGAGACGCCGCGGGGCGTCCTCGCTGCCGCGGAGATCGCCGCGCATCCGGGGCTGGAGGGGCTGGTGCTCGGCACCAACGACCTCGCCGCCGAGCTCGGCGCGCGCAGCCGCGCCGGGCTGGCCCATGCGCTGCAGCACACGCTCCTCGCCGGGCGGGCCGCAGGGCGGATCGTGCTCGACGGCGTCTACAACGCCTTTCGCGACGAGGCCGGGCTGCGCGCCGAGGCGGAGGAGGCGCTGGCCTGGGGCTTCGACGGCAAGAGCCTCATCCATCCCGGCCAGATCGCACCCGTGAACGAGGTCTTCACTCCCTCGCCGGAGGCGCAGGCCGCGGCCCGCGCCCTCATCGCCGCCCATCGGCAGGCCGAGGCGGCGGGGCAGGGCGTTGCCGTCCATGAGGGGCGGATCGTCGAATCCTTGCATGTCGCAGCGGCGGAGGCTCTTCTGGCGCGGGCGACATTGGCCGGGCCGCGATGACGGAGCCGGGTCCGGGGCTGACGGGGGACGAGACATGATCTGGCTGATACTGGGGGTGCTCCTGTGGAGCCTGCCCCACATGATGAAGCGCTTCGCGCCGGGGCTCCGCGCCCGGATGGGGGAGGGGCCGGGCAGGGGTGTGATCGCCGTGGCCGCGCTCGCCGGGCTCGTGCTGATGATCGTCGGCTACCGCAACGCCGCCTATGTGCCGGTCTACGATCCGCCCTATTTCCTGCGGCATCTCAACTGGATCCTGATGCTGCTCGCCGTCGTGCTCATCAACCTGCAGTTCTCGCGCGGGGTGCTGCGGACGAAGCTCCGCCATCCGATGCTGAACGCGGTGAAGACCTGGGCGATCGCCCATCTTCTGGTGCGCGGCGACCTCGCCTCCCTGATCCTCTTCGGCGGGCTCTTCGCCTGGGCCCTGTCCGACATGATCCTCATCAACCGGCAGGTGCCGGACTGGACGCCGCCGCCACGGGGCACCGTGGTCAACGACATCCTCTATGTCGTCGTCTCGGCCCTCGTCTACATCGCCGTCGTCTATATCCACGGATGGCTCGGGCCGTCCCCCTTCGGAGGCTGAGACCCATGCGCGCCTACAGATTGCTCACCGAGGACGATACCTCGGCCTTCTGTCACAAGGTGACGGAGGCGCTGGCGAAGGGCTGGGAGCTGCACGGCTCGCCCGCCTATGCCTATGACGCCACCGCCGGCATCATGCGCTGCGCCCAGGCCGTCACCAAGGAGGTGGACGGCGAGTACGAGCCCGGCATGAAGCTCGGCCAGCTCTGAGGCGCCGGGGCCGGGCCGAGAGGCCCTCCGCTCCCCGGATCGCCCGCCCTTGGGCCGCGAATCGCAGCGGCGGCTAACTGCTTGCGGTAACGGCTCTTAACCTGTGATCACACGCCCCCGGCATGTGATCACAAGGGTCGGATTTCCGCCGCAAAGCCGCGTCGGCGCGTGACAAGCGCCGCGATTGCGGTAAAACCGGCCCGACCACGAGACGCGAGGAGGACTCCATGGCGGACGTCAACCGGGGCAACAGACCGCTCAGCCCTTTCATGTTCGGGCTCTATTATCGCCCGCAATGGACGTCGATGACCTCCATCGCCAACAGGATCACCGGGCTGTCGCTCATGGTCGCGGCGCTCATGGTCGTCTGGTATCTCTCCGGCCTCGCCCTCGGCGGGCGCGCCTTCGAGATCGCCGATGGCGTGATCACAAGCTGGTTCGGCGACCTCGTCATGACGCTCAGCGTCTATGCGCTTTGGTACCACACGCTGGCCGGCGTGCGGCATCTGATCTGGGACACGGGACGGATGCTCAAGGTGGAGCATGCCGAGCTGGCCGGGAAGGTCATCGTCGGCGCGGCGCTTCTCCTCACCATCATCACCATCATCATCTGCTGAGGCCCGACATGCGCTACATGACCGACCGCAAGCGTGCCGTGGGGCTCGGCTCCGCCCATTCCGGGGCGCATCACCACTGGCAGATCATTGTCACCTCCGTCGCGCTCGCGTTGATCGTGCCCTTCTTCGTCTTCACCTTCGGCCGCATGTACGGCGCCCCCTTCGAGGAGATGCGCGCCTACATGGCCCGGCCCTGGCCGGCTGTGATCACGGCGCTGACGCTGATCGTCGGCTTTTACCATTTCGCCATCGGCGCCCGCTCGACGGTGGAGGATTACCTCGGCGGCCTCACCCGCAAGCTGGTGCTGATCGCGCTCAACTTCCTCTGCCTCGGCGCGGCGGCCTATGGGCTCTTCGCCCTGGCGCGGCTCGCCCTGTGAAGGGGGCCCTCGCCCTTCTGGCACTGGTCGCCGCCCCCGCGGCGGCGGAGGAGCTCACGCCTTTCGACGAGGCGATGAAGACGGCGAGCTATGCCTATCCCTTCGCGCGCTGCGCGGGGTTCTACGACGCGATCATCGCCCGCTCCAGCGAGGCGGAATTCGGGGCGGAGGGCTGGGCCATGCTCAACACGACCTCTGAAGAGATGATCCTCGCCGCGGCGCTGATGGCCGGCAATGACGACGCGGCGCTCGACATGGCGGCCGGCCTCGCGGCCGCCTACCGCTCGGCGGAAGACTGGCAGGCGCAATATTCCGCCCGCTTTGCAGAGAATTACGAGGCCAGCGGCGAGATCATCGCCGGTGACGCGCTCCTCGAAGCCGATCTGGGCTTCTGTGCCGAGCTGCGCCTCCTGGCCGCAGACCTGGGGAATGCAGAATGACCGCATACGATTATGAAACCCATGCCTATGACGTCGTCGTCGTGGGGGCCGGCGGCGCCGGGCTTCGGGCGACGCTCGGCATGGCCGAGCAGGGGCTGCGGACGGCCTGCATCACCAAGGTCTTCCCGACCCGCTCGCATACCGTCGCCGCGCAGGGCGGCATCGCCGCCTCGCTCGGCAACATGGGGCCGGACCATTGGCAATGGCACATGTACGACACGGTGAAGGGCTCCGACTGGCTCGGCGACACCGACGCCATGGAATACCTCGCCCGCGAGGCGCCGAAGGCGGTCTACGAGCTGGAGCATTACGGCGTGCCCTTTTCCCGCACCGAGGAGGGCAAGATCTACCAGCGCCCCTTCGGCGGCCACACGACCGAATTCGGCGAGGGCCCGCCGGTGCAGCGCACCTGTGCCGCCGCCGACCGGACCGGCCACGCGATCCTGCACACGCTCTACGGCCAGAGCCTGAAGCAGAAGGCGGAGTTCTACATCGAGTATTTCGCGCTCGATCTTCTGATGTCCGAAGACGGCCAGTGCCAGGGCGTGCTGGCGTGGAAGCTTGATGACGGCACGATGCATGTCTTCAACGCCAAGATGGTGGTGCTGGCGACGGGCGGCTACGGCCGCGCCTATTTCTCCGCCACCTCGGCCCATACCTGCACCGGCGACGGCGGCGGCATGGTCGCCCGGGCCGGGCTGCCGCTGCAGGACATGGAGTTCGTGCAGTTCCACCCCACCGGCATCTACGGTGCCGGCTGCCTCATCACCGAGGGCGCGCGCGGCGAGGGCGGTTATCTCACCAATTCCGAAGGCGAGCGCTTCATGGAGCGCTATGCGCCGACCTACAAGGATCTGGCCTCCCGCGACGTCGTCAGCCGCTGCATGACGATGGAGATCCGCGAGGGCCGCGGCGTCGGCGCCGAGGGGGATCACATCCACCTCAACCTCAACCACCTCGACCCCGCGACGCTCGCCGAGCGGCTGCCCGGCATTTCGGAGAGCGCCAAGATCTTCGCCGGCGTCGACGTGACGAAGGAGCCGATCCCGGTGCTGCCGACGGTGCATTACAACATGGGCGGCATCCCGACGAACTACTGGGGCGAGGTGCTGAACCCGACCGAGGAGAACCCCGACGCGGTGGCCCCCGGGCTGATGGCGGTGGGCGAGGCGGGCTGCGCCTCCGTCCACGGGGCCAACCGGCTCGGCTCCAACTCGCTGATCGACCTCGTCGTCTTCGGCCGCGCCGCCGCGATCCGCGCCGGCAAGATCGTCGACCCCGAGACTGCCGTGCCGGTGGCGCCGAAGGCCGCCATCGACGCGTCGCTCGAGCGTTTCGACGGGCTCCGCCATGCCAGCGGAGGCACGCCGACGGCCGAGCTTCGGCTCGAGATGCAGAAGACCATGCAGGCCGACGCCGCCGTCTTCCGTACCGACAAGACGCTCGCCGAGGGTGTGGAGAAGATGAAGGCCGTCGCCGGCAAGATGGATGACCTCCATGTCACCGACCGCACGCTCGTCTGGAACTCCGACCTGATGGAGACGCTGGAGCTGACCAACCTCATGCCCAACGCGCTCGCCACCATCGTCGCCGCCGAGGCCCGCAAGGAAAGCCGTGGCGCCCATGCCCATGAGGACTGGCCGGACCGCAATGACGAGGAGTGGCGCAAGCACTCGCTCGCCCATGTCGAGGGCACCGAGGTGCGGCTCGACTACCGGCCCGTGCATCTCGACCCGCTGACGGACGAGGGCGAGGGCGGGATCGAGCTCAAGAGGATCGCGCCGAAGGCGCGGGTCTACTGAGGCGACAGGGATGGCGGCGGACACTCCGGCCCTTGCGGATGCCCCGGCGGGCGCGCTGACCGGCGCGCCTCCCGGTGCGCTTGTGCAAGGCGCGGGGCAGGCCGGGGCCGACTTGCCCGAGCTGACCGTCCCCGTCCATTTCGTCGCCCCCGAACGCTGCCACTGGCCCGAGATGCCGGCGGAGGGGCCGGCCAGGGCGCTGCCCGAGGAGGTCCTCGCCGGCAAATGCAATGCGGCGGTCGACCCCTGGACCCTGCGTATCTTCCACGATCTGCGCCTGCACTCGAGCCTCGTCACGCTCGGCAGCCGCACCCGCGCGGATGCGATCAACGTCAGCCTCCTGTGGGATTTCGGACGCAAGGCGCTGCGGCCCGGGCATTTCGTGGTGCTCACCCAGTCTGACGGCTATCCCTCGCCGCTCGCCGATGTGCTCATCCGGCAGAACGACGTGGAGCCCGATGGCGCGAGGAGCTTCCACATCCCGCATACCCCGCAGCCCGGCCTCGTGCCGCGCGATCCGGCCCGGGGCGACCGGGTCGAGGTGCTGGCCTTCAAGGGCGACCGCGTCAATCTCGACGCCCGCTTCCGCTCCGAGGGCTTCCTGGCCGAGCTGGCGCGGCGCGGCGTGGTGCTCCGCACCGATTTCCAGGCGGCGGACGGCCGGCAGGACTGGGGCGATTACAGCGATGTCGATTGCGTGCTCGCCGTGCGTGACCTGACTTTGGCGGATGCCGCCAACAAGCCCGCCTCCAAGCTGACGAACGCCTGGATGGCCGGCGTGCCGGCGCTGCTCGGGCCGGAGCCGGCCTTCCAAAGCCTCAGGCGCGACCCGCTCGATTACATCGAGGTGCGCAGCCCCGCCGATGTGCTCGCGGCGATCGACCGGCTGCAGGGCGAGGCGGGGCTCTATCGCCGCATGGTCGAGAACGGCCGCGCCCGCGCCGTGGATTATGCGCTGCCCGCCGTGCTCACCCGCTGGATCACGCTGCTCAACGGCCCGATCGCCGCGGCCTGGGCGCGCTGGAAGGCGCGGCCGCTGGCGCTCAGGGCCATGGATTGCGCGATCAAATATCTGCGTGAGGGGGCGGCGCGGCGGGACTATCTGTCCTATCGTGACAGCGGCCCAAGGTTGCTTGATGGAGTGCCGACGTGATGCCGTCTCGCCTGTTCCCGATCCCGCGCGCCCTCCCGGGCGTGGTGCTGCTCCTCTGCGGTGCCCTCGCTGCCTGCGGCCCCCTGCCGCCGCCCGACCCCGAGGAGGTCGCGCAGGAATGCGAGGCGCGCGCCCGCGCCGCCACCGGCCCGACGGGCGAGGTGCGCATGGGCGCCAATTCGCAAAGCGGCCCCTATACCGGGATCTCCATCGGCATCTCGGGCGATTTCCTCGCCGGGCGCGACCCGATGGAGGTCTATTCGAGCTGCGTCTGGCAGAAGACCGGCGCCGCCCCGACCCGGCCGCCGCGGCTGTGACCGGCGCGCCCCGCCTCTGTGCGCTTCTCGCGCTGCCGGCCCTCGCGGCCTGCGATACCGGCCCGGCGGACGCGGCCCTCTCGGCCGAGGCGCGCATGGCCCTTGCGGTGCTGACGACGCTCAACGAGAGCGCGGCCGAGCCTGTGCCGGAGAATCTGCTCCTGCGCAGCGCCATCTGCATTTCCGAAACCGCCCGGCCGGAGGAGCGCGTCGCGCTCGCCACCGCGGCGCCGGGCGATGCCGCGGCCCCCGGGCCCGTGGCGATCACCAGCGCCGTCGCCCACCGCCCGGATTTTGACGCCTGCCTGACCGGCTGAGAGAGAAAGAGGGACCCATGGTTCAACTGACCCTTCCGAAGAATTCCCGCATGGTATCGGGCAAGACCTGGCCGAAGCCGGAGGGCGCGAAGACCACCCGCAAGGTGCAGATCTATCGCTGGAACCCCGAGGAGGGCGGCAATCCGCGGCTCGATACCTATTTCATCGACATGGACACCTGCGGGCCGATGGTCCTCGACGTCCTGATCAAGATCAAGAACGAGATCGACCCGACGCTGACCTTCCGCCGCTCCTGCCGGGAGGGGATCTGCGGCTCCTGCGCGATGAACATCGACGGGATCAACACGCTGGCCTGCACCTACGGGCATGACCGGATCAAGGGCACGATCCGCATCTATCCCCTGCCGCACATGCCGGTCATCAAGGACCTGATCCCCGACCTCACCCATTTCTACGCCCAGCACGCGAGCATCATGCCCTGGCTGGAGACCAAGTCGAACACGCCGGCGAAGGAATGGAAGCAGTCGATCGAGGACCGCCGGAAGCTCGATGGGCTCTATGAATGCATCATGTGCGCGAGCTGCTCGACGGCCTGCCCCAGCTACTGGTGGAACGGCGACCGCTACCTCGGCCCGGCGGCGCTTTTGCACGCCTATCGCTGGATCATCGATTCCCGCGACGAGGCGACGGGCGAGCGGCTGGACCAGCTGGAGGACCCCTTCAAGCTCTACCGCTGCCACACGATCATGAACTGCGCCAAGACCTGCCCCAAGGGGCTCAACCCCGCCAAGGCGATCCAGGAGATCAAGGGGATGATGCTCGAGCGGGTGGTCTGAGGGGGGCCAAAATTCTTCTGCGGAGAATTTTGGCATAAGATCTTTCGAGGAAAAATCTTGGGGCGCGGCGGGGACGTCGCGCCTTTTTGCTGGCCGGGTACCCGGGGGGCTGTCTGCCCCCCGTCGCCTTTGGCGACTCCCCCCGAGGATGCCCGGGAGCAAAGACCAGGGGGCGGGGCGCCCGGCTAGCGCAGGGGGCGCATGGGGGTGAGGGCGGCTTCGGCCGCATCGACCGCTTCGGGAATGGCGGCGGCGACCGCCTCTGCCTCGCCCTTCATCGCCTCGGAGAACCGGCGCGCCAGCGCCATCGGCTCGGTGCCCTCCCTGGCCTCTGCCGTCGTGGCGGCGAGGCGGCGGGCGAGGGCGAGGTTCATCTCGGAGCTGATCAATAGGAAGCGGGTGACGAAGGCCATCTGCGCCGCGTCCATCTCGGCCATCATCGCCTGACCGACCTCCTGGAAGCGGCCGTAGATGAGCCCGGCGATCTGGCCGGCGCGCTCGGTGACCTCCACCAGCACGCGCCGCCGGTCGCCGGGGTCGGGCACGCGGCGGAGGTAGCCGGCCTTCTCCAGCCTGTCGACCATCGCGGTGACCGCGCCGGAGGACAGCCCCGCCTCCGCCCCGAGAGCGCCGGCGCTCATCCGGCCCATGCGGTCGAGGATGTCGAGGCAACGGCCATCCGTCCGGTTGATGCCGAGAAGGGCGCAGGCGGCCTCGTCCAGCCGGTCGGTGGCGTTCTGGTGGATGCGCAGGACGCTGGCGAGGCGCCACAGCCTTTCATCTGACTCTCTTGACAATAAAGATACTCCATAAATAAGAAGACGAATAGTCGAGAGAATCGGGGCGGGTCAAGGGATGTCGGACGAAGGCGCAGGCGCGGCGATCCATGCGCGGGGGCTGAAGAAGACCTACAAGGGCCGCAAGGGCGCCGAGGTCGTGGCCGTCAAGGGCGTCGATCTGGATGTCGCCAAGGGCGAGATTGTCGGCTTCCTCGGCCCCAACGGCGCCGGCAAAACGACGACGCTGAAGATGCTGGCGACGCTGCTGACGCCCTCCGGCGGCACGGCGCGGGTCGCGGGCTGCGACCTCGCTTCCGACCCGCTCGGGGTGCGCCGGCGGATCGGCTATGTCAGCCAGACCGGCTCGACCCTGCCCGATGCCAAGCTCATGCTCGAAATCGAAAGCCAGGGCCGGCTCTACGGCCTTTCCACCGCCGAGGCGCGCAGGCGCGGCCTCGAGCTGATGGAGGCGCTCGACCTCGGCGGGCTGGAAAACCGCAAGAGCCAGGCGCTCTCGGGCGGCCAGCGGCGGCGGCTCGACATCGTCATGGGGCTCCTGCACGAGCCGGAGCTCGTCTTTCTCGACGAGCCGACCACCGGGCTCGACCCGCAGGCGCGGGCCAATCTCTGGGAGCATATCCGGCGCCTGCGCGACGAGCGCGGCACGACGATTTTCCTCACGACCCACTACATGGACGAGGCCGACAGCCTGTCGGACCGCCTCTTGATCATCGACCAGGGCGAGATCGTCGGCGAGGGCACCTCCGCCAAGCTCAAGGCCGAGCTCAAGGGCGACAGCCTGACGCTGACCTTCACCGGCGCGGAGGAGGCCGAGCGCGGCGCCGCCATCGCGGGGGCGCTCGAGGGCGCCGCCAACCTCGTGACCACCGGCAACGTGGTCTTCCTCAACCTGCCCGAAGCCGCCCGCGCCCTTCCGGGGCTCGTCAAGCGGCTCGGCGAGGCGGGGGCGGAGCCGATCGGCGCCGAACTCTCCCGCCCGACGCTCGATGACGTCTTTCTGGCCCTGACCGGCCGCTCGCTGAGGGAATAGCCCGATGTTCTGGCGCGATACCTGGACGATCTTCCGCCGGCAGATGATCCTGTCGCTGCGCAACCCGGCCTGGGTGCTGATCGGGCTGATGCAGCCGATCATGTATCTCGCGCTCTTCGGCCCGCTCCTGCAGCGGGTGGCGGAGGTGCCGGGCTTTCCGCCGGGCGATAGCTGGAAGGTCTTCGTCCCCGGGCTCCTGGTGCAACTCGGCATCTTCGGCGGCTTCTTCGTGGGCTTCGCGGTCATCGCCGAATGGCGGGCCGGGGTGGTCGACCGGATGCTCGTCAGCCCGGCGCCGCGCGGGGCGCTGATCCTCGGGCGGGTGCTGCGCGATGTCGTCTCGCTGACCGTGCAGGGCGCCGTGCTGATGGCCGTCGCCACCGCCTTCGGCCTCAGCGTGCCGGCCTACGTCTTCGTCCTCGCGCTGATCCTCGTCGCCTTCCTCGGCGGGGCCTTCTCCGCCTTCTCCTACGCTGCCGGGCTGGCGCTGAAGTCGGAGGACGCTTTCGCGCCGCTCATCAACATGTTCGCCCTGCCGGTGCTGCTCCTCTCGGGGATCCTGCTGCCGATGACGCTGGCGCCGCGCTGGCTGCAGATCGTGTCGGATTTCAACCCGTTCAAGCATGTGGTGGAGGCGCTTCGCGCCGTCTTCCTCGGCGACGTGCTGACGCTGGTGACGGCATTCGGATTCGGCCTCGTAATCGCGCTCTTCGTGCTCGGCCTCTGGCTCGGGGCGCGGGTCTTCTCGGGCCAGGTCAAGTAGCGCCCTGATCCGGCATTCCGGACTGGCGGAGCCGGCCCGCTCCTGCGCATCTCCTGCACGGGCGCCAAGGGGCGCCTGCCGGGGCGCGCGGCTAGGGTCACCCCGGCAAGTCAGGAGGACATTATGCTCAGATCCGCCGGGTGGCGTTTTCTCATCGTCGGGCTACTCGCCCTTTTCATGGTCATCCCGCTCTTTCTCGTCGGCGCGGTCATCGGCGACCGGGCCGACTATGCCCGTGAGGCGATCGACGAGGTCGGCGCCGAATGGGGCGGCGCGCAGGTGCTGGCCGGGCCGCAGCTCGTGATCCCGGTGGAGGGTGAGGTGACGCGGCTCGTCGATACCGCCAGCGGCGTCTCCACCTCCGGCCTGTTGCCGCCGCCCCGCGAGGTGACGGAGCGGGCGCGGGTCGAGCCGCTCTATATCTTCCCCGACAGCTTCGAGCTGGCCGTCGAGACTGTGAGCGAAGAGCGTCACCGCGGCATCTTCACCGTGCCCGTCTACAGCGCCGTGGCGGTGGGGCAGGCGAGTTTCGACATGGACGAGGCCGAGAGCATGCTGCGCGAGGGCGAACGGCTGATCTGGGACGAGGCGGAGCTGCGCATCGGCCTCTCCTCCAACCGCGCGCTTCGCGGTGAGACGGAGCTCACGGCCGGCGGCGCGCCGCTGGTGCTCGAGCCTCTGCCCGGCAACGGCATCCTCGCCCGGGTGGGCGATCCGCGCGAGCTGGGGACCGTGGCGATGCGCATCGGTTTCAACGGGGCCGGGGCGCTCCATGTGGCGCCGGTCGGCCGGGTCAGCCATGTGACCCTGTCGTCCGACTGGCCGCATCCGAGCTTCGGCGGCGCCTTCCTGCCCGATGCGCAGGAGGTGCGGGAGGACGGCTTCGACGCGGAATGGACCATCCCGCATCTGGCCCGCGCCCTGCCGCAGATGAGCCGGTCGGATTATCTGCCGGGCTCGTCCTACGAGGCGATGGGGCTGGAGTTCTACCAGCCCAACGACTTCTACCAGAAGGCCTATCGCGCCGCGCGCTATGGCGTGCTCTTCGTGGCGCTCACCTTCCTCACCGTGCTTCTGGTCGAGGGCCGCTCGGGGCGGCCGGCGCATCCGGTGCAGTATATCCTGATCGGCCTCGCACAATCGGTCTTCGTGCTTCTGATGGTCGCCTATGCCGAGCAGATCGGCTACGGGCCGGCGTATCTTCTGAGCTCGGTGGCGACGATCGGGCTCCTGACGTTCTTCGGCTATGCCGGGCTCGGCCTCGGGCGGCGGACATGGGTGCTGAGCGCGACGCTGATCGTGCTATATACGCTCCTCTACCTCATCCTCCGCTCGGCCGATTACGCGCTGATCGCCGGCTCGACGCTCGCCTTCGCGGCGCTGGCGGGGACGATGGTCGCGACCCGGAACGAGGATTGGTACGGGGCCGAGGGGGCCCGGCGGCGCTGGTTCGCGCCGAAACCGGCGGAGCCGGAGGCCGCGCCCCCGGCCCCCACGCCGGAGGCGCCGCCGGAAGGCCGGCCCTGAGGAGAAGGCGGCGGGCCGGTCTCAGCCCGCCGTGAGGAGGAGGCGGCGGGCTGGCCTCAGCCCACCATGAGGAGAAGAAGGCGGCGGGCTGCCCTCAGCCCGCCGCGATCCGCGAAAAGGTCTCGGCGTTCGGGCAGAAGCCGCAGGCCTCCGGGCTGGTCTCGTGGGCCAGCTCGCGGCGGCAGGCGCGGTGCTCGGTGCAGCCGGAACAGGCGCGGGCGATCTCGGCCTCGTCCTCGGGGCGCTGAAGCTCGGCGCCGAAGACATGGGCCATCGTCTCCATGCGGGCGATCTGCTCGGCCGGCATGGCGGCGAGCGCCGTCAGTTCGGCGCGGGAGGTGTTCCAGGCGGCGAGGTCCCCCTCGGGCAGGCTGGCGATTTCACGGGCACGGCGGGCCGCGGGGCGTTCGCCGATCAGGACACTCAGGATGGACATCCGACATCTCCTCCAATTGACTGGCCCGATTATGGGCGCCCGGAGGGGCGCCGCATTGATCTCCATCAAGGAGCCCGCCGCATGACCCCAGCGACTCGCCCGCCCCCGGAAGATGCCGATGCCCGCCGCGCCGCCCCGCCGGTCACCGTCTATGGCGTGGATGCGCTGGCCCCGCCGGATCTCGGCCTTCGCGCCCGGGCCCGTGCGGCGGCGGTGCCCGTGGCGGAGGTCATCGTGCCGCCGCGCGAGGGGCGCGCGGTGCGGCTGGCGGCCGGGCAGATCCTGCGCATCTCCTGCCCCGAGGGGCCCCAGGTCGGCGATCTGAACCTCTTCGCGGCGGAGGATCTGAGCGAGCGATTCTACTCGGGCAAGACGCGGGCGCTGCATGGCACGCATCTGGGAATGGGCGACCGGCTCTGGTCGAGCTTTCCGGCGCTCCGCCCGATGGCGACGATCATCGCCGACAGCCTGTCATGGTACGGCACCGATGCGTTCGGCTGCCGGGTGCATGACGTGATCGGCACGCGCTGTGACCCCTATACCGAACACCTGCTCACCGGGCGGAGCTACCACCATTGCTGCCATTCGAACCTCACGCGGGCGCTGGTGGCGGAGACGGGGATGGACCCGGCGGCGGCCGAGCCGCTTGTCCATGACGTGCTCAACCTCTTCATGTGCACCGGCTTCGATGCCGAGGGGCGCTACGTCATGAAGGCGAGCCCGGTGCGGGCCGGCGATGCGGTGGAGTTCTTCGCCGAGATCGACCTGCTGGCGCTGCTCTCCACCTGCCCGGGCGGGGATTGCTCGGCCAGCCATTCGAGCGACGAGGCCACCTGCTATCCGCTGAAGATGGAAGTGCTCGCCCCGCCGGAAGAGGCGCTGGCCGGCTTCACGCCGGCCGCGCCCTCGAGCTACGACCGCAGCCACGGGCTCTAGTCGAACGCGGCCTCGAGCGCGATCTCGACCATGTCGCCGAAGCTCTGCTCGCGGTCCTTCGCGGGCAGGGATTCGTGGGTCTGCAGATGGTCCGACACCGTGAGCACGGCCAGCGCCCGGGCGCCGTGGCGGGCGGCGAGCGTGTAGAGCTCGGCGGCCTCCATCTCGACCGCGAGCACGCCGTGGCGGGTCATCTCGGCGGCGATGTCGTCGCGCTCGTCATAGAACGTGTCGGAGGAATAGATGCCGCCGACATGCGGGGTCAGCCCCTTCGCCTCCGCCGCCGCGACGGCCGCGCGGAGGAGCCCGTAATCGGCCACGGGCGCGAAGTTCAGCTCGCGGAAGATGGTGGAGGAGGGGGTGGAGACGCTGCTGGCGCTCATGGCGATCACCACGTCGCGCACCTTCACGGCCGCCTGCATCCCCCCGCAGGAGCCGATGCGGATCAGCGTTTTCGCGCCGAAATCGCGTATCAGCTCATTGGCATAGATCGAAAGGGACGGCATCCCCATGCCGGAGCCATGAATAGTCACCGGATGGCCGCGCCATGTGCCGGTGAACCCCAGCATCCCGCGCACCTCGTTGATGCAGCGGGCACCCTTAAGAAACGTCTCCGCCGCCCAGCGGGCCCGATAGGGGTCGCCGGGCATCAGAACGGTTTCGGCAATCTCGCCGGGCGCGGCACCGATATGCGTGCTCATGACGTCCTCTTCGCAGGAAATCGGGCCCCTCGCGGGCGATCACACGCCATTCGGGCCGGCCCGGTGGCTTTCTCAGATCTCGAATTTCGAGATATCGACGCCGTTTTCCTGCGCCTCGCGAATCCAGGCCGGGCGGCGGCCCTTGCCCGTCCAGGTCATCGAGGCGTCGGAGGGATTGCGGTATTTCGCCGGGGATTTGGAGCCGGTCTTCTTGGCTTTCGGCGCAGCGCCGCTCGTCAGCTCCGAAAGGGAATAGCCATGCTCGGCCGCCGCGAGTTCCGCCGCCTTGAGCGCCGCCTTCTTCTCGCGGTCGGCGAGAGAGGCCAGGGCCTTGTCCACATCCTTCGAGAGCTTTTGCAACTCGGCACGGGACAGATTATTCAGATCAATCGGCATGAGTGGTGCTCCTGTGAATGATTTGCGTGTAATCGCGATTTTCCGCCATTGCAATCCCGCCGCCATCAATAGTCGCTTTCTGCGGGTATCTTCGAATTGCCGTTGCGGCATCCGCGCGGCGGGCCGCCATTCCCCGGCGCGGCAAAGTCGGCGCGCCCCTACGGCAGGCCGCAAGCCTCTAAATCCTAACAAAACGTTAATTTTCTTGTGGCGGCGGGTAATAGCAGCGTGAGGTCCTGCGCCCGGAACCGGGGGATGAGACGAAATGTCGCAGTATTTCCGCCAATTGAACTGAACGGTCGTATCGTTCGAATCTGAACCATTCTCTAATTTGTGAACGCGCCCCGCCCGTCCGGTTTTCGGCGAGGCGCTCGAAAGCCGCCCGACCCTTTACCCGGGGGGCGATTGATGCCAGCGTCTTTCAATGTTTCAGACGGTCGCCGTCCCCATCTGGTTGCTCGTACTGATCGTCCTCTTCGCGGCGGTCACCTTTGCCTCGCATTTCCTCTTCCCCTCGGTCCGCTGGTTCTTCCGGCGGCGGGCGGAGCGGCTGGTGGCGCGGATGAACGAGCGGCTGACGCGGCCCATCGAGCCGTTCAAGCTGGCGCGGCGGCACGACATGATCCAGCGGCTGATCTACGATACCGAGGTGAACCGCGCCATTCACGCCCATGCCCGCCGCAATGGCGTGCCGGAGAATGTCGCCTTTGAAACCGCCCGCCGCTATGCGCGCGAGATCGTGCCGCGGTTCTCGGCGGCGGTCTATTTCTCCTTCGGCATTCGCGTGGCGCGCTGGCTTTCCAACTCGCTGTATCGCGTGCGGATCGGCGCGCTGGATCGCGGTCAGTTTCAGGCGATAGACCCGGACGCCGCCGTCGTTTTCGTCATGAACCATCGCAGCAACATGGATTACGTGCTGGTGACCTGGCTCATCAGCCGCACCTCCACGCTTTCCTATGCCGTCGGCGAATGGGCGCGGGTCTGGCCGATGTCGGCGCTGGTGCGCGCCATGGGCGCCTATTTCATCCGGCGGAAAGACCGCTCGCCGCTCTACCGGCGCGTGCTGGCGCGCTATGTGCAGATGTCAGTCGCCGGCGGCGTGACGCAGGCGATCTTTCCCGAGGGTGGCCTCAGTCTCACCGGGCGGCTCGCGGCGCCGAAGCTGGGGCTTCTCAATTACATCGCCGAGGGGGCGGAGGAGCGCGACGTGATCTTCGTGCCCGTCGGGCTCAACTACGACCGGGTGCTGGAGGATCGGATCCTCCTCGCCGCCGACCCGTCGCAGCGGCAGTTCCGCCCGCCCTTCCGCCATGTCGCCCGGCGCTTCGCCCGGCATGTGTTCCTGCGGCTCACGCGGCAGTTCAAGAGCTTTGGCACCGCCTCTGTCGGCTTCGGCAAGCCCCTGTCGCTCCGCGCCTTTCTTGCCGGGGGCGGCGATGTCGAGGCGCTGGCGGAGGAGCTCATGGCCCGCATCGCCGCCGTCGTGCCGCCCCTGCCGGTGCCGCTCGTCGCCCGGGCGCTGCTCGAGGCCGGCCCGCAGACCGAGGCCGCGCTGGTCGCCGCCGTGACGGAGGAGCTGGCCGCGCTCACCAGCCTCGGCCAGGCGCTGCCCCGGCGGGACGCGCCGGAGCTGGTGCGCGACGCGCTCGAGATCCTCGCCGAGCGGCGGCTGGCGGTGGAGGGGGAGGACGGCGTCTGGACGCCGACGGAGAATGCCGGGCCGCTCCTCACCTACTACGCCCAGTCGATCGCCCACCATTTCGCGCCCGAGGCGCCGGTCGCGCCGGAGCCCGAGCCGGTTCTGGCGCCCTGATCGTCAGAGCTTGCGGAGAAGGTCGCCCACGGCCACCCGGCCGTCCCTGGTGACGCGCGCGTAGATGCCGCGGAGGTTCAGCTCCTTGCCCGGCCCGGTGTTCACCCAGGCCGTCGCCGGCTGGCCGTAGCGGGCGGCGAAGGCGGCGCAGCCCCGGTGCGGCTCTTCCGTCACCACCAGCTCGGCCGTGCCGAGCGCGAAGCGGGTGCCGGGCGGCATGTTGGCGGGCGTCAGGTCGAGATCGAGGAAGAGGTTGTCCCCCGCCGGCGGCCAGTTCTCGCGCGGACCGGCGATGGCCTCGATGACGCGGGCGGCCATGATGCAGATCTGCACGTCGGGCTCGGGGTTGCCGTTCTCGTCGCTGAGCCAGCAGCCCTTCGACCAATGGTCCCCGGCCACGCCGGCGGCCGCGGTGAGCTCCACCGCCTCCGGCGTCTCGCGGAGCCCGGCGGAGGGGCGGGAGACGATCAACTCCAGCCGCCCGCCGTCCTTCGGGGCGGCGCGGATATGCGCAAGGCTCTCGTCGAGCGCCGCGCGGCTCTTGTGAAATGCCGGGGCAATGCCGTCCATCACGCGCTACTCCGCTGCCAGTCCTTCGGTAAACTGCAGGCGCGCGAGGCGGGCGTAAAGCCCGCCCTCGGCGACGAGCTGGTCATGCGTGCCCTCGGCCACGATCCGCCCCTGATCGAAGACGAGTATGCGGTCGGCCTTCTTCACGGTGGCGAGCCGGTGGGCGACGATCAGCGTCGTACGCCCCTCCGCCAGATCCTCCACCGCGCGCTGCACGAGCTGTTCGCTTTCGGCATCGAGCGCCGAGGTGGCCTCGTCGAGCAGCATCACCGGCGCATCGCGCAGGATCGCCCGGGCGATGGCCACGCGCTGCTTCTGCCCGCCGGAGAGCATGAGCCCGCGCTCGCCAACATAGGTGTCATAGCCGTCCGGCAGCTGGGTCAGGAAGCCGTGGGCGGCGGCGGCATGAGCGGCGGCCTCGACCTCGGCATCGGTGGCGTCGGGCCGGCCGAAGCGGATGTTCTCGCGGGCTGTGTCGCCGAAGATCACCGGATCCTGCGGCACCAGCGCGATGCGCTGGCGGAAGGCGGCGCGGTCCATGTCGCGGAGGTCCACCCCATCGAGGCGGATGGCGCCCTCCTGGGGGTCGTAGAAGCGCTGGATGAGCTGGATGATCGTCGACTTGCCGGCGCCCGAGGGGCCGACGAGCGCCACCGTCTCGCCGGGGTGGATGGTGAAGCTCACGCCATCCAGCGCCGCCTCCTTCGGGCGGGAGGGATAGTGGAAGCGTACGTGGTCGAAGGTGATCTCGCCATGCGGCTCGGGCAGGGCGGCGGGCGCGGCCGGGTCTTCCACCGCGTCGTCGGCATGGAGCAGCTCCACCAGCCGCTCGGTGGCGCCGGCGGCACGCTGGAGCTCTCCCCAGATCTCGGTCAGGGCGCCGACGGCCCCGGCGACCATGACGGTGTAGATCATGAACTGCACGAGCTCGCCGACGCTGATCTCGCCGGCGCGCACATCCGCCGCACCCATCCAGAGGAAGCCCACGACCCCGGCGAAGGCGATGAAGATGACGATGGCCGTCATCACCGCCCGCCAGAAGATGCGCGTCTGCGCGGTGCCGTAGCTCTTCTCGGTCACATGGGCGAATTTGGCGCGGCTGAGCCCCTCATGCGTGAAGGCCTGCACCGTCTGCGCCGAGAGGAGCTGTTCGGAGGCATCGCCGGAGGAAGCGGCGATCCAGTCCTGGTTCTCCTTGCTGAGCCGCCGCACGCGGCGGCCGAGCGTGATGAGCGGGATGAAGATGACCGGGATCGGCCAGAGGACGAGCAGCGTCATCTTCAGCGAGGTCACCAGCATGAGGGCGATGCCGCCGATGAGGATGAGGATGTTGCGGAGCGCCACCGAGACCGACTGGCCGATGACGGTCAGGATCAGCGTCGTGTCGGTGGTGATCCGGCTCAAGACCTCGCCGGTCATGATCTTCTCGAAGAAGGCCGGGCTCATGCCGATCATCCGGTCGAAGACAGCTTTTCGGATGTCGGCCACCACCCGCTCGCCGAGCCGGGTGACGAGGTAGTAGCGCAGCGCCGTGCCGATCGCGAGGAGCCCCGCGAAGACAAGCGCGAGGGCGAAATAGCCGTTGGTCAGCGCGCCCGCGTCGAAATTGTCGACCACCTGCCGGGCGGCGATGGGCAGGACGAGGCTGATGCCGGCGGTGAACACCAGCGCCAGCCCCGCCAGCGCGATCATGCCGCGATAGGGGAAGAGAAAGGGGACGAGCGCGCCGAGCGCCCGGATGCGCTTGGAGGCGGCGCGCTCTGTCTCTGATTGTCGCGGAAGCGGCTCGGCCATCGTTTCTCCCCCCCTCGAAGGTTGAGGGCTATCTAGTGACGCCGGGGCGGGCGAACAACCTAGCGGTCGAGCCCCTGCGGCAGGGGCCGTCCCTCGGCCCAGGCGGTGACGTTGTCCAGCGCCATCTGGCCCATGCGCTCGCGCACCTCGAGCGCCGCCGTGCCGAGATGCGGATAGAGCACCACGTTGTCGAGCGCGCAGAGCCGTTCGGGTACGTTCGGCTCGTGCGCATAGACGTCAAGCCCTGCGGCGAAGATGGCACGGCGCTCGAGCGTGTCGATGAGCGCGTCCTCGTCCACCACGTCGCCGCGGGCGATGTTGACGAAGATGCCGCCGGGCTTCATCGCTGCGAAGGCTTCGGCGTCGATCAGCTTCTTCGTCTCGGCCGTCGCGGGGACGGTGACGACCACGATATCCGCCTCGGCCATGAGCTGGTGGAGCGTCTCCACCTGCCGGGCGGGGAGGGGGGCCTCCTTCTTCGAGCGGTTGAAGTAGAGGACCGGCATCGAGAAGCCGTAGTGGCCGCGATGCGCCACGGCCTGGCCGATCCGGCCCATTCCGACGATGCCGAGCGTCTTGCCCGTGACATGCGTGCCGAGCATGTCCATGGGCCCGAAGCCCTTCCACTTGCCGGCGCGCACCATCCGCTCGCCCTCGCCGCCCCGGCGGCAGGCCGAGAGGATCAGCGACATGCCGATGTCGGCCGTCGCATCGGTGACGACCCCCGGCGTGTTCGAGACGACGAGCCCGGCGGCGCGGGCCGCTGGCACGTCGATATGGTTGTAGCCCACCCCGAAATTGCTGAGGACGCCGGCGCGGATGGTCTCGGCCGCGGCGAAGGTCTCGGCCGAGAAGTCATCGCCTAATGTCGGGATGATGGCGTCATACTCCCCGAGCGCGGCCACGGCCTCGTCCCGGGTCAGCGCGATGGCGCTCTTGCGGATCACCGTCTCGAAGCGCTCTTCGGCGAAGGCGCGATTGGCCTCGGGGACGGGGCGGGTGAAGAGCAGCTTTTTCAAAAGAGCCGGGCCCCCTTGGCGACGGGCTGGTCGGGGCCGATCAGCACCACCTGGCCATCGTCATCGGGCAGGCCGAGAACGAGCACCTCGGACCGCACCGGGCCGATCTGCCGGGGCGGAAAGTTGACGACGGCGAGCACCTGCTTGCCGACGAGCGTCTCGGGCGCGTAATGCGCGGTGATCTGGGCGGAGCTCTTCTTCTCCCCCAGCTCGGGGCCGAAATCGACCCAGAGCTTGATGGCGGGCTTGCGCGCCTCGGGGAAGGGCTCGGCGCGGGTGATGATCCCGGCGCGGATGTCGACCTTCATGAAGTCGTCGAAGGTGATCTCGGCTGTTTCAGCCACGGGAGAGCTCCTCGCTGCGGGTCTTTGCGGCGGCCATGGCGCGGGACATGAGGCCGGGCAGCTCCGGCATCAGCACCTCGAGCGCCGCCTGGGTGGTGCCATTGGGCGAAGTGACGTTGACGCGGAGCTGCGCCGGATCCTCCTCCGCCGCCTCGGCCAGCGCGCCCGCGCCGCCGACGGTGGCCTTGGCGAGTTGCAGCGCGAGGTCCGGCGTGAGGCCAAGCTCCTCCCCCGCCGCCGCCATGCATTCGATGAGGTGGAAGACATAGGCCGGGCCGGAGCCGGAGAGGGCGGTCACCGCGTCGATCTGCGCCTCCTCCTCCAGCCGGACGACCTGGCCGATGGCGGAGAGGAGCGCCTCGGCCATGGCGAGATGCGCTTCCGTCGCGGCGGCATTGCCGATGATGGCAGTGATGCCTCGGCCGATGGCGGCGGGCGTGTTGGGCATGGCGCGGATCACCGGCGTGCCGGGGCCGAAGGCGGCCTCGAAGGCGGCGATGGGCGTGCCGGCGGCGATGGAGAGGACCAGCGTCTTCCCCCCGCCGAGCGCGGCGACATCGGGCAGGGCGGCGCCCATCATCTGCGGCTTGACGGCGATCAGCGCCACGGCGGGCGCCTCGGGCAGCGCCTCGTTGAGGTGAAGCCCGAGTCCCTGAACCCAATCCGACGGCTTGGGGTCGCGCACATGCACCGCCTCAGCGCTCAGCCCGCCCTTCAGCCAGCCCGCCAGCATCGCCGAGCCCATCTTGCCGCAGCCGAGGAGCAGGAGCCCCCGCGTGCCGATGTCACCGAAATCCATGCTGGCTGCCCCCTTCGCTGTGCGCGCGGACCCTAGGGGCGCGCCCGGGAGGGATCAAGCGGGCCATCAAGCGGGCCTGTGTGCCGGGCGGTCGCCCACCGCCTCGCGCCAGTGCCGCCGGCAGAGCGAGACGTAGCGGTCGTTGCCGCCGATCTCGATCTGGGCGCCCTCGCGCGCCACCTGGCCGTCCGGCCCCTTGCGCACGACCATCGTCGCCTTCCGCCCGCAATGGCAGATGGTGCGCACCTCGCGCATCTCGTCCGCCAGCGCCAGAAGCGTCGCCGAGCCGGGGAAGAGCTGGCCGAGAAAGTCGACCCGCAGCCCGTAGCACATCACCGGCAGGTTCAGATCGTCCACCACGCGGGCGAGCTGCCAGACCTGCGCGGGGGTGAGAAACTGCGCCTCGTCGACGAAGATGCAGGCCTTGCCCGGCCCCTCCTTCGCGATGACCGCGTGGAGGTCCGTCGCCTCGTCCCAGGTCAGCGCCGGCTCGCCGATGCCGATGCGGGAGCGGATCCGCCCCTCGCCGGCGCGCGTGTCGAGCCGCGCGGTGAGGAGGAGCACCTCCATCCCCTGTTCGCGGTAATTATGCGCGGCCTGCAGGAGCACGGTGCTCTTGCCGGCATTCATCGTGGAGTAGTGAAAGAAGAGCTTCGCCATGGCGGGATCACTTGCCCGCCCGCGTGGCCGAGAGCAAGGGTTTCACGAACCAGCCGGGCCGGTGCGCCACCCCGCCGGGCGGGGCGCGAAGGGCATCGCACCGGCCCGGATTGCCCGGGAGGGGCAGTCAACTCGTGACACCGAACAGAACCCTTCGCCGATTGACTTGCATGCAGAAGGTGAAGACGGGTTTAATGCGCGGGCCGCAAATAGGGGACAGGCGAGTGAGCAACGTAACGGCGGACGGGCGGATCCGCTCCTATCTGAAGAAACACACCGAGGCGCTCGTGAAGGAGGTTGGCATCGAGCCTGCCGCCGAGCTCACCGGGCGCTCCAAGGCGACCCTGGGGCGCTATTACTCGGACGATCCCGAACATGCCTCGCGCTTCATGCCTGTCGATGCCGTGGCGTCTCTCGAGATGGCCTCGTCCTATCCGCATGTGACCGCGGCCCTCGCCGAGCTGCAGGGCATCCAGCTCGAGCACAGCGGCGCGCCGCGCAGGCCGAACACCGGCAGCATCAATGCCAATGTCATCGCGCTCAGCCAGCGCTTCGCCATCCTGATGGCGGAATATCACCTGTCGATCGACGACGGCCGCATCTCCGTCAACGAGGCGCGCCGGCTTTTGAAGGAGACGCTGGAGCTCCAGAAAGTGCTCGTCGACATGAAGCTGCGGCTCGAGGACGAGGCCGGCCAGTAGCCTGGCGTCCTACTTCGCCGCCCCCCCGAATCGTCTGGATTTCTGGAGCGATGCCGGTAGCGTGATCGCGCCGGCAGACGGCCGGCGCCCTAAAGGACCCTCCCATGTTCGATTGCCGCCCGTTGCCCCTCGCCGCCATGCTCCTTTCGCTCCTGACAGGGCTCGCAGGCCCGGCCGCGGCAGAGCGGGTCAGCTACGGCACCGTGCGCGGCTGGGCGGTCAATGCGAACATCGACGCCGACGGCACCTTCCGGAACTGCGTCGCCAACAACAGCGACAGCATGGTGCTGCTCTATGACGGGCTGGGCTTCACCCTGGGCGTGCCGACGCGCCAGCCCGATGGCGAGCGCGGCGGCTCGCTTTCGGTCGACGGCGCCAACCGCTCGGCGCTCTGGGTCGTGAACAACGGTCAGGCGCGTTTGCCGCTCGGCGACGGGCTGGCCGACGAGCTCGCGGAGGGCTCCGCGCTCTTCGCCAAGGTCGGCTCGGCCACGGCCGACAGATATTCCCTCGACGGCACGGCGGCGACCTTCGAGAAGCTGCAGGAATGCGTCGAGCGCCGCGGCCGCGCGCGGGGCGGGGCGGCGGCGGTGCCCGCGGCTCCGGCGCCGGCGCCCGCTGTCGTGCCCATGGCCCCCGAGCCGGCGGAAAGCGATGCCGCACGGCTCGGCCGCGGCTGCCCGGCCTGGGGGCAGTTCCGCTCGCCCCCCGGCAACGCGGCCGCCGAAGTCATCTTCCGCAACGACGCCGAACAGGCGGTCAGCATCTACTGGATCGCCGAGGACGGCGAGATCATCGAGCGGGAGGCGCTTTTGCCCGACGAGGAAGTCGCCCTGCAGACCTTCGCGGGGCAGTACTTCCTGGCGAAGGATGCCGAGGGCACCTGCCACGGCGGCGTGATCCAGGTCGCGCCCGGCCAGAGCAGCTTCGTCATCCCTTGATCGGGGGCTCTAGAGCCGCTCGACGATCACCGAGCCGACGGAATACCCGGCCCCGAAGGAGCAGATCAGCCCCCGCTCGCCGGGGGCCAGATCGCCCGAGGTCTGCGCAAAGGCGATGATCGAGCCGGCCGAGGAAGTGTTGGCGTATTCCTGCAGGATGTTCGGCTGCTCGCCCGGCTCCGGCTCGCGCCCCAGCACCTTGCGGCCGATGTAATCGTTCATCGCCTTGTTCGCCTGATGGAGCCAGAGCCGCTTGAGCTGGTCCGGCGTGGTGCCGTCCGCCGCCAGATGGCTCTCGACATGGGCGGAGACGAGGGGGAGCACTTCCTTGAAGACCTTCCGGCCGTTCTGCACGAACTGCATGTCGCGCCGGTCCTCCATCTGGTCATGCGCCCGGCGGAGGAAGCCATTGTTGTTGCGGATGTTGTTGGAAAACTGGGTGGCGGCCTTCGTTGAGCGGATGGCGAAGCCGGTGGCGGCATCGGCCTCGATCACGAGGGCGGTTGCGACATCGCCGAAGATGAAATGGCAATCCCGGTCGCGCCATTCCAGATGGCCGGAGGTGATCTCCGGGCTGACGATGAGGGCGGAGGGGATCGTGCCGGCGCGGATCATGTCGGCCGCGACCTGGATCGCGAAGGTGGCCGAGGAGCAGGCGACGTTCATGTCGAAAGCGAACCCCCCGGCGCCGAGCAGCGCCTGGATCTCCACCGCCATCGCCGGATAGGGCCGCTCCATGTTGGAGGCGGCGCAGAGGATCGCGCCGAGGCTTTCGGGGGCGAGCCCGGCCTCTTCCAGCGCCGGCCGGGCGGCCTTGAGCGCGATCTCGGCCATGAGGCTCGGCTCCTCGTCCGCCCTGCCGGGCAGCCTCGGGGCCATGCGCGCGGGGTCGAGCACGCCCGCCTTGTCGATCACATGCCGCCGCTCGATACCGGAGGCCTGGGTGATGAAGGCGGCGGAGGAGAGGGGCTTCTCGGCGACCTCGCCGGCGGCGATGGCGGCGGCATTCGCCTCGTTGAACGCGGTGGCATAGGCGTTGAAGGAGGCGACGAGCTCGTCATTGGTGATGACGTCCTCGGGCGTGAAGACACCCTTGCCGGTGATGACGGGGGTGGGCATGGCTCCTCCTCTTTGGAGCGGAAGCCTGCGGAATGAGGGCGGGGATGTAAAGAACCGTGCGGGCCTGGGGTAGGGTGGGTTTGCAACCCACCATGGGCGCGAGGCTCGAGCGAGGCCCCCGCCCGGTGCGCGCCGCAGGCGCAGGGCGAGCGCCGGCCCGTCCCGCGGGTCGGCGCTCTGGTGAGGCTGGGCATGAGCTCAGAGCGAGGGCGGGGCTGCACCATAAAGCGCGCCGTTCGGGCCGTTGGAGCGCCAACCCCCGGGCCGGCGCCCGCCCTGCGCGGCACCGTGGCGCTCGGTGGAGGACGGGCGGTGGGTTGAAAACCCACCCTACGGGGCTCTCAGCCTTGGAGGCTCCGCACCTCCACCTCACCCTCGCCCCGGGCCTTGATCGCCAGAGCCGCCGCATGGGCCCCCGCCGCCGTCGTGTAGTAGGGGATCTTGTCGTAGAGCGCGACGCTGCGAATTTCGCGGCTGTCCTCAACGGCCTGCGCGCCTTCGGTGGTGTTGAAGACCAGCGCCACATGGCCGTCCTTCAGGCGGTCGACGATGGTCAGGCCGCCCTCGTAGACCTTGTTCACCTGCTCGGCGGAGACGCCGTTTTCGACCAGCCAGGCCGCCGTGCCGCGGGTCGCGAGGATGGTGAAGCCGAGGCCGGTCAGGATGCCCGCCGCCTCCAGCATGTCCGGCGTCTTGTCCTCGTTGCGGATCGAGATGAAGACGCGGCCGCTCTCCGGCAGCTCCACCCCGGCGCCCATCTGCGCCTTGAGGAACGCCCGCGGGAACGACCTGTCCCAGCCCATGACCTCGCCGGTCGAGCGCATCTCGGGGCCGAGGATCGTGTCGACTCCCGGGAAGCGGGCGAAGGGCATGACGGCCTCCTTGACGGAGAACCAGGGCATGTTCGGGTCGACCAAGGTCATCGGGTCGCCCATCGGCAGGGGCGTGTCGTAGCTGACGTCCTGATAGGGCTCGCGCATCGGGAAGGCGGAGAGCTTCTCGCCCGCCATCAGCCGGGCGGCGATTGAAGCGATCGCTGAATCGGTCGCCTTGGCGACGAAGGGCACCGTGCGGCTGGCGCGCGGGTTCACCTCGATGAGGTAGACCTCCGGTTCGCCGGCCTCGTTCGTTTTCACCGCGAATTGCACGTTCATGAGCCCGACGACCTTCAGCGCCTTGGCGAGCGCGACGGTCTGCTCGCGGATCACGGCGAGCACCGCCTCGGGCAGGGTGTGGGGCGGAAGGCAGCAGGCGCTGTCGCCCGAATGCACCCCGGCCTCCTCGATATGCTGCATGATCCCGGCGACATGCACCGCCTCGCCGTCGCAGAGCGCGTCGACATCGACCTCGGTCGCGCCGGAGAGATAGCTGTCGAGCAGCACGGGGGACTTGCCGGAGACGACGACGGCCTCGGAGATGTAGCGCTCCAGCCCCGGCTGGTCGCGCACGATCTCCATCGCCCGGCCGCCGAGCACGTAGGAGGGGCGGATCACCAGCGGGAAGCCGATCTCTTCGGCGATCTCGAAGGCCTCGGCATCGCTGTGGGCGATGCCGTTGTGCGGCTGCTTGAGGCCGAGCCGGTTCACGAGATCCTGGAAGCGCTCGCGATCCTCGGCGAGGTCGATGGCGTCGGGCGTGGTGCCGAGGATCGGGATGCCCGCCTCCTCGAGCGCATTGGCGAGCTTGAGCGGCGTCTGGCCGCCGAACTGGACGATGACGCCCTTGAGCGTGCCGTTCTCCTGCTCGACGCGCAGGATCTCCATCACGTGCTCGAAGGTCAGCGGCTCGAAATAGAGCCGGTCCGACGTGTCGTAATCGGTGGAGACCGTCTCGGGGTTGCAGTTGACCATAATGGTCTCAAAGCCGGCCTTGGAGAGCGCAAAGCAGGCGTGGCAGCAGCAATAATCGAACTCGATGCCCTGGCCGATCCGGTTGGGGCCACCGCCGAGGATGACGATCTTGTCGCGGCCCGTGGGGCGCGATTCATCCTCCACCTCGCCCATCACCGGGGTCTCGTAGGTGGAGTACATGTAGGGCGTCTGCGCCTCGAACTCGGCCGCGCAGGTGTCGATCCGCTTGAAGACGGCAGTGACGCCGAGCCGCTGGCGCGCCCGGGCGACCTGGCCCTCGTCGCGGCCCGTGAGGTTGGCGAGCCGGGCGTCAGTGAAGCCCATCATCTTGAGCTTGCGCAGGCCCTCTTCGGTCACCGGCAGCCCGTCCTTGCGGACGCCGGCTTCGGCGCCCACGATCTCGCGGATGCGGGCGAGGAACCAGGGGTCGAAGCGGGTGACGCCCTCGATGTCGATGTCGCTCACCCCGTGCCGCATCGCCTGGGCGATGATCCGCAGCCGGTCGGGCGTGGCGTGGCTGAGCGCCTTGATGACCGCGGCCTTCTGGGTGTCGGTCAGGGGGGCATCGGTGCCGGCCCCGGCGGGGACGCCCGGGATCGCGATCTCGTCGAAGCCGGTGAGCCCGGTCTCGAGCGAGGCGAGCGCCTTCTGGACGCTCTCGTGGAAGGTCCGGCCGATGGCCATGGCCTCGCCGACCGATTTCATCGCCGTCGTCAGCTCGGGCTTGGCGCCGGGGAACTTTTCAAAAGCGAACCGCGGGATCTTTGTGACCACATAGTCGATGGTCGGCTCGAAGCTGGCGGGTGTCACTTTCGTGATGTCGTTGTCGAGCTCGTCCAGCGTGTAGCCCACGGCGAGCTTGGCGGCGATCTTGGCGATGGGGAAGCCCGTCGCCTTCGACGCCAGCGCCGAGGAGCGGCTGACGCGGGGGTTCATCTCGATGACGACCATGCGCCCGTCGACGGGGTTCACCGCCCACTGGACGTTGGAGCCGCCGGTCTCCACCCCGATCTCGCGCAGGACCGCAATCGAGGCGGCGCGCATGATCTGGTATTCCTTGTCGGTCAGCGTCAGCGCCGGGGCGACGGTGATGCTGTCCCCGGTATGAACGCCCATCGGGTCGACGTTCTCGATGGAGCAGACGATGATCGCATTGTCCGCCTTGTCGCGGACCACCTCCATCTCGAACTCCTTCCAGCCGAGGAGGCTTTCGTCGATGAGGATCTGCCCGGCCGGCGAGGCATCGAGGCCGGAGCGGCAGAAATGCTCGTATTCCGCCCGGTTGTAGGCGACGCCGCCGCCGGTGCCGCCGAGGGTGTAGGCCGGGCGGATGATGGCCGGCAGGCCGATCTCTTCCAGCGCGTCCATCGCGGCGGCGAGGCCGGCGCGGATGTCCTTCTTGCCGTTCTCGCCCTTGGGGGCGGTGACGATGGTGGCCTTGGGGTTCTCCAGGCCGATCCGCTCCATCGCCTCGCGGAAGAGCCCCCGGTCCTCCGCCATCTCGATGGCCGAGCGGTTGGCGCCGATGAGCTCGACGCCATGCTCCTCGAGGACGCCCATGTCGGCGAGGGCGAGCGCGGTGTTGAGCCCGGTCTGCCCGCCCATGGTGGGCAGGAGCGCGTCGGGCTTCTCCTTGGCGATGATCTTGGCGACGACCTCGGGGGTGATCGGCTCGATATAGGTGGCGTCGGCCAGCTCCGGGTCCGTCATGATCGTGGCGGGGTTGGAGTTGACGAGGATGACCCGGTAGCCCTCCTCGCGGAGCGCCTTGCAGGCCTGGGCGCCCGAATAGTCGAACTCGCAGGCCTGGCCGATGACGATTGGCCCCGCGCCGATGATCATGATCGAGCGGATATCGTGGCGTTTCGGCATGTGACGGGACCCCTGCAACCGGCGGCCGGCGCCCGGGAGGCGCTCGGCAAATTGCTGGCGTATTAGGGGGGAGGCGAGGGGGGTTCAACCCCTGGCGGCGGGCGGGTGGCAGGTGCGGGCAGACCCCCGACCCTGCAGTAGAGCTTGGCCCCGAGGCCGATGCGAGGATTGGAGGCCCGGCGGGGGCGGGCAGGGTAGGGTGGGTTTGCAACCCACCGCCACCACCGACCCCGTCAGTTCCGGTAGAGGTAGTCCCGCGTCAGGGGCACCGCCGTGTTGCTCCGCGCGAGCTGGAACTGGAAGTTCACCAGCGTCCCCAGGCGGAACCCCTCCTCGGCGCTGAGGAGGTAGAAGCGCCACATCCGCACGAAGCGCGCGTCGTGGATCCTCTCCGCCTCGTCCACCCTTGCCATGAAGCGGTCGTACCAGTGGCGGATCGTCTTGGCGTAGTGCACGCGCAACACCTCCACATCCGCCGTCACCAGCTCCGCCTTCTCGATCTGCGCCATCGTCTCGGACATCGACGGGATGTAGCCGCCGGGGAAGATGTACTTGCGGATCCAGGAGGAGGTGGCGCGCGGCGCATCGGTCGAGCCGATGGTGTGGATGAGCGCGATGCCCTCGTCCTTCAGCAGATCGCGCACCTTGTCGAAATACTCGCGGAAGTGCCGGCGGCCCACATGCTCGAACATGCCGACCGAGACGATCCGGTCGAATGTCTCCGTCACGTCCCGGTAATCCATGAGGCGGAGGTCGATCTGGCCTTCGAGCCCCGCCTCCTTCACGCGCTGGCGGCCGACCTTGAGCTGCTCTTCGGACAGCGTCACGCCCACGACCTTCGCGCCGTAATCCTTCGCCAGCGTCAGCGCCATGCCGCCCCAGCCGCAGCCGATGTCGAGGACGCTCATCCCCGGCTCGAGGCAGAGCTTGCCGATGATATGGCGCTTCTTGGCGATCTGCGCGTCCTCGAGCGTCATGTCGTCGTGAGGGAAATAGGCGCAGGAATACTGGCGGTCCTGATCGAGAAAGAGATCGTAGAGCCGCCCGTCGAGATCGTAGTGATGCGCCACGTTCTGCCGCGAGCGCAGCAGCGGATTGGCGGCGATGAAGCGCTGGATCGGCGCGGCGATCGTGTCGAGCGCCTTCATGAGGAACGGCGTCGAATCCACGGCGCGATTGTTGAGCGCAAGCTGGATCAGCGGGCGCGGGTCGTCTTCCGGCAAGACCAATGTGCCATCCGTATAGGCCTCTCCCACCGCCATGTCGGGGGAGAGGACGATGCGGCGCATCAACTCTTCGTCCTTCAGGTGAACGCGCACCGGCTCGACCCCGGATTGCCCGTAACGTTTCGGCGGCTGATCGGCCACCGTGACTTCCAGCGCTCCACGCTGGACGAAACGGCGCATGGCCGCGTCGAATATTCTGTCCCACATAGTTTCTTACCCTCACCCACCGAGGGGCACGATTGGCTTGCCCGACGCGAGTGTCAAAGGCGTTTGCTTGACTTCGCCGCCCGAGCGCGCTGTATCGGCGCGACCTTGAATTTAGCCCCGCCGTGAAGGAACACAATATGCACCGCTACCGCAGCCACCGATGCGACGCCCTCCGGCTCGCGGACGCGGGCACCGACGTGCGGCTCTCCGGCTGGGTCCATCGCATCCGCGATCATGGCGGCGTGCTCTTCATCGACCTGCGCGACCATTACGGCGTCACCCAGGTGCTCTGCGACGGGGATTCCCCGGTTTTCAAGGAGGTCGAGAAGCTCCGCGCCGAGACCTGCATCTGCATCGACGGCAGCGTGAAGGCCCGCGACGCCGAGCTGGTGAACCCCAAGCTGCCGACCGGCGAGATCGAGGTCTACATCCGCGACATGGAGGTATTAGGCCCGGTTCGCGGCGATTTGCCGCTGCAGGTCTTCGGCGATCAGGAGTATCCCGAGGAGACGCGGCTGCGCTACCGCTACCTCGACCTCCGCCGCGAGGTGATGCAGCGCAACATGGTGCTGCGCTCGGATGTCGTCTCCTCCATCCGCCGCCGGATGTGGGATCAGGACTTCCGCGAATACCAGACGCCGATCATCACGGCGTCCTCCCCCGAGGGGGCGCGCGACTTCCTCGTGCCCTCGCGCCTGCATCCCGGCAAGTTCTACGCGCTGCCGCAGGCGCCGCAGCAGTTCAAGCAACTGCTGATGGTCTCGGGCTTCGACAAGTATTTCCAGATCGCGCCCTGCTTCCGCGACGAAGACCCGCGCGCCGACCGCTCGCCGACGGATTTCTACCAGCTCGACCTCGAGATGAGCTTCGTCGAGCAGCAGGATGTCTTCGACACCGTGCAGCCGGTCATCACCGGGATCTTCGAGGAGTTCGGCGGCGGCGCCACGGTCGACACCGACTGGCCGCAGATCAGCTATGCCGACGCGGCGCTCTGGTACGGCACCGACAAGCCGGACCTGCGCAACCCGATCAAGATGCAGGACGTGAGCGAGCACTTCCGCGGCTCCGGCTTCGCGATCTTCGCCAAGCTCCTCGAGCAGGAGGGCAACGAGATCCGCGCCATCCCGGCGCCGACCGGCGGCTCCCGCAAGTTCTGCGACCGGATGAACGCCTTCGCGCAGAAGGAAGGTCTGCCGGGGATGGGCTACATCTTCTGGCGCGAAACCGACGGCCAGATGGAGGCCGCCGGCCCCCTCGCCAAGAACATCGGCCCTGAGCGCACCGAAGCCATTCGCGAGCAGCTCGGGCTCGGCGTTGGCGACGCGGCCTTCTTCCTCGGCGGCAAGGCGGCGAGCTTCGAGAAGGTCGCCGGCCGCGCCCGCACGGTGATCGGTGACGAGCTGAACCTCACCGACAAGAACCGCTTCGCCTTCGCCTGGATCGTCGACTTCCCGATCTACGAGAAGGACGACGAGACCGGCGAGATCGACTTCGAGCACAACCCCTTCTCCATGCCGCAAGGCGGGATGGAGGCGCTGGAGGGCGATCCGCTGCAGGTCAAGGGCTTCCAGTACGATCTCGCCTGCAACGGCTACGAGCTCGTCTCCGGCGCCATCCGCAACCACCGGCCCGACATCATGCTGAAGGCCTTCGAGATCGCCGGCTATGGCGAGGACGAGGTGAAGGCGCGCTTCGGCGGGCTCTACACCGCCTTCACCTACGGCGCCCCGCCGCACGGCGGCTGCGCGCTCGGCATCGACCGGGTGGTGATGCTGCTGGCTGGGGAGGACAACATCCGCGAGGTGATGCTCTTCCCGATGAACCAGCGGGCGGAAGACCTGATGATGGGCGCGCCGTCGGCGCCGTCCAACGAGCAGCTCCGCGAGCTGCGGCTGCGGGTGCTGCCGCCGGAAGATTGACGGCAGACGTGACGGTGCGTGAACTTCCCGGGGGGAGTCGCGTTGAAGGGTAAATGATCCTCGTCAACGGAGGCCCCCCATGGGCAAGCTCATCAAGTATTTCGCCATCTACAAGATCGCGCAGAAGCTCTTCCGTCGCCACAAGGAAGAGCCGCGCGGCCGCCGGGCCTGAGGCCCGGGCCGCCCAAGCAGCCAGCCGCCGGCCGGGCCCCTGAGGCTCCGGGCCGGCGGCTTCACGCTCCTCTGACTTGCCGCGCCCGCGCCGGCAGAGCATGAAGGGCGCATGTCCTTCGACCCCGCCCTCGCAGAGATCCGCTTCGGCACCGGCCTGTCGCCGCGTGTGCCGCCGCCGCAGGGCGTGGCCGAGATGGTCGACAGCCTCGCCACGCCCGACATCATCGAGACGACCGTCTCCGTTCCGCCCTTCCCGGAGGCGGTGCTTTACACCCATGCGCTCCGCCAGCTTCGCCGCGAGAACCGCATGGCGATGGGCACCGAGGCGGCCGACGAGACGCAGGCGCGGCTGATGACGCTGAGCCAGGATGCCGTGGAGCTCCGCCGGCAGGCGCTCGCCGCCACCTATATCCGCGCCGCCGAGACCGGCTCGGGGATGCGCGAGCGGCTGACCGCCTTCTGGGCCGACCATTTCACAGTGCGGGCGAAGAACTTTCTCACCCAGCATCTCGTCGCGCCCTATATCGAATCCGCCGTGCGCCCCTATATCGCCGGCCCGTTCTCGCTGCTCCTCAAGCAGGCGGCGCTGCATCCGATGATGCTCGACTACCTCGACCAGACGCCCTCGGCCGGCCCGAATTCGCAGGTGGTCGAGCGGCGGGGCGGCGGGCTCAACGAGAACCTCGCCCGCGAGCTTCTGGAGCTGCACACCATCGGCGTGGGCGGCCCCTATGCGCAGGTCGATGTGCGCGAGCTGGCCGAGCTGCTCGCCGGCGTCGTCTGGCATCAGGACGATACCGACCCCTCCTACCGCGCCCAGCAGGCCGAGCCGGGGGCGGAGACGGTGCTCGGGCGGACCTTCTCGCCCGACGCGCGGCTCTCTTCGGTGATGGAGGCGCTGGAATATCTCGCCGTGCATCCGGCGACGGCGGCGCATGTCTCCGGCAAGCTGGCGCGGGCCTTCGTCTCTGACGCGCCGCCGCAGGACATGGTGGACGAGATGGCGGCCGCCTGGCTCGACACCGGCGGGCACCTGCGCGCCGTCTACACCGCCATGCTGCGCCATCCGGCGGCCTGGGCGCCGGCGCGGCGGCTGGTCAAGCCGCCCTTCGATTTCGTCGCCTCCGCCCTCCGCGCCCTCGGGCTCGGCCAGGCGGAGCTCGGCGCCCTGCCGGCCGACCGCGCCTGGGGCCAGCTCGGCGTGCCGCTCCGCGCCATGGGCCAGTCCTGGGAAGAGCCCGTCGGCCCCGACGGCTGGCCGGACGAGCCCGCCGCCTGGGTCACCCCGCAATTCTACGCCGCCCGCATCGCCTGGGCGATGGCGACGCCCGACCGGCTGATGGACCTGCCCGACCCGCGCGACTTCGTGGGCGCGGCGCTCGGCCCCCTCGGCTCGCCCGAGGTGCAGCGCGCCGCTGCCGCCGCTGAGACGCGGGCCGAGGGCGTCGGCGTCGTGCTCGCCAGCCCGGATTTCCAGAGGAGATAGGGATGGATCGCCGCCGCTTCCTGCAAGGCTCGCTCGCCCTCGGCTGCTCCGCCGCCGCCAGCCCGCTGGTGGCGCCCGTCGCCTTCGCCTCGACGCCGGGGGACCGGCGGCTGGTGGTCATCCTCCTCCGCGGCGCCATGGACGGGCTCGATGTCATCCGCCCGGTCGACTCGCGCGAGTGGCGCGCCGCCCGGCCGACGCTGTCGGAGGATGCGAGCGCCGGCGCCGATCTCGGCGGCGGCTTCGCGCTCCACCCTGCGCTCAGCGACCTCGCGCCGCTCTGGCAGGCGGGCGAGATGGCGGCCGTCCATGCCGTCTCGACCCCCTATCGTGACAAGCGCTCGCATTTCGACGGGCAGGACCTCCTCGAAGCGGGCATCGGCGATCTGGAGGAGGGGCTGCGCGACGGCTGGCTCAACCGCCTCGTCGGGCAGATCCCCGGCGCCCGCGCCGACCTCGCCTATGCGATCGGCCGCGAGCGGATGCTGATCCTCGACGGCGCCGCCCCCCATGCGAGCTGGTCGCCGGAGGTGAGCCTGCTGCTCACCCCGCAGGGCCAGCGGCTCTTGGAATTCCTCTGCGCCGGCGATCCGCTCTTCGGGCTGGCGCTGGAAGAGGCGCTGGCCGTGGCCGAGAGCCTGCCGGGGCAGGAGGATGTGCGCGGCCGCGCCGATCACCTCCGCCTCGCCGATTTCACCGCCGAGCGGCTTCGCGGCGAGGCGCGCATCGCCTCCTTCTCGCTCGCCGGCTGGGATACCCATGCGCGGCAGGACATCGGGCTGAAGAACGCCCTGCAGCGGCTGTCCGAGACGGTGCTGGCGCTCCGCGACGGGCTGGGGCCGGACTGGGACCAGACGGCGGTGGCCTGCATCACCGAATTCGGCCGCACCTTCCGCGAGAACGGCACGGGCGGCACGGATCACGGCACCGGCGGCGCCATGCTGCTCTTCGGCGGGGCGATCCGCGGCGGCCGCGTCTATGCCGACTGGCCGGGCCTCGGCGAGAGCCAGCTCTATGGCGGGCGCGACCTGCTTCCGACGCGCGACGTGCGCGCGCATCTCGGCTGGATGCTCGCCGGGCTCTTCGGCGTCTCTCAGACCGCCATCGAGCGGCAGGTCTTCCCCGGGCTCGAGCTCGGCCCCGACCCCGGCGTCCTCGCATGAGGCCGCTCGGCGCGCCGGTCGAAGGCTGGGCGCCGCCGCCCGCCCCCGGCGATGCGCCGATGGCGGGCCGGTACTGCCGGCTCGAGCGCCTCTCCGCCGCCCATGCCCCGGCCCTTTGGGAGGGCTTCGCGGGCGAGGACTGGCTCTGGGATTACATGCCCTCCGGCCCCTTCCCGGACGAGGCCGCCTTCACCGCATGGGTGGAGAGCCTCACCCCCAGCCGCGACCCGCTCTTTTACACGATCCTCGTGGAGGGCCGCCCGATGGGCATGCACTCCTACCTGCGGATCGCGCCGGCGGCGGGGAGCATCGAGCTCGGCAACATCTGCCTCTCCCCGGCGCTGCAGCGCACCCCGGCGGCGACGGAGGCCTTCACGCTGATGATTGGCGGGGCCTTCGAGGCGGGCTATCGCCGCTTCGAATGGAAGTGCAACGCGCTCAACGCCCCCTCCCGCCGCGCGGCGGAGCGGCTGGGGCTGAGCTTCGAGGGGATCTTCCGCCAGGCGCTGGTAGTGAAGGGCCGCAACCGCGATACCGCCTGGTACGCCGCGATCGATTCCGAATGGCCGGCCCTGAAGGCGGCCTACGAGAGCTGGCTCGCGCCGGAGAATTTCGGCGCCGACGGCCGGCAGATCCAGCGCCTCTCCGACCTCACCGCCCCGATCCTCGTCGCCCGCTCCCCCTGATCCCTTTCATCTGGCCGAAAATACCTCGGAGGTGTGGAGGCAGAGCCTCCACCCGGCCCGGCACGGGCCGGCCCCCCTCAGGTTAAGGGCGCCGAGGGTGCGAGCCGCCGATCCACCATGGCGCTCAGCTCCGAGACATGCGCGCCCAGCACCTCGCCCTTCGTCCGCGCATCCGCCAGCCGGTCCACGGCCTCCGACAGGCGCGTATCCCCGGCGGAGCGCGCCACACTGGCGAGGAATTGGGTCACGTAGTCGAGCTCCTCTCCCTCCGCATCGCTCTTCAGCACCTCGGCGGCATGGGCGAGGTCGTCGCGGAGCGCGATCCTGTCCGGCTCCACCATGCCGCGGGGCAGGGAGCGGGGCCCGGTGGGCTGGCGCTCGGGCGGCAGGTGGCGGAGCACCTCCGTCTGGAAGCTGGCGAGCGAGGTGATGGGCTTTTCGAGAAAGCCGTCCGCCCCGGCGGCGCGGGCGATCTGCTCGGCCTCGGGGTCGGCGGAGACGCCGAGGATCATGTCGATCCGCGGTCGGGCCTGGGCCAGCTCGGTGATGAGCTGCGCGCCCGAGCCGTCGGGCAGGCCGAGATCGACCATCACCACCGTCGGGCGGTAGACGCAGAGGTGCCGGCGGGCATGGGCGAGGCTGTCGGCGCGGCGAAGCCTTGCGCCGGAGCGCAGGGCGAGGAGGCGAAACCCCTCGGCGGCGAAGCGGCTGTCTTCCACCAGAAGGATGGTCAGGCCCAGGAGCGGCTGGTCCGCATTCGGGGGCCTCAGTTGCATGAGATCGTCGAGGGGGTTCATTTGCTGCTCCGATTCCTTCTGGTCTCGCCTTGCCCCAGCTTCACGAATCGCGGTGAAGGCCGCGTTAATCGCCGCGCGTTCTCGTGACATCTGGGTGCTTTACGGCGCCGCCGGCTCCGCCGATAAGGCCCCATGATCGGACGCCTCAATCACGTCGCCATCGCCGTGCCGGACCTTCGGGCCGCCGCCGCGACCTATGCCGGCACGCTCGGCGCCGAGGTCGGCCCGCCGACGCCCTTGCCCGAGCATGGCGTCACCGTGGTCTTCGTCCGCCTGCCGAACACGGCCATCGAGCTGCTCGAGCCGCTGGGGGAGGCCTCGCCGATCGCCGCCTTCCTGGCGAAGGCGCCGTCGGGCGGTATCCATCACCTCTGCTACGAGGTGGCCGATATCGCGGCGGCGGCCGCGCGGCTGGAGGCCGACGGCGCCCGCATCCTCGGCCCGGCGAAGATCGGCGCCCACGGGCGGCCCGTGCTCTTCCTGCATCCGAAGGATTTCAACGGCACGCTGATCGAACTGGAGGAAGCCGCCCCATGAGCATCACCCCATGAGCATCACCTCGATCCTCGTCGTCTACGCGATCACCTGGTTCATGGTGTTCTTCATCGTCCTGCCGCTCAACCTGACGACGCAGGGCGATGTCGGCGAGCGTGTGCCCGGCACCCATGTCAGCTCGCCCGCCGGGCCGTTCATGCGGCGGAAGGTCATCATCACCACCATCGCCGGGACGATCATCTGGGCGCTGATCGTCGGCATCATCCTCTCCGGCTGGGTCTCCGTCGACGATTTCGACTGGTCGAAGAGCCTCCGCGAGGGCGGCTAGGCGCCGAGCCGCGGCCCCTTCAGCCGGTGGTAGAGATGCGTGAAGGTGGCGGCGCCGAGCACCGGCACCAGAAGGTTCACGAGCGGAATGGAGAGCGGCAGCGCCATCAGGCAGCCCGCCACCCAGATCGTGCCGATATGCTTCTTGCGGAGCTGCTTCGCCCCGTCGCGCCCCTCCCGCCGCATGGCTGCGATCTGGAAATACTCCCGCCCGAGCAGGTAGCCGTTCATCAGGTAGAAGATGAAGGGCGCGAAGGGCGGCAGCGCCGCATAGGCGAAGAGCGCGACGATATTGGCGGCGATCAGCACGCCGAGGAAGTTCACCGTATCGACCACGCCCTCCCAGAAGGTGGCGCCTTCCACCGGGGGCAGGGCGGGGTAATGCTCCGCCTCCACCGCCGCGGCCACATCGTCGAGGAACATCGAGGTAATGGCCGAGGCGACGGGGATCATCAGGAACATCGACAGGAAGAACATCAGCACCAGCGACCCCCAGGCGAGGAGGTCGCCGAGCCAGGTCACCTGCCCGACCATCGGCAGCACAAGCTGGCCGGCATCGAGCGCGCTGATCCCCCAAAGGAGCAGCGCGTAGAAGCCGAAGAGCAGCGCCAGCGCCAGGAGCACGCCGACGATGAGCACCCGGCGGAAGCGCGGATCGCCGATCTGGCCGAGCGCCTTGAGGAAATCGCCGAGGATCACGCCGAGACCCATCTGGTCAGCGCCGGCACGTCCGGGCGCGGGCGCTCCGGCGGGGCCGAGGCGGCGGTGCCGATATGGATGAAGCCGGCGAGGGTTTCCTCCGCCGCGAGGCCGAGCTCGCTCTCGAGGAACGGCCGGTCGAAGGCCGGCCAGTCGGTCAGCCAGTTGGCGCCCCAGCCGGCAGCGAGGCAGGCGTTGAGAAGCTGGAAGGCCACGCAGGCGGCGGAGGCGACCTGCTCCTCCAGCGGGATGTCGGCCGGCTTCGGGGCGGAGACGACGGCGACGCAGAGGCTGGCATTCGCATATTGCGCCACGATCTTGTCGCGCCGGCCTTCGTCCTCCCCGCGCGCCTCGGCGCGGGCTGCGACGGCCCCGGCGAGCCGGGTCATGGCGGCCTTCTCGAGGACGATGTAGCGCCAGGGCTCCAGCTTGCCGTGATCCGGCACGCGCGCGCCGATGGCCAGAAGCTCCTCCAGCTCCGCCCGTTCGGGGACGGGCGGCTGCAAGAGCTTGTGGGGGCGCGAGCGGCGGGTGGCGAGGAAGGCGAGGGCGGCCTCATTGCGGTCTGGCATCGGAACTCCGGGCAGCGTTTGCGCCTAGGTAGGCAGGCGAGGCCGCGCCGTCCAGAGGCTGGAGCGCCGCGCGAGGGCAGGGTAGGGGAAGGCATGACGCCCGATCTGACCTCCCTGGCACAGCCCGGCGCCCGCATCGCCGTGCGCGTGACGCCCCGCGCCTCCCGCGCGCGGATCGAGCCGGGGGAGCCCTTGCGGGTCTATGTGACCGTGGCGCCCGAGGGCGGCAAGGCCAACGAGGCGGTGCGCAAGCTCCTCGCCAAGGCGCTGGGCGTGGCGCCGGGGCGGCTGACGCTGGTGAGGGGTCAGACGGGGCGCGAGAAGCTCTTCGAGATCAGCTGAGCGCCCGTTTGTCGCGCGACGATCGTGCCCGGACATCGGGCGATCTCCGTGGGGCCGGGAGGGTTGCCGGGTTGAAGCCCCGCCTACGCTTGGCCTCGCCGCGGGGGTTGGGTGGGTTTGTAACCCACCGCTTGCGCCGCTGGAGCGGTGCCCCCGCCCGGGTAACGCGCCGCAGGCGCAGGGCGAGCGCCGGCCCGTCCCGCGGGCTGGCGCTATGGTGAGGCTGGGCTCGCCCTCGCGCGGCAGCGGCAGAGTCCCGGGCCCCCGAAGGGCCGTCACTCCACGGGTTTGAGCCGGTAGATGCCTTCGGGCAGGTTGAGGGCGGCCAGAAGGTCGCGGACCATTTCGGGCGAGAGCGTGATCCGCTGGACCCGGTCGGTCCGCGGGTCGAGCTGCTCGAGGGTCACGCATTCCTCGAAGGCGTTGACCGTCACATCCTCCTGCAAGGGCGTGGCGCCCTCGTCGATCAGCGTGACGATGGTTGAGTCGAAGTCGTGCTCGATGGTGAACATGGGGAAAGGCTAATCGCCGCCCCCCCGTCGCGCAAGCGCCGGCCGTTCACGCAGCCGGGACTGGCGGCCCCCCCGGCGCTCGGGTTAGGATCACCTTCAAAACAGGCGCCGCGCGGTGACGTGGTGCCGGCAAGACCGCGACACTCCTCGAGACGGCGACGCTCGGGGCTCTGACCCAGGGGGCCGGGCATGGGCATCATCAGAGCCGTTTTCCTCTCCACCCTTCTCGCGGCGCTGGCGGCCTGTGCGTCTTCACCTGCGCCGCAATCGTCGGCCCCGCCCGCCTCCGGCGCCTCCAGCCAGGAGGCGCGGCTCGGCAGCGTGCCCCGGCCTGTCCAGCCCTCGCGCGTGGCGGCGCGCAGCTTCGTGCAGATGATCGACCGGGTGGAGCCCGTGGCCGAACGGCTCTGCCGCGAGCGCAATCCGCGCGCCAATTGCGATTTCATCATCCTCGTCGACGACCGCCCCGGCGAGCCGCCCAATGCCTTCCAGATGCTCGACGAGAGCGGCCAGCCGATCATCGTCTTCACCCTCGCGCTCATCGCCGATCTGCAGAATGCCGACGAGATGGCCTTCGTGCTCGCCCATGAGGCCGGCCATCAGGTCGCCGGCCATATCGCCCGCAGCGAGGAGAACGCCCGCACGGCGGCGGCCGTCTTCTCGGGCATTGCCGGCGTCAGCGGCGCGTCGAGCGAGGCGGTGCGCATGGCGGCGGAGCTCGGCGCCGCCGTCGGCGCCCGCCGCTATTCCAAGGAGTTCGAGTTGGAGGCGGATGCCGTCGGCACCGAGATCGCGCTTCTCGCCGGCTATGATCCGCTCCTCGGCTCGGCCTTCTTCTTCCGCATCGCCGACCCGGGCGACCGCTTCCTAGGCAGCCACCCGGCCAATGCCGAGCGCATCGCCGTCGTTCGCCAGACGGTGGCGGCGCTGCAGGGGGCAGTGCAGCCGGGCGCCTGAGCGCTCAGGCGAAGGCGGCGACGGCCACGGCGGCGAAGAAGCAGCCCGACGCGGCCAGCACGAAGCCGTGCCAGGTCGCCGTCAGGTAGCGGATCTTCGACAGGTAGAGGATCCCGGTGCCGATCGTGTAGAGCACGCCGCCCGCGAGGATGAGGATCGTCGATGCGAGCGGAAAGGTCATGGCCATCGGCCAGATCAGCGCCAGGCTCAGCCAGCCGGCGGCGAGGTAGAGAAGCGGCGAGACCCAGGGCGGCCCCACCCGCAGGAAGAGCTTCATCGAGGCGCCGACCGCCGCGAGGCCCCAGACGATCCAGAGGACGGCGGTCGAGAGCCCGGTGCCGATCATCAGCGTCAACGGCGTGTAGGTGCCGGCGATCTTCAGCCAGATCGCCGCCTGATCGACCCGCCGCAGCACCCCCCGCGCCGCTTCCCGCGGCGGGAAGTGATAGAGCGCCGACGCCGTGAAGGCGAAGATCAGGATCCCGCAATAGACGGAAATCGCGGCGACATTTCCGTTGCTGTAGATGGCCGCGAAGGGGATCAGCAGCGCCGCCCCGACGATTGCAAGAAGGACGCCCGAGGCATGCATGATGCCGTCGGCAATCCTCTCGCTGCGGGCGAGGACGGGATAGGTCTGGGCGAATCTGGTCATGCCCCACCTTCTCACGGGACGGTTGCGGTTTTCCAATCACGCTTGTGGTGAGGAGGACGGGACGTGACGGCACGGGGATGCGGGTGCCTCCGCAGGGTCGGTTTCAGAGGCGACAAGGGGGGCAACGTTCGCAAAGTCCCCTATGGTTGGGTCGGGGCATGGATGGTGGGTTGCAACGCACCCTCCGCTCCGGCGCAACGGTCCCGCTCATTCCCCCGCCCGGTGCGCGCCGCAGGCGCAGGGCGAGCGCCGGCCCGTCCCGCGGGCTGGCGCTCCTGTAGGGCAGGCGGTGCCGGTGAGCGGGGAGGTGGCGGCGCCATAAAGTGCGCCGTTCAGCCGTGAGGAGCGCCAACCCCCGGGCCGGTGCTCGCACTGCGCGGCGGCGGCGGGAATGGTTGCGAAGGCATGGTGGGTTACAAACCCACCCTACGCCGGCGGCTAGGGTTGCGCGTAGGCCGGGCTTAAGCCCGGCGCCCCCGGCCCCGAAACTCAGGCTCGCCCGATCACCCGCCCGTAGAGGTCGTACTCGCTCGCCTCGTCGACCTCGGCCCGGACGATGTCGCCCGGCCTCAGCCCCTCCGTCCCCTCGTCGAGGAAGAGGTTGCCGTCGAACTCCGGTGCGTCGCCCTTGGTGCGCGTCGTGGCAACGCCGTCGGCATCCACCTCGTCCACGATCGCCTCCAGCCGCTGCCCGACCTTCCGCGCCAGCTTCGCCGCGCTGATCGCCTGCGCCTTCTCCATGAAGCGCGCCCAGCGTTCGGCCTTCAGCTCCTCGGGCACATGGTCCGGCAGCGCCGCGGCGCGGGCGCCGGCGACATTCTCGTATTGAAAGCAGCCGACCCGGTCGAGCTGCGCCTCGTCCAGCCAGTCGAGCAGCTCCTCGAACTCCGCCTCCGTCTCGCCGGGGAAGCCGACGATGAAGGTCGACCGCAGCGTGATCTCCGGGCAGTCGCGGCGCCAGGCGGCGATCTCGTCGAGCGTCTTCGCCGAGGCCGCGGGCCGGGCCATCCGCTTGAGAACGCTGGGAGAGCCGTGCTGGAAGGGCACGTCCAGATAGGGCAGCACCAGCCCCTCCGCCATCAGGGGAATGAGCTCGCGCACATGGGGGTAGGGGTAGACGTAGTGGAGCCGCACCCAGGCCCCGAGGCTGCCGAGGTCCCGCGCCAGATCGGTGATATGCGCCCGGTGGCCTCGCTCCTCCGCATAGCGGATGTCGAGCCCGTAGGCCGAGGTGTCCTGGCTGATGACGAGCAGCTCCTTCACCCCCGCCTCCACCAGCCGCTCCGCCTCGCGGATCACCGCATGGGCGGGGCGGGAGGCGAGCCGCCCCCGCATCGCCGGGATGATGCAGAACTTGCAGGCGTGATTGCAGCCCTCGGAGATCTTCAGATAGCTGTAATGCCGCGGCGTGAGGCTCACGCCGGAGGCTGGTAGCAGGTCGATGAACGGGTCCGGGCTCGGCGGCACCGCCTTGTGCACCGCATCGAGCACCGCCTCATATTGATGCGGCCCGGTCACCGCGAGCACCTTGGGATGCGCGCCGGTGATGTATTCGGGCTCGGCGCCGAGGCAGCCGGTGACGATCACGCGGCCGTTCGCCTCCAGCGCCTCGCCGATGGCCTCGAGGCTCTCGGCCTTGGCGCTGTCGAGAAAGCCGCAGGTGTTGACGATCACCGCCCCCGCGCCCGCGTAATCGGGGCTGATCGCATAGCCCTCGGCCCGGAGCCGCGTCAGGATCCGCTCGCTGTCGACCAGCGCCTTGGGGCAGCCGAGCGAGACCATGCCGATCTTCGGCTGGCCGGGGCGCGCACTGCCATCGATCCTCGGCAGGCCGGCGCGGTCGGGGCGGAGATCTGGCGGATTTGCTTGCATGGGCGGGGCTCATACGCGCTTCGGGCGCGCCTTGGAAGGCCCCCCGCATTGCCACGCTGCGGCGCAGCGCTATCCTGAAGGCCGGGGACGGCAAGCTGCGGAGGCCGGAATGGGCGAGATCGAACAGGCTTTGGGCGAGATCGAGGCCGTCGTGCCGAACACGCTCTGGCCCTGGCTGATCGTCGCCCTCGGCCTCGTTGCGGGCTGGGCGCTGCACCTCGCTCTCTGGGCGGGGCTCCGCCGGGCGCTCAGCCACCGCAACGGCCTGGCCGCGCGGCTTTTGCCGAAGCTCCGCCGGCCGGCACGGCTCGGCTTCGTCATCGGCGTCGCGACGCTCTTCGCGCAGGGCGCCCGGCTCGACGAGGATTTCCAGTACTGGCTGGCGAAGATCGCGGTGGCGGTCGTCATCACGCTCATCGGCTGGATGGTCCTCATCGCCATCGACGTAGTGGTCGAGCGGGCCAATGCCCGGCTTGCCCTCGATGCGGAGGATAATCTCGCCGCCCGCAAGCAGGCCACGCAGATGCGCGTCCTGCAGCAGGCCGGCAAGATCGTCGTGGTGCTGGTGACGCTGGCGAGCGTCCTCGCGACCTTCGAAACCGTCCGCCAATACGGCGTCTCGCTCTTCGCCTCTGCAGGCGCCGCCGGGCTGGTGCTCGGTTTCGCGGCGCGGCCGGTGCTGGCGAACCTCATCGCCGGCATCCAGATCGCGATGACCCAGCCGATCCGCATCGACGATGTGGTGATCGTCGAAGGCGAATGGGGCTGGATCGAGGAGATCGCCTCGACCTATGTCGTCGTCCGCATCTGGGACCTGCGCCGGCTCATCGTGCCGCTCTCGAAATTCATCGAGGAGCCCTTCCAGAACTGGACGCGCAAGAATGCCGACATCATCGGCTCGGTCTTCTGGTATCTCGACTGGACGGCCCCGGTCGCCGCCATGCGGGAAAAGCTCAAGGAACTGGCCGAAGCGAGCCCGCATTGGGATGGCAAGGTCGTGAATCTGCAAGTCACCGAGACAGACAAGGATGTCATCACCATCCGCGCCCTCGTCTCCGCCCGCAATTCGCCCATCGCCTGGGATCTGCGCTGCGAGATCCGCGAGAAGATGACGAGCTGGCTTCAGGCCGAATATCCCTCGGCCCTGCCGAAGGCCCGCGGCGAGCTCACGATGGCGGATCGCCCCCCCGAGCGCACCCGCGACCTCCCCCGGGGGCCGTCAGGCAGGGCCGCGGATTCCACCGGCGGCGTGCCGTCGGATGCCGTCCCCCAGAGCGAGGGCGGTACGGCAAAACCCGTCGAAGACTGATCCACCTTTCATCTGGCCGAAAATACCTCGGAGGTTTGGAGGCAGAGCCTCCAACGCACTAAAGGCGTGCGCCGCAGGCGCTCCTTTTAACAGCCCTCAGCGACGGCGGTCGCGCCGCGAGCTCATCGGCTGGAAGGCGACGCCCACATGCGCCTCGCAATAGGGTTTGCCCTGCTGGACGGGCAGGCCGCAGAACCAGAAGTCCTCCGTCGCGGGGTCGCCTACGGGCCATTTGCAGGTCCGCTCGGTCAGCTCCATCAGGGTGAGCTTCTTCGCAACCTTCTCGACCTCGTTCACCTTGGCGAGCGCTTCGGGGCTGATCTCGTTGGCGGAGGGCTGCGGCGGCAGCGGCTGGCCGGCCGGGATGATCGCCCGGCGCGCGGGGCTGATCGCGGGCTCGGCACTGGCGGCCGGCGCGGTGTCCGCTTCGGCCTCGGCAGGCTCGGGGGCGGGGCGCGCGGGCTCGGCCGGCTTTTCGGCGCGGGGGGCCGCGGCGGGGGCAGCGGCGGCGGCGGGCGCGGCCGGGGCGGCGCCGGCGGCCGGCGCGGGGCCGGCCGTGCGGTTCGACAGCCCCAGCCGGTGCACCTTGCCGATCACCGCATTGCGGGTGACGCCGCCGAGTTCCTTGGCGATCTGGCTCGCGGATTTGCCATCGTTCCACATCTTCTTCAGCGTCTCGACGCGCTCGTCGGTCCAGGACATGAAGCTTCCTTCGGATTGCAGGATCGGCCCCGGCAGAGCGGCGGGCCTCGTCATCAAGGGCATAATACTAGTCATGACGCCCCGAGATACAAGCGTCGGCGGCGGAGAGGTGACATCCCCGCCCCGCCTTGCTAGACGCGGACGACCCAAGGGCGCGGCAACAGGCTGAAGAGTGCAGATCGACAAGACCCCGCTGGACGGCGTGATCGTCCTCACCCCGAAGCGCCACGGCGATGCCCGCGGCTATTTCGTCGAGACCTATTCCCGCAAGGTGGCCGGCGAGGCGGGCCTGCCGATGGAATTCGTGCAGGACAACCTCTCGCGCTCCGAGGCCGCAGGCACGCTCCGCGGCCTGCATTTCCAGGCGCCGCCCCATGCGCAAGACAAGCTCGTGCGCTGCAATGCCGGCGCGCTCTGGGATGTCGCCGTCGATGCCCGCGCCGGCTCGCCGAGCTATGGCCAGTGGTTCGGCATCGAGCTGACGCCCGAGAACGGTCGCCAACTCTTCGTGCCCGCCGGGTTTCTGCATGGCTTCGTCACGCTGAGGCCCGGCACCGAGATCGCCTACAAATGCTCGGATTACTATGCGCCCGAATGCGACGGCGCCGTCCGCTGGGACTCGCTCGGCATCGACTGGCCGCTTGAGGGCCGCGAGCCGGTCCTCAGCGGCAAAGATGCAAGCGCGCAGCCCTTCGAGGCCTTCCAGACCCCCTTCGAGGTGGCAAAATGAAAATCCTCGTCACCGGCGGCGCCGGGTTCATCGGCTCCGCCGTCGTCCGCCGTGCGGTGGCGGACGGGCACCACATCGTCAATGTCGACGCGCTGACCTATGCCGCCTGCCTCGACAACGTGGCCAGCGTCGCCGCGAGCCCGCTCTATGCCTTCGAGGAGGCCGACATCCGCGACCGCGCGGCGCTCGACCGGATCTTCGCCGCCCATGCCCCCGATGCCGTCATGCATCTGGCGGCCGAGAGCCATGTCGACCGCTCCATCGACGCCCCCGGCGATTTCATCGAGACGAACATCACCGGCACCTACAACATGCTGGAGGCCGCCCGCGCCCACTGGGTCCGCGCCGGCAAGCCCGAGAGCTTCCGCTTCCACCATATCTCCACCGACGAGGTCTTCGGCACGCTGGGCGAGACGGGCCAGTTCACCGAAGAGACCCCCTACGCGCCCAACTCGCCCTATTCCGCCTCGAAGGCTGCTTCCGACCACCTCGTCCGCGCCTGGCACGAGACCTATGGCCTGCCCATCGTCATGACCAATTGTTCCAACAATTACGGGCCCTTCCACTTCCCCGAGAAGCTGATCCCCGTGGTCATCCTCAACGCGCTCTCGGGCCGCGACATCCCCGTCTACGGCGAGGGCCTCAACGTGCGCGACTGGCTCTATGTCGAGGATCATGCCGAGGCGCTCCTCAAGGTCGTCCAGGAAGGCGCCGTCGGCCGCAGCTACAACATCGGCGGCGAGAACGAGGCGAAGAACATCGACCTCGTGCAGACCATCTGCCGCATCCTCGACGAGAAGCGCCCCGCCAACCACCCTTACGCCGATCAGATCACCTTCGTGACCGACCGCCCGGGCCATGACGCGCGCTATGCCATCGACCCCAGCCGCATTCGCGAGGAGCTCGGCTGGCGGCCGTCCGTCACCCTCGAGGAGGGGCTGGAGAAGACCGTACTGTGGTATCTCGACAACGAGGACTGGTGGCGCGCCCTGCAGGGCCGCAAGGGCGTCGGCGAACGGCTGGGAACGGCGGAATGACCCGAGCCGCACCCTTGCGGATCGCCGACCTTTCCTCCGGAAGGCAGAACAATTTCAACCTGATCCGCATCCTGGCCGCCATCGGCGTGCTCGTCTCCCATGCCTGGCCGCTCTCCTCCGGGCCCGGCACCCGCGAGCCGCTGCAGGCCTGGCTTCACGGGCTCACGCTCGGGCGGGTATGCGTCTATGTCTTCTTCGCCATCTCGGGGTTCTTCATCGCCAAGAGCTTCGAGCGGAGCCGGACGCGCCGCCGTTTCGTGCGGGCAAGGGTGATGCGGCTTTACCCGGCGCTGATCGTGATGCTGCTGCTCACCGTGCTCGTCGCCGGGCTATTCCTCACCGAGGCGCCGGCGGCGGTCTTCTGGGCGGCCGTGCCGGAGTTCCTGCTGCGCAACCTCACGCTCGCCTACATCCAGTTCGAGATGCCCGGCGTCTTCCTCAATCTGCCCTATGAGCAGGCCATCAACGGATCGCTCTGGTCGCTGTTTCACGAGGTCATGTGCTACCTCTGCGTCGTCGTCACGGGCGCCGCAGGGCTTCTGCGCAACCGCCGGCTCTTCGCCCTGGCCTTCGCGCTGACGCTGGCCCTTTGCGTCTCCGGGCCCTTTCTGCCGCTGCCGGGCATCGCGGGGCTCTTCCTCGAGGTCGCGCTGCCCTTCGTCTTCGGCACCGCGGCCTATGTCTGGCGGGCGTCGATCCCGCTCAGCCCGCTCCTTCTGGCCGCGCTTGCCCTGGCCGCCGCCCTCGCCTGGGCCACGCCGCTCTTCCATGCGGTGTTCGTGCTGGCGCTGAGCTATGGCGTCCTCCTCCTCGGATTTTCCCGCATCGCCCCGCTTCTCGCCTACAACCGGCTCGGGGATTATTCATACGGCACCTACATCTACGCCTTTCCCGTCCAGCAACTGGCGGCGGGCTGGGGGGGCGATACGCCGGCCGGCAACATTGCCTTCGCCCTGCCGCTGACGCTGGCCTGCGCGGTGCTGTCATGGCATCTGATCGAGAAACCGGCGCTTGCCAGCGTCCATCGCGCCGATATCGAAGCGCAAAGGAATGTCGTGATATGATCCGCCCGGAGCGCCGCACATGAAGATCCTGATGTTCGGCAAGACGGGGCAGGTCGCCCGCGAGATTCTTGCGCGCGCCGATGATGTGATCGCCTTCGGCCGGGACGAGGCCGACCTCTCCGATCCTGGCGCCTGCGCCGGCGTGGTGGCCGAGGCCGCGGCCCAGGGGGCCGAGGTCGTCATCAACGCCGCCGCCTATACCGCCGTCGACAAGGCGGAGGAGGAGGAGGCGCTCGCCGCCGCCATCAACGGCGCCGCGCCCGAGGCCATCGCCCGGGCCGCCGCCTCCGCCGGCCTGCCGTTCCTGCATGTCTCGACCGACTATGTCTTCGACGGGGCAGGGGAGGCGCCCTTCGCCCCCGACCATCCGACCGCCCCTTTGGGCGCCTATGGCCGCACCAAGCTCGCGGGGGAGGAGGGGGTGCGCGCCGCCGGCGGGCTCCATGCGATCCTGCGCACCTCCTGGGTCTTCTCCGCCCATGGCGGCAATTTCGTGAAGACCATGCTCCGCCTCGCCGAAAGCCGCGACCGCCTGACGATCGTCGGCGACCAGATCGGCGGCCCGACCCCGGCGGCCGACATCGCCGAGGCGCTGCTGACCATGGCCCGGGCCTTCCACGAGGGGCGGGGCACCTCGGGCACCTTCCACTTCTCGGGCGCGCCGGACACGTCCTGGGCCGGCTTCGCCCGCGAGATCTTCGCGCAGGCCGGCAAGGAGGTCGAGGTGGTGGACATCCCCACCGCCGAATACCCGACCCCCGCCGCGCGGCCGCTCAATTCCCGCCTCGATTGCGGGTCATTGGCAGAGGCCTATGGTATCGCCCGCCCCGACTGGCGCGCCGGCCTCAAGGACGTGCTCGCCGCCCTCAAGACGGAGAAGAAATGACCAACCGCAAGGGCATCATCCTCGCCGGCGGCTCCGGCACGCGGCTCTATCCGATCACCATGGGCCTCTCCAAGCAGCTCCTGCCGCTCTATGACAAGCCGATGGTCTATTACCCGCTGACCGTGCTGATGCTCGCCGGCATCCGCGAGATCGCCGTCATCACCACGCCGGAGGATCAGGCCCAGTTCAAGCGGGCGCTCGGCGACGGCAGCCAATGGGGCATCTCGCTCACCTATATCGAGCAGCCGAGCCCCGACGGGCTGGCGCAGGCCTATATCCTCGCCGAGGATTTCCTCGCCGGCGCCCCCTCCGCCATGGTGCTGGGCGACAACATCTTCTTCGGCCACGGGCTTCCGCAGCTCCTCTCCGTCGCCGATGCGAAGGCAACGGGCGGCACGGTCTTCGGCTATTACGTGGCCGATCCCGAGCGCTATGGCGTCGTCGATTTCGGGGCGGACGGCTCCGTCCGCCAGATCATCGAGAAGCCGGAGGTCCCGCCCTCCCATTACGCCGTGACCGGGCTCTATTTCCTCGACGGCACCGCCCCCGAGCGGGCCCGCGCCGTCGCGCCCTCGCCGCGGGGCGAGCTCGAGATCACGACGCTCCTCGAGATGTACCTCCACGACGGGGCGCTCGACGTCCTCCGCATGGGCCGCGGCTATGCCTGGCTCGATACGGGCACGCATGATTCGCTGCTGGATGCGGGGAATTTCGTGCGGACCCTCGCCAAGCGGCAGGGCCTGCAGACCGGCTCGCCGGACGAGATCGCCTACAACCTCGGCTGGATCGACGAGGCGCAGCTCGGTGAGCGCGCCAAGACCTTCCGCAAGAACGATTACGGCAAGTACCTCGCCGACCTGCCCCTGCAGGACCGGCAGGTCTGATCCGCTTTCATCTGGCCGAAAACACCTTGGAGGTTTGGAGGCAGCGCCTCCAACGCACTTAAAAGAATGCGCCGCAGGCGCTCCGCTGACCAACCGTCTCAGCCGCGAAGCCGATCCGGCCTCAGCGCGTCCACCACCCCCGGCTCCACCTCCGCCGCGCCCCCCACATGGCTGGCGAGCACCCGGCTGGCCGCGCAGGAGGTCTGAAAGCCGTAGCCCCCCTGACCGGCGCACCACAGGAACGCCGGCGCGTCGGGATCCGGCCCCAGCACGAGCTGCCGGTCGGGCGCGAAGGTCCGTAGGCCGGCCCAGGAGGAGAGGAGCCGCGTGACCTCCATCGTCACATGCGCCTCGAAGCGGGCGATGCCCTCGGCGAGCACCATGTCGTCCGCCCAGGCGTCATGCGGCTCGGCCGGATCCTCCTCGGCGGGGGAGACGATCAGCGCCCCGGCGTCGGGCTTCATGTACCAGTCCTCGCCCGGCCCCATGACCATGGGCCAGCGGGCAGGGGACATGCCCTGCGGCGCCGCCACGCGCGCCATCGAGCGGCGGAGCGGCGTCAACCCGAGGGGGGCGACGCCGGCCATCGCCGCGACCCCGTCCGCCCAGGCGCCGGCGGCGTTCACCAGCACCTCCGCCTCCAGCACCTCGCCACCCTCAAGGCTCACGCGCCAGCGCCCGGCCTCCCGCGCGATGCCGGTGACCTCCGCGCCGGTCTGCACGCGCCCATTGGCGCGGATGGCCTGCGTGAAGCGCGTCATCAGCGCATGGGTGTCGATGTCCCAGGCGGCCTCGTCATAGCCGGCACGGTCGACCCTGACGGGATCGAGGATCGGGCAGAGCCCCGCCGCCTCCGCCGGGGTGACCGGGGTCAGATGCATGGCCTTCATGTCGGCCGCGAAGGCCGCGGCGGTGCCCCGCGAGCCGACGAGGAGCAGCCCCCGCGGCCTGAGCACGCCCGCCGCCTTCAGCTCGTCATGGCTGGCGCGGTTGAGCGCCACCGTCGTCGGCAGGCCGTAGCTTTCCTCGAAAAGCGCGGCGGAGCGGCCGGAGGCGTGGTAGCCCGTCTGCGTCTCGCGCTCGAGAAGATGGACGGAGCCGAGCTCCGCCAGCCGCGCCCCGGCGGAAAGCCCGGCGATGCCGCCGCCGATGACCAGAAAATCCGCCATGATGCCCCCGATTGCCTTGTCTGCGCTGGCCTGCCGCCGCCGCCGGCGCACCCTCGCACCCGCGAGGCGCGCTGCCAAGTCCGGCCGCGGACGATGACGTGAACGTCAAGCGGTCTGCGCCTTACCTTAGTGAAATCAACGGATTGCCTGCCATTCCCCGATGAGGTCAGGAGCATTTTAAGCAGAATTGGGGCGGAACCGAACCGCGGTCAGGATATCCGGACTCGCCGCCCTGCCGCTGTCGGATAGGGTCGCCGGACATTGCCTTGATGACCGAGTTATTTGCCAGGACCTGTTATGCCTCTCATGACGCTGGGCGACATGGCGGCGCGCCGGACCGTCGTGACCGCCAGCCCGGAGACCTCCATCCTCACCGCCTGCAAGCGCATGTGCGACGAACGGATCGGCGCGATCATCGTGCTGAGGGCCGGCAATCTCGTCGGCATCGTCACCGAGCGAGACATCCTGCGGCGGGTCATCTGCCGCTACCGCGATGCGTCCGAGACGACGGTCGGTGACGTGATGACCCCCGGGCCGATCACGGGGGAGGAGGGCGAGAGCCCCCTCGACGGGCTGAAGAAGATGCGCACCCATGGCATCCGCCACCTGCCGGTCATGCGGCGGAGCGAGATGCTCGGCATCGTCTCCGAGCGGGACATGCCGGTGTCGATCCTCGCCGAGGCCGAGCGCCGCGAGCTGGCCCGGCTCCCCTTCCCGGCGGAGCGCGATTAACTTAGCCTGTTGCCTAAGTTTCTGCTTGACCGGCGGCGGGCTCGCCGGATACCTAGGCACATGCCTAACCATTTGCTCGACAGCACCTTCCACGCCCTCGCCGATCCGACCCGGCGCGCCATCCTTTCCCGCCTCGCGGCGGGGGAGGAGAGCGCCGGCGCCCTGGCAGAGCCCTTCGACATGGCGCTGCCGTCGTTTCTTCAGCATCTGAAGGTGCTGGAGGCCGGCGGCCTCATCACCACCGAAAAGCGCGGCCGCCAGCGCATCTGCCGGCTGGAGGAGGCGCGCTTCGCCGAGGCGCGCGGCTGGATGGAGGCCGAGATGCGCCGCTGGACCGGCCGGCTCGACCGGCTCGGCGATTACCTCAACCGAAAGGACCGCCCCCAATGAGTGCCTCCCCCCTCGACACCTGGTCGCTCGACCGCGAGATCGTGCTGACCCGGGTCTATGACCATCCGATCGACGAGGTCTTCGCCGCCTGGACCGACCCCGCCGCCCTTGCCGCCTGGTTCTCCCCCCAAGGGCTGCAGACGGTGAGCCACGAGGCCGACATCCGCGAGGGCGGCCACTGGCGGTTCGACATGGTGGGGCCGGACGTGACCTACGAGAACCTCATGCAGTTCATCACCATCGACCCGCCGCGGCTGATCGTGATGGATCACGGCAATGCCGACCCTGCCGACCCCGGCCGCTTCCGCGTCACCGTCACCTTTGATGAGCAGTCGAACGGCAAGACTGTTGTCAGCCTCCGCCAGCTTCACCCGACGCGCGAGCAGCGCGACGGCACCATCGGCTTCGGCGCGGTGGAGATCGGCAACACCACGATGGACAAGCTCGCGGCCTGGCTGGCGCGCTGATCCGCCTTTCATCTGGCCGAAAATACCTCGGGGTCCGGGGCAGAGCCCCGAACGTCCCCCCGCAAGCGAAAGAGGGCCCGCCGTTTCCGGCGGGCCCTTCCTCGTCTCAAGCTGCGAGGATCAGGACGGGATCTCGCCCGTCAGCCCTTCCACGTAGAAGTCGAGGCCCAGGAGCATCTCGTCGGTGGCGACCTCGCCCTCCTCGAGCCAGACGGAGCCGTCCTGCTTCATGATCGGGCCGGTGAACGGGTGGTACTCGCCCGAGGTGATGGCGGCGATCATCTCTTCCGCCTCGGCCTTGACCTCTGCCGGCACCACATCGGTGATCTCGCCGATCACCACATGGCCCTCGGCCATGCCGCCCCAGGTGGCGGTCGATTCCCAGGTCCCGTCGATCAGCGCCTGGATGCGCTCGATGTAATAGGGGCCCCAGTTGTCGATGATGGAGGAGATCCGCGGCTCCGGCTTGAAGGCCGCCATGTCGGAGGCCTGGCCGAAGGTGTAGACGCCGCCCGCCTCTTCCGCCGCCGCCTGCGGGGCGGTGGAATCGGTGTGCTGCAGGATCACGTCGACGCCCTGCTCGATCATCGCCTTGGCGGCATCGGCCTCCTTGGCGGGGTCGAACCAGGTGTAGGCCCAGATGACGACCATCTCGATATCGGGGTTCACCTTCTTCGCGTGGAGGAAGGAGGAGTTGATGCCCTGGATGACCTCGGGGATCGGGAAGGAGCCGATGTAGCCGATCTTGTTCGACTTGGTCATGTGACCGGCGATCAGCCCCTCGATGGCGCGGCCCTCGTAGAAGCGGCTGTCATAGGTGGCGAGGTTATCGGCGCGCATGTAGCCCGTCGCGTGCTCGAACTTCACATCCGGGAACTGCTGGGCTGCCTCGACGGTGGCCTCCATGTAGCCGAAGGAGGTGGTGAAGATCAGGTCGGCGCCGGAGAGGGCCATCTGGCTGAGGGCGCGGATGGCATCGGCGCTCTCGGGCACGTTCTCCTGGTAGATCGTCTCGATGGCATCGCCGAAATGCGCGGCGGCCTCGAGCCGGCCCTGATCGTGCTGGTAGGTCCAGCCGCCGTCGCCGACCGGGCCGATATAGATGAAGCCGATCTTCGGCGTATCCTGGGCGCGGGCCGGCAGGCCGAGCGTCGCCGCGGCGGCGGCACCGGCGCCGGTGGTCAGAAGGGTACGTCTTTTCATCTCTCAAACTCCCTGTTTGTCCCGGGACTTGGCCCGCCCGGGGGGCATCTTGTCTGTGACCTCTGGCGCGAGGCGTGGAAGGGGCCTCGCGCTTACCTCGAGGCGTGGAACGACCGGCCCAGCGAGCCCGGCGCCCCCAGCGCCGCGCCCGCCTTGCCGGCCGACAGGATCACGAGCACGATGATCGTGACGAGATAGGGCGACATCGACAATATCTCGACCGGCACCCGCGCGCCGGCGGCCTGCAGGTTGAGCTGCAGCACCGTGATGCCGCCGAAAAGATAGGCACCGATCAGAAGCCGGATCGGCCGCCAGGAGGCGAAGACGACGATGGCGAGCGCGATCCAGCCGGCGCCGGCGGTGAGACCTTCCGTCCATTGCGGCACGCGGATGATCGACAGATACGCCCCGCCGACCCCGGCCATGGCGCCGCCGAAGGCGATGGCGGCCAGGCGGATGCGCACCACCTTGTAGCCGAGCGCATGGGCCGCCTCGTGGTTCTCGCCGACGGCCCGCAGGATCAGCCCCGCGCGGGTGCGGGCGAGGAAATACCAGACGAGCGCCACCATCAGGAGCCCGATGTAGACGAGCAGGTCATGGTGAAAGAGGATCGGCCCGATGACGGGAATGTCCGTCAGCACCGGGATGTCGATCTTCGCCGTGGAGGGCGCGCGGATGCCGACATAGCTCTGCCCGATCATCGAGGCGAGCCCGAGCCCGAAGAGCGTCAGCCCCAGCCCCGTCGCCACCTGGTTGGAGAGGAAAAGCTGCGTCAGCACCCCGAAGATCAGCGACAGGGCGGCGCCTCCCAGCGCCGCGCAGATAAAGCCGACGGTGGCCGATCCGGTGCCGACCCCGGCCGCGAAGCCGATGACGGCGCCGGTGATCATCATCCCCTCCACCCCGAGGTTCAGCACCCCGGCGCGTTCGACGACGAGCTCGCCCAGCGCCGCGAAGAGAATGGGCGTCGAGGCCACCATCAGCGAGGCGATGAGCAGGATCGGGTTGATGTCTCCCATGGGCCGGTCTCCTCAGGCCGCCGCTTCGCTGCCGAAGCGCGGGCGGTAATTGGTGAGCACGTCGAGGGCGAGCAGGAAGAAGAGCAGCATCCCCTGGAAGAGCTGGATGGCGGCGGCGGGCAGGGCGAGCTGAAGCTGCGCCATCTCGCCGCCGATATAGGTGAGCGCGAGGAGCAGCCCGGCGAGCAGGATGCCGATCGGATGCAGCCGCCCGAGGAAGGCGACGATGATCGCCGTGAAGCCGTAGCCCGTGCCGAAGTCGATGGTGATCTGGCCCGCGGGCCCCGTCGCCTCGAAGATGCCCGCGAGCCCGGCGAGCCCGCCGGAGATCAGCATCGACAGGATGATGAGCCGCTTGGGGTCCACCCCCGAGAAGGCCGCGGCCCGCGGGCTCTCCCCCGTGACGCGGATGGCGAAGCCGAGCGTGTGCCGCGCGAGGAGCACATAGGCGAAGATCACCGCGATCAGTGCGAAGACCACGCCCCAGTGCATCCCGGTACCGGCGATCAGCTCATGGTTCGCCGCTGCCTCCCAGTTGCTCAGCCGCCGCGAGCCGGGAAAGCCCATGCCCTCGGGGTTCTTGAGGGGCCCGAGCGCCGCATAAGCGATGATGTTCTCGGCCACATAGACGAGCATGAGCGAGACGAGGATCTCGTTTGTGCCGAAGCGCGTCTTCAGGAACGCCGGGATCCAGGCCCAGACCATGCCGCCGAGCGCGCCGACGATGATCATCAGCGGAAAGATCAGCCAGCGGGCTTCCGACGGGTAGAAGGCTAGCCCCACCGCGGCGCCGCAGACGGCGCCCATGATGTACTGCCCCTCGGCCCCGATGTTCCAGATGCCCGCCCGAAACCCTAAGGCCAGCCCCGTTGCGATGAGGATCAAGGGCCCCGCCTTCACCAGAAGCTGCGGGCGCGTATAGCTGGCGAAATCGCCGAAGAGCGGATCCCAGAAGATCGTGCGGATGGCGACGAGCGGAGGCTTGCCGAGGAAGGCGAAGAGGATGCCGCCCACGACCATGGTGAGAATCACCGCCAGCACCGGCGTGGCGTAGGACCAGGCGTCCGACGGCTGCGGGCGGCGTTCGAGGCGGATCATGCGCGGCCTCCCTCAAAGTCAGGCATGTTCGGCCTCTACGTCGTGCATGTCATGGGCGCCGCCGAGCAACAGCCCGATCTGTTCCATCGTCAGCCCCTGCGCCGGGCGCGGGGCAGAGAGGACGCCGCCGTTGAGCGCGGCGAAGCGGTCTGAGATCTCCATCAGCTCGTCGAGGTCCTGGCTGACGACGATCACCGCGGCGCCCTTGGACGCTAGGTCAAGGAGCGCCTGACGGATCGCGGCGGCGGCGGAGGCATCGACCCCCCAGGTCGGCTGGTTGACCACCAGCACCTCGGGGGCCTGCATGATCTCGCGCCCGATGACGAATTTCTGCAGGTTCCCGCCGGAGAGCGAGCGCGCCGCATTGGCGGGCCCCGGCGTCCGCACGTCGAAATCGCGAATGACCTCTTCGGCATAGCCCTTCGAGCGGCCCCAGGAGATGAAGCCGTTGGAGGAGAGCTTCTTGCGGACGCGCGCGGTCAGCGCCGCGTTCTCCGTCAGCGTCATATCGGGGGCGGAGGCATGGCCGTTCCGTTCTTCCGGCGCGGCGAGAAGCCCCATGGCCCGGCGCGCATCGGGCGGGCGGTTGCCGATCGGCTTGCCCTTCAGGATCACCATGTCGGGCTTGGTGCGCATCTCGCCCGAGAGCGCCAGCAGAAGCTCGTCCTGCCCGTTGCCGGCGACGCCGCCGATGCCGACGATCTCGCCCTTGCGGACCTCGATGTTCACATCCTTCAGCGCCGTGCCGAAGGCGCGGGGGGAGGGGGCGGCGAGGCCCTTCAGCTCCAGCACCACCTCGCCCGGCGGCGCCGGCTCGCGCTCCGGCACATGCAGGACCGAGCCGACCATCATCTCCGCCATCTCCTTGGCGGAGGTCTGGCGCGGGTCGCAGGAGCCCACGACCTTGCCGAGCCGCAGGATCGTCGCGTTCTCGCAGAGCGCCCGGATCTCTTCCAGCTTGTGGCTGATGTAGAGGATCGAGGTGCCCTCCTCGCGGAGCTTGCGCAGCGTGTGGAAGAGGATCTCCACCTCCTGCGGCGTCAGCACCGAGGTCGGCTCGTCCATGATGAGGAGCTTGGGATCCTGCAGGAGGCAGCGGATGATTTCCACCCTCTGCCGCTCGCCGGCGGAGAGGTCCCCGACGGTGCGCGCCGGGTTCAGCGGCAGGCCGTAGGCCTCCGAGACCTCGCGGATCTTCTGCGCCAGTTCGCCCATCGGCGGCGGCGTCTCCATGCCGAGCGCGATGTTCTCGGCGACGTTGAGCGCATCGAAGAGCGAGAAATGCTGAAACACCATCGCGACGCCGCGGGCGCGGGCGTCGGAGGGCTGGCTCGGCTCGTAGGGCGCGCCGGCCAGCGTCATCGTGCCGGTGTCGGGGCGCACGAGGCCGTAGATCGTCTTGACCAGAGTCGACTTGCCGGCACCGTTCTCGCCGAGGAGCGCATGGACCTCACCGGCCCCGATATCGAAACTCACATCTTCGTTCGCCACCACGCCGGGATAGGCCTTCGTCAGCCCTTTCAGGCTGAGCAGCACGTCACTCATCCAGTCATGTCCCCCGTCTGCGCCGCCCGTCTGGCCCCTGCGGCTTTTCCGGAGATTAGGGCAGCGGCCACCCCTATCGCAATGGCCTGTGGGTCCCGACCGTACGATGGGTCGCCTATCGGGCAGGCAATGCGGGATATTTGTGCGCCGGAATGGCCCAAGGCGGCCAATCGGTTGCGGAAGCGTGCCCATTTGCTGTGCGAGCCGATGAGGCCGGCATGGGCGAATCCATGGGTGAGGAGCGCATGGCAGAGCGCGAGGTCGAGCGGGTGGGAATGGGTGACGATCAGATGCCCCGCGTCCGTCGGCAGGCCGGGCACGAGCGCCGCCGGATCCGCCGCCACACGCGCGGTCACGCCCTGGGGCAGGGCCTCCGGCAGCCGCGCTTCCGCAACGTCGACCAGCGTCACGTTGAAGCCGGGCAGGGGGGCGATGACCCCGGCGAGCGCCCGCCCGACATGCCCGGCCCCCCAGATGAAGAGCGGCGCGCCCCCGGCCGGCGCTGCCTCGATCAGCCAGCCGGCCAGCTCCACCGGCGCCGCCCCCGGCTTCATCCGCCGCGCCCGGGAAGCGACCTTCTCCGGCATCTCCGCCGCCGCGCCCATGGGGCGGGCATAGGGCAGGGCCTCCGGCAGGCTGCCCGCGTCGAATCGCTCCCAGACCAGCCGCACCGCGCCGCCGCAGCACTGGTCGAGCGCGGGGCCGAGCGCCTTCGTCTCGCGCCGGATGCCCGGCCCGCCGGCCAGCATTGCCCGCGCCTCGTCCATGGCCGTCCATTCGAGGTTGCCGCCGCCGATGGTGCCCTCGGCGCCGCCCTCCCAGATCAGCATCGCCGTCCCCGCCCCCCGCGGCGCCGAGCCTGCGGTATGGGTGACGAGCAGCCGCACCACCGCGCCATGCGCCGCCACGGCGTCCGTCAGGGCCGGCAGGTCGAAGCTCATCCCCGGCCCCCCCAGTCTTTGCTCCCGAAAAATCCTCGGGGGGAGTCGCCCTTCAGGGCGACGGGGGGCAGACAGCCCCCCCGGCCGCCCCGGCGGCCGGCGATTTCCATATGGAAATCGCGCGCGGAAACCATGTGGTTCCCGCCGCCCGCCATCAGAGCCCCCGCGCCCGCGCCACGGCGGCCAGAAGCCGCTCGGGCGTCGCCGGGGCATCGAGCGCTGCCCAGTTCGGCCCGCAGGCGGCCACGGCATCGGCCAGCGCCAGGAAGTTGGAGATGCCGAGCATGAAGGGCGGCTCGCCGACGGCCTTTGAGCGATAGATCGTCTCCGCCCGGTTCTCGCCGGCATAGAGCGCGACGTTGAAGACCTTCGGCCGGTCGGAGCAGGCGGGGATCTTGTAGGTGGAGGGGGCGTGGGTCCGGAGCCGACCCTTCTGGTCCCACACCAGCTCCTCCATCGTCAGCCAGCCGGCGCCCTGCACATAGGCGCCCTCGATCTGGCCGATGTCGATCGCCGGGTTCAGCGAGGCGCCGACGTCGTGGAGGATGTCCGCCCTCAGGATCCGGTTCTCCCCGGTGCGCGTATCCAGCAGCACCTCGGTGATCGCCGCGCCATAGGCGAAGTAGAAGAACGGCCGGCCCCGGCCCTTCATCCTGTCCCAGCTCAGCTCCGGCGTCTTGTAGAAGCCGGCGGCGGAGAGCGAGACGCGGCTCTCGTAGGTGAGCTTCGCCGCCTCCTCGAAGCTCATGCTCTCGCCGCCCACGTGGACGCGGCTGTCCTCGAAGCGCACGTCCTCCGGCGCCGCCTGGAACTCGCGCGCCACCACCTCGGCCATGCGGGCACGGATCGCGTCGGCGGCATTGGCGGCGGCCATGCCGTTGAGATCGGCGCCGGAGGAGGCGGCGGTGGCGGAGGTGTTGGGCACCTTGCCGGTGTCCGTCGCGGTGATCCGCACGCGGGAGGCGTCCACCCCGAACCGCGCCGCCGTCACCTGCGCGACCTTCTGGTTGAGCCCCTGGCCCATCTCGGTGCCGCCATGGTTCAGCCGGATCGAGCCGTCCTGATAGACATGCACCAAGGCCCCGGCCTGATTGAGATGCGTCAGCGTGAAGGAGATGCCGAACTTCACCGGCGAGAAGGCGATGCCCCGCTTGAGCGCCCCACCGGAGGCGTTGAACGCCGCCACCTCGGCCTTGCGGGCCGCGTAATCGGCGCGCGCCAAAAGGTCATCGGTCAGCCCGTGGAGGATGAAATCCGTCACCTCCATCCCGTAAGGCGTGGTCTGGCCCTCGGGCTTGGGCGAATGCGCGCCGCCGAAGCGCCGCGAGCCGCCGGTGCCCGAAGAGATCGGCGCCGCGCGGCTGAGGCTGTCGGCCACGCCCTTGTCGGGTGCGTCGGGCGCGTCCGAGGTGGCCGGCTTGTCGGGCCCGTGGCCATGGAGCGGCTCGGCCTCGGCGTAGTAGTTCACCCGGCGGACCTCCACCGGATCCTTGCCCAGCTCCCAGGCGATATGGTCGATGATCCGCTCCATGCCGATCATGCCCTGCGGCCCCCCGAAGCCGCGATAGGCGGTGGCGGAGGCGGTGTTGGTCTTCAGCCGGTGCGAGGTGATCTTCACCGCCTTGAGGTTGTAGGAGCTGTCGGCATGCAGCATCGCCCGGTCGGCGACGGGCAGGCTGAGGTCCATCGACCAGCCGCAGCGGATCAGATGGGTGACGTCGAGCCCGAGCACGCGGCCGGTCTCGTCGAAGCCGACGTCGTATTCGACACGCGCGTCATGGCGCTTGCCGGTCAGCACCATGTCGTCGTCGCGGTCATAGCGCATCCGCACCGGCTGGCGGAGCTGGGTGGCGACGACGGCGCAGGCGATGGCGAGCCAGTTGCCCTGGCTCTCCTTGCCGCCGAAGCCGCCGCCCATCCGCCGCATCTCGACGCGCACATCGCCCATGTTGAGGCCCAGAGCCTCCGCGACCTTGTGCTGGATCTCGGTCGGGTGCTGGGAGGAGCACTGGACGAGCAGCTCCCCCGCCTCGAGCGGCGTCACCTGCGCGGCATGGCCCTCGAGGTAGAAATGCTCCTGCCCTCCCATGGTCAGGCTGCCGGTGAGCCGCTTCGGCGCGGCGGACAGGGCGGCGGCGCTGTCGCCCTTCTCCCAGATGACCGGGCCGCCCTCGAAGCGGCTGTCGGCCGCGAGGGCCTCGTCGAGGGTGAGGAGGGGCGTTTCCTCCTCGTAGGTGATCTTCCCCAGCCGCGCCGCCTTGCGGGCGGCGAGGTGGGAGGTGGCGACGACGATGAAGAGCGGCTGGCCCATGAAGTGGATCGGCCCGTCGGTGAGCAGCGGCTCGTCATGCAAGGGCGAGGGCGAGCAGTCGCAGGGGCCGGGGAGCTCGGCATGGGTGAGGACAGCGACCACGCCGGGCGCGGCGCGGACGGCGGCAAGGTCCATTCCCGTCCAGCGGCCGCGGGCGATCTCGGCCATGCCGAAGGCGAGGTGCAGCGTGCCGGGCTGGAGCGGCAGGTCGTCCACATAGGTGGCCTGGCCAGTGACGTGCAGCCGGGCGCTGTCATGCGGCAGGGGCTTCGCGACGCTCATGCCCGCACCTCCTCTTTGCGGCCCGCCATCTCGGCGGCATAGCGCAAGGCCAGCCCCCGCGCGGCCTCGGCCCGGTAGCCGGCGGAGGCGCGCATGTCGGAGAGGGGGGTGAAGTCGGCATCGAGCGCCGGGAGGGCGGCTTTCACCACCTCTTCCGTCAGGGGCTTGCCCATCAGCGCCGCCTCGAAGCCGGAAGCGCGCTTCGGGATGCCCGCCATCCCGCCGAAGGCGACGCGGGCGGAGGAGACAGACCCGTCTGTCTCCTCGATATTGAAGGCGGCGAGGACGGAGGAGATGTCCTGATCGAACCGCTTGGAGATCTTCCAGACGCGAAGCGCCGGGGCGCTGGCGGGGAAGCTCACCGCCTCGACGAACTCGCCCTCGCGCCGGTCCTGCTTGCCGTAATCGAGGAAGAACTCCTCCAGCGGCAGGTCGCGCCGGTCGCTCCCGGCCCGCAGGTGCAGGGTCGCGCCGAGCGCGATCAGCACCGGGGCGTTGTCGCCGATGGGCGAGGCATTGGCGAGCGAACCGCCGATGGTCGCCGCCGAGCGGATCTGCACGGAGGCGAAGCGGCGGAGCATCGCCGCATAGCTCGGATGGTGCTCGGCGAGGAGCGGCAGGAGCGTCTCCATCGTCTCCATCGCGCCGGCACGGATCATCCCGTCGGTCACCGTCACGCCCTTCAGGTCGGCACAGCGGTTGAGGAAGATGATGGGCGAGATGTCGCGGAGCTGCTTGGTCACCCAGAGCCCGACGTCCGTGGCTCCGGCGACCAGCGTCGCCCCCGGGTTGGCCGCATAGAGCTCCGCCAGCGCATCGGCGCTGACCGGGGCGAATTCCGCCGCCTCGGCCTCCGGCCCCCGCTCGTCCATCCAGCCCGGCACCGGCGCGCCCTCTGCGGCCTTGGCGGCGCGGACGATCGGGGCGTAGCCGGTGCAGCGGCAGAGGTTGCCGGCGAGCACATCGTCATGATCCGTTCGCCCGTTCAGATGCCCGACGGCCATCGAGACGATGAAGCCCGGCGTGCAGAAACCGCACTGGGACCCGTGCTTCTCGATCATCGCTTCCTGCACCGGGTGGAGCGTGCCATCCGGCCCGGCGATGCCCTCGACCGTGCGGACGGCCTTCCCCTCGAGCTGCGGCAGGAAGAGGATGCAGGCGTTGAGCGCCCGCGCGCCGCCCTCGTCGGTGATCATCACCGTGCAGGCGCCGCAATCGCCTTCGTTGCATCCTTCCTTGGTGCCCGTGAGGCGCCGCTCGATGCGCAGCCAGTCGAGCAGCGTGATGTCGGGTGCGGCCTCGGCCGTCACCTCTTCTCCGTTGAGAAGAAAGCGCACCTGCATATGTCGGTCCCGCCGCTGTACCACCCCTGGCGCACCCGCTGCCGATGCGGCGTAGACAGCGTGCCCTTTGAGGTCTCGATGAAATCGGGCCGGGCGGCGCTTGGCAAGTCTTTCGCCACGCGCAAGCGGCCCGCGCGCGCCGGAAAAGCCCTGCGGCATGGATTTTGCCGCTTGCGCGACCTTGCGGAAGGGGGCACCGCTTGAGGCGGGAGAAAAGGGGAGGGGTGCCATGGATGCCTATGGCTTCTTGAAATTTGTGCATGTTCTGTCGGCCTTTGCCTGGGTGGGCGGCGGCTTGACCTTCGTGGTGTTCACGCTCGTCATCGGCCCGAATGTCGACCGGCAGATGCGGCTGATGAGCGAGATGGCGGGCGTCGGGCTCGCCCTTCTGACGCCGGGCGCGTTGCTGACGCTGGTGTCGGGCGGGCTCCTCGTCTGGCTCGGCGCCTGGGGGGCGGAGGCCTGGGTGGCGATCTCGCTGATCCTGGCGCTGATCTCGGCGGTGAACGGCGGGGCGGTGCTCGGCCCGAGGCTCGGCAAGGTGGCGGCGGCCGAGGCGGCGGGGGACCGCGCCGCGGCGCTGGCGGCCGCGCAGCGGATCCTGCCCTTCAGCCGGGCGGAGCAGATGGGCAACGTGCTGGTCATCTTCCTGATGGTGACCAAGCCGGGCTGGGGCGAGCTCTGGATCGCCGCGCTGGCCGCGATGCTGCTGGCCGGCCTCGGCGTGGTGCTCGTCCGGCGGGGGCGTTTGCCGGGCGCGACGTGAAGTCAGGTATTCCATACTCGCGGGACGCGAGGGGCTTCCGTAGCAGGCATCATCCGATTGCAGCCGGATAGGCCCTCGTGAGCCGCGGCGCCCGGCCCGCGAACCGGGCTCCGCCACTCACGGGGCGCCAGAAAGCCCTCGGCATTGCCGGGGGCTTTTTCCGTTCTGGCGGCAGGCTGGTTCGGCCCGCCCTAACGGGCGGGCTCGCGAGGCGGCGGAAGGGCCCCCACGGAAGCGCCGGGCCCCATTGCCCCGGGGCGGCGGCGGCGGCATCCTCGCCCCATGGCCTCTCCCCGATTCATCCACCTGCGCACCCATTCGGAACATTCGCTTCTGGAAGGCGCCATTCCGGTCAAGAAGCTGCCCGGCCTCGCCGCCGCAGCAGCCATGCCCGCCGTGGCGCTGACCGATACGAACAACATGTTCGCGGCGCTGCAATTCTCTGAAGGGGCGGCGGCGGCCGGGGTGCAGCCGATCGTCGGCTGCCAGATCGACCTCGCCTATCTGCCCGCCGAGCCCGGCAAGCGGCCGCCCGACCCGGCGCCCGTCGTGCTTCTCGCCAAGGACGAGGCGGGGTGGATGTCGCTGATGAAGCTCAACTCCTGCCTCTATCTCCGGCAGGGGCAGGAGGCGCTGCATGTCACGCTGGACGAGCTCGAGGCCCATGCCGAAGGCCTCATCTGCCTGACCGGCGGCCCGACCGGCCCGGCGGGCCTGCTCTTCGCCAGCGGCCAGCGCCCCCGGGCCGAGGCCCATCTTCAGGCGCTGCACGAGATCTTCGGCGACCGGCTCTATGTCGAGCTCCAGCGCCATCCCGGCGAGGGCGGCCTGCCGGAGGCGGAGCGCCGCGCCGAGGAGGGGCTCGTCAGCTGGGCCTATGCGCATGACGTGCCGCTCGTCGCCACCAACGACTGCTATTTCCCGAAGCCGGCGCTCTTCGAGGCCCACGATGCGCTCCTCTGCATCGCCGAGGGCTCCTACGTCGACCAGCTGGAGCCGCGCCGCCGCCTGACCCCGCAGCACGCCTTCAAGAGCCAGGAGGAGATGGCGACGCTCTTCGCCGACCTCCCCGAGGCGCTGGCCAACACGGTCGAGATCGCGAAGCGCTGCGCCTTCCGCGTCTCCAAGCGCGCGCCGATCCTGCCGCGCTTCGCCGATGACGAGGTGGAGGAGCTGCGCCGTCAGGCCAAGGAGGGCCTCAAGGCCCGGCTCGCCGTCATCCCCCATGCCGCGCCGGTCGAGGAATACGAGGCGCGGCTCGAGTTCGAGATGGGCATCATCGAGGGGATGGGCTTTCCCGGCTACTTCCTCATCGTTGCCGATTTCATCAAATGGGCGAAGGATCACGACATCCCCGTCGGCCCCGGCCGCGGCTCCGGCGCCGGCTCCCTCGTCGCCTATGCGCTGACGATCACCGACCTCGACCCCCTGCGCTATTCGCTGCTCTTCGAGCGGTTCCTCAACCCTGAGCGGGTCTCGATGCCGGACTTCGACATCGACTTCTGCATGGACCGGCGGGAGGAGGTGATCCGCTACGTGCAGGAGAAATACGGGGCCGAGAAGGTGGCGCAGATCATCACCTTCGGCGCGCTCCTCTCAAAGGCCGCCGTCCGCGACGTCGGCCGGGTCCTGCAGATGCCCTATGGCCAGGTGGATCGCCTGTCGAAGCTGATCCCGGTGGAGGGGGTGAAGCCCGTCTCCATCGAGAAGGCGCTGGCCGACGAGCCGCGCCTGCGCGAGGAGGCCAAGGCGGAGGAGGTCGTGGACCGGCTCCTGCGCTATGCGGGCCAGCTCGAGGGGCTCTACCGCAACGCCTCCACCCATGCCGCCGGCGTGGTCATCGGCGACCGGCCGCTCGATGAGCTGGTGCCGCTCTACCGCGACCCGCGCTCCGACATGCCGGCCACCCAGTTCAACATGAAATGGGTCGAGCAGGCGGGGCTGGTGAAGTTCGACTTCCTCGGCCTGAAGACGCTGACGGTCATCCAGAACGCGCTCGACCTCATCCTCGGCGGCGGGCGCAACCTGCACGAGGCGGCGGACGGGACAAAGCTCTACGAGCCGGCGCAGGGGGCGGAGAACGACATCGGGCATATCCCGCTCGATGACGAGAAGAGCTACGAGCTTTACGCCCGCGCCAAGACGGTCGCCGTGTTCCAGGTGGAATCCTCGGGCATGATGGATGCGCTCAAGCGCATGAAGCCCACCTGCATCGAGGATATCGTCGCCCTCGTGGCGCTCTACCGGCCCGGGCCGATGGAGAACATCCCCACCTATTGCGAGGTGAAGAACGGCAAGCGGAAGCGCGAGTCGATCCATCCGTCGATCGACCATATCCTCGAGGAAACGCAGGGCATCATCGTCTACCAGGAGCAGGTGATGCAGATCGCGCAGGAGATGGCGGGCTATTCGCTCGGCGGCGCCGACCTCCTCCGCCGCGCCATGGGCAAGAAGATCGCCGAGGAGATGGCAAAGGAGCGCCCGAAGTTCATCGAGGGCTCGCTCGCCAACGGGGTCGACAAGGCGAAGGCCGGCGAGGTCTTCGACCTCCTCGAGAAGTTCGCGAACTACGGCTTCAACAAGAGCCACGCTGCCGCTTATGCCGTCGTCAGCTACCAGACGGCCTGGCTGAAGGCGAACCACCCGGTGGAGTTCATGGCTGGCGTCATGAACTGCGACATCCACCTCACCGACAAGCTGGCGATCTATTTCCAGGAGGTCCGCAAGGGCCTCGGCATCGAGACGGTGCCGCCTTGCGTCAACCGCTCCGGCGCCACCTTCACGGTGGTCGGCGGCAAGCTGGTCTATGCGCTGGGCGCGCTCAAGAACGTCGGCGTGGAGGCGATGCGGCTCATCGTCGAGGCGCGGGGCGATCATCCTTTCGTGACGCTCTTCGATTTCGCCCGCCGGGTGGACATGAAGCTGATCGGCAAGCGCCCGATGGAAATGCTGGCCCGCGCCGGCGCCTTCGATGCGCTCGATCGCAACCGGGCGCGGGTGCTCGCCAGCCTCGATGCGCTGACCGCCTATTCGGCGGCGGTGCACGAGGCGAAGGGCTCGGCGCAGGTCTCGCTCTTCGGCGAGGCGGGGGAGGATCTGCCGGAGCCGCGCCTGCCGGCGCAGGGCGACTGGCTGCCGGCGGAGCGGCTGGCGGAGGAGTTCAAGGCCGTCGGCTTCTACCTCTCCGGCCATCCGCTCGACGATTACATGTCGGGCCTCCGCCGAAGCCAGGTGATGACGCTCGACGAGGTGGAGAAGAAGGCCGAAAGCGGCCCCTTCGTCGCCAAGATGGCGGGCACCGTCACCGCCCGGCAGGAGCGCAAGAGCGCGCGGGGCAACCGCTTCGCCTTCGTGGGGCTCTCGGACCCGTCCGGCCAGTACGAGGTGACGATGTTCTCCGACGTGCTGGAAGTGGCGCGCGAGCATCTGGAGACGGGCTCGCTGGTGATCCTCACGGTCGAGGCGACGATGGAGGCCGACCAGCTCAAGCTCCTCGCCCGGGGCGTGCAGCTCGTGGATGCGGCGCTGGCGGGGGCGGGGTCGGAGGGGCTGCGGCTCTTCATCGACGCGCCAGATGCCGTGGGCTCCGTCGCCTCGGTGCTCGCCCGCGCCAAGGCCGAGAAGGTGCCGGGCGCGCGCGGGCCGGTTTACCTCTGCCTCATGGATGCGGGCCTGCCGGGCGAGGTGGAGATCGACTGCGGCGACATCTTCCCCGTCTCTCCGCAGATCCGGGGCGCGCTCCGCTCGCTGCCCGGGGTCGTCGAGGTGCAGGACGTCGCCTGACGGAGGCTGCCTTCGGCCGATCGGGCCGATTCTCCCGGGGACATCCGCAGAACCAGGGCAGGGGCGCAGATCGCCCTTTTGCCCGGCAATCTGCCTGAATCGCCGGCATTCCGGCTTCCGGCTGGCAGAGTCCCGCGCATTGGCCGGGGGCCTGTGGATAAGACTCGCGGCAGACAGACCGTTCGGTCTAGACAGCCGCCGGGACATCAGGGGCAAAGCATGCGTGCGATCTTCGCCGCCTTCGGGGCGGCCATCTTCCTTTCCGGCTGCGGCGATCCGCTTTCAGACATCGGCCGTTTCGACGGCGCCCTCGGCCCCGCTGCCACCCCCGGCCTCGTCGCCCCCGCGGATGAACTCACCGGGTTCGGCTTCCTGCGCGGCGCCTGGGAAGGCGCGGCGGCGGAAGATCCGGCCGCCGAGCCCGCCTCCGCCGAACCGGCCTCCGCTGCCGCCGCGCCGCCGGCCGGCCGGGGCGGCTTCCTCGGCGGGCTCTTCTCGGGCGCGACACCTGCCTCCGCCAATCCCGGCGCCGAGGTGGCGAACCAGGTGGCGCCGGGCACGGTTCTGCCCTGGGGCGAGGTCGGCGCGATCTGCGGGCTCGACCGCCGCGAGATGGGCAGCCGCATGGGCGCCGCCTCCGGCTTCGAGATCTGGGACCCTTCGGGCGGTGCCACCACCGCCCATACGCTTTACATCACCGGCTTTTCCGACGGCTGCGCCCGGCAGGTCACCGCCGCCATGGCGCTTTTCGGTGATGTCGGGACTTACGAATTCGTGCGCTATTCCACGCCCGAATCCGCCATGCCGATGATGCCGACCGATGTGGCCTACGAGGCCATCAAGTCCTCCGCCTGCGGCGTCCCCGCCGGCACGCCCTGCGGCGGCCGGCTCGATGCGCTCGACCGGCGGACGACCTTCCTGACGCTCTACCAGGGCTTCGGCAGCGGTGCCTCGGCGAGCCTGCTTCTGTCGAACGGCCGGCTGGCAGCGACGGATTTCCCCGGCGGCGCCGAGAGCTGACGCCGGCCCGGGGAGCCGCCATCAGGAATGCGACTTCAGTAGTGCGGCGGCGGCCGGTCCACCGGCGACATCTGGCCGCCGGCCTCCCGCTCCGCCTCGCGCTCCATCAGCATCTGCACGCGCCGCTCCAGCCGCGCGATGGCGCGCGCCTGCCGGGCGACCTCGCCCGAGAGGTCGTCATTGGCGCGCTCCAGATGCGCGAGGCGTTCTTCGATCTCTCTCATGAAGCCGGTCATGCCGCCGGCGGCCCCGCTTGTCCAGCCCGGGAGACGCCCGGCAAAGGCGGGCGCTGTTGCTCCCCGGGGAGAGGAGCGGTAAGGCAGCCGCGCCGGTTTCGGGGAGTGAAGGCAGATGGCCAAGGACAAGCGGCGGCGGCCGAAGGCCGAGACGCCAAGGGGATTTCGCGATTACTTCGGCGCCGAGGTCACGGGCCGCGCGGCGATGCTCGCGCAGATCGCCGAGATCTACCGCGCCTACGGCTTCGAGGCGCTCGAGACCTCCGCCGTCGAGACCGTCGAGGCGCTGGGCAAGTTCCTCCCCGATGTCGACCGCCCCAACGAGGGCGTCTTCGCCTGGGAGGAGGAGGGCGACTGGCTCGCCCTGCGCTATGACCTGACGGCGCCGCTCGCCCGCGTCTATGCGCAATATCGGAACGAGCTGCCCTCCCCCTATCGCCGCTACCAGATGGGCACCGTCTGGCGGAACGAGAAGCCGGGCCCGGGCCGCTTCCGCCAGTTCTATCAATGCGATGCCGATACGGTCGGCGCGCCATCCGTCGCCGCCGATGCCGAGATCTGCGCCATGGCCGCCGATGTGCTCGAGGCCATCGGCATCGCGCGGGGCGACTACCTCCTCCGCGTCAACAACCGCAAGGTGCTGAACGGCGTGATGGAGGTCGCGGGCGTCCTCGACCCCGAGGATCCGGAGCGCTTCGCTGCCGAGCGGGGCATCGTGCTCCGCGCCATCGACAAGCTCGACCGGCTGGGCGAGGCCGGGGTGCGGGCTCTGCTGGGCGAGGGGCGGCAGGACGAGAGCGGGGATTTCACCAAGGGTGCCGGGCTCTCGCCCGAGCAGGCCGAGGTCGTGCTCGCCTTCACCGAGGCGCGGCGCGACGATGCGGCCGCGACGCTCGCGCGGCTCGGCGAGCTCGTCGGCCCCTCCGCCACCGGCCGCGCCGGGGTGGAGGAGCTGGAGACCATCGGCACGCTCCTCGACGCGCAGGGCTACGGGCCGGATCGCGTCCTCATCGACCCCTCCGTCGTCCGCGGGCTCGGCTATTACACCGGCCCCGTCTACGAGGCCGAGCTGACCTTCGAGATCACCGACGAGAAGGGCCGCCCGCGCTCCTTCGGCTCCGTCGCCGGCGGCGGGCGCTATGACGATCTCGTCAAGCGCTTCACCGGCCAGGAGGTCCCCGCGACCGGCATCTCGCTCGGCGTCGACCGGCTGCTCGCGGCGCTGGCCGCCAAGCGCGGCGCCGCCGAGGCGGCCCCCGGGCCGGTGGTCGTCACGGTCATGGACCGGGATCGTATGGCCGATTACCTCGCCATGGCGAGCGAGCTCCGCAATGCCGGCATCCGGGCCGAGGTCTACCTCGGCAACCCGAAGAACTTCGGCAACCAGCTCAAATATGCCGACAAGCGCGCCTCCCCCGTCGCCGTGATCCAGGGCGAGGACGAGGCCACCCGCGGCGTCCTCCAGCTCAAGGACCTGATCCTCGGCGCGAAGATCGCCGAAAGCGCCAGCCTCGAGGAATGGAAGGACCAGCCCGCCCAGCGCGAGGTCGCCCGCGGCGATCTCGTCGCCGAGGTCCGCGCCGTGCTGGCCGCCCGCCGATGACCCCCGCGATCCGCGCCGAGGCCGCGCGCCTCGCCGCGCATTTCGCCGCCGCCGGGGCCGAGCCGGTGGAGACGGCGATCCTGCAGGAGGCGGGCGTCCTCCTCGACCTTTACGGCGAGGATATCCGCGCCCGCGCCTATGTCACCTACGACCCGCTCCGCGGCGAGATGATGCTGCGCCCCGACTTCACGGTCCCCCTCGTCCGCGCCCATATGGACAGCGGCCGGGCCGAGGCGCGCTATGCCTATGCCGGCGAGGTCTTCCGCCGGCAGGAGGAAGAGACGGGCCGCCCGTCGGAGTACATTCAGGTCGGCTTCGAGGTCTTCGGCGGCACCTTTCCCGAGGCCGATGCCGAGGTCTTCTCGGTCATCTCCGGCGCGCTCGACGGCCTGCCGCTCCGCGCGGTGACCGGCGACATTGCCCTCATCGTCGCCGCCGTTTCGGGCCTGCAGACCCTGCCGGCCCGTAAGGCGGCGCTCCTGCGCCACATCTGGCGGCCCCGCCGCTTCCGCGCACTGATGGAGCGCTTCGCCGGCCGCGCCCCGGCGCCGGCCGGGCGCGCCGCGCTCCTTGCCGCGGCCGACCCCTTTGCCGAGGCCGGCCCCGAGATCGGCAAGCGGACCGGCGCCGAGATCGCCGAGCGGCTGCGGCTCCTCGCCGAGGATGCCGCCGCCCCGCCGATCTCCGCCGGCGAGCTGGCGCTGATCGACGAGATCCTCGGCCTCCGCGCCCCCCTGCCGGAGGCCATCGGCGCGCTGGAGGAGATCGCCATGGCGCTGCCCGCGATCGAGCCGGCCCTCACGCGCCTGCGGCAACGCACCGAGGCGCTGGCGGCGCGCGGGCTTTCCCCCGATGCGCTGGATTTCGAGGCGAGCTTCGGCCGCACCGCGCTCGAATATTACGACGGCTTCGTCTTCGGCCTCGTGGCGCCCGGCCGCCCCGACCTGCCGGCGCTCGCGACCGGCGGGCGCTACGACGCGCTGACCCGCGTGCTCGGCGGCGGCCGCGCCGCGCCGGCGGTCGGCGGCGTCATCCGCCCCGAACTGGTGCTCGAGCTGAAGGGAGAGGCCCCATGATCCGCCTCGGCGTGCCCTCCAAGGGCCGGCTCATGGAGAAGACCTTCGACTGGTTCGGCCAGCGGGGCCTCACGCTCCGCCGCACCGGCTCCGACCGCGACTATGCGGCCGAGGTCGAGGGGGTGGAGGGGCTGGAGCTCGTGCTCGTCTCCGCCGGCGAGGTGCCTCAGGCGCTGGCCGAGGGCCGGCTCCACATGGGCGTCACCGGCTCCGACCTCATCCGCGAGAAGCTGGCCGGCTGGGACCAGATCGTCCGCCCGCTGGCGCCCATGGGCTTCGGTGGCGCCGATCTGGTGATCGCCGTGCCGAAATACTGGGTCGATGTCGAGACGCTCGACGATCTCGACGCCGCGGCCGCCGCCTTCCGCCGCCGTCACGGCCACCGCCTGCGCATCGCCACCAAGTATCACCGCCTCGTCCGCGAGTTCCTGCGCGAGGAGGGCGTCGCCGACTACCAGCTCGTCGACAGCCAGGGCGCCACCGAGGGCACGGTGAAGGCCGAAACCGCCGAGGCCATCGCCGACATCACCTCGACGGGCGAGACGCTCCGCGCCAATGGCCTGAAGATCCTCACCGGCGGCCTCATCCATTCGAGCCAGGCGACGCTCTACAAGTCGCGCCGCGCCGACTGGTCCGACGCCGACCGCACGCTCCTCGCCGAGCTGACCCGGCGTCTCGGGCTTTAAGCCCTCTCTCATCTGGCCGAAAATACCTCGGGGGTGTGGGGGCAGAGCCCCCACCCGGCCCCTGCGGGGCCGGCCCCCCGCTTGCCTCCCGCGCATTTCCCGGCCACCTTTCGCCCGAACTCCCCCGAACCTCCCCGGAGGCGCCCATGCACGGCCGATGCACCTGCGGCGATGTCACCTATCGCCTGACCGACAGCTTTCTCTGCGTCCATTGCTGCCATTGCCGCTGGTGCCAGCGCGAGACCGGCTCGGCCTTCGTCCTCAACGGCCTCATCGAGACGCGCCACCTCGAGGTCACGGGCGCGGCGGAGGCCGTCCTCACCCCCTCCGCCTCCGGCAAGGGGCAGGAGATCCGCCGCTGCCCGCGCTGCCGCGTGGCGCTCTGGTCGCATTACGCCGGCGCCGGGCCGCGCTTCGCCTTCGTCCGCTGCGGCACGCTGGACGCGGCGCTGGAGATCGCGCCCGATGTGCATATCTTCACCGAGACGAAGCTGCCTTGGGTGACGCTCCCGCCGGAGGTCCCCGCCTTTGCCGAATTCTACCGCCGGAGCGAGGTCTGGGCCCCCGCCGCCCTCGCCCGCCGGCAAGCCGAACTGGAGCGCGCCTGATGGATCATCCGCTGATCGACCTCATCTCCGCCCGGATTGCCGAGGCGGAGGCAGAGGGCGCCTTCGACAACCTGCCCGGCGCCGGCAAGCCTCTGCCGCGGCATGATAATCCCGAGAACGTGCTCCTCGATCGCCTCATGCGCGAGAACAATGCCACGCCGGAATTCGTCAGCCTCTCCCGCCAGCTCGAGGCGCTGCGGGCCGAGCTCAAGGCGACGGGGGAGCCGGTGCGCCGCCGCGACATCATGGCCGAGATGTCGATGATGGAGGCGAAGATCGCCATGGCCCGCAAGGCCTGGGCGCGATGACCGGCGGCCTCGAGACCACGCGGGCGCAATACGAGGCGCTGCCCTATCCCGAGCGTGACCCCGCCGACGAGGCGAAGCGGCTGATCACCGGCTCGCCCTCGCATCCCATCGAGATCGACCATTTCCTCTTCGGCGGCACCCGCGACTGGTCGCAGCCCTTCCGGGCGCTGGTGGCGGGCGGCGGCACGGGGGACGGGCTGATCCAGCTCACCCAGCTCCTCACCGCCGCCGGCAAGCCGCATGACATCCATTACCTCGACCTCTCGGAGGCCTCGCGAAAGGTCGCCGAGGCCCGCGCGGCGGCGCGCGGGCTGAAGGTCACGTTCCACACCGGCTCGCTTCTCGATGCCGCCGAGCTCGGCACATTCGATTACATCGATTGCTGCGGCGTGCTCCATCACCTGCCCGAGCCGGCGGAGGGCTTCCGTGCCCTTCGCGCCGCGCTGGCGCCGGGGGGCGGGATGGGGCTGATGGTCTACGCGCCCTACGGGCGGAGCGGCGTCTATCCGCTGCAGGAGGCGTTCGGCGCCCTCTTCGCGGACCTGCCGCCGGCGGAGCGGGTCGCGGCCGCCAAGGCGGTGCTGGCGAAGCTCCCCCCCGGCCATCCCTTCAAGCGCAACCCGCATGTGAAGGACCATGAAAACGGTGCCGCGGGCTTCTACGACCTCCTCCTCCACGGCCAGGACGTGGCGATGGATGTGGAGACGCTCCTCGGCCTTCTCGACGAGACGGGCTGGGAGCTCGTCTCCTTCACCCAGCCGGCGCTCTACGACCCCTCGCCGCTCTGCCCGGTGCCGGAGGAGATGAGTCCCCGCGCCCGCATGGCCCTCGCCGAGCGGCTCTATGGCACGATCAAGAGCCACGTCGCCTATGTAGTGGCGGCAGGGGAGGGGCGGGCGCCGGCGAGCGCCGCCACAGGCGATCCGGTGCCGCATCTGCGGCTGGGCAACCGGGAGAACGTGATGACACTCCTCGCCAATTCGCGCCCCTTGAAGGTCTCCGCCTCGGGCGTCGACAGCGAGATCCGCCTGCCGCCGAAGGCCGCCCGCCTGATCGGCGCGGTGGACGGCAAGCGGCGCCTGTCGGAGGTCTTCGCCGCCGCAAGGATGGAGCGCGACGAGGCGATGCCGCTCTGGGAGCGGATCGAGGCCGGCTTCGCCGGCGTCGGCTCGCTCCTCTATTCCGGGGGGGCGCGCTGATGTGCGGGCGGATGGCGCTGACCCTGCCGAAGGAGGCGATGGTTGAGCTCTTCGCCGCGACCCCGGCGAACAACCTGCCCGAGGTGCCGAACTACAACATCTGCCCGACCAATCAGGTGCATGGCGTCACCTCCGAAGGCGGGGCGCGGCGGATCCGGTCGATGCGCTGGGGGCTCCTGCCGCCCTGGTACAAGACGCCCTCCGCCGGGCCGCTCCTCATCAATGCCCGCGCCGAGACGGTGGCCGAGAAGCCGGCCTTCCGCGAGGCGATCCGGGCGCGGCGCTGCCTCGTGCCGGCGGACGGGTTCTACGAATGGTCGAAGGATGCGGAGGACAACCGCCTGCCCTGGTTCGTCCACCGCGCCGACGGGGCGCCGATGGTCTTCGGCGGGCTCTGGCAGGAATGGCAGGGCGAGGGCGGTGGGGTGGCGACGCTGGCCATCGTGACGCTGGCGGCGGAGGGCAAGATGGCATCGGTCCACCAGCGCCAGCCGCTGGTGCTGGCGCCCGAGGACTGGCCGCTCTGGCTCGGCGAGGCGGGCAAGGGCGCGGCGCTTCTGATGAAGACCCCACCCGAGGGCACGCTCGACCTCTACCGGGTGGACCGGGAGGTGAATTCCAACCGCGCCTCGGGGCCGCAGCTTCTGGAGCCGCTGGAAGGCTGAGGGCCGGCCCGTGCCGGGCCGGGTGGAGGCTCTGCCTCCACACCTCCGAGGTATTTTCGGCCAGATGAAAGGGGATCGGGGGGCGCCTGTCAGGCGACGAAGGGGGCGCGGAAGGCACTGGGGGACTGGCCGGTGACCCGCCGGAAGACGCGGGAGAAATAGGCCGGATCCTCGAAGCCGAGCCGGTAGCCGATCTCCGCCACATCCTCGCGGGTATAGGCGAGGAGGCGCTTGGCCTCCTGCATGAGGAGGAGTTGCGCATAGGCCAGCGGCGAATAGCCCGTGGCGCTCCGGCAATGGCGGGTGAGCTGGCTGGCGGAGAGGCCGAGCCGGGCGGCGCAATCGCCGATGCTGGTGCGCAATTCCGGCGCCTCGCGGATCAGCGCCTCGAAGCCGGCGATCGTGGCGCGGGGGCGCGAGGGGGCAGGGCGCGCGGTTTCCTCCGCCTGGGCCAGCGCGCAGAGGATCTGCAGGACGAGCGCGCGGAGGAGCGGGCCGCGCGCCGGGGCATGGGCCAGCCGCACGTCGTGCAAGACGCCGAAGGCGCCGGCGGCGAGCGGCGGGGCGGGCAGGCGGCGGGGGGCGTCGGCGATGCGCTCCAGCTCGGGCTCGCCGGCGGTGAGGCGCGCCATCTCGGTGTTCGGCACCGAGACGACATAGCCCTCGATCCCCGGCTCGAAGGTGAAGCCATGCACCGTCAGCCGCGGCACCGAGATGATCTCGCCGCCCCGCACGGGCCGCCGCTCGCCGTCGAGCTCCATCTCGCCGGCGCCCTCGATGATGTGGAAGAGCTGGTGCAGGCCCAGATGCCGGTGCGGCGAGATCACCCAGCCATGGGGGCCGGCGCGATCCTTCAGCCGCTCGCAATGGAGCACATCGGGGAAATCCCGGCTCTCGCCATAAAGCGCATAGGCGGGGATCAGATCTGCGTCCCGTGTCGCGGTCATGCGCGGATCATGCCAGCCTCGGGGGGCAACGTCCATGTCCCGGGGGCGGCCTTGCGTCTATTCTCCCAGCCGAGGGAGGATCACCATGCGTACCCAGGTCTGCATCATCGGCGGCGGCCCGGCGGGGCTGCTCTTGGGCCAGCTCCTCCACCGGCGGGGCATCGAGACGATCCTCATCGAACGGAAGAGCCGCGATTACGTTTTGTCGCGCATCCGCGCCGGGGTGCTGGAGCGGGGCTTCGTGGGGCTGATGGAGGAGGCGGGCGTCGCCGGGCGGCTCCACCGCGAGGGCTATCCGCATGACGGCGTCATGATCGGCGCCGGGGCGGAGATGTTCCGCATCGATTTCGCGAAGCTCACCGGCCACCGGGTGACCGTCTATGGCCAGACGGAGGTGACCCGCGATCTCTACGAGGCGCGCGAGGCCGCCGGCCTGCCGACCCTGCACGAGGTGGACGAGGTGGCGCTGCAGGGGCTGGAGGGGGCCTCGCCCACGGTCACCTTCCTCCATGAGGGGGAGCGGAAAACGATCCGCTGCGACTATGTCGCCGGTTGCGACGGCTTTCACGGGCCCTCGCGGCAGGCGATCCCGGAGGAGAAGCGGCGCGAGGTCGAGAAGGTCTATCCCTTCGGCTGGCTCGGCATCCTCTCCGAGACGCCGCCCGTCCATGAGGAGCTGATCTATTCGAGCTCGAAGGAGGGCTTCGCACTCTGCTCGATGCGCAACGAGACCCTCAGCCGCTACTATGTGCAGGTGCCCATGTCCGACCGGGTGGAGGACTGGTCCGACGCGCGCTTCTGGGCCGCGCTCCGCGCCCGCATCCCCGCCGGGGCGGCCGACGCGCTGGTCACCGGGCCCTCGATCGAGAAGAGCATCGCGCCGCTCCGCAGCTTCGTCTGCGAGACGATGCGCTGGGGGCGGCTGTTCCTCTGCGGGGATGCCGCCCATATCGTGCCGCCGACCGGGGCCAAGGGGCTGAACACGGCGGCCTCCGACGTGTATTACCTCTATGAGGCGCTGGCGGCGGCCTGCACCGGCGACGAGGCGGCGCTGGACGCTTATGCGGAGAAGGCGCTCGCCCGGGTCTGGAAGACGCAGCGCTTCTCGTGGTGGATGACGCAGCTCCTCCACCATTTCCCCGAGCAGACGGCCTATGACCGGCGGGTGCAGGCGGCGGAGCTGACCTTCCTCGCAGAGAGCGAGGCGGCGCAGAAGGCGCTGGCGGAGCAATATGTGGGGCTGCCGTACTAGGCGGGGGCGGGTGGAAACCATGTGGTTTCCGCCCGCTCCATGAAGACGCTGCCCTAGCGGCTCATCCGGTTCCAGGCATCGAGCCCGGCGATCTTGTAGGCTTCAGCCAGCGTCGGGTAGTTGAAGGTGTTCTCGACGAAGAAATCCACGGTGCCGTGCAGGTTGATGACCGCCTGGCCGATGTGGATCAGCTCCGTCGCGCCCTCGCCGACGATATGCGCGCCGAGGAGCCGGCGGCTCTTCAGCGAGAATATCAGCTTCAGGAAGCCGGCATCGACGCCCATGATGTGGCCGCGGGAGGTCTCGCGGAACCGGGCGATGCCGCATTCGTACGCCTCGCCCGACTTGCGCACCTCCTCCTCCGACTGGCCGACGGTGGAGATCTCGGGCACGGCGTAGATCCCGTAGGGAAAGGTCTCCGGCGCCGGGGGCACGGGCATCTCGAAGGCGTGGCAGGCGGCGACGCGACCCTGCTCCATCGAGGTGGAGGCGAGCGAGGGGAAGCCGATCACGTCGCCGGCGGCATAGATGTTGGGCACCGAGGTCTGGAAGGTCTTGTCGTCGACCTTGATGCGGCCGCGCTTGTCGGCCTCCAGCCCGATCTCCTCCAGCCCCAGCGCGCCGATATTGCCCTGCCGGCCGGCGGCGAAGAGCAGCATCTCTGAGCGGATGCGGCGGCCGTCGCCGAGGGTGACGTCGACGCCGGTCGGGCCGCTCTCGATGCGCTCCACTGAGGCGCCGAGCCGCATCGACATGCCGCGGTCGCGCATCTGGTGGGTGAAGTCCTCGACGATCTCGCGGTCGATGAAGTCGAGGATCTTGTCCCGCCCCTCGATCAGCGTCACCGGCACGTCGAGCGCCGAGAAGATCGTCGCATATTCGACGCCGATCACGCCGCCGCCGATGACGGTCAGCGTGCGCGGCAGGTGGTCGATCTCGAGGATCTCGTCGCTGTCGAAGACGCGCAGCCCGTCGAAGGGCACGTAATCCGGCCGGAAGGGCCGCGTGCCGACGGCGACCAGCGCCTTGTCGAAGCCCATGCGCCAGGTCTCGCCGTCGGGGTTCGTCAGCGCGACCTCGTTCGCCCCGGTGAACCGCGCCTCCGCCGTCACCGAGCGGACCATGTTGCGCATGAACTGGTGCTGGAGCACCTCGACCTCGTGGTCGAGCGTCTTGTGCAGCCGCTGCATCAGGTCATGGGCCGTGATCTCCTGCTTCACCCGGTAGCCGCGGCCGTAGAATCCGCGCTCGCGCCAGCCGGAGAGGTTGAGCACGGTCTCGCGCAGTGTCTTCGAGGGGATCGTGCCGGTATGCACCGAGACGCCGCCGAGCCGGCGGCCGCGGTCGACGACCATGACCGAGCGCCCGAGCTTGGCCGATTGCACCGCCGCCCGCCGCCCGGCGGGGCCGGAGCCCACGACCAGCATGTCCACCTTGTCCATCGGCCTCTCCCTTTCGGGGACAGCAGAACAAGGGATGTGTCAAAAAACAATGACGATGGGGGCGGGGCGGCGACGGGGCCGCCCCTTTGCCCGGATTCAGGGCGCCGGGACGAACTCCGCGTCATCCCCCGGCGGCAGGGCGAAGCGCCCCTCGCCCCAGCGGCCGGCGATCCAGTCGGCCTTGGCCGCCTCGATCCGGTCGCGAGAGGAGGAGACGAAATTCCACCAGATATGCCGGCGCTGGCCGAGCGTGGCGCCGCCGAGCGCCATCAGCCGGGCGCCCTCCGGCCCGGCGGTGACGGAGATCGCGTCGCCCGGGCGGAAGACCATCATGCGGCCGGCCGCATAGGTTTCGCCCGCCACGGTGATCTCGCCTTGCGTGATGTAGAGCCCCCGGTCCTCGTGCTCGTCGGGCAGGGGATAGGCGGCGCCGGGAGCGAGCGTCACGTCGAGGTAGAAGGCCTCGGAATAGAGCGTCGCCGGCGCCCGCTCGCCATGGGCATTGCCGAGAAGGAGCCGCGCGGTGATCCCCTCCGCCTCGAGGAGCGGCAGCGCGCCCTCCCCGTGATGCTCGAAGACCGGGTCGACCTCCTCGCGATCCTCCGGCAGGGCGATCCAGGTCTGGATGCCGAAGAGCGCGTTCGGCCCCTGGCGCGCCGCGAGCGAGGTGCGTTCGGAATGGGTCACGCCGCGGCCGGCCACCATCCAGTTGACCTCGCCGGGGCGGATCAGCTGGTCGGAGCCGATGCTGTCGCGGTGATGGAAATCGCCCTGATAGAGATAGGTGACGGTGCCGAGCCCGATATGCGGATGCGGCCGCACGTCGACGCCTTGGCCGGTCAGAAATTCCGCCGGCCCCGCCTGATCGAAGAAGATGAAGGGCCCGACCATCTGCCGCTGATGCGAGGGCAGGGCGCGCCGCACCTCGAAGGCGCCGATGTCGCGGCTGCGGGGGATGATCACCGCCTCGATGGCCTCGGGGGCCACATGGGTGGCGGCATTGGGGTTCCAGCTCATCAGGTGCCTCCTTCGGCTCTTGTCCGAAGATAGGCGGCGCATCCGCCGCCAAAAAGGCCCCTCTTGCCTCTGCCCCATTCCAAATACCCTTCGGGGGGGTCGCCATTGGTGGCGCCATTGGTTCGAGCCCCAATGGCGACGGGGCAGACAGCCCCCCGGCCTCTCCACCAGGCGCTAGGTCAGACCCCGCCGACCACCCGCTGATCCGCCGGCAGGAGCCCGCGCAGCACGTCGTCGCGCGTGAGCTGGCCGATGAGCTTGCCGTTCTCCTCGACGCCGACGCAGCCCTCGGCCTCGATCAGCCGGGCGATGCCCTCGCGGACGAGCCGGTTCGCGTCGATCTTGATTGTGGGCTGGCCGGTCAGCGGCGTCATCAGGTCGCGGGCGCGGAAGACGCCGAGCGGGTTCATGTGCTGCACGAATTCCGCGACGTAATCGTTCTCCGGGGCGGAGAAGATGTCGCGCGGCTCGCCGGTCTGGATGATCCGGCCGCCCTCCATGATCGAGATCTGGTTGCCGATCTTGAAGGCCTCGTCGAGGTCGTGGCTGACGAAGATGATCGTGCGCTTCAGCCGCTGCTGCAGCTCCAGAAGCTCGTCCTGGAGCTTCGTGCGGATGAGCGGGTCGAGCGCCGAGAAGGGCTCGTCCATCAGAAGGATCGGCGCCTGGGTGGCGAAGGCGCGGGCGAGGCCGACGCGCTGCTGCATGCCGCCCGAGAGATCGCCGACCTTGCGCTCGGCCCATTCGGAAAGGTTCACGAGCGCGAGCTGCTCGTCGACCCGCTCCTTCATCTCCTTCTTCTTCATGCCGCCGAGTTCGAGCCCGAGCCCGACATTCTCGCGCACCGTGCGCCAGGGCAGCAGCCCGAACTGCTGGAAGACCATGGCGACGTGATGCATGCGGATGCGCCGCAGTTCCGCCGCGCCGGCATGGGTGACGTCGACCATCTTGTTGCCGTCGTTCACATGCACGGCGCCGCGCACCACCGGGTTCAGCCCGTTGACGGCGCGGAGCAGCGTCGACTTGCCGGAGCCGGAGAGGCCCATGAGGACGAGGATCTGCCCCTCCTCGACCTCCAGCGTGCAATCGTGCACGCCGAGCACCTGCTTGGTGGCCTCCTGGATCTCGCCGCGGTTCTTGCCCTCGTCCATCATCGGCAGGGCGCGTTCGGGGTCGGAGCCGAAGACGATGGAGACATTGTCGATCTTGACGGCGGTACTCATTTGTCGCGGCTCCCCAGGTTCAGGATGCGGTCCAGCATGATCGCGACGACGACGATGACGAAGCCGGATTCGAAGCCGAGCGAGGTGTCGACGCGGTTCAGCGCCTGCAGGACGGGCACGCCGAGGCCGGAGGCGCCGACGAGCGCCGAGACGACGACCATGGAGAGCGACAGCATGATGGTCTGGTTGAGGCCGGCCATGATCTGCGGCAGCGCGTAGGGCAGCTCGACCTTGAAGAGCGCCTGCCGCGGCGTGGCGCCGAAGGCGCGGGCGGCCTCGAGCAGCGATTGCGGCGTCGAATGAACGCCGAGATAGGTCAGGCGGATGGGCGCCGGCAGCACGAAGATCACCGTGGCGATGAGCCCGGGGACGGTGCCGATGCCGAAGAAGACGATGGCCGGGATCAGGTAGACGAAGGTCGGCAGCGTCTGCATCAGGTCGAGGATCGGCCGCAGGAACAGGTAGAACTTCGGGCGGTGTGCGGCGGCGATGCCGATCGGCACGCCGACGGCCATGCAGACGATGCAGGCCGAGAGCACCAGCGTCAGGCTCTCGGTCGTCTCTTCCCAGTAGCCCTGGTTGACGATGAAGAGAAAGCCGAGCGCCACGAAGAGGCAGATCTTCCAGCTTCGCTGCACGGCCCAGGTGATGGCCACGAAGACGGCGATGACAATGAGCGGGTAGGGCTCCTGCAGGAGCCATTCGATCCCCTCGATCATCGCGTCCATGAGGTCGGCGAAGATGTCGAGCAGAAAGCCCAGATTGTCGCGGATCCATTCGAAGATCGCGCTGGCGCCGTCCCCGACCGGAATTTTGTATGCTTCGAGCCACTCCATGGCTTTACGCTGTCCCCTGTCTTTTTTGTCATTGGTGCCGCCTGCTATCGAAAAGGGGCGCCCGGCGGGCGCCCCTTAGCAGGACCGGCCAGACGGCCGGCCGGTCCTGCTGCAGCGTCACATGCCGAGCGAGGCGCGCACGGCGTCGAGACCCGGCTCGCCGTCGAGGGTGGTCACGCCCTCCAGCCAGCCTTCCCACTCGCCGGGGTTCGCCACGAGCCAGGCCTCGGTGGCCTCGGCCGGGTCGGCACCCTCGTCGAGGATCTGGCCCATGATGGCGTTTTCCATGTCGAGCGTGAAGGACATGTTCTTGAGGAGCTGGCCGACGTTCGGGCATTCCTCGACATAGCCCTGGCGGGTCACGGTGTTCACCACGCCTTCGCCGCCGAAGAAGTCTTCGCCGCCGGTCAGGTACTCGAGATCGAAGTTCGCGTTCATCGGGTGCGGCGCCCAGCCGAGGAAGACGACGTCCTGCTGGTCCTCGTAGGCGCGGCTGACCTGCGCCAGCATGCCCTGCTCGGAGGATTCGATGACGTCGAAGCCGGACAGGCCGGAGGTCTCGTCCTCGGTCAGCGAGATGAGGTAATCGTTGCCCTCGTTGCCGGGCTCGATGCCGTAGACCTCGCCGTCGAGCTCATCGCGGAAGTTCGCGATGTCGTCGTAGGTCTGCAGGCCCTTCTCGTAGGTATAGGCCGGCACGGCGAGCGTGTAGATCGTGCCCTCGAGGTTGGTGGCGACGGTCTCGATCTCGCCGGAATCGAGATAGGGGCCGATGGCGCCCGACTGCGCCGGCAGCCAGTTGCCGAGGAAGATGTCGACATCGTCGGATTCCAGCGCGGCGAAGGTCACCGGCACGGAGAGGATCGACGTCTCGACCTCGTAGCCGAGGCCTTCGAGAACGTGGGTCGCCGTGGCGGTGGTGGTGGTGATGTCCGTCCAGCCGACGTCGGAGAAGGTGACAGTATCGCAATCGGCGAAGGCGGCCCCGGCGCAAAGCGCGAGGACGGAGGCAGTCGCAGTGATTTTCATAAGAGGCTCCCTGTCTTTCATCATTGAAATCTGATTGACCAGTCAAACAATGAGGCTTTATTGCCGGATGGCAACCAATTTTTCCGGGGAGCGGCAGATGAGCGTCGAAATACGACGCCGGGACGAGCTGATCCGGGCGACGATAAAGGTGATCGGCGAGGCAGGCTCGCTCGACATCACCGTCAGCCGGATCGCGAAGAAGGCGGGCGTCTCCCCGGCGCTGGCCTTCCACTATTTCGGCGACAAGGAGGCGCTGTTCCTCGCCTCGATGCGCCATGTGCTGCGCAGCTACCACAACGATGTAGTGGCGGCACTCACCTCGGCCAGCACACCGCGCGAAAGGCTTGCGCAGATCATCCATGCGAGTTTCGCGCCGGGCAACTTTCACCGCGGCGTCATCGCCGCATGGCTCAATTTTTACGTGCTGGCGCAGTCTTCGGAGGAGGCGCACCGCCTGCTTCGAATTTACCACCGCCGCCTGCAGTCGAACTTCGTCCACGACCTCCGGCCCCTGGTCGGCGACCGCGCCGGGCTGATCGCCGCGCGGCTCGGCGCGATGATCGACGGGCTCTATCTGCGCCTCGTCCTGACCCCGGTGGAGGCGGCCGGAGAAAGCGCCGCCGACACCGTCCTCGCAACTCTGGAAAACGAGCTCAACAGCCCCTCATGACCCGACCGAACATCCTCATCCTCATGGTCGACCAGCTGAACGGGACGCTCTTTCCCGACGGCCCCGCGGACTGGCTGCATGCGCCCAATCTCAAGGCACTCGCCGCCGAATCGGCGCGATTCGAGACCTGCTATACCGCCTCGCCGCTCTGCGCCCCGGGGCGTGCCAGCTTCATGTCGGGGCAGCTCCCCTCCGTCACCGGCGTCTATGACAACGCAGCGGAGTTCGCCTCCGACCTGCCGACCTATGCGCATCACCTGCGCCGCGCCGGCTATCAGACGGCGCTCTCCGGCAAGATGCACTTCGTCGGCCCCGACCAGCTTCACGGCTTCGAGCAGCGGCTGACGACGGATATCTACCCCGCCGATTTCGGCTGGACCCCGGATTACCGCAAGCCCGGCGAGCGGATCGACTGGTGGTACCACAACATGGGCTCCGTCACCGGCGCCGGCGTGGCCGAGATCACCAACCAGATGGAATATGACGACGACGTCGCCTTCCAGGCCGAGCAGAAGCTCTTCGACCTCTCCCGCGGCAAGGACGACCGGCCCTGGTGCCTGACGGTGAGCTTCACCCATCCGCACGACCCCTACGTCGCGCGGAAGAAATACTGGGACCTCTACGAGGAGTGCGAGCACCTCCTGCCGGAGGTCGGCACCATGCCCTACGAGGAGCATGACGCGCATTCCAAGCGCATCTTCGATGCCAACGACTGGCGCAGCTTCGACATCACCGAAGAGCACATACGCCGGGCGCGGCGCGGCTATTTCGCCAATATCTCCTATCTCGACGACAAGATCGGCGCGATCCTCGACGTGCTCGAGCGGACGCGGCAGGAGGCGGTGATCCTCCTCGTCTCCGACCATGGCGACATGCTCGGTGAGCGGGGGCTCTGGTTCAAGATGAGCTTCCTCGAAGGCTCCTCGCGCGTGCCGCTCATGATCAAGGCCCCCGGGGTGAAACCGGGCCGCGTCACGCAGCCCGTCTCCACCATCGACGTCTGCCCGACGCTCTGCGATCTCGCCGGCGTCTCGATGGAGGAGGTCGCGCCCTGGACGGAGGGCGAGAGCCTGATCGAGGTGGCGAACGGCACGCGCCAGCGCGCCCCGGTCACGATGGAATACGCCGCCGAGGCCAGCCAGGCGCCGCTCGTCGGCATCCGCGACGGGCGCTACAAATACATCCGCTGCACGCTGGACCCAGAGCTGCTCTTCGATCTCGAGGCCGATCCGCACGAGCTGACCAACCTCGCCGAAGACCCGGCCCACGCCGAGGCGCTGGGGCGCCTCCGCGCCCAGGCCGACGAGCGGTGGGACCTCGCGGGGTTCGACGACGACGTCCGCAAGAGCCAGGCCCGCCGCTGGATCGTCTACGAGGCGCTCCGCAACGGCGCCTATTACCCATGGGACCATCAGCCGCTGCGCGACGCTTCCGAGCGCTACATGCGCAACCACATGGACCTGAACATCGTCGAGGAGAGCCAGCGCTTCCCGCGCGGCGAATGAACCTATGAGCTATGACCCCCAACCGCAGGCCAGCCACTACATCGGCGGCGCCTATGTCGAAGATTCCTCGGGCACCGAGATCCCGGTGATCTATCCGGCGACCGGCGAGCGCATCGCGACGCTCCATGCCGCGACGCCGGCCATCGTCGATCAGGCGCTCGCCGCCGCCGAGGCCGCGCAGAAGGTCTGGGCCACATGGACGCCTCGTGCCCGCGGCCGGGTCCTGACCCGCGCCGCGCAGATCATGCGCGAGCGCAACCGCGAGCTCTCCGAGCTCGAGACCCGCGACACCGGCAAGCCGCTGCAGGAAACGCTGGTGGCCGATGCGACCTCGGGCGCCGATGCGCTCGAGTATTTCGGCGGGCTGGCCGCCGGGCTGACCGGCGAGCATATCCAGCTCGGCGACGACTGGGTCTATACGATCCGCGAGCCGCTCGGCGTCTGCGTCGGCATCGGCGCCTGGAACTACCCCACGCAGATCGCCTGCTGGAAGACCGCCCCGGCGCTTGCCTGCGGCAATGCCATGGTCTTCAAACCGTCGGAGACGACGCCGCTTTCGGCTTTGAAGGTCGCCGAGATACTCACCGAGGCCGGCGCGCCGGCCGGGCTCTTCAACGTCGTGCAGGGCATGGGCGAGGTCGGTGCGGCGCTCGTCACCGATCCGCGGGTCGCCAAGGTTTCGCTGACCGGCTCGGCGGCGACGGGCAAGCGCGTCTATGCGGCCGCGGCGGCGGAGATGAAGCACGTGACGATGGAGCTCGGCGGCAAGTCGCCGCTGATCGTCTTCGAGGATGCCGAGATCGACAACGCCGTCTCCGGCGCGATCAACGGCAACTTCTATTCCTCCGGCCAGGTCTGCTCGAACGGCACCCGCGTCTTCGTGCATCGCAGCATCAAGGAGGCGTTCCTCGAGCGCCTGACCGAGCGCCTGAGCGGCATCGTCTACGGCGACCCGCTGGACGAGGCGACGAACTTCGGCCCCATGGTCAGCGAGCGGCAGATGCAGATCGTTCAGGGCTTCATCGAGAAGGGCGTGGCCGAGGGCGCCCGGCTCGTCGCCGGCGGCAAGCGGCTGGAGCGCGAGGGCTTCTTCCTCGAGGCCACGATCTTCGCCGACGTGACCGATGACATGACCATCGCGCGGGAAGAGATTTTCGGCCCCGTCATGTCCGTCCTCGATTTCGAGACGGAGGACGAGGCCGTGACCCGCGCCAATGCCACGGAATACGGGCTCTCCGCCGGGGTCTTCACCCGCGACATCTCCCGCGCGCACCGGGTGATCCGCTCGCTCGAGGCGGGCTCGTGCTTCATCAATTCCTACAATGACGCGCCGGTGGAGGCGCCCTTCGGCGGGGTGAAGGCCTCCGGCGTCGGCCGCGAGAACGCCCATGCGGCGCTCGAGCATTACTCGCAGCTCCGCTCCGTCTATGTCCGCATGGGCGATGTTGAGGCGCCGTTCTGATGGCCTCTGACCGGAGCGCGGATTACGTCATCGTCGGTGCCGGCAGCGCCGGCTGTGCCATGGCCTATCGTCTGGCGGAGGCCGGCAAGCAGGTGCTCGTCATCGAGCACGGCGGCTCCGACGCCGGCCCCTTCATCCAGATGCCGGGTGCGCTCAGCTACCCGATGAACATGAAACGCTACGACTGGGGCTACCGCTCCGAGCCCGAGCCGCATCTGGGCGGCCGCCGGCTCGCCCTGCCGCGCGGCAAGGTCATCGGCGGCTCCTCCTCGATCAACGGCATGATCTACGTCCGCGGCCATGCCCGCGACTATGACCATTGGGCGGAGGAGGGAGCGGCAGGCTGGAGCTATGCCGACGTGCTGCCCTACTTCAAGCGCATGGAAGACTGGCATGCCGGCGGCCATGGCGGCGATGCGAGCTGGCGCGGGCAGGGCGGCCCCTTGCATGTGACGCGCGGCCAGCGCGACAACCCGCTGACCCGCGCCTTCGTCGAGGCCGGGCGGCAGGCGGGTTATCCGGTGACGCCGGATTACAACGGCCGCCAGCAGGAGGGCTTCGGCCCCTATGACATGACCGTCTGGAAGGGGCAGCGCTTCTCCGCCGCCCGCGCCTATCTCTACCCGGCGCTCAAGCGCCCCAACTGCGAGCTGGTGCGCGCCTTCGCCCGCCGCGTCGTCATCGAGGACGGCCGCGCCGTCGGGGTCGAGGTCGAGCGCAAGGGCAAGGTCGAGGTGATCCGCGCCGGGCGCGAGGTGATCCTCGCCGCCTCGTCGATCAACTCGCCGAAGCTGCTCATGCTCTCCGGCATCGGGCCGGCGGCGCATCTGGCGGAGCACGGGATCGAGGTCGTGGCCGACCGGCCGGGCGTCGGGCAGAACCTGCAGGACCATCTGGAGCTCTATATCCAGGTCGCCGCCTCGCAGCCCGTCTCCCTCGCGAAATACTGGAACCTCCTCGGCAAGGCCTATGTCGGCGCCCGCTGGCTGCTCACGCGGACGGGCCCGGGCGCCTCGAACCAGTTCGAGAGCGCCGGCTTCATCCGCTCCGCCGTCGGGGTGGAGTATCCCGACATCCAGTTCCACTTCCTGCCCATCGCCGTGCGCTACGACGGCCAGGCAAGCCCCGAGGGCCACGGCTTTCAGGCCCATGTCGGCCCGATGCGCTCGCCCTCGCGCGGGGCGGTGACGCTCCGCTCGGCCGATCCGAAGGAGGACCCGAAGGTCCTCTTCAACTACATGAGCCGCGAGGAGGACTGGCGCGACTTCCGCAGCTGCATCCGCCTGACGCGGGAGATCCTTGGGCAGGAGGCGTTCAAGCCCTTCTACAAGCACGAGATCCAGCCCGGGGCCGCGGCGCAGTCGGACGAGGAGCTGGACGCCTTCATACGCGAGCATGTGGAAAGCGCCTACCATCCCTGCGGCACGGCAAAGATGGGCGCGGCGGACGACCCGATGGCGGTCGTCGACCCGGAGGCGCGGGTGATCGGGGTGGAGGGGCTGCGGCTCGCCGACAGCTCGATCTTCCCCCGGATCACCAACGGCAACCTCAACGCCCCCTCGATCCTCGTCGGCGAGAAGGCGGCGGATCACATCCTCGGGCGGTCGCCGCTCGCCCCCTCCAACATGGAGCCCTGGATCCACCCGGACTGGCAGACCTCGCAGCGCTGACGGCCGGGCCCCTGGGGTGGGGGGCCTGCGGGGGGGGGGGAACCATGTGGCGCGCCGGAGCTTTCCTTTAGGGAAGAGGCTGCGCCCTTCCGGCGCGGCCCCGGCAGAGGAGAGACAGATGGCCGAGGACAAGACCGCCCCCCACCCCAAGAGCGATGACGACATCCCGATGGGGCCCACCTCCACCGCCGCCGGCCCGGCCACCATGCCGGCCGATCTCGATCACGAGGCCGCCGACGAGGTCGATGCCGAGGTCGCGCGCGACGAGGCGCCGGAGCCCGGCACCCCCGGCTCGACGGCGGAGACTGCCGCCAGCGCCGGCGCCGCCCCGGCCGCAGCCGGCACCGCGGCCGCCGGCAGCGCCGGCTCCGCCCCCGGCCCGACCGCCCCAGACCCCACCGGCGCCGCCTCTCGCGGGCCGCTCGAAGGCGCGGCCGCCGAGCCGACGCCCGGCCCGCATGGCGAGCATGATCCCGCGCCGGGCGCCGGGCTCTACTGGGGCGGCGCGGCGCTGGCCCTCGTCGTCATCGTGGCGCTGATCGTCATCTTCTGAGGCCAACTCTGGCGCTCAGGGCGCTTCCCAGAGAAGCGGGAAGAGCGGATGCTCCATCGGCGCGCGCTCGGGCAGCTCCTCCTGCAGGCCGGGGAAGGGCGGCGAGGTGCGCCAGGGCCGCGGCGCATGGCGCACATCGTCGCCCATGAAGCGCACCGAGAGCACGCGCCGCCGCCCCGACCCGGCGCCGCCCGCCGCATGGAGTGCAAGCATGTGGAACATCACCACGTCGCCCGGCTCCAGCGCCCAGCCGCGGATGTCGAAGGCCTCCCGGTCGGCATCGACATCGGGCCGGTCGGCGAGCGTGCCCTCGGGGAACCAGCGCGCCTCATGGGTCATGAAGGTGCGGGGCATGAGCCAGGGGCCCCTATGGGTGCCGGCGACGAATTCGAGCGTCGCCTCCCGCGGTACCGGGTCGAGCGGCGCCCACATCGAGCAGGTCTGCGACCCTTCGATGTTGTAATAGGGCTGGTCCTGGTGCCACGGGGTCTTGGCGCGGGTGTTCGGCTCCTTGACCAGGAGGTGGTCGTGGTAGAGCCGCACCTGGCGCGCCTCCATCAGCCGCCCGGCCGCGGCGGCGGCGGGGGAGGTGAAGATCACCTCGCGATAGGCGTCGATCCGCTGCCAGTTGCAGAAATCCTCGATGAAATAGCCCGGATCGTCCGGCTGGCTGGCGACGATGGCCCGCTCGCTCGGCGCGGCCATGTTCGCCTCGATCCCCTCGCCGAGGCGGGCGAGCTCTTCGGCATTGAAGAGCCCGCGCAGGACGATGACCCCGTCCTGCTGGAAGGCCGCGACCTCCTCCGGCCCGACGAGCGCGGCGGCGCGGGCTGTCGTATCTTTCGTCGTCTCACCCATGGCGTTCCCCTTCTCCTGCCGGCCGACGCTAGCGCGCCCGGGCGGCGGAGGGGAAGGGCGCGCCTGCCCTCAACTCTCGGCCGGAGCCGGATAATCCGCGGCGTTGAGCACCCAGCCTTCCTTGGTCGAAAAATCGAAGCGCGGCGGGCTGAAGATGTCGACGAGGCGGTTGCCGTCGGGGTCGAGCGAGCGCGAGGTATGGATCGTCGGCGGCGGAATGACGGCGACGGAGGGCGCGCCGCAGGTCTCGGCATCGTCGGGCCGCCATTGCGAGAGGTCGTTCGTCCAGGGCCAGCGCAGGTAATGCGTATAGGCGCCTTTGAGACAGAGCGAATATTGCTCGAAATTGTCGTGGCTGTGCGGCGACATGCGGCCCGGGTCCCGCGGCGGCGAGATGTCAAAGGCGTTGATCATGATCGTCGTGCAGCGGAAGAGGCGGCCGAAGCGGCCTTTTTCCATCGGCACATCGAGCGAGTAGGCGCGGATCGCCCAGCCGCCCGGCGGGGCGGGCCAGCGCTCGAGCGGCGGCACATTGGGGTCCCGCTCGGCATAGGCCGCGGCATTGACGCAGCGCTCCACCGCGTCCGGGTTCTCCGTCGTGATCAGGCGCACGACCACCGCGTCGCTCTGTAGCGTCACCGCGCTCGGCCCCGGCGGCACGAAGACGACCGAGGGGCCCTCGACCTCCTCCGCCGCGCCGCCCGCCTCGACCCGGATCCGCGTGGCGCGGTCGGGGAGGAGGATCGCGTATTCATCGACCTGCTCGGCCCGGGTCAGCACGAGGCCGGCCTTGCCGTCGGTGTAGCTGACGACCAGGTTCTGGCCGCGGGCATACCAGCTCTGGCTGTCGCCCTCGGTCTCTTGTGGGGGCATGTCGTAGAAGCGGGCGTATTCGGCGCTCTTGAAGCTGTCGGGCGCGGCGGCGGGCCCGCTATTCAGCGTCGCGCGCAGATCGTCCTTGGGGTACATGGTCAGGCTCCTGTGATGAGGCGATGTCAGGTGCCGGCCCTGCGGCCGACGATCTTGAAGATCCCCTGCATGGCGGCGACGGTCCGCTCGCCGACGACGAGGCGGCCGGAGGCGAAGGTCATGGACCGCGTCGCATGGGTGATCTCGGCGCGGCTCTCGACGAGTTCGCCGATGAGCGCGGCGGAGGCGTAGGAGATGTCGAGCTGGATCGTGGCGCTGAGGACCTTTCCCGGCCCGGTCTCGCCATCGGGGTTGCGATGGCGGCGGACCAGCCCGCCGAGCCCCATGTCGGCGAGGCTGGCGATGATGCCGCCGTGCATCGCGCCGTTGCCGTTGTCATGCTCTTCGGTGCAGCGCATCGCGATCTGGAAGACGCCCCCCGCATCGCGCTCCCAGACGATGCCGATGGTCGTGGGATAGCGCCCGGTCGCCTCGCGGGCGCGCCAGCCTTCGCCGCCCGGCGGATCGCTCGGGGCGCTCATGCCGCGGCGGCCGGGGCGGCGGGCAGCGAGAGGATCTCGCGGGCCTGCGCGGGCGTGGCCGGCGCGCAGCCCAGCCCCTCGATCAGGCTGACCGCGCGCGCGACGAGGGGGGCGTTGCCCTCCGCGAGGACGCCGCGCTCGAGATAGAGATTGTCCTCCAGCCCGACGCGGACATGCCCGCCGAGGATCACCGACTGGGCGACCATGGGCATCTGCCCAGGGCCGATGCCGAAGGCGCCCCAGGGCGTGCCGGCCGGCAGCATGGAGCGCATGAGCAGCATAGCTTCGGTCGTGGCCGGGGCGCCGCCGGCGATGCCGAGACAGAACTGGAAGAAGGGCGGCGAGGGGATCGCGCCTTCGGCCACCAGGCGCAGGGCCGTGCCGATCTGGCCGACGTCGAAGACCTCGAGCTCCGGCTTCACGCCCGTCTCGGCCATGATGCGCGCCATGGCCCGCAGATGCGCGGGCGTGTTCACCACGGCGTTCTCGCCGAGGTTGATCGTGGCCACATCGAGCGTGCAGAGCTCCGGCCGGGTCGGGGCCAGATGCTCCGTCCTCCGGCTCGGGCTTTGCGGCATGGTGCCGGGCCCGCTCTCGCCGTCGGCCGGCGGCACGCAGCGCGCGCCCATGCCGGTGGTGAGGTTGAGGAGCACCTCGGTGTTCCGCTCGCGGATGCGCTCGACCACCTCGACGTAGAGCGCCGTCTCCATCGAGCCCTCCCCCGTCTCGGGGTCGCGCACATGGATGTGGATCGACGAGGCTCCGGCCTCCGCCGCCGCCAGCGCCTCGGCCGCGATTTGCGCCGGCGTGATGGGAACGTGGGTGCTTCTGGGGCCGATGGCGCCACTTCCGGTGACGGCGCAGGTGACGATGACGGGGCGTTTCATGAGGCGGGACCTTTGGTCGGACGTGAGGGATCTGCGGGCGGCCGTGCCGCCCGCGACGGGTCAGGCGGCGGCGGCCTCGGCCTTCCGCTTGCGGGGCAGCAGGTAGAAGATCATCAGCCCCGACATCGCCAGGAGTGCGAGCGCGATCGGGTGGCGCAGGACGATCGTCCAGTCGCCGCCCGAGATCCGCACCGCCTGCACGATCGAGGCCTCGAGCTGCGGCGTCAGGATGAAGGCGACGATGAAGGCGATGAACGGATAGCCGAAGGACGTCATGAGGTAGCCCCAGAACGCCGCGCCCACCATGAAGACCACGCCCATCGGCGAGCCGGTGATGAGATACATCCCCGTCGTGCAGATGATGAGCGCGCAGGGGTAGACCACCGTGGACGGCGCCGTGACGACCTTGGCCCAGAGCCGCATGCAGACCTGCCCGACGCCGAGATTGGCGACATTGGCCATCAGCATGGCCCCGAAGAGCCCGTAGACGAGCTGCCCCTGGTTCTCGAAGAGCAGGGGCCCGGGCTGGACGCCGTGAAGGACGAAGGCGCCGACGAGCAGGGCCGCGCCGATATTGCCCGGGATGCCGAGGGTCAGAAGCGGGATCAGGTTGGCGCCGACGACGGCGCTGTTGGCCGTCTCCGACGCCGCGATGCCGCGCGGATCGCCGGTGCCGAAAGCCTCCGGATCCTTGGCGCTCTGCTTGGTGACGGAGTACGAGATCATGCCCGCGGTCGAGGAGCCGAGGCCCGGGATCGCGCCGATGATTGTGCCGATGACGAACGCCCGGAAGGCGACGACCCGGTTGGCCAGGAGCTCCTTCAGGGTCACCGATTGCGACTTCGCCTGCAGCACCGTCAGCGTCGAGCCGCCGCTCGAGCCGCGGTTCATCTGCGCGATCTCGCGGATGATGACCGAGACGGCGAGCATCCCCAGCGCCAGGGGGCCGAGCGGGATGCCGTCGTAGAGCTCGTAGGAATTGAAGGTGAAGCGCGGCGTGCCATAGCCCGGATCGAGCCCGATGGCGCCGATCAGGAAGCCGAGGCCCACCGAGATCACGCCCTTGATGAGGGAATCGCCGACGAGGCCCGAGATGACCGTGAAGGCCAGCACCATGAGCGCGCAGATCTCGATCGGGCCCATCTTGAGCGCGACCATCGCCAGCGGCGCCGCCACGAGGATGAGAACGATATCGGAGCCGACATCGCCGAAGATCGAGTAATAGAGCGAGTATTTCATCGCCTTGCCGGCCTGCCCCTTCTTGGCCATCGGATGGCCGTCGAAGGTGGTGGCCGCCGCCTCGGCGGAGCCGGGCGTGTTCAGCAGGATCGCCGAGACGGCCCCGCCGACGGTGCCGCCCTTGCTGATGGAGATCAGGAAGGCGACGGCCGTCAGGGTGTCGAGCGAGATCGTGAAGGGGATCGCGACGGCCAGCGCCATGACGGTGCCGAGGCCGGGAATAGCGGCGATCACCTGGCCTAGTGTCACACCCAGAAGGATGTAGAGGAAATTCGTGATCGTCAGGGCGTCGAGAAACCCCGCGAGGACGACGGAAAGGTCGGGCATGTCAGGCTCTCCGGTTCAGGGCAGCGGGCGCTGGAGCACGATCTCGAAGAGCACCCAGACACAGACGGGCACAGCGAAGACCGCGATGGCGATCCAGAGCTTGCGGGTCTCGAAGACGACGAACATGAGCGCTGCGAGCAGCGCCATCGCGCCGACGAGGAAGCCGAAGGTCTCCATCAGCCAGACCATGCCGAGAAGCAGGGCGCCGACGAGCAGGAACCTCAGGAAGTCGCGGAGCGCGGGCAGGTTGGTGCCTGTCCGCACGAAGAGCACCTGCAGGATGCCGAAGATCACGAAGATCCACGCCCCGATCTGCGGGAAGAGCCGCGGGCTCGGGCTCTCGTAGCCCTGGTGGTCGACATTCTGGGGGATGCCGTAGACCAGCAGCCAGATGCCGGCGCAGGTCACGAGCACGCCCACGATCCGGTCGAGCGTGATCAGCCCGGAGCGGGGGGGCTCGTCGGCCCCCCCGGTCACAGGCCGGTCCGGACCGGAGGCGGTCGGCAGAACGACCGCCCGCTCCGGATCGGGCGGATTATTCGCCATTGCCGAAATACTCGCGGAAAACGGCGAATTCACGCTCCAGAAGCGCGGTCGTCTCTTCGGGGCCGAGGTTGTAGGCCTCGTTCTCGAACTGCACCATGAGCTCGCCGAAGCCCTCGGAATTGATCGCCTCGTCGATCGCCTCCTCGAGGCAGGTCAGCACAGGCTCCTCGATGCCGTCGGGGGCGGCGATGAGCACGTAGCTGACGGCGCCCACGAAATCGTAGCCGAGCTCGGCCGTCGTCGGCGTGTCCGGATCCCAGAGCGTCCGCCGGTCGCCGAGCGTGAAGAGCCCGGTCAGCCGCCCCGTCGCCATGTGCTCGATGGCCGTGGTGCCCATGAGGGCGGCATCGACATGGCCGCCGAGGATCTGCTGGAGCGAGCCGGTCGAGCCCTGCGCGGGCACCAGCGTGATCTTCACGCCCTCGCGCTCGGCGATGGCATCGAAGAAGATGTTGGAATCGACGGAGGCCGAGGCGATCGTGAAATTGCCGCTCTCCCGGGCGTGCTCGATCATCTCTTCATAGGTGTCGAAGTCGTTGTCGGCGAGCGTGTAGATGCCGATGGGCGTCTGCTGCGCGGTGCCGAGGAACGAGAAATCGGTGATCGTGTAGGGGCTGTCGGGGTTGCGGTTCGGCACTTTCGAGATGGAGCCGGTGCTGGTGAGGCCGATGGTCATGCCATCGGCGTCGGCGCCGGAGAGCCGGGCCATCATGACGCTCGAGCTGGCGCCCGGGATATTGGTGACGGCGATGGACCAGCCCTGCGCCGCCTCGAGTTCGGCGGCGATCTGGCGGGCGATCAGATCGGTGCCCCCGCCGGCATCGTAGCCCACCCAGAAATCGATCGGCCCGTCGGGGAAGCCCTCGGGGCAGGTCGCCGCGGCAGCGCCGCTTGCCGAGAGCGCCACCAGCGCGGCGGTGAGGCCGGCGGCCTTCATGGAACGGATCGGTCCTTGTGTCTTGGTCATCCTTCTTCCTCCCTTTTTCTGCCCGTTTTACAGGCAGTTGTCATGCACCGGGGCGGGCCGCTCCTCTTCGGCCGCCACGGTGAACCTGCCTGAAACGGTCAGCGGGCGGTGGCTTCAAGTCAATGAGGATGGCCGAAGCGCGAACGAGTGTTTCACCTATTGAAACGCTCTGCGGAATGGACTTCCCGTCGGGTGCGGGCTCCTGCTCTTCAAGAGGCGAGACTCCGCCCTGCGACCGAGGCGCCCTCCAAGAGCGGGGGCGTTGTCGCCGGCGGAGCGGAATTTGGCGGAGACCCCAGCATGGACGAAGTAGAACGGCGGGATTTCACCGTCAAAACGCGTGACGGAGTGACCATCGCCGTCCGCGAGGTCAAGGCGCGCGGGGCAGAGGCCGGCCAGCCGATCATCCTGCTGCACGGCACCAGGGTGCCCGGCTTCAGCGAATACGATCTGAAGGTGGCGGGCGGCTCGCTCGCCGAGGATCTGGCCCGGCTCGGCCATCCCTCCTACATCGTCGATGCGCGGGGCTTCGGCCTCTCCGAGCGCCCCGCCGAGATGGAGGAGCCGCCCGTCCCCGGCGCGCCCTCGCTGGTGCGCACGGTCGAGATCACCAAGGATCTGGAGGCCGCCGCGCTCGCCATCCGCGAGCGCTGCGGCGTGCAGAAGGTCGCCGTCTTCGGCTGGGGCGTCGGCGGGACGGCGGCGATCATGTTCGCCGGCATCGAGCCACAGCTCTGCAGCCACATCTTTCTCTACGACACGATCTACGGCGGCGGCGGCACCTATGGCTCCGGCCCCGGCTCCCGCTTCGAGGATCCCGAGCGGCCGGGCTGGTTCAACAAGCAGGTGAACGGCAACTACAACTACAATTCCATCGACCTGCTCGAAGAGCACTGGGATCGTCAGGTCCCCATCGACGACAAGGATGCCTGGCGTGACCCCGCCATGGTCAAGGCCTTCTCCCAGGCGCTGCTCGATGGCGATCCTACTTCCTACGACCGCGACCCGCCGACCTATCGCAGCCCCAACGGCATGCTGGAGGACCTGTTCTACATGGCCGCGGGCGAGCGGCTGTTCCATGCCAATCAGGTCTATTGCAAGGTCTTCATCATCAATCCCGAGCTCGACACGCTCTGCCAGGACAGCGACATGGAGGTGCTGATCGCGGATCTGAAGAACGCCGAGGACGTCGTTCACTACAATCCGCCGAACACCACCCATTACCTGATCCTCGACAGACCGGACCGCGGCCGCAGCGAGCTGCTCGCCCGCATGGCCGACTACCTCAGGTGAGCGCCACCGCCGCCAGCGGGCCGAGCGATTCCGTCACCGGGATCCTGCGCCTGCCGGAGTTCCGGCGGCTCTGGGCCGGGTCCGTCGCCTCGATCATCGGCAATACGGTGGTGCTCGTCTCCGCCGGATGGCTGATGACGACGCTGACGGACTCCGCGCTGCTCATCGCGCTGGTGCATACGGCGACGACGCTGCCGGTGATGCTCCTGTCGATCCCGGTGGGCGTCCTTTCCGACGGGTTCGAGCGGCGCAACCTCATGCTCGCGGCGCATCTGTTCCTGATGGCCATCGTGGCCCTGCTCTCGCTGCTGGCGCTTTCGGGCGTGCTCTCGCCGCTCGTGCTGCTGTCGCTGACCTGCCTCGTCGGCTGCGGATCGGCCTTCTACTTCCCCGCCTGGCAGGCGAGCATCGGCGATCTGGTGCCGCGGGAGGAGATCCCCTCGGCCGTCGCGCTCAACAACGTCGCCCACAACATCGCCCGCTGCATCGGGCCGGCGACGACGGGCATCCTTCTGGCGGCTGTGCCGGCCTGGATCGCGCTGGCGCTGGGCGCGATGCTCTATGCGGTGATGAGCTCCCTCCTTCTGGCATGGCGCCCGGCGCGGGAGCCGCGCGACCTGCCGCGCGAGGGCTTCTTCTCGGCCCTGCGGAGCGGGCTGGTCTACGTGCTGTCGACCCCGACGCTGACGAGCGTCGTTGTCCGCAACTTCGTCTTCGCCTTCGGGGCGGTCCATACGCTGGCGCTCCTGCCGGTGATCGCCACCTCGCTGCCCCGCGGCGGCCCGGCCGCCTACGGCATGGTGCTGAGCTGCTACGGCTTCGGCGCGCTTCTGAGCGCCTTCCTGAGCAAGATCGTCCGCAACCGGATCGGCAACGAATGGATGGTGCGTTTCGCCTTTCTCGCCGTGGCCGCGTGCGCGCTCGGCAGCGGTTTCGCGACCTCGCTCTGGCAGCTCGCCCTGATCCTGCCGCTCGGCGGCTTCGGTTCGGTCGCGGGCTTCACCTGCCTCAACAGCACCATGCAGCTCTCGGCCGCGCGCTGGGTGGTCGGCCGCGTCATGTCGATCCACCAGACATCGACCTTCGCGGGCCTGACGACCGGCAGCATCGTCGCGGGCGCGGCGGCAGATGCCCTCGGGCTCGGCGGCGCGATGACGCTGGTCTTCTTCGTCCTGTTAGGCGGCGCGGCGCTGGGGCTCCTGCGGCCCATGCCGCCCCTGCCGGGCGATGCCCTGCAGCCGCTAGGCCGCTTCGTGGCGCCGGAGCTGCCGGTCTCCGTCCGCGAGACGAAGGAGCGGGTCGTCGTGCAGGTCCCCTATCGGGTGCCCGAGGAGGACACGGCCGGCTTCCTCGCCGCCATCGAGATCCGCAGCCGGGCCCGGCGGCGCGACGGGGCGCAGCGCTGGCAGCTTCTGCAGGACATCGAGACCCCCGGCCGCTGGATCGAGACCTACAGTGTCGAGAACTGGATCGAATACCAGCGGCACAACAGCCGGCAGACGATAGGCGACCGCGACAACATCGACCTGCTGCGCGGCTACCGCGACGGCGCGATCGCCCGGTTCCTTGTGCAGGGGCCGCGCGTTCAGCAGCCTGTCCCGATGGGGGCCGACCCCGCCAGACATGGCGTCTGACGGACCAAGAGCCGCGACGCATCAGACAGGGCCCTCGAGGGGGCCGAAATGAGGAGGAGAAAGAGAATGAACACCGAGACGAGGCGCGAGGTCGCCCGCCATCTGCACGAGAAGGTCGTCGCCTATTGGCACGACGTCGACTTCAACTGGGGCCGCAATGCCTCGGCCCATTACACCGAGGACGGCATCTTCCTCGGCAGCAGCGTTCGCTACGACGGGCGCAGCGAGATCCAGGAGTTCTACAACTGGCGCATCGACCGCGGCGAGCGGACCAATGTCCATCTCGTCGGCAATTTCCACGTCGAGTTCGAGGGCGATGACACGGCCACCGCCGCCTGGATCTGCACGCTCTACGCCAAGGACGGCCCGCCCCCGCAGGAGACCGCGCCGCCCATCTCGATCACCCGCGTGGTGGACACGTTCGTCCGTCAGGACAACGGCGACTGGCTCTGCGCCAAGCGGCACTGGCACGGGCTCTTCAAGGGCGGCGTGCCCGCCACGAGCCTCACGCGGGAGGAGATGGCCAACCGGATGGGCAAATCCTGATGACCCGGCCCGACATCGAGACCGCCCCGCTGGTCGACACCCATGCCCATATCTTCCGCGAGGGGATGCCCTTCACCGGCGGCGCCTGGAACCGGCCGGATTATCCCTTCACCGCAGAGACCTTCCTCAAGATGCTCGACGCCCATGGCGTGCATTTCGGCGTCATCGCGGGGATCAGCCTCTTCGGCACCTACAACGACTATATGATCGAGGCGCTGCGCCAGCAGCCGCGCCTGCGCGGCACGGCGAGCGTCACGCCGCAGGTCTCGCCCTTCGATCTGGCGCGGATGCACGAATGCGGCGTCGTGGGCATCCGGCTCTTCCGCATCGCCCATGTCTTCGGCGAGCCGCCGGATATCCGCACCGACGATTACCGGCAGCTCTTCCACCGGGTCCGCGATCTCGGCTGGCATGTGCATTTCCTTGCCGGGCCGGGCGATTACGAGGAGACGCTTGAGGTGCTCGGCGAGGTCGGCGTCGATACGGTGATCGACCATTACGGACGCTGCGACCCCGCGCTCGGGCTCGATTGCCCCAAGCTCTCCGGCGCGCTCCGGGCCATCGAGAAGGGCCATACCTGGCTGAAGGTCTCCGCCGGCTGGCGCTTCGCCGGCAAGACGAAGGACGGCAGCCGCCCCGATTTCGAGAGGGCCATCGACGACGAGATCAAGGTGATGGAGCTCATCCGCGCCGAGGTCGGCCTTGACCGCCTGCTCTGGGGGAGCGATGCGCCCTTCATCGGGCAGGAGGCGCATATGTCCTACGAGCTCGCGCTGAAGGGCTATATGGCCGCCGTGCCCGATCCGGCCGACCGCCGCCGGATCGACCGCAACGCGCTCGAACTCTACTTCGCCTGAGGAGGCCCCGATGCTGCCAGATCCCGATGTCATCAACGACTTCCGCGCGCGGCTGCAGGGCGGCGCATCGCTCATGGGCACCTTTCTCAAGCTGCCCGGGCCGCATGTGATCGAGGTGCTGGGCGGCGTCGGGCTCGACTTCGCCATCCTCGACGAGGAGCACGCCCCCTGGACGCGGGAGACGCTGGATGTCGGCATCCTCGCCGCGAGGGCCTCCGGCGTGGCCTCCATCGTCCGGGTGGCGCGGGCGGAGGCGGCGAGCATCCTCTCCGCGCTCGATTGCGGCGCGACGGGCGTGATGGTCCCGCATGTGGACAGCGTCGCCAAGGCGGAGGTCGTCGCCTCCGCCGGGCGCTACATCGGCGGCACGCGCGGCGCCGGGGCGGCGCGGGGGGGCTTCTACGGCCGGAGGGGTCCGCGCAACTACGAGATGGCGGACGAGGAGGCGACCGTGATCGCGATGATCGAGGATGCCGCCGCCATCGACGACATCGACGCCATCGCGGCGGTCGAGGGCATCCATGCACTCTTCATCGGCCGCGGGGACCTCGGCCTGTCGCTCCGCAATGCCCGCGGCTCCGCCGACGATCTGAACGCCTCCGTGGAGCGTGTGGCGGAGGCCGCCAGGCGCCACGGCAAGGGGGTGATGGCGGTCGTGCCCGCGCCCGAACATGCGGATACCGCCTGGCTCCGCGGGCTCGGCGTCACGACGCTCGCCGTCTCCTCCGACATCGGGTTCCTGCAAAGCGCGGCCCGCGCCGCGCGGCAGGCCTTCTAGCCGGCAGCCGACCACTCCGCCTCGATGGCATCCACCGTCTGGCGGAGCGGGTCGATGACGGTCTCCGACAGGCGCTTGCCCTGCATGGCGCTGGCGTAATAGCCGACGCCGACGGCGGCGACGAGCCGGCCCCGCTTGCGCAGCGGCATCGCGACGAATTCGTGCCGCGTCTTCAGGTTCTTGATGGGGATCGACTTGGCGAAGCCCTGCTGGCGCACCTGCGCCACGATCGCGCCGCGCGACGCGAGCAATTCATCGCGCACCGCCGCGCAGCGGTCGCCGATCTGCCGGGCGACGAGCCGGTCGCTGAGCTCCTGCGAGGCAAAGGCGAGCCAGACGCGGCCGAGCGCGTTATGCGCCAGGTCCATCACCTCGCCGAGGACGTTGAACGGATAGGACAGGCAGCTTTGCGGCGAGGTCGAGAACTTGACGACCACCTGGTCCTTCTCGACCGTGGCCACGCTGACGGGCCAGAGGATCCGGTCGGCCAGCGGGTGGATATGCGCCCGCGCGGCGGCAAGCACCTGATGGCTCACCGTATATCCCGAGCTCAGCGCCTTGACCTGTGAGGTGACGGAATAGCCGCCGAGGCATTCGTCGCGCGTGACATAGCCCTCCGCGATCATCGTCTCGAGCATCCTGACGATGGTGGCCTTAGGCAGCCCGGTGTCGGTCGCGAGGTCGCGGACCTTGGCGACACCGTGCTCGTTCAGCATCCGAAGGAGCAGGAGCGCCCGGCGCACCGATTCCACCGGCTGGAACGACATCGTCTGCGATAGCTGAGGGATTGCGTCCCCGACCGCCTCGCCCGCAGGCCAGCGGCGCTCCGACATGGCGGCCATTCAGATCTCCTCCCGCTGCCACTCTACCCGAAAGGGGGTGGTTGAGAAGGGATTTGTCCAAGGGCGCCGGGGCGGGGGCAGGCGGTGCGCCCTCCGGCCGGCTGGCGGCGCGCGCTCCGGCAGCCGCCAGCCGCCGATCCCCCGGTTCTTGACTACCTCCCCGGCTTGACCTAGCGAAGGCCGGCCGGCGGGTGTGATGTAATGGTAGCCTGTCAGCCTTCCAAGCTGAACGCGCGGGTTCGATTCCCGCCACCCGCTCCAGACTTTCGCAAGATGGGGCGCCCGGCCGGCGCGAGGGGTTTCCGGGGCGAACCCCTGCACGGAAATCGCGCGATTTCCTTGGCCCGGTCATCGCCGCCTGCGTCCGTTTCCCCCGAAGAGCCTTCCCAGAGGCCAGGAAACCCGCTTCACTGGCCCCGATGGCACCTGGATACAACCAGCCGCTCGGCGGCAACGACATGCCGCGCCCCGGCGGGCCGGCGACCTTCATGAGGCTCCCCACGGCCGAGGGGCCGGAGGGGCTCGATGCCGCGGTTCTCGGCGTGCCGATGGACATCGGCACCTCCAACCGCCCCGGCACGAGGCTCGGGCCCCGGGCCATCCGCGACGAGAGCCGGATGCTGCGGCCCTACAACATGGCCACCGGCGCCGCGCCCTTCGATCACCTGCAGATCGCCGATATCGGCGACGTGCCGATCAACCTCTTCAACCTCGAGGCCTCGGTCGAGATCATCCGCCAGGCCATCGGCCGCGTCGCCGCGGGCGGCACCGTGCCGGTGACATTGGGCGGCGATCACACGCTGACCTTTCCGGCGCTCCAGGGCGTTGCGGAAAGCTACGGGCCCCTCGCGCTCGTCCATATCGACGCCCATGCCGATGTGAACGAGGCGATGTTCGGCGAGGCGCTGGCCCATGGCACGCCCTTCCGCCGGGCGCATGAGGCGGGTGTGCTCGACGATGCCCGCGTCGTGCAGATCGGCCTCCGTGGCACCGGCTATGCGGCGGAGGATTTCGACTGGGGGCGCGAGCTCGGCTGGCAGATCGTGACGGGCGAGGAGGTGGCGGGGCGCGACCTGAGGCCCCTCATGGCGCAGGTGGCCGAATATGTGGGCGACGCGCCGCTCTACCTGTCGTTCGACATCGACAGCCTCGCCCCCGGCCTCGCCCCTGGCACGGGCACGGCAGAGGCGGGCGGCATCGCCGACTGGCAGGCGCTGCAGATCATCCGGGGGCTCGCCGGGTGCAACCTCGTCGGCTGCGACCTCGTGGAGGTCTCGCCGCCCTTCGACGCCACGGGCAACACGGCCATGGTCGCGGCGGCGCTCGTCTACGAGATGCTCTGCATCCTGCCGGGCGTGCCGCAGCGCCCGGCGCCGAGACGGCATGACTTCGATTTCTGAGCCCGGCTTCGACCGGAGGGCCTTCCTCATCGGCCTCTTCGAGGCGGCCATCGCGGCTGCGGACCCGGCGGAGGCCTTGAAGGGCCAGCTGCCGGAGCGACCCAAGGGCCGGACCGTGGTGATCGGCGCCGGCAAGGGCGCGGCGCAGCTCGCTGGGGCCTTCGAGGCGGCGTGGGAGGGCCCGCTGACCGGCCTCATCGTTACGCGCTACGGCTACGGGGCGCCGCTGGAGCGGCTGGCGCTGCGCGAAGCTGCGCATCCGGTGCCGGATGCGGCCGGCGCGGCGGCGGCGGTGGAGATGCTCGGCCTCCTTCGGGGGCTGACGGCGGACGACCTCGTCGTGGCGCTCATCACCGGCGGCGGCTCGGCGCTGCTGCCCGCCCCGGGGCCGGGAATGACGCTGGCCGACGAGGTGGCGGTGAACGAGGCGCTTCTCGCCTCCGGCGCGCCGATTTCGGTGATGAACGCCATCCGGCGGGAGCTCTCGGAGGTGAAGGGCGGGCGGCTGGCACTGGCGGCGGCCCCGGCACGGGTGGTGACGCTGATCGTCTCCGACGTGCCGGGCGACCGACCGGAGGAGGTCGCCTCCGGCCCCACGGTCCCGGGGGCCGGGTCACGGGCGGAGGCGCGGCGGCTGGTGGAGACCTGGGGCATAAGCCTGCCGGACGCCGCCGCCCGGGCGCTCGCGGGGGAGGAGAACCCGGCGCCATTGCCGGGAGACCCGGGCTTCGCGGGCCACGAGTGGCGCGTCATCGCCTCGGCCGCCCGCTCGCTGGAGGCAGCGGCGGCGCGGGCGGAGGCAGCGGGGGTCGCCGCGGCGATCCTCTCCGATGCCGTCGAGGGCGAGGCGCGGGAGGTGGCGAAGGTCCATGCGGCGCTGGCGCGGGAGGTGGCGCTGAAGGGCCGGCCCTTCGCGCTGCCGGTGGTGCTGCTCTCGGGCGGCGAGACGACGGTGACGCTGGGGGCGTCCGGGGGCCGGGGCGGCCGGAACGGCGAGTTCGCGCTGGCCGTGGCGCTGGCGGCGGAAGGCCTGCCGGTGAGGGCGCTCGCGGCCGATACCGACGGCATCGACGGGACGGAGGACAATGCCGGGGCCTTCGCGGACGGCGGCAGCGCCGGCCGGCTCCGCGCGCTGGGCGCGGACCCGGCGGCGCTCCTCGCGGCCCACGACAGCTACGGCGCCTTCGCGCAGCTGGGAGACCTCTTCGTGCCGGGGCCGACCGGGACGAATATCAACGATTTCCGGGCGATCTTGGTGGGGTAGGGTGCGCGACGGCTGGGCCGTGCCCCGCCCGGTGCGCGCCGCAGGCGCAGGGCGAGCGCCGGCCCGTCCCGCGGGCTGGCGCTCTGGTGAGGTCAGGCGCGACGGCGAGCGAGGGAGTGGTGGCGCCATAAAGCGCGCCGCTCAACCGTCAGGAGCGCCAACCCCCGGGCCGGCGCTCGCCCTGCGCGGTGAGGTCAGGATTGGGAGTGGGGGAGGAAGGTGGGTTACAAACCCATCCTAAGCCTGGCGTCGGTTTTCGTCTTCCGCGGAGCAGAAGTGCTTAAATCCGACGGAGGAAGGTGGGTTACACCCCCCCCCTACGCCGCGGGCCAGACGGGGGGCGCAACCCACCCGTCCCGCTCACTCCCAGCAGCTCACCAGCACCGCGACGTCGCCGGCGTGGCGCGTCAGCATCTCGGGGCTCATCGGCGTCGCGCGCGTGCTCGCGCCGGCCGGGACGCCCGCGGCGTCCAGCACCGGCAGGATCGCATCCGTCTCCACCAGGAAGCTGACATCGGCGGGGAGCTGCGTGCCCCCCGTCGCCGCCGGCTCTGCGAGCATGCCGAGGACCGCGCCGGTCTTGTCGAAGACCGGCCCGCCGGCGTCGCCCTCCTCGGCCGAGAGCGACAGGCGCTTCAGCGTGTCCTCGCCGTTCAGCCCGCGGATGTCGGCCAGCTCGCCGAAGGTCAGGGCCGGCGTCGCCAGCACGCCGCCGAAGGGGAAGCCGGCCACCGCCACCTCGGCGCCGATGAGCGGCACGCCCGTCTGGAAGGAGGCGACCGAGAGCGGCGCGAGCGTCGCCCGCGGCGCCAGAACCGCGAGGCCGAGTGCCGCATCCTCGCCGATCACTTCGGCGTTGGTGCTGCCGATGGTCACCTCACCGCAACCGGCTACGGCCCCTGCGCTCGTGAGGACGGCGCCGTCTTCCGAGACGAAGAAGCCCGTCCGCGTCCGCAGCGGCTGGCGCACGGCGAGGCCGGAGACGAGGTCGATGGCCTGGTCTTCGCCCGGGGGCGCGACGGCGGGGTCGAGGACGCCCGGGAGCCGCGTGAAGCTCGGGCGGATCTCGGCAAGGAGCCGCGTGAAGCGCTCCTCGTCGCCGGCGATCCAGATGAGGGCATAGCCCTTGATCTCGCCGCCCTCGGCCCAGGCCTCGACGAAGGCATGGCGCTCGCCGTCCAGCCCCTCAATGGTGAAGTGATCCGCAGTGCGCTCGCGCGGGCCCTCGGGCGGGATCACGTCGAGCGTCTGCAGGATCTCGTAAAGGCCGAAGAAGCGGTCCTGATCGCCCGGCTGGCTGATGAGCAGCATCTGGACCGGCAGGTCCGGGCTCACCGGCTCGTAGCGGGCGAAGGGCGGCGCATAGGTCGAGAAGGCCACGGCGCCCGTCGGCATGATCATCTCGATGCCGGCCTCGGCATCGCGGACGGGGGCGAGGTCCATCCCCTCCAGCACGGCGTTGTACTCCGCGTAGAGCTCGGCGCGCTGGCGCGTGGTGAGCACGCCCGTTTCCTCATAGCCCCTCGCGCCCTGCCAGGCGGCCATCGAGCCGCGGGTCCCGCGGCCGTAGGCGCCGTCGATGGCGCCCTCGTAGAAGCCGGCCCATTGGAGCCAGACCTGCAGCTCCATCTTCTCCTCGCGGGTGAGCAGCGCCTCGCTCTGCCGCGCCTGCGCCGGGGTCTCGTCGACCACCGGGGCGGGCTCGGGCTCGGGCTCGGCCACCTCGGCCAGCGGGGCGGTCTCGGTCACCTCGACGGAGGGCTCCAGCCCCTCGGGGAGCGGCTGGGCGGTGACCGGCGCGCCGGCGCCGATGGGCCAGAATTGCTGGCGGAAGGTGCTGCCGGTGACGATATAGCTGTCGCCCGGGATGGCGCCGGAGGCGCGCAATTGCCGCAGGACGGCGGAGGCATCGTCGCGGGAATAGGGCCCGATGGCGATGCCGTACCAGCCGGAGGTCAGCGCGTAGCCCACCACATCGGGCAGGTCGCCCGCATAGTCGCGCACGCGATCCTGCGCGGCCGTCAGCGTCGGCAAGGCCTCCACCTGGACCCAGACACCCTCCTGCGCGGCAACGGCCCCGCCCGCAACCAGACCCCAAAGCAGGGCCAGTACCCTCAATCTCTTCACAAAAAGCTTCCTCGATCCTGCGTCGTGAGCCGCCCGGGCGGCCGTCTTTGCCCCCCTTTAGCCGCGCTCCGCCCGACCCGCACCCGAAAATCCCGCGAGCCCCTGCAATTGCGCGGATTCCGTGGCGCGATTGACCCTCTTGCCCCGGGGGACTATGCCCCCGCCGACCCCGTCATGAGGAGCCGCGCCATGGCCGACGCCCCGAGGAGCTTTCAGGAGATCATCCTGCGCCTGCAGACCTATTGGTCGGGTCGCGGCTGCGCCATCCTGCAGCCCTACGACATGGAGGTCGGCGCCGGCACCTTCCATCCGGCGACGACGCTGCGCGCGCTCGGCGAAAAGGCCTGGGCCGCCGCATACGTCCAGCCCTCGCGCCGGCCAACCGACGGGCGCTACGGCGAAAATCCGAACCGGATGCAGCATTACTACCAGTATCAGGTGATCCTGAAGCCCTCGCCGCCGGACCTGCAGGAGCTTTACCTCGGCAGCCTCGAGGCCATCGGTATCGACATGGCCAGCCATGACATCCGCTTCGTGGAGGACGATTGGGAAAGCCCGACCCTCGGCGCCTGGGGGCTCGGCTGGGAGGTCTGGTGCGACGGGATGGAGGTGAGCCAGTTCACCTATTTCCAGCAGGTCGGCGGCCATGACTGCCGCCCGGTCTCGGGCGAGCTGACCTACGGGCTCGAGCGGCTCGCCATGTATGTACTCGGCGTCGAGCATGTGATGGAGATGCCGTTCAACGATCCGCAATCGCCTATCCCCCTGACCTATGGCGATATTTTCCGCCAGACGGAGGAGGAATACTCCCGCCACAACTTCGATGCGGCGACGACCGACATGCTCCTCCAGCATTTCAACGATGCCGAGGCGGAATGCGCGCGGCTCCTCTCGGCGGAGGAGATCGACCCGCGGACGGGCAAGCGCATCGTCATGGCACATCCGGCCTATGACCAGTGCATCAAGGCCTCGCACCTCTTCAACCTGCTCGACGCGCGGGGGGTGATCTCCGTCACCGAGCGGCAGGCCTATATCGGCCGGGTGCGGGCGCTGGCGAAGGCCTGCGCCGATGCCTTCGTGACCACCGACGCGGCGAAGGCCGCCTGATGGCTCGGCTCGCCATCGCCCTGATGCTGGCCGTGGCGCTGCTCCTCGGCGGCGGCATGTGGTATCTGCAGACGCGCGCCTTCTATTTCGAGACCGAGGTCGAGGATGTGCAACTCACCGCCGCCGAAACGGGCGAGCTGACCCCGGTGAGGTTCGAAAATGCCAAGGCGATCGACGCGACTTCCTCGCCGATCCGCTACCGCGCCTGCCTGGTTCTGCCCGGTCTCGACCCGGAAGCCTTCGCCCCCTATCCGGAGGCGGAGCCGCTGACCGGCCCCGGCTGGTTCGACTGCTATAACGCTGAGGCCATCGGCGACGCGCTCGAGGCCGGCGAGGCCGTGGCGGTGCTGGGGCAGGCGAATGTCACCTACGGGATCGACAGGGTCTACGCCCTCTTCCCCGATGGCCGGGCCTATGCCTGGCACCAGATCAACCCCTGTGGCGCCGCCGTCTATGACGGTGAGGATGCGCCGGAGGGCTGCCCGCCCGCGCCCGAGGAGTACGAGGAATGAAAGAGCTGCTGATCGAACTCTTCAGCGAGGAGATCCCGGCGCGGATGCAGGGCAAGGCCTCGGAAGATCTGAAGAAACTCATGACCGACGGGCTCGTCGAGGCCGGGCTCACCTATGCCTCCGCCGCCGCCTTCGCGACGCCGCGGCGGCTGGCGCTGGTGGTCGAGGGCCTCTCCGAGGCCAGCCAGGAGCGGCGGGAGGAGCGCAAGGGCCCGAAGGTCGGCGCGCCGGAGCAGGCAGTCGAGGGGTTCCTCCGCTCGACCGGGCTCAGCCGCGATGACCTCGAGGTGCGGCCCGACAAGAAGGGCGAGGCCTATTTCGCGACGATCACGACCCCCGGCCGCCCGGCGGCGGAGATCGTGGCGGAGGTGCTCGAGACCACCATCCGCAATTTCCCCTGGCCGAAGTCGATGCGCTGGGGCGCCGGGAGTCTGCGCTGGGTGCGGCCCCTGCACCGGATCCTCTGTGTGCTCTCCGATGAGGGCGGCACCGAGGTGGTGCCCTTCGAGCTCGACGGGATCCGCGCCGGCGACCGGACGAGCGGCCACCGCTTCATGGGGCCTGCGGATTTTTCCGTCCGCGATTTCGAGGATTACGAGGCGAAGCTCACCTCCGCTCATGTGATCCTCCGCCCCGAGAGCCGGGCCGAGACGATCCGCCACGACGCCACCCAGCTCGCCTTCGCCAAGGGCTTCGAGGTGGTGGAGGACGAGGGCCTGCTGGCCGAGGTCGCGGGCCTTGTCGAATGGCCGGTGGCGCTGATGGGGCGGATCGAGGAGGCCTTCCTCGGCCTGCCGCCGGAAGTGCTGCAGACCTCGATGAAGGAGCACCAGAAGTTCTTCTCGGTGAGAAACCCGAAATCGGGCCGCATCGAGGCCTGGATCACGGTCGCGAATATCGAGGCGGCGGATGGCGGCGCCGCCATCCTCGCCGGCAATTCGCGCGTGCTCCGCGCCCGGCTCTCGGATGCAAAGTTCTTCTGGGACAATGACTTGCGCGAGGTGAAGGCCCGCGGGCTCGAGGGCATGGCCGAAGGGCTCGCCCGCGTCACCTTCCAGTCGAAGCTGGGCACCCAGGCCGAGCGCGTGGCCCGCATCGCGGCGCTTGCCCGCATCATCGCACCGATGGTCGGGGCCGATGCCGAAGAGGCCGCCACGGCGGCCGCCATCTGCAAGGCCGACCTCCGTTCCGAGATGGTGGGGGAATTCCCCGAATTGCAGGGGCTTATGGGGCGTTATTACGCCGAAGCCGCCGGCCATGCCCCCGAGGTCGCCGCCGCGGCGCAGGAGCATTACGCCCCGCTCGGCCCCTCGGATGACGTGCCCACCGCCCCCCTCTCCGTCACGCTGGCGCTGGCCGACAAGCTCGACACGCTGGCCGGCTTCTGGGCCGTGGGCGAGAAGCCCACCGGCTCGAAGGACCCCTTCGCGCTCCGCCGCGCGGCGCTGGGCGTCATCCGGCTGATCCTGACGGACGGCCTGCGCCTTCCGCTCGACGAGCTGATCCTCGCCGCGAACAAGCTCACCGATGTACCTGATCTCATGCGGTTCTTCCATGACCGCCTCAAGGTCGCGCTCCGCGACCGGGGCCTTGCGCATGACGTGATCGACGCCTGCCTGACCGGCGATGCCGCCGATCTCGCGCAGGTGGCGGCGCGGGCCGAGGCGCTGGCGGAGGTGCTGAAGACCGACGACGGCGTGAACCTCGTGCAGGGCTTCAAGCGCGCTAACAACATCCTCAGCCAGGCCGAGGCGGCCGATGGCGTCGAATATTCCTTCGGCGCCGAGCGCAAGTTCACTGAAGACCCGGCGGAGGTGGCGCTTTTCGATGCGCTGGACGCGGCGGAGGCGAAGATCACCCCCGCGCTCGAGGCGGAGGATTTCGCCGGCGCCATGGCGGCCATGGCCGCGCTCCGCGCCCCGATCGACGCCTTCTTCGAGGCGGTGCAGGTCAATGCCGACAATCAGGTTCTGCGCCGCAACCGGTTGAATCTCCTCAACCGGATCCGCGCCGTGTGCCTGAAAAGCGCCGACCTGACCCGGCTCGAGGGCTGACAGCTTGATCGGCACCCGCCGGGGGCGCATGGTGCCCCCGGAGGTGATGCCGCAATGCAGCAAGTCGCGCGCTTCGAGAAGGTGACGCCGATCACGCAGACCGCGCGGATGGCGGCGGCGGTGCATGGCGGCCGGGCGAAATGCCTGCAGCGGCTGGTGCGGCTCGGCTTCAACGTGCCGACGACTGTCGCGCTTTCCTTCGATGCGGTCCACGAGATCGCGCGCGGCAAGGCGCCGCCCGTCGGCGAGATCCTCGCCCCCTTCGGCCCGGCGCCGCTTCTGTGCGTGCGGCCCTCCAGCCTCGACCAGGATTGGGGCGGGCCCTCCGCGATCCTCAACATCGGCATGAACGACGCCCGCCATGCGGCGCTTTGCGACAGCATCGGCGAGGAGGCGGCCAACGCGCTCTATCTGCGCTTCATCCAGTCCTATGCCGAGCATGTCTCACGACTCGATCCCGATCTCTTCCTCCTGCCCGACGCGCCCAGCGCCGAGGCGGTGGCCGCCATGCGCGAGACCTATGAGGAGGAGATGGAGGAGCCCTTCCCCGAGGCGCCTCAGGTGCAGCTCGCCGAGGTGCTCCGCTCGATGGCGCGCGCCTGGGAGGGCACGTCGGCAAGGCTCCTCCGTCAGTCGAAGGGCGCGCCGGCCGATGCGGGGCTCGGGCTCGTCGTGCAGGCCATGGCGCTGGGCGTCGGCCCGGGCGAGAGCGGCTCGGGCGTCATCGGCTTCGTCGATCCCGAAACCGGCGAGCCGCAGATCACCGGCCGTTACCTCCGCCAGAGCCAGGGCCGCGAGGCGCTCTCCGCGGCTTCGGGCGCGCTCTATCTGACGAATGATCCGCGCGGGCCCTCGCTCGAGGAATGCGCGCCCGAGGCCTTTGCCGAGCTCCGCGCGGCGGGCGACCTCTGCCGGCAGCGGCTCCGCGAGGAGATGCAGGTGGAGTTCACCATCGAATCGGGCCGCATCGCCATTCTCGACGCCGTGCGCCTGCCGCGCGCGCCGAAGGCCGCGGTGAAGATCGCCGTGTCCCTCGCCAGCGAGGGCATCATCCCCGAGGCGGAGGCGGTGATGCGCATCCCGCCCGTGGCGCTGACCGCGCTCCTTCACCGGCAGGTGGACCCGGCGGCGGAGCGCGACATCGTGGCCCGGGGTATCGCCGCATCGCCCGGCGCCGCCACCGGCCGGCTCGTGCTGACGGCGGAGGAGGCGGAGGCGAGCGCCGGGCGCGGCGAGCCCGCCATCCTCATCCGCCGCGAGACCAGCCCGGAGGATATCCGCGGCATGCAGGCGGCACGCGCCATCGTCACGATCCGCGGCGGCGTCACCAGCCATGCCGCCGTCATCGGGCGCGGCATCGGCCTGCCCTGCGTCGTCGGCGCCGGGGACCTCTCCATCGACCGGCAAGGCCAGGTGCTGGCGCCGGGCGGACGGCGGCTGAAGCCCGGCGACTGGGTCACGGTCGACGGCACCACCGGCGAGATCATCGCCGGCGAGGTGCGGCTGGTCGAGGCGGGGCTCGACGACAGCTTCCGCACGCTCCTCGCCTGGGCGGATGCCGAGCGCGACATCGGCGTCCGCGCCAATGCCGACACGCCCGGCGATGCCGAGGTGGCGCGGCGCTTCCAGGCGGAGGGCATCGGGCTCTGCCGCACCGAGCACATGTTCTTCGAGGATGGCCGCATCGGGCTCATGCGCGAGGTAATCTTCTCCGAGACCGACGAGGAAAGCGCCGCCGTGCTCTCGCGCCTTCTGCCGCTGCAGCGGGGCGACTTCATCCGGCTCTTCGAGATCATGGGCGGGCGGCCGGTCTGCATCCGGCTCTTCGACCCGCCGCTCCATGAATTCCTGCCGACCGACACGCGCGGCCTCAAGGACATGGCGGTGATGCTCGGCAAGCCCCATGCCGAGGTGAAGGCGCGGGTGGAGGCGCTCAGCGAATACAACCCGATGCTGGGGATGCGCGGCGTGCGGCTCGGCATCGCCGTGCCGCAGATCTACGAGATGCAGGCCCGCGCCATCTTCGAGGCGGCCATCGAGGCCGGCCGGGCCGGAGCGCCGGTGGTGCCCGAGATCATGATCCCCCTCGTCTCCGCCGCGCGCGAAGTCGAGGTGGTGAAGGCGATGATCGAGGCGGTGGCCGCGGCGGTGCGCAGCGAGACCGGCGACATGGTCGAGTACCGGCTCGGCGTCATGGTCGAGACGCCGCGCGCCGCGCTCCGCGCCGCCGATATCGCCCAGCACGCGAGCTTCCTCTCCTTCGGCACCAATGACCTCACGCAGATGACCTACGGGCTCAGCCGCGACGATGCCGGGCGCTTCATGAGCGCCTATATCCGCCGCGGCGTCTACGAGGAGGACCCGTTCCACCTTCTCGATACCGAGGGGGTGGGAGAGCTGCTGCAGATCGGCGCCGCGCGCGGGCGGAAGGGGCGACCCGACGTGACGCTCGCCATCTGCGGCGAGCATGGCGGCAGCCCCAGGGCCATCGCCTTCTGCCGGGGCGAGGGGTTCACCTATGTCTCCTGCTCGCCCTACCGGGTGCCGCTGGCGCGACTCGCCGCCGCGCAGCTCGCAATCGCCGAGCGCCGAACGGCTGCGGAGCTCCCCGCCTGAGGGCGGTGGCGCCCCTGCAACGGTTCCCCCGTTCTCGATTTGCCTGCGTTTTGGGCGAGATTCCGCCGAACCTGCCGGCATCCCGGGCACGGGATTCGACCTCTTAACCCCATCCGCCTAGGAGCGGCCTGCTCGCGCGGCAGCAGGTCGCGCCGGAAGGGAATGAGAGACAATGCGGATCGCGAAGGCGGGACACCGGGCGCTCAAGGGCGCCTTTCTTATGCTGGCCATGTCGGTTGCGACCGGCCTGTCGCTCCCCGGCGCTGCCGCGGCCGACACCGCGCTTGCCGGCCAGCTTTCCGACCTTCTGGGCCAGGAACGTCAGGCGCTCTCGGAAGCGCCCGAAGCCCGGCTTCTCGCCGTGACGGCGCCGTCGGAAGACCGGCTGACCGCCATGGGTGCCACGGGCGATATCGCCTATTCCGACGCTTTCCTCGCTTCCCTGCCGTCCGCCTCCGGCGGTGCCGAGTGGCAATGCCTGACCGAGGCGCTCTATTTCGAGGCCCGGGGCGAAGCCGCCCGCGGCCTCTTCGCCGTCGCCGAGGTCATCATGAACCGCGTCGATTCCCCCCGCTTCCCCGGCTCCGTCTGCGGCGTGATCCATCAGGGCACCGGCGCGCAGTATCAGTGCCAGTTCACCTATACCTGCGACGGCTCGCCCGAGGTGGTGCATGAGCAGGCCGCCTGGAGCCGCGTCGGCAAGGTCGCCCGGCTGATGCTCGACGGCGCCGACCGCGAGCTGACCGGCGGCGCGACCTATTACCACACCACGGCCGTGCGCCCCTCCTGGGCCCGCCGCTTCCCGCAGACCGCGCAGATCGGCGCGCATCTGTTCTACCGCCAGACCTGACGGCCGGTCCCGGGCCCCGGACCCGGGCCCGAAGTATCTCGAGTTGAGACCCCTGGGGCCCGCCGCGGGCGGGCCTTGGGTCCGCTCCGGGCGGTGCGCCCCGCTCACATCGTCGCGTTTATCGCCGGGCGCCGTTTTCTCCCCCCGCCGCAGCCGTTAGAACATTTCGGAACGATTCGGCCGAAGGGGCGGGCATGGGCGGCGCGGGCCTCCTTCCAATCATTGCACTTCTGCCATTCTTGGGGGCCCTGGTCCCCGGGGTGATGATCCGCGCGGGCCGCAACGCCTGCGCCACCTTCGCGGCGATTCCGACCGCCCTCGCGCTCCTGATGCTGCTGACGCTGGCGCCGGGCGTGATGGAGGGGCAGGTCTACCAGAAGAGCTTCGCCTGGTTCCCGCCGCTCGGCCTGTCGGCCAGCTTCTTCCTCGACGGGCTCGGGCTCATGTTCGCGGTGATGATCCTCGCCGTGGGGCTGCTCATCACGCTCTATGCGCGGTTCTACCTGTCGGGCGAGGATCCGATGGGGGAGTTCTTCACCTATCTGCTGCTCTTCCAGGGGGCGATGCTGGGCATCGTTCTCTCCGACAACATCCTGATGCTCTTGGTGTTTTGGGAGCTGACTTCGCTCACCTCCTTCCTGCTCATCGGCTACTGGAAGAACCTGCCGGAAGGCCGGCAGGGCGCGCGGATGGCGCTGGCCGTCACCGGCTCCGGCGGGCTCGCCATGATTGGCGGCATGCTGATCCTCGGCGAGATCGCCGGCAGCTACGAGCTGACGGACATCCTGCAGGCGGGCGAGGCGATCAAGGCGAGCCCCCTCTACCTGCCGGCGCTACTACTGATCCTCGCCGGGGCCTTCACGAAATCGGCGCAGTTCCCCTTCCACTTCTGGCTTCCGCACGCCATGGCCGCGCCGACGCCCGTCTCGGCCTATCTGCACTCGGCGACAATGGTGAAGGCCGGCATCTTCTTGATGGCGCGGCTTTGGCCGGTGCTGGCGGGGACGGAGCTGTGGTTCTACATCGTCGCCACCACCGGGCTCGTCACCATGGTGCTCGGCGCGCTGATCGCGCTCTTCAAGGACGACCTGAAAGCGCTCCTTGCCTTCTCGACCGTCTCGCACCTCGGCCTTCTGACGCTGCTCCTCGGTCTCGGGACGGAGGCGGGGGCCATCGCCGCGGTCTTCCACGTCTTCAACCACCTGACCTTCAAGGCGGCGCTCTTCATGACCGCCGGCATCGTCGATCACGCGACCCATACGCGTGACATCAAGCGGCTCGGCGGGCTCCTCGCCCTCATGCCGATCACCGGCGCCATCGGCATCCTCGCCGCGCTCTCCATGGCCGGCATCCCGCTCTTCAACGGCTTCCTGTCGAAGGAGATGATGCTGGAGGAGGCGTCTCATACCGTCTGGTGGGAGAATGCCTGGCTCGTGCCGGTGCTGGCGACGCTGGGAGCGCTCCTCTCCGTCGCCTATTCCTTCCGCTTCATCTTCCACACCTTCCTCGGGCGGCAGAAGGACGAGAGCATCGACCACCCGCATGACCCGCCCTTCGGCATGTGGCTGCCGCCGGCGGTGCTCGTGGTGCTGGTCGTGGCCTCCGGGCTCTTCCCCGCCTTCGTCGCCGGCCCCATCGTCGACATGGCAGCCTCCGCCGTGACGGGGGAGGAGATCCACACCCATCTGGCGCTCTGGCACGGGGTGACGCCTGCGCTGATCATGTCGATCATCGCCATCGTCGGCGGCCTGATCCTCCTGGCAGTCCACCGCCCGCTAGACCGGCTCTGGATCGCCGCGCCGCGGCCGGAGGCGAAGGTGATCTTCGACCGGATGATGACCGGGCTCGTCCATGGCTCGCGCGCCGTGGCGGAGGGGATGCACAACGGCGCCGTGTCGCGCTACCTCGCCGTCTTCGTCGTCGCGACCCTCGCCTCGGCGCTCGTCGCCTTCTTCGGGCGGGGCCTCGCCCCCGTCAGCCGGCCGCTCCTGCCCATCCCGCCCATCGCCGTCGTCGGCTGGGTGCTGATGCTGGTGGCGACGCTCTCCGTGATCCTCCTCCATCGCCGGCGGTTCCTGGCGCTGGTGGTGATCTCGATCTGCGGGCTCATGGTCTCCATCGGCTTCGTCTATCTCTCCGCCCCCGATCTGGCGCTCACCCAGATCTCGGTGGAGACGGTGACGATCCTGCTCCTCCTCCTCGCACTCCACTACCTGCCGAAGACGACGCCGACCGACAGCTCGGGGATGCGCCGCATCCGCGACGGCATCATCGGCATCGCCGCCGGCGCAGGGGTGGGCGGGCTCGCCTATGCCTTTATGCGCCGCGACGTGGAGAGCATCTCGGATTACTTCCTCGCCAATGCCTATGAGGGCGGCGGCGGGCACAACGTCGTCAACGTCATCCTCGTCGACTTCCGGGGCTATGACACCTACGGCGAGATCATCGTGCTCGGCATCGCCGGGGTCATCATCTTCGCGCTTATGGAATCGCTCTTGCGCGGCCGCGCCGGCAAGCGCCTGCGCAACTGGACCTTTGCGGCCGACCGCTCCCGCGACCGCCACCCGCTGATGATGGTCGTCGGCACCCGCGTCATGATGCCCATCGCGCTGCTCGTCGGGCTCTACATCTTCCTGCGGGGCCACAACAATCCGGGCGGCGGCTTCGTGGCGGGGCTCGTCTTCTCCATCGCGCTCCTCATGCAGTACATGGCCTCGGGCTTCGCCTGGACGATGGACCGCCAGCGCTGGGAATATCACTCGCTGATCGGCTGGGGCGTCATCATTGCCGGGCTGACGGGCATGGGCGCCTGGATTGCCGGGCTGCCCTTCCTCACCTCCGCCTATGGCTATGTGAAATGGCCCTGGATCGAGGAATTCGAATGGGCCTCGGCGATGTTCTTCGACCTCGGCGTGTTCCTCGCCGTGCTCGGCGCGGTGATGCTGATGCTCTATTCGCTCAGCCGCATGGCCCGCTATGCGGGCGAGACGGTCAACCTCGAGCCGATGGACTACGATCCCTCGTCGCGGCGCGCCGATGGCACGGCGCCCGTGCCCTCCGAAGGCGAGGAGGTCTGAGATGGAGATCGTGGTCGCGAGTTCGGTGGGCGTGCTGACGGCGGGCGGGGTCTACCTGATCCTGCGGCTCCGCGTCTTCCCGGTGATCCTGGGGCTGGCGCTGCTCAGCTACGCCGTCAACGTCTTCCTCTTCTCGACCGGGGGGCTCTCCATCAATGCGGCGCCGATCCTCGCCGACGAGGGCGGCGGCCCCTATACCGACCCGCTGCCGCAGGCGCTGGTGCTGACGGCCATCGTCATCTCCTTCGGGATGACGGCCGTCCTCGTGATGATCTCGCTCGGCGCCTATCTCGACATCGGCGACGATCACATCGACATGGGCCGCGCCCTGCCGGAGGGCGAGACCGAGGGCCCCGAGGGCCGCGACACGCAGAGCCCGGGGCCGGACCCGGGCTATGACGACGATACGCCCGTGAGGCCGCAGCCATGATGAACCACTGGATCATCGCGCCTGTGGTGCTGCCGGCGATGCTGGCGCCGCTCATCGCCTGGGTCATGCGGCACGATATCGTGCTGGCCCGCTCTGCCTCCACCGCCGGCGCAGCCGCGCTCGTCGCCATCGCCGTGGGCCTCCTCAACGTCGCCGCCGGCTCCGGCGAGCAGGTCTACCGGCTCGGCGACTGGCCTGCGCCCTTCGGGATCGTGCTCGTCCTCGATCACCTCTCCGCCGCGATGGTGCTTCTGACGGCCGTCCTAGGGCTCATCGTGCTCATCCATGCCATGGCGACGGGATGGGACAGGCGGGGCCGGCATTTCCATGCGCTCTTCCAGTTCCAGCTCATGGGCATCTGCGGGGCGTTCCTCACCGGCGACGCCTTCAACCTCTTCGTCTTCTTCGAGATCCTGCTCATCGCCTCCTACGGGCTGATGATCCACGGCGGCGGCCGGGTCCGGCTGCAGGCGGGCCTCCAATATGTCGTGATGAACCTCGCCGGCTCGACGCTCTTCCTCTTCGCGCTCGGCACGCTCTATGCCTCGACAGGCACGCTCAACATCGCCGATCTGGCGGTGAAGGTCCGCGAGATCGCGCCGGAGGATGCGGCGCTCGTGCGCGTCGCGGCCATGCTGCTGCTCATCGTCTTCGCCATCAAGGCGGCGGTCTTCCCCGTGCAGTTCTGGCTGCCGGGCACCTATTCGAACGCTCCTGCGCCCGTCGCGGCGCTCTTCGCGGTGATGACCAAGGTCGGTGCCTATGCGATCCTGCGGGTCTTCATCATCGTCTTCGGGCCGGATGTCGCCGCGACCGGCACGCTGCCTGAGAAATGGCTCTTCGCCGGGTCGGTCGTCACCATCGCCATCGGCGCGCTCGGCGTGCTCGGCGCGCGGCGGCTCATGTCGCTGATCTCCTTCTCGGTGATCGGCTCCATGGGCACGCTGATGATCGCCATCAGCGCCTTCACGCCCGACGCCACGCTGGCGGCGCTCTACTACCTCCTCCATTCCACCTTCGCGACGGCGGCGCTGTTCCTGCTCGCCTGCCACGTCATCTCGCGCCGCGAGAGCGGAGACCTCCTCAAGGCGGCGCCGCCCACCGTGCAGCACGCGCTCTTCGCCGCGCTCTTCTTCGCCGCCGCCATCGGCATGGCGGGGATGCCGCCGCTCTCGGGCTTTCTCGGCAAGCTCGTCATCCTGAAGGCGGTGATCCCCTGGGAGCATATGGAGCTCGCGTGGGTCTTCATCCTCACCGGCTCGCTCTTCACCATCGTCGGCTTCGCGCGGGCCGGATCTGAGCTTTTCTGGAAGGCCACCTCCGTGCCCGCCCCCGAGCCTGAGGAGGCTGAGGAGGGCAAGGCCGATGTGGTGCCCGACGGGCGCGGCCAGAAGGCCAGCCCGCTGGCGCTTCTGCCCGTGGCGCTCTGCATCCTGATGATGGGTATCCTCTCCGTCCTCGCCGGGCCGGTGACCCGCTACCTCGGCGTCGCCACCGCGCAGCTCTACGACCGCGAGGGCTATATCTCCGCCGTGCTCGCCCCGCCGGAAGAGGCGGAGGAGGCGGAGGAGGCGCACGGCGACTCCGCCACCGCCGACGGCGCGCATGACGACGTGCCGCTCGACAGCGGCGAGACGCCCCTGCCGGGCGTCACCGTCGAGGAGGCCGGTCACTGATGATGAAGCGCCTCTTCCCGCATCCGATCCTCAGCGTCATGCTGATCCTGATCTGGCTGCTGCTGGTCAACAAGATCACGCCGGGCAACCTCGTCCTCGGCGTGCTTCTGTCCTTCATCGTGCCGGCCGTGACCGAGCCCTACTGGCCGAACCGCGCCCGGCTGCAGAAACCGGCCCTCGGCGCCGCCTATGTCGCCATCGTCCTTTGGGACATCATCATCGCGAATGTCGAGGTGGCGCTGATCGTTCTCTTCAAGCGGCGCGACCGGATCCACTCGCAATGGGTCACCGTGCCGATCGAGCTCACCTCGCCGGAGGCGATCACCGTCCTCGCCGGCACCATCACGCTGACCCCGGGCACCGTGACGGCCATGCTCTCGGCCGACGCCTCGTGCCTGCTCGTCCATTGCCTGCATACGGATGACCCGGACGCGGTGCGCGATGGCATCAAGCACCGCTACGAGCGGCGATTGAAGGAGATATTCGCATGATCGACTATGCCCTCTGGTTCGCCTTCGCCTGCTTCGGCCTCGGCCTGCTCTTCACGCTCTACCGCGTCGCCCGCGGCCCCTATTCGGCCGACAGGATCCTCGCGCTCGACACGATGGTCATCAACGCCATCGGGCTTCTCGTCGTCTACGGGATCTCCATCGGCCGGCAGGTCTATTTCGAGGCGGCCATGCTGATCGCCATGGTCGGCTTCGTCTCCACCGTCGCCTATTGCCGCTTTCTTCTGCGCGGCGACATCATCGAGTGAGGGCGGCATGGACATGATCGTCGAAATTCTCGTCTCGTTCTTCCTCGTCGTCGGCGGGATCTTCGCGCTGGTCGGCTCCTTCGGGCTGGTGCGGCTGCAGGACGCGATGCAGCGGCTCCATGCGCCGACCAAGGCGACGACGCTGGGGATCGGCGGGGTGCTCATCGCCTCGATGATCTACTTCGGCTTCTCGGGCGGGCAGGTGTCGATCCACGAGCTCCTGATCTCGATCTTCCTCTTCCTGACGGCGCCGCTGACCGCGAACTTCATCGCCAAGGCCTATCTGGTGCACCGGGTGGAAGAGAGCGATCTGCCGCCCGTGTCGGGCGAATACGGCTGGGCGATCTACCACGACCCGCCGAAGGATCCGGCGGACCTCTGAGGCCCCCCATATCCGGCGGGTTTTGCCGGGCCCCATGGCTCCCTATGCTGCGACCCTGGTGGGTCGGAGCAGCTTGAGGGAGCAGCTTCATGCCGATCTTCGGATGGCGGCCCGACCGGACCGGCCTCTTCGCCGCGCTGGTCACAGGCACATCGGGCAATGACACCTACACGGGCACGCCCCTTGCCGACACCTATGACGGGCTCGGCGGCGACGACACGATCTACGGCGGGCTCGGCCTCGACAGCCTCGAGGGCAATACCGGCAGTGACACGCTCTATGGCGGCGACGATTCCGATTACCTCTTCGGCGGGGTCGATGGCGACTACCTGGCGGGCGATGACGGCGATGACCGGATCTACGGCGGCCTCGGCGACGACACGGCCTATGGCGGCACCGGCAATGACGGGATCTACGGCGAGGACGGGTTCGACGTGCTCTTCGGCGGCGCCGGGAATGACGCGATGAACGGCGGCGCCGGCAGCGACACGCTGGACGGCGGCGCGGGGGAGGACATCGTGGTCGGCGGCGAGGGCAGCGACGTGCTCTTCGGCGGCGCCGACGACGATTACGTCTCGAGCCTCTCCGGCGACGACACCGCCCATGGCGGCACGGGCAACGACGAGGTGCAGGGCCATTCGGGCGACGATTCCCTCTATGGCGGCACCGGCAATGACCTCATGTACGGCGGCCCCGGCTCCGACGACATGCGCGGCGGCGACGGGGTGGATTCCCTCTACGGCGGCACCGGCCGCGACTTCCTCTATGGCGGCGCCGGCGAGAACACGATCTGGGCCGGCGATGACGACGACACGATCTACGGCGGCGGCGAGATCGACGAGATCTACGGCGGTAACGGCCGCGACGTGCTCTACGGCGGGCCGGGGGAGGGGAACTACCTCGACGGCGGCGCCTCGGACGACTGGGTCTACGGCGGCGACGGGCTCGACGTCGTCTACGGCAATTCCGGCAACGACACGCTCACGGGTGGCACCGGCGTCGACTTCTTCGCCTTCAACCTCGGCCGCGATGTCATCACCGATTTCGACACCGACGAGGACTGGCTCGTCATCTTCCGCTCCGCCTGGGGCGGGCAGAACCTCCGCCGCAGCCAGGTGCGCGCAATGGCGGAGGAGGTGCCCGACGGCGTGGAATTCGCGCTCGGCCTCGGCAACCGGATCCTGCTGGAGGGGCTCGACATCGAGGATGTGCGGGACATCAAGTTCTTCTTCCTCTGACGGCCCACCCGGGCGGCCCTGCTGCCGGCAGCCCGTGACGATGCGCCGCCGCCGCAGCGCGGCCCGACCATGAAAAGGTGAAGGGCTCGGCCGTTGACCGGCGGGGGCGGGAGCCGCTAGGCCTCGTCTCACCACGAGCTATCCCGCCCGGGCAACGACCAGGGGCGGCCCGGGCGGCGAGGCCCGACCCCGGGGTGGCACTGACAGGAGCAGCCCCCGATGAAGACCCGCGTCACCGCCGCGCCCCTTTTCGCCCCCGAGTGGGGGCCGCAGGCCTTCACCGAAGGCACCTCCGGCAACGACAGCCTGACCGTCGAGCCCGGCACCGACGAGCTCTACGGCGGCGCCGGCAACGACACTCTCTACGGCGATGCCGGCAACGACCTCCTCGACGGCGGCGCCGATGACGACACGCTCTATGCCGGCGGCGGCGCGGATGTGCTTTACGGCGGCACCGGCAACGACACGATCATCGGCAACGTCACCTATTCCGACCCCGATGCCGTCGACGACGCGATGGGCGATCTCGTCTACGGCGGCGACGGGGTGGACATCATCCACATCGGCCCGGGCGACGACACGGTCTACGGCGGCGACCAGACGGATACCGTCTGGGATATCGGCGGCTCCGATGTCGTCCATCTCGGCGGCGGGGCGGACTGGTTCCAGGCCTATGGCGGCGCCGATGACGACAGCATCTACGGCGGCGACGGGTCGGATTTCATCCGCGACGACGGCGGCGACAACCTGATCCGCGGCGGCAACGGCCATGACACGGTCTATGCCGGCTTCGGCGACGACAACATCAACGGCGGCGCGGGGCGCGACGTGCTCTTCGGCGCGGGCGGCAACGACCGGATCGCCGGCGCCGCGGATGCCGACACGCTCTATGGCGGCAACGGCGGAGACTTCCTGATCGGCAATGCGGGGCGCGACCGGCTCTTCGGCGACAATGGCTCCGACACGATCTACGGCGGCGGCGATCACGACCAGATCTGGGGCGGGCAGGGGCACGACCTGATCCTCGGGTCCGGCGGCAATGACCGGATCGACGGCGGCTCGGGGCGCGACACCATCCTCGGCCAGGCCGGGGACAACGTGATCCTGAACGGCGAGAAGGTCTTCGGCGGGCCGGGTCGCGACAAGATCTTCGCCTCGGGCGCCACCGACATCCATGCCGGCAGCGACAATGACATCGTCTTCATCGACACCGGCGCCGCGGCCCGCATCCAGGGCAATGCCGGGGACGACCAGTTCCTCTTCCGCAAGGCGAGCAGCGCCGATGTCTACGGCAACAACGGCGACGACCGCTTCGACATCCGCGAGGGCGGGCCGGCCGAGATCTACGGCGGCGCCGGCGACGATCTCGTGCTGATCCGCTACGGCGGCGGGGTGGAGGTCCACGGCGGCGGCGGCAATGACCGCTTCATCGCCCAGCACGAGGGCGCCTCGATCTGGGGCGACGGCGGCGTGGATGTCTTCCACTATCAGGGCGGCGATCTGCATCTGATGGACCTGCAGGCCGGCCGCGAACATGTGCGCGTCTACCGGCCCGAAGGCCAGATGAAGGCCTATGCCGATGCAGCCGCCGGGGCCGTGACCTTCGTCTTCGGCACGGGCGATGTGCTGACGCTTCACGGTTTCTCGGATGTCGAAAGCGCCGAGGCGACGCTCCTTTTCGTCTAGCGAACGCCCGCAGACCGGGCGAATCCGCCGTTTTTCTGGGAGATTGCCCCCTTCTGCCGGCTTTTCGGCCGGCTGCGGGCTTGCAATGCCGCAAGCGCTTTGGAATGCTCCGGGGCAAATGCCGCAAAAAGCGGCAGGGCAGGGGCCATGAGGCGCCGCCACCAACGGGGATTAACGGGAGAGCGCCTTGGACGGATCAGGCAGCGCCGCCGCATTCGTGGCTTTCGAACGGGTTCAGAAGAGCTACGACGGCGAAACACTGGTCGTCAAAGACCTCAATCTGACCATGCCCAAGGGAGAGTTTCTGACGATGCTCGGCCCCTCGGGCTCGGGCAAGACCACCTGCCTGATGATGCTCGCCGGCTTCGAGACGGCCACGCATGGCGAGATCCTCCTCGCCGGAAAGCCGATCAACAACATCCCGCCGCACAAGCGGGGCATCGGCATGGTCTTCCAGAATTACGCGCTCTTCCCGCATATGAGCGTTGCCGAGAACCTCGCCTTCCCGCTGGAGGTGCGCAAGATCGGCAAGTCCGACCGCGAGGCGAAGATCAAGCGCGCGCTCGACATGGTGCAGATGGGCGATTTCGCCGGGCGCCGCCCGGCGCAGCTCTCGGGCGGGCAGCAGCAGCGCATCGCGCTCGCCCGCGCCCTGGTCTTCGAGCCCGAGCTCGTGCTGATGGACGAGCCGCTCGGCGCGCTCGACAAGCAGCTCCGCGAGCACATGCAGTTCGAGATCACGCGCCTCGCCCACAACCTCGGCATCACCACCGTCTACGTCACGCATGACCAGACGGAGGCATTGACGATGTCCGACCGGGTCGCCGTCTTCAACGACGGGCGCATCCAGCAGCTCGCCCCGCCCGACCAGCTCTACGAGCAGCCGGAGAACAGCTTCGTCGCGCAGTTCATCGGCGAGAACAACACGCTCCTCGGCAAGATCGAGGAGATCACCGGCGAGACCTGCAAGGTGCGGCTCGACAGCGGCGACTTGATCGCCGCCAAGCCCGCCAATGTGGCCGAGGTCGGCGAGCGCACCCGCGTCTCCATCCGCCCCGAGCGGGTGGAATGGAACAAGGACCGCCTGCAGGAGGGCGCCTTCACGCTGAAGGCCGAGGTGCTCGAATTCATCTACATGGGCGACATCTACCGGACGCGCCTGCGCGTCGCCGGGCATGATGATTTCGTCATGAAGACCCGCAACGCCCCAGATCAGCCGCGCCTGACCCCAGGCGAGATTATCGAGATCGGCTGGCTGCCAGAGGATTGCCGCGCGCTCGACGCTTGAGCGCGGGGACGGGCGGGGCGCTTCCCGGTGGCGCCCCAGTGACATGCCCATCCGCCGGGGCCTGAAAAACAGGGAGAATAACGACATGAAAACCAAGCTTCTGATGTCCGCCACGGCCGTCGCCGCGCTCGGCACCGCCGTCATGGCGCAGGAGATGGCCGACGAGATGACTCTCGTCAGCTGGGGCGGCGCCTATCAGGCGAGCCAGGTCAGTGCCTATTCCGAACCCTATCTCGCCGACCATCCCGAAGTGTCCATCGTATGGGACGAAAGCTCCCCCGAGGCGGTCGCCAAGCTCCGCGCCATGAACGAGACGGGCAACATCACCTGGGATCTCGTCGACGTGGAAGCGGCCGACGCCATCCGGCTCTGCGACGAAGGACTGGCGATGGAGATCGACGCCGACGAGGTCCTCGCCGCGGCGCCCGACGGCACCACGGCGTCCGACGATTTCGGCGACATGCTGGTCTCCGACTGCTTTATCCCGCAGATCGTCTTCTCGACGACGTTCGGCTACCGCACCGACATGGTGCCCGAGGGCGTCGAGCCGCCGACCGGCGCCTGCGACGTCTTCGACCTCGAGACCTATCCGGGCCAGCGCGCGCTGAACCGCCAGCCGATCGCCAACCTCGAATGGGCACTGCTGTGCGACGGCGTGGCCTATGAGGATGTCTACGACATGCTCGAGACCGAAGAGGGCCAGGACCGCGCCTTCGCCAAGCTCGACACGATCAAGGACCAGACGATCTGGTGGACGGCCGCCGCCGAGACCCCGCAGCTTCTCGCCGACGGCGAGATCTTCATGGGCTCCACCTACAACGGCCGCCTCTTCGCCGCGATCGAAGAGCAGGACCAGCCGATCGGCATGGCCTGGGATTGGCAGATGTTCGACCTCGACGGCTGGGTGATCCCCGAAGGGCTGCCCGAGGACCGGCTCGCCCGCGTGATGGACTTCGTCTACTTCGCGACCGACACGCAGCGGCTCGCCGATCAGGCGGCCTACATCTCCTACGGTCCGGCGCGTGCCTCGTCGGCGCCGCTCGTCTCGACCCATGCCGAGCTCGGCATCGAGATGGCGCCGCACATGCCGACCGACCCGAACAACGCGGAGAACACCTTCGTGAACAACTACCTGTGGTGGGCCGACTACCGCGACGACTTGGACGCCAAGTTCCAGGCCTGGCTCGCGCAGTAAGACCGCTTTCCGGGGCGGCCTTCGGGCCGCCCCGACCCCCAAGAAGGACGAGAAAAGACGTGCCCAAAGGCTACCTGATCCTCCACGTCACCGTGACCGACGCCGAGCCCTACAAGGACTATGTGCGCCTCGACACGCCGATCTTCGAGCGGCATGGCGGGCGCTTCCTGGTCAGGGGCGGCGCGGCCGAGGTGCTCGAAGGCGAGGCCAAGGCCCGGCATGTCGTCGCAGAATTCCCGTCGCTCGAGGCCGCGCGCGCCTGCTACGAGGACCCTGAATATCAGGAGGTCCTCAAGATCCGCACCGCCAATGCCGAGAGCGACGTCATCCTCGTGGAGGGCACCTGATGACCATGGCGACGGAGGAAGGCGGCCGTGTCCCCGAGATGACCGGCGAGAACACCGCCGCCCGCATGGTCGCCGCCGACGGCCGGCCGCTCAAGCGCTCGCTGGCCCGCGCGCTCCGCCGCGAGAAGCTCCGGGCGCTGATGCTGATCGCGCCGCTTCTCATCTTCATCCTCGTCGCCTTCGTCGCGCCCATCGTCGACATGCTCTTCCGCTCGGTCGAGAACGGCATCGTCTCCGACACGCTCCCCCGCACCACCGCGGCGCTGGAGGACTGGGACCCGGAGGAAGCCGAGCTGCCCCCCGATGCCGTCTATGACGCCTTCTACACCGATCTCGTCGTCGCCGAGGAGTTGAAGCTCCATACCCGGCTCGGCACGCGGCTCAATTACGAGCTCACCGGCATCTCCTCGATGTTCCGGTCCACCGGCCGCGCCGTCGGGCGGTTCGAGACGGATATCTACACAGACCAGTTCATCGCCGCCGATCCCGAGTTCGAGCGCCCCGTCGCCTGGGTCGCCTGGATGAACGACGATGCGGTGCGCGAGGCGCTGCCCCAGACCGCCTCTGCCTGGGAAGGCTGGCGCGACATGCTCGACGACAGCGGCGACGAGGCGGGCGAGGAGGACGTGCCCGATTTCGTCTTCGCCGCGCTCTACCGCGACGCGCTGGCCGGCGGGCTGCCCGACGCCCTGCCGCAGGTCGATGTCTCCGGCTTCGAGAGCGTCTCGATCCGCGAGCAATTCGCCGAGGCCGACGAGGAATGGCTCGACCCGGAGGTCTGGGAGACGATCAAGGTCTTCTCCCCCGACTACACGCCCGGCTACTTCCTCAATTCCGCCGATCTGCAGCTCACCCCGCAGGGTTCGATCGAACAGCGGCCGGAGGGCGACCGCATCTACATGACGCTCTTCGGGCGGACGATGTGGATGAGCCTCGTCATCACCGTCTCCTGCATCCTTCTCGGCTATCCGGTCGCCTGGATGCTCGCCAACCTGCCGATGCGCTCGGCGAACCTTCTGATGATCCTCGTGCTCCTGCCGTTCTGGACCTCGCTTCTGGTGCGGACCTCGGCCTGGAAGGTGCTCCTCCAGCAGCAGGGGGTCATCAACGACATCCTCGTCTGGGCGCATATCATCTCGGACGGGAACCGGCTGGTGATGATCAACAATGCCACCGGCACGATCATCGCCATGACGCATATCCTTCTGCCCTTCATGATCCTGCCGCTCTATTCGGTGATGAAGACCATCCCGCCGAGCTACCTGCGCGCCGCCAAGAGCCTCGGCGCGACGAACTGGACGGCCTTCTGGCGGGTCTATTTCCCGCAGTCGGTCCCCGGGATCGGCGCGGGCTCGATCCTCGTCTTCATCCTCGCAATAGGCTACTACATCACGCCGGAGCTCGTGGGCGGCACCAAGGGGGTCTTCATCTCCAACCGCATCGCCTACCACATCTCGCAATCGCTCAACTGGGGGCTGGCCGCGGCGCTGGGCACGATCCTTCTGGTGCTCGTCCTGCTGCTCTACTGGGTATACGACAAGCTCGTCGGCATCGACAATGTGAGCCTCGGATGAGCCGCGACGAGATCATCGAGGCGCATTACGCGAAGGCCCGGCGCGAGATGGCGCTGCTCTGGGCGATCATCCCCTTCATGGCGGCGCTGCTCCTGGCCTTCTTCATCGCCGGCGGCACCGACGGGCCGGTGAGCCGGCGGGGCGGCGGCGGCATCTTCGCGCTCCTCGCCGTGGTGCCGCTCGTCGTCATCCGCGACTGGCTGTCCGACAACCGCTCCGCCGGGGCGGCGCTCGGCATCGCCCTGCCGATGCTCGGCGGCTTTCTCGCGACGGGGGAGATCTGGGTCTCGCTCCTGTGCGGCGCGCTCGGCGCCGCCGGGGCGCGGACCTTCTACACCGTGCGCGGCCGCACGAGCTATCGCCCGAAGCTCAACCGCGCCGGCCGCGCGAAGCTGACCGCCGATCTCGCCGCCCATGGCCATGAGGAGGAGTTCGCATGAGCGCCCTGCCGCCCTATGCCACCGCTGGCCAGCGCGTCTGGCACTATGCCTTCCGCGTCATCGTGGGGCTGATCCTCTTCTTCCTGATCGCGCCGATCCTGGTGATCATTCCCCTCAGCTTCAACGCCGAGAACTTCTTCACCTTCACGCCCGAGATGCTGCGGCTCGACCCCGAGGGCTATTCGCTGAAGCACTATCGCGACTTCTTCACCAACTCCGACTGGCAGATCCCGCTCTGGAACTCGCTGAAGATCGCGCCGGCGGCGACGCTCCTCTCCGTGACGCTGGGCACGCTGGCGGCCATCGGGCTCAGCCAGCCGCATGTGCCCTTCCGCCGGGCGATCATGGCGGTGCTGATCTCGCCGATGATCGTGCCGCTGATCATCTCGGCGGCGGGGATGTATTTCTTCTACTCCCGCGTCGGGCTGCAGGGCAGCTACATCGGCGTGGTGCTCGCCCATGCCGCGCTCGGCATCCCCTTCGTCATCATCACCGTGACGGCGACGCTCGTCGGCTTCGACAATTCGCTGACGCGCGCGGCGGCGAACATGGGGGCGAGCCCGGTGAAGACCTTCTTCAAGGTGCAGATGCCGCTGATCCTGCCGGGCGTGATCTCGGGCGGGCTCTTCGCCTTAATCACCTCCTTCGACGAGGTCGTGGTGGTGCTCTTCGTGGGCTCGGCCAGCCAGAAGACACTGCCCTGGCAGATGTTCACCGGCCTCCGCGAGCAGATCTCGCCGACGATCCTCGCGGCGGCGACGGTGCTGATCACCATCTCGATCCTGCTCCTCGCGACGCTGGAGATCCTCCGGAGGCGGTCCGAGCGGCTCCGGGGGCTCAGCCCGGGCTGAGCGGGGAGACTTCCCTGTTCCGACAGTAGAGCGGTGCCCCCGCCCGGTACGCGCCGGCACGGCGCAGGGCGAGCGCCGGCCCGTCCCGCGGGCTGGCGCTCTGGTGAAGCCTCGCCCAGCCTCTGGGCTGGGAGGTGTGTGGCACCATTAACCGCCCCGACCAACCCGCAGGAGCGCCGCCCCACGGGCCGGCGCTCGCCCTGCGCGGCGAGGTTGCGCGAGTTGGAGCGGCTATAGTGGGTTGGTAACCCACACTACGGAGGTCGAGGAGGGGTGAGAGGGGGTGGCGGGCTGAAGCCCGCCCTACGTGGGGCCTACGTGGCGCCCTACGCGGGAGGCCCCTCATAACCCCCGTAGGGCGGGCTTCAGCCCGCCACCCTCCGCCGCCACCCCCCTCACGGCAAGAGCAACAACCACCCCGAGATCGTGATCACGCTCAGCCCCGTCGCCACCAGCACCGAAGACGCTGCCACCCGCCGCGCCGCGCCGTACATGTTGGCGAAGAGATAGGCGTTGACGCCCGGCGCCATGGCCGCCGTCACCACGGCGGAGCGCAAGGGCGTCGGCTCCAGCCCGAAGCCGCGGCCGAGCGCATAGGTGATGGCGGGGTGCACGATCAGCGCCACCGCCGAGACGAAGAGGATCGCCCGCATGTCGCCCTCCGGCCGGTAGCGGAAGAGGATCCCGCCGAGCCCGAAGAGCGCCGCCGGCAGCGCCGCGCGGACGATGAGGTCGAGCGCGTCGGTCAGGATCGCCGGCAGCGTGATGCCGGAGAGGTTCACCGCCAACCCCAGCAGGATCCCCACCACCAGCGCGTTCGAGAACATCGCCCGCGCCACCTTGGCGGGGAGCCGGAGGAGGCTCTCGCCCCGCGCCCGTGCCAGCTCCATCGCCGTGATGCCGATGGCATAGAGCGAGGGGGCGTGGATCGAGATGATGGCGAGGTTCGCCTCCAGCGCATCCGCCCCGTAGGCCCGCTCGGTGATCGGCAGGCCAAGGAGCAGCGAGTTGGAGAAGAGGCAGCAGAAGCCGATGGCCACCGCATCCTCCCAGTTCCGCCGGAAGAGCAGCCGCGCCGCCGTCAGCCCGAGCGCGAAGCCGGCCAGGGCGCCTGCGTAGAACGAGATGAGGAGCGGCGGGTGGAACTGCGCGCCGAGATCGAGCGTCGAGATGCCGCGGAAGAGCAGGCAGGGGATGGCGAAGCCCTGAGCGAAGCGCATGAGCCCGTCGACATGGTCGTCGCTCAGGAAACCGCGCCAGCGGGCCACCCAGCCGAAGGCGATGACGATGAAGACCGGCAGGATGACCGGCAGCGTCGTCATCATGGGGCGAGGTCCAGCTCCATCCCGTCATAGGCGGGGGTGACCCCCTCGGGCAGCTCGGCGCAAAGCGTGTCGTAATCGAGATCGACATGCATGTTGGTCAGCACCGCCCGCGCCGGCCTCAGGCGCGCGATCCACTCCAGCGTCTGCGCCAGATGCGCATGGCTCGGATGCGGCTCGCGCCGGAGCGCGTCGATGAGGAGAAGATCGAGCCCCTTCAGCCGCGCCATGGCCGCCTCGGGGATGGCGCTGACATCGGGCAGATAGGCGAAGCTGCCGACCCGGAAGCCGAGAGCGGTCATCTCGCCATGCTGAAGCCGCAGCGGCTCGAAGGGCAAGCCGGCGGCGGTGAAGGGGCCCTCGATCAGGTTGAGATCGGCGATAGGCGGATAGTTCGAGCCCTCGGGCGTCGAGAAGACATAGCCGAAGCGGGTGAGCAGCATGTCGGAGGTCTGCCCGTCCGCCCAGATCGGCATCCGCCGGCGGGTGTTGAAGACCACCATGCGCAGGTCGTCGATCCCGTGCACATGATCGGCATGGGGATGGGTGTAGACCACCGCATCGAGCGTGCCGACCTCCGCCGCCAGCAGCTGCGCGCGCATGTCGGGGGAGGTGTCGATGAGCACGCGTGTGCTGCGGCCTTCCGCCTCCTCCGTCAGGAGGATCGAGCAGCGCGAGCGGCTGTTCCTCGGGTTCGACGGGTCGCAATCGCCCCAGTGGCCGCCGAGCCGCGGCACGCCGCCGGAGGAGCCGCAGCCGAGGATGCGCAGGCGCCGCGCCATCAGGCCGCCTTCCGGAAGAGGCGGTGGAAATTCTCCGTCGTCTGCGCCGCGAAGGCTTCCGGGCTGAGGCCGAAGACCTCCGCCCCGACCTTCGCCGTCTCGGCCACATAGGCCGGCTCGTTGCGCTTGCCGCGATGGGGCGGCGGCGCGAGATAGGGGCTGTCGGTCTCAACGAGGATGCGCTCCAGCGGCGCCTTCGCGAAGATCTCCCGCAGATCGGAGGAGCGCGGGAAGGCCGCGATGCCGGACATGGAGAGATAGCCGCCGATGGCCAGCGCCCGCTCGGCGAGCGCGGGGCCGGAAGAAAAGCAGTGCATCATCAGCGGGTAGGGGGCCTTGGCATAGCCGTCCTCCAGGATCGTGGCCATGTCGTCATCGGCATCGCGGGCGTGGATGATGAGGGGGAGCTGGGTTTCCTGCGCGGCCTCGATATGGATGCGCAGCAAGCGCTGCTGCACCTCGGCGCTCTCGGCCGTGTAGTGATAATCGAGCCCCGTCTCGCCGATGCCGACGAACTTCGGATGCGCGGCGAGGGCGACCAGCTCGGCGACCTCCGGCAGGCGCTCCTCCTCATGGGCGCGCATCGGGTGGATGCCGGCGGCGTAATAGACGGCGTCGTGCGACTCGGCGATGGCGCGGACGAGCGGCTCGCGGTCGAGGCGGGTGCAGATGGTGACGAGCTTGCCCACCCCGGCGGCGCGGGCGCGGGCGATGATGTCATCCACCTCCCCCTCGAAATCGGGGAAGTCGAGGTGGCAATGGGCGTCGACGAGCATGGAATTCCCGGGCGTTTGGCGGGCCTCAGGCTGCAGCCCGGGCGGCCTCTTCGATCCTGAAAAGCATATCGAGGATCAGGGAGGGAGGGTCAAGGTTGACGGCCTTCGCGGCGCGGGCGCGGGCGCCGAGGCTGGCGCCGAGCTCCGCCCAGCCGCGGGCGGCGCGGTCATGCGGCGCGAGCCGGGCAAGAAGCCGCGCCTCGCCGGGCGCACCTTGCGCATCCGGCTCGCCGACGAGCCCGGCGCGGGCGGCGCGGGCGAGGAAGAGGTCGATGAGGCCGAGCGCCAGCTCGAAGCGGCCCTCCGCCCCGCGGGCCCCCACCTTCTCGGCGAAGGCGATGGCGGCGGCGCGGTCGAAGCCGGGCATCCCCTCGAGAAGGCGGATGAGCTCGGCATAAAGATGCAGACCGTCGTCGGAGGCGAGGCGGATGGCGCGCCCGGCGGAGCCGCCGGCGAGGACAGCCAGCGCCTCGGGCGCGTCGGTTGTGATGCCCTGCTCCTCCAGCACGGCCTTGAGCTCGGCGGGGGCGAGCGGGTCGAGCCGGAGGATGCGGCAGCGCGAGCGGATCGTCGGCAGGAGCCGGGCGGGCTGGTGCGAGACGAGGAGCAGCGTCGTGCGCGCCGGCGGCTCCTCCAGCTCCTTCAGGACGGCATTGGCGGCGGTGACGTTCATCTCGTCGGCGGCGTCGATGATGACGACCCGCTGGCCGCCATCGGTGACCGAGAGGTGGAAGAAATTCTTGAGCCGGCGGACGTCGGCGGCCCGGATCTCGGCCGAGAGCCGGTCGCCCTTGTCGTTGGGGCCGCGCTTGACGATGGCGAGGCGGGGGTGGGCGCCGGCGCGGAGGAGCCGCGCGTCCGGGTGGTCGGGCGGCAGGCCGAGCGCCGGCGCCTCGCCGAAGAGCCCCGCCTCGGGCACCTCGCCGGAAAGGAGCGTCGCCGCCATGCGATAGGCGAAGGTCGCCTTGCCGATGCCCTCGGGGCCGGTGATGAGCCAGCCCGAATGGACGCGGCCGGAGGCGAGCGCCTCCGCGACCGCCGCCTCGGCCGCCGCATGGCCGTGGAGGGTCACCGCCTCCCGGGGATGGGCGGCACCCTCGATGCGGGTCGGGTCGGGCAGGTCCGAGGGGTCAGGCATGGCGGCTCCGGTGGAGCGGGGGGCTGTCTGCCCCCCGCGCCCCCCGAGAGTATTTGGAAGAAAGCGAGAGGGGAAGGCGGGGTGGGGGGCGCCCCGCCATTGGCCGGAGGAGGGGGCGGGACGGGTTCTCTGCACCGGCTCGTGGGGTGGTGGGTTACAAACCCACCCTACAGGGCCTCTTTGGCCGCCGCGAGGATGTCGGCGGCGATCTCCTCCTCGCTCCGGTTGGCGTCGATCACCCGGAAGCGGGCGGGGGCGGCTGCGGCTAGGGCGAGGAATCCGGCGCGGGCGCGCTCCTGCATGTCGAGGCCGAACCCCTCGAAGCGGAGCTCGCCGCCCCGGGTCAGGCCGCGGCGGAGCGAGGTTTCGGGGTCGGCATCGAGGAGGAAGGTGACATCGGGTTCCAGCCCGATCATCAGCTCGTGGAGCGCGTCGACCGTCTTGGTCAGATCGCCCCGGGTGAGCCCCTGATAGACCCGCGTGGAATCGGCGAAGCGGTCGCAGAGCACCAGCTTGCCCGCCTCCAGCGAGGGGCGGATCAGCCGCTCGAGATGGTCGCGGCGGGCGGCGGTGAAGAGGAGGATCTCCGTCTCCGGGCTCCAGCGGTCGGGCTCGCCGGTGAGGACAAGCTCGCGGATCGCCTCGGCGCCGGGGGCGCCGCCGGGCTCGCGGGTGAGGATTGCCTCATGCCCCTCGGCTTCCAGAGCCGCCGCGAGGCGGCGGGCCTGGGTGGACTTGCCGGAGCCGTCGATCCCCTCGAAGGTGAAGAACCGCCCGCGCGCGGCGGTCATCGGGCTCTGCATCGGGCTCAGGCGCCCTCGGCGGTGTCGCCGGCACCGCCTGCCGCGGCGCCGTCGCCCGCCGCGGGGGCCGCGCCGGAGGCCGGCATGCCGCCGAAGGCCGGCTCGAGCTCCGCCGCCGCCTGGGGGGCGAAGCGGTGGAGGAGGACGAGCCCCGCGATGCGCAGCCGCTCGCCAAAGCCGCCGCGCGCCACGGCGGCCTCAGCCACCAGCGGCACGCGCACTTCGCCCAGCCCCTCGCGGGTGACGATCAGCTCGCCGATCTCCTGCCCCGCGGCGACGGGCGCCTCGACGGGCTCCGTCCAGACCGCCTCGATCCCCGCCTCGTCGCCGCCGGTGACGGGCATCAGCAGCGTCAGATCCTCGGGGATGACGAGGCCCACATGGCTCTCGGCCCCCATCCAGACGCTCGCCTCGGCGATCCGCGTGCCGCCCTCGGCCAGCGCCGCCTCGGTGAACTGGCGGAAGGCCCAGTTGGTGATGCGCTCGGCCTCCTCGCGGCGCTGCGCCTCTGTATCGAGCCCGGTGATCACGAAGATGATCCGCCGGTCGCCCTGCTTGGCGCTGCCGACGAGCCCGTAGCCCGCTTCGGAGGTATGGCCGGTTTTCAGCCCGTCGGCGCCGATGCCGAGCCCCAGGATCGGGTTGCGGTTCTGGCTGTTGGACGGCACCCGCCCGTCGAACAGGAACTCCTGCTCGCCGAAGAGCGGATAGAAGGTCGGGAAGTCGCGGATGATGTGATCGGCGAGCCGCCCGAGGTCATGGGCGCTCATCAGATGCCCCACCGCCGGCCAGCCGTTGGAATTGGCGAAGGTCGAGGTGGTCATGCCGAGATCCGGCGCCCGCTCGGTCATCATCCGCGCGAAGCCCGCCTCGGTGCCGTCGGGCGACAGGGCCTCGGCGATGACGCAGGAGGCATCGTTGCCGGAGAGCACGATGATGCCGCGCAGAAGGTCCTCGACCTTCACCCGCTCGCCGGAGCGCAGGAACATCGACGAGCCGGCGTAGCCCGAGCAATGCTCCGAGACCAGAAGCTCCTCCGAGACGGAGAGCCGCCCCGAGGCGATGGCCTCGAAGCCGAGGTACAGCGTCATCAGCTTCGACATCGAGGCCGGCGGGATCGGATTGTCGGCATCCTTGGAGAGGAGGACCGTATCCGAGGTCTGGTCATAGACCCAGGCGGCGCGGGCCGGCGTGTCGAAGCTCTGCGCGAGCGCGGCGCCGGCGGAGAAGGTGAGGGCCAGTGCGGCGGCGATGAGGCGGGTCATGTCCATCCCCTGAAGCGGGGCCCCGGGCGGGGGCTCAGTTGCGGGTGAAATAGGCGTCGGTGAAGCCGAGCCTCTTGACGGTGTCGAGATCGGCGGCGCGGGCGCTCTCGCTCGCCGCCGGGCCGACGACGACGCGCCAGAAGGTCGTGCCCTGGCTCGATTGTTCGAGCACGCGGGCGGTGAGCCCGTTCGAGCGCATGGCCGTCGCCGCGTTGTTGGCATTCGCCTCGACCGAGAAGATGCCGATCTGGATATAGGGCCGCTCGAGGCTGGAGGCCGCCGCCGGGCTGGCTGCGGGGGCGGGCGTGGCTGCGGGGGCGGGCGTCGCGGCGGGTGTCGAGGCGCCGCCGAGGATCGCGTCGAGCTCGCTGGTCAGGATCGGGCCGCCGGAGGGGGCGGGCGCCGGGGCGGCGCCGTCATCGCCTATGGCGGCGGGTGCATTGGCCTCCGTCGCCTCCGGCTCGGCCGCGGCCTCGCGCCGGAGCGCGGTGACGTTCAGCTCCGCCGGCGCGCCGGCGAGCATGCCGAGCGCATCGGCGGCATCGGAGGAGACCTGGAGCGACGGGCCGAGATTCTCCCGCTCGCGCCGGAAGAGCGCGCCGATGACGAACTGGCCGTTCTCGGTATTGCGGATGATGACGCGCTCGGGATCGGCGACATCGGGATGCGCCACCCAGACGCCGCCGAGGCTCGGCCGGCCGTCCCAGAGCCCCTCTTCGGTGACGTGGAAGACCTCCGGCGCCTCGACATCGACCTCGACGAGTTCGGTGGTGCCGCCGGGGGCGCCGGCAGCCGTGGCGCCGTCTTCGGACGTGGCCAGAAAGGCCGGCATTTCAAAGCCTTCCTCGCAGCCGGCGAGGCTTGCCGCCATCGCGACTGCCAGCCAGAACGGTCGCCGCGCGGCCCTGCCCTTCATGCGTCCCCCATGCCTCGTCTGCCCCGCCGGCCCCGTCGAAGGGGCCCCTGCCGGGGCACGCTCGCTCGCCTCACGCCCCTTTGCCGGCCATCGGCCAAGCGGGCTTTGGCGGCAGCATAACGGCGGGGCGGTTTCATTGAAAGGCCGCCCGACGGGCCTCACGCCGCTTTCCGCGCATCGTGAGGGCGGGGGGTGAGTGCGGGGGCCGCGGCGCGGCCCGCTTGCAGCCGGCGGGTCGGGAGGCGATAAGCCCGATGGCCCGGAGGAGTGGCAGAGCGGTTGAATGCACCGGTCTTGAAAACCGGCGTGCGTGAAAGCGTACCGTGGGTTCGAATCCCACCTCCTCCGCCACTTGCCCTCGCAGTTTTCGCTCTGCCGCTTTTTGGCCGAGATAGTCCCAGATTTCCGGGCTCTTGCCGCGCCGGCCAATTCAGAGACCGGATATGCACCCACTGAGAGCTACGCTGCATGCAGGACGCGGCGCTTCTTCGATAGCGCGAGCGTGCCTCAAGCTGCCAACGCGCCGCCAATTCACATGTGACAAAGACGCCCGCCCCGGGGAAGGGCAGGCGCTCTGCGCTAAGAGGGGCTCTTTCAAGGGGTTTTGGTGACGCCCCAGGCGACCTGGTTGTCGGCGGACCAGACGAGGAAGCCGTCCACATTCGCCCGCGTGGCGCCAATGTTGGGCGCGTAGTAAAGCCCGAAGATCGGCAGATCCTCGACCATCATCGCGTGCAACTGGCGGAAGAGTTCGCCGCGCGCCTCGGTGTCGGTCTCGACCAGGGTCTGCAGGTAGATCTCCTGCGCCGCCGGGTTGTCCCACTGGTTGGAGCCGTCTTCGGCCTTGGAGCCCATGAACATGCCGTAGGCCAGCGAGGGGTCGAGCCGGGCGGACCAGCCGAAGCTCTGCAGCTGGAAGTTGCCGGAGAGGAAATTGTCGAGCTGCGTGCCCCATTCCAGCGTTTCCAGCTCGACGTTGAAGCCGGCGGCGGAGAGCATGGCCTGCACGAGGATCGAGTTCTCGTACATGCCCTGGTAGCGGGAGTTCGTCTGCATGACGATCGGCTCGCCGGCATAGCCGGCCTCTGCGGCCATGGTGCGGGCGAGCTCGGGGTCGTATTCCGGCCAGGTCTGGAAGCTCTCGTCAAAGAAGGCGCTCGATTCCGCCACCGCCGAGGGGTTGAACGGTGCGAGGCCGTTGTTCTTCACATCGGCGATCTGCGCGAAGTCGATGGCATGGGCCAGCGCCTCGCGCATCTTCGGGTCAGAGAGGAGCGGATCCTCCGTCTGCACGAGGATCGTCGTCCAGCCGAGGCCGGGGGCCGTCTGCACCACGGCGCCCTGTGCCTCGAGATCGGCGACGCGGTTGGCCGAGATGTTGTTGACGATGTCGACGTCACCGGCCAGCAGCGCCGTCTCGCGCACGGTGGCATCGGGGATGATCTGGAAGGTCACCGTGTCGAAGTTGACGGTGCGGTCGCCCGAATAGCCGCTGGTCGGGGCGGCGGAGGGCACGTAATCGGCGAAGCGCGCCAGTTCGATGGACTCGCCGACGTTCCAGGCGTCGAGCACCAGCGGGCCGGAGCCAATGGCCGAGCCGCTGATCCAGGCGCCGCTCTCGTCGAGATTGGCGGGGCTGAAGACCCAGAGGTCGCATTGCACCTCGGCGAGGCGGGTGAGGAAGAGCGCGTTCGGCGCGTTGATCGTCATGACCAGCGTCGCCGGGTCGGGCGTCTCGATGGATTGCAGGACAAGGCCCCGGGTGCCGTCGAAATTCGGGATGCAGGCGCTTTCCTGTTCCGGCGCAAGGCGCCATTCGATGGCGGCCTTCACATCCTCGGACGTGATCGGCGTGCCGTCGTGGAAGAGCGCGCCCTCGCGGAGGTGGAAGGTATAGACCGTGCCATCCTCAGAGACGTCCCAGCTTTCCGCCAGCGCCGGCCCGACGGAGAGATCCTCGCGGAAGCCGACCAGCGAGTCATAGATGTGGTTGAGCACCACATCGGTGTTGTTGTCGCGGTTGGTGCCGTTGAGGCTGCGGATATCGGCGCTGAGCGCGATCACCAGCTCGTCGGCGGCGGTCTCGGCCGCGAGTGGCTGGGCGAGTGCCGCCAGGGCGGTGGCGGCAAGCAAGGCTGTCTTGTGTCCCATCGAGTGAGGCTCCTGTCGGTTCGGAAATGCGATCGGGGGTCGGGGGAGTGTCAGGGCTCGGTCAGCGACCGGGCGAAGAAGGCCTTCACGTCGCCGAGCATCTCGTCATCCTCATGGGCGACATGGGGAAAGGTGCGGTAGTCCACGGCGATGCCGTGGCTCTCGAAATTGTCGCGCAGCGCCTCCATGCGGGCGACGCGGGTGATCCCCGTCGAATTGGCGCCCGGCATCCAGAAGGTCTGATCGGTCGGGCGGACCTCGCACCAGCGGGTTCGCAGGTCGTCCTCGCCGATCAGCATCTGCACGGCGACCTTGCGGATGGCCCCCACATCGACCGGCTTGCCGAAGAGCGCCTGAAAGCCGTTCGTGCCGACCCAGTAATCCGCCGCCTCGTCGATGAGCGTCACCGTGCCGGGCGCGCCGATGGCGACACCGCGCAGCCGGTCCGGATGGGCATAGAGGAAGCGGTGCGAGAACTGCCCGCCGCCGGAGAAACCGTAGAGCAGGAATTTCCCCCGCTCGATCGGATACTTGCTGGCGAACTCGTCGACCATGTCGAGGAGGATCTCGTCATAGCGCACGCCATGGCCGCGCAGCAGCTTGTAGCTGTGAAGATCGCCTTGATAGAGCGCGTTGACCGGGAAGAGCGGGCAGAGCACCGCCGCCTGATGCTCTTCGGCGAAGTCGACGAACTGGTCGCGGTAGCGCTCCATCGAGCGCTCGGAGCCATGGACGATGACGGCGAGCGGATAGCGTCTGGTGCCGCGGCGGCTGAAGCTGGTGGGCACGTAGGTGCAGAACGAGAAGCGCGGGTCCATCCGGCTGGCGGTGGCCGGCGAGCGGCCCGTCTCGAACATCGAGACACTCTGTTCCAGGTCGGCGTCGTGTTTCATCTCGGTCCTCTCGGGCCTTGTCGCCAGGCGGAAGCTCCCGCCTTCCTTGACGAACCGTTAACATGGTGGGGTGAGTCGAAAAAGTGTTTTGTGTTCATAAGGTGCATTTTGAGGAGGTAGAAGGGCGTTGTTTTCCGGGACTCGCCAGGAAATGCGCCACTCTCGTCTGCCTTATGGCGAGTGAAAGTGCCGATTTTCCGCCGGGGATGCATCGAGGGCCCTTAGCCGCCGCGCCGCGCGGCGGCCGGGGCGCCGCCGAGATGCATCGCTGCATCGAGAAGCGCGCGGGTATAGGGATGGCTCGGCGCGTCGAAGATCTGGTCGCGCGGGCCGATCTCGACGATATGGCCGGCCTCCATGACCGCGACGCGGTCGGCGATCTGCTCGACGGCGCCGAGATCGTGGCTGATGAAGAGGCAGGCGAAACCGTATTGCTCCTGCAGGCGGGCGATGAGCTCAAGGATCTGCTTCTGCACCGTCATGTCGAGCGCCGAGACCGGCTCGTCGGCGACGACGAATGCCGGCCGGCGGACGATGGCGCGGGCGATGGCGACGCGCTGGCGCTGGCCGCCGGAGAGCTGGTGGGGCAGGCGGCGGAGGAACTCCGGGCCGAGCCCGACCGCCTCGCAGGTCTCCTCCACCCGCGCCCGGCGCTGGGAGCGCGGCACCGAGCGGTCGAGCCGCAAGGGCTCGCCGACGATATCGGCGACGCGCTGGCGCGGGTCGAGCGAGGAATAGGGGTCCTGGAAGACCATCTGCACATGCTGGCGCTGGGCCCGGCTCGGCCCTCGGCGCGCGGAGATCATCTCCTCGCCGCGGAACGCGATGCTGCCGCCGCTCGGCCGCTTGAGTCCGACGATGGCGCGCCCCAGCGTCGTCTTTCCGGAGCCGGAGGCGCCGACGAGCGCCAGCGTCTCGCCCGGCTGGATGGCGAGGTCGACCGCATGGACGACCTGCTTCACCTGACGCGGCTCGAGTAGCCGCCGGGGCCGGGCGTAATCGACCGTCAGGCCGTTGACCGCGAGGAGCGGCACGGGCGCCTGCGGAACATGCCGCGCCGGCCCGCGGCTCGGCAGCGCCTCGACCAGCTTGCGGGTATAGGGATGCTCGGGGCGGGAAAGGACGCGGGCGACCGGCCCCGCCTCCACCGCTTCGCCATCCTTCATCACCGCGGCGCGCGAGACGTAATGCGACACCATGCCGAGGTCATGGCTGATGAGCAGCACCGCCGTTCCGTTCTCGCGGCAGAGCTCGACCATCAGGTCGAGCACCTGCCGCTGCACCAGCGTGTCGAGCGCCGTCGTCGGCTCGTCGGCGATGAGCAGCCGCGGCCTGGTCAGCATGACGGAGGCGAGCATGATCCGCTGCCGCATCCCGCCGGAGAACTCGTGCGGGTAGGACGTGAGGCAGCCCTCGGGGTCGGGGATGCGCACCCTGTCGAGCATCGCGGCGCAGCGGGTGAGGATCTCCTTCTCCGAGAGCTTGGAATGCAATTCCAGCGCCTCGGCCATCTGCCGGCCGATGGGCATCGAGGGGTTGAGGGAGACCATGGGCTCCTGAAACACCATCCCCACCTCGGCGCCCCGGATGCGGCGGAGCTGATCCGGCGCCATGCCCACGATCTCTCGCCCGCCGATGCGCACTGAACTCTCCGGCGCGATCTCCAGCGGCTTCGGCAGGACGCGGATCACCGAGCGGGCGGCCATGGTCTTGCCCGAGCCGCTCTCGCCGACAAGCGCGAACATCTCGCCGGCGCCGATGCGGAAGGAGAGATCCTTCACCACACGCCGCCCGCCGGGCCCGATGGTGACAGAGAGATCCGTCACCTCCAGCACCGGCGCGTCGGTGCCCTGCTGCGCGGCGTCGTACTTGGCGTTCATTCGCGGCCCGCGTTCTTGGGGTCGGCAAAGTCGCGCAGCGCGTCGCCGAGCAGGTTGATGCCTAGGAGGGTGATGGTGATGCAGAGCCCGGGCAGGACGATCAGCAGCGGCGACTGAGTGATGTAGGGCCGGGCGCTCGCCAGCATGTTGCCCCAGCTCGGCTGCGGCGGCGGCACGCCAAGGCCGAGAAAGCTGAGGCCGGCCTCCGCCAGGATGATCCAGCCGAACATCGTGGTGGCCAGCACCGTCAGCGGCGGGATGGCGTTCGGCAGGACATGCCGCGCCACAGTGGCCACCTCGGAATTGCCGATGACGATGGAGGCCTCGACGAATTCCAGCTCGCGGATCGACAGGACAGCCGAGCGCGTCACCCGCACGACGGCGGGCATGTAGGCAAGGCCGAGCGCCACGATGATCCCCGACGAGCTGGCGCCGTAGATCGCCATGATGCCGAGCGCGAGGAGGAGGCCGGGGAAGGCCAGGAAGGCGTCGTTGACCACCATCAGCAGCCGGTCCACCGGCCCGCGGAAGAACCCCGCTACCAGTCCGATGACCATGCCGGAGGCGAGCGCGAAGGCGAGCGTCGTGAAGGCGATCCAGGCGCTGGCCTCGGCGCCGGCGAGGAGGCGGCTGAGCGTATCGCGGCCAAACTCGTCGGCGCCGAGCAGATGCGCGGGCCCGGGCCCGGTGAGCCGCGCGCCGAGGTCGAGCGCCATCGGGTCGTAGGGCGCGAGCCGGCCACCAAAAAGGGCGAGGAACAGGAGCGCGAGGAGGACGAGGAGCCCGAAGGCGGCATTGACCTTCATATGGCGGAAGACCCGGCCCATCAGCGCGCCACCCGCGGGTCGAGCAGCGGATAGACGAGGTCCACCAGCAGGTTAACCGCCACATAGATGAAGGTTATCAAGAGGATGCATCCCTGGATGATCGGGTAGTCGCGGGCATAGATGCCATCGACCAGCAGCCGGCCGAGGCCGGGGATGGTGAACACCGTCTCGGTGATCGCGATGCCGCCGAGGAGGCTGCCGAGGATCAGGCCGAGGAGCGTCCAGGTCGGCGCGAAGGAATTGCGCAGCCCGTGCCGCCAGACGATCTGGCTCTCCGACAGGCCCTTGGCGCGCGCATGGGTGATGTATTCGAGCCCGGCGACGGTGATGGCGCTGGCGCGGGTCATCCGGGCGATGGAGCCGATGTCGGTCAGCGCCAGTGTCATCACCGGCATGATCATGTAGAGGAGCGCCGCGCCCGGGTCGCGCGACAGCGAGACGAAGCCCACCACCGGCAGCCAGCCGAGCCAGAGCCCGAAAGCCAGAAGGATCATCAGCCCCAGCCAGAAGCCCGGCAGCGACAGGAGCAGCGTCGAGGAGGCGATGACAGCGAAATCGCCGAGGCTGTCCTTCCGCCAGGCGGCGAACATGCCGGCGGGCACGGCGATGATCGTCGCCAGCGTCAGCGCGATGAGCACGATCGGGGCGGAGACGAAGAAGCGGCTGACGATCAGGTCGCTGACCGGCAGGTCCATGGTGATCGAGCGGCCGAAATCTCCGTGGAGGATATCGCGGAGCCAGATGAGATATTGCACCGGCAGGGGCTTGTCGAGCCCCATGCGCGCCCGCAGCGCCTCGAGCTGGCCGGGCAGAGCGTCGTCGCCGAGCATGAGCTGCGCGGGGTCGCCGGGGATCAGCCGGACGATGGCGAAGACGGCGGCCGAGACGATCAGCAGCGTCGGAATGGCGGAGAGGAGCCGCGAGAGAAAGAAGCGCAGCATGGTGGCTCAGGTCCCGGTCGCGCGCACGGGCTCGAGCTCCGGCTCGATCCGGTAGGTGCCGGCGGTCTCGTTGAGGGCCGGCATCGGCGTCACCTCCAGATAGCCGTCCGCCGGGACCATGACGACCCGCGCCACGGTGGCCGAGAGGTTGCCCTTGGCACCGGGGATGGGCGGGCGGCAGACGGAATAGGGGTAGCCGAAGCGGTCGCCGAGCGCCGAGCGCGTGTCGGCGAGGGTGATCGCGCCGATCTTGGGGGTCAACGCCTCCTTCACCCGCCAGTCTCGGTAGAGGCTGTCGGGCACGCTCTCGAGCCCGGTCTCGCGGAGCTTCGCGAGGGCGACGGGGCTCTGCCAGTGGTTGGCATGCACGATGAGGCCGCGCTCGGGATAGATCGCGAAGGTCTCGTCGGGGGCGCATTCGAAATCGACGGCGAAGCCCTCCGCCGAGCCGACGATCATGTTGTTGGCGGCGGATTTGGGCGTCGTGGCGACGATGCGCAGCGCCTCGGAGAGGTGCCGCGCCTCCAGCGCCCGGCGGCGGATCAGCGCCAGCGGCACGCCGAAGCTGCGGTAATCGCGGTCGCATTCGAGGTAATTGGCGGTGATGGAAATCCCGGCGGCGTTGAGGCCGCTGCGGGCCATGCCACCGGCTTCGGTGAAGGTGAGGATGTCGGGGCCATCGGTGCCGGTGATGCGCAGGACGACTGAGGTTTCGGCGCATTCGGCACGCCAGTCCCAGTTCTGCGCCTGGATCAGCTTGCCGTCGGCGGTGGCAGAGGGCAGGGCGGCGATGCCCGTGCAGCCGTCCGGCTCCGCCGCCATGCCCCGCCGCCGTGCGAGCTGGACGATCTCCGTCCGCGCATTGACGAGCAGGATCTCGGCGAAGCTGACGCCGGCGCCCTCGGCGATATAGCGCATCTCCTCCACCAGATGCGGCGCGAAATCGGTGATCTTTTGCGCGAAGGGGTCGGTCAGCGTGGCGAGGGTGGAAAGGTCACAGCCGAGCCCGGCGATCTGCTCGGAATAGAGCGCGATCGAGGCGCGGATTCGGCCCCGCGCCGCCTCCCCATAGCCATGCCCACGCTGGCGCCGGTCGCCGCTGATCTCGATGAGGGGGAAGGGCTCGTAGGAAGACATGGCCATCCTTGCTGCTTTCGTCCTTCGACTCCTATATGCACTATATCGACATTAAAAGCATTTTGTGATCCCGGAGTGCATTTTGCCCGGCGCGGACGTTGTCCGCCGCACCTGCAGGCAGTAAGCGTGGAGCCAGGCGCGGACGAGGAGGCCTATGGGAACGCAAAATTCCGAAGCGGCGGAGGCGCTCACGCCGCTGCAGCTCGATCTCGCCCAGAAGATCCTGCAGCATCTGCGTGACGAGGCGCTGCCGGTCGGCACCCGCGTTTCTGCGCCCGAGCTGGCGCGCAGCTTCAACGTCTCCCGCTCGCCGGTCGGCCGGGCCCTCGGGCTTCTGGTCGAGGAGGGCGTGCTGCGCGTCACGCCGTCGCGGCGGATGGAGGTGGCGCGGGACGTCTCGAAGCTCGAGGTGCCGGCGCTGGCCGGGCCCTCGCCGCAGGAGGATCTCTACAAGCGCATCATGCGCGATCGCGCGCGGGGCGATCTGCCCCGCGAGGTGTCTGAGGCCGAGCTAATCCCGCGCTACGGCGTCTCCCGCGGCACGATCCGCAAGGTGCTGATGCGCTTCGCCGCGGACGGGCTGGCGCAGCGGCTGCAGGGGCATGGCTGGCAATTCGTGGAATCACTCCACGATGCCGAGTCGCTCCGCGAGAGCTACCACTTCCGCCTGATCGTCGAATGCTCCGCCTTCCGCGCCCCCGGCTACCATGCCGACCCGGCGCGGATCGACCAGATCCGCCGGGCCCACGAGCGCATCCTGACGCTCGGCCGCGGCGCGGTGACGGCGGAGCAATGGTTCGGCGTCAACGCCGGCTTTCACGAGGCGGTGGCCGGCTTTTCCGGCAACCGCTACCTCGTCTCGGCCGTCCAGCATCAGAACAACCTGCGGCGGATGCGCGAGGCGGCGCTCTATGAAGAGCTCTCGATCCGCCGCATCCGGGTGTCCTGCGAGGAGCATCTCGACGTGCTCGCCGCCATCGAGGAGGGCAACCTCGAATGGGCGGAATCGCTGATGCGCGAGCATCTGAAGAAGGCCGGCGGGCTCTGAGGCCTCAGGTCATCCGCAGGTAGCTGTCGATCTCGAAGGGGCTGACATGGGCGGCGAAGACGCCCCGCTCCTGCGCCTTGCACTCCGCGAACATCGTGAAGAAGAGCTCCGGCAGGTAGGAGCGGAGGATCGGCGCCGCCTCGAAGGCGGCGATGGCCGCGCCCCAATCCTCCGGCAGGCGGGGGTCGGCGAGGGGCGCGTCGGGGTCGATCTTGTGGGTCAGCCCGTGGAGGATGCCGCAGAGGATGGCGGCGATCACCAGATAGGGATTGGCGTCGGCCCCCGCGACCCGGTGCTCCAGCCGCCGCGCCGCCGCCGGGCCGCCGGGGATGCGGATCGCGGCCATCCGGTCCTCGTGCCCCCAGTCGGTGTTGACGGGCGCATAGCTCGCCGGGCGGAGCCGGCGGTAGGAGTTGAAATGCGGCGCAAAGATCAGCGCCGACTGGTGCATCGCCTGCCGGAGCCCGCCGACGGCATGGCCGAGCGCCGGGGCGCCCCGCGCCGAGCCGTCGTCGAAGATGTTGCGGCCGTCCTCATCCAGAAGGCTCACATGCACATGGAGGCCATTGCCGGCCTCTTCCGAGAAGGGCTTGGCCATGAAGCAGGCCTCCCACCCGTGGGTCCGGGCGATGCCGGCGGCGAGGTGCTTGAAGAGCTGGGCGTGGTCGGCGGCGGCCAGCGGGTCGGGCGCGTGCTTGAAGTTGACCTCCAGCTGGCCCGGCCCGTTCTCGGCGATGACCGTATCGAGCGGCAGGCCCCAGCTCCGGCAGGCGGCGCTGACCTCTCGGATGTAGGGGCCGTAGGCCTCGAGCTCGGTGATGGCCATGGTCGCGGCGCGCACCTTGCCGGGGCCGGTCGCGGCGGGGACGATGCTCTCCCCCTTGCGCTCGACGAGGTAGAATTCCAGCTCCGTCGCCATCACCGGCGTGAGGCCGGCCTCGCGGAAGGCGGCGACGATGGCGCCGAGCACCCGGCGCGGATCGCCGCCATAGGGGCGCCCGTCGTCCTGCCGGAGCCAGACGGGGAAGAGCGCGGAGCCCGGCGCGTTCCACGGCGTCGGCAGGAAGCCGGTGCCGATCGGCTCGGCGACGCCATCGGCATCGCCATCCTCGAAGACCTTGGGATTGCCGTCGATATCGGCGCCCCAGACGTCCATCCCGGCGATGGTCAGCGGCATCCGGATGCCGGAGCCGAGCGCCTTCTGCACGGCGCCCTCCTCGAGCCGCTTGCCGCGGTAGATGCCATTGAGATCGGCGAGGGCGGCGTAGAACTCGGTGATGTCGTTCATGATGCGAACCGGAGCCAGGTGGAGCGGAGGCCCGTATACTTCTCCGCCGCATGGCGCGAAAGGTCGCGCCCGAAGCCCGACTGGCGGAAGCCGCCGAAGGGCACGGCGGGGTCGATCGGGTCGACCGCGTTGACGGCCACGAGCCCGGCGCGGATCGCCGCCGCCACCCGGTGCGCGCGCCGGAAGTCGGAGGTCCAGAGCGAGGCGGCGAGCCCGTAGGCGCTGCCGTTGGCGAGGGCGATGGCCTCTGCCTCGCTCTCGAAGGTCGTCACCGCGAGGACGGGGCCGAAGATCTCCTCCTGCGCGATGGTGGCGCCGGGCGGGACGTCGGTGAGGATCGTCGGCTCGACATGGAAGCCGGTGCCCTCCGGTTGTCCTCCGCCGGCGAGGAGTGTCGCCTCCCGCCGGCCCGCCTCGATATAGCCGAGAACCCGGCGCTGCTGCGCCGCGCTGACGAGGGGGCCCATGCCGGATGCCGGGTCGAGCGGGTCGCCCGGCCGGTACTTCGCGAGCTCGCCCCGGAGCAGCTCGGCGAAGGGGGCGGCGACCTTGCGGTCGACAAGGACGCGCGAGGTGGCGGAGCAGACCTGGCCCTGGTTGTAGAAGATGCCCTCCGCCGCGGCCGCCGCCGCCCCGGGCAGGTCGTCGCAATCGGCGAAGACGATCAGCGGCGACTTGCCGCCGCACTCCAGCCAGACCTGCTTGAGGTTCGACTGCCCGGCATATTGCAGGAAGAGCCTGCCGACCTCGGTCGAGCCCGTGAAGGCGAGGACGTCGACATCCGGGTGCAGCCCGAGCGCCCGCCCGGCCACCGCGCCATGGCCGGGCACGACGTTCAGCACCCCCTCGGGCAACCCTGCCTCCAGCGCCAACTCGCCGAAGCGGAGCGCGGTGAAGTTGGATTGCTCTGCCGGTTTCAGGACGACGGAATTGCCGGCGGCGAGCGCCGGCGTGCATTTCCAGAGCGCCATGTTGAGCGGGAAGTTCCAAGGCACGACGGCGCCGACGACGCCGAGCGGCACGCGCTCGATCAGGACGGTATTGCCGGGGCGGGGGGAGGTCGTCTCGCCATAGGCCTTGTCGGCCTCCTCTGCATGCCACTGCAGGATGCCGATGGCATTCGGCAGATCGTTGCCCCGCGCCTGGGTCACGAGCTTGCCCATGTCGAGGCTCTCCATCACCGCCAGCCGGTCGAGCTCTGCCCGCAGGAGCTCCGCGAGGCGGAGGAGCGCCGCCTTGCGATGCGCCGGCGCCGCGCGGCTCCAGGCGCCGCCGTCGAAGCTGGCGCGGGCGGCGACGACGGCACTGTGCACGTCATCGGCGGTGCAGGCCGCGACGCGGGCGATCTCGGCGCCGGTGGCGGGGTTGATCGCCGGCAGCGTGCCGCCGTCCGACGCCTCCTTCAGCGCGCCGCCGATGAGGGCGCGGGAGGGCAGGTGGAGGGTTTCGGCGATCTGGTGCCACTTGGTCATCTGATAATGGTCCGGGCAGTTTTCGGCGGGTTTGAGAGGGTAGGGCGGCGTTCATCAGGCTTTATTTCAGCAGTTTATCGCCTTGACCTTTCCCTCTCTGCTTTCCTATTGCGCGATTTGCGATCGCACTTTACACAGCGAGTCGCTGAGAAGGCAAGAGCGGGAGGGCGCGACATGAAGGACGATCTGCAACCGCAGGGCATCTATGTCGCCGGGCGCTGGCGGCTGACCGGCGACCTCGCCGAGAACCGCGACCCCTCGCGCCCCGAGGCGCTCGTCAGCCTGCAATCCCTCGCCACGACCTGCGATCTCGACGAGGCCGTCGCCGCCGCCCGCCCCGCCGGCGCGGCCTGGGCGGCCCTGCCGCCGCAGGCGCGCTTTGCCGTGCTCGACGCCGCCGGCACCGAGATCCTCGCCCGGACGGATGAGATCGGCCGGCTCCTCTCCCGCGAGGAGGGCAAGATCCTGCCCGAGGCGGTGGGCGAGGCCGAGCGGGCGGGGATGATCTTCAAGTTCATGGCCGGCGAGGCGATGCGCACCGGCGGCGAGCTCCATCCCTCGCTCCGCCCCGGCACGAGTGTCGAGGTGACGCGCGAGCCGGTGGGCGTGGTCGGCATCATCACGCCCTGGAACTACCCGATCGCCATTCCGGCCTGGAAGATCGCCCCGGCGCTCGCCTTCGGCAATGCCGTCATCTTCAAGCCGGCCGAGCTGGTGCCCGCCTGCGCCGTGCTCCTCACCGAGATCCTCGAGCGCGCCGGCCTGCCGCCCGGCACCCTCAGCCTGCTGCCCGGCCCGGGGGCGGAGATCGGCGCCGCCATCGCCGCCCATCCCGGCGTGGACGCGGTGAGCTTTACCGGCTCCGCCGCGACCGGCCGGGGCGTCATCGCCACCGCCGCCGCGCGGGGCGCCCGGGTGCAGGCGGAGATGGGCGGCAAGAACCCCTTCGTGGTGCTGGAGGATGCTGACCTGCCGCTGGCCGCCGAGGCGATCGCCTCCGGCTCCTACCTCTCGACCGGCCAGCGCTGCACGGCCTCGAGCCGGATCATCGTGGTGGAGGCGGTCCATGACGCGCTGGTGGAGGCGCTGGCGAAGAAGGTCTCCGCCCTCCGCTGCGGCCCGGCGGATGACGCCGCCAGCAGCTACGGCCCGGTGGTCGATGCCCGCCAGCTCGCAAGCAACCGCGCCCATGTGCGCGGGGCGCTGGAGGAGGGGGCGGAGCTGGTGACGGCCAGCGCGGAGGATCAGGGGCTCTTCATGCAGCCCGTCCTCCTCGCCGGCACCACGAACGCCATGCGCATCAACCGCGAGGAGGTCTTCGGGCCGGTCGCCGCGGTCATCCCCGCAGCCGATTACGACGAGGCGCTGGCGCTCGCCAACGACACGAGCTTCGGCCTTTCCGCCGGGATCGCCACGCGCTCGATGACCCGGGCGCAGCATTTCCGCCGCCATGTGCGGGCGGGGATGGTCATGGTGAACGGGCCGACGGCAGGCGTGGATTTCCACGTGCCTTTCGGCGGCACCCGCGGCTCCAGCTACGGGCCACGCGAGCAGGGGACCCATGCCCGCGAGTTCTTCACCCAGGTGAAGACGGCCTATATCTCGCCGGTCGGCTGATGGCGCTTTCGCTTGGAGCCATCGCCCGCTACCCGCTGAAGTCCGGCCGGGCGGAGCTGCGGTGGACGACTGAGGTTGGGCTGGCGGGGCTCGCGGGGGACCGCCGGCTGATGGCCGTCGATCCGGCCGGGCGGGCGCTGACGGCGCGCGAGGTGCCGGCGCTCCTCTCGCTTTCCGCCGTGATCGACGGGGGAGAGGCGGTGCTCGGCGCCGAGGGCGCCCCACCACTCACCGTTCCGCTCGCCCTTCCGATGGCAGGCGCCCCTGCTGCCGCCACGCTCTGGGGCGAGACGGCCGGCGCCTTTGACGCCGGCGACGCCGCGGCCCGCTGGCTGACGGCGAGGCTCGAGCGCCCCTGCCGGCTGGTGATCGACGATCCCGCCCGCCGCCGCCGCTACAGCGCCGCGCCGCTGGCCTTCCCGGACAGCGCGCCAGTGATGCTTCTCACCCGCGCCTCGCTGGACGCGCTGAACGCCCGGGCGCGCCACGACTTTTCGGCCTGGCGCTTCCGGCCGAACCTCGTGATCGAGGGGGCGGAGCCTTTCGCTGAGGATGGCTGGCGGCAGATCCGCATCGGCAAGGTGACCTTCACTCTCGTCGAACCCTGCGCCCGCTGCGTCATGGTCGATATCGACCCCGAGACCGGCGCCCGCGACAGCGCCACGGGCCCGCTTGCCCATCTCGGCCGGTTCCGGCGAGGGGAGGGGGGCGAGGTGCTTCTCGGCCAGCTCGCCGTGCCCGAAGGCTCCGGTCGCATATCGCTGGGCGAGCCGGTGGAGGTGCTCGAGGTCAAGCCCGCGCCGGTCTTCCTCCCCCCGATGCCACGTTTGACCCGCCCCGTCCTGCCTGCGCCGCGCCCCCTCCGGCTGGTGCTAACCGGGCGGCGGGAGGAGGCGGGCGGGATGACGACCTATCATTTCCGCCCCGACGGCCCTCCGCCGCCCTATCTCGCCGGTCAGTTCTTGACGCTGGAGGCGGAGGTCGCGGGCGAGGTCGTCCACCGCAACTTCACGCTCTCCTCTTCGCCGACGCGGCCGGGGCTCCTCTCGGTCACCATCCGGCGCCGGTCCGAGGGCGTGCTCAGCCCCTGGCTGCACCGCCATCTCCGCTCCGGCATGGCGCTCGCCGCCCGCGGCCCCTTCGGCCGCTTCGTGCTGGAGGAGCTGCCGGAGGACGCGCCGCTCCTCCTCCTCACCGCCGGCAGCGGCATCACCCCGGCGCTTTCGATGCTCCGCGCTCTCGCCGACCGGGCGGAGCGGCGCGACCTCCACCTCGTCCATGCCGCGCGGAGCCGGGCCGCCGTGCCCTTCGCCGCCGAGCTCAAGGGGCTCCGAGAGCAGATGGGCGCGTCGATGAGGCTCAGCCTCGCCATCAGCACCAAGGGCGGCCGGCTCGATGCCGCCCGGCTGGCGGAGCTGGTCCCCGACGCCGCCCGCCGTGCCTGGCTCGTCTGCGGCCCCGCGCCGTTCCGCGACATGGCCCGCGCCGCGCATGAGGCGGCGGGCGGCGCCTTGCCCTTCTTCACCGAGGCCTTCACCGCCGGCGAGACCGGCGAGGACCCGACACTGGCCTTCGACCTTCGCTTCGAACGAAGCGGAGCCGAGACCGCCGGCACCGGCTCGCGCACACTCCTCGAGCATGCCCGCGCGCTCGGCGTCGCGCTGCCGAGCGCCTGCGAGGCCGGGCTATGCGGCACCTGCCGCTGCCGCGTGACGCAAGGCCGCTGCCGTCCCTCGAACCGCAGCGCCGACCCCGAGGCCAGCGTGCTCACCGATGAGGAGAAGGCCGAGGGCCTCGTCCTCGCCTGCACATCCATCCCCGAAGGCCGCGTGCGCGTGGACCTCTGACCCCAGGAGACGACATGGACACCGCCACCCTCCCCGATACCGCCCGGCCCAACACCGACCTGATCGCGGCCGACCGGCGCGCCCAGCTCCACCCCTTCAGTGCCCTCCGCGACCAGCGCGAGGCGGAGGCCTTCCTCGTCACCGGCGGCGCCGGCTGCCGGCTGACCGGGCCGGAGGGCCGGAGCTGGCTCGACGGGGCGGCGGGGCTCTGGTGCGTCAATGCCGGCTACGGGCAGGCGGAGATCACCGAGGCCATCGCGGCGCAATCGGCGCGGCTTCCCTATTTCCACTCCTTCAACGGCGCCGCCAACGAGCCCTCGATCCGCCTCGCCGAGCGCATCCTCGAGCTGGCGCCACCCGGAATGGCGCGGGTGTTCTTCGGCTCCTCGGGCTCGGATGCCAACGACACGGCGGTGAAGCTCCTGTGGACCTGCAACGCGCTGGAAGGCCGGCCGGAGAAGCGCAAGGTCATCTCCCGCCGGGGCGCCTATCACGGCGTGACGGTGGCGGCGGGCTCGCTTTCGGGCATCCCGGTCGTCCATAAGGACTTCGGCCTGCCGCTGGATTTCGCCCGCCACGTCTCGCCGCCCGACCTCTACCGCGACGCCCCGGCGCGCGGCTGCCGGACGGAGGCGGAGTATTCCGCCGCACTGGCGGCCGAGCTCGAGGCGCTGATCGTGGCCGAGGGGCCGGAGACGGTGGCGGGCATGGTGATGGAGCCGGTGATGGGCACCGGCGGCGTCCTGCCGCCGCCCGAGGGCTATATCGCCGCGATCTCGGAGGTGCTGCGGCGCCATGACGTGCGGCTCATCGCCGACGAGGTCATCACCGGCTTCGGCCGCACCGGTGCGTGGTTCGCCTCCGCCCGCTATGGGCTGAAGCCCGACATGATCCTCACGGCCAAGGGGCTGACGAGCGGATACCTGCCGCTCTCGGCCGTGATATTAGGCGAGGGGATGTTCCGCGTGCTCGAGGCCGCCTCGGAGGATGGCCGAAGCTTCGCCCATGGTTTCACCTATTCCGGCCACCCGACGGCGGCGGCGGCCGGCCTCGCCAACCTTGCGCTGATCGAGCGGGAGGGGCTGGTGGAGCGGGTGGCCGCGCTGGAGGCGCCGTTCCGCGCCGCCTTCGATGCGGCTCTAGGCGGGCTGCCCCATGTCGGCGATATCCGCTCGGCAGGCCTGATGCTCGGCATCGAGCTGGTGGCCGACCGGCAGACGAAGGCCCCCTTCGACCCGGCCCGCAAGACCGCCGCCAGGGTGGCGCTGGCGGCGCGGGAGCGGGGCGCGCTCGTCCGGGCGCTGCCCGGCGGCGACGTGCTGGCGCTCTCGCCGCCCTTCATCGTGACGGAGGAGGAGATCGCCGAGCTTGCGTCCATACTCCGGGATGCCATCCTCGACGTGACCGGCGGGGAGAGCTGATGAGCGAGCAAGTGACATACGGCGGCGCCGGCCCGGTGGCCGTGATCGGCGCCGGGCTGATAGGCGCCTCCTGGGCGGCGCTCTTCCTGCACCACGGGCGGGACGTGAGGGCCTACGATCCCTCGGAGGAGGCAAGGGCGCGACTGCAGGCGACGATCGCCCTCGCATTAGCCGATCTGGCGGAGCTGGGTGGCGGCGGCGCCGTCGGCTCCCTCACCGTCGCCGGCAGCCTCGAGGAGGCGCTTGCCGGGGCGGTGCACATCCAGGAGAACGCACCCGAAAAGTTCCCCGCCAAGCAGGCGCTTATTGCGGAGCTCGACGCGCTGGCCCCGCCCGGCGCCACCATCGGCTCCAGCACGACCTCCTTCATGGCGAGCGAGCTGACGGCGTCTTGCCCCGCCTCGCCCCGCGTCTTCGTCGCCCATCCCTACAACCCGCCGCACCTCGTGCCGCTGGTTGAGATCGGCCCCGCCCCGGCGACGTCGCCAGAGGCGCTCGCGGCGGCGGAGGCGCTCTATGCATCCTGCGGCAAGGTCACAATACGCATCCGGGTCGAGGCGCGGGGGCATATCGCCAACCGCCTCTCCGCCGCGCTCTTCCGCGAGGCCGTGCATATCGTCCGCGCCGGCATAGCGACGGCAGAGGATGTCGACGCGGCGATCCGCTTCGGCCCGGGCCTGCGTTGGGCGGCCGACGGGCCGTTCATGACCTATCACCTTGGCGGGGGGCCGGGCGGCATCCGCGACTACCTCGCCCGGCTCGGCCCGGCGCAGGAGGCGCGCTGGGCCGATCTCGGCGCCCCGAGCCTCGACCCCGCCACCGTCGCCGCCATCGCCGAGGAGGTCGAGCGCACCGCCGGCGACCGGAGCGTGGCAGAGCTGGAGGCGGAGCGCTCGGGCCGCCTCAAGGCCATCCTCGCCGCGCTGGAGGAGGCGCCATGAGCCTGCCCCGCCTCATGGTCGCCCCCAACGGCGCCCGCCGTGGCAAGGCCGACCACCCGGCGCTGCCCGTGACGATCCCCGAGATCGTCGAGACGGCGCGCGCCGCCCAGGCCTCCGGCGCCGATGGCATCCATGCCCATGCCCGGGATGCCGACGGCCGCCACAGCCTCGATCCCGTCCTTTGCCGCGAGCTCCTCGCGGCGCTGGGCGAGGCCGTGCCGGGGATGCATCTGCAGCTCACCAGCGAGGCGGCCGGGCGCTATGCGCCCGCCGAGCAGATCGCCGCCATGCAGGCGATCCGCCCTGCCTCGCTCTCCGTCGCGCTGCGCGAGGTAAGCCCGGCGACGCCCGAGGGCGTCGACTTCTACCGCTGGTGCGCGGCGGAGGGGCTCTTCGTCCAGCATATTCTCTATGCCCCGCAGGAGCTGGCGGCGCTCGGCGAGCTCCTCCGGCTCCTGCCCGAGCCCGCCACCCCGCCGGCCGTGATCTACGTCCTCGGCGCCTATGCCCCGGCGCGGGACGGCACGCCCGCCGAGCTCGGCGGCTTCCTCAAGTCGGCGGCGCTCCTGCCCCAAAAGCTCGACTGGATGGTCTGCGCCTTCGGCCGCACCGAGCGCGACTGCCTTGCCGCCGCGCTCACGCAGGGCGGCAAGGTGCGGGTGGGGTTCGAGAACAACATCCACCGCCCCGACGGGGCGCTCGCCGGCTCCAACGACGAGCAGGTCGCCCGCATCGCCGGGCTCATGCGGCAGAGCGCATGAACCGCGGCTCCGCCCGCCCCCGCGCCTCGCGCATCAGCCGCTGGCGAGAGCTCCTGCGGCTCTGCGCCCGCATCGGCTATTCGCCCCCTCCCGCCGCCGTTTCGCCTGCCATCTGAAACGGACGTCATCGGGAGAGACCCATGGGATATGCCAACCTGAGCCTTCAGCAGCTCCAGACCATCGACAGCCAGCACCACCTGCACCCGTTCACCGACCACAAGGATCTGCGCGCCAGCGGCACGCGGGTCATCACCCGCGCCGAAGGGCCTTACATCTATGACAGCGAGGGCGCCGAGATCCTCGACGGCATGGCCGGGCTCTGGTGCGTGAACCTCGGCTACGGCCGGGAGGAGCTGGTGGAGGCGGCGGCGGCGCAGATGCGCGAGCTGCCCTTCTACAATTCCTTCTTCCGTTGCACGACCCCGGCGCCGATCCTCCTTGCCGAGAAGCTGGCGGAGCTGGCGCCGGAGGGCGTCGACCAGGTGATGTTCGCCTCCTCCGGCTCGGAATCGAACGACGCCGCCGTGCGGCTCGTCCGCCGCTACTGGGCCATCGAGGGCCAGCCGGAGAAGCAGGTCATCATCTCGCGGAAGGGCGCCTACCACGGATCCTCCATTGCCGGCGCCTCGCTCGGCGGCATGAAGGGGATGCACGGCCAGCTCGGCGGCGGCATCCCCGGCATCGTGCATGTCATGCCGCCCGACAGCTTCGAGCTGAAGGAGGCGGGCGAGAGCGACGAGGCCTTCGGCCTCCGCGCCGCGCGAGCGGTGGAAGAGGCGATCCTCGAAGCCGGGCCCGAGAAGGTCGCCGCCTTCATCGGCGAACCGATCATGGGGGCGGGCGGGGTGCGCATCCCGCCGGCGAGCTACTGGCCGGAGGTGCAGCGCATCTGCCGGCAATACGACGTGCTCTTGATGATCGACGAGGTCATCACCGGCTTCGGCCGCACCGGCAACTGGTTCGCTTGCGAGACCTACGGCATCCAGCCCGACACCATCACGACGGCAAAGGCCCTGACCTCCGGCTACCAGCCGCTCTCGGCCCTGCTGGTCGGCGACCGGATCGCCGAGGCGCTCGTCGAGCGGGGCGGCGAGTTCTATCACGGCTACACCTACGCCGGGCACCCCGTCGCCTGCGCCGTGGCACTGAAGAACCTCGAGCTGATCGAGCGCGAGGGGCTGGTGAAGCGGGTGCGCGACGTGACCGGGCCGTACCTGCAGGCGGCCCTCGCGGAGCGCATCGGCCCGCATCCGCTGATCGGCGAGACCCGCGCCTGCGGTCTGATCGCGGCGGTGGAGATCGTGGCCGACAAGGCGGCGAAGACCCGCTTCCCCGAAGAGCTCCACGCCGGCGACAAGGTGCGCGACGCCTGCATCGCGGCCGGGCTGATGGTGCGCTCGGTGGATGACACGATCGTCCTCTCGCCGCCGCTCATCTGGGGCGAGGCGGAGATCGACCTCTGCGTCGACCGGCTCGCCAGCGCGCTCGACACAGCGGCCGCCAGCCTGCCGGGAGCCGCCTGATGGAGGCGCGGCGGGCAAGCCCCGCCCTCACACCGGAGGAGCGGCGCGAGGTGACGCTCGCGAACTGGCGGCTCCGGCCCTTCTCGACCTGGAGCTTCCAGCATGTGGCGGAGGTCGTGCCTTCGGCGGTCATCCCCGGCAGCGGCGCTGCGGAACCGGAGGTGGCGCCGCTCGGCGCCCTCGCGGAGATCGAGGTCAGCCATCACGCGGCGGGGGCAATGCCCCTGCCGGCCTTCCTTGACGCCGCCGAGAGCGACGCCTTCGTCGTGATGCGCCGGGGTGAGATTACCGCCGAATGGTATGCGCCGACCTGCGACCCGCTGGCGCCACATATCATCTTCTCGGTCTCGAAATCCGTCACCGGCCTTCTCGCCGGGGCGCTGGCGGGGGCGGGGCTCCTCGATTTCGCCGCCCCCGTCGCCCGCTACATCCCCGAGGCGGAGGGCTCCGCCTTTGGCGATGCCACAGTCGATCAGCTCATCGACATGGCCGTCTCCATCGACTTCGACGAGAGCTACCTCGACAAGACCGGCGCCTTCGACCGCTATCGCCGCGCGACGCTCTGGAACCCCGAGCGGCCCGGCGCGGCGGGGGAGGACCTGAAGGGCTTCCTCTGCACCATCCCCAAGGGCGACTGGCCGCAGGGCGCCCGGCACGAATATCGCTCGCCCGATACCGACATGGCGGCGCTGGTCTTCGAGGCGGCCTCCGGCCGGCGCTTCGCCGACCTTCTGGCGGAGTATGTCTGGGGGCCCACGGGGGCGCAGGGCCCCCTTCACTACACCGTCGACCGGCTGGGCGCCCCGCGGGCGGCCGGCGGCCTCTCGATGCGGGCGCGCGATCTGGCGCGGCTGGGAGAGATGATGCGGGTGAACCCGCCCGGGCCGCTGCAGGACTGGATCGCGGCGATATGGGCTGGCGGTGACCGTGCGCGCTGGGCGGCGGGCAACCAAAAGGCCTACTACAAGGGCGGCAGCTACCGGGCCTTCTGGTATGAGACGGGGCAGGGCGAGCTCGCGGGCATGGGTGTCCATGGCCAGTGGCTCTGGATCGACCGGGCGCGCGAGACGGTGATCGCCCGCCTCTCCACCGAGGCGCAGCCGATCGACGAGGCGCTCGACATGAGCGTCATCGCCATGCTGCGGGCGGTGGCGGCGGCCTGAGGCGGCTCAGCCCTTCGCCCGCGCGATCAGATGGGCGGCGCCCTCGCGGATGTCGCGGGCGATGGCCTCGGCGGCGGCCGCTCCGTCGCCGGCCTCCAGCGCCTTCACCGCCTCCTCGTGATAGTCGATCTCGAGGATCGCCGAGAGCTCGCCCTCGAAGCTCGCCCCGAAGTTGCGCAGGAAGGGGCCGACGCGCAGCCACAGGGTCTCGATGAAGAACTCCAGCTGCGGATCGCCGCAATGCCGGTAGATCGAGAACTTGAAGTCGTGGTTGCGGGAGAGATAGGCGCCGATCTCTCCCTCCCGCGCCGCCTCCGTCAGCTTGTCGCAGCGGCTGCGGATGGCGCGGAGGTTGTTGCCGTCGATGTTGGGTGCGGCGAGCGCGGTCGCCCGCGCCTCCAGCAATTCGCGCAGGCCCATGAGCTGGGCGAATTCCGCGATGGAGATCTCCGGTACCTGCATCGAGCCGTTCGGCATGGCGTTGAGGGCGCGGAGCGCCTGCAACCGCGCGAAGGCGCTGCGGACGGGCATGTCCGAGGTGCCGAGCTCCTTTGCGACCTTGCGGGAGGTCAGCTTCTGCCCCGGCGCCACTTGTCCCGACATGATGGCGCGCATGATCTCCGCCTGCACCTGCTCGTGCAGCGGCTGCGCCTCGATGGCGCGAAAACCGACAGGAGTTGTGCTGCGCGCCATGGGGCACCTCCGGTAGGTATCTGACCATATCGGCGGCGGGGCGACAAGCGCGGGGCGGGGCGGCTAGGGGCCTGAATCGGCGGGGCTTTCCGTGCCGGAGCTTGCGGGCGGGCAGGGGAGGACGGTCGCGGCGGGTTTCGGGTCGCACATATCCAGATTCGAGATTGTAGATCGCATAATTTCGGCTAGGCTTTGCCCGAAACATCAAGCCAGCGCAGAGGCTTCCACGCCATGACCGCCCAAGAGACCACCTCCGCCCTCCCGGAGTTTTCCCGTGCCGAGGTCACGCTGGGCAACTGGCGGATGCGCCCCTGGTCCGTCTGGGCCTTCCAGCATGTGGGCGAGATCGTCCCCTCTGTCCATCTCACCGGAACCGGCGTGCCGGAAGAGCCGGCGCCGGGGCTGGAGGCGCTCGGCGATCCGCTCCTACCGCTGGCGGCGGGGGAGGGGCGCCTGCCGGCGTTCCTCGCCGACATCGAGGCGGATTCGCTGGTGGTGATGCGCGAGGGCCGGATCGTCGCGGACTGGGCGGCGCCGCATTGCGACCCGGCCCTGCCGCATATCGTCTTCTCCGTCACCAAGTCGGTCGCCGGCATCCTCGGCGCGATGCTGGCGGTGGAGGGCCGGCTCGACTACGCCGCCCCCGTCAACCGCTACCTGCCCGAGGCCGCCGGCTCCGCCTTCGGCGATGCGACGGTCGAGCAGCTTGCAAACATGCAGGTTAGCCTCGATTTCGATGATGCCTATCTCGACAGGACCGGCGCCTTCGACCGCTACCGCCGCGCCACGCTCTGGAACCCCGAGCACGGGAAGGTGCCGGCGCCGGATCTCAGGGGCTTCCTCTGCGCGATGCAGAAAGGGCCCCTGCCGCATGGCGCCGCCCATGCCTATCATTCGCCCTGCACCGACATGTTCGGCCTTGTGCTCGAGGCCGCCTCCGGCCGCCGCTTCGCCGATCTGCTGCAGGAGCGGCTCTGGCGCCCGCTCGCCCTTCGCGGCCCAGGCGCGATGACGGTCGACCGGGCCGGCGCCCCCCGCGCCGCGGCCGGCCTCTCGATGACCGCCCGCGATCTGGCGCGCGTTGGCGAGGCCTTGCGGCTCGGCGGCGCCGGGGTCATCCCGGGGCATTGGATCGAGGGGCTCTGGGCCGGAGGCAATAGCGACCTCTGGGCGGCGGGGACGCAGAGCTTCCTCTTCCCGCGCGGCAGCTACCGGCACTACTGGTACAATTCCGGCGAGGGCGAGCTCGCCGGAATCGGGATCCACGGCCAGTGGCTTTGGATAGACCGGGTAAGCTCGACGGTGATCGCGCTGCTGTCCTCCAACGCCGAGGTCAACGATCAGGGGGTGGAGGCGCGGACGATTGACGGGCTGCGGCGATTGGCGAGAGGCGGCTAGGGAATTCCAGGGAAGCAAATGCGGCTCAAGATGCCGCATGCGCCTTCCAGGATTGGGCAGCTCAGGCGACAAAAGACTCCCCCCTTGATGCTAGGATGCAAGTCGTCTGCCCGTTCAGTCATGTCACCCGGTTGTGTTCGTTCAGCGCCCGGTCCGTCTGCCGGGCGACGATCAGCACCGCCCCGCCCAGGACCATGAACGCCAGGCCCAGGCTGCTCGCCGCGGCGAAGACCCCGACGGCCGGGGGCAGGACCAGCTGGGCGAAACGGTTGCCGGTCAGGCGGAGGGACAGGGCCAGGCCGCGGGCGTCGGGGGGAACGATGCTGGCGATCCATGACATCGAGAGCGGGATCGAGAAGCCGGCGCCGAGGCCAAGGAAAACCATCGAGACGATCAGCGCCCAGGCGGGGAGGCCGGCGTTCATGAGGCAGAGGGCAATCCCGGTCAGGGCCAGCGAGCCTGTCAGGAGGAACCGCCGGCCGAACGCTGCCAGAAACCACTGGAAGAACAGACGTGACGCCAGGGAGGTGCCGGCCCGGAGGGAGAGGAGGGAGGCGACCATAGCGGCGGAAATGCCGGCGCCGGCGCCGATGGCCGGCAGGTAGACCACGAGCAGGTCGATGGCGCAGATGACCGCCACGCCGCCCATGATGGCGGGGCGGACGCCGGGCGAGCGCAGGAGGGCCCACATCGGGATGTTGGTCCGTTCTGTTGAGCGTGGCCGCGCCGAGCGGAAGTCGATCAGCAGGATGCCGCAGAGGGACAGGGCGGAGAGCCCGGCCGCCGTCAGGAACAAGGTGCCCGTCTGAGGGATCTCGCGGGAGCCGCCGATCATGCCCACCACCATCGGTGCGATGACCTGGCCGAGCGCGATCAGCACGGCGTATTGGCCGAAGCGGCGGTCCATCTGCCGATCCTCGCCGGCGGATGCCATATAGGCGTGCTGCGACAGCATGCAGGTGACGTGACCGAGCCCCAGAACGGCGCTGGCGAGCACCAGCCCCCAGGGGCTGAACCCCAGAACGATCAGCCCGATGCAGCCGGCGCTCATGCCGATGCCACCGGCCAGCATCGCGCCCCGGGCGCCGCGCCGGTCGATCCACTGGCCTGTCAGGGTCGCCCCGAGGAGCGGCAGCACGGAGAAGCTGGCCGCGATGATCCCGATCCAGAGCTCCGAGGCGCCGAGTTCGATCGCCCGGTAGGATGTGGTGACGCGGGCGACGATCACGACGAGCTGGGTCACGAGGACATGGGTGATCAGCCCGGCGAGCGACAGCCCGGGCCGGGCAGGGGTGTCAGTCATCGTGCTGCCCAGCGGCTTCATAATCCCCGGCATTCGCCACCCATCCCTTGGCGATGAAATCGGCACGAGGCGGGCTGAACATCTCGATGACCAGATGATGGTCGTCTCCGATGCCTTCGGTGGTGTGAAGATGCCCGGGCGGGATCTCGACGAAGGTCTCGGGGCCCGCCTCGATATGCTGGTCCGGCATCCAGCTCGTCGCATCCGGCCCCCAGGGCAGGCGCAAGTGGTGGATGAATTGCCCCTCCAGCGCCAGAGCCCCCTGACCGAAGTCATCGTGCAGATGGGGGCTGAGCGTCCGCCGGTCGCGGGGGCCGTCATACTCCGTCCAGTTGATGCTCATGACCTCGCTCTGGATCAGGCGGAGGCGAGGATTGCCCGGCATGGTCGGCAAGGTGCCGACGTGGAGCACCGCGACACGCCCGGCGCGGGATCGACGCCGGAAGATGCCTTCGGGGCGCGCCACGGGAGAAAGCAGATAGGCCGAGACACCCGCCGCGAGCCGGGCCTTCACAGGCCCTGCCGGCAGGATCGCCACGCTTCGGGTGGGCAGCTCCACCTCATCTGGCGACAGGAGTGTCACGCCCCCGGACGGGGCCGCGAGGATGGTCTCCCACGGGTCGGAGGCCTCGAACGTGCCGGCGCCGCTCCACCGGCGGAGGCGGAAGGTGTCACTCTGGATCTCGCCCTCAGGGGTCCACCCGACAAGGCGTACGCCCTGCTGCGCTGCCTGGGCCGTTCGATCGGTCATTCCGGCTCGCTCCTGACCAAGGCGCTCAGCTCCGCCGCTTGAACTTGGGAGGCAACTCGAAAATGTCGGTCGTGCTCAGGTACTGGATGCCGCCCAGACGGGCCACCGGCATCGCCTCCACGGTCTTGAACCGGCCCTGAGCGTCGATGAGGTCCGCGCGCATGTGTATGCCGACCACCTTGCCGAAGACGACATGACTGTCGCTCTCCACCTCGGTCGTCGCCTTGATGTGCAGGACGTGCCAGAGCCGGCATTCCATATGCGCCGGCGCCCCCGCGACGCGCGGGGCGGCGACCTTGCGGGATGCCAGCTTCGTTAGCCCGGCCGCCGCGAACTCGTCCGTGCCGGCGGGCAAGGGGGCCGAGCTTTCGATCATCGCCTCCTTCTGGCCGAAGCTGGCCATGTTAACCACGAATTCCCCGGTTTCGAGGACGTTGGCGAGGGTGTCCTTCTGCTCGCGGTCTTCCGGCGTGTTGCAGGAGAACATGACGATGGGCGGCGCCGAAGAGGCGACGTTGAAGTGCGAGAAGGGCGCGAGGTTGGCGCGGCCCGCGCCGTCGAGCGTGCTGATCCAGCCGATCGGCCGCGGGGCCACGAGCTCGTTCAGGAAGGCCCGCCGGAAGCGGCCCTCCGCCGGATCGACGAAGGTATGGCCCGGGCCCTGGCCCGGATCATCGGGCGCCGCGCTCATGCCGCTTTCCTGCGATTGCGGGCGTTCGAGACGAGCGTCCAGACCAGCAGCACCAAGGTCACGGCCAGGATGACGGCTGTGATCGGGCGGGTGACGAAGATCGACAGATCGCCGCGCGACAGAAGCAGCGTCCGGCGGAAGTTCTCTTCCAGCATTGGCCCCAGCACAAAGGCGAGGAGGAGCGGCGGCGCCGGGAAGTCGAAGATGCGCATGACGTAGCCGAGGGCACCGAAGAAGAGCACGACCCAGACATCGAAGGCGCTGTTGCTGACCGTGTAGGTGCCGACGCAGACGAACATCAACACCGCCGGAAAGAGCAGGTGATAGGGGATCGTCAGCAGCCGCACCCAGATGCCGATCAGGGGAATGTTCAGCACAAGAAGGAGCAGGTTGCCGATCCAGAAGCTCATGATGAGCCCCCAGAAGAGCGAGGGCTGCTCGGCCATCAGGTTCGGCCCCGGCACGATGCCGTGGATCAGCAGGGCCCCCAGCATGATCGCCATCGAGGCGCTGCCGGGGATGCCCAGGGCCAGGGTCGGGATGAAGGCCGTCTGGTCGGAGGCGTTGTTCGAGGCCTCGGGCGCCATGATCCCCTCGATCGCGCCGTTGCCGAAGCGGGAGGGGTCCTTGGCGATGCGCTTCTCGAACGCATAGGCGATGAAGGCCGCGACGGAGGGGCCGGTGCCGGGCAGGGTTCCGAAGAACGAGCCGATGCCGCTCCCCCTCAGCATGGGGCCCCAGGAGGCGCGCCATTCCTCCTTGGTCGGTTTCATCGCCTTAAAGGTCAGCGTGGCGGGGTCGATCTCCTTCACGTTGACGCGGCGGACGGAGGTAATGACCTCCGCGATACCGAAGATGCCCATCGCCAGCGCCACCAGCGAGATGCCGTCCGACAGTTCGTAATGGCCGAAGGTGAACCGGTTGACGCCCGTGTACATGTCCATGCCCACGGTCCCGAAGACGAGCCCGACGACCACCATCGCGAGCCCCTTGGCCGGCGCGCCGGTCGACACCATCGAGGCGGCGACCAGACCCATGACCATCAGCGCGAAATACTCCGGCGAGCGGAAGCTCAGCGCGAAGCCGGCAATCGTCGGCGCGAAGAGCATCAGGAGGATGATCCCGACCGACCCGCCGAAAAAGGACGCGACCGTGGTCATGAAGAGGGCCACGCCGGCGCGCCCCTGCCGGGCCATCGGGTAGCCGTCGATCGCGGTGACGGCATTCGCCGGTGTGCCGGGCAGGTTCAGCAGGATCGACGCCGTGCTGCCGCCGTAGGTCGTCCCGTACCAGATGCCCGCCAGCAGGATCAGCGCAGTCGTCGGATCGAGGTGAAAGCTGATCGGGAAGAGGATCGAGATGGCCGTGAGAACCCCGATGCCGGGGATGACCCCGAGGAGCGTGCCCAGAAGCACGCCCAGGAAGCAGTAGGCCAGGTTGGTCAGGCTGAGAGCCGTCTCGAGGCCCAGGACGATGTTCGAGAAAATGTCCATCAGAACGACCAATCGAACATGCGGATCGGCAGGCCCAGGGCAAAGCCGAAGATCAGGTAGGCCAGAAGGCACAGGCCGGCGATCAGCAGGATCAGGCTGACCGGGTGCACCTTCAACTCCGCGAGGGATGAAATGGCGACGACCGCCACCACGGCCGGGATCAGACCCGCGTGCGGGATGACGTAGGCAAAGGCCGCAACGCCTGCGAGGACGAAGAGCGGCGAGTAGATGCGCACTTCGATGGGCGGGCCGGAGCGGGACCAGGCCGGGACAGCAATGATGACGCCGAGGAGCACCATCAAGAGGCCAAGCCCGAAGGGATACATCCCCGGGCCCATCCGCCGGATCGTGCCCATCTCGTAGCTGTTCCACGCGTAGATCGTCACGGCCAGGCCTGCGATCCCGAGCAGCAGCCCTGCCAGAATATCGCGATAGTCTCTGCTCTGCATGTCCTCACTCCCTCCAACTCCCGTGACTGCGGCGCCACTCCCCCCGGGGCGCGGGCGGCCGGGCTACCCGGCCGCCCCCTCGCGCTTTTTCCGCCGTTCGATCGGGTTCGACAGGCGGCCGAGCCCCTCGATCTCGATGTCGATGGTGCCGTCCATCTCGTGCATGTTGATGTTCCGGTGGCCCGCCGGGAAGCGGCCGACCCCTTTCGCCGAGGTGCCGAAGCAGATCACGTCGCCCGGCTCCAGCGTGAAGTAATGGCTCGCTTCCGAGATGACCTCTTCGACCTTGAACCGGTAGGACGAGGTGTTGTCCACGGCAAAGGCCTCGCCGTCGATCCAGCCGGCCACGTCCAGATCATTTGGGTTGCCGACCTCGTCGCGGGTCGTGACCCAGGGCCCCATCGGCCCGAAGGTATCGCTCGCCTTGGACCGGGAATGGTAGACGTAGTAGACGTCCCGGTCCTCCTCGCCGTAGCGGTTGCGCCACCCGAAGTGGTGCGGGCGCAGGAGCTCGGGCTCGCGGGTCGTGGCGATGGAATCCAGCCCGAACTTCAGCCCGTGCGAGGTCACATCGTTCATGATGGAATAGCCGAAGACGGCGTCCAGCGCCTCGTCGACGCCGATCTCCTTGCAGCGGCGCCCGATGACGCAGGCGAGCTCCAGTTCGGGGATGGTCTCGCCGTAATGTTCCTTGATGACGATCGGCTTGCCGTGCCCGGTCAGCGCAGAGGGCGCCTTCAGGAAGAAGTTGGGCACGCCGGGATCGACATGCGCCGCCTTGCGGATCCCCATGTTGTTGAAGGCAACGCCGAGGATCTTCGACGGGGTCGGCTGCGGCGGCAACCAGGAGAGGCCCTCCGGGTCCAGCAGAGCCGGGGATCCGGGGTCGACGGCGGCGATGGCCTCGCGGGCCCTGTCCAGCATCTGCGGATCGGCGATGATCTCGGCCAGCGTCGCGGGCGCGTCGCCCAGTCCCGCCGCCTCAAAGGCGAGGGAAAGCGGAACGATCCCATTGTCGCGCGTTGCTGCCACAAGCACCGGTTTCCCGCCGATCTCCACCAATCCGAACTTCATATTTTGCACATCCGTTGTTGCAGGCCCTCCGGGCCCCCGCTGCCATGAGCCGGGCACGCCTGCGTGACCGATTGAAGTCACCATATCAGCGGGTGGCGGGCGGTCTTGTCCGGCGAGCGGTTGTTCCATATCGTGGAACAAGCGGCCGGGATGCCCTCCCGCTGTTCGAGATCGGAACGTCGCGCCATGCCCTACAAGAACGCCCTGGAAAAAGGCCTTCACGTGCTCGAGCTGGTGAATGACCGGGTGACCGTCCGCGTCAAGGAACTGGAAGAGCTGACCGGCATTCCGTCGCCCTCGCTGGTGCGGATCCTGCGCACCTTGCAGGACATGGGCTATGTCGTGCAGGTGTCGCGGAATTCCGGCTACCGGGTGGCCTCACGGGTCATGGCGCTCAGTTCCGGCTTTCACGGCGCGCCCAAGATCGTCGCGCAGGCCGGCCCCTATCTCGACGATCTGACCCGGCGAAAGCTCTGGCCGGCCTCTCTGGCCAGTCTCGACCTCGACGCGATGGTCGTGCGCTACAGCACGATTCCGATCAGCCCCTATTCCCACAAGCAATCCACCATCGAGCGGCGGCTCAGCCTGGCGAAAAGGGCCCACGGCCGGGCCTATCTCGCCTTCTGCACACGGATCGAGCGGCGCTCGCTGTTCTCGCGGATGCCGGAAGAGACGGTCCGTGGGCTGGAGCCGATGCTGGCGCTCTACAAGCAGCGGGGCTGGGCGGTGCGGGACCCCTCGCTGGAGCCGCAGACCAACTCCATCGCGGTGCCGCTGATCGACAAGGACCGGCGCCTGCAGGGAACCATCGGGTTCACCTATTTCCGCAAGGCCGTCGATGCGAAGGAGGAGAGGGTTCTGGCGGAGGAGTTGCAGCAGACGGCCGCGCTGATCGTCAGCGAGGCGTGACAGGCCGCCCCGCGGGCGGCCTGCCGGTCTCGAATCTCACGCCGTGGGCAGGTCGGCGATATGGGCGCCGTCCGCGACCGCGGCGAGCCGCTTCTGCTCGAGATCGTATTTCGACACGCAGAGCTTCATGATCTCCTCCGCCCGCTCGATCGGCAGAACGCAGACCCCGGTGTCATCGGCGACGATGATGTCGCCGGGTCGGATCCAGAGTCCGCAGACTTGGATCGGGCCGTTGATCTCGACGGTCTCGATGCGCCACTTGCCGGTCACCGGGCTGATTTCGGTCGCCCACAGCGGAAAGCCGAGCGCCCGCGAATGGTTGAGGTCGCGAACCCCGCCTTCGACGATCGCGCCCACAATGCCCTGCCGCTGGGCGATCTGCGACGAAACGCCGCCCATGTTCGACAGACCGAGGACGCCCTCGATGACGATGACATCGCCGTCGCCGGAGAGGTTGTGCGCCTCCATCTCGGCCATGCTGTTGTGCCCGGCCGCCGCGCGGTCATTGGCCGTGGAGGTGCCATCCAGCGGCACGTTGCGCACGGTGACCGCGGGGCCGACGATCGGCCGCCCCGTCAGCGTCGGGGCCATCACGGAGGCCGGAATGACCCCCGTGATGCCGAGGATGTCCATGACATCCGAAACCAGGCTGGAATCCGGACCCGTCCGTTTCAGGCCCTCGATGATGTGGGCGGGGGGACGGGGCGTGCTCATGAGCCGAATGCGCTCTTTCGCGATCTTCCCGGTCAGCTTCTTTTCCATGTCCTGGTTCCCCCCGGATCAGTCGAAGAGGCCGCGCGCGCGCACGTCCGTCCAGGTGTCCACCTGTTCGTCGATGAACTGCTGGAAGTCCTCGAGACCCAGCGCCATGACCTGCGAACCTTCTTCCTGCAGGGGGATGCGCACGTCCGGATCGCTGAGGATCTCCTGCATGGCCGTGTTGATCATGCCGGTGATCTCGGGATCGGTGCCCGCCGGGGCGGCAATGCCGAACCAGGTCCCCATCTGGAAGGGGAAGCCCTCTTCCTCGAACGTGGGCACGTCGGGGATGAGCGGGCTGCGCTCGGAAGCGGCCAGAGCAAGCGGCCGGAGCTGCCCGGCCTCGACCTGCGGGTTCACCAGCATCGAGGTCGGCATCAGCATGTCCACCTCGCCGGCGACGACTGCGGTCACGGCAGGGCCGCCGCCGCCATAGGGAATTCCCTCCAGCTCGAGATCGAAGGCCGCGGCGAAGAGAACCGACGACAGGTGCGGCTGGCTGCGGTCGCCGAAGGTGCCGTAGAAGAACTCGTTCGGGTTCTCCCGAACATCCTCGACGAACTCGCCGAGGGTCTCGGCCTCGACCGAGGGGTTCACCACCAGAAGCGTCGGCGACATCGTGACCAGCGTGATCGGCGCCAGCGCGGTCTTGGGATCATAGGGCGCTTCCTCGCCCAGAACCGGGTTCGTCACGTAGGAAGAGCTCATCATCAGGAGCGTGTAGCCGTCCGGATCCGAATGGATCACGTGGTCGACGCCGATGAGGCTCCCCGCGCCCGGCCGGTTCTCGACGACGACGGTCTGGTCGAGCCGTTCGGTCAGTTCCTGCGCCATGTTGCGGGCCAGGATGTCCGTGCCGCCACCGGCCGCGAACGGCACGACGAGACGGATGGTCTGGTTGGGGTAGTCGCCCGCCTGTGCCAGCGCGGCCGTCGCGGCAAACTGTCCGGCGGCAAGCACTCCGGCAACCAGTGCGGTAGCCCTCAGGTGATACGCTGCGGTCTTCATGGTGTCCTCCCATATGCCTGCATCCCGTCGAGATTTCCCGAAGAGACGTGGTGACATGACGGTATCGCAGCGACGGAGAGCGGGAAGGTCCGGAATCGCGTTGTTCCACATCGTGGAACGGAGCTTCAGGCGGTGGGGTCAGGTCAGAGCGGCGCCCGCGCCAGCTCTTCCGCGACCGTCGTGTCGATGGGCGTCTCGTAGCTCATCAGCAGATAGCCGAGCACCGAGTAGAACCCGACGGTCGCGATCAGGTCGAAAACCGCCGGGCGGCCCAGCGCGGCGACCAGCTCGGCATCGAGCTCCGCCGAGAGGCGCCGGTCGTCGAGGAGCGCGTCCACCGCACGGGCGATCAATCCGTCCTCGCCGTCTGGCATAGCGCGCAGGGCCCTGATGCGCTCATCCGAAAACCCGAGCTTCCGCGCCCGGCTGACGTGATGTGCCCATTCGTAATCCGACCCGAAGCGGTAGGCGGTGCGCAGGATCACCACCTCGCTCCGCGCGTCACCAAGCGAGCTTTCCATGACGACATGGGCCCTGAGCGGAGCCCAGGCGGCCAGCAGGGCCGGGTGATGCGCCATCACCCGGTAGACGTTCAACTGCCCGGCGAACCCGTCCCGAAGCGCGGCAATCTCCTCCGGCCAGTCCGTGTCCGTGATGGGCTGGGGGGCATTGGGTGGGAGGGGCATGGGCTGGTCCTCGGGTCATTGTCAGATGTCGGCTCAATATTGTGTCTGCCGGTCAGAGGTCTAGCGGGGCCGCACACCGGTCTCCGATGGTCCGCCCGACAATTCCTGCAATCCTGCGGCAATCATCCCTGCGAGGATGCGGCGAGGTCGAAGGGGGCCTGGCGCAGCGGAGTGCATGACGCCGTGCTCCTCGATCGCAGGCCGCCCGACGGCGACGGGATCGACATCATGAGATGGAGCTCACCGCAGACGCGTATGGCAGAACTCGACCACCGCAGGTTAGGGCGTGATTGTTGGCAGGTGGCGCGTAGCCCCCAAAATGCCGCAGCGCCGCCCGCCAGCGTGCGGCAACGCCGCGCTCGACAAGATGATGCGCCTGTGCCTCAATGCGACCTGCGCGTGAGAGGTGCATTCAAGGCCAAAGTGCCGTTCTTGGGGGCGCATGACGATACTTTCCATACGGTCGCAGGACTTCGAGATTTCCCGGCGTGTGGAAGAATTTCAGAACGTCATTGCCGCCATCACCAAGGTGGATTTTGTCCCGGATGACGAAACGTCATTCACGTCCGAAACCTCAATCGGCGTTCTGCAGAACCTGATCGTCGGCTACGGGCGGCACTCTGCGTCGACGGCCGTTCGCACACCCACCCATGCCGCCGATACCGAAGACAACGTGATGTTCCATGTGCCGCTCGCGGGCAGTTGCTCCATCGAGCAGCGGGGCGGTGAACGGACCGAACTGAAATCCGGCCTCGTCTATGCCGATCCCGGCGAGGTTCCTGGCATCATCCGGTTTCATGGGGAACCCACCGAGGGGTTCTATGTGTCGGTCCCCCGCGTCCATCTCGGAACCGCGACCTCCGGCCTCAATGCCATGCTGCGCGGTACCGCGCCGCTGACACCGCAATGGCGCCTGTTCTTCAACTATGCACGCAGTTTGCATGAGGAATTGGCGGAGCTCGCGCCCGGAGAGGCTGCGCAATGCGCGACGCATGTGCAGGACCTGGCCCTGATGGCGCTTGGCGCGACGCGGGAGGCCGCCGAAGTCGCGGCGGGTCGCGGTGTGCGGGCCGCGAGGCTGAAAGCGGTCAAAGCGGATATCGAACGTCATCTCACCGCGCCGGACCTGTCGGCGGAGGGAATAGCGGGTCGTCACGGGATCAGCCCGCGCTATCTGCGCTCCCTGTTCGAAAGCGAAGGCACCTCGTTCGGGGATTTCGTCGCCGCGCGGCGTCTGGCGCTGGCCCACCGGATGCTCTCTGACCCGCGCAATGCCGGGGCCAGTATCGCCGGCATCGCCATGAGCGCCGGGTTCGGCGATCTGTCGTGGTTCAACATCCGCTTTCGCCGCGCCTACGGGATGACGCCCAAGGATGTGCGCGCTCATGCGCGGTCGCGCTGACCGGGCCGCCCCGGACACCTGTTCCGCTCTCCCCCTGTTTGACCTCCGCCCTCCCCAAGACGGGCGTTAGCGTTCCGCCTACTCTGCGCCATGGCGCACCTTGCCTGCCGGCGAGGGCAAAACCCATGCGCAAGTGAGAGATCGACCATGGAAACAAAGCCGAACACCACTGATCGCCCGCGGCACGATCGGATGGACGCGTGATGTGGGATTTTTCGGTTTCCCGCTCGCTCGGCCTGATGCGCCGCACCATGCCCTTCATCGCCCTGCGCATGGCCGTCTATTTCGGCATGGCGGTGGCCTATGTCGCCGTGACCGGCACGGGTGCCGGGATCGGCTGGGGGATCGGCGCCTTCGGTGACGACGAGTTTCGCACCGGGGCGGTCTTCTGGGGCGGTGCCATCGGCTTCGGGGTGACCGCCGGCGTTCTCTATTTCTTGCGCGAATATGTTCTCTATAGCGTCAAGGCCGGCCACATCGCGGTGCTGGTCGAGCTGCTCGATGGGCGCGACATGCCGTCCGGCAAGCCTCAGATCACGCATGCGACCGCCGTGGTGAAGCAGCGCTTCGGCGAAGCCAGCGTGCTCTTCGCCATAGACCAGCTGGTCAAGGGCGTGCTGCGGGTGGTGACCCGGCTCGTTCAGGGGATCGCCTCGATCCTGCCGGTGCCCGGGTTGCAGCAGATGGCGGGGATCCTGCGGGCCTTTCTCAACATCTCGGTGGGGTTCATCGACGAGGTTATCCTCGCCTATGCCATTCGCACCGGATCGACCAATCCGTGGCAGTCGGCGCGCTCCGCGCTGGTGCTCTACGGACAAAACTACAAGCCCATGCTCAAGAACGCGGCGTGGCTGACAATCATTGTCTACGGGCTTTCGTTTCTGGTCTTCCTTCTGATGCTGGCCCCTGCGGCGGCTGTGGTGTGGCTCATTCCCGGTGCCTGGTCGGCGGGCGGATTTGTCTTTGCGCTGATCTTTGCCTGGGCCGTCAAGGCGGCGCTGATCGAGCCCTTCGCCATCACCTGCATGATGGAAGTCTATTTCCGGACCATCGAGGGGCAGGAGCCCAACCCCGAATGGGACGCCAAACTGTCGGGCGTCTCGAAGCAATTCAACAAGATCAAGGACAAGGCCATCGGCGGGCGCGGTGCGCCCGGTGCCGGCTCTGCCGGACCGGCACCTGAGGAAGGATCGACATCGTGACATCGCACCACAAGAGGACAAGGGGCCCGCTGGCCGGTTTGAGGCGCATCGGGTTTCTTGCCGCGTTCAATGCCCTGGCCGGGGTCGCGCTTCCCGTGGCGGCCCAGCAGGCCGACAGCGCCTCGATCCTGATCTATGACGCCTCGGGGTCGATGTGGGGGCAACTCGATGGTGGTATCACCAAGGTCGAGATTGCCCGCGAGGTGATCGGAGACTTCTTCGCCAGCCGCGACACTACGGTTCCGCTCGGCGTCATCGCCTATGGTCACAACCGGCGGGGGGATTGCTCCGATATCCAGGTGATCGCCGATGTGGGTGTGGACGATCCTTCCGAGCTTTCGGCCCGCCTCAACCGTCTCAATCCGCGTGGCATGACACCGATCACGGATTCGCTGTCGCTCGCCGCATCCATGATCCCGCCCGAGGCGGAATCGGCCGATATCATCCTCGTGACCGACGGGCTCGAGACCTGCGAGGCGGATCCCTGCGCGCTCGCCGCGCAACTGGCGCAGGAAGGCATCGCCATCCGCGCGCATGTCGTCGGCTTCGGGCTGACCTCGCAGGAAGCGGCGGCGATGAGCTGCGTGGCGGACGCGACCGGCGGGCTGCTGCTCACCCCCCAGACCGGGCAGGAACTGGCCGACGCGCTCAACCAGATCGCGGCCGTCGAACCGGCACCCGAGCCTGAGCCCGAGCCCGAGCCGGTTCAGGAGGCCTTTTTCGATATCGGCCCGAAAGCCGAGGCGGGGCATACCTATACCATCTCCTTTCAGGGCAGCGCGCGCCCGGACTATTACGCCGGGTTCACTCTGCGCGGGGGCGGCATGACTGAGGTCGGCCCGTCCTTCGGCGTCATCGGCGGCGCTGGCGATCTGGGCAACAATCCGTTTTCCAAGACAGCGCCGACCGAGCCGGGCGAGTACGATCTCGTCATGATCGCGCATGACGGTACGGTCATCGCGCGTCAGCCCATCGAGGTCGTGCCGCCCTCCAACGGCTTCGATGCCATCGGTTCGGTCGAGCCCGACAGGCGGTTCGAGTTCACATGGCGCGGTCCCAATCAGGTTGGCGAGCGCATCGTGATCGCCCGGCCGGGCGCCGCGCCCAATGAGTATCAAGGCGATTGGGGCCAGCCCTACAGCAACCGGCAGACCCAGCGCATGGGGCTGCGGTCCCCGGCGGAGCCCGGCATCTACGAGCTCCGCTACATCTCGGGCAACCAGCAGGAGATTCTGTTCTTCCGCGAGTTCGGCGTGGGCGTGCCCTTCGCGGACACTGACCTCACCAACACCGCCGATCTGGCCGCGCAGGCCGCAGCCGCCACGCAAGCCTTGCCGGGTCAGGACGCCATGCCGATGGTGCGGGCGACGTTCCGCATCCCGGACAATTTCCCGCAAATCCCGCTCTGGTGGTCGGCGGTCCCGCTCGATCCCGACATGAGCCCGGAGGCTTGGGCTCCGATCTCCGAAATGGTCGTCGGCGAAGGCGATTTCGAGCCGGGGCGCTATCGCATCTCGACCACGGGACCAGGTGAGGTCGAGTTCAGCGCCGAGGTGGAGATCTATCCCGGCCAGGCCAACGACTTCATCATCCCGCCGGTTGAAGCATCCGACGATGAGGCGTCGGCGACGACGCTTGGCGGTCCGTGGCAGATCATCGGTGTGCCGCCCTATCAGGTGCAGGCGGGAGCGGACCAATTGCTGACACTTGCTCTCGAACAGGCGCAGCCCGATGGCCCGATCGGCGGCGGCTGGACGGCCGGGGAACGACTTGCCGGGCCGGAAGCCGCCGGACGGCTAGGCACCTTCACGACGGCAACGCTGGACGGCGACGCGCTGCGCATGACCTTCACCGTGGGCGACCCGATCCCGTCACCCATGACGCTCTATCTGACGCCCTACGGCATCGGTTATGCCGGCACCCTGTCGTCGGGCGGGCAGGGCATGAGCGTCGTCATGTGGCCGGGTGGCTATGCGCCCCCCTCGCTGGCCGAGATGCGCGAAGCCGTGCATGGCCCCGCACCTGCCGACTTTATCGACATGAGCGGCACCGCCCCCTCGCCATCCGACAGTCCCCCGCAGAAGGCCCTGACGGTTCCGGTCCGTCTGCTCACGCCCTTCGACATCGCCGGCAAGCGGGTTCAGTGGTCGGCCATCCGCACCGACACGCCCACATCCGATGTCGCTTTCGCCTTGAGCGACTTCGAACAGATGCTGATCGTCGATCTCGAGCCGGGGACCTATGCGGTGGAAGGGATCAACGACGCCGAAGGCATCTTCCTCGCCGGCACCATCATTGTGACCGCCGGGGGCGAGAACAGCTTTGAAATCCCGGTGGCCGGGTACGGTGATCGCAGCGATGCCGCCTCCGGCCAAGGTGAGGACGTTGCCTTTGCCTGCACCAACGCGCCGGCAGGCTGCGAGGTCCGGCATCAGGCCAGCGGTATCTCCCTGACACTTCCCAACAACTGGAGCATGAGCGAGCCCTATTTCTACGAGACGGCCGGCGGCGCGCGCGCGGACCTGCCGACGGCCAGCTTCTTCGCGGAGGACATGGGCACCGTCATCCGTGTCGAGCTCAACCCGCATCAATGGCTGGACTCGAACGGCCCCTGCCGATCCATTGGCCCACATCAGCTTTGCATGTTCAGCGGGCAGGGCATGGGGGCGGAGATCGGGTTCGAGGGCATTGCGTCTTCGCTTCAGATCGCTTCGACAGCACCGAACAACGCGGCAGCGCCTCAATCGACCGGAGCGATCCGTCTGACCTTCAGACCTGCCGAACAATTCGGAACCGGCTGTGTGCTGAACGCCGAACTTGCGAACCCGTCGGGCGAAGCCTTCACGCTCTACGCCCCGATCAGCGCCACGGCAAACGGCCAGCCGGTTCGCCCGGTGCTGAACCCGGACGACCCCGCGGTGCTTGAAATCGACGCCTATACCGAAGCGGGGGCCACCCTCGCCGCGCCGGCGCTGATGGCGCCATGCGGTGCATTGGTCGTCAGCGTCGGCCCCGTCGAGTGCCGTCTGGGCGCGGGCAGTTCCGGCCCGCTCACCGCCTGCCCCCTGCCGGTCGAGGTGAGGGCCATGCCGGAATTCGCTGATCTCTTCCTCTTGAGTGCAGGCGATGGGGCGTCCGTCTCGCAGCCGAGAGGCTCCCCGGCCATGGGCGCGGATCCGGAGGCCGTAATCCCGGTCGACCTCGCCGGGCGTGATCCGGGGGCGGTCCTGCGCGCCCTTTTCGGCAACCGGTCGGGGAACTGAACGCATGAGACACAAGCTGGCACCGACCCTTTTCGGTTTCGCCCTGTCCTTCGGCTTCGTCCCTGCGGCACAGGCGCAGATGGTGCAGATCGCCATGTGCATGGAGGGCGGCTGTAGCTGCCATGTGCCGGGCACGACGCTGTCCGATGTCGAGATGATCCTCGGCGCGCCCAATCCTCCGGGAGCCGCCGACATGACCCTTGTGGTCTACGAGAACGAGTACAGCTGGCGGTCCCAAACGCCCGCGCAGATCGATGCGTCCTTCGGCGGGCCGGGATACTGTCCGATTCAACTGGAAGCGCCGCTCATTCCCGAAGATGGGCTCTGGCGCATGACCGCCGGGGCCACCGACGCATCGGCCTGCCCGTTGTTGTCGCTCTCCGGCCAGGCTGTGCCGGGCCAGATCAGCGGCGAGACGCGGCAGATCTCGTGGGGCGGCTGGTTCTCGCCGAGCAAGCTGATGTCCGAGGCCGAAGGGCATGTGAGCTGGACCCACGCGGGCGGTCATACCTGGCGCGGCGTTGTCGTCGACGAACGGGTCCCAGACGGGTCCGGCACCACCGGCGCCAGCGTCATCTGGACGGTGAACCTGGTGAGCCCGACAGAGATCACCGGTTCAAGCGTGTTCGAGTTCGCCGTACCCTCAGGCGCCGCCGACCCGGCAGCAGCGATGCTCCAGAACTTGCAGTGCCGGACGGTGACACCGTTCACGGCGAGAAAGGTCGGATGAAGAGACAGGAGGGCGCGTCATGTCAGTGGCGCGCGCGAGTGGGCTGCGGTTAGGCGAAGCCATTCCCCCCTTTGATTTCGCATGAGCGGCCCACCTAGAAGCGTCCTCGCAGAGCTGGGGTTTGCGATTTCCCATGTGGTCCCGAAACCCCGCCTGATCGCCGATCCTTCCGCTGCTTTCGAGGGCTATGCGGGAGCGGCCGTGCTCTGACGGCCGCTCCGGGAGGCCCGGAAGCGGCCTGTCAGGGCCGATCTTCCACGCACCCGCCCGAAACGCTCCGATGCCAGCAAAATCGCCGGAGATCAGTCGCTTCCGAAGGGGTTGAACTCGACATCATCCTTCGGATCGTAGGGGATCTCCTCAGGCAGGCCGGCGAGGCGCCGCAGCGTGGGGAAGACGGCGCAGTAGTCCAGTCGGCCGTCGCCTTGCGACAGGACGATCGAGTAGGTCTGAAGAGCGGCCGCCCCCATGGGCGCAGGGGTGTGCCGGTCCGCCGCGAGGCGCATCGCGAGGGCGAGGTCCTTGTGCGCCAGCTCGCTGGGGAAGCCGGGCTCGAGGTCGCCCTTGAGGACCTTGTTGGGGTAGGTGACCCCCATGTGTCCGATGCCCGCGATGGTGCCGCGCATGACGTCGAGCGCGAGGCGGAGGTCGAGGCCCGAGGCTTCGGCGAGGGTCAGCGCCTCTGCGGTCAGCGCGTTCAGCGAAACGCCCATGAAGTTGTTGATGATCTTGACCCGCGAGCCGTTGCCGAGCTCGCCGCAATCGATCGTCTTGTTGCCCATGCAGTCGAAGGCCGGGGCCGCGGCCGCCTGCGCATCCGCCGTCCCGCTGGCGAGGATCAGGAGCGCACCGCGCTTGGCCTCGAGGGCCGAGCGCCCGACCGGCGCATCCAGCATCCGCATCTTCCCGTCCAGCCGCTTGGCCAGCGCCAGGGTCTCGTCCGGCAGGATCGTCGACATGTTGACCAGGATCGTGTCGGGGGCGGCCCCTTCGAGGATGCCGCCCGGGCCGAACACGGCCGTCTCCACATGCTCCGCGCGGGGCAGCATCGTGATGGTCAGGGCACTGCCTGTCGCGGCGTCCGCGGCGCTGGTGGCGGCGCGCCCGCCGGCCTCCGCCAGCGTGTCCAGCGCGGCCTGCGACAGGTCGAAGCCCGCCACATCGTGGCCGCCGCGCACGAGGTTGAGCGCCATGGGCAGGCCCATGGTGCCCAGTCCAACGAAACCGATCTTCATCTTCTTGTCCTTTGCTGGTCTCAGGCCTCGGCGTCGAGTTCCTTGAAGGTCTCGGTCACCGTCCGCATCGCATCGAGCGCGGCGGGCACGCCGCAGTAGATCGCGGCCTGAAGGACGACCTCGCCGATCTCGTCGCGCGTCACGCCGTTGTTGATGGCGCCGCGGATGTGCAGCTTGAGCTCGTGGGGGCGATCCAGCGCGATGAGCATGGCCAGATTGAGCATCGACCGGTCGCGCCGCTCCAGGCCGGGCCGGGACCAGACCTCGCCCCAGCACCACTCGGTGACGAGCTTTTGCAGGGGTGCGGTGAAGTCCGTGGCCGCGTTCAGGGACTTCTCCACATAGGCGTCGCCGACGACCTCGCGCCTGATGGACACCCCCTTCTCGAACTGTTCACCACGGAATTCTTTGTGGACGGCCATCTGATTTCCTCTTGGGCTGCTGTCTGACGAGAATACGAACGGCGGTCCGCCAAGGTCAAGGTTTGTATTATTGTACGACCGTCTTGTTTCGCCCCATCGCGCGCGATATGAGCGGCCAAAGGACCGGGAGCGTTGATCATGGAGCCGTTCGAACTTTTCGCCCTTCGCTACGCACATAATGGCGGGCGCACGGGGGCCGACAACTTCGTCGGAGGCACCGATCTGCACGAAAGCAGCTCGCCGCTCGACTACTACATCTGGGTCGCGCGCCGGTCAGACCGCTGCTTCGTCATCGACACCGGTTTCCAGAAGGCCGCGGCAGAGGCGCGGGGCAGGGACCTGCTGCGCACGCCCGCCGAGGCCCTTGCCCTTCTGGGCATCGACGCCGGGCGGGTGGACGAGGTCCTCCTCAGCCACGCGCATTTCGATCATGCCGGCGGGCTGGGGGACTTCCCCGCCGCGCGCGTGCATGTGCAGGATGCCGAGATGGCCTATGCCACGGGCCGGTGCATGTGCCACGGCTTCCTGCAGCATCCCTTCGACGTCGAAGACGTGGTTCGCCTGGTGCGGCTGACCTATGCGGGGCGGGTCTGTCATCATGACGGCGACCGCGAGATCGTGCCGGGGCTGTCCGTTCACCGCATCGGCGGCCATTCCGCCGGGTTGCAGTCGGTCCGGGTCTGGACGAAGCGGGGCTGGGTCGTCGTCGCCTCCGACGCCGCCCACCTTTACGAGAATTTCCGCTCCGAGCGGGTCTTTCCGTTCGTCTACCGCGTGGACGAGCTTCTGGAGGGCTACCGCCGGATCCGGGCGCTGGCAGACAGCGACGATCACGTGGTGCCGGGCCATGATCCGCTCGTCATGCAGCTCTACCCCCCAGTCAGCCCCGAGCTGGAGGGCCTCGCCGTGCGGCTGGACGAGCCGCCCTCGGCGACGCCGCGCGGGGTGACGGTGCGATGAGCGCGCATCTCGCCCTCGTCACCGGCGCGGCGACCGGGATCGGGCTGGCCATCTGCGAGGCGCTCGCGCAGGCGGGCCATGCCGTCCTGATGACGGGCCTGCAGGACAGCGCGGAGGGGGAGGCCCTCGCCGCCGATATCGCGGGCAGGACCGGAGCGGATGTCACCTACCGCCAGGCGGACCTGCTGGACGAGGGGCAGATCGAGGCCCTCGTCGGCCCCCGCGTGCCCGACATCGTCGTCAACAACGCCGTCCTGCGCCATTTCGGGCCGGTTGAGGAGATGAACGGCACCGACTGGAACGCCGCCCTGGGGGTGAACCTGTCGGCCCCGTTTCACCTCGCGCGGCTCTGCGTGCCGCAGATGAAGCGGGCGGGCTGGGGCCGCATCGTCAACATCGCGTCGATCTACGCGACCAAGGGCGCGGCGGAGCGAATCGACTACGTCACGACCAAGGCCGGGCTCATCGGCATGACGCGGGCCCTGTCGCTGGAGCTCGCGCGGACCGGCGTGACCTGCAACGCCGTCTCGCCCGGCACCGTCCTCTCCGAGCCAATCGCGGAGCGCATTGCCGCCGCGGCGCGCCGCGACGGGATGACGGAGGACGAGGCCGCCGCCGCCTATCTGGAGACGCGCAATCCCAGTGGCCGGTTCATCGCGCTGGAGGCGGTGGGCGCGGCCGTCGCGTTCCTGTGCAGCGACGCGGCGGCGGATATCAACGGGGCCAATCTGCCGATCGACGGCGGCTGGTCCAACAGCTGAAGCCGGAGGGCGCGACATGAGACTGGAGGGCAGGACCTGCCTCGTCACGGGGGCGGCCGGCGGCATCGGCACCGCGCTCACGCATCGGTTCCTCGACGAGGGCGCGCGCGTCATCGCGACCGATCTCGACCCCGAGGCTCTGCGCGAGCATTACGCGGCGCGCGCTTCGGACGACCGGCTGCACCTCGCCGGCCTCGACATCACGAAGGCCGAGCAGATCGCCGCGCTGGTGGCGGAGCTCGAAGGCTCGGGCCGCGCGCCGGACGTGCTGATCAACAACGCCGCGGCGATCCGCATCGGTGCCCTCCTCGATGCCAAACCGGAGGATCTCGACCTCGTCTACGGCGTCAACATGCGCGGCACGATGCTCGTCACCCGGGCGGTCCTGCCGGGCATGATCGCGCGGGGCGGGGGCACGGTGCTCAACATGGCATCGCTGGCCGGGGTGCACGCGATGTACGAGCGCTTCGCCTACGGGGCGTCCAAGGCGGCCATCGTCATGATGACCCGCTCCATCGCCGTCGATTACGTCGCCCGCGGCATCCGCGCGAACTGCATCTGCGCGGCCCGGGTCGCGACGCCCTTCGTGCGCAGCTATCTCGAGGAATACTACCCCGGCGAGGTCGAGGAGCGCTTCGACGCCCTGTCGCGCTACCAGCCCACGGGCCGGATGATCCAGGCCGACGAGGTGGCGCAGATGGCCGTCTACCTCTGCTCCGCCGAATCCGCGATGGTGAACGGCCAGAGCTTCGTGATGGATGGCGGCGTCACGGCGGGGGACCGCGCCCCCGCCGCCCAGATCTAGTCGCGCAGGCGCACCGCCTCGAGAATGCGGCCGGCATCCTCCACCTCGTCCAGCCTCAGCACTAGGTCGGCCAGGGCATCGGCATCGACGCCGGGGCCGGCCAGCGTGGCCAGCTTCGCGCGCAGCCGATCCGTCGACAGGGGGCGCCCGGTGTCGCCCTCGGCGCGGGTGATCGTGCGGGTCTGGGCGCGGCCATCCGCGAAGGTCACCTCGACGCGGGCCGAGCCCAGCGGCATGGAGCTGTCGACCTCCACCCGGACCTTGCCGCGTAGCGCCGTGAGCGCCGGGTCCGCAACCGCCGCATCCGAGAAGTCGGCCAGGCCGGCGCTGACGCGGGCCAGCGCGGCCGCCACGGCGTGCTGCGCGCTGACCTGCGCCGTGCGGCCGCTCAGCGGGGCAGGGCGGTCGGCCCGCTCCGACAACAAAGACGGCCCCGCGACCGTGACGGATGCGATGTCGTTCGCGCCATGGGGGCGCCCGCCCCCCAGCTCCAGCGCGGCCTCGATCACCGGGTTCAGCACCACGCCGCAGGGATAGGGCTTGTAGGTGTTGCGCAGGATCTCCCACCCGCCATCGGCGAGCGGCAGCGCGAGGGCCGGGTCGATCTCGTCGGTCGTCGCGCGCATGAAGCCGCGGGGCCCCTCGATCGGCGCGTCCGGTCCCTGCAAGCCGTCTTCGGCCATGAAGGCGGCGAGGAGGCCGCCGCGCGCCGCGCCGCCGACGCCCACGCTCTTGGCCATGTAGCCCAGCGTCTCGACCAGCCCCGAGGCCTGTGCCGAGGCCGCGCCGAAGGCATGGAGGACGCGCTCCGCCGGCAGCCCGAGGATCCGGGCCGCCGCCGCCGCCGCGCCGAAGACGCCGCAGCTCGCCGTGATGTGCCAGCCGCGCCGGTAGTGTTCGGGCGTGACGGCATTGGCGATCCGGCACTCCACCTCCACCCCGATGGCGAAGGCGTCGAGGAAGGCGCGCCCGGTCACGGGCCGCATGGCGGCCAGCGACAGCAGCACCGGCAGCACCGGCGCCGTGGGATGCAGGATCGTCACCGGGTGGGTGTCGTCGAAATCGTGGACGTTGATCGCCATCGCGTTGAGGAAGGCCGCCGTCAGCGGCCCCGCCTCGCCCCGTGCGCCGATCAGCCCGACGCCGCCGCCCGGCTCCAGCCGGGCGAGGGTGCCGCGCGCGATGGTCACCGCCGCATCGGGCGCCCCGGCAAGGCCGGTGGCGAGGCCGTTCAGGATCGACCTGGCGGCCTCGGCCCGTGCCTCGGGCGGGACGGTGGCGGTGGCGGTGAACTCCGCCAGCGCGGCGGACACCGCCTGCGTCATGCCGCGCGGTCCGGCGTCGCGGCCCGTTCGATCGTCTTGAAGATCTCGGTCATGTCCGCGTTCGGCCCGAGCTGGGTCTGCGCCATGTTCAGCAGAAGCTTCGTCGCGTTGCCGAGCACCATCGGCACGCCGGCGGCTTCGCTCTCAGCAAGGCAGAGGCGGATGTCCTTGGCGGACAGTCCGAGCGCGAAGCCGAAATCGAAGGAGCGCGTCAGCACGTATTTCGGGATCTTGTCCTCGCTGGCGTTCGACCGGCCGGAGCCCTTGTTGACGATGTTCATCAGCGTCTCGCCCGAGACGCCGCATTTCTCGGCGAGGACGATCCCCTCGGCGGCGATGGCGAGCGAGGTGACGGACATCAGGTTGTTGATCACCTTGATGAGCTGCGCCTGACCAGGCTCCTCGCCCACATGGGTGACGGAGCCGAAGCGCGACAGGATCGGCTCGACCTTGGCGAAGAGATCCGCGGGGCAGGCGGTCATCAGCGTCAGCGTGCCCTTTTCCGCGCCGCCGACGCCGCCGCTCACCGGCGAATCGACGAAGCCGATGCCGGCCTTGGCCAGCCCGGCGCCGACCCGCCGCGACACGGTCGGCCCGGTGGTGGACAGGTCCACGACGGCACTCGGACGGCCGGAAGCCGCGATGCCCTCCGCCCCCAGCGTCACCGCCTCCACCACGTCGGGCGTGGGCAGCGACATCAGCACGATGTCCGCCGCCGCGACGTCGGCGATGGTATGGGCCGGCGTCGCGCCGTCCTTGGCGATGGCCGCGACCGCATCGGCATTGGGGTCGTAGGCCAGCACCTTGTGGCCCGCGTCGAGCAGGTGGCGAACCATGGGCGCGCCCATGCGGCCGATACCGATGAAGCCGATCTTGCTGGTCATTTCGAGAGTCTCCGGAAGGTCAAAGGTTTTCCATCTGCTCGGGCAGCCACAGGACGATCTCCGGGACGGCGTAGAGCAGGACGATGAAGGCGAGCATGACGATGATGAACGGCGTGACCCCGAGGGCCACGTCGCGCAGCGACACGTTGCCGAGGCCGCGCAGGATGAAGAGCACGATGCCCACCGGCGGGGTGATGAGGCCGATCTCGACGAGGATCACCAGCACGACGCCGAACCAGATCGGGTCGAAGCCGAGCGCCACGACGATCGGGTAGGTGACCGACAGCGTCATCAGCATCATCGAGATCGATTCGATCAGCGTGCCCATCGCCAGGTAGAACAGCGCGAGCAGCAGCATGATCAGCCAGGGCGCGAGGTTGGCCTCGGTCACGGCGGCGACCATCTCGCGCGGCAGGCGCAGGAAGTCGAAGACCCAGCCGAAGATCGACGCGCCGATCACGATCAGCATGATGAAGGCGGTGACCTTCACCGTGTCCAGCAGCACCAGATAGATGTCCTTCGGCGCGGCCCGTCCCGTGAAGACGCAGATCACGAAGGCCGCGGCGGCGCCGACCGCGCCCGCCTCGGTGGGCGTCGCGATCCCGAAATAGAGCGAGCCCAGAACCGAGAAGATCAGCACGAGGAAGGGCACCATGCCGCCGAGGGAGCGGAGCTTCTCGGCCATCGAGTAGCGCTCGCCCTGCGGCACGGCGGAGGGCACGACGTAGGACCAGCCGAGGATGGTAAAGGCGAAGAGGCCGGCCAGCATCAGGCCCGGGATGATCCCGGCGATGAAGAGCACGGTGATCGGCGCGCCCACGGTGTTGCCGTAGATGATCATGGCGATGCTGGGCGGCAGCAGGATGCCGAGGGTCGACCCGGCGGCGACGACGCCGTAGGTGAGCCGGTCGCTGTAGCCCCGCCGCGCCAGTTCCGGGGCGGCGACCCGCCCCAGCGTGGCGGCCGTCGCTAGGCTCGAGCCCGAGACGGCGGCGAAGATCGCCGAGGAGCCGACGGCCGCATGGCCGAGCCCGCCCCGCGTCCGGCCGAACCAGCAGACCAGCAGGTCGAAGAGCTTGGTCGTGATCCCGCTGTGCACCAGCAGCGAGCCCATGAGCACGAAGGTCGGCACGGCCGTCAGCGTGAAGGAGTTGATGCTCGTCCAGGACCGGTCGGCCAGGATCGGCAGTTGCGGGCTGCGCAGGAGGAACACGAGGCCGATGAGCCCCACCATCCCCAGTGCGGCGCCCACCGGCACGCCAAGCAGCAGCAGGAAGACGAGCGAAAGCGTCAGCAGGGTGCCGATCCAGACCAGCGAGCCGCCCTGCGCCCCGGCATAAAGGAGCGACATCACGGCGACGATGGCCGCCACGGCGAGCGCGATGCGCGCCCCGCTCCACAGCCAGGCCATGACGAGGCTGGCGGCCAGGATGACCAGCGTGGCGGCGTCCAGCGGCAGACCGTCCACCGGGAACACGTCCCGGCGTCCGATGAGGGCCAGAGCCACGACTGTTGCGACGACCACGATGGGCACGCCCCAGGTGCGCCCCTCGCTCTGCCGCGGGCTGAGTTCGAAGAGGGTCTGCAGGATCGCGAAGAAGAACAGGGCATAGCCCACGACGACAGGCGTCTCGGGCATCCATTGCGGCGTCGCCAGCAGCCCCCAGTCGCGCGTGTCGTTGATGTATTCCGACACCGTGAAGCAGAACATCTCCCAGCCGCAGAACGCCACGAGGATCAGCAGGAGCCAGTTGCCGATCATCTGCAGCGCATGCTTGCGGGGCTCGGAGACGGAATCGATCAGGATCTCGACCTGGATGTGGGCGCCGGCGCGCTGCGCCACGCCCAGACCGAGGAACACCAACGCGACGAAGCTGTAGACGCTGATCTCGGCAACCCAGCTCGTCGGCATGTTGAAGAGCGAGCGCATGACCACTTCGTAGACGACGATGCAGGTCATGAAGAGCAGGGTCATGGAGGCCAGGAACCCGGCCGAGCCGGTGATCAGCCCAAGGCCCCGCATCACCATGTGGCCCTCACGGGGCGGGCGGTCGGGTGTTGCGGTGACGCCGTCGACGCTCATTCAGTATTCCCCCTCTGCTCGCCCGGGCATGTCCCGATGACCTCGGGGCGCTCTTCCTCGTCGATGCAGCCTATATTCGGGGCGCTTGACAAGCAAGGTTTTGTATTATCGTAATCTCGTACCACGCTCTCTGCGGATGGCAAGCGGAGAAGCAGATCAAACACCCGGGAGGACCAACACATGACCTTGAACCAGATGCGGACGCGAACGGCCATCTGTGCTGCGGCGATGACGTCGCTGCTTGCAGGCGGCGCCTTGGCGCAGGATCCGGAGTTCGACTTCACGATGGCCGTGATCGTCTCTCCCGGCGACGTCTATACCGCCCTGACGCAGGGCATCCCCGAGCGCGTGGCGGAAGCGACCGACGGCCGCGTCCGCGTGACGGTCAGCGACTCGCTCGTGGCGTCCAACCAGGTGGCGAGCGCCGTTCGTGACGGCCGGATCCCCATGTCCGCCGCGCTGCATACCTACATCTCGGCCGAAGAGCCGCGGATGGGCATCTTCAACCTGCCGGGCCTGATCAACGGCATCGAAGATTATGTCGATGTGCGTGAGGCCTTCTGGCGGCAGGACGTGGCGGACATCTGGCTCGAGCGCTGGAACGCCGTGATGCTGGCCGATGGCGCCTGGTGCCCGACGGCCCTGTTCTCGACCGAGCCGATCCAATCGATCGAGGATTTCGCCGAGCAGCGCATCCGTATCCACAACCCGCAGAGCGCGGAGCTGATGAGCGCCCTCGGCGCGCAGCCGGTCGCGATGCCGACGGGTGAGGTGACCCCGGCGCTGGAGCGCGGCGTGATCGACGGTGTCTTCACCTCGATGTGCGTCGGCGCGGCGATGGAGCTGCCCCGCGTGGCGCCCTACGTCCAGGACTGGGGCGTCTCGCCGATCACCGGCTGGGTCATCCTCGTCAACGCCGACGTCTGGGCCGACCTCCCCGAGGACATCCAGGGCCAGCTCGAGCAGGCCATGGCCGATCTCGAGGAAGAGGCCTTCGGCACCTACCAGACCTACATCGACACGGCCGAGGCCAAGTTCGCCGAACTGGGCTCCGAGATGTGGACCGCTCCGGCGGAGCTGCAGGCAGAGCTGAGCTCCGAGCAGTATTCGCAGCCGGCCTACGACGCCTGGTACGCCCGGGCGACCGAGCTCGGCATCGACGGCGAGGCCTATGTCGATCAGGTCCGCGCCGCTCTCGCCGACTAATCCGGCCACGGAAACCCCCGCCCGCCGGGCGGGGGTTCTCCACACGGGGCGAACGAGGTATCAACCATAGGTCAGCCGAGGGTGGGTTCCGTGAAACAGCACGCAGACGCAATGAACGACTTCCGCGTCGAGCGCGTCGCGGCGCCGCTTCGGAATCAGGTGATCGAGGCGATCCGCAATTCGATCATCGCCGGGCATTTCGAGCCGGGCGAGCGGCTGCTCGAGCGACGGCTCTGCGAGATGACCGGCGTCAGCCGCACCCTCGTCCGCGAGGCGCTGCGCCAGCTTGAATCGGAAGGGCTGATCGAGGTCGTGCCCCATCGCGGCCCCCGCGTGGCGGTGCTCGACCCCGACATGGCGCGCGACATCTACCTCGTGCGCTCCCAGCTCGAGGGGCTCGCCGCCGCGCTCTTCGCCGAGAGGGCGACATCCCGGAATTTCGACGCGATCCGCGCCGCCTTCGAGCGCCTCAAGAGCGTCATCTCGGAGGACGATCCGATCGTGCGGGTCGAGGCGAAGAACGCCTTCTACGTCGAGCTCATCAACGGCGCCGGCAACCGGGCGCTCGGCCCCAGCCTCAACTTCCTCAATTCCCGCATCGTCCTTCTGCGCGCCACCTCCCTGCAGGCGCCGGGGCGGTTGCAGGAGAGCGTCAAGGAGCTCGGCGCCCTCGTCGACGCGCTGGAGGCGCGCGATTCCGAGGCGGCACGCGCGGCGGCCCAGCGACACGTCGCCAACGCGGCCGAGATCGCGCTTCAGTTCCTGAAAGTCTGAGATCCGGGATCGCCCGGCATCGGCGGGCCGCGTCGCTCGCGGCCTATTCTTCTTGCGCGCGGCCGGGACGGTCGCCACGGGAATGCGGCCCCGGGAAGGTGTCTTCCCGGGGCCGGACCTTTTCGGAGCTTACTTGCCCAGGGCGTCCCTGACGCGCTGGACGTAGCTCTCGCCGTCGGCGCCGATCTCCGCGGTGCGGGCATACCAGCCCTCGTAGGCGGCGTCGGTGTACTCGGGCAGCCGAAGCTCTTCCTGCAGCGCCTCAGGCGCATCCCAGATCTCGGCGCCGAGGGCCGTGATGCTGTCCCGCGCGCGGCCGACATAGACGTCATAGTCGGCGAAGGCTTCTTCCTCGATCGATGTCATCGCGGCCTGCACGTCCGCCTGGACGTCCTCGGGCATGTCGTTCCAGACATCGGAGTTGATCAGGATCGCCCAGCCGGTGATCGGCGCCATGTGCCAGTCCTGCACGTTCGGCGCGACGCGGGCGAGCTCGAAGGCGGCCCCCGCACACATCGAGGTCCAGACGGCGTCGATCACGCCGCGCTCGAGCGCCGGGACGACCTCGGTCGTGGGCATCGGCACGGGAACGGCGCCCAGCGATTCCATCAGCGTCGCCGAGACGGGATCGAAGATGCGGATCCGCTTGCCCTCGAAGGAGGCGACGTCCTGGATCGGCTCGCGCGAGAACAGGACGACAGGGCAATAGGGCCCGTCGGCCAGCATCGTCGCGCCCCAGCGCTCCTGCCAGAAGTCGGCCACGTCGTCGCGCCAGAAGGCCTCGCGCACGGTCTGGTATTCGTCGATGCTGTTGATCAGCCCGGGCAGGCTGAAGATCGAGATGCGCGGTTCTTCGGCCGAGATATAGGCATGCGTCGCCGCGACGATCGGCAGCCGGCCGTCACGGACGGCGCCCGCGATCTGGTTGGCCGCCACGAGCGACGAGCTCAGCGTCACCAAAACCTCGCCGTCCGTCGCCTCCGCGACGCGATCGGGGATGAGCTGGGTCATCTCGTCATAGACGTCGGTGGGCGAGGTCATCACCCCCATCGTCAGGTCATACTCCTGGGCACTGGCGGTCCCGGCCGCGAGGGCCAGCGCGCAGGCCGCGCTCGAGAGCCATGTCTTGGATGTCGTCATTGAGGTCTCCTCCCTCTTGCGCCTCGCCTGGTGCGGGGTCGCGTCTCATGAGAATACAATAATACAATATTGCAGGTCAACGTGGCAGGTGGTAGTTTCGCGGCCGAACGACGGGCCGCTGGCCCGGCACCGCACGACCGGAGGGGCGATCATGGAAATCGGACAGTTCTACATCGACGGGACATGGGTTGATCCCGTCGCCCCAGAGTGGATGGCCATGATCAACCCGGCGACGGAGGAGGAGTTCGGGCGCCTCGCCCTCGGATCCGCCGCCGATATCGACCGCGCCGTCACGGCGGCCCGCGCGGCGCTGCCGGCCTTCTCGACCACCAGCCCCGCTGACCGGGCTGCGATGATGCGTCGCATCATCGCCGAGTTCGACGCGCGGGCCGAGGAGTTCGCCCAGGCGACGACGCTCGAGATGGGGTCGCCCATCAGCTTCTCGCGCACGGGGCAGGTGACCCGCGGCCCTGCGCATCTGGGCAAGACGCTGGAGGTGCTGGAGCGCTTCGAGTTCGACCGCAGCTTCGGCCCGTCCCGTCTGCGCTACGAATCCGTCGGCGTCTGCGGCCTGATCACGCCCTGGAACTGGCCGGTCAACCAGGTGGTGGTGAAGGTGGCGCCCGCGCTCGCGGCGGGCTGCACGATGGTGCTCAAGCCCAGCGAATATTCCCCGGTCACCGCGCGCCTCTTCGCCGAGGTCATGGACGCCGCCGGCGTGCCGCCGGGCGTCTTCAACCTCGTCTTCGGCCGGGGCGAGACGGCGGGCGCGCGCCTGTCCGAGCATCCGGACGTGGACGCGGTCTCCTTCACCGGCTCGACCCGCGCGGGCGTCGAGATCGCCCGGGCCGCGGCGCCGACCGTCAAGCGCGTCTCGCAGGAGCTGGGCGGCAAGACCGCCAACGTCATCCTGCCCGATGCCGATCTCGATGCCGCGGTCCGCAAGGGTGTCGCCGTCTGCTTCGCCAACAGTGGCCAGTCCTGCGCGGCCCCGACGCGGATGCTCGTGCCCGCCGACCGGCTCGAGGAGGCCTGCGCGGCCGCGGCCGAGGCCGCCGAGGCGCTGCGCGTCGGCGATCCGGGCGATGATGCCACCGAGCTCGGCCCGGTGGTGAACCGCGCGCAGTTCGACCGCATCCAGTCCCTCATCCGGATCGGGATCGGCGAGGGCGCGCGCCTCGTCACCGGCGGTGAGGGCCGGCCCGATGGTTTCAACCGGGGCTACTACGTCCGCCCGACCGTCTTCGCCGGGGTGACCCCCGACATGACGATCGCCCGGACCGAGATCTTCGGCCCCGTCCTCTGCATCCTCAGCTACGAGACCGAGGACGAGGCCGTCGAGATCGCCAACGACACGCCCTACGGGCTCAGCGCCCATATCCAGACGGGGGATCCCGCGGCGGCGGTCGCGCTGGCGGACAGGCTCGTGGCCGGTGCGATCTACTTCAACTACCCGCCCTTCGACTTTGGCGCGCCCTTCGGGGGGCGCAAGCAGTCCGGCAACGGCCGCGAATGGGGCGAGTTCGGCCTGATGGAATATCTCGAGGCCAAGAGCCTGATCGGCGATCTGGGCTGAGGGCCCGCACACCGGGCCGGGCGGCGTCCCGCCCGGGCGGCAATGCAACGACAATCGGACGGATGCCATGGAGCAGGTGACGACGACGGCCGACGAGGCCGATTACGTGATCGTCGGCGGGGGGGCGGCCGGCTGCGTGCTGGCGGCCCGCCTGGGCGAGCGGACGCGCGATCGCATCGTGATGCTGGAGGCCGGGCCGCGCGACCGCAGCCCGCTGATCCGCATCCCGGCGGGCGTCATCAAGCTGCTCTTCGACAAGCGATATGCCTGGCAGTTCCGCACCGAGCCGAGCGAGGGAACGGCGATGCGCCGCGTCTTCGCCCCGCAGGGTCGCACGCTCGGCGGATCGAGCTCGATCAACGGGATGATCTACAACCGCGGGCAGGCGCAGGATTACGACGGCTGGGAAGAGGGCGGGGCGGAGGGCTGGTCCTACCGGGACGTGCTGACCTACTTCCGCCGCTCCGAGCGGCGCATCGGCGGAGAGCCCAACCAGTATCACGGCGCCACCGGGCCTTTGCCTGTAAGCGATGCGGACTGGACCAACCCGGCGATCGACGCCTTCATCGACGGGGTGAGTGCGCTCGGCCTGCCGCGCAACCCCGACTACAACGGCGCCTCGCAGGAGGGCGTCGGCACGCTGCAGCGGGTGATCGAGGACGGGCGCCGGGTGAGCGCGGCCCGGGCCTTCCTGCACCCCGCCGGCCGGCGCATCGACGTCCGCACCCGGGCCCACGCGACGGAGATCGTCTTCGAGGGCCGCCGGGCCGTCGGCGTGCGCTACACCGATCCGGACGGCCGGACGCTGCGACTGGTCCGGGCCCGCAAGGAGGTGCTGGTCTGCACCGGCGCGCTCAACACGCCCAAGCTCTTGCAGCTGTCCGGCATCGGCGCGGGGCCGGCGATCTCGGCCCTCGGCTTGCCGGTCGTGGCGGACCTCCCCGGCGTCGGGCAGAACCTGCAGGACCATTTCGGCACGCGCAGTGTCGTGCGCATCCGCAACGCGCCGACGGCGAACGAGCTCTCCCGCTGGCCCTATCTCGGCGTCGAGATCGGGAAATGGCTGATGAAGAAGCCGAGCATCCTCGGCCTCAGCTCGTCGCTCGCCTATGTCTTCGCGCGCACCGATCCGTCGCTCGACCGGCCCGACCTGCAATTCGTCCTGACGCCGATGAGCTTCAAGGCCGGCCAGTTCGGCGTGGTGGACCGCGACCCCGGCTTCTCGCTCGCCTCGTGGCAGCACCGGCCCGAAAGCCGCGGCACCGTCGCCGCGGGCAGCCCGTCGTGGCGCGACGATCCGGTGATCCAGCCCAATTACCTTGCCTCGGAGGTCGACCAGCGGGTCACGGTGGCCGGCATCCGGCTGGCGCGGACCTTCCTGCAGACGCCGCAGATGGCGCGCTTCGTGGCAGGGGAGGTGACGCCCGGCGCCGACATCCGGGACGACGCGGAGCTGCTGCACTATGCCCGCCAGTTCGGGTCCACCATCTACCACTTCTGCGGCACCTGCCGCATGGGCGATCCGGACCGGGCCGATACGGTCGTCGGCCCTGATCTTCGGCTGAAGGGCGTGGACGGCCTGAGGGTGGTCGATGCCTCGGTGATGCCGACCGTCCCCTCCGGCAACACCTACGCGCCGACGCTGATGATCGCCGAGCGCGCCGCGGACCTTATCATTTCGGGCGGGAGTGCCGGCTAGGGTCCGCCGCCCCCTCGGCCAGCAGCGCATCCAGCGCCACGAACTGCTCCGGATAGGCGCCGGTGGAGCCCGAGGCGAGCGCCGCGTCGAGCGCCTCCTTGGAGGGGTAGAGCTCGTGGAGCGTCAGCAGCGTCTCGCCGCCCTCCTCCTTGAGGGTCAGCGTGCTGATCTGCTCGCCATGGCCCTCCTCCTCGTTCGTCCAGACGATGCGTGCGTCGGGGACGACCTCGGTGTACCGGCCGAAGAAGGCCATGGGCTCATCGAACGAGGGATGGGCGAAGGTGAAGCGGTAGGTGCCGCCCGTCCGCACATCCATCTCGCAGCTGACGAAGGTCATCCCGAAGGAGGGCGGCACCCACCAGCGCTGCATGAGCTCCGGCCGGGTCCAGGCGGCGAAGACATGCCGGGCGGCGCCCTTTAAGCGGCGGGTCACCACCAGCTCGCGGTCGGAGATGCGCTCCGTGGTCGTCTCGGGGCTGTCAGTCATGGGGGCCATCGGCCGCTTCCTTCTCTTGCAAGTCTGCGATCACGTCATCGAGCCCGTCGAAGCGCGCGGCCCAGAGCCGGCGGTACTCCTCGATCCAGGCGGCTTCCTCGGCGAGGGCGCGGGCGCCGAGCCGGCAGGTGCGGATGCGGCCGACCTTCTGCGTCGTGACCAGCCCCGCCTCCTCGAGGATGCCCACATGCTTGCGGATGCCGGTGAGCGTCATGTCGAAGCGGCCGGCGAGGTCGCTGATCGAGGCGTCGGCGCCGGCCAGCGCCTCGAGCACGCCGCGCCGCGTCGGGTCCGCAAGGGCGGCAAAGGTGGCGTCGAAGCCCTTGTGAGATAACTGAACCATATGGTTCAGTGTTGGCACGGGCCCGCACGACCCGCAAGAGGAATTGTCGCAGTCGCCAAGGGCGGGGGGCGCCGATAGAAGGGGCGCCGACGGAAGGGAGCCGCATGTCAGACGCCGCCACAGACGCCCCCGCCCTGCCGCCCCGCGCGGCGGCGGAGGCCCGGCTCTTCGGGCCGATCCGGGCGCGGCTGCGGCTGGCGGGCGGGCTCTCGATCGCCGCAGGGCTGCTCTGGCCCGTGCAGGCGGCGGCCATCGCGCTGGTGATCTCCGGCTGGGTGGCAGAGGGGGTCTCCGCCGCGCGGCTGGCGGCGGGGCTCGGCGCCTTTTTCGGCGCGGCGCTCCTCCGCGCGGTGCTGGAGCATCGCGCCGGCGGCATCCTCTTTGTGGCGGCGGAGAGCGCCATCGCCGCCGAGCGCGCGCGGCTCATCCGCCGCGCCGCCCGGGCCCCTTCCTCCGCCGGCTCGGCGGCCCTTGCCGCGCTCGCGGTGCAGAAGCTCCAGCTCCTCGCGCCGCTCGTCACCCGCTACCGGCTGGCGATGTGGCGGGTGTCCGTCCTGCCGCTGGTGCTGGCGGCGCTGGCCTTCTCGCTTTCCTGGGTCGTCGGGCTGATCTTCCTCGTGGCCGGGCCGCTGATCCCCGTCTTCATGGCGCTGATCGGCATGGCGGCCGAGGATGCCGCGAAGCGGCAGATGGCCGAGGTCGGCAGCATGAACGCCATGCTGATGGAGCGGCTCTCGGCGCTGCTCGACATCCGCCTTCTCGGCGCGTCGGAGAGGGCGGCGGCGGCCTTCGGGGCGCGGGCGGAGGCGCTGAGGGAGCGGACCATGGCCGTGCTCCGCATCGCCTTCCTCTCCTCCACCGTGCTCGAGCTGCTCGCCGCCGTCGGCCTCGCCATGGTGGCGGTCTTCGTGGGCTTCACGCTCCTCGGCGTGATCCGCATCGGGAGCTGGGGCGGGTCGCTCACGCTGGGGCAGGGGCTCTTCCTCCTCCTCATCGCGCCGGAGGTCTTCCAGCCCTTCCGCGACCTCGCCGCCGCCTGGCACGACCGCGCCGCCGCGGCCGCCGTCCTTTCCGAGCTCGATGCGCTCGAAGCGGAGCCGCGGGTGGAGATGATCGGGCAGGGCGCCGCCGTGCCGCCGCTGCCGGGCCGCTTCTCGCTGGCGCTCCGCGGTGCCGTCGCGGCGCTGCCGGGGCAGTCGGTGCCGCTGCCCGATCTGGCGCTCGGCCCGGGGGAGGCGCTGGCGATCACCGGGCCGAGCGGGGTGGGCAAGAGCACGGCGCTCGCCGCCATCGCCGGGCTGGTGCCCTTGGGCGCCGGGGCGGTGGAGGTCTGCGGCCAGAGGCTCGGGCCTGAGACGGCCGACGCCTGGCGCGCCCGCATCGCCTTCGTGCCCCAGCGTGTGCATGTGCCCGATGCGCCGCTCGGCACCTGGCTCGACCCGCGCGGCACCGGCGCCGACCCCTGGCCGGCGCTCCGCCTCGCCGATGCGGACGCCCTCGTCCGCCGCCTGCCGGAGGGGCTCGCGACGCGGCTGGGCGAGAGGGGCGGCGGCGTCTCCGGCGGCGAGGCGAGGCGGCTGATGCTGGCGCGGGCCGTGATGGCGGGCGGAGACCTCATCCTCGCCGACGAGCCCACCGCCGATCTCGACGCCGAGACGGCGGGCCGCATCATCGCCGCCCTCGCCCGCATCCGCGCCGAGGGACGGGCGCTGATCGTCGCCACCCATGACCCGGCGCTGGCCGAGGCCATGGGTGCTCAGGAGGAGATGGGGGCGTGAGCGGGGCGGGGAGGCTTTGCGGAGGGGTGCGCCGGGCCGGTGGTTGGGCGCCGGACGCCATGCGCGCCGCGGTGGTGCGGGGGAGGGCGCCGGCCTCGTCCGCCCTTCGCGGCGCCGCGACGTCGCGCCTGCCCGCAGGCCACCTCATGGCCCGGCTCTTCGGCTCTGTCGGTCCAGCACCCGAGGTCGCGGCTCGTGGGACGCCGCCGGCCGTCGCGGTCCCTGTCATGGACGAGGCGCCGCCCGTCCTCCCCCGCCCGGAGGCCACCCCATGACCCCGCTTCTCCGCACCCTCCGCCTCCTCCTCGGCGCCGCCCCCTGGGCGATGGCGCGGGGGGCGGCGCTGGCGGTGCTGGTGCTCGTCATGGGCGCGGCGCTTCTCGGGCTTTCCGGCTGGTTCATCACGGCGACGGGGCTCGCTGGGCTGGCCGGGATCGGCATCGCCTTCGACGTCTTCCGCCCGTCCGCCGGGGTGCGCTTCCTCGCCCTCGGCCGCACCGCCGCGCGCTATGGCGAGCGGCTCCTGACCCATGACGCCACGCTCCGCGCGCTCGCGGCGCTGCGCGTCACGCTCCTGCGCCGCCATGCCGGGCTCGGCGCCCGGGCGCTGGCGCGGCTGCGGGGGGAGGCGGCGCTGACGCGGATGGTGGCGGATGTGGATGCGCTCGACGGGCTGGTCCTGCGGCTGGCGCTGCCGGGGATGGCGGCGGTGGTCACACACCTCGCCGCCTTCGCAGGGCTCGCCTGGATCGTCGGCCTGCCGGTGGCGGCCATGGTGGCCGGGCTCTACCTGCCGGGCGCGGCGCTGGTGCTCTGGCGGCTGGCGCGGCGGAGCCTCGTGCCCTCGGCCGCGGCGGAGGACGGGGCGCAGGCGCTCCGGCGGGCGATCATCGACATGATCCGCGACCGGGAGGCGCTGATCCTCTCCGGCGCGCTCGGGGCGCGGGAGGAGGCGCTCATCGCCCTCGACGCCAGCGCCCGGGCCGAGGCGGCGGCGGTCGAGCGGGCGGAGCGGGGCGCCGGGGCGCTGCTCGCGCTCCTCTCCGCCCTTGCCGCCGCCGGGGCGCTGGGCGCCGGCGGCTGGCTTCTGGCGGAGGGGCGGGTGGACCCGGCGGTTGCCGCCATCGGGCTCTTCGTGGCGCTGGCGCTCGCCGAGACGCTGGCGCCCCTCGCGCGCGGCCTCGCCGAGCTCGGGCGCACCGGCGCCGCCGCCGCGCGGGTGGAGGCGGCACCGGAGCCCCCCGCCGCCCCGCGCCCGCCCTTGCCGCCGGCCCCGATCCTCGAGGTCCCGAGGCTCGGCCTCACCCTCGCCCCCGGCACGGCGGTCGCGCTCACCGGCCCCTCCGGCGCGGGCAAGAGCACGCTCTTGCTGGCCATCGCCGGGCTCCTGCCGGCCGAGGGCATCACCCTCGCCGGCAAGCCGCCGGAGGCCTGGAGCGACGCCTCGCTCCGCGCCCGCGTGACGCTGCTGCCGCAGCGGAGCGCCCTCATCGCCGGCAGCATCCGCGAGAACCTGACGCTGGCCGCCGGTGACCCCGATGCGGCGCTCGAGGCCGTGCTTGCGGCCGTGTGGCTGACCCGCCCCCTCCGCCCCCGCGGCGGGTTAGAGGCAAGGCTCGGCGAGGGCGGCGCCGGGCTCTCCGGCGGGCAGGCGCGGCGGCTGGCGCTGGCGCGGGCGCTGCTGGCCCGGCCGGACATCCTCCTCCTCGACGAGCCGACCGAGGGGCTCGATGCCGAGACGGCGGCGGCGGTCCTTCAGGCCGTCCGCGACGCCCTGCCGCAGGCGGCGCTTCTCGTCGCGCTCCACAAGGGCGCGGGGCATCCGATCTTCGATGCGACGCTCCGTCTCGACGCAGGGAGTTAACGAAAAGGCTAAACCCCGCCCGCCAATGGTGCTATCCGGCTTGCGCATGGCGGCAATCCTCGCGCCGGCTCCCTGGCGCCTCTCCCTTCGGCCGCGTGCTGACCAGAGGAGACCCGTGCCGTGGTTCTCGATGTCGTCGAGCTGTCCCGCCTGCAATTCGCCCTGACGGCGATGTATCACTTCCTCTTCGTGCCGCTGACGCTGGGCCTCAGCGTTCTCGTCGCCATCATGGAGACGGTCTACGTCATGACCGGCCGGCCGATCTGGCGGCAGATGACGAAGTTCTGGGGTACGCTCTTCGGCATCAACTTCGTCCTCGGCGTCGCCACCGGCATCACCATGGAATTCCAGTTCGGCATGAACTGGAGCTATTACAGCCATTACGTCGGCGACATCTTCGGGGCGCCGCTCGCCATCGAGGGGCTGATGGCCTTCTTCCTCGAGGCGACCTTCGTCGGGCTCTTCTTCTTCGGCTGGGACAAGCTCAGCCGCGTAGGGCACCTCGTCACCGCCTGGCTCGTCGCCATCGGCTCGAACTTCTCGGCGCTGTGGATCCTCATCGCCAACGGCTGGATGCAGAACCCCGTCGGCGCATCGTTCAACCCCGAGACGATGCGCATGGAGCTCGACAACTTCTTCGAGGTGCTCTTCAACGAGGTCGCCCAGGCGAAGTTCGTCCATACCGTCTCGGCCGGCTATGTCACCGCCTCGGTCTTCGTGCTCGGCGTCTCGGCCTGGTACCTGCTGAAGGGCCGCCATATCGAGCTGGCCCGCCGGTCGATCACCGTCGCCGCCTCCTTCGGGCTGGCCTCGGCGCTCTCCGTCGTCGTCCTCGGCGACGAGAGCGGCTATTCGACGAGCCACACCCAGCGCATGAAGCTCGCCGCGATGGAAGGCATGTGGGAGACGCATCCCGCCCCCGCCGCCTTCACAATCTTCGGCATCCCCGATGTCGCCGACCGCGAGACGCATTACGCCGTCGAGGTGCCCTGGGTCATGGGGCTGATCGGCACGAGGTCGCTGACGACCGAGATCCCCGGCATCAACGATCTGGTGGAGGAGGCCGACCAGCGCATCCGCTCGGGCATCATCGCCTATGACGCGCTGATGACCATCCGCGAGGAGCGGGACGAGACCTCCGAACAGGTGCGCAACACCTTCGAGGTGAATTCCGAGAACCTCGGCTTCGCCTTCCTGCTGCTGCGCTACATGGACGATCCGCGGGGCGCGACGGATGAAGAGATCGCCAGGGCGGCGACGGACACGATCCCCGGCGTCCTGCCGATCTTTTGGGCCTTCCGCATCATGGTGGGGCTCGGCTTCGCCTTCATCGCGGTGATGGTCTATTTCTTCTGGCGCTCCTCGTTCCGGCAGCAGAGCTATCCGCGCTGGGCGCTCAGGCTCGCCGTCGTCATCATCCCCGCGCCCTGGATCGCCGCCGAGCTCGGCTGGTTCGTCGCCGAATACGGGCGCCAGCCCTGGACGGTGGACAGCGTGCTACCGACGGCGCTGTCGGTCAGCCACCTCAGCGCGCAGGACCTGCTCTTCACCATCGCCGGCTTCGTGCTCTTCTACACCGTGCTCTTCGTCATCGAGATGGGGCTCATGCTGAAGTACATCCGCAAGGGGCCGACGCAGGACGTGGAAGAGACCGACGCCTGGGAGGCGCGGCACGAGCACCGCCTGCGCACCCATGACGGGCGGGGGCCCTTCGCCCCGGCCGGCGCCTCCGCCGCTTCGGCGGTGGATGACGGCGACCCCAGCCCCACGCCCGCGGAGTAGCGCCCATGATCCTCTTCGAACTCGTCCCCTACGATCTTCTCCGCGTCATCTGGTGGCTCCTCCTTGGCGTCCTCCTCATCGCCTTCGCCATGACCGACGGCTTCGACATGGGCGTCGGCGCGCTCCTGCCCTTCGTGGGGCGCACGGACGTGGAGCGGCGCATCGTCATCAACACCGTCGGCCCGGTCTGGGAGGGGAACCAGGTCTGGTTCATCCTCGGCGGCGGCGCCATCTTCGCGGCCTGGCCGCCGCTCTATGCGGTCAGCTTCTCGGGCTTCTACCTCGCGATGTTCGCGATCCTCGCGGCGCTGATCGTCCGCCCGGTGGCGTTCAAGTATCGCTCCAAGCGCGAAAGCCCGCGCTGGCGGAGCAGCTGGGACTGGGCGCTCTGCCTCGCCGGCGCGGTGCCTGTGCTGATCTTCGGCGTCGCCGTCGGCAACGTCCTGCAGGGCGTGCCCTTCGAGCTGACGCCCGATCTCTTCTCGCGCTACGAGGGGAGCTTTCACGCCAAGTTCCTCGGCCTCCTCAACCCCTTCGCGCTTCTCTGCGGGCTGGTCTCGGTGGTGATGCTGCTCACGCACGGCGCCGCCTGGCTGGCGCTGAAGAGCGAAGGGCCGGTCGCCGCCCGCGCCCGGACCATCGGCACCGTCACCGGGCTCGCCACCATGGCGCTCTACGCGCTCGCCGGGCTCTGGCTCGCCTTCGGGATCGAGGGCTATGCGCTCGCCGAGGCGCCGCTGCGCGACGGGCCGTCGAACCCGCTTTACACCGAGGTGATCCGCACCGGATCCTGGCTCTCGGCCTATGCCGACCGGCCCTGGATCACCCTCGCGCCGATCCTCGCCTTCGCCGGCATGGCGCTTGCGAATGTCGGCATGCGGCGCGGCTGGGAGGTGGGGACGCTTCTCTTCTCGCAGCTCGGCATCTTCGGGGCGATCTCCTCCGTCGGGCTGGTGATGTTCCCGTTCCTGTTACCCTCCTCGCTCGACCCCCGCTCGTCGCTGACCGTCTGGGACAGCTCGTCCTCGCATCTGACGCTCTTCATCATGCTGGTCGTGACGGCGATCTTCCTGCCGATCGTGCTCGCCTACACCGCCTGGGTCTACAAGGTGCTCTGGGGCAAGGTGACGGAGAAGGCGGTGACCGACGGCACCGAGACGATGTACTGAAAGGACCAACCATGTGGTATTTCGCCTGGCTCCTCGGCCTGCCGCTCGCCGCGATCTTCGCAGTGATGAACGCCATGTGGCTGGAGATGATGCGCGACCGCGAGCTCGCCGGCGAGCATGACGACCTGCCCCCCGCCGTGGACGAGTAGGGCCCCGATGCCCGCGCCCCTGCCTGCGCCCGCCGCCACCGACTGGATCGACAGGTTCGAGGGCCTCGCCCGGCTGCCGGCCGAGATCCGCGCCGACCTGACCGCGGGAGCGGAGATCGTGGACATGCCCGCGGGCGTGACCGTCTTCGCGCCGGGGCAGGCGGCGGATCGGCTGCTGCTCCTCCTCGAGGGCACCGTGCGCGTGCAGCAGACCTCGGAGACCGGGCGCGAGATCTTCCTCTACCGGGTCCATGCGGGGGAGAGCTGCGTGCTCACCACCGCCTGCATGCTGGCCTTCGAGGATCACGCCGCCACCGGCATCGCGGAGACGCCCGTCCGCGCCGCCGCCATCCCCCGCGCGATCTTCGACGACCTCGTCGCCCGGTCGCCGGTCTTCCGGCAATTCGTCTTCGCCGCCTATTCGCGGCGGATCACCGACCTCTTCACCCTCATCGACGATATCGTCTTTCAGAAGATGGATGTCCGCCTTGCCGCCCGGCTTCTGGAACTGGCGGGCGAGGGGGAGGAGGTCCGTGCCACCCATGCGACGCTCGGCGCCGAGCTCGGCACCGCCCGCGAGGTGATCTCGCGGACGCTGGCGGAGTTCCAGCGGCGCGGCTGGGTCGAGCTCGGGCGCGGCGCCGTGCGGCTGGTCGGCCGGGCGGGGCTGGAGCGGCTCGTGAGGTCGGCCGGAGCCTGACGCTACGGCAGGGCGCCTTCGGTGATGATGTCACCGACAGGCGCCACGCCGCCATGGCAGAGATCGCGAACCGATTCTCATGGCCGTGGGGGCACAGTGACCGACAGACCGACAAGAAACCGCCAAGCGGGCCGCGAGGCGCGCTGATGGAAACCATGTTCACACCCGTCCCGGCGCTTGCCGGCGGCGTGCTCATCGGCCTCGCCGCCACGGCGCTGATGCTGATCTCGGGCCGCATCTTCGGCGCGACCGGCATCCTCGCCGGCGTCCTGCGCCGGCCGGCCGCGGCGGAAACCGCCTGGCGCGTGGCCCTCATCCTCGGCATGGCGAGCGGTCCGCTCGCCGTCGCCGCGGTCACCGGCCAGATGCCGGAGGTCACTGTGCCCGTCTCGCTGCCGATGCTGCTCATCGGCGGCGTGATCGTCGGCATCGGCGTCACCTACGGCTCGGGCTGCACCTCCGGGCACGGCATCTGCGGCATGGCGCGGCTGTCGCCGCGGTCCATCGCGGCAACGGCCACCTTCATGGTGAGCACCTTCGCCACCGTCTTCGTCGTCCGCCACCTCATCGGAGCCTGAGCCACATGCGCCTCGTCCTTCTCTATCTCACCGGGCTCGTCTTCGGCGTCGGTATCTCGATCTCCGGCATGGCGAACCCTGCCAAGGTGCTGAATTTCTTCGACCTCGCGGGGGCGTGGGACGCCTCCCTCCTCCTGGTGATGGGGGGCGCGCTCGTCACCACCTTCATCGGCTACCGCCTGGTCTTCCGCCGCCAGGCGCCGCTTCTTGCGGGCGGCTTCGACCTTCCGCCCCGCCGGCCGATCGACGCCCGGCTCATCGGCGGCTCGGTGGTCTTCGGGATCGGCTGGGGCATCGCCGGCTTCTGCCCGGGCGCGTCGCTGCCGGCGCTCGGGACGGGGCAGTGGGAGGTCTACGCCTTCACCGGGGCCCTCATCGCCGGGATCTTCATCGCGCGGGCCCTGCAATCCATCAGGCCCTCGGCCCGGCGCCGGGCGGCGGCCTGACATCAGAACGGGACTGACTGACATGACCGATTATCCGATCCACATGGAGACCGTGCCGGAGGTGCAGGCCTTCTTCGACGAGGCCACGAACACCATCAGCTATATCGTCAAGGACCCGGCCTCCAACGCCTGCGCCATCGTCGACAGCGTCATGGACATCGACTACGCCGCCGGCCGCATCACCTACGATCACGCCGACCGGCTGATCGACGAGGTCACCCGCCAGGGGCTGACGCTCGAATGGATCATCGAGACCCATGTCCATGCCGACCACCTGTCGGCGGCGCCCTATCTGCAGCAGAAGCTGGGGGGCAAGATCGGCATCGGGGCCAAGATCCTGATCGTGCAGGAGACCTTCGGGAAGGTCTTCAACGAGGGCACGGAGTTTCAGCGCGACGGCTCGCAATTCGACCGGCTCTTCGAGGATGGCGACACCTACCGGATCGGCGAGATGGAGGCCGTGGCGCTCTATACGCCCGGCCATACGCCGGCCTGCATGGTGCATGTCATCGGCAATGCTGCCTTCGTGGGCGACACGCTCTTCATGCCCGACGGCGGCTCGGCGCGCGCCGACTTTCCCGGGGGCGATGCGGGCACGCTTTACGACTCGATCCAGAAGGTCCTCGCCCTGCCGGACGAGATGCGGCTCTTCATGTGCCACGATTACGGCCCGAACGGCCGCGACATCGCCTGGGAGACGACCGTCGCCGAGGAAAAGGCCCACAACATCCATGTGGGCGGTGGCAAGACGAAGGAAGAATTCGTCGCCTTCCGCCAGGAGCGGGACGCGACGCTCGGGATGCCGAAACTCATTCTTCCCTCTTTGCAGGTCAACATGCGCGCTGGCGAGGTCCCGAAAGACGCGGACGGCCGGCCGATGCTCAAGGTGCCGCTCGGCGGCCTCTGACGGTTTGAAAGGTGTGACGTCATGGACTTCAGAACCCTCACCCCCGCCCTCGCGGTGACCGGACAGGTCGCCCCGGCCGACATGGCCGCCATCCGCGCGGCCGGCTTCGGCGCCATCCTGTGCAACCGGCCGGACGGCGAGGCGCCGGGCCAGCCATCCTTTGCCCAGCTCGCGGCGGCGGCCGAAGCGGCGGGCCTCGCCGCGCGCCATGTGCCGGTGACCCCGGGCGCCGTCACCAGGGCCGATGTCGCCGCCTTCAGCGCGGCGCTGGACGAGCTGCCCGGCCCGGTGCTCGCGTTCTGCCGGTCGGGCGCGCGGTCGGAGGCGCTTTTCTCGCTCCTCGGCCGGGCGGCGTAACCGGGAGATGCGCCGCTACCTGCCGATCCTCGACTGGGGCCGCAGCTACAACCGGGCAAGCCTGACGAGCGACCTGATCGCGGCCGTGATCGTCACGATCATGCTCATCCCGCAGTCGCTGGCCTATGCGCTGCTCGCCGGCCTGCCGCCCGAGGCCGGGATCTACGCCTCCATCGCTCCGATCCTGCTCTACGCCGTCTTCGGCACCAGCCGGGCGCTGGCGGTGGGGCCGGTGGCGGTCGTCTCGCTGATGACGGCAGCGGCGGTGGGCGAGGTGGCGGCGGAGGGCACGGCGGGCTATGCCAGCGCCGCGCTGACGCTCGCGGCCCTCTCGGGGGGGATCCTGATGCTCCTTGGCCTCCTGCGGCTGGGGTTCATCGCCAATTTCCTCAGCCATCCGGTGATTTCCGGTTTCATCACCGCCTCGGGGCTGCTCATCGCCACCAGTCAGCTCAAGCATATCCTCGGGATCGACGCGGGCGGCCGGACGCTGCCGGAGATGCTGGCGGGGCTCTGGCGCCATCTCGGCGAGACCAATCCAGTCACCCTGGTCATCGGCATATGCGCGACCGCGTTTCTCTTCTGGGCGCGGCGGCGGCTGCGCCCGGCGCTCGCCCGGCTCGGCACGCCGCCCGTGCTGGCGGATGTCCTCACCAAGGCCGGCCCCGTCGCCGCCGTGGTGGTGACGACACTCGCCGTCCGGCTCTTCGACCTCGATGCGCGCGGCGTCGCCGTGGTCGGCGTGGTGCCGCAGAGCCTGCCGCCCTTCACCCTGCCCGGCCTTTCGCCGGAGCTGATCGGCCGGCTGGCGCTGCCGGCGCTTCTCATCTCGATCATCGGCTTCGTCGAATCGATCTCCGTCGCGCAGACGCTTGCGGCCAAGCGGCGCCAGCGGATCGACCCGGATCAGGAGCTGATCGGCCTCGGCGCCGCCAACCTCGGCGCCGCCTTCACGGGCGGCTACCCGGTGACGGGCGGCTTCGCCCGCTCGGTCGTCAATTTTGACGCGGGGGCCGAGACACCCGCCGCCGGCGCCTTCACCGCCATCGGGCTCGCCATCGCTGCCGTGGCGCTGACGCCGCTGCTGCACGACCTGCCCACCGCCACGCTGGCCGCGACGATCATCGTCGCTGTCCTGGGGCTGGTGGATCTGTCGATCCTGAAGAAGACCTGGGCCTATTCGCGGGCCGATTTCACCGCCGTCTCGGCGACCATCGCCGTGACGCTCCTCGTCGGGGTGGAGGCCGGGGTGGCTTCCGGGGTCGGCCTCTCTGTGCTCATGCATCTCTACAAGGCCTCGCGGCCGCATGTCGCCGAGGTCGGGCTCGTCCCCGGAACCCAGCATTTCCGCAATATCAACCGGCACGACGTGGTGACCTCCGAGCGGCTCCTGACGCTGCGGGTCGACGAGAGCCTCTTCTTCGTGAACGCCCGGGTGCTGGAGGATCTCATCCAGCGCCGCGTGACCGAGGGCTGCGCCATCACCGATGTGGTGCTGATGTGCTCGGCCGTGAACGCCGTCGATTATTCGGCGCTGGAGAGCCTCGAGGCCATCAACCAGCGCCTGAGGGACATGGGGGTCGGCCTCCATCTGTCGGAGGTGAAGGGCCCGGTGATGGACCGGCTGGCGGCGACGGCGCTGATCCGCGAGCTGAACGGCCGGGTCTTCCTGTCGCAATACGACGCCTGGGCGGCACTCTCGAAGAACCGGGCCGCGCAGGCGTAGCGCTTCTGCCGCGCTCAGACGTCCCGCGCCTCCTTCGCCAGCCAGGAGCGGAAGGCGCGGACGCGGGGCAGGTCGCCCTTGCCCTCGGGCGTCACGAGGTAATAGCCGCCCGGCCCGTTGACGCGTACCGGGAAGGGCGCGACGAGGTTGCCGGCGGCGAGGTCGGTCTCCACCAGGAACGTCGGCAGGAGCGCCACGCCGAGGCCCGACACGGCCGCCTGCAGCACCATGAAGAAATGCTCCAGCTTCGGCCCCCAGTGCATCGCCGAGGCGTCGATGCCGGTGGAGCGGAACCAGTGGTCCCAGGCGCGGGGGCGCGTCGAATGGACGATCAGCTCGTGCCGCCGCAGCATGTCGTAATCGACGAGCGGGTAGGGGCCGTCCATGATCCGGGGGGAGCAAACGACCTGCAGCTCCTCCGACATGATCGGCTCCGCCAGATGGCCCGGCCATTCGCCGTAGCCGAAGCGGATCGCGGTATCGGTCGTGTTGTCGCCCTCTACCGGCGGCCCGTCGCTGGAGACGATATTCAGCGAGATATCAGGGTGCAGGTCCTGAAAGGTGCCGAGCCGGGGGATCAGCCATTTCGTCCCGAAGGTCGGCAGGATGCCCACGGTCAGCGTGCCGGTGCCGGCGCGGGTGGAGGTCAGCTCCTCCGTGCCCGATTCGATCCGGTTGAGCGCATCGTTGAGGAGTGCGGCGTAGTAGCGGCCCTGGTCGGTCAGCTCGATCAGCCGGCTGCGGCGGGTGAAGAGCTGGATCTCGAGGTAATCCTCGAGGCTCCGCACCATGCGGCTCGCGGCGCTCTGCGTCACGTTCAGCTCCTCCGCCGCGCGGGTGAAGCTGCCGTGGCGCGCCGCCGCCTCGAAGGTGCGCAGCGCATTGAGGGAGGGGAGCGATCGGCCGGCCATTTGCATTCCTTCAACTCATGTATGGGCGATGTTTAGGCTGCTTGCGGGCGGGCGCAAGCTGCACTGTCATATCCCTGTCGTGGACGGGGCGATCGGGCCCGGTCCCTTGTGTGAGCGCCGCTGAAAAAAGCGGCGCGGGGCCGCGAATGGCGGCCGAAGACGCGAAGGAAAGTCATGTCTCTCTCGAAGATCGGTCGTCAACTGACCGCTGTAACAATGGGAATCGACCGGTTCGAGCGCAGCCGTAACGACGGGCGCTCGCTTCTCGACGGCGAAGGGCTCGTGCCGATCTTCATGGGGGACGACCTCGTGACCGCGCGCAGCTACACCGGCTGGGACACGGTGCAGGCCGACCTCGCCTCGCTCGAGAGCGATGTCGCCGACCTGCCGAAAGGCGAGCGCAAGACATTCCTCGAAGGAATGCTCACCTCGCTCCGCCTCGCCGTGCGGCTCTTCTCCGGCGGCTCTCCGACCTTCGAGGAAAAGGTCGTCGATCTGGTCGGCGCCCCGCGCGGCAAGGTCGACCCCTCGATCATCGAGACGGCGCGCGACAATATCGACCGGCTCCTGCGCAGCGCCGGCTTCACCGACGGCTCGCTGCAAGAGCGCGTCGCCCGCTGGGAATCGGAACGCGCCATCGACCCCGCCAAGCTCGAGGAGGTCTTCACCGAGCTCATGGCGCAGGCCAAGGCCCGCACCGACGAGATGATCTTCGACACCGGCGATTACACGATGGCGCTCAATCCGGTCTCGGATGTGCCCTACACGGCCCGCTGCAATTTCGACGACGCGAAGATGGACCTGAACATGGACCTCAGCTTCACGCGCGCCGCGCTGAAGCATCTCGTCGCCCACGAGGTCTATCCGGGCCATTCCACCCAGCTTCTCTACACCCGCGCCGAGGTCGATGCCGGCCGCGCGACGCTGGATGCGCTTCTCATCACCGCCAATGCCATCACCGGCTGCGTGCAGGAGGGCATCGGCGATCAGGGCATCCAGCTCATCGACTGGATCGAGGACGATGACGACCAGATCCAGCTCGAGCTGCGCCGCCTGCGCTCCGCCGCCCAGACCACGGCGACCTGGGTCTACATGGTCGAGGGCAAGCCGGCCGAAGAGGTGATGCGCTACCTGCGCGACGTGGCGATGGGGCAGGAGGCCTGGGCCCGCGGCCGCCTGCGCATGGCCGCCCATCCGTTCCGGGGGCCGTTCATCGCCTCCTACTGGGCCGGCAACGAGGCCGTCCGCACGGTGCGCGAGCGCATCCGTCCCGAGCAGAAGCCCGAGTTCCTGCACGCGCTCTACGGCCGCGCGCAGAGCCCGCGCAGCCTCGACATGTTCCCGGCGGAGTAAGCCCCATGAAGTTCACGATTATCGGATCGGGCGCCATCGGCGGCCTCGCCGGCGCCTGGATGGCCGAGGCGGGCCACGACGTGACCCTGGTCGACCGCTGGGAAGAGCATGTCGCCGCCATGAAGGCCGCGGGCCTGAAGATCGACGGCGTGCGCGGCGACCGCGAGGTCGCCGTCACCGCCGCGCTGCCCTCGGAGCTGAAAGCCCCGCTCGGCGTGGTGCTCATCGCCACGAAGTCTCAGCACGCGGTGGAGGCGTTGAAGGAGATCATTCCGCTCCTCGACGAGGGCTCCTGCGTCATCTCCTTCCAGAACGGCTTCAACGAGCCCGACCTGATCGCGGCGCTGAACGAGGCCGGCCTGCCGGGCGACAAGATCGTCATGGGGTCGATCCCCAATTACGGCGGGGCGCTGGTCGACCCGGGCTATATCGAATTCGTCCACGAGGGGCCGATCCAGCTCGGTGAGCTGGACGGCACGATGTCGGACCGGCTGAAGGAGATCGGCGAGGCGCTCTCCGCCCTCACCGAGGTGCAATATTCCACCCATATCTGGGGGCAGATCTGGGCGAAGGAGGTCTATGCCTCCCAGGTCGTCTTCTCCGCCCTTGTCGATGCGCCGATCCGCGAGTCGCTCGGCAACGAGCGCTATGCCCGCATCGCCGGCGCCATCGTCAAGGAGGCGCTGGAGATCGCCGATGCCAAGGGCATCGACGTGCAGCCCTTCGATTTCTTCGACCCGGCCAACTACCGGGTGAAGACGGCGGAAGACACGCGCAAGCTGCTCGACAACGTGAACCACGCCATCTGGCTCCTGAAGAAGGATCAGGAGACGAAGCCCGCGCATCAGTTCAAGAAGAAGGGCTCCGGCATCTGGTGGGACATCGTCTACCGCAAGCGCCCCTCCGAGACGCGCTCCTCCTCCGGCAAGCTGATCGACTACGGCCGCGAGGCCGGGGCCGACACGCGGCTGAACGCGAAGCTCTTCGAGATGATCTACGAGATCGAGGAGGGCAAGCGCGAGCTCGGCTTCCACAATTACGATGAACTCGAGGCCTATGTGGCCGAGATTGGAAAGACCCTCCCATGAGTGATGCAAAGCTCGGTGTCGGCGTCATCGGCACCTTCGCCTGGGCCGACAAGGCCCATCTGCCTGGCTACAAGGCGCATGAGCGCGTCGATCTCGTCGCCGTCTGCGACGTGAACGAAGAGCGCGCCCGGGCGGCGGCCGAGAAGTTCGGGGCGCGGAAGGTCTATACCTCCGCCGCCGAGCTGATCGCCGACCCCGAGGTGCAGATGGTCGACGTCTGCACGCCGACGCACACGCACCTGCCCCTGTCGCTCGACGCCATCGCGGCCGGCAAGCACGTGCTGTCGGAAAAGCCGCTGCACACCGAGGCCGCCCCCGCCTTCGACGCCGCCGTGCGGGCCGATGCGGCGGGCGTGCGCACCAAGCTCGGCTTCACCTTCCGCTACTCCCCGGCGATCCGCTGGATCCAGGAGGCGGTGGCCTCCGGCGAGCTCGGCGAGATCTACCACATCCACGGTTTCGAGCAGAACCAGCAGTGGCTGGACCCGGACTTTCCGCTCCGCCAGGTGGCGCCGGGTGCCAAGCGCGATCAGCTCATCCCCTCGTCCATCGTCGGCTACGGCTCGCATCTCATCGACCTCATGCGCTGGGTCGGCGGCGAGTTCGGCTCCGTCGTCTCGTCGATGAAGAACTTCATCCCCGAGCGGGTGATCCGCGGCGAGGAAGGGCGCCAGCGCGTGCTGATCGACGACGGCACCGTGGGGCTGGTCGAATACCAGAGCGGCGCGCAGGGCACGCTTCAGACGAGCTACATCGCCGTCGGCAATTACCCGGGCGTCGAGCTCAGGGTCTACGGCTCCAAGGGCGCGGCCATCGCACGGCTCATCTCGGAATACGACGTGCAGGAAACGCTGATGGTGGCGACGAAGGAGAACTTCGAGTTCCGCCGCCTCGACCTGCCCGAGAGCACCCTGCCGCCGGGCACGACCCTCGCGACCCCCTGGCCGGAGCTCTACTACCGCAACCTCGTGCGGCATTTCGTGGACGAGATCCTCGAGGATCGCCCGCAGGAATGCACCTTCCACGACGGCGCCAAGAGCCAGGAGATCGTCGACGCCTTCATCAAAGCGCATTACGAGCGGCGCTGGGTCGAGGTGGGCACGTGACGGCAGTCGATACCTATCTCGCCCACCGCTTCGACTGGCGGCCGGTGGATGCGACGTTTATGGGCGCGGAGGGCCACGACCAACGCCTGCCGCGCACCGGCGCGGGGGCGGCGGAGGCCGAGCTGGCCGAGCTGACGGGCCTCATCGCGGAGGTGGAGGCCGATGCGAGCCTCGACCCCAGCGACCGGCAGATGCTGCTGGCGGAGATGCGGGTGGAGGAATCCTCCCTCGCCACCCGCCCGCGTCACCGCAACCCGGCCTGGCACACCGGCGAGACCGCCTTCGGGGTGATCTCGCTCCTGCTCCCGCAGTCCGCGCCCTGGCGCGGTGAGGCCATCGCCGCGCGGCTGGCGGCCATTCCCGCCTTCCTGCAGGACGGGCTCACCGCCATCGGCGGCGCCCCGGTCCCCGCCGGCTGGGTGGCGCGCGCGCAGGGCGAGTGCGCCGCCATGGCGACCTTCCTGCGCGAGGATATCCAGCTCCACGAGGCCTACGAGCCGGCCTGGCCGACCGGCCCCGCCGCCGCCGCCTTCGAGGCCTATGCCGATGCGCTCACGGGCCTGCCCGATGCCGACCCGGCCGCCGGCCGCGCCCATCTGGAGCTGGTCATGCGCGAGCAGCACCGGCTGGACTTCGGCCCCGACGAGGCGCTCGCCCGCGCCCGCGCCGCCTTCGACCGGACAACGCGCGAGCTGGAGGAGATGGCCCGCGCCATCGACCCCGCGACGCCCTGGGCCGATCAGATCGCCGCCCTCTCCGCCCTCCACCCCGCCGACGAGGCGGGCGTGCTCGCCGAGGTGAAGGCGCTCGACGCCGCTGCGATGGACGCGGCCGACGGGCTCGTCACCCCGGCCCGCGCCTACGGGCTCGACTACCGGCCCTTCCCCGACTGGGCGCGGAATGTCTCGAAGGCGCTCTACTTCCTCTTCTACCGCTCGCCGCCGGGGCTGAACCCGGGGCAGGGGAGCACCTACTGGGTCTCCCGCCCGGGCGAGGACCTTGCCGCCTATCTCGCCGCCAACGCGACCGCGATGCTGAAGACGATCCATGCCGTCCACCACGGCAGCGTCGGCCATCACACGCAGAACGCCCGCGCCCGGCAGGCGCCGAGCCGGCTCGGCCGCATCGCCGGCACCGATTGCGCCATGGGCCTCGCCTTCCTCGGCGCGGGAACGCTGATCGAGGGCTGGGCCTGCTATGTGGAAGACCTGCTGATGGAGGCGCCGGGCTTTTACAGCCCCGCCGAGTGCCTGCTCCTCAAGAGCTTCGAGCGGCGGAACGCGGCGAGCGTGCTCGTCGACATCAACATCCACCTGGGCCATTGGTCGCTCGACGAGGCCGCCCGCTTCTATGCGGAGGAGGCGGGCTTCGCCCCGGCCCGCGTCAGGGGCGAGGTCGTCCGCAACTCGATGTTCCCCGGCAGCCGGCTCATGTACTGGATCGGCGTCGAGGGCATCCGCGACCTCCGCGCCCGCTGGACAGGCACTGCGGAGGAGTTCCACGACACGCTCCTCTCCCTCGGCCATGTGCCGCTCGCCACCGTGGCCGAGCACATGGCAGACACCGGCAGGCTGGCCGCATGAGCGGGGCGCTTCTCGATATCCGCGGGCTCGTCACGGAGTTCCGCACCGAGGCGGGGCTCCTCCATGCCGTCAAGGGCGTCGACCTGACGATCGCGCCCCGCGAGACGCTGGCGCTCGTCGGCGAAAGCGGCTCCGGCAAGTCGGTCACCTCGCTCTCGGCCATGCGGCTTATTCCCGAGCGGGTCGGGCGCATCGCGGCGGGGGAGATCCTCTTCACCGGCCGCGACGGGCAGACGCGCGACCTCGCGAAGCTCGACCAGCGGCAGATGAGCACGCTCCGCGGCTCCGAGATCGCCATGATCTTCCAGGAGCCGATGACCTCGCTCAACCCGGCGCACCGGATCGGCGTGCAGATCGCCGAGGCGGCGCGGCTGCACGAGGGCCTGTCGCGCAAGGCCGCCCATGCCCGCGCCATCGAGATGCTGCGCCTCGTTGAGATCCCCGAGCCCGAGCGGCGGGCGGAGGCCTATCCGCACCAGCTTTCGGGCGGGATGCGCCAACGGGTCATGATCGCGAGCGCGCTCGTCTGCCATCCGGCGCTGCTCATCGCCGACGAGCCGACGACGGCGCTCGATTCCACCGTACAGCTGCAGATCCTCGTGTTGCTGAAGCGCCTGCAGGAGGAATTCGGCATGGGGGTGCTCTTCATCACCCACAACCTCGGCGTCGTCGCCGAAATAGCCGACCGCGTGGCGGTCATGTATGGCGGGCGGATCGTCGAGGACGCGCCGGTGGCCGAGATCCTCACGCAGCCGCGGCATCCCTATACCAAGGGCCTCCTCGGCTCCGTGCCGCGGACGGATCATGCCGCCCGCGCCGGCGGCTCGCGCGAGCGGCTCGCGCAGATCCCCGGCAGCATGGTCGACCCGTTCCACCCGCCGCCCGGCTGCGATTTCGCGCCGCGCTGCGCCTTCGCGCAGCCGGCCTGCAGCGCCGCCGTGCCGCCGCTCGAGCCGACGTCCCGCGGCTCTCACGTCCGCTGCATCCGCTGGAGGGAGATCGCATGAGCAGGGCCCTTCTCGACGTCCGCAACCTTCAGGTCCACTTCCCGGTGGGCAAGACGATGTTCAACAAGGGCGTGACCGTCCGCGCCGTGGACGGCGTGTCGATCTCCATCGGCAAGGGCGAGGTCGTGGGCCTCGTCGGCGAGAGCGGCTCCGGCAAGACGACCCTCGGCCGCGCGCTTCTGCGGCTCGTCGAGCCGACCGGCGGCTCGGTGCTGCTGAACGGCGAGGAGGTGACGACGATGTCGCCCTCGCGCCTCAGGAAGGCGCGCTCCGAGATGCAGATCATCTTCCAGGACCCCTTCGCCAGCCTCAATCCGCGCATGAGCGTCGGCGAGATCCTCGGCGAGGCGCTGCACCTGCATGGCATCGGCACCCGCGCCGACCGGCGCGAGCGGGTGGCGGAGCTCCTTCAGAAGGTCGGCCTGCCCGCCAGCGCGGCCGAGCGGCACCCGCATGAGTTTTCCGGCGGGCAGCGGCAGCGCATCGGCATCGCCCGGGCGCTGTCGGTGAACCCCGCCTTTATCGTCGCCGACGAGCCTGTCAGCGCGCTCGACGTGTCGATCCAGGCGCAGATCGTGAACCTGCTTCACGACCTCCGCGAGGCCATGGACCTGTCCATCCTCTTCATCGGCCACGACCTGTCGGTGATCGAATATCTCTGCGACCGCGTGGTGGTGCTCTACATGGGCAAGGTGATGGAGACGGGCAGTGTCGCCGACATCTACCAGCGCCCAAGACATCCCTATACCCGGGCACTTCTGGATGCCGCGCCGCAGGTGACGACCGAACGGCGGACGGACAGGATCATGCTCTCGGGCGACCTGCCGAGCCCCGTGAACCCGCCCTCGGGATGCATCTTCCGCACCCGCTGCCCCTTCGCCGCGCCGGCCTGCGCCGAGGTTTCTCCGCCGCTCGAAGAACGGGCAAAGGGGCACGAGGTCGCCTGTATCCGCGCCGATGAGATCGACCTCGCCGCGCCCGGCGCGCCCGTGTCGGCGCCGCCTCTCCATGCATGAGTTCAGCGCCGTGCATGGCCGAGATTTTCAGTCGTTGTCCGCCTTCGGACAGCCAATAGCGTGAGTTTCATGATACGCATCTACATCGCATCCAAGGGTGACCGGGCCGGTCTGCAGCGCCTCTTCCAGGCGGAATTGCCGGAGGCCGAGGTCCTGATCGACGCCGCCGAACTGGGCCCGGAGCCCTGCCCCTATATCGTCGTCGGCCGCCCCGATCCGGGCACCATCGCCAGCGTTCCCGGCGTCGAGGTCGTCCTGTCGCTGAACGCCGGGGTGGAGCATCTGCTCGCCTCCGGGGAGGTGCCCGAGGCGATGCCCATCGTGCGCATGGTCGATGATGGCCTCGCCGAGGGCATGAGCGAATGGGTGCTGGCCGAGGTGCTCGCCTGGCACCGCAACATCCTGCATTACCACCGCATCCAGCCCGAGGCGCGCTGGGCGCCGGAGCGCGAGAAGCTCGCCCGCGAGCGGATCGTCACCGTGCTCGGCGCCGGCGCCCTCGGCGGGCCTGCGGCCGAACATCTCGCCCGCATTGGCTTTCGGACCCGCGTCTGGAGCCGTTCCGGCCGCGCCGTCCCCGGCGCCACCGCCTATGGCGCCGGCCAGCTCGAAGAGGCGGTGACCGGCGCCGATGTGCTCGTGAACCTTCTGCCGCTGACGGCCGACACCCGCGACCTGATCGACGGGGCGCTCCTCGGCCGGATGGCCAGGGGCGGGCTCTTCGTCAACGGCGCGCGCGGCGCGCATGTGGTGGAGGCCGATCTCGTCGCGGCGCTCGATGCCGGCCAGCTCTCGCTCGCCGCGCTCGACGTCTTCCGCACCGAGCCCCTCCCGGCGGAGGACCCGCTCTGGCGGCACCCGAAGGTGCTCGTCTCCCCCCATGTCGCGGCGCCGACCCATCCCGGGCCGGCCGTCGCGGAAATGGCCGCCAACATAAGGCGGCATCAGAACGGCGAACCGATGCGCAACGTCGTCGATCGGGCGGCAGGGTACTGAGGCCCGATCCCCCCACGTCCCGGGCTCACCCCCGGCCCCACTCGCAACAAGGAGCTAGATCATGACCAGCATTTCGCGCCGCGGCCTCTTCCGGGCCACCGTCGCCGGGGTCGCCCTCGCGGCGATGTCCGCCGGATGGGCCAACGCCCAGCAGATGGGCGGCACGCTCGATGTCGGCCTCACCTACGAGATCGACACGATGAACGTCTATTCGACGGGCTATCTCGGCGACGCCCAGGCGACCATCGTCGAAGGTCTGCTCGCGCCCGACGAGAATGCCAACTACGTGCCCGTCCTCGCCACCGAGGTGCCGACGCTCGACAATGGCGGCATCGTGCTCTCCGACGATGGCGAGACGATGACGATCACGTATCACCTGCGTGAAGGTGTGACCTGGCACGACGGCGAGCCCTTCACCTCGGCCGACGTCGCCTTCACCTGGGAAGCCGTGAAAAACCCCGACTTCATCGCCGAATCCAAATCCGGCACTGAGGTCATCGACTCGATCGAGACGCCGGACGACCTGACCGTCGTCGTCCATTACAACACCGTGGCGCCGGACTTCGCCTCGACGCTCTTCACCTTCGGCATCATGCCCAAGCACGTGCTCGAGGGGCAGGACCTCAACACCCATGAGTACAACGAGCTGCCGGTCGGCACCGGCCCGTTCATGGCGACCGAGTTCGAGCGCGGCCAGTATGTCGTCGCCGAGCGCAACCCCAACTACTGGCGGACGGCCGAGGACGGCACGCAGCTGCCCTATCTCGACCGGATCGTGTTCCACATCGTGCCCGATTCCAACACGATCATGACCCAGCTCCGCTCCGGCGAGCTCGATCTCGTCGTGAAGACGCCCTACAACCAGGCCGCCCAGATCGAGGCCATCGACGGGCTGGAGCTGATGGTCGGGCCGCTGCTCTCCTGGCAGCATCTCGACTTCAACTTCCGCAACGATTTCCTGGCCGATCACGCCGTGCGCGAAGCCTTCGCCCATGCCGTCGACCGGGAGGTGCTGATCCGCGCCCAGGGCGGCTTCCCCGAGCCGATCAAGTCGATCGTCGTGCCGGTGTTCTCGCTCTATGACGACACCACGCCGTCCTATGAGTACGACGTGGAGCTGGCCAACCAGATCCTCGACGAGGCCGGCTACGAGATGGGCGACGACGGCATCCGCACCAAGGATGGAGAGCGCCTGTCGTTCGACTTCGTGGTCACCGCCGGCAACGCCGACGACGAGAACGTCCAGCAGATCCTGATGGCGCAGATGGAGGCGATCGGCGTCGAGCTCGTCCCCGACAACCGCGCCGGTGTCGCCTATCGCGAGGCGCGCTACTCGGGTGACTACGACCTGATCTACGGCCGCTGGATCACCTCCGCCGACCCGGTCTACTCGGTGTTCTACGGCACCGATGGCGCGAACAACGGCCAGGGCTATTCCAACCCCGAGCTCGACGAGGTTCTCGCGACGCTCGAGGGCAGCCTTGACCCGCAGGTGCGTCAGGAGGCCTCCTCCGAGATGCAGCACATGATCGCGGAAGACATCCCGTCGATCCCGCTGACGACGAACGTGGCGCTGATCACCAAGACGACCGCGCTCAAGAACTTCGTGCCGAACCCGACGAACATGACCAATTTCGTCAACTCGGCCGCGTGGTATCTCGAAGAGTAAAGTCCTCGCCGGCCGCGGGGGGTGCATCCCCGCGGCCGGCCCTTCGCCCCCGAAAGACCTTGTGACGTGAGCCTCAGTTTCCTCATCCGGCGCATCTTCGGCGCGATCCCGCTTCTCTTCGGGATCTCGCTCGTCCTGTTCGTCATCATCCATCTCGCGCCCGGCGGACCGCTCGACGTCTATGCCGACAACCCCTCCGTCTCGCCCGAGGCGCTGGAGCAGATCCGCGTCCGCTTCGGGCTCGATCAGCCGGTGCCGGTGCAATACGTCCTTTGGCTGCGCTCGATGCTGGTGGGCGACTGGGGCCTCTCGATCCGCACGGGCCGCCCGGTGCTGGACGAGATCGTGACCCGGCTCGGCCCGACCCTGCAGCTCGGCGGCATCGCCATGCTCCTGTCCTTCATCGTCGCCGTGCCGCTCGGCATCGTCAGCGCCGCCCGCCGCGGCAGCCGCACCGACAGCACCGTGACTTTCGCCGCCTTCGCCGGCATCTCCATGCCCGTCTTCTGGTCGGCGCTGCTCTTGCAGCTCATCTTCAGCGTCTGGCTCGGCTGGCTGCCCTCCGCCGGCATGAAATCCATCGGCGACGGCTCCTTCCCCGACCGGCTCGCCCATCTGGTGATGCCCGTCGCCGTCCTCTCCCTCGCCACCATCGCGAGCTGGAGCCGCTACATCCGCTCCGGCATGGTTGACGTGCTGAGCCAGGATTACATCCGCACCGCCTATGCCAAGGGCCGGCGGGAGCGGGGGGTGATCTTCCGCCATGCCTTGCGCAACGCCATGATCCCGGCGGTGACCGTCATCGCCATCGATTTCGTCACCATCATCTCCGGCGCCGTCATCACCGAGACGGTCTTCGCCTGGCCCGGCATCGGCCGGCTCTTCGTCGAAAGCATGAACGGCCGCGATTATCCCATGCTCATGGGGCTGATGATGATGGGCTCCGTCGGCGTCGTCGCCGCCAATATCCTGGCCGACATCGTCTATGCCGCGCTCGACCCGAGGATCCGCCATGGTTGACCTGACCGTAGAGACGCTCGAGACGCCGCTCCCCGCGAGCCGGAGGCCGCTCCGCCAGATGGCCCGCCGCTTCATGCGCCACCGGCTGGCGGTGATCGGGCTCGTCGTCCTGTCGCTCATGACGCTGATCGTCATCCTCGGGCCCTATCTGTCGCCCTATGAGTACGATCAGCAGGATTTCATGCTGATCGGCACGCCGGGCGCGCCCTCCTCCGCGCATTGGCTCGGCACCGACGAGCTCGGCCGCGACGCGCTGACGCGGCTCATCTACGGCGGGCGGGTGTCTCTCGGCGTCGGCCTCCTGGGCGCGCTGATCTCGACGCTGGTCGGCACGCTGATCGGCTCCGTAGCCGGCTTCTACCGCGGGGTCTGGGATGTGCTCCTCATGCGCTTCACCGACGTGATGCTCTCGATCCCGACCTTGCCGCTGGTGCTGCTGCTCTCGACGCTCTTCCGGCCTAGCCCGGTGCTGCTCGTCGTCATCGTCGGCGGCCTCATCTGGATGGGCACGGCGCGGCTCGTGCGCTCGCAGTTCCTCGCGCTCCGCGAGCGGGAATATGTCGAGGCGGCCATGGCGCTCGGCGCCGGAGGGCCGCGCCTGATGTTCCGCCACATCCTGCCCAATGCTCTGGGGCCGATCACGGTGGCGGCGACGCTGGCCGTCGGCAGCTCGATCATGCTGGAATCGGCCCTGTCGTTCCTCGGCTTCGGCATCCTGCCGCCGGTGCCCACCTGGGGGAACATCCTCAATTCGGCGAGCGGCTGGCTCGCCATCGCGCCCTGGCTCGCGATTCCGCCGGGCCTGTGTATCTTCTTCACGGTCCTTTCGGTGAATTTCGTCGGCGAGGGCCTGCGTGATGCGATGGAGCCCCGCGGCTGACAAGCGGGGACCATCCTCTTTCGGAAGGACAAACCATGAGTACACCCGACCGTCCCGCACGGCTGGATCGCCTGACGCTCCCCGGCCGTGCCGGAGGGGGCCTGAGCGCGCGCGAGGCCGACCTCGCGCTCATCGCCAAGGCGCCCGAGGGCTTCCTCGACACCACGCATTTCGACACGGTGCGCTTCCCGCCGCCGGACTGGGCGGCGGAGTTGATGGGCGAGGTGATGCGCGACGGCGCCCGCGCCTACAGCCCCTATCGCGGCCATGCCGATGTGCTGGAGATCGTCGCGCGGAACGCCGCGGCGCTGATCGGCATCGACGTCGACCCGCGGCGGAACGTGATCCTCACGGCCGGCACGCAATCGGCGCTCTTCGCGGCCATGGGCGCGCTGGCGCCGGAGGGCGGCGAGGTGGCGCTCCTTTCCCCCGAATATCTCTTCGACGAGCGGATGGCGGCCTTCGTCGGCGCCGCCGTTCGGCACATCCCGCTCGACCTCGCGGCGGAAACGCCGGATCTCGCGGCGCTCGAGGCCGCCTTCAAGGCGGGCGTGAAGACCTTCGTCTTCTCGCATCCGAACAACCCGACGGGCACGGTCTTCTCGGCCGAGACGGTGGCGGAGATCGCCCGGCTCGCCGTGGCCCATGACGTGACCATCGTCGCCGACGAGCTCTACTGCCGGCTCCTGCATGACGGCACGCCCTTCCACCACATCGCCGCCGAGCCCGGAATGGCCGAGCGTACGATCACGCTCCTCGGGCCGAGCAAGACGGAATCGCTCAGCGGCTTCCGGCTCGGCGTCGCCATCGGGCCCGAGGCGCTGATCGCGCGGATGGAAAATGTCCTCTCCATCACCGCGCTCCGCGCGCCGGCCTATGCGCAGAGCCTGCTGACCCGCTGGCTCGGCGAGGATCAGGACTGGCTCGCCGCCCGCATCCCCGAGCTGACGGCGCTTCGGGCGCTCACGCGCGAGAAGCTGGCGACGCTCGACTGGCTGAAGGTCACCACCGGGCAGGGCACGGCCTATGCCTGGTGCGATGCGCGGGCGCTGGGGCTGAGCGGGGCGGAGCTGTCGCAGCGGCTGATGACCGAGGCCGCCGTGCTCGTCAGCCCGGGCTACCAGTTCGGCCCCGACACCGACGGCTTCTTCCGCGTCTGCTATGCGCGGGACGAGGCCGAATGGGCCGCGGCGCTCGACCGGATGGTCACCGTGCTCAAAGCTGCCCGCGCCGAGACGGCCGAACCGGCGGCGGGGTGAGGGCCGGGGGGCGGCACCTCCCTGGCCGCCCCCCGCTAGCCCCAGCTGATGGCGCCCCTCGGCGCGAGCTGGCTGGCCCAGGTCTGGATGTCGAGCGGCAGCTTGCCGAGCGGGCGGGCGCGGTCGGCGCCGCCCATGGCCAGCGCCTCCTTCGGCATGCCGAAGACCACCGAGGTCGCCTCGTCCTGCACAAGCGTCTCGGCGCCGGCCTGCCGCATCTCCAGCAGCCCTCGCGCCCCGTCATCGCCCATGCCGGTCATGATGAGGCCGAAGGCCTTCTTGCCTGCCGCCTGGGCGACGGAGCGGAAGAGCACATCCACGGAGGGCCGGTGGCGGGAGACATAGGCGCCCTTCACGATATCGACCTTGTAGCCCGGCCCGCTCCGCCGCAGCAGCATGTGGTGGTTGCCGGGGGCAATGAGCACCGTGCCCGGCGCCGGGCGGTCGCCCGTCTGCGCCTCCAGCACCTGCAGCTCGCAAAGCCCGTCGAGCCGCTGCGCGAAGGTGCGGGTGAAATGCTCCGGCATGTGCTGCACGATGACGATGGGCGGCAGGGCGGCGGGGAGCTTGGTGAGCAGCTTCGTCAGCGCCTCCGTGCCGCCGGTCGAGGCGCCGATGGCGATGATGTGCCCGCCCGGCGGGCCGACATCGGGGTTGGGCGGCCGGGGCGGCAGGATGACGTCGGCGGTCAGCTTCGGGCCCGGGCTCATCGCCCTCGGCGCCGGCCGCTGCGCCCGGCGCCGGCCACCGGTGGAGGCGGCGGCGCGCACCGCGTCGCAGAGCCTGACCTCGGCTTCCGCCCAATCCTCCTTCGTGGCGAGCTGTGGCTTGGCGATCACCTCGGCGGCGCCGGATTCCAGCGCCCGCATGGCATTGGCCGAGCCGCTCGCCGTGAAGCCCGAGCAGACGACCACCGGCATGGGATGCTGCGCCATGATCCGCCGCAGGAAGGTCAGCCCGTCCATCCGCGGCAGGGCGAGATCGAGGATCAGCACGTCGGGGAGCTGGCTCCGCATCGCCTCCGCCGCCTCGAACGGATCGCCCGCGGTGGCGAAGACCTCGATGTCGTCATCGGCGGCGAGCAGGCGCTTGAGCGCCGCCCGGGCGCTGGCGCTGTCGTCGACGATCATCACCTGGATTCGGCCGGTCATGGCTGGTTTTCCTTTCTGCGAAAGGCCGCGGGGGCCATGTGATCGAGCCGTCCGTCCTCGACGACCATGGATTCGGCATGGCCGACGAAGAGCCAGCCGCCCGGGCGCAGATGCTCGACCATGTCGGCGATCAGCCGCGCCTGCCGCGCCTCGTCGAAATAGATGAGCACGTTGCGCAGGAAGATCGCGTCGAGATTACGGGCGACGGGGAAGGGCGGGTTGATGAGGTTCATCTCGGCAAAGCGCATGCGCCGGCGGAGCTCGGGCACGAAGCGGGCGCTGCCCGCGCCGTTCCGGCTTCGCCCCGCCATCGTGTAGCGCACGCGCATCTGCGCCGGCACGGGCGTCAGCTCGCGGCTGGGGTAGATCGCCCGCTCGGCCTGGGCGAGCACGGCCGTCGAGATGTCGGTGCCGAGGATCGCCCAGTCGAGCCGCCGGTCGGCGGCGGCGGCATCGGCGAGCACCATGGCGGCGGAATAGGCCTCCGCCCCGGTGGAGGCGGCGGCGCTCCACAGCCGGAAGCGGCAAGCGGCGCCGGGGCGGAGGCGGGCCAACGCCTCGGGGATGACCTGTTCGGAGAGGATCTCGAAATGCCGCCGCTCGCGGAAGAACTCCGTCTTGTTTGTGGTGACCTGGTTGACGATCAGCTCCCAGTCCCGGGCGAGGCCGCCCTCTTCGAAGAGGTGGCGCAGATAGCCGTCGAGATCGTGAAAGCCGCCCTCGATGAAGCGTCGGCGGAGGCGCGAGGCGAGCAGATGGTCCTTGTTGGCGGGCATGCAGATGCCCGTCTCCCGGTAGATGATGTCGCGAAAGCGCTCCCGGTAATCGGGCCGGAGCTTCAGGGCCTGCATGGCCAGCCATCCGCGCTGGCGCCGGGGCCGGCCTCGAGCCCGGCGCCGGTGCCGAACGCCATGTCGCTCTCCAAGTCGCTCTCCATGTCGAGCACCACGCCGGCGAGGCCGCGGTCTGCCGGCGCCTGGCGCGGGGCGGGCGCCGGGGCCGCCGCGGCGACGATCAGCCCGGGGTCGAGCACTTCACTGACGTCGAGAAGCGCCGTGATCGCGCCGTTGCGCCGGCCGATGCCCCGCAGCATTCGCGGGTCCCAGGCCAGCATCTCGGCTTCGCCCACGGGCGCCACGAGACCGTCCTGGTCGAGCGCCGCCACCTCGATCACCCGGTCGACCTGCAGGGCGACCCGGTGCACCGCGCCTCCGGTGCCCGGCAGGCTGAGGAGGAGGATGCGGGTATCCTCGTCCTCCGCCCGCGCCGGCTCGCCGAGGATGCGGCGCAGGTCCACCAGCACCACCGAATGCCCTCTGACGTCGATCAGGCCGAGCAGATGCGGCGGGGCATTCGGCAGGCGGGAGGGCCGCTGCGGCGACAGGATCTCCTGCACCATGGCCACCTCGACCGCGAAGAGCGACCCGGCGACCGAGAAGGTCACGACTGTGTCGACAAGCTGCATGCCTACCCCTCAGGCCGCCGAACTGCCGCGACCGGCATGGCGAACGAAATCGGCATCGAGCTCGTCCTCCGCGCCGCTCATGTCGAAGTCGAAGCCGTCGCCGTCGAGCTTGGCGGGCCGGGGCGCGGGGCCGGAGCTGCGGCGGACGGGCGCGGGCGCCGGCGCCCCGCTCCGCCGGGGTGCGGCAGCACCGGCGGGCGCGCTCATGGGCGCGACCGCGCCGTCGCGCTCGTCGGTCTGGAAATAGGAGATCGAGGCGCGCAGCGTCTCGGACTGGGCCGACAGCTCCTCCGCCGTGGCGGACATCTGCTCGGAGGCCGAGGTGTTCTCCTGCGTGACCTTGTCGAGCTGCTGGATGGCGAGGTTCACCTGCGTCGCGCCGGTCGCCAGCTCCTGGCTGGCGGAGCTGATCTGGCTGACGAGTTCGGAGGTGCGCTCGATGTCAGGCACGAGGCCCTCGAGCATCTTGCCGGCCTCTTCCGCCGCGCGCACCGTGTTGGCGGAGAGCGAGGAGATCTCGCCCGCCGCGGTCTGGCTGCGCTCGGCCAGCTTGCGCACCTCGGAGGCGACCACGGCGAAGCCGCGGCCATGCTCGCCCGCCCGCGCCGCCTCGACGGCGGCGTTGAGGGCGAGGAGGTCGGTCTGACGGGCGATCTCCTGCACCACCATGATCCGCTCGGCGATAGTCTTCATCGCCTCGACGGCCTCGGCCACGGCATCGCCGCTCAACCGCGCGTCGGTGGCGGATTTGCGGGCCATCTCTTCGGTCTGCCGGGCGTTGTCGGCGGTCTGCTTGATGTTGGCGGTCATCTCCTCGACCGAGCTCGAGGCTTCTTCGGTGGAGGAAGCCTGCTCCGTCGCGCCTTGGCTGAGCTGCTCGGCGGTCGAGGCCATCTCGGACGAGCCGGCGGCCACCTGGCCCGCGCCGCTGCGCACCTCGCCGACGACACGGCGGAGGTTGCGGGTCATCTCGTTCATGGCGCCGAGAAGGTCGGCGATCTCGTCATGGCTCGCATGGCTCACACTGTCCGTCAGATCGCCGGTGGCGACCTTGCGGGCGAGGTTGATGGCCTTCGTCAGGCCGTTCGAGATCGTCATGACGATCCAGACCCCCGCGATGCCGCTGACCAGCGAGATGGCGGCCATGATGGCGATCGTCAGGTTGCGCGAGGACGTATAGCTCTCCGCGGCATGAACGGGGGCCGTGGCGAGGCTGTCGCGGTTCATGCTTAGAACATGGTCGAGCTCGATCTCCATCTCGTGCCAGGCCTCTTCGCCTTCGCTGCGGATGAGCCGGAAGGCGGCGTCGGTGTCGCCGGCGCGGACCAGCTCGATGGCGCGGGCATTGAGCTCGAGGATCTGCGTGAAGATGCCCTCGTAGAGCTCGAGCACGGCCAGCCCCTCGGGCGTCTCGAGCGCGCGGAGCTCGCTCAGGAGCTCGTCGTGATGCGTGCGGGCATCCTCCATGTCGGTGAGGACGATGCGCTGCTGCGCCGGCGTCTCGGCCAGGAGGAAATCGCGCATGTCGCGCTGCAGGCGCATCTGCTCGAAGCCGAGCTCTTCGGCGAGGCGGATGCGCTCGGCCTCGACATCAACGAGCTCGATCATCCGGTCCTGCATGCCGGCGAGCTTGTCGAGCGCGAGCAGCCCGGCGCCGATCGAGGCGGCGACCACGAAGACGAGGGTGATGGCAAGCTTCAGTTTCAGGGTCAGGCGCATGATGGGTTCCTCAGGCGTGAAGCGCGACGACCGCCTCGGAGCTGCTCAGATGCTCCGAAAAGATCGCGTCGAGATCGGGGATCAGGAAGAAGCGGTCGCCCTTGCGGCCGATCGCCTCGACGAAATGGCGGGGCCAGCGGGCGCCGACGGTGGGGACCTCCTCGAGGCTGGCGCCGGAGACCTCCGTCACCTCGTGCACCTCTTCGGCGAGGATGCCGACGACGGCGGGCGTGCCGTCGAGCACCACGTCGAGCACCAGGATGCGGGTTTCTTCCGTCGGCGGGCTGATGCGCATTCGGAGGGGAATGCGCAGATCGGTCAGCGGCACGACGGCGCCGCGCACGTTGAAGAGCCCGCCACAGAAGGCCGAGGCATTCGGCACCCGCGTGATCGTGCCGGGCTCGATCACCTCGCGGAGGATCCCGGTCGGGATGCCGACCAGCTCTCCGCCGAGGCTGAGGGTGACCATCGTCGTGTCGCCGCGCGCGCTGCGCGGCCGGCGCGTGTCCTGCCCGGCCATCATGCGGCCTCCATGCTGTCGCGGATCTGGCCGAAGGCGACGAGCTGCGGCACGTCGAGGATGAGCGCCACGGAGCCGTCGCCGAGCACCGTCGCGCCCGAGAAGGTCTTGAGTGTGCTGTGCAGCGGCGAGAGCTGCTTGATGACCGTCTGGCTGGAGCCGATGATCCGGTCGACGGTCAGCCCGACGCGCAGCTCGCCCGCCGTCGCCACGACCACCTTCTGGAAGGGGGCGGGCGGCCCCTCGCTGCCGAGCAGCTCGCGCATCCGCAGGAAGGGCACGAGCTGGTCGCGGATGTTGAGGAAGCGCGAGCCGTCGCCGCGCTTGGCATGCTCCTCCGGCAGCTCGATGATATGCTCCACCGCCGCCAGCGGGATCGTGTAGCGCTCGCCCGCGATCTCGACGAGCAGCCCGTCGATGATGGCGAGCGTCAGGGGCAGGCGCATGTGGATCCGCGTGCCCTGACCGGGGACGCTCTCCACCTCGATCGTGCCGCGGAGCTGCTCGACCGTGCGCTTGACGACATCCATGCCGACGCCGCGGCCCGAGAGCTCCGTCACCGTCTCGGCGGTGGAAAAGCCGGGCTGCAGGATCAGCGCCAGCGTCGCCTGCTCGTCGAGCTCCGCCTCCGGCGCCACGAGCCCGCGCTCCTCCGCCCGGGCGCGGATGCGGCCGACGTCGAGCCCGCGGCCGTCATCGGCCAGCGTGATGACCACCTCGGCCCCCGAATAGCGGGCCGAAAGGCGGATGGTGCCGGCCTCGGGCTTGCCGGCGGCGCGGCGCACCTCCGGCAGCTCGAGCCCGTGGTCGGCGGAATTGCGGATGAGGTGCATGAGCGGGTCGGCGAGGAGCTCGATGACCGTCTTGTCGAGCTCCGTCTCCTCGCCCTCGACCTCGAAGAGGATCGACTTGCCGAGCGCGCCGTTGAGGTCGTGGATCAGCCGGCGGAAGCGGCTGGTGATGGAATCGATCGGCGTCATGCGGATCGACATGGTCGTCTCGCGCATGCCGGTGGCGAGGCGCTGGATCTCTTCCGCCACAGCGACGAGTTGCGCGTCGCCGGTGCGCGCGACGAGCTCGGCCAACCGGGCCTCGGCGATCACAAGCTCGCCGACGCGGTTCATCATCTCGTCCAGCCGCTCGGCCGGCACGCGCATCATCGTGCGCTCGCGGGGCGGGGCCGCGGGCGGAGTCGGGGCGGCCGCCATGGCGACAGGCCCGGCGGCCGGCGGCGCGGTGGCGGCCTCGACCTCGGGGGGCGGCCCGGCGGGCTCGCGGGTGAGCTCGAGCCGCAGATCCTCCTCGTTGAAGAGGAAGACCTCGCGGATCTCCGCCTCGGTCACATGGCCGGGCAGGCGCAGGCGCCATCCGATATAGAGCCGGTCGGGCTCCAGATCGATCAGCGTCGGCAGCGCATCGAAATCGGGGTTCAGATCCGTGGCGCCGAGCGCGCGCAATTCGTCGAGCAGCACCTGCGGGCGCGCTCCGAGGACGAGGCAGTCGGCCGCGAGGCGGAAGGCCATCTGCCAGTCGCCGGAGCCCGCGCCTTCTTCCGGCGCGGCGCCCTCTTCCGCCGGGGCCGCCGCCGGGGCATCCCCGCCGGAGATCAGCGCGGTCAGCTCCGCCAGAAGGGCCTGGCCGGGAGCGGCTTCCCCCCCTTCGAGGAGCGTCACCGCATGGTCGCAGGCGCGCAAGCCCAGATCGATCAGCGCCGCGGTGACGGCGAAGCGCCCCTCGCGCACCGCGTCGAAGGCCGTCTCGAAGTCATGCAGGAACGTCGCCAGCGCCGTATGGCCGAACATCGCGCCCGAGCCCTTCAACGTGTGCAGGTCGCGGAAGACGCTGTCGACCAGCGTCCGGTCCTCCGGGCGGGACTTCATGTCGAGGAGCCCGGCCTCGAGGCTCTCGGCGAGCTGGCGGGCCTCGATCAGGAAGAGATCGTCGGCATCGTTGCTCATCGGCCGAGCACCTTGCGGATGACGCCGAGCAGCTTCTGGTCGTCGAAGGGCTTGGTCATCCATCCGATCGCCCCGGCCTCGCGGGCCTTCTGCTTCAGCGTGTCAGCGTTCTCGGTCGACAGGAAGATGACCGGCACCCCGGCGCTGCCCGGCATCTGGCGGAAGGCGCGGATGAAGCCGATCCCGTCGAGGTTGGGCATGTTCTGGTCGGTGATGACCGCCGCGGGCATGGCGCTGCGCACCGCCGTCAGCGCCGCCTGGCCGTCGCCGGCCTCGATGGTCTGGTAGCCGGCCATGCGCAGGGTCGAGGTGATGAGCCGGCGGACGGAGACGGAATCGTCGACGACAAGGACATGGCTCATGAGGCGGCCTCCGGCAGGGGCGCCGCGGGGGCGAGGCTGTCGAAGCCGAGCCGGGCCCAGAGATCCGCCGCGTCGCTTCCCTCGGCCATCTGCAGGCCGAGCGGTGTGCCGCCGCGGCGGCTGGTCAGGATCGCGGCGGCGATGAGCTGCGCCCCGGCCGCATCGAGCGGCGTCTCCGCATCGAGCGCGATGAGCTCCGCCCCCTCGTCGATGAGCGACAGAAGGCGCAACTGCGCATCCTCGCCCGCTGCGATCGTGTATCCCGACATTCCCGCCTTCCTTCCCGGACCGGATCCCGCGGCGGTGTCTAGGCGGCAAGTGCTACCAGAAGCTGAAAGCCGGCCAGATCGGGGCGCCCTGCCTAACACTTCGTTCAGACAGCAACCCTATGGTGACCCGGACCCATGGATGCCGCCCGCACGGGCCGCAGCGCCCCGCCTTGAGGACCGTGAATCGCATGCAGACTGCCGAAAGGCGGGGGACCGAGGCCCCCGGCGACCTGAACGAGCTGACGGCCGTGGTCTCGACGGTGGAGCAGGTCTTCACCGCCGCGGCCGATGCGCTGATCGCCGGGCAGGATTCCCTGTCGGTGCTGACGCGCACGCTCGCCTCCTGCGGGGAGGGGCTCGCCGATCTCTCCGCCGCCGGCGTGGTCGATGCGGTCGAGGTGATGGCGGGCCGCGTGCAGGGCGCCGGCGCGGCGCATGGCGCCGAGAGCGAGGCGGTGGCCCGCATCGCGCGGGTGCTCGAAGAGAATCGCAAGCCGATGCAGCACCTGCGCGACCAGGTGAAGATGCTCGAGACCTTCACGAGCACCGCGCGTGTGGTCGAGGTCGAATGCGGCCAGGGGCAGAGCACGGAATTCTCGCAGGAGATCAAGCGCCTGACCGAGCGGAGCCAGAAGAGCTACGCCGAGATGAAGCGCCTCAGCGACACGATGGCGCGCATGGCCGCCGGCATCGGCGCCCGGCAGGCGGGCTTTCGTGACGGCGGCCTGCAGGATCTCGAACGGATGAACGGCGCGCTCCTCGCGGTCTCGACCAGCGTCGCCCCGCGCCTGCAGGTCGCCGCCAGCGATGCCGGGCGGCTGGCCGGCGCCGTTGGCGGGCTGACGGCGCGGCTGAGCGCGGGGCTGACCGACATGCAAGTGGGCGACAGCTTCCGCCAGCGGCTCGAACATGCCTTCGACGCGCTGGAGCGCTATCCCGCCGGGGGCGACGCCGCCGGCGCGCTCATCGGCATCATCGCCGTCGCGCAGCTCGACGCGGCGACGCTGGAGCTCGACGCGACGCTCCGCCGGATCAACCGCACGATGCAGATCATCGCGGAGGAGACGGAAGAGCTCGTCGTCGGCGCGCGCCAACTCATGGAGAGCTCCGACCTCGCTCCCCTCCTGACCGAACTGCAGGCGCTGAGCGGCAAGGGCCTCGCGGCGCTTCAGGCCTCTCGCCGCAAGCGGGAGGGGCTCGACGAAGAGCTGCGCAAGCTGCGCGAGACGGTCGGGCGGATGCAGGGCGTGCTCGAGGCGCAGAGCTCCGTCGACGAGCAGATGAAGCTCGGCAGCTACAACGTCTCTCTCTCGAGCCGCCGGTCGAGCCGGGGCCGGGCCGCGATGAGCTATGTCGCCGCCGAGATCGGCCGGATGGTCGATGAATGCCTCGCCTCGCGGGGCGAGATCGTGCGCCAGCTCGACGTGGTGAGCGAAACGGTCGCCACCACGGTGGGCGCCGGCGAGGGGCGGGCGGACGATCTGGGCGGGATCAGCGAGCGGCTGGAGGGGCTCGGCCGCATGCTGGGGCTCTGGGCCGAGCTCGGCGAGCGGCTGAAGGAGCTGGAGGTCGAGGGGCCGCGCGCCGCCGCCTCCTTCCGCGACTGCGCGCGCCGGATGGTGGCCGAACAGGCGACGACGGCGCGGATGCACGCGCTCGTCGCGCGGATGCGGCAGGCGCTGCCACAGGCGGATCCGGCGGCGCTCTGGCAGCAGCCACCGGCGCGCAGCGCGGCCGATTGGATGCGCGGGCTCTACTCGGTGCCCGAGGAGCGGCACATTCACGACAGGCTCTGCGGCGCCGAGCTGGCCCCGCCGCCGCCGGCGGCTGCCACCAGTGCCGCGCAGTCGGGCGGCGATGACGGGTTCGACTGGTTCTGAGCGCCGGGGGCGCCCGGGTCAGCCTGGCGTCAGTCCGCCTTGAGTGGTACGGCCTCGCCCGAGGCCGCGAAGAGCCGCGCGGCGCCCGGTGCGACGGAGAGGGGCACCTCCTCGTCGAGCCTGACGGGGCTCCGCGCCTCGAGCACCGCCGTCAGCCGCGCCCCGGAGGGCAGGGCGCCCGCGATGATCGTCTCGTGCCCGAGCCGCTCGATCAGGTCGATGCGCGGGCGGAGCGGGCCGTCTGCGGCCGGGATCAGGTCATGCGGGCGGATGCCGAGCGTCACCGCCTCGCCCCGGGCGGGCAGGGTGCCGGCGGCGCCCGTCACGGTCAGCTCCGTCAGATCCGCCCCGCCGAGCCGGATCGTCGCGCCGTCGACGGAGGTGACGTCGGCCTCGAGCAGGTTCATCTTCGGCGCGCCGATGAAGCCGGCGACGAAGAGATTGGCGGGGTGGTCGTAGAGCTCCATCGGCGCGCCGATCTGCTGCACCTCGCCATCCTTCAGGACGACGATCTTGTCGGCGAGGGTCATCGCCTCCACCTGGTCGTGGGTGACGTAGATCATCGTGGCGCCGAGCTGCTGGTGCAGGCGCGCCAGCTCCGCCCGCATGTCCATGCGGAGCGCGGCATCGAGGTTCGAGAGCGGCTCGTCGAAGAGGAAGACCTCCGGATCGCGGACGATGGCGCGGCCGATGGCCACGCGCTGCCGCTGCCCGCCGGAGAGCTGCGCGGGCTTGCGGTCGAGGAGCGGCTCCATCTGCAGGATGCGCGCGGCCTCCTCCACCGCCTTCGCGCGCTCGGCCTTCGGCACACGCGCGAGGCGGAGCCCGAAGCCGACGTTGTCACGGACGGACATGTGCGGATAGAGCGCGTAGCTCTGGAAGACCATGGCGACACCCCGGTCGCGCGCCTCGACATCGTTCACCAGCTTGCCGCCGATCTCGATGTCGCCGGAGGTGATGTCTTCCAGCCCCGCGATCAGGCGCAGGAGCGTGGACTTGCCGCAGCCCGAGGGCCCGACGAAGACGACGAACTCGCCATGGGCGATGTCGAGATCGACGCCCTTGATGACGTCTGCGGCCCCGTAGGCCTTGCGCACGCCGCGCAGTTTGAGGTCTGCCATTGTCTTATCCTTTGACCGCGCCCTGCAGGAGGGCGGCGACGAACTGGCGCTGGAAGATCAGGAAGAGGATCACGGTCGGTGCCAGGATGATGAGCGAGCCCGCGCAGAGAAGCGGGATGTCGGTGCCCCACTGGCCCTGGAAGGCGCCGAGCGCCCCGGCCATGGTGCGGCGGGTCGGTTCCTGCACGAGCACGACGGGCAGGAGGAACTGGTTCCACGTCCAGAGGAACAGCAGGATGGAGAGCGACATGATCGCCGGCCGCGCGAGCGGCACCTGCACCATCCAGAACTCCTGCCAGCGCCGCGCGCCGTCGAGCTGCGAGGCCTCCGAGAGGTCCTGCGGGATCGACAGGAAATGCGCCCGCATCCAGAAGACGGAGAAGGGCATGTAGAGCCCGATGAGCGGCAGGATGATCGCGCCGCGCGTGTTGAGAAGGCCGAGCTCGCGCACCTCGAAATAGAGCGGCGTGATGACCGCCTCGAAGGGCAGGGTCAGGCCGATGACGAAGACGAGGTAGAACCAGGCCGAGCGCTTCGTGGTGAGCTTCGCAAGGCCGAAGCCCGCCATGGTGGCGAAGAGGACGGCCGCCGGCACGGTGCCGAGCACGATGAGCACCGAGGAGGTCATGAGCTCGGTCATGTTGGCGACCTGCCAGGCCTTGGCGAAGTTGCCCCAGGCCGGGTCGCTCGGCCATTCGAGGCCCGAGGGGTAGCTCCCCGACGGCGCGAGCGCGGCGGAGAGCATCGACAGGAACGGCAGCAGCGTCACGATCATCAGAAGGACGATCAGGCCACGGGCGAAGAGCGCGTTGGTGCGCAGGCGCGGAAAGGTCATTTGTTGCGGTCCCTCAGCGCCCACTGGATCGGCAGCACGCAGGCGAGAACGAGGATCATCAGCACGATTGCCAGCGCCGAGGCGAGCCCGACCTGACGGTGGGCGAAGGCGAGGCGATAGATCTCGAGCCCGGGCACGGTGGTCTCGATCCCCGGGCCGCCGGCGGTGGCGATATAGACGATGTCGAAGGACGACAGCGCCTGGATGATCGTCACGGTGATGCAGATGCCGATCTCGTTCTTGAGCCCCGGCAGGGTCACGAAACGGAACTCGTGACGCGGCCGGGCGCCGTCGAGCTTGGCGGCCTCGTAGAGCGAGCCGTCGATGCGGGCGATGCCGGTGACGAGGAGCATGGTGCAGAGCCCGAGCAGCACCCAGGCGCCGATGATGCCGACGGCGGGCAGCGCATAGGTGAAGTCGCCGAGCCAGCCGCGCGTCCAGCTCTCGAGCCCGACCCAGCGGAGGAACTGGTTCACGACGCCGTAGCTGTCGTACATCCAGCTCCAGGCGATGCCGGCGGCGACGAGCGGGATGACCTGCGGCAGGAAGAGGATGGTGCGCGTGGCGGTGCCGAAGCGCCCGGCCATCTGGCTGCGGATGGCGGAGGCCACCGCGAGGCCGAGGCAGACGGGCGGAATGGTGAACCACAGCGCCAGCTGGAAGGCGTTGCCGATGATCTGCAGAAGATCGTCGTCGGTCAGCACCTCGATGTAGTTCCTCAGCCCGTAGAAGCGGGCGGAGGTCGCGATCTCGCCGATCCCGTCCCAGCGGAGCAGGGAATAATAGACCGACATGCCGAGCGGCACGAAGACGAAGGCGGCATAGATCAGGAAGGCGGGGGCGATGAACAGGATCATCGCCCGCCGCTGGGCCTTCGCCCGGCGGCTGGCCGCCGGGCGCGGTGCCGGAGCCACGGGGGCTCCGGCGGTGCTGTTTTCAAGGTGGGTCATCCGACCTCCCTACGGCTGCGCCTCAGCGGGCGAGCTGGTCTTCGTATTCTTCCTGCACATCGGCAAGAAGACCGGCCGGGTCCTGCTGGCCGCCGACCATCTTCTGCAGCTCCGGCGTCCAGCCGGCGGCGAAGATCGCGCCGGTGGCGTTGGCGATGAAGTCCATCGCGCCGTTGTCGGCACCGATGACCTGACCGGCCGCGAGGGTCTGGCTGATAAGCGAGCCCTCTTCCTGCGGCGGGATGGCCATGTCGGCCGGGCCGCCCGGGTTGGAGCCGCCGACGGCGACGTTGATCTCGCGGGCGGTCTCGTTGGTGGCCACCCAGTCGAGGAAGAACGCGGCGCAATCGGGGTTCGCCGCATTGGCGCCGATGCCGAAGGTCAGCGGCGACGACATGGTGGCGTGGCGCCCGCCCTCTTCCATCGGCGGCATCAGGAAGAAGCCGACCGAGGAGCCCATGGAGTTCTGCAGGTTGGCAGATTCCCAGTCGCCGTTGAACATGAAGAGCCCCTCACCGCCGGTGAAGCGGCTCATCATGGTGAAGTAGTCGACGGCATTGGCATCGGAGGGGAAGTAGCCCGCCTCGATCCAGTCCTCGAGGTGCTCGGCGGCCTCCAGGTTCTCCGGCGTGTCGATCGTCGCGCCTTCCTGCTGGAAGATCCAGGCGTTGATCGGCTCGGGGTCGCCATAGACGCCCATGAGGTTCTGCAGCGGGAAGGCAAGACCGGCGGTCTCCTTGTTCCACTGCATGATCGGCTGGATGCCGGCCTCCTTGGCGGCTGCCATGGCAGCGTCGAGCTCGGCGAGCGTCGTCGGCGCCTCGGTCAGGCCGATCTCGGCGCCGAGGTCCTTGTTCCAGAAGACGCCGGTCGTCGAGTAGTTGAGGCCCATGGCATAGAGGCTGCCGACACCGCGCGGGCGGCCGCTCTCGTCGATGCGCAGCTGCACGAGGTTGCCTTCGGGGAACGAGTCCCAGCCGAAATCCTCGTAATAGCCATCGAGGTTCATCAGAAGCCCGTTGGTCACGAGATCCGAGATCGAGGGCAGGCGCACGAGATCCGGCGCACCGTCCTGGCTGAGTAGGCGCGGCGTGTTCTCCATCAGGTTGGCGAACTGGTCTTCGCGGATGTCGAAGGTCACGTTCGGGTACTGGTTGGTGAACTCGGTCGCGAGCTCGGTGGGGAGCGGGAAGCCCGTCTCGAAATAGGCGTTGAGCGTCACGGGATCGCTGCCGCAATCCTGCGCGGCGGCGGCCGTGGCCAGCGCCGAGGCGCCGAGCGCGAGGCCGGCGATGAGTTTCGTGGTCGTCATCTCATTTCCTCCACTGTGGTCCGGCTTTTGGCCGGGTTTGTCGGGGGCGCCGTCAGAGCGCCGCCCGCAATTCGTCGATGATGTCGGTGGCCCGGGTGTCGCCCGCGCCCTCCATCCAGTTGGTGACAAAAGCAAAGCCGATGCCGGCCTCGGGGTCGGCGAAGGCGCATTGCCCGCCGGCGCCGTCATGGCCGAAGCTCTTGGGCCCAAGGTAGCGGCGCGCCTCGCTGTCGAGCTGCACGCCCATGCCCCAGGCCGCGAAGGGGCCGGGCCCCTCGAATACATGCGGCCCGGCGGATTGCAGCTCGGTCATCCGTGCGGCCGTCTGGGGCGAGATGAGGCGGACGCCGTCCGTCTCCGCCACGCTGGCCGACCAGATGCGGGCGAGCGCCTCGGCGGAGGCGATGGCCCCGGCGCCAGGGATCACGGCGCGCTGCAGGACGGGGGCGTTCCAGCCGCCGTCCTCCGTCACCAGATCGGCGGGCAGGGCGGCCCCGAAGGTCATGGCCCTGTAGGGCCAGTAGGGCGCCTCGACGCTGTCCTTCTTCGCCTCCTCGACCCAGGCGGCCGTGAGGCCGGGGTGCACGCGAACATGGGCGAGCCGGTCGCGGCGCTCGTCGGGCAGTCCGAACCAGATGTCGGCACCGAGCGGCGCGGCGATGCGCCGGGCGAAGGCCTCGGCCGGGGGCAGAAGGGCGGCGCGGCGGGCGATCTCGCCCGTCAACCAGCCATGCGTGATCGCGTGATAGGCATGGCCCGTGCCCGGCTCCCAGAGCGGCGCCTGCGCGGCGAGGCGGGCGACCATGCCGTCGAAATCGGCGATCTCCTCGGGGGAGGTCAGCCAGTCGCGCACGGCAGACAGGCCGGCGCGGTGGGCAATGGCCTCGGCCACGGTCGTGGCGCCCTTGCCCTCGGCAGCGAACTCCGGCCAAAGCGCCGCGACGGGCGTGTCGTAATCGAGCCGGCCTTCTTCGACGAGCCCGGCGAGCAGCAGCGACATCATGCCCTTGGAGCAGGAAAACACCGGCGTCAGCGTGCCCGGGGCCCAGCGGCGCCCGGTGCGGGCGTCGGCGACGCCGCCATGGAGCGACACGACCTGCCGCCCGCCCTGATAGATCACGAGGCTCGCGCCCATCTCGGACCGGCCCGCGAAGCCCGCGCGGAAAACCTCCGCGACCTTGTCGAAGCCGGTGGCGGACCGGCCGACGAAGCTGAGGGCGTCGGCCTTCATGCGCCGGGGCCTTCGGTCAAACGCCTGCTGGCGAGCCGTCTGGGCATATCGTGGGTCCTCCGCGTCCTCCGTCTTGCTAAAACGATTTATCAATTTGGCAACGGATGACAATCCCCTTAGTAAACCGATTGATCAAAGACGGGGTGAGGGCGGGATGGCCAAGGGGCGGACGACAATGGCGGATGTGGCGCGGCGCGCCGGCGTCTCTTCGGCCACCGTCTCGATGATTCTCTCGGGGCGGCCCGACACCCGTTTTTCGCAGGAAACCCATGCCCGTGTCCATCAGGCAGCCGCCGAGCTGAGCTATCGCCCGAACGCCGCCGCGCGGGCGCTGCGGACCGACCGCAGCCATGCGCTCGCCTTCATCTCCGATCACGTCGCGACGACGCGCTTCGCCAACGGCCTCATCCGCGGCGCCCTCAAGGGCTCGGCCCGCGCCGGGCAGATGCTGATGGTGATGGAGACGGGCGGTGTGCCCGAGCGCGAGGCGCTCGCCATCGATTCGGCGCTCGACCGGCAGATCGACGGCATCATCTTCGCCTCCATGCGCGCCCGCGAGATCACGCTGCCCAAGACGCCGCCGGCTATCCCGATGGTCGTGCTGAACGGCACCTCCAGCCAGTGCCCGAGCTGGGTGCTGCCCGATGAGGAGGGTGGCGGCCGCGAGGCGGTGCGGCTGCTCGCCGAGGCCGGCGTGGCCGGGGAGGTGGCGCTGATCGGCATCAACGAGGAGGAGGAGCGCGGCCTCTTCCGCTCGCTGCCGATCCAGCGGCGGCTGGCGGGGATAAGGGCCGGGATGGCCGAGCGCGGGCTCGCCTTCGCGCATGAGGTCTCGATCTGGGAATGGGAGCCGGCGCGGGGCTTTGAGGCGGTGGCGGCGCTGCTGGCCTCGGGCGACCGGCCCTCGGCGCTTCTTTGCCTCAACGACCGGCTGGCCTTCGGCGCCTATCAGGCCTGCGCGGAGGCGGGGGTGAGGGTGCCGGAGGATCTCTCCATCGTCTCCTTCGACAATGACGAGCTCGCCGCCTACCTGCGCCCCGGCCTCACGACGATCGCGCTGCCGCACGACCGGATGGGCGAGCTGGCGGTGGACCGGGTGCTGGCGCAGAGCCAGGGCGAAGAGCTGGTGCCGATGCCGGCCGTGGTGCGGGGCTCGATCCGCGGCGCGGGTTAGGGGGTTCACCCTTTGGTGGCTTGGCGGGCCCCCGGAGGTCCCACTATTTCGCAACGCCCGAGCGTCGTCCCCGCCCGATGCGCGCCGAAGGCGCAGGGCGAGCGCCGGCCCGTCCCGCGGGCTGGCGCTCTGGTTGGGCTGGGCGCAGCGGTCGGGCGGGGAAGCGGCCTGCACCATAAAGCGCGCCGCTCCACTGTCGGAGCGCCACCCCCCGGGCCGGCGCTCGCCCTGCGCGGCGACGGTGCTCCCGGTTGAAAGGGGGCGGTGGGTTGCAAACCCACCCTACGGAAAGCTCGGCTAGGTGGGCCACCTCCCTTAGCGCGCCCGAGATGGCCCCCTCAGGCCTTGGCCCTGAGCCCCGCCACCGCCTCGCGATAGGCGGCCGTGATGCCCTCGCGGCCGACATGCCGTCCGCCGGTCACGATATGCCGCCCGGCCGACCAGAGGTCGGCCACCATGTCGGTGCCGCCGGCGAAGATGAAGCTGTCGAGCACCGTGTCGCCCGAGAGCCCCTGCAGATCGGGGTGGCGCATGTCGAGCGCCAAAAGGTCCGCCGTCGCGCCCACCCTGAGGCCGCTCTCGCCTCGGCCCGCCGCCCGCGCCCCGCCCGCCACCGCCGCCTCGAAGAGCCGCCGGCCGGTGGAGCGCTCCGCCGTCGCCAGCGCGGCGCGGGAGCGGTCGCGGAGCCGCTGCGAGGTCTCGAGCTGCCGCAGCTCCTCGGCCAGCGAGATGCGGATGTTGCTGTCAGAGCCGATGGCCAGCGCCCCGCCGGCGCCGAGCCAGCGGACGCCGTCGAAGATCCCGTCGCCGAGGCTCGCCTCGGTCAGCGGGCAGAGCCCGGCGACGGCGCCGGTCTGCGCCAGCGCCTCCGTTTCTTCGGGGGTCATCTGCGTGCAGTGGATCAGGCACCAGTCGGGCGAGAGGGGCAGGTTCTCCAGCGCCCAGCCCACCGGGCGGGCGCCGAGGGCGGCCTCCACCTCCTCCACCTCCGCCACCTGCTCCGCCAGATGCATGTGGACGGGGCCGGAGGAGAGCGCCGCCAGCGGCGCCAGATCCTCCGCCGCCACCGCGCGGAGCGAATGGAGCGCCACGCCGAGCCGCGCGTCCTCCGGCAGCGGCCCGAGCGCCGCTCCGGCCCCCTCGTGGAGCCGCGCGAAGCGCTCGGCATCGTTGCCGAAGCGCCGCTGGCCCGGCGCCAGCGCGCGCCGGTCGAGCCCGCCGAACTGATAGGCGACGGGCAGCAGCGTCAGCCCCAGCCCCGAGGTCGCGGCGGCGGCGGCGACGCGGGCGGAGGTCTCGGCGAGGTCGTCATAGGGCGCGCCGTCGGGGCGGTGGTGGAGGTAGTGGAACTCCACAGAGGCGCCGAAGCCGGCTTCCGCCATCTCCATCTGCACGAAGGCGGTGATGGCCTCGATCTGCTCCGGCGTGATCGCCTCGAGAAAGCGGAACATCAGCCGCCGCCATGTCCAGAAACTGTCGGCCGGGTCGGGTCCGCGCCGCTCCGTCAGCCCGGCCATGGCGCGCTGGAAGGCGTGGGAATGGGCATTGGCCGGGGCGGGGAGGAGCATCGCGTGGCGCGGCCCGAGCGGCGGCGCGCCGGGCGTCACCTCGGTGATCCGCCCCGCCTCGACGCCGATCGCCACGTCCTTCGCCCAGCCGTCCGGCAGGAGAGCCTCTTCCGCCCAGAGCCGCATGGTGATCTCCCCGTTGACAGGAATATGTGCATACATAATCATCGAAGCCATCCGCCGATCAAGGGGGCCTTGATGCTCTACACGAACGCCCGCCTCGCCACCTTTGCCGCCCCCGGGCGCTACGGGCTGATCGAGCGGGGCGCGCTTTTGGTGGAGGAGGGGCGCATCGTCTGGGTCGGGCCGATGGACGAGGCGCCGGGCGGCCCGGCGGAGGACCTCGGCGGCCGGCTGGTGACGCCGGGCCTCATCGACTGCCACACGCATCTGGTCTTCGGCGGCCACCGCGCCGGCGAGTTCGAGATGCGGCTCGAGGGCGCGAGCTACGAAGAGGTCGCCCGCGCCGGCGGCGGCATCCTCTCGACGGTGCGCGCCACGCGGGCAGCGTCCGAGGCGGAGCTGCTGGCCGGGGCGCTGACCCGGGCCGACGCGCTGATCGCCGAGGGCGTGACGACGCTGGAGGTGAAATCCGGCTACGGGCTGGAGGCGGAGACGGAGCTGCGGATGCTCCGGGTCGCCCGCGCGATCGGCCGGCAGCGGCCGGTGACGGTCAAGACCTCCTACCTCGCCGCCCATGCCCTGCCGCCGGAATTCGCCGGCCGGGCAGGGGATTACATCGCGGAGGTGGTGATCCCGACCATGGAGGCGGGCCACGCCGAGGGGCTGATCGACGCCGTCGACGGCTTCTGCGAGGGCATCGCCTTCAGCCCCGAGGAGATCGCCCGCGTCTTCGACGCCGCCCGCGCGCTGGGCCTGCCGGTCAAGCTCCATGCCGAGCAGCTCAGCCATCTCGGCGGCGCTGCGCTGGCGGCCCGCTACGGGGCGCTCTCGGCCGACCACCTCGAATATGCCAGCGCCGAGGACGCCGCCGCCATGGCCGCCTCCGGCACCGTCGCCGTTCTCCTCCCCGGCGCCTTCTACACGCTCCGCGAGACCCAGGCGCCGCCCGTCCAGGCCTTCCGCGACGCCGGCGTGCCGATGGCGCTCGCCACCGACTGCAACCCGGGCTCCTCGCCGCTCGCCTCGCTGCTCCTCGCGCTCAACATGGGCTGCACGCTCTTCCGCCTGACGCCGGAGGAGGCGCTGGCCGGCGTCACCATCCACGCCGCCCGCGCGCTCGGCCTCACTGACCGCGGCACGCTCGCCGCCGGACAGCGCGCCGACTTCGCCATCTGGGATATAGAGACCCCCGCCGAGCTCGCCTATCGCATCGGCTGGAACCCGCTCCACGCCCGCATCCACGGAGGCCTCCCTTGCTAACCCTCACCCCCGGCGCCACGCCGCTCGCCACGCTCCGCGCCATCTGGGAAGGCGCGCCGGCCCGGCTCGACCCGGCGGCCCGGGGGCCGGTGGAGGCGGCGGCGCGCATGGTAGCCGAGGCGGCGGCGGGAGAGGCGGCGATCTATGGCGTCAACACCGGCTTCGGCAAGCTCGCCTCGGTGCGGATCGCGCCCGGGGACACGGCGCAGCTCCAGCGCAACCTGATCCTCTCGCATTGCTGCGGCGTGGGCGCGGCCCTCGACGCGGCCACGACCCGGCTGATGATGGCGCTGAAGCTCCTCTCCCTCGGCCGGGGCGCCTCGGGCGTGGCCTGGGAAACGGCCGCCCAGATCGAGGCGATGCTGGCGGCGGATGTGCTGCCGGTGGTCCCCGAGCAGGGCTCCGTCGGCGCCTCGGGAGACCTCGCGCCGCTCGCCCATCTCGCCGCCGCGATGATGGGGGAGGGGGAGGCGTTGTTTGGCGGGGCGCGCCTGCCCGCCGGCGAGGCGCTGGCGCGCGCCGGCCTCGCCACCATCGCCCTCGGCCCCAAGGAGGGGCTCGCCCTCATCAACGGCACGCAATTCTCCACCGCCGCCGCGCTCGCCGCGCTCTGGGGCGCGTGGGACAACCTCAAGGCCGCCGTGGTCACCGGCGCGCTCTCGACCGATGCCGTCATGGGCTCCACCGCGCCGCTCCTCGCCGGGATCCATGCGCTGCGCGGCCATGCCGGCCAGATTGCCTTCGCCGCCGCCCAGCGGACGCTGATGGAGGGGTCCGAGATCCGCGAGAGCCACCGCGAGGGCGACAGCCGCGTGCAGGACCCCTATTGCATCCGCTGCCAGCCTCAGGTGATGGGCGCGGCCATGGACCTTTTGTCCTTTGCCGCCGGTACTTTGGAGGTCGAAGCGAATGCAGTGACCGACAACCCGCTGGTGCTGGTGGAGGAGGGGCGCATCGTCTCAGGCGGCAATTTCCATGCCGAACCGGTGGCCTTCGCCGCCGACCAGATCGCTCTGGCCATCGCCGAGATGGGCTCCATCGCCCAGCGGCGCATCGCGGTGATGGTGGACCCCACGCTCTCCTTCGACCTGCCGCCGTTCCTGACGCCCGACCCGGGCCTGAACTCCGGCCTGATGATCGCCGAGGTGACGAGCGCCGCCTTGATGAGCGAAAACAAGCACCTGGCGACGCCCTGCTCGACGGATTCCACCCCCACCTCCGCCAATCAGGAGGATCATGTGAGCATGGCCGCCCATGCCGCGCGGCGCCTCGCGCGGATGAACGCCAACCTCTCCATGATCCTCGGCATCGAGGCGCTGGCGGCCGTGCAGGGCATCGGCTTCCGGGCGCCGCTCCAGACCTCCGCCCCTCTCCAGCGGGTGATCGCTCGGCTCCGGGAGGATATCCCGGCGTTGGCGGAGGATCGCTACCTCGCGCCGGAGCTGGAGCTGGCGGCGGGGCTGGTGCGTGAGGGGGCGCTCACCAAGGGGCTCGACCTGCCGGAGCTAAGCCCATGACTCCGGTGGAGATTTCCCGCGGCGACGGCCCCGTCGTCCTCGGCCTGCCCCACACCGGCACCTGGCTGCCGGAGGAGGTCTTCGCCCGCCTGAACGCGAACGGTCAGGCGCTCGCGGATACCGACTGGCACATCCACCGGCTCTACGACGGGCTCCTGCCCGGCGTCACGACCGTCCGCGCGACGTTCCACCGCTACCTGATCGACGCCAACCGCGACCCCTCCGGCGCCTCGCTCTATCCGGGCCAGAACACCACCGGCCTCGTCCCCCTCACCGATTTCGACGGGGAGGAGATCTGGCAGGCCCCGCCCGACGAGGCCGAGATCGCCGCCCGCCGCGCCGCCTATCACACCCCCTACCACGCCGCGATCGCCGCCGAGATGGCGCGGGTCAAGGCGCTGCATGCCGTCGCGATCTTGTACGATTGCCATTCGATCAGGGGGGAGATCCCCTTCTTGTTCCGAGGAAACTTGCCGGATTTCAACATCGGCACCAACGGCGGCACCACTTGCTCGCCGGAGGTCGAGACCGCCGTCACCGAGCTCTGCGCCGCCGCCCCGGGCTATTCCTCCATTCTCAACGGCCGCTTCAAGGGCGGCTGGACGACGCGCCACTACGGCCGGCCCGCCGAGGGGCTCCATGCCATCCAGATGGAGCTCGCCCAAAGGACCTACCTCGCCGCCGAGGCGCCGCCCTGGACCTATGACGAGGCCAAGGCCGAGACCCTCCGCGCCCATCTCAAGACCATCCTGCAAACCCTTGCGGCGCTTGCCGAACCTCTGGGAGGCTCCCGATGACCGACCCCCGCCATAACCTCCGCGACGTCTTCCCGCCGACCGGGCCGGAGATCACTGCCAAGTCCTGGCTGACCGAAGCGCCGATGCGGATGCTGATGAACAACCTCCACCCCGACGTGGCGGAGAACCCGCATGAGCTGGTCGTCTACGGCGGCATCGGCCGCGCGGCGCGCACCTGGGAGGATTTTGACCGTATCGTCTCGGCCCTTAAGACGCTCGAGGAGGACGAGACGCTCCTCGTCCAGTCCGGCAAGCCGGTCGGCGTCTTCCGCACGCACCCAGATGCCCCCCGCGTGCTCATCGCCAATTCCAACCTCGTGCCGCATTGGGCAAACTGGGATCATTTCAACGAGTTAGACAAGAAGGGCCTGGCCATGTACGGCCAGATGACCGCCGGCTCGTGGATCTACATCGGCAGCCAGGGCATCGTGCAGGGCACCTACGAGACCTTCGTCGAGGCCGGGCGCCAGCATTACGGCGGCGACCTCACCGGCAAGTGGATCCTCACCGCGGGCCTCGGCGGTATGGGCGGCGCCCAGCCGCTCGCCGCGGTGATGGCCGGCGCCTCTTGCCTCGCCGTCGAATGCGACGAGACGCGCGCCGACTTCCGGCTCCGCACCCGCTATGTCGATGAAAAGACGCATGATCTGGACGAGGCCCTGGCGCTGATCGCGGAGTGGACCGCCGCTGGCGAGGCGAAGTCCGTCGCCCTCATCGGCAATGCCGCCGATGTCTTCCCCGAGCTCGCCCGGCGCCTCAAGGCGGGCGGCCCCCGCCCCGATATCGTCACCGACCAGACCTCCGCCCATGACCCGCTCCACGGCTACCTGCCGCAGGGCTGGGGCCTCGCGGAGTGGCGCGACAAGCAGCGGACCGCCCCGAAGGAGGTCGAGGCCGCCGCCCGCGCCTCGATGAAGACCCATGTCGCCGCCATGGTGGAGTTCTGGAACGCCGGCGTGCCGACGCTCGATTACGGCAACAATATCCGGCAGGTGGCGAAGGACGAGGGGCTGGCGGAGGCCTTCGCTTTCCCCGGTTTCGTCCCCGCCTATGTCCGCCCGCTCTTCTGCCGCGGCATCGGCCCCTTCCGCTGGGCGGCGCTCTCGGGCGATCCGGAGGACATCTACAAGACCGATGCCAAGGTGAAGGAGCTGATCGACGATCCGCACCTGCACACCTGGCTCGACATGGCCCGCGAGCGCATCTCCTTCCAGGGGCTGCCGGCGCGGATCTGCTGGGTGGGCCTCGGCCAGCGCCACCGGCTCGGCCTCGCCTTCAACGAGATGGTCCGCTCCGGCGAGCTCTCCGCCCCCGTGGTCATCGGGCGCGACCACCTCGATTCGGGCTCCGTCGCCTCCCCCAACCGCGAGACGGAGGCGATGAAGGACGGCTCCGATGCCGTCTCCGACTGGCCGCTGCTGAATGCCCTCCTCAACACCGCCTCGGGGGCGACCTGGGTCAGCCTGCATCACGGCGGCGGCGTGGGCATGGGCTTTTCGCAACATGCCGGTATGGTCATCTGTGCCGACGGCACGGATGCCGCCGCCCGGCGCCTCGAGCGCGTGCTCTGGAACGACCCGGCCTCCGGGGTCATGCGCCATGCGGATGCGGGCTATGAGGATGCCATCGCCTGCGCCGGCGAGCACGGGCTGAACCTGCCCGGGCTGAGGTGAAGGGCACCTCCTGGCGGGCGGTGCAGGACGAGCTCGTCGCCCGCATAAGTGCCGGCACCTGGCCCCCCGGCGCGCTCCTGCCCGCCGAGGCGGCGCTGGCGGCGGAGTTCGGCTGCGCCCGCACCACGGTCAACCGCGCCATGCGCGGCCTCGCCGAACGCGGCCTCGTCGACCGCAAGCGCCGCGCCGGCACCCGCGTCGCCCGCCACCCGCCGGCGCGGGCGACGCTGACCATTCCGGTGATCCGGGCGGAGGTGGAGGGGCAGGGCGCGAGTTGGTCGCACCGGCTCCTCAGCCGCGCGGCGGCCCCCGCAGCGGAGGAGGTCGCCGCCCGCCTCGGCCTGCCCGAGGGCGCCCCGATGCTGCATCTGACGGCGCTCCATCTCGCCGATGCCGCGCCATTCCTCCATGAGGACCGCTGGATCAACCTCGCCGCCCTGCCGGAAGCGGAGGAGGTGGATTTCACCGCCCAAAGCCCCAACGAATGGCTCCTCGCCCACGTGCCCTACACGACCGGCGACATTGCGCTGTCGGCCAGCGCCGCCACCGGCGCCACCGCCCGCCACCTCGCTGCCCCCGAGGGCACGCCGCTCTTCACGCTCGACCGCGCCACATGGAACGGCCCCGCGCCGGTCACGCAGGTCCGACTTTCTTACGCCCCCGGCTACCGCCTGCTCGCCACGCTCTAGATCGCTTTTCTCCAAATACCCGCGGGGGGGGGCGCCGTTCGGGCGACGGGTGCAGGGTCCCCAATCTCCCGCGTTGACAGACTCATTCCTATCCGGTTATGAGTTGTCCCATAACCAGAGTGCTATCAGTCCCATGACCCCCGACCTCCTCTTCCGTTCCCTCGCTGACCCCACCCGCCGGGCGCTCTTCGAGCGTCTCTGCCGGGACGGGGAGCAGAGCGTCGCGGCGCTGACGGAAGGGGCCGGGGTCTCGCAGCCGGCCGTCTCGAAACATCTGGCGGTGCTCCGCGAGGCGGGGCTCGTCACGGCGCGGCCGGAGGGGCGGCAGACCCGCTATTCTGCCGAGCCCGCCGCGCTCGCGCCCCTCGCCGACTGGACGGTGCAGATGGCCAGCTTCTGGCAGGGCCGCATCGATGCGCTCGAAGACCTCCTCAAACGGATGGACCAATGACCGACCAGTTCCCCGAAAATCACGCCCACGAAAAGACCCGCTCCGTCACCGTCGAGCGCGAGTTGCCGCATCCGCCCGAGAAGGTCTGGCGGGCGCTCACCACGCCGCATTTCATCGAGGACTGGCTGATGAAGAACGACTTATCCCCGGAGGTCGGCCATGCCTTCCAGATGAGCGGCGACTGGGGGGCCGTCGATTGCACGGTGCTGGAGGCGGAGCCGCCCGAGCGGCTCAGCTATTCCTGGAACGCCTTCGGGCTCGAGAGCACCGTGACGTGGGAGCTGGTGCCCATCCCCTCCGGGACGCTCCTGAAGATGGAGCAGCGCGGCTTCAAGCCGGGGCAGGGCCAGTTCTACGCCGGCGCCCGCGACAGCTGGCCGGCGCATCTCGGCAACCTCGCCGCCTTCCTCGACCGGATGGACTGACCGTTCTGTCTGACCCCAGCCGACCCGGCGCCCTTCCCGGGCGCCGGCCGATCCCTCACGCCCGAAAGGTCCCGCCATGCCCGCGCTCCTCCGCCGCATCCATCGCATCTGTTCGGTGCTCTTCACGCTCGGCTTCATCGCCAATGTCGTCGCCATCCTCCTTGTGGAGGTGCCGCCGACCTGGGTCTATGTCACCGCGCTGGTGCCGCTCTTCGTGCTCTTCCCGACCGGGCTCTACATGTTCCTGCGGCCGTGGCTCAGCCGGGCGGCGTGAGGGCGCCGACGCCCATTTCCTCGGCGATCCGCCGGAAATCGGCGGTGGCGAGGCGGCGCTTCGGCCCGCGGAGCGCCATGCCCCAATGCGGGCCGCGGCCCCGCGTGAGCTCCAGCGCCTCAAGCAGGGGGCGGATCGGCGCAGCCTGCGCGTCCAGATAGCGGACATCGAGCCGGTAGGGCAGGAAGTCCATCGTCTGTTCAGCGCGGTAGGGGGCGGGCGAGGTCACCTCGCCGATGGTGACGAAGGCCTGCACCGGCGCGCCCGTCCCCATCCCCTCGCGGGGGGCGTAATAGACGATCCAGTCTCCCGCCCCGATCCCGTTCAGCGCCATGTGCCGGCCATGGCCGAGCTGTGCGAAGCCGCCCTCCCGGCCGGCCCGCGCATGATCGGCCGAGGCGATGCCGAGCCAGAAGGCCATCAGCCGACCAGCGTATGGGCGGTGATCGTGTAGCCGAAGGGATCCTCGAAGGCGAAGTAGCGCCCGAAGGGGCTGTCCTTCGGCGGAAAGGCGATCGAGATGCCCTTCGCCGCCAGCTCGTCATGGAGCGCATCCGCATCGTCGCAGCCGAACCAGAGCGAGACGCCATGGCCGAGCGGCCGGGCGGCGTCCAGATCCACCACGGGCTCGCGCACCGCGAAGGGCACGGGCGTCGTGGCGAAGACCACGGCGCCGGGCGGGCTCTGGGGGGCGGGGGTGAGGCCGACGACCTCGGTGTAGAAGGCGCGGGCCGCAGCGAGGTCGGCGACCTGGATGCCGATGAAGTCCGGCCCGATGAGATGTGCCATGGATTGTCCTTTCAGGGGCAGGGAGCTAATATCAGGCGACTGACATAATGTAAGCCTCCTGATATGACAAGCCCCCCCTACGCGCCCTACGAGTCCCTCGGCTATGCCTTGAAGCGGGCCCAGCATGCCCTGCGCCTCCACATGGACCGCGAGCTGCGGCCGCTCGGGCTGAGCGCGCCGCAATATGCGGTGCTGACGCATGTGGAGGCGGAGCCCGGGGTCTCCAACGCTGGGCTGGCGCGCCGCGCCTTCGTGACGCCGCAGACCATGCAGGCGATGCTGGCGAAGCTGGAGGCCGCCGGGCTCCTCGCCCGCGCGCCCGACCCCGAGCACGGCCGCATCCAGCGCACCGAGCTGACGGAAGCGGGGCGGGCGATCCTGGCCAAGGCCCATGACGCCGCGCTCCGCTCGGAAACGGCCGCCCGCGCCGCTGCCCCGGAAGAGGCCGCCCGATGGCTCACCCGCATCGCGGAGGCACTGGACCCAACGTGAATGCCTGCCAAAGTGGCAGGGTCGCCCGAGTGGGCGAGGGCGATGCCAAAGGTCTTGACAGGACGCCCACCGGCCCCGTTAACTGAACGGGAGTTCAACAAGGGGTCCCCATGCCGCGTCCCTCCCGCTACGACGTGCTCTTCGAGCCGGTGAAGATCGGCCCCAAGGTCGCGAAGAACCGCTTCTATCAGGTGCCCCATGCCTCCGGCATGACCAATGCCAATCCGCATGTGCGGGCGGCGTTCCGGGGCACCAAGGCGGAGGGCGGCTGGGGCGTCGTCTCCACCGGGGCCTGCTCGGTGCATCCCTCGTCGGACGACAGCCCCTTTCCCTTCGCTTCGCTCTGGGACGGCTCCGACATCCGCGCCCATGCGCTGACCACCGATGCCGTCCATGAACATGGGGCGCTCGCGGCGGTGGAGCTCTGGCACGGCGGCGCCGCGGCGGTGAACCGCACCAGCCGCTATGCGCCGCTCTCGCCCTCGGGCGTGCCCTGGATGGCGACGCATGTAGGCTTCATGTCCTCGGCGCGGCCGAAGATCATGGATGCCTCCGACATCCGCGATTTGATCCGCTGGCATGCCGAGGCGGCCGTGCGGGCGGAGGAGGCGGGCTTCGACATCCTCTATGTCTATGCCGGCATGGGCTATCTGCCCTATCAGTTCCTCCTCTCCGACTACAATCACCGGACCGACGCCTATGGCGGGTCCGCGCAGAACCGCGTCCGCCTTATCTCCGAGCTGATCGACGCCGTGCGCGAGGCTACCCATGGCCGCACCGCCGTGGCGCTGCGCATCTCGCTGCAAGAGCTGCGCGCCCGCCCCGCCGAGGGAGCGGAGACGGAGGCGCATGAGGTCATCGAGCTCCTGAAGGACGCGCCCGACCTTTTCGACGTGAAGATGGATTACTCCTCCAGCGACTGCGCCCCCTCGCGCTACGTGCAGGAGGGCAGCCACGAGCCGGTCGTCGATTTCGTCAAGACGATCACCGACAAGCCGGTCGTCGGCGTCGGCCGCTTCACCTCGCCCGACACGATGGTCTCGATGGTCAAGCGCGGCGTCCTTGACCTCATCGGCGGCGCCCGCCCCTCCATCGCCGATCCCTTCCTGCCGAAGAAGATCGAGGAGGGCCGCGAGGACGAGATCCGCGAGTGCATCGGCTGCAACATCTGCATCTCCTCCTGGCATGACGGTGTCTGGGTGCGCTGCACGCAGAACCCGACGGCGGGGGAGGAATGGCGGCGGAACTGGCATCCCGAGGTGGTGACGAAGGACAGCGAGGAGAGCGCCGTCGTCATCGGCTCCGGCCCTGCCGGGCTGGAAGCGGCGCTGACGCTGGCCCGCCGGGGCATGCAGGTCACCGTCGCCGAGGCGGGGGCGGAATTCGGCGGGCGGCTCCTCTGGGAAGCGAAGCTGCCGGGCCTCCGCCAATGGTTCCGCGTCATCGACTACCGTCTGGGGCGGCTCCTCCAGATGCCCAATGTCTCGCTCTTCGCCGAAAGCCGGCTCGCGGCGGAGGATGTGGCGGAGTTCGGGGCCGATCACGTCGTCGTCGCCACCGGCGCCCGCTGGACGCGCAACCTCTGCGGCGCCAACGAGATCCCGACCGGCCCGATCAGCGGCCCGCGCATCTACACGCCGGACGACATCGCGGCGGGCACCGAGATCGAGGGCCCCGTCGCCGTCTTCGATTACGACAATTACTACATGGGTTCGGCCATTGCCGAGCATCTGGCGGGGCAGGGGAAGGATGTCACCTACATCACCACCGCCGGCGCCGCGCAGAGCTGGGGCGTGATGACCAACGAGCAGCCGCATGTCCATGTCGCCTTCCAGCGGCTCGGCATCGCCTACCGGACGCTGGAGATCGTCGAGGATTTCGACGGCGAGACGCTGGGCCTCTCCCAGATCTTCACCGCCGAGCGCCGCGAGATCGCGGCCCGCTCGCTCGTGATCGTTGGCCAGCGGCTCGGCGACACCGATCTGCATGCGGCCCTCGCCGCCGCCGGCACGCCCTCGCTGCATCTGACAGGCGATGCCAACGCCCCCGGCGCCATCGCCCATGCCACCTACCAGGCCCACCGCACCGCCCGCGCCGTGGGCCTCGCCCCCGCCTCGCTCATCGAGCGGCGCGACGCCCCCTTCGCCCCGCCCGGCCTCTTCCCGGAGGCGGCGGAATGAGCCCTGATCCCATGCATCTGGCCGTAGATACCTCCGGGGCCGCATCATGAGCGCCCGCGCCCGTCGCACCCGCCGCGGCTCCGGCCCGCCGCCGATCGAGCAGGCGGCCTTCGGCCAGCGTCGCCGCCCCTACCGGCCGGTCGAGGTCATCACCGCCGACCAGGTGGAGGCGATCCATCAGGCGGCGCTGACTCTCCTTTCCACGCAAGGCTTCCGCGCCCTCGACGAACGCGCCCGGGGCCTCTACCGCGACGCCGGGGCGGAGGTCGAAGACGTCACCGTCCGGCTCGATCCCGGCCTCGTCACCGAACGCCTGAAGACCGTCCCCGCCAGCTTCACCCTCGCCGCCCGCAACCCGGCGCATGACCTGACGGTCGGGGGGGATCTCTGCGTCTATGCCTCCGTCGGCGGCCCCGCCTATGTGATGGACAATGACCGCGGCCGGCGCGACGGGACCTTCGCCGAGATGCAGGATTACATGCGCCTCGTGCAGGTGCTGAACGTCCTCCACCAGGAGGGCGGCTGCCCCTTCGAGCCAATGGACCTGCCGGCCAATACCCGGCATCTCGACATCTACCGCGCGCAGATCACGCTTCTCGACAAGAACTGGCAGACTCAGACGCTCGGCCACAAGCGCACGATGGACGGCATCGAGATGGCCGCCATCGCGCTCGGCACCACGCCCGAGGCGCTGGCCGACAAGCCGGCGCTCCTCGGCGTCATCAACACCAACTCGCCCTTGCAGCTCGACATCCCGATGGCCGAAGGGCTGATCGCCATGGCCTCGCACGGCCAGCCGGTCGCCATCACGCCCTTCACCCTCGCCGGAGCCATGGCGCCGGTGACGCTGGCGGGCGCGCTCGTCCAGCAGCATGCCGAGGCGCTGGCGGGGATCGTGCTCACGCAGATCGTCCGCCCCGGCGCGCCGGTGCTCTACGGCGGCTTCACCTCGAATGTCGACATGCGCTCGGGCTCCCCCGCCTTCGGCACGCCCGAATACATCAAGGCGGCGCAGGCCACCGGCCAGCTCGCCCGGCATATCGGCGTGCCCTTCCGCTCGTCCAACGTGAACGCCGCCAACGAGGTGGATGCCCAATCGGCCTACGAGAGCATGTTCGCGCTCTGGGGCGCGCTCATGGGGGGCTGCCACCTTCTCGAGCATGGCGCCGGATGGCTTCATGGCGGGCTCACCGCGAGCTTCGAGAAGCTCATCCTCGATGCCGAGATGCTGCAGATGATGGATGCCTATTACGCCCCGCTCGACACCTCGCCCGATGCGCTCGCGCTCGATGCCATCGCCGAGGCCGGCCCGGGCGGGCATTTCTTCGGCACCGCCCATACGATGGAACGCTACGAGACGGCGTTCCACACGCCGCTCCTGTCCAACTGGGACAACCATCCCCTCTGGCTCGAGAAGGGCTCCATTGACGCGCGGACCCGAGCGAACGGCGTCTGGAAGAGCCTCCTCGCCACCTATGAACAGCCGGCCTTCGAACCCGACCGCGCCGAGGCGCTCGACGCCTTCGTCGCGCGCCGGACGGAAGAGGGCGGGGCGCCGATGAACTGATGCCGAAGAGCCCATGACAGAGATCCGCGACAGCTTCCCCCACGACGTCGAGATCACGGAGAACCTCTTCGTGCCGCTGAAGGACGGCACGCGCCTCGCCGCCAAGCTCTGGCTGCCGAAGGGGATCGGCCCGGTGCCGGTGATCCTCGAATACCTGCCCTATCGCAAGCGCGAGGGCACGCGGGCGCGGGATCAGGAGATGCATGGATGGCTCGCCGGGCAGGGCTATGCCTGCCTCCGGCTCGACATCCGCGGTACGGGCGACAGCGAGGGGATCATCGAGGACGAATACTCGGTGCAGGAGCAGCTCGACGGCGTCGAGGCCATCGGCTGGATTGCCGAGCAGGAGTGGTGCGACGGTCAGGTGGCGATGATCGGCATCTCCTGGGGCGGGTTCAACGGCCTCCAGATCGCCGCCCGCCAGCCCCCGGCGCTGAAGACAATCATCACGGTCGGCTCCACCGATGACCGCTACGCCACCGACATCCACTGGGTCGGCGGCTGCCTGTCGAAGGACAATTTCGACTGGTCCGCCACCATGTTCGCCCATAACGACCTGCCGCCCGACCCGGAGCTCTCCGGCCCCGGCTGGCGCGCGCAATGGCTCGCCCGGATGGAGGCGAACAGCCCCTGGATCCTCACCTGGCTCGCCCACCAGCGGCGGGACGAGTACTGGAGGCAGGGCTCCGTCTGCGAGGATTTCAGCCGGATCACCATTCCCGTCTATGCCGTCTCCGGCTGGGCGGACAATTATGCCGAAAGCGTCCCGCGCCTCCTCGAAGGCCTCTCCGGCCCCCGCCGCGGCCTCGTCGGCCCCTGGGCGCACAGCTTCCCCCATGACGTCGCCGTCCATCCTGCGATCGGCTGGCTGCAGGAGGTGAAACGCTGGTGCGACCACTGGCTGAAGGGCGAGGGGCAGGGGCTCGAGGGCGAGCCCATGTACCGCGTCTGGATGCAGGAGAGCGTCCCGCCGCAGACCTGCTACCTGGAGCGCCCCGGCCGCTGGGTCGGCGAAGGCGCCTGGCCCTCGCCGAGGATCGAGCACCGCCCGCTGACCCTCACCGCCACCGGGGGCCTGAGCCCTGAGCCGCTCCCGGAGGGGGCGGCCGAGGAGGCCCGGCTCGAGATCTGCTCGCCCCTCTCCGTCGGCCTCGCCGCCGGCGAGGTCGGCCGCTACGGCGAGGATGCCGAATGGGCGCCCGACCAGCGCGAGGATGATGGCGGAAGCCTCGTCTTCACCACCGATCCGCTCCCCGAGCGGACAGAGATCCTCGGCGCCCCGCAGCTCACCCTGCGCTTTTCCTCCGACAAGCCCATGGCCCTCGTCGCCGTGCGCCTGAACGACGTCCTGCCCGACGGCCGCTCGACCAAGGTCACCCAAGGCTACCTCAACCTCACCCACCGGCAGGATCACGAGCATGCCGAGCTCCTGACCCCGGGGGAGACCTACGAGGTCACCGTCGATCTCGACGACATCGCCCATGCCTTCCCGGCCGGGCACCGTATCGCGGTCTCGCTCTCCACCACCTATTTTCCCATCTGCTGGCCCTCGCCGGAGCTCGCCACGCTCTCCATCGTCCCGGGCGCGAGCCGGCTCGACCTGCCCGTCCGCCCGCCGCGGGCCGAGGACGAGCAGCTCCGCGCCTTCGATGCGCCCGAGATGGCGGCGCCGACGCCGAGCGTGAAGCACCCCGCGCCCGAGGGCGTCCGCCGCACGATCACCCGCGACCTCCTCAGCGGCGAGACCGTGGTCGACTTCCCCCGCTGGACCTATTCGACCGAGATGACCGACATCGGCCAGACGGTCACCTCCGACGCCTTCGCCCGCTACCGGATCACCGAGGGCGACCCGCTCTCCGCCGTCTGCGAGACCGAATGCAATGTCGAGATCAAGGGCCCCGACACGACCTGCGGCCACCACTCCACGGGGCGGCTGACCTCGGACGCGACCCATTTCCGGGTCGAGATGACATTGCGCGTCACCGAGAACGGCGAGACGCTTCTGGAACGACAATGGGATGAAAGGATCGCGCGCGACCATGTGTGAGCGAAGGGCCCCATGCTGAGATACGCCGTCCGGCGTATCGGCCTCGCCATCGTGATCCTCCTCACGGTGATGCTGGCCATGTATGCCATGGTGTTCCTCATTCCCGGCGATCCCGCCTCTCTCGCCCTCGGCCCCCGCGCGACGCCGGAGCTGAAGGCGCTCCTGCGCGAGCGCATGGGGCTGGACGAGCCGCTCCTCACCCAGATCTGGCTGTTCCTCAAGAACGCCGCCACCGGCGATCTCGGCTATGACGTCTGGTCGCAGCGGCCGGTCCTCGACCTCATCTGGGAGTTCTTCCCCAAGACGCTGGTGCTCGGGCTCGTGGCGCTCCTCTGGGCGCTCGTTCTCGGTATCCTCCTCGGCGCCGCCGCCGTCGTCTGGCGGGGGACGATCACCGACCGGGCGCTCGGGCTCCTTTCCGTCAGCTTCATCTCGGTGCCGTCCTTCGTCATCGCCATCTATGCGATCCTGATCTTCGCCGTCTGGCTGCACTGGCTGCCGGCCATCGGCGCCGGGAGCCCCGGAGACCTCGGCAGCCAGATCCGGGCGCTGATCCTGCCGGCCTTCGCGCTCGGCATCGGCTGGGTCGGCTACCTCGCCCGGCTGGTGCGCGCCTCGCTTCTCGAGGTGATGGGCGAGCACCACATCCGCACGGCGCGCGCCTTCGGCCTGCCGGAGCACCGGGTGGTCTTCCGCTACGCGCTTCGCGTCGCCATCATCCCGACGATCGCGCTCCTTGCCGTCGGCCTCGGGTCGATCCTCTCCTCGGCGGTCTTCGTCGAGGCGGTCTTCTCGCGCCCCGGCATCGGCACGCTGATGACGGGCGCCGTCTCCAACCGGAATTATCCGGTCGTCATGGGCTGCGTCCTTTTCATGACCGCCTTCTATCTCTTCGTCGTCACCGCCGCCGATCTCCTGATCGCGCGGCTTGATCCGAGGGTCCGCGATGCCGTCCGACGCTAGCGCCCCCGTCGCGCGCCCCGAGCCAGAGCCGGGCCGCGAGCGCCGCGCCGCCGGGCGCGCGCTCTACCGCTCGTCGCTGCGCATCCTTCTGAAGGACCCGATGGGCGCCATGGGGCTGATCCTCGTGCTCGTCTTCGTCGCCATGGCGCTCTTCGCCCCCTGGCTCGCGCCCTACGACCCGATCAAGCTCGACGTGATGGACAAGTTCCAGGGCCCGAGCTGGGAGCATTGGGCGGGGACGGACCAGCTCGGCCGCGACCTCCTCTCGCGCATCATCTACGGCGCCCGCACCGCGCTCGGCATCGCGCTCACCTCCGTCGGGCTGGCGGGACTCGGCGGCATCGTGCTCGGCATGATCGCCGGCTACGGGCCGCGCTGGCTGGATGCGATCCTCGTCCTCATCTTCGACAGCGTCTCCTCGCTGCCGATGATCATGCTGGCCCTCGCCGTCATCACCGTCATCGGCCCGGGCACGGACACGCTGATCCTCGTCGTCGTCACCGTGTCGATCCCCGCCTATGCGCGGCTGATCCGGGCGCAGACGCTGGGGCTCTCCTCCGCCGATTTCATCGTGGCCGAGCGGGCGATGGGCGCCTCCTCCGTGCGCATTCTCTTCAAGCACCTTCTGCCCAATGTCGTGGGGCCGCTGGTCATCCTCCTGTCGATGGACGTGCCGATCATCATCATGCTCGAGGCCGGGCTCAGCTATCTCAACCTCGGGGTGCGCCCGCCGATCCCCTCCTGGGGGAACATCCTCTACGACGGCTACACCTCGCTGCGCTCCGCCCCGCATATGGTGCTCTTCGCCGGGGCGCCGCTGGTGCTCTCCACCCTCGGCTTCACCTTCCTCGGCGAGGGCCTGCGGGACGCGCTCGACCCCAAGCTGGTCAAGGGGGGCGCATGAGCGAGCCTGTCCTTTCCGCTCAGGGGCTCCGGCTCCGCTACCCCGGCGGCGTGCAGGCGCTGCGGGGCGTGACGCTGGAGGTGCAGCCCGGCGAAGTGCTGGGCATCGCCGGCGAATCCGGTTGCGGCAAGTCCACGCTGGCGGGCGCGCTCATCCACCTCCTGGGCGCCGGGGCCGAGGTCACCGAGGGCGCCGTCCGCCTCAAGGGAGAGGATCTGACGGCGCTGCCCGAGCGCCGCCGCCGGGCGCTCCGCGGCCGCGAGATCGCCATGGTCTTCCAGGACCCGCTGACGGCGTTCAACCCGGTGCTGAAGATCGGCGCCCAGCTCACCGACTTCCAGATCAACGCCGAGGGCTCCACCCGCGAGAAGCGCGCCCGCGCCGCCGCCATGCTCGCCAAGGTCGGGCTGGAGCCCGAGCTCGCCATGGCCCGCTATCCGCATGAGCTCTCCGGCGGCATGCGCCAGCGCGCCGCCATCGCCGCGGCGCTCCTGATGCGCCCCAACGTGCTCATCGCCGACGAGCCGACCACGGCGCTCGACGTGACGATGGAGGCGCAGATCATCCACCTCCTCCGCGAGCTCCAAGGGGAGGTCGGCTGCGCCATCGTCATCGTGACCCACCACCTCGGCGTCATCGCCGAGCTCTGCGACCGGGTGGCGGTCATGTATGCGGGCGAGGTGGTGGAGGTGGCGCCGGTGGACGACCTCTATCACGCGCCGCTCCACCCCTATACCAAGGCGCTCCTCGCCTGCGACCCGGCGGTTCTCGAGGCGAACACCGGCCGCCTGCCCACCATCGGCGGCCGCCTTCCCGACCTGACAGACCCGCCAGCCGGCTGCGCCTTCGCCCCCCGCTGCCCGCTCGCCTCCGACATCTGCGCCACCCCGCCCCCCCGCGTCCGCCCCGCCCCCGGCCGCGAGGCGCTCTGCCACAAGGTGGCGCCATGACCTCCCGGGATCCCCTTTCATCTGGCCAGAAATACCTCGGAGGTGTGGAGGCAGAGCCTCCGCCCGGCCCGGCACGGGCCGGCCCCCCCTCCGCCGGCACGCCTCTCCTGCAGATGGAGGACCTCCAGGTCGATCTGCCGCTCGGCGGGCTCTTCTCGCGCGCCGAGCTCAACATCCTCGCCGGCATCACGCTCGATCTGCCGGCCGGCCAGACTTTAGGCCTCGTCGGCGAGAGCGGCTCCGGCAAGACGACGCTGGCCCGCGCCATCCTTGGCCTCCAATCCAGCACCGGCTCGCTCGCCTTCGAGGGCCGGCCCCTGGCCACATCCGCCGATTTCCGGGCCATCCGCCGGCGGACGGCGTTGATGTTCCAGGATGCCGCCGCCTCGCTCTCCCCCCGCATGAACGTGGCGGAGGCGGTGACCGAGCCGCTCGTCATCCACAAGGCGATGGAGGGCGCCAAGCGGCGCGACAAGGCGGCGGAGCTCCTCGCCGAGGTCGGCCTGCCGGCGGATATGGGCGCGCGCTTCCCCCATGAGCTTTCCGGCGGGCAGGCGCGGCGCGTCGGCGTCGCGCGGTCGCTGGCGCTGAAACCCGCGCTCGTCATCGCCGACGAGCCGACGGCGGGGCTCGATGTCTCCGTCCAGGCCGACATCCTCAACCTGATGGCCGATCTCAAGGCGCGGCACGGGCTGAGCTACCTCATCATCACCCACAATCTCGCGCTCATCCGCCATGTGGCGGACCGTATCGCCGTTCTCTACCTCGGGCGGCTGGTCGAGACGGGCCCCACGGCCCGGATCTTCGCCAGCCCCGCCCATCCCTACACCAAGAGCCTCATCGCCGCCGAGCCGAAGCCCGATCCGCGCAAGCGCCGGGTCGATCTGGCGATCAAGGGAGAGATTCCGGGCGTCCTGCGCCGCCCGCGGGCCTGCGCGTTCCACACGCGCTGCCCCCTCGTGCAGGATATTTGCCGCACCGAAGAGCCGGTGCTGCGCACCATCGCCCCGGGCCGCCAGGCCCGGTGCCATCTCATTGACGCGACCAATTAACGGGGAGAAACCAATGACCTGGAAGACCAACAGACGCCAATTCCTGCAGACCGCCGGTGCCGGACTTGCGGCGGCCGCGGCCGCCCCGCGCTTCGCCTGGGCCCAGGACGGAGACACGCTCCGCATCCGCATGGCCGCCGATTACCAGGTGATCGACCCCTGGGGCATCATCGGCGGGCTCGACGACGTGATCCCGCGCTGCACCACCGTGACGCTCGTCCGCCTCGGCGACCTGCGCGACGGCTCGCCCTGGGAGCCCTATGCCGCCGAGGCGATCGAATGGCAGAGCGAGACGGCGCTCGCCTTCACGCTCCGCGAGGGTCTGAGCTGGACGAACGGCTACGGGCCGGTCACCGCCGAGGACGTCAAGTATTCCTTCGAGCGCATCGCCGGCTCCGACAGCCCCTGGGCCTATCAGTTCGAGATGCTCGACCATGTCGAGGTCACCGGCGAGCGCAGCGGCATCATCCACCTGACCGCGCCCTTCGCGCCCTTCATCGTCACCGCGCTGCCCTATTATGGCGGCCATCTCGTCTGCAAGGCGGCGGTCGAGGAGGTCGGCGGCAGCTTCACCACCGAGGCGCCGGCGGAATGCGGGCCCTATCTCTTCTCCTCCTGGGAGCAGCAGCAGAAGATCACGCTGACCGCCAACCCCGACTGGACGGGCGAGGCGCCGGATTTCTCCGCGATCGAGGTCTATATCGTCGAGGACGACCAGTCGGCGCTCCTGGCCTACGAGGCCAGCAGCTTCGACTTCACCCGCATCGCGGCGAGCGCCATCAGCCAGCTTCGGGGCTCCATGCCCGAGGGGGCCGAGCTGATCGAGGCCGACAGCACGACCTACACCTGGCTGACGATCAACCAGAATGCGCCGACGCTGCAGGACCCCCGCGTCCGCCAGGCGATCCAGCTCGCCTATGACAGCGAGGCTGTGCTCTACGGCGCCTATGACGGCACGGTCGGGCGCTCCACCGGCCTCATCCCGCCGGGCTCGGATTATGCCCGCGAGGCCAATATCTACGAGACCCGCGATGTCGAGAAGGCCCGCGAGCTCCTGGCCGAGGCCGGGGCCGAGGGGCTGACGCTGAACCTCGTGGCGCTCACGGATTCCACCTCGCAGACCGTCGCCCAGATCATCCAGGCGAGCCTGTCCGAGGCCGGGATCAACGTCGTGATCCAGCCGACGGAAGAGGCCGCCTACTGGGCGCTCGGCGACAAGGAAGCGGGCGACGACTACCTGACGCTCGAGCTGGTCCTTCAGGGCTTCGCCGGCGGCGTGGATCCGACGGAGAATTTCGTCTGGTTCCGCCCCGACCAGATCGGCGTCTACAACTGGACCTTCTTCGACAGCCAGGAGTTCGAGGATCTCTACCAGGCCTCGCTGGTCGAGCTCGACCCGGAGGCACGCAAGGGCATGTTCAACCGGATGGAGGACCTGATGGAGGAGAGCGGCTCGTTCATCTTCATCGCCTTCTCGCCCTATCTGGCGATCCACGATGCCGATATCTCGCCGGTGATCCTTGCCGACGGCCATCCTGACCCGGTACGCTTCGCAAAAGTGTAACGATCCTCCGGCGCCCCTCCCTCTGGTTGTGAGGGGCGCCGGTCACCCGGTCGAGGGACATGAGCGCCAGAAAGGCCCCCAAATACATCCGCCTGAGCGGTGAGGCACGCCGCGCGCAGCTCGTGGCCGCGGGGCTGGCCTGCATGGCGCGGGGCGGGATCCAGGAGTTCACGGTCGACCGAATCTGCGAGGAGGCGGGGGTGAGCCGCGGCCTCGTCATCCACCATTTCGGCTCGATGAACGCGCTTCTGGCGGCGGTCTATGCCTCGATGTATCTCGGCTCGACGCGCCTGCCCGGCCCGCCGGAGCCCGGCAAGACCCGCCTGACGGCGCTGCTCGAGGCCTTCTTCTCGCCGGAGAACTTCAACCGGGATGCGTTCAACATCTGGCTGACGCTCTGGGGGCAGATCTCGATCAACGAGGATCTGAAGACCGAGCACCGGATGCAATATGCGGCCTATCTCGCCGATGTCTCCGGCGCCATCTCCGAGGCGGCCGAGGCGAACGGCACGACCATCGAGGCGGAGCCGCTGGCGCGGGTGCTCATCTGCCTGATCGACGGGCTCGGCATCCAGCATTGCATCGAGCCCGCCTCGATGCCGGCGGAGAAGGCTCTGGAAGCCTGCCGCCAGCTCCTCGCGCCGCATCTGGGCGCGTTCTGAGACCTCCGATCCGGGCCCGGGCCTGATCGCGGGCGGCCCGGGGGGCTGTCTGCCCCCCGTCGCCCTGAAGGGCGACTCCCCCCGAGGATTTCCGGGAGCAAAGACATTGCGGCCTCAGGCGGGGCGGTCGAGCGGGGGCGCGGCGTCGGCGATCTCGATGAGGACGGGGCCGGTCGTCGGGGGCAGGGCCCTCAGGGCGGCCGCGACATCGGCGGGGGCCGGGCCGGTCCGGCGATAGGGCATGGCGCAGGACTTCGCCACCGCCTCCAAATCGGGGGGCGCGGGGTGGCAGCCGATCACCTCCGTCTCCGCCTCGCGCATGGCCCAGGCGATCTCCTGATAGGCGTGGTTGTTCCAGATGAGGAAGGTGATGGGCAGCTTCTCCTCCGCCGCGGTCATCAGCTCGGCCAGCGAGAATTGCGCGCCGCCGTCGCCGTTGAGCGAGATAACGGGCGTGCCCGGTGCGGCGAGGGCGGCGCCGATGGAAGCCGGGATGGCGAAGCCGAGGGCGCCGTAGCCGGTCGCGGCATTGAACCAGCCGCCGGGGCGGTCGTGATCGTAGGAAAGGTTGCCGGCATAGACGGCCTGCGTGGAATCTCCGACGACGAGCGCGCCGGGGACGGCGTCGCGGATCGCGTCCAGCACATCGGCGCAGGCGGCGAGCCCAGCGTCGAGCCCGGCGCGGGCGCCCTTGCGGGCCATGGCGGCGCGGGCGGCGCCCTCTGCCGGGGGCCGGGAGGGCAGGCGGGCGGCGAGGGCGGGCAGGAGCGTCTCGGCATGGCCCTGCAGCGGGATCTCTGCCTCATGGCGGCGGAGCTGGGCGGCGGAGATGTCGATGCGGACGAGCCGGGCCGGCGCGGGCCAGAGCCCGTCGACCATCATGTCGTAATCCGTCTGCCCGAATTCCGTGCCGACGGCGAGGACGGCATCCGCCTCCGCCACCAGCGCACGGACGGGGGCGAGGCTGGGCGAGGCGGCGACGGTCAGCGGGTGGCCATGGAGGAGCCCCCGCGCATTGGCCGTCTGGATCACCGGGGCGTCCAGTGCCTCCGCCACCTCGCGGAGCGCCGCCTCCGCCCGCCGGGCGCCGCCGCCAGCGAGGATCACCGGGCGCGAGGCGCCGGCGAGGAGCCGGGCGGCGGCGTCTAGCCCGGGCGGCAGGGACGGGGTCGGCGTGAGGGGCGGCTCGCCGGGCGCGGGCGCGGGCAGGGGCATCACGTCGAGCGGGATCTCGATGTGGTGGGGTCCCGGGCGGCCGCTCGCCAGCGCCGCGAAGGCGGCGTCGAGGGCGGGGGCGAGGTCCTCCGGCCGCTCGACGCGCGTGGCGGTCAGCGCGACCTTGGCGGCGAGGCCGAGCTGGTCGGGCAGCTCGTGGAGCTTGCCGAGCCCCTTGCCGAGCGACGCGCGGTCGTTGACGCCCGAGATCACCAGCATCGGCGAGGAATCCGCCCGTGCCTGACCCATCGGCGTCAGCACGTTGGTCACCCCTGGCCCGGTGATGACCAGCGCCACCCCGGGCTTGCCGCTGACCCGCCCGTAGCCATCGGCCATGAAGCCGGCGCCCTGCTCGTGGCGGGCGGTGATGTGGCGGATGCCGGAGCCGGCGAGGCCGCGATAGAGCTCCACCGTATGGACGCCCGGGATGCCGAAGACGACCTCGACCCCCCGCGCCTTCAGACCCGCAATCAGCGCTTCTCCCACCGATGCCATGGCTCAGGCCTCCGCTCTGCTGGGCGCGCGCATATGGCGCTCTGCATGGGTGAGGATGCGGGTGATCGCCTCGTCGAGCTTGGCATCCGGCACCGTCAGCGCGAGGCGCACCCATCCGGCGATGGAGGGGCCGAAGACGCTGCCGGGCATGAGGGCGACGCCGGTTTTCTCAAGGAGGTCGGCGGCATAGGCGGCATCGCTCATCCCCGTGGCGCGGATATCGATGAGGGCGAACATGCCGGCCTCCGGGCGGTTGACCTTGAGCGGCCCCGCCTCCAGCCGCTCCGCCAGCCGCTGCGCGCGGGCGCTCAGCCGGGCGGCCATGCCGCGCGCGGTAGCGGAGGGGGCCGAGACGGCGAGCGCCGTGGCGTCGGCGATGAAGGGCTGGTTGCCGAAGAGCATCGTGTCGGAGAGGGGCGCGAGCCGGGCCGCCGCCTCCTCCGGCAAGACGGCCCAGCCGGAGCGGAAGCCGGGGGCCGCGTGGCTCTTCGAGATGGACGAGACGACCACCGTCCGCTCGGCGAGGGCGGGGTCGGCCAGCGGCGAGGCGAAGGGCGCGCCGGAGAAGATCAGCTCGTCATAGACCTCGTCGGCGACGATCCAGAGGTCATGCGCCCGGGCGATCTCGCCGATGGCGGCAATGTCCTCGGCGCGGAGCACGGCGCCCGTCGGGTTCTGCGGGGAGTTGAGGAGGAGCGCGCGGGTGCGGGGCGTCACGCGGGCCGCGAGATCCTCCGCCGAGAGCCGGAAGCCCCGCTCGGGGCGGAGCGGCACGGGCACCGGCTCGGCGCCGGAGGCCCGGATGACGCCCTCGTAAGTCGCATACATCGGGTCGCCCACCAGCACCTCGGTGCCCGGCTCGGCGAGGCCGGTCATCACAGCATAGAGCGCCGTCTGCGTGCCGGGGAAGCAGAGGATCTGCGCGGGCGTGATCTCCCGCCCGGTGCTGTCGGAATAGCGGCGGGCGAGGGCGGCGCGGAGCGCGGGCTCGCCGCGCCCGTCGGAATATTCCGTGCGGCCCGCGCGGAGCGCGGTGACGGCGGCCTCGATCAGCGGCTCTGGGGCCGGCACGTCGGGGTTGCCGATGGTCAGGTCGATGATGTCGTGCCCCGCGGCTTCGAGCGCCTGGGCGCGGTAGTAGATGTCCCATTTGGCGGCGCCGAGGGCGTTCAGGCGGTCGAGGATGGCGGCGTATCTCATTGGGACTCCAAGGATAGGTCGAGCCCGGTGAGGGCGGAGACGGAGGTGAGGGCGAGCCCGGCGATCTCGCCCTCGCCGAAGGCCTCGGGCAGGGCGCCGGCCTCGAGCCAGAGCCCGTCGAGCACGGCGTTGCAGGCGATGGCGAGGGCGCGCGCCTCGGGGGCGCGGAGGGGGCGGCCGGCCTCCTCCCGCGCCTCGGTGAGCAGCGCCTGCAGCCGGTCGCGATAGGAGAGGTAGCTGGCCTCGTGCGTGGCGCGGATCGCCCGCGAGCCGCGCGTCATGTTGAGAAAGCCCGCCCAGAGCGCCAGCCCGGCGGGCTCGGCCACGGGCGGCGTGACGGAGGCGCGGATCATCGCCGCGAGCCGGGCGCGCGGGGAGGGGCCGGCACCGGCGACCTCCGCCTCGATGGCCTCGGCCTGGGCGGCCATATGGGCGGCATAGGCGGCGTCGATCAGCGCCTCCTTGCCGGAGAAATGATGGCGGATCATGCCCTGGGTGAGCCCGGCGCGGTCGGCGATGGCGCGGACGGTCGCGGCGGCCGGGCCGGCCTCGGCCACAAGTTCCAGCGTCGCCGCGATCAGCGCGGCGCGGCGCGCCTCGGGCTCGGCGCGGATGAAGCTGCGGCGGGGTTCGGGGCGAGTCACTCTGGCCTCCTAATCATACGGATGTATAATTACGGGGAGACCCCCGGCGCAAGCCCTCAGTCGAGCAGCCAGGAGAGGAAGGCCCGCGCGCCGGCGGAGGGGCGGGGGCCTTCGGTGACCCAATAGGCGGTGCCGAGCGACATGGCGCCCTCCGGCCAGGGCGCCAGCGCCCCTTCGGCGATCAGGCGAGCCGTGATCGAGCGCCAGCCGAGCATCAGCCCCCGCCCATCGAGCGCCGCCTGCGTGGCCTGGACGTAATTGTCGAAGCTCTGCCCGGGCGCGCGGGAGCGGGGTAGCCCGCGCGCCGCCAGATAGTCGGTCCAGCCGGCCCAATGGAGGTTGGCGGCGGAGCGGACGTGGATGAGCGGCGCTTCGGAGAGGCTCTCCAGCCGCGCGATCAGGTCGGGGCGGCCGACGGGGCAGGCCTCCTCGTCGAAGAGCTTCACGGTCGGGCCGTCGCGGAAGGGGGTGGCGCCGTAGCGCAGGGTCACGTCGATGCCGGGGGCGAGGGCGGGCAGGTCGGTCGGCGGCGCCTGGACGTTGACGGTGATGCCGGGATGGGCGGCGTAGAAGCCGGGCAGGCGCGGCATCAGCCAGTAGGTCGCCATCCCGAGCGTGCAGGCGACGGTCACCTGCGCCTCCGCCAGATCGGCGCGGGCGCGCATGTCGTCGATGGCCGTGCCGATGGCACCGAGGCTGCCCTGCACCACCCGCGCCAGCTCCGCCCCCGCCGCGGTGAGCCGGGCAGGGCGGGTGGCACGGTCGAGGAGCGGCGCGCCGACGTGATCTTCGAGCGCCTTCAGTGCCTGGGTGACGGCCGGCTGGCTGACGTTGAGCGCCGCGGCGGCGGCGCGCATCGAGCCGAGCCGGGCGACGGCCTCGAACGTGGCAAGAAGGCGAAGCGGGGGGAGGCGGTCCATCGGGGTCTCAAGTTAAACTGCAGGTTAACTCGACTTCATCCGAATCCGCCTTTTTTCGCAAGCCCCACAGGTGCGAGGGTGCCGCAAACGCTCCCCCAGAAGTTAAGGATGCCGCCATGACCACTGTTGCCAACATCGCGCCGGCCCGCCCGGTCACGATCACCGATACCGGCGTCGAGGTCGCGCTCTCAGAGGGGCCGGCCTATTTCAACAGCTACTGGCTGCGCGACAATTGCCCGACGTCCTTCAACAGCGCCACGCGCGAGCGGAGCTTCGACATCTTCCACCTGAGCGAGGCGCCCCGCCCCGAGACGGCGGAGATGGACGGTGACGAGCTGGTCATCCGCTGGGCTGGCGAGGGGCATGTCTCGCGCTATCCGCTGAGCCTGCTCGAGGCCTTCGCGGGCGGCCAGAAGCGCCATGACCCGGCCGACCTGCCGCGCCAGGCCTGGTACGGCGACCACTACGCCGAGGTGCCCCGCTTCTCGCAGCCGACGCTCCTCGCCGACAAGGCGGAGGTCGCGAAATGGATCGAGGCGCTGATCGTCGAGGGGCTCGCCATCGTCACCGACATGCCCGACACCGACGCGGGCCTCACCGAGCTCGTCGAGCTCATGGGGCAGGTGCGGCCGACCTTCTTCGGCCTCTATTTCGACGTGAAGACCCATATCAACCCGACCAACACCGCCTATACGGCGAGCGCGCTCGAGCTGCATACCGACACGCCGGCGGAGGAAATGGCGCCGGGCGTCCAGTTCCTCCATTGCCGGGCGAATACCGTCGAGGGCGGCCAGAGCCTCTATGCCGACGGGGTGGCGGTGGCCAACGACTTCCGCGCGCGGGATCCGGAGGGCTTCCGTCTGCTCAGCGAGACGCCGGTGCCCTTTTATTGCGAGCATGACACCTACGACATGCGCTCGCGGCAGACGATCATCGAGCTCGACGAGCATGGCGAGGTCTCGGGCCTGACCATCAGCCAGCACATGCTCGACATCTCCGACCTGCCGCAGCACCTTCTGGATGCCTGGTATCCGGCCTTCTGCCGCTTCGGGCGGATGCTGCAGGAGCCGAGATACCTGATGCGCTTCATGATGAAGGCGGGGGAATGCATGGTCTTCGACAACCACCGGATCGTCCATGGCCGCGCCGCCTATTCGGCGACCTCGGGTGACCGCTACCTGCGCGGCACCTATGCCGACCGGGCCGAGATGCGCTCGACCTACCGGGCGCTGGTCAGCGAAGGGCGCTTCAAATGAGGGACGATGTGGCGGCGGAGCAGACGCTCCGCCAGGACCTCGCCGCCGCCTTCCGGCTCTGCCACCGCTTCGGCTGGAGCGAGTCGGTCGGCAACCATTTCTCCGCCGCGGTGAGCGAGGACGGGCGGCGGTTCCTCCTCAACCCGCGCTGGCAGCATTTCGCGACGATCAAGGCGAGCGACCTGTTGCTCCTCGATGCGGATGACGAGAGCGTCATGGCGGGGCCAGATGCGCCCGACCCCTCGGCCTGGGCGATCCACGGCACGCTCCACCGCGAGCTGCCGGAGGCGCGGGTGATCCTCCATTGCCATGCGCCTTATGCGACGGCGCTTGCCTGCCTGAAGGACCCGACGCTGCTGCCGCTCGACAACAACACCGCCCGCTTCTGGGGGCGGATCGGCTATGATCTGGAATTCGGAGGGATTTCCGACAGCGCCGAGGAGGGCGCCCATCTGGCGAAGGCCATGAAGGGCAAGGCGGCGCTGGTGATGGGCAATCATGGCGTGTCCATCGCCGGCGAGACGGTCGCGGAGGCCTTCGAGGATCTCTATTTCTTCGAAAAGGCGGCGCAGACGCAGATCCTCGCCCTGTCGACCGGTCAGCCGCTGGCGGTGCTCAGCGACAATGTCGCGCAGAACACTTCGGAAGGCTGGGGACCCTACGCGGGCATGGCCGAGCGCCACTTCGACTATCTGAAATCGGTGCTGGACGCGGACGACCCGAGCTGGCGGCAGTAGCAAAGCGGGGGCCGTCTCCGGCCCCCGCACCTGCGATCACGCGTCTTCGAGCATGCCCTTCTCGCGGGCGAGCGCCTGCATCCGCTCCTGCAGCTTCTCGAACGCCCGGACCTCGATCTGCCGGATGCGCTCGCGGCTGACGCCGTAGCGGCCGGAGAGGTCTTCAAGCGTCACCTGCTCGTCGGAGAGCCGCCGCTGCATCAGGATGTCGCGCTCGCGGTCGTTGAGCACGTCCATCGCCGAGGTCAGCATCTCGCGCCGGGCTTCCAGCTCGTCGCGTTCGGCATAATCGCCGGCCTGGTCGGCGTCTTCGTCTTCCAGCCAGTCCTGCCATTGCGTGGCGCTGTCGCCCTCGGTGCCGACCATCGCGTTCAGCGAGGCATCGGAGCCCGCGAGCCGCCGGTTCATCGAGATCACCTCGGTCTCGGTCACGCCGAGGTCATGGGCGATCTGGGCGACGTTCTCGGGGCGGAGGTCGCCCTCTTCGAGCGCACCGATGCGGGCCTTGGCCTTGCGGAGGTTGAAGAACAGCTTCTTCTGCGCCGAGGTGGTGCCGAGCTTCACGAGGCTCCACGACCGCAGGATGTACTCCTGGATCGAGGCGCGGATCCACCACATCGCATAGGTCGCGAGGCGGAAGCCCTTCTCGGGATCGAACCGCTTGACCGCCTGCATCAGGCCGACATTCGCCTCCGAGATGACCTCGGCCTGCGGCAGGCCGTAGCCGCGATAGCCCATGGCGATCTTGGCGGCGAGCCGCAGGTGCGATGTCACCATCTTGTGGGCGGCGCCGGTATCCTCATGGTCCACCCAGCGCTTGGCCAGCATGTATTCCTCTTCCGGTTCCAGAAGCGGGAACTTCCGGATCTCCTGAAGGTATCGGTTCAGCCCCTGTTCGGGCGACGGGGCCGGGAGGCTGGAATAGGTGCTCACGTGTCGTCCCTTATGTTTATGGTCTTAACATTGCAGATGGGTGCGCTCATTCCCTTATCAAGGGGGGCTGCGCCTCCGGGATGAAGATTTCGTTGCCCATTCGTGCAGGCCGCGTGCAGACTCATGCCTCAGCCTCCTGCGCCGATTCCTCGGCCTGGGCCGCGAGAAGCTGGGCCTTGAAGGCGCCGCAGGCGGCGGCACCGCCGCGCTCGAGCTGCAGCACCTTGTCGCAAAGCTCCGGGTCGCCATGGCGGTGCCGGGCACCCCAGGCGCCGAGAGCCGCGATGACGGGCAGCAGGTCCGCCCCCGCATCGGTCAGGCGGAAGTAGCCCTTCTGCCGATGCTGGGCGCAACATTCGCGCCGGAGGATCCCCGCATTGGTCAGCCGCTGCAGCCGCTCGGCCAGGACCGAGGGGGAGATCCCCTCCTCGGAGCCTTCCAGAAGGGCGCGGAAATGCTGGCGCTTGCCGAAGATGATGTCCCGCAGGACCAGCAGCGTCCAGCGATCTCCCACCACTTCCACGGCGAGGTTGATCGGGCAATCTGAGCGGTGCGTCTGGGTCATGTCGGTCGCGGAGCCGTCCTTGGTCTGTCTCGATAAGCGATATGGGAAGCCTACCGGTTATCCTTCAAGACCGGTAGGGAAAAAATATCGGTTAAGCGGAGCGCCGCCGATAGCGTTGGACAGGCCGGCGGCCCGCATGGAATATACGCCGCGCTCAGGGAGAGGATCACATGGCAAAATCCGCACTCGTCATCTCGGCCCATGCCGCCGATTTCGTCTGGCGCTGCGGGGGCGCCATCGCGCTGCATGCCGAGAAGGGGATCGAGGTCACCGTCCTCTGCCTGTCCTTCGGCGAGCGGGGCGAGAGCGCCAAGCTCTGGAAAGAGGAGGGCATGACGCTGCAGCGCGTCAAGGAAGTCCGCCGGTCCGAGGCGGAGCGGGCGGCGGAGGCCCTCGGCGTCCATGAGCTCGTCTGCCTCGATCTCGGCGACTACCCCCTGGAGTTCTCCCGCGAGAACAAGATGAAGATGGTGGAAGTCATCCGGGCCGTGCAGCCGGGCTTCATGCTCAGCCACAGCCAGTACGACCCCTACAACACCGATCACATGAACACGACCAATGCCGTCCTCGAGGCGCGGATGATCGCGCAGGCCTGGGGCCACAATCCCGGCGAGAAGGTCCTCGGCGCCCCGCAGCTCTACCTTTTCGAGCCGCACCAGACCGAGCAGATGGGCTGGAAGCCTGACACCTTCCTCGACATCACGCCGGTCTGGGAGAAGAAGCGCGCCGCCATCGAATGCATGGAGGGGCAGGAGCACCTCTGGGAGTTCTACACCCGCGTCGCCCAGCAGCGGGCCAACCATTTCAAGCGCAACTCCGGCGGCCAGTCGGGCGGGCGCGATTGCCGTTACGCCGAAGGGTTCCAGTCGGTCTTTCCGCGCACCGTCGATGAGTTATAAGGCCAGCCCTCTGACCTCAAAAGGTAAAGTGGTATGACCTTTCTCTCTCGCTATCGTCCGCAGCTTCTGTCGATCCTGCGGATCATGACGGCGCTTCTGATCCTGCAACACGGCACGACGAAGTTCTTCGACCTGCCGCCGAGCGGCATGGCGGCGCCTGTCTTCTCGATCATCGGCATTGCCGGCATTCTCGAACTCGTCGGCGGCGTCCTGCTGCTGATCGGCCTTTTCACCCGGGTGACGGCGTTCGTGCTCTCGGGCATGATGGCCGTGGCCTATTTCATGGTGCATGCGCCGCAGGGCTTCTATCCGCTGGTGAACGGCGGCGAGCTGGCGGTGATCTACTGCTTCACCTGCCTCTACCTCGCCGCGGCCGGCGCCGGCCCCTGGTCGGTCGACGCGGCCCGGGCGCGCTGAGGAGAGCGCGAGGTTCGAGGGAGGAGGGCGCCTTCTAGGCGCCGGCAAACAAGGGGCGGCCCGGCCGGTGCCGGGCTGCCCGACCGAGGGAGGAGAGACGATGCAAGAGCCCACCAACCCGAATTTCGACCTCGCCCATCTGGGGCATGTCGAGGTCTTCACAGACCGCTTCGAGGAGAGCCTCGATTTCTTCACCCGCGTTTACGGGCTGAAGCTCTCGGGACAGGACGAGGGCTCCGCCTATCTCCGCGCCTGGGAGGATTACGAGTTTCACTCGCTGAAGCTGACGAAGGCGGACCGCACCGGCGTCGGCCATATCGCCTACCGGGTGTCCTCACCCGAGGCGCTTGAGCGGCGCGTCGCCGCCATCGAGGCGAGCGACTACAAGGTGCTGGGCTGGGTCGAGGGCGACCTCGGCCATGGCCGCGCCTTCCGCTTCGAGGACCCGTTCGGCCATGTGTTCGAGCTCTACTGGGAGACGGTGAAATACAAGGCGCCGCCGGAGGATGCCTCGGCGCTGAAGAACCTCTCCTCCCGCTATCACGGGCAGGGGATCTCCCCCCGGCGGATCGACCATGTGAACCTCCTCGGCGAGGATGTCACCGCCTTTCGCGACTTCGTGGGGACCTGCCTCGGCCACCGGGTGACCGAATATATCCAGCTCGACAACGGCCGGATGGGCGGCTGCTGGTTCACCTGCAACAACAAGAGCTACGATCTCGTCTGTTCCGAGGAGCGGGGCGGCGGCGAGGGCCGGCTGCACCACGTCACCTATGCGACCGACACGCGGGAAGACATCCTGCGCGCCGCCGACATCTATCTGGAGAACGGCGTGCATATCGAGACGGGGCCGCACAAGCACGCCATCCAGGGGAGCTTCTTCCTCTATGCCTGGGAGCCGGCGGGCAACCGGATCGAGCTCGCCAATGCCGGCGCGCGGCTTGTCATGCAGCCAGACTGGGAGCCGGTGGTCTGGACGGAGGCGGATCGCGCCAAGGGCCAGGCCTGGGGGCTGAAGACGATCGCGACGTTCCATACGCACGGGACGCCGCCGGTGGAGAAGGGCTGAGGTTGCGCCTTGGGGGAGAGGCCGGGGGGCCAGCCCCCCGGACCCCCCGAGGTATTTATGGCCAGATGAAAGGGGATCCGGGATGGCGAACGTTGTCGTGCAGAATGTTGAGAGGGCGGCGGCCGAGGTGATCGACGGGCTGGCGAGGGCCGGGGTCGCGACGGTGCATGAGGCGCAGGGGCGGCGGGGGTGCTTCGCGTCGCGGATGCGGCCCATTCAGGAGGGCGCGGCGATTGCCGGCTCGGCGGTGACGATCTCGGCGCCGCCGGGGGACAACTGGATGATCCATGTGGCCATTGAGCAGCTTAAGGCCGGCGACGTGCTCGTTCTGGCGCCGACCTCGCCCTGCGACAACGGCTATTTCGGCGACCTCCTCGCGACCTCCGCCATGGCGCGCGGCTGCCGGGGGCTGGTGATCGACGCGGGCGTCCGCGACACGCGCGACCTGCGCGCCATGGGCTTTCCGGTCTGGTCAAAGGCGGTCTCCGCCGAGGCGACGGTGAAGAAGACCTTGGGCTCGGTGAACGTGCAGGTGGTCTGCGGGGGCCAGCTGGTGAACGCCGGCGACGTGATCGTCGCCGATGACGACGGGGTGGTCGTGGTGCGGCGCGAGGAGGCGGAGGAGGTGCTGGCCGCCGCCGAAAAGCGGCTGGCGGCGGAGGAGGCGAAGCGGGCGCGGCTCGCCTCGGGCGAGCTCGGGCTCGACATCTACGACATGCGGCCGCGGCTGGAGGCCAAGGGGCTGAAATATGTCTGAAGACGAGGGCATCCCCTGCCTCTGGATGCGGGGGGGCACCTCGAAGGGCGCCTATTTCCTCGACTCCGACCTGCCGGAGGATGTGGCGGCGCGCGATGACCTGCTCCTGCGCATCATGGGCTCGCCCGACGCGCGGCAGATCGACGGGATCGGCGGGGCGGATCCGCTCACCTCGAAGGTCGCGGTGCTCTCGCCGCCGAGCCGAGAGGATGCCGATGTCGACTACCTCTTCCTGCAGGTCTTCGTCGATCAGGCGCTGGTTTCGGATGCGCAGGGCTGCGGCAACATCCTCGCCGGCGTCGGCCCGGCCGCCATCGAGCGGGGGTTAGTGGCGGCGGCAGGGAAAGAGACGCGGGTGCGGATCCACATGGTCAACACCGGCGAGGTGGCCGAGGCGCTGATCGCGACGCCGGGCGGGCGGGTCAGCTATCGGGGCGAGGCGCGGATCGACGGGGTGCCGGGCACCCATGCGGCGGTGCCGCTGAAGTTCGAGGGGCTGGAGGGCTCGATGTGCGGGGCGCTCCTGCCGACCGGCCGGGCGGTGGACGTGATCGAGGGCGTCGAGGCGACGCTCCTCGACCTCGGGATGCCCTGCGTGGTCATGCGCGCCGCCGATCTCGGGGTGACGGGGCGCGAAAGCCGCGAGGAGCTTGAGGGCAATGCCGCGTTGAAAGAGCGGGTGGAGGCGATCCGCCTGGCCGCCGGGCCGCTGATGGGGCTCGGCGATGTGGCGGAGAAGAGCGTGCCGAAGATGTTCCTCGTCTCGGGGCCGCAGGCGGGCGGCACGCTCAACACCCGCAGCTTCATCCCGCACCGGGTGCATGCGACGGTCGGTGTTTTCGCCGCCGTCTCCGTCGCCGCGGCGGCGGTGATGGAGGGCACGCCGGCCGCCTCTGTGGCGCGGCTGCCGGAGGGGGAGACCTTCGTGATCGAGCATCCGGGCGGGGCGGCGGAGGTGCTGCTGGAGCGGGATGCGGCGGGCGCGGTCGTGCGGGCGGGGACGCTCAGGACGGCGCGAAAGCTCTTCGACGGGCTTGTTTTCCCGCGGGTGCCGGGCTGAACGACTTGCAGAAATGCGATCTCGGGGCCGAGTTTAGGGCCGCATGCCGCCGCTGACTTGACCTTTTGCAATCTCATCCGCCGCGGGCCTCAGGCGGCCACCACCTCCGGCGCCCCCGCCTGCTGAAGGCGCTCCGATAGGCCGGGCGCGGCCCAGACCAGCCGCCCGGCAACGATGGTCGCCGCCACATTGCCGCTCGCGGCATCGAGGATGGTGAGGTCCGCCCGGCGCCCGTAGTCGATGACGCCACGGTCGGGCAGGCGCAGGATCTCCGCCGGGCGGCTGGAGATCAGCGCCCAGGCGGCCGGCAGGCCGATCTCCTTCGCCAGCATCAGGGCGGCGGCCACGAGTGCCCCCGGCGCATCGGCGGAGACGAGGGCGTCGCATTGTCCGCGGCGGAGGATCGGCAGCGGCGCCGGCTCCGCCCTCGCCCGCAGCAGCGCCGGCGCCGGCAGGAGCACCGCATCGCCCACGGCACGGGCCACGGCGGCGGGGGCGGGCGCGGCGGGCGTCACGCAGATGCCGGCGCCGATCATCGAGTAATATTCGCGGGTCTGGGCGTCGGGGTCGAAGCGGCTGCCGTAGAGCGTGCCGAGCGTGTCGAAGGCATCGGCGAGCCGGCAGAGGAAGCGCGGCACCTGCCCGCCGAGCTCCCGCGCCGCGGCGGCGGTGGAGCCCGGCGCAGCTTCGTTCGGCAAGCTGTTCTGAAAGGTCACGAAATCCAGCTTGTGGCGGCGCACGGCGGACACGATCCGGTCGAGGCTGCCGGGCATATGCGTCTCACAGGCGAGCTGGAGGCGCAGGTCGATCCCCGCCGAGGGCCGGTAGGCGCCGAGCGCCTGCAGCACCGCCTCTGCCATCTCGGGCGCCGCCACGCCGCCCGCCCAGCTCCACCCCTGCACCGCCCAGGCCGTCGTCACGCCGGCCCGCGCCAGCGCCCTGTCGGTGGCCGCAAGCGCCCCTGCCGGGCCGGAGCGGCCGGGCAGGGCGGCGGCCAGAACGCCTGACTGCAGATCGACGATGCCGGGGAGGATGAGATGGCCCGAGAGGTCCGCCTCGGGCAGCGGGCCCTTCGAGATGACGCCGCCCTCCATCGCCACGGTCCGCTCCTGCATCTCGCCGTCGCGCAGCACCGCCGCGCCGGTGAGGCGCAGCGAAAGCGGGCGGCGAGGGGGCATCTGGCGGGGGGCCATCGGCAAAAGCTCCTTGTTGGCCAAGGCTTTTGCCAGTGGTGCATGTCAGCGGCATGACAGCCGGCCTCCGGGAGGCGACGGGGCCGGCGTGGCCTCAGCGGCGGATGCCGATCATCACGATCCAGATGAGGCCGGTCACGGCGACGCCGGTGAGCGTCCCTGCGACGAAACTGAAGATGTCCATGACCGTCTGCCTTCCTTTCCCGGCGCGGCGGGGCCTGTCGCCCGCTCAGATCAACGGGCGTCTGGGCGGCGGCTCGAGCTCGAGCCCCGCCATCTCTGCCATCGGCTCCAGACCCGGAATGGCCAGTTGCCCGTCCTGCCAGCGCACGAGGTTGTGGCGGCGCAGGCGCGCGAGTGTCTTGTTGGTATGAACGAGCGAGAGGCCGAGAAGATCCGCGAGATCCTGTTGACGGAAGGGGAAGGGCATGAGCCCACCGCCGTTGACCATCCCGAGCGCCTGGCCGCGCTGATAGATGCGCACGAGGGCCCAGGCGATGCGGTCGGAGGCGTCGCGCTGGCCGACGGTTGCCAGCGCCTCACCGAGGAAATGCTCCTCCATCGCCGCGAGCCAGGTGACGTCGAAGCCGCGGTTGGGGCTGGACCGGACGAATGAGTAAAATTCGTTGCGATCGAAGACGCAGAGCGTCATCTGCGTGCGCGCGACGACGGAGTGCTTCATCTCTCCCATGACGCCGGCCTGAAGGCCGACGAAGTCACCGGGAAAGATGATGTTCAAGACCTGCCGGCTGCCGTCCGCGAGGCTCTTGTAGCGCAGGCCCATGCCGCTCAGGGCCGTGTATAGCTGGGCGGAACCGGCCCCTTCGATGAGCAGATGCGTGCCGGGCTCGATGGTCATCTCACCCGCCTTGAAGGCCTCGGTCTGGCGGACCTCATCGCGGGTCATCTCGACGAAATGCTCGCGGCGGCGGAGCGGACAGGCGCTGCAGGGCGTCGTCATCGGCAGCTCCCGGCGGTCGGGGCGCCAAATGATAACGTTTGATGACATATGTCACAGTTTAATGAGCGCTGCGCCGCCGCATGTGATCTTGCGCCCGTAAGTTGTGAACCTGGGAAGGGGTGAGTCTTGTCTTCACTACTCGTCATTTGCGCGGAATCCCTTGTCGCCGACGATATTTGCGAGAACCTCGCGATGCGGTTCCCGGGCGATGACCTCATCCGGTTTCGATCGTTTTCTGACGCAAGGAACGCACAGGAAGGAACTTCCGTTCCAAGACTTGTGGTTGTTTCTCATGAACTCAAAGACATCGCGTCGGCCGAGGCCGCCGCGCGCTTTGCCGAAGCGGGAAGCGCCGTCGTGCTCCTGCAGGCGGATTACGAGCCCGCAAACGGGGCATCGCACGATACGGCCCACGCCGCCCATTACGCCGTCCTGACCTTGCCCTTCTCGGACGCCTCGCTGAACGAGGCTGTCGACAAGGCCCTGAGGTTGGTGGCGCCGCCCGCGGCGCCGCGGCAGGGAGAGGGGCCGGCGCCGGCGCCCTGATGCCGGGGCGGAACCTTGCACCCCGGCCGGCGTTGTGACCGAAAGGCCGCGCGGAGAGGCGTGCGGCAATCATTTTCACAGGAGAAATCCATGTTCAGCGCTATCGGCGGCCTTATCGTTCTTGCCCTCGACATCTGGGCCATCGTCTCGATCATCAGCTCGTCCGCCTCGACGGGCAGCAAGGTGCTCTGGACGCTGCTCGTGCTCATCCTGCCGGTCCTCGGCTTCATCATCTGGCTCATCGCCGGGCCGCGCTCTTCTGCGCCGCACAAAGCCTGATCCACAGCCATGGTGAAGGGAGAGGGGATTGGCCGCGCCGCGATCGTCGTGATCGCGGCGCTTGCCATTGGCTTCACATTACAGGTCGCCGAGGGCATCGTTGCGCCCATTGTGCTGGCCCTGGTCGCCGGCGTCGTCCTGTCGCCGGTTTCTGACACGTTGGAGCGCTGGGGGGTGGGCCGCACGTTCGGGGCGCTTATCAGCCTGATCCTTACGATGAGCGTCGTCGTGCTTCTGGTGCTGGCACTGCAGCCCATCGCCATGCGGCTCATCGAATCCCTTCCCAAGGTGGCGCGCGACCTGAATGACGCGCTCGGCAATCTCCGGGGCACGCTGGCCGATCTGTCCTCGATGTCCGAAGACATGGCCGACACCTTGTCCGGGGCAGAGCCCGGAACGGCCGAGGCGGCGGCTGCCGCGGCGCCGGCGGCGTCGGGCGAGGAGCTGCCCGATGTGCGCGACGCGCTGCTGCTCGCGCCGTCGATCCTCGCGCAGGTCATCGTCTTCGCGGGGACGCTCTTTTTCTTCGTGGCGACGCGCGACGAGGTCTACGGGTTCCTGCGCCGGGTGCTGCCCGGCCATGACGGCCGGCCGCTGCAAACCAGCGACCTGCGCCGCGCCGAACGGCGGGTGGCGCATTACTTCCTGACGATCACGCTCATCAACACCTGCCTCGGTGTCATGGTCGCCGGGGCGCTGAAGCTCATCGGGCTGCCGGGGGCGCTGCAATGGGGCCTGCTGGCGTTCTTCATGAACTTCGTCGTCTATCTCGGCCCCGCCGTCTTCGGCATCTCGCTGCTGATCGCCGGGATCGCCGCCTTCGATGGCGCCTATTCGCTGCTGCCGGCGGCGAGCTTCTTCCTGCTCAACATGATGGAAGGCCAGTTCATCACGCCCTCGCTGGTCGGGCGAGAGATGCGGATCAACCCGCTGCTGATCTTCCTGTCTGTGACCTTCGGCCTATGGATCTGGGGGCCAATCGGCGGGATCGTGGCCATTCCACTTCTCGTCTGGTTCCTGGTGGTGCTGACGGGACGCGCCGGGGCCGTCGACCCCAGGCCGCTCTTTGCGGCAGAGGATAGCGGAAAGCCGGCGGGGGACTGACCCCCCCGTCGACGGGCCCCCGACGGGCCACGGCAAGGGAAAGACAGACAAGAAAAGGGGCGGCGCATCATCTGCGCCGCCCCTTTTCTTTGTCGTTCAGTTCTCTCAGCTCTCGAAGACCGGCAGCGCATCCAGCCCTTCGGCGGTCATGGACGCCTGCACGACGAAGGCGCCGTCCGGCATCGACATGACCTGCATGTCGGCCATCTCGAGGGCGACCTCACGCTGGGAAAAGAGCCCGCCGACGGAGACGACGGCGCCGCTGATGGCGCCATTGCCGTCGATGAAGAGCTCCGCGACGCTGCCGACCTGCCGCTGGGCGGCATCGAGCACCGGGGCGGCGATGAGGGCATCGACGTTGACGCCGGTGAAGGTCAGGGCGCTCGCCGGGATGACGGTGCCGTCGACCGATTGTTCGGTCATAGCCGCCGGGGTGACGGCGGGGATGGCTGCGGCGGCGACGCCGCCGGTGGCTGCAAGAGCGAGTGCAATACCTTTGCCGATCATGGCAGTGATCTCCTCGTTCGGATCGCGTTGTTGCAGGTACAACGCAACAACCGCGCCCGGGGTTTCGGGCGCGGCTGCGAAAACTTGTCAGAATATCAATAAGGTGAGGTCAGCGCGGCCTGCGGCTGGAAAGCCCGGCCCCGAGCCCCTGGGCAAAGGCCATGGCAACTGAGCTGACGAGCGTCGGCGTGAGGACGCCGGGGGTGGCCGCCGTCGGCGCCGCTGCCGCCACGGGGGCGGCGACGGGACGGGGGCGGCGCGTGAGAATAAGGACAAGGACGAAGGCCATCAGCATCCAGAAGCCGCCGATGCAGAGCGCCGCGATCAGGTGACCCTGCGCGGCGGCGATGGCGATCCAGGCGGCCGCCGTCAGGCATCCCAGCCCGACGGTGAGGCATAGAAGAGCGGCAACGCCGAGAACGGCGTTGCGCGCGATGGCGGCGGCGGCGAGCCGGAGGCGCAGCATCACTTGCGGCGCGACAGGACCAGCCCGACGAGGAAGCCGATGCCGGTCGCAAGCCCGATGGCGGCGGCGGGGTTCTCGCGCACCTGCGTGGTCGCGGTCTCGGCAGCGCCTTCGGCGGCGCGGCGGGCGGCGCTCGAGAGTTCGGCCACGGCCGCTTCGCTGCGGCTGCGGATCACCTCGGCGCCCTGCACGGCGTTGCTGCGCAGGAGTTTCTTCTGCGTCGCGCCGATCTCGGCGGCCTGCTGGGACAGCTCGGCAAGGTCTTCCTTGAGCGTCTCGAACTGCTTCATGAAGTCGGCAAGAGTCGCCTCAACGCCGTTGTTGCTGGAACCTCTGGCGGGCATGTCTGCCTCTCCTCATGACCATTTCATCCGCCTCTGTAATGCGCGGGCGCCGGAAAGGTTCCGTCTTTTCAGGAAATTCTTCGTCCGGGAACCGGGGTTGGCACGTTGGCGTTTGGTTTTCAAATCGGGCGAAGGCGCCCAATCGTTGAAACCATACCTAGGAGGCTCCCATGCTTGGCTGGGCTCTCACGTTCCTCGTCGTGGCGATCATCGCCGCTGTGTTCGGGTTTGGCGGCATCGCGGCCGGTGCCGCGAGCATCGCGCAGATCCTGTTCTTCATCTTCCTCGTCCTCTTCCTCGTCGCCGCCATCGCCGGCGCGCTCCGGGGCCGCCCGCCGATGTGATCGGCCGGACGAGACGCACCCTCACGGGCGGGGCCATGCCCCGCCCGTTTCATTGAGACGAAGGAGAAGACCATGACCGCTGCCCAATCGCTCCACACCGGTGTCCGCAACGAGGAAAGCGTCGCCGCCGCGCTCGCGAGCGCGCTGGCCGATACCTACCGGCTGATGGCCAAGACGCATATCTACCACTGGAACCTCGAAGGCCCGCAGTTCTTCGCGATCCACAAGCTGACCGAAGAGCAATACGAGGATCTCTTCGCCGCCGCCGACGAGATGGCCGAGCGCATCCGCGCCCTGGGGCTGAAGGCGCCGGCGACGATTGCCGAGCTGACGACGGGCAATGTCATCGACGAGGCCATCAGCGACTTCGCCGTGACCGAGGTGGTCAAGAGCCTCGCCGCCGATCACGAGCGCCTGGCGCACCGGCTTCATGCGGTGATCCGCATCGCCGAAGGCCAGAACGATCCGGTGACCGCCGACCTGATCACCGCGCGCTCCGCCGCCCATGAGAAAGCCGCCTGGATGCTCCGCGCGACCCTCGGCTGAGCCGATAAAAAGAGCCCGCCGGAGCAAATCCGGCGGGCCCGAGAAACCAGCGCCGCCCGCAGGACTGAAATAGGGTGGGCGGCGCTGAAACTGGTTTGCGAGGTCAGGCGTGCAGCGTCTCCGTCGACGAGAAGAAGCTGGCCTGGCTGACGGCCGAGCGCACCTGATCTTCCGAATAGGGCTTGGTGATGACGAAGGCCGGCTCCGGCCGTTCGCCCGTCAGGAGCCGCTCGGGGAAGGCGGTGATGAAGATCACCGGAATGTCGCCCGCGAGCCCGAGGATCTCGTTCACCGCCTCGATGCCCGACGAGCCGTCGGCGAGCTGGATGTCCGAGAGGATCAGATCGGGCTTCTCCTTCTTGAAGAGCTCGACCGCCTCGGTATGCGTCCGCGCCACGCCGGTGATGGCATGGCCCATGTCGGCGACGATGTCCTGGATATCCATGGCGATGATCGGCTCGTCCTCGATGACGAGCACGCGGCCGGTGATGCTCTCTTCCATCTCGCGGCGGGCGGTGTCGATCAGATGACGGACCTCGCTCTCCTCGATCTCCATGATCGTGGCGATGTCGCCGGCCGAGAACTCCTCGATGGTGTAGAGGAGCAGCGCCTCGCGGGTGTTCGTGGTCAGCCGTGCCATATGGCTCTGGGCGCGGCGGGCGAGCCCGTTGTCGCCTTCGCCGACAGGAGCGCCGGAGGAGCTCCAGATCAGATGGAAGGCACGGAAGAGCGCGACCTTCTTGGAGTGCCCCTGATCGAAGACGGATCTGTCGGTCAGAAGTGCTTCCAGCGTGGCCGCCACATAGTTGTCACCGCTCGTCTGGCTCCCGGTCAGCGCACGCGCATAGCGGCGCAGATAGGGCAGAAGATCTGCAACGGCGACGGAGAGAAACGACGGCTCAGTGGCCTGCGACATTTTTTACCCCTTTTAGTACTTTTCGCGGAACCGAACGTGCCGGATAGCGTTTGGTTCCGACTGGAGCAGAAAAAAACGTAGCTAGACGTCAGTGGTGCGAAAGGTGCCGAAGGGGACAATGCCTGAAAAACATCAAAAAGACGATCTGGAGCAGATGATCGATAGCAACCTCCGCAGGGTCTTCCAGCAAGAGGTTGAACGTGAGCTTCCCGATCGATTTGTCGAGCTGCTGAAGCAGCTCAAGGAGCAGGACAGCCATCCATGAGCTCTGCTCGCAAACGTCCGGATGACAAGGGACAGGGCAACAAGGGCCCGGGCGACAAGGAGGCGATGGATCCGCGCGACGAGATCCTCGTGCACCTTCCCTCGCTCCGAGCCTTCGCCGTGTCGCTGACCCGGAATTCATCGGCCGCCGACGATCTGGTGCAGGACACCATCGTCAACGCCTGGCGGGCGATCGACAGCTTCAAGCCCGGCACCAACATGCGTGCCTGGCTCTTCACCATCCTGCGCAACGCCTTCTATTCGGGCCGGCGCAAGATGAAGTACGAGGTCGCCGATGCAGACGGCGTCATGGCGGCGAGCCTCTCGGTCAAGCCGCAGCATGACGGGCGCCTCGCGCTCAACGACTTCCGCAAGGCCTTCACCGAATTGCCCGACGAGCAGCGCGAGGCGCTGGTTCTGGTCGGCGCCTCGGGGATGACCTACGAGGAAGCGGCCGAGACCTGCGGCGTCGCCGTCGGGACCATCAAGTCCCGCGTCTTCCGCGGCCGTGCCCGGCTGGTCGAGATCCTGCAGCTTTCCGATGATGAACCGCTTGAGATGACCGACGCCGCCACGCTCGCCGTGGTGACCGACGGGCGGCAATCTCGGAAGGCGGCCTTTTGACGTCTGTCCTCTCGCGGCTGCGCGAGCGATCCCATTCGCTCACCTTCCGCATCGCGGCGCTGATGGCCCTTGCGCTTCTGCCCATCGGTCTCATTTCCGTGAACCAGACCTATCTGCTGCTGAAGGAGACCGACAAGAATTCGTCGGCCAACCTTCTGTCGCGCACCGCCGAGGCGGCGGCGCGCGAGGCGAGCCACATCCAGGCGGCCTTCGGGGCGGCACGGATGCTGGCCGCCGCGGCGCCGCTTCTGCGCAACGAGGGCGAACTCTGCGAGGCCGGGCTGGCGCGCTTCCTCGACCGGGCGGACCCCGTGGCCTTCGTCGGCTATGTCTCGGCTGACGGCATCGTCCAATGCGCCTCCGACGGGGTGGGGACGGATGTCTCCGAGCGGCCGAGCGTGGTCGACATGGTCGAGAACCCGCGCGAGCGGGCGATGGTCATCGGCGACGGCGCCATCACGCAGCGCGCCGTGGTCGCCGTGGGCGTGCCGGTCATCAGCGCCGAGGGCGACTACAACGGCTTTGTCACCGTGTCGCTCGAACATGGCGCGCTGGCCGAGGCGATGGTCGACGGCGCCGCCGCCTCCGACCGGCCGATCAACCTCGTCACCTTCAACGCCAGCGGCGAGATCCTCACCGCTGGAGAGAATGCGGGCTCGCTCGAGCGGCAGCTTCCGGCCAATGCCGATCTCGCCAATCTCGCGCGCATCGGTCGCACCGCCTTCATCGGCACGACCGAGTCCGGCCAGAGGCGCTTCTTCGCCGTGGTGCCGATCGAGCAGGGCGTCGTCTTCGCGCTCGGCTCCTGGGCCTACCGCGCCGACAGCGTCATCGCCGACGGGCTGCACGTCGCCTATTCGCTGCTCTTCCCCGCCGCCATGTGGCTCGCCGGGCTGGCGGTGGCCTTCTTCTCCGTCCAGGCGATGGTCATCAAGCCGACGCGGAACCTGCGGGCCCGGATGCTCATGTTCATGCGCAACCGCCGCATCATCCCGCGCAACCAGAGCCCCTGGGAGCCGCAGGAGCTCGTCGACATGGACGAGACCTGGCAGCTTCTGGCCGAAAGCGTGCTGCGCGACGAGGCGGAGCTTCACAATTCGATCCACCAGAAGACGGTGCTCCTCAAGGAGGTGCACCACCGGGTGAAGAACAACCTTCAGCTCATCGCCTCGATCATCAACATGAAGATGCGCAAGATGAGCGACCCGGCCGAACGGCGGGTGCTCGTTGAGCTGCAGCACCGCGTCGCCTCCATCGCGCGGGTGCATCAGAAGCTCTACGAGACCTCGGCGGAAGAGCGGGTCCGCGCTGACGAGCTCTTCTCCGCCATCGTCGAGCAGACGGCGGCGGCCGGCGTCGGCGGCGTCAATGCAAGTGGCGCCGAGATCGACCTATCTCAGAACTATGAAGAAGTCGTGCTCTACCCCGATCAGGCGGTGCCGATGGGGCTCGCCCTGTCGGAGCTGGTGATGAACGCCTTCAAGTATATCGGCGCGCCAGAGGGCGAGACCCCGTGGATCGCCATCGACCTGCACACAGACGAGAGTGGCGGCGCGGTGCTCGACATCCGCAACAGTGTGCCCCCCGCCGGCGACGCGCCGGAGCCTCGCGGCGATGGCCTCGGCAGCAAGCTCGTCAACGCCTTTGCCCGCCAGCTCGGCGGCACCTTGAGCGAAACCAACGACGGCCGCGAACACCGCACCGTCCTGTCCTTCCCCATCGCCGCCTTCCAGGATGCAGCCTGATGGGGAGGGCATGAGCGGCGCAGAAGGCACACAGAATGAGGCCGGGCAGCCGGCTGCGGGAGGACTGACACCGGCGCAGGCGCAGAAGCCGTCAGCAGGGGCGTCTGCCGGCTCGCCCACGCTCGCCCCCGTCGCCGGGCCGACCCTCGGGCCGGCCGAGGGCGCCGGCCGCATCCGGCTTCTCATCACCGCCGAGGAGGCCTATCCGACCTTCGAGCGGCTCGTCCTTTCCGCCGAGCGCGAGATCGTCATGGGGTTTCGCATCTTCGATCCCCAGACAGAGCTGCGCTCGGCCGAGGGGCTGGCCATCGGCCGCACTTGGGTCGACCTTCTCGTTCATGCGCTCCGCCGCGGCGTGGACATCCGGCTCTGGCTCTCCGATTTCGACGGCGCTGCGGCGACGGATCTCCATCAGGGCACCTGGAAGACCGTGAGCATTCTCACCGGCATCCGCGAGCTTGCGGGGGCGGAGGCGCCCGGCACGCTGACCGTGTTGCCGCGCCTGCACCCCTCGCGCCCGGGGACGCTGGCGCGCGTGCTGCTGACGCCGCTGATCCGCACGCGCCTGTCGAAGGTCGCCCGCGAGGCGCTGAAGGAGAAGCGCGAGGGCCATGGGCAGGGGCTGAAGACCATGCCCGGCGTCAGCGCCATGCTCCGGCGCCGCTTCGGGCAGGGGATGCCCTCCTGGCCCGTGACGCATCACCAGAAGCTCGCCTCCGTCGACGGCCGCTGGCTCTATATCGGCGGGCTCGATCTCAACGAGCGCCGCTGGGACACGCGCGGCCATGACCAGGTCTCGCAAGGCACCTGGCACGATCTGCAGGTGCTGATCGACGATCCCGGCCTCGCCGAGGCCGGGCGGGCGCATCTGGAGAATTTCGACGATGTGACCGAGGCACGCGCCGATCCGGTGCCGGCGGCGGGTCTCTTGCGGACCATCTCCGCCCGGCGGCGCAAGTCGCATCCCTTCCGGCTCGGCCCGAAGAAGGTCGTCACCGAGATCGAGACGCGCCACCATGCGCGCATCAAGCGCGCCACGCGGCTCATCTATCTGGAAACGCAGTTCTTCCGCGACCGGGATCTGGCGCGGGCGCTCGCCGCGCGGGCGCGGGAGGTTCCCGACCTCAAGCTGATCCTCGTCATGCCCGCGGCGCCCGAGACGGCCGCCTTCGACGATCCGCCCACGCTCGACGCGCGTTACGGCGATTATCTGCAGCTCGCCTGCCTCGACATCGTCCGCGCCGCCTTCGGCGAGGAGCGGATGCTGGTTGCGAGCCCGGTGCAGCCGCGCGTCTGCCGTGACGACGATTGCCCGGCGCCGCGCGCCTGCCTCGCCGGCGCGCCGATCGTCTATCTGCATTCCAAGCTCTCGGTCTTCGACGGGGCGGCGGCGATCCTGTCCTCCGCCAATCTGAACGGCCGCTCGCTCCATTGGGATACCGAGGCCGGCGTCGAGCTGACGGCGGAGGACGAGGTGTCCCATATCCGCAAGCGCATTCAGGAGATGTGGCTCGGCGAACCGGCCGAGCTCCATCCGCTCGACGATGCCTTCGATCACTGGGTGGAGGCCGTCCACCGCAATGCCGCCGAGCCGCCGTCCGAGCGGCACGGCTTTCTCGTGCCCTACGATCCCGCCGCCGCCCGCGCCCAGGCCGTGCCGCTGCCGCTCGTCCCGCCGGAAATGGTCTGAGGCAGGGCAGGGGCCGCAGGAGGCCGCGTCCTTCGCCACGGTCACACGCCACTCAGCGAAAAAGAAAAGGGCCGCACCAATGGTGCGGCCCTTCCCTTTGGGTCTGACGACCCGGATGGATCAGAGTTATTCCATCTCGGTGTATTCGTCGGCGCGGGCCTTGAGCTGGTCTTCGGTCGCGGCTACGAAGATGCGCAGGTCATCGCCGGCTTCGTCGCGCAGGATCTGCAGCTCTTCGAAGCCCACTTCCACGCGGTCCTGGCCGATGCCGAGGAACCCGCCGACGTCGATCAGCGCGTACTCGATCATGCCGTCATCGGAGAGAACCACGTCGGCAACCTTGCCGATCCGGTCATCTTCCGTGCCGAACACCGGGGCGCCCTGCAGGTCTTCCGCCGTCAGGGCCGCAGCCTCGACATTGGCATAGCCTTCCATCTCCATCGACGGGGCATCCCAGAGGTCACGATCGCCTTCGGCAACCATGGTGTCATCCGCCATGTCGGCGTCTTCCATGGTGGCGTCGTCTTCGGCAACCATGGTGTCTTCGCCAGCGTCAGCCGGCTCTTCCATGGTGGCATCGCCTTCGGCCACGACGGTCTCGTCGGTCATGTCGGCGTCTTCCTCGACGGCGGCATCGCCTTCGGCCACGACGGTCTCGTCGGTCATGTCGGCGTCTTCTTCGACGGCGGCATCACCTTCGGCCACGACGGTCTCATCGGTCATGTCGGCGTCTTCCTCGACGGCGGCATCACCCTCCGCCACGACGGTTTCATCCGTCATGTCGGCGTCTTCTTCGATCGCAGCTTCGCCTTCGGCGACCATGGTGTCGTCTTCGCCTTCGAGCACATCGCCCGATTCGACGGTGGCGTCGGCTTCGGCCATCGCGGTGTCATCGACCGCGACGTCGCTTTGGGCTTCGACCTCGCCTTCGGCGACCATCGTGTCGTCGCCCATGGCATCGGCTTCGGTGCCCTCTTCGAGCGCGTCATCGCCTTCGGCGACGAGCGTGCCGCCTTCGACGTTTTCGTCCATGACGGCGTCGTCATCGGCGTCCATCGAGGTGTCGGCCACCTCGTCGGTCATGACCTCGCCCTCTTCGTAGGCGGACTGGTTCTCCAGCGTGGCACGGTCGCCCGCGTAGACGACGAAGAAGTTATCGTCGCCGCCGTTCTCGGTGTAGAAGCTGAGCTCCTCGAGCTGCGTGGCCACGACCTTCTCGCCGATGCCGAGGAAGCCGCCGACGTCGATCAGGACGGAGGTCAGCTCACCGTCGTCGCTGAACACGAGGTCACCGACCTCGCCGATGTCGTCCCAGCCGTTCTCAAGGCCGGCCGTGAGTTCGGCGCCGTCTTCGCTGACGTAGACGCGCTTGCCGATCAGCTCCTGAGCTTCGAAGCTGCCGAGTTCGATTTCGACAGCGGCATATTGCTCGTCGGCCAGCACAGCCGCGTCACCGTTGTCGATCGCATCTGCCGTTTCCTGAGCCACGGCCGGTCCGGCCAGGATCGCGAGAGCGGCGATAATGGAATGAGAGGTCCTCATGGTGTTCCTCCTGCAATGTCTTGCACAGTTTCTCCGGCAGGGATCCCTGCCTTGTATGCCGCTTCAACTCGCCATCTCGGGGAAGGTTCCGCGCTGTGCCGCGACAATTGCGGCGCGCGCTCATGACCCTGCGGTCATGCGCGGAATCATGCTTATCTTACGCAAGGAAAAGCGAAAATCCGCGCCCTGTCGTCGTTCCGTCGCGGCCCCGGTTGGAACCCCGGGGGGCTCACATGAGCCGGTCCCAGAGCCGATAGGGGATGAGGGCGCTCCAGCGGAAGAGCCAGGCGAAGGGCGCGGGGAAGTCGCGGCGGAAGCGGCCGCTGTCGATCAGGCGCATCACCTGGGCCGCGGCCTCCTCCGGCTCCATGATCTGCGGCATGGAGAAGTCGTTCTTGTCTGTCAGCCGGGTGCGGATGAAGCCGGGGTTGGCGATCTGCACCTTGAGGTCTGTCCCCCGCAGGTCGGAGCGCATGCTTTCGGCGAGGCTCAGAAGCGCCGCCTTCGGGGCCGAATAGCCGATGGCGCCCGGCAGGCCGCGAAAGGCGGAGAGCGAGCCGACCAGGACGAGCCGCCCCGAGCGGCGGGCCAGCATCGCCGGCAGCGCCCGGCCGATCAGGCGGAGCGCGCCGAGGAAGTTGGCGTCGACCATGGTCTCGGCCTGCTCCGCGTCCCAGTCCTTCGCCGACATCGGGTCGTAGAGGCCGACGGAATAGAGAAGCGCATCCGGCGCCCCGGCTTTCTCCACCGCCGCATGGATGCTCGCAGGGTCGCTCACATCCATCGGCAGCACGGTCGCGTCGCGGCATTTGCCCGCGATCTCGGCCAGCGCCTCCTCCCTCCGGGCAGAGAGGATCAGCCGGCAGCCGCGCTTGTCGAGCGCCTCGGCCAGCGCCGCGCCGAGACCGGAGGAGGCGCCGACGATCCACCAGGTCTGGCCGGAGAGATCCGTGCTCATCGTCCCGCCTCGCCGGCATGGGTCAGCTCGATCTGCACGACCTGCCGCTGGCCGAGCGCAAAGGCGGCGGCCGCGGAGTCGAACTGCCAGCGCCAGCGGCGCAGCATGTCTTCGCCGAAGCCGAGCGCCAGGGCACGGGGGCGGGCGGCCTCCAGCCGCGCCGACCAGTGGCGCAGCGTCCGCGCGTAATCGGCGCCGAAGGCGAAGCGCTGGCCGGGGGCGAGCCCGGCGAGCACGGCGAGGCCGGTGAGCCGCGCCTCCTCCTCCGGCCCGTGGGTGACGGATTGCAGAAGCGCCCGGCCGCCATCGGCCAGCCGCGCGCGCATCTCGGCGAGGAGCCGGGGCAGGGCGGCGGAGCCCGCCGGCTCTATGGCCGCGATGCCGCCGTACCGGCCCGGCGCGCCCCTGGCGGCCAGCCGTACCTCGGCCCGCCCGTCGAGCCGCGCGTCGGTGAAGGAGGCCTGGGCGGGATGCTCGGCGAGGCCGGTGGCCCGGAGACCGCGCGCGGCGGCCCGCTCCAGAAGCCCGCCCCAGCCGCAGGACATGTCGAGCAGCCGCGGCGCGCCGCCGATCCGGTCGAGCACCCGGTCGTACTTCCGTGACTGGGCGCGGCCGAGGTCGTCATCGCCGGGCTGGAAGAGCGCCGCGGTGAAGCTCATCCCCGGATCGAGGAAGAGCTGGAAGAACTCGTTGCCGGGCAGGGGGGCACCGCGGCCCCGGCCGGGCCCCGGATGCAGCCCCGCCGGACATCTCTGCAAAGCGCGGAGCGGGCCTGAGGCCAGCGGGCCGGGGCGCAAAGGAAAGGCCGCCCGGTTCTCGGCGAAGAGCCGGGCGAGCGCCTCGGGCTCCGGCGAATGCCAGAGGCCGCGGGCGAAGCTCTCCGCCAGCAGATCGGGCCGCTGCGAGAGGAGCGGCGGCGCGGCGGCCCAGTCGTTGAGCTCCAGATGCGCCGCGCGCGGGCCGCTGCCGTAGTGCCGCTCCTGCCCGCCGGGCAGGGTGACGTTGAGCTGGCCGGCCTCCACCGCCTCGCAGGCGGCGAGGAAGCGGGTGGGGGCGCCGGGGGGGCGGCGGATCATGTCAGTTCCTCCTTGGGGGGCAGGGGGCGCGGCCGGTAGCGGGCGCCCTTGGCCTTGAGCCGCAGCGCCTGCCAGTAGATCAGCGCCCCGGTGCGCAGCCCCCCGAGCGGCAGGCGCAGGCCCGCCGAGAGGAGCGCGCCGTTGGTCATCGGCCGGCGGCGGCCGAAGAGCGTCGCATGCAGCCGCTCGGCGCCGTCCTCATGGGTGATGAGGATGCCGATGCGCTCCTCCGAGATGTCGAAGCCGAAGGTGTACTCCCCCGCGATCTCGCGGAAGGGCGAGACGTGAAAGACCTTCTCGGCCTTGAGCCGGTCGGAACGCAGGATCGGCGCGAAGCCGGACTTCGCGACGAGGTAGGAATGCCGATCGCCGAAGGTGTTGTTCACCTCGGCGATCACCGCGATCAGGTTGTCGCCGCGCAGCGCCAGCCAGAAGCTCACGGGGTTGAACCCCATCCCCATCAGCCGCGGCTGCGCGAGGAGGAGGAGCCGCTCGTCCTCGCCGATCACCAGCCCGTGCGAGGCGAAGGCCTCGCGCGCCCAGGGCGCGCCGCGCCCGGCGCCGCGCTGGCCGCCGTGGTCGATGTCGCGCACGGCGGCGAAGCCCCGGCGGCGGGAGAAGAGGGTAGGCCCCGGCGTTCCGGCCTCGAGCGAGATAAGCACGAAGGGCACGCGGGTGCGGAAGGCATGGGAAACGCGCCCCTCCCGCGCATGGGTCGTCACCGCATCGACGAACTCCGGTCTCATGCCTTGGGGCCTCATGCGAGCGCCATTTGCGGGGCGAGCTGGGGGGCCATGGCCTCGGCGACGCGCACGGCGCTGGCGAACCCGTCCTCGTGGAAGCCGTGCCGCATCCAGGCGCCGGCATAGAAGGTGCCGCGCTCGCCCTGCATCGCCTTCAGCCGCTGCTGCGCCGCGAGCGCCCCGGCATCGAAGACCGGATGGCGGTAGGTCACCTCGTCATAGATCGCCTCCTGCCGCACGGGGCGGACGGGGTTGAGCGACACGAAGAGCGGATCGTCCTGGGGGATATTCTGCAGGCGGTTCATCCAGTAGGTGACGCCGATGCGCGGTTGCTCGGCGGCGCCTTCAGACTGGTAGACCCAGGACGACCAGCAGGTCCGACGCCTGGGCATCTGGCCTTCATCGGCGTGAAGGACGGCGTGATTGTCCTGATAGCGGACGGCCGAGAGCGCCTGCCGCTCGGCCTCGGACGGGTCGGTCAGCAGCGCCAACGCCTGATCGGAATGGCAGGCGAGGATCACCTGGTCGTAATGCTCCGCCTCGCCGCCGACGGGGCGCAGGCTGATGCCCCGGCCCGGATGCCGGGTGACGGAGGCGACGGGGGCGCCGCGGCGGAGCGTCGCGCCGGTGGCGGCGAGATGCGCCTCGAGCCGGCGGACATATTCCACCGAGCCGCCATCCACCGTCCACCATTGGTGCTGTCCGCTGGCGGAGAGGAGCGCGTGGTTGCGGAAGAAGGCGAGGAGCGCCAGCGCCGGATAATCGCGGATCCGCGCCGGCGGGGTCGACCAGATCGCCCCGCAGAGGGGCAGAAGGTAATAGCGTTCGAACCAGGGGCCGAGCCGGAGGGCGTCCATCAATTCGCCGATGCTCTGCCCCTCGCGCGCCGCCGCCTCCGCCCCGGAATTGAAGCGGAAGATGTCACGCAGCATCCGCAGGAAGCCCGGGCGCAGGAGGTTGGCGCGCTGGCCGGAGAGGGCAGAGAGGTCCCGCAGCCCGTATTCCACCCGGCCGCCGTCGATCGTCGCGCCGAAGCTCATGTCGCTCTTCGCCACCGGCACGCCGAGCTCGTGGAACATCCGCGTCAGATGCGGATAGGTCGCGTAGTTGAAGACGATGAAGCCTGTGTCGACCGGCTGGTCGCCGCGCTTGCCGGCGATCACCGTCCGCGCATGGCCGCCGAGGCGCGGCTCGGCCTCGAAAAGCGTGACGCGGTGCGAGGGGGCGAGCAGCCAGGCGGCCGCGAGGCCGGATATGCCCCCGCCGACGATGGCGATCTTCTGGGGGCGGGTCGGCGCGAAGTCGAATGACATGCAGGTCCTCTTCGGTGGATTGCAGGAGATACGGGGCGCGCGCCGGTGTGGATCACTCGGGGCAGGGCGGGGCAGGGCCAGACGGCCGCGGCACGGACGTCCGGTGCCCGACGGACAGCGAGGGTGTGGGGCCAGCCCCCACTCCCCCGGAGTACTTGCAAGAAAGCGAGGGGGCGGTGGCGCGGAAGTGATCCGGGGCGGGGGGCCTTGCGTATCCCTGGCATGTTGATCGAGACCGCCCGTCCTGCGACATTGACCAAGGCGCCCCGGCGGCGCCCGGGGGCGAGCCATGCGGGCGGGGATGTGAGCGTGACGGACGATCGGGCGGGCGTGCCGCCCCTTGCGGAACAGACGCTGCAGATGCTCGCCGTCCGCGACCGTCGCGACCGGGCGGCCTTCGGCAAGCTCTTCGACCATTACGCGCCGCGCCTGAAGGCGATGGCGATGCGGGGCGGCGCCTCCGCCGCCCTGGCCGAGGATATCGTGCAGGACGTCATGCTGACGATCTGGCGCAAGGCCGATCAATACGATCCGGCGCGCGCCCCGGTCTCTGCCTGGATCTTCCGCATCGCCCGCAACCGGCAGATCGACATCGCCCGCCGCAACCGGCGGCCCGAGCCCGAGCTTCTGGTCAGCGCCGCCGAGGCGGATGCGCCGGACGAGGGCTCGGCCGGCGACATGCTGGCGCTCGCGGAAGAGAGCGAGGCCCTGCGCGCCGCGCTCCGCGCCCTCTCTCCCGAGCAGCGCGCGGTGATCGAGAGCGCCTATCTCGGCGATCTCACCCACCGCGAGATTCATGCCGAGACCGGCCTGCCGCTCGGCACCATCAAATCCCGCATCCGGCTCGCGCTCGAGCGGCTGCGGCACGAACTGAAGGACCTCCGCCCGTGAGCCCGCCCGTGACCTCTTCCGTGAGCCCCTCCGCGCCCGGCCCGATGCCCGGCCCGATCTCGCATCACCTGCCCGAGGCGATCCTCGCGGCCTATGCCGGCGGCAGCCTCGGCTATGCCTTCGAGCTGGTCGTGGCCGCGCATGTCTCGCTCTGCGACGAATGCCGCGCCCGGCTCGGCGCGCATGAGGCCGCCGGCGGTGCGGTGCTGGAAGAGGTCGGCGCCGCCGCCCTCTCGCCCGATCTGCGCAGCCGTCTCCTCGGCGCGCTTGCGGACGAGGCGCCGTCTCATGCGGCTCCGCAGGCGCCCCGCCGCGACGGCCCCTTCCCGGCGCCCGTGGTCGCGGCACTGGGCGGGCGGGCGCCGCGCTGGCGGAGCCTGACCGGCGGCGCGAAGCAATGCATCCTCGAGGACGAGGCGGCCGGCTCCGTCCGGCTCCTGTCGATCCCGCCGGGCGCGGCGATGCCGGAGCACGGGCATGGCGGGCTCGAGCTGACGCTCGTCCTGCAAGGGGCTTACCGCGACGCGGGCGGGCGCTACGGCGCCGGCGATGTCGCGGTCGAGGAGGATGACGACGGTCACCAGCCCGTCGCCGAGCCCGGCGAGACCTGCATCTGCCTCGCCGCCGCCGATGCGCCCCTGCGGTTCCGCGGCATCGGCCCGCGGCTGGCGCAGCGCTTCTTCCGCATCTAGGCGCGGCGGCCCTTCGCCGCCCCCGGCCGCGCCGGGCGCGGCCGGGCCGCGTCTCGCGGTGGTCGGGCCGCGCCCGTTCATCTTCTGTCAGCACCTGTCGGCTATCCCGGCGCGGTCAACCTCGCAACCGGGGCCCCCGCCCCTGACCGACAGGACGCACATGATCAATCGCACCCTCCTTTCCGCTGCCCTCGGCACGGCCCTTCTCGGCGCCGGCTCCGTCGCGCAGGCGACCGAAATGAACGCCGAGACGCAGGCCTTCTACACCGAGACGGTCTATCCGCTGATCACCAGCGCGGCGGTGCTCGACGCGGTCGCCGCCCAGAATGCCCAGACCCATGGCTATACGGCCGACGATATCGCCGCCCTCGACCGGCAATGGGCCGCCGAGATCGGCCGCGCCGATGCCGAGCTGATCAACTCCGTGACCGGCTCGGCCCTCTCCGCGCAGCTGCGCGAGATGATCGAGGGCTCGAACGGCATCTATACCGAGATCTTCCTGATGGACGCCCAGGGGCTGAACGTCGCGAGCAGCGGCGTGACCTCCGACTATTGGCAGGGCGACGAGGCGAAGTTCCAGGAGAGCTTTGGCGCCGGCGCCGATGCCTTCCACCTCAGCGAGGTGGAATTCGACGAGAGCGCCCAGGCCTATTCGGTCCAGGTCTCCTTCCCCATCAACGACCCGGCCACGGGTGAACCGATCGGCGCCATCACCTTCGGGGTGGATGCCACCGTTCTTCAATGACGGCAGGGCGGGCCTCTGGCCCGCCCCAGCGGCCGCCGGGGGGCGGCGCCGCGCCGGCTGTGACGCATGAAAGGTCAGTAAATTGGAACAGACACGAGGCGGCCTGCGGTTTCTCACGGGCTCTGTTTTCATCAAATCGGCCGGTCTGACGGCACTGACGGCGGCCATCACCGCCGTGCTGCTGGTCGTCCTGTCGACCGCCGAGACGACCCGGCTCGCCAAGGAAAGCCTCGCGCGCCTGGCACTCGAAGTCGTGCAGACCGACGCGACCTCCATGGCCGGCCATGTGCGCTTCGCCAATGCCGAGGCCATCGCCGCGGCGATGGACGAGCACATCAAGCGCGCCGGCGAGCAGTTCGTGCATCTCGAGATCAACGGCATGGACGGCCAGGTGCTCGAGGAGCGGGGCACCGTCTCCGCCGAGACCGAGGCCCAGATGGACCGGATGGCCGAAGAGGCTCTCCGCACCGGCGAGACCGTTGTCGCCGGGGACGGCTTCCTGGTCTCCCAGCCGATCTTCTTCGGCAATGATGTCACCCCGACCGGCGTCATCAACGTCGCCTGGTCGCCCGACGCGCTTCTGGGCGAGATTGCCGCGCAGCGGCAGGTCACCCTTCTGATCGTCGCCGGTGTCTTCCTGGCCCTCGTCGCCATCAGCGCCGAGATCACGCGCCGGATGATCGGCAATCCGCTCCGCCGCATGGCCACCGCCGTCAACTGCGTGTCGGACGGCAAGGAGGATTGCGACATCCGCATGACCGAGCGGCATGACGAGGTCGGCGAGATCGCCCGCTCGGTGCAGCTCCTGCACACCAAGCTCCTCGCCGCGCGCCAGGCCGAGGCCGAGCGCGACCGCGCGCGGGGCGAGCAGGCGCGGGTGGTGGAGCGGCTCGGCCGCGGCCTGACCGCCCTCGCCGATGGCGACCTCACCCACCGGATCGACCAGCCTTTCGGCCACGAATACGAACAGCTCCGCGCCGATTTCAACCGGGCGCTGGAGCGGCTCTCCGCCGCCATCAGCCAGGTCTACGGCGCCGCCAGCTCGATCCGCGAGGGCATCGGCTCCGTCTCCGCCTCGTCCGACGATCTCTCCCGCCGGACGGAGAACCAGGCGGCGACGCTGGAGGAAACCGCCGCCGCGCTCGACGAGCTCACCGCCTCCGTCCGCGCCGCCGCCGACGGCTCGCGCGAGGTCGAGGGCATCGTCACCGATGCGCGCAGCCATGCCGAGCATTCCGGCCAGGTCGTGCAGAGTGCCGTCTCGGCGATGACCAAGATCGAGAAGAGCTCCGAGCAGATCAGCCAGATCATCGGCGTGATCGACGACATCGCCTTCCAGACCAACCTCCTCGCGCTCAACGCGGGCGTCGAGGCGGCGCGGGCCGGCGAGGCGGGCAAGGGCTTCGCCGTCGTCGCCTCCGAGGTCCGGGTTCTGGCGCAGCGCACCTCCGACGCCGCCAAGGAGATCAAGGACCTGATCTCCGGCTCGACGGCGCAGGTCGGCGAGGGCGTGACGCTGGTCGGCAAGGCGGGCGAGGCGCTGAACTCGATCGTCGAGCGGGTGAGCCATATCTCCGAGCTGGTCACCGGCATCGCCGCCGGCACGGTGGAGCAGGCCAATTCTCTGGACGAGATCAACACCGGCGTCACCTCGCTCGATCAGGTCACCCAGCAGAACGCCGCCATGGTTGAGGAAAGCACCGCCGCCGCGCACACGCTCTATGCGGATGCCGACCGGCTGGCCTCGCTGGTGGGGCAGTTCCAGATCACGCAGGGCCGCGCCGCGCCGCACGCCCGCGCCGCCTGACGCTCCAGATCCCCGCTCCGCAGCCGACGCGCCCCGCCATCCCGGCGGGGCGCGTTTCCGCGTCTCAGGCGCCCGAAAAGGGGAAGACCGCCCGGATCGACGGATCGCGCAGCCAGAGCCCCAGCCAGAGCGCGATGCCGAGGTAGATGCTGAAGAGCACATGCGAGTAGAGCTGCGAGCCGGCCTGCATCTGCGTGGCCATCGCGCCGCCGAGAAGCCCCATGGTCAGCACCGCCCCGAGAAGCGCCGTCGGCGGGAAGAGGTAGAGGAGCGTCAGCACGACCTCCAGGATGCCGATCAGCAGGACCGGCGCCGTCGGCAAGCCGAGATCGGCCATCGATTTCGCGCCGACATCCATGAAGAGCTTCGGCATCGCCGAGGCAAAGAGCATGAAGGCCGCATAGAGGCCCGAGATCACCCAACCGGCGGTAATCATTGCAGAACCGGACATGACCTCTCCTATAGGGTTGATATCAACATTGGCCATGGTGGGGCTCTTCTGTCAACGGGCCCTGCTGGCTTCGCGACGGGGCAGGCGACGGGGCCGCTGGGCCCGGCACCGCGGGCCCGCCCGGCCGCCGCCCGGGGCTTATTTCCCTTGCTCCCGGGGCCTCACGCCCCTATATGGGCGCTGCCGAAGCGGCGGGACAGCCGCGGGCGGGGTGTGAGCAGGGTCGGGCCTACCGACCCTTTTTGTTTACGCCCCGGCCAGCTCATCCGCCCGGCCAATCCACATCAAGACCCGCGGAGACAACCGCGCGGCCAGCAACGACCAAAAGGAACCTGATTAGCCATATGGCGCAGAACGCATCCATGGAGGAGTTCGAGGCCCTCCTGAACGAAAGCCTCGAAATGGACACGCCGAACGAAGGCAGTGTCGTCAAGGGCCGGGTCATCGCCGTCGAGGCGGGACAGGCCATCATCGATGTCGGCTACAAGATGGAAGGCCGCGTCGATCTCAAGGAATTCGCGAATCCCGGCGAGGCCCCGACGATCACCGTGGGTGACGAGGTCGAGGTCTATCTCCGCCAGGTCGAGAACGCCCGCGGCGAAGCCGTCATCTCGCGCGAGATGGCCCGCCGTGAAGAGGCGTGGGACCGGCTCGAGAAGGCCTATGCCGATGAAGAGCGCGTCGAAGGCGCGATCTTCGGCCGCGTCAAGGGTGGCTTCACCGTCGATCTCGGCGGCGCCGTGGCCTTCCTGCCCGGCTCCCAGGTCGATGTGCGCCCCGTGCGCGACGCCGGCCCGCTCATGGGCCTCAAGCAGCCCTTCCAGATCCTCAAGATGGACCGTCGCCGCGGCAATATCGTCGTCTCGCGCCGCGCCATTCTGGAAGAATCCCGCGCCGAACAGCGCGCCGAGGTGATCTCGAACCTCACCGAAGGCCAGGCGGTCGACGGTGTGGTGAAGAACATCACCGAATACGGCGCCTTCGTCGATCTCGGCGGTGTCGACGGCCTCCTCCATGTCACCGACATGGCCTGGCGGCGCGTCAACCACCCCTCCGAGATCCTGTCGATCGGCGAGACGGTGAAGGTCCAGGTCATCAAGATCAACAAGGAGACGCACCGCATCTCGCTCGGCATGAAGCAGCTTCAGGCCGACCCGTGGGATACGGTCGAAGCCAAGTTCCCGCTCGGCTCCGTGCATGCCGGCCGCGTCACCAACATCACCGATTACGGCGCCTTCGTGGAGCTGGAACCGGGGGTCGAGGGGCTCGTCCACGTCTCGGAAATGTCCTGGACGAAGAAGAACGTGCACCCCGGCAAGATCGTCTCCACCTCGCAGGAGGTGGACGTCATGGTGCTGGAGATCGACAGCGCCAAGCGGCGCGTGTCGCTCGGCCTGAAGCAGACCCAGCGCAACCCGTGGGAAGTCTTCGCCGAGACGCATCCGGCGGGCACCGAGGTCGAGGGCGAGGTGAAGAACATCACCGAATTCGGCCTCTTCATCGGTCTGCCGGGCGATATCGACGGCATGGTTCACCTGTCCGACCTCAGCTGGGATCAGCGCGGCGAGCAGGCCATCCAGGAATATCGCAAGGGTGACGTGGTCAAGGCCAAGGTCTCGGAAGTCGATGTCGAGAAGGAGCGCATCTCGCTCTCCATCAAGGACCTCGGCGACGATCCCTTCGCGGAGGCCATCGGCGGCGTGAAGCGCGGCTCGATCGTGACGGTTGCCGTCACCAAGATCGAGGATGGCGGCATCGAGGTGGAATACGAGGGCATGAAGTCCTTCATCCGCCGCTCCGATCTGTCGCGCGACCGCTCCGAGCAGCGCCCCGAGCGCTTCCAGCCGGGTGACAAGGTCGACGTGCGCGTGACGCAGGTCGACAGCAAGACCCGCAAGCTCGGCCTGTCGATCAAGGCACGCGAGATCGCGGAAGAGAAGGAAGCGGTCGAGCAGTACGGCTCCTCCGACAGCGGCGCCTCGCTCGGCGACATCCTCGGCGCGGCCCTCCGCGGCGGTGACGACGACGAGTAAGGCAGGGGCCTCCGGGCCTCGCCGCAAGATCAGCCCCGCGCCGGTAACGGCGCGGGGTTTTTTGTTGGGGCGTTATCCCACTAAAATTCCCTTTGTGAGATAGCGGCGCCTGTCGCGACGCGAGGCCGCAGACCGGCTCGCCGCCCTCTAGCCCTTCCGCGCCTTCTTGCCGCGCGCGACTTCGGTCTCGATGGCCATCAGCTTCGGCTCCCAGAAGGCGCGGAAGCGCGAGAGCCAGGCGTCGACCTCGCTCAGGGGGGCGGGGTCGAGTGCGTAGATGCGGCGAGTGCCCTCTGGGGTGACGGAAGCGAAGCCGCCCTCCCGCAGCACCCGCAGATGCTGCGAGACGGCGGCCTGGGTGATGCCGAACTCGGCGCGGATCGCCTCGGTGATCTCGCCGGAACTGCGCTCGCCGCCGGAGAGCAGCTCCAGGATCCGGCGGCGGACCGGATCGCCCAGGATGTCGAACGCGCCCATCAGGCGCCCGGAGGCGTTTCGCCGAGGTAGAAGGCGCGCGTGGCGGCGGCGCGCCGGTTGGCATCCTCCGGACTCGCGCCCGCGGCCTCGTCGGCCGTCCCCCAGCGCGCGGCGGCGCCTTCGAGAAAGGCGCGGCCCTCGGGCGTCTCGTGGAAGGTCATCGCATCGGGCTTTTCCGCCTCCGGCTCGGCCACATGCAGGGCGAGGCCGAGGAGCGCACCGTCCCAGCCGACGCCGACCGCGCCGGGGCCGAACTGATCCCAGAAGGGGCTGACATGCGCGGTGTGAACGAGCGTGAAGGCGGTCTCTTCCGACGAGACCTCCTCCAGCTCCAGGGTCACCCAGCTCACGTCGCCCTGCATCTCCCAGGTGAGCTCCAGCTTGCGGGGCGGGGTGCAGGTCAGGATCTGGCCGCCGGCATTGCCCTCGACCTGAAACCGGCCGCCCTCCTTGAGCTCGCCGGAGACCGGCGCGAACCAGCGGGGGATGCGTTCTGGGTCCGTCAGCACCTCCCAGAGGTCGCCCGCAGACGTGCCGAACCGGCGGGAGAGGACGACGGCCCCCGCCGCCTTCCCGTCTATTTCCAACGTGTTGACCGACCGTTCAACGTCGCCGAGCTGCCTTGCGAAATCCATGAGTCCCTCCATAGAGTATTAGATTACACTTATATTAGCGCGGGCTTGCCTTGCCGTCCAGCGCTCCGCCACCGCCCCCGAATCGGGCGGCGGATTACCGCACTGCAGCATCGGCGAAAGCGCCGGTTTGCCCGGTCTTCGCCGGGCGAAAACTTCCCCAAGGGCGCTTTTGTCCGTGGAAAGGGCCGTGACGCGGCGTGGCCGCTATTTTCGCCTCGGGTGTTTGCGCCTATAGTCGGAGCCCAGAACAAGAAGAACCGTCACTCCGTTGGTCCGAGGGAGGCCCGTCATGATCCGCTCCGAGCTGATCCAGAAGATTGCCGACGAGAACCCCCACCTCTATCAACGCGACGTCGAAAAGATCGTGAACACGATCTTCGAGCAGATCACCGAGGCCCTCGCGGGCGGTGATCGCGTCGAGCTTCGCGGCTTCGGTGCCTTTTCCGTGAAGAAGCGCGACTCGCGCACCGGGCGAAACCCGCGTACGGGGGAGGCGGTTGCGGTCGACGAGAAGTTCGTCCCCTTCTTCAAGACGGGCAAGCTGTTGCGCGACCGCCTGAACGGCAAGTAGGTTAGGGCCATGAGAACGATCCGGATCGCCTTCTGGGGCATCGTTGCCCTGTGCCTCATCGCCATCGGCATCGCCAACCGGGGCATGGTCACGCTGCGCGCCATGCCCGAGGGGTTGAGCGACCTCATCGGCGTCTCGCCCGATGTCGAACTGCCCCTCTTCGTGGTGATATTCCTCGGCGTCGCCGCCGGGCTGCTCATCGGCTTTCTCTGGGAGTGGATCCGCGAGGCGCGTCACCGGGCGGAATCGCGCCGCCGGGCCCGCGAGGTCGCCCAGCTCCGGCAGGAGGTCGGGCGGCTCAAGACCGAGAAGCACGAGGGCAAGGACGAGGTTCTGGCGCTGCTCGAATAGGCGCCTTGCCAATGGGCGGCGCCATCCCCTAAGTCCCCGGACCTATGAGTATCAGGTTGAAGATATGCGGGCTGAAGAGGCCCGCCGAGATTGCCGCCTCCGCCGAAGCCGGGGCGGCCTACTTCGGCTTCAACTTCTTCCCCCGTTCGCCGCGCTGCGTCAGTCCCGCCGAGGCCGCGGCGCTTGCCGCCGATGTGCCCTTCGGCCGGATGAAGGTCGGGCTCTTCGTGGCGCCCTCCGATGAGCTTCTCGGCGAGACGCTGGCCATCGCGCCGCTCGACATGATCCAGCTTCATGGAGACGAGAGCCCCGAGCGGGTCGCCGAGGTCCGTGCCCGGTTCGGCCTGCCGGTGATGAAGGCGCTCGGCATCGCCGGGCCGGAGGATCTGCCGCTGATCGACGCTCATGCCGCCGTGGCCGACCAGCTTCTGATCGATGCGCGCGCGCCCAAGGGGGCCGTGCTCCCCGGCGGCAATGGCGTGCCCTTCGACTGGCGGCTGATCGCCGGGCGGCGCTGGCCGGTGCCGTGGATGCTGGCCGGCGGCCTGCGGGTCGAGAACGTCGCCGAGGCCATAAGGCTGACGGGCGCGCGGCAGGTCGATGTCTCCTCCGGGGTCGAGTCGGCGCCGGGCCACAAGGACCCGGCGCTCATCGCCGCCTTCGCCCGCGCCGTGGCGGCCGCCGAGGCTGGCGCGGCCGGGGCAGGAGCGCCATGACGCGCCGCGTCATCCTGCATCTGGGGATGCACAAGACCGGCACGACGACGCTGCAGAACCGCCTCGACGGCTTCGACGACGGGCGGACGCGCTATCTCGACCTCGGCTACCCGAACCACTCGATCCCGTTGAAGCTCGCCTATCTGGAGAAGGCCCCCCGGCATTTCTACGAGAGCGACGACAAGGCCGACTGGCCGGCGGAGCGGGCGGCGGCGCTGGCCCGCATCGAGCGGGCGCTGGAAGAGGCGGCCCCGAAGGACGTGGTGATCTCCGGCGAGGAGCTCTCGACCTTTCCGGGCGGCAACTGGCGGCCGCAGATGGTGTCGCATCTGAAGCGCCGTGTCGGCCGGGTGGAGGCCATCGGCTATGTGCGCGACCCGGGCGGCTTCATGGCATCCGACTTCGGGCAGCGCGTGCAGGCGGGCTTTCGCGAGTTCGACATCGCCCGGCTCTATCCGCGCTACCGCTTCCGCTTTCAGGGCTGGCTCAATGTCATGCGCGAGGCCGGGGCCCCTGCCGATCTGTCGCTCTTCGACCCGGCGACCTACGAGGAGGGCGATGTCGTCAACGATTTCGTCCGCCGCGCCGGGCTCGACCCCGCGGCGCTGAAGCCCAAGACCGGCCTCTCCAACCCCTCGCTGACAGCCGAGGGGGCGGCGGTCTTCTATGCCTTCCGCCATGCCGACGGGCCGAACCCGATCCGCGGGGCCGAGAACCAGGCGCAGAACCGGCTGGTGAACCTCATGTACGGCTTCGGGCGCAACCCGATCCGCCTGTCGCCGGAGATCCTGGTGCCGGTCTTCGAGGAGAATGCCGGCGAGATCGCCTGGATCGAGAAGGTCATCGGCCAGCGTTTCCCGGCCCCCAAGGAGGGGCCGGTGATGTTCGAATCGAGCGACCAGATCGTGCGCTACGCCGCCTCGATCGGCCCCGAACTGGCGGAATGGCTGCACGCGCAGGGCTTCGAGCCCGCCAATTCCGGCCGCGACGTGCCGGCGATCATGCGCGGCATGGTCCTGAGCCTGATGGGCACCAGCAATACGGTGGCCAACCGCCTGCGCTACCGTCTGGCCATTTGGCGGCGGGGGCGGGAAGAGAAGGCGCTCGCCCGGGCCGAGCGCCGCGAGCGGGAGGCGGCCGCGAAGGCCGCCGCCGCCGAGAAGGCCGAGAAGGCCGCCAAGAGCTAGCGCCCGCCTTGCCGATGGGCAGCCGGCGCTCTAGGGTGCCCGCTGGCGCCAGTCCGCCCCTCAAGGAGGCCTCCCATGCCCGACGATCGCATCAATTCCTTCACGCAAGGCCCTGACGAGACGGGCCGTTTCGGCATTTTCGGCGGCCGCTTCGTCTCCGAAACGCTGATGCCGCTGATCCTCGATCTGGAGGAGCAGTACGAATTCGCGAAGACGGACGAGAGCTTCTGGGCCGAGATGGACGATCTGTGGGAGCATTACGTCGGCCGCCCCTCGCCGCTCTATTATGCCGACCGCATGACCAAGCACCTCGGCGGCGCAAAGGTCTATTTCAAGCGCGACGAGCTGAACCACACCGGCGCCCACAAGATCAACAACGTGCTCGGCCAGATCCTCCTCGCCCGGCGGATGGGCAAGAGCCGCATCATCGCCGAGACGGGAGCCGGCCAGCACGGCGTCGCCACGGCGACAGTCTGCGCCAAGTTCGGGCTGAAATGCGTGGTCTACATGGGCGCGCATGACGTCGAGCGGCAGAAGCCCAACGTCTTCCGCATGAAGCTGCTCGGCGCCGAGGTGATCCCCGTCACCTCCGGCCGCGGCACGCTCAAGGATGCCATGAACGACGCGCTGCGCGACTGGGTCACCAACGTGCGCGACACGTTCTATTGCATCGGCACGGTGGCCGGCCCGCATCCCTATCCGGCGATGGTCCGCGACTTCCAGTCGATCATCGGCAAGGAGGCGAAGGCCCAGATGCTGAAGGCGGAGGGCCGCCTGCCCGACATCATCACCGCCGCCATCGGCGGGGGCTCGAACGCCATGGGGCTCTTCTTCCCCTTCCTCGATGACCCCTCCGTGCGGATCATTGGGGTGGAGGCCGGCGGCAAGGGCGTCGACGACCGCATGGAGCATTGCGCCTCGCTGACCGGCGGGCGCCCGGGCGTGCTGCACGGCAACCGGACCTATCTTCTGCAGGACGACGACGGGCAGATCCTCGAGGGCTTCTCGATCTCCGCCGGGCTCGACTATCCGGGCATCGGGCCGGAGCACGCCTGGCTGCATGACATCGGCCGTGCCGAGTACGTCTCGATCACCGACAAGGAGGCGCTGGAGGCGTTCAAGCTCTGCACCGAGCTCGAGGGGATCATCCCGGCGCTCGAGCCCTCCCACGCGCTCGCCCATGTCATGAAGATCGCCCCCGAGCTGCCGCCGGAGACGCTGATCTGCATGAACATGTGCGGCCGGGGCGACAAGGATATCTTCACCGTGGCCAAGCACCTCGGCGTCGAGATCGCCTGACCTCCGGGCGCGGTCGGTCCGGCCGCCTTCTAGACCGCCGCGTGGAGTTCGAGCACCGCGAGGGGCACGATCTCCAGCGCGCGGCGGTGGGTCGCGGCGAGCTCGACCTCCGGCGCGCAGCCCTCGTCATGGGCCTGCAGGAAGCGGCTGGCGCAAAGGCACCAGCGGTCGCCCGGCTTTAGGCCGGCGAAGCCGAATTCCGGCCGGGGCGTCGAGAGGTCGTTGCCCACATATTTGGAATAGGCGAGGAATTCGGGGTTCATCACGGCGCAGACCGTGTGCGAGCCCATGTCCTCCTCGCAGGTATTGCAGCTCCCGTCGCGGAAGAACCCGGTGACCGGGGCGCTCGAACAGGGGCGCAGCGCCTCTCCGAGCACGTTCAGCGGAAAGTCCATCTCCATCGCGGCCCCCCTTCCTCTGGTCTTCAGATAGGGCGGGGGGACCAGTCGATCCAGCGCCCATGGAAATCGACGCGGGCGAGGGCGATATCCTCCCCCTCCGGCCAGATGCGCAGCCTCAGGCCGGCGCCGGGGGAGCCGCCATCCTGCTCCATGCCGAGCCAGGCGAGCGGCGCCTCCGCCGTGGCGCGGGCACCGGCGGCGCGGATCGCCGCCTCGGCCCGGGCCTGAACGGCGGCGGGGAAATACTGCCAGGCGATGGTGTGGTAGACGAGGTGCCAGCACCCGGGATGCGGCGTGGCGAGCCGCGCTTCGAGCCAGTCCGCCGCATCGGCCTTGTCCACCGTGACGGGCGGCAGGGCGAGGGCGGCCTCCGTCAGCGCCTTCCGCTCCGGCTGGTCGGGCCAGAGGTAGGACAGGAGGCGCAGCCGGTCCGCCACCGGGTCGATGGGCGAGAGGTCGGCGCCCGCCGCCCCGGCGAGCGAAATCGGCGCCGGCTCCGGCGCCTCGCCATGCCAGGTGGGCGTGAGGGTCAGCGCGGGCGTCTCCGCGCCGATCAGCCCGCCCGGGGTTTCGACCGCATAGTCGGGAAAGTGCAGGTTGAGCCCGGCGGAGGCGCCGAGCTCCGACAGCACGAAGGGCAGGGGGCGGCGGCCTGCGAGCAGCGCCGCGGCGGGCAGGAGGGCCACAGAGCGGCGGACTTCGTTGGTCTGCGGCGGGCTGTGGATAAACTCGTGGATGAAATCCGCTTCTTCCTTGAGCGCCCGGGCGATACCGGCCGCAAGCGCGGCGTCATCGGGAGCCTCGGGCGGATAGACCTCCGCCAGCCCGGCGCGGTCCTGCAGGCGCAGCGCATGGAGCGCGCCGCAGAGCCGGAGGGGGATCGAATGGCCGCGGGGGCCGAGGTCTCCCTCGAAGCTTTCCAGCCGCTCGAGGAGCGGCGGCGGCAGGATTTCGGGAAGGATCCGGCAGAGCCGCCCCATGAAGGGCGATCCGAGCGCTTCGCAGGCTCCGGCCTGTATTTCAAAGGCTTCGAGGAGGGCGGTCGAGGGGGCCTTGGTCATTTGAAGTGGTTCTTCAATCGCCAGAACGGGGTCTGGGGCTTGGGCTTCGGGGGCGGCTTGGCGGCGGGCTTCGGCGCGGGGGGCGGGGCCTCCGCCTCCGCCTTCGAGCCGTTCCGCGCGGGGTTCAGCCGGCGGTTCACGGCATTGAGGAAGCCCGGGCCGTCGCCCTTCGCCAGCGCCTCCGCCCCGTCGGCGCAGCCGCGGATCATGTCGTCCAGCCACTCTTCGTCGGCCTTGGGGAAATCGTGGAGCACATAGCCCGGCACGGCCTCCTTCCGGCCCGGATGGCCGACGCCCATGCGCACGCGGCCATAGGCCTCGCCGATATGGGCGTGGATCGAGCGCAGGCCATTGTGCCCCGCATGGCCGCCGCCCTGCTTGAGGCGGATCTTGCCGGGGGCGAGGTCGATCTCGTCATGAAAGACGGTGAGGTCGGCGGGGGCGAGCTTGTAGAAGCGCAGGGCCTCGCCGACCGCCTGGCCGGAGAGGTTCATGAAGGTTTCGGGCTTCAAAAGCAGCACCTTCTCGCCGCCGAGTGTGCCCTCGCTGACCTGCCCCTGAAAGCGGGCGCGCCAGGGGGAGAAGCCGTGGGCGGCGGCGATTTCGTCCACCGCCATGAAGCCGATGTTGTGCCGGTTGCGCGCGTATTTCGCGCCGGGATTGCCGAGGCCTGCGAAGAGTTTCATGGGGATAGGTTACGACGCCGCGCCGGGCGGCGCCAGATGGGCCGCGAGGGAACGAAGCCAGCGGCGGATCGCCGGGGCCGTCTCCGCCGCCAGCTCGTCGAGCGCCGCCGGGCTCCACTCCCGCGCCGGGGCGAGGTCTGCGAGCCAGCCGAGCCGCTCCGCCTCCTGCGCCGCCGGCAGGGTCAGGGCGGCGGCGGAGAGGAGGAGCTGGTGCAGCGCCTGCACCTCGCGCATCGCGGCAAAGGCGCGGATCATCGGGCCGGTGAGGGCGGGCTCGGCCTGCCAGCTCCGCCCGGCGAAGACCTCCTGCACGACGCGCTGGCCGGCCCCGCCGCAATCATAGGCGACGCAGCCGGGGAAGCCCTCCTCCGCCAGCCGCTCATGGATGCCGCAGGCATGGCCGGAAAGGTTGGGGCAGGGGGTGCCGGCGGGCTTGTCGATGCCGAAGCGGGGGCCCTTGTCCAGCGCCAGCGCCAGGCAGCAGAGCGCCGCGCAGCGGCTGCAATCGGCCCGGAATCCGGGCCCGGAAACGGCAGCGGGGCCCGAAGGCCCCGCGCTTGTGTCAGTTCCGAAGGCCAGAGGTCATTCCTCGGCGGCTTCGGCCTCGTCCTCAGCCTCGGCCTCGTCGGCGTCAGCGCCGCCGGCGGCGCGCAGGCCCGAGGGGGCAGAGATGTTGGCGATCACGAAGTTCCGCTCGATGGTCGGCTTGGCGCCGCCCGGCAGCTCGATGTCGTGGATGTGGATCACGTCGCCCACTTCCTTGCCCGTCAGGTCAACGGTGATGTGGTCGGGGATCTCGCCGGCCACGACGTTGAGCTCGACTTCCGCGCGGACGACGGTCAGCACGCCGCCCTTCTTGATGCCCGGCGCGTCCTTGTGGTTCACGAACTCGACGGGGATGAAGAGGTTGACGCGGGAGGTCCGGCGCAGGCGCATGAAATCGACATGGCGCGGCAGGTCCTTCACCACGTCGCGCTCGACGGCGCGGCAGATGACGCGGACATCCTCCTGGCCCTCGACCTTCAGGTTGAAGAGCGTCGAGAGGAAGCGGCCTTCATGCAGCTTCTTCAGAAGGTAGTTGAAGTTGACGTTGATCGGGAGCGGATCGGCGCCGCCACCATAGACAATGCCAGGCACGTCGCCATTGCGGCGAGCTTCGCGGGCGGCCCCCTTGCCTGTCCCCGCGCGTGCCGTGGCGATCAGATCGGGGATCTCACCAGCCATCGGATATTCCATTTCTGTTCGAGGCGCCCGCCTCCAAGGGTGATCAGGCGCCGGTTGAAGGCGCTCCCATAGCGGGGATTGGCCCTCTTGAAAAGGGGGGAGGGGCCCTCAGCGGTGCCGCGCATACTCGGGCGGGCAAAGCTCCATCAGCCGGGCGGTGATGCGGTTGCCGGCGAGCTTGTCGAGAAGCGCGAGCGGCTCGTGATCGGGCGCAAGCTTCAGGATGTGCTTGGTCAGGATCTTGTGGCGGAACTGGTCCCAATCCTCGGCGGTGACATCCTTGAGGATCCCCTGAAACGACCAGAGCGGCGCGCCGGGCGGCGGGCGGCCCGGCAGGGCCTGGCAGCTCAGATGCGTCTGGATCGCGCTCATGTGGAAGATGAGCGCCACATGCAGCACCCAGGAGAGCTGCGACTGGTTCACCGGATCGAGCCGCCGGAACGGGTGGACATCCTTGATGATCGCCCGCTTGCCCGGCCCCTTGAGAACGAAGAAATAGCCGCAAAGGCTGAGCTTTTGCAGGATCTCGAGCTTCAGGCGGCTCTCTGCGCGGCAGAGGTAGCGGTAATCCGCCATCTCGCCGCGGGGCGGGAAGACGGTCTCGGGCCAGGCCGGGTCGATCTCGAAGACGGAGAACCAGCTCGCCAGCCCGTCCTTCACGACGGAGCCGTAGCCGAGGCAGGGCAGCACGTCGAAGCCGGCCTCCGCCAGCTCGCGGCTCACCCGCCATTCGGTGGCGGCCTGCTGCAGCGAGGCGCCGCCGACATAGGCCCCGTCATGGCTGAGGCCGATATCCTCGATCATGCGGCCGTCGAAATCGAAGAGCGGCGCCAGGGGGCCGGTCCTGCGGTAGGTGCCGAAGCCGATGCCGCTGCCGGCGAGCCCCGCGCCCTTGATCTTCAAGGCCCTGTCCGGCTTGCCGGGAGCGGGCAGCAGCACCGAGCGCCCGCCGCTCCGCCGCAGCGGCTCCACGCGGCCGGCGAACCAGTCTTCGACAACGGCGGCGTCTTCCGGCGCCAGATGCCGGCAGGTGACCTCCATCGGGGGCTCCGGAATTGCAATCTCAAGCGAACTCTAGGGGGCAGGCAGGGGCTCCGCCAGCCTTTTCGCGCGGGGGGGGGCTGTGGGGCGTCAGCGGGCGGGGTCGAGCGGTCTGTCCCAGCGGCCCTCGAAATCCTGAGGCACGAGCAGGATGTCGCGCGTCACCTGCTCGAGCCGCCGATGGCCGCAGAAGGCCATGGATAGGTCGAGCTCCTTCCTGAGGATTTCCAGCGCCTTGGTCACGCCGGCCTCGCCCATGGCGCCGAGCCCGTAGACATAGGCGCGGCCGATCATCGTGGCGTCGGCGCCGAGCGCGATGGCCTTGAGGATGTCCTGGCCGGAGCGGATGCCGCTGTCGAGCCAGATCTCCGGCCGGTTGGGATGCCCCTCCAGCGCCCGCACGACCGAGGGCAGGATGCGGATCGACGAGAGCGCCCCGTCGAGCTGCCGCCCGCCGTGGTTCGACACGATGATCGCATCCGCACCCAGCTCCGCCGCCGCCAGCGCGTCGCCGGCATCGAGGATGCCCTTGAGCACGAAGGGCCCGCCCCATTTGTCCTTGATCCGCCGCACCTTTTCCCAATCGAGCGTCAGGTCGAATTGCTCGGCCGTCCAGTGCATGAGGTTGTTCATGCCGGTCACGCCTTCCGCATGGCCGACGATATTGCCGAAGCTGCGGCGCGGGGTGCCCAGCATCTCCAGCGCCCAGCGGGGCTTCGTGGCGATGTTGAGAAGGTTCTTCAGCGTCAGCCGCGGCGGGGCGGTCATGTCGTTCTTCAGATCCTTGTGGCGCTGGCCGAGCGCCTGCAGGTCGAGCGTCAGGACGAGGGCGGAGCAGCCCGCCCGCTTGGCCCGCTCGATGATGGCATCGACGAAGGCCTCGTCGGTCATCACATAGAGCTGGAACCAGAAGCCCGGGCCGGCATGTTCGGCCACATCCTCGATCGAGCTGATCGACATTGTGGAGAGCGTGTAGGGCACCCCGAAGGCCTTGGCGGCGCGGGCTGCCTTGATTTCGCCATCCGCCCTCTGCATGCCCATAAGGCCGACAGGCGCGAGCGCCACCGGCATCGCCACCTCCCGCCCCAGCATTCTGCCGGCGACCGAGCGGTTCGACATGTCGACCGCGACTTTCTGGCGGAAGCGTAATTGCGCGAAATCATTGGTATTCTCGCGGAAGGTCTGCTCCGTCCAGCTGCCGCTTTCGCAGTAATCGTAAAACATCCGCGGAGAGCGTCTCTCGTGCAGGCGCTTCAGATCGGCAATCTCGGTGATCACTGGCATCGCGGGTCTTTCCTCGAAAGGAGTCCTAGTCGCGGGCGGATGCATCGGCAAGCGACGCGAAACGGCCTCGCCTCTGCCCAAGTTTCGTTAGGATTGCCTTTACTTTAAACAGGCGAGTTTACGACTTTTTCGCTAGTTGGCTGTTTCTGTTTCAGGGCTGTAGGAGGGCCCAGATCGGTGTTCAAGTTCTTTCGTGATCCGTTCAACTTCGGCCTGCTGGGACTTGGGCTCGCTCTTTACTACCTGTCGCATCGGGGCGATGCGTTCGACGCCTTCTACGAAGCCACGCGCCACGTCGAACATTTCGAGATCGACGAACTCATCAACATCGTCTTCATTGCCGGCCTTCTGGCGCCGGCCTTTCTCGTGCGGCAGAACAATCAGCTCCGACGGGCCCTGTCCCGCCGCGCCGAGGCCGAAGCGGAGGCCAGCCGGATCGCGCTCCACGATCCGCTGACGGGCCTTCACAACCGCCGTTTTCTCAACGTCGCCATCGCCGAGCTCGGCCAGGACGGCTGGGCCGATCCGGCGCGCACCGAGATGACGGTGCTTCTGATCGACCTCGACAGGTTCAAGCCGATCAACGATCTGCGCGGCCACCATGCCGGCGACCAGCTCCTGCGTGCCGTGGCCGAGCGGCTGCAGTCGCTCTGCGGCCCGCATGACGAGCTGATGCGCATGGGCGGCGACGAATTCGCGATCCTCGTCAGCGAGGGGGACGGGCGCGCCGCGGCGCTCATGGCCCAGAAGGTGCTGAACGCCATCTCGCGCCCCTTCGATTTCGGCGACTGGACGGCGCATATCTCCGCCTCCATCGGGCTCGCCCAATGGCAGGAGGGGCTGACGGGCGCCGAGCTTCTGCGCAATGCCGACCAGGCGATGTACAAGGCCAAGGCCAATGGGCGGGACAATATCGTCCATTACGATCAGGAACTTGGCGAGCAATTGCGCGAGACGGCGCAATTGCAGGCCGATCTGAAGGAGGCGGTGGAGACGGAAGGCATCGTGCCCTACTTCCAGCCGATCTACGACATCCAGACCGGCGACATTCGCGCCTTCGAGGTGCTGGCCCGCTGGCGGCATGCCCGCCGCGGCTTCGTGCAGCCGGATCACTTCATCCCGCTCGCCGAGGATCTCGGGCTGATCGACAAGCTGTCGGAGTCGCTGCTCGACAAGGCCTGCGCCGAACTTCTCAAATGGCCGACCGATGCGGGCCTGTCCTTCAACATCTCGCCGACGCAGTTTTCCAACGCCGATCTGGCGCGGCGCATCGGGGCGATCCTGCGGCGGCACGACTTCCCCGGCTCGCGGCTCGAGATCGAGATCACCGAGCGTGCCGTGCTGCGCGACCTCAACAAGGCCCGCAATGTGATCGCCGAGCTTGCGGCGATGGGCGTGAAGATCGCGCTCGATGATTTCGGCACCGGCACCTCCTCGCTGTCGACGCTCACGCAGCTGCCCATCAGCCGCATCAAGATCGACAGGAGCTTCGTGACCGACATCGCCGAGGCCTCGCAGAACTCCAAGATCGTCTCGGGGGTGCTGGCGCTGGCGCAATCGCTGTCGCTCGACGTCACCGCCGAGGGGATCGAGCACGCGGAAGAGCTGGAGTTCCTCCGCCAGCACCATTGCGATTGCGGGCAGGGCTACTTCCTCTGTCGGCCGGTCCCCGCGGCCGATATCGCGCGCCTTCTGGCGCCGCAGGCGAAGGCACAGGCGGCGGGCTAGCCCGGCCCTCAGGCGCGGTGCGCGCCCTCGGCGAGGGAGGCGACGAAGGCCGCGACCTCGTCCGCGCTCTTGCCGGCCGCGATTTCCGACACGATGGCCGAGCCCACCACGGCGCCGTCCGCCACGCGGGCGATGGATTCCGCCGCCTCGGGCGAGCGGATGCCGAAGCCGACGATGACCGGCAGGTCGGTCTTCGCCTTGATGCGCGCCACGTCGGGGCCGACATCCGTGGCCTCCGCCGCGGCGGCGCCGGTGATGCCGGTGATCGAGACGTAATAGACGAAGCCCGAGGTGTTCTGCAGCACCTTCGGCAGGCGCGCGTCGTCCGTCGTGGGCGTCGCGAGGCGGATGAAGTTCAGCCCGGCCTTCTGGGCGGGGATGCAGAGCTCGTCATCCTCCTCCGGCGGCAGGTCGACGATGATGAGCCCGTCGATCCCGGCCTCCTTCGCCTCGGCGAGGAAGCGGTCGACCCCCCGGGAATAGATCGGGTTGTAGTAGCCCATCAGCACGACCGGGGTGGCATCGTCGGCGGCGCGGAGCTCGCGGACGATCTGCAGGGTCTTCTCGAGCGTCTGGCCGTTCTCCAGCGCGCGCTGGCCGGCCCGCTGGATGGTCGGGCCATCCGCCATCGGGTCGGTGAAGGGCAGGCCGAGCTCGATGATGTCGACCCCGGCGCCGGGGAGCTTCAGGATGATGTCGCGCGAGCGCTCGTAATCAGGGTCGCCCGCCATGACATAGGCGACGAAGGCCTTCTTGCCCTCGGCGTTCAGCCGTTCGAAGCAGGTGTCGATCCGTGTCATCCTGGGTTCCCCTATCGCCGTCCGCCGGTTTGCCAAGGGTAGGGCCAAAAGGCAATGGCGGCCGGGGGTCTGGCGGGGGATCAGGCGAAGCGGGCCGCCGCCAGGCAGGTGGCGACGGCCCGGGAGCCGGGCCGAGGGGCCCGGCCGAAGGGGGAAGGGCCTCAGCCGCCGATCTGGCTGGTGAAGGCCGCGTAGGTCATCGGCAGGCGCACCGGCTCGCCGGCCGCCGTGCCCGGGCTGACCCAGACCAGCGCCTCGGCCGGCGCGAGGCCGAGCGAGTCGTTGAGGTCGATCGTCAGCCCGACCGTGCCGTCGCCCGACTGGGCGCTTTCGATCATGCCCAGCATGTAGGAATCGCTGGAATAGACCTCAGTGCCGATCATGCCGTCGAGGGACATGGCGGAGGCCGGTTCGACCTCGCCGGTCACCGTACCGCCCGTCCCGCCCGTACCGTCGTCGCCGGTGCCGCCCGTGCCATCGGTGCCGCCCGTGCCATCGGTGCCGCCCGTGCCGTCGCCACCCGTGCCGTCGCCACCCGTGCCGTCGCCACCCGTGCCGTCGCCACCCGTGCCGTCGCCACCGGTGCCACCGTCGCCGCTGCCACCGTCGCCGCCGGAGCCGCCGGACCCACCGGATCCGCCGTTCGAGCCCGACCCGCCGGAGCCGTCAGACCCACCGGACCCGCCGGAACCACCGTCGCCGCCGGAGCCACCGGACCCGCTCGAGCCGCCGACGGAGACATCGGCATCGACGCCGCCGTCATCGCCGCCGACGTTCACATCGGCTTCGACCTCGTCGTCGCTGCCGACATCCACATCGGCGGAGGTGCCGTTGCCGTTGCCGGTCTCGACATCGGCGGTCACGTCGTCGTCGCCGACACCGACGTCGATATCGGCGCCATCGCCGCCGCCGAGATCGACATCCGCGGTGACATCGCCGAGGTCGGCATCCGCCTCGACACCGTCATCCGTGTCGAGCGTCACCTGGGCAAAGGAGAGGTTGGGAACGAGGGACATCGTACAAACAAGAGAGGTCGTCGCCATGAGCAGTCGCATTGGTGTTCCTCCATCTGTTTCAGCCGGATCCGAAAGGCGGCCATTGCCGCCCGCGGCCGGACGTTGCGGAAACAAGCGGCCTGTCGTTACCGCAGTTCCGAATTCGGAAGAATTGTAACCAACTGAATTTTCAGGAATTTGTAGGCGAATCCGGGAGTCGCGCTGGAAACGCGCGTTTCCACCCCGCACCCGCAAGGTGAAACGGAGCAAAAAAAAACGCCGGGCACGAAGCCCGGCGAAGTCCAACAGGGAGGTATGAGGAGGGGATGCGCAAGCGGATCGCCCGCCTCACCTATCCAGATAGAAGTGCCCTCATGGCCGGGCAAGAGGTTTTCGCAGCTGCAGCAACATTGCGGCCATGCACCTGTTGCAAGCCTGCACAATCTCGGGGCGAGTGGTCGCGGTCAGTCGCCAGCGGTGGTGGATGTCTGATCGGTGCCGGCAAGGCCCTCCACCGTCTCGCGCATCCGCCGCCGGTGGGCGATCACCTCTTCCTGCACAAAGTCGCGGAAGGCAGAGATGCGCTTCGATTGCCGGAGCTCCTCGGGATAGGCGAGGAAGACGGGCACCTCGCCCGATTCCACGTCCGGCAGCACCCGCACCAGATGCGGGAAATCCTCGACCACGTAATCGGGCAGCACGCCGATGCCGAGGTCGTTCAGCACCGCCTGCAGCGCGCCGAAGTAGTTGTTGACCGTCAGCAGCGAGGGCATCTCGTGCGCCATGAGCTGCTGCACCAGCATCTTGCCGGCCGAGACCTGCGGCGAGGAGGGCGAGAGCGAGATCAGCCGGTGGTTGGCGATATCCTCGATCGTCTCGGGCACGCCGCGCTCGTCGAGATACTCGCGCGAGGCGTAAAGCCGCATCCGGATCGACATGAGCTTCTTGCGGATGAGATCCGCCTGGCTCGGCTCCTTCATGCGGATGGCCACATCGGCCTCGCGCATCGGCAGGTCGAGCACGCGTTCCTCGAGCATGAGGTCGATCTTCATCTCGGGGTATTTCTTGTAGAGCTGCGTCAGCCGCGGGGCCAGCCAGAGCGTGCCGAAGCCCGTCGTCGTGGTGACGCGGAGCTGGCCGAACACCTCCTCCTCGCTGTCGCGGATGCGGGCCTCGGCGGTCTCTAGCCGCTTGTTCATGGCGCGCGTCGCCTCGAACAGAAGCTCGCCCTGCTCGGTCAGGATCAGCCCCCGCGCATGGCGGTGGAAGAGCGTGGTGTTGAGCGATTCCTCCAGCGCCCGGATCTGCCGCGACACGGCGGACTGGCTGAGATGGAGCGAGTCGCCGGCATGCGTCAGCGAGCCGGCATCGGCCACCGCGTGAAAGATGCGCAACTTATCCCAGTCCATCATGGGCGGGGCCTTTCGGTTCAAGGGCTGGCCCTTCTATGCGCGTTGGCGCGAATCAGGCAAGGGCGGCGGGGCCGTGCAGTGGCGTCAGAGCCATTCACACCTGCGCACGTTGCCCTGAAACCTCTCAATATTGCTTTTCTTTCACATGATCGCGCGTATATCGGCGCCGAAGCGCCCAAGCGGCGGCCGCCCGAAAGAGCCTCGATGGCTGAAAAGCAGATCGCGCGCGACATCACCTACGCCAGCTCCGCGCAGACGCGCGGCGGGCGGGCCGTGATCCGTGTGATGGAGAATGCCACGGGCCGGCTGAAGCTCATCCGCAAGGTCCGCGGCTATGCCGAGGAGGTCGAGAGCGGCGCCGATTTCTGGCAGGTCGTCCCCGAGCGCTACGGGCTGCGGCTGGAGGTCGTCGCCGGCGCGCTGGAGAACATCCCGGCCGAGGGGCCGCTCATCGTCGTCTCGAACCATCCCTACGGCATTCTCGACGGGCTGATGATGGGCCATATCCTGTCGTCCCGCCGCGGCGGCGCCTTCAAGGTTCTGGCCCACCGGATCTTCCGCAAGTCGCCGGACCTCGAGAAGGTGATCCTGCCCATCTCCTTCGACGAGACGAAGGAGGCGGCGCGCGCGAACCTCGAGACCCGGGCCGAGGCGCTGGCCTGGCTGGGGCAGGGCGGCGCCATCGGCATCTTCCCCGGGGGGACGGTCTCCACCGGCGCGGGGCCGTTCAAGCCGCCGCTCGACCCGATGTGGCGCAACTTCACCGCCAAGATGATCGCCCGTTCGGATGCCGTCGTCGTGCCGGTCTTCTTCGACGGGCACAATTCGCGGCTCTTCAACATCGCGAGCCATCTGCACACGACGTTGCGCATGGGGATGCTGATCCGCGAGTTCCGCGCGCGGCTCAATGCGCCGGTCCGCGTCGCCATCGGCCGGCCGATCCCGCGGGCGGAGCTCGATGCGCGGAAGGGCGACGCCAAGGCGATGATGGCATTCCTGCGCAAATCGACCTATGACCTTGCACCGAAAGCGGTTGACGCCAGCGGCTACGGGCGCGAATTCGAACGGAAGTACCAGGCGGGCAGGGGAAAGCGGGCAGATGGCGGTGGGGATCTTTGACAGCGGGCTCGGCGGGCTGACGGTGCTCGGCGCCATCAACCGCCGCCTGCCGGACTTGCCGCTCGTCTATTACGGCGACAATGCCAACGCGCCCTATGGCGTGCGCGATGCCGCCGACATCTTCGATCTGACGACCGCCGGCGTCTCGCGCCTCTTCGAGGCCGGCTGCGACCTCGTCATCCTCGCCTGCAACACCGCCTCCGCCGCCGCGCTCCGCAAGATGCAGGAATCCTGGGTGCCCGAGGGCAAGCGCGTCCTCGGCGTCTTCGTGCCGCTGATCGAGGCGCTGACCGAGCGGCAATGGGGGGACAATTCGCCCCCCCGCGAGGTCGGCGTGAAGCATGTGGCGCTCTTCGCCACCCCCGCGACCGTGCGGAGCCGCGCCTTCCAGCGCGAGCTGGCCTTCCGCGCCATCGGCGTCGATGTCGAGGCGCAGGCCTGCGGCGGCGTGGTGGACGCGATCGAGGAGGGCGACATGATCCTCGCCGAGGCGCTCGTCCGCTCCCATGTCGAGGCGCTCCTCAGGAAGATGCCCGAGCCCGATGCCGCCGTCCTCGGCTGCACGCATTATCCGCTGGTGGAAGAGATCTTCGCCGAGGCGCTCGGCCCCAAGGTGCAGGTCTTCTCGCAGCCGACGCTGGTGGCCGAGAGCCTTGCCGACTACCTGACCCGCCGGCCGGAGATGGCCGGGGCGGGGGCGGAGAGCCTCTTCCTCACCACCGGCAAGCCGGAGCGGGTGTCGAACCAGGCCACGCAGTTCCTGCGACGAAAGATCGAGTTCACGCCGGCCTGAATTGCGCCGGACCCCACCCGATCCTATGTCCTCCTCTCAGGGAGCTGAAATCATGACCCATTCCGTCGCCATTCTCGGCGCCTCCGGCTATACCGGGGCAGAGCTTGTCCGCCTCATCGCCACCCATGGCGACCTTGAGATCACCGCGCTCACCGCCGACCGCAAGGCGGGCCAGACCATGGCCTCCGTCTATCCGCACCTGCGCCATCTCGACCTGCCCGTGCTGACCACGGTGGAGGAGGTGGATTTCGGCGCGGTGGACCTCGTCTTCTGCGCCCTGCCGCACGGGCTCTCCCAGGCCATCGTCAAGACGCTGCCGGAGAGCGTGAAGGTCGTCGACCTCGGCGCCGACTTCCGGCTGCGTGACCCCGCCGCCTATGAATTCTGGTACAAGCGCCCGCATGACGCGCCGGAGCTGCAGCCCTCCGCCGTCTACGGGCTGACGGAATTCTACCGGGACGAGATCGCCGGCGCCCGGCTCGTCGCCGGCACGGGCTGCAACGCCGCCACCGTGCAATTCGCCCTGCGGCCGCTGATCTCCGCCGGGGTGATCGGGCTCGACGACATCGTCTGCGACCTGAAGAACGGCATCACCGGCGCGGGGCGGTCTCTCAAGGAGAACATGCTCTTCGCCGAGCGCTCGACCAACGTCACCACCTATTCCTTCGGCGGCACCCACCGGCATCTCGGCGAATTCGATCAGGAATTCAGTGCGCTCGCCGGGCGGGACGTGCGCATCCGCTTCACGCCGAGCCTCGTACCGGTCAACCGGGGCATCCTCGCCACCTGCTATGTGTCCGGCGATGCCGAGGCGATCCATGCGGCCTTCACCGAGGCCTATGGCAATGAGCCCTTCATCGAGCTCCTGCCCCTCGGCCAGATGCCGCAGATGGCCGACGTGACCGGCTCGAACTTCTGCCATATCGGCGTCGCGGCCGACCGGGTGGCCGGCTATGCGATGGTGACGGCGACGCTCGACAACCTTTGCAAGGGCTCCTCCGGTCAGGCGCTGCAGAACGCCAACCTGATGCTGGGGCTGCCCGAGACCCGAGGGCTCATGCTGGCCCCGGTCTTCCCGTGAGGCGCTGATGGCGGGGTTCAAGGGGCTCAAGAAGCGGCGGCGCGTGCAGGTGATCCTCGTCACCTTCGTGGCGCTCGCCGGCGCCACGGCGCTCGCGGGCTATGCCATGCGCGACGGCATCAACTACTTCCGCTCCCCCAGCCAGATCGCCGAGGCGCCCCCGGGGCCCGACGAGGTCTTCCGCCTCGGCGGTCTGGTGGAGGCGGGCAGCCTCACCCGCGGGCAGGGGACGGAGGTCTCTTTCCGCGTCACCGACGGCGCCTGGGAGATCCCGGTGGTTTTCGACGGCATCCTGCCCGATCTCTTCGCCGAGGAGCAGGGCATGATCGGCCAGGGCCGCTATGTCGACGGCACCTTCGTCGCCTCCGAGATCCTCGCCAAGCATGACGAGGATTACCGCCCCCGCGAGCTCGAGGATGCGCTCCGCGACGCGGGGCCCCTCGACCCCGCAACGGTCGGTGGCGCTCCGGCGGATTAACGCGCCTTCGCGAAGCTGGCCCCCTCAGGCGAGAGGGGGCCCCGATGCAGAGCGTCAGAGAGATTGCCGAAGAGATCGTCGCCCGGGAGGGCGGCTTCGTGAATGACCCGGACGATCCGGGCGGGGCGACCAAATACGGCGTCACCATCGGCACAATGCAGCGGCTGGGGCTCGACCTCGACCGCGACGGCCGCGTGACGGAGGCCGACGTCCGCAGGCTGACCCGCGCCCAGGCGGCCGACATCTTCGTCGAGCATTACTTCCGCCGCCCCCGCATCGCCGAATTGCCGGAGGCGGTGCAGCCGTCCGTCTTCGACATGTATGTGAATGCGGGCGCCAATGCGGTGCGCATCCTGCAGCGCCTCATCCGCGACATGCGGATCGATTGCGCGGTCGACGGGGTGATCGGGCCGCAGACCATCTCCGCCGCCCGCGCGGCGGCCGAGGCGGCGCCGCGCCACTTCGTTGATGCCTACGGCATCGCCCGGCGGAACTACTATTACGCCCTCGCCGACGCCCGCCCGGCGAGCCGCAAATACGCCCGCCGCCGCGACGGCGGCAAAGGCGGCTGGATCACCCGGGCCGAGGCCTTCATCGCGCCCCGCTTCCACCTGACGGAGGCCGAGCACCGCGCCCGGGTGGCGGCATGGGCTTGATCGGGAACCTTCTCGCGCCGCTGGTCGGCGCCGGGCCGAATGTGATCCGCGAGACGGCGGAGGTCTTCCGCGTGAACGCCGAGAATGCCGATGCGAGGGCGTCCGAGGGGAGGAATGCGGCGCTCCAGCAATTCGCGGCGGAATTTGCCCATGAGCGGCGCGGCTGGTTCGACCGGCTGATCGACGGGCTCAACCGCCTGCCGCGCCCGATGCTGGCCTTCGGCTGCATCTTCCTCCTCGTCTCCGCCATGGCCGCGCCGGAGTGGTTCGCAGCCCGGATGGGCGGCCTCGCGGCGGTGCCGGAGCCACTCTGGTGGCTGATGGGGGCGGTCGTCTCCTTCTATTTCGGCGCCCGCTACCAGACGAGCGCCCAGAACTTCCAGCGGGCGGTGGTCGGCACGCTGGCGGCGGCGGGGCCGTCGGCACCGGCGCCGGCGCGGGAGGCCGGTGCCGCCGAGCCGGACCTCTCCGGCGACAACCCAGCGCTGACCGAGTGGCGGGAAGGGTAGGGTGGGTTTCAACCCACCTTTCCCTGACCCGCGGGCCCGCCCGCAAGTGCGGGCCGAGCCGAGTCCTGACGGCGCCGCGCAGGGCGAGCGCCGGCCCGGGGGTTGGCGCTCCCGCCGGCGCCGCAACGCGCTTTATGTTGCCGAATACTCCGACCCATCCGCCGCCCCCGACCCCACCAGAGCGCCAGCCCGCGGGACGGGCCGGCGCTCGCCCTGCGCCGTACCGGCGCGCACCGGGCGGGGGCTCCGCATCAGCGTCGGTCCACCCCCCTCCCGCCTCCGTGACCATCCGCCGTGCCGCATCCCATTGGCCCGGCCTCGCGCCCGGCCTATAACGCCGGCATGACTGCCGAGCTCGGACATTTCGCCCTCATCCTCGCCCTCATCGTCGCCGTGCTGCAGACGGTCGTCCCTGCTGTGGGCCGGGCGAAGCTCTGGGAGGGATGGATGGCCTTTGCCGGGCCGGCCGCGCTCGCCCAGTTCCTCGTCACCGGGCTCGCCTTCGCCGCGCTGATGCGCGCCTTCATGACCTCGGATTTCTCGCTTGCCCTCGTCGCCGACAATTCGCATTCGGCCAAGCCGATGCTCTACAAGATCGCCGGCACCTGGGGGAACCACGAGGGCTCCATGCTCCTGTGGCTCCTGATCCTCGCGCTCTTCGGCGCCGCCGCCGCGGCCTTCGGGGGCAACCTGCCGCTCCGCCTCAAGGCGCTCGTCCTCGCCGTGCAGGGGGCCATCGGCGCGGCCTTCGCCGCCTTCATCCTCTTCACCTCCAACCCGTTCCTCCGCCTCGCCTCCCCGCCCTTCGACGGGGCCGACCTCAACCCGCTCCTGCAGGACCCCGGGCTCGCCTTCCATCCGCCCTTCCTCTACCTCGGCTATGTCGGGCTCTCGATGTCCTTCTCCTTCGCCATCGCGGCGCTGATCGAGGGCAAGGTCGATGCCGCCTGGGCGCGCTGGGTCCGGCCCTGGACGCTCGCCGCCTGGATCTTCCTGACCATCGGCATCGCCATGGGTTCGTGGTGGGCCTATTACGAGCTCGGCTGGGGCGGCTTCTGGTTCTGGGATCCGGTGGAGAACGCCTCCTTCATGCCCTGGCTGATCGCCGGGGCGCTCCTTCATTCCGCCATCGTCGCCGAGAAGCGCGAGGCGCTGAAGAGCTGGACGATCCTCCTCGCCATCCTCGCCTTCGGCTTCTCGCTTCTCGGCACCTTCCTCGTGCGCTCGGGCGTGATCACCTCCGTCCATGCCTTCGCGACGGACCCGACGCGCGGGGTGGCGATCCTCGTCCTCCTCGCGATCTTCGTGGGCGGCGGGCTGACGCTCTATGCCGCGCGGGCCGGGGCGATGCAGGCCAAGGGGGTCTTCGGGCTCGTCAGCCGCGAGAGCGCGCTCGTCGTCAACAACGTGCTCCTCGCCACCGCCTGCTTCATCGTCTTTCTCGGCACGCTCTGGCCGCTCTTCGCCGAGGTGGTGCTCGGCCGCGTCCTCTCCGTCGGGGCGCCCTTCTTCAACGCCGCCTTCGTGCCCGTCTTCCTCGGCCTCGCCGTCATCCTGCCCATCGGCTCCGTCCTCGCCTGGAAGCGGGGGCGCATCGGCCGGGCGGCGCGCGACATGGCGCCGGCGCTGGCGCTCGCGCTCGCCATCGGCGCGCTGGCCTATGCGCTGCTGACCGGCCGTTCGGCCGTCGGCGCGCTCGCCGCCGGCATCGGCGCCTTCGTGATCTTCGGCGCACTGACCGACGCCTGGCTCCGCGCCGGCCGCCAGCCGCGGCGGCTCCTGCGGCTGCCGCGCGCCGACTGGGGGCGCGTCATCGCCCATGGCGCGCTGGGCGTCACGATCCTCGGCATCGCCATCCTCTCCGCCGGCGCGGTGGAGGATATCCGCGTGGTGCAGGAGGGCGAGACCTTCCCCCTCGGCCGCTACGAGGTCACGCTCGCCGGGGTCGAGGAGGGGCGCGGCCCCAATTACCTGACGACCATGGCGGATATGGAGCTTAGCCGCGGCGGCCGGCTCCTCACCCATCTTTACCCCGAGAAGCGCGTCTACCCCGTCGCCGGGATGCCCACCACCGAGGCGGCCATCGACAGCGGGCTCTTCCGCGATGTCTACCTCGTCCTCGGCGACCCGCAGGAGAGCGGCGGCTGGGCCGTCCGCGCCTATATCAAGCCCTTCGCGGGCTGGATCTGGGGCGGCTCGCTCTTGATGGCGCTGGGCGGCCTCCTGTCGCTGACCGACCGGCGTCTGCGCGTCGCGGCGGGGGCGAAACCCGCCCGCCCGGCGCCGGTGGCGGCGGAATGAGGGCGCTCCTCCTCGCGCTTCTGCTGGCGCTGCCGCTCCCCGCGCTCGCCGTGCAGCCGGACGAGATGCTGGACAACCCGGCGCTCGAGGCGCGCGCTCGCGACATCTCGCAGGGCATCCGCTGCCCCGTCTGCCAGGGCGAGACGATAGACGATTCCAACGCCGACATCGCCCGGACGCTCCGGCTCATCATCCGCGAGCGGCTGGTGGCGGGGGACAGCGACGCCGAGGTCGTGACTTTCCTCACCGATCGCTTCGGCGAGTTCGTCCTCATGCGGCCGCCGGCGGAGGGCGCCAATCTGGCGCTCTGGCTCGGCGGGCCGCTCATGCTGCTCCTCGCCGGCGGCATCGGCCTCGCCGCCGTGCGCCGCCGCGCCGCCACGCCCGAGGCGGAGGGCCTGAGCGCGGAGGAGGAAGCGCGGCTCGCCGAGCTCCTCAAGGAATGACGCGCCGTTCCGCTTGGGCGGCGTGCCCACCCCGCGCAAGGGTAGCGCCATGAGCGAGATCGAGATCAGCGACGAGGGCGGTATCAGGGTCATCACGATGACCCGGCCGGAGGTCATGAACGCGCTCTCGTCCAGCCTGCGGCGGCGGCTTCTCGCGGCGCTCAACGCGCCCGACGGCATCCGCGTCATCGTCCTCACCGGCGCCGGCCGCGCCTTCTGCGCCGGGCAGGATCTGGCAGACGGGCAGGGGCTCACGCCGGAGGAGACGGAGCGCATCCTTGCGGAAGAATACGTGCCGCTTCTCATGGCCATCGCCGAGGCGCCCCAGCCGGTCATCGCCGCCGTGAACGGCCCGGCGGTGGGCGCCGGCGCCAATCTGGCGCTGGCCTGCGACGTGGTCATCGCCTCCGAGGCGGCGAGCTTCTCGCAGGCCTTCTCGTGCATCGGCCTGATCCCCGACGCCGGCGGCACCTGGCTTCTGCCGCGCCTCACCGGCTCCGCCCGCGCCATGGGGCTGGCGCTCTTCGGCGAGACGCTGCCCGCGGCCGAGGCCGCCCGCATCGGCCTCATCTGGGAGGCGGTGCCGGAGGAGACCTTCACCGCCCATTGGCAGGCCCGCGCCGCCCGTCTCGCCGCCGGCCCACCCGCCGCGCTCTCGCGCACAAAGGCCGCCCTCCGCGCCAGCCCGGGCCACGGGCTGGCCGAGCAACTGGCGCTGGAGGCAAGGTTGCAGGGCGAGTGTGTGGGGACGGAGGATTTCGCCGAGGGCGTCGCGGCTTTCCTCGAAAAACGCGCGCCGCGGTTCACGGGGCGCTAGGCCAGGACTTTCCTGAAAAGGATCGTGGTCGGCCGGTCGAAGCCCGCATGGGAGGTCCGCCCGACCTCCTCGAACCCCAGCGCCGCGAAGGTCGCGTGGTTCTCAGTGAGCTCCACCCGCGTCTGCAGCTCCAGCGCCGGCAGGCCCAGCGCCCGCGCCCGGGCCTCCGCCTGCTGCACAAGTGCCCGGGCGAGGCCCTGGCCCCGCGCCTCCGCCGCCACGGCGAGCTTGCCGAGGTAAAGCGCGGAGGCCCTCGGCGTGAGGATCACGCAGGCGCGGACCGGCGCGCCAATGACCCAGACCTCCGCCTCCGCCGCCTGAGCTTCCAGCGCCGCGGCATCGAGCCGATGCATCGAGGAGGGCGGATCGATCCGCCCCTCCATCCCCGCGAAGGCGGCGCGGATGAGCGCCAGCACCTCGGTGAGCGCCGGATCGCCGGGGCCGAGACGCCTCATTCCCGCGGGAGGCCATCGTGCATCGTCAGCCAGGGGAGCCGCTCCTCGGCATGGGCATGGGCGGCCATCGCGATGCCCGAGGGGTCGTCCACCAATGCGGCCATGAAGTGGATCTCCTCCGGATAGCGATCCGAATCGTAGGCGAGATGGCTGCCGCAGGTGGGGCAGAAGTGCCAGCGCTGGCCGGGGGAGCTCTCGTAGACCTTCGGCGCGGCGCCCGTCCAGCGCCATGACCCCGCCGGGGCGGCAATATAGGCGGCGACCGGCGCGGCGGTTGCGTGCCGGCAGCTTTCGCAATGGCAATAGGCCTGCCAGTTGGCGGGCCCGTCAAAGGCGAAGGCGCAGGCGCCGCAGAGGCAATGTCCGGTCGTCATGTGGCGATACTCCGGGCGCCGTCGGCGCCGTCAAGATGGGTCCGGCGGGAAATCGCCACCTGTGACGGAACCGATCGGCGGTCTTCCGCGCTGTTCCGGCAACCGGGCGCGCGGCGCCCCCTCAGATCGGACAGTAAATCATGGCCTATTTCTCGATTGCCCTTCTCTTCGCCTACGTCGGTGTCGCCGCGCTGGCGATGGCGTGACCCCTCAGCCCTGGCCAGGGCTCGACTGCGAGCTCTGGCCAGAGCGCCACGGCCCGGGCCGCCTTGGCCTCATGCGTGGCGCGGTTATCCATGACCGGATTGGGCGTCAGCCGGAAGGCGAAGATGTCCCCGAGCCCATAGGGCGCATAGATCTCGAAATCCCCTGACTCCAAGAGCTTCATGCCGACGCAATGCGTCCGGCAGGCGAAGTGGTCGATCGGCTGACGGCTGTTCCGGTAGGCGGGGCAGGGCCGGCCGAAATGCTGCTCGTACCAGAGGTGCACCCGCGCCTGATTGCGCACCTCCAGCGGCGGCTCCCCGGGGAAGCGGGCGGTGGCGGCGCGGATGACGCGATCCTCCGCCGCCCAGCTCGTGTCCGGGTCGAAATAGAAGAGGTCGATGTCCTTGACGCCGTAGAGCTCCGGCCGCCCAGTGAGGGCGTTCCACACCTGATTGTAGAGCGCGCCCGAGACGATCCACCAGTCGGGGAGGTCGAGATCCCGGGCCGCCTCGAAGGCGGCCATGAGGCGCGGGCTGGCGCGGACGATCTCCATGAGCGCGGCGCGCTGGGCGGCCTCGCCGGCGCCCTCGAGGCGGAGGTGGGTCACAGGAGCGCCGCGATGCGGGCGCGGGCGGAGTTGGAGCGGGGCGTCCAGAGCCCGCGGTCGATGGCCTCCTGCAGGCGGCGGGCGATCTCGGCGAGGGCGGGGGCGTTGGCCTCCTCGATGAAGGCGCGGGTCGCGTCATCGGCGAGGAAGGCGGCCTCCGTCAGGTCGAAATGATGGGGCTTCACGGCGCCGGTCGTGGCCGCGAAGGCGAAGAGGTAATCGACCGTCGCCGCGATCTCGAAGGCGCCTTTGTAGCCGTGGCGCTTCACGCCCTCGATCCATTTCGGGTTCACCACCCGGGCGCGCATGACGCGGGAGATCTCCTCCTCCAGCCGCCGGATCACCGGGCGTTCTGGGCGGGAATGATCGTTGTGATAGACGGGCCGGTCGCGGCCCTGCAGCGTTGCGACGGCGGCCGCGGCGCCGCCCTCGAACTGGTAGTAATCGTCTGAATCGAGGAGGTCGTGTTCGCGGTTGTCCTGGTTCTGGACGATGGCGTCGGTCTGTCTCAGCCGCGCCTCCAGCCCCGCCCGGTCCGGCGCGCCCTCCTGCCCGGCCTCGTAGGCGAAGCCGCCCCATTGGAGGTAGGCCTCGGCGAAATCGGCGCGGGTGGCCCAGCCGCCCTCGTCGATCAGCGCCTGAAGGCCCGCCCCATAGGCGCCGGGCTTGGCGCCGTAGACGCGAGGGCCGGGGCTTTGGCTGGCGGGGTTCTCCTCCGCCGGCTCGTCCAGCGCCTGCACCGCCTTGGCGGCGCTGCCGAAGAGCGCGATGAGCTGCGGGAAGGCGTCACGGAAGAAGCCCGATACGCGGAGCGTGACATCGACGCGGGGGCGGCCGAGGAGGCTGAGCGGCAGGATCTCGAAGCCGGTGACCCGGCGGTTCGCCGCATCCCACGTCGGCTTCACCCCCATGAGCGCGAGGCCCTGCGCGATGTCATCGCCGCCCGTGCGCATGTTCGCCGTGCCCCAGGCGGTCAGCAGCATGGCGCGCGGCCAGTCGCCATGCTCCTGGAGGTAGGTCTCGACCAGTAGTTCGGCGGAGCGGCGGCCGAGGCTGTAGGCGGTGGGCGTCGGCACGGCGCGAGCGTCGACGGAATAGAAGTTCCGGCCCGTGGGGAGGACGTCGGGGCGGCCACGCGTGGGGGCGCCGGAAGGGCCGGGCGGGATGGCGCGGCCGTCGAGGGCGGTGAGAAGGGCGGCGGCCTCCGCCGGGCCGCAGGCGGCGATGGCGGGGGCGAGCTCGGTCTGGAGCTCTTGCAGGACGGCCTCGCTCGCCGGCCCCGGGCAGCACGTCTCGCCATCCGCGAGGGCGATGGAGAGGGCCTCCAGCCTCTCGACCGTGTCGCCGGCCGTCCGCCAGGGGCCGGGGCCGAGCGCCTCGGGGAAGGGGCCGGCCCAGGGGTCGGAGAGCGTGGTGGTGAGCGGGTCGAAACCGAGGCCGAGGTCCTCCGCCAGCGCGCGGAGGAGGGACGGCCTGTCCCCGCGGGGCAGCCGGGCGAGGGCGAGGGCGAGGTCGCGCGCCTGCGGGCCGATGGGCGACTGGCCGAAGATGTGGAGGCCATCGCGGATCTGCGCCTCCTTGATCTCGCAGAGCCAGGCGTCGAGCCGGGTGAGGTCCTCCGCCGAGGTTAGGCCGGCATCGGCGGCGATGCCGGTGGTCTCGGCGAGGGAGAGGATGTCCTTCGAGAGGCGGGCCGCGCGGGTCGGGTCGAGGCTGGCGGCCTCGTAATATTCGTCGACCAGCGCCTCGAGCTCGGCGAGGGGGCCGTAGGTCTCCGCCCGGGTCATGGGCGGGGTCAGGTGATCGAGCACCACGGCGGCGGTGCGGCGCTTGGCCTGGCTCCCCTCGCCGGGGTCGTTGACGATGAAGGGGTAGAGGTTCGGCAGGGGGCCGAGCGCGATCTCGGGCCAGCAGGTCTCGGAGAGGGCGAGCCCCTTGCCCGGCAGCCATTCGAGATTGCCGTGCTTGCCCATGTGGACGACGGCGTCGGCGCCGAAGGTGTCGCGGAGCCAGAAATGGAAGGCGAGGTAGTGGTGCGGCGGGGGGAGGTCGGGCGAGTGGTAGGTCTCGTCGGGGTCGATGTTGTAGCCGCGGGCCGGCTGGATGGCGACCACGGTCTTGCCGAAGACATGGGCGGAGAGGGCGAAGGCGGGGGCGGGAGAAGAGGAGCCTTCGGCTGCCTCCGGCGGAGGTATTTCGGGCCAGATGAAGGGATCGGAGTCCGGGGGGCCCCAGCGGGTGAGGATCTGTTCCTTGGCGGCCCAGGGGAGGGCGGCGAAGGCCTGTTTGTAGGCGGAGAGGGGATAGCGGATGCCGCCTTGCCGCTCGGCGCGGTCGGTCAGCCAGTTGGTGGGGCAGGACATCAGGGTGGCCATGAGCTCGGCGGAGGTCTCGGGCGCGCCCGTGGTGTCGTAGCCGGTACCGGCCATGAGGCGGAGCGCCTCGGTGGTGGAGGCCGGGGTGTCGAGGCCGACGCCGTTGGCGAGGCGGCCGTCTTTGTTCGGGTAGTTGGCGAGGATGAGGGCGGTGCGGCGCTCTGCCGGCGGAGTGGCGCGGAGCCGCGCCCAGGCGGCGGCGAGGCGGGCGAGGAAGGTGATGCGGTCGCCCTTCGGCCCCCAGGTGGCGATCTCGCATTCGGTCGCCTCGTCGCGCCAGGCGGCATCCTTGAAGGCGATGGCCCGGGTGATGAGCCGGCCGTCGACCTCCGGCAGGGCGACGTTCATGGCGACATCGCGGGCGGAGAGGCCGGCGGCGGAGGCCTCCCAAGCCTCCTGGCTGCCGGCGGCGAGAATGGCCTGCAGGACGGGGGCGCCGTTGGCGGCAGGGGCGGCGAGCGGGTTGCGGCCAGTCTCGCCCGGGGCGGCGGTGGCGAAGGAGGTGAGGTTGAGGATCACCTCCGGCGGGGCCTCGGTGAAGAGGGATTGGAGCGTGGCGGCGGAAAGATCGTCCTTCAGCGAGGTGACGAAGACCGGGAGGGGGGCGAGGCCGGCGCGGAGGAGCGCCTTCGTCAGCCGGTCGACCGGCGCGAGGCCGCCGCCCTGGAGGATTGCGCGGTAGAAGACGATGGGAATGACGGGCGCGCCCGGCGCCCAGTGGGCGCGGAGGTCGGCGAGGGCGGGCTCCGGCTGGCCGGGCCAGTAGAGGCCGGCCTTGAGGAAGGGGCGCGCCGGCGCGGGGCGGGCGGCGCCCTGGATCATCGCCCGCGCATGGGCGAGGAAACCCGCGGCATTGGCCGGGCCGCCTTCGGTGAGGAAGGCGTGGAGGGCCGCGTAATCCTCCGGGGGCACGGTGGAGAGGGAGGCGAGCTCGGCATCGGGCTTGTCGTCGCCGGGGAGGGCGACGAAGGCGACGCCGGCCTCGGCGAGCCGGGCCGAATACTGGGCGAGCCCGTGGCTCCAGTAGGGCGCGCCGCCGAGGATACGGGCGATGACGAGGCGGGCGTGGGTGGCGCAGCTCTCGAGATGCAGATCGACGCTCATCGGATGGGCGAGATGCTGGAGGCGCATGAGGCGGAGGCCGGGCGGGGCGGGCATCTCCGCCCGCGCCATGGCGAGGGCGGCGAGCTCGGTATCGGCGGCGGAGATCACGACGAGCTCGGCGGGGGACTGGGTGGTGTCCACCGGCTGGGAGCCGTCGGCGATCTCTCCGGGGGTGGCGGCGATCAGATGCATGGTGTCGGGCCGATGAGAGGGGGGCGCTGCCCCCCGCTCCTTGAACGGGCGCCCGCGGGGCGACTCCCCCCGCGGGTATTTGGAGACAAGCGAGAGGGGGCGGAGGGGCGTTGGGACCGATCGTGGGGCGCAGTGAGGCGGGCGGTTTGGGGGCCGCTGCCGCCTGCGGTTGCCTGGACATGAGCGGAGGGGACGGGCCGGAGTTGGACCCGGTCAGCGTGCAGTGCGGCGGTCACGAGAGGGCCTTCTCGAAGAAGAGCGAGCCGGGGCTTTCCTCGTAGGCGCCGAAGGGGCCGCAGGGCGTGAAGCCGGCGCGGGTGTAGAGCCTGTGGGCGGCGTCGAGGCCGGGGCCGGTCTCGAGGCGGAGCCAGGGGAGGCTGGCGGCGCGGGCCTCGGCCTCCAGCGTGGCGAGAAGGGCGGCGGCGACGCCCCGGCCCCGGGCGGCCTCGGCGGTGAAGAGGGATTTCACCTCGCCATAGCCGGGGCGGAGGGCGAGGGCGCCGGTGCCGAGCGCGGTCGCCCCCTCCTCGGCGAGGAAGAAGAGGATGCCGGGCGCCGCGAGGGCGTCCAGCGATAGAAAGTGGTTCTGCTCCGGCGGGTAGAGCGCCTGCATCAGGGCGTGGCTCTGATGCAGGAGCGCGGCGGCGCCGGGCTCATGCGGGGAGGCGCGGCGGATCGTGAGCGCCGGATCGGGCGCGATCATGCCGGGACGGGCGCGGCGGCTGGGGCGGGGGCGGCGATGGAGGCGATGGCCGAGGTGATGGCGGCGCGGTCGAGCCCGGCGAGGCCGATGACGACGAGGCGGCCGGCGCGGGGATCGGTGCCGAAGGGCCGGTCGAAGTAGCTCTCCACCCGCGGCCCGACCGCCTGGACGGCGAGGCGCATCGGCTTGCCGGCGACCGCGGCGAAGCCCTTGAGGCGGAGGATGTCATGGGCGGTGATCACCTCGGCGAGGCGGCGGGTGAGGGCGGCGGGGTCGGGGACCTCGCCGAGGTCCACCGTGAAGCTCTCGAACTCGTCGTGGTCGTGCTCGTGGTGCTCGCCCTCATGGCCGTGGTGGACCTCGGCCCGCCCCTCCATGTCGGCCTCGGCCGCGGCACCGACGCCGAGGAGAACCTCCGCGGGCAGGGCCCCGTGCGAGGCCTTCACCACCTGCACCCCGGGGCGGGTGCCGGCGGCGAGGGTTTCGGCTAGGGCGGCGGCCTCTGCCTCGCCCATCAGATCGGATTTGGAGACGACGATCATGTCGGCGCAGGCGAGCTGATCCTCGAAGAGCTCCGAGAGCGGCGTCTCGTGGTCGATGCTGCCGTCCGCCTCGCGCTGCGCCTCGAGGGCGGCATGGTCATGGGCGAAGCGCCCGGCGGCCACCGCCGGCCCGTCGACGAGGACGACGACGCCGTCCACCGTCACCTTCGTGGCGATGCCCGGCCAGTTGAAGGCGCGCACCAGCGGCTGCGGCAGGGCGAGGCCGGAGGTCTCGATGACGATATGGTCGGGCCGGTCGGGCCGGGCGAGCAGCGTCTCCATCATCGGCAGGAAATCGTCGGCCACGGTGCAGCAGATGCAGCCGTTCGAGAGCTCGACGATATCCTCCTCGCGGCAGGTGGCATCGCCGCAGCCCTTCAGGATCTCGCCGTCGACGCCGAGATCGCCGAACTCGTTGATGATGAGGGCGATGCGCCGCTCGCCGGCATGGGCCAGCATGTGGCGGATGAGCGTGGTCTTTCCGGCGCCGAGAAAGCCGGTGACGATGGTTGCGGGGATGCGGCCCGCGCGCGGATTGGTCATCTCATGCTCCTTCCCGTCCCACCGACGGGGCTGATATGTCTGGCAAGGCCGGTCTCCTGGCTGGCGGGTCTGGGCGCCGCCCGGCCTTCCCGGGCCATCGGCCCAGTGGCGGGTGGGGGCGCTCGCCGCGGACAGTCGCGGGGGCGGCTGCATTCCGGACCCTCCTGGATGGATCGGGCCCGTCGCATTCCCGTTTCACCCCTGGCGGCCGCTTGGGCGGCCGCGCGTCGGGGAACCTTGCGGGGCTCATGCTGCGCCCGGCGCCGGGGGAGGTCAAGGCTGGGCGCGGCGTTTCGCGGGGCGAAAGCGGCAGGGCGGCGCCGGCTGCCGGGTTTCGCCGCGCTGGCGCGCGGCGACGGGGGGCGCGGGCCTGCGGCCCGCGCCGGGGGCGTGAGGGGGCGGGGCTGCGGCCTGCGTTAGGGAAAGGAGGGGTCTTCGCTTCCGAACTCACCAAAGCAGCAGCTTCGGAGCCGTCCATCGCTGAGGGGGCCTCGGCCACGGGGCCGGCCCGGTCAAGCAGAATGACGGTTTCCACCGCCCGTGCCGGGCGGCGGAGCCTCCGCAATTCCGCTTGACCGGGCCGCCCCCGCGGCCGGACGAGGCCCCAGCGATGGACGGCTCCGAAGCAGCGGCCTTGGTGGTGTGGGCGTGGAAGGCGGCTGGCGGCGTTGGGCGGGGCCAGATCTTGTGGATAAAGGGTGGCGGATGCCCCTATCTGGGATGCGGGGCGTTGACTCGTGGGGAAGGGAGGGACGAAGCTTCCTGCCAACCAAGAATCGCGAGCAGCGAAATCCAGATGCGCTTCACCCGGCTCCGCCTCAACGGCTTCAAGAGCTTTGTCGACCCGACGGACCTCGTGATCAACGAGGGCCTGACCGGGGTCGTGGGGCCGAACGGCTGCGGCAAGTCGAACCTGCTCGAGGCGCTCCGCTGGGTCATGGGCGAGACGCGGCCGACCGCGATGCGGGGCGGCGGCATGGAAGACGTGATCTTCGCCGGCGCCGCGACGCGGGCGGCGCGGAACCATGCCGAGGTGGCGCTGCATATCGACAATTCCGACCGGCTCGCCCCCGCCGCCTTCAACGAGCACGATCATATCGAGATCACCCGGCGCATCACCCGCGACGTGGGCAGCGCCTACCGGCTCTCCGGCAAGGAGGTGCGGGCGCGCGATGTGCAGATGCTCTTCGCCGATGCCTCCACGGGCGCGCATTCGCCGGCGCTCGTGCGGCAGGGGCAGATCAGCGAGCTGATCAACGCCCGGCCCGCCGCGCGGCGGCGGGTGCTGGAGGAGGCGGCCGGGATCTCGGGCCTCTACCAGCGGCGCCACGAGGCGGAGCTGAAGCTGAACGGCGCCGAGCAGAACCTCGCGCGGGTCGATGACGTGATCGAGCAGCTCGCCGGGCAGCTCGCCCAGCTCGCGCGCCAGGCCAAGGCGGCGGCGCGCTACCGCGAGATCGGGGCGAAGCTCCGCGAGGCGGAGGGGCTGCTGCTCTGGCGGCGCTGGCGCGAGGCGGGGGCGGCGCTGGAGGCGGCGGAGGCGGCGCTTCGCGAAAGGATGCTCGGCGCCTCGCAGGCCGAGAGCGCGGCGCGGGCGGCCGAGGCGGCGCGGGGCAAGGCCGAAGAGGCGATGCCGGCCCTCCGCGAGGAAGAGGCCATCGCTGCCGCCCTTGCCCAAAGGCTCGAGCTCGAGCGCGCGCAGCTCGAGGAGGAGGAGGCCCGCGCCCGCCGCGCCATCGAGCGGCTGCAATCCACCCTCGCCCAGCTCGCCCGCGATGCCGCCCGCGAGGCGGAGCTCGGCGGCGATGCCGAGGCGACGCTGGCGAAGCTGGCGGAGGAAGCGGCCGCCCTCACCGAGGCCGGCGAGGGCCATGAGGCGCGGCTGGCGGAGGAGGCGGAGGCCGCCCGCGCCGCCGCCGAGGCGCTGGCCGCCCGCGAGGGGGCGCTCTCCGAGGCGACCGAGGATGCCGCCCGCCTCGCCGCCCGCCACCAGTCGGCCCAGCGCCTGATCGAGGAGCGGCAGACGACGCGCAACCGCGCCGAGGAGGCCATGGGAAAGGCCAAGGCCGCCCGCGATGCCGCCGCCGAGGCGCTCACAAAGGCGGAGGCGGACCTCGCCGCCGCCCGCGCCGCGGAAGAGGCGGCCGCCGGGGCCTCCGCCAGCGCCGAGGCGGCGCTCACCGAGGCCGAGGCGGCCCGCGCGGCGACGCAAGGCGCGGAGGCGGAGGCCCGCGCTGCCCGCTCGGGCGTCGAGGGCGAGGCGAGCGCGCTCAAGGCCGAGGTCGCGGCGCTCCGCCGCCTCGTCGAGCGCGATGCGGCCGAAGGCGGGCAGGTGCTCGACCTCGTCTCCGTGGCGCCCGGCTTCGAGAAGGCGCTCGGCGCGGCGCTGGCCGACGATCTGAAGGCGCCCGTCCTCTCCGGCTCCGCCACCAGCGGCTGGGCGGAGCTCGGCCAGTATGCCGCGCCGCAGCCGCTGCCCGAGGGTGCCACCCCGCTGGCCGAGCGGATGGAGGTGCCCGCCGTCCTCGCCCGGCGCATCGCGCAGGTCGGGCTGGTGGCGGCGGGGGAGGGCGCGGCGCTGCAGCCGAAGCTCCTCCCCGGCCAGCGCCTCGTCTCGCCCGAGGGCGACCTCTGGCGGTGGGACGGGTTCACGGCCGGGGCCGAGGATGCGCCGACCGCCGCGGCGCTACGCCTGCAACAGCGCAACCGGCTCACCGAGTTGACGCGCGACCTGGCCGAGGTCGAGGCCCGCGCCGCCGCGGCGGCCGAGGCGCATGAGGCGCTGGCCACGCGCCTCAAGGCCGAGACGGAGGCCGAGAAGACCGCCCGTGCCGCCCGCCGCGATGCGGAGGGCGCCGTCGCCGAGGCGAGCCGCCGCGCCTCCCGCGCCGAGGCGGAGCGCAACATCGCCGAGGGCAAGCGCGAGAGCGCGGCCCTCGCCGAGACGCGCTTCAAGGCCGAGGCACGCGAGGCGGCGACGGCGCTGAAGGAGGCGGAGGCGGCGGCCATCCCCGAGGCGGAGCTCGCCGCCGCCCGCGCCTCCACCGCCGAGCTGCGCACCGGGGTCGAGGCGGCGCGGCTGGCGATGATCGCCCGGCGCACGGCGCATGATGAGCTTCGCCGCGAGGGCGAGGCGCGGGCCGCCCGTGCTGCCACGCTCGCCCGCGAGCGCAAGAGCTGGGAGGATCGTCTGGCCAGCGCCGGCACGCGCCGCGCCGACCTCACCGCCCGTCAGGAGCAGGCGGAGGCCGAGCTCGCCGCCGCCACGGGCGGGCCGGCGGAGATTGCGGGCAAGCGCGAGGCCCTCTCCGGCGCCATCGCCAAGGCCGGCGCGCGCAAGACTTCGGCCACCGAGGCGCTGGGCAAGGGCGAAGCGGCGCTTCGCGAGGCGACCGTCGCCGCCCGCGAGGCCGAGGCCGCCGCCGGCCAGGCCCGCGAGGCGCGCGCCGCCGCCGAGGCCCGCCGCGATGCCGCCCGCGAGGCGGTCGCCGGCGCCGAGGCCCGCATCGAGGAGGCGCTCGAGCAGAGCCCCGAGGAGCTCCGCGACTCCCTTGGCGAGGCCGTCGAAGGGCGCGCCAGCTCGGAGGAGATCGAGACGCAGATCTCGGCCCTCCGCCGGCAGCGCGACGCGCTCGGCGCGGTGAACCTCCGCGCCGAGGAGGACAGCCGCGAGGTCGCCGAGGAGCATGACACGCTCGTCAAGGAAAAGGCCGATCTCGAGGCGGCGATCCGCACGCTGCGCACCGGCATCGCCGCGCTCAACAAGGAGGGCCGCGAGCGGCTGCTGACCGCCTTCGAGCAGGTGAACGAGAATTTCACCATGCTCTTCAAGCATCTCTTCGGCGGCGGCGAGGCGCGGCTGGAGCTGGTCGAATCCGATGACCCGCTGGATGCCGGGCTCGAGATCCTCTGCCAGCCGCCCGGCAAGAAGCTCTCGACCCTGTCGCTCCTCTCCGGCGGCGAGCAGACGCTGACCGCGCTGGCGCTGATCTTCGCCGTGTTCCTCGCCAACCCGGCGCCGATCTGCGTCCTCGACGAGGTGGATGCCCCGCTCGACGACGCCAACGTCACCCGCTTCTGCGACATGCTCGACGAGATGACCCGGCGGACGGAGACGCGCTTCCTCGTCATCACCCACCATGCCGTAACCATGAGTCGGATGGACCGGCTCTTCGGCGTCACCATGGGCGAGCAGGGGGTGAGTCAACTGGTGTCGGTGGACCTCAAGAAGGCCGAAGCGCTGGTCGCCTGAAAACCTCGCCCCCCCATTTCATCTGGCCGAAAATACCTCGGGGGTGTGGGGCCAGAGCCCCCACGCCTCACTCCTCGACCTGCGCCGCCGCCGCCAGCTTCATCAGCGAGAGCTGCAGGCCCGGCAGGCCCATCTCTTCCTCCAGCGCCTTGTGCTCGCTCCGCCAGATCGGCAGCGCCCGGCCGAGCACCTCGCGGCCCGCCTCGGTCAGGCGCAGGCGCCGGGCGCGGCGGTCGGTGGCGTCGGGCTCGACGGCCAGATAGCCCCGCCGCTCCAGCGGCTTCAGCGCCGCCGTCAGCGTCGTGCGGTCCATCGCCAGAACCCAGGCGACATCGCCCATGCGGGGCGGCTCCGGCCGGTTCAGCGACATCAGCAGGGAAAATTGCCCGTTGGTCAGCCCCACCGGGCGGAAGGCGAGATCGAAGCGCCGCGCCAGCGCCCGCGCCGCCCGCTGGGCGTGCAGGCACAGGCAGGCGTCACGAACCTCGAGCGTATCGGCATGTGTGGGCAGACGGGTCATTGTCTCTAACTGTTTATATCAACGCATCCCGTCAATGGCCATGCTGTCACGACCCCGCGTATGGGGCCGATATGTCATCCCGCCGCAGGCCGGGCTTGTGCCCCCCCGGTGGGGCAGTATCCTGCCCCGACGGGGTTCAGACGGGGGAGAGCACTCATGAAGATCGGCGCACCGAAAGAGATCGAGCCGGGCGAGGCGCGGGTGGCGATGACGCCCGCCTCCGTCCGCGATCTCGCCAAGCTCGGCCATGCCGCGCTGATCGAGGCCGGCGCCGGGCGCGCCGCGGGCTTTGCGGATGCCGCCTATGAAGAGGCGGGGGCCGAGGTTCTGCCCGATGCCGCCGCGCTGTTTTCGGCCGCCGATGTGATCGTCAAGGTCCGCGCCCCGCAGGATGCGGAGGTCGACCGTCTTCACGAGGGGCAGCTTCTCATCTCGCTCTTCCAGCCGGCGCAGAACGAGGCGCTTATGGAGCGCGCCAAGGAGAAGGGCGCCGCGGTGATCGCCATGGACATGGTGCCCCGCATCTCCCGCGCCCAGAAGATGGACGCGCTCTCCTCCATGGCCAATATCGCCGGCTACCGGGCGGTGATCGAGGCGGGCAGCAACTTCGGCCGCTTCTTCACCGGCCAGGTGACGGCCGCCGGCAAGGTGCCGCCCGCCAGGGTGCTGGTGATCGGCGCCGGCGTCGCCGGGCTCGCCGCCATCGGCACCGCCACCTCGCTCGGCGCCGTGACGCTCGCCTTCGACGTGCGCCCGGAGGTCGCCGAGCAGATCGAGAGCATGGGCGCCGAGTTCGTCTATCTCGACTTCGAGGAGGCGGCGGACGGCGCCACTACGGGCGGCTATGCCGCGCCCTCCTCCCCCGAATTCCGCGAAAAGCAGCTCAAGAAGTTCCGCGAGCTGGCGCCGGAGGTGGACATCGTCATCACCACGGCGCTGATCCCCGGCCGCGACGCGCCGGTGCTCTGGACGGCGGACATGGTGGAGGCGATGAAGCCCGGATCGATCATCGTCGACCTCGCCGCCGAGCGCGGCGGCAATTGCGAGCTGACCGTCAGGGACGAAAAGATCACCAGCGAGAACGGCGTGATCATCGTCGGCTACACGGATTACCCGAGCCGAATGGCGGCGCAAGCGTCCACGCTCTACGCCACCAACATCCGCCACATGCTGACCGACCTCACGCCCGGCAAGGACGGCGCCATCGTGCAGGACATGGAGGATGACGTGATCCGCGGCGCCACCGTGGTGAAGGATCGCGCGATCACCTTCCCGCCGCCGCCCCCCAAGGTGCAGGCCATCGCCGCCCGCCCGAAGGAGAAGCCGAAGGAGCTGACGCCGGCGGAGAAGAAGGCCAAGGAGGTCGCCGCCTTCCGCAGCCAGACGAAGAGCCAGATCACCATCCTCGCCATCGGCGCGCTGGTGATGCTGCTCATCGGGGCCGTGGCGCCCGCGAGCTTCATGAGCCATTTCATCGTCTTCGCGCTCGCCTGCTTCGTCGGCTTCCAGGTGATCTGGGGGGTCTCCCACGCGCTCCACACGCCACTCATGGCGGTGACGAATGCCATCTCGGGCATCGTCATCCTGGGCGCGCTTCTGCAGATCGGGTCCGGCAACTGGATCGTCGTCATCCTCGCCTTCGTCTCGGTGCTGATCGCCTCGATCAACATCGTCGGCGGCTTCCTCGTCACCCGGCGCATGCTCGCCATGTTCCAGAAATCCTGAGGAGGGCGCCATGAGCATCGGTTTCGTTTCGGCCTGCTACATCGTCTCGGCCATCCTCTTCATCCTCGCCCTCGGCGGGCTCTCGAACCAGGAGAGCGCCAAGCGCGCCATCTGGTACGGGATCGCCGGCATGGGTGTGGCGGTCTTCGCCACGATCTTCGCGCCGGGGGTCTACAACCTTCTCTTCATCCTCGTCGCCATCGCCGCCGGCGCCTATGCCGGCTGGGTCGTGGCCGGCCGCGTGCAGATGACGGAGATGCCGCAGCTCGTCGCGGCGCTCCACAGTTTCGTCGGCCTCGCGGCCGTCTTCATCGGCCTCTCGGCCGACATCATGCTGACCCGGGTGGAGGGGCTGAAGGCCTCCGGCGCCGATCTCGACGCGCTGATCCTCGGCAAGGATCTCACCGCCTTCGGCGCGACGCTCTGGCTGAAGGACGGGATGGAGATCGGGATCTTCCATGTCGAGGTGGCGCTTGGCATCTTCATCGGCGCGGTGACCTTCACCGGCTCCGTCGTCGCCTTCGGCAAGCTGGCGGGGCGGGTCGACGGCAAGCCCACGAAGCTGCCGGGCGGCCATATGCTCAACCTCGGCGCGGCGGTGCTCTGCCTCCTTCTGCTGGTGCTCTACGCCGGCGGGGCGGGCATATGGACGATGCTGCTCATGGCGCTCGTCGCCGGCTTCATCGGCTGGCACCTGATCATGGGGATCGGCGGGGCGGACATGCCCGTCGTCGTCTCGATGCTGAACAGCTACTCCGGCTGGGCGGCGGCGGCGATCGGCTTCACGCTCGGCAATGACCTCCTGATCGTCACCGGGGCGCTCGTCGGCTCCTCCGGCGCGATCCTCAGCTACATCATGTGCAAGGCGATGAACCGGAAATTCGTCTCCGTCATCCTCGGCGGCTTCGGCGGCACCACGGGTCCCGCGCAGGAGGTCGAGGGCGAGATGGTGGCGACGGATGCCGCCGCCGTCGCGGCGCTTCTGGAGGAGGCGGACAGCGTGGTGATCGTGCCCGGTTACGGCATGGCCGTGGCACAGGCGCAGCAGCCGGTGGCCGAGCTGACACGGCGGCTTCGGGCCAAGGGCAAGGAGGTGCGCTTCGCCATCCACCCCGTCGCCGGGCGGCTGCCGGGGCACATGAATGTGCTCCTCGCCGAGGCGAAGGTGCCCTATGACATCGTGCTCGAGATGGACGAGATCAACGACGACTTCCCGCAGACGGACGTCGCCATCGTCATCGGCTCCAATGACATCGTGAACCCCGCGGCGCAGGACGACCCCAACTCCCCCATCGCCGGGATGCCGGTGCTGGAGGTCTGGAAGGCCAAGGAGGTCATCGTCTCGAAGCGCGGGCAGGGCACGGGCTACTCGGGCATCGAGAACCCGCTCTTCTACAAGGAGAACTGCCGGATGCTCTACGGCGACGCGAAGAAGAGCGTTGAGGAGCTGCTGACGCGGCTGGGGTAGGGCTGGCCGGATGGGGTCGGGCTGAGCGCCTTGCGCATCAGCGTAGGTTTCAGGGCAGGGGGATACAAACCCACCCTAGGCCGGAGGGGCGCGGTCAGGCGCAGAGCGGCGCCCCCTCAAACCCCCTCGCCGACGAACGCCTTCTCCACCACGAACTCGCGCGGCTCGGAATTGGCGCCCTCGTGGAGTCCGGCCTTCTCCAGGAGCGCCTTGAGGTCGACGTTGAAGGCGAGGCTGCCGCAAATCATCGCACGGTCGGTCGCGGGGTCGAGGGGGGGCACGCCGAGGTCGGAGAAGAGCTCGCCAGTCTCGATCAGCGTCGTGATGCGGCCCATCTTCGGGCTCTCCTCGCGGGTGGTCGTCGGGTAGTACTTGAGCTTGTCCAGCCCGTCGCCCAGCAGCTCGCGCATCATCTCGTCGCTCTTCAGCCCCTCGATCAGCTCGCGGCCGTAGGTCAGCTCCTCCACCTGGCGGCAGGTGTGGGTCATGATGACCTCCTCGAAGCGCTCGTAGGTCTCGGGATCGCGCAGGAGCGAGGCGAAGGGCGCGAAGCCCGTGCCGGTCGAGAAGAGATAGAGCCGCTTGCCGGGCAGGAGCGCGTCATGGACGAGCGTGCCCACCGGCTTCGGGCGCAGGATCACCTGATCGCCGAGCTGGATATGCTGGAGCTTCGAGGTGAGCGGCCCGTCGGGCACCTTGATCGAATAGAACTCCAGCTCCTCGTCCCAGCTCGGGCTGGCGATGGAATAGGCGCGCAGGAGCGGCTTGCCGTTGTCGCCCATGAGCCCGATCATCACGAACTCGCCGGAGCGGAACCGGAGCGAGGCGGGCCGCGTCACGCGGAAGGCGAAGAGCCTGTCGGTGTAGTGGCGCACCGAGGTGACGGTCTGGGCATCGGGCAGGGCCATCTTCGAGGCGGCTTGGGTCACGGCGGTCTGTTCGGTCATCGGATCTCTCGGCAATGGGTCGGGTCAGGCGGCGCGTCAGACAGCGCGTCAGGCGGCGGGGCGACGGCCGCGAAGGCGGGCCTGGTAATCATGCGCGCGCCAGTCGGCGCGGGCCAGCCATTGCGGCTCCGGCTGGCGCTCGGCGAGTTCGGGAGAGATCTCCACCTCGTCGAACCCCGCCCGGCGCGCCATGGCATATTGGTCGGCGATCACATGGCCCCGGGCCCTGAGCCGCCCCTCGAACCCCTTGGCGCGGAGCCCGGCGGCCAGCGTGAACCCCCGCCCGTCGTTGAAGCTGGGGAAGGCGATGCGGATCATCGCCGCATGTTCCCAGCCCTCGGGCAGGGCGCCGAGATCGGTGTCGGAGCCGAGGTCGAGCGGCTCGGCATTGAAATGGTCGGGGCCGAAGCCCCGATCCGTGACGATGACATTGTCGCGGGGCTCGGTCTCTTGCGTATCGGTCACTTGGGTCTCCTCGCTGGCCCCGGTCGGGGCGTCGGCTTCGGGGGCCTTGCTCTCAGGATCGGTGGTCAGCACCTCCACCCCTTCGGGGGAGAACTCGACCTCCGGCGTCTCCTTGCCACGCACCGGCTTGCCGCCGATGAAATGGATGCCGCATTCGTCCTTCTCCTGCCCGCGCCAGCGCCCGGCGCGCGGATCCTCGCCATCGGCGACGCGGCTGGTGCAGGGGGCACAGCCGATCGAGGGATAGCCCTGCGAGACCAGCGGATGCCGGGGCAGCCGGTTCTCGGCGATGTAATCCTGCACGTCGCGCGGCGCCCAATGGGCGAGCGGATTGATCTTGATGCGCTTGCCGGCCTCTTCCTCGAAGAACTGCAGCGCCACGCGCTGGCCGCCCTGATAGCGCTTCCGCCCGGTGATCCACGCGCTATAGGCCGAGAGGGCGTTCTCCAGCGGCTCGGTCTTTCTCAGATCGCAGCAGGCATCGGGATTACCCTTGTGGAGGAGCCCGAAGGGGTCGCGTTTCGCGATCTCCGCCTCCGCCGCCTTGATGATCTGCACATTGGTCAGATGCAGCCGCTCGGCCAGCTCCTGCTGGTAGGCGAGCGTTTCGGGGAAGAGCATCTCGGTGTCGATGAAGAGCACCGGCAGGTCGCGCCGATGGGTGGCGATCATGTGGAGGAGCACGACGGACTCTGCCCCGAAGGACGAGACCAGCGCCACCTCGCCCACCTGCGGATCCTGAAGCGCATGCTCCAGAACCGCCGTCGCCGAATGGTGCCGGTAGCGGGCGTTCAGCGCCGCCACGCGGTCGGAGATTGGGGCATCAAGCGGCATCTTGCTTGTCCGGATAGAGCGCGGCCTTGAAGGGCGCGGGGCCGAGGCGGCGGTAGGCTTGCAGGAAGGTCTCCTCCGGGCCGTCGCGGACCTCGAGATAGCCGAGGACGAGCCGCTCGATGGCGCCGGTGATCTCTTCGGCGGGGAAGCCGGGGCCGGCCCGCTCGCCGATGGCGGCGGTCTCGGTGGCATCGCCGCCGAGGGTGATCTGGTAATTCTCCACCCCCGCCCGGTCGAGCCCGAGAATGCCGATATGGCCCACGTGGTGGTGCCCGCAGGCGTTGATGCAGCCGGAAATCTTGAGCTTGAGCTCGCCTATTTCATGCTCGAGCTTCAGCTCCTCGAAGCGCTGGGCGATCTCCTGCGCGATGGGGATCGAGCGGGCGGTCGCGAGCGAGCAGTAATCCATCCCCGGGCAGGCGATGATGTCGCTGACGAGGCCGAGGTTCGCCGTGGCGAGGCCGATCTCCTTGAGCTTGGCATGCAGCGCCGGCAGGTCGCCCTTGGCGACATGTGGCAGGATGACGTTCTGCTCGTGGCTGATGCGGAGCTCTCCGTAGGAATAGGCGTCTGCCAGATCAGCCAGCGCCCGCATCTGCTCGGCCGTCGCGTCGCCGGGCGTGTCGCCGGGCTTCTTGAGGCTGACGGTGACGATGGCGTGGCCCTCGGCCTTGTGCTCGGCGAGGTTAGTATCCGCCCAGGCGCGGAAGACCGGGTCCGCCTCGCGGGCGGAGTCATAGGCCTCCTGCGAGACCGTCCGGAAGGACGGGGGAGCGAAGGCCGCCTCGATCTCGCGCAGCAGCTCCTGATCGGCGCCGGCGAAGGCTTGCCGGGTCTCGAGGAACTTGGCTTCCACCAGCTCGCGGATCTTGTCGATGCCGTTCTCGTGGACGGTGATCTTGATCCGCGCCTTGTACTTGTTGTCGCGCCGGCCGAGCAGGTTGTAGACGCTGACGATCGCCTCGCAATAGGGCAGAAGGTCCGCCTTCGGCAGGAACTCCCGCACTACTTGCCCGATCATCGGCGTCCGGCCGAGGCCGCCGCCGACCAGCACTTCGAAGCCGGGCTCGCCCGCCTCGTTGCGCACCATGCGGAGGCCGATGTCATGCGCCTTGGTCACGGCCCGGTCATGGGGGCTGCCGGTGATGGCGATCTTGAACTTCCGCGGCAGGAACTGGAATTCCGGGTGGTCGGTCGACCATTGGCGCAGGAGTTCGGCGATGGGCCGCGGATCCTCGATCTCGTCGGCCGCGGCGCCGGCGTAATGGTCGGCCGTCACGTTGCGGATCGTGTTGCCGGAGGTCTGGATGGCATGCATCTCGACATCGGCCAGCGCCTCGAGGATGTCGGGCACGTCCTTCAGCTTCGGCCAGTTGAACTGGATGTTCTGCCGCGTGGTGAAATGGCCGTAGCCCTCGTCCCAGCGCTCGGCGATCATGCCGAGCTGGCGCATCTGCTCCGACCGCAGCGTCCCGTAGGGGATGGCGATGCGGAGCATGTAGGCGTGCAGCTGCAGATAGAGCCCGTTCATCAGGCGCAGCGGCTTGAACTCGTCTTCTGTCAGCGAGCCGTCGATGCGCCGCTCGACCTGGCCGCGGAACTGCGCAACCCGGGAACGGACGAAGGCTTCGTCGAAGTCATTGTAGCGATACATGAATCAGGCCTCCGCCTGCTTGCCGTGATTGTAGTTCGAGGGGCCGCGGGTGCGGAACGCCTCGCGGAAATGCGTGGGCACGGGGCCCGTGGGGCCGGCCTCGGCATCCGCCAGATAGGCGCCGACGACGAGGTCGGGCTGGGCGAGCGCATGGGTCAGCGCCTCGGTCGCCAGCTCTTCCTCCTCGAAGAGCTGCGCCTCGTGCATGTCGCGGCTCCAGGAGCCGTCGGCGCGCAGCCAGACGGCATCGCCCTCGAGGAGGGCGTTGGCGGTGACGACCTTGGGGGTGAAGCGGCGGCTCATCTTGCGGTCTCTCTGTTGGTCGGGCTTGCCGGCGCATTGGCCGGGGTGGCGGCGCGGATCGGCGTGGCGATACCCGGAATATGCCGCATCGGCCAGCCGGTGGCCCTGAGGCGGCGGGCGAGTGCGCCCTCGCCGGAGCCCGGGACCAGCCAGACGACCTGCAGCCCCCGGGCTACGGCCTTGCCGGCGCGGGCGAGGGCCTTCTCCTCATCCGCCGCCTCGTGCTGCCAGGCCTCGCGGCGGGCCAGTTCGAGGATGGCGGCGGGGGTGCCGGGGGCATGGATCACCACGTCGGCGGCATCGAGTGCGCGGCGGGCGGCGAGCGTCATCAGCTCGGGATCGCCGGGGCCGACGCCCGCAAGGTCCAGATGGCCGGCCCGGGCGGTGCCGGAGAGGTGGCGGGCCAGAAGCCGGTCCAGCCCCGCTTCCAGCGCCGGGGCGCCGCCCTCGGCGAGGCGGGGGCCGGCGTCCTGGTAATATTCCGCCCAGAAGTCGCGCCGGGCACGGCCCATGGGCAGTTTCTCGGCAAAGCCGCGGAAGGCCTTGCCGACCCGGGCCATGAGGCCGAGCTCGGAGGGCAGGCGCGCCTCGAGGTCTTCCTTGATCATCCGGGCGAGCACCGGTGCGGCGCCCTCGGTGCCGATGGCGATGGTCACCGGATCGCGGTCGACGATGGCCGGCGTGATGAAATCGGAACCGTGGAGGTCATCGACGGTATTGACGAGAACGCCCGCGGCGCGGCCGAGCGCGGCGGTGCCGGCATCGAGCGCCGCATCATCCTCCGCGGCATAGACGAGCGCCGCGCCGGGAACGTCCGCCGCGTCCATCCGGCGGCGATGGAGCGTCAGCTTGCCGGCGCCCGCGAGCCGGGCGAGCTCGGCCTTCGGCGCCTCGGCGAAGACATGCACCTCGGCCCCGGTCTTGAGGATCAGCCGCAGCTTGGCGAGCGCCGTCTCGCCGCCGCCGGCAAGGAGCACGCGGCGCGCGTCGAGGTCGAGATAGATCGGGAAGTGCTGCATTGCGGCGTCTCCGTTCGTCTGGTCTCGAATATAGAACGCTGTTCCAATCGCGCGCCACGTCTGGCAGGAAATAAGAACGGATGTCCCCCAGCCCACCCGGGCCGGTGCGGATGTCCCAAACCGGAGGGCGAGCCGGAATGGCATTCCGCATTGACGAGACCGATAGGAAAATCCTTGCCGAATTGCAACGCGATGCGGCCCGGCCGCTGGAGGAGATCGCGAAGGCGGTGGGCTCCTCCAAGACCCCGGTCTGGAACCGGATCCGCAAGCTGAAGGAGGCGGGCGTCATCGGCGCGCAGGTGGCGCTTGTCGACCCCGAGGCGCTGGGCTTCGAGGCCTGCTTCTTCGTGCTGATCCGCACGGCGGAGCACGAGGCGGAATGGCAGCGGAAGTTCCTGAAAGCCTTGAGGGAAAGGCCGGAGGTGCAGGAGGCGCACCGGCTGGCCGGCGACATCGACTACATCCTGAAGGTGCGGGTGGCGAATGCGCGGGCCTATGACGCGTTTTATCAGGCGCTGATCTCGGAGGTGAAGATCCACAACGTCACCGCGCTCCTGTCGATGGAGGAGATCAAGTCGACGGTGGCGCTGCCGCTCTGAGGCGCGATTCTGGCTGAGAGGCCGGGGGGGCTGTCTGCCCCCGTCGCCATTGGTGCTTGAACCAATGGCGCACTCAATGGCGACCCCCCCGAAGGGTATTTGGAAAGGGGCAGAGGCAAGAGGGGAGCGGGGGTTTACCGTTCGCTAACCATGATGGGGGTAGCGTGGCCGCGCGGTACAGGCTGAGGAGCCGATGACCGCAAGGGGCACGCCCCGCTTCGGGGACCTGGTCGGGGCGGGCTTTGCCTCAGAGGCTGCGGGGCGCCTTGGTTGCGGGCGGCGGAGCATCGCCCGCGGCGAGGTGGCGCGCGCCGTCGAGGGCGAGGGGCGAGAGGCCGTCGCCGCCGCCGTCGACGATGGAGAAGAGATCGCGGCGCATCTGGGGAGACCAGAAGTCCTTCAGATGCCCGGCCACGCGCTCGGCCGCGTCTCCGCCGGGCTGCGAGGCGAAGAACGTGGCGATCTGGTTGGCCATGCGGACAATCTTGTCACTCTGCATGCTGGGCCTCCGTGAAACGGTTGGGATGCGAATAGGCCGTGAGCCGCCCGCCGGCGCGGCTGACGAGGGTGAGGCCGGCCTCCTCCGCCAGCCGCACCGCATGGGCCGTGGGGGCGGAGACGGAGAGGAGTATCGGCGCGCCGGCCATGACGGCCTTCTGCACCATCTCGACTGACAGCCGCGAGGTGACCACGAGCACGCCGGCCTCGGCGGGCAGGCGCGAGCGCAGGAGCCCGCCGATCAGCTTGTCGAGCGCGTTGTGGCGGCCGACATCCTCGCGGGCCTCCGTCACGCCGGAGCCCGGGAGCCAGAAGCCGGCTGCATGGACGGCGCGGGTCTCGTCATGAAGAGGCTGGAGCTGGCGGAGCGCATCGAGCGCGGCACCCGCCTCGGCCTCGCTGATCGAAAGCGGCGAGGCGGGCAGGCGGGGCAGGGGGCGGACGGCCTGATCGAGCGAATCGATGCCGCAGAGGCCGCAGCCGACCGGGCCGGCCATGGCGCGGCGGCGGGCGGCCATCGCCTCCGCCCGGTGCTCGGGCAGCCAGAGCCGCGCCTCGAGCCCGGCCTCCTGCGGCACCACCTCGACCTCGCCTATTTCCTCCGCCGTCGCCAGCCCCTCGGTCAAAGCGAAGCCGGTGGCGAAATCCTCGATATCGGCCGGGGTCGCCATCATCACCGCCTGGGTCGTGCCGTTGAAGACCAGCGCCACGGGCACCTCCTCGGCGAGGAGGCGCCCGGCATGGCGCTGGCTGACCGGCGGCAGGGCCATGCTACTCGGCGGCGGGCAGGATGCGGCGGGCGAGGGCGGCCTCCGCCTCATAGGCCTCCTGCCAGTCGGACGGGCCGTTGGAGGCGGCGACCTGCACGGCCGTCACCTTGTATTCCGGGCAGTTGGTGGCCCAGTCGGAATAGTCGGTCGTGACCACGTTGGCCTGGGTCGAGGGGTGGTGGAAGGTCGTATAGACGACGCCCGGCGCCACCCGATCCGTCACCAGCGCGCGGAGCGAGACCTCGCCCGAGCGCGAAGCCAGCCGCACCCAGTCGCCCGACTTGAGGCCGCGGTTCTCGGCATCGAAGGGATGGATCTCGAGCCGGTCCTCCTCGTGCCAGCGCACGTTCTCCGTCCGCCGCGTCTGGGCGCCGACGTTGTACTGGCTGAGGGTCCGCCCCGTGGTCAGGAGGAGCGGGAAGCGCGGCCCGGTCTTCTCGTCGGTCGCCACATATTCGGTGTGGATGAACTGCCCCTTGCCGCGCACGAAGCCATCGACATGCATGACCGGAGAGCCCTCGGGCGCCGCGTCGTTGCAGGGCCACTGGACGGAGCCGCGCTCCTCCAGCATCTCGTAGTTCACGCCCGCGAAGCCCGGGGTGGTCATGGCGATCTCGGCCATGATCTGCGCCGGATGCGTGTAGTGCCAGTTGCCGCCCATGGCATTGGCGAGGAGCTGGGTGACCTCCCAGTCGGCGTGGCCGTTCTTCGGCTTCATCACCTCGCGGACGCGGTTGATGCGGCGCTCGGCGTTGGTGAAGGTCCCGTCCTTCTCGAGGAAGGTGGAGCCGGGCAGGAAGACATGGGCGTGGTTGGCGGTCTCGTTGAGGAAGAGATCCTGCACGATGACGCAGTCCATCGCCTTGAGGCCGGCCGACACATGCTTGGTGTCGGGGTCGGATTGGAGGATATCCTCGCCCTGGATGTAGATGCCCTTGAAGCGGCCGTTCACCGCCTCGTCGAGCATGTTGGGGATGCGGAGCCCCGGCTCGGGGTCGATCTCGACGCCCCAGGCGCTCTCGAAGATGCCGCGGGCGCCGGCGTCGGAGACATGGCGGTAGCCGGGCAGCTCATGGGGGAAGCTCCCCATGTCGCAGGAGCCCTGGACGTTGTTCTGGCCGCGCAGCGGGTTCACGCCGACGCCGGGGCGGCCGATGTTGCCGGTCATCATCGCGAGATTGGCGATGGCCATGACGGTGGTGGAGCCCTGGGAATGCTCGGTGACGCCGAGCCCGTAGTAGATCGAGCCGTTGGGGGCGGCCGCGAACATGCGGGCAGCGGCGCGGAGCTCGCCGGCCGGCACGCCGGTCTGCGCCTCGGTCGCCTCGGGGGAATGGCGCTCCTCGCTGACGAACTCGGCATAGGCCAGGAACTCGTCCCAGTCGCAGCGCTCCTGGATGAACGCCCGGTCGACGAGGCCCTCGGTCACGATCACATGGGCGAGCGCCGTCATCACGGCGACATTCGTGCCGGGGCGGAGCGCGAGGTGATGGGCCGCCTTGATATGCGGGGTCCTGACGAGGTCGATCCGGCGCGGGTCGATGACGATGAGCCCGGCGCCCTGCCGGAGCCGCTTCTTCAGGCGCGAGGCGAAGACGGGGTGGCCGTCCGTCGGGTTGGCGCCGATGACGATGGCGACGTCGGTCTGCTCGACAGAGTCGAAGTTCTGCGTGCCGGCGGAGGTGCCGAAGGTGGTCTTCAGCCCATAGCCGGTCGGCGAATGGCAGACGCGGGCGCAGGTGTCGGTGTTGTTGTTGCGGAAGACGGCGCGGGCCAGTTTCTGGACGAGGTAGGTCTCCTCATTGGTGCAGCGGGACGAGGTGATGACGCCGATGGAATCCTTGCCATGCGCCTCCTGGATGCCGCGGAGCTTGCCGGCGGCGAAGCCGATGGCCTCGTCCCAGCTGACCACACGCCAGGGCTCGTCGATGCTGTCGCGGATCATCGGCTCGGTCATCCGTTCGTTGTGGTTGGCATAGCCCCAGGCAAAGCGGCCCTTGACGCAGCTATGGCCGCGGTTGGCCTCGCCGTGCTTCCAGGGCTCCATGCGCACGAGCTGGTCGCCGCGCATATGCGCCTCGAAGGAGCAGCCGACGCCGCAATAGGCGCAGGTGGTCACCACCTTGCGGTCGGGCGTGCCGAGTTCGGCGATGGACTTCTCCTGCAGGGTCGCCGTCGGGCAGGCCTGCACGCAAGCGCCGCAGGAGACGCAGGGGCTGGTGAAGGCATCGTCGTTCATGTCGCCGAAGGAGACGCGGCTGTCGAAGCCCCGGCCCTCGATGGTCAGCGCGAAGGTGCCCTGCACCTCCTCGCAAGCGCGGACGCAGCGCGAGCAGACGATGCATTTCGACGGGTCATAGGTGAAATAGGGGTTCGACTCGTCCTTCGGCAGGAAGTTGTCGTTGCCCGCGGCCATGGCGGCGAGGTCCGGCGCGCGCCACGCGGCCTCTGCCTGGCTGCGGGCGCCGATGCCGGCGGGGTCGTAATGGTTGGCGCCGGGCTTGTAGCGCACGTCGCGGAGGCCCACTTCGCCGGCGGCATCCTGCAGCTCGCAATCGCCGTTGGCCGAGCAGGTCAGGCAGTCGAGCGGGTGGTCGGAGATGTAGAGCTCCATGACCCCCTTGCGCAGCTTGCGGATCTCCGGCGTCTCGGTCTTGACCACCATGCCCTCGGCGACCGGGGTGGTGCAGGACGAGGGCGTGCCGCGCCGCCCCTCGATCTCGACGAGGCAGAGCCGGCAGGAGCCGAAGGCCTCGAGATTGTCGGAGGCGCAGAGCTTGGGAATGGAGATGCCCGCCAGCGCCGCGGCCCGCATGACGGAGGTCCCCTCGGGGACGGTCACCTCGAAGCCGTCGACCGTGAGCTTCACCGGGGCGCCCTGGCGGGCGGGGGTGCCGAGGTCGCGGGTGGAGAAGGGGCCGTCATCGGGGATGATGAAATCTTTCATCGGGCGCTCCTGTGAGATCGGGTCCACGGAAATCGCGCGATTTCCGTGCACGAATTTCGCGCGAAATTCGTGGGCGTAACGTCGGAGGGCGGAAACCATATGGTTTCCGCGGTGCGGGGCGCGGCGGGCATCACTTGCCCCCCTTGGCACGCCAGGCGGCGACGAGGGCGTTGGCATGGCCGTGGCCGAACCCATGCGCGCTCTTCAGCCAGGCGACATGTTCCATGTGTTTCTTCTCGCCGGCGCCATCCAGAAGCCCCATCCAATGCGCAATCGGCTGGCCGTATTTGGCCTCGATGGAGGGGAAATAGGAGGCCGGGCCCTTGACCGTGTCGCTCATGCCGTCTCCCTCCCCCGCGCATAGCGGGCGAGCCGCTCCTGCAGCGTGCCGGTGTGCAGCTCGAACAGGTGATTGTCGAAATCGTAGAAATAGAGCGAGCGGCCCTCGCCGGTGACGCGCGGGCGTTCGGGGCGGAAGGTGACGCCGAGGGCGGCGAGGCGCTCGCGGGCGGCGTCGAGCTCGCCCTCGCCGATCTGGAAGGCGACGTGGTTGTAGCTGCGGGTCGGCAGCGCCGCCCCCTCCATCACCGCGATCCAGAGCCCACCGAGGTCGAAGAAGGCCTCCGGGCTCTCCGAAAAGGTCTCCTCGCCCGAGGCATAGATCTGCCGCGCGCCGAGCCCTTCGGTCAGGAGCCGCGCCATCCGGGGGAGGTCGGAGCTGATGAAGGTGATATGGCTGAGGCCGGTGATCACTCGGCGGCCTCGCGGGCGGGCTGGAATTCCTCGGGGAAGTGCCGGACGGCGCTCATCACCGGATAGGGCGTGAAGCCGCCGAGCGCGCAGAGCGAGCCGAACTTCATCGTGTTGCAGAGGTCTTCGAGGAGCGGCAGGGCGGCGGCATCGCCGGCCGCGATGCGGTCGATCGTCTCGACCCCGCGCACGGCGCCGAGGCGGCAGGGCGTGCACTTGCCGCAGCTCTCGATGGCACAGAACTCCATGGCGAAGCGCGCCTGCGCGACCATGTCGGCGCTTTCGTCGAACACCGTGATCCCGGCATGGCCGATGAGCCCGCCAGCGGCGTCGAAATCCTCGTAGGTGAAGGGCGTGTCGAAGAGCGCGGGCGGGAAATAGGCCCCGAGCGGGCCGCCGACCTGCACGGCCTTCACCGGCGCCCCGGAGCGGGTGCCGCCGCCGACCTCGTTGACCAGCTCGCCGAGGGTCATGCCGAAGGGCGCCTCGAAGAGGCCGCCGCGCGCGACATTGCCGGCGATCTGGATCGGCATCGTGCCCTTGGAGCGCCCGGCGCCGTAGCCGGCATAGGCGGCGCCGCCCTCCGTCAGGATCGCCGGGACCGAGGCGAGCGTCAGCACGTTGTTGACCAGCGTCGGCTTGCCGAAGGCGCCCTCGAGCGCCGGCAACGGCGGCTTGGCGCGCACGACGCCGCGCTTGCCTTCGAGGCTGTTCAGGAGCGAGGTCTCCTCGCCGCAGACATAGGCGCCGGCGCCGATGCGCAGCTCGATGTCGAAGCCGTCGCCTAGAACCTTGGCGGCGCGCGCGATGCGCAGCGCCTCGGTCAGCGTGGCGATGGCATCGGGGTACTCGCTGCGGATGTAGATGAAGCCCTTGTGCGCCATGCAGGCGAGGCCGGCGATGGCCATGCCCTCGATGAGGCAGAAGGGGTCGCCCTCCATCAGCATCCGGTCGGCGAAGGTCCCCGAATCGCCCTCGTCGGCATTGCAGACGATGTACTTCCGGTCGGCGGAGGCTTTCGAGACGGTCGTCCACTTGATCCCCGCCGGGAAGCCGGCGCCGCCGCGGCCGCGGAGGCCCGAGGCGTTGAGCTCTTCGAGAATGCCGTCGGGCCCGAGGGCCCTGGCGCGCTCCAGCCCGGCAAGGCCGCCCTGGGCGCGGTAATCATCGAGCGAAAGCGGGTCGATCAGGCCGCAGCGGGCGAAGGTCAGGCGGGTCTGGGCGGCGAAGAAGGGGATCTCCTCCGTCGGGCCCTGGCCCTTGTCGCAGGTGCCTGCCAGGAGCGCGGTGGCATCGCCGGGCTCCAGCGGGCCGAAGGCATGGCGGGTGCCGTCCACCTCGACCTCGGCCATCGGCTCCAGCCAGTGCATGCCGCGCGAGCCGGTGCGGATGAGCGTGAGCTCCACGCCCTGGCGCTCCGCCTCGGCGGCCAGAGCCTCTGCGACCTCGTCGCCCCCGAGCGCGAGGGAGGCGGCATCCTTCGAAAGCCAGATCTTCACCGTTGCAGCTCCTCGATGAGGGCGAGAAAGCGGCTGCGGGTGAGGCTGCCCTTCACCTTGCCGTCGATCATGGCGGAGGGGCCGGAGGCGCAGAGGCCGAGGCAATAGACCGGCTCGAGCGTGATCGCCCCGTCTTCGGTGGTCTCGTGCCAGCCGATGCCGAGCCGATCCTGCGCCAGCTCGGCGATGCCGGCGCCGCCCTGCGCCTGGCAAGCCTCGGCGCGGCAAAGGCGAAGCACATGGGTGCCCGCGGGCGCCGCGCGGAAATCGTGGTAGAAGGAGACCACCCCATGCACCTCGGCGCGGCTGAGGTTGAGCGCCTCGGCGATCACCGGCACGGCGGCCTGGGGCACATGGCCCCATTCGGCCTGCACCGCATGCAGGATCGGCAGGAGCGGACCTTCCAGCTCCCGATGTGCGGCGAGGATCTCGGCCAGCCTCTCCTCGAGGCCGTCCGGCAAGGTCTGGTCGGTCACGGGGCCCTCCGACAATGGTGGGAAGAGGATGACGGGGGTCGATGCAGAAATCAATATCGTGGAATGGTTGGACGATAGGGGATGCCTATCGATTAGGTCTATTCCGCGAAGGCCTTCGCCTCGGCGAGAAAGGCCTTGAGGAGCGGCGGCAGCGGGTCGCGCGGCGGGTAGACGAGGCCGACCTGGTGGCGGGCATCGGGCGCGGTGAGCGGCGTCGCCGAAAGGGGGCCGGTGGCGAGGAAGGCCTCCGCCGCCCGGGAGGGCAGAATCGTCGCCCAGCCGCCGGAAAGGACGTGGGAGACGAGGGTGATCGTGGAGTTGGTCTCCACCTGCGGATGCGCCGTCACCCCCGCCTCGGCCAGATGGCCGTCGATGATCCGGCGGTTTTGCATCTCGGGCGTTAGAAGGCAGAGCGTCATCCCCTCGAGCGCCGCCCAGGGGAGCGTCTTGCTGCCCGGCGCCTCGTCGGCGCGGGTCACGAGCACATAGCGCTCGTCATAGAGCGGCTGGCTGCGGGCGCGGCCGAGGGGCTCGTTGTCCAGATAGGTGAGGCCGACGTCGATGGAGAGATCCTCGAGCCCGGCAAGGATCTCGGCGGAGGAGGCGGAGGTGATGGTGAGCCGGAGCCCCGGATGCCGCGCGGCGCTGGCGGCGGAGAGCCGTGCGGCGGCGGTGAGCGCCGTCGGGATCACGGCCAGATGCAGCCGGCCGGAGAGCCCCTCGCGCGCGGTGCGGAGCTCCTCCTTCATGGTGCGCACATCGGCGGTGAGGCGCCGGGCCCAGGCCAGCACCTGCTCCCCCTCCGGCGTCAGCCCCTGAAAGCGCGAGCCGCGGTTGACGAGGACGACGCCGAGCTGGTTCTCGAGCTGGCGGATGGCGGCGCTGAGGGAGGGCTGGGTGATGCCCGCCTCCTCCGCCGCCCGGCCGAAATGGCGGGTGCGGGCGAGGATGGTGAAGAGGTCGAGCCGGTCGAGCATGGGGGGAGGGTAGGGGCGCGGGGGCGCGAGGGGAAGGTGGGCCGGTCAGCGGAGCGCCTGCGGCGCGTTGTTCTTGGTGCGGTGGGGGCTTTGCCCCCACACCCCCAGGATTTTTGGGAGCAAAGACTGGGGGCGGGGGGGCGAGGGGACGGCGGGCGGCGGAGGATGGGCGGGTGATGGCGGGGAGAGCCTTCGCTCGAGGGGACGAGCGGTGGGAAGGGCGAGCGGCGGGCGGGGGGGCAGACCGAGCGGTCTAGTCGCCCTCGAAGGAGGTCAGCGCCTGGACCTTCATGCCGAGGCTCTCGAGATGCTTTCGGCCGCCGAGATCGGGCAGGTCGATGAGGAAGGCGCAGCCCACGACCTCGCCGCCCATCTTCTCGATGAGCCGGATGCCGGCCTCGGCGGTGCCGCCGGTGGCGAGGAGATCGTCGACGAGCAGCACCTTCTGGCCGGGCTGGACGGCATCGTCATGCACCTCCATCACCGCTTCCCCGTATTCCAGCTTGTAGCCCTGCGACAGGACGGCGCCCGGCAGCTTGCCGGCCTTGCGGATCGGGACGAAGCCCTTGCCGAGCTGATGCGCCATCGCGCCGCCGATGACGAAGCCGCGCGCCTCGAGCCCGGCGATGAGGTCGATCTTGGCGTCGCGCCAGGGGGCGACGAGGTCGTCCACCGCGCGGCGCATGCCTTCGGGATGCAGGAACAGCGTCGTCACGTCGCGGAACATGATCCCGGGCTTCGGGAAGTCGGGGATCGTGCGGATGTACTCCTTGATATCGCTCACGAAAGGACCCTCCCGGCGACGGCATCGAGCCTTGCGAGGCGCTGCGGGTCGCGGGCGCCGGGGGCGGTCATGATGGCATGTTCGAGCGCCCGGTCGCAGCCGCAGGGGCAGGGGGTCTCGTGGCCCAGATGCTCCGGCATCGCGGCGACGGTGGCGCGGGCATGGCCGGCATTGGCGGCGAGCGTCGCGAGGATGTCGCGGATGTCGACGCTGCCGTGATCGGGGTGCCAGCTGTCGTAATCGGTGACCATGCCGAGGGTGGCGAAGCAGATCTCCGCCTCCCGCGCCAGCTTCGCCTCTGGCATGTTGGTCATGCCGATGATGTCGGCGCCCCAGCTTTCGCGGTACATCCGGCTCTCGGCCAGGGAGGAGAATTGCGGCCCCTCCATCGCCAGATAGGTGCCGCCGTCATGGACGGTGGCGCCGGCCGCGCTTGCGGCGGCGATGGCGGCGCTGCGGAGACGATCGCAGACCGGATGGGCCATGGAGACATGGGCGACGCAGCCGGAGCCGAAGAAGCTGGAGGGGCGACCGACCGTTCTGTCTATGAACTGGTCCACGGCCACGAAATGGCCGGGGGCCATCCCCTCGCGGAAGCTGCCGCAGGCGGAGATGGAGAGGATATCCGTCACGCCGAGCCGCTTCATCGCGTCGATATTGGCGCGGTAGGGCACGTCCGACGGCGCATGGACATGGCCGCGGCCGTGGCGGGGCAGGAAGACCAGATCGAGCCCGCCGAGCCGGCCGGTGAAGAAGGCATCCGACGGTTTGCCCCAGGGGGTCTCGACCTCCTGCCAGGCGGCGTCCTCAAGGCCCTCGATCTCGTAAAGCCCCGATCCGCCGAGGATTCCCAGTTTGCGCGCCATGGCTGCCCCCCTTGCCCGGGATGGAGCCTAGGCCATCGCGGCGAGCGGCGAAAGCGGTGGCGTGGCGAGAGGGGGCCGCGCCGGAGCGGCTGCCGCGAAACGAGGCAGGTTGCGGAACAAAACGTAAACAAACGCTTGCGCGACCGGCCGGGCTCGGCGATCCTTTCCCGAAGATCCATGAGGGAGAATCGTCATGACCCATGTCACCGGGAGCTGCCAGTGCGGCGCCGTGAGCTTCGAGGCCGAGGTCGACCTGACCCATGCCGTCACCTGCAATTGCTCGCGCTGCCAGCGGCTCGGCATGGTTCTGACCTTCACGCCGCGGGAGCAGTTCAAGCTCCTCTCCGGCGAGGGGGCCACCGAGGAATATCTCTTCAACTCGAAGACCATCTCGCACCGGTTCTGCCGGACCTGCGGGGTGGAGGCCTTCGCCTATGGCCAGATGCCGGATGGGGCGGAGATGGCGGCGGTCAACCTCAACTGCGTCGAGGGGGTCGACCCGCGGGCGATCAAGGCCCGGCATTACGACGGGGCCTCCGCCTGAGGACGGCCGGCGCCGGCAGCGATGCCGGCGCTCAGGAGAGGCGGAGTGCGGCGCGGAGCGGCAGGTGATCGGAGGCGAGGCGGGCCTCGGGGCTCGTGACCGCCGAGACGGTGCCGGCCGTGAAATCCGGCGTATGGGCGATGCGGTCGAGCGGGAAGAGCGGCCGGCGCGCGTGATAGGTCGGCGTATCGGCGAGGATGGCGAAGCGGCGGGCCAGCCGGCCGAGGCCGACCGAGGTGCTCCGCTCGTTGAAATCGCCTAACACCAGCGTCGGCAGCTCCTCCGCCGAGGCGGCAAGAAGGTCGTTCAGATGGCTGAGCTGGGCGCGGCGGACGGGCCGGGCCAGCGCCAGGTGGATGGCGAAGACCCGGAAGCGCCGCCCGCCCTTCGCCAGCACCGCCTCCACGGCGCCGCGCGGCTCGAGGCTGCGCAGGTCATGGTGGCGGCGCGACTCGATCTCGATCTCCGGGCCGATCAGCAGGGCATTGCCATGCCAGCCGAGGCTGTCGCGGCCATGGGCGAAGTCGATGGCGCGCAGGCCCGTGCGCTGCAGGATCTCCTTGCGGTCGAGCGCCGGGCGGCGGGGCGGCAGGCGGAGGTCGGCCTCCTGCAGGGCGACGAGATCGGCGCCGAGCTCGCCGATCACCCGCAGGACCCGGTCGGGGTCGCGGCGCCGGTCGGTGCCGAGCGTCTTGCGGATGTTGTAGGTGGCGACGGTGAGGGCGGTCTGGCGGGGCTGGGCGGAAGGGGCGGTCACAGGAAGGGAGCTCCGAGGCGGAAGGCGCTTTCGACGAGGCGGCGGGCGAGGCCGGGCCGGGTGACGCCCTCTTCGGCCGCGCCCTGCGTGGCGCCATACCAGAGTTCGAGCGTGGCGACGCTTTCGGAATCGTAAAGGAAGAGCGCCATCTCGAAATTGAGAAGCATCGAGCGCACGTCGACATTGGCGGAGCCGAGCCAGCCGGCGCCGTCGATGAGGCCGGCCTTGGCATGGAGCATCCCCGGATGGAGGAACACCCGGGCGCCGGCCCGCTGGAGCTGCCTGAGATAGGCGCCGCGGGCGAGGTCGGTCGTGCGCTTGTTGGACTGTGCCGGCACGATGATGCGCACGTCGAGCCCGCGGCGGGCGGCGGTGACGAGCGCCTGGTGCAGGCTCTCGGTCGGCACGAAATAGGGGGTCGCGAGCCAGATGCGGGCCTCGGCGGCATGGATCGCCTGAACGAAGCCCTCGTGCAGCGCGTCGCCCGGATCGTCGGGCCCGGTGGGGACGAGCTGCAGGATCGCCTCGCCCTCGGCCTGATGCGGCGTGTCGGGGCGGGTCGCCGGGGCGCCGCCGGTCACGTCCCAGTCGGAATGGAAGAGGTCGCGGAGCTGCTGGACGATCGGGCCGGCGAGCGTGGCGCTCAGATCCGTCCAGCCGCCGGGGGCGAAGTAGACATCGCCGATGTTGCGCCCGCCGGTCCAGGCGCGGGTATCGTCGGCGATGGCGAGCTTGCGGTGGTTCCTGAGGTTCAGGTGCCCGTTGTCGGGCGGATGCAGGAAGGGCGAGAACCAGCGGAGCTCGCCGCCGGCGGCGCGGAAGGCCCGCAGCTCGCGGGCGGGCGGGCGGAGGGTGCCGAGCCGGTCGAGGACGAGCCGGATGCGCACCCCCTCCCGCGCACGCTCTGCCAGAAGCGACAGGAACGCCCGGCCCTCGGCATCGCGGTCGACGATGTAGAGAAGGATGTCGAGGCTCTCGCGCGCCTCGCGGATGAGGCTGTGCAGCGCCTCGCGCGCCTCCTCCGGGGTGGCCTGCAGCGAGATGGCATTGCCGGTGACGGCGGGCGGGGCGCCGAGGCGGCGGAAGGTCTCGGCGAGGCGCGGCGGGTCGGGCGCGAGCTCCTCCGCCGGCGGGCCGGTGAAGGCGAGGGGCGGGAAGCGGCTGCCCTGCTTGCGCACGCCGAGCATCACGAAGAGCGGCACGGCGAGATAGGGCAGGAGCAGGATGAAGAGGATCCAGGCGAGCGCCGATTGCGGGGTGCGCCGCTGCTGCAGGACGACGATGCCGCAAAGGCCGGCGGCGAGGATGCCGGCGACGACGAGGACATGGTCGTGAAGGAGGTTGAGCAAGGACGGCTCCGGCTGAGGCCAGCGTAAGGTGGGGCCGGGGGCCGGGGATGGCAAGCGGGGGGTGGGGGTGGAAACGCACCCTGCTCGGGGCCGAACGGTCCCGCTAATGCCCTCGCCCGATACGCGCCGCAGGCGCAGGGCGAGCGCCGGCCCGTCCCGCGGGTCGGCGCTCTCGTGGGGCAGCGCGCCCTGTCGAGCGAGGATGTGGCGGCGCCATAAAGGGCAATGCGGAACGGGCAGGAGCGCCAACCCACGGGCCGGCGCTCGCCCTGCGCGGCACCGTCCCTCCCGGTTGCGATGTGGCGGTGGGTTACAAACCCACCCTACGCCTGGTCCAACGGTCCCGCTTATCCCCCGCCCGGTGCGCGCCGCAGGCGCAGTGCGAGCGCCGGCCCGTCCCGCGGGTCGGCGCTCTCGTGGGGCAGCGCAGAGCTCTGAGCGGGGATGTGGCTGCGCCAAAAAGCGCTCTGCGGCGAGGGCAGGAGCGCCAACCCCCGGGCCGGCGCTCACCCTGCGCGGCACTGGTGGGAGATGCGGCGAGGGGGGGCGGTGGGTTGGAAACCCACCCTACGCCGGGTTGCGCGGTGCCGCGCCTTCCAACGCGCAGCGGGCGACCGGCCGGCGAGGGGGTGGCGGGCTGAAGCCCGCCCTACGGGGTGCGGCGGGAGGACCCACCCACCCGGCGTTCGCCTTCACGGCTTGCGGGCGCGGATATGCGTTGGGCGGTGTTCGCCGCTTTCGAGGACGGGGATCATCTTCTGCCAGATGGCGATGTTCTTCGCGACGAAATCGGGGCCGAGGCGGCGGGCGACCTCGTCGGCCCAGGGGCCCTGCATCCGCGAGAGCTCGGTGCGGGCGACTTCCAGATACCAGGGGTTCCGGTCGACGATCCCCACGTCTTCAAGCCCCGCGGCGGCGCAGGCGGCGCGGTAGCGATCCGGCGAGGCCATGCCGAAGTCGAGCTCCTCCGCCTCCATATAGGCGCGCATCGCGGGCGAGGGCGGGCCGTCATGGCCGATCAGCCAGTCGGAGGCGAGGAAGCGGCCGCCGGGCTTCAGGACCCGCGCCACCTCAGCCATCAGCGCCTCCTTGTCGGGGATATGGACGATGGAATCCTTCGAGAAGACCACGTCGAACGTTTCCGGCGGGAAGGGCAGGGGGCCGGGGGCGACCTTGATGAGGCCGATCCGCTCCGCGGCCCCGGCCGAGGCGACGAGCGCCCGGGCGCGGGTCAGGACGCCGTCCTCCACATCGAGCCCGGTGACATAGCCGGCGCCGTGGTTCCGCACCAGGGCGAGGTCTATCCCGCCGGCGCCGCAGCCGATGTCGAGCACCGAGGCGCCCCGGATGTCCTCGCCCTCGAGGACGCGCGCCACCTCCTCCGGCCCGCCGGGGGAGAGGAAGCCCTCGCCCCAGAGGCTCTCGAGGAGGTCCATGAGATCGGCGTGATAGAGCTCGTCGGTCATCGGTCAGCCTTCGTGATCGGCCCAGTCCGGGGCGGGCAGGATGGTGGAGGGCGCCTGGGGATCGGCGAGCCAGGCGTAGAGGCAGAGGAGAGGCACCTCGCCGGCGAGGATCGCATGGGGCGCGTCGGGCGCGTTCCAGACCGGCTCGAAGGCCTCGCGGCTGCTCATCGGCCCGCCGGGATGGAAGCGCCAGCCATGAGGGCCGGTGAAGGGCAGGTAGAGCTCGGGCGCCGGGTGGGAATGGTCGCGGTAGAAGGTGCGCGGCGCGACGAGGAAGAGGCCGACGTCGAGGCCCTGGGCGGGCCAGACGGCGCCGGTCTCGCCGGTCAGCACGCAATAGGCATGGGCCTCGGGGAAGCGGGGGCCGATCTCGGCGCCCGGCGGGTAGTCGTAGCTCATCCAGGGCAGATGCGGCGCCGCCTCGGCGAGGGCGGCGGCGGCGGCCGGCTCGGCCTCCGCCAGGGCGGCGAGGGCGGGGGGCAACTCGGCGGCGAGCACCCTTGCGGCGCGGGCGCCCGCCGGGCCGGCGAGGCGCGGCGGCCCGCCCGCGGCGGCGAGGGCGAAGCGGCTTTCGGGGATGCCCGGCCCCTCGCAGCGCTTGAGGAGCGCCAGAAGCTCACGGCGGAGCGCGGCCAGCGCCGCCTCCGGCCCCCGCTCGGGCGGCGCGGGGATCGCCTCTCCGGCGAGGAGCGGCACCGGGTCGTCGCCGTCGCGGGGGGAGACCATGCGATAGGCCTCCAGCGCCGCGGGGCTGAGCCGACCGGCGCCGTGGAACCACATGGCCGCCGCATAGCGCTGCCGGCCCGAACCCGGCAGGCCGAGCGGCAGGTGGAGCTGGCGCGCCATGTCCTCCGCAAGGTCGGTCACTTGTTCTCCCGGTAGGCCATGGCCATGTCGCGCTGCCGTCGCTTCTCGGCGCGGTTCATGACGATGCCGGCGATGAGAACGCCGATGCCGACGACCAGCACGGTGATCGTCGCCAGCGCGTTGATGTCGGGCGTCACCCCGAGCTTCACCTTCGACCAGATGAGGATCGGCAGCGTCGTGTTGCCGGGGCCGGTTGTGAAGTTGGTGATGACCACATCGTCGAGCGAGATGGTGAAGGCGAGGAGCCAGCCGGCGAGGATGGCGGGCGAGATGACGGGCAGCGTCACGTCCCAGAGCACCTGCCAGGGGCGGGAGCCGAGGTCGACCGCCGCCTCCTCGATCGAGGTGTCCATCGACAGGAGCCGGGCGCGGACGATGGTCGCCACGAAGACGAGGGAGAAGGTGATATGCGCGATGGTGATCGTGGTGAAGCCGCGGCGGAGCGGCCAGCCGATCCATTGCGCCATCAGGATGAAGAGCATGAGCGAGGCGATGCCGGTGATGACCTCCGGCATGACGAGGGGCGCGGTGACGAGGCCGGAGAAGAGCGTCCGCCCCCGGAAGCGCTTTACCCGGACGAGCGCCATGCCGGCCATGGTGCCGAGGATGGTGGCGACAGTCGCCGAGGTCACGGCGATCTTCAGCGACAGAAGCGCCGCCTCGAGCACCTGCTCGTTCTGGAAGAGCTCGCCGTACCACTTGGTCGACCAGCCGCCCCAGACGGTGGCGAGCCGGCTGGCGTTGAACGAATAGACGATCATCGACAGGATCGGCACGTAGAAGAAGACCATGCCGAAGGCGACCATCGCGTAGAGGAACCAGGGGCGGTGGGTCATTCCTCCTGCTCCCGCTTGAAGGCGCGTTCCTCCGCCCGCTGCTCGGCCCAAGTGTAGACCATGAGCGGCACGACGAGCAGCACGAGCAGCGCCACGGCGACGGTGGAGGCCATGGGCCAGTCGCGCGCGAAGCCGAACTCGTCTGAGATCACGCGCCCGATCATCGGCTGCGAGGCCGAGCCGACGAGCGAGGGGATGATGAACTCCCCGCAGGCGGGGATGAAGACGAGCATGCCGCCGGCGATGATGCCGGGCACCGACTGCGGCACGGTGATGTCCCAGAAGACCCGGGTGGGTTTGCTGCCGAGATCCATCGCCGCCTCGTCGAGCGCCAGGTCGAGCCGTTCGAGATTGGCGTAGAGCGGCAGGATCATGAAGGGCAGGTAGGAATAGAGCGTCACCAGGATCACGGCGGCATTGGTGTTCATCAGCGGCACATAGGCGACCTCCCAGGCCTCGGGCACGAGCCCGTTCCAGGCGCCGGTGATCATCTTGTTGAACCAGGCATTGGTGCCGATGAGGCCGATCCAGGCGTAGACGCGGAGGAGAAACGACGTCCAGAACGGCAGGATGACCAGCATGAGCAGGATCGACCGCCAGGAGCTGGAGGCGCGGGCGATGCCGAGCGCGATGGGATAGCCGATGATCAGGCAGAAGAACGTCGCCATCGTCGCGTTGAAGAGCGAGGTCAGATAGGCGCGGATGTAGAGGTCATCCGTGAAGAGCCGCCGGTAGTTCTCCCAGTTGAGGATCGGGTTCTCGCCGCCGAAGCCGAAGGGCGGGGCGGTGGGCGTGCGCGTGGCGACGCTCATGGCGAAGATGATGATGAAGGGGATGAGGAACCACAGGACCAGCCAGATGTAGGGGATCGCGATGATCCCCTGCAGATAGCCGCGCCGGTGGAACCAGCGGCCGATGCGGCGCGAGACAGACAGGTCTGTCTCGCTCGGGGCGGGGTCGGAGAAAGCGGCCATGGCGCTAATCCGTCAGGATGATCGCGGCGGAGGGATCGAAGGAGAGGAAGACCTCGTCCTCCCAATCCGCCACCCATTGCCCCTCGCCGCCCCGCCGGGCGTTGAGGGCATTGGCCGAGACGACGCGCCCCGAGGCGAGCCGCACCCGATAGAGCGAATCCTTGCCGAAATAGGCGAGGCTTGCGACCGTCCCGGCGATCTGGTTGCCGCCCTCGGGCGCCTGCCGCGCAAGGGCGATCTTTTCGGGGCGGATGGCCAGCGTCACTGCGTCGCCGGCCGCGATGTCGCGCTCGGTGGCCACCGTGACCTCGCCGAGGTCTTCCGCCTCGACACGGGCCGTCTCGCCGGTCACCGACAGGACGCGCCCCTCGAAGAGGTTGATCGAGCCGATGAAGTCGGCGACGAAGCGGTTCTTCGGATATTCATAGACATCGGTCGCCGTGCCGATCTGGCGGATGCGGCCCTTGTCCATCACCGCCATGCGGGAGGAGAGCGTCATCGCCTCTTCCTGGTCGTGGGTCACGACGATGAAGGTGACGCCCGTCTGCTCCTGGATCGACATGAGCTCGAACTGGGTGTGCTCGCGCAGCTTCTTGTCGAGCGCCGCGAGCGGCTCGTCGAGGAGCAGGAGCTTCGGCGCCCGCGCCAGCGCCCGCGCCAGCGCCACCCGCTGCCGCTGCCCGCCGGAGATCTGGTGGGGCTTGCGGCCCCGGAAATCCTGAAGCTGCACCAGCTCCAGCATCTCCGTCACCCGGTCGGCCCGCTCGCCCTTGCTGAGGGGCTCGTGCTTCAGGCCGTAGGCGACGTTCTTCTCGACACTCATGTGGGGGAAGAGCGCGTAGCTCTGGAACATCATGTTCACCGGCCGCTCGTAGGGCGGCTCGTCGGTGACGTCCTTTCCGTCGATGAAGATGCGGCCCTTCGTCGGCTCCTCGAAGCCGGCCAGCATCCGCAGCAGCGTCGTCTTCCCGCAGCCCGAGCCGCCGAGGAGCGAGAAGATCTCCCCCCGCTCGATGTCGAAGGAGACGTCGTCGACGGCGAGGAAGGTGCCGAATTTCTTCGTCACCCCCTTCACCGCCACGAAGGGGGCCCCGGTGGCCTCGGCCACCGGAGCCGCCCGTTCGGAACTCGGGCCGTCTGCCAATTGGCTCACCCCGCCTTGATGGCCTGCCAGGCCCGGTTGATCGCCCGGTCCTGATCTTCGCTGAAGGGCTGCGGTGCCCACATGCGGCTGATCGTTTCCTCGTCGGGATAGACCGCCGGATCGGCGAGGATGTCGGGGTCGACGAACTCGTTCGCCGCCGCATTGGCATTGGCATACCAGGTGTAGTTGGTGCAGGCGGCGATGACCTCCGGCCGCAGCATGTAGTTGATGAACGTATAGGCGTTCTCGACATTGTAGCTGTCGGAGGGGATCGCCATCACGTCGAACCACGCCGGCGCGCCGGTCCGCGGCACGTAATAGGCGAGGTTCATGTCGAGCCCCGCCTCGGCGGCCCGCCCGGCCGCGACGCCATAGTCGCCCGACCAGTTGTTGACGACGCAGAGCTCGCCGTTCGGGATCGCGTTCAGGTAGTTGGCATTGTCGAAGGTGCGGATATAGGGCCGGATCGGCGCGAAGGCCTCCACCACTTTGTCGTAGTCGGCGAGGTTCGTCGTATCCCCGTCGAGCCCGAGATATTTCAGCACCATCAGCATGATGTCGGTGGGGCTATCGAGGATCGAGATGCCGCAATCGGCGAGCTTGGCGGCGTTCTCGGGGTCGAAGATCAGATCCATGCTCTGCAGGTCGGCATCGGGGATGCGCTCGCGGACCATGTCGACGTTGAAGGTGAAGCCGGTCGAGCCCCACATGTAGGGCACCGAATAGGCGTTGCCCGGGTCCCAGCCGGCGAGGATCTCGAGAATGCCGGTGTCGAGATTGTCCCAGTTGGTCAGCTTCGACTTGTCGAGCGGCTGGTAGATGCCGGCCTCGATCGAGCGCGGCATGTCGATGCCGGCGTGGAACACGACGTCATAGCCGGTCATGCCGGCCAGCATCTTGGCCTGCATTTCCTCGGAGGAGGAATAGGTGTCGTAGACGGGTTCGATGCCGAACTCGGCCTCGAAATCTTCCAGCGTCGTCTCGCCGATGTAATCCGCCCAATTGTAGATGTTGACGGTGCCGCTCTGCGCCCAGGAGGGGCGGACGAAGGGGGCGGCGAGCCCGCCGCCCATGGCGAGAAGTGTCTTGCGTCGGTTGAGTTTCATGGAGGTCTCCCTGTCTCCTGTTGAAATCTTAACCGGCCCGGCCAAGCGCCAAAGCCAATTCTTCGTTCGATTGGTGGATCCTGTCCTCGGGCGGCGCCTCTGCCAGCCGGGTGACCGGCAGGATCTTGCGCAGCTCGTCGTGGTGGTTCTTCAGCCCGTATTCGAGGTCGGACAGGTGGAAATCCTCGAAGGCGGACGACTTCATCGATTCGTTGGACCAGATCGACAGCTGCTGGTCCTCCTCGCTTGTCTCGCGGTCGATGCGCTGGGCGAGGTAGCGGGCGGCGCGGGCCTGACGGTCCTCCGCCGGCATCCGGTAGGTGCGGCCCTTCAGCAGCGTCTCGCCGGCCGAGAGCGGGATGTCCTGGTAATAGTTCGCATATTCCGGCGTGAAGGCGATCACGCCGGTCGGGAAGAGCCCGTAATAGGTCCAGGCCTTCTGCAGATGCTCCGGCAGGTCGGGCCGCTCGGGGCTGAGCGCCACGTAGTTCTTCACAGACCAGAGCCGCGCCGGCTTGTCGCCGAAGAAGGCGTGGCTGTGGCTCACGCCGTTGGTATAGGCGTCGTCGCGATAGGTGCGGCCGTAGAGGTCCTGCAGGCCCGGATGGGCGAGGGCAACGTGGTAGCCCTCGTTGTCGACATCGCGGACGGACTTCCAGTTGACCGGCAGGGTCGATTCCCAAAGGACATTGCCCTCGGGCAGGAGCGTTTCAGAGCCGTAGGCGTCGAAATCGCCCTCGAACGGCGCGAAGAGCTCGGCGACGGAGGGCTGCGGCCCGGGCAGGAACCGCAGGAAGATGAAGCCCTTCCAGATCTCCATCTCCACCGGCTTCAGGCCGAACTTCTCCTTGTCGAACTCCCCGAAGCTCTCGGGGCGCGAGACGCCGCGGAGGCTCCCGTCGGTGTTGTAGACCCAGCCGTGGAAAGGGCAGACGAGCGCGCCGCGGCAATGGCCGCCGGTGCCGTCGACCACGCGGGCGCCCCGGTGGCGGCACAGGTTGTGGAAGGCGCGGATCTCGCCATCCTGCCCCCGCATCACGATGGCCCGTTCGCCCAGCATGTCGAAGGCGATCCAGTCGCCCTCGGCCGGGATGTCGCAGACATGGCCGGCGATCATCCAGTGGGTGCGGAACACGTGATCCCGCTCGAGCTCGAAGAGCTTCTCGGAATGGTAGGTCCAGGCGGGCAGGCCGCGGCGGTCCCAGTCGTTGGGGATCTGCATCTTGCGGGTAGGGGCGGTCATGGGGCGTGTCCTCCTCGGGCGAGCCGTTTCAGAACCCATTGGTGAAAGGCGTGGATCTCGTATTCCTGCGGCATGAGCCGGCCAGCCGCGAAGGCGGGCGAGGCGAGGCCGCGCTGGTTCATCTCGCAGGCCGCCGCATCCTCGTTCAGCACCTGCGTGGCGAAGCGGGCGACGGCGGAGGCATCGAACCCCGGCTGCGCCAGCGTCTCTTCGGGGAAGAGCCACTCGGCCGTCAGCCGCGTCTCGGTCGGCGAGAGCGGCTCGAGCCGGACGAGGCGGACGTAGTCGACATGGGCGACGACATAGGCGCTTGGCCAGATGGTCACGAAGCGGTGGCCCTCGGCGCGCTCCGCCTCGGTGAGGCCGGGGAAGGGCGGGCCGCAGGGCTGGCCGTCCTCCGTCCAGGTCATGGCACCTTCTTTCAGCGCCGGCAGGGCGGCGCCGCCGTCGCTCCGCTCCGCCTCGGCCATGACGCCGAGCTTGTAGACGGGGATCATGTCGCTGAGGCCCGGATGGATGCCGGGGCAATGGAGGCATTCGGAGTAATTCTCCCAGAAGACCTTCCAGTTGCACTGGATGATCGCCTCGTGCCGGTGGCCTGTGCGCAGGCTCTCCATCGGCCAGTTTGCGAGCGTCCTGGTGCCGACGTCGGTCTGGAACTCCGGCGCCTCTTCGGCGGCGGAGAGGAAGACCACGTCGTTCCAGATTTTCAGATGGACGGGCAGGAGCCCGTGCTCCGTCCTGTCGAAATCCGGGGTCGCCGTGCCGAAGGCGGTCGACATGAGCCGCCCGTCCGGCGCGTAGGCCCAGGCGTGATAGGGGCAGGAGATCAGCCGCCCGAGCGGCGTGTCGGCGGTGCAGAGCTCGCTGCCCCGGTGCCGGCAGACGTTGTGGAAGGCGCGGAGCACCTTGCCGTCGTTGACGACGATCACCTCCGCCCCGCCTATCGTCCGCCGCCGGATAGTGCGCTCGGGGAAGTCTGTGCGCCGGCCCACGGCAACCCACTCCTGCCGCCACACGGCGGCGAGCTCGCCCTCGTGCCAGCCGGCGTCGCGATAGCTCCGGGCCGGCAGCGAGGCGGGGGAATGATCGAGGAGCGGCGAGGTCATGTCATCTCCGGCGGGGTGGCGCGGCGGCGCTCGGGGGCGAAGAAGGGGCGGGGCGCCGGGCGGGCGCGCTGCATCAGCTTGACGTATCTGAGCTCGCGCATTGCGTAGATCTCGACCCAGAGGTCCGGGCTTTCCGCCAGCTTCGCGTCGATCACCGCCAGCGCCAGCGAGCGCTTGGTGGTCGGCGACCAGATGGCGGAGGTGACGGTGCCGACCTCGCGGGTCTTGCCCCGGTAGACGATGGCGCCCTCGGCGGAGACATTGCCCTCCACCTCCAGCCTGACGAGCGCCCAGCGGGGCGTCGCCGCCTGCAGCGCCCGGCGGCCGGTGAAGTGCCCCTTCTCCCAGGCGATCATCCAGCCGAGCCCGAGCTCGATCGGCGTCAGCGCCCGGTCCTCGCGCAGCGCCTGCTCGGCGGGGACGAAATCGACGCCGGCGACGATGAACCCCGCCTCGATCCGCGCGATGTCGAGCGCGGCGGAGCCGATGGGGCGGATGCCGCGGGGGGCGCCGGCCTGAATGAGGCGGTCCCAGAGGGGCAGGGCCTGGTCGGGGCTGGTCCAGAGCTCGTAACCGAGATCGCCGGTGAAGCCGGTGCGCGAGATCATGACACCCCCCGCCTCCATGATCCCGAAAGGCCTGAGGGCGCTCACGTCGAAGCCCGCCTCGGCGAGCACCCAGGCGGAGCAGGGGCCTTGCAGGGCAAGGGCGGCGATCTCCTCCGTCACCTCGGTGACCTCCGCATCGAAGCCGATGGCGCTGTCGAGGAGCCACGGCAGGTGCCGCTCCTGGCAGCAGAGGCGGAACTCGTCCGGCCCGAGCCGGAAGAGCGTGCCGTCGTCAAGAAGGTGCCCGTCGTCGTCGCACCAGCCGGTATATTGGACGCGGCCGGGCTTCAGCTTCGTCACGTCGCGGAGCGTCAGCCGGTTCAGCATCGCCTCGGCGCCGGGCCCGTGGATGCGGTATTTCACCATCGGCGTCAGGTCATAGAGCGTGGCCGTCGAGCGGATCGCCGAGAGCTCCATCTCGGTGTCGCCGAAGGACAGCGCCGTCTGCCAGCCCGACCAGGGCGCCCAGTCGGCCTCGTGGTTCAGCGCCTCCAGCCGCGGGTGGAACGGCGTCTGCAGGAGCGGGCGCTCCCAGGGGCGGTGGGTGGTGGAGGTGTCCTTCATGCCGCCCTCAGGATCTGGCCGGCGGCATTCCAGCCGGCGGTGCCGGTGACCCCGCCGCCCGGATGCGAGCCGGCGGAGGCGAGCCAGAGCCCGGGGAGCGGCGCCGCATAGCGGGCGGCCTCGTGGAAGGGCCTGAGGAACAGCATCCGCTCGACGGCGAAATCGCCGTGGTGCCACGAGCCGCCGGTGAGGCCATAGCGGGCCTCGATGTCGGAAGGCATCAAGAGCTCCTCGTGGCGGATGCGGGCGCCGATGCCCGGCGCCGCCTCCTCCAGCCGCGCCTTGATGCCGGCGAGGAAACGGGCGCGGGCGGCGGCGGGGTCTTTCGGCGCATGGGGCACGAATTGCGCGATGATGGAGAGGACGTGGTGGCCCTCCGGGGCGAGGCTCGGATCATGCGCTGTGGGGCAGGTGATCTCCATCACCGGCGCGTCGGTCGCCTCGCCGTATTTCACCGGGTTGAAGGCGCGCTCGACATGGTCGACCGAGGGGGCGAGCACGATGCGGGCACCGAGGTCGACGCCCGGCCCGAAACCCGGATCGCCCTCGATGGCGAGGTGCAGCTTGGCGGCGCCGCCGCGGAAGGGCATCGCCGTCGCCCGGCGGACGATTCCGGTGTCGAGCGCCGCCGCCCCGGCGAGGCCGAGGAGCGTCGTGCGCGGGCAGAGGGCGGAGACGACCTGATCGGCGGCAAGAACCTCTCCGGTGGAGAGCACCGCCCCGCGCGCCCGGTCGCCCTCGATCACCAGCCGCTCGGCGCGGGTGCCGGTGCGGAGCGTGACGCCCGCCGCCTCCACCGCCCTGCGCATGGCCCCGGCCAGCGCGCCCATGCCGCCCTTCGGCAGCCGCGGCGCGCCCATGGCGCGGCGGTTGAGCTCCAGAAGGAGCGTGCCCGGCGAACGCGGCCCCGCCCAAGCGCCGAGCGTGGCTTCGAAGGCGAGGAGGCCCTGAAGGCGCGGATCGCTCAGGTCATCCTCCGCCACATCGGCGGCATTGGTGAGGAGAAGGCGCATCAGGTCGCGCAGGTCGCGCCTGCCGGCGCGCCCGAGGCCGAGGGCGGTGGGGGCGAGCGACATCCAGTCGTTCCTGCCCTTCACCCGGGGCGGCGGGAGCTGACGGAAGGGGGCGAGGCGCCTGGCATGGCGATTGAGGCGCGCGGTCAGCGCGTCCCATTCCTCCGTGACCTCCGGCGCGGCGCCGGAAAGCTCGCCGGAGGCGGCGATGGTCAGCGGCGTCTCGCCCGGCAGGATCGTTGCAAGGGGCGCGGAGGTCTGAAACCCGTGGCGCTCCAGCCGCATCTCCTTCGCCGCGCGGGCGTCGAACCCTTGCAACAAATGCGCGAGGCCCGAGGCACGGAAGCCGGGCGCGAACTCGACGGTGCGCGCGCCGCCGCCGACCTGCTCCGCCGCCTCGACAAGTGTCACCCGGGCGCCGGCCTTGGCAAGCCGGAAGGCGCAGGCGAGACCGTTGGCGCCACCGCCGATGACGAGGATGTTAGAGGCCATGGGAGCCGCCCGAATGTTGGAAAATGAAAAGTTCTACGGCCAAGAGGCGCCCTTCAGAGTCTCCTGCGCGCAGTTTTTCACTAGAGCACATCATAGGCCTCCCGCATCTCGCCGCGCGACCTCTTCGCCGCGCGCAGGATTTCCGCCGCCGCATTGCGCCCCGGCGCCCCCATGACGCCGCCGCCCGGATGGGTCGAGGATCCGCACATCCAGAGGTCCTCCACCGGCGAGCGATACTGCGCCCAGCCCGGCGCCGGCCGGTTGAAGAGCATCTGGTCGAAGGTCAGCTCGCCCTGGAAGATATTGCCCTCGGTCAGCCCGACCTCGGCCTCGAGCTCGCGGGGCGTCCGTACCTCGACATGCCGCACCCGATCCTTGAAGCCCGGCGAGAAGCGGGCGATCTGGTCGATGACGCTCTGCCCGAAGGCGTCGCGGTCGGCATCCGTCCAGTCGCCGCCGCCGATCTTCGGCGGGGCATATTGCACGAAGCACGACATGAAATGCTTGCCGGGCGGGGCGAGCGTCGGGTCGATCATCGAGGGTATCATCGTGTCCTGGAACGGGTCGGCCGAGAAGCGGCCGTCCTTCCAGTCGTCATAGGCGCGCTCCATCCGCTCGATGCTGTCGGTGAAGTGCAGGTCGCCCTTCAGCATCGGCGCGCCCTCCGGCAGGGCCGGAAAGACCGGCGCCGAATCGAGCGCGATATTGAGCTTGCCGGAAGAGCCGCGCGTCTTGAAGCGCCTGATATCGCGGACGAACTCCTCCGGCAGGTCCCCCTCGTCCATCGTCCTGAGGAAGGTCCGCTTGGCATCCATGCCCGAGATCACGCGCGCCGCGCGGATGATCTCGCCATCTTCCAGCTCGACCCCCGTGGTCCGCCCGCCCTCGACGAGGATCCGCGCCACGCCCTTGCCCGTGCGCACCTCGCCGCCCGCCGCCTCGAAGCTCTTCCGCAGGGCCTGCGTGATCGCCCCCATGCCGCCCCGCGCATATCCCCAGGCGCCGACATTGCCGTCGACATCGCCCATGTAATGGTGGAGCAGGACATAGGCGGAACCGGGAGACATCGGCCCGAGCGCCGTGCCGATGATGGCCGAGACGGCGAGATAGGCCTTGATCGTCTCTTTCTCGAAGTACTCGTCGAGATAATCGCTGATCGACATGGTCCAGAAGCGCACCATTTCGGTGATCTGCCGCTCGCTGAGCTCCATCATCTTCCGGCCCATCCAGGCCAGCTCGCCTAGGTCGCGGGGGCGGAGCGACACCGGGTCCGCCGGGGCGCGCATCAGGAGCGGGCGGATGAACCGGCAATGGCGCATGATGTCGCGCGCATAGCGGTCGTAGGCCTCGGCGTCGCGGGCGGAATGTCGTGCGAATTCGCGGCGTTGCACCTCGTGGTTGCGGTACATGGCGAGGTAGTCGCCATCCTCCTTCAAGACCGCTCCCGCCTCGTAGGGCAGGATCTGCAACCCGTGCCGCGGCAGCTCGAGATCGCGCATGATCTCGGGCCGGAAGAGCGAACAGACATAGGAGCAATTGGAATAGGTGACCTCGGAATCGAGCTGCCGGCTCACCGCAGCGCCGCCGACCCAATCGTTCTTCTCGACGGCGAGCACGCGCATCCCGGCCCGCGCCAGATAGGCGGCGGTGACGAGGCCGTTGTGGCCGGCGCCGACGATCAGCGCGTCGATTGGCGCGTCCTGGGGCGCAGCGGAGGAGGCGCTCTGGGCGGTCATGCAGCTCCTTTCACTCGGTCGGGCGCGCGACCGCGCTCTCTCCTCAAGAGGAGGGCAGGCGGGGCGGCCCGTCGCTCGGCATGACTCATGGTGAAGAAATTCTGACTGGATAGTCAATCAGAATTTTGCGACATTGGCCGAGCTGGGGCCCGAGCCGGGCCGCGAAGGCTTTTCAACGCCGCCCCGGCGCCCTAGGTGGGGCAGAGAGGGATCGGAGGGCCGGATGGATGGAGCGGGAGAAGGGCTGAAGCGGCGGCGCAAGCTGGCGCCCGAGGCACGCCGCCAGCAGCTCATCGAAGCGACGATCGAGGTCATCGCCGCGCAGGGCCTCGCCCGCACGACGCAGGCCGAGGTGGCGCGGACGGCCGGCCTGTCGCACGGGCTCGTCAACTTCCATTTCTCCAGCAAGGACAAGCTTCTGGGCGCCACTCTTGCAGCGCTCGCCGAGGAATACCGCGTCAATTGGCAAGAGGCGCTTGCCGCCGCGCCGGAGGATCCCGCCGCCCGGCTCCACGCCCTGATGCTGGCCGATTTCGAGCCGAAGGTCTGCACACCGGAGCGACTCTCCGCCTGGTGCGCCTTCTGGGGCGAGGCGCAATCGCGGCCCATTTATCAGGCGACCTGCGGCGCCTATGACGAGGAATACAACAAGATCATGGAGGGGCTCTGCCGCTCCCTGATCGCGGCGGGGGGCTACGATCTGAACGCCGAGCGCGTCGGGCGGGTCCTGCGTGTCGTGACCGAGGGCACCTGGCTCGACCTTCTCACCATGCGCAGCCCCTATGCGCGGGAGGAGGCGATGGCGACCGTCCTCACGACCGCGACCGCTTTCTTCCCCCGCCACTTCAATGAAAGAGGCCTTTTGTGACCGAACGTCTTGGACAGTTCTATATCGGCGGCGCCTGGGTGGCCCCGGGTGCCGGCGCCGGCTCGATGCCGGTGATCGACCCCTCGACCGGCGAGGCCATCGCCGATGTGGCGCTCGGCACGGCCGTCGATGCCGAAGCCGCGATCGGCGCCGCCCGCGCCGCCTTCGATGGCTGGAACGCCACGCCGGTCGCCGAGCGCATCGCCGCGCTCGCCCGGGTGCGCGACCTCTACAAGGAGCGCTACGACGAGATGGCCCAGGCCATCAGCCTTGAGATGGGCGCGCCGATCAGCTTCGCCCGCGAAAGCCAGGCCGGCGCCGGGCTCGCGCATCTGAACGCGACGCTGGAAGGCGCCGAGCGCTTCGCCTGGGAAGAGAAGCGCGGCACCACAACGATCGTCCGCGAGGGAATAGGCGTCTGCGGTCTGATCACGCCCTGGAACTGGCCGATGAACCAGATCGTCTGCAAAGTGGCGCCGGCCCTCGTCGCCGGCTGCACCATGGTGCTGAAACCCTCCGAGATCGCGCCGCTCTCCGGCCTCCTCTGGGCCGAGATCATGCATGATGCCGAGCTGCCGGAGGGGGTCTTCAACCTCGTCAACGGCACCGGCGCCGAGGTCGGCGCGGTGCTCTCCAGCCATCCCGAGATCGACATGGTCTCCTTCACTGGCTCGACCCGCGCCGGGGTGGAGGTGGCGAAATCCGCCGCCCCCACGGTGAAGCGCGTCGCGCAGGAGCTCGGCGGCAAATCCGCCAATATCATCCTGCCCGATGCCGATCTCGAACAGGCGGTCAGCGACGGCGCCCTCGGGGTCTTCGCCAATTCCGGCCAGTCCTGCGACGCGCCGACGCGGATGCTCGTCCGCCGGCAGGACATGGACCGCGCCGCCGAGATCGCCGCCGGCGTCGCCGATGCCCAGGTCGTCGGCGACCCGCGGGAAGAGGCGACGGAAATGGGCCCGGTCGTCAGCGAGGTCCACTGGAAGAAGGTGCAGGGGCTGATCGAGGCCGGCATCGCCGAGGGCGCGACCCTCGCCGCCGGCGGCCCCGGCCTGCCCAATGGCCTTAACCGCGGCTATTTCGTCCGCCCGACGGTCTTTGCGGATGTCACCAACGACATGAAGATCGCGCGGGAAGAGATCTTCGGGCCGGTCCTCTCCATTCTCTCCTATGACAGTGTCGACGAGGCGGTCACCATCGCCAACGACACGCCCTACGGGCTCGCCGCCTATGTGCAGGGCAAGAACCCGGCGGATATCTCGCGCGTCGCCCGGGCGCTCCGCGCCGGCCAGATCCAGATCAACGGCCCCGACTGGGACACGCACGCCCCCTTCGGCGGCTACAAGCAATCCGGCAACGGCCGCGAATATGCCGACTGGGGCATCCACGACTTCTGCGAGACCAAGGCGCTGATCGGCATCGGCGACTGAGACTTCCCAGTCTTTGCTCCTGAAAATCCTCGGGGGGACCGGAGGGGGGCGGGGGGCAGACAGCCCCCCGGCCTCTCACCCCGCGCCTTTCCTCGCCGCGGAGGGCGCCAGGCCGAATTCCGCCCGGAACGCCCGCGCCATGGCCGAGGCATCGCCGTAGCCCGCCCGCCCGGCGATCTCGGCGACAGACAGACGGGTCTGTTCAAGGAGCCGCCGCGCCACGCCCAGCCGCACGGCCGCGTAGACCGACCGGGGCGCCCGCCCGAGGGCGGCGGCGAAATGCTGCTCCAGCGCGCGGGGGGTTACCCCGAGCCGGCCGGCGATCTCCGCCACCTTGAGCGGCGTCTCGACATTCCGCCGCATCAGCGCCACGGCGGCCTGGACCATGCCCTCGGGGGGCACGCGGAGGACAGGGTCCAGCCGCGGCGCCCGCTCGCCATGCATGAAGAGCGCCGCCACATCGAGCGCCAGCATGCCGCCATGGTCGCGCTCGATCAGCTTCAGCATTAGCTCCAGCGTCGTCGTCGTGCCGCCAGAGGACATCCGGTTGCCGTCGATCACCCAGCGGTCGGGCCGGCAGCGCACCTCGGGGAAGGCCTCCTCGAAAGCGTCGAGCTCGTCCCAGTGGATCGTCGCCCGCTTCCCCTCGAGCAGCCCCGCCGCCGCGAGTAGCCAGCTTCCCGTGTCGAGCCCCGCCACCGCCCCGAAGCGTTTTGACGCCGCCCGGAGCGCCCCCAGCACCGGCGGCCCCAGATAGTCGCGGAAGCCGTAGGAAGGCATGACGAACAGGCAATCGCCGCCCGGATGGTCCTTCAGCCGCCCCGGCTGCACCGGCAGGCCGGAGGAGGACTCAACCCGCGCCCCGTCCACCGACAGGTATTGCCAACGGTAGAGCGTGCGCCGCGCCAGCGTATTGGCCGCCCGGAGCGGCTCGACCGCATTGGCGAGGCAATGGTTGGAAAACCGCGGGAAGAGGAGAACGCCAATCTCCTTCGCATTCTGCATGATCCGGCGCCTGTTCTGCACAATACCGCGCTCAGACCTAGGCTAGCCTCCGCGCCAGACACAAGGGAGCAGCTCATGGATTTCGCCCTCACCGACGAGCAGGAGATGATCGTCTCCACCGTCCGCAGCTTCGTCGAGAAGGAGATCTATCCCCACGAGGCCGAGGTCGAACGCACCGGCGAGGTGCCGGCCGAGCTCGCCGCCGAGATCAAGCGCAAGACGCTGGAGCTGGGTTTCTACGCCTGCAACTTCCCCGAGGAGGTCGGCGGGGCCGGCCTCTCCCACCTCGAATTCGCGCTGGTCGAGCGCGAGCTCGGGCGCGGCTCCATGGCGCTCAACCATTTCTTCGGCCGGCCGCAGAACATCCTGATGGCCTGCGCCGGCGAGCAGAAGGAGCGCTACCTCCTCCCGGCCGTCCGCGGCGAGAAGATGGATGCGCTGGCGATGACGGAGCCGGATGCCGGCTCCGACGTGCGCGGCATGAAATGCTCCGCCGTCCGCAAGGGCGGCGACTGGGTCGTCAACGGATCCAAGCACTTCATCTCCGGCGCCGAACATGCCGATTTCTTTATCGTTTTCGTGGCGACCGGGGTGGATGAGACCCCCCGCGGCCCCAAGAAGCGGATCACCTGTTTCCTCGTCGACCGGGGCACGCCCGGCTTTGAGGTGCGGCCCGGATACAATTCCGTCAGCCACAAGGGCTACAAGAACTGCATCCTCACCTTCGACGATTGCCGGCTCTCCGACGCGCAGGTGCTCGGCGAGGTCGATGGCGGCTTCGACGTGATGAACGAATGGCTCTACGCCACGCGGATCACGGTCGCGACGATGAGCGTCGGCCGCGCGCGGCGCTGCTTCGACTATGCGGTCGAGTATGCCGCCGGCCGCAAGCAGTTCGGCCAGGCCATCGCGAAGTTCCAGGGCGTCAGCTTCCAGATCGCCGACATGATCACCGAGATCGACGCGGCGGACCTTCTGACGCTCATGGGCGCCTGGCGGCTCGATCACGGCCTGCCGGCCAACCGCGAAATCGCCTCCGCCAAGGTCTTCGCCACCGAGATGCTGGCCCGCGTCACCGACGCCACGCTGCAGATCCACGGCGGCATGGGGCTGATGGACGATCTGCCCATCGAGCGCTTCTGGCGCGATGCGCGGGTCGAGCGCATCTGGGACGGCACCTCCGAAATCCAGCGCCACATCATCAGCCGGGAGATCTTCCGGCCGCTCGGCGCATGAGCCTCGCCCGGCTCCTCCGCCCCCGCTCCGTCGCCGTGATCGGTGGCGGGGTCTGGTGCGCCTCGGTCGTGCGGGAATGCCGCAAGATCGGTTTCAAAGGCGAGCTCTGGCCGGTGCATCCCTCGAAGCAAGAGATCAGCGGCGTTGCCGCCTTCCCGAGCGTCGAGGCCCTGCCAGCGGCGCCGGACGCGACCTTCATCGGCGTCAACCGCGAGGCGACGATCCCCGTCCTCCGCGCGCTGGCGGCGCGGGGGGCAGGCGGGGCGGTCTGCTTCGCCTCCGGCTTTCAGGAGGCGGAGGCGGAGATCGCCGGCGGCGCCGACCTGCAGGCCGAGCTGGTCGCGGCGGCGGGCGACATGGCGATCCTCGGCCCCAATTGTTACGGTTTCCTCAACGCGCTCGACGGCGCGGCGCTCTGGCCGGATCGGCACGGCCTTCTCAAGGCCGAGACCGGCGTCGCCATCATCACCCAGAGCTCGAACATCGCGCTCAACATCACCATGCAGCGCCGGGGCCTGCCGCTCGCCTATGTGGTGACGGTCGGCAACCAGGCGAAGACCGACCTCGCCGAGGTCGGCGCGGCGCTGCTGGAAGACCCCCGCGTCACCGCCCTCGGCATGCATGTCGAGGGCTTCGGCGATCCGGCGCGGATGGAGGCGCTGGCCGCCACCGCCCGCCGGCTCGGCAAGCCTTTGGTGGCGCTGAAGGTGGGCGCGTCGGAGCAGGCGCGGGTCGCGACTGTCTCGCACACCGCCTCGCTGGCGGGCAGCGACGCCGGGGCAAAGGCGCTGATGGCACGGCTCGGCATCGGCCGGGCGAGCTCGCTGCCGGCGCTTCTCGAGGCGCTGAAACTGCTGCATGTCGCGGGGCCTTTGCCCCACGCCGGCATCGCCTCGATGTCCTGCTCGGGCGGCGAGGCGAGCCTGATGGCCGACAGCGCGCTCGGCACCGGGGTGAGCTTCCCGCCCCTGTCGGAGCCGCAGAAGACCGCCCTGCGCGAGGCGCTCGGCCCCAAGGTCGCGCTGGCCAACCCCTTGGATTACCACACCTATATCTGGGGCGACGGCGCCGCCATGGCCCGCGCCTTCACTGCGATGATGGCGCCGGACCATGCGCTCGGCGTGGTCGTGCTCGACTTCCCCCGCGCCGACCGCTGCGGCCCCTCGCCGGACTGGCAGGACGCCATCGACGGCGCCGCCGCCGCCGGGGCGGCCCATGGCGTGCCCATGGCGATCCTCGCGACGCTGCCGGAGAACCTGCCGGAAGACGTCGCCGACGCCGCCATGGCGCGCGGGCTCATCCCCTTCTCCGGCGTCGCCGAGGCGCTCGAGGCCATCGCCATTGCCGCCAGCCTCAAGGCTCCCGCCGAAGCTCCGCTCCTCCCCGCCGGGTCGCTCGCCGCCACGCCGCAGACCCTTCCGGAGGCGGAGGCCAAGGCGGCCCTCGCCGCCCATGGGCTGGACGTGCCCCGCTCCGCCCGCGCCGCCGCGCCGGACGAGGCCGCCCGGAGGGCGGAGGCGTGGCCCGCCCCCCTCGTCCTCAAGGGCGAGGGTGTGGCCCACAAGTCCGAGGCCGGTCTGGTGCGGCTGAACCTCGCCCCCGGCGATATCCGCGCCGCCGCCGAGGTGATGGCCGCCCCGGGCTACCTGATCGAGGAGCAGATCACCGGCGCTGTCGCCGAGCTCCTCGTCGGCGTGACCCGCGACCCGGCGCATGGCTTCGTCCTGACGCTGGGCGCCGGCGGCACGCTCACCGAGCTCCTCAGGGACAGCGCCTCGCTCCTCCTCCCCGCCACGCCGGTGGAGATCGACGCCGCGCTCGCGAGCCTCCGCCTCGCCCCGCTCCTCGACGGCTACCGCGGTGCCCCGGCGGCGGACCGGCCGGCGATCCACCGCGCCATTGCCGCCATCGAAGCCTATGTGGTTGCGAACGCGTCCACTTTGGCCGAGGTTGAGGTGAACCCCCTCATCTGCACGCCCACCCGCGCCGTCGCCGCCGACGCGCTGATCCGAAAGGCAGACCCATGAGCCCCCTTCACACCGAGACCCGCGGCCATGTGCTTGAGGTCCGACTCGACCGGCCGCCGGCCAATGCCATCGACCTCGCGACCTCCCGCCAGATGGGCGAGATCTTCGCCGGCTTCCGCGATGACCCCGAGCTCCGCGTCGCGCTCATCACCGGCACCGGCGAGAAATTCTTTTGCCCGGGGTGGGACCTCAAGGCAGCCGCTGCCGGCGATGCGGTCGACGGCGATTACGGCGTCGGCGGTTTCGGGGGCCTGCAGGAGCTGCCGGGCCTCAACAAGCCGGTCATCGCCGCCGTCAACGGCATCTGCTGCGGCGGGGGCCTCGAGCTGGCGCTTTCGGCCGACATCATCCTGGCGGCGGATCATGCGACCTTCGCCCTGCCGGAGATCCGCTCCGGCACCGTCGCCGATGCCGCCTCGATCAAGCTGCCGAAGCGCATCCCCTATCACGTCGCGATGGAGATGCTGCTGACGGGCCGCTGGTTCGACGCCGAAGAGGCGAAGCACTGGGGGATCGTGAACCACATCCACCCGGCCGAAACCCTGATGGACGAGGCCCGCAAGATGGCCGATCTCATCGCCGCCGGCCCGCCGCTCGTCTATGCCGCGCTGAAGGAGATCGTCCGCGAGGCGGAGGATCAAAAGTTCCACGAGATGATGACCCGCGTCACCACATCGCAGCTCCCCACGGTCAAGACGCTCTACACCTCGGAAGACCAGAAGGAGGGCGCCCGCGCCTTCGCCGAGAAACGCGACCCGGTCTGGAAAGGAAGATAAAATGCCGCTCACCATGAACCGCGAGGTCTTCATCACCTGCGCCGTCACCGGCTCCGGCGGCACGCAGGACCGCTCGCCGCACGTCCCTCGCTCGCCCGAAGAGATCGCCAATTCCGCCATCGACGCCGCCCGCGCCGGGGCGGCGGTGGTGCATTGCCACGTCCGCGAGCCGGAGAGCGGCAAGCCCTCCCGCCGGGTCGAGCTTTACCGCGAGGTGACCGAGCGCATCCGCGAATCCGAGGTCGACGTGGTCCTCAACCTCACCGCCGGCATGGGCGGAGACATGATCTTCGGGCCGACGGAGCGCCCGCTGCCGGTGCAGGAGGGCACCGACATGGCCGGCGCCGCCGAGCGGGTGAAGCACGTCGCCGAGTGCCTGCCGGAGATCTGCACGCTCGACTGCGGCACGATGAACTTCGCCGAGGCCGATTACGTCATGACCAACACGCCCGGGATGCTCCGGGCGATGGGCGCCATGATGACCGAACTCGGCGTGAAGCCCGAGATCGAGGCCTTCGACACCGGGCACCTTTGGTTCGCCAAGGAGCTGGTGAAGGAGGGCGTCCTCAAGGGCCCCGCGCTCGTGCAGCTCTGCATGGGCGTGCCCTGGGGCGCGCCGGACGACCTCAACACCTATCTCGCGATGGTCAACAACGTCCCCGAAGACTGGCACTGGTCGGCCTTCTCGCTGGGGCGGAACCAGATGCCCTTCGTGGCCGCCTCGGTTCTCGCCGGCGGCAATGTGCGTGTGGGGCTGGAGGACAACCTCTTCCTCGACAAGGGGGTGCTGGCCACCAATGCCCAGCTCGTCGAGCGGGCCGTGGGCATCGTCGAGAACATGGGGGCCAAGGTCATCGGCCCCGAAGCGGTCCGGCAGAAGCTGGGCCTCGTCAAAAGGGCACCCAAATGAAGGCAGCGATCATCGGCGGCGGCGTCATCGGCGGAGGCTGGGCGGCACGGTTCCTTCTCAACGGTTGGGACGTGGCGGTCTTCGACCCCGATCCCGAGGCGGAGCGGAAGATCTCCGCCGTCCTCGCCAATGCCCGCCACGCCCTGCCGGCGCTCTACGACCGGGCGCTGCCGGAGGAAGGGCGGCTGACCTACCACGCGAGCCTCGCCGAGGCGGTGGCGGAGGCCGACTGGATCCAGGAAAGCGTGCCGGAGCGGCTCGACCTCAAGCACAAGGTCTTCGCGCAGATCGCCGAGGCGGCGCCGGAAGACGCGGTGCTCGGCTCCTCGACATCCGGCTTCAAGCCGTCGGAGCTGAACGAGAAAGGCGCCACGGCCATCGTCGCCCATCCGTTCAACCCGGTCTACCTTCTGCCCCTCATCGAGCTGGTCGGCGCGCCGGAGCGCTGCGAGCGGGCGGCCGGGATCCTCAAATCCGTCGGCATGTATCCCTTGCATGTCCGCAAGGAGATCGACGCCCATATCGCCGACCGCTTCCTCGAGGCGGTCTGGCGCGAGGCGCTCTGGCTGGTGACCGACGGCATCGCCACGACGGAGGAGATCGACGAGGCGATCCGGCAGGGCTTTGGTCTCCGCTGGGCACAGATGGGGCTCTTCGAGACCTATCGCATCGCCGGTGGCGAGGCGGGGATGAAGCATTTCCTCGACCAGTTCGGCCCCTGCCTGACCTGGCCCTGGACCAAGCTGATGGATGTGCCTGAGTACACGCCCGAGCTTGTCGACCTCATCGCTGGCCAGTCCGACGCGCAGTCGGGCCACCGGACGATCCGCGAGCTCGAGCGGCTCCGGGACGACAACCTCGTCGGCATCCTCCGGGCTCTGAAGAAGACCGGCACCGGCGCGGGGGGGACCATCCTCTCCCACGAGGCGCTCCTGCCGCAGATGGCGGCGGGGGAGCTGCCGGTGACGGCGGAGGCGCAGGTGCCGGCGAGCTGGGCCGATTACAACGGCCACATGAACGAGACGCATTACGTCGAGCTCGCCTCGCGCGCCTCGGACCGGTTCATGGAGATGATCGGGGCGGATGCGGCCTATATCGACGGCGGGCAGAGCTATTTCACGGTTGAGAACATCGTGAGGTATCTCGGCGAGGTGAAGGTCGGCGAGAAGCTCCGCGTCTCGACCCAGGTGCTGGCGGGGGAGGGCAAGAAGCTGCATCTCTTCCACCACCTGACGCGGGGCGACGAGCTGGTGGCAACTGTGGAGAGCCTGCTCCTCCATGTCGATCTGACGACCCGGCGCACCTCGCTGCCCGGCGAGGCGGTCGCCGCCGTCCTCGGCAATGTCGCGGCGGACCACGCGCGGCTGCCCCGGCCGGAGGCGGCGCGGCTCTGAGAGGGCCATGCTCGGCCGCCCCTGCCGGGGCGGCTCGCGAAGCGGGGTAGCTACACCCGTAGGCTGGGCTTCAGCCCGGCACCGCCCCGGCGGCCAAGCCCTACGGTGCAGCGCAGAGCGCGCGCCGGCCCGGGAGTTGGCGCTCCTGCCGGTTCCGCATCACGATTCATGGTGCAGCCTCTTCCCCGCTCGGAGTTCAAGCCCAGCCCCACCAGAGCGCCAGCCCGCAGCACGGGCCGGCGCTCGCCCTGCGCCTGCGGCGCGTACCGGGCGTGGGCATCGCGGTACCGTTCTGCCAGCCCCGTCGGCTGGGCGTAGGGTGGGGTTTCACCCCACCGATCCCGGCACCCCCATCCGCCGCGCCGTCTCGCCGGCGGGACGGGCGTCGACCATCGTGCCCTTGTGCAAGAAAAGCTCCCGCGTGCCCACTTCGGCGCGGAAATAGGGGTCATGGCTGACGGCGATCATCGCCTGGGGCAGGTTGGTGAGGATATCCGCCAGCCGGTCCGTCGTCTTTTCGTCGAGCGCATTCGTCGGCTCGTCGAGAAGCAGCACCTCGGGCCGCATCGCCAGCACCGCGGCCAGCGACACGAGCCGCCGCTCGCCGCCCGAGAGCTTGTAGGCGATCCGGTCGCGGAAGGCCGAGAGCCCGAGCCCCTCCAGCGCCTCCTCCGCCCGGGCCACCGCCTCGGCGCGGGAGAGGCCCATGTTGAGCGGGCCGAAGGCCACATCCTCGATCACCGTCGGCGAGAAGAGCTGATCGTCCGGGTCCTGGAAGACGAAGCCGGCGCGGCAGCGGAGCTGGCGGAACTCCGCCTCCGTCTTCGGCTCCTCCCCGAAAGCAATGATGCGCCCCGCCTGCGGCTTGAGAAGGCCCAGGAGGCAGCGCAGCAGCGTCGACTTGCCGGAGCCGTTGGCGCCGGTCAGGAAGAGCCGCTCGCCCGGCTGGAGCTCGAAGGACACCCCGTCGAACACCGGCGCCCGGCCGGGATAGGCGAAGGTCAGGCCCTCAACGCGAAACAAAGGCGCCATGGCGAACCTCGACGGCGATGAGAAGGGCAAGGACGGTGACCGCGCCGAGGGCGAAGAGCACCTCGCGAGGGCCGGCGGGGCGATGCTCGTCGAGCACATGGAAGCGCCCGTCGAAACCGCGGCAGCGCATCGCCTGCAGGATGCGTTCGGAACGGTCGAAAGCGCGGATCAGCAACATGCCGACGAGATAGCCCATCGCGCGGATCGTGTGCCAGTCGCAGCGGGCCTGGAAGCCGCGGGTCCGCATCGCGGTCCGCAGGCGTTGGTATTCCTCGTGCAGCACCTCGATGTAGCGCACCGTGAAGAGCATCAGATGCACGAACATCGGCGGCACCTTGAGGCGCGACAGCGCATGGCCGAGCCGGACCGGCCCGATCGTGCCGACCATGACGAGCATCATCAGCACCACGGCATTGGCCTTCAGCGCGATGCGGAAGGCGTCGGCGATCCCCTCCTGCGAGGCGGCGAGGCCGAAGACCGTGAAGGCGGTCTCCCCCGGCGTCGTGAAGGGCAGGGAGAGGATGACGAAGATCATGAAGAGATCGACGGTGATGACCTGCCGGATGGTGTTGGCGAGCGGCAGCCGACCATGGAGGAGCGCGCCGAGCGACACCGCCAGCGCCAGGATAAGCGCCGCAAAATCCTGAAGCGCCACGGTCGTCACCGCGAAGGCGACGGTGGCGAGAATGCGCAGGCGCGGGTCGACCTGGGTGAGCGCCGGCAGGCCGCGCGGGCGGGCTGTGGCGTCTCCTTCGAGAACGTAGCTCATGATGCGACCTCCGCCGATGGTCTCGCCTGCCGCGCCAGCCGGGCACCGGCGATGAAGAAGCCGATCCCGAGCGCGCCGAAGAGCAGCCCGACGGCCCCGAGGATATTGAGGAAATCCGCCCGCGCCCGGTAGCTCTCGAGCTGGGCGCGCAGCGGCGCCAGCTCGGCGGTGACGGCGCTGTCGATGGCCGCGACGAGCGCATCGTCCGGCGCCGCCTCGTTGGCAGGCGCTTCGGCCGCTTCCGAGTCAGGGGCAGGGGCCTCCGCCCCGGCCACCGCGCTGCCGGCCAGCCCGGCGGGCAGGTCGGCGGCCGGGATCAGCGCCTCGGCCACATGGCCGGCGCCGGCATCGAGGCGGAAGAGATGGTCCACCCCCGCGGAGGGGCGGAAGCGGAAGGCGCCGAAATCGTCCGTCACCGCCTCGCCGAGGGGGGCGCCGTCCGGCCCGGTGACGTCGATGGGCGTCCGCGCCACCAGCAGCCCGTCGGAGAAGAAGGCCTCGCCCTCGATCGTGTCGCCGACGACATAGGCCTCGAGGATCAGGTTATGCGCCAGCGCCGGCACAGGCGCGAGCGCGAGGAGGGCGGCGAGAAGACGGCGCATCAGCTTGCCCCCTTCTTGAGCTGGGTCAGCGTGTCGAACATCTCGGGCCGCACCTTCCACAGAAGGAATACCGCCGCCGCCGAGACGAGCCCCTCGATCACCATCACCGGGATGTGGACGAGGAAGGTCAGCTTGGCCGAGGGCAGGAACTGCTCGCCCGAGAGCGCCAGCGACCCAGCGACGAACACCGTCGTCGCCAGGATCGCCCCGGCCCCCGCCAGCCCGCCCCAGAGGGCGGCGACCTTCGGGCTGGAGCTCATGACGCCCCGCCGGCAGAGGTAGTGCATGATGACCGCCGGTGCCGCGATGTTGAACGTGTTCACCCCGAGCACCGTCAGCCCGCCGAAGCCGAAGAACACCGCCTGAAGCAGCAGCCCCACGGCCAGGGCCGGAAAGGCGGCCCAGCCGAGCACCAGCCCGGCGACGCCGTTCATGATGAGATGGACCGAGGTCACGCCCACGGGGATATGCACCAGCGAGGCCACGAAGAACGTGGCGGCGAGAACGCCCGTCGCCGGGATCGTCTCCATGTCCAGCTTGCGCAGGCCGATGGCGGTGCCGGCGACGGCGAGCACGGCGCCACCGATCAGAACTTCGCCCGACAGGGCGCCGTCCGCTATATGCATCTTTTGCTCCTCCCGAAGCGCAGCGGGCCCGATCCTCCCCGATGGGCGTCGCTACGCACTGGCACCGATTCTCCTCCTCCGGTGCCAAGCCATTAGATAATAACACAATCCGCTCAATCCGAGAATGTAGCCGATGCCGCCGAGCGCGACGGGCAGCGGAGTCTTGGCGGTATAGAGCGCCCAGTCCTGCCGGAGCGGCCGGGTTTGGGCGCGGATCGCCTCGCGCGTGAGGGCGGCAAGGGTGGGGGTATCGGTGGGGCCGGCACTCGCCGCAGTGGCCTCTCCGCCCGCGGGCGCGCCGGCGGAGGTGAGGGCCGCGCCCTCGGCCTGGCTGCCGAGCGCGCCGGGCAGATCGGCCGCGGCGACAAGTGCCTCGGCGACATGGCCGGAGCCGGCATCGAGCCGGAAGAGGTGATCGACCGGCGCCTCCGGCGTGAAGCGGAAGGCGCCGCTCGCATCCGTCATCGCGGCGCCGAGCGCGGCGCCATCGGGGCCGAGCACGTCGATCTCCGTATCGCCGACGAGGATCCCGTCGGAAAAGAAGGCCTCGCCCTCGATGGCATCGCCCACGACATAGGCCTCGAGGATGAGGTTATGCGCCGCCGCCGGAGACGCCAGCAGCCCCGCCCAGAGAAGGGCGGGGCCGAGGCGGCCGGCGAGCGTGCGGACAGGCCGGCCGGGGAGGATCATTGCCAGTCCTGAGCGGTGACCCAGATCACCGCATCCTGACTGAGTTCCTTGCCCTCGTGCTCCGTCTGCGCGCCCGAGCCGAGCGCGGCGAAGCCCCACCAGCCGGCGCGGGGCAGGCCGAAGGTGAAATAGCCGTTGTCATCCGACATGATCGCGATGGTGCCGCCAGCGGGCTCGCCGACCGTCGCGGGGCCGGCGCTGTTGCTGGCCGGGTCGGGCAGCGAGGCGATGTACTCGACCTCGATCTCCACATGCGGCACCGGCTCGCCGTCGCGCAGCACCTGACCGGTGAAGGACGAGCCGACGAGCTGGTTGTAGGGCCGCGACAGCGGCAGGATCTCGGTCGGCAGGCCCACCGGCTCCGCCCAATCCGTCGGCAACTGGCCGCGGTTCACGTAGACCTTGGTGATCTGCTGGATGTAGATGTCCTCGGTCTCTTCGTAATAGGGCGCGGGGACGGCGGTGAGGATGTAATCCCCCGAAGAGCGGAAATCGATCTCGCCCGCATAGGCCTGACCGGCGACCCCGGCGCTCTCGAAGGCGATCTCGGAGAGGCGGTCCGTGAGGTCAATGCGCTCGCCGCGGTGGACCATGAAGAAGTCGTCCGGCGGGGCGCCCATGTCCATCACATGGCCGCCGGTGAGCGGATGCCAGAAGATCAGCTGCACGGGGGCGGTGGTCGGCGCGGCGAGATTGGCCTCGGGCGTGTAGATCGACAGGAAATGCGAATGCGCGGGCAGCGCGCCGCCCGTCACGATGGCTGCACCAAGGGCGGCGGCCGCAGCCGGGGTATTCAGTCTCATCACCGGTATTCCTCCCGTTTGCCGGTTTCTTCTGGTGGCGCCGGGCAGGGCCGGTGCCGGTCTTCTCCTCTCTGGCGCGCGCGCCTCCTCGCGTGCACACCGCCCGTCCCCGGGTTTTGAGAGCCCCTGCAACGACTTGGGGGCAAATAGGGGGTAGGGGTATTTTCGTCTTATCTTTCAATACGTTGCGGGAATCAGTCTTAGCCGCCGGCGGGGCGGCCTGGCTAGACTCGAAAAATGAAAATCGCCCGGGGCCGCGCGCTCTGCGACCAAGCGTCATAGGGGGTGGGGCTATCGGGCGGCACCGGATTGGGGCGGTTCGGCGCTGCGGGGAGGGCGGGCAAGGGCCGTCCGCCCGGCCCGAAACGTCGCGTCGGATGCCGGTTGCGCCGGGGCGCGCCTACTTCAGGTAGGCGCGGACGATGGACATGATCTCTTCGGCGGCCTCCTGCGGAGATTCCGCCTGCTCGCCATGCTCGCCGAGGACGTGATTGCGCAGATGATCCTCGATAAGTTCGGCCATCAGGCCGTTCGTGGCACCGCGCACGGAGGCGACGAGCTGCAGGATCTTGGCGCAATCCGCCTCGTCCATCAGCGCCCGCTCCACGGCCTCGACCTGCCCGCCGAGACGGCGGACGCGGTTCAGAAGCTGGGTCTTGTTGCGGCGTGTGTGCGACATGGGCGGGGGTCTCCTCAAGTGGAGGGGACCATAGAGGCCCCTGCGCCGCGGGCGCCAGCACATTTTTTTGAACGGTTCGAAAGTAGCCGCCCGAAACCTCCGCGGAAACGTCAGCTTAGGCGCCCGCACCAATGCGCCGCGTTGCCCGGAGCGGCATTTGGTGGCAAGCAGGAGGGAATCGGGCCGAAACCCTTGTCTCCGGACAAGGGGCGGGCGCGAGACGCGGTTGTCGAGGAGGACGTGCCGCGGAATTCGGGAGGATGACATGACGACGAAGGACGAACGCCTCTCAGAGGCGGCCGAAGCGCGCACGACCGCGCCCTCCGCTTCCGCGGGCTACGACGCGGGCGCGGGCGACAGGGACAACCCGATTGCGACGGGGCGCGTGGAGCATGGGCACCATGACCACGGGCATGACCATGACCATGGGCATGACCATCATCATGACCATGACCACGCGCACGATCACGGGCACGACCATCATCACCACGATCACCACGGCCACCACCACGATCACGGGCACCACCACCACGGCCCCCGGCCCGCGCGCTGGACGGACGGCCTGAGGCTGGCGATCCTGGGGCTCGCGGCGCTCGCCATGATCCTCGGCCTGCCGGACCATGCCACCGTCTCGTTCATGGACAGCCTGACGATCCCTTGGAGCTGGTACGCCTTCGGCGGGCTCCTCCTCGGCGCGCCGACGCTGGTCATCGACGGCTGGCGCTCGCTCGTGGCGATGCGCCCGACGCTGCAACTCGGCGCCGCCCTCCTTCTCGTCGTCTTCGTCGCCGCCGGCTTCTACCTGCCGGCGCTGATCCTCGCCTTCGTGGCCCTCGCGGCCCAGATCTGGATCACCAGCGAGGCCGGGCGGCGGCAGCGGCTCGGGGCGGTGGTCGCGGCGCCTCAGGGGCATGACGACCACGATCATGACCACGATCACGACCACGGAGAGGGCGGGCACCACCACCATCCCTTCGGGATCCTCGAGGGCATCCGCATCGTCGTCGCCGGCATCTGCGCCATCGGCGCCTGGTCGGGCCTGCCCGACCACACCTATGCGAATTTCGCCAACGAGCTCTACATCCCCTGGGGCTGGTATGCCTTCGTCGGCCTGACCTTCGGCGCCTGGCCGCTCTTCCGCGAGGCCTGGGAGAGCATCCTCGCCCGGCGGATGACCATGGAGCTCTCCATGACCATCGCGCTCCTCGCCGCCGTTTTCACCGCCTATTTCACCGTGGCGCTCTTCATCACCTTCTTCGTCCTCGTCGCCGAGGCGCTGGAGGGGATGACGCTCGACCGCGGCCGCAAGGCGATCCGCGACCTGATGGACCTGCTGCCCGACGAAGTGTCGGTGCGGCGAGGGGACGGGATCTCGAGCATCCGCGCCGCCGAGCTCCGCCCCGGCGATTCCGTTCTGGTGAGCCCCGGCGGCCGCGTGCCGGTCGACGGGCCCGTCGTCTCGGGCAATTCCTTCATCGACGAAAGCCGGATCACCGGTGAGTCGATGCCGGTCGAGAAGGTGGCCGGCGATTATTGCTACGCCGGCACCGTCAACCAGTCGGGGGCGCTCGAGATCTCGGCCGACCGCATCGGCCGGGCGACCTCCTACGGGCAGATCCTCGAGGCGGTGGAGCGCGCCGAGCGCAGCCGCGCGCCGATCCAGAAGCTCTCCGACAGGCTGGCGGCCTGGATCGTCTATTTCGCGCTCGCCATGGCCGCTTTCGCCTACTGGTACTCGGGCGGCGACGTCAGCACGGTCATCTCCACCATCGTCGTCGCCGGTGCCTGCGGGGTCGCGGCGGGCACGCCGCTCGCCCTTCTCGGCGGCATCGGGCGGAGCGCCAAGCTCGGCGCCATCGTCAAGGGCGGCCGGCATCTGGAGACGCTGGGCCGCGTCAAGACCGTCGTCCTCGACAAGACCGGCACGCTGACCTTCGGGGCGCCGGAGGTCTCGGGCCTGCATCCGGCCCCGGGGGTGGAGCCCTCGGCGCTCCTCGCCGCGGCCGCCACCGCCGAGCTCCGCTCCGAGCACCCGCTCGGCAAGGCGATCCTCGCCCATGCGCGGGCCGAGGGTCTGGTGCCGGCGGAGCCCTCGAGCTTCCGCTACGAGCCGGGGCGCGGCGTCGAGGTCACCGGCCCGGCGGGGCAGATCCTCGTCGGCAACCCCGCCTGGCTCACCGAGCAGGGGGTGGAGGCCGGCGCGGCCGAGGAGGGCGCCGGCTCGGCGATCCTCGTCGCCGAGGCCGGGCGCTACCTCGGCTCGATCCGCGTCGAGGACAGGATTCGCCCCGAGGCGCGCGCCGCGATGGACCGGCTCCGGACCATGGGCATCCGCACGATTCTTCTGACCGGCGACACGAAGCGCATCGCCGAGAGCGTGGCGCATGACCTCGGTGTCGACGAGGTGGAGGCGGAGCTTCTGCCGCAGGACAAGCTCGCCCGCATCAACGCGCTGGCGAAGGATGCCAAGCGCCCCGTGGCCATGGTCGGCGACGGGGTGAATGACGCGCCGGCGCTGGCGGCGGCCAATGTCGGCGTGGCCATGGGCTCCGGCACCGAGGTGGCGCGCGAGAAGGCGGACATCGTCCTTCTCGGCAACGACCTTCTGCGCTTCACCGAGACGCTGCATGTGGCCCGCCGGGCGCGGAGCATCATCTGGTTCAACCTCTGGGGGACGATCATCGTCGACCTCCTCGGGCTCGGCGCCGCGATCCTCGGCATCATCGGCCCGACGCAGGCGGTGCTCGTCCATACGATCAGCGAGCTGGCCTTCATCCTGAACTCCGCGCGGCTCCTGCCCTCGCCGCTCTTCTGGAAGTCGCCCGAAGAGCTGGCGGCGCGAAGCGGGGCGGGGCCGGCGGCGGCCAGCCCGGCCGAATAGGGCGGACCACCAGACCGCGCCGACCAGCCGGCGGGCCCTCCCAAGGGGCCCGCCGGTTTCATGTCGGGCCTGTGCGAGCACGGCCACCGGTCAGAGCCCCCGGAAACGGCCCGCCCGGCAGACAGCCGGGTCGCCCGAAGCGCCGCCTCTTCAGAGAACTCTTGCAAACGTATTCCATCCGTCGCAGGACTCTGCCCCATGCTGGCCGGAGGCGGCGGCAAACGGATGGAGACGGCATGGCCGAGACAGACAAAGCGAAGACGAACGGTGCCTCTGGCGCCAAGGCGACAGGCGGCGTGACGGGCAAGGTGCTCCAGGTCGAGCGGCACGATTACCCGGATCTGGCCCCCGAGACCTCGCAGCTCAACCAGCCGATGGAGGGGTTCGACCCGATCTACACCGACATCGTGGATTACATCATCCGCTGTACCCACAAGATCTGGGACGAGCGCGACATCGGCCTCATCTACACGCATTACACGCATAACTGCGTGCTCTACGGCACGACGGGGACGATCTATAACCGCGAGGATGTGGTGCGCGACACCATCCAGCGGCTGGTCTCCTTCCCCGAGCGGCGGGGCATGGGCACGCAGGTCATCTGGTCGGGCGACGATCAGGCGGGCTTTTACACCTCGCATCTCGTCACCGGCTCGGGCCGGCACAGCCAGAACGGCCATCTGGGCAAGGCGACGGGGCGGCCCTTCGTCAGCCGGACGATCGCCGACTGCATGATCTACGCCAACAAGATCTACCGCGAATGGGTGGTCGCCGACACGACGGCGATCCTGCAGCAGATCGGCGTGGACGTGGACGGCTATGCCACGCGCCTCGCGCGCTCCGCCCATGAGCGGGGGCAGGTCAGCCTCGACATCGGCGAGAACCGCCTGATGATCGGGCAATACCCGCCGGCGGAGGATCCCGACCTCTCCGTCGCCGCGACGGATACCGAGCGGCTCGTCGTGCGGATGCTGCACGACGTCTTCAACCGCAAGATGTTCGGCCGCATCGCCGAGCTCTATGCGCCCAACTGCCAGTATCACGGGCCGCTGATGGCCGAGCTCTACGGCCAGGCGGCGGTGATCCACCAGTCGCTGGGGCTCGTGGGCTCGCTGCCGGATGCGGCCTTCGCGGTGCAGCATGTCTGCTCCAACCCCTGCGACGAGGGCGGCGAGAAGGTCGCGGTGCGCTGGGTGATGGAGGGCCATCACCTCGGCTACGGCATCCTCGAGATGCTGGGCGACCCCACCGGCAAGCGCGTGCAGGTCATGGGCATCAGCCATTTCCACGTGAAGGACGGGCGGATCGTCGACGAGTGGCGGGTCTACGACCAGATGTCGATGCTGGCGCAGGTGCGGCTCGCGCAGATGGCGGGCAGTGACGGCGCCGCGCTCGCGCCCCTGGCGGCGCCCGCCGCCCCCGCCGCGGCTGCGCCGGAGGCCGGCGACTGAGACTGGCGATCGAGTCCGGCGGCGGCGCAGTCAACCGCCCAAAGAGGCGGCAACCACCCGGTTGCCGCCTCTTTTTTCGAGCCGCCCGGCGGGGCGTTCAGAAAATTCTTGCAAACGAATGCAAAGCAGCTAGCGTCGGACAGGTGACGCACCTCCGCCGGGCCCCGCGGCCCCGAGGCCAGACACCACCCCTGGCTCTGCCGGGTCCAACAAGGGAAACGCACATGAAACTCACCCTCAAGGCAGCGCTCGCCCTCGGCGCGACGCTCGTGGCCGGCACCGCCTCGGCCGAATGCGGCATCGAGGCCGGCTCCGTCCGCATCCTGTCCAACGATTTCGAGGCGCTGCGCTACATCAACGACGGCGCCATGGACTGCGCCTCTGACAGCGTGACGGTCGAGGCCAATGCCACCTCCGAGCACAAGAACATCCAGGGGCCCGCGCTCTCGATCGACCCGGCCGAATACACGGTCGCCGTCATCGCCAACAATTCCATCGTGCCGCTGCTCAACGACGGCCTGATCCGCCCGCTCGACGACCTGATCGCCGAATACGGCCAGCAGCTCCTGCCGAACCAGGTGATCTCCACCGGCGGCGAGGCCATGGCCATCGCCTTCATGGGCAACGGCCAGCACCTCTTCTACCGCAAGGATATCCTCGATGCCGCCGGGCTCGAGGTCCCCACCACCTATGAAGAGATGCTCGCCGCCGCCGAGACGATCCGCGCGCAGGGCCTGATGGAGACGCCGCTGGCCGCCTCCGTGAAGCCCGGCTGGGATCTCGCGGCCGAGTTCGTGAACCTCTACCTCGGCACGGGCGACGAGTTCTTCGCTCCCGGTTCCGCCGAGCTGGCCATCGACAACGACAATGGCCGCCTCGTGCTCGACACCATGCGCGCCATGACGGAGTACATGGACCCCGACTACCTGACCTTCGACGCCAACGTGCTCAACCAGCTCTGGGATGCCGGTCAGGTCGCGCTGATGAACCAGTGGGGCTCGCTCGCCGGCGCCGCCATCGGCGAGACCGCCGACCCCGAGATCGCCGCCAACACCGGCCTCGCCGCGACGCCCTCCATCGGCGGCAATTCCATCCCGGCCGCGGCCCTGTGGTGGGACGGCTTCTCGATCGCCAGCAACATCTCCGACGAGGATGCCGCGGCCTCCTTCCAGGCGATGATGCACGGGATCTCTCCCGAGGCGGTGGCCGCCAATCCGACCGTCGCCACCTGGCTGGTCGACGGCTACGCGCCGGGCGATGCGGCGGTGGGCGTGATCGCCAACGCCAATGCCGGCGCCCGCGCCTATCCGATGACGCCCTACATGGGCCTGCTGCACACGGCGCTCTCCACCGAGCTTGCCGATTTCATCGCGGGCCGCGAGGATGCCGACCAGGCGCTGGCCGACGTGAAGGCCGCCTATGACGACGCGGCGACCGCCGCCGGCTTCCTGCAGTAAGACGAGGAGGGCCGGGGAGGGCGCTGCCTTCCCCGGCCCGACCGCAGCGGCTCCGCCGGGCGCCGCACCTTCGACCTCTCACGATCAGGGGCCCGGCCATGCCGCACAGAACATTCACGCTCTTCATCCTGCCGGCGGTCGTCGCGATGCTGCTCTTCATCGCGCTGCCGATCGTCTCCGTCATCGTCCAGTCGCTCTTCGTCGAGCATGAGCAGGTGATGACCGAGGTGGAGAACTGCAGCCCCTTCGGCTGCACCACCGAACTGCGCGTCGATACCGCCGCCACGGCGGAGATCCGCGAGGAACGCCCGCTCGGCCGCTTCGCCGGCTTCGCGAACTACATCAACCGCAACCACCTCGCCTTCGCCCAGGTGCGCGAGATCTGGCAGACGTCGGACAGCCTCGGCGAGGGCTGGGCGCGGCTGATGAACTTGCCCTTCTACAAGGCGCTGGCCTTCACGCTGGTCTATTGCTTCGTCGTCACGCCCTGCGCCATGGCGCTGGGCTTCGCCATCGCGCTCGGCGTCAACACGCTGCCGAGGCTGGCGCGGGGGCCGGCGATCTTCGTCTCGATCCTGCCGATGATCATCACGCCGCTCATCGGCTCGCTGATCCTCTTCTGGATGTTCAATCCGCAGGGCATCCTCGGCGCCTCGCTGCAGGTGATCACGGGCGATCCGACGCTCAGCCTGCGCGCCTCGCCGCTGCTCACCTGGATCGTGCTGCTCGTCTACGGCATCTGGACCAACGGGCCCTTCTCGTTCGTCGTCTTCTACGCCGGCCTGCAGACGGTGCCAGGCGACACGCTGGAAAGCGCCATGATCGACGGCGCGTCGCGCTGGGAGCGGGTGCGCTACGTCATCATCCCGCATCTGGCGCCGCTCGCCACCTTCGTCGCCCTCGTGCAGCTCATGGACAACTTCCGCGTCTTCGAGCCCATCGTCGGCTTCTCGGCCGAGGCGAATGCCACCTCGCTCTCCTGGCTCGTCTACAACGATCTCGTGGGGCAGGATTCCCAGGCCTTCGGCTCTGCCGCCTCGACCTCGGTCATGACCATCGCCGGTGTGGTGGTGCTTCTCGTCCCGGTGCTGATCCGCACCTGGCGCGACTTCAACAGAAAGGCCGTGTGATGACCGCAGCCATCGGCCGCATGCCGCCCGCCACGCGCTGGGTCACCGGCCTTCTCCTCGCCATCTGGTTCGTCGCCGCGGCCTTCCCCTTCGTCTGGACGCTCTGGGGCTCGTTCAAGGTCGAGGCCGACTTCTTCTCCCGCGTGAGCTGGTGGAACGCCATCACCGGCGAGCGGACGCTCATGCAGACCGGCGGGCGCTTCACGCTCGACGGCTACGAGGGCGCCTGGATCACGCGGGAGTTCTGGCGCGCCGCCGTCAACACGCTGATCGTCACGCTCTCGGTGACCTTCATCTCGCTCGTCGTCGGCACACTGGGCGGCTACGCGCTCGCCCGCTCCGGCCACCGCTATGCGTTCTGGATCCTCATCGCCGCGCTGGTCTTCCGGGCAATGCCGCATATCACGCTGGTCTCGGGCTACATGCTGCCGTTCTTCGAGCTCAACATCTGGGGCATCCTGCCGACGACGATCATCGTCCTCGTCGCCATCAACCAGCCCTTCACCCTGTGGATGCTGCATTCGTTCTTCCTCGGCATTCCCAAGGATCTCGACGAAAGCGCCATGGTCGACGGCTGCACCCGCTTTCAGGCCTTCCGGCTCGTCATCATCCCGGTCATGTGGCCGGGGGTCATCACCACGGGGCTCTTCTCGTTCCTGCTCGGCTACAACGACTTCGCCGTCACCTCGATGCTGCTCAGCCAGGACAACCTGACGATGGTGCCGAAGATCGCCAGCTTCCTCGGCACGATCCAGTCCGAGGGCAACGTCATGTTCGCCGTCGCCTCCGTCGTCTCGGCCACCGTGCCGCTCTTCATCCTCGTCCTGTTCTTCCAGCGCCAGATCGTCAGCGGCCTGACCGCCGGCGCCGTGAAAGGGTAAGCCATGGCCCAGATTTCCATCCGCAATGTCACCAAGCGCTGGGGCGCCGTCACCGGGGTGAAGGGGTTCGACCTGGACATCGCCGAGGGCGAATTCCTCGTGCTCCTTGGCCCCTCGGGCTGCGGCAAGAGCACCACGATGCGCATGATCGCGGGGCTCGAGGACGTGACCGAGGGCGAGATCTGGATCGGCGACCGCAAGGTGAACGATCTGGAGCCGAAGGACCGCGACATCTCGATGGTCTTCCAGAGCTACGGGCTCTACCCCAACATGAGCGTCTACGACAATATCCGCTTCCCCCTGAAGGTGCGGAAGATCCCGAAGGACGAGCACCACGACCGCGTCATGAAGGCCGCCGAGATGGTCGAGCTCGGCCCCTTCCTCGACCGCCGCCCCGCCGCGCTGTCCGGCGGGCAGCGGCAGCGGGTGGCGCTGGCCCGCGCCATCGTGCGCGAGCCCAATGCCTTCCTGATGGACGAGCCGCTCTCCAACCTCGACGCGAAGCTGCGGGTGAGCACGCGGGCGCAGATCAAGAACCTGCACCACACGCTGAAGACCACGACGATCTATGTCACTCACGACCAGATCGAGGCCATGACGCTCGCCGACCGCGTGGTCGTCATGAGTTCCGGGCTCGTCCAGCAGGTCGGCACACCGACCGAGATCTACGATAGCCCCGCCAATACCTTCGTCGCCGGCTTCATCGGCTCCCCCGCCATGAACCTTGTCGACGGCGCGCTCGAAGGCGGGGTCTTCACCGCGCCGAAGATGCGGGTCGAGGGGCTGCCCACGGCCCATTCCGGCCCGGTCACGCTCGGCTTCCGCGCCGAGGATGCCATGGTGCTGGCGCCGGGCGAGGGCCTGCCCGACGGCGCGCCCGGCGGCACGATCGAGGCGCCTGTCTACACGATGGAGCTGCTCGGCGAGGCGACGATGATCGCCGTCCGGCTCGGCGAGGCCATCGCCTCCGTCAAGGCGGCGAAGGACTATCGGGCCGAAATAGGCGACCCCGCCCATATCGGCGTGCCGGCCGCCATCTGCCATCTCTTCGACAAGACGACGGGCGAACGGCTCTGAGATGACGCTCTGCCCGTCTTTGCTCCCGGACCATCCCGGGGGGCTCCGGGGGGCTGGCCCCCCGGGCCCGCCCCCGCATCCCGCGCCCCGGCGGCAATGCTGGACGCCCCGGCCGAGGTCTGCCTAGATGCCGGCGGGGAAGAGCATGGGGGGCAGGCGCATGGCGAGCGAGAAGGTGACCTCGCTGCAGGTCGCGGCATTGGCGGGCGTCAGCCAGTCGGCGGTGAGTCGCGTCTTCACGCCCGGCTCCTCCGTCTCGAAGAAGACGGAGGAGAAGGTGCGCGCCGCCGCGGCCGAGCTCGGCTACCGGCCGAACGTGCTGGCCCGCTCCCTGAAATCCGGCAAGAGCCGGATGATCGGCCTCGTGGTCGCCTATCTGGAGAACTACTTCTACCCCGAGGTGGTCGAGCGCATCTCGTCCGAGCTGCAGAAGGTCGGCTACCATGTGCTCGTCTTCATCGGGCAGAATACCGCCGTCGACACCGACCGCGTCGTCTCCGAGTTGATGGATTACCAGGTCGACGGCATCGTGCTCGCCTCCGTCTCGCTCTCGTCGCATCTGGCCGAGCGCTGCCTCTCGATCGGTGTGCCCGTGGTGCTCTTCAACCGCGGGCAGGATCACGCCCAGCTCTCGGCCGTCACCTCGAACAACCGCGCCGGCGGGCGGGCGCTGGCGGAATATCTCTGCGCCCTCGGCCATGAGCGCATCGCCTATGTCGCAGGCTTCGAGGAGGCGGCGACGCAGCGCGACCGCGAGGCCGGCTTCCGCGAGGGGCTGGAGGCGGCGGGGCAGGGGCTCTTCGCCCGCGCTGTCGGCAACTTCCGCTATGCCGAGGCGCAGGCCGCCACGCGCGAGATCTTCGCGCGGCGCGAGCGGCCGGATGCGCTCTTCGTCGCCAATGACCACATGGCCTTCGCGGCGATGGACGTGCTGCGCTTCGAGATGGGGCTGAAGGTGCCCGAGGATGTCTCCGTCGTCGGCTTCGACGATGTGCCGCCGGCGGCCTGGCCGGCCTACAACCTCACGACCTACCGCCAGAACGTGGCGAAGATGGTGGAGGAGACGGTGGCCATCCTCATCGGCGACCCCCTCGCCGCGCCCCGGCAGGTCGAACTGGAAGGCCAGCTCGTCATCCGCGGCTCGACCCGCCGCTACGGGCAGGGCCGCGCCTGATGCCGAAGACGACAGACGAGACGGAGTTGCGCGAGCGGCTGGCGGAGCTGGGGCTCGACCTGCCCGAGGCCGATGTGGCCGAGGTGCTCGACTGGGCGCGCCGGGGCCGCGCCAGCGTCGAGCGGCTGAAGGGATGGGTGGCGGAGCGCGAGGCATGAGCCTCGTCCCCGCCCCAGACCTCGCGCCCGGGCCCGACCTCTCGATCGCCGAGGCCGGCGCCGCGCTGCGCGCCGGCAGGCTCACCGCCGCCGGGCTGCTCGACGCCCATCTCGCCCGGATCCGCTCCGAGCAGGGCGCGGCGCTGCATGCCGTCGAGGTCCTCCTCGAAGAGACCGCCCGTGCGGAGGCCGCGGCCGCCGATGCCGCCTTCGCGGAGGGGCGCGACCTCGGGCCGCTCCACGGCATCCCGGTCGGCGTCAAGGCGCTCTTCGACGTGGCGGGCCTGCCGACGACCGGCGGCAGCCGCGTGCCGGCCCCGCCGGCGGCGGCGGACAGCGCCGTGGTCGCCCGGCTTCGCGCCGGCGGCGCCGTGGTGGCGGCGACGCTCGCCACCTACGAATTCGCGACCGTCGGGCCGGATGACACGCTTGCCGCACCGCCGGCCCGCAACCCCTGGAACCCGGCGCATGTCACCGGCGGCTCCTCCTCCGGCTCGGCGGCGGCGGTGGCGGGAGGGCTCCTCCGCGCCACCATCGGCACCGATACCGGCGGCTCGATCCGCTCGCCCGCCGCCTTCAGCGGCGTCGTCGGCCTGAAGCCGAGCCATGGGCGCGTCTCGGCCGCCGGGCTTCTGCCGCTCTCGCCCTCGCTCGACCATGCCGGCCCGCTCGCCGCGACCGTCGGGGACGCGGCGCTGGCGCTCGATGCCGTGAGCGAGCCCGGCTGGCGCCCCGCCGCCGGCGCGCTGGGGCAGGGGGCCGAGGGGCTGACGATAGGCTATGCCCGGGCCTGGCTGGCCGATGACCCGATGACAGACCGGTCTGTCCTGAAGGCGCTCGACGATGCCGCCTCGGTGCTGTCGCTCGCCGGCGCCCGCATCCGCGAGGTGGTGCCGCCGGAGATCGAGCGGTTCAAAGATGCCGGCGCCACGATCCTCGCGGCCGAGGCGATGGAGGGTCACCGCGCCCGCATCATGGCCCATGGCGCCGCCTATGGACGCGCCGCTCTGAAGTCTCTGCTTGGCGGGCTCCTCCTGACGGCGGAGGATCTCGCGCTCGCCCGCCGTGCAGCCGCGCTCCTGACGGCGGAGATGGACGAGACCTTCGCCGGCATTGATGCGCTCCTTACCGCGACGACGCTGGCGCCGGCGCCGAAGGTCTCGGCCTTTGCCGGCGGCCGCGCCGTCTGGACGCCGATGCGCACGCTGCCCTTCAACGTCACCGGCCATCCGGCGTTGTCGCTGCCCTGCGGCTTCGCGGGCGGGCTGCCGATCGGTGCCCAGCTTGTGGCGCGCAAAGGGGCGGAAGACATGCTCTGCCGCATCGGACATGCCTTCGAGATGGCGACCGATGTCGCGCTCCAGCGCCCGCCCGGCTTCGCAACCGCGTAGGGCGGGCGTAGGCCGAACGTAGGCCGGGCTTCAGCCCGGCCCCCCCCAAACAAAAAGGCCGGGCACCCGCCCGGCCTCCATGCTCTTGTCCGCCCCTCAGCCCTTCATCTGCATCCGGTCGAGCCGCAGCTGCGCGGCCCTGCGGTGGCCTTCCAGCGTCTCCGACCTGGCCTGCCGGGCGGCGGGCGGGGCGACGGCCTTCACGCCCTCTTCGGTCAGCCATTGATGCGTCGCGATCTTCACATAGGCGCCGACCCAGAGCCCGCCGGTATACTGGCCCGCCCCCATGGTCGGCAGCGTGTGATTGGTGCCTGAGCATTTGTCGGAATAGACGACGCTGGCATTCTCGCCGATGAAGAGCGAGCCGTAATTGTCCAGCTTCAAAGCGAAATCCTTGGGGTCTTTCGTGTGGACCTGCAGGTGCTCCGCCGCGATCTCTTCGCTGTAGGCGATCATGTCGGCCTCGTCCTTCGCCACCGCGATCAGCCCGTAGTCCTCCCAAGCCGGCCGGGCGACAGAGGCGGTGGAGAGCGTGGCGAGCTGCGCCTCGACCTCGGCCAGCACCGCCTCGGCGAGCGGCGCATGGGTGGTGATGAGCCCGACGCGGGTGCGCACGTCATGCTCCGCCTGCGCGAGGAGGTCGGTGGCGATCATCTCGGCATCGCCGGTCTCATCGGCGAGGATGAAGATCTCGGAGGGGCCGGCGAGCTGGTCGATGCCGACGGGGCCGAAGACCTGCCGCTTCGCCTCGTTGACGAAGGCATTGCCGGGGCCGACGATCTTGTTTACGCGCGGCACGCTCTCGGTGCCGAAGGCCATGGCGGCAATCGCCTGCGCCCCGCCGATCCGGAAGATGCGCGTCGCGCCCGAGAGGTGGCAGCCGGCGATCATCGCCGGATGGGCATTCGGCGGCAGGCAGGCGATGATCTCGGCGACCCCGGCCACGACGGCCGGCACGATGGTCATCACCGGCGCGGAGAGGAGCGGGAAGCGCCCGCCGGGCACGTAGCAGCCGACCCGCTTGATCGGGATCACCCGGTGGCCGGCATGTACGCCCGGCAGCACCTCGGTTTCGAGCGCGCCGATGGTGCCCATCTGCGCCTCGGCGAAGCTGCGCACGTTGCGGATGGCGAATTCGGTATCGGCCCTTGTCTGCGGGTCGAGGGCGGCGACGGCGGCCTCTCGCTCGTCCATCGTGATCTCGAGGGCGGGGGTCTCGGCCTTGTCGAACTTCAGCGAGAAGTCGCGCACGGCGGCGTCGCCCCGCGCCTTCACCTCGGCCAGGATGCCGGCGACCGTTTCGGCCACGGGGGCGGTGTCGCCCACCGCATCACGCGTCGGCGCTTTGAGGAAGGTCAGGCGGGCGTGCAGATCGTCGGGCATCGGTCTCTCCAGGACAGGTCTTGCTGGATTGCATACGTCACCAAAATTTGCCGGGTCAAGCGGCGAATGATGTGCCGCGCATTTGCCGGGTACGCCTGCGCAAATCGGATGCGACAAAACCCGCCTTGCCTCTGGCCCGGCTTTTCGCATAGCGTTTTGCAAACGTAATCAAAACCGGAGAGTCCCATGGCCACCTGGCTCAAGAGCGGCAAGCCCGATACGGCGCGGGCGGAAGACGATGCCAAGGTGCGGGGCGTGGTCGAGACCACCTTGAAGGAGATCGAGACCGGGGGCGATGCCGCCGTGCGCGCGCTCTCCGAGAAATTCGACGGCTACGCCCCCGAGAGCTTCCGCCTCACCCCCTCCGAGATCGAGGCGGCGATGCAGAAGGTCTCCGCCCGCGACATGGCGGACATCCGCTTCGCACAGGAGCAGATCCGCCGCTTCGCCGAGGCGCAGCGCGACTCGATGCGTGACATCGAGGTCGAGACGCGCCCCGGCGTGATCCTCGGCCACCGCAACATCCCCGTACAATCGGTCGGCTGCTACGTGCCGGGCGGCAAGTTCCCGATGGTCGCCTCGGCGCATATGTCGGTGCTGACGGCCGCCGTCGCCGGGGTGCCGCGCATCGTCGCCGCCGCCCCGCCGGTGAAGGGCGCGCCGCATCCCGCCATCGTCGCCGCCATGCACATGGGCGGCGCGCATGAGATCCTCTGCCTCGGCGGCATCCAGGCGGTCGGCGCGATGGCGCTCGGCACCGAGAGCCTCGAGCCCGTCCATATGCTGGTCGGCCCCGGAAATGCCTTCGTCGCCGAGGCGAAGCGCCAGCTCTACGGCCGCGTCGGCATCGACCTCTTCGCCGGCCCGACGGAGACGATGGTCATCGCCGACGACACGGTCGATGCCGAGCTCGTGGCGACCGACCTCCTCGGCCAGGCCGAGCATGGCTACAACTCGCCCGCCGCGCTGCTGACGACCTCCAAGGCGCTCGCCGAGGCGACGTTGAAAGAGATCGACCGCCTGCTCGAGATCCTGCCGACGCGCGAGACGGCGGCCACCTCCTGGGCCGACTACGGCGACGTGATCCTCTGCGACGATCACGACGACATGCTGCGCACCGCCAATGACATGGCCTACGAGCATGTGCAGGTGATGACCGACCGCGACGACTGGTATCTGGAGCATATGCAGAGCTACGGCGCGCTCTTCCTCGGCCCCCGCACCAATGTCGCCAACGGCGACAAGGTGATCGGCACCAACCACACGCTGCCGACCAAGAAGGCCGGCCGCTACACGGGCGGGCTCTGGGTCGGCAAGTTCCTGAAGACCCACTCCTATCAGCGCGTGACCACCGACGCGGCGGCGGCCGAGATCGGCGCCTATGGCTCGCGCCTGTGCATGCTCGAGGGCTTCGTGGGCCATGCCGAGCAATGCAACATCCGCGTGCGCCGCTACGGCGGGCAGAACGTGCCCTATGGCGCCGCTGCCCCGGCCCGGGCGGAGGCGGCGGAGTGACGCTCCCCCGTACCCCCTCCTTCCGGCTGGACGGCCGCCGGGCGCTGGTCACCGGCGCCTCCTCCGGCATCGGCCGCGCCGCCGCCGTGGCTTTGGCGGAGGCCGGGGCGGAGGTGACGCTGGTCGCCCGCTCGGTGCGGCCGCTCAATGCCCTGGCGGAGGAGCTCTCGGCCGAGGGCTACGCCGCCCGCACCCTGCCGCTCGACATCACCGACATTGCCGCCACCGAGGCCGCGGTGGCGGAGGAGGGGCCCTTCGACGTCATGGTCAATTCCGCCGGCCTCGCCCGGCACGCCCCGGCGGTGGATACCGCGCCGGAGGATTACGACGCCGTCATGAGCGTGAACCTGCGCGCCGCGCATTTCCTCACGCGGGCCGTGGCCCGGGGCCTCATCGCCGCCGGCAAACCCGGCTCGCTCATCAATATCTCCAGCCAGATGGGGCATGTCGGCGGGCCGGAGAGGTCTGTCTACGCCGCCTCCAAACATGCGCTGGAGGGGATGACCAAGGCGATGGCCATCGAATGGGGGCCGGCCGGCATCCGCGTGAACACGCTCTGCCCGACCTTCATCCGCACCCCGTTGGGAGAGCAGACCCTGCAGAACCCGCAGGCCCGCGACTGGGTGCTCTCGAAGATCAAGCTCGGCCGGGTGGGCGAGGTCGAGGACATCATGGGCGGCGTGGTCTTCCTCGCCTCCGATGCCTCGGCGCTCGTCACCGGCACGCATCTGCTCATCGACGGCGGGTGGACCGCCGAATGACCCATGGAGACCATATGACCCCCGAAGAGATGAGAGGACGCATCGTCCGCTACGGCGAACTCGTCCCCTGCCGCACCGCCTTCATCGACGCTCATACCCCGGGCTCGAACCAGAAGGAGAACTTCACCATCATCGGCGGCGGCGTCTCGGAAAGCGCCGACCAGCATGTGCACATCACCATCCCCCATGGCTTCAACATCGGGGCCGCCGGGCAGCCGCCCAAATGCCGCAACTCGCTGCATTCCCACCGGACGGCGGAGGTGTTCTTCGTCCTCTCCGGCCGCTGGCGCTTCTTCTGGGGCCGCTACGGCGACGCCGGCGAGGTCGTGCTGGAGAAGGGCGACATCTTCAACATCCCGACCGGCATCTTCCGCGGTTTCGAGAATATCGGCGAGGATTACGGGATGATCATGGCCGTCCTCGGCGGCGACGATGCCGGCGGCGGCGTCATCTGGGCGCCGCAGGTGATCGAGGATGCGCGGGATCACGGGCTGGTCCTCGGCGCGAACGGCAAGCTCTACGACAGCAAGAAGGGCCAGAGCCTGCCCGAGGGCGTCGGCCCCATGCCGCTGCTGACGGAGGAGGAGCTGAAGACCTTCCCCGAGCTCGCGGCCGCCGACGTGGTGCCGGGCTATGTCGCCCGCTACTGGGATCTCGCCGCGCTCGCCGGCAAGCGCCCGGCCAAGGTGCTGGGCGAGACCGGCGTCCTGAAAGACCGCCCCGGCTTCGAGATCGAGTTCATCACCCGTGGCTCGGCGTCGGAAGAGATGGCCGCCCATCCCTTCCCCTCGGTCCTCATGCCGGTCACCGGGCACTGGAAGGTCACCTGGGACGGCGGCGAGACGGTGCTGGCGCCCGGCGACACGATGTCGATCCCAGCCGAGATGCCGCACAGCGCCGTGCCCTCGATGACCGGCGAGTCGGGGCTCTACCATGTCATCGCCACGGCCGATCCGGCCGGGCCGACCTGGATCGCGTGAGGTGCCGGCCGGCGCCCGCTCGCTGACGCCGGCCCCGTCGGGGCAGGGGCGGGCGGCATGACGCCGCTCGTCCTCCTGCCCGGTATGATGTGCGATGCGCGGCTCTTCGGGCCCCAGATCGCCGCGCTCTCCGCGGGGCGGACGATCCACGTCCCCGCCCTCACGGGGGCCGCGAGCATGGCAGCGCTGGCTGAGGCGGTGCTCGCCGAGGCGCCGCCCCGCTTCGCCCTCGCGGGGCTGTCGATGGGCGGCATCCTCGCGATGGAGATCCTCCGCCAGGCGCCGAGCCGCGTGACCCGCGTCGCCTTTCTCGACACCAACCCCCGCGCCGAATTGCCCGAGGTGCAGGCCGGCCGCGAGCCGCAGGTGGCCCGGGTGCGGGCGGAGGGGCTGGAGCCGGTCCTGCGCCGCGAGGTCTTCCCGAACTACCTGCATGAGGCCAGCGACCCGGCGCTCCTCGATCTCTGCGCAGAGATGGCGCTCGCGCTCGGCCCCGCGGTCTTCGCCCGGCAGAGCCGTGCGCTCCGCGACCGGGCGGGGGCCGAAGACGTGCTCGCGCGGGTCCGCATCCCCACGCTGGTGCTGACGGGGGAGGACGACCGCCTCTGCCCGATGGACCGGCACGCGCGCCTTTGCGAGCTCATCCCTCACGCCCGGCTGGTGGTCGTCCCCCGCGCCGGGCACCTTCCGACCCTGGAACAGCCCGGCGCGGTCACTGCCGCCCTGGCGGACTGGCTGACCGAGACATGACAGAACAGAGCATCTCCCCCTCCCTCGCCGCGACCCTGGCCCGCGTCGACACGCCCACGATCTGCAACGCCATCGAGGTCGCCGAGGGCGGCCGCGGCTTTGCCCGCTTCACCCGGGTCACCCCGGTCTCGGCGATGGCAGAGGCGGCCTTCTTCGGCTTCGCCCGCACTGCCCGCATCCGCGCCAGCGCCCCGCCGGAGGAGCCGGCGGAGGTGATCCGCGCCCGGCGCATGGCCTATTACAAGCACATGTCCGAAGGCCCGCGCCCCGCCGTGGCGGTGGTGGAGGACATGGACGAGACGCCCGTCGGCGCCTTCTGGGGCGAGATCAACACGAGTGTCCACAAGGCGCTCGGCCTCTCGGGCACGCTGACCAACGGGCTGATGCGCGATCTCGGCGACCTGCCGGAGGGCTATCCCGTCCTCGCCGGCGGGCTCGGCCCGAGCCATGCCTTCGTGCATGTGACCGAGATCGGCACGCCCGTCCGCGTTCTCGGCCTCGAGGTCGCTGATGGCGATCTCATCCATGCCGACCGCCACGGCGCGCTGGTGATCCCGCACGAGGTCGTGCCGGCGCTCGAGGCGGCCATCGAGAGCCTTCTCGCCTCCGAGCGGCTGATCCTCGAGCCGGCCCGCAAGCCCGGCTTCGACTTCGCCGCCTTCGAAGAAGCCTGGGCGGCCTTCGAGGCCTCGCGCACCTGAGCGCCTCACCGGTCTTTGCTCCTGAAAAATCCTCGGGGGGAGTCGCCCTTCGAGGGTGACAGGGGGCAGACAGCCCCCCCTCGGCCGCGAGCCCGCCCGGCAGGGCGGGTCGAGCCCTGGCCCGAGCTCTAGCCCCCGGCCTGCACGATCCTGTCGCGCCCGGCAGAGATGACATCCCGCATCGCCTCGGCGGCGCCCCTGGCATCCCCCGCCTCGATGGCATCGACGATCCGCCCGTGCCGTTCCGCGATATCCGACCGGCGCCGGTTGTTGGCGGCGGGGGAGGACAGGCGCAGCGCCGCGAGCAACGCCGCCTCGATCAGCGCGCCGACCGAATGAAAGAAGGCATTGCCCGTCGCCGCCAGCACGCCCTGATGGAAGGCGAGATCGGCGAGCGCGAAGGCCATCTCGTCCTCCGCCTCCGCCATCTCGGCGACATGGGCGCGCATGGCGGCCACCGCCTCCTTGCTCGCGCGGGGCGCGGCGAGGCCGGCGGCATAGGGCTCGAACGACAGGCGCATCTCGAAGAGCTGGGCGAAGAAATCGCCGTGGCCCTCGTCGTTCAGATGCCAGCGGAGCACCTCGGCGTCGAACATGTTCCAATGCGGCTTGGCGCGCACGCTGGTGCCCACCCGGGCACGCGCCGCGATCATGCCCTTGGCGGCGAGGGTCTTCATCGCCTCCCGAAGGACGGTCCGCGAGACGCCATAGGTCGCCGCCAGCTCCTCGTCGCGGGGCAGAAGGCTCCCCGGCGGCAGACGGCCCGAGACGATGTCGCGGCCGATCCCTTCCACGACCTGCCCGTGGCTGCCACGCACCTCGCTGCCGAGAAGATTGCGGGGCAGGGCCCGTGTCATGTCGCCCGGCCCTCCGCCAGCCTTTGCCGTCCCACCTGCAATAGACCCTTCTGTAGCAGAATGAACAGCAGAAGCAGCGCGCCGATGGCGATCTTCGTCCACCAGGACGACAGCGTGCCGTTGAAGGTGATGTAGGTCTGGATCAGCCCCATGGTCAGCACGCCGATGAGCGTGCCGAAGACATAGCCCGCCCCCCCGGTGAGGAGCGTGCCGCCGATGACCACCGCGGCGATGGCGTTGAGCTCGACGCCGACCGTGGCGAGCGGATAGCCCGAGGCGGTGTAGATCGAGAAGGCGATCCCGGCGAGCCCGGCCATGAAGCCCGAGAAGGCATAGATGGCGACGGTCGTCCGCCCGACCGGCACGCCCATCAGCCGGGCCGTATGCGCCCCGCCGCCGAGCGCATAGACCGAGGTGCCGAAGCGCGTCCGATGCGCGAGGATCATCCCCGCCAGCACCGAGAGCAGCATGAGGATGCCGAGAAGCGTCAGCCGCCCCTTGCCCGGCATCAGCCAGTAGAGCCGGCGGAGCGTGTCGTAGAACTCGTGGTCGATCGGCACGGAGTCGATGGTCAGCATGTAGCCGGCGCCCCGGGCGAGGAACATGCCGGCCAGCGTCACGATGAAGGGCGGCATCCCGAGCCCGTGGATCAGCCCGCCCATGGCGGCGCCGAAGAGCGTGGTGACGATCAGCAGCATCGGGAAGACGGCGAGCGGATGCAGGTTCGTGTCGCGCAGCACCACGGCGATGAAGACGCCGGAGAAGGCGATGACCGAGCCGACCGAAAGGTCGATGCCGCCCGAGAGGATGACGACGGTCATGCCCACGGCGACGATGCCGAGATAGGCGTTGTCGGTCAGAAGGTTGCCGATGACGCGGGTGGAGAGCATCGCCGGGAACTGCGTCCAGCAGATGAAATAGGCCACGATGAAGATGGCGATGGTCGCATAGAGCGGCAGGGCGCGGGCGGTCATTCGGCGGGCTCCTGTCGGGTCGTGGCGGCGCGGCGCCCGCGCCCCCAGAGGGCGCTGAGCTTCGGCGCGAGGCGAGGGCTTTGCAGCACGAGGATGATGACGACGAGCCCGGCCTTGATGACGAGGTTGTATTCGCTCGGGAAGCCCGCGAGCAGGATGCCGGTGTCGATGGCCTGGATGATCATGGCGCCGATCAGCGAGGCAGCGATGGAAAAGCGCCCGCCAAGGAGCGACGTGCCGCCGATCACCACGGCGAGGATCGCGTCGAGCTCCAGCCAGAGCCCGGCATTGTTGGCGTCGGCGCCGCGGATGTCGGCAGCGACGATGATGCCGGCCAGCGCCGCGCAGAGGCCGGAGGCCATGTAGACGGCGATGAGCAGCACGCGGGCGTTGACGCCGGCCAGCGCGCTGGCGCGCTGGTTGATGCCGATGGCCTCGATCAGCAGCCCCAGCGCCGAGCGGCGGACGAGCTGCGCGATGACGAGCCCGGCCCCGATCCAGAGGAGGATGGGCGCGGGCACGCCGAGGAAGTCCCCCGAGCCGAACCAGGCCAGGCCCTCGTGGCTGAAGGTGAGGATGCGGCCCTCGGTGATCATCTGCGCGACGCCGCGGCCCGCGACCATGAGGATCAGCGTGGCGACGATCGGCTGGATGCCGAGCCAGGCGACGAGCAGCCCGTTCCAGAGCCCGCAGGCCAGCCCGGCGGCGAGGCCGATGGCGAGTGCGGCGGGCAGGCCGAGATCGTTGGTGATCGCCCAGGCGGAGGCGGCGCCGCAGATCGCCATGACGGCGCCGACGGACAGGTCGATGCCGCCCGTGGCAATGACCAGCGTCATGCCGATGGCGAGGAGGGCGACGGGGGCGCCGCGCTTCAGCACGTCGACGGCGGAGCCGACGAAGCGGCCGTCGATCACATCGACGGCGAGAAAGCTGGGGAAGAAGGCGGTGATGAGCAGCGCCACGGCGAGAAGCGTCAGGAGCTGCGGGGCGATGCGGCGGAGCGTGCTCATTCGGCCGGCTCCCGCATCCGCTCACCCGGCGCTGGCGCATCCGCTTCGTCACTCGCGGCAATAGCTTTCACGATGGCATCCGTCTCGATCTCCTCGCCGATGAGCTCGGCCACATGGGCGCGGTCGCGCACCACGATCACCCGGTCGGAGGCGGCGACGAGCTCGTCGAGCTCCGACGAGATGAGCAGGATCGACATGCCGGAGGCGGTGACCTCGCCGATGAGCTTCAGGATCTCGGCATGAGCGCCGACGTCGATGCCGCGCGTCGGCTCGTCGAGGATCAGAAAGCGCGGGTTCATCGCCAGCCAGCGGGCGAGGACGACCTTCTGCTGGTTGCCGCCGGAGAGGTCGCCGACCGGCTTTTCCGGCCCGTCGGTGCGGATGTCGAGCCGGCGGATGTACTCTTCCGCCAGCGCCTTCTGCTCGGCCCGCGACACGGGGCGCGACCAGCCGCGGCGGGCCTGGAGCGCCAGGATGATGTTCTCGCGGACCGAGAGGTCGGCGATGATGCCGTCTGTCTTGCGGTCCTCCGGCGCGTAGCCGAAGCCGGCGGCGATGGCCTCGCGCGGCGTCGACAGGGGCAGGGGGCCTTCGGAATCGCGGGCGGCGCCGCAATCGGCGGGGGTGCGCCCGAAGAGCAGGTCGGCCGTCTCGGTGCGGCCGGAGCCGAGGAGCCCGGCCATGCCGATCACCTCGCCCTCGCGGACGGTCAGGTCGAAGGGCGCGACCTTGCCGCGCCGGCCGGTGCCGGTGAAGGTCAGCGCCTCCGCCCCGGCGCGGCGGCGCGCGCGGCGGTGCTCCGCCTCCTCGAGGTCATGGCCGAGCATGTGGTGGATGAGGTCGAGCCGCGAGATGCCCGCCGTCTCGGCGGTGACGATCTTCTCGCCGTTCCTGAGCACCGTCAGCCGGTCGCTGAGGGCGAAGACCTGATCGAGGAAATGGCTTACGAAGACGATGCCGAGCCCGCGCTCCCGCAGGCCGCGGACGACGTCGAACAGGCGCTCCGTTTCGCGGGCGTCGAGGCTGGCGGTCGGCTCGTCGAGGATCAGCACCTTGCCGGAAAGCGCGACGGCCCGGGCGATGGCGACGATCTGTTGGACGGCGACCGGATAGGTGCCGAGCTCGCGCCCGACGTTCATCCCGTCGAGCCCGTAGCCGGCCAGCATCTCTTCCGCCTCGGCGCGCATCTTCCGGCCCTGGACGAGCCCGAAGCGGGCCGGCTGGCGGCCGAAGGTGAGGTTCTCGGCGACGGTCAGGTTGGGCAGGAGGTTCACCTCCTGATAGACGGTGCCGATCCCCAGCTCCTGCGCCTCGTAGGTCGAGGCGGGGGAGATCGGCTGCCCGTCGAGCGTGATCTCGCCGCGGTCGCGTTGATAGACGCCGGTCAGGCATTTGATGAGCGTGGATTTTCCGGCGCCGTTCTCGCCGAGCAGCGCATGGACCTCGCCGGCGGCAAGGTCGAAATCCACCCCGCCGAGCGCGCGCGTGCCCGGAAAGACCTTCGTGAGGTCCCGTATTGTCAGAAGCATGTCGCCCCCCGCATCTCACCCCTCCCCGGCATGCGCGGATGCGGCGCCGGTTGCCCGGCGCCGCGCGGGTCCGGCCCCCGAAAGGGCCGCCCCCTGTCTTAGTAGCCCAGATCCTTGCGGGCTTCATACTGCGCGAGCGGATCGTCATCCTGCGTGTAGAGCGCGCTCTCGGTCTGGATGAACTTCTCCGGCATCGTGCCGTCGGCCATGTAGGCGTCGAGCGCGTCGAAGGCCGGGCCGGCCATGTTCGGCGTCAGCTCCACGGTGGCGTTGGCATCGCCGTCGGCCATGGCCTGGAAGATGTCCGGCACCGCGTCGATGGAGACGATGAGGATGTCGTCGCCCGGATCGAGCCCGGCTTCCTTGATCGCCTGGATGGCGCCGAGGGCCATGTCGTCGTTATGGGCATAGAGCGCGCAGATGTCGGCGCCGCCGCCTTCGGCCTGCAGGAAGCTCTCCATGACTTCCTTGCCGCCGGAGCGGGTGAAGTCGCCGGTCTGGCTGCGGACGATCTCGATGTTCGCATGGCCCTCGATGGCCTCGCGGAAGCCGTTCGCCCGGTCGATGGCCGGCGAGGAGCCGGTGGTGCCCTGCAGCTCGACGACGCGGCAGGCCTCTTCGCCCACGGTGTCGACCAGCCACTGGCCGGCAACGGAGCCCTCATGCACGAGGTCGGAGCCCACGGCGGTGAGGTAGAGCGAGGGGTCGCTGTCGACCATGCGGTCGAGCAGGATCACCGGGATCTCGGCCTCGGCGGCCTCTTCCAGAACGCTGTCCCAGCCGGTGGCGACAACCGGGGCGACGAAGATGGCGTCGACGCCCTGGGCGATGAACGAGCGCATGGCGGCGATCTGGTTTTCCTGCCGCTGCTGCGCATCGGAGAAGCGCAGATCGACGCCGCGCGCCTCGGCTTCCTGCATGGTCACGGTGGTCTCGGCGGCGCGCCAGCCCGATTCAGAGCCGATCTGCGAGAAGCCGACGGTCTGGGCCGCTGCGCCCGTGCCGAGCGCCGCGAGGGCGACGCCGGCCAGCAAAGCTTTGGTGGTCATGTGTTCCTCCCTGAAACAATGGCTCCGAAGAGCTGCTTGATTAAAAGTCATATAGTAGTATTTATTGCAAGCCTCTTGTTCGCCACGCGCCGGGAGGCGACGGTAGTCGGGGGGGAAGGCCTTGAAAACAATGGATGAGAGCGGCCGCCTGCGCGGCCCTTCGGGGAAGGTGACATGAGCTTCACGCCGGCGCCCTGGCCGCGATCCCTGCGCAGCCGCGAGTGGTATGGCGGCACCGGCCGCGATTCGATCTACCACCGCTCCTGGCTCAAGAATCAGGGCTACCCCGCCGATCTCTTCGACGGGCGCCCGGTGATCGGCATCCTCAACACCTGGTCTGAGCTGACCCCCTGCAACGGCCATCTGCGCGGCCTCGCCGAGAAGGTGAAGGCCGGCGTCTGGGAGGCGGGGGGCTTCCCCGTCGAGGTGCCTGTCTTCTCGGCCTCCGAGAACACTTTCCGCCCGACGGCGATGATGTTCCGCAACCTTGCCGCCATGGCGGTGGAGGAGACGATTCGCGGCCAGCCGGTCGATGGCGTGGTGCTGATGGTCGGTTGCGACAAGACGACCCCGAGCCTCCTCATGGGCGCCGCGAGCTGCGACCTGCCGGCCATCGTCATCTCCGGCGGGCCGATGCTGAACGGCTGGTTCAAAGGCCGGCGCGTCGGCTCGGGCACGGCGCTCTGGCAGATGAGCGAGGCGATCAAGGCGGGCGAGATGACCGAGGCGGAGTTCCTCGAGGCCGAGCAGGCGATGAGCCGCTCCTCGGGCACCTGCAACACCATGGGCACCGCCTCCACCATGGCCAGCATGGCCGAGGCGCTGGGCATGGCGCTCTCCGGCAATGCCGCGATCCCCGGCGTCGATTCGCGCCGGGCGGTGATGGCCCAGCTCACCGGGCGGCGGATCGTGCAGATGGTGAAGGACGACCTCAAGCCCTCCGACATCCTCACCCGCGCGGCGTTTGCCAACGCCATCCGCGCCAATGCCGCGATCGGCGGCTCGACCAATGCCGTCCTCCATCTCCTCGCCCTCGCGGGCCGCGTGGGGCTGGATCTGACCCTGGACGATTGGGACGCGCTCGGCCGCGATGTGCCGACCGTCGTCAACCTCATGCCCTCGGGCGAATACCTGATGGAGGAGTTCTTCTATGCCGGTGGCCTGCCGGTCGTGCTCCGCCAGCTCGGCGAGGCGGGGCTCCTGGAGAAGGAGGCGCTCACCGTATCCGGCGGGCCGGTCTGGGACGAGGTGAAGGCGGCGGAGAACCACAACGACGACGTGATCCGGCCGGCGGAGCGGGCGCTGACCGCCTCGGGCGGGATCGTGGTCTTGAAGGGCAACCTCGCGCCCGGCGGCGCGGTGCTCAAGCCCTCCGCCGCCAGCCCGGGGCTGATGCAGCACCGGGGGCGGGCCGTCGTCTTTGAGGATATCGACGACTACAAGGCGAAGATTGCCGACGAGGCGCTGGAGATCGACGAGACCTGCGTCATGGTGCTGAAGAACTGCGGGCCGAAGGGCTATCCGGGCATGGCGGAGGTCGGCAACATGGGCCTGCCGCCCAAGGTTCTGAGGAAGGGCATCACCGACATGGTGCGCATCTCCGACGCCCGCATGTCGGGCACCGCCTATGGCACGGTCGTCCTTCATACCTCGCCCGAAGCCGCGGCCGGCGGGCCGCTTGCCGTGGTGCGGACGGGCGACATGATCGAGCTCGACGTGCCGGGGCGGCGGCTGCATCTCGACATCTCCGAGGCGGAGCTGGCGGAGCGGCTGGCGGCCTGGGAGGCGCCGGCACCGCCCGGCGGCGGCGGCTATGCGCGGCTCCACCATGACCACGTCATGGGGGCGGAGACCGGGGCCGATCTCGACTTTCTCGTTGGGTGCAGAGGGGCGCCGGTCGGGCGGGATTCGCATTAGCGTCGGGTATGGTGGAGCGTGAGGGCGTGGAGGCCAGCCCCCACACCGCCGGAGTATTTGGAAGAAAGCGAGAGGGGCGGCGCGCGCCCCGGGAGGCGATGTGAGCTACAGGATTGCGCTGGTGGGCATCGGCAAGATCGCCCGGGATCAGCATATCCCGGCGATTGCCGAAAGCGGGGAATTCGAGCTGGCGGCGACGGCGAGCCGCTCGGCCAGCGTCGAGGGCGTGAATGCCTACAGAACGCTGCCGGAGCTGCTGGCGGCGGAGCCGGAGGTGCCCTGCATCTCGCTCTGCACCCCGCCGCAGGTGCGCTATGCCGATGCCCGCGCGGCGCTGGAGGCGGGGCGGCACGTCATGCTGGAAAAGCCCCCGGGCGCCACGCTCAGCGAGGTGCATGACCTCGCCGCGCTCGCCGCCTCGCGCGGGCTGACGCTCTTCACCACCTGGCATTCCCGCCATGCCGCCGCCGTCAGCGCCGCCCGCTCCTGGCTCTCGGAGCACGAGATCGACAGGATCCGCATAAGCTGGCGCGAGGATGTGCGGCACTGGCATCCGGGGCAGGACTGGGTCTGGGAGCCGGGCGGGCTCGGCGTCTTCGACCCCGGGATCAATGCGCTCTCGGTCCTGACGGCGATCCTGCCGCGGCGCATCCATCTGGCCGAGGCGGTGCTGGATTTCCCCGAGAACCGCGCCACCCCCGTCGCCGCCGAGCTGACCTTCCACGATCCGCGGGGCGCCGAGGTCACCGCCAGCTTCGACTGGCTGCACCCCGGCGAGCCGGAATGGGATATCCACCTGCACGCCGGCGGTGCCGAGGCGGTGCTGAGAGAGGGCGGCGCGCGCTTCCTCGTCGGCGGCACGGAGGTCGCCTCCGGCCCTGACCGCGAATATCCCGGGCTCTACGCCCGCTTCGCCGAGCTTCTGGCGGCGGGGGAGAGCGAGGTCGACCTCGCGCCCCTCACCCATGTCGCCGATGCCTTCACAATCGGCCTGCGGCGCAGCGCCCCGCTCTTCGACTGGTAGGACCACACCATGCAACAGCCCCTCACCGGCATCCTGCCGGTCGCCCCCACGCCCTTTCTCGACACCGGTGCCCTCGACCCCGAGGGCATGACCCGCGTGCTCGATTGCCTGATCGACACCGGCGTCGATGCCATCTGCATCCTCGCCAATTACTCCGAACAGTTCGTCCTGTCGGACGAGGAGCGGGCCACGCTGACGCGGCTCTGCCTCGAGCATGTGGCGGGCCGGGTGCCCGTCATCGTCACCACCTCGCATTTCTCCACCGCCATCGCCGTCGCCCGCGCCCGCGAGGCGGAGGCGATGGGCGCCGCCATGCTGATGATGATGCCGCCCTACCACGGCACGGGGCTCCGCGCCGACGAGGCGGGGATCTTCGAGCATTTCGCCGCCGTCTCCGACGCGATCTCGATACCGATCATGCTGCAGGACGCGCCCCTCTCGGGCGTCGCCCTCTCTGTGCCGCTCCTCGCCCGGATGGCGCGGGAGATCGAAGCCTTGAGCTATTTCAAGATCGAATGCCCCTTCGCCGCCGACAAGCTGGCGGCGCTGATCGAGGCGGGCGGCGAGCACGTCCTCGGCCCCTTCGACGGGGAGGAGGCGGTGACGCTCCTCGCCGATCTCGACGCCGGCTGCACGGGCACGATGACGAGCGGGCTCCAGCCGGAGCATATCCGCCCGATCGTCATGGATTACCTGGCCGGCGACCACGCCGCCGCGCTCGCCGGCTGGCAGCGCGCCCTGCCGCTCATCAATCACGAGAACCGCCAATGCGGGTTGAGAGCCTGCAAGACGGTCTACATGGAGGGCGGAGTGATCCGCTCCGACCACGTGCGCCACCCGCAGCGGCCGATGAGCCCGCGGACCAAGGCGCGCCTTCTGGAGCTGGCAAGAGACATGGACCTGATCGCGCTCCGCTGGGGCAAGTGATCGGCAGACAAGGGAGAAAGACATGGGATTTGAGCCGCATGGGAAGCACCTGATCGCCGGGGAATGGGTCGCAGGGGCCGAGACCTTCGCCTCCGACCCGGCCACCGGCCCGGCGCATGATTACGCGAAAGGCACCGTGGAGGATGTGGCGAAGGCCAGCGCCGCCGCCGAGGCGGCCTTCGCCATCTACGGCCAGACGAGCCGCGAGGAGCGCGCCGCCTTCCTCGAGGCCATCGCCGACGAGATCGAGGCGCGCGCCGAGGCGATCACAGAGATCGGCACGCAGGAAACCGGCCTGCCCGAGGCGCGCCTTCAGGGTGAGCGCGGGCGGACGACGGGGCAGCTCCGCCTTTTCGCGAGCCATATCCGCAAGGGCGACTATCTCGACCGGCGGCATGACGAGGCGCTACCCGATCGCAAGCCGCTCCCCCGGCCGGACCTGCGCATGGTGCAGCGCCCCCTCGGCCCCGTGGCCGTCTTCGGCGCCTCGAACTTCCCGCTCGCCTTCTCGACCGCGGGCGGCGACACCGCCGCGGCGCTGGCGGCCGGCTGCCCGGTGGTGGTGAAGGGCCATTCCGCCCATCCCGGCACCGGCGAGATCGTGGCGGAGGCCATCGCCGCCGCCATCGAGACCACCGGCATGCCGAAGGGCGTCTTCTCCTTCATCCAGGGCGGCGACCGCGCCGTCGGGCAGGCGCTGGTGACGGATCCTCTGATCCGCGCCGTGGGCTTCACCGGCTCCTTCGCCGGCGGCAAGGCGCTCTTCGACCTCTGCGCGCAGCGGCCCGAGCCGATCCCGTTCTTCGGCGAGCTCGGTTCGGTGAACCCGATGTTCCTGCTTCCCGAGGCGCTGAAGGCCCGGGGGGCAGAGATCGCCAAGGGCTGGGCCGGCTCGCTGACGATGGGGGCAGGGCAGTTCTGCACCAACCCCGGCATCGCCCTGCTGATCGAGGGGCCGGAGGCCGAGGCTTTCACCGAGGCCGCCACCGCGGCGCTGAAGGAGATCGGCCCCCAGACCATGCTCACCGACGGCATCGCCGAGGCCTACCGGAGCGGGCAGGGCAAGGTGAGCTCGGCCAAGGGCGTGCGCGAACTTCTCGCCACCTCCTGCGATGCGCGGAGTGCCGCGCCCTATCTCTACGCCACGACCGGCGCCGACTGGCTGGCCGACGAGGCGCTGGCGGAGGAGGTCTTCGGGCCGCTGGGGCTGGTCGTGACCGTGAAGGACGAGGCCGAGATGCTCCGCCTCGCCGCCGCGCTCGACGGCCAGCTCACCGCGACGCTGCATCTCGATGACGGCGACACCGCGCTCGGTCAGAAGCTGCTTCCGGTGCTGGAGAGGAAGGCCGGGCGGATCCTCGCCAACGGCTTCCCCACCGGGGTCGAGGTGGCCGATTCGATGGTGCATGGCGGGCCGTTCCCGGCCTCCACCAACTTCGGCCATACTTCCGTCGGCACGCTGTCGATCCGCCGCTTCCTGCGGCCGGTCTGCTACCAGGCGATGCCCGAGGCGCTGCTGCCGGCCGACCTGCGCTAGGCGAGACGGGGCCCGGGCGTCAGGCCTGGGCCGCTTTCGCTGCAGCTCAGGTCAGGAAGCTCCAGATCACATAGCCCGCGCCGCCGATGATGAAGAGCGCGATGAGCGAGAAGAGCCCGTCGCGCACCAGAAGGCCCAGCGAGAAGAAGGCCACGGCGGCGCCCATGATCGACGAGGTGAAGGGCACGAATTCCAGCGCCGGCATCACCAGCCCGCAGACCAGGCAGGCGGCTTCGGTCACCCAGTCGAAGGGGCGGACGACGAAGACCTCAAGCCGCCGGCGGGAGATCCTGTCGAGAAAGGCGGCCGGCTTCCGCATCCAGCGCGTGGCGTTCTTCAGCCTGTCCGACGGCAGCTCGCGGCGCATCAGCCAGTCGGGCAGCCACAGATGCTCGCGGTTGAGCAGCATCTGGCTGGCGACGAGCACGATGAGCACGCCGCAAGCGGAGGAGAAGAGGGGGATGCCGGAAAGCGGCGTCACCAGCGCCAGCGCCGGCGCGAAGAGGAGCGGCACGAACGACGCCTCGCCCAGCGCCGCGACGAGATCGCGGAGGGGGACGGACTCTCCTTCTGCCGCCTCCTGCATCCTGTCGAGGATGTCGGTGACGCTATGCGGGTCGTCCGCGGACTGACCCGCGGTCTGGCTGTCGCTCATCGCGCCTCGCCGGCGGGGTCGATGGGCGGCAGGGCGGTGTAGAATTCGGTGAGCGTGCGGATCTCGCCCTCGGTGAGGCTGTCGTCGGCTTCGTCAGAGATGTGGCGCAGGCCGGTGATGACGTCCTGCGGGTCCTGGCCGGCGAGGGAGGCCTCTGTCTTGTCCTTGCGGGTCATGCATTTCCCCTTGGTGGCTTTCATCCCCAACGGCTCACCCCAGCAAAAGGATGCGCCTCACGGCCTTAAGGGTCAGTGTACGGCGATATTCTGCTCAAGGATACGACATTTCCCGCGCAATCTGCCCAATTGGCCGGCTCCCGCTCAGGCCGGGGCGCGGAGGGCGGCGAGAAGCCCGGCGAAATCGTCGGGCGGCGGCGCCTCGAAGGTGAGGCGTTCGCCGGTGGCGGGATGGATGAAGCCCAGTGTCGCCGCATGAAGCGCCTGCCGGGGGAAGGCGTCGACCTCCGCCGCGAGGGTCCCCAGCGCCTTCGCCGGCGCCCGCCGCCGGCCGCCATAGGTCTGATCGCCCACCAGTGCGTGCCCGACATGCGCCATATGCACGCGGATCTGATGGGTGCGCCCGGTTTCCAGCCGGCATTCGCAGAGCGCGAGGGCAGGGGGCGCGCCGAAGCGCTCCAGCACCCGCACCCGTGTCACCGCGTGGCGCCCCTCGGTGAAGGAGACCGCCTGCCGCTGCCGGTCGCTCTTGTGGCGGCCGAGGAAGGACTGGATCTTCAGCACCTCGCCGGCCTCGAAGCTGGTGCCGCGCACGCCGTTCAGCCGCGGATCGCCCCGGTCGGGCACGCCGTGGCAGAGCGCCAGATAGCTCCGCTCGGCGCTATGCGCGGCGAACTGGGCGGAGAGGCCCTGATGCGCGGCGTCGCTCTTGGCGACGACGAGTAGACCGGAGGTCTCCTTGTCGATCCGGTGGACGATCCCGGGCCGCTTCTCGCCGCCGATCCCCTTCAGGCTCTCGCCGCAATGGGCGAGGAGCGCGTTGACGAGCGTGCCGTCGGGCGCGCCCGGGGCAGGGTGGACGACCATGCCGGCGGGCTTGTTCAGCACGAGGAGCTCGTCGTCCTCGAAAAGGATGTCGAGCGGGATGGCCTCGGCCTTCGTCTCCACCTCCGACGGCGCCTCGATCTCGATCTCCACCCGCGCGCCCTCGGCCACGGGGGCCTTCGGCGCCCCGGCGGGCTGGCCGTCGATGGTGACCGCACCCTCGGCGAGGAGCTTCGCCAGCCGCGAGCGCGACAGGGCGGCTTCTTCTGGCACATCGCGGGCCAGCGCCCTATCAAGCCGCGCGGGGGGCTCCGGCCCGATGAGGAAGGTGAGGCGCGGCATGACGGATCCCGAAGAGCCCGGCGGCCTGCCGCCGGAACTGACCTGGCTGAAGTGGCTGGTCATCACGCTGGCGGGCGTGATGATCGCGGGGTTCATCCTGCTCATAACGGTGCTGGTGGTCCGCCTCAATGCCCCGCCCCGCGGCCTGCCCCTGCCGGAGGAGATCGCCCTGCCGGAAGGCGAGACGGTCGAGGCCGTCACCGCCGGCCCCGGCTGGTACATCGTCGTGACGCGGAGCGGCCTCGTCCTCGCCTATGACCTGGGCGGGCAGGAGCTGCAGCGCATGACGCTGCGCTGACCCGCTGCGGGAGCGGCCGGGGCGGCGGCCCTCAGACCTCCGTCGCGTCACCCCCTCCGCCCGGCGCCCGGCCGGAGTTTGACATTGCAGCCCCCCCGCCGATGGCCGAAACTGGCGCGGCGCGAGGAGGCGCGGCGCATCAGGCAACGGGAGGAACTGATGGATCTCAACGAATTCAATCTCACCCAGCGGGTGAAGGACAGCTTCAGGACGGAGGAGGGCAGCCGGCTCAAGTTCCTCCTCGAGACCTTCATCGACCATCTGCATGACTACACGCGCGAGACGAAGCTCACCCATGACGAATGGATGCGCGTGCTTATGTTCCTCTACGATTGCGGGCAGATCTCGACGCCGGAGCGGCACGAGTTCATCCTCCTTAGCGACGTCTTGGGCTGGTCGGCGCTCGTCGACATGATCAACACCAAGGGCGGCGCAACGGAGGGCTCGAACCTCGGGCCCTTCTACCTCGACAATGCCCCCAAGCTCGAGCTCGGCGACGACCTCTCCGACGGCCGCGAGGGCGTGACGGTGCTGATCCACGGCAAGGTGCAGGACACGTTGAAGAACCCGCTGCCCGGCACCATCATCGACACTTGGCAGGCCGACAGCGCCGGCACCTATCCGATCCAGGAAGAGGGGCAGGACAAGTACGACCTCCGCGGCATCTTCAAGACCGACGATCAGGGCCGCTACTGGTACACGACCGTGCTGCCTAAGCCCTATACGGTGCCCTATGACGGCCCGGTGGGAGACCTCCTCCGCGCCGGCAAGCGCCATTCCTGGCGGGCGGCGCATCTGCACTACATCCTGCGGGCCGAGGGCTACAACGACATCACGACGGAGATCTTCTTCGCCGGCACCGAATATGTCGACAACGACGCCGTCTTCGGCGTGCGCAATTCGCTGATCGCGAAGGTCAAGCCGGTGAAGAGCGGCGACAGCCTGCCGTACGAGACCGGCCGCAAGCCGGATGCCATCGTCGAGTTCGACTTCACGCTCGCGCCGGAAGGCTGAGGGAAGGGCGCAGGGCGGGCGAGACCGCCCGGCCCTGCTCGGCCCGCCCTGACGGGCGGGCTCGCAAGTCTCCGCCCAGCGGGGCAATCGCCTGCCCCTCAGGCGCTCTGCAGGAAATCGAGGTTCTGCGGCGCATCCAGATGCTGGCTGTTGCGGGCGGTGACGGGCACGTCCGCGCCGACCTCCTCCAGCGCCATGGCCCGGGCGCGGACGGAGCCGTAGCCCTTCAGGAAAAAGCCGTAGTGGATGCTGCCGGCGCCCTCAGGCACGTCCAGCACCATCTGCCGCTCCGTCCAGTCCCGCGTGCCGTGCAGCGCGCCGTCCTCTCCCCGGTTCATCATGTTGTCGAAGCGCATCGTCCCCGTGCCGGGCGCATCGACGCGGAAGAAGGCCGTCGCCTCGTCCGCGCGCTCGGTGCGGAGCGTGACCAGCAGCCGCAACCGGCGACCGAGCCAGGGCTCGGCCCTGAGGCTCTGCATGAGGACGGCGATCTGGCCGTCGAGGTCGGGGGCCTCGCCCCGGGCCGGCAGGCTCTCGATCACCGCCGTGCCGGGCTCATCAGGGTCGAGGCCCATCCGGTGGGTCACGCCATTGGTGGCCTGCCCGGTGATGCCCCAGCCGGCGGGGAGGGGCAGGGGCGCGAGTGCCTGCCCCGGCGCGCCCAGCTTCGCGGCGAGGGTGTTCCAGTCGGCGAGGCCGAACTGGCGCGCGACGAGCTCGAGGCTCTGCGCGTGGGAGATCCGGGTGCCTTGCTCGGCCAGCGCAGCGCGCAGGGCCTTGGCCATGGGTTTGGCGTCGAGAATGGTCCGCATCGGGACAGCTCCTTGTCGGCGCGGCGTCAGGCTTCGGGGCTCGCATTGCCGGAGGTGCCGCGCTCGTGGGGCATGTCCATGATCTGGCAGATCCCGGGCCTTCACCATCTCCCGCGGAGGGGAGGCGAGCGGCGGGCGGCCGGGGCGCCCGTACTCAGATTAGCGCGGGCGGGGGTTTGCCGGCAAGGGCGGCGCGCTGTCGCCGGGCTAGCCGTAGGCCACAGGCGTTCTGCACGGGAATCCTGCGATCTCCGTGGGCCCACCGTTGCCCGCAATGTCTGGAAGATGGTACCGCCTCCCCGGCTCGAACGGGGGACCTCTTGATCCACAATCAAGCGCTCTAACCTACTGAGCTAAGGCGGCACGCGGGGCAGCGATTACCGAAGGGGGCGCACGATTGCAAGAGCGGCCGGGCGGCCTCCCTTCGGGGAAGCCGCCCGGCCCCTGACTAGCCCTTGCCGGCGAAGCGCGCGGCCCAGCCCTCGCGCTCCTCGTCGGTGATCTTGGCGAAAAGGTTCTCCGGCACCGTGAAGGCCTCGCCGCCTGTCAGCGCCGTCAGCGCCTCCCGGGCCGCGCCGGGCCAGGCGGCGCCGTCCGTCCCCAGCGCCTCCGTCAGGACCGCTGCGGTGAAGGGGATGAAGGGCGCCGAGATGACGGCGTAGAGCCGCACGAGGTTGAGCCCCAGCCGCACCTGCATGGCGGCCCGCTCCGGGTCTTCCTTGAAGGTCGCCCAGGGCGCCGCGCCTTGCAGATACTCGTTCCCCGCCACCCAGAGCGCACGCAGCTCGGCGGAGGCCTTGCGGACCTCCATCGCCTCCATCTGGGCCTCGTAGGCGCGCAGGCGTCCCTCGATCTCCTCCGCCAGTGCCTCTTCGGCCGGCCCCCAGGCGCCGCCCTCCGGCACCGTCTCGCCGAACTTCGACCGGCAGAACTTGGTGATCCGGCTGACGAAATTGCCGAGGACATCGGCGAGGTCCTTGTTCACCCCGGCCTGGAAATTCTCCCAGGTGAACTCGCTGTCGCTGCTCTCGGGCGCGTGGCTGAGGAGCCACCAGCGCCAGGTGTCGGCCGGCAGGATTTCCAGCGCCGCATCCATGAAGACGCCGCGCCCCCGCGAGGTGGAGAACTGGCCGCCGTCATAGGTCAGGTAATTGAAACTCTTGATGTAATCGACGAGCTTCCACGGCTCGCCGCTGCCGAGCAGCGTCACAGGGAAGCCGAGCGTGTGGAAGGGCACGTTGTCCTTCCCCATGAACTGGGTGTAGCGGACGTCCTCCGCCCCTTTGTCGGTGCGCCACCAGCGCTCCCAGTCGTCCCCCTTGCCGGCATCGACCCATTCCTGCGCCGCGGCGATGTATTCGATGGGCGCATCGAACCAGACGTAGAAGACCTTGCCCTCCATCCCCGGCCAGGGCTCGTCGCCCTTCTGCACCGGCACGCCCCAGTTGAGGTCGCGGGTGATGCCCCGGTCCTGCAGGCCCTCGCCGTCGTTCAGCCATTTCTTCGCGATGGAGGTGGTCAGCACCGGCCAGCTCTCCTGCCGGTCGATCCAGTCGTTCAGCGCGTCCTTCATCGCCGACTGGCGGAGGTAGAGATGCTTGGTCTCGCGCATCTCGAGGTCGGTGGAGCCGGAGATCGTCGAATGCGGGTCGATCAGGTCGACCGGGTCGAGCTGCTTGGTGCAATTGTCGCACTGGTCGCCCCGCGCTTCGGGGAAGCCGCAGTTGGGGCAGGTGCCCTCGATATAGCGGTCGGGCAGGAAGCGGCCGTCGGCATGGGAATACATCTGCCGCTCCGAGACCTCGCGGATCAGCCCCGCCTCGGCGAGCCTTGCGGCGAAATGCTGGGTCAGCCTCCGGTTCTGCGGCCCCGAGGAGCGGCCGAAATGGTCGAAGGAGAGCCCGAAGCCGCGCGCCAGCTCTTCCTGCACCGCGTGCATCTCGGCGCAATAGTCGGCGTCCGGCTGGCCGGCCTTGGCGGCGGCGATCTCCGCCGGGGTGCCGTGCTCGTCGGTGGCGCAGAGAAAGAGCACCTCATGGCCCCGCCCCCGCAGGTAGCGGGCATAAAGATCGGCCGGCAGCTGGCTGCCGACGAGCGTCCCGAGATGCTTGATGCCGTTGATGTAGGGCAGGGCCGAGGTGATGAGGTGCCGGGCCATGGTCTCTCCTGTCGTTCGACTGGTCCTTTAGCCCTCGCCGGGCCGCGTGGCCAGTGGCGGCTGGTCAGTTGCGGCCGCCCCGCCCCCCTTCCCGGATCCCCTTTCATCTGGCCAGAAATACCTCGGAGGTGTGGAGGCAGAGCCTCCACCCGGCCCGGCACGGGCCGGCCCCCCCGCCCCGCCCTTGCCGCCGCCCCCCACCCGGGGCATCGTCTCCCCCGGGGCAAGGGTGAGGCCGGCAGTGCGCGACAAGAGCCTTCTGATCATGGCCTTCGGCCAGTCGAATGCCGATGTGCACAATGCCGGCCCGCGGCTTGCGGCCGCACCGCTGGAGGACCCGCGGCTCGTCATCCCCGATGACGGCGCCGGGTTTCGCGGGCACATGGGCCTCGCGCCCAAGCGCCCGGTCTCCGGCTTCACCCCCTTCGCCCCCTTCGAGCGGCGGGTCATGTCGCTGACCGGCGCCGCCGGGGCGCGGGTGCTGCACGAGATGGGCGAGGCCGCCCCCGCCCGCATCATCCTCAGGAGCGGCGCCAAGGGCGGGCGGCGGCTGCTTGGCCTGCGGCAGGGGGAGCGCGAGGTCGACGGGCTCCTCAGGACCTGCGCCGGCGATGTCTCGCCGCTCTTCGCGAGCCTGCTACGGGTGATCGCCGAGATCTGCGAGGCCGCGGCGGGGCAGGGGCCCGAGGTCGGCGCCATCGCCTTCGTCTTCGCCCATGGCGAGAGCGAGCGGCGGATGGAGCGCGGCACCTATGTGGGGCTCCTGCACGAGATGATGGATCAGGTGGCCGAGGTGCTCGCGCCCCTGGCGCTGCCGCTCCACTGGCATCTCGTGCAGGCCGCGGGGCCGGGGGCGGAGGGGGCGGGCAATGCCTGGCCGAACCGCCTCGCGCTGGCCGACATCGCCCGGGCGCGCCCCGACGCGAGCCTCGCCGCCGCCGCCTATCCCTGGCCGCTCGCCGACGGCGTGCATTACAGCGCCGAGGGCAAGGCGCTGCTCGGCGAGGTGCTGGGGCGCGCCATCGCCGGGCAGCTCTCCGGCACCCCCCGCGCGCTGCCGGAGCTGGCGAGGGCCGAGGCAGAGGGCACGCGCCTCCGCCTCGCCTTCACCGGCCCCGAGCTGACGCTCGACCCCGACCCGCCCGCCGGACGGCACGGCTTTGCCATGGCGCGGGGCGAGGTGGCGGAGGTCGCGGCTTCCGGCCACGAGGTCGAGATCACGCTCGCTGCGCCCGCCGGCCCCGGGGGCCTCAGCTATGCCTATGCGCCCTGGAGCCGGGGCACCCGCAGCGGCCATCCGCATGCGGCGCTGGGGGGCGGGGCGCTCCGCTCGGTCGCGGCCGTGCCGTCGATCCTCATCCCCGGCCGGAGGCTCCACGACTGGGCGCCGGCCTTCGCGCTCTAGCGCTCGGGCGCCTCGCTCGGGGCCTTACGCCGCTCCTCCCGCTCCTTCCGCGTCAGCCAGCCGATGAGGAAGGAGGTGCGCGGCGCATAGGCATAGGCCGTCTTCGTCTCCGCCGGGCGCGAGCGCATCCGCACGGTCGCGAAGGCGACGAGCGCCACATGGGCGAGGGCGATGACGAGGAAAAGCGCGTAGGGCCCGAGGGCCGAGATCAGCGCCGAGGTGCTCCAGGGCGCGGCGATGGCGCCGACGGCGTAGAAGAACATGAGCGCGGCGGAGAGCTCGACCCGCTCCTCGGAACTGGCGAAATCATGGGCATGGGCGGTGGCGACGGAATAGATCGGCACGGTCACCGCGCCGAAGAGCGCCGCCGCCGCCATGATCGCCCCCCGCCCTCCGATGGCCGCCAGCACCGCCGCGCCGCAGGCGATGGTGGCCGCCACCGAAAGGCCGAGCAGCACATGCCGCCGGTCGTATCTGTCCGCCAGCCAGCCGGCGGGGAGCTGCGCCAGCCCGCCGCCGCCGACATAGATGGCGAGGAAAAGCCCGATCTCGGAGGCCTTCAGGCCCACCTCCTGCCCGTAGATCGGCCCGACCATCCGGAACGAGGCGCCCGAGACGGCCGAGACGAGCACGGCGGCCACCGCAAGCGGCGAGCAGCGCCAGGCCAGCCCGGGGCGGAGCCGCCCGGCCGGCGGCGCCTCGGGCGCCGGCATCCGGGTCACGGCCAGCGGCAGGATCGAGGCGCAGCAGAGGATCGAGAGCAGTGCATAGGCGGTATAGGTCGGCATGTCGGCCAGCCCGCCGATCATGAACTGCGCGACGAGCGAGGCCGAGATGTCGACGACCCGGTACGATCCCATGGCGCGCCCGCGCGTCTCGTTCGTCAGCCGGGCCATGAGCCAGGCCTCGATGACCGTGTAGCAGCCGGCGACGCAGAGGCCCGTCGCCATGCGCATGATCGTCCAGGCGATGTCGTCGGTGACGAGGATATGGGCGGTCAGGCCGATGGCGCCGAGCGCGGTGAAGCCGGCATAGGCGCGGGCATGGCCGACGGCGCCCATGAGCCGTGGCGCCCACCAGCAGCCGGCGAAGAAGCCGAGGAAATGCGCCGAGCCGAGAAGGCCGACGGCCCCGGTCGAGAAGCCCGCCGACAGGCCCGTCAGCGCATCGAGCGGGCCGACGCCCCCCGAGGAGAGCTGCAGGAGCGTCACCGACAGAAGGAGCGGCAGGAAGGTCAGCATCAGGCGCATCGTGGCCCCAGACCTGCGCCGATTGGCGCGCGGGCGCTAGGCGAAAAGCGACAGGTCCGGGCGAAAATGGGTGGCGCGCGGCAGGGGGGGGGCGGAAGCCACAGGGTCTCCGCCCACGATATCCATATGGACATCGGCCCCGGCCCGATCCGGCGCGTGGCCCGATCCGGCGCGGCCGGCCCCGACCGAATGCCCTGCTGCCGCCACCTCCCCCTTGCCCCCGGCGCCCCCATCCTTACCCTGCCGCCCGAACCAGGGACGGGACGGATATGAAACGACGCATGATCGGCACCCTCGAGGTGTCGGACTGGTGCTTCGGCACCATGACCTTCGGCAGCCAGACGGACGAGGCGGAGGCGCATCGCCAGCTCTCCCGCGCCCGCGACTTCGGCATGGATTTCCTCGACACGGCCGAGATGTATCCCGTCGCCCCGGTGACGAAGGAGACCTTGGGCCGCACGGAGGAGGTCATCGGCAGCTGGATCGCGACGCACGGGCGCCAGGGCTGGAAGATCGCCACCAAGATCACCGGCGCCGGCGGCGTGGCGCGGGACGGCGCGCCGATCGACGGGGTGGCGGTGCGCACTGCCGTGGAGGCCTCGCTCAAGCGGCTGCAGACCGACCACATCGACATCTACCAGTTCCACTGGCCGAACCGCGGCGCCTATTCCTTCCGTCAGAACTGGCGCTTCGACCCCTCGGGTCAGGACAGGGAAGAGGTCATCGCCCATATGGACGATTGCCTCGGCGCGCTCGCCGCGCTGAGGGACGAGGGCAAGATCGGCGCCTTCGGCCTCTCCAACGAAAGCGCCTGGGGCACCTGCCGCTGGATCGACAGGGCCGAGGCGCTGGGCGCCCCCCGCGTCGTCTCGGTGCAGAACGAATATTCGCTGCTCTGCCGGCTCTACGACACAGACATGGCCGAGATGAGCGTCAACGAGGGCGTGACGCTCCTGTCCTATTCGCCGCTCGCCGCCGGCTATCTGACCGGCAAGTATCAGGGCGGCGCGGTGCCGGAGGGCAGCCGGATGACGCGCAACAAGGATCTCGGCGGCCGCGTCTCGGAACGGGTCGAGGGGACGGTCGCGGCCTATCTGGAGATTGCGGAGAAGCACGGGATCGACCCGGTTCACATGGCGCTCAACTGGCAGGGCACGCGGCCCTTCCCGGTCTGTCCGATCATCGGGGCGCGGACGGATGCGCAGCTCGAGCACATCCTTGCGGGCTACGGCACCGAGCTCTCGCCCGCGCTGATCGAGGACATCGAGGTCGCGCACAAGCGCCACCCGATGCCCTATTGATGCGCGCCGCCACCTTCCTCCTGCTCCTGGCTCTCGCCGCCTGTGCCCGGCCGGCGCCGGCACCGGAGAGCTTCCGCCTCGCCGGCGCCCCCATCGCCTCGACCACGCGCGGCGAGCCGCAGGCCTTGGCAGGCGAGTGGCAGGTGGCGGCGGCCTATCCCGGGCCCGGCCCCGGCGCCGGGCAGCCCGTGCGCGTCAGCTTCGGCCCCAGCGGAGGGATGGCGCTGGGCTGGCAGGGCGGCGGCTGGCAGCTCACCCCGGCGGGGCCAGGGCGCTGGGAGGGGCCGGAGGGGCCGCTCTGGCTTCTCTGGGCGGACGAGAGCTTCCGCATCGCCGTCCTCGGCACGCCGGACGGGAGCTTCGGCTTCATCCTGACCCGCCCCGCCGTCGCCGGCCGCGGCGACCTCCTCACCGCCGCCCGCGAGATGCTCGATTTCAACGGCTACGACCTCACCCGCCTGCCGGGCTGATCTCGCTTTCTTGCAAATACTCCGGGGGTCCGGGGGCATTTCGGCCCCCGGAGGGCAGGGGGGCCGGGGTATGCAATCCCCCGCGCCTCACCCCATCAGCCCCTCCAGCAATTCCGGCAGGTCGCGCGCCGAGACGCTCGCGGCCTTCACCAGCGCATCGAAATGCGTGGTGATCGCCCGGACGCGCTCGGTATCCCGGAAGGTCAGGTAGTTCCGCCCAAGATAGAGCACGGCAAGGAGCGGCCCGAAGATCGTCACCGGCGCCGAATAGAGCTGCCGCGCGTCGAAGAGATAGAGCCGGAGTGCCGGGTAGAGCTGGGCATGGAGCCGCTGCAGATGGGCGATCTGGGCGCGGCGGATCTCCTCCGGGAGCCCCGCGTAATAGCCCTCTCCCCGCGCGAAGGTGGTCAGCTCGTGCAGCGGCATGGCGATCTCGTAATCCGACTGGCTCTGCCGCATCCAGGCGAGCCGGTCGGCCGAGGCGCCGATGGCCTGCTCCGTCGTCCGCCCGAGCGACGGCTCGTATTCCCAGGCCATCAGCTCCGGCAGCTTCAGCATGTCAGGCAGGGCCGCCGGCACATGGCGGATCTTGTAGCCCGCCGCCTCGCGGTGCCAGGCGAAGATTCGCTCGTCGATCAGCGCCCGGGGCGCCTCCGTCATCGAGATCGCCGCCGCCACGAGGTCCGCCGCGCGCTCGCGGCGGTTCGTGAGGCCGAGGAGCCAGTCCGACGAGATGCCGAGCGCCGTCGCGCATTCGCCGACGAGCTGCGCATTGGGGAGCCGCGTGTTGCCCTCCGCCAAAAGCTGCGAGATCGTCGAGCGGTCAGAGCCGATCAGCCGGGCGAGTCGGGCCTGGCTCATGCCCTGATCCTCCATCGCCCGATGGAGCCTGTCGCGGAAGATGAGGGCGCGGTCTCGTTTATCCATGTCCCATATGGTGACAAAACAAAACGATGTTCAAGGAATGGTGCGCATCCCCGGCCTCTGCGGAAAGGCATCTTTCATGTAGCTTCCAGTAAAAGCCGCGAAGGGACAGCGGCTTAGGGGAACGAGATGACATTGAGGCGGGATGCGGTCGAATGGCCGACCCTGGGCCTTCTGGCCCTCACCTATGCTGCCTGGGCGGCAGCGCTCTTCTGGCTGGCCGAGATCAGCCTCTGGCTCGCCGTGCCGCTGGCCGGCTGGGCCATCGCGCAGCACGCCTCGCTCCAGCACGAGGCGATCCACGGGCACCCGTTCAAGGCGCGCTGGGCCAACGAGCTGCTCGTCTGGCCGGCGCTCGCCCTCGTCATCCCCTATGCCCGTTTCCGCGACACCCACCTCGCGCATCACCACGATTCCCTCCTCACCGACCCGTTCGACGACCCCGAGACGAATTATCTCGACGGCGCGGTCTGGGAGACGCTGCCGGGCCTCACCCGGGCCATCTACCTTTTCAACAACACGCTGATCGGGCGGCTCTTCATCGGCCCGGTGATCGGCACGGCGACCTTCATCGCCGCCGACCTCAAGGCCATCCGGGCGGGAGACCGCGCCGTCGCCCGCGCCTGGGCGCAGCATCTGCCGGCCATGGCGGCGGCGCTGATCGTCGCCGCACTCGCGCCGATGCCGCTCTGGGCCTATCTGGCGGCGGCCTATCTCGGCCTGTCGCTTCTGAAGATCCGCACCTTCCTCGAGCATCAGGCGCATGAGAAGGTGCGCGCCCGGACGGTCATCATCGAGGACAAGGGGCCGCTGGCGCTCCTTTTCCTCAACAACAACCTCCACGTCGTCCACCACATGCACCCGCGCGTGCCGTGGTACCGGCTGCCGGGGCTCTACCGCGCCAACCCGGCGCGCTACCTTGGCCGCAACGAGCATTACCGCTACGGCAGCTATGCCGAGGTCTTCCGCCGCTACCTTTTCGCGCGGAAGGATCCGGTGCCGCATCCGCTCTGGCGGCGCGGCGGCTGACGTGCCAAGGGCTCCGGCATGGAGCCCTGGATCCTCATCACCTTCGCCGCCGCCGCCTTCCAGTCGGTCCGCTTCGCGACGCAGAGGCATCTGAAGGCGGCGGGATTTTCGAGCTCGGGGGCGACCTTCGCCCGCTTCGCCTATTCGGCGCCGGCCGTGCCGCTGATCATGCTCGCCTGGGCGGGGTGGAGCGGGCAGGGCGTGCCGGCGATCCCGGCCGGCTTCTGGCCCTATGCGCTCGCCGGGGGGCTGGCGCAGATCCTCGCCACCGTCTGCACGGTGACGCTCTTCTCGATGCGCAACTTCGCCGTCGGCATGACGCTGAAGAAGACCGAGGTGCTCATGAGCGTCCTCGTCGGCTGGGTGCTGCTTGGGGAGGGGGTGAGCTGGGCCGGCTTCGCGGCAATGCTGCTGGGCTTCGGGGGAGTCCTCCTCCTCACCGACACGCCAGCGCTCGGGGCCGGATGGCGGCGGCTCGTGCATCCGGCGGCGGGGCTGGGGCTGCTCTCGGGCCTCCTTTTCGGGCTCGCCGGCGTCGGCTATCGCGGCGCCTCGCTGGCGCTGCCCTCGGGCGATGCCGTGCTCCGGGCGCTGGTGACGCTGATGTGCGTCACCGCCGCGCAGGCGTTGGGGCTCGGGCTCTTCCTCCTCTGGCGGAACCGGGCGGAGCTGGCGAAGGTCTTCGCCGGCTGGCGCGTCGGCCTCATCACCGGCGCCACCTCGCTCGCCGGCTCCTTCTGCTGGTTCACGGCCTTCACGCTCCAGACCGTCGGCTATGTGAATGCCGTGGGGCAGGTGGAGCTGATCTTCTCCATCGCGCTCTCGGCGCTCTGGTTCGGCGAGGTCATCAGCCCGCGGGAATGGCAGGGCATGGCGCTGCTCACCGGCTCGATCGTGGCGCTGGTGCTGCTCGCGTAGAGGCCGGCGCGAATTCCGGGCGCTCAGGCTCCCGCGACGCGCCTGCCTTCCGCGTCGATCACCAGATCGCCGTCTTCCTTCGCGAAGGGCCCCTCCGGCCAGCGCTCCAGAAGGTCCAGCACCTCGCCCGAGGGCCGGCAGAGCTTCACTCCCTTCGCCGTCGCGACGATGGGGCGGTTCACGAGGATCGGATGCTCCAGCATGGCCGCGAGGATCGCCTCATCGCTCACCCCCTCGGCGGTCAGCCCCAGCTGTTCCGCCGGGGTCTTCGAGACCCGGAGCGCCTCGCGCGGGGTCAGCCCCGCGGCGGCGAAGAGGGCGAGGAGCTGCGGGCGGGTCCAGCCTTCCTCCAGATAAAGCACCACCTCGGGCGCATAGCCCGCCGCCTCGATGATCCTCAGGACATTGCGGGAGGTGCCGCAGTCCGGATTGTGGTGAATGACAACTGAATCGGTGCTCATGTCCGCTCCCTGAACAGCCAGCCGCAGAAGCCCGCCGCCAGCACGGCGCCGGCGCATTCGGCGATGATGAAGCCCGGCAGATCCGCGGGGCGGATGCCGGAGAAGGTGTCGGTGAGGCTCCGCGCGATGGCGACGGCCGGATTGGCGAAGGAGGTCGAGGCAGTGAACCAGTAGGCCGCCGTGATGTAGAGCCCGACGAGCACCGGCACCGCCTCCGGCCGGCTGCGGAGCCCGCCGAGGATGGTCAGCACCAGCCCGAAGGCGGCGAGGGCCTCGGCGAACCACTGCGCGCCGCCGGTGCGGACATGCAGCGAGGCCTGCAGCACCGGCTGCGCGAACATCGCATGGGCCGCGAAGGTGCCGACGATGCCGCCCGCCACCTGCGCCGCCACATAGGCCAGCGCCAGCATCCCCGCTATCTCGCGGCGGAGCGCGAAGACCAGCGTCACGGCCGGGTTGAAATGCGCGCCCGAGAGGGGGCCGAGGATGGTGATCAGCACCATGAGGATGGCGCCGGTCGGCAGCGTGTTGGCGAGGAGCGCGAGGCCCGTGTCCTCCGTCAGGGTCTCGGCCATGATGCCGGAGCCGACGACGGTGCAGACGAGCAGGCCGGTGCCGAGCGCCTCGGCCGTCAGGCGGCGCGGGGTGCTCATGCCGCCTCTCCCGTCGCCGCGGCGATGGCGGGGCGGCAGAGCTCCGGCCGGCCGCCGCAGCACTCTTCCATCAGGTAGGAGATCACGGCCGAAACCTGCCCCATCGCCGCAAAATAGCGCACCGAGCGGCCTTCGCGGCGGTTGAGGACGAGCCCGGCGCCGAGAAGCACCGAGAGGTTGGCCGAGAGCGTGTTCGCCTTCATGCCGAGCCCCTCGGCAAGCGCGCCGGCCGTCAGCCCCTCAGGGCCGGCCTCGATCAGCAGGCGGAGCGCCGTCAGCCGGGGCGGCTGCGACAGGGCGGCGAAGGCGCGGGTGGCGTCTGATAATTCCATGATTCATGAATTATAGAAATCATGGGCGAGCGCAAGCCCCCCCGGGGCCGCCCTCAGCGATCGTACTGGCCAATCAGGGCCAGCCGTTCGGAGAGCGCCCGCCGGTCGAGCCGTTCGAGCGGCAGGTTGGCAACCAGCGTCATGCGGCCGATCAGCCTTTGATAGCTGTCGGTCATCGCCGCGACGCCGCCGGGCCCCCCGCGGGAGGGCAGGATCCACTCGACGACTTCGGGCGAGCCCGGCAGGCGCCAGGTTCGGCCGGGGAGGTCTCTCCCCTCGGTGGCGAGCGCGACGACGACATCCATCTCCGGCGCGCCAGTCGCGCCGAAGATGTCGATCCCCTTGGGGCGGATCGCGGGGGTCAGGCGCCCGGCGGCGCGCAGGATCTCGGCGGCGCCGGAATTGATTTTTGCGGCGGGGACGAGCCCGGCGGAATGCGCCTCGATGCGCCCCCGGGCCTCGGCCGTGAGGATGGCTTCGGCCATCAATGTCCGGGCGGAATTGGCAGTGCAGAGGAAAAGAATGTGGCGCATGATGCGGACTCGGGACAGGGGAGAATGGCGCGCCCTAGGCCTCTGCTCACGCGGCGGCAATCAACATTTCGGCCCGGGCGGGCGGGATTGGAGACGCCGCGGAAACGCCAGACCCGGCCCGCGCGGCTGCCTCCGAAGAATGTTGCGATTTCGCGCCGCGAAATGATGGCGCCGACCGGGAGCGCCCGCCGCCGGGGCAGGAAAGTTGCCTTAGGGTCGCCTTGCGGTTTTTCGGGCCGGGCGGGGCCTCACCAAGACGTGATCGCCCGGGCTCCCGCGCGCGGCCCTTCCCTTCCCCCACGCATCCGCTAGAAGCCGGCCCATGAGCTTTTCCTTCACGCTGGCCGCCACCGACGGCGTCGCCCGGACGGGCAGCATCGCCACGCCCCGCGGCGAGATTCGCACGCCCGCCTTCATGCCGGTCGGCACCGCCGGCACGGTCAAGGCCATGATGCCGGAGAGCGTCGCCGCCACCGGCGCCGATATCCTCCTCGGCAATACCTATCACCTGATGCTCCGCCCCGGGGCCGAGCGGGTCGCGCGGCTCGGCGGGCTGCACCGGTTCATGAACTGGGACAGGCCCATCCTCACCGATTCAGGCGGCTTTCAGGTGATGAGCCTCGCGGGGCTCAGGAAGCTCACCGAGGAGGGCGTCACCTTCCAGAGCCATATCGACGGCTCGAAGCACCTTTTGTCGCCCGAGACCTCGATGGAGATCCAGCGGCTCCTCGGCTCGGACATCGTCATGTGCTTTGACGAATGCCCGGCCCTGCCGGCGGACGAGGGGGCGGTCGAGGCCTCCATGCGCCTCTCGATGCGCTGGGCGGCGCGGAGTCGCGAGGCCTTCGGCGACCGGCCGGGCCATGCGCTCTTCGGCATCCAGCAGGGCGGGGTGACGGAGGATCTGCGGGGGCAAAGCGCCGAGGCGCTCAAGACCATCGGCTTCGAGGGCTATGCCATCGGCGGCCTCGCGGTGGGCGAGGGGCAGGAGGCGATGTTCGGCGTGCTCGACTATGCCCCGGGGATGCTGCCGCAGGACCGGCCGCGCTACCTCATGGGCGTCGGCAAGCCCGACGACATCGTGGGCGCCGTGAAGCGCGGGGTCGACATGATGGATTGCGTGTTGCCCTCCCGCTCCGGCCGGACGGGGCAGGCCTGGACGCGCCGGGGGCAGGTCAATCTGCGCAACGCCCGCCATGCCGACGATCCCCGCCCGCTGGATGAGGCCTGCACCTGCCCGGCCTGCCGCAACTACTCCCGCGCCTATCTGCACCATGTGGTGCGGGCGGGCGAGATGATCGCCGGGATGCTGCTGACCTGGCACAACCTGCATTACTATCAGGAGCTGATGGCCGGGATGCGCGCCGCCATTGCCGAGGGCCGCTTCGCCGCCTTCGAGACCGACTTCCACGCCACGCGCGAGGCGGGCGACATCGAGCGGCTCTGAGGGCGGCGTCGCAGGGGAGCCGCCGCTACCAGATGACCTTTGCCTCGTGCTTGGGGTCGTCGCGGGGGACGGCGCCGTCCTGCGCCAGCCGGTGCAGCGACCAGTCGGAGCGATGGGCGATGGAGGCTGCGAAACTGTCCCATTCATCGCCGAAACTGTCGTCGAACCAGCGGGCGAGCGCGGCGCGAAGGGGCAGGGGCTCGTGGCGCAATTCGCTGTCGATGCGGGTCTGGCCGCTCTCCAGCTCGGTGAAGCGGATGTCCATCACCGATTCCTCGAAGAAATGGCCCTCGCTCCGCTCGATGTAATAGCGGCAATGGCTGGGCCAGGTGCAGTCGAGGAAGGTGACGGTCACCTCGTCGAAGAGCCCGGCGGCGTTGCGATAGCGCAGATGCAGCGTGTCGGCATCTTCCGCGTCGCGGTCGAAATCCATGAGCGTGCCGGTCCAGTGATCCTCGGGGTGGCTCTCGCCGGGGATCAGCCGGGTCCAGATCTCGTTGGCGGGGGCGTCGAAGCAGACGGAGCGCCGCGAGGTGAGCGAGACGCGGAAGGGCAGGCCGTTCAGCGAGCGGTCCGAGAAGAAGCGCTGGAAGAGCACGGTGACGAGGAGGATGGCGCCGGGCAGGACGGCATCGTCGACGGGCAGGAGCGCGCCCAGCGGCACGCCGAGGCCGAGCGCCTCGACCCAGTGGCGCAGCCGCGGCGCGAAGGTGACGATGGCGGCGGAGCCGAGCGCCATGGCGAGGCCGGTGAGCTGCGTCTCGACGCCGCCGCCGAAGAGCAGGATTGCCCCGATCACGACGCCGATCGTTCCGACCAGCAGCCGTCGTCTCTGGCGCATGATGCGCATCCACATAGGTCGTCTCGCTCCGCGATCTTCCTGGTGCCGGGGCCGCGCGGGGCCCCTTGTTCGGGGCGCTTTGGCTCCGTTCCCGGTCAATCGCCGGGCAATGCGGCGCATGCGAGGCAGGGCGATGACGCCGGCCGGGCATTTTCTCGCGGGGCGGGCAGGGGGCAGGGGGCGCGGGCCCTCATCCGCCCTGCCGGGCGGCCTCGGCGGGGGCCGCCCCGGGGCCGGACGCCCCCTTGCTCCCGCCATCCGGCGGGGGCATGCTGCGCGGCAACAGGAGCCGGGCGGTTGAACGGCGTGCAGGCGCGCCTAGATTCACTCTCCTGAGCTGTCCGAAAAGAGGGGCCGGCACCGCTGCCGCTAACGGGGCGAGACCGGCCTGCCAGACAAGGAACCGAGCATGAACGACCCCCTTCGCCCCTCCTATCCCGTGCTGCCGCTGCGCGACATCGTGCTCTTCCCGCACATGATCGTGCCGCTGTTCGTCGGGCGGGAGAAATCGGTGCGCGCGTTGGAAGACGTGATGGCCGATGACAAGCAGATCCTCATCGCGAGCCAGATGGACCCGTCCGAGGACGAGCCGACCACCAAGGGCCTCTACAAGGCCGGGGTGCTCGCCAATGTGCTGCAGCTCCTGAAGCTGCCCGACGGCACCGTGAAGCTCCTCGTCGAGGGCAAGTCGCGCGTGCGCATCACCGAATGGGTCGAGAACGACAGCTTCTTCGAGGCGAAGGCCGCGGGGCTGACCGAGATCCCCGGCGACGAGCAGGTCGTCCGTGCCCTCGTGTCCTCCGTCGCGCAGGAATTCGAGCGCTACGCCAAGGTGAAGAAGAACATCCCCGAGGAGGCGCTCGCCTCCGTCACCGACGAGACCGAGCCGGCCAAGCTCGCCGACCTCGTCGCCGGGCACCTCGGCATCGAGGTCCAGCAGAAGCAGGAGCTTCTGGAGACGCTCTCCGTCGCCGAGCGGCTGGAGAAGGTCTATGGCCTGATGCAGGGGGAGATGTCCGTCCTGCAGGTCGAGAAGAAGATCAAGACCCGCGTGAAATCCCAGATGGAGCGGACGCAGCGCGAATATTACCTCAACGAACAGATGAAGGCGATCCAGCGCGAGCTGGGCGACGGCGAGGACGGCGAAGGCGAGGTGGCCGAGCTCGAGAAGCGCATCGAGGAGACCAAGCTCTCCAAGGAAGCGCGCGAGAAGGCCGAGGCCGAAGTGAAGAAGCTCAAGTCGATGCCGCCGATGTCGGCGGAAGCGACCGTCGTGCGCAATTACCTCGACTGGATCCTCTCCGTTCCGTGGGGCACCAAGAGCCGCGTCAAGAAGGACCTCGGCCATGCCGAGAAGGTCCTCAACGACGACCATTACGGGCTCGAGAAGGTCAAGGAGCGCATCGTCGAGTATCTCGCCGTGCAGTCCCGCAGCCAGAAGCTGAAGGGGCCGATCCTCTGCCTCGTCGGCCCGCCCGGCGTCGGCAAGACCTCGCTCGGCAAGTCGGTGGCCAAGGCCACGGGCCGCGAGTTCATCCGCATCTCGCTCGGCGGCGTCCGGGACGAGTCGGAGATCCGCGGTCACCGGCGGACCTATATCGGCTCGATGCCCGGCAAGATCATCCAGGCGCTGAAGAAGGCCAAGACCACCAACCCGCTGATCCTGCTCGATGAAATCGACAAGATGGGCCAGGATTTCCGCGGCGACCCGGCCTCGGCCATGCTGGAGGTGCTCGACCCCGAGCAGAACGGCAGCTTCGTCGATCACTATCTGGAGGTCGAATACGACCTCTCGAACGTGCTCTTCCTGACGACGGCCAACAGCTACAACATGCCGGGGCCGCTCCTCGACCGGATGGAGATCATCCCGCTCTCGGGCTACACCGAGGACGAGAAGCGCGAGATCGCGCGGCAGCATCTGATGACCAAGGTCATGAAGAACCATGGCCTGAAGGCGAAGGAGTTCGCGGTCGACGATTCTGCGCTGACGGCGATCATCCGCACCTATACCCGCGAGGCGGGGGTGCGGAGCCTCGAGCGCGAGCTGGCCAAGATCGCCCGGAAGGCCGTGACCAAGCTGGTCAAAAAGGAGACCGAGAAGGTCGAGGTGACGGCGGAGAACATCGAGGATTACCTCGGCGTGCCGCGCCACCGCTTCGGCCTTGCCGAGAAGGAAGACCAGATCGGCGTCGTCACCGGCCTCGCCTGGACCTCCGTCGGCGGCGATCTTCTGCAGATCGAGGCGCTGAGGCTGCCCGGCAAGGGCCGGATGAAGACCACCGGCAAGCTCGGCGACGTGATGAAGGAATCGATCGACGCGGCGAGCTCCTATGTGCGGAGCATCGCGCCCTCTATCGGGGTGAAGCCGCCGAAGTTCGACAAGCTCGACATCCACGTCCACGTCCCCGACGGGGCGACCCCGAAGGACGGGCCGTCGGCGGGCCTCGCCATGGTGACCTCCATCGTGTCGGTGCTGACGCAGATCCCGATCCGCAAGGACATCGCCATGACCGGCGAGGTGTCGCTGCGCGGCAATGCGATGCCGATCGGCGGGCTGAAGGAGAAGCTGCTGGCGGCGCTCCGGGGCGGGATCAAGACGGTGTTCATCCCCGAGGAGAACGCCAAGGACCTGCCGGAGATCCCGGACAACGTGAAGGAGGGGCTGGAGATCATCCCCGTCTCGCACGTCTCGGAGGTGCTGAAGGCAGCGCTGGTGCGCCAGCCCGAACCCATCGACTGGGACGAGGAGGCCGAGGAAGCCGCCGCCCTCGCCGCGGCCCAGGCCGCCAGGCCGGAAGCCCCGGGCGCCATGGCGCACTGAGCCGGCCGGAGAGACTGAGAGGCCCGCCCTGGTGGCGGGCCTTTTTCTTTGGGCGGGAGGGCGGTGGGTTGAAAACCCACCCTACGCCTGCTTCGGCGCGCTGCGCTCCCGGTCCGTAGGGGGGGTTGTAAACCACCACTCCCGCAACGCCGGAGCTGTTCCCCCGCCCGGTACGCGCCGGCACGGCGCAGGGCGAGCGCCGGCCCGTCCCGCGGGCTGGCGCTCTGGTGGGGTCCGGGCATGAGCTGAGAGCGAGGGCGGGGTTGCACCATAAAGCGCGCCGTCCAGCCGTCGGAGCGCCAACCCCCGGGCCGGCGCTCGCCCTGCGCGGCGGGGGGTGCGCATGGTTGCGGGGGATGGTGGGTTACAAACCCGCCCTACGGGACAGCCCGCCCCGCCCCTAGTCCTCCTCCCGGATCACCATCCTCCGGGCCGCCCAGAACGCGAGGAGCGCGATCAGGGCTTCGCAGCCCCAGAGCCAGAGCACGGCGGGGCTCGGCTCGCCGGCCTGCACCCGCTCCACCAGATGCGTCGCCCCGGCGATCATACCCGCAATCCCGGCGCCGAGGGCGCTGCCGGCCGTCTGGATCGACGGCATGAAGGAGGAGGTGCGCGAGCGCTCCGCCGCCGCCGTCGCCGCCATGATCGCCTGCATCGCCGGCCCCCAGGTCATGCCGAAGGCCATGCCGACCAGCACCTGACCGAGGATCAGGAGCGGCAGCACCCCGCTCGCCAGCGCCACCCCCAGCGCCACGGCGCCGGCCACCTGCAGGAGCGGTGCGAGGCGCAGGAGCCGCTGGAAAGTCGCGCGGTCGCCGAGCTGGCCGATGGCGAAGGCCGTGCCGCTCCAGGAGAGCGCCAGCACCACGATGATGAAGCCGACCCAGACCGGCGAGAGGCCCCAGATCTCGTGGACGGCGAAGGCGAGGAACACCTGGCTCACCGCATGGCCGACCGGCATGAGGAGGATCAGCCAGGTGCCGCGCCCGACGTCTCCTCCGCCGAAGGCGCCGACCGGGAAGAAGCGCTCCGCCCAGCGCCCGTCGATGCGGAAGGCCAGCGCCACGAGCGCGAGCCCCGCGGGCAGCGCCAGAAGCGCGCCGCCCGGCACCTCGCCCGCCAGCGCGAAGAGCGCCGCTCCGGCGAGGCAGAGCCCCACCGGCATCAGCGCCGCCAGCCGCCGGGGCGGGGCGCCGCGGCTGCCGTCGAGGACGCCGAGCGCGCAGCCGAGGAAGAGGAGCGCCAGCGGCGCCGCCACCAGCATCGCCGAGCGCCAGCCGACGAGCTCCGTCGCCAGCCCGCCCACCGCCGGGCCGATCACCGCCGCCGAGGCCCAGACGACCGATTCCACCGCGAAGACCTTAAGCAGCAGGCTCTGGCGGAACATCTCGGGGATGAGCCCGTAGCAGAGCGCCACAATCAGCCCGTCCGACAGCCCCTGCAGCGCCCGCCCGGCGATGAAGGCCGCCGGCCCCGGCGCTGCCGCCATCAGGAAGAGGCCGCTGAGGAAGGCCGTGCAGGCGCCTACCCCCAGCGCCCGCGCCCCCACATGCGCGCGGAGCTGCGCCGACGTGAGCCCGCCGGCCACCACGGCGATGAAATAGAGCGCATAGAGCAGGGGCAGGCGCCCGAGCGCGCCCAGCCCCTCGAGCGCCAGCGGCAGCGAGGCCGTGATGGCGAGATCGTTGAAGGCATGCATGCCGATCCCGGCGGAGATGAGCAGGATCGCCCCCCGTGCCCCGGGGGCGAAGAGGGATGGGGCGGCGGGGTCGGCAATGGTGGCGCTCATCGGTCCGGGCTTTCGAATCAGGGCCTTGCCAGAGTGCAGTCTCAACCTAAGTTGAGGTCAAGGACTGCGCGTCGGGGCCTCTCTGGCGCCAGAGAACTGTGCATTTGCGAAAAATGGAACCATTCCGCGGCGCAGAATGTTGTCATCGCGACACGCCGGAGGGACAATTGCGGGCGTACGCATCATCATGACCTTAGCTGCCAGACACAAACGCCCCGCTTCGCCAGACCCGCTTCTCCTGCCAGCCCTTGGTGAGGCGGCCGTCTTCCTCGACTTCGATGGAACCTTGGTCGACCTGGCCGAAACGCCGGACGGCATCCATGTTCCCGCCGACCTCTCGGCGCTGCTGACGCGGCTCCATGAGCGAACGGGCGGGGCGACGGCGCTGATCTCGGGCCGCAAGGTCTCTGATCTCGACAGGTTCCTGCCCGACTTCCCGGGCGATGTCGTCGGCTCGCATGGCGCCGAGCGGCGCATCGGCGGCAGGTTCGAGCGGCATTCGGCCGCGGACGGGCCGGAACTCGAGGCGGTGAAGACCGCGGCGCGGGGCTGGGCGGAGGCGCATCCCGGCGTCCTCGTCGAGGACAAGCCCGTGTCGATCGTCCTGCACTTCCGCCAGGCGCCCGAGCTGCTGAAGCCGGCGGAGGAAGAGATGGCGGCGCTGGTGACGGCCCATGAGGGCTTCGTGCTCCACCACGCCAAGATGGCGCTGGAGCTGCATCCCGAAGGCGTCTCCAAGGGCGCGGCGGTCGCGGCTCTGCTGGACGAGACCTTCGCCGGCCGCACGCCCTTCGCGGCCGGTGACGACAGAACCGACGAGGCGATGATGGAGGAGGCGATCTCCCGGGGCGGCCTCGCCCTCAAGGTCGGCGACGGCGACAGCGCCGCGACCCTCTACCTCGACACCCCGTCCGAATTCCGCGCCCTCCTTGGCGCATGGCTAGAAAGGACCTGACCACATGACCGGCCGGCTCATCGTCGTCTCGAACCGCATCCCGATGGGGGACGTTCCGTCGGGCGGGCTGGTCGTGGCCATCCACGAGGCCCTGAGCGAGCGCGGCGGCCTGTGGATCGGTGCCCATCCCGAGGTGGTGGACGAGGCGGGCGAGGAGTTCATCGACCTGCCGTCGGACTCCTATGAAAAGAAGGCCTTCCGCGTTTCGGAGGAAGATCACCGGACGCATTATCTCGGCTATGCCAATTCCGTCCTCTGGCCGCTCTGCCATCACCGGGCCGACCTTCTGGCGATGGAGCCTAGCTATGCCCCGGGCTATGTGCGCCTCAACCAGCGCGTCGCCCGGATGATCGCGCAGATCGCGACGCCGGAAGACCGCATCTGGGTGCAGGATTACCATTTCCTCCCGCTTGCCGCGGCGCTCCGCGCCGAGGGCGTCACCTGCCGGATCGGCCTCTTCCTGCACATCCCCTTCCCCCATGGCAGCGACCTCGATGCACTGAGCGAGCGGGACGATTTCCTGAGCTGGATCGCGGCCTTCGATCTCGTGGGCCTGCAGACCCAGGCCGATGTGGCCCGCTGCCTCGAGACCTTCCGTGCCTCCGGCAAGGGGCAGATCATGCTCGACGGGCGCATCCGCATCGGCAAACGCAAGCTCGACGTCCTGTCCTTCCCCATCGGCATCGACGCCGAGCGCTTCGCCGAGCTGGCCACCAAGGCCGACGGGCGGAGCCTTCTCAACCTCTCCCCGCGGGAGGACATCATCATCGGGGTCGACCGGCTGGACTATTCCAAGGGCCTGCCCAACCGCTTTCGCGGCTTCGGGCTTTTCCTCGACAAGAGCGAGGAGGGGGACCGGCGCGTCTCGCTCCTTCAGATCGCGCCGCCGACCCGCGAGGATGTCACGGCCTATGCCGAGATCCGCGACGAGCTCGAGGCGATCTCCGGCAAGATCAACGGCGCGCATACCGAGCTCGACTGGACGCCCATTCGCTACATCCACCGGCCCGTCCCGCGCGAGACGCTGGCGGCGCTCTACCGGGTGGCGCGGATCGGGCTCGTCACCTCGCTGGCCGACGGGATGAACCTCGTCGCCAAGGAATATGTCGCCGCGCAGGACCCGGAGGATCCGGGCGTCCTCATCCTGTCTCGCACCGCCGGCGCGGCGGAGCAGATGGGCGAGGCGCTGATGATCAACCCCTATGACCCCGGCGACATCGCCCGCGCCATCGCCACCGCGCTGGCCATGCCGATGGAGGAGCGCAAGCGGCGCCATGCGGCGCTGCGCAAGGGGGTGATGACCGAGAACGTCTCGGCCTGGTGCGAATCCTGCCTCTCCTGGCTCGAGCGCCCCCGCCGCCCCTCGCAGAGGGAAGAAGAGAGCGACCGCGAGCAAGAGACGACTTGAACCCGGGCGCGGCTGCCGCTATCAGCCCGGCCCACGGGTGATTAGCTCAGTGGTAGAGCGCTTCGTTCACATCGAAGATGTCGGGAGTTCGAATCTCTCATCACCCACCATCCCCCTTTCCTTGACAGCCCGGCGCCCGTGACCAGCGGCGCCGAGATTTCGCCGCGTCACTAAACCCGGCGGAAAGACCTTCCGGCGCAGGGTGCCCCCAGCATTGCACTGGGGACCTTGCCATGGTTGATACCGCCGCCCCTTCGCCGGGCGCCCGCTCCTTCGGCTTTTCCGCCCTGAAGGTGAGCCCGAAGATCTTCTTCGTGGCACTCATGCCGCTCACGCTCATCATCTTCTGCGGCGTCACCGCCTGGCGCAGCATCGTGACGATCGAGGAGACGGCCGAATGGGTCGAGCACACCGAACATGTCATCGGCGAGGTCAACCATGCCGTCGCCCTCGCGCTCGACATGGAGACGGGGCTGCGCGGTTATCTCCTCGCCGGTGAGGACTCGTTCCTCGACCCCTACCGCGAGGGGGCTGAGGCGGCCTTCACCAGCCTCGCCGACCTGCAGCGGCAGGTGCGCGACGAGCCGAACCAGGTGTCCCGCCTCGCCGCGGCCTCCGCGGTGCTTCAGGAATGGCACGACGACGTCGCCGAGCCGATGATCGCGATGCGCCGCGACATGGCGAGCGGCAGGCCCGACGCGCCGACGATGAGCGACCTCACCGCCCTGGTCCTCGACGGCCGCGGCAAGGCGCTCTTCGACGATTATCGCGCGAAGATGGCCGCGTTCATCGCGGAGGAGCAGATGCTGCTCTACCAGCGCGAAGAGGAAAGCACCGCCGCCATGGCCGGCACGGCCCGCATCATCCCGACGACGATCAGCCTCTCCGTCCTGCTCGGCGGGGCGCTGGCGATCCTGATCGGGCGGAGCATCTCGCGCTCCATCGGGCGGGTGACCGCCGACATGCGCGCGATTGCCGAGGGGCGGCGCGACCTCGAGGTCTCCGGCCAGGAGCGCGGCGACGAGATCGGCGACATGGCGCGGGGGCTGGCCTTCTTCCAGGATCTCCTGCGCGAGGCGCAGCGGATCGAGGAAGAGAAGGCCCGCGTCAAGATGGCAGAGCAGAATGCCATCATCGGCAAGCTCAGTGCCGGCCTGTCCGACCTGTCCGAGGGGCGGCTCGCGGTGCGGCTGAACGAGGCCTTCCCCAGCGAATACGAGCAGCTCCGGCAGGATTTCAACCGCTCCGTCGAAACGCTGTCCGCCGTCGTGGAGCAGCTCGTCGAGACCTCGGGCAGCATCCATCGCGGCGCGGAAGAGATCAGCGGCGCCACCGGCGATCTGTCGCTGCGCACCGAGCGCCAGGCGGCGACGCTGGAAGAGACCGCCGCGGCGATGGAGGAGCTCACCGTCTCCGTCGGCAATGCCGCCAATTCGGCGCGGGACGTGGCGAATGTCACCGAAGAGGCGCGGCACAACGCCGAATCGAGCGGCAAGATCGTCGATCAGGCCGTCGAGGCCATGTCGGAGATCGAGAACTCCGCCCGGCAGATCGTGCAGATCGTCAAGCTGATCGACGACATCGCCTTCCAGACCAACCTCCTCGCGCTCAATGCCGGGGTAGAGGCCGCGCGGGCCGGCGAGACCGGCAAGGGCTTCGCCGTCGTCGCCGCCGAGGTGCGGGCGCTGGCGCAGCGCTCGTCGGAGGCCGCGGCCGACATCAAGTCGCTGATCGACCAGAGCTCGCGCCAGGTCGAGACGGGCGTGGTGCTCGTCGGTGATACCGGCAAGGCGCTGCATGGCATCGTCGGCAATGTCAGCCGCATCTCCAGCCTTGTCAGCGAGATCGCCCAGGCCGCCAACGAGCAGTCGATGGGCATCGGCGAGATCAACACCGGCGTCGGCGATCTCGACCATGCCACGCAGCAGAATGCCGCCATGGCCGAGCAGGCGACGGCGGTGGCGAAGTTCCTCGCCAACGACGCCTCGAAGCTCGACGGGCTGGTGGCCCGCTTCGAGCTCGGCCCGGCGCGGCTGAAGGGCGCTGTGGCGCCGGCCGAGCTGCGCCGCGCGGGCTGATCCCGGTTGCACCCCGGTTGCACCCCGGCCGCGCTTCGGGCGACAAGCCGCCTGAAGCGCGGCCAGGGGCGGCGCATGTCAGGGGGGCAGATGCTGCCGGAAATCTACGTGATCCGTCATGGTCAGACGGAATGGAACGCCTCCGGCCGCTGGCAGGGCTCCTACGATTCGCCCCTCACCGAGCGGGGGCAGTCCCAGGCGCTGGCACTCGGCGGGCTTCTCGCCGCTGAGGGAATCGCCACCACCCACCGGCTCCTCTGCAGCCCCCAGGGCCGCGCCCGGCGCACGGCGGAGCTCATCGCCAAGGCGGCGGGCTTTCCCGCCCCGATGGAGGATGCGCGGCTCCGCGAGATCGACGTCGGCCGCTGGACCGGCCGCACCCGCGCCGAGATCCTCGCCGAGGCGCCGCATACCGAAGAGCTCGACTGGCTCGAGCTCTACACCCACGCGCCCGGCGGCGAGAGCTTCGAGGCGCTCTGGGAGAGGGTGGGCGCCGTCCTCGAAAGCCTCACCGGCCCGACCGTTCTCGTCACCCACGGCATCACCAGCCGCTTCCTGCGCACCCGCGCGATGGGCTGGGGGCCGGACCGGATGGAGGAGCTGCCTGGCGGGCAGGGGGTGGCGCACCGGATCGCGGCCGGCCAGCACGAAGAGCTGGCGCCCTGAACGGGCACGGCTTGCCTCGGCACTCCCGCCCTTGGTAGAGGACGGCCGGCCGGGTGATTAGCTCAGTTGGTAGAGCGCCTCGTTTACACCGAGGATGTCGGGAGTTCGAGCCTCTCATCACCCACCAGAGTTTCGCGGCGGTGGCGCCTGTCGGCGGCAAGCGCCCGGCCCGCCGCAGGGCTCGCGGCGCCCTCGGCGGGAGAAGGCTCTGAGGAGGAAAGGAACGGGAATGGACGGCAGCGACGCCACCGGACAATGCCTATGCGGCGCTGTGACCTTCCGCATCGAGGGCGCGTTCGAGAGCTTCTTCCTTTGCCATTGTTCACGCTGCCGGAAGGACACCGGCTCGGCCCATGCGGCGAACCTCTTCTCGTCCAGCGCCGTGATCACCTGGCTGTCGGGCGGCGACAGGGTCAGGACATACCGGCTTCCGGAGACGCGCCATGTGTCGAGCTTCTGCACGGACTGCGGCTCGGCACTGCCGGTCGCCGGGCCGAACGGCGCTGTGCTCAAGGTGCCTGCAGGCTCCCTCGACAGCCCGGTCGCGCTGCGACCCAATGCGCATATCTGCCTGTCCAGCCGCGCGAACTGGGATGACGACCTGGCGTCTGTCGAGGGGCTCGACGGCCTCCCCGGCTGAGCACCTCCTGCGATGACGCGGCGGGGGCTGGGCCGAGGCCCCCGCCCGGCCCGATTCGCCCGCGCAAATTGAACAGATTGTTTCCCATCACCCTGAGATCGGCCATGTTTTGGCCCGAGGATTGTCGCGGGCGCTCTTTAGCTCCCGGCTCATGACATCGCGCCTGTTCCTCCCCCCGCTGAACCCGCTCACCGCCCTGCCGAAAGGCCTGGCCGGGCGCCTCGCCGCGCCCCTGATGGAGCGCAGCGGCGAGCGGGCGGCGGGGCCGGTGCTCGAGGCGCTGGCGCTTCCGTCCGGCGCGAGGCTGCTCGAGATCGGCTTCGGCACCGGCGCGCTCCTCGCGCGGGCCCGGCGGCGGGGCGTGCTGGTGGCGGGCGTTGATCCCTCGGCGCAGATGGTGGCGCGGGCGAGGGGTCGCGGGCTCGGCGAGATCCGCCAGGGCACGGCGCGGCACCTGCCCTGGAGCCGGCAGAGCTTCGATGCGGCCGCCATCGTCCATGCCTTCGAGCTCTTCGCAGAGCCCGAACGCGAGCTGGCGGAGATCGCGCGCGTCCTCGTTCCGGGGGGCCGGCTGGCGCTGTGCCTCGCGCCGCTCACGGCGCGCGCCCGCGCCCGCTGCCCCAACCCCCTGATAGCGGCGGACGAGCCGATGGAGGCGATTGCCAACGCGCTCGGCCACGCCGGCTTTTGCCCGGAAATCAGCGATTTCGCCCTCGCCGGCGGCCGGCTGATCCTCGCCTCCCGCCGGGTCGAGACGCGCGCCGCGACGCACGGCAGGGCCCGCGCCAAAGAGGCGCATATTGCCGCTTGACGCCCCCGGCGGGGCACCCTAGAAGGCCCCCCACGCGCGGTTGTAGCTCAGTTGGTTAGAGTACCGGCCTGTCACGCCGGGGGTCGCGGGTTCGAGCCCCGTCAACCGCGCCATTACCCCCCTTTCAGCGATCCTGAAATCGGCCTTCGGGCCGATCAGGCGCCGTTTTCGGCGGCCCGCATAGCGGCCTGCCGCTCGCGGGGGACGTCAGGAAATCTGGGGAAGGATCAGCCCGGCCAGCCCGCCGACCGTGCCGGCGTAGCTGATGAGGCGGGCGGTGCAGTTGTGGAGCCGCTGGCGCAGCTCCAGCCCGAAGAGCGTCGCCACGCCAAGCAAGAGCATCACGGCCCCGGCGGGGAGGAGCACCTGCGCCCCGAGCGACGCCCGGGCGAGATCGGCCTCGAGCGCGGGGAGATTCAGCAGCAGGTTCGCCGCCAGATAGCAGATCACGAAGCTGACGGGGGCCATCACCACCATGCACGGGGGCAGGGCGAACTCGCGACGCGGGTCCGAAGGCCGTGGCAGGGCCTCTTCCAGATCGTCCGGTTCGCTCTCGGCAGTTGTCACGACAACACTCCATCAACGTCGGAGAAGGGCTAGGAAATCATTAAGGCATTAAACTGGCAGGGACGGGCAAACGGAGTGACCTTTTGCCTGCGGCGCCAAACATGCGCCGCAGGTCTTATCAGATCGTTAACGCTGCCCCTCGGATCGGGGAGGATCTTTACTCTTTGCCGGTCACGGCAGAGAGGACGCGCGCCCAGGAGCGCATGCCGCGGTGAAAGCTCGTGAGATCGTATTTCTCGTTCGGCGAATGGATGAGGTCGTCATCCTTGCCGAAGCCGATGAGCATCGAATCCATGTCGAGCACCGTCTTGAAATAGCCCGCGACCGGGATCGAGCCGCCGGCGCCGATGAAGGCCGCCTCCTTCGGCCATTCGTCGCTGAGGGCCTGGCGCGCCTGCTCGAAGGCCGGATTGTCGGTCGCCATGACCGAGGCGGGGGAGGCGCCGTGATCGTGGAAGCTCACCTCGCAGTCGCGCGGCAGCATCTCGCGGACCATCTCCTGGAAGCTCTCGCGGATGGCGATCGGGTCCTGCGTGCCGACGAGCCGGAACGAGATCTTGGCGGAGGCCTTCGACGGCAGCACCGTCTTGAAGCCATCGCCCTCGTAGCCGCCCGAGATGCCGTTGACCTCGCAGGTTGGCCGCGACCAGATCATCTCCAGCACCGAGCGGCCACGCTCGCCGGCAGGCTCGCTGAGGCCGACGGCGCCGAGGAAGGCCTCGGGGTCGAAGCCGAGCCCCTGCCACTGGTCGCGCATCTCCTGGCTGAGCTCCGGCACGCCATCGTAGAAGCCGGGCACGGTGACGCGGCCGGTTTCGTCATGCAGCGAGGCGATGACCCGGGCGAGCACGCGGATCGGGTTGGCCGCCGGGCCGCCATAGCCGCCCGAATGCAGATCGCGGTCGGGGCCGGTGATGGTGATCTCCTGCCCCAGAAGGCCGCGCAGCATGGTGGTGACGGCCGGCGTCTCGGCATCGAATAGGCCGGTGTCGCAGATGAGCGCGAGGTCGCAGCTCAGCTCCTCCTTGTTCTCCTTGAGGAACGGCACGAGCGAGGGCGAGCCGGATTCCTCCTCGCCCTCGAGGAAGATGGTGATCCGGCAGGGCAGGGCGCCATTGACCGCCACCCAGGCCCGGCAGGCCTCGATGAAGGTCATGAGCTGGCCCTTGTCGTCGCTGGCGCCGCGGGCGCGGATGATCTTGCCGTCGGGCCCGTCCTCGATGATCGGCTCGAAGGGCGGCTGGGTCCAGAGGCTCAGCGGGTCGACCGGCTGCACATCATAGTGGCCGTAGAAGAGCAGGTGCGGCCCGTCCTCCGGCCCGCCATGGGCGACGACCATCGGATGGCCCGGCGTCGGCCGGGCGGAGGCGTCGAAGCCGATGGAGGCGAGGTCGGCGACGAGGACCTCGGCGGCCTTCGCGCAATCGGCCTTGTAGGCCGGGTCGGTCGAGATCGAGGGGATGGCGAGAAGCGCCATCAACCGCTCCAGCGCGGTGTCGAGATCGGAATCGAGTTTGGTGAGAACGGCGTCGAGGCTCATGGGGGCTCCTGGGCTCGGGATTTGCCCCGGAGGCTAAGGAACAAGGGCGGGAGTTTCCAGCGATGCCGCGACACACCGTCCCGCCCCCGGGGGCCGTCCGATCAACCTGGCGTGACCGGGGGGGGGTGGGCGCGAAGAGCGGCGGCCGGGTGCGGGAGCTTGGCCGCTTTGGCTGAGGCCCGGGCCGGATCGGGGCGGGCACCGGACCCAGCGCGATGACGGAGAGACGGGCGACGTTGCGGCAAGAGCGGCGCAGCGGTGCGGTCCCGGGTGCGATTCCCGCGAAAAGCGCAGGTTTCACAGGGGTCTAGGGGCCGGCATCGGGCCTGCGAGGCGCCTTCTGCGCCCGCACTGGCAGGCCCCCAGCCAAGCATGGCCGGCGCTGCGAGGGCGACACTCCCGTTGGCTCAAGGGGGGTGGTTAACCCCTTCATAAGACCGCTCGCCGAAACTGGAGGGTGCCCCGTGCGGCCCTCCTCACCGGGCCGCGCCGGGCCTCCGACCGCGGGCCGAAGCCGCCTGCCGCCTTCCCCTCCGGCATGGCCCTCGGAGTTGACCTGCATCAAGGCGGGGGATAGGCCCCTCCGGCAAAGAGGTGCCGGCCCGGGATGCCGCCCCTTGACGGGGCGCGCTTCGGGCAAACCGGCACGGAAAGAAGGAATGGCCTCGTGACCTTTGACGCGATGCTCGACAAGGCGCTCAACTCCCTCCACGAAGAGGGGCGCTACCGCACCTTTATCGACATCGCGCGCACGCGCGGACATTTTCCCTATGCGAGCTGGTCCCGCCCCGACGGGACGGAGCAGCCGGTCACCATCTGGTGCGGCAACGACTATCTCGGCATGGGCCAGCATCCCGTCGTGCTCTCTGCGATGCACGAGGCCGTCGACGCCGCGGGCGCCGGCTCGGGCGGCACGCGCAACATCTCGGGCACCACGATCTGGCATAAGGCGCTGGAAGCGGAGCTCGCCGACCTTCACGGCAAGGACGCGGCGCTCCTCTTCACCTCGGCCTATATCGCCAATGACGCGACGCTGAGCACGCTGCCGAAGCTCTTTCCCGGCCTCATCATCTATTCGGATGCCCTGAACCACGCCTCGATGATCGAGGGCATCCGCCGCAACGGCGGCGCCAAGCGCGTCTTCCGCCACAACGACGTGGCGCATCTGCGCGCGCTCCTCGAGGCCGACGATCCGGCCGCGCCGAAGCTCATCGCCTTCGAATCGGTCTATTCGATGGATGGCGATTTCGGCCCGGTGGAAGAGATCGTGGCGCTGGCCGAGGAATTCGGCGCGCTCACCTATCTCGACGAGGTCCATGCCGTCGGCCTTTACGGGCCGCGCGGCGGCGGCGTCTCCGAGGCGCTGGGGCTGGCCGGCCGGATCGACATCATCAACGGCACGCTCGGCAAGGCCTTCGGCGTGATGGGCGGCTATATCGCCGCCTCGGCCAAGATGTGCGACGCCATCCGCTCCTATGCGCCGGGCTTCATCTTCACCACCTCGCTGCCGCCCGCCGTGGCGGCCGGTGCGGCGGCCAGTGTGAAGCATCTCAAGGGCGACCAGGCGCTGCGCGAGCGGCACCAGACCCAGGCGAAGATCCTCAAGACGCGGCTGAAGGGGCTCGGCCTGCCGATCATCGATCATGGCAGCCATATCGTGCCGCTGATCGTCGGCGATCCGGTGCATACCAAGATGCTGTCCGACATGCTGCTCGCCGATTTCGGCATCTATGTGCAGCCCATCAACTTCCCCACCGTGCCTCGGGGTACGGAGCGTCTGCGCTTCACGCCCTCGCCGGTGCATGGCCCGAAGGAGATGGATGCACTGGTCCACGCGCTCGACTCGCTGTGGTCGCAATGCGCGCTGAACCGCATCGAACTCGCCGGCTGATCGCCCGGTTGCGCGGCAAAACGCCCAATCGGGCGCCGTGCAGCCCACGATGCGCGAGATTGCGCCGAGCCATTTTTCAAAACTTTTCTGCGGATGCGGGGCCCTTCGGTGTATGTTAGGCGCAGGCAGGCGGCGCTTGTCGATTCGACGCGCCCGGGGGATGTAAGGCAGGCAGAAAGGCGGCTCGCGCTCATGATTGGTCGCGGCTTCAGGCGGGACAGGGACGCCCAGGAAGACGAAGCAAAAGGCTTCGACGCATTCGAATTGCGTCTGGGCGATCTGATGCGCGGCGAGCGCGCCACGATGGGCAAGAGCCTGCTCGATGTGCAGCGCGAATTGCGCATCAAGGCCGCCTATATCGCCGCCATCGAGAATTGCGACCCGACCGCGTTCGACACGCCCGGCTTCATCGCCGGCTACGTCCGCTCCTACGCGCGCTATCTCAACATGGACCCGGATTGGGCCTTCGAGACCTTCTGCCGCGAGTCGGGCTTCGCCACGGCGCACGGCATGTCCGAGGCCGCCTCTGTCGTGAAACCGACGCGCGAAGAGCGGCTCGCCGCCAGCTCCTTCGCCGGGCGCGACATCTTCTCGGCCTCGACGACGCCCTTCATCCCGGCGGGGGAGCGGATGTTCTCCGGCCTCGAGCCGCGCGCCATCGGCTCGCTCGCCGTCCTCGCGGTGCTGATCGGCGGGCTCGGCTACGGCGGCTGGTCGCTCCTCCAGCAGGTGCAGAAGGTGACCTTCGCGCCGGTCGAGCAATCGCCCGTCGTCCTGTCCGATGTCGACCCGCTCGCCGGCGGCAGCCGCGCGACGGAGCCGGGTTACGAGGCCGAAGAGGTGGCGGCGATGACGCTGCCCTCTGCCGAGGCGCTGGAGCGGCTCTATCGCCCCGAGGCGCTGGACGTGCCCGTCCTCACCCGCCGCGACGGCCCGATTGCCGCGCTCGACCCCGATGCCACCGGCGCCCTGGCGCCCGGCCAGGGCGACCCCGAAGCGCGCGCCATCGCCGCCGCGCTCGCCGGCCCGTCCGGCCCGGGGATCCTGCCCGGCGAGGTCGGCTCCGGCGCGCTGGCCGAAGCGGCGCTGGCCGATGCCTCCGGCGGGGCCGGCTCCGCCGTGCAGGTGACCGAGGGCGAGGCGCCCGAGGTGATGCTCGTCGCCGTCCGGCCCGCCTGGCTGCGCGTCCGCTCCGCCTCCGGCACCGTGATCTTCGAGGGCATCCTCGACGCCGGCCAGACCTTCGACCTGCCGCAGACGGAGGAGCCCGCCGTGCTCCGCGTCGGCGAAAGCGGGGCGCTCTATTTCGCCGTCAACGGCCAGCATTACGGCCCCGCCGGCGACCGGGGGGCCGTGACCGATGGCGTCACGCTCTCGGCGCAGACGCTGACGCAAGAATATGCGGCGGCCGATCTCACGCAGGATGCCGACCTGGCCGAATATGTGCGCGTCGCCGAGGCCCGGCTCACCGATTAACCGCGCCGGCCTGACTTGCACCCCGGGCCGGGGTGCCCCAGATGGTGTGTCATGACCCACAATCCCGTTCGCCCCTGGCGCAACATCGAGCGCCGCAAGTCGCGCCTCATCCATGTCGGCTCCGTGCCGGTGGGGGGCGATGCGCCGATCTCCGTCCAGACGATGACCAACACGCTGACGACCGATGTGCGCGGCACCATCGCCCAGGTGCAGGCGGCGGCGGAGGCGGGGGCCGACATCGTGCGCGTCTCGGTGCCCGACGAGGCCTCCTCGAAGGCCCTGAAGGAGATCGTGCGCGAAAGCCCGGTGCCGATCGTCGCCGACATCCATTTCCACTACCGGCGCGCCATCGAGAGCGCCGAGGCGGGCGCGGCCTGCCTGCGCATCAACCCCGGCAACATCGGCTCTGAGGACCGCGTGCGCGAGGTGATCCGCGCCGCCCGCGACCACGGCTGCTCGATGCGCATCGGCGTGAATGCGGGGAGCCTCGAGAAGGACCTCCTCGAGAAATACGGCGAGCCCTGCCCGGAGGCGATGGTCGAGAGCGGCCTCGATCACATCAAGATCCTCGAAGACAACGACTTTCACGAGTTCAAGATCTCGGTGAAGGCCTCCGACGTCTTCCTCGCCGCCGCCGCCTATCAGGCGCTGTCGGAGGCGACGGACGCGCCCATCCACCTTGGCATCACCGAGGCGGGCGGGCTCATGTCCGGCACGATCAAGAGCGCCATCGGCCTCGGCAACCTCCTCTGGATGGGCATCGGCGACACGATCCGCGTCTCGCTCTCCGCCGATCCGGTGGAGGAGGTGCGCGTGGGCTACGAGATCCTGAAGAGCCTCGGCCTCCGCCACCGCGGCGTCAACATCATCTCCTGCCCGAGCTGCGCGCGGCAGGGCTTCGACGTCATCAAGACGGTCGAGATCCTCGAGGAGCGGCTCGCCCATATCAAGGAACCGATGAGCCTCTCGATCATCGGCTGCGTGGTCAACGGCCCCGGCGAGGCGCTGATGACCGACGTGGGCTTCACCGGCGGCGGCTCGGGCCACGGCATGGTCTATCTCGCCGGCAAGCAGAGCCACCGGATGGATAATGCGGCGATGATCGAGCACATCGTCGAAGAGGTCGAGAAGAAGGCCGCCCAGCTCGCCGCCACCAAGGAGGCGGCGGAGTAGGGGGCGCCTTCACCTCCTCAGGAATTTTCCGGAGCGAGGACAGGGGCCCCGATCCCCTGTTTCATCTGGCCAAAAATACCTCGGAGGTGTGGATGCAGAGCCTCCACCCGGCCCAAAGGGCCGGCGCCCCCCTCACCGGTAGCCGCCCCCTCAGCCTTCGTCGCGCAGCTCCGCCACCATCGCCTGCATCGAGGCCAGCGGCACGTAGCCCCGCACCATCTGGTCGGCGACGACGAAGGTCGGCGTGCCGTTGATCCTGAGCCGCGTCGCGAGGTCGTGGTTCGCCTCGATCTCGGCGGCGACCTCTTCCGTCGCCATCGCCTCGATGAGCGGCGCCGGGTCGAAGCCGAAGGTCTCCGCCAGCCCGGCGAGGCTCTCTTCCGTCACGTCGGCGCGCATGACCATGAGCGCGTCGTGGACCTCCTTGTAGGCCTCGTCGCCATGGATCTGCTTCACGGCCACCGCGAATTGCGAGGCCAGAAGCGACTGCTCGCCGAGGATCGGGAATTCCTTCAGGATGAAGCGGATGTTGCCGTCACCGGCCACCAGCTCCTCGACCTCGGCGAAGGCCTGCCGGCAATAGCCGCAGCGGTAGTCCATGAATTCGATCAGCGTGATGTCGCCGTCGGGATTTCCGCCCACCCAGGAGCGGCCGTCATCGAGGAGATCGCCCATGTTCTCGTCCACCAGCGCCGCATCGGCGGCGCCGGCCGCGGCCGTCTCGCGCTGCTCGAGGACGGAGATCGCCTCCATCAGCACCTCGGGATTGTCGAGCAGATAGGCGCGCACCTCCTCGCGGAAGGCGGCCCGCTCCTCGTCGTTCATGTCGGTCAGGCCCTCGGCAAAGGCGGGGGCGACAAGGGGCGCGGGGGCGGCGAGGGACATGAGCCCCCCGATCAGAAGAGCGTGAAAGCGGCGCATGGGGAAATCCTCCGGGTCGGGTGGCGTTGACGGGGCGCCCCCGCCCTTGGCAGAACTGGCGCGACAATAGAGGCGGGCGGATGCAGGTTTCAAGACGGGGCGATGTCGATCCGTTCATCGTGATGGATGTGATGGAAAGGGCCCGCGCGGCCGAGGCCGCCGGGCGGCACATCATCCATATGGAGGTCGGCCAGCCGAGCACCGGCGCGCCCGCCGGCGCCCTCGCGCGGCTCGCGGCAGAGATGCCGGCGGACCCGCTCGGCTATTCCGTTGCCCTCGGGCTCCCCGAGCTTCGCGCCCGTATCGCGCGGCATTACGGCGAGTGGTACGGGGTCGATCTCGACCCCGGCCGCGTCATCGTGACCGCCGGCGCCTCGGGGGCGTTCCTCCTCTCCTTCACGGCGCTCTTCGATGCCGGGGCGCGGGTCGGGCTGGCGCTGCCCTGCTACCCCTCCTACCGGCAGATCCTGAAGGCGCTGTCGCTGGAGCCGGTGCATATCCGCACCCGCCTCGCCGCCGGGCTCCAGCCGGAGCCGGAGGAGCTGGAGGGGCTTGGGCTCGATGGCCTCCTCCTCGCCAGCCCGAACAACCCGACGGGGGCGATGCTCTCCCGCGAGCGGCTTGCGGAGCTCGCCGAGGCGGCGGAGGCGCGGGGCATCGCGCTCATCTCCGACGAGATCTACCACGGCATCGGCGACCGCCCCACCTCGGCCCTCAAGGTGACGGACGAGGTGCATGTCATCAATTCCTTCTCGAAGTACTTCTCCATGACCGGCTGGCGGGTCGGCTGGATGGTCGTGCCCGAGGCGCATGTGCGGATCATTGAGCGGCTCGCCCAGAACATGTTCATCTGCCCCTCCCATGCCGCCCAGCGGCTGGCGCTCCATGCCTTCGACTTCCCGGAGGAGCTGGAGGCCAATGCCGCCGTCTATGCCGCCAACCGCGCGCGCATGGTGGAGGGGCTGGCCGCCATGGGGCTCGGCCGCATCGCTCCGGCCGACGGCGCCTTCTACATCTATGCCGATGTCTCCGCCGTCACCGGCGACAGCCTGGCCCTGGCGGAGGAGATCCTCGCCGAGGCCGGGGTGGCCGTCACGCCCGGGCTCGATTTCGACCCCGAGGAGGGGCACCGCTGGCTGCGCTTCTCCTACGCGCGAAGCACGGCCGACATCGAGGAAGGGCTCACGCGGCTCGCCACCTTCTTCGCCCGCCGGGCGGCGGCATGAGGGCGCTCCTCGCCGCGCTGGCGCTGCTCCTCGCCACGCCGCTGGCCGCGCAGGAATTCTCGGCCCTCGCCCGGCTCGACGTGGCGCAGAGCCAGATCCGCGACGAGGGCGACGGGCTGGCGGCCGAGCTGCACATGAGCCAGGCCGTGCCCTTCCGCGCCTTCACGCTCGCGGACCCGTGGCGGCTGGTGCTCGACTTCCGCGAGCTGGATTTCCGCGGCGCGACGCGGCTCGGCCTCCTCAATGCCGACAATGCCGGCGACGTGCGCTTCGGCCCCGTCCGCGCCGGCTGGTCGCGTCTGGTCGTCGACCTTGCTGCGCCCATGCGGATCGGCACCGCCGGGCTGCGCGTCGATCCCGCCTCCGGCGAGGCGGTGCTGCGCGTCACGCTCGACGCCGCGGCGGAGGAGACGGCCCGCGCTGAGGCCGGCGCCCCCGAGGCGCCCGGCTGGGAGGATGCCGAGCCGGCGCTGATCCCCGAGCCCCCGGCGGAGGAGGGGCCGCTCGTCGTCGTCATCGACCCCGGCCACGGCGGCATCGACCCCGGAGCCGAGCGGGCCGGCCTCTCGGAGGCGGCGCTGATGCTGACGCTCGCGCGCGAGCTGTCCGAATCGCTCTCCCGCGCCGGGATGGCGCCGGTGCTGACGCGGACGGAGGATGTCTTCGTGCCGCTGCAGGAGCGCATCTCCATCGCCCGGGCCGCCGGCGCCGATGTCATGATCTCGCTTCATGCCGATGCGCTCGAGGATGACAGCACCACCTCCGGCGCCTCGATCTACACCCTCTCGGCGGCGGCCGAGAGCGAGGCCTCTGCGCGCATGGCCGAGCGGCACGAGCGCGGCGACATCCTCGGCGGCGTCGACCTGACGGGGCAGGACGATTCCATCGCCACCATCCTCATGCAGCTCGCCCGCACCGAGACCGGCCCCGCCGGGCTCCGCCTCGCCGATGCCCTGCTGACGGCGCTGCAGGAGGAGGGCGCGCGGCTGCGCACCAATCCCCGCCGCGAGGCGCTGCTCGCCGTGCTGACGGCGGCGGACTTCCCGGCGGTGCTGGTGGAGGTGGGCTTCCTCTCCTCCGAACGCGACCGCGCCGGCCTGTCGACGCCGGAGGGCCGCGCGCCCATCGTCGCGGGCATCACCACGGCGCTCCGCCGCTGGGAGGCGGAGGAGGCGACGCGGGCGCCACTCCTGCGACGTTGAGCAAAGATATCTCCTCGAAAATCCTGGCCAGGAGTTTTCGGGGAAAAATCCTCTAGGCAGCACCTCGCGCAGCCGCCACCCCGCGCAATCGTGCTTTTGACCCCGGCTCCCCCCGCGCCTATATGGCGGGGACAACAGCGCGCGGGCCCATGATCCGATTCCTCTTCTCGATCTTCGGCGGCATCTTCTCGATGCTGACCCTTGGCGCCATCATGGCCGGCATCGGCCTTGGTGGCATTTTCTTTGCCTATGGCCGGGATCTGCCGAGCGTCGAGGTGCTGGCGCAGTATACACCCGCCACCATCAGCCGCGTCTATTCGGCCGAGGGGCGGATCATCGACGAATTCGCCACCGAGCGGCGCATCTTCCTGCCCGCCGAAGAGATCCCCGAGCTGGTGAAGCATGCCTTCGTCTCGGCGGAAGATCAGAACTTCTACACCCACCCGGGCTATGACATCCGCGGCATGGCCGCCGCCTTCGTCGAGGCGGTGCAGAGCCGGGGGCGCGACCTGCGCGGCGCCTCGACCATCACCCAGCAGGTGATGAAGAACTTTCTGCTCGACGGCTCGCGCACGGCCGAGCGGAAGATCAAGGAGCTGATCCTCGCCACGCGGATCGAGCGGGCGCTCGACAAGGAGCATATCCTCGAGCTCTACCTGAACGAGATCTTCCTCGGGCAGAATTCCTACGGCGTCGCCGCCGCCGCCCAGACCTATTTCAACAAGCCGCTGTCGGACGTGACCGCCGCCGAGGCCGCCTATCTGGCGGCGCTCGCCCAGCGGCCGAGCTCGCTTCATCCCGTGCGCGACCACGAGGATGCCATCGCCCGGCGCAACTATGTGCTCGGCCGGATGGAGGAGGATGGCTACATCACCGCCGCCGAGCTGGAAGAGGGCCGGGCCGACCCGCTCCGCACCGTCCAATCGGGCGATTTCGAGCCCTTCCGCCGCTCGCTGCCGCCCCGCGACTACTTCACCGACGAGATCCGCCGGCAACTCTCCGCCCGCTATTCGGACGAGGAGTTCTTCACCGGCGGCCTGTCGATCCGCGCCACCATCGACCCCGAAATGCAGGCCGTCGCCGCACAGGCCCTGCAGCGCGAGCTCGAGAGCTTCGACCGGGGGCTCGGCTCTTGGCGGGGCACGGGCCGGACGCTCGAGCCCGAGGCGCTGGAGAGTGAAGAGGCCTGGCGCGCCGCGCTCGCCGAAACCGACGTGCCGCGCGACATCCATCTCGAGAGCGACTGGCTGCCGGCCGTCGTCCTCTCCATCGAGGATCAGGTGCTACACCTCGGCATCGAGGGCGTGCCCATGGACGGGCCCGAGCCACCCGAGGTGCCGCGCGAGGACATCCAGTGGATCTCCGGCGATTTCTTCGACAATTTCGAGGTCGGCGACGTGGTGCTCGTCCGCCGCATGACCTCCGATTCCGACGGCTCGTTCCTGCGCTGGACGCTCCGCCAGGTGCCGGAGGTCGAGGGCGGCTTCATGGCGATGGACGTGAACACCGGCCGCGTCATCGCCATGCAGGGCGGCTTCTCCTACCAGCATTCGGTCTTCAACCGGGCGACGCAGGCCTATCGGCAGCCCGGCTCGGCCTTCAAGCCCTTCGTCTATGCCGCCGCGCTCGACTCCGGCTACACGCCCGCGACGATCGTCGTCGATGCGCCGATCGAGGTGGATACCGGCGCCGGCATCTGGCGGCCGGAGAATTCCTCGCGCCAGTATTACGGGCCGACGCCGCTGCGCACCGGCATCGAGCAGTCGCGGAACCTCATGACCGTTCGCCTCGCGCAGGAGATCGGCATGGATACCGTCGCCGAATATGCCGAGCGCTTCGGCGTCTATGACGACATGCACCAGGTGCTCGCTGCCTCTCTCGGCGCCGACGAGACGACGCTCTACCGCGTGGTCGCCGCCTATGCGATGTTCGCCAACGGCGGCGAGCGGGTCGAGCCGACGCTGGTCGACCGGGTGCAGGACCGCTTCGGCAACACGATCTACAGCCATGAGGCGCGCAGTTGCGACGATTGCACGCTGGAGGCGCTGCCGACCGGCGAGGCGCCGCATATCCGCTCCAACCGCGAGCGGATCATGAATGCGGTGACTGCCTATCAGATCACCTCGATGATGCAGGGCGTGGTGCAGCGCGGCACCGCCTCGGGCGCCATCAACCTGCCGGTGCCGACGGCGGGCAAGACCGGCACGTCCAACGATGCGCGCGACGCCTGGTTCGTGGGCTTCACCTCCAACATCGTCGCCGGCTGCTTCATCGGTTATGACACGCCCCGCCCGATGATGGGCGGGCGCGGCTATGGCGGCACGCTCTGCGCGCCGGTCTTCCAGGAATTCATGCAGGAGGCGGTGCAGACCTATGGCGGCGGCGCCTTCAACGTCCCGCCGGATTGCCGCTTCATCAACATCGACCGCTACACGGGTTCGCGCCTGCCCGACGGCGCCTCTGGCCCGAATGTGCAGGCCGAGTGCTTCCGCATCGGGGAAGAGCCGCTCTTCGGCATCACCTTCGACGGCGGCTTCGCCATGGCGGCGGACCTGCCGCTCTATGACGAGGTGATGGCGAGCTCGCGGAACGTCACCACCTCGACCGGCTCGACGGCGACGGTGGGCCCGAAGCCGACCTACGGGGCGCTGTCCTCGGGCGGGCTCTACTAGGCCCGCACCTCGCCCGTCCCGGGCGAGACGGTCCCGCCCGGAGGCGGCGCGCTTGCCGCGCTGCCGCCGGGGCGGTATCAGGCCGGAACTCTGGAATTGAAGGCGATCCCCATGCGCGCCGAGACGCGAGACCATATCGAGGCGATCGAGAAATCGCTCCATCTCTACAGCCAGCGCATCGGCTGGGAGAGTGCGAAGCACCGGCTCGAGGAATTCAACGCCCGCGTCGAGGATCCGACGCTCTGGGACGACCCCGCCGGCGCCCAGAAGCTGATGCGCGACCGCCAGACCCTCGTCGACCAGATCGCCGCCTACGAGAGCCTCTCGGGCGATCTCGAGATGAACCGCGAGCTGATCGAGATGGGCGAGATGGAGGATGATGCCGAGGTCGTGGCCGAGGCCGAGACCGCCATCGCCGCCCTCGCAGAGAAGGCCGCGCAGAAAGAGCTGGAAGCGCTGCTCGACGGCGAGGCCGACGGCAACGACACCTTCCTCGAGATCAACGCCGGCGCCGGCGGCACCGAGGCCTGCGACTGGGCGCAGATGCTGCAGCGCATGTATGTGCGCTGGGCGGAGGCGCATGGCTACGAGGTCGAGCTGCAATCGGAAGAGGCCGGCGCCGAGGCCGGCATCAAGTCCGTCGCCTACAAGATCTCCGGCAAGAATGCCTATGGCTGGCTGAAGTCCGAAAGCGGCGTGCACCGGCTGGTGCGCATCTCGCCCTTCGGCAAGGGCACGCGCGAGACCTCCTTCGCCTCCGTCTGGGTCTATCCGGTGGTCGATGAGAACATCGACATCGAGGTGAACCCGGCCGACATCCGCGTCGATACCTTCCGGTCGTCCGGCGCCGGCGGGCAGCACGTCAACACCACCGATTCGGCGGTGCGGATCACCCACCTGCCGACGGGGATCGTCACCACCTCCTCCATGAAGTCGCAGCACCAGAACCGCGACATCGCCATGACGGCCCTGAAGGCGCGGCTTTATCAGATGGAGCTCGACCGGCGGACGGCGGATATCAACGCCGCGCACGAGGCCAAGGGCTCCGCCGGCTGGGGCAACCAGATCCGCTCCTACGTCCTGCAGCCCTACCAGATGGTGAAGGACCTGCGCACCAACCACGAGACCTCCGACACCGCCGGCGTGCTCGACGGCGATCTGGACGGCTTCATGGCGGCGACGCTGGCGCAGCAGCTCTCCGGCAAGTCGCGCGCCGAGGCGGGCGTCGAGTAGGGCCCGCCCGCCGGCATCTGGACATGAGCAAAAGGGCGCCTCTCGGGGCGCCCTTCGTCGTTCGGGGGCGGGCGGGCGCGAAATCCTGTTGGCGGCGGGGCCCGGCCGGGCGAGGATGCCGGCGGCCAGGGCAGGGGGCGGCAGTGAGCGATCTGACGCAGAGGTCGGCGAGTGAGCTCGCGGTGATGATCGGGCGGCGGGAGGTTTCCGCCACCGAGGTCATGGCCGCGCATCTGGCGGCGATCCGCGAGCGGAACGCGGCGCTCAACGCCATCGTCTCCATGGCGGAGCCGGAGGAGCTGATGGCGGCGGCGCAGGCGGCCGATGCGGCGGAGCCCGTGGGGCCGCTCCATGGCCTGCCGCTCGCGGTGAAGGACCTCTCTCACGCCGCGGGCTTTCCGACCTCGATGGGCTCGCCGATCCATGCCGGCGAGGTGGCGGAGGTGGATGACCTGCATGTGGCGCGGCTGCGCCGGGCCGGGGCCATCGTCGTGGGCAAGACCAATGTGCCGGAGTTCGGGCTCGGCTCGCAGAGCTACAATCCCGTCTTCGGGCGGACCGGCCTGCCGGGCGATCCGGGGCTGACAGCGGGCGGCTCCTCCGGCGGGGCGGCGGCGGCGCTGGCGGCGCGCCTGGTGCCGCTCGCCGATGGCTCCGACATGATGGGCTCGCTGCGCAACCCCGCCGGCTGGTGCGGCATCTGGAGCCTGCGGCCGACCTGGGGGCTGGTGCCCGGGGATGGCGAGGGCGACCTCTTCCTCCATCCGCTCTCGACCGTCGGGCCGATGGGCCGGGTGCCGGCGGATGTTGAGCTCATGCTCTCGGTCATGGCGGGGCCGGATGCGCGGCACCCCTTCCCGGCGCCCGCCTATCGCCCCTTGCCGGAGGACTCGCCGCTGCCCCACCGCATCGGCTGGCTCGGCGACTGGGGCGGGGCGCTGCCGATGGAGGAGGGGGTGCTCCGCGCCTGCGAGTACCAGCTCGCCCGGCTGGCAGAGGCGGGGGCGGAGGTGGCGCCCGTGGCGCCCCCCCTGCCTGCAGAGGCGCTCTGGGAGGCCTGGACCACGCTCCGCTCCCTCGCCGTGGCGGGCAGCCTCGGCCCCTATCTCGACGCGCCGGAGAGGCGGGACCGGCTGAAGCCGGCGGCGATCTGGGAGGTGGAGCGGGGACGGGCGCTCGGCGCCTCGCAGATCCTGCGGGCCTCCGCGCTCCGCTCCGACTGGTTTCGGGCGGCCTCGGCGCTTTTCGAACAGCACGACATGCTGGCCCTGCCGACGGCGCAGTGCTTCCCCTATACCATCGGCACCGACTGGCCGGGCGAGATCGCCGGGCGGGCGATGGACAGCTACCACCGCTGGATGGAGGTCACCGTCGCCGCGGCGCTGATCGGCCTGCCGGTGCTGACGATGCCGATCCGGGGGCGGCGGATGGGGCTGCAGCTCATCGGCCCGAAGGGGTCGGACGCGCGGCTCCTCGCCTATGCGAAGGCCGTCGAGGCCCGCTGAAACGCGAAAGGCCCCGCCGGGGCGGGGCCTCCTGGTGCCTGCGGACGGGCCGGCCTTACTCGGCGGCTTCGGTCTGCTTCGGTTTCGGCAGCGACTTGGCGGAGGCGGTCGACAGCGGGTCGTCCTGGCGCTGCACCGAGCCCTCGAAATGCGCACCGCTCTCGATGGCGATGGTCTTGTGGATGATGTCACCCTCGACGCGGGCCGAGGAGGTCAGGCGAACCTTGAGGCCGCGCACGCGACCGACGATCCGGCCGTGGATCACCACATCATCCGCCGTGAGCTCGCCCTTCACCGTGGCGCCTTCGCCGACGGTCAGCAGATGGGCGCGGATGTCGCCCTGCACATTGCCCTCGATCTGGATGTCACCGGTGGTCTTGATGTTCCCCTCGATCACGAGATCGGCGGACAGAACGGAGGCCGGGGGCTTCTGCTTCGGGGTCACGGGGCGGGCATCTCCTGTCGGGGCCGGAGCCGGGGCACTCGATTGCTGCGGGGCTTCGCCAGCCTTGGGCCCGGGCTCGTTGATTTTGCTCTTAGAAAACATCTTGGCCAGCTCTTATGTAGATCATTGGGTTGATCGCCTGACCGCCGACGCGAACCTCATAGTGAAGATGAGGGCCCGTCGACCGTCCGGAATTTCCCATATCACCGATACGCTCGCCTTGCGAGACTCTTTGCCCGACTTGCACGCGAATGGCATTGAGATGCCCATAGCGCGTCTCGATGCCGAATTCGTGCTGGATCTTGATGAGCCGCCCGTAGCCGGAGGACCAGCCGGCATGGGTCACGACGCCATCGGCGGTCGAATAGACGGGCGTGCCGATGGCGGCGGCGAGGTCGACGCCCTCGTGCATCCGGCCCCAGCGCTGGCCGAAGGGCGAGGTGTAGCGGAAGGCGTTCTGCACGGGCATGGCGAAGGGCGCCCGCTCGGCGGCGATCCGGTAGAGGTTGATGCGGTCGAGCGACGACAGGATGCCGTTGGCGCGCAGCGTGTCCGCCGTCTCGGGCTCGTCGTTCATGGTCGAGAAGCTGAGCGGCGTCAGCGGGCCGCCGGTGCCGGAATAGCCCTGGCGGACGGCGCTGAGCATGTCGTCGGGATTCATGCCGGCGGCGCGGAACATGTCGTCGAGCGGCTCGACGGAGACGAGCACCGCCTCCTCGAGCTGGCGGAAGATCTCGTCGTTGCGATCTTCCATCAGGCGGAGCTCGAGCTCGAGCTCGGCGGCATGGGAGAGCGCGAAATCGGCATCGGCGGCGATGGTGTCGCGCTCCTCGGCCGTGCGGGCGAGCGCGTCGGAGAGGATCTCGACCGTCCCCGTCATCTCGTCATCGCCCGCGGCGAGCGCCACCGGGGCGCCCTCGCCATCGGTCAGCCCCTCGATCGTGTCGAGCGCCGCGTCGCGCTCGTTCATGACGCGCAGGAGCGTTTCCTGCACCACATCCAGCCCGCGCTCGGCCTCGCGGCGGCGATCCTCGAGCGCCAGGATCTCGCTCTGCATGGCAGAGATCTGGGCGAGGGCGGAGGAGAAGCGCTCCTGCGCCGCCACGGCCTCTCCGGCGCGCATGTCGCGCTCGCTGGAAAGCGCGTTCAGCCGGTCCTCGTAGATGATGCGGTCGCGCTGCGCCTGGGCGCGGAAATTGCCGGCGCCGATGGAATCCATGAGGAGGATGGCGGTGGCAACGATGGCCCAGCCGACGAGAAGCGTCGCGCCGGCCCAGATGCCGAGCTGCATCCCCGGACGCAGCCGGATGAATCGGGTCTGATAGTCGGATTTCAGGAAGAGGCGCCGCTCGGGGAACCTGCGTTCCATCACGGCATGAATTGCAAGTGCCAGTCGTGACCGCACGCGTCCGAATCCCCGTTCTGTCCCCTCGAGTCCGCCTTTGCAGATGCGCAACAGACCCGGGAAAGCTGATAGAGGCCGTGCAGAAACCGTGCAAGCGGCGCGGGGAGCCGAGCGGGCGATTCGTGCGGAATTACGCCAAATCGGCAAGAAATCGCGCATCGCCTGCTGCAAGAGCGCCCGCCAAGCCGGTGGAAAGGGGCGCTTTTCGCCCCTCCGGCCGCGCCGTTTGTCAGCCTTTGGTGAGCGCGGAGAGCACCGCCTCGGCATGGCCCTTCACCCGGGCGACGGTCCAGTGCGCGCTGATCGTCCCCGGCGCCTCGATGGCGAAGGTGGAGCGGATGAGGCCCATGTAGCTCTTGCCGAAGGTGGTCTTCTCGCCCCAGACACCGAACGCCCGCGCCGCCGCTGCGCCCTCGTCGGCGAGGAGCGGCAGGGCCAGCCCGGCCTTCTGGATGAAGCGCCGGTGGCTCTCGATCCCGTCGGGCGAGATGCCGAAGATCCGGTAGCCGGCGGCGGCGAAGGCCTCCGCCCGGGCCGAGAAATCCTGCAACTCGCTGGTGCAGCCGGAGGTGGCGTCCTTCGGATAGAAGATCAGCAAGGCGCGGGAGAGCTCCGCGAGGGCGACCGTGCCTCCGGTGCCGTCCAGGGTCAGCGCCGGCACCTTGTCGCCGGGGCCGAGGGGGGCGTTCGCCTGTGCCATGTCATCCTCGCTTTGCTGCCGTCGAGGCTCTGCTCTAGTCTGGGCCGGGGGATGTCAACAGGCGGGGATATGGCAGAAGAGACCGGGCCGCCGGCCGAAAGCGCCGGCGGGCGAGGCACGAGGCCCCCCCGCAAGCGGCGGCTCATCATGACGCGGGGCGCACCGGCGGCGATCGGCGCGCTGGTGCTTGCCGTGTTCCTCTCGCCGCTTCTGCTCCTCGGGCACGAGGTCTCTGCGCCGAGCTGGCTGGCCCGCAAGGTCGAGGCGAGCGCGGCGCGCGCGCTCGACGGCGGCGCCATCGCCATGGAGGAGATGGTGCTGATCCTCGGCACCGACCTGCACCCCCGCGTGCGGCTCCGCGGCGCCGAGCTGAGCGATGCGGGCGGCCGCGAGCTGGCGCGGGTGCCGGAGATCGACATGCTCTTCTCGCCGCGGGGGCTGGTCCTCCGCCGCGAGCTTCTGGTGCAGGAGGTCGTGCTCACCGGCGCCGCCCTGCAGCTCGACCGCGATGCCGAGGGGCGGCTGGAGCTGGCCTTCGGCGGCGAGGCCTCCTTCGGGGCGGGAGGGCGCACGCCGGCATCGGCGGCACTGCCGGGCGCGGGCGAGGGGCTCACCGGGCTTCTGACCGCGTTCGATGCGCTCTTCGACCGCCCGGCGCTGGAGGCGCTGGAGCGGGTGCGGGCCGAGGGGCTCGTCGTCAATTACCAGGACGACCGCGCCGGGCGGAACTGGGTGGTGGACGGCGGGCGGCTGTCGCTCGACCTCAGGGCCGGCGAGACCCGGCTGACCGGCGATCTGGCGCTTCTGTCCGGGCGCTCCTACGTCAGCACGCTGGAGCTCAGCTACCGCTCGCGCCGCGGCACGCCGGAGGCGGAGCTGGTGCTGGAGGCGCGCGACGTCTCGGCCCGCGACATCGCCACGCAAAGCCCGGCGCTCGCCTGGCTCGGCCTTCTCGATGCGCCGATCTCGGCGCGGCTCGCGGGCTCGGTCACCGCCGATGGCGCGCTCGGCGCGCTCGCCGCCGAGCTCGACATCGCCGAGGGGCTCCTCCGCCCCGATCCGGCGGCGCCCGGCATCCCCTTCGAGAGCGCCCGCGCCGCGCTCGCCTTCGACCCGGCGGCGGGGGAGCTTCGCTTCGACGAGATCGCGCTGACCAGCCGCTGGGGCACGCTGGCCGCCTCCGGCGAGACCTGGCTGCAGGGGATGGATGGCGGCCTGCCGACCGCGCTCACCGGCCAGATCCGCCTCGCCCCCTCGACGCTCGGCCCGGGCGGGCCGCTGCCAGCCCCGCTGGCGGTGGCGGAGGCGCATGCGACCTTCCGGCTCGGCCTCGCGCCCTTCCGGCTGGAGGTGGCGGAGGCCGGCGTCACGCTGGGGGCCGTGGCCGGGGCAGACGGGAGCGCCGCAGAAGACCCGATCCGCCTGACCGGCAGCGGCGAGGTCGCGGTGACGCGCGAGGGCTGGCAGGTCTCGGCCGACGCGACGAGCGCTGGGGCGGAGATCGCATCGCTGCTGGCGCTCTGGCCGGAGGCGATGAAGCCGAAGACCCGCCTCTGGCTCGCCGAGAACGTGGCGGAGGCGCGCTTCACCGGCATCGCCGCCGGGCTGGCGCTCCGCCCCGGCGCGCCGTCGGCCTGGCAGGTCACCACCGGCTTCGAGGGCGCGAGCATCCGCCCGCTCCGCCGCCTGCCGCCGATCACCGGCGGCGCGGGGTCGCTCTCCTTCGACGGCCAGCGCCTGACGGTGCTGCTCGAGGAGGGCGAGGTGAGCCCGCCGCTCGGCGGACGGCTCGACATGGCGGGCACCGTCTTCAGCATCCCCGACGTGCGAATCCGCGAGGCGCCGGCGGAGGTGCGCCTGGCGGCGGCGGGGAGCATCACGGCGGGGCTGTCGCTGCTCGACCTGCCGCCCTTCGAATTCATGACCAAGGCCAACCGCCCGGTGACGCTGGCAGACGGCCGCGCCCGCGCCTGGGGCGTGATCCGCCTGCCCCTGAAGGCGCGGATCGGCCCCGGCGAGGCGCGGTTCGAGATCGAGGCGGCGCTGACCGATGTCGTCAGCAGCGCCGTGGTGGAGGGGCAGGAGCTGCGCGCCGCCGCCCTGTCGCTCACGGTCACGGGCGAGGCGCTGACCATCGCCGGCCCGGCGCGGCTCGGCCCCGCCGCGGCCGATTTCACCTGGCGCCTGCCGCTCGGGCCGCGCGAGAGCCGCCCGCCGGCGACGCTCGTGGCCGATGTCGCCCTGTCGCCGCAGGCGCTCGAGGCCTTCGGCATCGTCCTGCCGCCCGGCACGATGACCGGCGCCGGGCAGGGGCGGCTGGAGATGACCTTCGCCCTGGGCGCCGCGCCCCGCTACCGGCTGACCTCCGACCTCGCCGGCATCGGCCTTCGCGTGCCGCAGATCGGCTGGTCGAAACCGGCGGGGGCGAGGGGCGATTTCAGCGTCGAGGGTCAGATCGGCCCGGCGCCGACGGTCGAGGCCATCTCGCTCTCCGCCGCCGGGCTGACGGCGGAGGGCAGCATCCGCCTCGCCGCCGGCGGCGGGCTGGAACGCGCGCGACTGACGCGCCTCAGCATCGGCGACTGGCTCGACGCGCCGGTGGACATCACCGGCCGCGGCCCCGGCGCCGCGCCGGCCATCACGCTGCGCGGCGGCAGGCTCGACCTCGGGCAGGCGAGCTTCGGCGGCGGCGGAGGCGGCGGGGCCGGGCCGCTCGAGGTGACGCTCGACCGGCTCGAGGTCACGGAGGGCATCGCCCTCACGGGCTTTCGCGGCAGTTTCAGCGGCGCGCTGCAGGGCCGCTTCACGGCACGGGTGAACGGCGGGCAGGAGGTCACGGGCGCCACCGAGCCGACGGAGGCGGGCCTCGCCGTCCGCATCCTGTCGCCCGACGCCGGGGCGGTGATGCGCGATCTGGCGCTGATCGACACCGCCCGGGGCGGCGCGCTCGATCTCGTCCTGCAACCCCGCGGAGAGCGCGGCACCTATGATGGGCAGCTCGCCATCACCGACCTGCGCGTGCAGGACGCGCCGGCCATGGCGGCGCTGCTTGACGCCGTCTCCATCGTCGGGGCCTTCCAGCAGCTCGACGGGCAGGGGCTGTCCTTCACCGAACTGGACGCGACGTTCACCCTCGCCCCGGGGCTCATCACCATCCGCCAGGCCAGCGCCATCGGCCCCAGCCTTGGCATCTCGCTGGACGGCTATTACACGACCGCCGGCAAGATCATGGATTTCCAGGGCGTCGTGTCACCATTCTACTTCATCAACGGGATCGGCTCGCTGCTGACGCGGCCGGGCGAGGGGCTGATCGGCTTCAACTTCACGCTGGCGGGGCCGGCGTCGGACCCTGCCGTGCAGGTGAACCCGCTCTCCGCCTTCACGCCCGGCATGTTCCGCGAGATCTTCCGCCGCCCGGCGCCGGGGGCAGAATGAAGCTCTCCGATTTCGATTTCGACCTGCCGGAGGAGCTCATCGCGACCCGGCCCGCTCGGCCGCGGTCTTCGGCGAAGCTCCTCCATGCCGAGGCGGGCGGGCTCAGCGACCGCCGGGTCAGCGACCTGCCAGAGATCCTGCGGCCCGGCGACCTGCTGGTGCTGAACGACACGCGCGTCATCCCCGCCCGGCTCACGGGCACCCGCCGCCGCGGCGAGGCCGAGGCGCGGATCGAGGTGACGCTGGCGGCGCCGAAGGGCGACGGGCTCTGGCAGGCCCTCGTCAAGCCGCTGCGCAAATGGGCAGAGGGGGAGGAGGTGCGCTTTTCGCCCCGCCTCTCGGCGGTTCTCGAGGGCCGCGACGGCGACATGGCGCTCATCCGCCTCTCCGCCGAGGGCGATCTCGACGCCGCCCTCGCCGAGGCCGGCGCCATGCCGCTCCCTCCTTACATCGCCGCCCGCCGCCCGGCGGATGCCGCCGATCTCACCGATTACCAGACCATCTGGGCCGCTCGCGCCGGCGCCGTCGCCGCCCCCACGGCGTCGCTGCATTTCGACGAGGCGCTCATGGCCGCTCTCGATGCCCGCGGCGTCGAGCGCACCCATGTGACGCTGCATGTCGGCGCCGGCACCTTCCTGCCGGTGAAGGTGGATGACGTCTCCGAACACCGGATGCATGCCGAATGGGGCGACGTCACCGCCCCCGCCGCCGCCGCCATCGCCCGGGCGAAGGCGGAGGGCCGCCGGGTGATCCCCGTCGGCACCACGGCGCTTCGCCTGATCGAGGCCGCCAAGGGCCGCGAATGGACCGGCGATACCGATATCTTCATCCGTCCGGGCTATGAGTTCGCCGTGGCCGACGGGCTCATGACCAATTTCCACCTGCCGAAATCGACGTTGATGATGCTCGTCTCGGCGCTGATGGGCCGCGAGCGCATCATGGCGCTTTACGCCCATGCCATCGCCGGGCAATACCGCTTCTTCTCCTACGGGGATTCGTCCCTCCTCATCCCCTGATCCTTCATCTGGCCGAAAACACCTCGGAGGTGTGGAGGCAGGGCCTCCGCGCGAGCCGGCGGGCTGGGGGGCCCCGGGCCCCCCGAGACCGCCGGTTGCCTTCTCGCCCCACAAATGATGCCTTGGCCCCAGTCCCCGAAGGAGCCGCCGATGTTCACCGTCCTCCGATCCTCCTGGCCGCTCTTCCTCGGCCTCTTCATGATGATGATCGGCAACGGCCTCCAAGGGACCGTCCTCGGCCTTCGCGGCGCGATGGAGAGCTTCTCCACCTCGACCATGTCCTACGTCATGGCCTGCTATTTCGCCGGTTTTCTCTTCGCGAGCCGCATCGCCCCCCGGCTCATTCGCAATGTCGGCCATGTGCGCGTCTTCGCGGCGCTCGGCTCGACCATCTCGGCGATCCTCATCCTCTATCCGACGCTCGTCGACCCCTGGGCCTGGATGCTCGGCCGGGTGGTCATCGGCTTCTGCTTCTGCGGCGTCTACATCACCTGCGAGAGCTGGCTGAACGACAGCGCCACGAACGAGACGCGGGGCAAGGCCCTGTCGCTCTACATGATCGTGCAGCTCGCCGGGATCGTGGCGGCGCAATACATCGTCCTTCTCGGCGATGTCGGCGGCTATGTGCTCTTCATCATCCCCTCGGTGCTGGTGAGCCTCGCCTTCGCGCCGATCCTGCTCTCCGTCGGCACCGTGCCGGCCTTTCAGCAGACGAAGCCCCTGCCGCTCGGCCGGCTGATCTCCGCCTCGCCACTGGCGGCGGTGGGGATGTTCCTTCTTGGCGGGGTCTTCGCGGCGCAGTTCGGCATGGCGGCGGTCTACGGGGCCGAGGCGGGGATGAGCGTGCCGCAGATCTCCACCATGATCTCGGCGATCTACATCGCCGCGCTGGTGCTGCAGTACCCGATCGGCTGGGCCTCTGACCGGGTGGACCGGCGGATCCTCATCGTCGCCATCTCGCTGATCGGCGGGGTGCTGGGGCTCCTCGGCCTCTTCTCCGGCAGCTATCTGTGCACGCTCATTGCCGCTGCGGCCATCGGCGGGGCGTCGAACCCGCTCTATGCGCTGCTCATCGCCTATGCCAACGACTATCTCGACCGCGACGACATGGCCGCCGCCTCCGGCGGCTTCCTTTTCGTCAACGGCGTCGGCGCCGTCTTCGGCCCGATCCTCGTCGGCTTCGTGATGAGCACCGTCGGCCCCGGCGGCTACTGGGTCTACATGTCGTTGCTGCTCCTCGCCCTCGGCGCCTACGGGCTCTGGCGGATGACCCAGCGCTCCCGCCCGGCGATGGCAGAGGCGGAGTCCGCCCCGGTGCCTTATACGCCCGTCCTCGCCTCGGCGACCTCGGTCGCCGCGGAGGTGGCGCAGGAGGTCTATATAGAGGCGGAGGAGGAGCTCGAGGGCCCCGAAACCTCGCCGGATGACCCCAAATCGGGCAGCCTGCCGCAGGATCCACCCACGATTGATGACAGAAAAGCAACATGACGCGAAGGCAGGGCGCCCTGACTGGATTTGCCCGCCCGCTCGTGCCACTTCTTTCTGTCAAGAAACGCAGGCGGATACCAAAGCGAGGAACATCCCATGGCCGGCCCCGATGACGTGCTGAAGTTCTGGCTCGACGAGGTCACCCCCGAGGATTGGTACAAGGGCAGCCCCGAGCTCGACGCCGAGATCACGGACCGCTTCCAGGGTCTGTGGAGCAACGTCATGGACGGGATCGGCAGCCTCTGGCTGACCTATCCCTCCGGCTGCCTCGCCTATATCATCCTGACCGACCAGTTCCCCCGCAACATGTTCCGCGGCACCGCGCGGGCCTTCGCCTCCGACAGGCTGGCGCGCGAGGCGGCCATCTCGGCCATCGGCCATGATTACGACCTGAAGATCGACGCGCCGGCGCGGTGCTTCTTCTACATGCCGCTCGAGCATTCCGAGAACATGTTCGACCAGGATCGCGCCGTCCGGCTCTTCAAGGACCGGCTGCCCGATCATCCGGAGTTCCTGCTGCATGCCTGCGCCCACCGCCAGGTGATCCGCCGCTTCGGCCGCTTCCCCTTCCGCAACGAGGCGCTCGGCCGCGAGAGCTCGGCGGAGGAGGCGGCCTGGCTCAAGGGCGGCGGCTACGGCTCGATGGTGCGCTCGCTGCAGGAAGAGCATTCCGCCGCCTGAACGGCGCTCGCGCGCCCTCGCACCCCGCGAGCCCGCGCCGCGCCTGCGGCGCGCACCGGGCGGGGCCGTGGCGGCGCGGTTGGTCCCCCGCATATCGGCCATGTCACCGCTTCGCCTTTTCGCTCCCGCCCGGATGGTTTAGCGTCAAACCACTTTTGACCGCCCAAGGAGGAGCCCCATGGCCGCCCAATCCTTCGACATGATCGTCATCGGCGCCGGCCCCGGCGGCTATGTCGCCGCCATCCGCGGCGCCCAGCTCGGCCTCAAGGTCGCCTGCATCGAGCGCGAGAATCTCGGCGGCATCTGCCTCAACTGGGGCTGCATCCCGACCAAGGCGCTGCTGCGCTCCTCCGAGATCTTCCACCTCATGGAACGGGCAAAGGACTACGGGCTCAAGGCCGGCGACGTCGGCTTCGACCTCGAGGCCGTCGTCCAGCGCTCGCGCGGCGTGGCGAAGCAGATGGAAAAGGGCGTCACCGGGCTTCTGAAGAAGAACAAGGTCACGACCGTGATGGGCGAGGCCAAGCTCGCCGGCAAGGGCAAGGTCACCGTCAAGACCAAGGACGGCACCGAGGAGCTCACGGCGAAGAACATCGTCATCGCCACCGGCGCCCGCGCCCGCGAGCTGCCGGGGCTGGAGGCCGATGGCGATCTGGTCTGGACCTACCGCCACGCGCTTGTCCCCAAGCGGATGCCGAAGAAGCTGCTGGTCATCGGCTCCGGCGCCATCGGCATCGAATTCGCCAGCTTCTACAACACGCTCGGCGCCGAGACGACCGTCGTCGAGGTGATGGACAGGATCCTCCCCGTCGAGGATGCCGAGGTCTCGGCCTTCGCCAAGAAGCAGTTCCAGAAGCAGGGCATGACCATCCTCGAGAAGGCCGGCGTCAAGCAGCTGGATCGCTCCAAGGGCAAGGTCACCGCCCATATCGAGATGGGCGGCAAGGTCGAGAAACACGAGTTCGACACCGTCATCTCCGCCGTCGGCATCGTCGGCAATGTCGAGGGGCTGGGCCTCGAGGAGGCCGGCGTGAAGATCGACCGCAGCCATGTGGTCGTCGACGAATATTGCCGCACCGGCGTGGACGGGCTCTATGCCATCGGCGACATCGCCGGGGCGCCCTGGCTGGCGCACAAGGCCTCCCACGAGGGCGTCATGGTGGCCGAGCTGATCGCGGGCGAGCATGCCCATCCGATCAAGCCGAACACCATCGCCGGCTGCACCTATTGCCAGCCGCAGATCGCCTCCGTCGGCCTGACGGAGGCCAAGGCCAAGGAGGCCGGCTACGAGGTGAAGGTCGGCAAGTTCCCCTTCATCGGCAACGGCAAGGCCGTGGCGCTGGGCGAGCCGGAGGGGCTGGTGAAGACCATCTTCGACGCCAAGACCGGCGAGCTGCTCGGCGCCCATATGGTGGGCGCCGAGGTGACCGAGCTGATCCAGGGCTATGTGGTCGGCCGCACGCTTGAGACGACCGAGGCCGAGCTGATCGAGACGGTCTTCCCGCATCCGACGCTCAGCGAGATGATGCATGAAAGCGTGCTCGCCGCCTACGGCCGCGCGCTCCACATCTGACGGGGCGGGGGGCGGCTCCGCCCCCCGGCGCCATCACTCCGCGTAATAGACGCCGCCGACAGGACTGGTCACACCCGTGCCGGTGAATTCGCCGGTGAAGGTGCCGAGCAACCCGCCGGCCCCGGCAGCGACGCCGCCGTCCAGATCGGCGTCGATCGTGTAGCCGGTGGTCGAGGCCCCGACGCCGAAGTCCCCGGAGAGCGTGCCCTCGAAGGTGGAGCCGTCCAGCATCGCGTCGACCGCCAGACTGCCGCTGAGCACCCCGTCGCCGAAGGGCGAGCCGCTGGAGTCGAAATCCACCCAGCCGGTCGGCGTGAAGGCGCCGGAGACGGCGCCCGAGTCGAAGGCGATCTGCATCGCCGTGTCGCCGCTGATGGTTGAATAATTCCCGCCCGCGAAGTTGACGACGCTGGTGAATTCGCCGGCGTAATCGCCGCTGCCGGTGGTCGGCAGCACCGTCGCGAGAAGCATCGTGTCGCCGCGCATGTCGACCTCCTCCGCGATCCGGGCGGCTTCCATGTCGAGCGTCAGGCCAGCATCGGCGATGGCGCCGGTGTCGATCACGTCGTTCACCGGCGTCGGCGGGGCCGGGGGAGTGGAGGAACAGGCGGCCAGCGCGGGCAGCGCCAGGAGGGGGGCAAGAAACGAGAAACGGGTCATGTCGAAATCCTTGTGGAATGAATGTATGAATGAGCCCAGCCTAGGCGCTCGCCCGCACCGCGCAAGTCGGGTATTCCGCTAGTCCTGAAGGGCGGAGAGGAAGGCCGGAGCGACGCCCCGGCCCCCATGGTCCTCACTCGGCGTAATAGACGCCCTCGATGGGATAGACCGTCGTGCCGAAGCTGAAATCGCCGTCGAACGTGCCGACGACGCCCGTGGAGCCGCCGCCGATGGCGCCGTCCAGGTCGGTATCGACGTTGAAGGGCCCGATCGCCCCGGCGTAGATTTCGCCGGCCAGCGTGCCATCGATCTCCGATCCGGTCAGCAGCCCGTCGACGACGAGCGTGCCGGTCATGGCGAAGGGCGAGGCGGGGCTCTCGCTGTCCCGCCCCTCGACCGGCGTGAACTCGCCGGAGACATTGCGGTTGCCGAAATTCACCATGATCTCGGTATCGCCGTAGATCGACGAATGGTCGGGGTCGCGGTCGATGACGGCGCCGAATTCGCCGTTGTAGGTGCCGACCCCCGACACCGGAAGCACGGTCGCCATGTCGGCATTGGCGCCACGGTCGGCGACCTCTTCGGCGATGCGCTGGGTCTCGGGATCGAGCGTATAGCCGCTCTCGACGAGGAGGTCGGTGTCGACCACTTCATCGAGCCCGGTCAGGCCCGCTCCGGACGAGCTGCAGGCGGCGAGGGCGAGGGGGGCGAGCAGGGTGAGCCCATAGGGCAGGCGGCGGGAAAAGCTGGGCATCTAAATCTCCATGAAGAAATGAATGCCCCGACTGTAGGCGCGCTTGACCCGGCGGCAATATTCTTTTTGCGCCAATTCTATTTGGGCGGAAAAGGGCTCGTCCGGCACGAAAAAGGCCGGGCCCAACCGGGCCCGGCCTTCCTGTCACCCGAGATGCGGGGCTCAGCGGTCGCCGTAGAAGACGCCTTCGATCGGCGCGGTGCCACCGTTGGTGCCGCCCGAGTTGTTGCGGAAGGTGCCGCCGAAGATGCCGAGCATGCCGGTCGCGCCGGGGCCGGTCAGCGTCGCGTCGAGATCGGCATCGACGGTGTAGGAGCCGCCGAAACCGTCATAGATCGTGCCGCCGACATCGCCGTCGATGCCGTTGCCGGTCAGCGTGCCGGAGGTCACGAGCACGCCGTTGAAGTCGTAGAAGGCGGTCGAGCTGCCGGCGCCGTTGTAGTTGCGGCCGGAGATGTCGTTGAACGTCCCGGTCATGGCGCGAGTGCCGAAGTTCACCTGCATGTCGCTGTCGCCGAACAGCGTCGAATAGGCGACGGTGCTGGTGTTCGGCACGTCGATCACGGCGGCGAAGTCACCGGAATAGGTGGCCGCGCCCGAGATCGGCAGAGCCGTCGCGGCGTCGTCATTGTTGTTGCGGGTGGCGACCTCGGTGTAGATCGTCGCCGCTTCGCCGCGGAATTCGCCTTCGCCGCCGTCAGGCAGCTCGGAGTAGATCGGCGCGTCGACGATGCCGGTGGACGAGCAGGCCGCAGCGGCCAGCGGCAGGAGAAGAACGGAGAATTTGGAAAGGGTCATGGGATTTTCCCTGCGATTGATTTCTAGGCGATGAGATGTGCCGCCCGGGGCGCAAGTCAACGAAATCCATACTGTTATCTGATAGCGGCCCGCCCCGAGGCCCGGGGGCCCCGGGGCCGGCTGCCCGGTGTTGAGGCAAAGCCCGCGGAAACCCTCGCCAATGTTCCCTTAACGTTCTATTCATGGTTGGAGACTCGCGCGGCACATCCTATGTGTGGCGCTCAAGTCCTGCCTGGGGTGAATAGATGGCCGAGCTGAAGCATATCGAGGTGCGCGGGGCCCGCGAGCACAATCTCAAGGGAATCGACGTCGACATCCCCCGCGACCAGCTCGTGGTGGTCACCGGGCTCTCGGGCTCCGGCAAGTCGTCGCTCGCCTTCGACACGATCTATGCCGAGGGGCAGCGCCGCTATGTTGAGTCGCTCTCGGCCTATGCGCGGCAGTTCCTCGACATGATGGAGAAGCCGGATGTGGATCACATCTCCGGCCTCTCGCCCGCGATTTCCATCGAGCAGAAGACGACGTCGAAGAATCCCCGCTCCACCGTCGGCACGGTGACGGAGATCTATGACTACCTGCGCCTGCTCTTCGCCCGCTGCGGCACGCCCTATTCGCCCGCGACCGGCCTGCCCATCGAGGCGCAGCAGGTGCAGGACATGGTCGACCGCGTGATGGCGATGGAGGAGGGGACCCGCGCCTACCTCCTCGCGCCCATCGTGCGCGACCGGAAGGGCGAATATCGCAAGGAATTCCTGGAGTTGCGCAAGCAGGGCTTCCAGCGCGTCAAGGTCGACGGGGCCTTCCACGAGCTGGAGGACCCGCCCACGCTCGACAAGAAGTACCGCCACGACATCGACGTGGTGGTCGACCGGATCGTGGTGCGCGAGGGGCTCGAGACGCGGCTGGCCGACAGCTTCCGCACGGCGCTCGACCTTGCCGACGGCATCGCCATCCTCGAGACGGCGCCGGCGGAGGGCGAGGGTGACCCCGAGCGATTGACCTTCTCCGAAAAATTCGCCTGCCCGGTCAGCGGCTTCACCATCCCCGAGATCGAGCCGCGGCTCTTTTCCTTCAACGCCCCCTTCGGCGCCTGTCCCTCCTGTGACGGCCTCGGGGTGGAGCTCTTCTTCGACCCCGGCCTCGTCGTGCCCGATGTGACGCTCAGCCTCGCCAAGGGCGCCATCGCCAATTGGCGGAAGAGCAAGTCGCCCTACGTCGCCCAGACCACGGAAGCCATTGCGAAGCATTACGGAATCAGTACCCGGACGCCCTGGAAGGAGCTGCCGGAAGAGGTGCAGAACGTCTTCCTCTATGGCTCGGGCGAGGACGAGATCACCTTCCGCTACGACGATTCGGGCCGCGTCTATCAGGTCTCCCGCCCGTTCGAGGGGGTGATCCCCAACATGGAGCGGCGCTACCGCGAGACGGACAGCGCCTGGATGCGCGAGGAGCTGGAGGCCTATCAGAACAACCGCCCCTGCCACGCCTGCGGGGGCTATCGCCTGCGGCCCGAGGCGCTGGCCGTGAAGATCGCCGGCCTCCACGTCGGCCAGGTGGTGCGCTTCTCGATCCGCGAGGCGCATGAGTGGGTGCAGGAGGTGCCGGCCGGCCTCTCCGCCCAGAAGAACGAGATCGCCAAGGCGATCCTGAAGGAGATCCGCGAGCGGCTGGGCTTCCTAAACAACGTCGGGCTCGATTACCTGACGCTCAGCCGCAACTCCGGCACGCTCTCGGGCGGCGAATCGCAGCGCATCCGTCTGGCGAGCCAGATCGGCTCCGGCCTCACCGGCGTGCTCTATGTGCTCGACGAGCCCTCCATCGGGCTCCACCAGCGCGACAACGGCAGGCTGCTGGAAACACTCAAGAATCTGCGCGACCAGGGCAATACGGTCATCGTGGTGGAGCATGACGAGGAGGCGATCCGCGAGGCGGATTACGTCTATGACATCGGCCCCGGCGCCGGGGTGCATGGCGGCGAGGTGGTGGCGCATGGCACGCCCACCGAGATCGCCGAGAACCCCAAGTCCCTCACCGGCGACTACCTCGCCGGCCGCCGTGAGGTCCCCGTGCCCGCCGAGCGGCGCAAGGGAAACAAGAAGAAGCTGCAAATCGTCAAGGCGACGGGCAACAACCTCAAGGAGGTGAGTGTCGACTTCCCGCTCGGCAAGTTCGTCTGCGTCACCGGCGTCTCCGGCGGCGGCAAGTCGACGCTGACCATCGAGACGCTCTACAAAAACGCCGCGGTGAAGCTGAACGGCGCCCGCGAGACGCCGGCGCCTTGCGAGACGATCAAGGGCTTCGAGCATCTCGACAAGGTCATCGACATCGACCAGCGCCCCATCGGGCGGACTCCGCGGTCGAATCCGGCCACTTACACGGGGGCCTTCACCCCGATCCGCGACTGGTTCGCGGGGCTCCCGGAGGCGAAGGCGCGCGGCTACAAGCCGGGGCGCTTCAGCTTCAACGTCAAGGGCGGCCGCTGTGAGGCCTGCCAAGGCGACGGCGTCATCAAGATCGAGATGCACTTCCTGCCGGATGTCTACGTCACCTGCGAGACCTGCAAGGGCAAGCGCTACAACCGCGAGACGCTGGAAATTCAGTTCAAAGGCAAGAGCATAGCCGACGTTCTTGATATGACAGTTGAAGATGCGCAGGAGTTCTTCAAGGCCGTGCCGTCCATCCGCGAGAAGATGGATGCGCTCAATCGCGTCGGGCTCGGCTATATCAAGGTCGGCCAGCAGGCCACGCAGCTTTCGGGCGGCGAGGCGCAGCGGGTGAAGCTCTCCAAGGAGCTGTCGAAACGCGCCACGGGGCGGACGCTCTACATCCTCGACGAGCCGACCACAGGCCTTCATTTCGAGGATGTGCGCAAGCTCCTCGAGGTGCTGCATGAGCTGGTGGACCAGGGCAATTCGGTCGTGGTGATCGAGCACAATCTCGACGTCATCAAGACGGCCGACTGGCTGATCGACATCGGCCCCGAGGGCGGCGACGGGGGTGGCACGGTGGTGGCCACCGGCACGCCGGAGGAGGTCGCCACGGTGGCCGAGAGCCACACCGGGCGGTTCCTCGGGCCGATGCTGAAGGCGCGAAAGGTTGCGGCGGAGTAAAGAATCCGATCACGGGGACTTGAAAGTTAAGAGGATTAACATTTAGTGGCGGGTGTCAGAAGGAGACCTGCCATGAACATCCTGCCCGCCGCGCTCATCGCCGGCCTTGCCGCAAGCCCGGCCCTCGCCGAAACCCGCGGCTACGCGTTCGAGAACTTCACCGGCGTGGCCGTCAGCGCCGGCGTGGATGCCGAGATCGGCGGCGGCGATTTTGCCGTCACGGGCGAGGCGCGGCGCGGCGATCTCGACCGGCTCAGCATCCGCCAGGACGGCGACATGCTCATCGTCACGCGCGAGCATCGGTTCCGGCCGTTCGGCGGGCTCTTCGGCCTTCTGCGCAATGACGATTTCAACGTCACCATCTCCATGCCCGAACTCGCGCGGATCGAGGCCATGTCCGGCTCCGACGTGCACACGACCGCGCCGAGCGCGGCGACGCTCGATGCCTCCTCACACTCCGGCGCGACGCTGGAGGTGAGAGAGATCGACACCGGCCGGCTCACCGGCGAGGCCGGCTCCGGCGCCTCCCTGATGCTCTCGGGCGAGGCGGATGAGGTGCGGCTCAGCGCCAGCTCCGGCGCCAGCCTCGACGCCACGGGCGCCTGCGGCATGATCATCGCCGAGAGCAGCTCCGGCGCCTCGCTCCATGCCGAAGACATGCATTGCGCGCGTGGTGACCTCGGCGCGAATTCCGGCGCGGACGTTCGGGCCTACATCAGCGAAGAGGGAGAGGCGAGCGCCAACTCCGGCGGGTCAATCAACATCTATGGCGGCGGCGAGATCAATGCCGACGAGAACAGCGGCGGCTCTGTCCGCGAACGCGGCTGATGTTGAAAAATGTAAAGTCCTGGGCCAAAACGGCCCCGGGCTTCACTCCTGAGTTCGGAAAATGACAAATCAAAGATCGGCGGAGAACTCGTCGATCAGGTGCCGGACCACCGCGCGCATCTGCTGATCGCGCGGCTGGCCGGCCGCCTCCGCCTCGTCCCGCACCGCCCGCTGCCGCTCGGTGCCGGTGCCGCCCTCGAGGATGGCGCGGGCGCCCTCGACTTCTGCGAGGCAGCCGAGCGCCTCGGCATCCTCGGCCACGAGGGCGATCAGCTCCTCCACGAGCTGCGGCATCGGCGTCTTTACGCCCTGACCGAAGTCGATGAGCTCGCCCTTGATGCCGAAGCGCTGCGCCCGCCAGCGGTTCTCGGCGATGAGGAAATTGTCGTACCGCCGCCAGCGCTGGTTGCGGATGCGCAGGCGCCAGAGCATCCGCATGATGCTCTGCGTCAGCGCCGCGATGGACAGAGCCGATTCCAGCCGGGGCGAGACATCGCAGATCCGCGATTCCAGCGTCGGGAAGGCGTGGGAGGGCCGCAGGTCCCACCAGATCTTCGAGGCATCCTCGATGACGCCAAGCTCCACCAGCACGTCCACCGACCGCTCGTATTCGATCCAGGTGTCGATATGCGGCGGCAGGCCGGTGCGCGGCAGGTTGTCGAAGACGGAGAGCCGGTAGCTGGCGAGCCCGGTATCCTCCCCCTGCCAGAAGGGCGAGGAGGTGGAAAGCGCCAAGAGATGCGGCAGGAAATAGGCCATCTGGCCGAGAAGGTCGGCGCGGAGCGCGTCGTCGCCAAGCCCGACATGGACATGCATGCCGCAGATCAGCATCCGCCGCGCGATGCCGCCGAGGTCGTCATGCAGCTGGTTGTAGCGGCTCTTGTCGGTATGCGCCTGGGTCCGCCATTCCGAGAAGGGATGGCAGGAGGCGGCGATGGGCGCGAGCCCGTGATCGGCCGCCTTGTCGCGCACCAGCGCCCGGAGGCGCCGCAGCTCCTCCCGCGCCTGGGGAATGTCGCGGCAGACGGAGGTGCCGATCTCTATCTGGCAGCGCAGGAACTCCGGGCTCACCTGCCCCTCGCTGAGGGCGGCGGCGCATTCGTCCATCAGCGCCTGGGGGGCATCCGCCAGCTCGAGGGTGTCGGTGTCGACGAGGAGGTATTCCTCCTCGATGCCGAGCGTGAATTCCGGCGCGTCCATGGGCACTCCCCCGTTTCCCGCCAGCTTTGCAGGGGCGGCGCCGGGGCGCAAGCGAGGGCTCTTGCAGGGCGCAGGGGGCCGGGCTAGATGCCGGGCGCGCGCCCGCCGGCGGAACGGGAAGCCGCCCGGCCCGGCGCGCCTCGATGGGTGCGCCTTGTCTTCCGAAATCTTCGATTGCCTCGCCTGCGGGGCCTGCTGCTTCGGCCGCCGTGCCGCCTACGTGGCCCTGAGCCATGAGGATTCCGCCCGCGCCATCCCGGCCGAGGCGATCTTCGAGGAGGACGGCCGGCCCTTCCTCAAGATGACCTCCGGCCATTGCGCGCAGCTCATGGCCACGCCCGAGGGCGCCGCCTGCGCCATCTATGCCGAGCGGCCGACCGCCTGCCGGGCCTTCCGCGCCGGATCCTTCGAATGCCGCATGGCGCGCAAGCACAACGGCGTGCTGGCGGAGGCCTTCCGTGCCCCCGCCGAGCCGCCGAGAGCAGCCTAGTCCATCGGCCGGAAGTTGAACTCGCCGCCGTCCTTGATGCCCGAGGGCCAGCGGGCGGTGACGGTCTTGGTGCGGGTGTAGAACTTGAAGCTGTCCGGCCCGTGCTGGTTGAGATCGCCGAAGGCCGATTTCTTCCAGCCGCCGAAGGTGTGGTAGGCCAGCGGCACCGGAATCGGCACGTTGACCCCGACCATGCCGACATTGACGCGCGAGGCGAAATCTCGCGCCGCGTCGCCGTCGCGGGTGAAGATCGCGGTGCCGTTGCCGTATTCATGGTCCATCGCCAGCTTCAGCGCCTCCTCGTAGGAGCTGGCGCGGACGGTGGTGAGCACGGGGCCGAAGATCTCCTTGCGGTAGATCTCCATCTCCGGCGTCACCCGGTCGAAGAGATGCGGGCCGACGAAGAAGCCCTCCTCGTAGCCCTGCAGGCTGAAGTCCCGCCCGTCGACCACCAGCTCGGCGCCCTCGGCGATGCCGCTTTCGACGAGCCGGAGGATATTCGCCTTGGCGGCGGCGGTGACGACGGGGCCGTAATCGACCTCGCTTCCGGCGGTATAGGGGCCGACCTTCAGGCGTTCGATGCGGGGCACCAGCTTCTCGATCAGCCGGTCGGCCGCTTCTTCGCCCACCGGCACGGCGACGGAGATCGCCATGCAGCGCTCGCCGGCGGCGCCGTAACCGGCACCGATGAGCGCGTCGGCGGCCTGGTCCATATCGGCATCGGGCATGACGATCATGTGGTTCTTGGCGCCGCCGAAGCACTGCACGCGCTTGCCCGCAGCGCAGCCGCGCCCGTAGATATACTGGGCGATGGGGGTGGAGCCGACGAAGCCGACGCTCGCGATGCCCTCGTGATCGAGGATCGCGTCCACCGCTTCCTTGTCGCCGTTCACCACCTGCAGGATGCCCGGCGGCAGGCCCGCCTCCTCCATCAGCGCCGCGAGCATGAGCGGCACCGAGGGGTCGCGCTCGGAGGGCTTGAGGATGAAGGCGTTGCCGCAGGCGATGGCCGGGGCGAACATCCACATCGGGATCATGGCGGGGAAGTTGAAGGGCGTGATGCCGGCGGAGACGCCTAAGGGCTGGCGGAGCGAATACATGTCGATCCCCGGCCCGGCGCCATCGGTGAACTCGCCCTTCAGCAGATGCGGCGCGCCAATGCAGAACTCGACGACCTCGAGCCCCCTTTGCACGTCGCCGGCGGCGTCGGGCAGGGTCTTGCCATGCTCGCGGCTGAGCGCCTCGGCGAGCTTGTCCATGTCGCGGTTGAGGAGCCGCACGAACTCCATCATCACCCGCGCCCGGCGCTGCGGGTTGACGGCGGCCCAGGCGGGCTGGGCCTCGGTGGCGATCTCCACCGCTCGGGACACCTCCTCGGCGGAGGCGAGAGGCACGCGCGCCTGCACCTCTCCGGTGGCGGGGTTGAAGACATCGGCGAAGCGGCCGGAGCGCCCGGCGACCGGCTTGCCGCCGAGATGATGGGTGAGATCCTGCATGACGTTCTCCTGTCGGCTGCCCCGGCGGTAGCGCGCCCGGGGCTGTCGGGCAAGGGGCCGCAGCTTGACAGACGGGGGGGCGGGGGCGAGGCTCAACGCTACGTCAAGCCGGAGGAGGCCCCCATGCTCGTCAGTCAGATCCTCGCTACGAAGGGCGCCAGCGGCGTCATGTGCGTGGCCCCCGATGCCGCCGTGAGCGATGTCGTGCGACTGCTGTCCGACAAACGCATCGGCGCCGTCGTCGTCTCTGCGGACGGGCAGGTGCCGGTCGGCATCCTGTCGGAACGCGACATCGTGCGAGAGATCGGCCGGCGCGGCGCCGCCTGCCTCGACGATGCCGCCGAGGCGATGATGACCGCCGATCCGGTGACCTGCACGCCCGACGATCACGCCGATTCCGTCCTCCGGATGATGACCGAGGGCCGCTTCCGCCATCTGCCGGTGATGGAGGGTGGCGCGATGGTCGGCCTCATCTCCATCGGCGATGTCGTCAAGGCGCGGCTCGCCGAGCTGGCGATGGAGAAGGACGCGCTCGAGGGCATGATCATGGGCCACTGATGGCGGCCCGGGCGAAGCGGCGGGGTTGCCAAAGCCGCCCGCGCATGACTTCTTGCCTGCCAATGACTTGAGGCAGGGGGTGCGAATGCGCATCGGTCTTTATCCCGGCACGTTCGACCCGCTGACCATAGGCCATGTCGACATCATCACCCGCGCCTGCCGCATGGTGGACAGGCTGGTGATCGGCGTGGCCATCAACGAGGGCAAGGGGCCGCTCTTCTCGCTGGATGAGCGCGTGGCGATGATCGAGAACGAGATCGGCGCCATCGCCGCGGCGAAGAACACCGAGATCGTCGTCCACCCGTTCAACAACCTGCTGATCGATTGCGCCCGCGACGTCGGCGCCGGGATCATCATCCGCGGCCTGCGGGCCGTGGCGGATTTCGAATACGAGTTCCAGATGGTCGGGATGAACCGCGTGCTCGACGCCGAGGTCGAGACGGTCTTCCTCATGGCCGAGGCGCGCCACCAGGCGATCGCCAGCAAGCTGGTGAAGGAGATCGCCCGGCTCGGCGGTGACATCTCGAAATTCGTGCCGGCGGCCGTAGCCGCCAAGCTGGGCGAGAAATACTGACCGCAGGCAAGTCCGACAGCAATTCCGACAGAAATTTCGACGGCGGCCAAACAAAAAGCCGCCCCGAAGGGCGGCTCGAAGGTTGCGCTCGTGGGTGCGCCTCAGCCGTAGACGGCCTCACGGGCGATACGCTTGGCGTCGCCGGGGTAGAGGTCGAGGTCGAGAGCGATGTCGAGCGGCAGCGAACGGATTTCCGAAACGGTGCGGTTGTAGGCCGCGCGCTTCGCAAAGGCCGTGCGGAGTCTCGTGAACGTGGTCATTGGGCACTCCTTTCAGCTAGAGCCGGTTTGTCGTTCGAGACACAGATAGCGATGCTGCGGTGCAGAAACCACTGACGATATGTCCGTGCCGCCCTGCAGCAAATGCATGGCTTTTCTTTAGGCGCTTAACGAAATTGTTGCAGAGTTGCGGCAGGGGCTGCCGCAAGGGCAGGGTCAGAACGGCGCCAGCGCGCCGATCTGCACGAAGCCGCGCAGTATCGCATCGACCGCGACGGCGGCGAGCACCATGCCCATGATCCGGCTGACGATGGAGGCGCCCGCCGGCCCGATGATCCGCAGAATGGGCGTCGCCAGCAGCAGGAAGCCCAATGTGATGCCGAGCACCACGATCAGGATCCCCGCGGTCTGCACCTGATGGGCGACCGAGAAGCGGTCGTTGTCGGTGAGCACCACGACGGCCAGCATCGCCCCCGGCGAGGCGATGGAGGGGATGGCGACCGGATGGATCGCCGTCTGCGTCATGCCTTCCTCCGCCATCTCGCGCTCGGGCTTGGCCGGCCCGAAGACCATCGTCAGCGCGAAGAGGAAGAGCACCAGCCCGCCCGCGATCTGGAACGACGGCAGCCCGAGCCCCAGCGCCTCCAGCACCGCCTGGCCGAGAAGGACGAAGGCAAGCAGCACGACGGCCGAGACGAGCACCGCCCGATAGGCGACCTTGCGCCGCGCCGACACGGACATGCCGGCGGTGACGGCCAGAAAGACCGGCACCGTCCCGATCGGGTCGATGACCACCCAGAGGGTTATGAATTCCTGCAGTATCTGGCTGAACGGGAGCATGCTCACCGATTAAGGCGGCCCCCGCGCATATACAAGATGGCCCCCTTCACGAAGGGGCCATGCCGGAAGGGGCGCCGGCCGAAACCCGCCCCTTCGCCCAGTTTTCAGCCGGCCTGAGGAGGCCAATGGGGGGCAGGGCCCCCCTGGCGCGCCTCAGAGCAGCTTGCCCATGGCGACGGCCGTGTCGCTCATCCGGTTCGAGAAGCCCCATTCGTTGTCGTACCAGCTGAGGATCCGGCAGAAGTTGCCGTCCATCACCTTGGTCTCCGGCATGGCGAAGGTCGAGGAATGGGGGTCGTGGTTGAAGTCGGACGAGACGAGCTTGTCGTCGGTATAGCCGAGGATGTTCTTCAGATCGCCGTCGGCGGCCTCGCGGATCGCGGCGTTGATCTCTTCCACCGAGGTGTCGCGGTCGGCCTCGAAGGTCAGGTCGACGACCGAGACATTCGGCGTCGGCACGCGGATCGACACGCCGTCGAGCTTGCCGTTCAGCTCCGGCAGGACGAGGCCCACGGCCTTGGCGGCGCCGGTGGAGGTCGGGATCTGGTTCACGCCGGCGGCGCGGGCGCGGTAGAGATCCTTGTGCAGCGTGTCCAGCGTCGGCTGGTCGCCGGTGTAGGAATGGATCGTCGTCATGAAGCCGCGCTTGATGCCGATGGTCTTGTTCAGCACATAGGCGACCGGCGCCAGGCAGTTGGTGGTGCAGGAGGCGTTGGAGACGACGATGTCATCCGCCGTCAGCTGGTCGTGGTTCACGCCATAGACGATGGTCTTGTCGGCATTGGTGCCGGGGGCGGAGATCAGCACGCGCTTGGCGCCGGTCTCGAGATGCGGCTGGCACTTCTCTTTCGACGTGAAGATGCCGGTGCATTCCATGATGATGTCGACATCGCCCCAGGGCAGCTCGGCCGGGTTGCGGATGGAGGTGACCTTCATCGGCCCGCGGCCGGCGTCGATCGTGTCCTCCGTCGTCGTCACCTTGTGCGGGAAGCGGCCGTGGACGGAATCGTAGCGCAGCAGGTGCGCATTGGTCTCGACCGGGCCGAGATCGTTGATCGCCACCACCTCGATGTCGGTGCGGCCGGATTCGATGATCGCGCGCAGGACGTTGCGCCCGATCCGCCCGAAACCGTTGATTGCAACCTTCACAGCCATGTCATTCCCTTTCGGATGCGCGCGCGGATGCGCGGTTTGGCGCCAAGATTGTCATTTGGGCGAAAAGGTCAACCGGGGGGCGGTCCTGTTAGCGCCAGAAGGCGAGCGCCTGGATGAGCGCCACGAGCTTTCTCAGGACGAAGAGCGTCCCGCCCCAGCCCTGATAGAGGTCGAGCGCGACAAGAAGCGCGATGAGGAAGACGAGGGCAAGGGCCGTGCGGGTCGACATGGGGCGGAGCCTAGCCGCCGCCGTGCCCGGCGGGAAGGGCGCGCGGGGCGGATGGCCCCGGGCTATTCCGGTGGGTCGCGCTTGCCGCCCGGCGCCACGCCCCTAGATTGGGTCGGCAGGCTGAAGGAGCGGGCATGAGCGGATTACTGGCGCTACTCGATGACGTGGCGGGCATCGCCAAGGTTGCGGCGGCCTCCGTCGATGACGTGGCCAGTGCCGCCGCCAAGGCGGGGGCGAAGACGGCGGGCGTCCTCATCGACGACGCGGCGGTGACGCCGAAATACGTCACCGGCTTCAAGCCGCAGCGCGAATTGCCGATCATCTGGAAGATCACCAAGGGCAGCCTGCGCAACAAGCTGCTCTTCCTCCTCCCCGTGGCGCTCCTTCTGTCGAACTTCGCGCCTTGGGCGATCACGCCGCTTCTGATGCTCGGCGGCTCCTACCTCTGTTTCGAGGGGGCCGAGAAGATCTTCCATGCGCTCTTCCCCCATGCCAGCCACGAGGTGGCCAAGGACATGGAGGTCGGCGATCCCGGCGCGCTGGAGGAGCGAAAGGTCGCAGGCGCGATCAAGACCGATTTCATCCTCTCCGCCGAGATCATGACCTTGTCGCTCTCGACCATCGAAGTCTCGGGCTTCTGGATGGAGGCGGCGACGCTGGCCGTCGTCGGCATCGGCATCACGCTGGTCGTCTACGGCTCGGTCGCGCTGATCGTGAAGGCCGATGACATCGGGCTGGAGCTGATCGACCATGGCCGGCTCGGCGTGACGCGCGCCCTGGGGCGCGGGCTCGTCCGCTGGATGCCCGGCTTCCTCAAGGTCCTGTCCATCGTCGGGACGGCGGCGATGCTCTGGGTCGGCGGCAATATCATCACCCACGGGCTCGATGTGCTCGGCTGGCCGGTGATCTACGACTGGATCCACCACCTCGCCGAGGCGGCCGCCCATGCGGTCGGCACCTGGGAAGGTTTCGTGAGCTGGGCCGTCACCGCCGCCTGCGACGGGGTGCTCGGCCTCGCCTGGGGTCTCGTGCTGATCCCCTTCGCCACGAGCGTCGTGACGCCGCTCCTGCGGCTCGTCGGCATGAAGCCGGCGGCGGATCACTGAGGGCAGGGGCCGGCGGCGCTCCGATAGGGCAGCCCATTGCCCCGCGACCCCTCAAAGCAAAGGGCGGAAACCACATGGTTTCCGCCCTTGAAGTCCACCAGGAGATTGGCGCCCGGTCAGCCCGGGCGCCCACTCTTCACCCGAGGAGCGCCTTCGCCTTGGCGACCGTGTTCTCGGCGGTGATGCCGAACTTCTCGTAAAGCACTTCTGCCGGCGCCGAGGCGCCGAAGCTGTCCATGCCGATGAACGCGGCCTTGGCCTCGCGGCCCCGCTCGCCGAGGAGCAGCCAGTCCCAGGGCTGGCGGACGCCGGCCTCGATGGCGACGCGCACCGGCCCGGCGGGAAGGACGCGCTTGCGATAGGCCTCGTCCTGCTCGCGGAAGAGCTCCATCGACGGGACGGAAACGACGCGCGTGCCGATGCCCTCGGCCTCCAGCACCTTCTTCGCCTCCATCGCCACCTCGACCTCCGAGCCCGAGGCCATGAGGATCACGCGGCGCTTGTTCTCGGCCTCGGCCAGCACATAGGCGCCCTGGCGGGTGAGGTTCTTGCCGGTGTGCTTCAGGCGCACCGTCGGCAGGTTCTGCCGGGTGAGGGCGAGAACGGAGGGCTTCTTCTCCTGCTCCAGCGCGATCTCCCAGGCCTCGGCCGTCTCGACCGTGTCGGCCGGGCGGAAGGTCAGAAGGCCGGGCGTGGCGCGGACCATGGCGAGATGCTCGACCGGCTGGTGGGTCGGGCCGTCCTCGCCGAGGCCGATGGAATCGTGGGTCATCACATAGACGACGGGCACGCCCATCAGCGCCGAAAGCCGCACGGCGGGCCGCGCGTAATCGGTGAAGCAGAAGAACGTGCCGCCATAGGGCTTCACGCCGCCATGCGCCGCCATGCCGTTCATCGCGGCGGCCATGCCGTGTTCGCGGATGCCGTAGTGGATGTAACGGCCCTTGCGGTCCTCGGCGGTGAAGATGCCGAGGTCACCCGTCTTGGTGTTGTTGGAGCCGGTGAGGTCGGCCGAGCCGCCGATGGTCTCCTTCATCACCGGGTTCACCACCTCGAGCACCATCTCGGAGCTCTTGCGGGTGGCGACCTTCGGCCCCTCATCGGTGATCTGCTTCTTCAGCGCGCGGATGCGGCCGGCCAGCGCCTTCGGCGCCTCGCGGCGGAAGGTCCGCTCGAACTCGGCGCGCTTCGCGTCCGACAGCTCGGCCACGCGGCCTTCCCAGGCGGCGAATTCCTCGGCGCCGGGCTTGCCCATCGCTTCCCACTGGCCCTTGATCTCGGCCGGGATCTCGAAGGCCGGGGCCGTCCAGCCATAGGCGGCCTTGGTGTCCTTGATGAGCTGGGCGTCGGTCAGCGCGCCGTGGCCCTTGGCGGTGTCCTGGGCGGAGGAGCCGAGCGCGATATGCGTCTCGCACTGGATCATCGAGGGGCGGGGGTCCGCCTTGGCGGCCTCGATGGCGGCGTCGATCGCCTCGGGGTCATGGCCGTCGATCTTCTGCACATGCCAGCCGGAGGCGGCAAAGCGCTCGCATTGATCGGTGGAATCGGCGAGCGAGACCGGCCCGTCGATGGTGATCGAGTTGTGATCGAAGAATACCGTCAGCTTGCCGAGCTTCTGGTGGCCGGCGAGCGCGATGGCCTCCTGGCTCACGCCCTCCATCAGGCAGCCGTCGCCGGCGAAGACCCAGGTGCGGTGGTCGATGATCTTCTTGCCCCAGCGCGCGCGGAGCGATTCCTCGGCGATGGCGAAGCCGACGGAATTGGCGATGCCCTGGCCGAGCGGGCCGGTCGTCGTCTCGATCCCCGGCGAATGGTTGTATTCCGGGTGGCCGGGGGTATGGCTCTCCCACTGGCGGAAATCCTTGATGTCCTGCAGGGACATGGAGGGATAGCCCGTCAGGTGCAGCACCGAATAGAGCAGCATCGAGCCGTGGCCGTTCGAGACGATGAAGCGGTCGCGGTCGGGCCAGAGCGGGTTCTTCGGGTCGAACTTCAGGTGCTTCTCGAAGAGCACCGTGGCGATGTCGGCCATCCCCATCGGCATGCCGGAATGGCCCGAATTGGCGGCGGCGACGGCGTCGAGCGTCAGGGTGCGGATGGCGGCGGCCTTCATCCAGTGTTCGGGATGGGCCTCTCGCAGGGCGGCGATATCCAAGGTCATGTCCTTTCCGATGTCTCGGGGGCCGGTGCGTTCGGCCAGTGCTGTCGGCATTCGTTCGGCGGCAGGATGCGGCGGCGGGGCCGATTGTGCATACCAGTGGCGGGGCCGAGATCAAGCCCGCATGGGGGCCGCAAGCGGGCCTTCGCGTGAAGGCCGCCCGCTAAACCCTTCGGCGGAAAGCCTTCCCCCCGTTTGCCGCGCCGGGGCTGCTCGCATAGGCTAAGCGGGCGCGGCCGCGATTCGTGTGGCCGGCCCTGCGGGGCAACGCGCTGGACAACAAGAAGATCCGGGGCAATCACCCGGCCAGGACCAGAACCGGACATGGGCAACGAGGCAATGGAAGAGCTGCAGCAATACGAGGCGCGCATCAGCGAGGCGCTGGGCCGCATCCGCGTGGGCATGGGCGCGCTGCGCCGGCCCGCCCCGGGTCAGGGGCCGGCGGATTTCGAACGGCTGGAGGTGGCGCTCGACGAAGAGAAGACCGCCAATGCCCAGCTTGGCGAGCGGGTGCGGGCGCTGAAGGCCCGGCTCGAGGCCGCCGAAGCGGCAAAGGCAGAGGCGGAGGCAAAGGCCGGCCGCGCGGCCAGCGCCGAGGGCAGCGAGCCGGCGGATCAGGCCGATCACAGGGAGGCTCTCGGGCGGCTCGATGCCGAGCTCCGCAGGCTTCAGGAGGCGAATGCCGGGCTCCGCGACGCCTCTGCCGAGCTTCGCGCCGCGGCCGAGGCGGGGGCGGTGGATCCCGCCCTCATAGACCAGGCGATGAAGGCCGAACTCGAGGCGCTGACGGCGGCCCGCGCCGCCGAAATCGCCGAGATCGACGCCATTCTCGCAGAATTCCGCCCGCTTCTGGGCGACGAGGCCGGGGAGGGCGCGTGATGCCGCAGGTCGAGGTGATGATCGGCGGGCGCAGTTTCGAGGTCGCCTGCCAGGAGGGCGAGGAGGCCTTCCTGAAATCCGCCGCCGCGATGCTCGATACCGAGGCGGCCGAGCTCTCCACGCAGATCGGGCGGATGCCCGAGGCGCGGATGCTGCTCATGTCCGGCCTCATGCTCGCCGACAAGACGGCGGGGCTGGAAGATCGGGTGGCCGAGGCCGAGGCGCAGATCGCGCAGCTTTCCGCCGAACTCGAGGAATGGAAGTCCCGCCCGGCGCCGGAGCCGGAACGACTTGAGGTTCCCGTCGTTCCCGATGAGGTCACCGAGACGCTGGCCGAACTGGCGGCCCGGGCTGAGGCCCTCGCCGACGAGATCGAAGAACGGGAATGAACATGCTGAAATCAATGAGCCTTGCCGCCCTGGCGGCCCTGTCCCTATGTCCGCTCGCAAGCGCGGCCGAGGCCGAGGTCATCACCACTCGATATCACTGCGAGCGCGGGGTCGAGGTGCCCGTGACCTATGTGAACGGCGTCGAGCCGGCCGTCGCGGTGCTCATGGTCGAGAACCGGATGATCACGCTCGAGCAGGAGGTCAGCGGCCCCGGCGCCCGCTACGGCTGGCCGTCGGACGGCTCGCATTACGTCTGGTGGAGCAAGGGCGACGAGGCCCAGCTCGTCTGGTACGACGGCGAGGTCGGCGAGGAGGTCACCCTTCTGGCCTTTTGCGAGGCGGAGTAGGGCAGGGCGGCGAGGCGCCCGGGGAGAGCCCCGTCAGGCGCCCAGCCGCGCCAGCTCCAGCGACAGGTCGATGAAGCGCTCCATGTCGGAGGCGCGGCCGAGCGACCGGCGCAGGCGCAGGCGCATGCCGTCGCGCCCGATGATCAGCACCGGCTGGCCGCGCTCGCCGCGTGCCACCGGCTCCCATCCGAGCAGCGCGCGCGCCATCGGCGCCGTCTCGAACCGGTGGCCGAGCGCGGTGGAGGCGAGGATGGTCACGCCCTCCGGCCCTTCCTGAAGGCGCAGGCCCTTGGCCTCCGTCGCCAGCGACGGGCCGACGAGCCGCGTCAGCAGCTTCTCGGCGATCTCGCCTTCCAGCGGCCCGGTGATCAGCCCGGCGAGGGCGGCGAGCTCGGGGGCCATGGGCGGCGCCATGATGAAGAGCCCGTCGCTCCAATGCGGATCGCGGGCAGAGAATTCCGTCGCCTGCCCCTCGGCACCCTTGGGCTCGCCGGGGCGGGCGCGGCTTTCGACCAGCCATTTGGCGCCGCTGCGGGGCTGGAAGCGGGTGACGGCTGGGCGGCCGAGCGACTCGCGGTTGAAGTTGAGCTGCCAGGAGCGGCGGGCGGCCAGCTCCTCGAAATCCTCGCGGCGACGGGCGGTCTGCCGCTTCAAGGCGGTGGCCAGCGCCAGGCCGCCGGCCAGGATCACCACCAGCGCCGCGACGAGCGGGAGGGCGACGCTCACGCCGGCCTCCGCCACAGGTCCGCGGCCGCGCCCCAAAGCGCGTCACAGATGGCCGGACCGGCAGGACCGGCGGCTGACAAGGGGCGAGACGGGTTCAAGGCGACCACCGGCAGCAAGCAGACTGGCGCCGAAAATAGCGTGCCCCCCGCCGAAGCCTAGGAGCCCGGAGGGGCGGGGGGCGCGGCAGGGGGGTACTGTTGCACTTTGGCAAGGAACCGCGGCCGGTCCGGCGGGTCCTCACCGGCCCTGCCGGGCCGTCTCGGCGCTCAGGCGTTGGCTTCGCGGATCTTGTCGGCGGCGTCCTTGGAGAAGGCGATGCCCTTCGTCTCGAAGAGCTGATCGAGCTCGCCGGAGAGCGTCATCTCGGTGATGATGTCGCAGCCGCCGACGAACTCGCCCTTCACATAGAGTTGCGGGATGGTCGGCCAGTCGGAGAACTCCTTGATTCCCTGACGGATTCCATCGTCGGCGAGCACGTTCACATCGGCATAGTCGACCCCCATGAAATTGAGCACCCCGGCGACGCGGCTGGAGAAGCCGCATTGCGGCATGGCCTTGGTGCCCTTCATGTAGAGCACCACGTCATGGGCGGTGATCGTTTCCTGGATCCGGTCCTTGGCGGTGGTCTCGGTGGTCATTGGCTCTGTCCTTTCGCGCGGCCGGGCACCATGGCCCGGGCAAAGATCTGCGGATCGCGGGTGACGCGCCAGACGCGCCCCGCATCCTCGTTCATGTCGCCTGTGGCGAGGCGGTCGCCGATCGTCCCCAGGGCCAGCATCAGGATGGCGCCGGTGCTCACTCCGGCACCCGCGTCGTCAGCGCCAGCGCATGGAGCTCGCCGGCCGGGCCATCCATCTTGCCCTTGAGGGCGGCATAGACGGCGCGCTGCTGCTGCACGCGGTTGAGGCCGCGGAAGCTTTCGTCCACCACCTCGGCGGCGAAATGCGCGCCGTCGTCCCCCTCGACCGTCACGCGGGCGTCGGGGAAGCTCTCGCGGATCATCGTCTCGATATCATGGGCGGTGATGGGCATCGGCGGCTCCCGGGGGGTGCTTGCATTCAAGGGGAATCTAGGCGCCACATGGCGTGTTCGCAAGCAGAGGGCAAGCATGGCCGGATTGCAGCAGGTTGAGCCGGGGGCGGAACTCTTCCGCACGGAGCGGCTGGTGATGCGCGCCTTCCACGAGGACGACCTCGACGCGCTGGCCGCGCTTTATGCCGACGAAGAGGTGCGGCGGCACTTCCCCGATTTCACCCGGACGCGGGAGGAAACGGAGCGCGAGATGCGCTGGGCCATGCGCGGCGGCGAGGCCGCGCATCCGGGCTACACGCTCTGGGCGGCGGTGCTGGCGGAGACGGGCGCGCTGATCGGCCGGGGCGGCATCCTGCCGCTGGAGCTGGAGGGGCGCTTCGAGCCGGAGCTCGCCTGGCTCCTCGGCAAGCCGCACTGGGGGCGGGGGCTCGGGCGCGAGATGGCGGCCGGCCTCAGGGATTTCGGCTTCGCGGCGGGGCTCCGGCGACTGGTGGCGCTTGTCGACTTCGGCAACGACGCCTCGGCGGCGACGGCGCGGAGCATCGGGATGCGGCATGAGAAGGATGTCGACGTCGAAGGCTGGTGCAACCTCTTCGTGATCGAGCGATAGCAAGGGGGGCGCTGCCCCCCGTCGCCCCAAGGGGCGACTCCCCCCGCGGGTATTTGGAGAAAAGCGAGGGGGGGGCGCGGCCTTGGGGCCCTCTTCAGGCCAGTGCGGCCGCGAAGGCGCTGCGGTAGAGGGCGAAGAGGTCGCGTGCCGGGGCGCGCTCGCCGCCCATCACCACGTCGCTGCCGCCGAAGCGGCCGATCTGGGTGAGGGCGATCCCCGCGGCCTCTGCGGCGGCGAGAAGCGCCTCGGCGCCGGCAGGGGAGGCGGCGAGAAGATAGCGGCCCTGATCCTCGCCGAAGAGCGCGGCGGTGCCAGCCATGTCGAGCGTGACGCCCAAGCCCCCGGCCTCCGCCAGTTCAAAGGCCGCGAGCGCCAGCCCGCCGTCGGCAAGGTCGGTCGCGGCGCGGATATGGGCGCGGTTGGCGAGGACGAAGCCACCATGGGCGGCTTCGGCGGTGAGGTCGACCTCCGGCGCCGGGCCGTCCTCGCGGCCGAAGAGCTCCCAAAGGAGCGCCGACTGGCCGAGATGCGAGGATGTGCCGCCGAGGAGGAGCGCCACGTCGCCCGCCTCGGGCCGCGTGCCGATGGCCTCCTCCGGCGAGGCGATGAGGCCGACGGCGCCGATGGTGGGCGTCGGCAGGATGCCGGTGCCGTCCGTCTCGTTGTAGAGCGAGACATTGCCGGAGACGATGGGCATGCCCAAAGCCTCGCAGGCGGCGCCGATGCCGCGGATGCAGCCGACGAACTGGCCCATGATCTCGGGCTTCTCGGGGTTGCCGAAGTTGAGGTTGTCGGTGGCGGCGAGCGGCGTGGCGCCGGTGGCGACGAGGTTCCTGTAGGCCTCCGCCACCGCCTGGGCGCCGCCGCGCTCGGGGTCGGCCTTGCAGTAGCGGGGCGTCACGTCGGAGGTGAAGGCCACGGCCTTGCCCGTGCCGTGCACGCGCACGATGCCGGCGCCGAGCCCCGGCCGGCGCGCCGTGTCGCCCATCACCTGCGTGTCGTATTGCTCATAGACCCATTGCTTCGCCGCATGGTTGGGCGAAGAGATCAGCGCCCGCAGCCCCTCGATGGCCGAGACGGCGGGCACGGGGGCGAGGGGGGCGGGGGCCGGGCTCGGCTCCCACGGGCGGTCATATTCCGGTGCGGAGGAGGCGAGGCGCGACAGCGGCAGGTCGGCCTTCACGTCATCGCCCTGCAGGATCAGGAAGCGGTCCTCGGCGATGGTCTCGCCGACGATGGCGAAGTCGAGATCCCATTTGTCGAAGACGGCGCGGGCCTCGGCCTCCTTCTCGGGGCGGAGCACCATGAGCATCCGCTCCTGGCTCTCCGACAGCATCATCTCATAGGCACTCATCGCCGCCTCGCGCTGCGGCACGTCATCGAGCTGCAGGCGAATACCGAGGCCGCCCTTGTCGCCCATCTCGACGGCGGAGCAGGTGAGGCCGGCGGCGCCCATATCCTGGATCGAGATGACGGCGCCGGTGGCCATGAGCTCGAGGCAGGCCTCCATAAGCCGCTTCTCGGTGAAGGGGTCGCCGACCTGCACCGTGGGGCGCTTCTCCTCGATGGTCTCGTCGAATTCGGCGGAGGCCATGGTGGCGCCGCCGACCCCGTCGCGGCCGGTCTTGGCGCCGAGATAGACGACCGGCATGCCGACGCCCGACGCCGCCGAGTAGAAGATCGCATCCGCATCCGCCAGCCCGGCGGCGAAGGCGTTCACGAGGCAATTGCCGTTGTACGAGGGGTGAAAGCGCACCTCTCCGCCGACGGTCGGCACGCCGAAGGCATTGCCGTAGCCGCCGATCCCCTCGACGACGCCCGAGACGATGCGCTTCGTCTTCGGATGGTCGGGCATCCCGAAGCTGAGCGCGTTCATCGCGGCAATCGGCCTTGCTCCCATGGTGAAGACGTCTCGCAGGATGCCGCCCACCCCGGTCGCCGCGCCCTGATAGGGCTCGATGTAGCTGGGGTGGTTGTGGCTCTCCATCTTGAAGACGAGCGCCTGCCCGTTGCCGATATCCACCACGCCGGCATTCTCGCCGGGCCCGCAGATCACCTGGGGCCCACTGGTCGGCAGGGTGCGCAGCCATTTCTTGGAGCTCTTGTAGGAGCAATGCTCGTTCCACATCGCCGAGAAGATGCCGAGCTCGGTGAAGGAGGGCTCCCGCCCGATGATCTGCAGGATCCGCTCGTATTCGTCGGGCTTCAGCCCGTGGGCGGCGATCAGCTCTTCGGTGATGGCGGGCTCTTGCATCGGGGCTCCCCTTGGCTCGGCGCCGCCTCTCTAGCCGAGGGGCCGCGCCGGGAAAAGCCCGGCCCGCGCCACCTTCCCAGATCCCCTTTCATCTGGCCGAAAATACCTCGGAGGTGTGGAGGCAGAGCCTCCACCCGGCCCGGAACGGGCCGGCCCCCCTCAGCCGCCCTCGCGCGCCACTGCGCCCCCGCAGCCGCCCGCCCGCCTTGACCCGCCCCCGCCCGCCGCCGTAGATGCGGGCGTTTCCAGACAGGAGGGAAAGATGGGCTTTCGCATGGGGATCGTCGGGCTGCCGAATGTCGGCAAGTCGACGCTGTTCAACGCGCTGACGAAGACCGCCTCCGCGCAGGCGGCGAACTTTCCCTTCTGCACCATCGAGCCGAATGTCGGCGAGGTGGCGGTGCCCGATCCGCGGCTCTTAAAGCTGGCGGAGATCGCGGGCAGCAAGCAGATCATCCCGGCGCGCATGACCTTCGTCGACATTGCCGGGCTGGTGAAGGGCGCGAGCAAGGGGGAGGGCTTAGGCAACCAGTTCCTCGCCAACATCCGCGAGACGGATGCCATCGCCCATGTGCTGCGCTGCTTCGAGGATGGCGACGTCACCCATGTCGAGGGCCGGGTCGACCCGATCGCCGATGCCGAGGTGATCGAGACCGAGCTGATGATCGCCGACCTCGAGAGCGTCGAGAAGCGCCGCGCCAACCTCGTGCGCAAGCTCAAGGGCAACGACAAGGAGGCGAAGGACCAGGACAGGCTCCTCGCCCAGGCGCAGGAAGCGCTGGAAGCCGGGCGCCCGGCGCGGACCGTCGAGGTCGCCGAGGAAGACCAGAAGGCCTGGCGGGGCCTCCAGCTCATCACCGCCAAGCCCGTACTCTATGTCTGCAACGTCGAGGAGGCCGCCGCCTCCTCCGGCAATGCCCAGAGCGCGCGGGTCGCCGAGATGGCGGCGGCGGAGGGCAATGCCCATGTCGTCATCTCCGCCCGCATCGAGGAGGAGATCGCCCAGCTCGACGACGAGGAACAGGCGATGTTCCTTGAAGAGATGGGGCTGGAGGAGGCCGGGCTCGACCGGCTGATCCGCGCCGGTTACGGGCTTCTGAGCCTGCAGACCTACTTCACCGTCGGCCCCAAGGAGGCGCGCGCCTGGACGATCCCCGTCGGCGCCCATGCGCCGCAGGCGGCCGGCGTGATCCACGGCGATTTCGAGAAGGGCTTCATCCGCGCCGAGACCATCGCCTTCGACGATTTCGTCGCCGGCGGCGGTGAGCAGGGGGCGAAGGAGGCCGGGAAGATGCGGGCCGAGGGGAAGGCCTATGTCGTCAAGGACGGCGACGTGATGCACTTCCTGTTCAACACCTGAGTGGCGCGGGGGGCTTGCCAGCCCCCCGGTCCCCCCGCCTCGGGGGGCGCTCGCCCCCCCGTCGCCATTGGTGCTTGAACCAATGGCGCACTCAATGGCGACCCCACCTGAGGATTTTTCGGGAGCAAAGACGGGGCGGCCGGTGGGGCCGCCCCGCTTTTTATTCGGCGTTCAGGAAGTCGGCGACGTCGAGGAGGATCATCTCGTTGTCGTCGGCGCGGCCCTCTTCACGGCCGATGGAGAAGGGGTAGTTGTTGTCGTTGGCGACGACGATGGTGGTCTCGTCCACGCGGTCGACATCCTCGATGGTCACGAAGGGGAAGCTGAAAATTCCGTCCTGCGTGCCGCGCGGGGCGAGCCCGTCGGGATCCTCGATGTTCATCAGGTCGATATAGGCGATCTTGCGCAGGACGCCGTTCTCGTCAGCATCCTCCAGATCGACGAGATAGATCCGCTTGAAGAGCGCCGGGTTCGTCGGCCAGCCGTCGCGGGCATCGCCCGTGCCGTTGTCACGCTCGATGATCAGCGCGCGGCTACCCTCGATGATGTTGAAATCGCCGATGGCATGGCCGGCATCGTCGAGCGGGTAGTAGCGCACCTGGTCGCCCCAGGCATTGCCGGCGGTGTCGTATTCGAAAATGCGCAGGACGGGCTGGCCGGAGACCATTTCCGGCGCGCCGGTGGCGGCGTCGAAGACCGGCTTCTCGAGGAGCGGATAGAGCGTCGTGCCGTCTTCGGAGAGCGCCATGCCCTCGTAGCCGCCGGAGCGCTGCGACATCATGGCGGGCAGGGCGCCGCCGGGGTTCGGCAGCGAGAGGAAGGCATTGTCCGGGCCCTGGATCAGGGCGCCGCCGGGTTCGGTGGCGAGCACCTGCAGGACGCGGCCGGTGGCATCGAGCTCGACGAGCCAGGGGCCGAATTCGTCACCGAGCCAGTAATGGTCGCCGACCGGCTGGATCGATTCGATGTCGAAATCGGCGCCGGTGAGGTAGCGGCTGTCGGTCGCCTCGGCCACGATGGGGAAGGGGACGATGCTGTCCGGGTCGTGGAGGCGGATGGTCTCTTCGACGTTCACCGTGCCGGCGGCCCAGTCGACGGAGACGATGTTGAACATCAGGATCACGTCGGCCGAATTGGCTTTGGAGCCGAAGCCGTTGTCGGTGAGCACGAGGAAGCGGTCATCGCCGAGCGAGCGGATGCCCGAGAAGCCCTGCAGCGGCTGGCCCTCGAAGGGTCGGGAGAGGCCGGTGGCGGCGTCCTCGATCGCGTTCAGCTCCTCGACGCGCGGGCCGTCGGTGAAGCGGCCGGAGACCTGGAAATAGGCGGGCGCGTCCTCGGGGGCATCGAGGAAGGTGGCGCCGGGCAGCTCGGCATGGGCGGTGAGGCGGGCGGGGAATTCGGTGGCCTCCTGCGCGGTGGCGGCGGAGCCGAGGAGCGCGAGGATGAGGGGCAGGCGAAGGGACATGGGGCTCTCCCGTAGGTTGGGTCCGGGCGGAGGAATGCCGCCCGCCCGGTGACGGGCGCTTGTCTCTTTGCTGAAGCTTTGGTAACGCGCCGGGATGCCCTGACGGCAGGGCCCCCCGGGGCGAGGGCGGGGGCCGTCGCACCCCCGCCCCGCGGGCGGGCCCGCCGGCCCCGCTCAGGCGGCGCGCCGTGCCGGGGCGCTGTGGTGGCCCTTTTCCAGTGCGAAGTCGCCGATCAGCCCGGCGAGCCGCTTCGAGCGGTCGGCGATGTCGCCGGCGGCGCTGCGGGTCTCGTCGGCCATCGTGGTGTTCTGCCCGGCGATCTCGTTGAGGCGTTGCATCCCGGCCGCGAGATCCTTGAGCGCGTTCACCTGCTCATCCGAGGTGGCGGCGGCGCGGCCGAGGACGTCGTCGACGCGGGCGATGCCCTCCGAGATCTCCTCCAGCGCGGCGCCGGCGCGGTTGACGAGGTTCACCCCGTCCTTCACCTGATTGCCCGACTGGTCGATCAACCCCTTGATCTCCTTCGCGGCCTCCGAGGAGCGCTGGGCCAGGGCCCGGACCTCGCTCGCCACCACCGCGAAGCCCTTGCCGGCCTCGCCCGCCCGCGCCGCCTCGACCCCGGCGTTGAGCGCGAGGAGGTTGGTCTGGAAGGCGATGTCGTCGATCATGGCGATGATCTTGCCGATCATGTCGGAGCTCTTCTCGATCCGGTCCATCGCCTGCACGGCCTCGCGGACGACGCCCGCCGAGCGGGTCGCATTCTCGCGCGCCTTGCCGGCGAGGCCGGAGGCGGAGCGGATATCCTCGCCGAAGCCCTCGACCCGGGAAGAAAGCGCCCCGACCCGGCCCGAGGTCTCGCGGATCGTGTCCACCTGCTCGGTGGTGCGGGCGGCGAGATCGAGCGCGGAGCTGTTCATCCCCGCCGACGAGCGGTCGAGCTCGGCGATCGTCTCGGCGATGGAGGCGAGGACCGAGCGGAGCCGGTCGGAGGAGGCGTTGAAATCCTTGCGGATCTGGTCGTATTCGCTGTCTAGAGGCACATCGAACCGGCAGGTGAGGTCGGCGCGGGCCAGCGAGGCGAGCCCCTCCGTCACCAGCTCGACTACCTTGCCGTGCTTGGCGTTCAGCATCGCCTCGTCGCTGGCCTTCAGCTCTTCGGCGGCGCGGCGCATGGCCAGCGTCTCGTCCTTGAATTCCGAGATGGCCCGCGACATCTGGCTGATCTCGTCCCGCCCCGTGGTGCCGGGGAGCTGGATGTCGAAATCGCCCTCCGTGAAGCGCTGGACGATGCCGATGATCCGGCGGAGCCGCCGCACCACACGTTCGCAGATGATGAGCGAGACGAGGACGAGGAGGCCGAGGACCGCCCCGATCCGCAGGCCGCGGCGCTGCAGATCCTCCTCCGCTCCGGCATCGAGGGCGGCGGCGCCGGTGGCAATATCGTCTGCGAGGACGAGCTCGGCCGCACGCAGCCTGTCGATCCAGCGGGTGGAGACCGCGAACCATTCAGGCGCGCTCAGGCCGCCGAGGTCGCCGCCGACCAAGCTGGCGTTCATCCGGTCGCGCAGCGCCTGGAGAGCCTGCGCCTCGTCGCTGGCGCGGAGCTCGTCGGCGAGCTCGGGGCTGCCGAGCTCTTCCGTCATCGCGACCAGATAGGCTTCCTGCAGGGCGCCGAGCGCCACGAAGCGGTCGTGCAGCGCCAGCGTGAAGCCGCTTCCGAGCCCCGTGGCCCCCATGGCGCGTTCGAGCCCGGCCCGCTCCTTCGCCTCGTTGAGCCAGGCCCGGGCGCGCGAGAGCTTGTCGAGCTCGATCTGCTCGCCGAGGAAGACATGCGACATGAGCAGCAGATCGCCGATCAGCGAGGTGTAATAGCCCGCCATCACGGGGACGGTGGTGTCGAGCCCGTCGATCGAGGCGCGCATCTCGGCGATCTGGCCGAGCGCCCGGCGGACGTCGCTGTCGAGCTCGGGATGGGTGGCGGCGAGCCCCTCGGCCTCGTTCAGCACCGGGGCGATGGCGGCCGTCGTCGCCCGGCGCTGGGCGGCGAGCTCTTCGGGGAAGTTGGCGCCGCCCGACGACAGGAAGCCGGCGGAATAGCCGCGCTCCTTCTGCAGCTCATGGACGAGATTGCCGACGAGATGCGATTCCCGCGTCAGCTCCTGCGCATGCCTGGCCGCATCGCGGTTCTCGCGCAGCTGGTTGATCTGCACCATCGAGAGCTGGGCCGCGAGGAACACCAGCGGCGCGATGATCAGAAGCATCACCACCCGTAGTTTCATATCCGTCTCCAATCCACGCCTTTGGGCCGGATTTATTCCGTGGGCCTTAAGGTCAGCCTAACCGCCGCCGCGCCCCGGTTTTTCGGGCCTGCGGCGACGAATTGGCCTTGTTCCCCTCGGCGCCCGGCTGCTAGACGCGACGGCGGAGACGTGGCCGAGTGGTCGAAGGCGCTCCCCTGCTAAGGGAGTAGGCGGGAAACCGTCTCGTGGGTTCGAATCCCATCGTCTCCGCCATCCTCACCCTGTGCCATCCCCAAACGCGCGATCCGTGCCAACTCATCCGGTGCTCCGGACGGGGCAGTGCACGTTCTCGATGAAGCGCGGGGCAGGGAGCAAGGGCGGAGACACCGCCGATGCGTCACGGGGCCGGATCCCGCAGGATCCCCCGCCGGTCAGCGGGGAGTGTCCGCGGCGGTCAGGAACGCGCTCAGGGCGGCATTGACGGCCTCCGGCGCGTCCTGCGCCGAGGCGTGGGAGCCGCCGGGCACGACGGTGAGCCGGGCCCCCGGGATCGCTCGCGCCAGCGCCTCCGAAGCCGAGAGCCTGATCGAGGCCTCGTGCTCGCCGTGCAGGATCAGCGTCGGCACCCGGATCTTTGCCAGAGCCTCCAGCGCGAAATTCGGCTCGCGGAGCCACAGGCCGTGGATGATGCGCGGCCAATAGGCCTCCCAGTCCTCCGGGCTCATGACATTGCGCAGGTGGGTCACCAGTTCGCGCACGATGGGCCGGGCCGCGTCCATGTCGGCCGGCTGCATCCTCGCCATCCGCTCCAGCACGCCGTCCTCATAGCTCGCCAGCTCATGCGGTGTGCCGATCAATGTGAGGCTCCGCAGCCTGTCGGGCGCGCGCAGGGCGAGGTCGAGCGCGGCGCAGCCGCCGTCGCTGAAGCCGATCAGATGCGCGGTCTCCAGTTCCAGATGATCCATAACCGCCAGAGCATCGTCGGCGAAGGCCGCGTAGGTCGCCTCGAGATCGCCGCCCGTGCTCGCGCCATGGCCGCGCGTCGAGATCAGGATCATGCGGCATTGCGATGCCAGCGGGGCCTGATTGCCCCAGCTTGTATGGTCCATGAGCCCGCCGTGCAGAAAGATCGCGGGCGGCCCCTCGCCGATGTCGGCATAGGCGAGGCTGTGGGTGCCAAGGTCGATCCGGCGCGTGGGGCCGGGCAGGGGGGCGATGAGGCGGAGGCTGGATCCTGTGGTCATGCCTGGGCCGCCGCGGCCTGCCAGCCGGCATCGAGCCCGGCCTCTTCGATAGCGCTCCTTATGATGCCGGCCATCTCGGCGCGCCGGCCGATGCAGCGCGAGACCGGCCCGGCGGAGACGATCGACAGGCGCTTGCCGCCCATCGGCAGCGGCAGCGAGGCGCCGGCGAGATCGGCGATATATTCCGAATTGCTCTGGTGATAGCCGCGCTCGGCGGCGGCGCGCAGCTCGCCCTCGATCTTCTCGATCCCCATGGGCGTGCTGTCGGAATATTTCTCGAACACCAGTTTGCGATAGAGCTGCTCGCGCTCCTTCTCGCTCATCTGGGCGAGGATCGCCCGGCCGGCGGAGCTGGCATGGATCGGCACGCGCGTGCCGACGGTGGCGAAATAGCGGATCGGCTGCTGCGATTCGCGGGCGTAGAGAAAGATGACATGCAGGCCGGAGGCACTGCCGACGGCCGTGGTCTCGCCCGTGCGCTCGGCGATAGTGTCGACCAGCTCGATGAGCGCAGTCGGCACCGGGTCGCGCTCGTCGATCTGGCGGATGATCGTCTGCCAGCGCGGGCTGGGGAAGTAGCCGCCCCGCGTGCGCGGCTCGTAGAGATAGCCCTTCTCGACAAGCGTGCCGATGATGTTGAACGTGCTGGAGCGCGGCCACTGCAGCGTGTCGGCGATCTCGGCGATGGTCGCCGCCTCGCCATGCCGGGCGAAGAACTCCAGCAGCTCGACGACGTTGGCCGCCTGTTTCACATACATCCGCGCCGCCTTTCACTTGGCTCCGCTTGTCGGAGCCCTTGATCGAGAGTTAGTTCATGATGATGAATTTCACAATCTGAATATTGACGAGTAAATCTTAGGCACCCCTTGTGGAAGTCGCGAGAACAGGCTTGCATTGTTAGGATTGGCTCGCGTCGCCTGAGGGAGATCCGTTCAGCTCTGTTGACAGAGTTCAGGATACTGACTTAGAAATTCATAAATGTGCATCACAAGGGATGAGCGGGTGACGGTTGTGGACGGCGGCGTCGAACAGGCAAAGGCAGGATCCGGCGAGCGGCTCGAGCGCTACGAGCGGCTCTATATCGGCGGCGCCTGGGTCGCACCGCAGGACGGCGGCATGATGGAGAGCATCGACCCCGCCACCGGCCGCGCCTGGGCGATTGTCGCCTATGGCGGGGCGCGCGACATCGACAGCGCCGTGGCCGCCGCCCGCGCGGCCTTCGAGGGGCCCTGGGGCAGGATGGCGCCGCATGAGCGGGCCGCGCTCCTCCGCCGCTTCGCCGATCTCTACCAGCGCGCCGCGCCGGAGCTGGCGAAGGTGGAATCGCGCGACAACGGCCGCGCCCTGCGCGAGAGTCGCGCCGATGCCGGTGGCCATCACACCGCCTATCACTGGTTCGCTTCGCTGGCCGACAAGCAGGGCGGGCGCACCATCCCGCTCGACTCCGCGGTCCATGCCTATACCGAGCGTCTGCCCATCGGCGTGGTCGGGGCGATCACGCCGTGGAACGTGCCGCTGATGGCGGCCTGCTGGAAGCTCGGCCCCGCGCTGGCCGCCGGCTGCACCGTGGTGCTCAAGCCGGCCGAGCAGACGCCCTGCTCCTCGCTGGAGCTTGCGGCGCTCTTCGAGGAGGCCGGCTTTCCGCCCGGCGTGGTCAACATCGTGCCCGGCTATGGCGCGAACGGGGCGGGCGACCATCTCGTCACCCATCCCGGCGTCGACAAGATCACCTTCACCGGCGAAGGCGCGACGGCGAAAGAGATCCTCAAGCGCGGTGCCGACACGCTGAAGAAATTCACCTTCGAGCTCGGCGGCAAGGCGCCGCACATCCTCTTCGCCGATGCCGATCTCGATCAGGCGATCAACGCCGCCACGGGCTCGGCCTGGGCGCTCTGCGGGCAGAGCTGCGCGCTCGGCAGCCGGGTGCTGGTTGAGCGCTCGGTCTATGACCAGGTGGCCGAGGCCTTTACTGCCCGCGCCGCCAAGGTGCGCGTCGGGCGGCCGCTCGACGAGGCGACGCATATGGGCCCGCAGGCCAGCCGCGCGCAGATGGACAAGACGCTCTCCTACATCGCCAAGGGCAATGACGAGGGCGCCCGGCTGATCGCCGGCGGCGCCCCCGCCGAGGTCGCGGGGCTGGAAGGGGGCTATTTCGTGCAGCCGACGGTCTTTGCGGATGTGTCCAACGACATGGCCATCGCGCGCGACGAGATCTTCGGGCCCGTCGCCGCGCTCATCCCCTTCGATGGCGAAGACGAGGCCGTGGCGCTGGCCAATGACACCGCCTACGGGCTGACCGCCGGGCTCTGGACGCGCGATCTCGGCCGGGCGCATCGCACCGCCGCCCGCATCCGCGCGGGCGTCGTCTGGGTGAACACCTATCGCTACCTGCGCTGGTCGATCCCCTACGGCGGCTTCAAGTCGAGCGGTTGGGGCCGCGAGAACGGCATGGAGGCGCTCGAGCCCTATCTCGAGACGCGCGCCACCGTCATCAGCACCACCGGCGTCTTCCCCGACGCCTACGCATCATGAGCGCGCCGAGCGATACAGCCGCCGCCAGCCTGGCGAGCGCGCCCACAGCAAACAAGGACAGGGCCCCAATGCGCCTGAAGAACAAGACAGCTATCATCACCGCGGCGGCCTCCGGCATGGGGCGGGCAGGGGTGGAGCTGTTCCTCGCCGAGGGCGCGCGCGTCTGCGCGGTCGACATCGACGCCGGCGCGCTCGCCGCCATGGCCGCAGAGATCGGCGCGGGCGACCGGCTGACGACGGTTCAGGCCGATCTGTCGACTGCCGAGGGCGTGCGCGGCTCGATCAACGAGGCGGCCGAGGCGCTCGGCGGGGTCGACATCCTCTGGGCCCATGCCGGCATCCCCGGCCCGGGCGGGATCGAGGGGCTGGACGTGGCCGAGTATCAGCTCGCCTTCGCGCTCAACGTGCAATCGGCCGCGCTCGGCGCCGGCGAGGTCATCGCCCATATGCGCAAGCGCGGCGGCGGGGCCATCGTCTTCACCTCGTCGGTGTCGGGGATGGTCGGCTCGATGTGGTCGCCCGTCTATTCGAGCTGCAAGTTCGCGGTTGTGGGGCTGACCAAGTCGCTCGCCCAGACCTTCGCGCCGGACAAGGTGCGGGTGAACGTGGTGTGCCCCGGCCTGGCCGAGACACCGATGAAGATCGGCTTCACCGGCCGCGGCGCCTCTGCCGAGGCGGCCAAGGCGGCGGAGGACAAATACGTCTCCGGCGTGCCGCTCGGGCGGCTCGTCCGGGCCGAAGAGGTCGCCCATGCCGTGCTCTGGCTCGCTTCGGATGACGCGGGCTTCGTCACGGGCATCGAACTGCCGGTCGATGGAGGCTTCACCTGCAAGTAAGACGCGCGGGCGCCGCAAGGCGCCCGGGCCCCGGACCGCCGCGCCTCCCATGAGGACCAGCGCGCAATGATAAGAAAAGACTGAGAAAGATCACCTGACGAGCAAGACCGAGACCAAACGGAACAAGGCCCCAGGGGGCCGCAGTCGATGCCAAGCAAAGGGGACGACCATGCTGTCACGCCGCACTTTCCTCACCGCCGCAGCCGCGAGCGCCGCAATCCCGAGCTATGCCCGGATCGCGAGCGCCCAGACGCCGGCAAACATCGTGGTCATGGCCATGGCGATCGACGATGTCGTCAACGGGTTCGACCCGGCCGAGGCCTATGTGGGCACGGATTACGAGATCACCAGCAACGTCTACCGCATGCTGGTCACGCTCGATCCCGAGGATGGCACCCGCTACATCGGCGATCTGGCCGAGAGCTGGGAGATCTCCGAGGACGGCATGTCGATCCTCTTCACGCTGAAGGAAGGCGTGGTCTTTGAAAGCGGCAACCCGGTCACGGCCGAGGATGTGCGCTGGTCGATCTGGCGGCTGATGGCGCTGGGGCAGTACCCCGCCTCCGACTTCGCGCTGCTCGGCTGGAGCTTCGATGCGATCGACGAGATCATCGAGGCGCGCGACGAGCGGACCTTCGTGATCCACATGCCCGAGGTGCGCGCCCATGGCACGGTGCTCAACACGCTGGCCAGCCCGCGCGGCTGCGTCGTCGACAAGGCGACCGTGCTCGAGCACGAGGTCGACGGCGACCACGGCAACCAGTGGCTGCGCACCCATTCGGCGGGCGCCGGCTCCTACGTGCTGACAGAATGGCTGGCCGGCGACAGGATCATCCTCGACGCCAACCCGACCGCCGAGGTGCAGCCCAACGTGCCGCGCCTCTTGATCCGCAACGTCGCCGATCCGGCCACGCAGCTCCTGCTGCTCGAGCAGGACGACATCGACATCGCCCGCAACCTCGGCTCCGACCAGCTTCCCGCCGTGCGCGAGCAGAGCGATCTCGTCGAGGTCAGTGCGCTGACCACGGCGCAGATGAACCTCTGCATGAACCAGGCGAACGAGATCCTCAGCAATCCCAAGGTGATCGAGGCGCTGAAATGGGCGGTGGACGGCGAGGCCATCGCCAACAACATCACCCCCGGCATCTGGGACGTCTGGCAGGCGAGCTTCCTGCCGTCGAACGTGCGCGGCGCGGCGCCGAGCACCTTCTACAAGGACAGCGATCGCGCCCGCGCGCTGCTGGCCGAGGCGGGCTATCCCGACGGGTTCGACATCACGATGGACCATTTCTCGAGCTGGCCCTGGGCGAATATCGCGCAGGCCATCCAGTCGGACATGGCCGAGATCGGCGTGAACGTGCAGCTCATCGCCGCCGAAACCGGGCAGGTCATCACCAAGTATCGCGCCCGCGAGCACGAGCTGGTGCTGATCTACTGGGCCACGAACCTCTACGATCCCGACTACAACGCCCGCACCTGGTGCATCAACACCGACGACAGCGACGACAGCGAGCTGAAGACACAGGCCTGGCGCAACCACTTCATCGACGACGACATGGCCGCGCGTGCCGATGCCGCGGGCAAGGAGCTGGATGAAGACGTGCGCATGGAGATGTATGAGCAGCTGCAGATTGACTTCATGGACCGCGCGCCGGTCTCATGGCTGCTGCAACTGAGGGACATCGCCGTGCACAGGGAAGAAACGCCGGGGCTTCACATGGGCGGTCTGGCCTATCTCAACCGCTTTGCGGGCATCACCAAGTCATGAGCCTGATGGACGCGGCGCCAAAACGCTCCGCCCGGCCGGGGGCCGCAGGGCGCTGGGCCGCCCGGGGCCGTGGCGCCGCGTCCACGCTTCTGGGAGGGCTCGCCACGCTGTTCGGCCTGGCGATCCTGACCTTCATCATCGGGCGCACGATGCCGATCGACCCGGTGCTCGCCATCGTGGGCGACAAGGCGACGCCCGAGGTCGAGGCCCGCATCCGCGAGGCGCTGGGGCTCGACCGCTCCTTGCTGGTGCAGTTCTGGATCTACCTGCGCGACCTGCTGCAGGGCGATCTCGGCCGCTCGGTGATGACGGGCGATCCCGTCACGCAGGACATCATGCGCTTCTTCCCCGCCTCGCTCGAGCTGGCGACAAGCGCGATGGTCCTGGCATTGCTGTTCGGCATCCCGCTGGGGATCCTCGCCGCCGCGCATCAGAACTCGTTCTTCGACAATGCCATGCGGGTTATCGGCCTCCTCGGCTATTCCGTGCCGGTCTTCGTGCTGGCGCTGATCTGCCTGCTTGTCTTCTACGCCCAGCTCGGCATCGCCCCGGGCACCGGCGCGCAGGGCATCATCTATCAGGGCATGGTGCCGCATCGCACCGGCATGATCACCGTCGATGCCGCGCTCGACGGGCAATGGGGCGCGTTCTGGGACGCGCTCTCCTACCTGGCGATGCCGGCGATCCTGCTGGCGTTCATCACCCTCTCGATGATCGTGCGCATGACCCGCGCCTTCATGCTCGAGGCGCTGAGCGGCGAATACATCGTGACCGCCCGCGCCAAGGGCCTGTCTAAGACCCGCATCCTGTGGCGCCACGGGCTGGGCAATGTCGCCGGCCGGCTCTTCACCGTGCTGGCGGTGATCTACGCCAGCCTCCTGGAGGGCACCGTGCTGACCGAGACGGTGTTCTCGCGCCCCGGTCTGGGGCTCTATCTGACCCGATCGCTGCTCAATGCCGACATGAACGCCGTGCTGGGCGCGACGCTGGTGATCGGCGTCGTCTACGTGACGCTGAACCTGCTGGCGGATCTGGCGCAGCGCCTGCTCGACCCGCGCGCGAGGTGACGAGATGACCCATGCCGCCCCCCTGCAAGACGCCCCCGAAGGCCGCCGCGCCTGGCTGCTGAGCCAGACGCCGCAGAGCCGCCGCCAAGCCGCCTGGGGCAATGCCTATCGGCGCTGGCTGCAGTTTCGCGCCAATACTCTGGCGATGATCGGGCTCGTCACCGTGCTGGCGCTGATCCTTGCCGCGCTCTTCGCGCCGCTGCTGGCCACGCATGATCCGAGCGCGATCAATCTCGAAAACCGCCTGCAGCCCCCCTCGGCCGCCAACTGGCTGGGCACGGACGATCTCGGCCGCGACCTCTACAGCCGCGTGCTCCATGGCACGCAGGTGACGCTGGGCATGGTCGTGGCCGTGGTGGTGCTGGTGGCGCCCATCGGGCTTGCCGTCGGCGTCTTCGCCGGGTTCGTCGGCGGCTGGGTCGATACGCTTCTGATGCGCGTGACCGACGTGTTCATGGCCTTTCCCAAGCTCGTCTTGGCGCTGGCCTTCGTGGCCGCGCTGCAACCGGGGATCACCAGCGCGGTGATCGCCATCGCGCTCACCGCCTGGCCGCCGCTGGCACGGCTGGCGCGCGCCGAGACGCTGACCATCCGCGAGAGCGATTTCATCAATGCCGTCCGCCTGACGGGGGCTGGGCGCCTGCGCATCATCCTGCGGCATGTCGCGCCGCTCTGCCTGCCCTCGATGATCGTGCGCGTGGCGCTCGACATCTCGGGCATCATCCTCACGGCCGCGGGGCTCGGCTTTCTGGGCATGGGCGCGCAGCCCCCGATGCCCGAATGGGGCACGATGATCGCCTCGACCAGCGGGTTCATCCTGAGCCAGTGGTGGGTGCCGACCATCCCCGGCGTCGCGATCCTGCTGGCGTCGCTGGCGTTCAACCTTCTGGGCGACGGTCTGCGCGACGTGCTCGACCCCAAGCAGGAGTGAGACGATGAGCATCACCGTCAAGAACCTGCGCGTCAGCTTCGACACGCCGCATGGCGCGGTCGAGGCGGTGCGGGGCGTCAGCTTCACCATCGGGCGCGAGAAGGTCGGCATCGTGGGCGAGAGCGGCTCGGGCAAGTCACTCACCGCGCGCTCGATCCTGCAATTGCTGCCCTCACGGGCGCGGATGACCGCCGATGAGCTCAGCTTCGACGGGATCGACATTCTCGCCACGCGCGAGCGTGCCATGCGCCGCATCCGCGGCAAGCGCGCCGGGCTGATCCTGCAGGACCCCAAGCATTCGCTGAACCCAGTGATGACTGCCGGCGCCCAGATTGCCGAGAGCTGGCGCGCCCATCGCGGCGGCTCGCGCCGCGCGGCGATGGAGGCGGCCGAGAACCTCCTCGAGCAGGTGCAGATCCGCGAGCCGGGCCGCGTCGCGCGCGCCTATCCGCACGAATTGTCGGGCGGGATGGGCCAGCGCGTGATGATCGCCATGATGCTCGCGCCCGACCCGGAGTTCCTGATCGCCGACGAGCCGACCTCGGCGCTCGACGCCACGGTGCAGGCCGAGATCATGCGGCTCATCGACCAGATCGCCTCCGAGCGGGGCATGGGGCTTCTGCTGATCAGCCATGACCTGCCGCTGGTCTCGCATTTCTGCGACCGCGTGCTGGTGATGTATGCCGGCCGGGTGGTCGAGGAGCTGCGCGCCGGCGAGCTTGGCCAGGCGCGGCATGGCTATACGCGGGGGCTGCTGAGTTGCCTGCCGTCGCTGACCCACCCCACGGCGCGGCTCAATGTGATGCAAAGGGAGGCCTCATGGCTGGCGTGATGGTCGATGTGCAGGATCTGCGTGTGCACTTCGGCTCTGTCGAGGCCGTGCGGGGCGTCAGTTTCGAGGTCGCGCGCGGCTCGGCCTTCGGGCTGGTCGGCGAAAGCGGCTCGGGCAAGTCGAGCGTGCTGCGCGCGCTGGCCGGGCTCAACAGCGACTGGTCGGGCACCATGCGCGTGGACGGGGCGGATCTGACGCCCCGGCGCGAGCGCGCCTTCTTCCGCCGGCTGCAGATGGTGTTTCAGGACCCCTACGCCTCGCTCCATCCCCGCCAGACCATCGACCGCATCCTCAGCGAGCCGCTGATCGTGCATGGCTTCGACGAGATCGACAGGCGCATCGCCCGCGCGCTGGATGAGGTGTCGCTGCCGGCGGGGATGCGCTTTCGCTATCCGCACCAGCTCTCGGGCGGGCAGCGCCAGCGGGTGGCGATCGCCCGGGCGCTGATCTCGGAGCCCGAGGTGCTGCTGCTCGACGAGCCGACCTCGGCGCTCGATGTCTCGGTGCAGGCCGAGGTGCTCAACCTCCTTGCCGATCTGCGCGAGGCGCGGGGCCTGACCTACCTGATGGTGGGCCACAACCTCGCGGTGGTGACGCACCTTTGCCAGAGCCTCGCGGTCATGGTGAACGGCGAGATCGTCGAGACCGTTTCGTCCGACGACCTGCGCGCCGGCCGCGTGCAAAGCCCGCACACGGCGGCGCTGCGCGATCTGTCTCTCGATCTGGCCGAGGCGCATGGCGAGCCCGCCGGCGCAGAGCCGACCTTCGGTGCGGGACCGGGCGAGATCGCCCGGCGCGCGCTATGAGCCCCGCCGCCTCCTCTCCGCAAGCGCGGCCCGAGGCGCTCAGCGCCGTCCTCTCCGCCTGCCTCGAGGCGATGCGCGAGGCCAGCGACGATGCGGCGGTCCTGGGCTGCCTGGCCCGCGTCGAGGCGGGGCTCGCAGGCGCCACGGGCACGATCGCGCCGGAGCCGCAGAGCACGCCGACCGGCGCCTATCTCGCGGCGGCGCTCGCGCAGGCCCGGGACGGCGGCGGGGCGCTGGTGGCCCTCGCCGATGGGCTTTTGGCGCTCGATGCCTCGCTGACCTGGCGGATGCGCGGCGGCGCGGACCCCGCGCCGGAGGATCTGCCGGGCCGGATCGCCAATGCCATGGTCATCGGCCCCGGCGGGCTGGAGGCGCGGCGCGACGTGTGGCTCGGCGTGTCGCTGCTGCCGCCGGGCGCCGCTTATCCCGAGCATTCCCATGCGCCGGAGGAGGTCTACCTCTTCCTCACGCCGGGCCGCGCCCGGCACGGCGACGCGCCCTGGCAAGAGACCTCCCCCGGCAGCATGATGCACAACACGCCGCACATCACCCATGCGCTCGAGGCGGCGCCCGATGCGCCGATGCTGGCGGTCTGGGTGCTGCACGATCCCCGTCACGATACCCCTCATGATCCCGGCGATGCGGCGGGCTGAGAGCGGTCCGGCGGCTGGCGAAGACCCCGGCGAAGACCCCGGCAAAGACCATAGGGCAGGGCGCCCGGCAGCGCCCGCCCGGAAGACCAAGACACCCCCCGGAGCGAGACCATGAAAGACGAAAAATCCGTCGCCAGCGCCCGCCTCACGCTTGCCGAGCGTGCCGAGCTTCTGGTCATCGGCGCAGGGCCCGCCGGGCTGAGCGCCGCGATCACCGCCGCCGAGGCCGGCATGCAGGTGGTGCTGGTCGACGAGAACCCGGTGCCCTTCGAGGTCATGGGCGATGACGTGCCGCTGCATTTCGGCCAAGGCGCGTCGGGCGTGGCGCGCAATTCCGCCGCCATGCTCGAGGCGATCATCGAGAGCGAGCCGCTGATCGAGCGCGCCTTCGAGGCTGGCGTCGATCTGCGGCTCGGTGTGGCGGCCTGGGGGCTCTACGCCAACGGGCCCGAGATGCGCTGGCTGCCCGGCGCCGTGGCCGGGCTGACCGACGGGGCGCAGGGCTGGATGCTCGGCGCCGATCACGTGATCGTCGCCAGCGGGCGGCGCGACATGGGGCTGGCCTTCCCCGGCTGGGAGAGGCCCGGCGTCATGGGGGCCACCGCCGCCGTCACGCTGGCGCGGCGCTATCAGGCTCTGGCGCCCCGGCGCGTGGTGCTGATCGGCACGGGCGCCGAGGCGCTTCTGGCGGCGCGCGAGCTCATGGCCTGCGGTGTCGAGATCGCCGCCATCGTCGAGCAGGCGAGCGCCCCCGTCGGCCCGCCGGCGCTGGCGGCGGAGGTCGCGTCGCTCCTGTCCTCGACGGGCGGCGAGATGCTCTGCGGCCATGTCCCGCGCGGCGTGGCGGGCGGCGAGGCCGTGACCGGCCTGACCGCGGCGCCCGTCGCGGGCGGCGCGGTGCGCGAGATCGCCTGCGACGGCGTGATCCTCGGCGTCGGCGTGACGCCGGTGGTCGACCTCCTCGGCGCGATGGGCTGCGACCTGGCGTTTCAGGCCGAGCGCGGCGGCTACGCGCCGCTCCTCGGGCCGAGCGGGCGCACCAGCGTCGCCTCCGTGCATGCCGTCGGCGATTGCGCCGGGATCTGGCCGAAAAAATCCGCTGACCGCGCCATTGCCGAGGCCGAGGGTGCCCGCGCCGCCGCCGCGATCCTCACAGAGACCGGCCGCGCGGCGCCGAGCCTGCCCGAGCCCGAGCTGCCCGGCCCGCCGGCGCTGGATCTTTCGGCCTATCGCACCGCCTGGATGCGCGCCGCCGTCATCGACGCGCCCTGCGGCGCCCATGTCTGCCAATGCGAGGAGGTGACGGCCCGCGAGATCCTCGAGCTGCGCCCGCCGCGCTACCTCGGCTGGGCACCGCCTGAGGGCACGAATGACGAGCGCTCGCTCGCCCGGCTGCTGGGCGAGGGACCGCCCAACCCCGACCAGGTCAAGCGGCTCACCCGCGCCGGCATGGGCCCCTGCCAGGGCCGGCGCTGCCGCGAGCAGGTTGCGGCACTGCTGGCGCTGCAATCGGGCGAGACCCTCGCGCAGATCCCGCTGGCCGGCTACCGCGCCCCCGTCCGCCCGCTGCCGCTCGCTATCGCCGCGCAGATCCCCGAGGTCGAGGAGATGCGCGCCCATTGGGAGGTCTGGTTCGGCATCCCCTCGCAATGGCGCCCCTGGTGGGAGCACCCCGGGCACTACACCAGCGCCGGGCGCGAACGCGGCGCGCAGGTCAACAGCGAATGAGCACCCCCATGCAGATCAACGATCCAGACACCCCGCGCGGCGCCGATGTGGTCATCATCGGCGGTGGGGTCACCGGGCTGAGCGCCGGCTGGTGGCTGGCGCAATCGGGCGTCGACGTCATGGTGCTCGAGGCGGGGCTCGTCGCCTTCGGCGCCTCGGGGCGCAACGGCGGAGGATGCACTCATTTCCAGTCGCCGCTCTTCAAGGAAGAGCAGCGGCTCTGGCCGATGATGGACGAGCTCCTCGGCCACCCGACCGAATTCTGCCGGGGGCGGCTGCGCATCGCCACGGATGACGCGCAGATGGCGCTCTACGGGACCTCGCAGCCGACGATGCGCCGGCTCGGCTACGCCTGCGAACAGCTCGACGCCGCCCAGATCCGCGAGCTGGCGCCCCTGGCCGGCGACGCGGCCCATGGCGGCTATTTCTATGACGTCGGCGGCCACGCCAACCCGCATCGCACGGCGCAGGGCTATGCCTGGGCGCTGCAGGATCACGGCGGGCGCATCGCGCAGCATTGCCGGGTCACCGGTTTCGTCGTCGAGGGGGGCCAGGTGCGGGCCGTGCAGACCAGCCGCGGCGAGATCTCCTGCCAGAAGGTCGTGATCGCCGCCGGCCCGCAGACGGGCGCGCTTGCGGCCATGCTGGGCGCGAGCGTGCCGATGGTGACGGCGCGCGCCGAGATGATCGTGACCGAGCCCGCCCCGCTCATGCCCCTGACCGGCGTCGACGGAAACGGGCTCTACGGGCGCCAGACGCTGCGCGGCAACCTCGCCTATGGCGGCGGCATGCACGAATGGCTCGGCGATCCCGAACCGGGGGAGGCGCCGCGCCCCGGCCCGCCCTCCAGCCCGCTGATGGCGCATATCGGCCGGCGGCTGATGGAGATCCTGCCCAAGGCGGCGCATCTGCGCATCATCCGCTCCTGGGCCGGCAAGATCGAGAACACGCCCGACGGCGCCCCGGTGATCGACTGGCTGCCCGGCTGCGACAATGCGCTGGTGGCCACCATGTCGAGCGTCGGCTTCGGCCTGTCGCCGGCCAGCGGCCACGCGATCCGCGATCTGGTGATCGACGGGACCTGCAGCTTTGCCGACCTGTCGACCTTCCGCCTGGCGCGGTTCGACCGGCTCGAGCCCGACTGGCGCGAGATGCAGGGCTGGACCCCGCTCATTCAAGGCGCCGCCTGAGGCGCCCCCGCAGCTTCCACCAAGGCCGACCCATGACCAACACCTTGACCCTGCCGCCCCTCAGCGAGACCGATTTGCGCGAGCTGACGGCCTTTCGCCACGAGCTGCACCGCCATCCCGAGCTGTCGGGAGAGGAGGCGGCGACCGCCGAGCGCGTCTGCCAGATGCTGGCGCCGACCGCGCCCGATGAGGTGTTGACCGGCATGGGCGGCCACGGCGTCGCGGCGATCTTCGACAGCGGTGCGCCGGGTCCGACGATCCTCTTTCGCGCCGAACTCGATGCACTGCCGATCGAAGAGCTCGGCGAGGTCACGCATCGCTCGACCGTCACCGGCAAGGCGCATCTCTGCGGCCATGACGGGCATTCGACGATCCTCGTCGGGCTGGCGCGGGTCCTGTCCCGGGCCCGGCCGACCGCCGGCCGCGTGGTGCTGATGTTCCAGCCGGCCGAAGAGACCGGCGCCGGCGCCCGCGCCGTGGTGGCCGATCCGCGCTATGCAGAGATCAGGCCCGACTGGGCCTTTTCGCTGCACAACGCCCCCGACGTGCCCTTCGGCGCCTGCAAGCTGATCGCCGGCCCCGCCAATTGCGCCTCGCGCGGCATGTGGATGCGGCTGACGGGCAGCACGGCCCATGCCTCCAAGCCGACCGACGGCGTCTCGCCGATGCCGGCGATCAGCGAGCTGATGCCGGCGCTCCACGCGCTGGGCACCGGCGGCGAGCTGGCGCCGGGCTTTCGCATGGTCACGATCACCCACGCCTCGATGGGCGCCGCCAGCTACGGCGTCGCCCCCGGCGAGGCGCGCATCCTGGCCACCCTGCGCACGGTGCGGGACGAGGACATGGCCGCGCTGATGGATGAGGCCGAGACCCTCCTCGCCCGGGCCGCTGCCCGCCACGGGCTCGTGGCCGCGCATGGCTATGACGACGTGTTCCACGCCTCGGTGAACGATCCCGAGGCGACCGAAGTGCTCGCCGAGGCCATCGCCCGCGTCGGCATTGCCCGCACGGACAGGTCCGCCCTGTCGGTCGCCTCCGAAGACTTTGGAGAGTTCGCCCTCGCCGGCGCGAAGGGGGCGATGGTCTTCCTCGGCTCCGGCCCGGACTGGCCGGCGGTTCACACGCCGCGCTACGACTTTCGCGACGAGCTGATCGACCAGGGCGTGCGCCTGTTCAGCGCCACCCTGGCGGCCTGCCTGGAGCGGTCATGAGCGCCGATCCCATCTTCCCGTTCTCGATGGCGCAGAAGGCGCAGTTCGTCTCGTCGCTGCCCGAGGCAGCCGATGTGGTGATCGTGGGCGGCGGGATCATCGGCGTCTGCACGGCGCTCTACCTCGCGCGGGCCGGGCAGCAGGTGACGCTGGTCGAGAAGGGGCGCGTGGCGGGCGAGCAATCCTCGCGCAACTGGGGCTGGATCCGCACCCAGGGCCGCGACGCGGACGAGCTGCCGATCGCGCTCGAGGCGCGGCGGCTCTGGCGCGCGCTGGCCGAGGATTGCGGCGAAGACATCGGCCTGCGCCAGAGCCCGATCACCTATCTGGCGCGCAAGCCGCGCGAGCTGGCGGATTTCGAGGAGTTCGCCGCGTTGGCCAGCGAACACGGCATCGAGACAAAGCTGCGAGACGCCGCCGAGACGGCGCGGTTCATGCCGGGCATGTCGCGCCGCTTTCTCGGCGCGATCACGACCGAGAGCGACATGCGGGCCGAGCCATGGCTGGCCGTGCCGGCCCTCGCGCGGCTGGCCGCCCGCGAAGGCGCCACACTGGTGGAGGGCTGCGCCGCGCGCAAGATCGACATCTCGGCGGGCCGCGTCACGGGCCTCTGGACCGAGCAGGGGTTCATCCGGACAAGCGCCGTGCTCGTCGCCGGTGGCGCCTGGTCGTCGCTGTTCCTCAGGGCGCATGGCGTATCGATCCCGCAATTGACGGTGCAGGCGACCGCGGGCGCGACCGTGCCGCTCGACCTTGTGCACGACGGCGCCGCGACCGACGAGCACATCGCCTTTCGTCGCCGGCAGGATGGCGGCTACACGCTGGCGCCGGGCGGGCTGGCGCGGCTGCTCCTGGGGCCCGACGCGCTGCGCCACGCGCGGCGCTACCTGCCGGCGCTGCGGGCCAATCCCTTCGGCATCGGCTATGCCGCCGCCGCGCCCGGGGGCTATCCCGACGCCTGGCGGACGCCGCGCCAGTGGGAGGCCGATGCGGTCAGCCCGTTCGAGCGCATGCGCGTGCTCGACCCCGCTCCGCAGCCCGCGCGCCTCCGCGCCATGGCGGCGGGGTTCTCGCAGCTCTATCCGCAGCTCGGCCCGATCCGCTTCAAGCGAAGCTGGGCCGGGATGATCGACGCGATGCCCGATATCGTGCCCGTGGTCGACCATGTGGCCGCCATCCCCGGCCTGACGGTGGCGACGGGCATGAGCGCCCACGGCTTCGGCATCGGGCCCGGCTTCGGGCGCATCGTTGCCGACATGATCTGCGGCAGGCCGCCGGGGCACGACATGTCGCGCTTCCGCTTCTCGCGCTTCACCGACGGCTCGAAGCTGCGGCTGGGGCCCGCGCTCTGAGCCCCGCGGGGGCAGGTCATTCTCGATGTTGCACATATCAATTCTGATGTGGCGCCATATTGGACGTATCAATTTCCGCCCGGCATGATCCGCTCATCTTGGTGAGGGGGGATGGTCATGGGGCCGCTGGCGGGCATTCGCATTCTGGATATGACCTCCGTCCTGATGGGGCCGCTCGCGACGACGATCCTGGGAGATCTCGGCGCCGAGGTCATCAAGCTGGAGCCGCTGGCCGGCGATGTCATCCGCCGCGTCGGCCCCTCGCGCTCGGGCGAGATGGGCGGGCTGTTCCTCCACGCCAATCGCTCGAAACGCTCGATCGCGGTCGACCTCAAGCGCCCCGAGGGGCTGCAGATCGCGCTCGATCTTGCCGCCAGTGCCGACGTGCTCGTCTACAACATTCGCCCCGGCGCCATGACCCGGCTGGGGCTGGGATACGAGGCCGTAAAGGCCCGGCGGCCCGACATCCTTTATGTCGGCGCCTTCGGCTACGGGCAGGATGGCCCCTATGCGCAGGACCCGGCCTATGACGATCTGGTGCAGGGGCTCGCCGCGATCCCCACGCTGATCGCCGAGGCCTCGGGCGGCGAGCCGCGCTATGTGCCGGTGAACATCGCCGACCGGATGGTCGGGCTCTATGCCGGCAACGCCATCCTTGCGGGGCTGCTGCATCGGGCGAAGACGGGCGAGGGCCAGCGCATCGACGTGCCGATGTTCGAGACGATGGCGAGCCTCGTCCTCGGCGACCATCTGGGCGGGCTGAGCTTCGAGCCGCCGCTCGACGGCGGCGGCTATGCGCGGCTGATGACGGCTTCGCGCGCGCCCTTTCGCACGCGCGACGGCTGGCTGTGCTGCCTGCTCTACACCCCCGCGAACCGGCGCGACTTCGCCAACCTGCTCGGCTCCGTCGCCGGCGCCGAGGCGCCCGCGCGCGCCATCCGCGAGGGGGAGGGGCCGGCGGTCAACGCGGCCCTCGCCGAGGCGCTGGCGCTGCGGGACACGGCCGAGTGGCTGGCGCTGCTCGCGGGCACGGATATCCCCCACAAGCCGCTGCATTCCATCGCCTCTCTGCGGGCGGATCCGCATCTGGAGGCGGTGGGCTTCTTTAAGCGCGAGACCCATCCGAGCGAGGGCCCGGTGGTGACGATGAAGCCGCCCTCGAGCTGGAGCGTCACCGCGCCTGTGCCCCGGGGTCCCGCGCCCCGGCTCGGCGCCCAGAGCCGCGAGATCCTCGGCGAAATCTCGCGGTCGCCCGACGAGATCGAGGCGCTCTTCAAGGCAGGCGTGATCGGCGAGCCGCTGCAGGAGGCAAAGAGCGCTGCCGCCGACCGCTAGTCCGTCTTCCGGCGGTGCTCGGCGCGATAGAGCGCGCCTTGCTGCAGGAAGGCATGCACCAGCGGCGAGGGCTCCGACCGCCGCGAGGCCAGCGACAGGCTGGCGCGCACCTCGGCCCCGGCAAGCTGCAGGTAGCGCACGCCCGGAAGGCGCAGCACCTGGCAGCTCGCGGGCACGAGCGCCACGCCGAAGCCGATGCCGACGAGCGACAGGATCGTCACGAAATCGGCAGCCTGCCGCCCGAAGGTCGGGCTGAACCCGGCCGCCTCGCAGGCCTGCCGCGTGTATTGCGTGAAGCTCACGCCGGCGCCGTGGTGGGGGGTGAGAAAGCTCTCTCCCCGCAGATCGGCAAGGGCGACCGTCTCGCCTTCGGCGCGCGGGTGCCGTTCCGGCAGGGCGAGCACCAGCTCTTCGCGCAGGATCAGCGAGGCCCCCACGCCCAGCGGCATCTCGACCGGCGGGCGGATGAACCCGATGTCGAGCGTGCCCGCGGCGATCCGGGGGAGCTGCTCCTGCATTTCGAGCTCGTGCAGGTCGATCTCGACATCGGGATAGCTTTCGCGAAAGGCGGACAGGATGTCGATCAGCGCGCCGGTGTAGCTGGCCGAGCCGACATAGCCGACGGCGATGCGCCCCAGCTCGCCGCGCCCGGCCCGCTGCGCCTTGGCCAGCGCCGCGCCGGCATGGTCGAGCGCGGCGCGCGCCTCCTGCGAAAACAGCTCGCCCGCCGCCGTCAGCTTCACGTGGCGTTGGGTGCGATTGAAGAGCTGCGCGCCGACGATCTCTTCCAGCGCCTTGATCTGCTGCGACAGGTTCGGTTGCGCAATGCCGAGCTGCTCTGCGGCCCGGCCGAAATTGAGCTGCTCGGCCACCGCCAGAAAATAGCGCATGTGCCGAAGCTCGAGCAGATGCCGAGTGTTGCGTCGCCCGCCTGCCATCCCGTCCCCGTCCTTTGGCTGATTGATCCGTCGTGGTTATCAATTTTGCAGCCACTGTATATTGGACGAATGGGTTTTTGCCAGTCAGTCTTGCGTCGCAAGGGGCTCAGCCGGGCGCCGCCGGAAGCGCGCCGGACAAGCGATATGCAGGAGCGGGTCATGGAATTCGTCGAGACGGTCGAGCAGCTTCGCGCGCGCTACGGCGCGCCGGGCGAGGGGGCGGTGCGCAAGGTGCTGCCCATGATCGACGATCATTCCCGCGCCTTCCTGGCGCGCAGCCCCTTCGTGCTGATCGGCTCGCAATCGCCGGATGGCCGGGCGGATGTGACGCCGAAGGGCGATGCGCCCGGCTTCGTGAAGGTGCTCGACGCGCAGACGCTGGCGATCCCCGACCGGCCCGGCAACAGGCGGCTCGACACCTGGGAGAACATCATCGCCAACCCCTCGGTGGGGATGATCGCGCTCGTGCCCGGCATGCAGGAGACGCTGCGCATCAATGGCGAGGCGCGGCTGACCTTCGACGAGGGGCTCTGCGAGGAGCTCGGCATGAACGGGCGCCCGGCGCTGTCGGTGGCGGTGGTGAAGGTGCGCGAGGTCTTCATGCATTGCGCCAAGTGCTTCATCCGCTCGGGCCTGTGGAAGCCCGAGACCTGGCCCGACCGCAGCGAGCTGCCCACTTTGGGCGAGATCCTGCGCGACCAGATGGCGCTCGCCGAGAGTGCCGATGCGCTCGATGCGTCGCTGGCCGACAGCTACCGAAAGTCGCTCTGGTGAGCGGGGCGGGGGCGGCCGGCGCGCCCACGCCGGGGCAGGCGGCGGGTCCGACCCCGGGGCTCAACACCGTGCGCTTCGTCAGCGTGGATGCGATGATGCGGCTGGTGCATCACGTCGGCGTCGAGGCCTTCCTCATCGGGCTCGCCGAGCGGATCGAGGATGACTTCCGCCGCTGGGAGCAGTTCGACAAGTCGCCCCGGCTGGCGGCCCATGCGCCGAATGGCGTGGTCGAACTGATGCCGACGGCAGATGGCGAGCATTACGCGTTCAAATATGTGAACGGCCATCCGGGCAACGCCAGAATGGGCCGCCAGACCGTGACCGCCTTCGGCGTCTTGGCCGACATGGCGACGGGCTATCCGCTCATGCTGTCGGAAATGACGATCCTGACGGCGCTGCGCACGGCGGCGACCTCGGCGCTTGCGGCCAAACGCCTGGCGCGGGCGGATGCGCGGGTGATGGCGCTGATCGGCAACGGCGCGCAGTCGGAATTTCAGGCGCTGGCCTTCCGCGCGCTGATGGGGATCACCGAGCTGCGGCTCTACGACATCGACCCGTCGGCGACGGCGCGGTGCGCGGCGAACCTGCGGAAGGCCGGCTTTTCCGTGACCTATTGCAGCAGCGCCGAGGCCGCCGTGCTGGGCGCCGACATCGTCACCACCGCCACGGCCGACAAGGCGCATGCGACCATCCTGTCGGACAATCTCGTGGGCGAGGGGCAGCACATCAACGCAGTGGGCGGCGATTGCCCGGGCAAGACGGAGCTCGCCGAGGCGATCCTGCACCGCGCGTCGATCTTCGTGGAATATCCGCCGCAGACCCGCGTCGAGGGCGAAATCCAGGTGCTGCCGGCCGATCACGCGGTGACGGAGCTCTGGCAGGTGATCGCCGGCCAGGCCCCCGGGCGCCGCAGCGCCGCCGAGATCACGCTCTTCGACAGCGTCGGCTTCGCGGTGGAGGATTTCTCGGCGCTGCGCCATGTCTGGGCGCTTCTGCAGGGCGGGGACTTTAACGACGAGCTCGATCTTCTGGCCGACCCCGACGACCCGCGCGACCTCTATGGCATGCTGATGCGCGCCGCGCCGCAGGGGGCTGGCACATGAGCTCCGGGCGCAGCTTTGAGCAATGGCAGGTCGGCGACCGCATCGCGCATCAGATGCGCCGCACCGTGACCGAGACCGACAATCTGATGATCTCGGCGCTCACCCACAACCCGCAGCCGCTGCATCTGGATGCAGATTACGCGGCGGGCACGGAGTTCGGGCGGATCGTGGTCAATGGGCTCTTCACCTTCTCGCTGATGATCGGCCTGTCGGTTGGCGACACGACGCAGGGCACGCTGGTGGCCAACCTCGGTTATGATGCCGTGAGGATGCCGGCGCCGGTGTTCATCGGCGACACGCTTCGCGCCGAGACCGAGGTGGCGGAGCTCCGCCCCTCGCGCAGCCGGCCCGAGGCGGGGATCGTCACCTTCGCCCATGAGGCGTTCAACCAGCGCGGCGAGATCGTCTGCAGCTGCACGCGCTCGGCGCTCGTCCGGCGGGGGGCGTGATGGCTGGCGGCATGCGGCTGCGCTCGCTGCTCTTCGTCCCCGGCGACCGGCCGGAGAGGTTCGCCAAGGCGGCCGCGAGCGGCGCCGATGCGCTGATCCTCGATCTGGAGGATTCCGTCGCCCCGGGCCGCAAGAGCCAGGCGCGGCAGGCGGTGGCAGCGGCGCTTTCGGGGCCCCGCGATGTGCCGCTCCTTGTGCGGGTCAATCCGCTCGGCGGCGACGAGATCGGCGCCGACCTGCAGGCCATCGCCGGCGGCGGGGCCGATGGCGTTCTGCTGCCCAAATGCCAAGAGGCGGGCGATGTGGCCCGGCTGGTCGAGGCCCTGGGGCCCGGCGCCCCGCCCATCCTTCCCATCGCCACGGAAACACCGGCGGCGGTGTTTGCGCTCGGCGGCTACCACGCCGTTTCGGCGCATCTGCTCGGGCTGACCTGGGGGGTGGAGGACCTCTCTTCCGCCATCGGCGCCCGCGCCTCGCGGCTGGCGGGCGGCGTCCTGACCCCGCCGTTCGAGGCCTTGCGGGCGCTGGCGCTCTTCGGCGCACATGCCGCCGGCACCCCGGCCATCGAGACGGTCTATCCCGACATCGCCGATCTCGACGGGCTGGCGCGCATGGCCAGTGCGGCGCGGCGAGACGGGTTCGCCGGGATGATGGCGATCCATCCCGCTCAGGTCGCCGCGATCAACGCGGCCTTCTCCCCCTCGGAGGCCGAGCTGGACGAGGCGCGCGCCATCGTCGCGGCCTTTGCCGGGGCAGAGGGGCGCGGCGCCGTGCAGCTTGGCGGGCGGATGCTCGACCGGCCGCATCTGGCCGCCGCCGAGCGGCTGCTGGCCTCCGCTGAGGCGGAGAGGCCGGCGGGCTAGCCTCCGGCCCGGTCCCGCGGGGCCTGCGCCACGCCGACCGCGCGGGCGATCAGGGACGGCAGCACGCTGACATGCTCTTCGCCCGCAACCTCCTCTGCCGTCAGCGCCATGCGCCCCTCGGGCAGCGCCGCGAAGGTCTGCGCGAGCTCCGCGTAGAGGCGCCGCATCTCGGGCGTCTCCTCTCCGCCGACGCCGAGATGCACGCGGGGGCAGCCGCCGCCCTCCAGCGCCGCGCTCCAGCCGGCTGAATCGAGGCTCATGCCATCCACCCCGGGCCACCAGAGCGAGGGGCTGCCGATGATGTAGCTGGCGAAGATGCGCGGATGGTCCCGCAGTACCTGAAGCGCCAGCAACCCGCTCAGCGAGTGCCCGAAGAGCGCGCGGCGCGCCGGGTCGACCGGCCAGCGGGCCGCGATCAGCGGCAGGATCTCTTCCCTCAGCGCAGCGATGAACGCCGCCGCGCCGCCCGAGGCGGGCCAGGGCGCGCCGGACGAGCGGGCGAGCAGCGCCTGCGGATCGGCGGGCGGGGTGAAATCGCGAAAGCGGTCCGGCTTGGGAAAGGGCTCATCCCCCTCGTAGCCGAGAGCGACCAGCAGCGCGGGCTCGCGGCCAGGGCTGAAGCGGGCCTGCAGGCGAAGCGTTTCAGTGAAGGTCGCGAAGAGCGCGTTGCCATCGAGCGAGACGATCAGCGGCCAGCCCTCCGCCGGTGCAGGGCCCTCCGGCTCTGCGATCTGCAGGATATGCGCCTGGCCCGTCCGCGCGGAGGTCAGTCGCAGGCGCGTGGTGCCGGGGAAGACCGGCGCAAGCGTGTCGCAGGAGTCTGGGCGGGGGGTGTCCGGGGCCGTCATGCGCGGATCATCGCGGGGCCGGGCGGCACTTTCCAGACCATAGTTGTGATGGGGACGCGAAGCTCGCCCCGACGTGCCGCGTGCAGCGGAAGAGCCTCGCCGCTTGCCCCTGAAACTGCCCCCCCGGAACGCAAGAGGGCAGCCCCGGGGGCTGCCCTCGCGCTCTCTGCCCTCGGGCCTCAGAGCTTGATCTCGGTCCCCAGCACCTTCAGGCATTCCCGCATGAAGGCGGCGAGCGCCGTCCAGCCCTTGGCGGAAACCATGGTGCCGTCGACATAGGCCTCCTTGGGGTCCGCGTCGTAATAGGTGCCGCCGACGGCGACGACCTCGGGGGCGCAGGCGCCGAGGCCCGCGACGGTGCGGCCCTTGAGGACGCCCGGCACCGCCATCAGGATCTGCACGCCGTGGCAGATGGTGAAGATCGGCTTCCCGGTCTCGTGGAAGTGCCGCACGATGGCCTGGATGCGCGGATCGGTCCGGATGTATTCCGGGCCCCGGCCGCCGGCGCAGTAGACGGCGTCATAGCTGTCGAGCTCGGCCTCGGCCTCCGAGAAGGTCTTGTTGATCTCGGCGTTGTGGCCCGGCTTCTCGGTATAGGTCTGGTGCCCCTCGAAATCGTGGAGCGAGGTGGCGATCATCTCGCCGGCCTTCTTGTCGGGGCAGACGACATGGATCGTGTGGCCGACGGCCTCCATGCCCTGCTGGTAGACGTAGATCTCGTATTCCTCGGTGAATTCACCGCAAAGCATGAGGATCTTCTTGCCGCTCATCGGAGCCTCCTGTCGGGTCTGGTTGCGGCGCCCGGGAGAAGCCCCGGGCACCGCGTGCCGTTCTCAGAACGGGCTGTCGGGGAAGTAGAACTGGTCGGCGTTCTCCGGCGTGATCAGCGGAGCGTCGAGCAGGAAGGAGCCGCGCATCGGCGCCTGCCCGGTGAACTGGGCCAGCGTCATGTACATCGCCGAGGCGATCATCGACGGCGGGTAGGGGGTGGAGATCGGGGTCCGCTCGTCGCCCGCCTGCACCATCTCGATGACCTGCTTCATGCCGTTGCCGCCGAGCGCGAAGCGCACGTCGTCCCGACCCGCCTGGTCGACGGCCTCGAGCACGCCGAGAAGCATGTCGTCGTCATTCGCCCAGACCGCGTCGATGTTCGGATACCGCGCGAGGTAGTCCTGCATCAGCGTGAAGGCCTCGTCCTGGTTCCAGTTGGCATACTGGATGTCGAGGATCTCGATATTGGTCTCGTCGATGACCTGGGTGAAGCCCTCGATCCGCTCGTCGTCGATGACGGTCGGGATGCCGCGAAGCACCACGATCTGGCCCTCGCCGCCGAGCTGCTCGGCCAGCCAGGTGGCGGTGTTGGCGCCGACGGCGATGTTGTCGCCGGCGACATAGAGATCCTGGATCGCCGGATCCGTCAGGCCACGGTCGACGACCGTGATGAAGGTGCCGCCGTCGGCGACCTGCGCCACCGGGCCGGTCAGCTCTTCGGAGGTGAACGGCAGGATGACGAGCGCGTCGAGATCCTGCGTCGCCGTCAGGTCTTCGAGCGCCGAGACCTGCGCCGTGGCGGAGGAGGCGGTCGAGACGATGACGTCGACGTTCGGATAGGCGGCCTCGATTTCGGCCTCGGCGCGCTCGGCGTGATAGACCACGCCGCCCGTCCAGCCATGCGTGGCGGCCGGGATGGAGACGGCGATGGTGAAGTCGATGTCCTGCGCCTGCGCGGCACCGGACACGGCGACGCCGGCCAGGATCGCGGAGGATGCGAGCATCCGCATACGTGTCGTGATAGCAGTCATTTCAGGTAGTCCTCCCTAGGGTCGTACCGGCCTTCAACGGCCGTTGGTAAAGCGATGCGCGAGCATCGCGATGATGATGATCGCACCCTGAACAGCGGCCACGAGATATTCCGAGACCATGTCCGAGAGGACCATCACATTGGCGATAATTTCGAGGATCAGCGCCCCGGCGACCGAGCCGAGGATCCGGCCCTTGCCGCCCCGAAGGAGCGTCCCGCCGATGACGACGGCGGTGATGACCTGCAGCTCCCAGAGCTGCCCGGTCGTGGGCGTCGCGGCGCCGAGCCGCGGCACGTAGCAGATGGCGGCGACGCCGACGACGAAGCCCTGGATGACGAAGGCGAGCGTCCGCACCCGGCCGACATGCACGCCCGAGAACCGCGCCACCTCGACGTTGGAGCCGACGGAGGTGAGCCTCCGGCCGAACTTCGTGCGGTAGAGCAGGAAGGCGCCGAGGATGACGACGACGATCGTCATCAGCACGGGGTAGGGGATGCCGAGGAAATCGCCGAAATAGACGGGCCGGTAGGCCTCGCGGAGCGAGCGGTCGATGGGCAGCGAGCCGCCGTCCGACATGAAGGTGATGAGGGCGCGGAAGATGCCCATCGTCCCCAGCGTGACGATGAAGGGCTCGATCTTGCCGACGGTCACGATGAGCCCGTTGAAGAGCCCGCAAAGGAGCCCCGTCACCAGCGCCACCCCGGCGCCGGCGAGGATCGCCCAGTTGCCGAGCGCCGGCACGAGGGCGTTCATGGCGAGGATCATGACGCCGGTCACGAAGGCCATCATCGAGCCGACGGACAGGTCGAGCCCGCCCGAGGCGATCACGAAGGTCGCGCCGACCGCGATGATCGCGATGAAGGCGCTGCGCGTGACGACGTTCATGATGTTCGCGGTGGCGAGGAAGTTGGAATTGATGAGCGCGCCCGCAACGATGATCACGGCAAGCGCGATGAACGGCGCAAGCTCGCCCAGCCGGATGCCGCCGCGCTCGCCCGCGGGGGCGGATCTTGCGCTTGTGGTGTCTGCCTCTACGCCGCTCATGGCCTCTTTCCTCCCGTTTCGCTGCGCCCACTCGCGGCCGCGTAGACGACGTTTTCCTCGGTGATCTCGTCGCCGTTGAGCTCGGCCACGAAGCGGCCGGAGCGCATGACGAGCACGCGGTCCGACAGGCCGACGAGCTCCTGAAGCTCCGACGAGATCACGACGCAGGCCTTGCCCTGCCGCACGAGCCCGTCGATGAACTGGTAGATCTGGCCCTTGTTGCCGATGTCGATGCCGCGGGTCGGCTCGTCGATCACCACCACCGAAGGGTCGGTCATCATCACCTTGGCGAGCAGCAGCTTCTGCTGGTTGCCGCCGGAAAGCTGGCCCGCCGTCAGGTCGAGCGTGCGGACGCGGATGTCGTATTCCTCCACCGCCTGGCGGAGTGCGCCGGTCTCGCGGCCGCGGTCGAGCGTCAGGCCGGGGTTGACCGCATCGAGCGCCTGAAGCGTCAGGTTGGGGCCGAGCCGGTGCTCGAGCAGCAGCCCGCGGCCCTTGCGATCCTCCGTCAGGTAGACGAGCCCGGCGGCCATGAGGCTGCCGACGTCGCGCTGGGTGATCGCGCGGTCCGCAAGCGTGACGCTGGCCGCCTCGGAGGGGCGCAGGCCCATGAGGCCCTCGAAAAGCTCCGTCCGCCCCGCGCCGATCATGCCGCCGATGCCCAAGACCTCGCCGGGGCGCACCTCGAACGAGGCGGAGACCTTGCCGTGATCGACGCTCAGCCCCTCGACCTTGAGGAGCGGCGCGGCTGTCGCCGGCCCCCGCTTCGGCGGATAGAGCATGGAAAGCTCGCGCCCGACCATCAGCTCGGCCATCTCGCGCTGCGATAGCCCCTCGGCCGGCCAGGAGCCGATCATCTGCCCGTCGCGGAGCACGGTGACCCGGTCGGACAGCGCCTCCACCTCTTCCAGCCGGTGCGAGATGTAGAGAACGGCGACGCCGTTGGCGCGCAGGTCGCGCACGATGTCGAGAAGCGCCGCCACCTCGTCATTGGCGAGAACCGCGGTCGGCTCGTCGAGGATCACCACCTTGCGGTCCTCAAGAAGGGCGCGGGCGATCTGCACGAGCTGGCGCTGGGCGAGCGGCAGGTCGGCGACCCGGTCGCGGGGCCGCGCCGTGGCGCGGATGCGGGCCAGCACCTCGCGCGCCCGGCGGTTCATCTCGCGGTCGTCGACGAAGGGGCCTCGGCTCAGCTCGCGGCCGAGGAAGAGGTTCTCGGCGACGGTAAGGTCGGGGGCGAGGAGGATCTCCTGATGCACCAGCACCACGCCCGCCGCCTCGGCACTGACGGCATCGGTGTACTCGGCCGGGGCGCCCGCCATGGCGATATGGCCCTCGGTCGGTGCCACATGGCCGGAGAGGAGCCGCATCAGCGTCGACTTGCCGGCGCCGTTCTCGCCGATGATGGCGTGGACCTCGCCGGCGCGGATGTCGAGCGTGATACCGGACAGCACCGTGATCGGCCCGTAGGCCTTGCTGAGGCCGATGGCCTGCAGCGTCGGGGCGCCGTCGCCGGGCCTGGCGGCGGCCGGGTGCGGGGCGGCGACGTTCATTCGAAGGCAGCCAGCAGGCGGGCGCGCGAGCGCTCGATGTGAAGGGCCATCGCCCGATGCGCGGCCTCGGGGTCGCCGGCGCGGAAGGCGGCGAGCAGGTTCTCGTGCTCCTCCAGCGCCTCCTGCGTGACGCGGCTGTGGAACATCAGGCGGAAGATATGCAGGTGCACATGCCGGTCGGTCAGCGCGTGGCGGATGACCTCGTTGTCGGCGATGCGCAGGATCTCGTCGTGGAAATGCGCGTCGACCCGGGCGAAGCGCGAATAGCGGCTGTTGCGGTCGACGGGCTGCTCGCCGCTGCCCATCTCCTCCGCCGCCGCCTCCAGCGCCGCCATGGCCTCGGGCGTCATGTTGCGGCAGGCGAGGCGGGCGGCCTCCGGCTCGAGGAGCAGGCGGAAGGTATAGAGGTCGTCGAATTCCTTGCGGGTGAGCTGCGGTGCCGCTGAATAGCCGATGAGATGCGCCTTGCGCACGAGCCCCTCGCGCTCCAGCCGGCTCAGAACCTCGCGGACGGGGGTCTGCGAGACGCCGAGTTCCCGCGCCAGGGCGTCGATCGGGATGCGGGAGCCGGGGGCGATCTCCAGCGACATAAGCCGTTCGTAAACGCTGTCATAGACGTCATCCGCGATGCTCGACCGGCGGATTTGTCCTGACTTTGCAGTACGTTCGGCAACCGGCGCCATCCTGTTCCCCTCCCACGATGAACGACTTGACAGGCCCCGATTCCCACCACATAGGATATCCAATGTCAAATCATTTATCATATACGATATGATCTGCAGATGCTGATCGAGGCGGAAGACCTGCGTGGCATGATGCTGATGACGCTCCGGAAACGCGGCGCGCCCGAGGCGCATGCCGCGCTTCAGGCCGAGGTGCTGATGGAGGCGGAGCTGCGGGCGCTGCCCTCGCATGGCGCCCAGCGCCTGCCGCGGCTCGTCTCGCGCATCGACCGCGGTCTCGCCGATCCGGCGGCCTCGGGCGCGCATGTCTGGGCGCGGGGCGGCTTTCTCGCCATCGACGGCCAGCGCGGGCTCGGCCCCGTCGTCATCGAGGCCGCCACCGCGGCGTTGGGCGAGGCGGCGCGGCGCCACGGCATCGCCCTCGCCGCGATCCGCAACGCCAATCACATCGGCATGCTCTCCTTCTACGCCGAGCGGGCGGCGGGGCAGGGCCTCATCGCCATCGTCCTCAGCACCAGCGAGGCTCTCGTGCATCCCTTCGGCGGGACGGAGGCGATGCTCGGCACCAACCCGGTCGCCATCGGCATCCCGACGGAGGCGGGGCCCTTCGTCGTCGATCTCGCCACCAGCGCGGTGTCGATGGGCAAGATCCACCATCATGCGCTGACGGTGCAGGCCATTCCCGACGGCTGGGCCGTCGATGCCGAGGGGAACCCCACCACCGATGCCGAGGCCGCCAAGGCCGGCGCCATCGCGCCCTTCGGCGGCGCCAAGGGCTACGGGCTGGGGCTCGCCTTCGAACTTCTGGTCGCCGCACTTGCGGGCTCGGCCTTCGCGCCCGAGGTGCGGGGCACGCTCGACGACCTCCACCCCGCCAACAAGGGCGATGTGGTGATCCTCATCGACCCCGGCGCGCGGGACGGCGAGGCTGGCGCGCTCGCGGGCTATCTGGAGCGCCTCCGCCAGTCGCGGCCCGCCGAGCCCGGCCAGCCCGTCCGGGTGCCGGGCGACGGCGCCCGGGCCCGGCGGCAGGCGGCGCTGCAGCGAGGGATCGAGCTGCCGGACGCGCTTTACGACACATTGCTCCGCCTCGCGGCGGCCTGAACACGACAAAAGACCAGGGAAGGACGGGACATGACGCTATTCGGAGCGATCCGCGCACCGCGGGAACTCATCTTCGGGGCGGGGCAGCGCGCCTCGCTCAGCGCCATGGCCGCGAAGCTCGGGCGCCGCGCGCTGGTCGTCACCGACGCCCGCCTCGCCGCGGACGCGACCTTCCTCGAGATGATGGCGGGCATCGAGGCGGCCGGCGTCGCGATCCGCGTCGATGGCGAGACCCTGCCCGACGTGCCCGTCGGCTCCGCCATCGCCTCCGCCGAGGCGGCGCGCGACTTCGCGCCCGACCTCGTCATCGGCATCGGCGGCGGCTCCTGCCTCGACATGGCGAAGACTGTCGCGACCCTTCTGACCCACGGCGGTCGGCCGCAGGATTACTATGGCGAACACGCCGTGCCCGGGCCGATCCTGCCGCTCATCGCCGTGCCGACCACCGCCGGCACCGGATCGGAGGTGACGCCCGTCGCCGTGCTCTCCGATGACGAGCGGAGCCTCAAGGTCGGCATCTCCAGCCCCTGGCTCCTGCCCAGCGTGTCGATCTGCGACCCCGACCTGACGCTGACCTGCCCGAAGGGGCTGACGGCCATCGCCGGCGCCGATGCGCTGACCCATGCCATCGAGGCCTTCACCGCCATCCGCCGTGAGCCCGAGCCGGGCATCGCCCTCCGCCGGGTCTTCGTCGGCAAGAACCCCGTCTCCGACGGGCTGGCGCTCATGGCCGTGCGCTCACTCTGGCGGGGGCTGGAGGCGGCCTGCACGGATGGCGCCAATGCCGGGGCCCGCGCCGATGTGATGATGGGCGCGACGCTGGCCGGGCTCGCCTTCGGCACCGCCGGCACCGCCGCCGCCCATGCGATCCAGTATCCCGTCGGCGCGCTCACGGGCACCGCCCACGGCGCCGGCGTCGCCTGCCTCATGCCCTATGTGATGGCCTGGAACGCCCCGAAGATCGGGCCGGAGCTGGACGAGCTCGCCGCGGCCATGGGCCTTGGCTCCGGCGCCGAGGTGGTGCCGGCCGTGGCGGCGCTCTTCGAGCGCATCGGCATCCCGCCGACGCTCGCGGCGCTCGGCCTCGCCGAGGAAAAGCTCGACTGGGTGGCCGAGCAATCCTGCGGCATCGCCCGCCTGATCCAGAACAACCCCCGGCCGCTGCCGCCGGAAGACATGCGCCGCCTCGTCGGCGCGGCCTTCACCGGCGACCGCGCCGCCCTGACCTGACCCGCCTGACCCGAAGGAGACCCCCATGGAACTCGGACCGATGTTCAAAGGTTATGCCGACCCCAGCCGCCATGCGAACGCGCTCTATATCGGCGGCCGGTGGGAGGAGGGCGGCGGCATCCCCGTCCGCGATCCCTCCACCGGCGGGATCCTCGGCGAGGTGCCGGATGCGGGGGTGCCGGAGGCGAAGCGCGCCGTCGAGGCCGCCGCTGCCGCCGCCGACGGCTGGCGCCGCACCCCGGCACGCCAGCGCTCGGAGATCCTCCGCCGCTGGTTCGAGCTGATGACCGCCCATGCCGAGGAGCTGGCGCTGCTCATCTCGCTCGAGAACGGCAAGGCCCTGCCGGATGCCCGCGGCGAGGTCGCCTATGCGGCGGAGTTCTTCCGCTGGTATGCCGAAGAGGCGACGCGCGTGCCCGGCGAGTTCCGCATGAGCCCCTCGGGCGCCCACAACATCCTTGTCGATCACGAGCCCATCGGCATCGCGGTGCTCATCACGCCCTGGAACTTCCCCGCCGCCATGGCGACGCGGAAGATCGGCCCGGCGCTGGCGGCCGGCTGCACGGTGATCCTCAAGCCCGCCTCCGAGACGCCGCTGACGGCCTATGCCATGGCCCGGCTCGGCGCCGAGGCCGGCGTGCCGGACGGCGTCGTCAACGTGCTCACCACCTCCGATCCCGGCGGGGTGACGGCGGCGATGCTGGCCGATCCGCGGGTGCGCAAGCTCTCCTTCACCGGCTCCACCGGCGTCGGGCGGGTGTTGCTGGCCGAGGCGGCCAAGAGCGTCGTGAGCTGCTCGATGGAGCTCGGCGGCAACGCGCCCTTCCTCGTCTTCGACGATGCCGATCTCGAGGCGGCGCTCGACGGGGCGATGCTCGCCAAGATGCGCAATGCCGGCGAGGCCTGCACGGCCGCCAACCGCTTCTACGTCCAGTCGGGCATTCACGACGCCTTCGTCGAGGGGCTCACCCGGCGCATGGCCGCGCTCAAGGTCGGCCCCGGCTATGGCGAGGGCGTGCAATGCGGCCCGATGATCACCGAGAAGGCGGTCGACAAGATCGAGAGGCTGGTGAGCGACGCGAAGGAGCGCGGCGCCCGCGCCACGACCGGCGGCGCCCGGATCGAGGGCGAGGGCTACTACTACCCACCGACGGTGCTGGAGAACGTCTCCCCCGATGCCCCCATCGCGCGGGAGGAGATCTTCGGCCCCGTTGCCCCGGTCTACCGCTTCGAGACGGAGGACGAGGCCATTGCCATGGCCAATGACACCGAATTCGGGCTCGCCGCCTATGTCTATTCGCAGGATCTGAAGCGCGCGATCCGCGTCGGGCGCGGCATCGAAAGCGGCATGATCGGCATCAACCGCGGCCTCATGTCCGACCCGGCGGCGCCCTTCGGCGGTACCAAGCAGAGCGGGCTCGGCCGCGAGGGCGGCGTGCACGGCATTCTGGAGTTCATGGAGGCCAAGTACTACGCTGCCGAGTTCTGAGGGCAGGGCAGGGCAGGGCGGCGCGGGAGGCTGGCATGGCGGATCTCTACCGGAACCGGGATTTCATCCCCGACTTCGACGAGATCATGGCGGAAACGGAGGCGCGCAGCCGCGAGGTCGCGGCGCGCGCCGATGTCCGGCCGGGCTTGCCCTACGGGGACACTCCCCGCCAGAGCTTCGACCTCGTCCTGCCGCCCCGGGTAGCGCCGGGCGCGCCGCTGCATGTCTTCATCCACGGCGGCTACTGGCGCGCGGGCTCGAAGGAGGCACATACGCTCGTGGCCCAGCCGGTGCTCGAGGCGGGCGGGATCTGCGCGCTCGTCACCTATGACCTGATGCCGGGCACGCGGCTCGGGGCCATCGTCGGGCAGGTCCGCGCGGCGGTGCGGGCGGCCGCGGCCGAGGCGGCCGGGCTCGGCGCCGATCCGGGGCGGCTCACCGTGAGCGGCCATTCGGCCGGGGCGCATCTGGCGTCTCTCCTCGCCGCAGAGGCGCCCGGGGATGCGGGGCCACCGGACGTGCCGCCGCTCGCCGGGCTCCTCCTCGTCAGCGGCATCTACGACCTCGCCGGCATTCCGGACAGCTTCCTGAAGGACGAGGCGAAGATGACCCATGAGGAGGCGGCCGACTGGTCGCCACTCTCCGCCCGGCCGCTGCCCGCCGGCCGGCGCATCTTCACCTGCGGCGAGGCGGAAACGGCGCCGTTCCACGTTCAGGCCGCCGCGATGGACGAGCTCTACGAGCGCGCCGGAATGCGCTCGGCGCTGCGGGTGGAGCCGGGCTGCAACCACCTGACGGTGGTCTTCGACCTCGCCGACACAAGCCGGCTCCTCGGCCAGGCGCTCGCCGATCTGGTGGCGGGGAGTTAGCTCCCCCAGCCCGCGCCGCCACTCCGGTGCCGCCCGATGGGCAGCATCAGCGGCGTGCCCGCGACCGGGTCGCGGATGATCCGGGCGGAGAGGCCGAAGACATGCGCCACCATCTCTTCCGTCAGCACCGCCGCGGGCGGGCCGGCGGAATGGAGCCGGCCGGCGGCGAGGGCGACGAGGTGATGGGCATAGCGGGCCGCGAGGTTGAGGTCATGCAGCACCATGACGACGGTCGTCCCCCGCGCGGCATTGAGGTCGACGAGCAGGTCCAGCACCTCCACCTGATGCGCCACGTCGAGGAAGGTCGTCGGCTCGTCGAGGAGCAGCACATCCGTCTCCTGCGCCAGCGCCATGGCGATCCAGACCCGCTGCCGCTGCCCGCCGGACAGCTCGTCGACGGCGCGCTCGGCGAGATCGACCGTCTGCGTCGCCTCCATCGCCGCCGCCACCGCCGCGTCATCCTCGCGGCTCCAGCGCTGGAAGGGACCGTGATGCGGGTGCCGCCCGCGGCCGATCAGATCGGCGACGGTGATCCCCTCCGGCGCCAGCGGCGCCTGGGGTAGGAGCCCGAGCTGCCGCGCCAGCGCCCGCGCCGGCATCCGGTGGACCTCCTTGCCATCGAGCAGCACCCGGCCCGCCCGCGGCGGCAGAAGCCGCGACATGGCGCGAAGCAGCGTCGACTTTCCGCAGGCATTGGCGCCGACGATGGCGGTGATCCTGCCCGGCGGCACTGTGAGGTCGATGCCATGCAGCACGGCGCGCGAACCGTAGCCGGCGGCAAGATCTTCGGTGACGAGGCTCTGGGTCATGAGGCGGCTCCCACCCGGTTGCTCCGGGCGATGAGATAGACGAGCCAGGGCGCCCCCAGCGCCCCGGTGACGATGCCGACGGGAAAGCGCATGGGCAGGGCGAACTGGCCGATCCAGTCGGCGCCGAGCACCAGCACCGCCCCGCCGAGCGCGGCGGGCAGCAGGAGTGAGCGCCCCGGCCCGATCAGGCGCGAGACGATGGGCCCCGACAGGAACGCCACGAAGGCGATGGGCCCGGCGGCGGCGGTGGCGAAGGCGACGAGCCCCACGGCGGCGAGGAGCACCGTGATCCGCAGCCACCCGACGCGGATGCCGAGCGCGGCGGCCGTGTCATCGCCGAGCCGCAGCGCCTCCAGATCCCGCGCGCGGAGGAGGAGCACGCCGCCGCAGACAGCGAGCGCCAGCGCGAGCGGCACCGCCTCCGCGAGCGTCGCGCCGTTGACCGAGCCGGCCATCCAGCGGATCGCCTCGTTCTGGCTCCAGGTGCTGGCTTTCAGGAGGCTGTAGGAGATGACGCTCTGCATCATCGCCGCCATGCCGATGCCGATGAGGATGAGCCGCGCGCCGGCCACGCCGCCGCCCCGCCAGGCGAGCGCATAGATGCCGAGCGCCACCCCGAGCCCCCCGGCGATGGCGACGGGGGCGACGGCGCTGCCGGATAGACCGAAGAAGACGATCCCCGCGACGGCCGCGCCGCTCGCGCCGAAGGAGATGCCGATGATGTCGGGCGAGGCGAGCGGGTTGCGCAGCATGGTCTGGAAGGCCGCCCCGGCCAGGCCGAAGCTGAGCCCGGTGAGCAGAGACATGAGCGCCCGGGGCGCGCGGAGCGTGCCGATCGTGAAGCCGGCGCCGGGCACATCCCGCCCGAGGAGCACGCGGGCGACATCGCCGGGCGGCGTGACGCTCTGGCCGACCATCAGCGTCAGCGCGACGAGCGCCAGAACCACGGCGGCGAGCGCGGCAAGCTGCCCCGCGCGCCGGCGGCCACGCTGCCGCCGGGCAGCGGCGAGCGTGTCGGTCAGGGTTCCGGTGATGGGCGGCCGGCTCACAGGTCTTTCAGCTTCTGCCGGCGGACGATCCAGATGAAGACCGGCGCGCCGAGAAAGGCCGTCACGATGCCGACGTCAAGCTCCGACGGCCGGGCGATGACGCGGCCCGCCACGTCGGCGCCGATCAGAAGGGCCGCGCCCGTCAGGGCCGACAGCGGCAGCAGCCAGCGGTAATCCGGCCCGAAGATCAGGCGGCAGAGATGCGGCACCGCGAGCCCGACGAAGCCGATCGGCCCGCAGATCGCGGTCACCGCCCCGGCCAAGAGCACGGCCCCGAGCGCGGCGGCGGCCCGCGCCAGCATCACGCGCTCGCCGAGGCCCGCCGCCATCTCGTCCCCCAGCGCCAGCGCGTTCAGCGCGCCCCCCGAGGCGAGCGACAGGGCGCAGCCCGCGGCCAGGAAGGGCAGGACGGCGCGGATGCCCGCGAAGCCGGCGCCGCCGACGCCTCCCACCTGCCAGGCCTGCGCGCCACCGGCGATATCGGCATGGGGCAGAAGCACGGCGCTGATGAAGGCGCCGATGGCCACGGTGCTCGCGACGCCCGCGAGCGCCAGCTTGAGAGGGGTCGCCCCGCCGGGGCCGACCGAGGCGATGGCATAGACGAACCCCGCGGTCAGGCCGGCACCGGCGATGGCAGTCCAGATATAGGCGTGAAACCCCGCGAGGCCGAAGAAGGCGAGGCCCAGCGTCACCGCCAGCGCCGCCCCGGCATTGACGCCGAGGATGCCCGGATCCGCCAGCGGATTGCGCGTGACGCCTTGAAGGACGGCGCCGGAGAGCCCGAGCCCGGCGCCCGCCAGCGCGGCGAGCAGCGTCCGGGGCAGGCGCTTCGAGACCGCCGCCTCGCCGATGGTCTCGGTGGCGCCGGTGAGGCCGCCCCAGATCTCGGCGAGGCTGACGCTCCGCGTGCCGATGGCGACCGAGAGCGCGCAAAGCACCGCGAGCCCCGCGAGCACGGCCAGAAGCCAGAACCCGCGGGGCAGGGCGGCGCGCCGGTGGTGCGGCGCGGCGAGGCTGGCCTCGCTCACTCGCCCGCCCGCGCCGCCTCGGCGAGGAGCGCGACGTAATCGCCAAGCACCCAGGAGAGCGCCAGAGGCGTCGGGTTGGCGGCGGTGCCGAGCGGGTCATTGCCCAACGTCACGATGGCGCCGTTCTCGACCGCCGGCATCTTCGAGGTCAGCGGGTCGGCCTCCAGCGCGTCGATGAGCTCCTGCCCGCCATAGGTCACCACGAGGTCGACATCATCGAAGGCGTCGATCTGTTCGGCGCTGACCGAGCCGGAATAGGAGCCGCCGGCGGAGGCGTCGATGACGCTCTGCGGCATCTCGAGACCGAGGTCTTCGAAGAACTTCACCCGCGTGTCGGCGGTGGTGTAGAAATTGAGGACAGACAGGTCTGTCGTGTCGAGATGGGTGATGAACATCACCGACTTGCCGTCGAGCTCGGGATACTGGCCGATGGTCTCGTCGATCTCCGCCTCGATCTCGGCGATCAGCGCGTCGCCCTCTTCGGCCATGCCCATGCCGGTCGCATTGATGCGGATCGACTGGCGCCAGTCGGTCGCCCAGGGCGCATCGGGATAGGCGATGGTGGGCGCGATCTGGCTCAGCGTGTCGTAATCCTCCTGGCTGAGGCCGGAATAACCGGCGAGGATCACATCGGGCTCCGTCGCCGCGACCGCCTCGAAATCGATTCCGTCGCCTTCGTCGAAGAGCACCGGCGCCTCGGCCCCGAGCTCGGCCAGACGCTCCGTGACCCAGGGCAGGAGCCCGTCGCCATCGTCATCGCCGAAATTTGCGGCAGCAAAGCCCACGGGCACGATTCCGAGCGCCAGCGGCACCTCGTGATTGGCCCATTGCACCGTCGACACCCGCTCGGGCTTTGCGGTCAGAACGGTCGTTCCGAGCGCATGGGTGATGGTGACGGGATAATCCTCCGCCGCCTGGGCGAGAAGCGGCCCGGCCGGGAGAATGGCGGGCAGGGCGGCGACAAGAGCGGGGGCGAGGCGGTGCATGGAGAATCTCCTAGTGAATCTGTCGGATTTCTCAGACCAAGCCGCGCGGCGCTTGTCAACGCCCCCGCTGGCCCTCGCACCGCCGGAAGCGCCCGGAGGACGGGGTGGAACCTCCCGCGAGCCGGGTTAGTTTAACCATGACCGGCGGGGCAACCCGTCCGGCAACAGGGACGCTTTTCAGCGACGGAGGGACAGGAATGCCCAAAGAGGCAACGCCAGCCACATCGCCAAGCTTGCAGGATCTTGCGGCACATCGCCTCGCCATCGAGGCGGTCTCGCCCCAGGTCGATGCCGGCCGCTTCGCCGCCAAGGGCGTCGCCGGCTGGCCGCTGACCATCGAGGCCGACATCATGTCGGACGGGCATGAGGTCATCGCCGCCACCGTGGTGACCGCAGCCGGCGAGACGCCCATGACCAAGGGCCAGAACGACCGCTGGGAGGCCGATGTCTCCTTCGATCAGGTCGGGCCGGCGCGGTTCTCCATCCGGGCCTGGCGTGACCTCTGGGCCACCTGGGCCCGCGACACCGGCAAGAAGATCGCCGCCGGGCAGGATGTGACGGTGGAGGTGCAGGAGGCCGCGCAGCTCCTCGACCGCGTCAAGAAAGCCGGCCCCGAGATCGCCGACCTCATTCGCGCCGCCAAGGCGGGCGACACCTCCGTTCTGCTCTCCGACGAGACGACGGCGCTCATGGCCGCCCACGGCCCCCGCGCCAACGTCACCGAGAGCGAGGCCCTGCCGCTCTGGATCGACCGCGAGCGCGCCGCCTTCTCCGCCTGGTACGAGCTCTTCCCGCGCTCGACCGGCCCCGAGGGTCAGCACGGCACGTTCCGCGACGTGATCTCGCGGCTGCCTTACGTGAAGGACCTCGGCTTCGACGTCCTCTACTTCCCGCCGATCCACCCGATCGGCACGACCAACCGCAAGGGCAAGAACAACTCGCTGAAATCCGAGCCCGGCGACATCGGCTCGCCCTATGCCATCGGATCGCCCGAGGGCGGGATGGACGCGCTGCACCCCGAGCTCGGCACCTTCGCCGATTTCGAGGCGCTGGTGAAGGCGGCGGCTCAGGAGGGGATCGAGATCGCGATGGACATCGCGCTCAACGCCTCGCCCGACCACCCTTGGATCAGGGAGCATCCCGACTGGTTCGAGCGGCGCCCGGACGGGACGATCAAATACGCCGAGAACCCGCCGAAGAAATACGAGGATATCGTCAACTTCCGCTATTACCTCGACGACGGCGCCCCGAATGCGCCGTTCTGGGAGGCGATCCGCGATCTTTTCCTCTTCTGGTCCGACAAGGGCGTGAAGAACTTCCGCGTCGACAATCCGCATACGAAGCCCTTCCCCTTTTGGGAATGGATCATCGCGGAGGTGCGCGCCCAGTATCCGGGGACGGTGTTCCTCTCGGAGGCCTTCACCCGCCCGAAGGTCATGAAGCGCCTCGCCAAGGTCGGCTACAACCAGAGCTATACCTATTACACCTGGCGCAATACCGCTGCCGAGCTGCAGGAGTATCTGGAGGAGCTGACGACGGAGGAATGCCGCCACTACATGCGGCCGAACTTCTTCGTCAACACGCCGGATATCAATCCGATCTTCACTCAATATTCCGGCCGCCCGGGCTTCCGCACCCGGGCGATCATGGCGGCCTCCCTCTCGGGCAACTGGGGGCTTTATTCGGGCTTCGAGCTCTGCGAGGCGGCGCCGCTGCCAGGGAAAGAGGAATATCTCGACAGCGAGAAATACCAGCTCCGCCACCGCGATTTCGATGCCGAGGGGCATATCAAGGACGATATCCGCCTCATCAATCGCCTCCGGCGCGAGAACCCGGCGATGAAGGACTTCCTCAACCTGAAGTTCTTCACCGCCCATGACGAGCGCGTGCTGTATTACGGGCGCTTCGACCCGGTGGCGCGCAATTACCTTCTCTTTCATGTGCTGATCGACCCCCATGCGGGCGCGCAATTCAACTTCGAGGTCCCGCTCTGGGAATTCGGGCTGGAAGATGCCGCCTCCATCGAGGTGGAGGATGCCGTTCACGGCAATCGCTTCATGTGGCACGGCAAGGACCATATGCTGACGCTCGATCCCGAAAACCGACCCTATGCGATCTGGAAACTTTTCCCGCCCGGAGGTGCCGTATGAGTCTCGCCGAAACGACCATGGCCGAAGAGGGCCTCCAGTCGGCGGACTGGTACAAGGACGCAATCATCTACCAGCTTCACGTCAAGGCCTACATGGACAGCAACGGCGACGGGGTCGGCGATTTCGCCGGCCTCATGTCGCGGCTCGACCATGTGCAGTCGCTCGGCGCGACGGCCGTGTGGCTCTTGCCGTTCTATCCCTCGCCGCTCCGCGACGACGGCTATGACATCGCGGAATACAACGAGATAAACCCCTCCTACGGCACGATGGAGGATTTCGACGCCTTCGTCGCCGAGGCGCATCGCCGGGGGCTCAAGGTCATCACCGAGCTCGTCATCAACCACACCTCGGACCAGCACGAGTGGTTTCAGAAGGCGCGCCATGCGCCGAAGGGCAGCCCCGAGCGCAACTGGTATGTCTGGTCGGACGATCCGGCGAAATGGATGGACAAGACGCGGGTGATCTTCAACGACACCCACGATTCCAACTGGACTTGGGACCCGGTCGCCGAGCAATTCTACTGGCACCGCTTCTTCGACCACCAGCCGGATCTCAATTTCGACAATCCCGAGGTGCTGAAGGCCGTTCTCGATGTCATGCATTTCTGGCTCGACAAGGGGGTCGACGGCCTCCGGCTCGATGCCATTCCCTATCTGGTGGAGCGTGACGGCACCAACAACGAGAACCTGGACGAGACCCACGACGTGCTGAAGGCGATCCGCGCCGATCTCGATCAGCATTACGAGGGCCGGATGCTCCTCGCCGAGGCCAACCAGTGGCCGGAGGATACGCGGCCCTATTTCGGCGATGGGGATGAATGCCACATGGGCTTTCACTTCCCGCTGATGCCGCGTATGTACATGGCCGTCGCCCAGGAGGATCGGCACCCGATCACGGATATCATCCGGCAGACGCCGGAGATTCCCGACAATTGCCAATGGGCGATTTTCCTGCGCAACCATGACGAGCTGACGCTCGAGATGGTGACCGACAAGGAGCGCGATTACCTGTGGAATTTCTACGCCAGCGACAAGCGGGCGCGGATCAACATGGGCATTCGCCGCCGTCTTGCACCGCTTCTGCAGAACGACCGGCGGAAGCAAGAACTCCTCAATTCCATGCTGATGTCGATGCCGGGGACGCCGATCCTCTATTACGGCGACGAAATCGGCATGGGCGACAATATCTATCTCGGCGACCGCGACGGCGTGCGCACGCCGATGCAATGGTCGCCCGACAGGAATGCGGGCTTCTCCCGCGCCGAGCCGCAAAGGCTCTATCTGCCGACGATCCAGGATCCGGTCTTCGGCTATGAGGCGCGGAATGTGGAGGCGCAGTCGAACGACCCGTCGTCGCTGCTCAACTGGATGCGCCGCATGGTCGCCGTCCGCCAGAACCACGACGTGTTCGGGCGGGGCGAGATGCGGCTCCTTTATCCCTCCAACCGCAAGGTGCTGGCCTATATCCGCGAATACGAGGGCACGGCCGTCCTCTGCGTCGCCAACCTGTCGCGGCAGGCGCAGGCGGTCGAGATCGACCTCGGCGCCTATGCCGGCCGCGTGCCGGTCGAGCTGACGGGGCATTCTGCCTTCCCGCCGATCGGGGCGCTGCCCTATCTCGTCACCCTGCCGGCCTACGGCTTTTTCTGGTTCCTCCTCGCCGACGAGACGGAGGCGCCGAGCTGGCGCGCCGCGCCGCAGGAGATCCTGCCGGAATTCCTGACGCTGACGACCCGCGACGGCCGCGTCTCGAGCGCGCTTTCGGGCCGCGAGGGGCGGATGCTGCAGGAGGATGTCCTGCCGAACTACCTGCCGCTGCAACGCTGGTTCGCCGCGAAGGACAAGGTGATCAAGTCCACCTCCATCGCGCCCCTGGCCGATCTGGAGGAGGGCCGCGCCGCGCTGTCGCTTCTTGAGGTCGACCTCGGCGACGAGGTGCAGGAGTACCTTCTGCCGCTCGCCGCGCTCTGGGGGGAGGATCACGTCTCCTTCGGCTCGCCGACGCTCGGCTATACGCTCTCCAAGCTCCGCCGCGGGCCCTCCGTCGGCGGGCTCATCGACGGCACGGCCGATGTGCCGGCCATGACCGCGCTCTTCGAGAAGCTCCGCGAAGGCGGGGTGATCGAGGCGCGGGGCGGCCGGCTGATCCTCGACAAGGTGCCGGCGATGGATGCGCTGGAGGATCCGGGCGAGGCGCGCCTCCTTAACGTCGAGCAGTCGAACGCCACCATGGCCTTCTCCGACAAGGCGATCCTCAAGCTCTACCGCCGTCTCCGCGAGGGGGTGCAGCCCGATATCGAGGTCTCGCGCTACCTGACCGGCCCCGGCGGCTTCGACGGCACGCCTGCCTTCCTCGGCGAGCTCGCCTTCGAAAGCGATGCCGGCAAGCGCACCTCGCTCGGCGCCGCCTTCGGCTTCGTCCGCAACCAGGGCGATGCCTGGGCGGCGGTGACCGACGGGCTCGAGCGCATGGTTGCCGAGGCCGCCATCGACGATGGCGCCCCGGATTCCTACCTGCCGGGCCTCGACCTCGCCCCGCTGATCGGCCGGCGCACGGCCGAGATGCATGTCGCCCTCGCCAAGGGGACGGAGCCCGACTTCGCCCCCGAGGAGATGACGAAGGAGCGGCTGCGCGCCTTCACCGACGAGGTGACGGAGGAGCTGGACGCCGTGCTGGCCAGCCTCACCTCCACGAAGGACCTCTCGCCCGAGACCGCCGAGCTGGCGGAGCGGGTGCAGAAGGGCGGAAAGGCGCTGAAGAAGCGCCTGAAGGCGCTCGGCAAGATGACGCCCTCGGGCGCGCTCACCCGCATCCACGGGGATTACCACCTCGGCCAGGTGCTCGTCGCGCAGAACGACGTGATGATCATCGACTTCGAGGGCGAGCCCCGGCGGACGATGGACGAACGCCGCGCCAAGGCGGCGCCGCTCCGCGACCTCGCCGGCATGATCCACTCGCTGGATTACGCCGCCTTCGCGGCCCGCAAATGGACGAGGGGCGCCGGCGGCGACGACGCCGAAGCGGCCGCGCAGATCGACGCCTGGCACGACCGTGCCTCCGCCGAACTGCGCGAGGCCTATGATGCCGCCATCGCCCCCAGCCCCGCGCATCCGAAGGATCCCGCCTTCGCCGCGGCGCTGCTCGATGCGCTCTACATACAAAAGGCCGCCTATCAGGTCGGCTATGAACTCGCGATGCGGCCGACATGGCTCGACATCGGCCTCGCCGCGCTCGCGACGATGCTCCCAGAGGAAGGTGATGCATGACCAAGACACTCGACACGGCCCCGCCGCCGCAAGAGATCGACGCGATCATCCGCGGCCTGCAGGGCGACCCGTTCCGCTGGCTGGGGATGCATCAGGAAGAGGGCGGGCCGGTGACGGTCAGCGTCTTCTCCCCCGACGCCACCGAGATCACCGTGCTCGACGCCAAGGGCCGCCCCGTGGCGCCGCTGGAACAGCTCCGACCCGATGGCTTCTTCCACGGCGCGATGCCGAAGAAGAAGCCCTTCGCTTACCGACTGCACTACCGCAATGCCCAGGGGCATGAGTGGGAGCTGGCGGATCCCTATGCCTTCGGCCCGGTGCTGGGGGAGATGGACGAATACCTCCTCGGCGAGGGCCGCCACGAAGAGCTCTACCGCCGCCTCGGCGCGCATCCTGCGATTCATGAGGGCGTCGAGGGCACCGCCTTCGCCGTCTGGGCGCCGAATGCCCGGCGCGTCTCGGTGGTCGGCCATTTCAACGCCTTCGACGGGCGCCGCCACCCGATGCGCCGCCGCGGCGCGACGGGGGTCTGGGAGCTCTTCGTCCCCGGCATCGGCAAGGGCGAGATCTACAAATACGAGATCGTCGGCGCCTACGGCCACACGCTGCCCTTGAAGGCCGACCCGGTCGGCTTCCATGCCGAGAACCCGCCCGAGACCGCCTCCATCGTCCACGGCCTGCCCAAGCACGAATGGACGGACGACGGCTGGATCGCCGCCCGCGGCCGCGACCAGCGCCGCGAGCCCGTCAGCATCTACGAGGTGCATCTGGGCTCCTGGCGGCGGGGCGAGGGCAACGCCTATCTGAGCTACGACCAGCTCGCCGAGGAGCTCATCGCCTATGTGGGCGAGATGGGCTTCACGCATCTGGAGTTTCTGCCCGTCTCGGAACACCCGTTTTCCGGCTCCTGGGGCTACCAGCCCGTCGGCATGTTCGCCCCCACCTCGCGCTTCGGCGACCCCGAGGGCTTCGCGCGGATGGTCGACCGGCTGCACAATGCCGGCATCGGCGTCATCGTCGACTGGGTGCCCGCGCACTTCCCGACCGATGCCCACGGGCTCGGCAATTTCGACGGCACGGCGCTCTACGAACATGCCGACCCGCGGCAGGGCTTCCACCAGGACTGGAACACGCTGATCTACAATTTCGGCCGGCAGGAGGTGGCGAACTTCCTGCGCGCCTCGGCGACCTACTGGCTGAAGGAGCTGCATGTCGACGCGCTGCGCGTCGATGCCGTCGCCTCGATGCTCTACCTCGATTATTCGCGGAAAGACGGCGAGTGGATCCCCAACCGCTACGGCGGCCGCGAGAATCTCGATGCCATCGATTTCCTCAAGGGCGTCAACGAAGTGGCCCGCGACTACGCGCCGGGCGCGCTGACCATCGCCGAGGAATCGACGGCCTGGCCGGGCGTCTCGCGCCCCGTCCATGACGGCGGCCTCGGCTTCGACTTCAAGTGGAACATGGGCTGGATGCACGACACGCTGGCCTACATGAGCCAGGATCCGATCCACCGGAAGTATCATCACCACGAGATGACCTTCGGGCTGGTCTATGCCTTCTCGGAGAATTTTGTCCTGCCGCTCAGCCATGACGAGGTCGTCCACGGCAAGGGCTCGATGCTCGGCAAGATGCCGGGCGACCGCTGGCAGAAGTTTGCGAACTTGCGTGCCTATTACGGCTTCATGTGGGGGCACCCGGGCAAGAAGCTGCTCTTCATGGGCGGCGAGTTCGGGCAGGAGCGGGAGTGGAACCACGACCAGTCGCTCGACTGGCACCTGCTCTCCGACCCGCACCACGAGGGGCTGCGCAAGCTCGTCCGCGATCTGAACGGGCTCTACCGGGCCGAGCCGGCGCTCCATGAGCGCGACTGCTCGCCCGAGGGCTTCCGCTGGATCGAGGGCGGCGATGCCGAGAACAACGTTTTCTCCTTCGTCCGCTATGGCGAGGAGGGCACCAAGCCCGTCGTCGTCATCTGCAACATGGCGCCGGTGGTGCGCGAGGGCTACCGGATCGGCATGCCCTCGGCTGGAAATTGGGCAGAGCGCCTGAATTCCGACGCGCCCGAATACGGCGGCTCCGGTGCAGGGAACGGTGGGCGGGTCTACGCCGTTGAGGAAGGGCTGCACGGGCTGCCGGCCTCCGCCGCGCTGACCCTGCCACCGCTTGGCACGCTGTTCCTCACACCGGAGTAACCATCCATGAAAGCCCCCGCCGTGGTGACCGAGCGCCCGATTCTCGCCGGATCGGACGTGCCCCTCGGCGCGACATGGGACGGGACGGGGACGAACTTCGCCCTGTTCTCCGCCAATGCGACCAAGGTCGAGCTCTGCCTCTTCGACTCCCGCGGCCGCCGCGAGACGGCGCGGATCGAGCTGCCGGAATACACGCACCAGGTCTGGCACGGCTATCTGCCCGATGTGCGCCCCGGCCAGCTCTACGGCTACCGGGTGCACGGGCCCTATGCGCCCGAGGCGGGCCACCGCTTCAACCCGCACAAGCTGCTCCTCGACCCCTATGCGCTCCAGCACCGGGGAGACCTGCGCCCGCATTCAGCGATCTTCGGCTACCGGATGGGCCATTCGCAGGGCGACCTCAGCTACGACCGGCGCGACAGCGCCTTCGTCGTGCCGAAATCGGTGGTGGTCGACAGCGCCCATACCTGGGGCGGCGACTTCCGCCCAGGGCAACCCTGGGGCCGCACGGTGATCTACGAGGCGCATGTCGGCGGCATGACCATGGGCCGGCAGGACATCGAGCCGAAGCTCCGCGGCACGTTCGAGGGGCTGGCCGACCCGCGCGTCATCGACCATCTGGTGCAGCTCGGCGTCACCTCGCTGGAGCTGCTGCCCGTGCAGGCCTTCTATGACGAAGGGCACCTGACCGACAAAGGGCTCGTCAACTGGTGGGGCTATTCGACCCTCGGCTTCTTCGCCCCGGCGCCGCGCTTCCTCACCGACAACGGCTCGCTCCACGAGTTCAAGCTGATGGTCCGCCGCCTGCACGAGGCGGAGATCGAGGTCATCATGGATGTGGTCTACAACCACACCGCCGAGGGCAACCAGATGGGCCCGACGCTGAGCTTCCGCGGCATCGACAACGCCAGCTACTACACGCTCGCCGACGATCCGCGCTATTACTTCGACACGACCGGCACCGGCAACTCCTTGAATCTGCGCAATTCCCGCGTGCTGCAGATGGTGATGGACAGCCTTCGCTACTGGGTCGAGGAATGCCATGTCGACGGCTTCCGCTTCGACCTCGCCTCCACGCTCGGCCGCGACCGCGACAGCTTCTCGGAACATGCGGTCTTCCTCGAGGCGGTGCGGCAGGATCCGATCCTCGCCGGCGTGAAGCTCATCGCCGAGCCCTGGGACACCGGGCCGAACGGCTATCAGGTCGGCAATTTCCCCCCCGGCTGGGCGGAGTGGAACGACAAGTATCGCGACACCACCCGCGCCTTCTGGAAGGGCGACGGCGGCAAGCTGCCCGACATGGCGGAGGCGCTGCTCGGCTCGGCCCCGACCTTCCAGAAGGCCGGCCGCCGCCCCTGGGCGAGCGTCAATTTCGTGACCGCCCATGACGGCTTCACGCTGATGGATCTCGTCTCCTACAACGACAAGCACAACGAGGCGAATGGCGAAGAGAACCGCGACGGCCACAGCCACAACCTTTCGTGGAACTGCGGCGTCGAGGGGCCGACGGACGATCACGCCATCCTCGCGCTGAGGGATCGCCAGCGCCGCAACCTCATGGCCACGCTGATCTTTTCGCAAGGCACGCCCATGATCCTGATGGGCGACGAGCGCGGCCGCTCGCAGATGGGCAATAACAACAGCTATTGCCAGCCGGGCGAGATCAACTGGCTGGATTGGGAGGCGGGCGAAGAGCAGCTCGCCTTCGAAGAGTTCGTCCGCGGCCTTCTGCAGATCCGCGCCACGCGCGGCCTGTTCCTCGCCGAACGCTACCTCCACGCAGGCCCCGATGCCCGCCACGGGCGCTTCGCTAAATGGCTGCGCCCCGATGGCGAGGAGATGCGCGACGAGGATTGGGGCAATGGCGAGGCGCGCGCCGTGGGGCTCTTGCTGCACGAGGAGGGCACCTTCCTCTTCATGGCGCTCAACGCCTCCGACACCGACGTGGCCTTCCTGATGCCGGGCGATGCGAGCCGCACCTGGCGCCGGCTTGTCGACACCGCGACGGGCGTCGCCGATCCCGACGCGCCCCTGAAACCCGAAGATGGCGGCGCGGCCCTGCCGGCCCGCAGTTTCGCCCTGTTCGAGACCGAAATGCATGGATGATCAATCGTATAGCTGGGGCTGTATCCCGGCCGGCCCCGGCCAATGGCGCTTCCGTCTCTGGGCGCCGGGCTGCGAGCGGCTGACGCTTCGGCTCGGCGGCCACGATCTGCCGATGGTGGCGGAGGAGGGCGGCTGGTTCGCCCTCACCACCGAAGCGGCCGAGGGCGATGCCTATGCCTTCGTCCTGCCCGACGGAACCGCCGTCCCCGATCCCGCCGCCCGCCGGCAGGAGGGCGACGTGCACGGGCCATCGCTCGTCACCGCCCCCCGCACCGCCGAAGCCTGGCCGGGCCGGCTCTGGGAAGAGGCGGTGATCTACGAGCTGCACATAGGCACCTTCACCGAGGCGGGCACCTATCGCGCCGCCATCGACGAGCTGCCCCGGCTGGCCGGGCTTGGCATCACGGTGATCGAGATCCTGCCGCTCGCGCAATTCGGCGGCGACCGGGGCTGGGGCTATGACGGCGTTCTGCCCTATTGCCCCCACCCAACCTACGGCAGCCCGGATGACCTCTCCGCGCTGATCGACGCCGCCCATGACGCGGGGCTGATGGTCCTTCTCGATGTCGTCTACAACCACTTCGGGCCGGACGGAAATTACCTCCACGCCTATGCGGAGCCCTTCTTCGACGCCGCCCGCACCACGCCCTGGGGCGCCGGCATCGATTACACGGAAAGCCCCGTCCGCCGCTTCTTCATCGAGAATGCGCTTTACTGGCTGACGGAATTCGGCTTCGACGGGCTCCGCCTCGATGCGGTCGACCAGATCAAGGACAGCTCCGATCCCGAACTGCTGCTCGAACTGGCGTCGGAGGTGCGCAGCACGCTCAAGGGCCGCATGATCGTGCTGACGACGGAGGACAACCGCAACGTCACCCATCTGCACGAGCGCGAGACAGACGGGTCTGTCTTGCGCCATACAGGCGAGTGGAACGACGATTTCCACAATGCCGCCCATGCCTTGGCCACCGGCGAGGCGGAGGGCTACTACGCCGATTTCGCCGATGACCCGCTCCGCCATCTCGGCCGGGCGCTGGCGGAGGGCTTCTCCTTCCAGGGCGAGGGCGGGCGCGGCAAGCGCTCCACCCATCTGCCGCCGACGGCCTTCGTCGATTTCCTGCAGAACCACGACCAGACCGGCAACCGCGCACTCGGCGAGCGGCTGATCTCCCTGACGGACGCCGCGACGCTGGAGGCGCTGACCGCGATCCTCCTCCTGTCGCCGCATATCCCGCTGCTCTTCATGGGCGAGGAATATGGCGAGACGCGGCCCTTCACCTTCTTCGCCCATTTCGGCGGAGAGCTGGACGAGGCCGTCCGCTCCGGCCGCGCCGAGGAATTCGCGGCCTTCGCCTCCTTCTCCGGCGCCGACATCCCCGATCCGATCGCTGAGAGCACCTTCCGCGCCTGCAAACTCGACCCCGAGCGGCGTGACAGCGCCGAGGGCCGGGCCCATCAGGCGCGGCTCAAGACGCTCCTCGAGCTCCGCGCCCGCCATGTCGTGCCGCGCCTGGCCGAGACCGCCGGCGGCGCCGGTCATCTCATCAAGGCTGAGGACGGCATCCTTGCCGTCGACTGGCGGCTCGGTGGCGCGACGCTGCAGCTCCGCGCCAACCTTTCCGACGAGCCCCGCGACTTGCCGCGGACCACCGGCGAGGAGATTCACCGCACCGCTCCGCCCGGTGCCCCGAAATCCGCCGTGCACTGGATCAACGTGAGCTTATGAGCCTTCCCACCGCCACCTACCGCCTGCAGTTCCGGCAGGGGATGGATTTCGACAGCGCCGCGGCGCTGGTGCCCTATCTCGCCGATCTCGGCGTCTCCCATCTCTACGCCTCGCCGCTCTTCACGGCCGTGCCCGGCTCGACGCACGGCTATGACGTCACCGACCCCGGCGAGATCGAGCCCTCCCTCGGCGGGCTCGACGGCCTCCGCCGCCTGTCGGAGGCGCTGAAGGGCAGGGGGCTGGGCCTCGTGCTCGACATCGTGCCGAACCACATGGCCTTCTCGGTCGACACGCCCTGGCTGCGCGACGTGCTCCGCCACGGCGAGAAGAGCCGCTACGCCAAGCATTTCGACCTCGACCCCGCCGCCGAGCGCATCCGCCTGCCCTGGCTGCCGGCGCCCTTCGTGGAGGTGCTGCCGCAGCTCAAGATCGTCGATGCCGAGGACGGGCCAGTGCTCGATACCGGCGGGTTGCAGGTGCCGCTCTGCGGCACGCCCTCCGACGCCGCCCGCGACGGCGATCTCGAGGCGCTGCGCGAGCTCTACGAGGCGCAGCCCTGGCAGCTCGTCCACTGGCGGACGGAGAACGACATCCTCAGCCACCGGCGCTTCTTCTCGGTCACCGGGCTCGTCGGTGTCCGCGTCGAGGACGAGGCGGTGTTCGAGGATGTCCATCGGCTGCTCTTCCAGCTCGTGGATGAGGGCATCGTGAACGGCATCCGCATCGACCATGTCGACGGGCTGGCCGATCCGGCGGGCTATCTCGACCGGCTGCGCGCCCGCGTGGGCGACACGCCGATCTGGGTGGAGAAGATCCTCTCCGGCCCCGAGACGCTGCCCGATGCCTGGCCCATCGAGGGCACGACCGGCTATGTCGTCGCCCGGGCGCTGTCGCGGCTTCTGACCGACGGTGAGGGCCTCGAGCGCATCGCCGAGGATTACCGCGAGGCGACGGGCCGCACCGACGCGGTCGAGGAGATCATCCAGAGCGCTCGTCATCAGGTGATGACGCAGGACCTCGCCGCCGAGCTCTGGACGCTGCACCGGCTTTTCAGCGAGGTCGCCGCCGCCGATCCGCGCGGCTGCGAGTTCGGCCCCGAGACGCTCCGTGAGGCGCTGGTCGAGTTCATCTCCGCCTTCCCCCGCTACCGCACGTACATGACCGCGACCCGGATCTCCGAGGCCGACAAGGCGCTCGTGCGGGCCACGGCCGAGCGGGCGGCGGCGCGGCTCATCGACCCCGGCGCGCTGCCCTTCCTCGCCGAGGTGCTCACCCATGCGACGCCGGCCACCGCGCGGCTCCGCCTGCGCCTGCAACAGGTCACCGGCGCCGCCGTCGCCAAATCGGCGGAGGATACGGCCTTCTACCGCGAGGTGCGGCTCCTCTCCGCCAACGAGGTCGGCGGCGAGCCGGATGACGACCCGCTCGGCATCGAGGGCTTCCACCGCGCCATGGAGCGGCGGGCGGAGCATATGCCGCTCGGTCTGTCGCTGACCTCCAGCCACGACACCAAGCGCAGCGAGGATGCGCGGATGCGCATCGCCGCCATCACCTACGAGCCCGAATGCTTCGCGGCCTGGTTCCGCATCTGCCAGGGCTTCGCGCCGAAGCGGCTGAATGCCAACCTCGTCTGGTATGTCGCCCAGACCTTCCTCGCCATGGAACCGGGCGACGGCGACATGGCCGAGCGGCTCGCCGAGCATGTCGTGAAGGCGCTCCGCGAGGCGAAATCCGAAAGCTTCTGGACGGCGCCCGACGTGGCGCTGGAGGAGGCCGCGCAGGATTACGTCCGCCGGCTGGCCCAGCACTTCCCCCGCCATGCGCGGGAGGTGGATGCCATCATCACCGCCGCCGACCGGCTGTCGCTGATCCAGACGGCGCTGCACCTGACCGTGCCGGGCATCCCCGATCTCTATCAGGGCACCGAGCTCGCCAGCCATGCGCTGACCGACCCCGACAACCGCCGCGCCGTCGATTTCGACCTGCGGGCGCGGGCGCTGAAGAGCCCCGATCTTCTGCCCCGCAAGCTCGACCGGCAGAAGCTGGCGCTGACGCGCGACCTCCTTTGCCTGCGCCGGGCGGAGCCGGAGCTCTTCCTCACCGGCGGGTATCACCGCCTGCCGGCGCCGCCGGGCATCTGCGCCTATGAGCGGCGGAGCGGGGCGAAGCGGCTGCGGGTGGGGCTGGCGATCTCGGCCGAGGCGCGGGCGCTGGAAGAGGTCATCCAGACGCCGGGCACCTGGTGGCCGGAGGATCCGGCGGGCAGCCCGGTGCGCCTGTCCTTCGAGGGCTGAGGCGAGGGCCGAGACGGGGGCTGAGGCAGGCGGCGCCGCAAGGGCGCCGCCACTCGTTCTTACTCGCTCGCCAGGGGCAGGGTGCCCGCAGCGTCGAACTGCACGGGGCAGCCGTTCTGGTAGATCCCGGCCTCCCGCGTCCGCGCACAGAAATCCTGCGCGCCGGTCACGAGTTCCGAGATGCGCGCCTGCGCCTCCTCATAGCTCGTCACCTCGCCATGCACCGGCATGTTGATCGCCGGATCGAGCCCGTATTCGGCGACATTGGTGGCCATGCCGCCGGCCCAGAAGTGGAACTGCCAGGTGACATCCGAGAAGTCGCCCTCCATCAGCACCTGCTCCTCCGGCAGATAGGCGAAGACGCCGTCCGCCATGTGGAGATGGCCGAGCGTGTGGTAGATCTCGACGCGCCGGAGCTCGTCCTCCAGCACCAGCTCGCCATCGACGGGCAGGAAGTCGAGGGGCGCCATCGCCACGGCCTGCGCGTCGGGGAAGTTGGGCGCGGGGCGAGAGACCATCTCTTCGAAGATCTCGCGGTTGCCCCGCTCGGCGATCACCTGCAGCCCGCGCGACACCGCAGCCCGAAGCCCGCCCGTATGGTCGAAATGGTGGTGCGAGACGATGACCTGCGTCACCTCCTTGCCCGGCACGAGCTCGTTCGCGGCGTCGATCCGGGCGAGGGTGTCGGCCTCGCTGCCATAGGCCTCGAACATCACCAGATGGTCCGCCATCTCGATGACCGCGCCGCCGGCGCCGCCGAAACGGCCGGGGACGCGCAGGTCCCAGACGCCGGTCGCGACCTCGGTCACATCCACCTGCACCGGCGCGGCCTCGCCGCCCGAGGCGGTGACGGCCGGTTCGGGGAAGGCGGGCATCTGCTCGGCCGGCACGTCGATCCGGTAGCTGTCGACCTGGAACATCAGCTCCACCTGGTCGCGCCAGTCCATCTCGGATTGGATGCCCGTCGGCAGCATGATGCCGTCGAAGGGCAGGTAGCCGGTGAAGTAGACGGTATGCGCCACCTCGCCCAATGTGGCGCTCGGCCCGGTGTAGCGGACCCAGGCCGGCAGATCGTCTGCCGGATTGACGGCCATCCACATCGGCGCGCCGCCCTCGGGCGTGAACGAGACGATGGAGAGCCCGTCATCGACGGTGACGGGCCCGAGCGCGGTGCCCTCGTCCAGCGCCGCCAGCACGGCGGTGAGCGGATGGTCGAGCATCGCGTTGCCGGTCTGCAATTCGTTGGTCCGCGCCCAGTTGAGCCCGAATTCCCCCGCGAAGGGGAACTGATAGGCCCGCCGCTCCTGATTGAGCGCCTGCCCCCCCGCCAGATCGAAACTGCGCTGGGCGTCCGAGACGCTCTGCCACTTGGCGGGCACATGCGCCTCGCCCGTCAGGAAGCCGCCGCCGTTCTGGTAGACGCGCTGGCCGAAGCCGGTCATCACCAGATTCTGCAGCCCCTCCAGCCGCTCGGCGCCGCCCATCGCCTCCGCCACCTCGCCGATCAGCGCCTCCGCGGCGCTCTCGTCCTGGGCGAGGGCCGGATGGGCCGCGAGCGCCAGGGCAGAGACGGCCAAAACCGCCCTATGCCTTGCAAATGAAAGCATTTTTTCCTCCCTATATGTGTGGCGGCCCCATTCCTCCTCGGGAACCGCCGCCGCCGACTCTGACGGGGGCGGACCTAAAGTCAACCTTGGCAATGGATGGGTCGGGAGGGGCCCCTGGGGCCCGCGGGGCTCAGGTCTCGGCGGGCGAGAGGAGGGTCGCGAGCGTCCGGCGGAGCAGCGCCTCGCTCACCGGTTTGCGCAGGGTCGGCGCGGCGCGCAGGCGCTCGTTGTCGGCGAAGCGCGAGGAATTGTAGCCAGAGAGGAACATGAACGGCGTGCCGCGCGCGCCGAGAGCTTCGGCGATCGGCAGCGAGGTGCCGGCGCGGCCCAGATTGACGTCGAGGATCGCCACTTCGGGGCCGAAGGCCTCGATGGCGGCCATGGCGGCGGTCGGCGAGCCGTGGGGGCCATCGGCGACGAAGCCCCAGTCTTCGAGGGTCATCACCAGATCCATGCCGATCAGCACCTCGTCCTCGACCACGAGGATCCGGGCTCCGGCGGGCAGGGCGCTGCCCGCATCGGTCATTTCAGGTGCTGTCGGCAGAAACGGAATCGTCGGTCACCTCTCGGATTATTGTGCAGGACAGGCCGTCCTTAGCAAAGACAATGCCGATCTCCGCGCCGAGTTCCCGCTCGAGAAGCTGCCCGATCAGGAACGAGCCGAAGCCCTCGTGCTCGGGAGGGGAGACCTCCGGCCCGCCGGTTTCGCGCCAGACGATGCGGCGGAAATCGCCATTCTCCGCCTCGACCTCGACCGTCACGCGGCCGCCATCGACGGAAAAAGCCCCGTATTTCGCGGCGTTGGTGGCCAGCTCATGAAAGGCCAGCCCCAGCGACAGCGCCGTGCCGGGCGGCAGGAACACATCGTCGCCGCTGTAGCGGAAGCGCCCGCCGTCCTCGCCGGCATAGGGCGCAAGTTCCGTGGCGACCAGTTGGCGCAGCGTCTGTCCGCGCCAGTCGCTTTCCGTCAGCGCGTCATGGGTGCGCGAGATGGCGGCGAGCCGCTGGGTGAGGCTGGCGGCCATCTCCTCGCGCGTGCGGGCCATGCGGGCGGTGAAGCGGGCGATGGCCTGAACGGTGGCGAGGATGTTCTTCACCCGGTGCTCGAGCTCGGCCAGCAGCATGTCCTTGCGCTCGGTCGCCTCGACGCGCTCGGTGATGTCGATGGCGGAGGGCACGATCTCGCGCACCTCGCCGTCATCCCCGAAGATCGGGGCCATCTGGAAGTCGATGACGACCCGGTCGCCGCTGGCCGCCTTGATGGCCACATCGAAGCGCAGCGTCTGGCCTGCGGCCACGCGCGAGACGGCGGAGCGCAGCTCGGCCTGCGCCTCCTGCCCATAGGGCCACCAGAAGGTCTCCCAGATCTTCTTGCCGATGACCTCTTCGCGGGTGACGCCGCTGCGCTCCAGCGCCGCGGCGTTGATCTCGAGGAGCGTGCCGTCCGGGGAGACGAGCCCGACATAGGCGGCGAGAGAATCGTGCAGCCGCTGCAGGCGCTGCTTCTCGGCGACGTCGCGCTGCCGGGCCTTCACCTGGTCGGTAATGTCGAGCGAGAAGGAGATGACGCCCACGACCTTGCCGTCGGCGTCGAACCAGGGCTCGAGCACGTTGCGGTAGATCGCGGCGTCGCCGGTCTCGCGCCGGTGGGGCACCAGCGCCTCATGCTGCTCCTCGTCGCTCGACTGGCCGGTGGCGAAGACCTGCGCCATGCGTTGCATGAGCGGGGAGCCGTCGAGCTCTGGCATGGCCTCGGTGACGGGCAGGCCGATGATCTCGCGGCCGCCGATCTCCATCTGGTTGCGCGGGTTGGAATAGGTGGTCACGAAATCCGGCCCCTCGTGCATCGAGATGGCGACGGGCGCCTGATCGAAGAGCCGGCGCATCCGCGCCTCGCTCTCGAAGACCTGCCGCTCCAGCGCCCGCTGCTCGGTCACCTCGCGGACGGCACAGCCGACGGCGAAGACCTCGTCGCCGGCGCGAATCGGGAAGAAGTCGTCGATCCACTCGCGGGTGATGCCCGGCTCGTGCGGGGTCTGGCCGCGCACGGTAACGCCGAGCACCGGCTCGCCCGTCTCCAAGACCCGCCGCTGGATGTCGGCGATGGCCTCATGCACGGCGGGGATCAGCTCCGCCTGGCTCTTGCCGATATGCTCTTCGGGCGTGAAGCCGTTGATCTCGGCCAGCATCGGGTTGATGCGCAGCCATTTCAGATCGCGGTCGAGGACGCAGAGCCCGACCGGCGTCGTATCGTAAAGCACCTCCAGCTCGGCATATTGCTCGCTGAGGAGGCGGGCGTTCTCTTCCAGCTTGCGCTCGTAATCCTTCCTTGCGGTGATATCGACGAAGGTGATGACCACCCCGTCGAGCCGGTTGTCGACCGTCCGGTAGGGGCGCACGCGGGCCTGGAAGGTCTCGCCCGTCGCCGGCACCTGCAATTCGCGCTCGATGGGCTGGAGGCTGCGCTGCACGTCGGCCGCATCCTCCTTGAGCTGCGGGTAATCGACCTTGCTGGCGAGGTCGTGGATCGAACGGCCGATGTCGCGGTCCTGCACGCCGAAGAGCCGCGAGACCTCGGGCGTGAACAGGCGGACGCAATCGCGCTCGTCGATGAAAAGCGTCGCGATATCCGTGCTTTCCAGGAGGTTGTTCAAGTCGGAATTGGCGCGCCCGAGCTGGCGGTTGTTCTCGCTGAGCTCGGCGTTGATCGTCTCCAGCTCCTCGTTGATCGACTGCAGTTCCTCGCGCGAAGTCTCGAGCTCCTCATTGGAGCTCTGCAGCTCCTCGTTCATGGAGAGGAGCTCCTCGTTCGTGGCGCGGAGCTCCTGTTCGGCGGATTCGTACTCCTGCTGCAGCGCCACCACCCGTTTTCGGGTGAGCGCCAGCTCGCGGTCGAAATCCGGCGGCTGCGGCTGGAGCGGCAGCTCCCCCGATGCCTCGAGATCGCGGGCGCGGACCTCGATCATCGACAGAAGCACCCGCTCGTCCCCGGGCACCATCGGGCGGGCGATGAGGTCGAAGAGCCGCGGGCCGCCGGCCATCTCGACAACGACGTTGCGAACCTCCGCCCGCGCCTGCGTGCGCCGCGCCTCGGTCACGACGCCATGCGCCGGCAGCCGCAGCTCCTGGCGGAGGTAATCCTCGATCGCCATGCCGACCGCGCCGCGCGCGGGGCGGACGAAATCCGCCATCGCCTCCGAGACATAGATGACCTCGTTGTGGCGGTCGATCGCGGCGAAGGGCGGCGAGGCGTGGTGCAGGAAGGCCTGCTCCGCCTCGGCCTCGATGCCGCCGCCGCCGGTGCGCAGAGCCTGCGTCAGCGGCGTCCAGGAGGACGACGGCTGGATGCGGGTGGGCGAGAGCTGCGCGGCGGCCGCCGAATAGCTCGGCGGCGTCCTGTCGTCGCGCTGGAAGATCCGCGCCGTCCGGTCGACGATCCTGAAATAGCGCTCCTTGCGGCCGAGCGATTCCGAGGGCCCGAGCCAGAGATACCCCCCGGGGTTGAGCGCGTAATGGAAGCGCTGCAGGAGCGCCTCCTGGCTCTCCACGTTGAGGTAGATCATCACGTTGCGGCAGGACACGAGGTCGAGCTTCGAGAACGGCGGGTCGTGCAGCAGGTTGTGCGGGGCGAAGACGCAGGTCTCGCGCAGACCCGTGCGCACGTGCCAGTGCTCTTCATCGCGGCCGAAGAACCGCTCGCGCCGCTCGTCGGAGATGTTCTGCAGGGCCGAATCCGAATAGCGCCCCGAGCGGGCCTGGCGGAGCGCGTCGAGGTCGATATCGGTGCCGAAGATCTTGCAGGGCCGCGTGTCGCCCGCCGCCTCCATGATCTCGGTCACGAGCATGGCGAGCGAATAGGCCTCTTCGCCGGAGGAACAGCCCGGCACCCAGATGCGGAAGCTCGGCTGGTCGCGCGACAGGAGTTTCGTCAGCACCTCGCGCGAGAGAGTCGAGAACGTCTCGGGGTCGCGGAAGAACTGGGTGACGCCGATGAGAAAGTCTTGGGTGAGGAGCGTGCGCTCCTCCTGCCGGCTCCTCAGCGTCTCGAGATAGCCGTCGACGGTGCGCTGGCGCAGAAGCGTCATGCGCCGCGCCACGCGGCGGACGAGCGTGCCGGGCTTGTAGCCGGTGAAGGAATGGCCGGTGCTGTCGGCATCGAGGCATTCGAGGATCTCGCCGAGCCGCGCCTCGATCCGGTCCAGGAGCTCCTCGCGCCCGCCGTCATCCTCGACGGCGCGGCGGTGCTCGACGATCTGGAGGATCTTCTGCGGCATGTCTCCGGGGCGGAGCACCACGTCGACGAGCCCCGTGGCGGCGGCGCTGTCGGGCATGCCGGCGAAGCGGGCGGAATGGCTTTCCTGCACCATGGCGATGCCGCCGGCCGCCTTGATGGCGCGAATGCCGGCGGTGCCGTCCGATCCGGTGCCGGACAGGACGATGCCGAAGCCGCCGCGCTCGTCCGCCTCGGCGAGCGAGGCGAAGAACCTGTCGATCGGCGCGCGAAGCTGGTCGCTCTCGGGGATGGGCGTCAGGCGGAAGCGGCCGTTCTCGATATCGAGGTAATGCGCCGGCGGAATGACATGGACCGTGTCGGGCGCGATGGCGCCGCCGTTCTCGATGCGCAGGACGGGGAGCGTTGCATGGGCGCCAAGCAGCTTGGCGAGCAGCGAGGGTTGATTGCGCGCGAGATGCTGGACGATGACATAGGCGATGCCGGAATCGTTGGGGATCGCTTGCACGAATGCCTGCAGCGCCTCCAGCCCCCCGGCGGAGGCGCCAATACCCACGATCGGCGGCACCGTCGCCATGTGATCACACTCCCGCGTCGCTCCGCCGGCCCGGGCCTTTCACCCGGCAACGGCGCTGCACCCCTTTGTCCAGTCCCTCACGAAGGGCCGGGGCCCTTGACGCTGACGTCATGTTTACAACGGATTTTCCGGTGTTGGGGAAAATTGTTCCGGTTTTCGGAAGGAAACGCCGGATCGCGCCGGGGTCAGCGCGCCTCTGACGCCGCTTCGAGCGCGTCGGCGCCGTCGCCGGCCGCCCAGCCCTCCAGCCGCTCCACGACCTCCTGCGAGATGCTGCGCGGCTCGGCGGCGGCGAGCGGGCAGGGGGCCTTCAGCCGCTCTTCCATGTCACCAATGCGGAAGCTGTTCGGCGCATCGAGCCCGGCGAGCTCGTCCCAGGTCACCGGCACGGCCACCGGGGCGCCGGGGCGGGCGCGGAGCGAATAGGGGGCGATGGCCGTCGAGCCCCGCTCGTTGCGCAGCCAGTCGATGAAGATCCGGCCCTTGCGCTTGGCCTTCGACATGGTGGCGATGTAGCGGTCCGGGTGCCGCTCGGCGAGGATGGTGGCGAAGGCGCGCGAGAAGGTCTTGACCGTCTCCCAAGTCGCGGTGCGCCGGAGCGGCACGATCACATGCACGCCCTTGCCGCCGGAGACCATGGGCACCGGGTCGAGCCCGATCTCCTCTAGGCCCGCGCGCAGCTCCTCGCAGGCGGCCTTCACCGCCTTGAAGCCCAGCCCCTCGTCGGGGTCGAGGTCGAAGACCAGCCGGTCCGGCTTCTCCAGATTGTCACGCTTCGCGCCCCAGATATGGAACTCCACGGTCCCCATCTGCGCCGCGCCGATGAGGCCGGAGGCGGAGGAGACATACATGTAATCCTCCGTCCCGCCGTCCTTTTCCTCGATGGGCAGCGGCTTGATGGCGGCGGGCCAGCCCTTGCCGGCGTGCTTCTGGAAGAAGCTCTGGCCGTCCAGCCCTTCGGGCAGTCGGAGGAGCGAGACGGGCCGGTCTGCCGCCGTCACCAGCATCCTCTCGGTGACCCGCTCGTAGTGGCGGGCGATGTCGGCCTTGGTGATGCCGGCATCGGGAAAGACCGGTCTGTCTGCGCTGGAGATACGGATGCCGCCGACCTTGGCCTCGTCGCCGTCCTCGTCACTGAGTTCGCTCATTGTCGCCTCCCGTCCCGCGCTCACCTCTTCGGCCGGCTTGTCTTTCCGGAGCCCGTGGAACACGCCGTGCCGCACCCGGCCCTCTTCGGTGAATTCCGCATAGGCCACCTCGGCCACCAGCTTCGGCGTGATCCACTTGGCGCCTTTCACCTCGGCCGGCAGGTCGCCCGCCAGGGGCGTCGTCTTGCGCGCGAGGGGCTTCATGGCGGCCATCAAGGCCTCCTGTGTCTCGCCGTCGAAGCCGGTGCCGACCCGGCCGCGATAGACGAGTTCGCCGTCCTCGTAGGAGCCGAGGAGGAGGGAGGAGAACGCCCGCCCGCGCTTTTCGGACGGCGCCCAGCCGGCGATGACCAGCTCGGCGCGGCGGGTGCATTTTGCCTTGATCCAGCCGCGTGTCCGACGGCCGCGATAGGGCGCGTCGATCCGCTTGGAGACGATGCCCTCGCCGCCCGCTTCGCCGATGGCCCCCAGTGCCGCGGCACCGCTCCCCGCGAGTACCGGCGAGAGCCGGATCTGGCCGCGGGGCGGCAGAGGGCTGAGCAGCCCCTCCAGCGCGGCGCGGCGATCCTTGAGCGGCGCCTCCGTCAGATCCTCGCCGTCGAGATGCAGGAGGTCGAAGGCGTAGAAGGTCAGGCGGCCGCCCTCCTTCAACGCCCGTTGCAGCGCCCCGAAATCGCCGCCGCCGGAGCCGGCGATGACCTCGCCGTCGATCAGCGCCGCGCCGCAGGGGATGGCCTCCGCCGGCTCGGCGAGGTCGCCGAAGCGGTCCGTCCAGTCCTTGCCGTTGCGGGTGTAGAGCCGCACGCCGCCCTTGCCGAGCGCGATCAGGCAGCGGTAGCCGTCGAACTTCGCCTCGTGCTGCCAGCCGTCGCCCTCGGGCGGCGCATCCTCCAGCGTCGCGAGCTGCAGTGCGCGGAAGCGGGGGAGGGGCTTGCCGTGCCTCTCGGGCGGATCGGCAGGCTTCTCCGCCGCGATCTCACGCATGGTCCGGCCCGTGGTGACCGAGCGGGTGTGCTTGTTCAGAAGCGCATCGGCGGTGCGGGAGGCGTGATCGTCCTTCTCCTTGATGAGAAGCCAGTTCTCGCGGCCCTTGTCGCCCTTGCGGTTGCCCTTCATCCGCACCAAAGCCCAGCCGCCCTGCATCCGTGCGCCGTGCAGGTGGAAATGCAGCATTCCCTCCTTCAGCCCCTCCGCGGGGTCATGCAGCGGCTCCCACCAGCCGTTGTCCCAGAGCATGACGGTGCCGGCGCCGTATTCGCCCTCGGGGATCGTCCCCTCGAAGTTGCCGTAGGCGACGGGGTGATCCTCGGTGCGCACCGCCAGCCGCTTCTCAGACGGCAGGCCCGAGGGCCCCCGCGTCACGGCCCAGGACCAGAGCACCCCGCCCCATTCGAGCCGGAAGTCGTAATGGAGCCGGCTGGCATCGTGTTTCTGCACGACGAAGGCCTGGGTCTCGCCGCCCGCCGCCACCAGCTCGGCCCGCGGCTCGGAGGTGACCTCGAAATTCCGTTTCTTCGCATATGCCTCGAGCGTGTTCACGAAGCCTTCTTCCGTGAGGAGGAGGAGGACTTGCCCGAAGACCCGCCGGATTTCGCCCCGGAGGATTTCGCGCCGCTGCCCTTGGAATCCTTCAGGCTCTTCTTCAGCGCATCCATCAGGTCGACGACGTTGCTTTCTTCCGGCGGCTCGTCCTTGCCGCCCTTGGCGCGCGGCGTGCGCTTGTTCTTCATCTTGCGGTTGATGAGCTCGCGCAGCGCCATCGCGTAGTGATCCTCGAAATTCGAGGGGTGGAACGGGGCGGACTTGCGCTCGATGAGCTGGGTGGCGACCTCGAGAAGCTCGTCGTCCGACGCCTCGTCCTCGATGCCGGAGAAGAGCGGATCGGCGTTGCGGATGTCGCTCTCGTAATGGAGCGTCTCGAGGAGCAGCCCGTCGCCGCAGGGCCGGATCGCGCAGAGATATTCCTTGCCGCGCATGGTGAGCTGGCCGAGCCCGAGCTTGCCGGCCTTGCGCAGCGCATCGCGGACGACGCGATAGGCATCCTCCGCCAGCTCGTCGGTCGGCACGACGTAATAGGGCTTGTCGAACCAGATCGGCGCGATCTCGCCCTGTTCGACGAATTGCACCAGTTCCAGCGTCTTCTTGGTCTCGAGCTTGATGGCGTCGATCTCGTCGGGCTCGAGGAGGATGTAATCCCCGCCGTCGGTCTCGTAGCCCTTCATGATGTCGTCATTCTCCACCGGCCCGACGCCGGCCACGACCTTCTCGTAGCGGACGGGCTTGCCGGAGGGCTTGTGGATCTGCCGGAACGAGACCCTCGCGCCGGAGTTCTTCGCCGAATGGACCTCGACGGGGATGGAGACGAGGGAGAGCCTGAGCTGCCCCTTCCAGATCGCGCGCGATGCCATGGGTTCCCTCCAAGGTGATCCAGCGTCAGAACGCCGGGCCCCGGGGAATGGTTTCCCGGGAGCGTGCGGCTCCCGGGAAGGTGCATCCTTTTCGCCGTCAGTCGCCGTGGGCGCGCTTGCCCTTCACCGACGACCAGAAGGCGGCACCGATGAGGGCGACGCCGATGAAGCCGGTGATGACCTCGGGGATCGGGAAGAAGGCCTGGGCATACATGATGAGCGACAGAACGAGGATCGCGTAGAAGGCGCCATGCTCGAGGAAGCGGTACTGGTTGAGCGTGCCCTTCTCGACCAGCATGACGGTCATGGACCGCACGTACATCGCGCCGATGCCGAGCCCGATGGCGATGATGAAGATGTTGTGGCTGAGCGCGAAGGCCCCGATCACCCCGTCGAAGGAGAAGGAGGCGTCGAGCACTTCCAGATAGAGGAAGGCGCCGAGACCGCCCGCCGCCGTTCTTTGGGTGGAGCGGAGCCCGCCATCCATGATCGCGCCTCCGGCATCGACCAGAAGGAAGGTCAGCAGCCCGTAGGTCGCCGCCACGATGAACTGGCGGCCGTCTTCCTCGCCCGGCAGCAGGATCGAGGCGATGACGGCGAGCCCGAGGACGAGCGCCGCCTCAAGGCCCCGGATGCGCGCGGCACCGGCGACGCGGCGCTCGATCCGCCGGATCCAGTGCACCTCCTTCTCGGGGTCGAAGAAGTAGGTCAGCGCCACCATCATCAGGAAGGTCCCGCCGAAGGCCGCGATGGGCAGATGCGCCTCGTGCATCAGGTGGGAATATTCCTCCGGCCGCGTGGCGGCGAGCTTCAGCGCCTCCCAGGGGCCGACATTCGCCGCGACGACGATGATGAGCAGCGGAAAGACGATCCGCATCCCGAAGACGGCGATGAGGATGCCCCAGGTCAGGAAGCGCCGCCGCCAGACCTCGCCCATCGTCTTCAGCTTGCGGGCGTTGACGATGGCGTTGTCGAAGGAGAGCGAGATCTCCAGCACCGCGAGCACCGAGGTGATGAAGAGGAACGAAAGCGCGGCAGCGAGCGTGCCGCCGTAGATCCAGCCGACGACGAAGCCGAGGATCAGGCCGACCCCGGTGACGATGAAGGCCCATTTGAAATAGGGAAGGTGCGAATGTCCGGGCGCGCCTCTGTCGGGCATGATGGTCCCCTGTCGGGCGGTCGCCTTTCCGGCGCCGCCCTGCGGCTGTTTCTGGGTCTGCGCCGACATCGCAAGCGCGCCGCGAGACGCTTGCCAGAGGGGCCCGGTCGCCGGGGCGGCGCCCGCCGCCCCTTGTTGATCGTCCCTGTCGCAGATGCCGCAAGGCGCTGCAATCTCAGGTCCGCAGCACTCACAGATGGAGCGCCGCGGCGTGGCTTCAAGGCCGCCCCTGACGAGGGCGCGCCTCGGGCCGTTTGACCCTGCCGCGCCGGCAGGCCACTCTTCGCCGCGATACTGGCCCCCCCGGAGATGACATGCCCCAGCTCGACCCCGATCGCCTGTTCCCGGTGGAACCGCGCGCCCGCGCCCTCGCGCGTGAGTTGCACGAGGGCATCAGGGGCCTGCCGATCCTCTCGCCCCATGGCCATACGGATCCTGCCTGGTTCGCCGAGAACCAGCCCTTCCCCGACCCGGCGACGCTCTTCGTCAAGCCCGATCACTATGTCTTCCGCATGCTCTTCAGCCAGGGTGTGACGCTGGAGGATCTCGGCGTCCCCCGCGCCGACGGCGGCCCGGTGGAGACCGACGGCCGCAAGATCTGGCGCCGCTTCGCCGAGCACTACCATCTCTTCCGAGGCACGCCCTCGCGGCTCTGGCTCGATCATGCCTTCGCCGAGGTCTTCGGGATCGAGGCGCCCTTCGGCCCCGCCACGGCGGATGCCTTCTATGACGAGATCGATGCGGCGCTGAAGACCGAGGCCTTCCGCCCCCGCGCGCTCTTCGAGCGGTTCAACATCGAGCTGATCGCGACGACCGAGAGCCCGCTCGACGATCTGCGCCACCACCGCGCCATCCGCGACAGTGGCTGGGGCGGCCGGGTCGTCACCGCCTACCGGCCCGACCCGGTGGTGGACCCGGACACGCCCGGCTTCGTCGAGAACCTTGAGCGCTTCGGCGAGATCGCGGGCGAGGATGTCTCGACCTGGGCCGGCTATCTCGCCGCCCACCGCGCCCGGCGCGCCTTTTTCAAGGAGGTTGGCGGCGCCACCTCCTCCGATCACGGCCACCCGACGGCGCGGACGGAGAATCTCGGCCAGGCCGAGGCCGCCGCGCTCTACGAGGCCGTGCGCACGGGGACGGCGAGCGCCGCCGAGCGCGAGGCCTTCCGGGGGCAGATGCTGACCGAGATGGCCCGCATGAGCCTCGATGACGGGCTCGTGCTGCAGATCCACCCCGGCTCCCGGCGCAACCACGCCCCGGCGATGCTGGAGCGGTTCGGCCCCAATGTCGGCTTCGACATCCCCGGCCGGGTGGATTTCACCCGCGACCTGCAACCGCTCCTTCAGGCCCACGGGCTCGACCCGCGCCTGACGATCATCGTCTTCATGCTCGACGAGACCACGCTCGCCCGCGAGCTGGCGCCGCTCGCCGGTGTCTATCCGGCCCTGAAGCTCGGGCCGCCCTGGTGGTTCCACGACAGCCCCGAGGGCATGATGCGCTTCCGCCAGGCCACGACGGAGACGGCGGGCTTCTACAACACCGTCGGGTTCAACGACGACACGCGCGCCTATCTGTCGATCCCCGCCCGGCACGACGTCGCCCGGCGGGTGGATTGCGCCTATCTCGCCGGGCTCGTCACCACGGGCCGGCTGGGCGAGGCGGAGGCGCACGAGGTTGCGGCCGATCTCACCTACAATCTGGCGAAGCGCGCCTACAGGCTCTAGCGTTAGCGCAAACGGAGCGGCGCGGGGCCGCGAAGAGGGGGAGAGAGAATGATCCGCTGGGGAATCATCGGGCCGGGCGGCATCGCCGGCAATTTCGCGACCGGCCTGCAAGGTGCCGAGGGGGCCGAGCTTGCCGCCATCGCCAGCCGCACGGCCGAGCGCCGCGCCAGCTTCGGCGACCGGTTCGGCGTGGCCGAAGACAAGCGCTACGACAGCTACGAGGCAATGCTGGCCGATCCCGAGGTCGATGCCGTCTATGTCGCCACCCCGCATCCCTTCCATGTCCAGCAGGGGCTTATGGTGATCCGCGCCGGCAAGCATCTCCTCTGCGAGAAGCCGGCGGGGCTCAATGCCGCGGAGGTGCAGGTGCTGGTCGAGGCGGCGGCGGAGGAGGGGGTCTTCTTCGCCGAGGGCTTCATGTGGCTCTGCCATCCGCAGATCGCCCGCCTCGCCGAGCTGGTGGCCGAGCTCGGCGGGCCCGTCCACATCCGCGCGACCTTCGGCTTCAGCGCCGGGTTCAACCCGCAGTCCCGCCTCTATGCGCTGGAGCTGGCCGGCGGCGCGATCCTCGATGTCGGCGGCTATCCCATCTCCGCCGCGCGGATGATCGCGGGGCTGGCGGAGGGGCGCTTCGCCGACCCGGTGACGCTCCGCGGCACCGGCCGTCTGGGTCAGACGGGGGTCGACGAGGTGGCCTATGCGCTCCTCGGTTTCGCCAGCGGCGTGACGGCGGAGGTCGCCTGCGCCGTCGCCCGCACGATGGAGAACACCATCCGCGTCGAGTGCCCCGGCGGCGCCGTCACACTGACCGACCCCTGGGTCCCCGGCCGCGAGGTGGCGCCGGCCGATACAATCCTCATCGTCGAGGCGGGCGGCGAGCGGCGGGAAGAGCGCATCGCGGCGCCGAAGCAGCTCTATGCCTACGAGGCCGAGGCGGCGAGCCGCGCCATCGAGGCCGGGGCGGCGGGGCTGAGCTTCCCGCAGATGACGCCCGCGGGCTCCATCGGCAACAACCTCGCGCTCGACCGCTGGCGCGCCGAACTCGGCTACGCCACCCTCGCCGAGCGCCCGGGGGCCGACCGGCGCCTCTCCGGCGCCCTGCCGGACGGGCTGCCGCAGATCCCGAAGGCCGAGTTGCCGGGCGTCGGCCCGGTCTCGCGGCTCATCATCGGCTGCGACAACCGCAGCACCATCGCCGAGGGCGCCATCGTTTGGGATGCCTTTGCCGAGGCCGGCGGCAACACGTTCGACACCGCGCATATCTACGGGCAGGGCCTGCACGAGCGGGTGCTCGGTCAGTGGATCGCCGAGCGCGGCGTGGCGGGCGAGGTCAACGTCATCGTCAAGGGCGCGCATACGCCCTGGTGCGTGCCGGATGCCATCGGCGTGCAGCTCGAGATGTCGCTGGGGCGGCTGGGGCTCGACCGGGCGGCGATCTACATCATGCACCGCGACAACCCCGAGGTGCCCGTCGGCGAGTTCGTCGAGGCGGTGGCCCGCGAGCGGGACAAGGGGCGGATCGGCATCTGGGGCGGCTCCAACTGGACCATCGAGCGGTTTGCGGAGGCGGTGGCCTATGCCGAAGATCACGGGCTGGAAGGCCCGCGAATCCTCAACAACAACCTCAGCCTGGCGGTGATGGAGAAGCCGGTCTGGGCCGGCTGCCTCAGCTCCAACACGCCCGAGGCGCTGGCCTTCCTGCGCGAGCGGGGCGTCACGCATGTCGCCTGGTCGAGCCAGGCGCGCGGCTACTTCCTGCCCGAGGCGCTCCGGAACCGGCTGCCGGCCGACGAGGGGCCCGAGGCCTGCTTCGGCAGCGAAGCCAATGCCGAGCGGCGGCGGCGGGCGGAGGAGCTGGCGGCGTCGCGCGGCGTCTCGGCCCATAACGTCGCCACGGCCTGGGTGCTGGCGCAGAGCTTCCCCAGCTTCGCGCTCATCGGCCCGAGGAGCCCGCACGAGATCGCGACGACCCTGCCGGGTCTCGGGCTGGAGCTGACGCCGGACGAGGCGGCCTGGCTCAATCTGGAGGATTGAGGGGGCGGGTGGGCCGGGGGGGGCGGGCTGAAGCCCGCCCTACGCCCGCCCTACGCCCGCCATGCGAGGCGGTGGGGTGGAACCCCACCTCCATCTTGGCTCCGCGAGCCCGCCCGGAAGGGCGGGCCGGGCATCCTCCCGCCCTGGCGGGACTCCTGCAAGCCTGACGCAAAAAGGGCGCCCGAAGGCGCCCTCCCGTCCCGCTCCCCGAGGCTTACTTCGCCTCGTCCATCGGGCTGGCGTTGACGAGCGCATAGCGCTCGGCGCCGACGCGCTCGTAGAGGTCGAGCTGGGTTTCGAGGAAGTCGATATGGCCTTCCTCATCCGCGAGGAGCTCCTCGAAGAGCTTCATCGTCACGTAGTCGCCGAGGTCGTGGCAGGCCTCGCGCGCTTCCTTGTAGAGCGCCCGGGCGTCCTGCTCGGCGGCCAGATCGGCCTCCAGCGCCTCCTTCGGATTCTGGCCCACGCGGATCGGATCGAGCTTTTGCAGGTTCGGATGCCCGCCGAGGAAGATGATCCGCTCCATGAGCTTGTCGGCGTGGTGCATCTCCTCGATGCTCTCCGCCCGGCTCTTTGCGGCCATCTTGCCGAGGCCCCAGTCCTCTTGCAGCTTGTAATGCAGCCAGTACTGGCTGATCGCCGTGAGTTCGCTGCGCAGCGCGCTGTTCAGATACTCGATGACCTTTGCGTCGCCCTGCATGTCGCGCTCTCCTTGTTCGTCTCTGTCTGCGATGCCTGCCCGCCGAGGCGCGGCAGCATCGGGACCTCCAGATTATCGCTTCTGCGCATGGTGTCGAGGAAGAGCGGCATGCAACCGCCGCAATCGGCCCGCTTGCCGAGCGCGCGGTAGATCTTGCCGGGGGTGATGATCGTCTCCCCGTCCGAGGCGCGCATCCAGTCGATGGCGGCGCGGATGTCGTGATCCGAGATGGACTGGCAGTGACAGACGATCATGGCATGGCCCCTCGCGCCGCATGACCCGGCGGCGCGCCGAATGGCTGACAGATTCACTCGGGATCGTCAACCGGCCGAGCACCGCCCGGCGGCCGTCGCAGAAATTTACCTTGGGGAAAGAAAATGCAACAGCCCGTGAGCTGCAGAAATCGATGGGAACGCCTTTCCAGCTCGCGGCGTTAGCCTCGCATAATCGGATCAATTGGAACCAATGAAGGAGAAGGGACATGTCCGAAGACGACAAAGACCGCTTCTCCGGCTCTTCGTTCTGGTCCGGCCCCGCTGGCGTGATCGTCGTGGGCGCCCTCGTCGCCATTCTTGCGGTCGGGTCGCTCTTCTACGCGCGCCAGATGGTCTTCGGACACGACACCGGCAGCCTCGCGCTGCCGGCCTTTGAGGAGACACCGGAGGCGACAGCCGGGATCGAGACGCGCGACAGCGGATTGCTCGATGCAGGTATGCGCACCAAGCAGAGCCCGTGAACGGGCCGCTCCGGCAGGTAGGACAAACATCTGAAGCGGGCCGTCCGATGGGCGGCCCTTTTCGCGTCTGAGGGGAGGCCCGTCAGCCGGGCGCGGCGCCCGCATCATGTGCCGCCGAGGCGCCGTAGTAGGGTGCGAGCGCGGCCCGGATGCGGGCGAGCGCGACATCGTTGACGCGCATCGGCAGATCGCCCCGCGCCAGCGCCTCCGCGCAATCGGGCAGGGACTGGGAGACGAGGGGCAGGGGCCAGGGGCGGGCATCGAGATTGGCCTCGAGCCGCGCCACCGCCTCGGCGGCGGCGGGCCGCGCCCAGTAATAGCGGATGCGGTCGGACCAAGAGAAATGTCGCAGCCAGGCGGCCTCCGCGCCGCTGTAATGCCCCTGCCAGTCGGAAGGCGCGGCCAGCATCTCGGCCTCCATCACTGCGCGCAGGTTCGACGGCGCCTCGGGCGCCAGCTCGCGCTCGATGGCCTCGAGCGCATAGAGCGCCTCGCGCAGCGCGAAGGTCACGGCGGGGCCGACCTTGAGGATGGCGAAATGGCGGGCGACGAGGGCGGGATAGGCCTCCCGCCGCTGGTAATCGGTCGAATGCGCCTCATAGACGAGCCCGCCGAGCGCGGGGGCCTCGGCAGCCAGCGCATCGGCGGCGTCGGGGGCGAAATGGTGCACGCTGTCATTGCCGAAATCGAGCCCGGGCTGGACGACGACGGCCACGACGCGGGAGAAGGCGCGCTCAAGCCCGGCGGCGGCGAAGGCCTGCCGATGCGCCTCCACCGTGGCGCGGACGGCGCCGGCCTCCGTCGGGGCGATCTCGTGGCCGGCGCCCATGCCGCCCGGCGGCGGCACCTCGGTGCCGATGACATAGATGGGCCGCGATTCCTCCGGCGCCGTGCCGAGCGCCGCCTCGGCCGCGGCGGCGAGCCGGGCGGCGCGGGCGGCGATCACGGGTTCGGGCAGCGCCTCGGGGTCGCCCGCGCAGCGCATCGAGCAGTCCAGATGGATCTTGCCGAAGCCGGCGGCGACATAGGCCGCGACCATCGCCTCGGCGCGGGTCATCGCCTCCTCCGCCGGCAGATGCCGCCAGGGGTGCGGCCCGAGGTGATCGCCGCCGAGGAGGAGCCGGCCCTCTGCCAAGCCCGCCTCCGCCGCCGCGGCGCGCACGCGGGCGGCGTAATCGGCGGGGGTGAGGCCGGTGTAGCCGCCCTCCTGGTTGACCTGGTTGCAGGTCGCCTCGATCAGCGCGATCTGCCCGGCCTCCCGCGCCGCCTCGCAGGCCCCCCGGATCGCCAGAGGATGGGCGGAGCAGACGGAGGTGAGCGCCAGGGGCGCGCCACCGAGATTGCGCGCCAGAAGCGCGCGGGCGGCGGCCTGGGGGGAGGGGGCTGTGTCATCGCGGGTCATGGCGCCACCCTTGGCGAAGGGCGCGCGGCAGTAAAGCCGGGATCTGGGGCCGCGCCCGCGCCCGGCTACCCCGCGACCAGCGCCCCGACCGTCACCGCCCGGGGCGCGAGGTCGGCGCGGGTCGCCCGGCGGGCGGCCATCGGCGCCGGGGCGCGGGTGACGCGGGCCGCGCTTTTCGCGCCGAAGGCCCGGTCGATGATTGTCTCGTCATAGGCCTCCGGCCGCTCGGCGCTGGCGGCGGAGAGCTGCGTGCCGCCGCCGCCCAGCGTGGCGCCCGCGACCATCTCCTCGAAGGCGGGGCGGGCGAGTTTCTCGTCCTCCGTCAGGTCGTGATACTCGTTGTAGGGGAACCAGCCCACCGTCGTGGGCCAGTCTCCCGCGGGCAGGGCGGTGCCGTCGAGCCGCAGCGCCGTCAGCGCGAAGCGGCGGGGGCCGAGGATCGGCGCGCCCTGGAATATTTCCAGCGTCTCGCCCAGGGGCAAGACGGATTGCGTGATCTCCAGCGCCGCGCCCGGGTCCACCCCCGTCGCCCCCTCGGCCAGCACCACCGGCAAGGCCGCGCCGGTGAGCGCGGCGGGCTTCAGGGCCTCCGGGTCCTCCAGCGCCGTCCTCAGCCGCGCCGCGGCGTCCACGGCCGCCGGGGGCTCCGCCTGGCCGGAGCCGGTGGTGAGGTGGAGGTCTATCGTCTTCTCGAAGCCGAGGATCTCGAAGGTCGCATCGGCCCAGACCTCGATGGGATGGGGTCCGGTGACGCGCGCCGAGACGTCCACCGACAGAAGCACCGTGTTCCCCTTCGAGATCGAGGAGCCGAATTCGGTGCGGAAGTCGAAGCCGAAGGGGTCGAGGTAGATGATGGCGTCGAAGCCCATCCAGCCCCTGGCGGTGAAGCCCTTGAGGTCGGCGATCAGATCGACCCGCCCCCCGGCCATCAGCGCCCCGGGGCCGATGGCGAAATAACCCGAGAGCGAAAGCTCGGCGGCATCGCCCACCGGCAGCGCCGCGCGGATCCTGTTCGGCGTGCGGAAGCCCTCGGGCGGCTGGTAATCGGGGTGGAAGCCCCCGATGGAGAGCAGCATCGACGGCCGCCCCGAGAAGGTCGCCTTGAAGGCCATGCCGCCCGAGAGTTCGATGCGGGGGGCGTCGGGCACCAGCGCCGGGTCCGGCCCGATGAAGCTGTCGCGGAGGATCGCGGTCACCTCGACCAGCGCCTCGGTGAAGTCGAAGATGCCCACCACGTCGAGGTTGATCTGCACGAAGACCGGCACGCCCTCCGGCGCGTCGATCATCGGCAGGGCCAGCTTCATCTGGCCGAGCGTGATGAGGCGGAAGGGCGAGGGCAGCTCGACGACGACGCCCAGATTGCCGAGCGCGAAGACGCCCCAGCGGAACTGCACCAGCGCCCCGAAGAGGAACTGCCCCTCGGCGGCGGGAAAGACCGCCGCCACATCCTCGATGATCTGCGGCGCGTTGGCGATCGGGTCCACGGGGAAAAGCAGCGAATCGAGCGCGCCGTCGGCGAGCCGGTCAAGGAGCGCCTCGGTATCCACCGTGCGGTTGAGGCCGATCATGCCGCCGATGCCATTGAGCGAGAACGAGGGGAAGATCGGCAGCCCGCCGGGGAAGATCACGGTGACGGAGATATAGAGCGACCAGCCCTCCGAGCCGTCCGGCATCCGCGTCTCGATCAGTGCCACGGCGGTCAGCTCGAACTTGACGAAGCGGATGTTGCCGATGCCGGCATAGCGGCCGATGTCGGGCTCGATGGAGAGGTATCCTCCCCCGGAGATGACGCCGGCCGCGTCGATGGCGAGCCCGAGCCCGGTGGGCGGCTTGAAGCCGATGGTGAGGTCGAGATCGCCGAAGAGCCCGTCCTCCCCCTCCGCCGTCGGGTGGAGCCGGGCGGTGAGGCCGATGCCGTCCACCGTGAAGGCGATGACGCTGAGGTCGGCGCCGCCGGTGATGGCGACGAGCGCGGTCAACCCCTCCGCCCCGGCGCTCATGGCGAGGCGGAGTGCGTCGAGCCGGAAGGGCCCGGCCTCGAGCCCGAGCGGGAGCTCGATGTCGAAGCCGGCGCCACCGTCGAAGCGGATGCCGGTGGCGCTGTCGGCGGTGAGGCTGATCCCGGAGGTCACCTCGAAGGCGGTCTCACCGAGAAGGTCGCGCAGGAACCCGTCGCCATCGGCGGCGGTGATCACGGCGCGGAGCCCGTCACGGGCGGCGCCGCCGATGTCGATCGTGGCCGATGCGGCGGGGGGGCTGGTGGTGAGGCTGGCCTCGGCGCCGAACTTCGCCAGCTCCAGCCGGCTGCCGCCCGCTTTGCCGAAGAGGAGCAGCGGCTCGCCATCGCGGCTCAGCCCGGCCCGCGCGGTCAGCGCCGGCGCCGCGCCGAAGAGCTGCGGCCCGCCCGGGTGGATCGCCACGCCCGCCGCGCCATCGAGCGTGCCGGCGAGCGAGAGCGAAAGCGTCAGCCCGGCGCTCCCCGAGAGCGGCACATCGAGGGCCGCCTCGCCCGTGGCGGTGGCAGCGAGCGCGAGGCCGGAGACCCCGGCCTCCCCCGGCGCCTGCCGTCCGGTGAGCGACAGGTCGGCCTGCAGCATCACCCCGTCCGCCGGCGCGGGCAGCGGCGGCACGGGCAGGAGGAGCTGATAGGGCGTGCCCGCAGCATCCGGCTGAAGCTGGCTGCGCTGCGGCTCGGGCAGGGCGGTCAGCACCGGCTCGATCCCGTAGGCGGCCAGCACCGTGCCGAGGTTGCGCAGAAGGAGCGTCACGTCGAACGCCGCCCCGCCCCAGCCGTAGACCTCGGCGACGAGCCCGGCCGGATCCTCGAAGAGCTGCCCGAGTCGCGCCCAGTCGAGGCTGCGGGTGACGGCGCCATGGGGCCGGGGCAGGGGCTCCGCCCGGGCGATGCCGAGCAGGGCGAAGGGCGCCCAGATCTTCGGCTGGTAGACGGCCAGCCATTCCATGAGCATGACCTCGGGCAGCCGCTTCAGCGCCGCTTCCCAGAGGGCGGGGTCGGCGAGGTCCCCCGGCAGGGCGGCGAGGTCGGCGGGCGGGGCGTCCGCCAGGCCCTTCAGCGCGATCAGGAGGTCAGCGGCGGCGAGGGTGAGGGGGGCGAGGTCGTCGCCCGTCACCTCCTCCTCGGCGCTGAGCTCCACGGCGATGGCCACGAGCGCCTGCACCTGAGCGGTGACGTCGAGCAGCGCCGCCACATCCGCCTGCACCCCGTCATCGAGGAACACGTCGAGCCCGAGCTGCGCCAGCAGAAGCTCCATGTCCCGCCGATTGTCGAGCGCGGCGGTGAGCGGCGCGGCGAAATCGGCGGCGAAGGAGATGAGGAGGCGGATCATTGGGGATGCTCCGCCGCCATGACGGCCGTCACCTCGTCGTCGCTCCAGGCCTCGCCGGTGGCGCCGAGCGCGTCCTCGGCATCGGTGCGCCGCGCGGCAGTGTCGATCACCTTGCCGTCCCAGGGGATGAAGCTGTCGCTGCTCCGCCCCGTGACGCTGAGCTGAAAGGGCGGGTTCATCTGGAAGATGCGCCGCGCCAGCGCGGCGTTGACCACGCCGGTGCCGTCATCCATCGCCAGCTTCATCGCGAAGATCAGCCGGGGGGAGGCGGTGGCGAGCGTCGTGCCGCCGACGTCGGTCAGCCCCGCGGCAACATGCTCGAGCTGCTCGCCGATCAGCATCTCCTCGGTCTTGGCGACGCCGTCCACGCGCTTGACGATCCGCTTGAGCTTGGCGCGCACGGCCGTGTTCCGCGCGGCGTCGCCGGGGGCCGCGGCGAGGAAGCCGTTGATCTCGGTCTGGAACTCCTCGGCCCGGATCCGGGCGGCGCCGAGCGGCTCGTCCAGCGCATCGCCATAGACGGCCGGATCGCGCCAATGGCCGATGCGGTTCTCGTTATAGACGAACTCATAGGTCGGATCGACGGCCTGCCAGCCGCTGCCGTCGGCCGTCCGCAGCTTCGGGGGGCTTCCGGGCAGCCATTGCGCGGGGTCCTCCTCGAACATGCGCCGGATGTCGCCACGGAACTGCTTGAGAAACCCGCCGTGGAAGCTCCGCGACGAGCAGACGAGCGACGAGAGCGACCCGTAGCTCTTGAGCTGGCGGATGCGCAGCGCCCCGCCCTGCACCTGATAGACGAAATCCGGCCCCTTCTTGCCGGCGAGATAGACCTGCAGGCGAAGCCCGTTCACGCCCTCTTCCACGAGGTCCACCATGACCTCGAGCTCGAAGATATGGCCCGTCTGCCAGCCGTCGCGGCGTATGATCGCGTCGTAGAGCGCATCGAAGCCCTCGAGCTGGCGGAGCTGGTCGAAGCTCGCCGGATCGCCGGTGATCGCGGTGATCCAGCCGCGGGTCAGATCGTCCGCCTCGATCATCCGATGCGCGAGCTCCGTGGGGTGGAGCGCGCGGGAATAGATCGAGGTGACCCCGGCGGCGTCGAGATCGGCCAGGGTCAGCGCCTCGATCTCCTGATGCGTGGCGGCGGGCATGGAGGCGCCGGGATTGGCCTCGTGCCAGGCCTTGCGCCGGGCGCGGCGGGCATGGTTCGTCAGATAGGCCTCCATCCGCCCGGTCAGCGCATCCAGCACCTCGTCGGCCTGGGCCTCGCCGAGATCGGCGAAGGCCTGGGCGAGATGGCCGCGCAGCCCGGCGGTCGAGTTGAGCGCCAGGGCGCAGTCGGTGGCGGCGGCGGGGCCGGTCTCGCGGACGACGCGGCGCGTGTCGGTGGCCGTCCAGCGCTTCAGCGCATAGCGCGTCGGCGGCACATGGCCGAAGGTGCGCATGGCGGTCGGCCCCATCAGCGCATCGACGAGGATGGCGCCGCGGGTGTTGGAGGGCATCACCCGCCCGTCGCGATGCTGGATCGGGCGCCTGACGAATGACTGCGGGGAGTGGAAGACGGCCGCGATCTGGTCGTCCAACATCGTGTCGGCGCCGCCGACCACCTCCTGGATCCAGGCCCTCCGGCCCGCATCGTCGAGCTCGTTCCAGAGCGCGCGCTGGCGGAACTGCCAGGTGACGAAGGCCTCCTGCAGCTCCGGCAGGATGAAGCCGCTCGCGCCCTCCGGCCAGAGCGTGCGGAAGGCGAGGCCGGCATGGTAGACGGAGCTGCCCGGCAGCCGCGAGACCGCGAGGACCAGCCCGTCCACCGTACCGTCGAGCGCCGCGGTCACGCGCTGGCGCAGCGCGTCGTGGTCGAGCACCAGGGTGCCGTCGGGGCGACGCTCCACCAGGTCGACGGGCAGATCGTCCAGCGTCGCCGTGTCGACCCCGGCGCGGCGGCCCTGATGGTTGAGCGTCGGCGCCTCGGCCTTCTTCATGAGGGTTGTCGTCCGCGCCATGGGTCAGTCCCTCACGCCGTGCAGGAAATTCACATCGGACGGATCCGCCACATCGGCCATCGCCCGCAGGGCCCTGTTCGAGACGAAGGGCAGCGCGATGGCGCCCAACATCAACACCTGCTGCGCATGGGTCACCGGCTGGCCCCATCTGTCGGTGCCCGAATAGAGCGACCAGGCGAATTCGAGGACATCGGCCGCGTCGCCGACGCCGGGGATCAGGCCCAGGCCGACATCGACGAGAAGCTGGCCGGCGAAGGTGACGTTGGCGACGAACTCGGCGGCCTGCGCGCTGTTGAACGTCTCCATCGAATGCTGGAGCAGCACATTGCTCTCCCGTTCGAGGGGAAGGCCATCGGTGAGGTCATGCCAGTGCCCCCGCGCATCGGGCACGTCGGACTCGCTGAGGCCGAAGATCGCATCCCAGATGTCGTGCGTGCTCTCCCAGTCCGCCGGCAGGAAGTCGAGGCGCCCGCCCTGCGGCGCCACATCGGCCATCACGGCGCCCGGCCCCCGCGCCCGCCAGAAGGCGGCGGAGAGCGGGGCGTTGCGCGTGGCGAGGCTCTCCGCGCCGCCCGTCACGGCGGAATCGGGGAAGACATGGGTCGAGTGAACGAGCGCGAGGACGCCGATGTGCTCGGCCCAGCCGAAGGTCCCCTGCTCGATCTCCCGCCATTCCGCCACCCGCCGGCCGCAGAGCTGATAGGTGAACCGCTCGGTGCCCGAGAGCGGATCGACGGTCAGATGCAGCATCGCCTGCCGTGTCGGACCCCGGTAATGGCCGTCCGGCGCGCCCGGATCGCCCGTCATCGAGACCGCCGTGCCGGGCACGAGGATCGTCAGCCCGGTCTGCAGCGGCAGCGGGATCGGCCCGTCCGGGATGATCGCGGGGACGTTCTGCGGCTTCAGGACGACGTTGAAGTATTTCGCGTCGTCCCCGAGGTCGTAGAAGAGCTGGCCGACGCTCTGGTGCGGCGAGAGCGTGCCCGCCGTGATCGCAGTCACCTCATGGGTGAGCTGCTCCTCGGTGACGATCTCGGCGACATTGACCGAACGGCTGGCGGTGTAGATCAGCGGGTTGATCGGCGTGCCCTGCGGCGGGACGGCGCCGGCATCCTGCAGGCGGATCACCGCCATCTCGACGGTGGGCGGCCATTCGAGCCGCTCGATCTGCACGCCCGGCCCGGCGATGATGAGGAGGCGCGGGGTCGAGGTGCCGCCGAGCGCGGCGCGGGTCTCGGCGACGGCCGGCTCCTCCGCCGGCTCGGGCGCCGGCATGTAGGCCCAGGTGACGGCCTCCTCCAGCGTGTAGCCGAGGCTCTGATCGGTCAGCGACAGGCGGATCCCGGCATGGAGGTAATCGGGCAGGCGGAGGCGGATCGCGCCTCCGTCCCAGGTGGCCACCACGTCGTATTCCTCGTCGTAGAGCTCCATGTCCGCCCCCGGCAGGCCGTAGAGATGCGAGACGGTGAAGAGCCCGGCATTCACGACGTTTTCCAGCGCGATCAGGTGGTTGTCCCCGGCGATGCTGAACGAGACGGCATAGGCCTCGGGCGCCCAGCCGCCGGCATGGAGGATCGCCTGATGCGCCTTTTCCGCCACCCGGCGCGAGATGGTGCGGGGCCCGATGAGCGCCTGCGAGGCGTCGAGCGGCCTGACGAGGCCGAGCAGGCCTTCGAGGCGCAGCGGGTCGCGGAGCTGGTCCGGCCCCTGCGGCATCCCCGAGTAGAGCCGGTCGGGCCGCTCCGGGTCGCTGCTCCCCGCCCGGTCGGGCACGGGCCACTGGAAGGGCCCCTCCGTCAGCCGCTGGACGAGAACGGAGGCGGCGCTCACTGGCGCCACCGCCTCCTCCGGCAGGGGTTTGGCCTGGAAGGGCGCGCGGTGGCTCGCGAGGCCGGCGCGGTAGAAATCCGCCCCCGGCTTGTCGATGTAGCGGGGGTCGGCCCATTGTGACGGGCCCATCGGGACCTCACCGACAAAGCCCGGCTCCGCCATCGCCCGGGCGATCCGCCCGTAGCTCTGGCGGAGATAGCCGAGGGACTCGATGATCTCTCCCCGGTCGAACGGGTCGAGCTCCTGCGCCGTCAGAAGCGGGCCGTCGTGCCAGTGGCTCGGGTCGAGAAGCCCCAGCCGCCCCGGCGGCAGGCTGCCGGCCGGCGCCATCGCGGCGCCGGAGGTGCCGGGAGCGGAGCCCAGGAACCACGCCTCCGTCGCCCGCCCCAGATGCCACTGGAAGAAGGCCGTCACCGGCGCGAGGATCATCTGGGCATGGATGAGGATGAGATGCTCCGCCCGCTTCGGCAGATAGCGCCGGAATTGCGGCATGAAGTCCTCCGTCGGCACCATCTGGCCGGTGAGGCCGCTCTGCAGCGTCACCGGCCCCTCCATCCCGGCCGCGACGAAGGCGAAGAGATTGACGTCGAGCACGACATCCATGTCGGGCAGCGGCTGGCTCGTCCGCCGGCTGGCCGGGTCGCCGCCGCCGAGCGCATAGAGAGCATGGATGACGTAATGGTCGATGATCTCCGCCGTCGGCTTCGACCACCAGGCGCGGAAGCTCTGCCGGTAGTCCTCGACATCCAGCGCCGAGACGGAGATCGGCGGCGGCACGGCGCCTGGCTCGAGCCCGGCACCCGCCTTCTCCAGCCAGAGCCGCAGGCGGTGCGGCTCTTCCGGCGGGCCGGGCGGGCGGCTGGCGTGGGAGAGGAGGACGGCGCCGCCCGTGAGGTGCATGCGGGCCGTGTGGTCGTGGCACTCCACGTCGATATAGGGCACGTCGTAGCCGAGAAGGGCGAGCGTGGTGAGAAGTGGCGCCGCCTCGCCGAGAAGCACGCCCATGTCGGCATAGGAATAGCCCGTGGCCTCCTCGAAGGCCCGCGCGGCCTCCGGCCCCGGCCCGCCGGCGCCGACGAGATGGCGCACCCCCTGCCAACCGCGCCCCTGCGGGATCAGATGGCGGAAGAGCCCGGTCATCGCCGCCGCTCCCTGAGCCCGAGGCCGCCTTGGACAAGGGGCCCGCCCAGCCCCGTCCCGAGGCCGCCGCCCGGCCCGCCGGGCCCGCGCTGCTCCGACCCGTCGAGCGGCTGGCCGCTGGCATCCACCAGCAGGTCCACCTCCCGCGTGCTGACCGGCGGGCGGGGCGCCGGCCGCGCCTGCCGCCCGACCCAGAGGAGCAGCCGCCCGTCCGGCCCCCGCGCCGCCTGATAGCTCCGCGTCACCTGCAGCCCCTCGCGGGGCAGGGCGCCCTCGTCGAAGGCGAAGGGGCCGCCCGGGTCCAGCACCTCCGAACGCGGCCCGGCCTCGGCGGCCAGCTCCTCCGGCCAGCGCTCCCAGAGCGACAGGCGCGCGCGGGCGAGCTGGCCGGTCGGCAGGCTCGCCTTGTCGAGCTGCGGCAGGAAGGGGATCCAGTGGGGCGGCGTCTCCGTCTCCATCAGGTAGAGCCAGGCATCGGCCTCCGCCGGGGGCAGGCCCGCCGCCTCGGCCGCCGCCGCAGCCGCGGCACGGGTGGCGGCACGCATCCGCGCCCAGGCGGCGGCGCGGTCGTGGGGCCGGGCGGCGGGGCTTTCGATCTTCGTCTCGATGCCCCAGGCGAGGTTCGCGGCCTCGTCGCGCTTCAGGATCACCTCCTCCACCGGCCGCCCCTCCTGCCGGCTGGCGACCACGCGCGGCAGGTAGAGCCAGGGCGCGGCGCCCTGTTCGGGCGAGAGGTCGCCCGCCAGCTCGAAGAAGCGCCAGCCCCGTCCCGCGCCCTCGGCCCGCGCGTCCTTCACCGCGGCTGCCTCGATGGCGCGCCGCTCGCCGAAGACATCGCGCGCCGTGACGGAGGTGACGCGCGAGAGGGCGCCGCTCGGCAGGGTCAGCGGCGCGAGGTACCAGTCGTCGGAATGCACCGTGGCAAACTCGACGAGGAGGAGTTGCGGCAGCGCCGTCAGCCCCAGCTCCATCCCGCCGAAATTGACCCGCCCGTCCTCGATCGACCAGAAGCGCCGCGCCGGCTGGCCGGGGTAGCGCAGGCGCGAAACGAGGGGCTCCACTGCCGCACCCTTGCCGGGCGCGAAGGCGGCGCCGCTCGGGGAGGCAAGATCGACGCTCATCCAGTCGAACTCGCCGCCGCGGTAGCGCTCGGCGGTGAGCTCGGCCTCGACGGAGGAGGCGCGGAGCGTCGCCTCATAGGCAAAGCGCCCGGCCACCCAGGCGCCGCCGGCCTTCGGCGCGACGATGCGGGCGTTCTGCGCCCCGGCCCAGGCGTCGAGCGTCGCCATGACGCCGGAAGCCTTGCCGAAGATCTCCCCCGCCGCGGTCTCGATTGCCTTGCGGTCGTCGGTGAGCGCGGCGTGGAGCGCGGCGGCGTCGAAGGCGCGGGGGGCGAGCCGGCCGGTCGCCGCATCGCCGGAGGGGGCGGGGGCGAGCGGGTAGCTCTCGCGCAGCCAGTCGGTGAAGGCGGCGCGGCCCCCGGCCGGCAGGCGGGAGAGGAGGTCGAAGGCGGCCTCGATCCGCGCCCGGTGCCAGCCGGGCGTCAGGTGGATGGGCTCCGCCTCGAGGAAGGGCTCGACCGGCGGCGTATCGGCATCGAGCCGCACCGGGTCGGCCTTGCCGATGCTCATCTCGTCCACCGGCGCGCTCTCGGCGGCGATCTCCACGCTGATCGGGCTCGCGGCATCCTCGCCCTGAAGCGCCCCGAAGGCGCGCTGGCGGGCGAGCATCCAGAGCGGGTCGGCCAGCCGTGCCTCCAGCCCCTCGGCGAGCGAGGCATCGCGCGACAGCCCCCGGATCCGCGCCCAGCTCATGGCGAAGCCTCCTCTGCCAGGGGGTAGAGCGCGGCGGCGGTCTCAAAGAGCGAGCCGGAGGGGAAGATCGCCGGCAGGTGCTGGTCGAGCTCCGGCAGCGCCTCGCCGCCCCCGGCGCGGCGGCGCGACCAGGTCATCACCCCACGCACGGCGGAGAAGCCGTGGACGGGCTGCAGCGGTGGCTCGCCCGGTGCCTCGGGCAGGACGAGCACCATGACCTGCGGCGCCTCGGCATTCGGCGTCTCCAGCTCCAGCGCCAGCCCGGCGTCGCGCCGGGCGGGCGGGATGCGGTCGACCTGCGAGGCGAGGACGAGGGCGGTGAAGCCCTCCGTCAGCCGCTCCGGATCCTCGGCGCGGGAGAGGAGCAGGGCGGCGCCGCCGGAGGTGACGCTGCCGAGGGACGCGCCCGGGGCGTGCTCGGCGAACCAGGGCTCGGGGTCCTTCGGTTCGGGCCATTGGACGATCGCCGCCTCCGGCAGGGTCGCGCTGGCGGCCAGCTCGGCCATCAGCGCCTCGGCCACGGCGCGGGGCGCGGGCTGGGTGCGGCCCATGTCGGCGAGCCAGCCGAGCGGGGTGCGCCCCGTGGCGGGCAGGCGCCGGGCGGCGCCCGTGAGGCTGAGGGAAAGCCCGGCGCCGAGCGCCGCGGGCAGCACCGGCGGCACATGCAGGCCCGGGCCGAAGAGCGCCTTGGCGGCGGTGCGGAGGGCGGCGTTGGTCAGGGCCTTGCCGGGCGTGGCGGCGGCGGCGCCCCGCGCCTGCATCTCCGCCAGCACCTTGCGGCCGGTCTCGACGAGCGCCGCGCGGCGGGCGGCGTTGGCCGGGGGCGGGATGTCGGCGAGACCCCAGGCGCCGAACGGGGCAAGCACGGCGAGGGCGCCGTGGAGGGCCGTGAGGTCGGCGGGCAGCTCGGCGCCCTCGGGCGGCAGCGCCTGCCGCAAGGCGGTGAGCCGGCGGGCGAGGGCCTTCAGCGTGGCTTTGAGCGCCGCCGCATGGCCTTCATGCGCCGTGCCCTCGGTATTGGCGGGCGGCGCCTTGCCCGCGGGCAGGCCGAGCGAGAGGAGGTCCTCCGGCAGGGCGGCGCGCGCATCCATGAAGCTCGCCCGCCAGGTCTCGATCCTGAGGAGCGCGCCGGTCGGGTCCGCCGGGTCGAGCGCCGCCTCCCGGTCGCCGGTCAGCGCCGCGGCGGCGCGGGAGAGGGCCCGGGCGAGCGGGCTGCCGCCCTCGCCGGGCAGCGCCATCGAGAGGAGGTCGAGCGCGCCCAGAGGCTCCGGCAGATGCGCCAGCAGATCGGGGAGCGGCACGGTCAGCCGCAGCTTGCCCGTGAGCTGGAACCGCAGCCCTCCCGCCGGCCCCAGCGCCTGCCGCGCCAGCCGTTCGGACGCGGAGTCGAGCGCGGCGCGAAGGCTCCCCTGCGGCCAGCCCGTGGCCTCCGGCTCGCCCCCCGTCGCCAGCATCGTGTGGAGCGTGACCAGCGGCCCGATGTCGGGCGTCTTCAGCACCTGCAGGTCGGGCAGGGGGGCGGAGCCGTCGGCGACGGCGGCCAGGGTGGCGGCGGCGCGGGCCGTCTCGCCCCGGGCGAGGTCGAAGGTGGCATCGGCGAGGGCGAGATCTCCCATGGCGTCCGCGAGGCCCGCGATCTCGTCCGCCGCCTGGCGGATGCGCGCCGGGCGGGCGGGGGCGCTGCCGTCGCTCCGCCGCAGCGCCTGCACCAGCGCCGGCCGGCCGCTGCCATCCGCCCCCCAGAGCGCGGCGAGGGCGAGCCCGTCGAGCGGCGGCGCCGGCCGGCCTGCCTCTGTGCTGCCCGAGAGCTCCGCCACCGCCCGGCGGAGCGGGTCCACGAGGTCGCCCGCCCCGGCGCGGGCCAGCGCCGCCTCCGCCATCTGGCCGAGGAGGTCGCCGAGGTCCGCCCCGTCCCGCAGCGCGTCATAGACCCAGGCCGCCTCCCGCATCCGCGCCGAGGAGAGGTTCACATCCAGCGCCTCCGCCGCCGCGCCCGGGCCGCGCGCCTGCCGGCCGGAGCGCAGGAGCGCCGCCGTCTTGGCATGGGTGAGGCTGGGGGCGAGGACGAAGCTCTCCGACACCAGCGCCCCCTCGCCGCGCCAGCGGGGGCGGAGGTCCTCCACATAGCCGTAACCGCCGATGCGGAGCCCCTCGGGCCGCGCGGCGCGGGTGGCGTCGAGATCCTGCAGGAGCAGCGCCTGCCAGAAGGCATCGAGCCGCCAGCCGGCGAGGTCGAGCGTCTGCCGCAGCGCCAGCGCCAGCGTGCCCGGCCCGTGGCGGCGCATCTCGAGCAGCGCGTCGAGCATCTGCCAGAGGTCGGCGCGGGCGCGCTGGGCGGGGCCGGTGTATGCCCGGATCGCCCAGGCGTCGCGGCCCGCACCGCGCCGGGGCGGGCGGGGCTGGGGGCCGGTGGTGCTCTGGCCGGTGGACGAGAGGGCGGCGGTCAGCGCCCGCCGCCGGCTCTCCAGCCCCCGGGTCATGAGCTCGTAGAGGAGCGGCCGCGCGCCCTCCGCCCCCCAGTCTGGCGCCGGCGGATCCGGCCCCTGGCCGAGGTGAAAGCGCGCCCGGGCGATGAGGTGATCGAGCCAGGCCCCGGCGGGAAGGGGCGGCGGGGCGCCGTCCTCCCCCGGGATCTCCACCAGCCGCTCCTGTGGCCAGGCCCGCGCCTCCTCGCCGAAGAAGGCGAAGGCGATGTTGGGATCTTCGGTGCCGTAGCCGATGGGGCCCTTGAAGACCTCCGGCTCCGCCCCGGCGAGGGCGAAGGCCTCGTTGCGGGCCTCGTGTTCGTCCAGATGGGCGAGGAGGTTCTCGCAGAGGATGAAGGTCTCGGCGACGGCGACGAGGAAGGTCAGCGCCTCGGCCTCCGAGAGGTTCGGGCCGCTGACGGTGATATTGATGGTGTTGATCGTCGCCGCCGAAGGCTCCGTCAGCGGCAGCATCTGGCCGTTCGACAGGCGGCGCGCCTCGACATCGGCCTCGCGGGAGGCGGGCCAGGGATAGGCGGCGACGCGCTTGTCGAAGAGGTTGAGGTCGCTCGAGGCGATGAGGCCGACGATATCGGCCTTCTGCTGGTTTATGCTGTTGCTGTTCTCAGGCAGCCCGCCGTTGACGGCGAGGCGGCTGCGGATGCCCAGCCGCGCGTCGACGAGGTCGACATGCGGGTTCTGTTCCCAGAGCGCGAAGCGATACCACGACCAGTAGCTGTTGACGCTCGCCGTGCCGCTCGTGACCTCGCTCACCGCCAGATCGCGGGGATGCGGGCTGCGGGCGAGGGCTTCGGTGAGTGTCTCGCCGAGGTCGCTGCGGGGCACACCGTCTGCCAGCCGGGGAAGCGCCTCTGCGGCGGCATCCCAGAGCGGCGCCAGCGTCTGGAGGAGCAGCCAGAGCCGGTCGCGGCGGGGATCGCCGGGGCGGGGCCGGGCGGCGCGGGCGCTGAGGGCGAGCCCGTAGGGCACGTCCCCGACACGGAGCATGGGCAGCGCCGCGCCGCCCCGCAGGTAGCCGACGAAGAGATCGCGGAGCCAGAGCCGGTCGGCGAGCGTCAGGAAGTCCGGCGGGTCGAGGGTATTGCCCCGCGTGTAGCCCATCAGCTCCTCGAGCCAGGCGCCCCAGGTCACCGGCCAGAGCGCCTGGTTCATGGCGCGGGGCAGCGCCTCGCCGGAGGCGTCGGCGAAGGGCAGGCCGGCGGGCAGCTCCGCCCCTATGGCGGCGCCAAGGGTCGCGCCGTCGGCGACATTCGCCGGACCGGGCGCGCCGAAGGTGCCGTCCGCCACCGGGATCTCCGGCGGCGCGTTCAGGCCCTTGGGCAGGAGCCGGTCCAGCGCCTCGGCGCCCGGGGGCGGGGCGGCGGTGAAGCCGGTGCGGGCGTCCTCGGTGTTGTTGGTCGGCGTGCCTTGGGGGAGGAAGCCGGCGCCCCGGCTCCAGGCCAGCGCCTGCAGATGGGCGGCGAAGGCGGCGCCGTCCTGGGGCGGGCCCTCCTTCGGCTCCGGCGGGATGCCGAGGACGACGAGTTCGTCGAAGCCACCCGCCGCCGTATCCGGCAGGGCGAAGCGCTCGGCCATGCCGCGGGCGCGGGCCTCGCCGAAATCGGCCATCCAGCCGAGCGCGCCGGCCGTCTTCACGCCGGTATCGCCGAGGTCCTCCGGCAGGGGCGAGGCGGCAAGCCGGGCGGCGACGGGCTGAGAGAAGGCGGCATCGAGCACGATGGCACCGGCCACATAGCCGCGCACCCGCCAGCGGGCGGGGAGGAGCCGTGCGAGCGCCGGGCCCGCCTCCTCCGCCTTGCGGCCGGGTTTGAGGTCGTCCGCAAGGATGCAGGCGAGCAGGAACGCCGCCCGATGCGGGCCGACCTGCGCGGTGAGCGCGGCCCAGGCGGTGAGGCGGGCGGCATCCTGCGGCTTCGCGGCGCGGAAGGCGGGGGCATGGGCCTCGGCGAGGGCGGCCTCGGCGGGGGTGAGGCGCGGGTCGTGCCCGTCGATATGAAGCGCGTCGGGATAGACGCGGAGGAGAAGCTCGGGCTTCTCCTGATTGCGGAAGCGCGTCTCGATCCGCACGGGGAGGAGGAGCATCGGGTCGGTGGTCGCCTCGCCGGCCGCGGGGGCGCCGTCGTTCAGAAGGCCCTCCGCCACCTCACCCAGGATCCCGGCATCGGCCGCGGCATCCACCTCCGGCCGGTCGGGGAAGCGGCGGAGCGGCTGGCTGCCGCCCTCCCGGGGCGGCAGGTCCTGCGGCTGGCGGCCGTCCGGGGAGACCTTGCCGTCGGGCCGGCGGGGGTGCAGCTCGTCCGCGGCCCGGATGTAGGGCCCCGCCCCGGTGCCGTCCCGCCCGAGGCGTGGGCCGACCTTGCCGCCGGGGCGGCGGGGCTGGGCGGCGTCCGGGGCCGGAATGTCAGACCCGGGGGGCTCCCCGGTGCCGTCCCGCCCGAGGCGTGGGCCACCCTTGCCGCCGGGTCGGCGGGCCTTGCCGCCCTTGCCTGGGGAGCCGGGGCGCTTCACGGGCTCACCAGCCGGTCGGCATGGATGAGGACGCGCACCGGCGCCTGGAAGGTCATGGCGGCGACGGCAGCGGCGCCGGCATCCCACCTCAGCCCCTCGATGGGCGTCCCCGCCCAGGGCGGGGCGGCGGGGGCCTGGCGCAGCGCCTGCCACCCGGCTTCATCGGCCACGAGGTGTCCCCAGTGCAGCGCGTCGAGATCGGCGGGCGGCTGGCCGGCGGCGGGCGCCTCATAGGCGTCGAGCCCGAAGCGGGGGGCGAAGAGCGGCTCCTCGAGGGCGATGAACCAGCCGGGCGCCTTGGCCTGCCCGCCGGTGGCGGCGCCGCCGATCATCTCCGCCGCCGGCAGGTCCCAGCCGAAATAGCGCAGCCCCGGGCCGAGCCGCCCCTCGAAGCTCGGGGGCAGGGCGCGGGCGAGCTCGGCCTTGGTGACGCGGCGGGCGCCGGCCTTGGCGTCCCACAGCGCCGGCACGGCATAGATCAGCGTCTCGGGATAGCGCTCGAGCAGCTCGGCGCGGATGAGGAGGATCGTGCTCTCCGCCCCGCCCTCCACCTGCTTCGCGAGCCTGCCGTCATGGGGCCAGGAGCGGATCGGGGCGATGTCGCGGCGGGCGGGGTCGTCATAGGCCCAGAACCTGTCGAACCAGGTGTCATGCGTCGGCAACGGCAGGCCGCGCCAGGCGAATTCCCGCGCCGCTTCGTGGTTGAGCCCGGCGAGATAGGCGGCGAGGAAGGTCGGGTTGCCGGCGACGAGGGCGGCGCCGTTGAGGGGCACATCGCCGGCGCCCGGCACCAGCACCTGCGGCGCGCGCATCTGGATGTCGCGGACGGCGGCGACCTCGAAGCGGAAGCTCTGGGCGAGCGCCCGGGGGAGGGGCGCCTCCGCCCCGGCCGGAGCGGCACCGGCGGTCTGGAGGGGCAGCCGCGAAGCGAGCCGGGGCCCGGGGGCCAGGAGCTGCGGCAGGGCGTCGAGGCAGGCGGTGAAGGCGGCTTCGGCGGCGGGGGCGGAGAGGCTGCGGGGGGCGAAATCGCCGGCCCGGGGCGCGGCGGCGAGGGGCACCTTGCGGAGCGTGAGGGCCCCCGGGGAGAGCCGGCGGCGCGGGCCCGGCCGCGCGCCCTGGCCCGCCGCGAGCAGCGCCCGGCCACGCGCGCCAGTGAGCGCCGCGGCGATCGGCCCGCGCGGATGGGCGCGGGCGGCCCGAGCCTCGGCAGCGTTCAGGAGGGGGCTAGCCGGCCCGCCCACCGGCGCGAGGGTCAGGCCGCCATCCTCCTCCAGCCGCAGGCGCCCGGCGGCGCCGCCGGGGGCACTGAGCTCGAGCGCATAGCCGGGGCTGAGGCTCTTCGGGGCGGGGGCGGACCGGGGGCGCAGGCCGGTGCCGCCCGGCAGACGGGCGGCAAGGATCTCCTCCCCGAGTCCGCCGAGCTCCGCTGCCGCCTCCGGCCCCTCGCGGCGGCCGGGCTTGAGCTGCCGGCGGGCGCGGGCGGCGATGAAGCGGGCGAGCACGGGGCTCGCCGCGGCGCCAGGGCGGCGGGGCAGCGCTTCCATCAGCGCGGCGAGCGAGGGCGCGCCGGGCGCGGTGCGGAGCGCGCCATGGAGCGGGCGTGTCACCTGCAGCACCAGCCCGCGCGGCATCCGCCCGAGCCGCCGGGCGACACCGGCGGAGACATGGGCGGCGGTCCTGAGGCGCCGCGCCTCGGCGGAGGCGGCGCGCGCCTCCTCCAGCGCCTCCCAGGCGAGCGCGACATACTCCTCCTGCCGGGCGCGGAAGGCGCGGGCGGCAAGGCCGGCGGTGGCGCGGAGGCCCGGGTCGAGGTTGAGCTCGAGCGCCCAGTCGGTGCCGAGGGGCGCGGCGGGATGCTGCATCGCCCCATAGCCCGGCGGCGCGAGGACGGGATCGTCGCGGCGGGGGTCGTAGCCCGCCCGGCGCTTCGGCGGCGGGGCTCCGGCGGCGGAGAGGACCTCCTTCAACGCGGCCGCGAAGAGTGTCGCGTGCGGCTCGGGCGGGGCCTCGGCGGCCGAGCCGGTGGCGACCATCACGCCGGCATAGTCGCGGCTGACCCGGTGCCCCGCATCCCGGGGCGACAGCGCCGCCGCGGCGAAGCCGGGCCCGGGGTCGGTCACATCGAGCGGGCGGCGGCCGAGGCGCGGGTCGGGCGGGGCCGGGAAGATCCGCTCCGCCAGTTCCTCGAACCCCGCCGCGCCGGTGCTGAAACGCCAATGGGCATAGGCGGGCAGGGTGAGCGCGCCGGTCTCCGCCCCCCAGGCGGGGGCGGCGGAGCCATCGGGCGCCAGACCCAGCCCGGCGCGGCGGCCGGCCTCGAAGAGGGGGACGAGCGCGGCGATATAGGCGCGCCCGGGATCCAGCCGCGTCGGGCAGAGGATGCGGGCGGTGCCGCCCGCGGCATCCTCCTGTACATGGGCGAAGGCATAGGCGTCCTCGGGGCGGGGCAGGCGGGCGCCGGCCTCCGCCCCGATCTCCAGCAGCCACCGCCCGCCGCCCGCGGCGCGGATGCGGGTGCCCGGCTCCTCCGGCAGGGCGGCGAGCACCAGCCAGGGCGCCAGCCGCCCCTCGGGGGAGGGTGCGGCGGGGGTGTAGCGCCAGGGCAGCGCCGCATCGGCGAATTCAACGAGGGGGAAGGCGTTGTGCTCGAAGGCGCGCTCGCCGGCCTCGGGAAAGCGGCGGATGATGACGCCCTCGGCGAGGCCCGCGATGTCGCCGGGGCCGAGAAGCGTCAGCTCATGGGTGACGGGGGCGGTGAGCCCCTCTGCCTCGATGGCGAGGGTGAGCGCGAGTGCCCCCACAGGGGGCAGGCCCATCGCATCCGCAGGGGCGGATGCCGCATGACGGCCAAGCCCGAACCGGGCGTGATCGAAAAACCGTGCCAAAGCGCTGCCTGAAATGACGTGCGGAAATAATGCAGCCAGTCTGGGCGCAGGGTGGCAGCCCGGTCAAGCACGGAAAACCGGGCTTGCTTCGGGCGATCGCTCGTCTCTGTCGGGAAGGCCCTCGCGCGGGCCGGTCGGCGAATTGGAGCGGGCGATGAGATTCGAACTCACGACCCTTACCTTGGCAAGGTAATGCTCTACCCCTGAGCTACGCCCGCCTCCGTTTCGCTGCGCCGAGATAAGGGAGCAGCCCGGGGGCTGCAAGAGGAATTTTCGCCCTTCCGGCAAGTTCCCCCTCAGACCGCCAGCACCGGGGCGGGGCGGCGGTGGATCAGCCATTCGGCGATGGCGATGTTCGGCAGCCAGCAACTCCAGGCGACGATGACCGAGGCGGCGCCGTAGCTCTCGAAACCGAAACCGATGAAGAGGATCGGCAGTTGCAGGCGCAGCGACACCGCCGCGAGCGTCAGCGCGTAGGAGCGGATCATCCAGCGCCGGTGTGCCGCGATCTCGCGGCGGAGGATGTGGCGGAAGGCGAGGGCCGAGCTGCCCATCCAGGCGAGCGCCAGCAGGCCGAAGCCGAGCGATGCACCGGGCCGGCCGGTGGGCGAAAGCGCGAGGAGGAGGGCGCTGGTGCCGCCGATGGCGATGGCCGCGAGATAGACGCGGCCCGTCCAGCGGTGAAGGCGCGGGCGCCGGGCGCGGAGGCGCGGGAAGAACTGCAGCGCCCCGGTGGCCAGCGCCACGGGGGCGCTGAGGATGTGAACCGCCAGCGTCACCGGGCCCGCGGCGTGTATCGCCACGACCTCGCTGAAGGCCGGGCCCCAGCCGAGCAGCAGGAAGCGGTAGGAGGCGAGCGCGACGATGAACGCGAGGCTCGCCATCAGGATGGTCAGGGTGCGGCTCATGGGGGCTCCGGCGGGAGGGCGCTTTACAGTGTCAGGTAGCGGGCGTGCTTGACACTGTCAAGGCGCTCGGGCAAGGACGCCCGATGACCCAGACGCCCGACCTCCGCGCCGCGCTGATCGACGCCGGCCTCGCCATTCTGGAAGAGAGGGGCCTCGCCGCCCTGACGCTCCGCGCCTGCGCGGCGCGGGCGGGGGTGAGCCATGCGGCGCCGGCGCATCACTTCGCCGGCCTTCCGGGGCTTCGCGCCGCCATCGCCGCCATCGGCTTCCGCCGTTTCGCGGCGGAGATGCTGGCGGAGCGGGCGCGGGCGGGGGAGGAGCCGCGGGCGCGGCTGGTGGCCATCTGCCGGGGCTATCTGACCTTCGCCGAGCGCCACCCCGGGCTCTTCCACCTGATCTTCAACAGCAGCCTGCCGATGGCCGACGATCCCGAGCTATCCGAGGCCGGCGATGCCGCCTTCGAGGTGCTGCGCGAGGGCTGCGCCCCCTTCGCGCCGGTCGGCGACACGGCGATGTCCACCGAGGCCTTCGTCTGGTCGCTGATCCATGGCCGCGCCACGCTCGGCCTCGCCTGCCGCTTCGGCGAGCCCGAGCCGCATCGGCCCGAGCCGCCGGATCTCGCGGCGATGCTGGGGATCCTGACGCTCCGCTAGCCCATCTCGACCAGCAGGTCCTTGGCGTCGATCTGCGCGCCGGCGGAGACGTGGACGGATTTCACCGTCCCGTCCCGGTCGGCGTGGATGCCGGTTTCCATCTTCATCGCCTCGATGGTGAGAAGAAGGTCGCCCTTCTTCACCGCCATGCCCGGCTGGGCGGCGATGGTGGCGACCACGCCGGGCATCGGCGCGCCGATATGGGCGGGGTTGGCCGGGTCGGCTTTCGGCACGGCGGCCTTGCCGCCCTGGGCCTTGCGGTTCGGCACGCGGATCGTCCGCGGCTGGCCGTTCAGCTCGAAGAAGACGCGCACCTCGCCGTCGTCCTGCAATTCGCCGACGGCGGCGAGCCGCGCCTCGAGCGTCTTGCCCGGGTCGATCTCGACGGAGATCTCGTCGCCCGGCTCCATGCCGTAGAAGAACACCTTCGTCGGCAGGGCGCGCACGGGGCCGTAGACCTGATGGCGCGCCACATATTCGGTGAAGACCTTGGGATACATCAGGTACGCCGCGAGGTCGCGGTCGGCGATCTCTTCCAGCTCCAGGCCCGTCGCCTCGGCCAGCTCCTTGCGCTTCGCCGCGAGGTCGGTCGGCTTCATCAGGGCGCCGGGCCGCTCGGTGAGCGGCGCCTCGCCCTTCAGCACCTTCTCCTGCAGGGCCTTCGGCCAGCCGCCGGGGGGCTGGCCGAGGTTGCCCTTCATCATGTCGATGACCGAGTCGGGGAAGGCGACGTCGGTGGCGGGGTCCTCCACCTGCGCGCGGGTGAGGCCCTGGCTAACCATCATCAGCGCCATGTCGCCCACCACCTTGGAGGAGGGCGTGACCTTCACGATATCGCCGAACATCATGTTCACATCGGCATAGGTCTTGGCGACCTCGTGCCAGCGATCCTCGAGCCCGAGCGAGCGGGCCTGCGCCTTGAGGTTGGTGAACTGCCCGCCCGGCATCTCGTGCAGATAGACCTCCGACGCGGGTGCCTGCATGCCGCTCTCGAAGGCGGCATACTGGCCGCGCACCGCCTCCCAGTAGTTGGAGATCTCGCGGACGGCGGCGATGTCGAGCCCGGTGTCGCGCTCGGTGTGGCGCAGCGCCTCGACGATGGAGCCGAGCGTCGGCTGGCTGGTGTTGCCGGAGAGCGAATCCATCGCCGCATCCACCACGTCCACGCCGGCGGCCGCCGCCGCGAGGACGGTGGAGATGGCGGCGCCCGAGGTGTCATGCGTGTGGAAATGAAGGGGGATCGAGATCTCGTCCTTCAGCGCCTTGATGAGCTGCGTAGCGGCGGAGGGCTTCAGCAGCCCCGCCATGTCCTTCAGCCCGAGGATCTGGGCGCCGGCGGCCTCCAGCTCCTTGGCCATGCCGACGTAATACTTGAGGTCGTATTTGGCGCGGGCCGGGTCGAGGATGTCGCCGGTATAGCAGATCGCCGCCTCGCAGATCTTTCCGGTCGCGACCACGGCATCCATGGCGACGCGCATGTTCTCAACCCAGTTGAGCGAGTCGAAGACGCGGAAGACGTCGACGCCCTCCTCGGCGGCCTGGCGCACGAAGAACTGGACGACATTGTCGGGATAGTTCGTGTAGCCGACGCCGTTCGAGGCGCGCAGCAGCATCTGCGTCAGGATGTTCGGCATGGCGGCGCGGATATGGGCGAGGCGCTTCCAGGGGCTTTCCTGCAGGAAGCGGTAGGCCACGTCGAAGGTGGCGCCGCCCCAGCATTCGACTGAGAATAGCCCCGGCATCTTCTGCGCATAGGCGGGCGCGGCGCCCACCATGTCGATGGAGCGCATCCGCGTCGCGAGCAGCGACTGGTGCCCGTCGCGCATCGCGGTGTCGGTGATGAGGAGGGGCTTCGAGCCGAGGAGCCACTCCTGCACCGCCTTCACGCCGCCCTCGCGCAGGAGGTCGGCCGAGCCCTTCGGCACGTCGGAGGAGAAGCTCACCGGCGGCTTCGGCGGCTTGGCCTCGGCATGGGGGCGGGCGCGGCCCTCCGTCTCCGGATGACCGTTGACGGTGATGTCGGCGATATAGGTGAGGATCTTCGTCGCCCGGTCGCGCCTTTGGCGGAAGTCGAAGAGCTCGGGCGTCGTGTCGATGAACTTGGTCGTGTACTGGTTGCTGAGGAACGTCGGGTGCTTGAGCAGGTTGATGACGAAGTCGATGTTCGTCGAAACGCCCCGGATGCGGAACTCCCGAAGCGCCCGGTCCATCCGCGCGATGGCCATCTCGGGCGTGGGCGCCCGGGCGGTGACCTTGGTCAGGAGCGAATCGTAGTAGCGGGTGATGACCGCGCCGGAATAGGCGGTGCCGCCGTCGAGCCGGATGCCGGGGCCGGTGGCGCTGCGGTAGGTGCCGATCCTCCCGTAATCGGGGATGAAATTGTTGGTCGGGTCCTCGGTCGTCACCCGGCATTGCAGGGCGTGGCATTGCAGCGTGACGTCATATTGCGACGCCTTGCCGGTCGCCTCCATCAGGCTCTTGCCCTCGGCGACCATGATCTGGGCGCGCACGATGTCGATCCCCGTCACCTCCTCGGTGACGGTATGCTCGACCTGCACGCGGGGGTTCACCTCGATGAAGTAGAATTCGCCCGAATCCATATCCATCAGGAACTCGACGGTGCCGGCGCATTCGTAGTTCACATGCGCGCAAATCTGCCGGCCGAGGTTGCACAGGTTCTCGCGCTGGGCGGCGGAAAGGTAGGGGGCGGGCGCCCGCTCCACCACCTTCTGGTTGCGCCTTTGGACAGAACAGTCCCGCTCCCAGAGGTGGTAGATATTGCCATGGCTGTCGCCGAGGATCTGCACCTCCACATGCCGGGCGCGCTGGATCATCTTCTCGAGGTAGCCCTCGCCGTTGCCGAAGGCGGCCTCGGCCTCGCGGCGGCCCTCGAGCACCTTCGTCTCGAGCTCCTCCTCGTTCATGATCGGCCGCATCCCCCGGCCGCCGCCGCCCCAGGAGGCCTTGAGCATGAGCGGATAGCCGACCTCTGCCGCCTGCTCGCGGATGAGCGCCATGTCTTCGCCCAGCACCTCCGTCGCCGGGATGACCGGCACGCCGGCCTCGATGGCGACGCGGCGGGCGGAGGCCTTGTCGCCGAGGGCGCGCATGGTCTCGGCCTTCGGGCCGATGAAGGTGATGCCGGCGGCGTCGCAGGCATCGACGAAATCGGGGTTCTCGGAAAGAAGCCCGTAGCCCGGGTGGATCGCATCGGCGCCGGAGGCCTTGGCGACCCGGATGATCTCGGGGATCGAGAGGTAGGCGGCGACGGGGCCCATCCCCTCGCCGATCCGGTAGGCCTCGTCGGCCTTGAAGCGGTGGAGGCCCAGCTTGTCCTCCTCGGCGAAGACGGCGACCGTCTTCTTCCCCATCTCGTTCGCGGCCCGCATGATGCGGATGGCGATCTCGCCCCGGTTGGCGATGAGGATTTTCTTGAAGTCGGCCACGCCTTGTCCCCCGGGGCTGATTGCTGCGCAGCCCAGCCTAGCCATGCCGCGCTGCAGCGCAATCCCCTTCCGGCGGGGAAGTGTTGGCGCTAACGGCGGGGCGTGGGGGTGAGGGTGGCATGCGGGGGCTGCCGCCCCCGGCCCCCCGCCTCGGGGGGCGCTCGCGCCCCCCGAGATCCCCCCTGAGGATTTTTCGGGAGCAAAGACTGGGGGGCCGGGGCGCGGGGCGGGCGACGGCCGGCGCGATGGAGGGCGCCAAATGAAAAGGGAGCGTCCCGGGGGGCGCTCCCTCTTCTCGATCAAGGGCGGGAGATCACTCCGCGGGCTGGGCCTCGGGCTCCGGGCCGCGGCCGCGAAGCTTCGTCTCCTTCAGGCGGGTCGCGATGAGGATGCCCGTGAAGGCCAGCGCCGCGCCGATCAGGTAGTTCGGATGCAGCGCATGGGTGACGATCTCGGCCATCCGGTCGCGCACCTCCGCCGGCAGGCTGGCGAGCACGGCGGGGTCGAAGCCCTCGCCGGTAATCCCCGCGGGGGCGTTCTCGCCGATGCTGGCCGTCAGCCGCGCCGCGAAGATCGCGCCGAAGACCGCCGTGCCGACCGCCCCGCCGATCTGGCGGAACATGATGCCGGCGGCCGTGGCCGTGCCCATCACCTCGCGGGCGACGGAGTTCTGCACCGCCGTCGTCACCACGGGGAAGATCTGCCCCATGCCGAGCCCGACGAAGAGGATGAAGATCGCCGTCATCCAGTAGGGCGTCGTCGCCGTGAGCGTCGACAGGAGCAGCATCCCCACCATCAGCGAGGTGAGGCCGATCAGCGGCAGGATGAAATAGCGCCCGGTGCGGCCCATGTAGCGGCCGGCGAGCTGCGAGGAGATCATGATCCCCAGCGTCATCGGCAGGAGCTGCAGGCCCGAGATCGTCGGCGAGACGCCCTTGGCCACCTGCAGGTACATCGGCATGAAGGTGATCGCGCCGAACATCGCCGCCCCGCCGATCATGCCGATCATCGAGGTGACGACGAAGACGTTCTGCCGGAAGAGCCCGAGCGGGATGATCGGCTCCGCGGCCCGCGATTCCGACCAGATGAAGCCGGCGAGGCCGAGGAGGATCGCGGCGCCGAGCACGAAGGCCGGCATCGAGAGCCACGCGAATTCCCGCCCGCCGAGCGAGGTGAGAAGCACGACGCCGGTCAGGAGGATCGAGAGCGAGATCGCGCCCTCCCAGTCGATCCGGTGCTTCTTGCGCCGGCCGGTCGGCTTGAAGGCCGCGGCGAAGCCGAGCACGGCGAGAAGGCCGATCGGCAGGTTGATGTAGAAGATCCAGTGCCAGGACACGATCTCGACCAGGCCGCCGCCGATGAGCGGGCCGATCACGGAGGAGATCGAGAAGACGGCCGCGAAGACGCCCTGGAACTTGCCGCGGTCCTTCGGCGCGATCACGTCGCCGATGACCGAGAGGACGAGCACGAAGATGCCGCCGCCGCCCAGCCCCTGCAGCGCCCGGGCGAGGATCAGGAAGAGCATGGAATTGGCCATGCCGCACAGGACCGAGCCGATGAGGAACAGCGTCACCGAGATGAACACCATGTTCCGCCGGCCGTAGAGGTCGCCGAGCTTGCCGTAGAGCGGCGCGACGATGGTCGAGGTCAGGAAATAGGCCGTCACCACCCAGCTCAGGTGCTCCACCCCGCCGAGATCGGCGACGATGGTGGGCAGGGCCGTGGAGACGATGGTCTGGTCCAGCGCCGCCAGCAGCATGAGCGTGGCGATGGAGGCAATGATGAGCCGGATGTTGCCCTGGTGGGGCTCCGGCGCGGCGTCGGTTGGAGGCATGTCGGTCATGAGCGTACGGGGGATTCCGGGGAGGGGAGGGTTCGGCCCTCCCTATGCCCGGCGAATTTATGTGTCAACGGAACATTCTTGCTTACCGCAATTAAATTGACAATCCGCCCCGGGCCGCGCATGTCTGTGCCGCAGACAGGAGACCGGCCCCCGTGACGCAGCACAGACTTTCACCGTTCCAGGAGGGCGTGCCGGAGCTGATCGCCGCCCACGGGCTCAGCGCGGCGGCGGCCTCTTCGCTCCTCGATCTGGATCTGGCGATGTTCCAGTGGTCGCGCCGGATGCAGAAGGGCGAATGGGTGGCCGCGCTCCTCGGCCAGACCGGCGCGGATCTGGAGCTCACGCAGTTCCAGGCGCTCGCCGCGGTGGCGCGGCGTTGCCATGCGCCGGGCGGCGGGGATCAGGCGACGGTGGGCGACCTTGCCGAGATGATGCAGATCACGCCGTCGCGCGCCTCGCGGCTCGCCGCCGAGCTCGTCGCCCGCGGCTATTTCCGCCGGGCCGCGGCGCAGGAGGACGGGCGCAAATCCTGCCTCGAGCTGACGCAGAAGGCCGAGACCTTTCTCGCCAGCTTCCGCCAGCACAAGTGGGAGTTCCTGCTGTCGATCTACGAGAGCTGGCCGGAGGAGGACATCGCCACCTTCTCGCGGCTCTTCCGCCGCTATACGGACGGCGTCGCGCAGAAGCTGGCGCAGGGCTGACGGAACAAAGGGCTGACGGAACTCGGGGCTGACGGCAAGTCCGCCGCCGTTAACTCTTCGGAACATTGCGGGAACGAAGGCTTTCCAGCCGCCGCACTTCCCGGTATCCTCCCCCCATGAGCAGCGACCCCTTGCCCCTCAGCCAGCAGGCCATGGCGGCCCGTGGCGCGCCCTATCTCGACGAGCTGAACCCCGCGCAGCGCGCGGCGGTGGAGGCGCTCGACGGCCCCGTTCTCATGCTCGCCGGTGCCGGCACCGGCAAGACCAAGGCGCTGACGACGCGCATCGGGCACCTGCTGCTGACCGGCCGCTGCCGGACCAATGAGATCCTCGCCGTGACCTTCACCAACAAGGCCGCCCGCGAGATGAAAAATCGCGTCGGCCGGCTCATGGGAGAGGCGGTGGAGGGGATGCCCTGGCTCGGCACCTTCCATGCGGTGAATGTGAAGCTCCTCCGCCGTCATGCCGAGCTGGTCGGGCTGAAGAGCAACTTCACCATCCTCGATACCGACGACCAGATCCGGCTCCTCAAGCAGCTCCTCGTCGCCGAGAACATCGACGACAAGCGCTGGCCGGCGCGGATGCTCGCCGGCATCATCGACAACTGGAAGAACCGGGCGTGGACGCCCGACAAGGTGCCGGCCGGCGAGGCCTCCGCCTTCGACCGGCGCGGCGTGGCGCTCTATGGCCAGTACCAGGCGCGGCTGCGCGAGCTGAACGCCGTCGATTTCGGCGACCTCCTGCTGCACATGCTGACAATCTTCCAGACCCATGCCGATGTGCTCGCCCAGTATCAGCGCTGGTTCCGCTACATCCTGGTGGACGAGTATCAGGACACCAACGTCGCCCAGTATCTCTGGCTCCGCCTCCTCGCCCAGAGCCACCGCAACATCTGCTGCGTCGGCGATGACGACCAGTCGATCTACGGCTGGCGCGGGGCCGAGGTGGGCAACATCCTGCGGTTCGAGAAGGATTTCCCCGGGGCGAAGGTGATCCGGCTCGAGCAGAACTACCGCTCGACGCCGCATATCCTCGGCGCCGCCTCCGGCCTCATCGCCGCCAACAAGGGCCGGCTCGGCAAGACGCTCTGGACCGATGCGAACGAGGGCGAGAAGGTCCGCCTCATCGGCCATTGGGACGGCGAGGAGGAGGCGCGCTGGATCGGCGAGGAGATCGAGGCGATGCAGGGCGGCACGCGCGGGATGGAGCCGATGTCGCTGGACGACATGGCCATCCTCGTGCGCGCCTCGCACCAGATGCGCGCCTTCGAGGATAGATTCCTGACCATCGGGCTCAACTACCGCGTCATCGGCGGCCCCCGCTTCTACGAGCGGCTCGAGATCCGCGATGCCATGGCCTATTTCCGCCTCGCCGTTTCGCTGGACGATGACCTTGCCTTCGAGCGCATCGTCAACACGCCGAAGCGCGGCCTCGGCGACAAGGCGGTGCAGACCATCCAGCGCACGGCGCGGGAGCTCGGCGTGTCGCTGGTGGAGGGCGCGCGGGCCTGCGTCGATAAAGGGCGGCTCTCCGGCAAGGGCGCGAAGGAGCTCGGGCGGCTGGTGCAGGGGCTAGACCGCTGGCATGGCCAGGTGGTTGCCGAGGCCGACACCCATGTCGAGCTCGCAGAGATGATCCTCGACGAATCGGGCTACACCGGCATGTGGCAGGCCGACAAGACGCCGGAGGCGCCGGGGCGGCTCGAGAACCTCAAGGAGCTGGTCAAGGCTCTGGAGGAATTCGACAATCTGCAGGGCTTCCTCGAGCACGTGGCGCTCATCATGGACAATGAGAGCGACGCGGAGGACGAGAAGGTCTCGATCATGACGCTCCACGCCGCCAAGGGGCTGGAGTTCCCCGCGGTGTTCCTGCCGGGCTGGGAAGACGGGCTCTTCCCCTCGCAGCGCTCGATGGACGAGAGCGGTTTGAAGGGCCTCGAGGAGGAGCGGCGGCTCGCCTATGTCGGTATCACCCGGGCGGAGCGGGTCTGCACGATCTCCTTCGCCGGCAACCGGCGGGTCTACGGGCAATGGCAGAGCGCCTTGCCCTCGCGCTTCATCGACGAATTGCCGGCCGAGCATATCGAGGTGCTGACGCCGCCCGGGCTCTACGGCGGCGGCTTCGGCGCCGCGGCGCCTTCCGCCGGGCCCTCGGCCGTGCAGGAGCGGGCGATGCGGGCGGATGTCTACAACTCGCCGGGCTGGAAGCGGATGCAATCCCGCCAGACCCGGCCGATGGCGCAGCCGGGCGAGGCGCGGCACGTGACGATCGACCTCGAGGCCTCGTCGAGCTTCACGGAAGGCGAGCGCGTCTTCCACAAGAAGTTCGGTTACGGCGCCATCACCGGGATCGAGGGCGACAAGCTCGAGATCGCCTTCGACAAGGCCGGCGTGAAGAACGTCGTGGCGCGGTTCGTAGTGAGTGCCGATCTGGCGGACGACATACCGTTTTGAGGTGGCCATGTCTGGACGTTTTGACGAAGTTGACCATGCATTTCGAAGAGCGGAAACGTCTCTTGCAGAGCTGAAGAACTCTCAGTCCGGCTTTGAGTTAAAGAACTCTTGGGAAGATTTTCTCTCGCATTTTGGTCGAACGATTGGGAGATTGATTGATGCGTGTGCCGAAGATCCTAAGGGAAGGCCCTTTGCAGCACGATTGAAGAATTCTAGCGCTAAGGATGACATGGGGCTAGTTTACCTTAGAGAGGCCAGAAATCACTTTGAACATAGCCTGACGCCAGTGTCCGAGTATGGAGACGGTTTTTCTTCGCTAGGCGGCTTTGTGGGGTTGGGCCCCAATGTACAGGATGCCTATTTCTCCAACAACGTTTTTAATGGCGTCAACACCGGGACCTTTACTGTCTCTACTGACGGACAGGGGCGGATAAGCAAGCTAGTTAGCGACCGGCCAGTTCCCTTCAAATACCAGCCCGCTTCAATTCGCTTAAGAAGGATCCATTCTAGTAAGAAGAAGAGGTCATTCGATGTCCCCACTTCGTTGGGTGGCAAGGCGATTAGAATAGGGGACCCGATCTCTCTTGCAGAGGAGGCTGTGGAGTGGTTTCGGAGGGTTCGTCGGGAAGCGGGCGAACTTTTTCGTTAGTATTTGAGCACCGGCACCAGCGTCGCCACCAGCAGCACCGCCATGACGATGTTGAAGGCCCTGAGCCGCTTCCGGCCCTTCAGCACCTGCCCGGCGCCGACGCCGAGGGCGGCCCAGCTCGTCGTGCTGATGGTGGAGGAGAGGAGGAACGTCCCCGCCACCAGCGCCACGTCTCCCACCCGGTGCCCGGCCGCATAGGCGGTCGTCGCCGTCATCGCCATCGCCCAGGCCTTGGGGTTGACCCATTGAAAGGCGGCGGCCTGCAGGAAGGTGAAGGGCCGGCCCCGCGCCTCCGGCGTGTCCTCCGGCGGAGCGGCGGTCGCGATCTTGAAGGCCAGCCAGAGCAGATAGGCGAGGGAGGCCCAGGTGAGCACCTGCTCCACCAGCGGGTAGCGCTCGAAGACCAGCGACAGGCCGAGCCCGACGCCGAGGACCATCACCGAGAAGCCGATGCCGACGCCCAGCATGTGCGGCACCGTCCGGCGGAAGCCGTAGTTGGCGCCCGAGGCCATGAGCATCAGGTTGTTCGGCCCCGGCGTCGTGCTGGAGGCGAGCGCGAAGAGCAGCGCGGCGAGGAAGAGTTGCAGGTCCATGCCGGTGAGAATGCGCTCGCCCGGGCGGCATGAAATTGCAAAGATGCGGGCGCAGGAGCTTATGTTGCAACGGATTGCCCGGATGGACGCGATAGACCGCAGGATATTGCAGGAGCTGAGCGCCGACGGGCGGCTCACCAATCTGGCGCTCGCCGGGCGAGTCGGGCTCTCGCCCTCCGCCTGCCTGCGCCGGGTGCAGGAGCTGGAGCGCAAGGGCATCATCACAGGCTATCGCGCGGTGGTCGATCCCAAGGCGGCCGGGCGGGCGCTCGTCGTCTATGTGGCGATCTCGCTTTCGGAGCATACCAAGGCCGCGCAGGCGGCCTTCGAGCGGCGGATCGAGCCGGCAGAGGAGGTCCGCGAATGCCACAACGTGACGGGGGCGTTCGAATACCTCCTGCGCGTCGAGGCGGAGGATCTCGCCGCCTACAAACGCTTCCATACCGAGGTCCTGGGGACGATTCCGGCGGTCCGCCAGATCACCAGCTACATCGTCATGGGCTCCGCGAAGGACGCCAGGGCCTGAGTCGCGGCAGAAACATCACGGTTTTATGTCAGCCCGTGAAGTAAAAAGGGGGTCCTCCGCCTAAAAAAGCGGCGGCGGCACCCGGGAGGAGGTGGGTGCCGCCGCCTGAACACGTGTCCCGGGAGGAGGTGGGACCGCGCTTGGATGAGCGCACACCGGGAGGAGGTGGCGGCGCTCCCGAACGTCGCGGCGGGAGGAGGTGCCGCGCGCCCGGATCTGGGTGGCGGCAGCGCGGGAGGAGGATGCGCTGCCGCCGGTATTGGAAGCCCGGGAGGAGGTGGGCCCCAAAACTTGAAACTTGCGCGACGGCACCCGGGAGGAGGTGGGTGCCGCCGCATCAGGCCTGACGCTCCGGGAGGAGGTGGAGCGCCGGTCTATTCCGTGGCGGCGGCATCCGGGAGGAGGTGGATGCCGCCGCTTTGGTCAGGACCCGTCCAGGGAGGAGGAGGGACGGGGCCGAACCGGGACCGGGCAGGGAGGAGGACGCCCGGATCCCGAAAACTGTTATTCGCCGTATGCCGCAGTGCGGGCGACGGCCTTGATCATCGAGCGATGCAGGCCCAGATCGGCCAGATCGCGGTCGCCAAGCGAGCTGAGCTCCTTGACGGTGGAACGGTATACACGGGCCTGCGCCGCGCGCTCGCCCATGAAGGCAAAGCCCGACAGGAAGCGCTGGCCGATGGTGAAGCCCGCCAGGCGGGAAGAAGTTGCAAGGGCCATGTCAAACTCGTCTGCTCGTGTTACGCGGGTCACATCCGATCGGTTCACCGGGCTCTTTGCCCGCCGCCGACCGCTGCGGTCGTCTTGGACTGAGATTTGGTCCATTTGCTGCAGGTGCACAATGGCCGGTTCTGCAATGCTGCCATGCGGCATATGCATATTTCTTTTGCGGCTAGAATAATTGGCTCCGCTGCGGGTATTTGCCCGCCAATTGGGCGGATGATGAAGGCAAAAGCGCGACTCCGGCCCCGTCGGGCCGCGCGCGACGACGAGAGGAGGCCCCCTTGGCCGAGCGAGAAGACGAGATCCGGGCGGTTCTGAGCCGCCTCGAGCTGCCGGGCGGCGGCAATCTGGTGAGTCGCGACATGATCCGCGCGCTCTCTATCGAGGGCGGGCGCGTGCGCTTCGTCATCGAGGCGCCGAGCCCCGACGAGGCCCGCGCCATGGAGGGGCTGCGCCGCGCCGCCGAGGCGGCCACGGAATCGCTGCCCTGGGTCGAGAAGGCCTCGGTGGCGCTGACGGCGCATTCGGGGGGCGGGCAGGGGGCTGCCCCGTCCCGCGGGCAGCCCGGCGGACGGCCGGCCCCGCAGGAGGCGCCGCCGCAGATCCGCATCGGCGGCCACCCGACGCCGCAGCAGGGCGGGCCGCAGCCCGTCGCCGGCATCAAGCGCATCCTTGCGGTCGGCTCCGGCAAGGGTGGCGTGGGCAAGAGCACCGTCGCCGCCAATCTCGCCGTGGCGCTGGCGCGGGAGGGCAAGAAGGTCGGCCTTCTCGATGCCGATATATACGGCCCCTCCCAGCCGAAGATGATGGGCGTCACCGAGCGGGCGCGCTCGAACGACGGCAAGATCATCGAGCCGGCCCATGCCCACGGCGTCACCATGATGTCCATCGGGCTGATGCTGGAGCCGGAGAAGGCGGTGATCTGGCGGGGGCCGATGCTGATGGGCGCCATGCAGCAGCTCCTCGGCCAGGTGGCCTGGGGCGAGCTCGACGTGCTCATCATCGACCTGCCGCCGGGCACGGGCGATGTGCAGCTCTCCCTCGCGCAGCGCACGGCGCTCTCCGGCGCCATCGTTGTCTGCACGCCGCAGGATGTGGCGTTGATCGATGCCGTGAAGGCGATCGACATGTTCCGCACGCTGAAGGTGCCCGTCCTCGGGCTCATAGAGAACATGTCGATGTTCATCTGCCCGGAGTGCGGCCACGAGAGCCATATCTTCGGCCATGGCGGCGCGGCGCGGGAGGCGGAGCGGCTCGGCCTGCCGCTTCTGGGCGCGCTGCCCATCGACCTCGACACGCGCCTTGGCGGCGACAGCGGCAATCCGGTCGCGGCGGGTGAGGGGCTGATGGCCGAGGCCTACGGGCGACTCGCGCGGGGGCTGATCGAGGGCGGCATGGCCTGACGGGCGCGCCCGGGACGGGCCGGGGGAGCGCCCGGGATGACCCGGGATTCCCGCTGGGATGATCTGGGACGGGCCGGTTTCCGGCCCGTCCGACCCCCGAATCCGGCCCTTCTGCCCGGGATTTAATCGGCCAGAGCGGCATTTCGATCACAGACCCCGTGATCGCCTCCCCCACCAAATCCAGTGCCAGAGAGGGCCCTTTCGCTAGATATGGGGTGGTTCCCCGAGTCGCGCGCAATTTTCTGTGTCAACGATTTAGTTACCATGATTGGCCTCATGAGGCCCGATCCACCCGGAATCCACCTCCGCCCAGCTTATCCCAGATTCTCCCATTGATCGGGGGATCATCCCATGGCACAACAGGTTCACCGAGAGGGCAGCGACAAATACCGGGGCAGCAAACGACCCCAGACCCAGAGCAGGTTTCATACAGGCGGCTCCCTCTCGAACATCGTGATCCGGCGCGCGGGCGAGCAGACATCCCCCCAGGTGGCGCGCGCAGTCGGACCTCCCCCTAGAGGGGACAGGGCGGCGGATCGGTCAGTGGCAGCAGACCGATCCGCCGTTTCCTATTCGGGCAGTGGTTTCGGGGGGTGAGGACCGGGCGCCGCGTGAGCACCTTCACAGGCCAGATCGAGCAGAAACTGGACGGAAAGGGTCGCCTTTCCATCCCTGCCGCCTATCGCGCCGTCCTCGAGCAGAACGATGCCAAGTGGGAGCAGGGCAAGCCCGCCCGCCTGGCCGTCCAGCATTCCCGCGATCTCAAGGGTTACCTCAAGGTCTGGACGATGGACCGCATTACCGAGATCCGCGAGGGCATCGAGAAGATGCCAGAAGGCCCGCACAAGAAGGGCCTCGCCTATCTCTACAGCGTCGAGACGACCGATGTCTCGCTCGACAAGGACGGCCGCATGGTCTTGCCGCAGCGCATGCGCGACAAGCTGGACGTCGAGGGCGAGGCGCCGCTCGCGCTGCTCGGCTACGGCCGCTACTTCGAGATCTGGCGCGACGAGGCGACGACCAGCCGCGAGGACGAGGTCACGAGCTGGCTCGACAGCATCCCCGACGGCGTCGACCCCCTGTCGTTCATCGACTCCCCACCGGAATAGGCGATGGACGTGCCGGCTGCCCCGCATATCCCCGTCCTTCTCGCCCCCATCCTCGAGCGCGCCGCCCCGGTCACGGGCCGCTGGCTCGACGGGACCTTCGGGGCGGGGGGCTATGCCCGGGGCCTGATCGCCGCCGGCGCCGACGAAGTGATCGGCGTCGACAGGGACCCGAGCGCCTTCCGCCTCGCCGAGGGCTGGCGCGACGAATATGCCGGCCGGCTGATCCTCAAGGAGGGCCGCTTCTCGCAGCTCGACACGCTGGCAGACGGCCCGCTCGACGGGGTGGTGCTCGACCTCGGCATTTCCTCCATGCAGATCGACCAGCCGGAGCGGGGTTTCTCCTTCCAGAAGGACGGCCCGCTCGACATGCGCATGAGCGACACCGGCCCGAGCGCCGCCGATATCGTCAACGAGGCCTCCGAGGAGGAGATCGCCGACATCCTCTACCTCTATGGAGAGGAGCGCGCCTCGCGCCGGATCGCCCGCGCCATCGCCCGCGCCCGGCCGCTCGCCACCACGCTGCAGCTGGCGGAGGTCGTCGCCTCTGTCCTGCCGCGGCAGAAGCCCGGGCAGAGCCATCCGGCGACGCGCAGCTTCCAGGCGCTGCGCATCGCGGTGAACGAGGAATATGACGAGCTCTATTTGGGGCTTGCAGCGGCTGAGCGGGCATTGAAGCCGGGCGGCCTGCTCGCCGTCGTCACCTTTCACTCCATCGAGGATCGCATGGTGAAACGCTTCCTGCAGGCGCGGGGCTCCACCGGCGGCGGCTCGCGCCATGCGCCCGAGGTCACGGGGCCGGAGCCGAGCTTCGAGCCGCTCTCGAAGAAGGCCATCGACCCCACGGAAGACGAGATCGCCGCCAATCCGCGCGCCCGCTCGGCGCGCCTGCGCATGGCCCGCCGCACCGGGGCACCCGCCCCGGCGATGCCGGAGCCGAAGGCGCTTGGAATGCCAGTCAGGGGAGGGCGCCCATGAGGGGCTTTTTCTACGTTCTCATGACCCTGTCCGTCATGGGCCTCGCCTTCTGGGCCTATCAGGAGAACTATCAGACGCAGGATTCGCTCCGCCGCGTCGCGAACCTCCATGCCCAGATCGGCGAGAATCGCTCGCGGCTCGGCATCCTCAACGCCGAATGGGCCTGGCTCAACCGGCCCGACCGGCTCCGCGCCCTCAGCGATCTCAACTTTGCCCGGCTGGAGCTTCTGCCGATCCTGCCCGACGCCTTCGGCCATCTCTCCGACGTGCCGGAGCCGCTGCCGGAGCTGGCGGGCATCAACGATGTCGTCGAATTGTCGTCGCAGGGCTTTTCCGGCCCCATCAACCCCGATGAGGAGCCGCTGTGATCCGTCGCCCGCTCCGCCCGCTCGCCCGCATCCTGCAAGCCCGCCAAAGCGGCGAATCGACCGAGGCCATCGAGCGCGAGAACCTCCGCCACCGGCACGAGGAGATGCGCGAGAGGCTGCGCAGCCGCGCCGCCTCGCGGCTCAAGTTCATGAGCCTGTGCTTCTTCGTCGCCTTCTCGCTGATCGGCGGGCAGATGGCCGTCCTCGCCTCGTCCGATGCCGAGGAGCCGACGCTGCAGGCCGAGGGCGGGCCGGCGCCGATCCTCTCCGACCGCGCCGACATCACCGACCGGAACGGCCGGATCCTCGCGACGAACATGGAGACCTACAGCCTCTACGCCCAGCCGCAGGAGCTGATCGACCCCGAATATGCCGCCACCGAGCTGGCGCGCATCTTCCCCGAGCTCGATGTCGAGCGGCTCCGCGCCGATTTCACGGGCGACCGGCGGTTCCTGTGGATCCGCCGCCAGATCAGCCCCGAGCAGATGCAGGCCGTGCATGACATCGGCGACCCCGGCCTCCTCTTCGGGCCGCGGCAGATGCGGCTCTATCCGAACGGGCCCGTCGCCTCGCATATCCTCGGCGGCTCGTCCTACGGGCGCGAGGGGGTTTCCTCCGCCGAGGTGATCGGCGTCGCGGGGGTGGAGCGCTATTTCGATGCGCGCCTGCGCGATCCCTACAGCCCCGAGCCGCTGGTCCTGTCGCTCGACCTCACCGTGCAGTCGACGCTGGAGGAGGTGCTCGGCTCCGGCATGCAGCTCATGAACGCGCGCGGCGCCTCGGGAATCATCCTTGATGTGCATACCGGCGAGATCGTCGCCATGGCGAGCCTGCCGGATTTCGACCCCAACGACCGGCCCCGCCCGCCGACCGAGGGGTCGCCCGCCGATTCGCCGCTCTTCAACCGGGCGCTGCAGGGCGTCTACGAGCTCGGCTCGGTCTTCAAGATCTTCGCCGCCGCCCAGGCGCTCGACCTCGGCCTCGTCAATCCGCAGACCATGGTCGAAACCCGCGGGCCGCTCACCTACGGCCGCTTCCGCATCAACGACTTCCACGATTACGGGCCGGAACTGACGGTGACCGATGTCATCGTCGAGAGCTCCAACATCGGCACGAGCCGCCTGGCGCTGATGATCGGCATCGAGCGCCAGCAGGCTTTCCTCGGCTCGCTCGGGCTCCTGACGCCCACCTCGGTGGAGATGGCGGAGGCGCCGACCGGCCGCCCGCAGACGCCGGACAACTGGTCGGACCTGTCGCTCATGACCATCTCCTACGGCCACGGGCTCGCCGTCTCGCCGCTGCATCTCGCCGCGGCCTATGCCACGATCGTCAACGGCGGCACGCTGGTGACGCCGACGCTGCTGCGGCAGGACGAACCCGAACACGGCGAGCGCGTCATAAGCCCCGAGACCTCCGACCAGATCCGCTCGATCATGCGGCAGGTCGTGACGCGGGGCACCGCGAGCTTCGCCGAGGTCGAGGGCTACAATGTCGGCGGCAAGACCGGCTCGGCCGACAAGCCGCGCGAGAACGGCGGCGGCTATTACGACGACAAGGTGATCTCCACCTTCTCGGGCGTCTTCCCCGCCGATGATCCTCAATATGTCATCGTCATCTCGCTCGACGAGCCCGTCGATACCTCTGGCCCCATTCCGCGGCGGACGGCCGGCTACACGGCGGTGCCGGTGGCGGCCGAGGTCATCCGGCGGACGGCGCCGCTCATGGGCCTGCGGCCCGACGTTGTGCGCTGGGCGCCGGAGAGTATACATCAGGCCTCGCATTGAGGGGCCGGGATGGGCATGAGAACTGACAGGAGCACGTCGCTGGCCGATCTCGGCCTGACGGCACGGGGCGGGCGCGAGGCAGAGGTCACGGGGCTGGCGATCGACAGCCGCGAGGTGCGCGAGGGGATGCTCTTCGCCGCGCTGCCCGGCAGCCGGGTCCATGGCGGCGAGTTCATCCAATATGCGCTCCGCCAGGGCGCCGGCGCGGTGCTGACCGATCCCGAGGGGGCCGAGATCGCCGCCGATGTGCTGGAGGGCGCCGATGCCGCGCTCGTGCTCAGCGAGGATCCCGCCGCCGCGCTCGCCCGCGCCGCGGCGCTCTGGTACGGCGCCCAGCCGGCGGTGATGGTCGCGGTCACCGGCACGAACGGCAAGACCTCCGTCGCCTCCTTCTGCCGGCAGATCTGGCAGGCTCTGGGGCATGAGGCGGTCAACGTCGGCACCACCGGGGTTGAGGGCGACTACACGCTGCCCCTCCGCCACACGACGCCCGATGCGCTGACGCTCCACAGGGCGCTGGCGGAGGCGGCGACGGCCGGCATCACCCATGCGGCGATGGAGGCCTCCTCCCACGGGCTCGACCAGCGGCGGCTCGACGGCGTGGCCCTCTCGGCCGCCGGCTTCACCAACCTCAGCCAGGATCACCTCGACTACCACGCCGACATGCGCGCCTATTTCGAGGCCAAGCTCGGGCTCTTCGAGCGTGTGCTCGACGAGGAGGGCGTCGTGGTCGCCAATCTCGACGATGCCTATGGCGCCGAGATCGCCGGCCGCGCCGCCGCGCGCGGGCAGGAGGTCATCGGCATCGGCCGCGCCGCCGAGGCGCGCTTCCGCCTGATGGCGCAGCGCTTCGATGCCACGGGGCAGGAGCTGCGCTTCAACTGGGAGGGCGCGCCGCACATGCTTCGCCTTGAGCTGATCGGCGGCTTCCAGGCGGCCAATGTCGCCCTCGCGGCGGCGCTCGTCATCGGCGCCGGCGAGGCGCCGGAGGATGTCTTCGCCACCCTGCCGAAGCTGCGCACCGTGCGCGGCCGGATGGAGCTGGCGGCGACGCGTGACAATGGTGCCGCCGCCTATGTGGATTTCGCCCATACGCCCGATGCGGTGGCCACCGCGATCCAGGCGCTCCGCCCGCATGTGATGGGCCGCATCGTCGCCATCGTCGGTGCCGGCGGCGACCGCGACCGGGGCAAGCGCCCGCTCATGGGCCGCGCCGCCGCCGAGCACGCCGATCAGGTGATCGTCACCGACGACAATCCCCGCAGCGAAGACCCGGCGCTGATCCGCGCCGCCGTCATGGACGGCGCCCGCCAGGGCGGCGATGCGACCAAGCTCACCGAGGTCGCCGACCGGGCCGAGGCGATCCTGCGCGGCGTCGATGCGCTGGGGCCGGGGGACGCGCTCCTCATCTGCGGCAAGGGCCACGAGACCGGGCAGATCGTCGGAGACACGACCCATCCGTTCGACGATGCCGAGCAGGCCTCCATCGCCGTCGCGGCGCTCGAGGGCCGGGCATGAGCCTCTGGACCGCCGCCGAGGCCACCGCCGCCACGGGCGGCGAGGTGCGCGGCCGCTGGACGGCCGGCGGCGTCTCCATCGACACGCGGACGCTCAAGCCCGGCGATCTCTTTATCGCGCTGAAAGACGCTCGCGACGGCCACGAGTTCGTCGCCGCCGCGCTGGAGAAGGGCGCCGCCGCCGCCATGGTCAGCCACGTGCCGGAGGGCGTGCCGTCCGAGGCGCCGCTCCTGATCGTGCCCGACGTGCTCGCCGGGCTCACCGCGCTCGGCGCCGCCGGCCGCGCCCGCTCCCGCGCCCGGGTGGCGGCGATCACCGGCTCGGTCGGCAAGACCTCCACCAAGGAGATGCTGCGCGCCGCCCTCGCCGGGCAGGGCCGCGTCCATGCGGCGGAGGCGAGCTACAACAACCATTGGGGCGTGCCCCTGACGCTCGCCCGGATGCCGCGCGAGACGGACTTCGCGATCCTCGAGATCGGGATGAACCACCCCGGCGAGATCGCGCCGCTCGCGCGCCTCGCCCGGCCGCATGTGGCGATGATCACCACCATCGCCGCCGCGCATCTGGAGGCCTTCGACAGCCTCGAGGGCATCGCCGCGGAGAAGGCCGATATCTTCAAGGGGCTGACGCCCGACGGCACCGCCATCGTCAATGCCACGCTGCCAACCTCGCCCCTCATGATCCGCGCCGCCCGCTCGGCCGGCGCCTGGGTCGTGACCTTCGGGACCGAGGCGCCTGCCGACTGGCAGCTCGGCGCGGTCACCGTCTCGCGCGGTGCCACCACGGCGGAGGCGACCGGCGGCGGGCTCGATTTCGTCCTGAAGGTCGCGAGCGAGGGCGGGCATTTCGCACTCAACGCCCTCGGCGCGCTGGCGGCGGCCTCCGCCCTCGGCGCCGACCTCGCCCGCGCCCTCGTCGGCCTCGCCGACTGGGCGCCGCCCCCCGGCCGCGGCACCCGCGAGGAGGTCGTGCTAGACCCCGCCCGCGACGGCGAGACGCTTGACCTGATCGACGATGCCTTCAACGCCAACCCGACCTCGCTCTCCGCCTCGCTGGCGGTGCTGGCGGCGGCGCGGCCCCGCGACGGCGCCGGCCGCGTCGAGAAGGGGCGCCGCGTCGCCATCCTCGGCGACATGCTCGAACTGGGGCCGGACGAGATCGCCATGCATGTAGCCATGGCGGAGGATCCGGCGATGCCCGCCCTCGGCCTCATCCATTGCGTCGGCCCCCGCATGAAGCATCTTCACGAGGCCCTGCCGCTAGAGCGCCGCGGCCGCTGGGCGGCGACGGCCGAGGAGCTGATCCCGCAGGTCGCCCGGCTGGTCGACGCCGGCGATGTCGTGCTGGTCAAGGGCTCCAAGGGCAGCCATGTGTCGCGGATCGTTGACGCGATCCGCAATCTGGGGCATCGCGGCGCCTCGCGCGAACAGGAGGCGTGACAACATGCTCTACTGGCTGACCCTTTTGTCCGATGGCGGTGATTTCTTCAACCTTTTCAGGTATATCACCTTCCGCGCCGGCGGCGCCTTTCTCACCGCGCTCGTCTTCGGCTTCCTCTTCGGGCGGCCCTTGATCGAGGTGCTCCGCCGCCGCCAGGGCAAGGGCCAGCCGATCCGCGCCGACGGGCCGGAGGGGCATCTCGCCAAGGCCGGCACCCCCACGATGGGGGGGCTCCTCATCGTCGGCGCGGTCCTCACCGCGACGCTCCTCTGGGCGCGGCTCGACAATCCCTACATCCTGATGGTGCTCTTCGTGACGCTCGCCTTCGCCATCATCGGCTTCGCCGATGACTACGCCAAGGTCGCGCGGCAGAACACCAACGGCGTGCCCGGCAAGGTGCGGCTCGGCCTCGGCATCCTCGTCGGCGGCCTTGCCGCCTTCTGGGCGATGAGCTTTCACCCCGAGGGGCTGACGGGCGACCTCGCCTTCCCGGTCTTCCGCGAGCTTCTCGTCCATCTCGGCTGGTTCTTCATCCCCTTCGGGGCCTTCATCATCGTCGGCGCCGCCAATGCGGTGAACCTGACGGACGGGCTCGACGGGCTCGCCATCATGCCGGTGATGATCGCGGCGGCCACCTTCGGCGTCATCGCATATGCGGTCGGCCGGACGGACTTCACCGAATATCTCGGCGTCCATTACGTGCCCGACACCGGCGAGATCATCATCTTCTGCGCCGGCCTCATCGGGGGCGGGCTCGGCTTCCTGTGGTACAACGCCCCGCCGGCGGCGGTCTTCATGGGCGACACCGGCAGCCTCGCCCTCGGCGGCGCGCTCGGCGCCATCGCCGTCGCCACCAAGCACGAGATCGTCCTCGGCATCGTCGGCGGGCTCTTCGTGATCGAGGCGCTCAGCGTCATCATCCAGGTCTTCTACTTCCGGCGGACCGGCAAGCGTGTCTTCCTGATGGCGCCGATCCACCATCATTACGAGAAGATGGGCTGGTCGGAGCCGCAGATCGTCATCCGCTTCTGGATCGTCGCCCTGATCCTCGCCATGATCGGCCTCGCCACCCTGAAGGTGCGCTGAGGGCAAACCTGCCTCTGCCCCTTTTCAAATAGCCTTCGGGGGGTCCGGGGGGCAGACAGCCCCCCGGCCTCTCCACCAGGCCAGGAGGTCCCGCATGATCCCCGCCACCGGTTTCGAAGGCCAGCGCGTCGGCCTCCTCGGCCTCGGCCGCTCCGGACTCGCCACCGCCCGCGCGCTCATTGCAGGCGGCGCCATTCCCGTCGGCTGGGACGATTCCGTCCCGGCGCGCGAGGCGGCGGCCGCCACCGAAGGCATCGAGATCGCCGACCTGACGAAGGTCTCCAACGTCGAGCCCCTCGCGACGCTCGTCACCTCCCCCGGCATCCCGCATCTCTACCCGAGCGCCCATCCGGCGATCCGCGCCGCCTGGGAGGCGGGGGTGCCGGTCGACAACGACATCGGCCTTTTCTTCCGCGCCTTCGGCTCCTCGGCCTTCGCCGAATTCGACCGCCCGCCCCGCGTCGTCGCGGTCACCGGCTCGAACGGCAAGAGCACCACGGCGGCGCTCATCCATCACATCCTGACCGAGGCCGGCCGGCCCGCGCAGCTCGCCGGCAACATCGGCCGCGGCGTCTTCGACATCGAGCCGCCGCAGGATGGCGAGGTGATCGTCCTTGAGCTTTCCTCCTACCAGACCGACCTCGCCCGGGCGCTGACGCCCGACATCGCCGCCTTCACCAACCTCTCCCCCGATCATCTGGATCGCCACGCCGGCCCGGGAGGCTATTTCGCCGCCAAGCGGCGGCTCTTCGCGGAAGGAGGCCCGGACCGGGCGGTCATCGGGGTGGACGAGGACGAGGGGCTCTACCTCGCCAACCAGCTCGCCATGGGCCCGGGGGACGAGCGGGTGATCCGCGTCTCCGCCGCGCGCAAGCTGACCGGCCCCGGCTGGCTGGTCTTCGCGCGGAAGGGCTTCCTCAGCGAATGGCGGAAGTCCCGGCAGGTCGCCTCGATCGACCTGCGCGCCATCCCCGGCCTCCCCGGCGCGCACAACCACCAGAACGCCTGCACGGCCTTCGCGGTGACGCGGGCCCTTGGCCTCGGGCCGCGCGAGATCGAGGCGGGGCTCGCGAGCTATCCCGGGCTCCCCCATCGCTCGCAGCGCATCGCCGAGCGAAGCGGGGTGGTCTTCGTCAACGATTCAAAGGCGACGAATGCCGATGCCGCCGCCCATGCCCTCGCCGCCTTCCCGAAGATCCGCTGGATCTGCGGGGGGCTGGAGAAGGAAGGCGGCCTCGGCCGGCTGGAGCCGCATCTGGACCATGTCGTGAAGGCCTATGTCATCGGCCGCGAGGCCGAGGCCTTCGCCCGCCAACTCCCCGGCGTCGAGGCCGAGATCTGCCGGACGATGGAGGTCGCGGTCTCCCAGGCGGCGGCGGAGGCCGAGCCGGGCGAGGTCGTGCTCCTCGCGCCGGCGGCGGCGAGCTTCGATCAATACGACAATTTCGAGCGGCGGGGCGATCACTTCGCGGCGCTCGTGGCGGCGCTGTCGCCCTGACGGGGGCAGGCCCTCAGCGCCGCGATATGATGGAACGGGGCAAGGGGCGTAGGGCCTCCCGGGGGGAGCGGAGTGGCGGGAACCGCTGCAACCGTCGGGTAACTATTCCCGAGGACCTGTATATACAGGTGGGCGCCAGATAACCGGGCCAAGACCCGAACAGAGCCAGCTCCCTCGGATTTGCTTAAGGCCACTGGAATTGACCCGTTGCACGAGAAGAGCAGAAACCCGCCAGCCCCCCAGGTAATCCTCTCCCCCGCGTCCGGCAAGGGGGGCCTGCACCGCGCATCGCCGCCGCCGTAGGGTAGGTTTGCAACCCACCGATGGCTCAGCGCCCGAGCTATTCCCCGCCCGGTACGCGCCGGCACGGCGCAGGGCGAGCGCCGGCCCGTCCCGCGGGCTGGCGCTCTGGCTGGGTCTGGGCATGAGCCCGGAGCGAGGGCGGGGTTGCATTATATAGCGCTCCGACCAGCCGGCAGGAGCGCCAACCCCCGGGCCGGCGCTCGCCCCGCGCGGCCGGCGTTGCGCCGGGTTCCCGGGAAGGGTGGGTTACAAACCTACCCTACGATTGCTCATCTTGACCCGTGTTCACCAATTGTTCATGGTTTGCCCATGACCGATCTTCCCGCCCTCCAGCCCGGCCAGCTCATCGCCCGCGGCGTCTGCCGGCATCTGGCGGCGCATGATTTCGTCACCGTGGAAGAGCTCGTGCCCGATCGGGGCCTCCGCGTCGACGTCATGGCCGTCGGGCCGCGGGGGGAGATCTGGGTGATCGAATGCAAGTCGAGCCGCGCCGATTACATGGCCGACCGCAAGTGGCAGGGCTATCTGCCTTGGTGCGACCGCTTCTTCTGGGCGGTGGGCGAGGACTTCCCCGTCGATCTCCTCCCGGAGGAGACCGGCCTGATCATCGCCGACAGCTATGATGCCGAGATCTTGCGCATCGGGCCGGAGACGAAGCTCGCCGGCGCCCGCCGCAAGGCGCTGATGCTGCTTTTCGCCCGCCATGCGGCGCGGCGGCTCGCGGCGTATCGCGACCCGGGCGTCGGGGCCTTCGTGTCCTGAGGCCTAGCGCTTGCGCGTCTTCATCGCGCGGGCGGTGCGGGCGGCGGCGCGGATCTCTTCCGCGATTTCCTCCGCCTCCTCGGGGTCGAAATCCATCGGGATCTCGGTGGTCCCCGCCTCAATGAACAGCCGCACCATGCCGTGGTCGGTGGGGCCGATCTGCAGGTTCGCCTCGACGTCGCGCTCGGTATCGATGCCCATCTCGTCTCTCTTCGGGTGGTTCGGGATGGGCGGCAATAGCCCGGCCCGGCCCCCGGGTGCAAGCGGGCAAATACCTAACCGAGGCGCGGGGTCCCGGCAACGTTGGGCCCTCCGGCCCCACGAGCGGCACCGCGCCGCCGGCGCGCTCCCTGCGAGCGGCGGCTGGCCGCTCACCTCCTGGGCGCCGAAGGAGGCCTTCGTTCAGAAAACCCTGGACCAGAACTGGCCCCTAACCCTCCGACTGCCCCTTCATCTGGCCGGAAATATGCCGGAGGTGTGGAGGCAGAGCCTCCACTGCCGAAGGCACCCTCTCACCTCTGCCGCCTCACTTCGGCCGCGTCAGCGTGAAGGTCTCGCGGATCACCCCGTAATCCTGATAGCCGAGCCGCGTCAGCATCCCGAAGCGGGTGACGTCGAAGATCCCGTCCACCAGGCAATCCTCGCGGATATGCACGCCCGTGACCTCGCCGAGCACGAGATGGTTGTCGGCGCCGCGGAGGGCCACCACCTCGGTCAGCCGGCATTCGAGCGCCGCCGGCGCGCCGGCCACGCGGGCGCACGGCACTGTCTCGCATTCCTCTTTCTCGATGCCGGCGATATCGAATTCCGACAGGCTCCGGTCATGGCTGCCGGAGGTCTGGTTCATGGCATCGCGCATCGCATATTCCACGATGTTGCAGCAGAAGACCCCTGTTTCGAGGATGTTCTTGAGGCTGTCCTTCGTGCCGGTCGAGGCGAACATCACCTGCGGCGGCGTATAGGCGACGGCATTGAAGAAGGAATAGGGCGCGAGGTTGTCGACGCCCGTCTCCGCCCGCGACGAGATCCAGCCGATCGGGCGCGGCGAGACGAGGGCGTTGAACGGATTGCGGGGCAGGCCGTGGCCGTCTTCGGGGCGGTAGAACATGCGAAAACCTCGGGTTTGCCGCCGGGCCTAGCCTCATGTAAGGCCGGGGTCCAGCCGAAAGGGGGAGGTGGGGTGGAGGCCTATCCACAGGAAACGCCGGAAGATTGGTGGGAGGTCGAGGCGCTTTACGACAGCTGCTTCGCCCCGGGGCGCACCGCGCTCTCCTCCTACCGGCTGCGCGACGGGGTGCCGCCGGTCCCAGAGCTCTGCCGCATCCGCCGCGACCGGACGGGCGTCGTCGTCGGCGCCATCCGCTGCTGGCCGGTCCGGGTCGGCACCCTGCCGGCCTTGCTCCTCGGCCCCGTGGCCGTGCATGCGACGCGCCAGGGCGAGGGGCTCGGCGCGGCGCTCATTGGCGAGGCGGTGGAGCGGGCGCGCGCGCTCGGCCATGAGCGCATGATGCTGGTGGGGGACGAACCCTACTACCGGCGCTTCGGTTTCACGCGGCTGGAAGGCGTTCTCATGCCGCCGCCGACCAACCCCGCCCGGGTGCTCGGGCTGGCGCTCGCTCCCGGCGCGTGGGACGGCGTTACCGGCGAGGTCACCCGCGCCATGTGAGCGCTTGCCAAACGCGCCCTGCCGCCCCATCTCTTGACGCATGGCCGAGATGGATCCGATGCGTACCGTCAATTTCGACACGCCGCTCGACGATGCCGGCCGCGAGGAGATCGCGGCCCTGGCGCGGCGCCAGCTGTCTGCGGGCGGGCTCGTCATCAAGGCCGTGAACCTCGTCGGCGGCCAGGTCGAGGACGGGCTGAAGCTCCTGCCCAAGAAGACCCGCGAGCGCATCGAAGGCGCCGCGCGGCTGGGGCTGGAGCGGGCCTATCATCTGGCGCGCAAGGTCCCGAAGGCGCCGAAGGGCGACGGGATCCACCGGGCGCTCGGCACCGTCTCGGGCGCCATCGGCGGCATCGCCGGGCTGGGGACGGCGCTGGCGGAGCTTCCCGTCGCCACGACGATCATCTTCCGTGCCGTGCAGGGCGTCGCCGAGAGCTACGGCGAGGATCCCGATTCTGAAGAGACGCGGCTGCAGTGCCTCCGCGTCTTCGGCGCCGGCGCGCCGGGCGCGGCGGATGACGGGATCGACACCTCGTTCCTCGGCGCCCGCGTGGCGCTGACGGGGCCGGCGCTCCACCGGCTGCTCGGCAAGGTGGCGCCGAAGTTCGCCGCCGTCATGAGCCAGAAGCTCGCGACCCAGGCCGTGCCGATCCTAGGCGCTGTGGCGGGGGCCGGCACGAACTACGCCTTCGTCGGCTATTACACCGAGGTCGCCCATGTGCATTTCGGCCTGCGCAAGCTCGCCCGCACCTATGGCGAGGAGCAGGTGCTGGAGGCTTTCCACCGCGAGCTCGCCCGCCGGAAGCTGCCGGTGACGATGGCGGGCTGATCCGCCCTTCATCTGGCCCCAAATATCGCCGGGGGTGTGGGGGCAGCGCCCCCACGCGATCCGCGAGCCCGCTTGTCAGGGCGGGCCGAGCCTCACGCCCTCAGGCCACGTACCAGCCGGCGCGGCTCAGCCATTGCCGGAGCGGCCCCCGGATCGATTGCTCGCCGCTCTCGCGCGCGCGGTCGATCTCGGCGCGCACCTCGCGAAGGTCGACCGAGCGCAGAAGGTGTTTCACCGGCCCGATGGAGGCGGGGCGCATCGACAGGCTCGTGAAGCCGAGCGCCGCGAAGCAGAGCGCCTCGAGCGGCCGCCCCGCATCCTCCCCGCAGAAGGACAGCGGCGTGTCCGCGGCGCGGCATTTCTCGGCGATCAGCTCGAGAAAGCTGAGGAAGCTCACGTCGAGCGTGTCATAGCGGCGGCGGACACGCTCGTTCTCGCGGTCGGCCGCGAAGAAGAACTGCTTGAGATCGTTGCCGCCGATCGAGATGAAATCCACCTCCTCGAAGAAGGCCGCCGGCGCATAGGCGAGGCTCGGCGTCTCCAGCATTGCGCCGACCTCGGTGGTCTGCGGCAGCACATGGCCGAGGATGCGCTCGCGGTCCATCGCCTTGTCGAACTCGGCCCGCGCATCGCGGAACTCGTTCGGATGGGCGATGAAGGGGAACATGACGCTGAGCGGCCGGCCGTTCGCGGCGCGGATCAGCGCCTGAAGCTGCATCCGCAGCACCCCCGGCTTGTCGAGCCCGACGCGGATCGCCCGCCAGCCCATCGCCGGGTTCGGCTCGTCATTGGGCTTCATGTAGCTGAGGACCTTGTCCGAGCCGATGTCGAGCGTGCGGAAGGCGACGCGCTTGCCGCCGGCGGCGTCCATCACCCGCGAATAGAGCGCCGAGAGCTCGGCGCGCTTCGGCATCTGGTTGCGGATGAGGAATTGCAGCTCGGTGCGGAAGAGCCCGACCCCCTCGGCGCCCGAGGAGGGCAGGGAGGGCAGGTCGGCCATCAGCCCGGCATTCATCTGCAGCGAGATCGTCGTGCCGCAGCGCGCCGTCGCCGGCAGCTCGCGGATCGAGGCGTAGCGCTCGAGCGCCCGCTCGGCCATGGCGATCTTGTCGCCGAAGGCTTTCTTGACCTGCTCGTCCGGCCGCAGGTGCACCACGCCCTGGTCGCCATCGACGAGGATGGCATCGCCGTTCAGCGCCTCGGTCAGGACGCCGCGGGCATGGATCACCAGCGGGATCGCCCAGGCCCGGGCGACGATGGCGGCATGGGAGCCGACGGAGCCCTCTTCCAGCACGATGCCCTTGAGGCGCTTGCCGTAGTCGAGAAGCTCGCCTGGCCCGATGTTGCGGGCGACGAGCACCGGGTTGTCCGGCATCTCGGCCCCGGTGTCGCGGCCCTGGCCGGTGAGGATCCTCAGGAGCCGGTTGGACAGGTCGTCGAGGTCATGCAGCCGGTCACGCAGATAGGCGTCGCCCGACTGGCCCATGCGGGCGCGGGCGAGGCCCTGCTCCTTCTCCACCGCCGCTTCGGCGGAGAGGCCGGCGGCGACGTCGGCCTCCATCCGCCGCATCCACGAGCGCGAATTGGCGAACATCCGGTAGGCTTCCAGCACCTGGATCTGCTCGGCATCGACCGAGCGAGCGGTCGAGAGCATGTCGTCCACCATCGAGCGGAGCTGTTCGACGGCGGCGCGGAGCCGGCCGAGCTCGACCTCGGGATCCTCCGAGATCGGGTTGGTGACGACGACGCGGGGCTCGTGCAGATAGACATTGCCGGCGGCGGCGCCCTCCTGGCCCTGCGTGCCCCGGAAGAGCACGGGATGCGTGTGACGCGCCGAAAGCGCAGCGCCCTCGCCGACGAAGGCGCCGAGCTCGGCCATCTCGGCCAGCACCATGGCGACGACCTCGAGCGCATAGATCTCGTCGGCGGTATATTCGCGCGCGGCCTTGGACTGGACGACGAGCACGCCGAGCCGGTCGCCGAGCCGCTGGATCGGCACGCCGCAGAAGGAGGAGAAGCGCTCCTCCCCCGTCTCGGGCATGTAGCGGAAGCCGGGGGCGGCGGGGGCATCGGCGGTGTTGATGATCGTCCGGCTGCGGGCCGTGCGGCCGACGAGCCCCTCGCCGAGCCGCATCCGCGTCTGGTGGACGGCCTCGGGCATGAGGCCCTCGGTCGCGCAGAGCTCCAGCGTCTCGGCATCGCGGAAGAGGTAGATCGAGCAGACCTCGGTCTCCATCGAGGTGGCGATGAGATGGACGATCCTGTCGAGCCGCGCCTGCCCGGCGGCATCTTCTGCCAGCGCCTCGCGGAGCCGGCCGAGGAGCTTGCGGCTCTCTGTCTCCGGGCTCACCTCCGGCGACGCGGCAATGTCCGGTTGATCTGTCATGGCGCCCCTTCGCTCTCCGAGAGAGAGTTATAAGGGCTCGCGGCCGGAATTGCGATGGGCCGGACGTCGGGGAGGGGCGATTTGCCGGGTGGGCGACGGCGATCTGCCTCGCCTGGAAGCAGGGCTCGGCCCGCCGTGACGGGCGGGCTTGCGATGGCGTGGCGTCGCTCCCCCGAAGCCAAGAGGCCCGCCGGCGCCGCGCGGGGCGAGCGCCGGGCCGGGGGGTGGCGCTCCGACGGTTGGACGGCGCGCTTTATGGTGCCACACACCTCCCCGCTCGAAGCGATGCGCTGCCCCTCGAGAGCGCCAGCCCGCGGGACGGGCCGGCGCTCGCCCTGCGCCTTCGGCGCGTACCGGGGCGGGGCCCCATGTCACCGTTGCGCCGGCAACGGGATGAGGGAACCCGGCCCCCCTCAATACCGCCCGAGCCGCTCCGTAAGCAGCTCGAAGAACCCGTCGGCATCCACATCGCCGATGAAGAGCGCGTTCTTGGGTCTGTCCGTCACGCCCCACCAGTCGGCGACGGTCATGCCGCGGGTCAGCTCGCTCTCCACCTCGATCTCGACATTGATCTCGCGGCCCGAGAAGAGCTCGGGCTTCAAAAGCCAGGCGATCACGCAGGGGTCGTGGAGCGGCGCGCCCTCGCCGCCGTATTTCGCCACATCGAACCGCTCGAAGAAATCCGTCCAGGCGGCGACCGTCTCGCCGATCCTGCCGAGCGCGCGGAAGGCGTCGATCCGCGCCCGTGTCGTCAGCACCTTGTGCGTCACGTCGAGCGGCAAGACGGTGATCGGCACGCCGGATCCGAAGACCACCGCCGCCGCCTCGGGATCGACATAGATGTTGAACTCCGCCGCCGGGGTGATGTTGCCCACCTCGAAATAGGCGCCGCCCATCAGGACGATGCGGGCGATCTTGCCGGCGATGTCAGGGGCCTTCTGCAGCGCCGCCGCGATATTCGTGAGGGGGCCGAGCGGGCAGAGAATGATCTCGCCGGGCGCCGCGCGCAGCTCCTCGATGATGCGGTCGACGGCATGGCCCTCTGTCAGCGGCAGCTCGGGCTCGTAGACATCGACGCCGTCGAGCCCGGTCTTGCCATGCACATGCTCGGCGGTCACCAGCGGCCGCTTGAGGGGCGCGTCGCATCCCGCCAGCACCGGCACATCCGTGCGCCCGGCGATCTCGCAGACGATGCGGGCATTGCGCTGGGTGAGCGCGAGGGGGACGTTGCCGGCCACCGCGGTGATCGCCCGCACCTCCAGCTCCGGCGAGGCGAGGGCGAGGAGGATGGCGACGGCATCGTCCTGGCCCGGGTCGGTGTCGATGATGATCTTCTGGGCCATGCCGGGCTCCCCTGACTGTCGCGCCGGCCAGTTCATCACGGCCCGCCGCCAGATGCCAGCACCGCGCTCCCGGTTCCCTTAAGCTTGCGCCATCGCCGCGTGTCGGCGGGCCGGTGCCCGTTGCCGCTAGGGCGCATCGGTGGCGAATTGCCGAGCAAGGGCGGGGTGGTTTCCGCTCGCGCCGTTCGGCGGGTAAGCGCCTGTGATACATGCGGAAATCGGCGGGGAAATGTCACTCCCTGCCGGGCCTCTGGCGCTCTGCGGCGAGAGGGGCAATCTCTGTCTCAACCGCCGCGGATGAGCCGGGGCGGACGACAGACCGAAGGAGACGCTTCATGTCCCATACCACGAAACTCACCGCCCTCGGCGCCGCGCTTCTTGCCCTCGCCACCCCCGCCCTCGCGCAGGACGAGATGGTGACGGAGACCGACCCGATGGGGGCGGAGACGCTGACCATCGAGACGCTCGACACCGATGCCGACGGCTGGGTGAGCATGGCCGAACTGGCGGCCGTCTATCCCGAGACGGGCGAAGAGGTCTTCTCTGCCGCCGATGCGAATGCGGACGGCTATCTCGACGCCGAGGAGCTGGAGGCCGCCGTGGCAGCCGGTCTCTTCGATGCGCCTGCGGAGTGACGCGGGCCGCGTGATGCTGTTCGTTTGACCAGGCCGGCGGGGTGGCCTCCTCCCTTGCCACCCCGCCGCGCCGCCCGGTCAGCCCGGGGCATCAGCCCCGGGCGAGGGCGGCGACCCCTGTCCGCGCCAGCTCGTCGAGCCCGAGCGGCCGCATGAGATCCGCGAAAGCGTCGATCTTCTCGGGCGTGCCCGTCACCTCGAAGGTGAAGCTCTCCAGCGTGGAATCGACGACATTGGCGCGGAAGATTTCGGCGAGCCTCAGCGCCTCGATGCGCTTCTCGCCGGTGCCCGCCACCTTGAAGAGCGCCAGCTCACGCTCGACGGCGCGGCCCTCGACGGTGAGGTCATGAACCTCCTGCACCACGACGATCCGCCCGAGCTGGGCCTTGATCTGCTCGACGATGTGATCCGTCCCCGAGGTGACGATGGTGATCCTCGAGAAATGCCCCTCGTGATCCACCTCGGCGACCGTCAGGCTGTCGATATTGTAGCCCCGGCCCGCGAAGAGCCCGATGACCCGGGCAAGGACGCCCGGCACGTTCTCGACGATGACGGCGAGCGTGTGCTTGCGGATCGTCTCGTCCGCCGTCGAGCGGAGGTTGTAGACGCTGTGGCTCGTGGAGCCTTGTTCGATCTTGAGGGCGTTCATGTCAGGCCTCGTTGGGGTCCGTTGGAAAGGCCAGTGCGGCCAGGTCTCGCCGGCCGTGGGGCAGGGCGAGGATCGTGATGGTGTCGTGCGTCTCTCGGTAGACGATCAGGTGCTGGCCGGCCCGGAGCTGGCTGATGCCTTCGTGACCCGGTGCGCCGGTCAGCATGGAGAGGCTCCGCCCCCTCACATGCCCGGCGGCGATGGCCGAGAGACGCGCCGTCAGAGCTTCGGAATACCGGATGACCTGTGCTCGGCCGAAGGCCTCCAACGTCCACGTCTGGATGTCCTCGAATTCGGTCATGGCCCGGGCTGTGAAGACGATGGCTTTCATCCCGCATGGCGCTTCTCGCCGTTCCGCTCCAGCACTTCATTGGTCACGCGTTCGATGACATCCTGCCAGGGCTCGTCGATGATCTCATGCGTCCTGGGATCCGCCAGCAGCTCGTCCAGATACTCGGTCACCCGGCGCACCCGCTCCTCGTCCTCCTCCAAGAGCCGCAGCCCCGCCCGCATCGCCTCGCTGGCGTTCTGGTAGCGGCCGGAGGCGACCAGCCTGTCGAGCAGGCTGGCCTGGTGATCGGTGAGGACGACGTTGCGGGTGGGCATGGGCTCTCTCCTTTTATTGGCAATATATGCCAATCCCTGTCGTCAGACCAGCGCCCCGCCTTCGACGAAGGCCGCCGCCTCCGCCGCAAGCAGCATCTCGTTATGCGCCTTGCCGGAGGGGATCATCGGGAAGCAGTTCTCGTGCTTCTCGACGAGGCAGTCGAAGACCACCGGCCCGTCGTGCTCGATCATCTCCATGATCGCGTCATCGAGCTTCGAAGGGTCGGAGCACTGGATGCCCTTGGCGCCGAAGGCCTCCGCCAGCTTGACGAAATCGGGCAGCGCCTCCGACCAGCTCTGCGAATAGCGCTCGCCATGGAGCAGCTCCTGCCACTGGCGCACCATCCCCAACCGCTCGTTGTTGAGGATGAACTGCTTCACCGGGGTGCGGAACTGCATCGCTGTTCCGAGCTCCTGCATGTTCATCAGCCACGAGGCCTCGCCGGCGACGTTGATGACCAGGCTCTCGGGATGGGCGATCTGCACGCCGATCGAGGCGGGGAAGCCGTAGCCCATGGTGCCGAGCCCGCCGGAGGTCATCCAGCGGTTCGGGTCCTCGAAGCCGAGGAACTGCGCGGCCCACATCTGGTGCTGGCCGACCTCGGTCGTGATGTAGCGGTCATGGCCCTTGGTCAGCGCCTCGAGCCGCTGCAGCGCGTATTGCGGTTTGATCACCTTGTCGGAGCCCTGGTAGCTCAGGCAGTCCGAGCGCTTCCACGCCGCGATCTGCCGCCACCAGCCCGCCAGCTCGGCCCGCGCCGTCTTGCGGCCGCGCGCCGTCCAGATGGCCAGCGCCTCTTCGAGGACGGTGGCGACATCGCCGATGATCGGCAGGTCGACGCGGATGATCTTGTTGATCGACGAGGCGTCGATGTCGATATGCACCTTCGTCGAGCCGGGGGAGAACGCATCCGTCCGCCCCGTGATGCGGTCGTCGAAGCGGGCGCCGATGCAGATCATCAGGTCGCAATCATGCATGGCCATGTTGGCCTCGTAGAGCCCGTGCATGCCGAGCATCCCCAGCCAGTGCTTGCCGGAGGCCGGATAGGCGCCGAGCCCCATCAGCGTGGAGGTGATCGGAAAGCCGCTCGCCTCCACCAGCTCGCGCAGGAGCTGGCTGGCGCGGGGGCCGGAGTTGATGACGCCGCCGCCGGTATAGAAGATCGGCCGCTCGGCCTTTTCCATCAGGCCGACGAGCGCCTCGATGGCGGCGTTGTCGCCCTTCACCTTCGGCTGGTAGCGGGGCGCGATCTCGTCGCGGCCCGTATAGGTGCCGGAGGCGAACTGCACATCCTTCGGGATGTCGATCAGCACCGGGCCCGGGCGGCCGTGGGTGGCGACATGGAAGGCCTCGTGAAGCGTCTTGGCGAGCGCGTCGGGCTCCTTCAAGAGGTAATTGTGCTTGGTGCAGGCGCGGGTGATGCCGACCGTATCCGCCTCCTGGAAGCCGTCGGTGCCGATCATGAAGGTGGCGACCTGGCCCGAGAGCACGACGATGGGGATGGAATCCATCAGCGCGTCGGTCAGCCCGGTCACGGCATTGGTTGCGCCGGGGCCAGAGGTGACGAGGACGACGCCGGGCCGCCCGGTCGAGCGGGCATAGCCCTCGGCCATGTGCACGGCGGCCTGTTCATGGCGCACGAGGATGTGGCGAATGTCGTTCTGCTGGAAGATCTCGTCATAGATGGGCAGAACGGCGCCCCCCGGATAGCCGAAGATCGTGTCGACGCCCTGCTCCTTCAGGGCTTCGACGACCATCTTCGCTCCGGTCATTTCTCTGGACATGGGTCCTCGTCCTTCTCTCTCTCGGCTCTGTCGTTTCGGTGCCTTGGAAAACAAAAACCCCCGGCGGTGACCGGGGGCGCATGGGATCGGAAATGGGCGTGCCGCTCAGGGCCCCATGCGCCTTTTTCCGATAAGGACTACGATCCGCAGCATGCCTGCCTCCATCTGGTGCGGCGGACAATATGGAGCAGATTCGGGAAGGTCAACAGGGGGCGAAGACATTTTTGGCATTTCCCGGCGCGTCTGGCGTAACTTTATGGCGCGCCGAAGGGGCGCCACGCAATGCTGCGCCGGCTGAGAGGCCCCGAAACGGGCCCGGAACGCCCCCGGCAGACCACGCGAGACCGCCCCCCGGGCCGCGCCGATCACGGGTCCGCGATTCGCGCCGCCCCGGCCGGCGACCGGCGCGCCGGCACGTCAAATCGCCCTTCTGACCCGCAAAAACGCCCGCGAAGTGGGCATTTGCGACTTCGCGTTGCGAAAAAAATGTCAAGGTGAGGTATTTCGTCGCGGTCTTTCTCGGCTAAGCTCCCCTCCACCGAAACAAGCGCCCGGGAGGAGAACCGGGGCGACCTCAGGGAGGAGATCCACATGGACCGTCGGTCATTCATCAGAACGGGCGCCATTGGCGGCGCCGGTGCCGCCGCCTCCGCACTGGCCGCGCCGGCCTATGCGCAGGGCAACCGCACGCTCACAATGGTCACGTCGGTGCCGGACGGCTTTGCCGTCTTCGACGATGCCGCCGTCTACCTCGCCAATGCCATCACCGAGATGACCGATGGCCAGATCACCATCGACAAGCGCCCCGCCGGCAGCCTCGTCGGCGCCTTCGAGGTGTTCGACGCCGTCTCGTCCGGTCAGGCCGACATGTATCACTCGGCGGATTACTACTTCATCAACCAGCACCCGGGGTACGCCTACTTCACCGCGGTGCCCTTCGGCGGCACCGCGCAGGAGGTGATGAACTGGTACATGCACGACGGCGGGCGCGATCTGCATGACGAGCTCGGCCAGATCTTCGGCATCAAGAGCTTCCTCGCCGGCAACACCGGCATGCAGCCCGGCGGCTGGTTCAACAAGGAGATCAACTCCGCGGAGGACCTGCAGGGCCTGAAGTTCCGCATGCCCGGCCTCGGCGGCCAGGCGCTCGGCCTCACCGGCGCCTCGGTGCAGAACGTGCCGGGCGGTGAGATCTATCAGGCGCTCTCGTCCGGCGCCATCGACGGCGCCGAGTGGATCGGCCCCTTCGCCGACGAGCGGCTCGGCCTGCAGGAGGTCTGCGAGTTCTACTACACCTCCGGCTTCCACGAGCCGGGCTCGGCACTCTCGGCCGCCATGAACCTCGACGTCTGGGAGAGCCTGACGCCCGCGCAGCAGGCCATCGTCGAGCAGGCCTCGGTCGCCACCCACTCGTGGAACCTCGCGCAGAGCTACGCCAACAACGGCGCGGCGCTCGACCGGCTCCAGCAGGGCGGCACCAAGCTGATGACCTTCCCCGACGATGTCTGGGAAGCCTTCGGCACCGCCTCGTCCCAGGCGCTGGACGACTACATGGACGACGAGCTCTACGCGCAGATCCGCGAGAGCTTCGAGGCCTCCATGCGCAAGTCCTCGCGCTGGCAGACGGTGGCGGAAGACGCCTACCGCCAGCAGCGCGACCGTATCCTCGGCATGTAAGCCGGGCGGCCGGGCCCCCACACCGGGGCCCGGCCATGCAGGGACCGGCCGCCAAGCGCCGGATGAGGGCTCCGCCACGAAGGGCCCGGGGAGGGGATAGGCATGAATCTGGTGGAAAGCTGGGGCGGCAACCCCATCGGCTGGCTCATTGCCAACATCATCGAAGGCGTGCCGAACCTCTTTCTCGCGATCTTCCACTGGCGGAGCTGGCTCGACTGGCTGAGCTGGCAGGGCACGGCGGAGGACAAGGAGAGCGTCCTGCGCTTCATCTATTACGGCGCCTCGGTGGAGCTCTTCTTCGTGCTCTTCGACCTCGTCGTGATCCTCACGATCCTCGGCATCGTCTTTCCGCGCATGATGTGGGCCATGGTCCGGGGGCTCGAGGCCTTCGGCAACGGCGTGGGCCGCGTCTTCGCCTGGGCCGGCTTCCTGATGGTCATGCAGCAGGTCGTCATCATCTTCATGCAGCGCGTCTTCGCGGTCTCGCAGCTCTCCTTCGGCTTCGGGATGACCTTCACCAAGGATGTCTCCTGGTGGTCGGAGGAGCTGAAGTTCTACAACGCCATGGTCGTGACGCTCTGCCTTGCCTACACCTTCATCCAGGGGGGGCAGGTGCGGGTCGACCTCGTCTATGCCGCCGTCCGCCACCGCACCAAGCGCGCCATCGACATGTTCGGCTCGCTCTTCTTCATGATCCCGGCCGCTACGCTCATCTGGATCTACGCCTGGTTCTTCCAGTGGCGGCACCTGATCGTGCCCAACACCTCGGCCTCCGACACACTGGAGCGGCTCCTGCCCAAGGCCCGCGCCATGCGCTGGAGCGTCGAGACGATCGGCTTCAGCCCCAACGGCTTCAACGCCTATTTCCTCTTCAAGACGCTGCTCCTCGTGATGACCGCGATGATCGTGGTGCAGGCCGTCGCCTTCTTCTGGCGGAACGTCCTGGAGTTCCGCGAGGGCGAGGCCTCGGCGGACAAGTATCTCGACAAGGACGTACTGGACGGGGCGGAGGCCGAGATGGCCCATGCCGGCCACGCCAGCCATACGGAAGTCTAAGCCCATGCTCTTCGGTCTCGACGGCGTCGAACTCGGCCTGATCATCGTCTTCCTGACGCTCTTCGGCGCCATCCTCTCCGGCTTCCCGGTGGCCTTCGCGCTCGCCGGGGCGGGGGTCATCTCCTTCGGGATCATCGCCCTGCTCGATGGCGGCGGGCTTCTCGTCCACCAGGCCATCGACACCTCGTCGGAGGCCTATCGCGAGCTGACCGCCACGGGTGTGAGGCCCGATGCGATCTCGGTCTTCCGATATCCCGAGCTGCCCCGGATGGAGGTGCCGCTCTTCCCCGAGGGCTGGGAGCAGGCGCTCGACCGCAATCTCGGCTTCATCGTCAACCGCATCAACGAGCGGGTGCTGGCCGGGCAGTCCATCGAGACGCTGCTCGCCGTCCTCATGTTCGTCATGATGGGTATCACGCTGGAGCGGAGCCGCATCGCCGATGACCTCCTGACCACCATGGCGCGGGTCTTCGGGCCGCTGCCGGGCGGGCTCGCCGTCTCCATCGTCGTCGTCGGCGCCTTCCTTGCCGCCTCCACCGGCATCGTCGGCGCGACCGTGGTGACCATGGGCCTTCTCGCCCTGCCGACCATGCTGAAGAACGGCTATTCGCCGGAGCTCGCCACCGGCGTCATCTCCGCCTCCGGCACGCTCGGGCAGATCATCCCGCCCTCCATCGTCATCGTGCTGCTCGGCACGCTGGCGGGAGACATCTATTCCACGGCGCAGGAGAACCGCGCCCAGCTCGCCGGCTGCACCGATGCGCTGACCTATCTCGGCAAGCCCGCCGTCGTCTCGGTCGGCACGCTCTTCCAGGCGGCGATGCTGCCGGGGATCCTTCTGGCGCTGCTCTATGCCGGCTATGCCTTCGGCTATGCGCTCCTCAACCCCAAGAAGGCGCCCGCCGTGGCGCTCTCTTCGGGGGAGGGGGGCCAGATCTCCACCCGCGGCGAGAAGCTCACCTGGTTCCTCGGCGTGCCGCTGGTGCTGGTGGTGGCGCTGGTGGCGGCCGTCGAGGGCGGCGTGATCGGGGCGCAGAACGTCACCGCGCCGACCTATACCGCCGGCCCGCCGCAGGCGTCGCTCCGCACCAACGTGGGCGAGGAGTGCCAGGCGGCGATGATCGAGCTCCATGGCCAGCGCGCCTGGGATCGCGCTGTCGCCCAGCAGGAGGACATCATCGCCGGCGCCTACGAGCCCGCTCGCCCCCTGACGGACGAGGAGCGCGCCGAGGCCCGTGCGGCGCTCGTCGCCAATGCCGCCCCCATCGGCACGGGGATCGGCATGACGGCACTCCTCTTCGCCATCGCCTTCGCCATCGCCCGGGGCGTCGCGCCCATGGCGCCGCCCCTGCGGCTGGTGGTCGGCGGGGCGGGGATCGTGCTCCTCCTCATCGCTGATGCGGCGCTGGCGCCGCCGGCGATGGGGCCGGCAAGCCGGACGCTGCTCTTCGCGATCCCGCTCCTCATGATGCTCTGGGGCATGGCCGGGGCCGTGCGGATGATGGCGACTTCGGAGATCCTCCGCGTCGTCTTCCCGCCGCTGGTGCTGATCGTCGCCGTCCTCGGCTCGATCCTCGGCGGCATCACCAACCCGACGCCCGCCGCCGCCCTGGGCGCCGCCGGTGCCATCATGCTGGCGGCCTACCGCCGGCTCCGGGAACAGGGGCAATCGGGCGGCGTGGTCATCTGGGCCACCGGCGCCATCGTCCTGATGCTGCTGACGGGGATCAACTTCGACCTGCGGATCGGCCTCGCCGAGGTCGGCTTCAGCAACTGGCTGGCCTTCCTGATCGCGCTCGCGGCCTTCCTCTTCGCGATGTTCGGGCTTTTCTATTCCTGCTGGGTGCTGCTGCGCGGCCGCATCCTCGGGCCCGTCGTGCGCGAGACGGCGAAGGTCACCTCGATGGTCTTCACCATCCTCATCGGCAGCCAGGTGCTGAACCTCGTCATCATCTCCTTCGGCGGGGAGCATTACATCCAGGATTTCCTGCGCTCGTTCGACAACGAATGGACGGTGTTCCTCCTGGTGATGCTCGTCCTCTTCCTCCTCGGCTTCGTGCTCGACTTCCTCGAGATCATCTACATCGTCGTGCCGATCGTCGGCCCGGTGATATACGGCGGCACGCTGGAGCCGGCCTGGGTGACGATCATGATCGCGGTGAACCTGCAGACGAGCTTCCTGACGCCGCCCTTCGGCTTCGCGCTCTTCTACCTGCGGGGGGTGGCGCCGCCCTCCGTCACGACGGGGCACATCTACCGGGGCGTCGCGCCCTTCGTGCTGATCCAGGTGGGGGCGCTGGTGCTGCTGGCCCTCTTCCCGGGCGTCGTGACCATCGTGCCGTCGCTCCTGGGGCACTGAAAGGGGCGCTCGGGCGGCCCTTTGCTCTGACATGGGGGTGAAGGTGCTTCGTTCAAGAATGGCTTGAGCCCCCGGCGGCGCCTAGGATGGCCCGCCAGAAGCGGGAGGGCGCGGCATGGATGCAGCGGACGACAAGGCCCCGGACGGCAGCCCGTTCTACCACGGCACGCGGGCGGAACTGCCCATCGGAGCGCTCCTCACCCCCGGGCGGCCCTCGAACATCCGGCCCGAGATCGTGATGCGGCACATCTATTTCACTGCGCTGACGAGCACCGCCGCGCTGGCCGCCTGCCTCTGCCCGGGCGAGGGGCGCCCGCGCGTCTATCTGGTGGCGCCGACCGGAGCCTTCGAGGACGACCCGAACGTGACGGACAAGAAATTCCACGGCAATCCGACCCGCTCCTACCGGAGCGGCGCGCCCCTGCGCATCCTCGGCGAGGCGGAAGGCTGGACCCCCCTGACGCAAGAGGAGATCGCGGCCTGGCGCGCCCGGATTGCGGCGTCGGACGGGGCGATCCTGAACTGACTTCGATCACGGAATATTACACTTCGCCAAGGCGCTTCGCCGCCGCTAGGCTCCGCCCATGGCTTATGATTACGACGCCCTCTACGCCGCCACCCCCGACGCGCTCGGCCCGCCGACCGAGGTGATCGCCAAACATGCGGCCCGCATCAAGGCGCCCGGGATGCGGGCGCTCGACCTCGGCTGCGGGCAGGGGCGGGATGCGCTGATGCTGGCGCGGCTGGGGCTCACTGTCCACGGCATCGACAGCTCGCCCGCCGGCATCGCCGCGATGCTGGCAGCGGCGGAGGCGGAGGGGCTCGCCGTCACCGGCGAGGTGGCCGACCTTTCGGACTACACGCCGGGTGCGCCGGTGGATCTGATGCTCTTCGACAGGGTGCTGCACATGCTGCCCGAGGCGCCTCGCCACGCGGCGCTGGCCCGGCTCCTGCCCTTCGTGGCGCCCGGCGGGCATCTGATGATCGCCGACGAGACGTCCAACATGGCGGGGCTTCGGGAGATTGCCGCGACCCTCGATTGGGAGGAGCTGCTCGCCCGGAAAGGCTACCTCTTCCTTCGCCGGATCTGAGCGCTGGGATCAAAGAATTTTCGCAGAAAATTCTTAGGCAAAGAATTTTCCTCGAAAATTCTTTGGCCCTACCGCCGCCGCGGCGCCGGGTGGCTGTCGGGGAGCTGGATGCGCGCCACCTGCTCGGCGATGGGCGCGACCGAGAGCGGATGCGTCTCGGCCTTGTGCTCCTCGGGGTCGGTCAGAAGCTGCCACTTGCCGCGGGCATAGACCTCGAGCCCCTTGTAGCGCGCCTTGTAGCCCATCTTCGGCGAGCCGGGCACCCAATAGCCGAGGTAGACGTAAGGAAGCCCCATGTCGCGGGCGATCTCGACATGATCGAGGATCATGTAATTGCCGAGCGAGAGATCCTCGTACGCGGGATCGAAGAAGGAATAGACCATCGAGAGCCCGTCATCGAGCAGGTCCGTCAGGCAGGCGGCGCGGAGCGGCTGGCCGGAGGGCGCATATTCGATGAGCCGCGAGCGGATGGGCGTTTCCTCGATCATCGCCGAGAACTCGAAGATATCCATGTCGGCCATGCCGCCATCGGCATGGCGGGCGTCCAGATACTTGCGGAAGAGCTCGTATTGCGCGTCGGTCGCCCAGGGCGAGGTCGCGCGGCGGCGCAGCTCCTCGTTGCGCTTCTGGACGCGGCGCTGGCTCTTCGACGGCGCGAAGGCCGAGACGCGGATCCGCGCCGAGAGGCAGGCCGTGCAATCGGCGCAGGTCGGCCGGTAGAGCACGTTCTGCGACCGGCGAAAGCCCTGCTTGGACAGCGCGTCGTTGAGCCGTTCGGCATCCTCGCCCTGCAGCGCCGTGAACAGCTTCCGCTCCATCCGGCCGGCCAGATAGGGGCAGGGCTGCGGCGCCGTCACATAGAACTGGGGCGCGATGGGCAGGGAATGGCGCATGGGTCAGGCGGGCTCGGGCGTTGCTGCGGACGGGGTGAGTGGGAAACGTCTCGCGCCCGGAGCCTAGCAATGCCGCCCGCCGCCGCCAAGCCCCGGCCGCCCCCGCCATTTTGGGGGAGGCGGCGGGGCGCGCATGACGGTGCGGGAGGGGGTGGGGCGGGCCTGAGCCCGCCGCGCCGGTGGGGGGTGCCTGGTCCGGGTTGGAGGCCCTCGGTGGGTTGAAAACCCACCCTACCTGCGGCCGTGGCGTGCCCGCCCGGCGACCCAGATCAGGCCGGGCGGTTGATCGCCGCCGTGCCGATGAGGTGGTCGGTGAGGCCCTGCTTGCGGTCGGTGGCGATCATGAGCACCACCGAGATGAGCTGGAGTGGCGCGGCCGCCACCGAGACGAGATAGCCGAGCGTATGCACGGCCGCCGTGCCGGTGGACATCCGCCCGCCGTCGGCCTCGCGGAGCTGGATGCCCCAGAAGGCCATGCCCGGCGTCGCCGAGAAGGCGGCGATCGTCAGCCAGCGGTAGAAGAACGACACGCCCATCCAGAGCGCCCCGAAGAAGAAGATCCCGACGAAGGCGGTGAAGGGCAGCGCCAGGCAGGACAGGAGCAGCGTGGCGATGCCGTCACCGATCCACGCGAGCAGGCGCCGGCCGTTGACGCCGGCATAGAAGTCCGGGCGGCGGGCCGGGTCGGGGAGGGCGGCGGTATAGCTCTGGTCGGTCATGTCCCTGATGTCTCTTCGCAAAGGGTGGTGCCGGGCCCTCTGGCGGGCCGGCGAAGGGGGGAGGGCGCCCGGGCGCCCGCATCGGGGCGCCCGGGCTTTAGGTCAGGCGCGCTGGGCGCTGCCGGCCTGCCAGTCGGCATCGCTGCCGGCATCCCGGGGCTGGAGCGCGTCGCGCGGGGGCTCGTCGGCACTGATGGGGCCGGCCGCGCCGGAGACCTCCTCGGCCTCCTCGATCTCGCTCATCAGCGCCACGCGGGGGGCGGCGGGGACGGGCGGCACCTCGATCACCTCGCCGTCGCGCATATGCGGCGTCTGGGGCGTCTGGGGCGGCTCGGGCCGGCGGAAGGCGGCGATGGCCAGGGGCGAGGCGGCGGCGCGGCGGTTGGCGGCGGCGCGGGCGGCCCGCGCCTCCATGAAGTCGTCGAATTCCGACTGGTCCTTGGCGGCGCGGAGCCGGCCGAGGAAATCCTCGAAGCTGCGCTGCTCGTCCTCGAGCCGGCGCATCATGTCGTCGCGATAGGCGTCGAAGCTGGCATTGCCGGAGGGGCGTGGGCGCGGCCCCGGTTCGGCCTCGGGCGCCACATCGGCCACATCCGCCGGCGCACCGCCGAAATCGAGCGTCTGGAAGCCCTGCCAGATCAGCACGATGGCGATGGCGAGGCCCGCCCAAGTCTCCATCGAGAAGGCGACGGCGGTGGTGACGATGCCGTAGCCCGTGAAGAAGATCAGCGAGAGCACCTTCAGCGAGAGCTCGCGATGCGGCCCGAAGAAGCCGCCCTGTCCCATCTTCCAGGCGATGACCATGGCCAGCGCCAGGCCGGCCGGCCAGAAGGCCACGAAGGCGAGGATGGTGGCGATGAGCGCGAAGGCGGAGAAGAAGATGAGCGAGAGGACCTTCAGCGGGAAGGCGCCCTCTGCCTCGGGGGAACGGTTGGATCGGGGCATGTCATGACTTTCCTGGAAATATCTGTGCGGGGCGGTGCGGCGCTCCTCGCGCCAGTCGCGGTATTCGGCCTTGGCGTTGCGGCGGGCGGCCTTGGCGGCACGGCGCATCTCGCGTTTCGCATCCTTCGCGAACGTCTTCGCCTCGCGGGCCAATGCCCGCGCCTTGTCACGGCGTTCCCTGCGGGAGGGGCGGGTATAGGGGCCGGAGGCGGAGCCGTCCGGGTCCTGGGTCCAGTCCTTGTACATCCGGTCCTCCATCTCGGGAGATCATCTGTCGGGGGCGGCCGGGGGCCGCGGGGCCCGGGGGGTGAACGGGGGAGGGGAAAGGTCCCCCGGGCCGGCGCATGGCCGGCCCGGAGTGTTGGTCTCAGTAGCCGCCTTGCGGGCCCTGGTTCTGCGAGGGCTGATAGCCCTGGGACTGCGGCTCGGGGGCGCGGTCGTCATCGGCCGTGCGGCGGGCGCGCTCGTCCATGAACTGGTCGAACTCCGACTTGTCCTTGGCTTCGCGCAGGCGCTCGAGGAATTCCTCGAAGGCGCGCTGCTCGTCCTCGAGCCGGCGCAGCATGTCGGCCTTGTAGCTGTCGAAGGCCTGGTTGCCGGAGGGGCGCATCGCCGCGCGGGCGGCGTGCATCGGGTGACGGTGGCCGTGCATCGCGCTGCGATCCCAGCCGCGGTTGCAGGATTTGCTGAACATGCGTTTGCTCCAGATCATGTAGGCGAGGATGGCCAGCCCGATGGGCCAGAAGATGACGAAGCCGAGGACCATGGCGGCGATCCAGGCGCCCTTGCCCTTCTCGTCGAGCCAGGCTTCGGACTTGGCGAACCAGGACTGGTGGGCCTCGCCGGAGGGGCGGGGCGGGGTGACGTCGGTGGTACTCATGTGTCGCTCCTCTTGGGATGAGATGTAAATCGCTTTCACATGCTCGATATGGGAACCGGGGCGGACCGGTCAAGAGCCAATGTGAATGTTTTTCACATCTGGGAACGACGGGGCGAATTTCCCCCCTGGAGCCGTCAGGGACGCCAGGGAAGCCTAGGCGCCGTCCGACGGGGCGGTAAAGGCCGCCTCGCGCGCGCCGGAGAGGGCGAGGAGCTGCTCGGGAGAGATGCGGAAGATATGCCGCGGCGTGCCGGCGGCGGCCCAGACCTCATCGAAGTCCCGCAGCCGCGGGTCGAACCACGAGGGGACGGGCGCGGCATGAGCGATGGGCGCGACGCCGCCGATGGCGAAGCCGGTCCTGGCCCGCACCTCCTCGCCGCTCGCGCGCCGGAGCGGCTCGCCGGCAAGGGACGCGGCGAGGCCGGGATCGACCCGGTTGCCGCCGGCGGTGAGGAAGAGATAGACGGCGCCGCTTTCCTCCCCCGCGAAGATGATCGACTTGACGATCTGGTCGAGCGCGCATCCGGCGGCCAGCGCCGCCTCTTCCGCCGTGCGGGCCTGGCCGACCTCGACGGGTGCTTCGGGAAGGCCGGCCTCGGCGAGGGCGGCGGTGACGCGCTTCAGACTCTTGCTCATGGCGGCAAGGTGGCGGGGCGGCGCCCGGAAGGGAAGGGGGCAAAACTCTTCTGCGAAGAATTTTGGGGCGCTGGCGGCGAGGGCGGGCCCTGTGGCGGGCCGGGCCTGGGGGGCTGTCTGCCCCCCGTCGCCTTTGGCGACTCCCCCCGCGGATTCCCCTGGAGCAAAGACATGGGGGGTGGGGCGCGGGACAGGCGCCGTCGCGCTTGACGGGGCGGGGTCGGGGCGGCAGATGCGGGGCATGGAGCTGGCAAGACGCATCACCCGGGCGCCGCGGGCCTTCGACCCGGAGCGCGGGCGCGAGGCGCGCGCGGCGCTGCCGGAGATGTCGCCTGAAATGGGCGCGCTGATCGAGGGCGCCACCGGCTGCAGCCCCTATCTCGCCGGGCTCATGGCCCGCGAAGGGGTCTGGCTGGCCGAGGCCGCCGAGGGGCCGGAGGCGGCGCTCGAGGCGGAGCTGGCGGCCGTGGCGGCGCTGGCGCCGGGTGCGCTCGAGGGCGGGCTTCGGCAGGCCAAGCGGCGGGTGGCGCTTCTCGCCGGGCTCTGCGATCTCGGCGGGGCCTGGGCGCTGGAGGAGGTGACCGGCGCGCTCACGCGGCTCGCCGATGCCGCCTGCGAGGCGGCACTCGGGGCCGAGCTCGAGCGGGCCCGGCGCAAGGGCAGCCTCCCCGAAGGCGCGGCGCCGGCGATCTTCGCCATGGGCAAGATGGGCGCCAATGAGCTCAACTATTCCTCCGACATCGACCTCATCTGCCTCTTCGACGAGACGGCGATCCCCGAGGCGGCCTTCGACGAGGCGCGGGCCGGCATGGTGCGGGTGATCCGCAATGTGGCGCGGCTCCTCTCCGACCGGACGGCGGAGGGCTATGTCTTCCGCACCGACCTGAGGCTCCGGCCCGATGCCTCGGTGACGCCCGTCGCGCTCTCGATGGGAGCGGCGGAGCAATATTACGAGAGCGTCGGACGGAGCTGGGAGCGGGCGGCCTGGATCAAGGCGCGGCCCGCGGCTGGCGATCTTGCCGCGGGCGCCCGGTTCATCGAGACGCTCCGGCCCTTTATCTGGCGCCGGCATCTCGACTTCGCCGCCATCGAGGATGCGCATGACATTCGCCTGCGCATCCAGAGCCACAAGGGCACCGGCGGGCCGATCACCCTGCCGGAGCATGACATCAAGCTCGGCCGCGGCGGTATCCGCGAGATCGAGTTCTACGTGCAGACCCGCCAGCTCATCGCCGGCGGGCGAGATCCGGGGCTGAGGGTGCGGGGCACCGTCGAGGGGCTGGAGAAGCTGGCCGCGGCGGGCTGGGTGCCGCCGGAGGTCGCCGCGCGGCTGGCGGCGCTCTACCGGGCGCATCGCGAGGTGGAGCACCGGCTGCAGATGATCGGCGATGCCCAGACCCATGCGCTGCCGGGCAATGACGAGGGCTTTGCCCGGCTCGCCGCCTTCATGGGCGAGGAGGTGGGCACGCTCAAGAAGGACCTGACGGAGCGCCTGAACGAGGTCAGCGAGCTGACGGAGGGGTTCTTTGCCCCCGGCACCGCGCCCGCCCCGCCGGCCCTGCCTGATTACGCGCGCGCCGTGGTGGCGCACTGGCCCTCCTACCCGGCGCTCCGCTCGGCGCGGGCCGGCCAGATCTTCCGCCGGCTGCAGCCCGACCTCCTCGCGGCGCTGAGCGAGGCGGCGCATCCCGAGGAGGCGCTGGCGGCCTTCGACGGCTTCCTCGCCGGGCTGCCGGCCGGGGTGCAGCTCTTCTCGCTCTTCGAGGCGAACCCCGACCTCACCCGCCTCATCGCCGATATCGCCGGGACGGCGCCGGCGCTCGCGACCTATCTCTCCGCCAATGCCGGGGTGCTCGACGCGGTGATCGGCGGCGCCTTCTTCGCGCCCTGGCCGGGGGCGGCGGGGCTGGCGGCGCGCTTCGCCGAGGATCTGGCGCGGGAGGCGGATTACGAGCGGGTGCTCGACCGGGCGCGCGTGCTGGCCAAGGAATGGCACTTCCGGGTCGGCGTCCATCACCTGCGGGGCCTTGTCGCGGCGGAGGAGGCGGGGGCGCAATATGCCGATGTCGCCGAGGCGACGCTGGCGGCGCTCTGGCCGCATGTGGTGGCGGATTTCGCGCGGAAGCACGGGGCCCCCCCGGGGCGGGGCGCCGTGGCGCTCGGCATGGGCTCGCTCGGCGCCGGGCGGCTCAACGCGGGGTCGGATCTCGACCTCATCGTCATCTATGACGCCGCCGGGGTCGAGGCTTCGGACGGCCGCCGGCCTCTCCCCGCGCGAAGCTACTACGCCCGCCTCGCCCAGGCGCTGGTGACGGCGATGACCGCGCCGACGGCCGAGGGGCGACTCTACCAGATCGACATGCGCCTGCGGCCCTCCGGGCGGCAGGGGCCGGTGGCGACCTCGCTCGCCGCCTTCAAGACCTATCAGGCCGAGGAGGCCTGGGTCTGGGAGCATCTGGCGCTGACCCGCGCCCGCGCCGTGGCCGGGGAGGACCCGCTCGGGGCCGAGATCGAGTGCTTCCGCGAGGGGCTGATCGCCGCGCAGGAGGGGCAGGGCGGGCGCATCGCGCCGGAGGTCGCCGAGATGCGGGCGCGCATCGCCGCGGCGCGGGGCGAGGCGGCCTTCTGGGATGTGAAGGCCGGGCCCGGGCGGCTCCTCGATGTCGAGCTCGCCGCGCAGATGCTGGGGTTGATGGCGGGCAGCCCGGAGCGGCTGCCGGCGGCGCAGATCGCCGCCGGCCTGAATGCCGGGGTGATCGAGCCGGGGGAGGCGGAGGTGCTGGTGGCGGCGCAGCGGCTCTTCTGGCGGCTGCAGGCGACCGGTCGGCTCCTCACCGGCGGCCGGCTGGAGCCGGAGGCGCTCGGCGAGGGCGGGCGCCGGATGTTGCTGCGCGAGGCGGCGGAGGATGATATGCAGGGGCTCGAGGCCGCCGTCACGGCCCGCGCCTCCGCGGCGGCGGAGGTGATCGACAGGTTGATCGCCCGCCATGGCGGCGGGGCATGAGGGAGGCGAAGATGGCGGACGAGACGAAAAAAGGCTCTGGCAACGGCTCCGGCAAGGGCGCCGAGGGCGACCCCCAGGGGCTGATCCGCGAGGCCTACAGGATCGAGGGCATCACCCTCGAGCAATGCCGGACGATCTTCTTCGACTGGGCCGTGGGGCTGCCCGAGGGCACCGAGGCGCGCGACATGATCCCGACGCTGCTGGAACGGCATGGCGACGAGGGCCACCCGATGACCGACGTCCTGCGCGAGGGCCTCGCGACGCCGCCGAAGCCGGAGCGGCGGGGCGGCCGGTCGGCCCGCGTCAGCTGAGGGCGGAGCAGGGGGGCGCTGCCTTCGGGCCGAGACCCCGGCCTGTAACTGGACAATGAGATGGGGCGGCGGCCCCGGGGCAGGTCAGGCCCCGGGCCGCGCCGGGCGATCCTAGCCGCGTTCCGCCGAGCAGAGCTCGCGGCCGGCGAGGCCGGTCTCGATCAGCAGGCAGCGGTCGCGGGCCTCGTAGTAATAGCCCCGCGCATACCACATGACCGCCTCGTCGATGGAGCCGTCGGAGACGAGCCAGGCGCCGCGCAGGTAGCGGCCGGCATATTCGAGATTGGTCTCGGCATCGAGGAGCCCGGCCGGCGGGCCGTCGTAGCCCATGCTGCCGGCAGTGGCGGGCAGTATCTGCATCAGACCGTAGTACGGGCCGTTGCGCGCGCCGGGATTGTAGTCGCTTTCGCGCTGGATGACCCGGTGCAGCAGCTCTTCGGGGATGCCCAGCCGGTTGGCGTAGCTCCGGATGAGGTCGCGCATCTGCGGCGTCTCACCTGGGTAGAGCGCCGGAGCGGAGCGGGTCACCTCCGGTGCCGGGGCGGCACAGGCGGAGAGGGCAAGCGCCGCGAGGGCGGCAACGAGGGCGAGGGGCTTCATGAGGCGTGGACACTCCGCGAAAGACCGATCTCGTCAAGATGTGCGGCCAGGGCGGCGCTCGGCGCGCCCTCCCGGACCGCGGCGTCCTTCAGCGCGTCGAAGCGGCGGCGCAGCGCCGCTTTCTCCGCCCCGCGGCAATCATGCCAGGGGCGGCCCTGAAGGCCCATGACGAGAGCATAATAGCCGATGAAATGCGGGCGGATCCCGGTGCGGAGCACCGCCGTGTAGGCGGCGTCGGCACCGGCGGCCTCGATGGCCTCGGCAGAGGCGAATCCGGCCCGGAGGTAGTCGGCTTCCGAGGCCGGCCCGAGATTCGGTATCGTGGAAATCGCCCGCATGGCGGGCACTCTAGCCACGGGGGGCGGTATTTCCAGTTTGCCCTGAGGCCATCGGCGCCTCTCCGCCCATGGCAGGGCGGGCGGCGCGAAGGCCGGGCGGGTCACCTCGCCCGGCGTGCGCGTTCGGCCGGCGGCTGCCCGGGCCGCGCGCGAAAGTCGAAGCCGTCAGATCGCGGCGTAGTCGCGGAACATCACCGGAACGGGGGCCGGCTGCTTGGGGGGCGTCGCGGGGGTCTTGGGCTGGGGGGCCTGCTTGGTCATCATCTTGCTCGTCCTCAATGTCGCAGCGCCGGTTTCCCGGCGCCATCCACCCGTGGATTCTGAGTCCACTCTCGGATGCGGGCGCTCTTCGGACGCAACTGGGGCGGAATCAAGGTCCGTCGAGAAGCCGACCGCGCTTTCGCCAGATTCCGCCACAGGCGCGGCGGGCGCCGGGGCGAGAGGCGGGAGAAGAAAGCCCGACAAGCCTTTGAGAATAGGTCACAAGTTCCCGTGTTGCCCCTCGGGCTCACGCCCTCTCGCAAATCGTTAAAATTTGCGAGAGCGGCGGGCGGGGATCGCGCCGGAGGGTTGCTGGCCGGTAAACGGCCCCCGCCTCTCTGGCCCCCGGTCTTTCGATGCGGCGCCGCTTGTGAAAAGGTGGCGGTCACAGACAGGGGGTCCGATGGACGGCACGAAGGGCAAACCTCCCCGCCGGTCGCGGCCGGTGCGGGTGGCGGAGGAGATCAAGGGCTGGGTCGTCGCCCATGACCTCCGCCGTGGCGACAAGCTGCCGAGCGAGACAGAGATGATCGCGCGATTCGGCGTCTCGAAGGGCACCGTCCGCGAGGCCATGCGCATCCTCGAGGCGCAGGGCCTCGTGCAGACGCGCACGGGCCCCGGCGGCGGCAGCTTTGTCGGCGAGGTGACGGCGGAGCGGGCCAAGGAGCTTCTCGCCAACTACTTCTATTTCCAGGAGCTTTCGGTCTCCGACATCTACCAGGTGCGCCGCGCGCTCGAGCCCGAGCTCGCCGCCTCTCTGGCGGGCAAGCTCTCGGCCGCCCAGCTCGCCGAGCTGCAGGGGATCGCCGAGGCCTATGCCGCCCCCGCCGCCGATGCGGAGGAGGAGATGCAGCAGCATGTGGCGAGCCTCGCCTTTCACGCGCGGCTGGCGGATTTCTCGCAGAACCGGCTTCTGGGCTTCATCATCGCCTTCATGGCGCGGATCCTCACCGACCTCACGGTCTATCGCCGGCTCTACGAGCCGCCGAATTTCGAGCTCTGGGATCGCGGCCGCCGCCACCAGATCGACCTTGTGGAGGCGCTGCGCGCCGGGCGGGCCGAGGAGGCCCGCGCCATCATGCGCAGCCATATGGAGGGCGCCGAGGCGCTGATGAACCAGCAGGAGGCGCGCGTCCTCCGCCGCTTCATCGGCTGATCAAGGGGGCAGGGGCTCCCGCCCGCTCAGTCGAGGGAGGTGACTTCCGGCGTCTCTTCCGGCGCCCGCTGGCGGGCGGAGGCCACAGGCACCGTGTGCAGCCAGTCGGCGTAGGGCGAGCGCCGCGCCTCTGTCAGGAGCGCCGCGAGGTCGTCGAGCGGCGTCTGGCTCCTGTCGATGCGCAGGTCGAGCGGCGGCGCGTCGGGATGGAGCACCAGAAGGGCGGCGGAGCGGAGGCCGCGCCGGTCGCTCCCCGCCGCCTCGCCGGCGCGGAGCGCCGCGACGAGCCGCTCGGCGGGGTCGCCCGCGGCATCGTCCACCGCCGCCAGAAGCGCATCCAGCACCTTGGGGCCGGTCAGCATGTTGCCGGCGGCGACGCGCCGCCCTTCGGCGATATGCGCGGCGTAGGGCACGGAGGCGGTGCCGGTGAAGCCCGCCGCGCCGCCCTTGAGGTCGAGAAGAGAGAGCTGCCGATGCGCCCGGCCGGTATCCGGCCCGGTGAGCTGTGCCAGTGCCGTCCCCGCCTGTTCGCCGCCCCGCATGAGCGCCAGACCCTCGTCTCGCCAGAAGGTCGAGGGCGCCGTGCCCTGGCTCGCCGCGAGCCCCGAATCGATCCCGCCGCGAAGGACCCAGCCGCCGACGCAGAGGCTCCCCGTGGCCGCCGCGCCCATGTAGGCGCCCGATTTTTCGTCATATGCGAGAATGGAAAAGGTCACTTGGCCCCCGTCGTTGCAACAACAGGGTTGAATTTATCATGAGAATTTGTCCACCCTCAAATTGATAATGAAAAATTACCGCCACCCCGGACCCAAGCGGGGGGCGAAACAGGAGAGGACCAAGGATGAAACTTCTGACCCTGACCCGCCGCGCCCTGCTTGCCGCCGGTACTGCCGGGGCGCTGGCCTTCGCCGCGCCCGGCTATGCCCAGACGCCTCCGGGCGTGCTGATCGTCGGCCAGATCGCCGAGCCGCAGGCGCTCGACCCGGCCGCCGTCACCGCGGTGAACGACTTCCGCATCCTGATGAACATCTACGACGGGCTCGTCCGCTACGCCCCCGGCACGCTCGAGGTCGAGCCGGCGCTCGCGACGGATTGGGAGATCTCGGAGGACGGCACCGAATACACGTTCAACCTCCGCGAGGGCGTCAGCTTCCATGACGGCTCGCCCTTCAACGCCGAGGCGGTGGTCTTCAACTTCGAGCGGATGCTCTTCGAGGATCACCCGTACTACCACACGGGGCCCTTCCCGCTGTCGTTCAACTTCTCCGCCGTGACCTCCATCGAGGCGGTGGACGACCTGACCGTGAAGTTCACGCTGAGCGAGCCCTTCGCGCCGTTCCTTTCGAACCTCGCCTATCCGACCGGCCTGATCGTCTCGCCGGCGGCGGTGGAGGAATGGGACGAGGACTTCGGCCGCCATCCCTCCGGCACCGGCGCCTTCACCTTCGGCGAATGGCGCTCCAACGAGGCCGTCGTGATCGAGGCCAACCCCGATTACTGGGACGGCGCGCCGGAGCTCGAGGCCGTGGTCTTCCGCCCGATCACCGATGCCAACACCCGCACCGCCGAGATGCTGGCCGGTGGCATCGACCTCATGGTCGAGGTGCCGCCCGTGGCGCTCGGCCAGTTCCAGGGCGAGGAATTCGAGATCTACGAGCAGGCCGGCCCGCATGTCTGGTTCCTGATCCTCAACCTCCGCGAGGGGCCCTTCACCGACCAGCTCGTCCGCCAGGCCGCCAACTACGCCGTCAACAAGACGGCGCTGGTCGAGGATGTGCTCGAAGGCACCGCCGCCGTCTCTGCCGGGCCGACGCCGCCGGCGTTCAACTGGGCCTATAACGAAGAGCTGGAGCCCTATCCCTACGACCCCGACCGCGCCCGCGAGCTGCTGGCCGAGGCGGGCGTCGAGAACCCGGAAGTAACCTTCTACGTCACCGAAGGCGGCTCGGGCATGCTCGATCCCATCGCCATGGGCACCGCCATCCAGGCGGATCTGGAGGCCGTGGGCTTCGACGTCACCATCGAGACCTACGAGTGGAACACCTTCCTCGGCGAGGTGAACCCGGGGCTCGAGGGCAAGGCGGACATGGCCGAAATGGCCTGGATGACCAACGACCCCGACACGCTGCCCTTCCTGACGCTGCGCACCGCGGCCTTCCCCGAGGAGGGAGGCTTCAACTCCGGCTATTACTCCAACCCCGAGGTGGATGCGCTGCTCGACGAGGCCCGCGTCGCCACCGATCAGGAACAGCGCGCCGAGCTCTACAAGGAGATGCAGGCCATCGTGCAGGAAGACGCGCCCTGGGTCTTCGTGGCGAACTGGAAGCAGAACGCCGTGTCGAACGACCGGGTGGAGAACTTCGCCCTGCAGCCGAGCTTCCTTCTGGACCTCTCGGACGTGTCGAAGGACTAAAGCGATCCCCCGGGGCGGCCAGCCCGCCCCGGGGCCCGCATTCGATATGGAATGCGCCGGCGTCTTCGATAGGGAGGACGCTCCCCGCGGCAACGGAGGCGCCTGATGGGACGCTACATCGCCAAGCGGCTGCTCTCGGCCATACCGGTGCTCTTCGGCATCTCCGTCATCGTCTTCCTCATCATGGCGATGATCCCGGGCGATCCGGCGACGGCCATCCTCGGCTCCTACGCGACGCCCGAGAACGTCGCCCGCATCAACCGCGACCTCGGTCTCGATAAGCCTCTGGTCGCGCGCTATTTCATCTGGCTCGGCAACATGCTGACCGGCGATTTCGGGCGGAGCTTCTCGCTCAACCGGCCCGTCATCGACGAGGTGCTCGACCGCTTCGGCGCGACGCTGATCCTCGCGGGGACCTCCTTCGTCCTCTGCTCGATCCTCGGCGTCGCGGCGGGCGTCGTCTCCGCCGCCCGGCAATACGGTTTCGCCGACAAAGCGATCACCTTCGTCGTGCTGATCGGCATCTCGATCCCCAGTTTCTTCCTCGGCATGATGATGATCCTCATCTTTGCCGTGAAGCTGCGCTGGTTCCCCGTCTCCGGCATGTGGCCGATCTACGGGGACCGCAGTCTCGGCGCGCTCGGCGAGCATCTGCTGCTGCCGGCGCTGGCCCTCGCGGTGGTGGCTACCGGCGTCATCGCCCGGCTCGCCCGCTCGGCCATGCTGGAGGTGCTGCGGCAGGATTACATCCGCACCGCACGGGCGAAGGGGGTGCACGAGCGCTCCGTCATCTGGCGCCACGCGCTGCGGGCCGCCATGGTCTCGATCATCCCTGTGCTCGGCATCCAGGCGGGCTTCGTGCTGTCGGGAGCCGTCTATATCGAGATCGTCTTCCAGTGGCCCGGCGTCGGCCGGATGCTGGTGGACGCGATCCTGACGCGCGACATCCTCCTCGTGCAGGGCGGGGTCGTCTTCGTCGCCGCCTGCTATGTGCTCTTCAACATCGCGGTGGACGTGGCGCAATCGCTGCTCGACCCGAGGATCAAGACATGAACTTCCTGCGCCTCCTCGCCCGCAACCAGCTGGCGCTTGCCGGGCTGATCGTCATGGCGCTCGTCGTGCTCCTCGCGCTGGCCGTGCCGCTTCTGCCGCTGCAGCCGCCCAACGTCACCAACACCGCCGACCGTTTCATGGCGCCCTTCAGCGAGGGGCACCTCCTCGGGACGGACCACCTCGGCCGCGACCTTCTCTCGCGGCTCCTCCACGGCACGCGCCTGTCGCTGGCCGTGGGCTTCGCCGCCGCCGTCATCGCGGCTGTGCTGGGCGCGGCAGTGGGCATCGTCGCGGGCTATTACGGCGGGCGGACGGACAATGTCATCATGCGCCTCGTCGACATGCTGATGGCCTTTCCCTACATTCTCCTCGCGCTCGCCATCGTGGCGGCGCTGGGGCCGGGGCTCCTCAACGCGCTCGTCGCCGTCGCCGCCGTCAACATCCCCTTCTTCGCGCGGAACATCCGCGGCATCACGGTCGGCATCGCCCACAAGGAATTCGTGGATGCGGCGCGGCTTTCAGGGATGGGCGACCTCAGGATCATGCTCGGCGAGGTGCTGCCGAACGTCATCCCGGTGATCGTCATCGCCATGTCGACGACGGTCGGTTGGATGATCCTCGAGACGGCGGGCCTGAGCTTCCTCGGCCTGGGCAGTCAGCCGCCGGTCGCTGACCTCGGCTCGATGCTGGGCGAGGCGCGGGCGGCGCTGATCTCTTCCCCACATACCTCGGTGGTCCCGGGCGTCATGATCCTCATCATCGTCATGGCCATCAACCTGCTCGGCGACGGCATCCGCGATGCGCTCGACCCCCGGCTCCGCTCCGGCGCGCTCACGCGGCCGATGGCGGCGACGCTGGTCAAGCGCGAGGGGCCGGTGCCGGAGGCGCGGGAGGGAAAGCTCCTCGATATCAGGGCGTTGGAGACGCAATTTCATGTGAAATCCCGCGTCTACCGCGCCGTCGGCGGGGTGGATCTGGAGGTGAAACCCGGCGAATGCCTTGGCCTGATCGGCGAGAGCGGCTCGGGCAAGAGCGTCACGGCGCTCTCCGTCATGGGGCTCGTCGCCTCGCCGCCGGGCGTCATCACCGGGGGCCGGGTCGACTACAAGGGCACCGACCTGATCGGCGCGCCCTACGAGCACCTGCGGGGCCTCCGCGGCCGCGAGGTGGCCTATATCTTCCAGGACCCGCTGGCGACGCTGCATCCGCTCTACAAGGTGGGCGACCAGCTCATCGAGGCGATGAAGGTACATGGGAAGGGCGAAGGCGCGCGGGAGAAGGCGATCCAGCTTCTGAAGGATGTGCGCATCCCCAATGCCGAGAGCCGCTTCGACTCCTATCCTCATGAAATGTCGGGGGGAATGCGGCAGCGCGCCGGCATCGCCATGGCGCTGGCGAACGACCCCGACGTGATCATCGCCGACGAGCCGACGACGGCGCTCGACGTGACCGTGCAGGCGCAGATCCTCGCGCTGCTCAACGACCTGCGGAAGAGCCGGGGCCTCGCGATCATCTTCATCACCCACGATTTCGGCGTGGTGGGGCAGCTCTGCGACCGCGTCGCTGTCATGTATGCCGGCCGCATCGTCGAGGAGGGGCCGACGGCGGAGGTGCTGGCCACCTCGGCGCATCCCTACACCAAGCGCCTCATCGCCTGCGTGCCGGAGCTCGGCGAGGGCCGCCGCAAGCTCGCCGCGATCCCGGGCCTGCCGCCGCCGGTCGACAACCTGCCGGAGGGCTGCGCCTTCGCGCCCCGCTGCGACAAGGCGACGGAGGCCTGCACCGCTCGACCCATTCCGCTCATGCCCTTTGCCGGTGAGCGGGCGGTGCGCTGCATCCATCCCGAGAACGACGCCGCCGCGAGAGAGGCCGCCGAATGACCCATGCGCTTCGCCTGAAAGACCTCGCCAAGACTTTCGACGTGAGCGGCGGCCTCTTTGGCGGCACGCGCGGCAAGGTCCATGCCGTCAACCCGATCACGCTCGACGTCGAGACGGGCGAGACGCTGGGCATCGTCGGCGAATCGGGCTGCGGCAAGTCGACCTTGGCGCGGATGCTCGTCGGCCTCCTGCCGCCGACGGAGGGCTCGATCGAGATCGAGGGCGAGCCGCTCAGCCGCGCTGACCCGGCGGCCTTCGGCCAGAAGATCCAGTATGTCTTTCAGGACCCGATTTCCTCGCTGAACCCGCGCAAGACCATCCGCCAGATCATGGAGGCGCCGCTCAAGCACCTCCACGGCATGGGTCGGGAACAGCGGGAGGCGCGGATCGCCGAGATCTTCGCCGCCGTGAACCTCCGCGAGGAGTTCCTCGAGCGCTATCCGCACGAATTCTCCGGCGGGCAGGCGCAGCGGATCGGTATCGCAAGGGCGCTGGCGGCCAAGGCGCGGATCCTGATCCTCGACGAGCCGGTCTCGGCGCTCGATGTCTCGGTGCAGGCGCAGGTCCTGAACCTCCTGGCCGACCTCAAGCGGGAGTTCGGGCTCACTTATCTCTTCATCTCGCACGACCTCGCGGTCGTCGAGGCGGTGAGTGACCGGGTGGCGGTGCTCTACTTCGGCTCGGTGGTCGAGATCGGCCCGGCGGAGCGCATCTTCGCCGCGCCGCACCACCCCTATACGGCGCTTCTCGCCGGATCGGCCCCCGTGGTCGGCCGCGAGCTGACGCCGCCGGAGGCCAAGGGCACCGAGCTGCCCAACCCGCTCGACCCACCGCCCGGCTGCGCCTTCGCGCCCCGCTGCCCGCGGGCGACCGACAAATGCCGCGCCGAGGTGCCGGCGCTGATGGACATGGGCGACGGGACAAAGGCGGCCTGCTTCCATCCGCTGGGGCAGGGCGCCTGACCCCGGCCCGGGCGCGCATCCGCACCCGGGCCCCCGGGATTTTTCCTCGGCCGCGACAGGGCGTCGCTTGTCATCGCGGGCGCGGGCCGACACGATGGCGCCCGGGGGAGAACGGGGGCAGGCATGGATTTCGCCGACCGCAGACTGGATGACGCCGCGCGCGCGGCCTGGCTGTCGTATATCGCCGGCAAGAAGCAGGACGAGATCGCCCAGATCATGGGGATCTCGCGGCAATCGGCGCAGAGGCTCATCAGCCAGGCGCAGGCCGCGGGGCTGGTCAAGGTGCGCATCGATCACCCGATCGCCCGCTGCCAGGAGCTCGCCGCCGCGCTGACCGACCGCTACGGGCTGACGCTCTGCGAGGTCGTGCCCAGCCTCACCTCGCCCGAAGCCTCGCTCGCGGCCGTCGCCCAGGCGACCGGCGACATCCTCGAGACATGGCTCATGCGGCCCGAGCCGATGGTCATCGGGCTCGGCACCGGGCGGACGCTCCGGGGCGCCATCGAGCACCTGCCGCATCTCGATTGCGCGCAGCACAAGGTGGTCTCGCTCACCGGCAACATCGCCCCCGACGGCTCAACCGCCTATTACAACGTGCTGTTCACCATCACCGACAAGGTGACGGCCCAGACCTTCCCCATGCCGCTGCCGGTCATCACCTCTTCCCCCGCCGAGCGCGAGGCGCTCCTCGGGCAGGAGATGCTGGCGACGACCCGCGCGCTCGCGCAGCGCACCGATGTGCGCTTCGTCGGCATCGGCACGCTCGGCGAGAAGGCGCCCTTGCGGCTCGACGGTTTCATCACCGAAGCCGATCAGGAGCGGCTGCGCGCCAAGGGCGGGGCGGGCGAGGTCATCGGCTTCGTCTTCGACGCCGAGGGCCAGCTCATCGACGACGAGGTGAACGCCCGGGTGTCCTCCGCCGCGATCACCCCGCCGCCGCAGGCGCCGACCATCGCCGCGGCGCAGGGCCCCGAGAAGGTCACCGCGATTCGTGCGGCTCTCACCGGCGGGCTGGTGAGCGGCCTCGTCACCGACGAAGAAACGGCGGCCGCGCTCAGCGCCTGATCTTCCCGGACTGTTTGATCAACGCTCTCCGACTGTTAGCCGGCACTCCTCATGCCGCGGCGCCGCCCGTGCTGCGCTGCGGCGACGAATCCCTGTTGACCTCGCTCACCCGGATTTGAGAAAAAGCCCGAGAGCGTAGCATTTGCTCAAGACCTTGGGAGGATCTTATGACCAAGACCATCCGCGCCCTTCTGGGCGCCTCCGCGCTGTCTGCCGTCGGCATCGCCGCGGCCGCGCAGGACACCACCCTCACCATCGCCACCGTCAACAACGGCGACATGATCCGCATGCAGGGGCTGGCCGAAGACTTCACGTCTCAGCACCCCGACATCGCCCTCGAGTGGGTGACGCTGGAAGAAAACGTGCTCCGTCAGCGCGTCACGCAGGACATCGCCACCAACGGCGGCCAGTTCGACGTGATGACCATCGGCACCTACGAGGTTCCGATCTGGGGCGCGAACGACTGGCTCGTCTCGCTCGACGACATGCCCGAAGACTGGGATGCCGGTGACATCCTGCCCGCCATCGCCGGCGGCCTGACCGTCGACGGCACGCTCTATGCCGCGCCGTTCTACGGCGAGAGCTCGATGGTGATGTACCGCACCGACCTCATGGAAGAGGCCGGGCTCGAGATGCCGGATGCGCCCACCTGGGAGTTCATCCGCGAAGCCGCCGCGGCGATGACCGACGAAGAGGCCGAGATCTACGGCATTTGCCTCCGCGGCAAGGCCGGCTGGGGCGAGAACATGGCGTTCCTGACGGCCATGGGCAACTCCTTCGGCGCCCGCTGGTTCGACGAGGACTGGACCGCCCAGTTCGACACCGAAGCCTGGGCCAACACGCTCAACTTCTACATGGACCTGATGACCAACTACGGTCCTCCGGGCGCGGCCAACAACGGCTTCAACGAGAACCTCTCGCTGTTCCAGCAGGGCAAGTGCGGCATGTGGATCGACGCCACCGTCGCCGCCTCCTTCGTGACCAACCCGAACGACTCGGAAGTCGCCGACAGCGTCGGCTTCGCGCTGGCCCCCGACAACGGCCTCGGCCGCCGGGGCAACTGGCTCTGGGCCTGGTCGCTGGCGATCCCCGCCGGCACGGATGCCGAAGAGGCCGCCAAGACCTTCATCGCCTGGGCGACGTCCAAGGAGTACACCGCTCTGGTCGCCGAGAACGAAGGCTGGGCGAACGTGCCCCCGGGCACTCGCACCTCGCTCTATGAGAACCAGGAATACCTGGACGCGGCGCCCTTCGCGCAGATGACCCTTGAGTCGATCAACGCCGCCGACCCGACCAACCCGACGGTCGATCCGGTGCCGTATACGGGCGTCCAGTTCGTGGCCATCCCTGAGTTCGCCGGCATCGGCACCCAGGTAGGGCAGGAGTTCTCCGCCGCGCTCGCCGGTCAGCAATCCGTCGAAGAGGCGCTCGAGAACGCCCAGGCGCTGACCACCGACGAGATGGAAGCCGCGGGCTACTGAGCCCCGGCGCCCGCCGGGCGGCCCCACGCCGGGCCGCCCGGCCTTTCACGAGTGACGGGCAGGGAGGCCAGGGGCCTCACCCCCGATTGTCCGAGTAACTGGCAGAGGCGGCCCCGCCGCCCCGCGACAAAGAGGCCGGAGGGCGGATCGCCCGCCCTTCGGGATCGCTCCGGCAGGCCGTAGCTGACGGCGGCCCGACGGAGGTGGAGGGGGAGGACACGTCATGGCAACTCAACACTCGCGGTCTGCGGCACGGGTCATGATGGCCCCGGCCGTCATCCTGCTCCTGGCCTGGATGCTCGTGCCGCTCATCATGACGCTGGTCTTTTCCTTCATGGATTACAGACCCTTGCGCGGCGTCGTGGAATGCTGTGTCGGCTTCGACAATTACGTGCGCTTCGCCACCTCGTCGGCCTTCATCGACTCGGTGATCACGACGCTCGTCATGGTCGCCGGCATCCTCGCCATCACCGTGATCGGCGGCATCCTTCTGGCGCTTCTGCTCGACCAGCCGATATGGGGCCAGGGGATCGTGCGGATCCTCGTGATCGCGCCCTTCTTCGTGATGCCCACCGTCTCGGCGCTGGTCTGGAAGAACATGTTCATGGACCCGGTGAACGGCGTCCTTGCGCATCTGTGGCGCTTCTTCGGGATGCAGCCGCACGACTGGCTGAGCCAGTCGCCTTTGTTCTCGATCATCCTCATCGTCTCGTGGCAATGGCTGCCCTTCGCGACGCTGATCCTGTTGACCGCCATCCAGTCGCTCGACAGCGAGCAGCTCGAGGCGTCGGAGATGGACGGCGCGCCGATGCTGAAGCGCTTCTGGTTCATCGTGCTGCCGCATCTCAGCCGGGCGATCACCGTGGTGATCCTGATCCAGACGATCTTCCTTCTGTCGATCTTCGCCGAGATCTTCGTCACGACCCAGGGCTCCTTCGGCACCCGGACGCTGACCTATCTGATCTACCAGCGCGTGCTGGAGAGCCAGAACGTCGGCCTCGGCTCCGCAGGCGGCATCTTCGCCGTGATCCTCGCCAACATCGTCGCGATCTTCCTGATGCGGATCGTCGGCAAGAACCTCGATACCTGAGGGAGGACAGACCATGGCCCGCGCCGTCTCACCGCAGAAGAAGCTCATCACCACAATCGCCGCCTGGGCGATCGGCATCCTGATCTTCTTCCCGATCCTCTGGACGATCCTCACCAGCTTCAAGACCGAGGGCACCGCCGTCGCCAACCCACCGGTGTTCCTGTTCTTCAACTGGACGCTGGAGAATTACGAAACCGTCCAGGAGCGCTCCAACTACGTCCGCTATCTGTGGAACTCGATCGCCATCGCCGGCGGCTCGACCATCCTCGGGCTCATCGTCGCCGTCCCGGCGGCCTGGTCGATGGCCTTCGTGCCCGGCAAGCGGACCAAGGACATCCTGATGTGGATGCTCTCGACCAAGATGCTGCCGGCGGTGGGGGTGCTCTACCCGATCTACCTCATCAGCATCAAACTGGGGCTGCTCGACAGCAAGGGCGCGCTGATAGTGATCCTGATGCTGATCAACCTGCCGATCATCATCTGGATGCTCTACACCTATTTCCGCGAGATCCCGGGCGAGATCCTCGAGGCGGGGCGGATGGACGGGGCGACGCTCCGCGAGGAGATCCTCTATATCCTCACGCCCATGGCCGTGCCGGGCATCGCCTCGACGCTGCTGCTCAACTTCATTCTCGCCTGGAACGAAGCCTTCTGGACGCTGAACCTCACGGCCGTCAACGCGGCGCCGCTGACGGCCTTCATCGCCAGTTATTCGAGCCCGGAGGGGCTGTTCTTCGCCAAGCTCTCCGCCGCATCGACCATGGCCATCGCACCCATCCTGATCCTCGGCTGGTTCAGCCAGAAGCAGCTTGTGCGCGGCCTGACCTTCGGGGCGGTGAAATGAGCCGCCAGACGCAAATACGGGGAGGGGACCGGGCCGACCGCCTTGGCCCGGAAGGGAGAGAGTAATGGGACGCATTCAACTGAAACAGGTCCGCAAGGCCTTCGGCGAGGTGGAGGTCATCCCGCCCTTGGATCTCGAGATCAACGACGGCGAGTTCGTGGTCTTCGTCGGCCCCTCGGGCTGCGGCAAGTCCACGCTCCTGCGGCTGATTGCCGGGCTCGAGGATGTCTCCTCCGGGGTGATCGAGATCGACGGCGCCGACGCGACCATGGTGCCGCCGTCCAAGCGCGGGCTCGCGATGGTCTTCCAGTCCTACGCGCTCTATCCGCATATGAGCGTGCGCAAGAACATCGCCTTTCCGCTCCGCATGGCCAAGCTCGACAAGGCCGAGCAGGACCGGCGGGTGAATGCCGCGGCGGAGGTGCTGAACCTCGGGCCCTATCTCGACCGGCGGCCGGGGCAGCTTTCGGGCGGCCAGCGCCAGCGAGTCGCCATCGGCCGGGCCATCGTGCGCGAGCCGGCGGCCTTCCTCTTCGACGAGCCGCTCTCCAACCTCGACGCGGCGCTTCGCGTCGGCATGCGGCTGGAGATCTCGGAGCTGCACGAGCGGCTCGAGACGACGATGATCTACGTCACGCACGACCAGGTGGAGGCCATGACCATGGCCGACAAGATCGTCGTGCTGCAGGCCGGCAATATCGAGCAGGTGGGCAGCCCGCTGACGCTCTACCGCGAGCCGCGCAACCTCTTCGTCGCGGGCTTCATCGGCAGCCCGAAGATGAACCTCCTGACCGGCCCCGAGGCCGAAAAGCGTGGCGCCAAGACCATCGGAATCCGGCCCGAGCACATCACGCCGTCCTCCTCGGGGGGTGATTGGGCCGGCAAGGTGGGGGTGTCGGAGCATCTCGGCTCCGACACCTTCTTCCACGTCCATCTCGAGGGCCGCGAGGAGCCGATGACCGTTCGCGCCGTCGGCGAGGTCGATCTCCACCATGGCGACCCCATCTGGCTGACGCCGGAGGAGGAGCATATCCACCGCTTCGACGCGGCGGGTCTGCGCATCGCCTGACCAGAGCCATCGGGCGTCCGGGGCCTCTCCCCCCGGGCGCTCACCTCGTTTTCTTGCCAGTCTGGAACATCCCATGTCGGTGACCCTGTCCCTGTCGAACCTGGACGCCCTGCCGGAGGGCGTCCGCCGCCCCGCCTATGGCCGCGACGCGCTGTCCGCCGGCATCCTGCATTTCGGCGTGGGCAACTTTCACAGGGCGCATCAGGCGATGTATCTGGCCCGGCTCTTCGACAAGGGCCTCAGCCGCGACTGGGCGCTGGTCGGGGCCGGTGTCTTCGAGGGCGAGAAGAAGGGCAGGGCGGTGCTTGAGGCGCAGGACTGGCTGACGACGCTCGTCGAGCAGGAAGCGGAGGGCAGCACGGCCCATGTGCTCGGCTCGATGATCGATTTCGTCGAGCCGGCCGACGCGCCGGCGATCATCGCCCGGATGGCCAAGGAGGATATCCGTATCGTCTCTCTGACGATCACCGAGGGCGGGTATTTCCTCGATTCCAAGGATGATTTCGACCCCGAGCACCCGGCGATCAAGGAAGATGCGGCCGACCCGGCGCATCCGAAGACCGTCTTCGGCATGATCCTCGCCGGGCTCCGCGCCCGCCGCGACGCGGGCCTCGCCCCCTTCACCATCATGTGCTGCGACAACATCCCCCATAACGGCGCGGTCACCCGGCGGACCCTCGCGGGGCTCGCGCGCCTCTCCGAACCGGGCTTCGCCACCTGGATCGAGGAGAACGTGCATTTCCCCAATGGCATGGTCGACCGGATCACCCCGGCAACAGGCGACCGCGAGCGGCAGATCCTCGCCGAGGAGTTCGGCGTCACCGACGGCTGGCCGGTCTTCTGCGAGGGCTTCGTGCAATGGGTGCTGGAGGACGACTTCCCCCTCGGCCGCCCGGCCTTCGAGGCGGTCGGCGTGCAATTCGTGCCCGATGTCGCCCCCTTCGAGCTGATGAAGCTGCGCATCCTCAACGGCGGCCATGCGACCATCGCCTATCCGGGCGGGCTGATGGACATCCATTTCGTCCATGAGGCGATGGAGCATCCGCTCATCCGTGCCTTTCTGCGGAAGGTCGAGGAGGAGGACATCATCCCGACCGTCCCCCCGGTGCCGGGCACAGACCTGCACGAGTATTTCGACCTGATCGAGCGGCGCTTCTCGAATCCCAAGATCGGCGACACGATCCGGCGGCTCTGCCTCGACGGCTCCAACCGCCAGCCGAAGTTCATCGTGCCCGTCATCCGCGACGCTCTGGCGCGGGGCGGCTCCGTCGCCGGATTGGCGCTCGAATCCGCGCTCTGGTGCCGCTACTGTGCCGGCACAACCGATGACGGCGCCGAGATCGCTCCCAACGATCCGAGCTGGGACAGGCTCGTCCCCGTGGCGCGGCAAGCGAAGGAGCGGCCGCAGGCGTGGCTGGAGATGACAACGATCTACGGCAACCTCGGGGAGGATCCCCGGTTCGCGGAGGCCTTCGGCGCCTGGCTGCGCCGTCTCTGGGCGGAGGGGACGGAGGCGACGCTCAGGGCCTATCTGGACGGCTGAGCCCGATGGCGGCCTCTGACCGGCTCCCGGGTCCGCCCCCCGCGCTCGTCATCTTCGATTGCGACGGCGTGCTCGTCGACAGCGAGCCGATCTCGCTCGCGGTCACGCTGGACATGCTGGCCGAGGCGGGGCTCAGCCTCTCGCCCCGCGAGGGCTATGACGAGCTGCTCGGCCGCTCGCTTTCCACCATCTCCGCCTGGGCGGCGGCGCGGGGCGTCACGGTGACGCCGGCCCATATCGCCGCGCAGCGCGAGCGGCTCTTCGCCCGCTTCCGCGAAGAGCTGGCGCCGGTGCCCGGGGTGGCGGAGGCTGTGGCGGCGCTGCCCTGGCCGGTCTGCGTCGCCTCCTCCTCCCAGCCCGACCGCATCGCGCTCAGCCTCGAGATCACCGAGCTCCTGCCGCTCTTCACCCACCGCTTCAGCGCCTCGATGGTGGCGAACGGCAAGCCGGCGCCCGATCTCTTCCTCCTCGCGGCGGAGGTGATGGGCGTCGCGCCCGAGGCCGCGGTCGTCATCGAGGACAGCCCCGCCGGCATCGCGGCGGCGCGGGCGGCGGGGATGCGGGTGGTCGGCTTCACCGGCGGCGCCCATGCCGGGCCCGCCGGTCTCACCGAGGCGGTTGCAAATTCCGCCCCCGACGCCATCATCGGCGCGATGGCCGACCTGCCGGGTCTGCTCGGCGCCAGCGGCTGACGCGCCCCGGGGATCACGGGGGCGGGGAGGGGTGATGTCAGGCTACATCTGTGCCGTGGATGTGGGGACGCGTAGTGCCCGCGCCGGGCTCTTCGACGCCACCGGCCGGATGCTGGCGCGCGAGGTCGCGGGCTTCCGCGTCCATGAGGAGGGGCCGGAGCGCGCCGAATACGCGTCCGACGACATCTGGGCCTCGGTCTGCGCCGCCGTCCGGCAGGTGCGCGAGCGCGCCGGTGTGGCGGCGGAGGAGGTGCGCGCCCTCGCCTTCGATGCCACCTGCTCGCTGGTCCTGCAGGATGCCGACGGCGCCCCCCTGCCGCTCGGCCCCGGCGGCCGCGACACCATCGCCTGGTTCGACCACCGCGCCACGGCCGAGGCGGCAGAGGCCTCCGCCACCGGCCATGCGCTCATCCGCCACCACGGCGGCGCCCTCTCGCCCGAGATGCAGACGCCGAAGCTCATGTGGCTGAAGCGGCACCGGCCGGAGCTCTGGGAGCATCTCGCCTTTGCGCGCGACCTGACGGACCATCTGGTGGCGCGGGCGACCGGCCACCGCATTGCCTCCGCCTGCACGCTCTCGGCCAAATGGCCCTATTTGCCGGAGGCGGGCGGCTGGCAGCACGACCTTCTGGCAGAGCTCGGACTGGAGGATCTCATCACCCGCGCGGCCCTGCCGCAGGAGGCGACGCCGGTCGGCGCCCAGGCCGGCACGCTCACCGGCGCCGCTGCCGCCTCGCTCCGCCTCGCGGTCGGCACGCCCGTCGCCGTGGGGCTGGTCGACGCCTATGCCGGCGCGCTCGGCTGCCTGGCCGCGGCGGGGGAGGACGGGCGGGGCCTGACGCTGATCGCCGGCACCTCGATCAGCCTGATGGCGGTCACCGATGCGCCGGTCTTCGCGCCCGGCATCTGGGGCCCGTTCCGCGATGCGGTGCTACCGGGGCTCTGGTGCTCCGAGGGCGGGCAATCGGCGGCGGGGGCGCTCCTCGACTATGTGCTCGACCTCTGGCCCGGCCATTCCGCCGCCGCGCATCCGGCGCATGACGCGGTGCTCGACCGGATCGAGATCCTGCTCAGGGAGCAGGGCCCCGGCTTCGGCCGGCCGATCCACGTGCTCCCCGATTTCCGCGGCAACCGCTCGCCGCTCGCCGACAGCGCCAGCCGCGGCGTCATCGCCGGGCTGACGCTCGACCGCAGCTTCGACGGGCTCTGCGCGCTCTACTGGCGGGCCGCGGTGGGGCTCGCCCTCGGCGCCCGGCAGATCCTCGGCCACATGGCCGAGGCCGGGCTCGCCGCCGAGCGGCTGGCCATCGTCGGCGGCCTGACGCGTTCGGCCCTCATCTCGCAGCTCTACGCCGATGCGACGGGGCTGCAGGTCCACCGCCCCGAGGTCCGCGACGCCGTGCTCCTCGGCACCGCCATGGCCGGCGCCGTGGCCGCCGGCCTGCAGCCCAGCCTCGCCACCGCCGCCCGCGCCATGGCCGGCGCGGTCGAGAGCTTCACCCCCGACCCGGGGAGGGCCGCGGAATACGAGCGGGATTACAGGGCCTTCCGCCTGATGCAGGCGCAAAGGGAGGCGCTGGCGGCGGTGTGAGGGGGGCGTGGCGACAGCCACAAAAAAGCCCTCCACGGCGCTTGCCAGGAGGGCTGTTTTTTGGCTCCGGCGGTAGGGATCGAACCTACGACCAATTGATTAACAGTCAACTGCTCTACCGCTGAGCTACGCCGGACCACCGGCGGCGATATAGCAATGGGGGCGGGGGGTGTAAACGGGGCCGGGGCGAAAAAATCATAGGCGGTGGAAGCGGGCGTCCGGGGTGAGGGGGCCTTCGGGGCGGGCCAGATTTCTTTCCGTCAGATCAATGAGATGCGCGAGGACGTTGCGGGCGGCGGCGGGCAGCATCGCGGGGGGCAGGCCGGCGTAGAGCCGGGCCGCGAGCTCCTGCGGGCTCGCCGGGGTGGCGGCGAGGGCGGCGCGGATCTCTGCCTCGCGGGCGGCGCGGTGGTCGAGGAGCCAGGAGAGCCGGGCCGCGCCGGCCTCGACGACGTCGCCATGGCCGGGGAGGAGGCGCCCGGGCCCCAGCGCCAGCAGCCGCCGGCATGAGGCGCGGAACTGCGCGACGTCGCCGTCGGGCGGCGAGATGAGAGAGGAGGCCCAGCCCATGGCGAGGTCGCCGGTGAAGATGTCGTCCCCCAGGCGGAAGCTCAGATGGGCGCCCATGTGGCCGGGGGTCCAGAGCGCCTCCAGCGCCCAGCCGGGGCCCGAGATCACCTCGCCATCCGCGAGCCGGCGGTCGGGGCAGAAGGCCGCGTCCGCTCCCTCGCCGCCGCCCGTCAGCCCCTCCGCCGCCAGCCGGGCCATGACCGGCGAGCGGCCCTCCGCCGCGCCGCCATGGGCCATCACCGGGGCGCCGGTCGCCTCGGCCAGGGCCGGCGCCAGGGCGGAATGGTCGAGATGCGGATGCGTCACGAGGATCGCCGCGACCGGCCGGCCCCCGATCGCGGCCGTGAGCGCCGCCAGATGCGCCTCATCCGCCGGCCCGGGGTCGATCACCGCGAGCACCTCGCGTCCGATGAGCCAGGTGTTGGTGCCCCGCTCGGTCATCGGCGAGGGGTTGGGCGCGACGAGGCGGCGGACCTCCGGTACACCGCTCACCCTTCCGCTCCCGCCATGGCGGCGCTAGCCTTCGGCATGTTTCTCACCCGGGCCAAACCCCTTCTGCCGCGCGGCCTTTACGGGCGGGCGGCGCTTATCCTGATCCTGCCTGTCGTGCTTCTGCAGCTTTTCGTCTCCGTCAGCTTTGTCCAGCGCCATTACGAGGGGGTGACCGAGCAGATGACCCGCTCGATCCTCTATGACCTCGGGCTCGTGACGGAGGAGCTGGCCGCCGCGCCCTCCCTCGCCGCCGCGCAGCTCCGGGCCGGCGAGCTCGGGCGGGCGCTGCAGATCGCCATCGCGCTGCCCGTGGCGGATGCGCCGGCGGAGGACTGGCGCCAGCCCTGGGATCTCTCTGCCCGCGTCGTGACCGAGATGGCCGGCGCGGCGCTGCCCGGCTTCACGGCGATCAGCTTTCAGGACAAGCGGCGCGTGCGGCTCTGGCTCTCGACCGAGAGGGGGGAGATGCGGGTGACTTTCCGGCGGACGCGCGTCTCGGCCTCCAACCCGCATCAGCTGCTCCTCTGGACCATCGTCTTCGGGCTCCTCTTCGCGATGATCGCCTATGCGTTCCTGCGCAGCCAGCTTCGCCCGATCAAGCGCCTCGCGGCGGCGGCGAGCGCCTATGGCAAGGGCCGCGTGCTGCCCTACCGGCCCGGCGGCGCGGTGGAGGTGCATCAGGCGGGGCAGGCCTTCGTCGACATGCGGGACCGGATCGAGGCGCAGCGCGAGGCGCGGGTGCTCATGCTCTCAGGCATCAGCCATGACCTCCGGACGCCGCTGACGCGCCTGCATCTCGGGCTGGAGCTCATGAGCGAGGAGGAGGCGGAGCCGCTCCGCCGCGACGTGCGCGACATGGAGCGGATGGTGGCGGCCTTCCTCGATTTCGCCCGGGGGGATTCGGGCGATGTGGAGGAGGAGGTGCAGCCCGCCGAGCTCCTCGCCCGCGCGGCGGAGGATGCGGCGCGGGGCGGCGGGGCGGTGACGCTGGGCGAGAGCCCGGCGCTTGGTCCGGCGCGGCTCCGGCCGATGGCAATCCGCCGGGCGCTCGGCAACCTCATCGGCAATGCTCTGCGGCACGGGAAGGAGGTCCGCCTGTCGCTGGAGGCGGGGGAGGGCTGGCTGGCCTTCGTGGTCGAGGACGACGGCCCCGGCATCCCGGAGGCGCAGCGCGAGGAGGCCATGCGCCCCTTCGCGCGGCTCGACCCGGCGCGGAGCCAGTCTCCGGGCGATGTGGGGGGCGCCGGCGTGGGGCTCGGGCTCGCCATCGTGGACGACATCGCGCGGAGCCACGGCGGGCGGCTCGTGCTCGGCACCTCCGCGCTCGGCGGGCTCCGGGCGGAGATGCGGATCGCTCGGTAGGGCGGGAGGGCAGGCAGGAGACGGCCCAGGTGGTGAGGGCTCCGCACCAATCGCAAGGCCACACGCGCGGGGGTAGAAGGCGGCGGCGAAGGTGGGTTACAAACCCACCCTACGCGAGGCCCGAAGGCCGCGCCCCTTTTCGGGGTGATCACCTAGGCGGCGACGGTCCCGGCCGCGGAAGGTGGGTTACAAACCCACCCTGCGCCGTGTCCCTCAAGTGATCACGTTCGGCCCGTCGCGGCCGGAGCGGGCCTTGATGCCGGCGAGGGCCTCGGCGGCGGCGATGACCGGGGCGAGCGCCTCCTGGGGGTCGTCGCCGAGCTTCGCCGGATCGGTCTCCAGCCGCTCCAGATAGAGCCGGATCGTCGCGCCGACGGTGCCGGTGCCGGAGAGGCGGATGACCGCGCGCCCGCCGCCCTCGAAGCCGAAGATCAGCCCCTGCCGCTCGGAGCGGGAGCCGTCCACCGGGTCGTCATAGGCGAATTCCTCCGCGCTCTCGACCGTCAGCCCGCCGACCTTCTGCCCCGGCAGCGTTCCGAGCTGCTCGCGGAGCTCCTCCACCATCTCGCCCGCCACCCCGGCATCGACATCCTCGTAATCGTGGCGCGAGTAGTAGTTGCGGCCGTATCGTTGCCAATGCGCTTCCATCAGCTCGGCCACCGACTTGCCCGACGCGGCGAGGATGTTGAGCCACAGGAGCACGGCCCAGAGACCGTCCTTCTCGCGAACATGGTCGGAGCCGGTGCCGGCGCTTTCCTCGCCGCAGAGCGTGGCGCGGCCGGCGTCGAGGAGGTTGCCGAAGAACTTCCAGCCGGTGGGGGTCTCGTAGCAGGAGATGCCCATCGCCTCCGCCACCCGGTCGACCGCCGCCGAGGTGGGCATCGAGCGGGCGACGCCCTTCAGCCCGCCTTCATAGGCGGGGGCCAGATGCGCATTGGCCGCCAGCACCGCCAGCGAGTCGGAGGGGGTGATGTAAATGCCTTTCCCGAGGATCATGTTCCGGTCGCCGTCGCCGTCGGAGGCGGCGCCGAAATCGGGGGCGTCCTCACTCATCATCCGGTCGACCAGGGGCTTTGCCCAGATCGGGTTGGGGTCGGGGTGGCCGCCGCCGAAATCGGGCTTGGGCTCGGCATTAATGACGGTGCCCGGCGCGGCGCCGAGCCTGCCCTCGAGGATCGCCTTCGCATAGGGGCCGGTCACCGCATGCATCGCATCGAAGACCATGGAGAAGCCGCCCTTGAAGAGCGCCTCCAGCGCGTCGAAGTCGAAGAGCTCCTCCATCAGCGCCGCGTAATCCTCGACCGGATCGACGATCTCGATCTCCATCCTGCCGAGCCGCGCCTGGCCGGGCGCGGAGAGGTCCACGTCCGCCGTCTCGGCGATCTTGTAGCGCGTCAGGGTCTGCGTCGCCGCATGGATGCGGTCGCTGACGCCCTCCGTCGCCGGGCCGCCGTTCGGCATGTTGTATTTCAGGCCGAAATCCTCCTCCGGCCCGCCGGGGTTGTGGCTGGCCGAGAGGATCAGCCCGCCATCGGTGCCCCGCTTGCGGATGAGGTGCGAGGCGGCGGGCGTCGACATCAGCGCGCCCACCCCGACGATCACCTTCGCCGCGCCGTTGGCGGCGGCCATGCGCAGGATCACCTGGGCCGCCTGGGCGTTGAAATAGCGCCCGTCGCCGCCGAGGACGAGCACCTTGCCGCCCACGCCGCCGATGCCGTCGAAGATGGATTGCACATAGTTTTCAAGGTAATGCGGGGACATGAAGACATGCGTCTTCTTCCTCAGCCCCGACGTGCCGGGCTTTTGCCCCTCGATCGGCCGTGTCTCGATCTCGAGAATCTCCATGAGACCTTCCCCCGTGTTCAGTTACGCTTTGCCGTCGTCTCTTCCTGCACGAAGACGACGACGGAACTCTCCCTGACCCGCGCCACCTCGCGCGCCGGCTTCGGGCCGGCATAGGGGCGGGCGGTGTCGATATGGCGGACCCAGCGGCGCCCCTCGGGCGGCGGCGGCAGGGTGACGTTGACGCCCGCGCCGCCATTGTACACGCACAGGATCGCATGTTCCTGCGTCGCATATTCGGGGGTGCCCGAGGCGGTGCGCAATTCCGAGACGATGCAGCGCAGATCCGGCTGCGCCCAATCCTCCTCGCCCATCACCTCGCCGTCCGGGCGCCGCCAGAAGAGGTCGGGCTTGCCGTCGATGAGCCGGGGGCGGGAATGCAGGAAGCGCTTCTGCCGCAGGATCGGGTGATCCTTGCGGAAGGTGATGAGCTTTTGCACGAAGGCGAGGAAGTCGGGATCCGCCGCGCCCCAGTCCACCCAGCCGATCTCGTTGTCCTGGCAATAGGCGTTGTTGTTGCCGCGCTGGGAATTGCCCAGCTCGTCGCCGGCGAGGATCATGGGCGTGCCCTGGCTGAACAGCAGCGTCGCCAGCATGTTGCGCCGGCGGAGCGCGCGGGCGGCGCGGCGGGCCTTGTCGGTCGTCGGCCCTTCCTCGCCCATGTTGTCGGAGAGGTTCTCCGAATGGCCGTCGCGGTTCTCCTCGCCATTGGCCTCGTTGTGCTTCTCGGCGTAGCTCACCACGTCCATCAGCGTGAAGCCGTCATGGGCCGTCAGGAAGTTGACGGAGGAGGTGGCGGGCCGCGTGTCGTGGTCGAACTGCTGGGCCGAGCCGGTCAGCCGGTTGGCGAGCCGCGGCGCATGGCCGGCATCGCCCCGCCAGAAGGCGCGGACCTCGTCGCGGAACTTGTCGTTCCATTCCGAGAAGGGCGGCGGGAAGGCGCCGAGCTGGTAGCCGCCGGGGCCGATGTCCCAGGGCTCGGCGATGAGCTTGACGCGGCTCAGCACCGGGTCCTGCCGGATCGCGTCGAAGAAGGCCGCGCCGCGGTCGAAGCCGCCTTCCTCCGTCCGCCCCAGCGTCGAGCAGAGGTCGAAGCGGAAGCCGTCGACATGCATGATCTCGACCCAGTAGCGGAGGCTGTCCATGATCATCCGCAGGACCATCGGATGGTCGACGTTCAGCGTGTTCCCCGTGCCGGTGTCGTTGATGTAATAGCGCGGCGTCTCGGCGAGTCGGTAGTAGGAGGCGTTGTCGAGCCCCTTGAAGCTCAGCGTCGGCCCGAGCTGGTTGCCCTCCGCCGTGTGGTTGTAGACCACGTCGAGGATCACCTCGATCCCGGCGGCATGGAGCCGGGCGACCATGTGCTGGAACTCGCCGATGTCTTTCGTCGCCATGTAGCGCGGCTCCGGGGCGAAGAAGCCGATGGACATGTAGCCCCAGTAGTTCTTCAGCCCCTTGTCGAGCAGGAAGCGGTCATCGATGAAGGCATGGACGGGCAAGAGCTCGATGGCGGTGATGCCGAGCTTCACCAGATGGTCGATCACCGGGTCGGAGGCGAGGGCGAGGTAGGTGCCGGGCCAGGCCGTGCCGGGCTTCGCCGCCGTCAGCCCCTTCACATGCGCCTCGTAGATGATCGTCTCGTGCAGCGGCGTGCGCGGCGCGCGGTCGTTGCCCCAGGAGAAGCAGGGGTCCACCACGATGGATTTCGGCATGTAGGGGGCCGAGTTGCGGGTGTCGAACGTCAGGTCCTTGTGCATGGCGCTGACGTCGTAGCCCATCAGCGCATCGTGCCAGCGAGGCGCGCCCGAGAGCTTCTTGGCATAGGGGTCGATGAGCAGCTTGTGCGGGTTGAACCGGTGCCCCTCGTCCGGCCGGTAGGGGCCATGGGCGCGGTAGCCGTAATGCTGCCCGGGGCGGATGCCGGTCAGATAGCCGTGCCAGACATGGCCGTCATGCTCGGGCAGGTCGATGGTCAGCGTCTCGTCCTTGCCGTCCTCCGAGAAGAGGCAGAGCGTCATCCGCGTCGCATGTTCCGAGAAGACGGCGAAGTTGACGCCCTCGCCGTCGAAGGTGGCGCCGAGCGGCGTGGCCCGTCCGGGCTTGATGGCAAAGCGGCCGGGCATCAGCGGGCCCCGACCTCGTCATAGAGCCGCGCATAGGCGGCGGCGGAGCCCGCCCAGCCGACGGGCTGCGCCATGCCGTTCTTCTGCATCTGGCGGAAGGTCGGGCCGGCCTCGTAGAGGTCGCAGAGCCGCGAGAGGGCGTTCTTCAGCCCCTCGGCATCGGCCGGCCAGAACTGCAGGCCAGTGGCGACGCCGCGCTCCAGCGCCATGGGCGAGGCGTTGATCACGGTGTCTGCCAGCCCGCCGGTGAGGGCGACGAGCGGCACGGTGCCGTAGCGCAGGCCATACATCTGCGTCAGCCCGCAGGGCTCGAAGCGCGAGGGCACGAGGATGGTATCGGCGCCGGCCATCATCCGGTGCGAGAGCGCCTCGTCATAGCCGATGCGCACGGCGACATTGTCATGCGCCGCGGCGGCGTCGTTCAGCGCCGCTTCCATCGACCGGTGGCCCGAGCCGAGAAGCGCGAGCTGGCCGCCGCGCTCCAGGAGCACCGGCAGCGCCTCGATGAGAAGGTCGATGCCCTTCTGTTCGGTCAGGCGCGAGACGACGATGCAGAGCGGGCCGGCGGCCTCGCCGAGCCCGAATTCCTCGCGGAGCGCCGCCTTGTTGGCGGCCTTGCCGCGCGGCCTGGTGTAGGGCGCGGGGATCAGCGCGTCCTCGCCGGGGTTCCATGTCGCGTCGTCGATGCCGTTGAGAATGCCGGCAAGGTCGGCACGCCGCTCGCGCATCACCCCGTCGAGCCCCATGCCGAATTCGGGCCGCATCAGCTCGTTGGCATAGGTGGGCGAGACGGTCGTGAGCTTGTCGCAGGCCGTGAGCCCGGCCTTCAGCATCGAGACCTGGCCCCAGTATTCGAAGCCGCCTTGCGTATAGCGGCCGGGATCGAGCCGCAGATCCTCGAGCCGATGGGCGGGGACGAGGCCCTGGAAGGCGATGTTGTGGATCGTCAGGATCGTGCCGACATCGCTGACTCCCTGCTTCGCCAGATGGTCCGCCACCAGCCCGGCCTGCCAGTCATGTGCGTGGATCACCGACGGCCGCCAGCCGGGCAGGGCGCCCCCGGCGATGCGCGCGGCGATCCAGCTCAGCGCCGCGAAGCGCTCGGGATTGTCGGGCCAGTCGCGCCCCTCGGGGTCGAGATAGGGCCCGCACTCGCGCGCATAGAGATGCGGCGCCTCGATGGCGAGAATGTCGAGCCCCGCCGCCTGGCCGGCGACGACCCGCGCCGGGCCGCCGAAGAGCTCGGGCTCGTCGAGGAGCGTGCCGGAGGCGGCGCCGAGCGCGGCCATGACCTTGGGATAGCCCGGCAGCAGCGTCAGCACCCGGACGCCCTCGCCCTTCAGTGCTGCCGGAAGGGCGCCGACGACATCGGCGAGCCCCCCCGTCTTCACCAGCGGCGCGCATTCCGACGCCACCGAAAGCACGTCTCTCACAAGGTCTTCCCCGTTTCTCGGCCCCGGTCCGCCGGGGCTCGCCTATTGCGCCTCGGCGCGCCGGTCGAGCATCGCCTGGGTGATCAAGGTCACGCCACGCTCCGTGACGCGGAACCACTTGGCATCCTCGTCCGGATCCTCTCCGACGACCAGCCCCTCGGGGATGGTCACGGCCCTGTCGATCACGACACGCCGGAGCCGCGCCGAACGATTGACCGTCACATATGGCAGGACAACGGCATGATCGAGGACAGCGTAGGAATTCGTGTGCACCTGCGTGAAAAGCAGCGAATTGCGGACCTCGGTGCCAGAAATCACGCAGCCGCCGGACACCATGGACGAGATGGCGACGCCGCGCCTGTCCTTCTCGTCATGGATGAATTTCGCCGGCGGGGCGCCTTCGGAATAGGTCCAGATCGGCCATTGCGTGTCCCAGAGGTTGAGATCGGGGTCGAAATTCGTGAGGTCGATATTGGCCTGGTGGAAGGCATCGACGGTGCCGACATCCTTCCAGTAGGCGGGGCGGCCCGGGTCGCGCACGCAGCTGTCGTCGAAGCGATGCGCCATGGCCTTGCCACCTTTCACGAGGTCGGGAATCAGGTCATTGCCGAAATCGTGGGAGGAGTTGGGGTCCTCCGCATCGCGCACCAGGAGGTCGCGCAGGAGGCTCCAGTTGAAGACGTAGATCCCCATCGAGGCCAGCGCCTTGTCCGGCTCGCCGGGGATGCCGGGCGGGTCGGCGGGCTTTTCGAGGAAGGAGGTGATGCGGTCGGTCTCGTCGACATGCATGACGCCGAAGGCCGAGGCCTCTTCGCGCGGCACCGAGAGGCAGCCGATGGTGACGTCGGCGCCGCTTTCGACATGCTGGCGGAGCATGACCTCGTAATCCATCTTGTAGATGTGGTCGCCCGCGAGAATGATCACGTAATCAACGTCGTAGCTGTCGACGATATCGACGTTCTGGGTGACGGCATCGGCCGTGCCGCGATACCAGGAATTCTCGTCCATCCGCTGGCTGGCGGGCAGGATGTCGAGGAACTCGTTGCGCTCGGCGCGGAAGAAGTTCCACCCCCGCTGGACATGGCGGATGAGGCTGTGGGCCTTGTATTGCGTCGCCACCGCGACCTTGCGGATGCCGGAATTCATGGCGTTCGACAGGGCGAAGTCGATGATCCGCGCCTTGCCGCCGAAATAGACGGCCGGCTTTACGCGGTAATCCGTCAGCTCCTTCAGCCGCGAGCCGCGGCCGCCGGCGAGGACGAAGGCCATGGAGCGCTGGGTCAGTCGTCTCGATTCCATTCTGTCTCCTCCCTTGAGCGCCCCGTTCTGCGGGGCTTATGAGTGCAACTCCGGCCGGGCCCCGGTGTTTCCGCGACCCGCTCGGTCGTCGGCCGGGGCGGGCTGGGGCGCGCGGCGCCTCCATCCGGAAAAACCGGAACAATTGTCTGCATCATAGACCCCAAAGGGGCCGCGACAACCGGCAGGCTCGCGGGCCGAAACGGGGGCGTCACGCGCCCTCGAGCGTCATCGTCAGATCCGCCGGTAGGGCGCGGGCGATGATGCGCTCGGCATTGGGAAGATCGTTGCTCTCCACCCGGCGGATCGCGGCGGCGCGGGAGAGGCCGAAGCTTAGCCAGCGCTGGACGAGGCGGGCGCGCAGCTCGGCCTTCGGCACGTCGAGCCAGGCCGACAGGTCCCAGCCCTCCGCCAGCTCGCGCCAGGGGTGCTCGTCGAAGAGGAGGTAATTGCCCTCGACGATGACCACCGGGCAGCCGGAGGGCACGACCAGCGCACCGGCGATGGAGATGTCGCGCGTGCGGTCGAAGACGGGGCAGACGACCTCCTCCCCCTCGGCGAGGCGGGAGACGAGATAGACGAAACCGGCAGCATCGAAAGTCTCCGGCGCGCCCTTGCGGGAGCGCATCCCCATCTCGTCGAGCACGCCATTGTCGAGGTGAAAGCCGTCCATCGGCAGCACCTCGGCGGCGCAATGCTGGTCGCGCAGGCGCCGCTGCAACTCGCGCGCCAGCGTCGTCTTGCCCGAGCCCGGCGGCCCGGCGAGGGCGACGAGCTGGCGCGGCACCTCCTCCCGCGCGGCATGGATGCGCTCGGCAAGGGCGGAAACCTGGGCGGAGATGTTGAGCAAGGGGGCGCTCCGGCTGGCGGGTCTTCTTCCTCATAACGCCGGCGGCGCCATGGGGGAACGCAAACCGCGCGCCCCCCGCGGGAAATCGCCGCGCCGGGGCCGGGGGCAGGGTGACAAGGCGCTCCGCATCTCCCATGCTCGGCGGCATGAAGAACACCACACCCGTCCGGGTCGGCCGCGCGATCATCGCCAATATCTCCCGCGCCGATCTCGGTCTGGCGGCGGCGGGCGTGGCCTTCTTCGGCATGTTCGCGATCTTCCCGGCGCTGGCCGCGGTCATCGCGCTCTTCGGCATCCTCGCCGACCCGGTGATCGTCGAGGAGCAGTTCTCGCTCTGGCGGCAGTTCATGCCCGAGGATGTCTTCCGCATTCTCTACAGCCAAGTCTCGCGCCTGCTCGAGACGCAGAGCGACGCGCTGGGCTGGGCGACGGTGATCTCGGTGCTGCTGGCGCTGTGGACCTCGCGCGCCTCTGTCTCGTCGCTGGTGCGGGGGCTCAATGCCATCCATGGCGCGCCGGAACGCTCGGGGCTCGCGCATATGCTGCGGGTCGTCTCGCTGACGGGCGGGCTGATGCTCCTCGCCATCGCCGCGCTCCTCGTCGTCGTCATCGCCCCCCTCGTGCTGGCGGTCCTGCCGCTGCCGCTTCTGACGCAGCTCATCGCGCAGGGGCTGCGCTGGGTGGTCGGCGTCTTCATCGTCTTCGTGGGCGTGGGGGCGCTCTACCGCTGGGGGCCGAACGTGCCGGGGGACAGGGCCTCCATCGCCAATCCGGGGACGTTCTTCGCCGTGACCTGCGGCATTCTCGCATCGACCGGATTTTCAATCTATCTCAGCAACTTCGGCAGCTACAACGAGCTCTACGGCTCGATCGGCGCGGTCATGGCGCTGATGATGTGGCTCTACATCATGGCGCTGCTGACGCTGGTGGGCGCGGCAGTCAACGTGGCGCTCCGCGCCGAGCGGAGACGGCGGCGCGAGGCGCGGGCCGAGCGGCTCGCCAAGCGCCAGGCCGAGCGCGAGGCGGTCAAGGCCCGGCGCGAGGCCGAGCGGCATAAGGACGACGAGCAGCACGGGATGGCGGGCGACGAGATGACCCTGCCGAGCGAGGACGACATCTCCGTCGAGGAGTTCCGCGCCGAGATGGAGACGAAGGAAGCCGCCCGCGCCGTGGAGCGCGAGGCGGAGGAGGACGAGCGGCCGGGGCATATCCCGATCCCGGGCGGGTAGGGGGCTTGTGGGGGAGGCGAAGCACGGCTTGAGGCCATTAGCCGCCCGTCGGCTATGCCGTAGGGTGGGTTTTCAACCCACCATGGCGCAGCGCTCGAGCGGTGCCCCCGCCCGGTACGCGCCGGCACGGCGCAGGGCGAGCGCCGGCCCGTCCCGCGGGCTGGCGCTCTGTCGACGTCAGGCGCGGCGGTGAGCGAGGGCGGTGTTGCACCATAAAGCGCGCCGTCCAATCGGCAGGAGCGCCACCCCCCGGGCCGGCGCTCGCCCCGCGCGGCGACGTTCGGCTTGGATGGATGGGGAGGACGGTGGGTTGAAAACCCGCCCTACACCCGACCCGCGCTCTCGCCCTGTGCCGTGGCGTTCGGCTCGATTGAACGGGGGCAAGGTGGGTTTAAAACCCACCCTACGCCAGCACGAGCGCGCTCGGCCCCGATCCGGGCGTAGGGGCCACCTCCCCGCCCACGCTCACCCGAGCATCAGTACATCCGGCACCCCGAGGAAGCCCGGCAGGGTCACCCGGCCGCCGGGCATCGCGCTCATGCCGGCACGATCCGACCAACGGCCAGCGCGAACCGGCCGAGGACCAGTTCCCAGCCCGGCCCGTAGCCCGCCTGGATCGCCGTGGCGGCGCCGCCGAGCGCCTCCCAGCCGTCGTGCACCAGATGCACCATCGTGCCCTGGTCCGTCGGCGTGAAGGTCACCGTGACCTCCGTCGCCTCCGCCTCGTCGCGCCCGACATGCCAGGTGATCCCGAGCCGCGCGCCGGGCTGCCAGTCGCGGATGCGGCCCCAGGCCGCCTCCGTGCCGTCCGGCGCCGTCTCGAAGATGCGCCCGCCCTCGCGGGGCTCGACCGTCAGCCCGGCGGGCTCCTCTTCCCTTCCGGCGGCGATCGAATGCGTCTCGAGCGGCCACCATTCCTCCATCCGCTCGGTGAAGAGCCGGAAGGCCTCCTTCGGGCGAAGCGGGACGTGGACGCTCCGCTCCACCGGGGCCAGCTTGCCGGGATCAATGCCCATCCTTCTTCTCCTTCTCAGCCGCGGCCGCGAAGCCGGCAAAGGCGTCGCTCCACAAGGTCTCCACATAGGCGCGCAGCCGCGCGACGCCCTCGGGCGAGAGCGCGTAGATCCGCCGCGTCCCCTCCGCCCGCGCCTCGACCAGCCCGGCGCCCGAGAGCACCTTCAGATGCTGCGAGACGGCGGGCCGAGAGACGGGCAGCCCCTCGGCCAGCGCGCTGACGGCCAGCGGGCCGGCCCGCAGCCGCTCGATGAGCGCCCGGCGGGTCGGGTCTGCGAGGGCGGCGATCGCGCCATCGGCCTCGGGGGTTGCGCCTTCGTAAGTCATGACTTACCTTATCGCCGGGCCGAGCCTCTGTCAAAGCCCGATCGCAGACGCAGGCCCCGCCGCCCGGGCAGGCCGGCCCATCCGGCCGCTGCCCTTGAAGCCCCGTGGCCGCTTCTTTAAATGAGCCGAAGTTTTTCCGGCCCCAGAATGGCCGGGCGCCCCCCGCGCGAAGGAGCATTCCCATGCAAGACCCTGTCGAGACCTACATGAACCTCGTGCCGATGGTCGTCGAACAGACGAGCCGGGGCGAGCGCGCCTATGACATCTTCTCCCGCCTCCTCAAGGAGCGGATCATCTTCGTGAACGGCCCCGTGCATGACGGCATGAGCCAGCTCATCGTCGCGCAGCTTCTGCACCTCGAGGCCGAGAATCCGAAGAAGGAAATCTCGATGTACATCAACAGCCCCGGCGGTGTCGTCACCTCCGGCCTGTCGATCTACGACACGATGCAGTACATCCGCCCGAAGGTCTCGACCCTCGTCGTCGGCCAGGCGGCCTCGATGGGCTCGCTCCTTTCCTGCGGCGGCGAGGCCGGGATGCGCTTCTCGCTGCCGAACGCCCGCATCATGGTCCACCAGCCGTCCGGCGGCTATCAGGGCCAGGCGACGGACATCATGATCCACGCCGCCGAGACGCAGAAGATCAAGGACAAGCTGATCGCCATCTACGCCCGGCACACCGGCCATTCGCCCGAAGAGGTGCACAAGGCGCTCGAGCGCGACAACTTCATGTCGCCGGAAGAGGCGAAGGCCTGGAACCATATCGACGAGATCCTCGAATCCCGCGCCCAGGCGCCGAGCGCCTCCGAGAGCTGAGGCGAGAGCCGATCCGGGCCGGGGCCTCGCGCCCCGAGACCGAAAAAGCTTAAGAAATCCTTGCCGCCGCCCGGGCCATTGGCTCCGGCGGCGGCATCAACTCTTAACCGTCATTTGGCATTGTGGACCCTATCGCCCTGTTCTAGGCTGAGCCGAAAGCAGCCTTGGGCAGCAAGCGAAGGGCCGAACCAGCCAGGGGATTCAACATGGCGAACGCGAGCGGCGGCGACAGCAAGAACACGCTCTATTGCAGCTTCTGCGGCAAGTCCCAGCATGAGGTGCGCAAGCTGATCGCCGGCCCGACGGTCTTCATCTGCGATGAATGCGTCGAGCTCTGCATGGACATCATCCGCGAGGAGCAGAAATCCTCGGGGCTGAAGAGCGCCGACGGCGTGCCGTCCCCCCGCGACATCTGCGAGGTTCTTGACGATTACGTGATCGGCCAGGCCCACGCCAAGCGCGTGCTCTCCGTCGCCGTCCACAACCACTACAAGCGCCTCAACCATGCGGCGAAATCGGCCGATATCGAGCTGGCGAAATCCAACATCCTGCTGATCGGCCCCACCGGCTGCGGCAAGACGCTGCTCGCCCAGACGCTGGCGCGCATCCTCGATGTGCCCTTCACCATGGCCGATGCCACGACGCTGACCGAGGCCGGCTATGTCGGCGAGGATGTCGAGAACATCATCCTCAAGCTCCTGCAGGCGTCGGAATACAACGTCGAGCGGGCGCAGCGCGGCATCGTCTATATCGACGAGGTCGACAAGATCACCCGCAAGTCGGACAACCCCTCCATCACCCGCGACGTGTCGGGCGAGGGCGTCCAGCAGGCGCTTCTGAAGATCATGGAAGGCACGGTGGCGAGTGTCCCCCCGCAGGGCGGCCGCAAGCATCCGCAGCAGGAATTCCTGCAGGTCGACACGACCAACATCCTCTTCATCTGCGGTGGCGCCTTCGCGGGGCTCGACAAGATCATCTCGCAGCGCGGCAAGGGCTCGGCCATGGGCTTCGGCGCCGATGTGCGCGACCCCGATGCCCGCGGCGTCGGCGAGATCTTCCACGATCTCGAGCCGGAAGATCTGCTGAAATTCGGCCTCATCCCCGAATTCGTCGGCCGCCTGCCGGTGATCGCGACGCTCGAGGATCTCGACGAGCCGGCGCTGGTGACCATCCTCACCCAGCCGAAGAACGCGCTCGTCAAGCAGTACCAGCGGCTCTTCGAGCTCGAGGACACCAAGCTGACCTTCACCGAAGACGCGCTCTCGGCCATCGCCCGCCGCGCCATCGAGCGGAAGACCGGCGCTCGGGGCCTCAGGTCGATCATGGAGGATATCCTCCTCGATTCGATGTTCGAGCTGCCGAGCCTCTCCGACGTCACCGAAGTGGTGGTCAATGAAGAGGCGGTGGGCCCCGATGCCAAGCCGCTGATGATCTACGCGGAATCGAAGAAGGACTCCGCGAGTGTCGGCTGACGGGGCCGCGCCGGAGGGCATCCGGCGCATCTTCTCCGGCAGCGCCTTCGAGCCCAAAATCGGCTATTGCCGCGCTGTTGTTGCAGGCGGGTTCGTCCATGTCTCCGGCACCACCGGCCCGGGGCCGGACGGGACCTTCCCCGACGACGTTACCGCGCAATGCCGCAACGCCCTCGCCATCGTCGGCCGGGCGCTGGAAGAGGCGGGCTCGTCCTTCGCCCGCGTCGTCCGCGTGACCTATATCCTGCCCGACAAGGCGGATTTCGAACCCTGCTGGCCGGCCCTCCGCGAAGCCTTCGGCGACAATCCCCCCGCCGCGACGATGATCGAGGCGGGGCTGCTGACGCCGGCCATGAAGTTCGAGATCGAGGTCACGGCGCTGGCCTGAGAAGGGGCAGGGGGCCCGTCCAACCGTTGCCCCCCTCTTGGCCGCGAGTGGCCAATTCGCCCCCGGAGTATTTGCAAGAAAGCGAAAGGCAGGGTCCGCCCCTCCCCATCGCTGTTCCGAAAACACCGGCGGGGGAGTTTGAGGGGGCTGCAGGCCCCCTCATCGCACCAAAGAAATGCTCCGCAGGCGCTCCGCCTTCTATCAGACGTTGAGCAGAAGGTGCTCCCGCTCCCAGGGCGAGATCACCTGCAGGAACTCGTCGTATTCCGTGCGCTTCACGATCGAATAGACGCGGGCGAATTCCGGGCCGAGCACCTCGTGGATCTCCTTGGCCTCGTCGAAGAGGTCGAGCGCCGCATGCACGCCGCGCGGGATCGCGTCTTCCGCCTCATAGGCGTCACCGCGGAAGCGCTTGTCGGGGCGGATCTCGTTCATCATGCCGAGATAGCCGCAGGCCAGCGAGGCGGCGATGCAGAGATAGGGGTTGCAATCCATCCCGGCGAGCCGGTTCTCGATCCGCCGTTGCTCAGGCGGGCAGACGGGGATGCGGATGCCGGTCGTCCTATTGTCGCGCCCCCATTCGAGGTTGATCGGCGCCGCATGGTCGCGGACATAGCGGCGGTAGGAATTCACATAGGGCGCCATCACGGCGATGACGCTCGGCAGATGCTCCTGCAGCCCGCCGATGAAGTTGAAGAAGGCATCCGTCTCGCCGCCCTGGGGGCCGGCAAAGAGGTTGCGGCCCGTGGCGATGTCGGTGACCGAATGGTGGACATGCATGGCCGAGCCCGGCTCGCCCTCGATGGGCTTGGCCATGAAGGTGGCGAAGCAATCGTGCTTGAGCGCCGCCTCGCGGATCAGCCGCTTGAAGTAGAAGACCTCGTCGGCCAGCCGCACCGGGTGGCCGTGGCGGAGGTTGATCTCAAGCTGGCCGGCGCCGCCTTCCTGGGTGATGCCGTCGATCTCGAAGCCCTGCACCTCGGCGAATTCGTAGATGTCATCGATGACGGGGCCGTATTCATCGACGGCGGTCATCGAATAGGCCTGCCGCGCGGCGGCGGGGCGGCCCGTCCGGCCCATCATCGGTTCGATGGGCAGGCGCGGGTCGGTGTTGCGGCCGACGAGGTAGAATTCCATCTCCGGCGCCACGATGGGTTTCCACCCTTGCGCTTCATAGAGCTCCACCACGCGCATCAGCACGTTGCGGGGGGAATAGGCGACGCGGCGGCCGCGCTGGTCGTAGGCGTCGTGGATGACCTGCAGCGTGCCGTCGGAGGTCCAGGGCGCCGCCGTCGCCGTCGTGAGGTCGGGGCGCAGGATCATGTCGGGCTCGGTGAAGCCCTCGGGCCCCGCGGCCTCGCCCCAGTCGCCGGTGATCGTCTGGAAGAAGATCGAGTTCGGCAGGTGGAACTGCTGCTGCCGCTCCCATTTGGCCGCGGGCACGGCCTTGCCGCGAGCGATGCCCGGCAGGTCGGCGATGACGCATTCGACCTCGTCGAGCTTCTTCGTCTCCAGATAGGCGCGCGCCGCGTCGGGGATCCTGTCGAGCCAGTTCATGCCGGCACCCGTGCCTTGAAGAAGCCGGCGATCTCGTCGCCGAGCCGCGCATTGTCGTTCGGCAGGGGCAGGGAGGCCCGCGCCTGCTGCAGAAGGTGATCGGGCACGACGCCCGCGCCCCGCTTGTCGATCAGCCCCTCGATGAAGGCCGAGCCGAATTCGGGATGCGCCTGCACGGTGAAGATCCTGTCGCCATAGGCCAGCGCCGCATTGGCGCAGAACGGATGCGTGGCGACGACGCGGGCGCCCTTGGGCGCCTCCGTCACCTGATCCTGGTGCCAGGCGTTGAGCGCGCGGGTCTCGCCGTCGAAATCGTAGAGCTGCCGGCCGACGGCCCAGCCGCCGTTGAACTTCTCCACCCGCCCGCCGAGCGCCTGGGCGATGATCTGGTGCCCGAAGCAGATGCCGACCAAGGGCTTGCCCGCATCGCGGATCGCGCGGATCAGCGCCTCGAGCGGCGGGATCCAGGCATGGTCCTCATAGGCGCCGTGGCGCGAGCCGGTGATGAGCCAGCCATCGGCGGCCTCGGGCCCGGGGGGGAACTCCCCGTCGACGACATTGTAGGTGGCGAAGGAAAAGCCCTGGCCGGAGAGGAGCTGGCGGAAGAGATCCTCGTAATCGCCCAGCGCCGGGCGCAGCGCGTCAGGCGCGTGGCCGGTCTGTAGAATGCCGATAAGCATGAAACACCGTATTGGGATTTGTCCGCAAAGCGTAGACGGGGGCAGGCGGCAGGGCAAGCGGTGTCACGCGGGGCGCCGATAATGCAGATCGCGCCCATCCCGCCGGTCGAAGGTGAAGCCGAGCCGGGCGAGGAGAGCCTGCGAGGCGAGGTTCGCCTCGTCGGTGTCTGCGATGAGCCGCGTCACGCCGTAGCGCGCGACCAGCTCCGCGATGGCGAGCCGCGTGGCAGCGAGGCCGATGCCGCGCCCCCAATGGCGGTGGCCGAGCACGTAGGCGAGGCTCGCCTCCTCCCCCGTCACGGTCGCTTGGACGAAGCCGGTGACGGCCCCCTCCGCCAGCACGCACCAGTTGAGCCAGAGCGCGGCGCCGTCTCCCGGGCCACTGAACTGCCGGGCGATGCGGGCGCGGAGCACGTCCACGCTTTCCGGCGGCGGGATGTGCACGGGCGCATAGGTCTCGGCATTGCCGATGGCGGCGTGAAGCGCCTCGGCATCGCCCAGCGTCATGCGCCTCAGCCTCACCTCCATGGTGCCCTCCGTTCCGCGGCGGCGAAGCGCCACCTGCACGATTCCTGCATGCCCGGTGCTGGCCAGATGCGACAGCGGCGGTTATATGGTGCCGTCAGGACGGGCAGCAAGATCAGGAAAAGACCAGAAGATGGCAGACGATTTCGAACTCGATACCGACGATCTCAAGCGGCGGATGGACGGGGCCATCCAGGCGCTGCGCACCGAGTTCGCCTCGCTCCGCACCGGCCGGGCCTCGGCCTCGATGCTGGAGCCGATCATGGTCGATGCCTATGGGAGCCCGACGCCGATCAACCAGGTCGGCACCGTCAACGTGCCGGAATCGCGCATGGTCACCATCAACGTCTGGGACAAGGGCCTCGTCGGCAAGGTCGAGAAGGCCATCCGCGAGAGCGGGCTCGGCATCAATCCGCAGCTCAACGGCACGATCATCATGCTGCCGATCCCGGAGCTGAACGAAGAGCGGCGCCGCGAGTTGACGAAGGTCGCCGGCGATTACGCCGAGCGCGCCCGCGTTGCCATCCGCAACCTCCGCCGCGACGGGATGGACCAGATCAAGAAGGCGAAGGACGGCATGGCCGAGGATGACCAGAAGATCTGGGAGGCCGAGGTGCAGGACCTGACCGACACCTATATCGGTTATGTCGACAAGGCGCTGGAGACCAAGCAGGCCGAAATCATGCAGGTCTGACCTGCAGTCAAGGAGGGCATCTTGGCCCGAGACGATCAGACCGACACCTTCCGCCCCGGCCCCGAGCATGTGGCGATCATCATGGACGGCAACGGCCGCTGGGCGCAGCAGCGCGGGCGGCCCCGGCTCTATGGCCACCACGCCGGCGCGAAGCGGGTGCGCGACATTGTCGAGGCCTGCCCGGATCTCGGCGTGCGGTATCTCACGATCTTCGCCTTCTCGACCGAGAACTGGAAGCGGACCCAGACCGAGATCGCCGGGCTCATGGGCCTCTTCCGCCGCTATATCGAGCGTGAGGCGCGCGATCTGTGCCGGAACGGCGTCTGCGTGCGCTTCATCGGCGACCGGGTGAAGCTCGAGCCCAAGCTCGTCGACCTGATGGACAATCTGGAGCTGATGACGGCGGGCAACACCCGCATGAACCTGACGATCGCGCTCAACTACGGCGGGCGCGACGAGGTGACCCGCGCCGCGCGCCGGCTCGCCTACGAGGTGCAGGAAGGGCGCATCAAGCATGACGAGGTCGATGCCGAGATGCTGGCCCGCTTCCTCGACACCCGCGTCCTGCCCGACCCCGATCTGGTGATCCGCACCTCGGGCGAGGCGCGGATCTCCAACTTCCTGCTCTGGCAATCGGCCTATGCGGAATACGAATTCGTCGACACGCTCTGGCCGGATTTCACGCCGGCCGAATTCGCGACTGTCCTGAAGAGCTACACACAGCGCGACCGCCGCTTCGGGGCGGTCAAGGCCTGATCGGTGGCTGAACCGGCCAGCCGCTGGGCGGACCTGCGCGTCCGCGTGATCTCGGCCTCTGTCCTCGGCGTGGTGGCGCTGGCGGCGATCATCGCCGGCGACGGCTGGTGGCGCGCCTTCGCCGCCATCGCCGCGGGGCTGATGGTCTGGGAGGTCGCCGACATGAGCGCCCCCAACCGCCGCCGCCCCGCCATGGTGCTCTCGGTCGGCGCCGCCGCGGCGCTGACATTGCCCTGGCCGGTCTTCCTGATCATCGGCGCCGGGCTCGGCGTCACCGCCGCGCGGCATCGCGTGGCCGTCGGGCTCTACGCGGCGGCGATCCTCATCGGCGCCTCGTCGCTCGTCGCGCTTCGCGGCGAGGGGATGGGCTGGCTGCTCTGGGTGATCCTCGTCGTCATCGCCACCGATGTCTTGGGCTATTTCGCCGGCCGCTTCTTCGGCGGCCCGAAGTTCTGGCCCAAGGTCTCGCCCTCGAAGACATGGTCGGGCACCGTGGCCGGCTGGATCGGCGCGGCTGTGGTCGGCGGCATCTTCGCGGTGATCCTCGAGGCCGGCTTCGGGCTCGTCCTCGTCTCGGTCGCCGCCAGCATCGCCGGGCAGCTCGGGGATATCGCCGAGAGCTGGCTGAAGCGGCGCTTCGGCCTGAAGGACAGCTCCGACCTCATCCCCGGCCATGGCGGCGTGCTTGACCGGTTCGACGCGCTGACCTTCGCGGCGCTGCTCATCGCGCTCGTCACCCTCGCCGGCTGGATGCCGGGGCCGCTTTGATGCGGTCGGTCACGATCCTCGGGGCCACCGGCTCCGTCGGCCAATCCACCATCGACCTCATCGCCCGCGACCCCGACGCCTACCGGGTGGAGGCGCTGACGGGCGGGCGCAACATTGCTCAGCTCGCCGCCGATGCCCGCCGCCTGAAGGCCCGCCTTACCGTCACCGCGCATGAGGAGGCCCGCGAGGAGTTGGCGGCGCGGCTCGCCGGCACCGGCATCGAGGTCGCGGCGGGGGAGGCGGCGATCCGCGAGGCCGCCGCCCGGCCGGCGGACTGGACGATGTCGGCCATCGTCGGCTTCGCCGGGCTCGCGCCCGGGCTCGAGGTCCTGCGCCGCGGCGGCACGCTGGCGCTCGCCAACAAGGAGACGCTGGTCGCCGCCGGCAGCCTGGTGATGGAGACCGCCCGCCGCCACGGCGCGACGCTCCTGCCGGTCGACAGCGAGCATTCGGCGATCTTCCAGGCGCTCCGGGGGGAGGACCCCTCCTCCGTCGAGCGCGTCATCATCACCGCCTCGGGCGGCGCCTTCCGCGACTGGCCGCTGGAGCGGCTGCCGGAGGCAAGCCCCGAGCAGGCGGCGACCCATCCCAACTGGGCGATGGGCCAGCGGATCACCATCGACAGCGCCTCGATGTTCAACAAGGCGCTGGAGATGATCGAGGCGAAGGAATTCTTCGGCCTCGCCCCCGCGCAGATCGAGGTGCTGATCCACCGTGAGAGCCTCGTTCATGCCCTTGTCGGCCATGCCGATGGCGGCATCCTCGCCCATATCGGCCCACCTGACATGCGCCATGCGATCGGCTATGCGCTGTCCTGGCCCGCCCGCGCGCCGCTGCCCGTCGAGCGGCTCGACCTCGCCGCCATCGGCCAGCTCTCCTTCGCGGCGCCGGACGCGGCGCGCTACCCGGCGCTGGCGCTGGCGCATCGGGTGATGGAGGCGGGCGGCGCCGCGGGGGCCGTCTTCAACGCCGCCAAGGAGGCGGCGCTCGATTCCTTCCTCGCCGGCAATATCCGGTTTACCGACATGGCGGAGATTGTGGCGCGGGTGCTGGACAGATTCTTGTCCACCGAGGGGCGACAAATCGCCATTCTGGACCTAGATACCCTCATTGAGGAAGACAGGCGCGCCCGCGCCTGGGCGATGGAGGCGGTGGCAGAAGGCTCCGCCAGGACAGGAGGATAGCTTGGATCTGACCCAACTCCTGCCGCAGACCGGCTCTATCCTCTTCACGCTCATCGCCTTTCTCGTGGCGATCATCGTCATCGTCACGATCCACGAGCTCGGCCATTACCTGATCGGTCGCTGGTGCGGCATCCGGGCCGAGACCTTCTCGGTCGGCTTCGGCCCCAAGATCTTCGGACGCACCGACAAGCGCGGCACGCATTGGCAGATTTCCGCAATCCCTCTCGGGGGTTACGTGAAATTCGCGGGCGACGCGAATGCCGCCTCGATGGGACATGCCGACGGCGTGGCACGCAGGCGCGACACGATGCTGGGCGCCCCGCTCTGGGCGCGGGCGGCCACCATCGCCGGGGGGCCGCTCTTCAACTTCATCCTCGCCATCGCCATCTTCGCCGGCATCTTCATGCACGAGGGCACGCCGGTCAGCCCCCTGACCGTGCAGAGCGTCGCCCCGCTGCCCGAGACCGTCGAAGGCGGGCTCGAGCCGGGCGACCAGATCCTCGCCATCGGCGGCACCGAAGTGCCGGAAGACGCCCGTGCCTTCTATGCCATGCCGCGGCCCGCGGGCGACACGCTGGATTATCGGGTCCTGCGAAATGGCGAGGAGATCACCGTTTCCGCCCCGCCGTTCAACCCGCCCATCGTCGGCGCGGTGAACCCCAATTCCGCCGCCATGGCCGCGGGCCTGCGCGAGGGGGACGTCATCACTGCGGCCAACGGCGTGGCCGTCAGCCGCTTCTCCGAGCTGGTGGACCTCGTCGGCGCCTCCGAGGGCGCGCCGGTGGACCTGACCGTCTGGCGCGAGGGTGAGGGGACGCGCGAGCTGACCCTCACGCCCCGCCGCACCGATGTGCCCGGCGCCGGCGGCAGCTTCGAGACGCGCTGGCTCATCGGGATCATCGCCGGCGATTACTTCCGCCCGATGACCGAGAACCCCGGCCCGGTCGAGGCGCTCGGCCAGGCGGCGCGGCAGCTCGACTATGTGCTGCGCACCTCGCTCTCGGGCCTCTGGCAGGTGGTCACGGGGGGCATCTCCTCGTGCAACCTCTCGGGCCCCGTCACCATCGCCGAGACCTCCGGCCAGGTGGCGGCGCAGGGGGTGAGCAACTTCGTGTGGTTCCTCGCCATCATCTCCGCCGGGATCGGCCTTCTGAACCTTCTGCCGGTGCCCGTCCTCGACGGCGGCCATCTCGTCTTCATCGCCTACGAGGCGGTGGCCGGGCGGCAACCGTCGGAAGGCTCGCTGCGGGTGCTGACGGCAATCGGGCTGACGCTGGTCATGGGGCTGATGGTCTTCGCGCTGGCGAACGACATCTTCCTTTGCCCCTGAGTCCCTTGCCCCTCAGCCGGGCGGCGCGCTGACCACGACAGCGCCCCCCTCCGACCGCAATCGGGACACATTCGACCCCTATTTTCTCCCCCGGGCCACTCCGCCCGATGGAGAGAGATATGACTGCCGCCGCTGCCAAGCGCGGGCTGATCGCGCTGATCGACGCCAACCGCGACAGGCTGTTCTACGCCCTCGTAATCGTCGTGCTCCTCGGAGCCAGCGCCTGGGTCTCCTCGCTCGACTTCCTGATCCGCACCACGGTCGGCCAGCCCGTCTGACCAGCCCGTCTGAGGCACCGCCCGAATGGCAGCCGGGGCCTCTTCGCAGGCCCGTCCGGCGGGCTTTCCGGCACCTCTTTCCGCCGGTCGGAGCATTCCCCCGCATCTCTTTTGACAAGCAGGTCCCATCCGGGCTAGGTCGGATTGAATACGCTGCTGGGGCTAGAAAAATGAAAAGACCGGGGGGTCGGGCTGCCTTCTATCTGGGGGCATTGTCTGGAGTGGTTCTGAGTGCTCTGACGGCGTTTCCTGCCGTCTCCCAGAGCTTTTCCTTCACCAACGTGCAGATCGAGGGCAACCAGCGCATCGAGCCTGGCACGATTCTCTCCTACGCGGGCATCGCCCGGGGCGAGGTCGTCAGCGCCGGCGAGCTGAACGCCGCCGGTCAGGCGATCCGCCAGACGGGCCTCTTCGAGAGCGTCGACATCGTGCCGTCGGGCTCCACGCTCGTCATCCGCGTCGTCGAATATCCCATGATCAGCCAGATCGGCTTCGAGGGGAATGCGCGGATCGGCGACGAAGAGCTCGGGGCGCTCGTGCGCTCCACGCCGCGGCAGGTCTTCAACCCGAACATCGCCGAGGCGGATGTCGCCGCCATCACCGAGGCCTATGCGGCCCAGGGGCGCATCAACGCCGCGGTCACGGCGCAGATCATCGAGCGCAGCGACAACCGCGTCGACCTCGTCTTCGAGATCGCCGAGGGCGGCGTCTCGGAGGTCGAGCGCATCTCGTTCATCGGCAACGACAATTATTCCGAGCGGCGGCTGCGCGGCGTCCTCGAGACCAAGCAGGCCGGGCCGCTCGACTTCCTCGTCCAGCGCGACACCTTCGTCGCCGAGCGCATCGCCGCCGACCGCGAGGCCCTGAGCGATTTCTACCGCTCGCGCGGCTATGTGGATTTCACCATCCAGAACGTCGACGTGACGCTGACCCGCGCCCGCGACGGATATCTCATCACCTACAATGTCGAGGAAGGGCAGCAGTACCGGATCGGCAATGTCACCCTCGGCTCCGAGATGCCCGAGGCGCCGGCCTCGGAGTTCACCGGGGTCACGCGGCTCCGCGAGGGCTCCGTCTATTCGCCGGTGACCATCGACGAGGACATCGCCCGGCTGGAGCGCATGGCGATCCGGCTCGGCATCCCCTTCGTCGCCGTCGAGCCGCGCATCACGCGCAACCCGCGCGACCTGACGCTCGACATCCAGTACGTGCTCGTCCGCGCGCCGCGCCAGTTCGTCGAGCGGATCGACATCGAGGGCAACAACACCACGCTCGACCGGGTGATCCGCAACCAGTTCCGCACCGTCGAGGGTGACCCGTTCAACGCCCGCGAGATCCGCGAGAGCGCCGACCGCATCCGCGCCCTGGGCTATTTCGCCGCCGTCGACGTGAACACGCGGCCGGGCACGGCGCCCGACCAGATGATCGTCGATGTCGATGTCACCGAGCAGCCGACCGGCCGGCTGACCTTCGGCGGCAACTACAATTCCGACACGGGCCTCAGCTTCGTCGCCTCCTATTCCGAGGCGAACTTCCTCGGCCGCGGGCAGGGGATCGAGTTCGACCTGTCGACCTCGAAGCGTAACCGGGTCCTGAGTTTCAACTTCACAGAGCCGCAGCTCCTCGGCCGCAACCTCGGCTTCGGGCTCGAATCCAGCTACCGGCAGACGAACAACGACGCGGCGCTCTACGATACCGAGACCTTCCGCTTCAGCCCCTCGCTGAGCTTCCCCGTGTCGGAAAACGGCCGGCTGACCGGCTATGTCGCCGCCGAATATACCGACATCTACAACGTCGCCGGCAGCGACACGCCGGCCGACACGACCGACGACCCCTCGGTGGTCATCATCAACGAGGCGGCGCAGGGCGGGCTCTGGGCGACCTCGGTCGGCTATTCCTACAGCTACGACACGCGGCGGTCGGGGCTCGATCCGACCTCCGGCGTGCTGCTGCGCTTCGGGCAGGAATTTGGCGTCGGCGATACGGAGTTCATCCGCACCACCGCCCAGGCCTCGGCCGAGACGCGCGTCTTCAACGAGGAGGTCGTGCTTCGCGCGACGGTCGAGGGCGGCTATCTCGACTATTCCAAGGGCAATTCGCGCGTCACCGACCGCTACTTCCTCGGCTCGCGCTACATTCGCGGCTTCGAGTACCACGGCATCGGCCCGCGCGACGCGGTGACCGGCGACGCGCTCGGCGGCAATGCCTTCGCCGTGGCGCGGCTCGAGGCGGAGTTCCCGCTCGGCCTGCCGACGGAATACGGCATCTCCGGCGGGGCCTTCCTCGATTACGGCTCGCTCTGGGAGGTCGGCAACACCTATGGCGCGAGCGTCCTTTACGACGACTTCACGCCCCGGGCGACGGTCGGCGTCTCCATCTTCTGGGATACGCCGCTGGGGCCGCTGCGCTTCAACTTCACGGAGCCGCTGATGGCCGAGGATTTCGACGAGACGCGCAGCTTCGAGCTGACGATCGCCACGTCGTTCTGATGCGGCGCTGGCCGAGCCTCGCCCTCGCGGCGGCGCTGGTCGCCGCGGGGCCCGCGCTCGGGCAGGAGGAGCCGGACGGGGAGGTCTCGGGGCCCGCCCCGGTCCAGGTCCAGGCCCCCGACTTCGGCACCGGCCAGCTCGTCAGCCCCATCCTGACCATCGACCCCGACGCGCTGTTCGACGGCACCGCCTATGGCCAGCGCATCCGTGAGGAGCTGAGGGCCGCCAGCGAGGATCTCGCCGCCGAAAACCGCGAGATCGAGGCCACGCTGACCGAGGAGGAGCGGAGTCTCACCGCCCGCCGCCCGACGATGGAGCCCGACGCCTTCCGCGCCGAGGCACAGGCCTTCGACGCCCGCGTACAGCAGATCCGCAACGAGCAGGACGCCAAGGAGCGGGCCCTGCAGCAGATCCTCTCGCGCGGCCGCGAGGCCTTCCTGAGGGATGCCTCGCCCGTCCTCGGCCGCATGATGCTGGAAGCGGAATCCGCGGTGATCCTCGACCGGCGCAACGTCTTTCTCTCCGTCGGCGCGCTCGACATCACCGACGAGGCGATCGCCCTTATCGACGAGGCCCTGGGCGACGGGGCCGACGAGACCCTCGCGCCGACGCCCGACGAGGCCCCGGCCGACGAGTCCCCGGCGGATACGCCGGCGGAGCTGCCCGAGGTGACGCCCGAGGAGGCCCCCGAGCCGGCGCCAGATCAGGCGCCCGCGGAGGAGTAGGGCCTGCCCGCATCTTGCCGCCCCCGGCGCCGGTTGCTAGGCACATCAGAAGGCCTGAAGGAGAGACGACATGAGCGATGGGGCAGAGACCGGCACCGAGACCGGCGGCGCGCCGACGCGTGCAGATATCCACCTGATCCAGAAGATCCTGCCGCACCGCTACCCCTTCCTCCTCGTCGACCGCGTGGAAGAGATCGAGGGCACGAGCCGTGCCGTCGGGCTCAAGAACGTCACGATGAACGAGCCGCATTTCCAGGGGCATTTCCCCGGCAATCCGATCATGCCCGGCGTCACCATCATCGAGGCGATGGCCCAGACCGCCGCCGTCATGGTCGGCACGACGCTGGGGCTGACCGAGGGCAACCTCAACGTCTATTTCATGGGGATCGACGCCTGCAAATTCCGCCGCATGGTGGTGCCCGGCGATCAGCTCCGCATGGAGCTGACGACGACCCGCGGCCGCCCGGGCGGCAAGGTCTGGCGCTTCAAGGGCCAGGCCACCGTCGAGGGCGAGCTCGCCGCAGAGGCGGAGTTCACGGCGATGATGGATCTCGGCGGAAAATGAGCAAAGCCATCCACCCGACGGCCATCATCGAGGCCGGCGCCGAAATCGGCGCGGGGTGCGAGATCGGGCCCTTCTGCCACGTTGGCCCCAAGGTCCGGCTCGGCCCCGGCGTGGTGCTGAAGAGCCATGTGGTCGTCACCGGCCTGACGGAGATCGGCGAGGGGACGATCGTCTTCCCCTTCGCCGTCCTCGGCGAGGTGCCGCAGGATCTCAAGTTCGCCGGCGAGGAGACGCGCCTCGTCATCGGCGCCCGCAACCGCATCCGCGAGCATGTCACCATGCACACCGGCACCGCCGGCGGCGGCGGCGTGACGCGCGTGGGCGAGGGCGGGCTCTTCATGGCCGGCGCGCATGTGGCGCATGACGCCGAGGTCGGCGACCGGGTGGTCTTCGCCAATTCCGTCGCCATCGCCGGCCATTGCCGGATCGGCGATGACGTCATCATCGGCGGGCTCTCGGGCGTGCATCAATGGGTGCGCATTGGCCGCGGCGCGATCATCGGCGCCGTGACCATGGTCACCAAGGACGTGCTGCCCTACGGGCTCGTCCAGGCGCCGCGGGGCGAGCTTGAGGGGCTGAACCTCGTCGGCCTCAAGCGCGCCGGCGTCGCGCGAGACGAGATCGCGGCCCTCCGCGCCGCCTACGAGACGCTGAAGACCGGCGAAGGGACCTTTCACGAGCGCGCCGCCGCCCTTGCGGCGGGGGCCACATCGCCCCTCGTGCGCGAGGTGGCGGCCTTTATCCAGGACGAGTCCGACCGCTCGTTCCTGACTCCCGGCTGATGCTCGCGCTGGTCGCAGGCGAGGGGCGACTGCCGCCGATCCTGCGGTCCAGGCTCGGCGGCATGGTCTGCGCGCTGGAGGGCACCGCGCCCGATCTGCCGGTCGATTTGCGCTTCCGCATCGAGACCATCGGCACCTTCATCGCGCTCCTGCGGCGGCGCGGGGTGAACCGGATCTGCCTCGCCGGCGCCGTCCGCCGCCCCGAGATACGCCCCGCGCTGATCGACGCCGCCACCGCACCGCTGGTGCCCCGCCTGCAGGAGGCGCTGGCCCTCGGCGACGACGGGGCGCTGCGCATCGTCATCGCGCTCTTCGAGGAGGCGGGGATCCGCGTGTGCGGCGCCCATGAGCTTCTGCCCGACCTTCTGCCGCCGCCCGGCGTGCCGACGCGGCTCCAGCCGCCCGAGGGGGCGGAGGCCGATGCCCGCGCCGGGCTCGCGGCGCTGGAGGCGATGGGCCGCGCCGATCTCGGCCAGGCGGTACTGGTGCGAAACGGCTTCGTCGTTGCCCGCGAGCGGCAGGCGGGCACGGCCGCACTCATCAAGCTGGCGCCGCCCCGCGCCGTCCTCTTCAAGGGGCCGAAGCCGGGGCAGGACCTGCGCGCCGACATGCCGGTCATCGGCGCCGCGACGGCGGCAGAGGCCGCGCGGGCCGACCTCTCGGGCATCATCATCGCAGCGGGCGGCGTCATGCTCCTTGATCCGGAAGAGACCATCGCCCGCCTGAACGCCGCCGGCATGTGGCTCTGGGTGCGCCCGTGACGGAACCCGCCGCGCGGCCTCTCAAGATCTTTCTGATCGCCGGCGAGCCCTCGGGCGATGCACTCGGCGCGGCCCTGATGGCCGAGCTGACCGCGCTGGCGCCGGGCGTGAGCTACAGCGGCATCGGCGGGCCCGGCATGGCGGGGCAGGGGCTCTCGAGCCGCTTCCCGATGGAAGAGCTCTCGCTGATGGGGCTCGCCGAGATCCTGCCGAAATACTTCGCCCTCAAGGCCCGCATCCGCGAGACGGCGGCGGCGGTGGTGGCCGAGCGGCCGGATCTGCTCCTCACCATCGACGCGCCGGAATTCTCGCTCCGGGTGGCGAAGCTGGTGCGCGCGGCGGCGCCGGCGATCCCGATCACGCATTACGTCGCCCCCTCCGTCTGGGCCTGGCGGCCGGGGCGGGCGGCGAAGATGGCGGGCCATGTCGATCATGTGCTCGCGCTTCTGCCCTTCGAGCCGCCGCTCATGGAAGAGGCCGGCATGGCCGCCGATTTCGTCGGCCATCCGGTGGTGACGAACCGCCTCGCCACCGAGGCGGAGGCGACCTCCTTCCGCGAGCGCCACGGCATCGGCGCGGCGCCCCTGATCCTGGCGCTGCCCGGCTCGCGGCGTGGCGAGGTCTCGCGGCTGATGGGCCGCTTTGGCGCGACGCTGCAGCGGGTGCGCGGCGTGCGGCCCGAGGCCAAGGTGGTCCTGCCGATGGCGGCGCCGGTGGCCGGGCTCGTCCGCGACGAGCTCGCCGCCTGGCCCTTCGAGCCCATCGTCATCGACCCGGCCGGGGATCCCTCCGGCACCGAGAAGGCCGCCGCCTTCCGCGCCGCCGACCTGGCGCTCGCCGCCTCCGGCACGGTGTCGCTCGAGCTGGCGGCGAACGACACGCCGATGGTGATCGGCTACGACATGGCCTGGACGAGCCGGCAGATCATCGGGCGGATGCTGCGGACGGATACCGTGACGCTGGTCAACCTCGTCTCGAACACCCGCGCGGTGCCGGAATTCATCGGCGGCAATTGCGACCCCGACCTCATGGCCGATGCGCTTCTCACCGTTCTCGAGGCCCCGGGCGCCCAGCGCGCCGCCATGGCCCTGACGATGGAACGGCTCGGTGCCGGCGGCCCGCCGCCCGGCCGCCGTGCGGCCGAAGCGGTGCTTGCCCGGATCACTCCACCCCTGGCACGGCCTTGAGATAGGCGGCGATGGCGAGCCGGTCTTCCGGCGTCAGCTGCGAGGTCGACTGGATCACCTCGACCATGGCGCCGCCGGCCGTATCGAACTCCGGCGTGAAGCCCGAGGCGAGATATTCGGCGATCTGATCCTCCGACCAGGTGAGCGCCGCCGGGGTGATATTGGGCACGTTGCCCTCGCCGCCGGGCAGCGGCGCACCGGCGAGCCAGCGCGACGTGTCGGTGCCGCCGAGCGGCCCCCTCGGCGTGTGGCACTCGCCGCAATGGGCGAGGGTCTCGACCAGCACCCGGCCGCGCGCCACCTCTGCCGTCAGCTCGCCGGTCAGCACCGGCGCCTCGGTCAGATAGAGCCGCTTCCAGAGCCCCAAGGCCCGCCGGATGTTGAAGGGAAAGCCCACCTCATGCGGCTGGCTGGGCGTGGCGCTTGCGGGGAGCGTCTTCAGATAGGCGGCAATGTCGAACGCCGTCTGCAGGTCGCCCTTGGCATAGCTCGCATAGGGGAACGCGGGGTAGAGGTGGCGGCCCTCCGGCGTCACCCCCCGCATCATCGCCTGCACGATCTCGGCCTCCGTCCAGGTGCCGATCCCCGCCTCGGGGTCGGAGGAGATGTTGGGCGCGCGGAAGGTGCCGAAGGGCGAGGCGAAGGCCTGCCCGCCCGCGAGCGCCGGCGCCTCGCCCGGCACCGTGTCCGGCGCCATATGGCAATTGGCGCAGCCGGCGGCGGCGAAGCTGTAAGCCCCCGCCTCGGCATCGCCCGACAGGCCGGCAAGCTGCGCCGCCGGCAGGCGCTCGGGCGCCGAAAGCGCCCAGGCGGCGCCCGCCCCGATGAGGGCGAGCGCGCCGATCACGAGGAGGGCGCGGCGCACCTATTCGGATTGCCGGAAGCTGCGGTGGCAGCCGCCACAGGCGGCGCCGACGGCCCCGAAGGCGCCCTGCAGCGCCTCCGGCCCGTCGCCCGCCACCTCGGCCAGGGCGGTGGAGGCCGTGGCGAGCGCCGCCCAGGCCTCGGCAAAGCCCTCGGGGTTCTCCCAGATCGCGGGAAGCGCCTTGGTGCCCTCCATGTCCGCGCTCGACGTGCCTTCGGGGAAGTAGAAGCGCGGATCGACGGAGGAGACGGCGGCCAGGTTGGCCGCGGCGGCCGCGGCGGTCTCGGCATCGTACTCGATCTGCCCCTGCGCCATGCCGCCGAGAGGCATCAGGAACGTCTGCTGCAGCACCATGTGGCTCTGGCGGGCGTTGATGGCGGCGGCGGCCGGGTCCATCCCCTGCGCGAGGAGCGGTGCGGCAGGAAGGGTCAGGGCGAGGGCGATTGCGGCAAGACGGGACTGGGCGGGCATCTAAGCCTCCTGCAAAAGGAATCGTGACTTGCCCCCGATGCTATCGGGCTGCTTCGGTAAGACCATAGACCATTTCTGCAAGGGGCCTGCGGTTTGGCGCAGGGGGCGGCCGGTATGAGCGAGAACTGGGACGATCTGCGCTTCGTGCTGGCAGTGGCGGAAACCGGCGCCGTCTCGGCCGCCGCCAAGGCACTCGGGGTGAACCATGCGACCGTCCTGCGGCGCATCGGTGCCTTCGAGGCGGCGCATGGCACGATGATCTTCCGGCGCGAGGCGGCGGGCTATGCGGTGCTGCCCGGCCAGCTTCCCGTCATCGAGCGGGCGCGCGACGTCGCCCGCGCCATCGAGGCGGTGGCCCGCGCCGCCCGTGGTGGGGCGGAGGCGGAGGAGCGGCCGATCCGGCTCACCTCCACCGACAGCCTCTGCCAATACGTGCTGCCCGAGCTTCTCGCCGAGGTGGCGGCCGAGGGCGCGGCGGTGGAGCTCTATGCGGCGAACCATCACGTTGATCTCGGCCGTCTCGCCGCCGACCTGACGGTGCGCCCGGCGCGGGCGCTGCCGCCCGATCTGAGCGGCAGCATCGCGGCGCGGATGGGCTTTGCCGCCTATGCGGCCGAGGGCGGCGCCGAGAGCTGGCTCGGCCTTCGCGGGCCGCTCGCCCGCGCCGTCCCCGCCGACTGGCTGGAGCGGGAGGCGGGGGCCTCGGGGGCCGCGCGCGGCGGCGCCGACAGCTTCCTGGTGCTGGCGCGGATGGCGGCGGCAGGGATGGGCCGGGCGGTGCTGCCCTGCATCGTCGGCGATGCGGCACCGGAGCTGCGGCGCCTGCCCATCGACCTGTCGCATGTCTCGGTGCCCATCTGGGTGGCGAGCCATGTCGGCCTCGCCGATGCGCCTAGGCTGGCGACGATCCGCACGCGGCTCGCCCGGGCGCTCCGCCAGCGGGCCGCGGCCCTCTCGGGCTGGCCGACGGAGGTGGCGGCCGAGCGCGCCTCCTGACCCGGATCCCCTTTCATCTGGCCAAAAATACCTCGGAGGTGTGGAGGCAGAGCCTCCACCCGGCCCGGCACGGGCCGGCCCCCCCATCCGGCCCCACCACTCAGAACGTCGCCCGGATCCGCTCCGCTGCAAGCTCCAGCCCCAGCTCCATCCCGTAATCTGCCAGCACCTGCGGCAGGAGCGCGAATTGCACCAGCGCCGGGCTCGGCGGCTCCGGCGGGGGCTTGCCGAGAAGGCTTTCCCAGAGGCCCGGGTCGATGCGCAGGTCGCTGCCGGTGGCCGTCAGCGCCCAGTCATCGGCGTCGCTGCGCGCGACGGTGACCGCCCCGCCGAAGGGCATGGCGCTTTCGAAGCATTGCAGGATCAGGAAGGCGACGCGGGCCTCGCGGCGGGGCACCTCGCGCTCGACCTCCCAGGTGAAGGCGAGCTTGCCGCCGCGCGAGACGGCGGCGAGCGTCGCATGGATCTCGCCCCGGCCGAGCGTCGCCTCCGCCCCGGCATGGCCGAAGGCGATGCGGAAGAAGCGCAGCCGCGCGCTCGCCGCCTCGACGCTCTCGCCGATCAGCGCCATCTCCGGCCCGTCGATGCGATGCGACATGGCGAGAAGCTCCACCCCGTTGCCGATGGCGCCAAGGGGGGAGATAAGGTCATGGCAGATGCGCGAGCCGACAAGGGCGGAGAGGTCCACATCCCGGGCCCCGGGGCTCATGGCGCGGCCCTCCGCGGGCCAAGGCGCGACAGGGAGACCGCATGATCGGCGTCAACGACATACTTCTGCCGGGCATGATCGTCCGCCATCCGGACCAGCCGGATTGGGGCGAGGGCCAGGTGCAATCGACGATCGGCGGGCGAATCACCGTCAATTTCCGCGAGGCGGGCAAGCAGGTGATCGACGGCGAGCGCGTCGGGCTGACGCTCGTCTCCGCCGGGTAAGAAAGGTCGCGGCGCCGCCGCCGGACCGCCCCGGGCTGGGGTCATCGGTGAGTTCCCTCCCTCGCTCTGCCGGCGCATCCTTCGCCCAGGATCGCCTGTTCCCGCCGAGGATGGCCGCCTCAACCTTACCATAACGTTAACCATACCCGCTGCCGGCCTGGGCCCGAAGCCTTTTCCTGCCCGCCGCGAGCGACTAGACAGCGGGCCGCGGGCCGGGTGCCGCAGCCGGACGGGGAAGGGAGCAAGAGGGCCGATGAGCGATTCCGCGGGGCTGGAGCTGCGCCTGGCCACCACGCCCGGAGATCTCGCCGCCGCCGCCCGGCTGCGCTACGAGGTCTTCGTGCGCGAGCTCGGCGGCGACGGGCCGCTCGTCGACCACGAGGCGGGGCAGGAGCGCGACGGCTTCGACGCCTTCTGCGACCACATGATCGTGGTCGACCCGACCCGCCCCGAGGGGCGGCATGTGATCGGGCTCTACCGCCTGCTGACGGCCGAGGGCGCCCGCGCCGCGGGGCAGTTTTATTCCGAGAGCGAATACGACCTCGCGCCGCTCTTCCGCTCCGGCCAGCGCCTGCTGGAGCTCGGCCGCTCCTGCCTGCACCCGGCCTATCGCGGCGGCGGCGCGATGTTCCGGCTCTGGCAAGGGCTCGGGCAATATGTCTCCGAACGGGGGATCGAGCTGCTCTTCGGCACGGCCTCCTTTCATGGCACCGATCCCGATGCCATCGCCGGGCCGCTGACGCTCCTCCATCAGCAATATCTGGCGCCCGAGCCGGTGCGGCCGCGCTCCAAGGCCTTCGTCGAGATGGACCGGCAGATGGAGGTCGACCGCAAGGCGGCGATGATCGCCATGCCGGCGCTCATCAAGGGCTACCTTCGCCTCGGCGGCCATGTGGGCGAGGGCGCCTTCATCGACCGCGCCTTCAACACCACCGACATCTGCCTGATCCTGCAGACGGACAAGCTGACCGACCGCGCCCGGGGGCTCTATGGCTCGGGCAGCGGGGCTGGCCGCGCATGACCTGGGTTCCCGATGCCCCGCCCACCGCGCCGCGGATGGGCGCCCTTCACTGGGTCGTGGCGCTGCCGCGGCTGGTGCTCGCGGCTGTCCTGATCTTCGGCGGGCTCGGCTCCTATCTGGTGCTGCGGCAGGTGGAGCGGCTCTTCACCGGCGCGCGGCGCCCGGTGACCTCGCGGCTCCAGCAGGGCGTCAGCCGGGGGACGCTGGCGATCATGGGCCTCAAGGTCCGCCGGATCGGGGAGCCCCTGCACGAGGGCGGGGTGCTGGTGGCCAACCATGCGTCCTGGCTCGATATTTTCGTACTCTCCGCCGGGCAGCGACTGACGTTCGTCGCCAAGTCCGAGGTGGCGGGCTGGCCGGTGATCGGCTGGCTGGCCCGCGCGACGGGCACGCTCTTCATCCGCCGCGACCGCAAGGAGGCGGGCGCGCAGGTCCAGCAGATCGGCGCGGCGGCGGCGCGGGGGGAGCTTCTGCTCTTCTTCCCGGAAGGCACCTCCACCGACGGCCGGCGCATCCTGCCCTTCAAGGCGCCGCTCTTCGCCGCCTTCCTCGGGCCGGGCCTGGCAGAGGACCTTCGGCTCCAGCCCATCGCCATCCGCTATAGCGCCCCCCCGGGGGAGGAGCCGCGCTTCTACGGCTGGTTCGGCAGTCAGGGCTTCGCGCCGCATTTCCTCGCCGTCCTCGGCCGCTGGCGGCAGGGCAGGGTGGAGGTCCATTACGGCGCGCCCATCGCGGTGCGCGACGTGCCGGGGCGGAAGGCGCTGGCGGCCGCGGCAGAGGCGAGCGTCCGCGAGATGTTCGGCGAGGCGCCGGGGGCCTAGCCCCGCGCGGCGGCGAGGCGGGTGAGGGCGGCGGCGGCGTCGTCCTCGCGCCAGATCTCCTCGCCGAGAGCAAGGAAGTCGACCATCGGCGCCAGCGCGCGGATCAGGCCCTCGTCCAGCGCGCCCTCGGCGATCACCGGCACCTCGATCATCTGGCTCCACCAGGCGAAGAGCTCGGGGTCGACCGGCTCTCCCCGCCCCAGCGCCGAGGCGCCGGCGGGCCCGAAGGCGACGTAATCGGCGCCGAGCTCGCCGGCGTTCATCCCCTCGTGGCGGGAAGCCTCGCAGAAGGTGCCGACGATGCCGTCTTCGCCGAACTCCTTGCGCCAGGCCTTCACCTGCCGGGCCCCGTCGGTCAGATGCACGCCGTCGAGCCCGTGCGACTTGGCGATGAGCCCGTGGCTTTCGATGACGATGGGCACGTCGCGGGCATGGGCGGCCTCGCGGAGCCCGTCCGCCGCCCGGCCGATCCGCCCCTCGTCGCTGCCGGAGAGCGCCAGGCGCAGGCAGGCGACCGGCAGGGCATCGAGACAGGCCTCGAGCCGCGGCAGGAAGGCCGAGAGCTCGAAATCGCTCGGGGTGACGAGATAGATCTGCGGCAGATCGTCGGCCATGGCGGGTCCCTTCGTTGCGGGCCGGGGTTCTAGCGGGGAATCCCGGCGGCGGGAAGGGGCGCGCGCCGCTTAGAGCGGCGCGAAGAGGTCGATGCGGTGGCCGGAGGGATCCTCGACGGTGGCATAGCGCTGGCCCCAGGGGGCGTCGAAGGGCGCTGCGACGAAGGGATGGCCGGCGGCGGCGAGGGCAGCGGCGATGCTGTCGACCTCGGCGGGGCTGTCGCAGAGCAGCGCGAAGGCAGAGGCATTGCCGGCGCGCGGCGGCTCGCCGATCAGCCGCTCGATCAGGCTGGCGCTGTCGATCATCAGCCGCGGGCCGGGGCCCTCGGCCTCGACATGCTCCGTCGCCTCGTCGATGGCCGGGAAGGTGAAGCCCAGCGCCTCGTAGAAACGCATCGTTGCGGCAAGGTCATGGGCGAAGACGGCGACGGCGTCGATGCGGGGCATGGGGTTCTCCTGCTGGAACATTAGGGGAACATTAACCCTGACGACTATAGAGCGTCAATCGCTCCGGCGAGGAGGGCGAGCGCATGATCGCGCGCGGCGGCGCGAACCTGCGCCCGGCCGAGGGCGCCGAACTCGACGGTCTCGGTGCGCGTGCCGGCGGGCGCGGCGAGGCCGAAGCAGACGCGCCCCTCGGGCTTGTGCTCCGACCCGCCCGGCCCGGCGATGCCGGTGATCGAGACGGCGATGTCGGCAGGGCTGTGGGCGCGGGCGCCGGCGGCCATCTCGGCGGCGACCTCCTCCGACACCGCGCCATGGGCGGCGAGGGTGGCCTCGAGGACGCTCAGCATCTCGACCTTTGCGGCATTCGCATAAGTGACGAAGCCGCGCTCGAAGACGTCGGAGGAGCCGGGCACCTCCGTCAGCGCCGCCGCGACCAGCCCGCCGGTGCAGCTCTCCGCCGTGGCGAGACGGAGGCCCTTGGCGCGGGCGGCGGCGAGGATCGCCTCGGGGCCGGCCGAGGGGCTCACATCAAGAGCCCGTGTGCGGCGCCGGCGAGGACGATGGTGACGAGGGCGGCAAAGACGCCCGCCACCACATCGTCCATCATCAGGCCGAAGACATCGCCGCGCCGGTCCATCCGGCCGACGAGCCAGGGCTTCCAGATGTCGAAGAGGCGGAAGAGGAGGAATGCCGCGACCCAGCCCGGCCAGAGCCGCCAGACCTCCGCCCCCATCATCGCCGCCCCGAAGGTGACGGGCAGGAGCGCCACCATCTGGCCCGCCACCTCGTCGATGACGACATGTCCGGGGTCCTCGAGGCCGCTGGCGGCGACTTCGGCCCGGGCGGCGGGGAAGCCTACGGCAAAGACGACGATGAGCCCGGCGAGCACGGCCCAGGGGCCGCCGGCGAGGTGCAGCACATAGGTGAGCGGCAGGGCGCCGAGCGAGCCCCAGGTGCCCGGCCCGGGCTTCAGGCGGCCGAGGCCGAAGACGGTGGCGATCAGATGCATCATGGGCGGACCAATGTGGCTGTGGCGATGGCGGCGATCCCCTCCTCGCGGCCGGTGAAGCCCAGCCGTTCGGAGGTGGTCGCCTTGACGGAGACGGAATCGGCGGGGAGCCCCATGATCTCCGCCAGGCGCGCGCGCATGGCGCCGGCATGGGGGCCGACCTTCGGGCGCTCGCAGATGAGGGTGACATCGCCGTGGGTGATGCGCCAGCCCTGATCGCGGGCGAGGGCAGCGGCATGGGCGAGGAAGATATGGCTGGCGGCGCCCCTCCACTGAGGGTCCGACGGCGGGAAATGCGTGCCGATGTCGCCCGCCGCCAGCGCGCCGTAGATGGCATCCGTCAGGGCGTGCATCCCGACGTCGGCGTCGGAATGGCCTTGCAGGCCGCGGGTGTGGGGCACGGCGACACCGCAGAGCCAGACCTCCGATCCGGGGCCGAAGCGGTGCACGTCGAAGCCGTTTCCGGTGCGGATGTCCATCGTCGTGCCTTCCAGAATGCGGGCTGCCCGGGTGAAATCCTCCGGGTGGGTGACCTTGAGGTTGTCCTCCTCGCCGGGGACGATCGCAACCTCGATCCCCGCGGCGCGGGCGACGGCGACGTCATCGGCGGCCTCGCCCTCATGCGCCCGGTGGGCGGCAAGGATGGCGGCATAGCGGAAGCCCTGCGGCGTCTGCGCCCGCCAGAGCCCCTCGCGGGGGGCGGTGGCCTCGACCGTGGACCCGCCCCGCCAGAGCGCGTCGGTGACGGGCAGGGCGGGAGCGGCGGCCTCGGCGCTCTCGAGGGCGGCGAGGACGCGAGAGATCAGCGCGGGCGAGGCACAGGGGCGGGCGGCGTCGTGGATCAGCACCAGCTCCGGCGCCGTGCCCTCCAGCGCCTCCAGCCCCGCGCGCACCGAGGCGGCGCGGCTGTCGCCGCCCTGGGCAAGGGTCACGCCGGGGGCGAGGAGCGCCTGCGCCTCGGGGGCGGTGGGGTCCGGCGCGACGACGACGACAGCCTCCAGCCCGGGGATTTCCTCAAAGGCGGCAAGGGTATGGGCGATCAGCGGGCGGCCGGCCAGCGGGCGGAACTGCTTGGGCATCCCGCCCCCGGCCCGCAGGCCCCGCCCGGCGGCGGTGAGGATGAGGGCCCAGCCCATGAACGACCTCGCGGATTGCTTGAGGCTTCCTTAAGTCCTGTCGCGCAGAGGTGCAAATCGGGGGAATCCCGGGGGCTTTTGCCCAAATTTCGGGCAATCGCTGAATTGAAGACAAATGACGTTTGGGCGCGATTGCCATTTCAGCATGAGCGCGCCAAAAGGGCGGAGGGGCGCACAATGATTAGGCATTCGACCACCCACATGGCATCCGTTACCGCCAGCACCCTCCCCGGAGGCGCCGATCCGCGACCCGTCGCGCTCGCGCCCATGGCCGGCATCACCGATCTGCCGTTCCGCCGGCTGGTGCGCCGTTTCGGCGCCGGCTGGGTCACCTCCGAGATGGTGGCCACGCGCGAGATGCTGACCGGCCGCGCCGGGGCAGAGGCGCGGGCCGAGCTCGGCGACGGGGCCGAGGGCTCCGCCATCCAGCTCGTCGGTTGCGAGCCCGGCCCGATGGGCGAGGTGGCGCGCATGGTCGCCGGCTTCGGCGCCGCCGCCATCGACATCAACATGGGCTGCCCGGCGAAGAAGGTCACCGGCGGCCTTTCCGGCTCGGCGCTGATGCGCGACGAGGATGCGGCGCTGCGCATCATCGAGGCGGTGGTGGGCGCCACCGCGCCCCTGCCTGTGACGCTCAAGATGCGGCTCGGCTGGGACGATGACCAGCGCAACGCCGCCGCCATCGCGGCACGGGCCGAGGCTGCGGGCATCCGCCGCATCGTCGTGCACGGGCGGACGCGCTGCCAGTTCTACAAGGGCCGGGCCGACTGGGCGGCGATCCGCCCGGTGGTTCAGGCCGTGAGCATCCCGGTCATCGCCAATGGCGACATCACCGGCGTGGCCGAGGCGCGCGAGGCGCTGCGGCTTTCCGGCGCCGCCGGCATCATGGTCGGCCGCGGGGCGCAGGGCGCGCCCTGGCTTCTGGCCGAGATCACCGCGGCGCTCACGGGCGCGCCGGCGCCCCAGGTGCCGCAGGGCAGGGCGCTCGTCGCCCTCGTCGCCGAACATCAGGAGGCATCGCTGGCCTTCTACGGGGCGAGGCTCGGGGCGCGGGTCTTCCGCAAGCACCTCGGCTGGTACATGGACGGCGCCGCCACGCCGCCCGAGCTGCGCCGCCACCTGCTCACCGCCGAGCCGGCGGAGGTGGCGCGGCTCCTGCCCGATGCGCTCGCCGAGAGGCAGGCCGCATGATCCGCGACCCCGCGCTCTGGAACTCGCTGCCGCTGCCGGCGCTGCTCCTCGACGAGGGCGACGAGATCGTCGAGTCGAATCCGGCGGCCGAGAACTTCCTCAACCTCTCCTCGAAGGCGCTGACCGGCGCCTCCGTCTGGGAAAAGGTCGCCATCGCCGCCGATCTGGAGGAGGCCTTCGGCCGGGCGCGCGCGCAGAGCTCCTCGCTCTTCATCAACGATGTCGATGTCGGCTCCGGCGAGCGCCCGCCGATGCAGTGCAACATCCAGATCGCGCCGCTCGAGGGCACGCCCGGCACCATGCTGATGCTGATCGCCCCGCGCGAGATGGCGAGCCGCATGACGCAGAACGCCTCGTCCACCAAGGCCGCCAAATCGGCGATCGGCATGGCGGAGATGCTGACGCACGAGATCAAGAACCCGCTGGCGGGGATCACGGGGGCGGCGCAGCTTCTCTCGATGGGCCTCAAGGGGCCCGACCTCGAGCTCACCGATCTCATCGTCGCCGAGGGGCGGCGGATCGTGAAGCTGCTCGAGCAGGTCGAGCAGTTCGGCAACCTCCGCCCGCCGCTCCGCCGGCCGGTGAACATCCACGATATCCTCGACCGGGCGCGCCAGTCCGCCGCCGTCGGCTTCGGCGCGCATATGTATTTCCTCGAGGATTACGACCCCTCGCTGCCGCGCGTGCATGCCGATGGGGACCAGCTCCTGCAGGTGTTCCTGAACCTTCTGAAGAACGCCTCCGAAGCCGGCGCCCATGGCGGCACGATCCGGCTGCACACCTTCTACGAGGCCTCGCTCCGCCGGCGGACGGCCGATGGCGAGCTCGCCCGCCTGCCGGTGCAGGTCGAGATCATCGACGACGGCCCCGGCCTGCCGCCCGACATCGCGGGCGATATCTTCGAGCCCTTCGTCTCCGGCCGCGAGAACGGCACGGGGCTGGGGCTCGCGCTGGTGTCGAAGCTGATCGGCGACATCGGCGGCTGGATCTCGGTGGATTCGGCCCCCGGCCGCACCGTCTTCCGCATTTCCCTGCCCCTCGCCCCGGCCGATGCCGGCGAGGTCGAGACCGAGCCCAAGGAGTAGCAAATGGACGGAACTGTTCTTGTCGCCGATGACGACCGCACCATTCGCACGGTCCTGACGCAGGCGCTGACCCGCGCCGGCTGCAAGGTCCATGCGACCTCCTCGCTCGTCACGCTCATGCGCTGGGTGGACGAGGGCAAGGGCGACCTGGTGATCTCGGATGTCATCATGCCGGACGGCAACGGGCTCGATCAGATCCCCAAGATCGCCGAGACGCGGCCCGGCCTACCGGTCATCGTCATCTCGGCGCAGAACACCATCATGACCGCCATCCAGGCGGCCGAGGTTGATGCCTATGATTACCTGCCGAAGCCCTTCGACCTGCCGGACCTCATGAAGCGCGCCGCCCGCGCGCTCGAGGTGAAGCGCCGCGCGCCCACCCCGCGCGGCCCGGCAGCCGAGACGGCGGAGGATGGCGACCTGCCGCTCGTCGGCCGGACGCCGGCGATGCAGGCGCTCTACCGGCTGGTCGCTCGGGTGATGAACACGGCGCTGCCGGTGCTCATCACCGGCGAGAGCGGGACGGGCAAGAGCCTGATCGCCAAGGCGATCCACGACTTCTCCGACCGGCGGACGCTGCCCTTCGTCGTCGTCTCCGCCTCCGATCTGGAGGGCGCCGACGGGCCGTCCTCCGTGCTCGGGCGGGCGCGGGGCGGCTCGATCCTCTTCGACGAGGTGGGCGATTATCCGGCCGAGGCGCAGGCGCGGATCGTGCGGATGCTCGACACTCTGGGCGACAGCGCGCCGCGGATCATGTCGACCTCCCAGGTCGATCTGAAGGCGAAGATCGACGAGGGCGGCTTCCGCGAGGATCTGTTCTACCGGCTCGGCGGCGTCACCATCGCCGTGCCGTCGCTCCGCGAACGGGTCGATGACATCCCGCTCCTCGCAGATCACTTCCTCGCCCGGTCGGAGCGCGACGGCTTCACGCTCCGCCGCCTCAGCCAGCCGGCGCTCGATCTCGTGCGCTCCTATTCCTGGCCCGGCAACGTCCGCCAGCTCGAGAATGCCATCCGCCGCCTCGTGGTGACCGGCTCGGAGGAGGAGATCACCCGCCAGGAGGTCGAGACCGTGCTCGGCAACCAGCCGACGATGGAGCCGCTCCGGGGCGGCGGCGACGGCGAGAAGCTCTCGTCCTCCGTCGCGCGGCACCTCCGGCGCTACTTCGATCTGCATGGCGGCGTCCTGCCGCCGCCGGGGCTTTACCAGCGCATTTTGAAGGAAGTGGAGATGCCGCTCATCGAAATCGCGCTCGATGCGACCGGCGGCAACCAGGCCAAATGTGCCGACCTCCTCGGCATCAACCGCAATACCTTGAGGAAGAAGATCACCGATCTGGATATTCGCGTGACACGGCGCCGCAAATTGATGTAAAAGAGCCACAGAACCGTGGCAGCCAAGACATAGGCTGACCCGGCACAAATTGGGGCAGTGCCCCGTGGCAAGGCGGTAACAGTGCGGCGGTCGCTTACGACCAGGTCTGTGCAGCGGCTCAACCGCTGGAGGCAGCTTCGGCGGGTCCAGAATGCCGCGACGCTGCTTCTGGTTCTGCTTGGCCCGGTGCTTGCCGGCGCCACCTATTTTGTGCTCGGCCCGCTCGATCAGGGCGCCTCGGCGCCGGCCCTGCGCGTCGTCCTCCTCGGCGACCTCGTCTATGTGCTCGTGCTGGCGGCGCTCGTCCTGCAGCGTGTCGGCCGCATGGTGCTAGCGCGGCGGGCGCGCTCTGCCGGCTCCAACCTGCACCTGCGGCTCACCGGGGTCTTCGCGCTTCTCGCGCTCATTCCCACCGTCACGGTCGCCATCTTCTCCGTCCTGACCATCAATGTCGGGCTGGAGGGCTGGTTCTCCGACCGGGTGCGGGCGGTCGTGGGCACCTCGCTGGAGGCCGCGCAGGCCTATGAGGAGGAGCACCGGCTGGAGCTGACGCGCGACGGGCTGTCGCTCGCCGCCTGGCTCGACAACGAGCGCACGAAGACCTTCTTCATGTCGAACGGCGCCCTCCGCCAGGCGCTCGGGCAGGTGCAGCCGCAGATCGAGCGGGGGCTGTCGGAGGCCTTCGTGCTCGACGGCACCGGCTTCATCCGCGCCCGCGGCGCGCGGAGCTACGAGTTCTACTACGAGGAGCCGACGCCGGAGGATTTCGCCCGGGCGGACGCCGAGGGTCTGCGCATCATCGAGGATTACCCGAACAACGAGTTCAGGGCGCTGATTCCGCTGAGGAATTTCGAGGATGCCTATCTCTATGTGACCCGCCCGGTCGACGGCGGCATCCTGTCGCTTCTCGACGAGACGCAGGAGACCGTGTCGCTCTACGAGCAACTGGAAGAGGATCGCAGCCGCATCCTCTTCGAATTCGGGCTCCTCTACCTCGGCTTCGCGACGCTCCTCATCCTCGCCGCCGTCTGGCTCGGGCTCTGGTTCGCCGAGCGGCTCTCGCGCCCCGTCGGGCGGCTCGTCAGCGCGCTGCAGCGCGTCGGTGGCGGCGATCTCGACGTGCGGGTCGTCGAAAGCTCCGGCGAGGACGAGTTCGCCCAGATGGGCCGCTATTTCAACCAGATGACGGGCGAACTTAAAGCGCAGCGCAACGAGCTGATGGAAACGAACCGCCAGATCGAGGGCCGCCGGCGGGTGTTCGATTCCGTTCTCTCCTCCGTCACCTCCGGCGTCATCGGCCTTTCCCCCGAGGGCCGCATCGACTTCGCCAACCGTTCGGCCCGCCGGCTGCTCTATGTGGGCGAAGCGCAGGAGGAGATGCCGCTCAGCTTCGCCGTCCCCGAATTCGGCGCGCTCTTCGAGGAACTGACGGCGGGCGAGCGCGAGGTCGCGCAAGGCCAGGTCGCCCTCAGCCGCGGCGGCAAGCAAGAGACGCTGCTTGTCCGCATGGCGCCCCGCCGCACCGCCGATGGCGCGCTCGAGGGCTATGTGGTCGCCTTCGACGACGTGACCGACCTCGTCTCCGCCCAGCGCATGGCGGCCTGGGGCGATGTCGCCCGGCGCATCGCGCATGAGATCAAGAACCCGCTGACGCCGATCCAGCTTTCGTCGGAGCGCATCAAGCGCAAGTTCGGCCGGCTGGTCGGCGAGGAAGACAAGGCGGCGCTCGACCAGATGACCGATGTCATCATCCGCCAGACGCTTCACCTGCGCCGGATCGTCGATGAATTCTCCAAGTTCGCGCGGATGCCCGAGCCCGAGCGCGCGCCCTGCGACCTCGCCCAGCTTCTGCGCGATGCCGTCGTGCTCCAGCAGGCCGGCCAGCCGGAGGTGCAGATCGAGGCCGAGCTGCCGGAGGAGCCGGTGGCGGCCGATCTTGATGCCACGATGATCTCGCAGGCGCTGACGAACCTCATCAAGAACGCTGGAGAAGCTATTGATTCGCTGAGGGAAGCCGGCGCACCCGAGGGCCACGAGCCGCAGATCCGCATCAAGCTGGAGCCCGGTCCCGGCACGGCGCTCATCACCATTGCCGACAACGGCATCGGCCTGCCCGAAGACCGCGCCCGGCTCTTCGAGCCCTACGTCACCACCCGCGACAAGGGCACCGGCCTCGGCCTGCCCATCGTCAAGAAGATCATCGAGGAGCACGGCGGCAGCCTCGATCTGACCGATGCGCCACCCTTCGCCCCCGGCGCTCGCCCGGGCGCGGAGGCGCGCATCACCCTGCCGCTGATCGCACTCGAGGCAAGAAAAACAGCATGAGAGGGAGAGCATGAGCGACATTCTGATCGTCGATGACGAGCGGGACATCCGCGAACTCATCTCGGACATCCTGAAGGACGAGGGCTATACGACGCGCCTCGCCGGCAGCTCTGACGGTTGCCTGGAGGAGCTGGAGAAGGGCGAGCCCGCCCTCATGGTCCTCGACATCTGGCTGAAGGACAGCCGGATGGACGGCATCGACATCCTCAAGCACGCTAAGCGCGAGCATCCCGAGGTGCCGGTCGTCATCATCTCGGGGCATGGCAACATCGAAACGGCGGTGGCGGCGATCAAGCTCGGCGCCTACGACTTCATCGAAAAGCCCTTCAACATCGACCAGCTCCTCGTGGTGATCCGCCGCGCGATGGAGACCGCGCGCCTCCGCCGCGAGAATCTCGAGCTGAAGCGCGGCGAGCTGCCACCGGCCGAGATGCTGGGCGACAGCGCCTCGTTCCGGACGCTGCGCAGCCATCTCGACAAGGTGACCGGCTCCAACGGCCGCGTGATGCTCACCGGCCAGCCGGGCTCGGGCAAGGAAACCGCGGCCCGCTACATCCATGCCCGGAGCCCCCGCGCCGGCGCGCCCTTCGTCACCGTCAATTCCGCCTCCATCGAGCCGGAGCGGATGGAGGAGGTGCTCTTCGGCCGCGAGGGCGGCGAGCGCGGGGTGGAGAAGGGCCTCCTCGAGCAGGCCCATGGCGGCGTCGTCTATTTCGACGAGGTGGCCGACATGCCGCTCGGCACCCAGTCGAAGATCCTGCGGGTGCTGGTGGAGCAGGCCTTCACTCGCGTCGGCGGCACCGAGAAGGTGCATGTCGACATGCGGGTGATCTCCTCCACCAACCGCGACCTCAAGGCGGCCATCGCCGGCGGCAGCTTCCGTGAGGAGCTCTATCACCGCCTCAACGTCGTGCCGATCGCCGTGCCGAGCCTCGAGGAGCGGCGGGAGGACATCCCGCTTCTCGCTGAGCATTTCATCGGGGCGCTCAACCGCGAACAGGGCCTGCCGCTGAGGCTTCTCGGCGAGGATGCCAAGGCGCTCCTGCAGACGATGCTCTGGCCGGGCAACGTGCGGCAGCTCAAGAATGTGGTCGAGCGGATCCTGATCCTCGGCGAGCCGACGGGCGATATCTCCGCCAAGGAGCTGCCCGGCCCCGACGATGCGGGCGGGCAGGAGGAGGGCCGCGTGGTGCTCTCCGGCGGGCTCGCCACTCTGCCGCTCCGTGAGGCGCGCGAGCTCTTCGAGCGCGAATACCTGCTCACGCAGATCAACCGCTTCGGCGGCAACATCTCCCGCACCGCGAGCTTCGTCGGCATGGAGCGCTCGGCGCTTCACCGCAAGCTCAAGAGCCTCGGCGTCGTCACCTCCAACAAGTCGGGCGCCCGGGTGGCGCATGTGGGGGAGGATTGATCGGCCTTTCATCTGGCCGGAAATACCTCGGAGGTGTGGAGGCAGAGCCTCCACCCGGCTCCGGCCCCCCTCCTCGGGGGGCCGGGGGCGGCGCCCCCCCGATTGACCCCACCCCCCGCCTCTGGCACCCATGGCGCCAGGAACGGGGCCGCATCAGAGGGCATGCATGAAGGTCATCATCTGCGGCGCGGGCCAGGTCGGCTGGCAGATCGCCCGGCACCTGTCGGGGGAGCGCAATGACGTCACCGTCGTCGACCTCAACCCCGATCTCGTCCGCCGGGTGACCGAGAGCTTCGATGTGCAGGGCATCATCGGCCATGCCTCCTATCCCGACATCCTCGAGCGCGCCGGCGCCCCCGATGCCGACATGATCATCGCCGCGACCCATAGCGACGAGGTCAACATGGTCACCTGCCAGGTGGCGCATTCGGTCTTCGCCATCAGCCGCAAGATCGCCCGCCTGCGTTCGCAGAGCTATCTCGACGCGATCTATTCCGATCTCTACCGCCGCGATCACATGCCGATCGACGTGGTGATCTCCCCCGAGCGCGAGGTGGCGGAGGCCGCCATGCAGCGCCTCGCCGCACCCTCGGCCTTCGATACCGAGAGCTTCTTCGCCGGCAAGGCGCAGCTCCTCGGGCTCAAGATCGGCGAGGATTGCCCGATCATCGGCACGCCGCTGAGGCAGCTCACCGATCTTTTCTCCACGCTCCGCGCCATCGTCGTCGGCGTAAGGCGGAGCGGCAAGCTCTTCGTGCCGGCGGCGGATGACCAGCTCTTCGTCGATGACGAGGCCTATGTCTTCACCTCGTCCGAGGACGTGGGGCGGACGCTGGAGATCTTCGGCAAATCCACCGCCAAGCAGGACCGCGTCGTCATCATCGGCGGCGGCAATGTCGGGCTCGGCGTCGCGCGCGTGCTCGAGGAGCGGCGCATCCGCGTCAAGGTCATCGAGAAGGACCGCCGCCGCGCCGAGATCGCCGCCGACGCGCTGGAGCGCACCATCGTGCTCAATGGCGACGGGCTCGATGCGGCGCTTCTGGAGGAGGCGGGGGTCGAGGCGGCCGATGCCGTCCTCGCCGTCACCGATGACGACAAGACCAACCTCCTTGCCTCCGTCCGCGCCAAAGAACTCGGCGCCAAGATGTCGATCTGTCTCGTCAACGACCCGACGCTCCTTCCGCTGATGGGGCCGCTCAACATCGACGCCTATATCAACCCGCGCGCCACAACCGTCTCGTCGATCCTGCGCCACATCCGCCATGGCCGCGTCCGGGGCGTCTATTCCATCGGCGATGCCGAGGCCGAGATGATCGAGGCACAGGTGCTTGGCACCTCCACCATCGCCGGCCAGCGGGTGCGCGAGATCGCCTTCCCCGAAGGCGTGCGCGTCGGCGGCATCCTGCGCGACGGGAAATATGTGAAGCCGACCGGCGATGTCCGCATCGAGGAGGGCGACCTCGTGGCGCTCTTCGCCATGAGCCCCGACGTGCATCAGGTGGAGCGGCTCCTGCAGGTCTCCATCGACTTCTTCTGAAGGGGGGCCGCCGATGCAACTGGCAGAGCGCAAGGCCGGGGCCCCGTTCTTCGTCTATGCCATGGGCATCGGCACGGCGGCGATGCTGGTGCCGGCCCTTCATGCGCTGACGCTGGAGGATTTCCACACCGCGCGCATCTTCTTCTACGGTTTCATCCTCTTCGGGATGCTGACGCTGCTGATCGGCATCGCCACCCGGGGCGGCGCGCCGCGCTCGGCGCCGCAGGGCCAGCTCGTCGGCCTCCTCGCCGCCTTCCTGGTGCTGCCGGCGATGCTCGCCGTGCCCTTCTACATCGCGCTCGGGGAAGACAGCTTTCTCGACGCCTGGTTCGAGATGGTGGCGAGCTTCACCACCACCGGCGGCACCGTCTATGACAATTTCGGGCGGCTCAATCCCTCGCTCCACCTCTGGCGGGCGCTCGTCGGCTGGCTCGGGGGGCTGACCGTCTGGGTCACGGCCGCGGCGCTCCTTGCGCCCATGAACCTCGGCGGCTTCGAGGTGCAATCGGCCGCCGGCGCCGATGGCAACGCCGGCCGCCTGTCGCGCTTCGCCCGCCATGCGCTGCCGGCCGAGCGGCTGACCCGACAGGCGGCGGCGCTGGCGCCGGTCTATGCCGGGCTGACCGCGGCGCTCTGGATCGGGCTTCTGATCTCGGGCGAGGTGCCGCTCGTCGCGATCTGCCACGCCATGTCGACCATGGCGACCTCCGGCATCTCGCCCCTGCAGACCGGCACCTCCTTCACCGGCTCTGGCTTCTTCGGCGAGCTCCTGATCGCCTGTTTCATGATCTTCGCCCTGTCGCGCCACACCTTTGCCCGCCGCTCGATGCGCGAGCGCGGCAAGAGCTTCGTGAACGACCCCGAGATCACGATGGCGCTGGCGCTGGTCATCATCGTGCCGGCGCTGCTCTTCCTGCGGCATTTCATCGCCGCCTCTGGCGACGGGATCCATACCGGCGGGCTCGGCTCCGCCATCGGCGCGCTCTGGGGGAGCGTCTTCACGGTCCTCTCCTTCCTCACGACCACCGGTTTCGAGAGCGCCGAATGGCACCTGACGCAGGACTGGTCGGGCCTGCATACGCCGGGGCTCGTCCTCGTCGGCCTGGCGCTCGTCGGCGGCGGTGTGGCGACCACGGCTGGCGGCGTGAAGCTCCTGCGCATCTATGCGCTCTACAAGCACGGCGAACGCGAGCTGGCGCGGCTGGTGCATCCTTCCTCCGTTGGGGGCTCGGGGGAAAAGGCGCGGCGGATCAGGCGGCAGGGCGCCTATATCTCCTGGCTCTTCTTCATGCTCTTCGCGCTCAGCGTGACGACGGTCATGCTGCTCCTCAGCCTCTACGGCGTCCAGTTCGAGACCGCGATGATCCTCGCCGTGGCGGCGCTCGCCAATTGCGGGCCCATCGTCGAGATCGCGGGCGAATACCCGATCTCGCTCGACGGGGTGCCGGGGGAGGCGAAGGTGATCCTCGCCTGCGCCATGGTGCTCGGGCGGATGGAAACGCTGGCGCTCATTGCCCTTTTCAACCCTGCGGCCTGGCGCCGCTGAGCCCCGCCACATTGGGGGTGGAAACTCCGCAAGCCCCGCTTCATACTTGTGCAAACGACAGGGACAGGCCGATCGCGGCCGAGACAAGAAAAAGGGCTCATCGAATGGCCGCTGACAAGCAGAACCTGCAGGACGCGTTTCTCAACCATGTCCGCAAGATCAAGGTTCCGGTCACCATCTTTCTCATCAACGGCGTGAAGCTGCAGGGTGTCATCACCTGGTTCGACAGCTTCTGCGTGCTCCTGCGTCGTGACGGGCAGAGCCAGCTGGTCTACAAGAGCGCCATCTCGACGATCATGCCGAGCCAGCCGATCAACCTGAATGACAGTGACGATTGACAGACACGCTCCCTGAGGGCGCCACCGCCGCGGCCCCGACCCGCGCCCTGGTGCTCCACCCAGACATGAAGAACGACCCGGATCGCCGGGCCGCCGCGCCCGCCCTCGAAGAGGCGGTGGCGCTGGCTGCTGCCTTGCCGGCCATCGAGGTGGTGGCGGGCGAGGTCGTGCCGCTGCCGAAACCCCAGCCCGGGATGCTCTTCGGCTCCGGCAAGGTCGCCGAGCTCAAGAGCCGGATCGAAGCCGCCGAGATCGAGCTGGTGCTCGTCGACGGGCCCGTGAGCCCGGTGCAGCAGCGCAATCTGGAGAAGGAGTGGAAGGTCAAGCTCCTCGACCGGACGGGGCTGATCCTCGAAATCTTCTCCGACCGCGCCCGGACCCGCGAGGGCGTCCTGCAGGTCGAGATGGCGGCGCTCAGCTACCAGCGCACCCGGCTGGTGCGCGCCTGGACTCACCTCGAGCGCCAGCGCGGCGGCCTCGGCTTCGTCGGCGGCCCCGGCGAGACGCAGATCGAGGCGGACCGCCGCGCCATCGACGAGCAGCTCACGCGGCTCCGCCGTCAGCTCGGCAAGGTGCAGAAGACCCGCAGCCTCCACCGCGCGGCGCGGGCCAAGGTGCCGTACCCGATCGTCGCCCTCGTCGGCTATACCAACGCCGGCAAGTCCACGCTCTTCAACCGCCTGACCGGGGCGGAGGTCATGGCGAAGGACATGCTCTTCGCCACGCTCGACCCCACGATGCGGCGCCTGCGCCTCGACGGGCAGGAGGTGATCCTCTCCGATACGGTAGGCTTCATCTCCGACCTGCCGACCGAGCTCGTCGCCGCCTTCCGCGCCACGCTGGAAGAGGTGCTGGAGGCCGACCTCATCCTCCATGTCCGCGACATCGCCCATGCCGAGACCGAGGCGCAGGCAGAGGAGGTCGAGACCATCCTCGCCAGCCTCGGCGTCGATCCCGACGTGCCGGTGATCGAGGTCTGGAACAAGGTCGACCTCCTGCCCGAGATGGCGCAGGAGGCGGCCGAGCGCCGCGCCGGCCAGGAAGGCCCCGTGGCAATCTCGGCGATCACGGGGCAGGGGGTGACCGCCCTGACGGAGACCATCGCCGCCACCCTCGCGCCGGCCCGGACGGTGGAGGAGCTCTTCCTGCCCTTCGCCGAGGGCCGCAAGCGCGCCTGGCTGCATGAGCAGGAGGTGATCGAGGCGGAGGAGCAGACGGAGGAGGGCTACGCCCTCACGCTCCGCTGGACCTCCCGCCAGAAAGAGCGCTTCAAGGCGCTCTGACCGCCCCTGCCTCCTGCCCCTTTCCAAACACCTCGGGGGCGCGGGGGCAGCGCCCCCGCAGCGGAAACCACCTGGTTTTCGCTCCCTTTCAGCCGGTGGCGCGCGCCGCCTTGGCCGCGCCAATGGCCTCCAGCGTCGCCTCAAGCGCCAGCATGATCGAGCCGTGCCGGTTGGCATAGTCGCGCGCCGGGGCCAGCGCCTCGAGCCCGTCGAAGGGCGCTTCCGGCGGCGGGCCGCCGGCCAGCATGGCCTTCAGCTCGTCGCGCCCCTTGCGGATCGCCGCCTCGTCCAGCCCCACGACCACCGAGCCCACGACGGAAGCGGAGGCCTGCCCGAGCGCGCAGGCCTTCACCTCCTGCGCATAGTCGGTGACCGTCTCGCCGTCCCAGCCTATCGTCACGGTGACCGTCGAGCCGCAGGTCGGCGAGCGGCGGCGGGCCTCGCCATCGGGTGCGTCCAGCCGGCCGATGCGGGGCATCGTGGCGGTCAGCCCGAGGATGCGGGAGGAATAGAGCTTGATGAGGTCGCTGTCGGCCGACATTCGGGGGCTTTCGCTGGCTGTCTTCGGCCCCTAGATAGGCCCCCTGACCCGCCGAGGCAAAGGGAGAGCGCCCATGAGTTTCGACCCCGCGCGACTTCGTTACAACGACGCCGGGCTGATCCCGGCCATCGCCCAGGACGCCGCCTCGGGCGAGGTGCTGATGATGGCCTGGATGAATGCCGAAGCGGTGGCGCGCACGCTGGAGACCGGCCGCGTCACCTACTGGAGCCGCTCCCGCGCCGAATTCTGGGAGAAGGGCGCGACGTCGGGCCATACGCAACGCCTGGTCGAGCTGCGCTTCGATTGCGACGAGGATTGCCTGCTGCTCACGGTCGAGCAGCAGGGGCCGGCCTGCCACACCGGCCGCCGGAGCTGCTTCTATCGGGCGGTGCAGGACGGCGAGGTGGTGGAGCTGGAGGCGGCGCCCTGACGGGCGGTGGGTTGAAAACCCACCCTACGCCCGGGCGGCGCCGTAGTCGTAGGGTGGGGCTTCACCCCACCACGGGCGGCCTCTCCCGCCCCGCCCCGCGCCTCAGCCCGGCAGCCCCACCATCCGCCTGACGTCCGCCGGGCTCGCCCCCTCTTCCCGGTAGCGCGAGATCGCCCGGGCATCGTCGCGCTTGGCGAGCCGTTTGCCGGAAGCGTCGCGGATCAGCCGGTGGTGGTGATAGACGGGGCGGGGCAGGCCCAGCCGGTCCTGCAGCAGCGCATGGATCGCCGTCGCCTCGAAGAGGTCCTCGCCCCGCGTGACATGGGTGATGCCCTGCGCGGCATCATCCACCACGACCGAGAGGTGGTAGGACGTGCCCATGTCGCGCCGCGCCAGGATCACGTCGCCGATGCCGGCCACCATCTCCTCCGGGCTGAGCGTCACCTCGCCCCGGAGCTCGTCGGTGAACCGCACCGGCCCCGTCGCGGCGCGCGCCATGTCGAGCCGGATGGCATTGCCCGCCTCGCCGAGCCCCAGATGCCGGCAGGTGCCGGGGTAGACCGGCCCGTCGGGGCCGATGGGCGGATCGCCCTCCTGCGGGGCGGTGAGCGCCGCCTCGATGTCGCGGCGGCGGCAGGCGCAGGGATAGGTGAGGCCGGCATCGGTGAGGCGGGCGAGCGCCGCGCGATAGGCGGCGAGGTTGTCCGACTGGCGGAGCACCGGCTCCTCCCAGGCGAGGGCGAGCCAGCGGAGGTCGTCGAAGTTCTGCGCCTCCCATTCGGGGCGGGCGCGGCTCCTGTCGATATCCTCGATGCGGATCAGGAAGGCGCCGCCAGCGGCGCGGGCCATGTCATGGGCGAGGATCGCCGCATAGGCATGGCCGAGATGAAGGGGCCCCGTCGGAGAGGGCGCGAAGCGGGTTCTCACCTCTTCTCAAGGACATAGACCATGGACTTCACGTCCATGCTCGGCAGATGGGGGCCGAGCTCGGCAAAGCGCTGCACGGCAAGGCCGCTTTCGAGCGCCCGCGCATGAGCGGCCGGGAATTCCGGCACCTCGAGCGCATGGTCGTTGAAGGAGAAGCAGAAGAGCCCGCCTGAAGGCAGAAGATCAAGGCATTGATCGAAAAGCGAGATCGGCCCGGCGCCCGGGCCGATGACGCCGACGGCGGTCACGGCGCGGGGCTGCTCGGGCGGCGTCTCGCCGGCGGGGAAAAGGTGGCGGTAGAGCCCGCGGGCACGCGCCACCTTCAGCATCCCCTCCGACAGGTCGCAGCCGTCGATGACCTCAAACCCCTCGGCCGCGAGCGCGACGCCGGAAAGGCCCGTGCCGCAGCCCATGTCGAGAATGGGCGCATCCTTGGACAGGCCCGTGGCGGCGAGCGCAGCGGCGCAGCGGGCGGGCGTCGCATAGCCGGCCTGCCTCAACTCCGCGTCGTAACTCGCGGCCCAGCCGTCATAATAGTCGCGCACGGCACCCTCGCCGTCGAGATCATAGACGTTCTTCAGAAAGCCACCCATGGGCCCAAGTCTAGCAGGCGCTCAGGCCTCCGCCAATGCCGTTGCATCGAGCCAGGCGCGCCAGTCGGCCTTGGCGCGGGCTGTATAGGCCGGGTAGCGCTCCTTCCGGCCGCGCCGGCCGGATTTCGCTTCCGGCAGAGGGGGAAAGAGGCCGAAGTTCACGTTCATCGGCTGGAAGGTCTTGGCCTCCGCTCCGCCGGTGATATGGCTCACGAGGGCGCCGATGGCGGTGGTCGGCGGCACAGGAGGCAGGCTCTGCCCCCGGATCTCCGCCACCGCCAGTCGGGCGGCGAGGAGGCCCATCGAGGCCGATTCCACATAGCCTTCCACCCCGGTGATCTGCCCCGCGAAGCGGATATTGGGCCGGGTCTTGAGGCGCATCTGCGCGTCGAGCAGGGTCGGCGAGTTCAGGAAGGTGTTGCGGTGGATGCCGCCGAGCCGGGCGAAGCTCGCCTCCTCCAACCCCGGAATACGTTTGAACACCTCGGTTTGCGCGCCGTACTTCATCTTCGTCTGGAAGCCGACGATGTTATAGAGCGTGCCGAGCTGGTTGTCGCGGCGGAGCTGCACGACGGCATAGGGCTTCTCGTCCGGCCGGTGCGCGTTGGTCAGGCCGATGGGCTTCATCGGCCCGAAGCGCAGGGTCTCGCGGCCGCGCTCGGCCATGACCTCGATCGGCAGGCAGCCGTCGAAATAGCCGGCCGTCTCGCCCTCGTGGAACTCCGTCTTGTCGGCGGCGAGGAGCGCGTCGATGAAATCCTCGTACTGGGCCTTCGTCATGGGGCAGTTGAGATAGGCCTTCTGCTCCGCCTCCGTCTCGCCCTTGTCGTAGCGCGACTGCGCCCAGACGGTGCTCATGTCGATGGTCTCGGCATGGACGATGGGGGCGATGGCGTCGAAGAAGGCCAGCGCCTCGGCGCCTGTCTCGGCGGCAATGGCCTGGCCGAGGGCGGAGGAGGTGAGGGGGCCGGTGGCGATGATCCAGTGGCCGTCGCGCGGCAGCTCGGTGATCTCGCCCGGCTCGACCCGCACCCGCGGATGGGCGCGGAGCCGCGCGGTGACGGCGGCGGAGAAGCCCTCGCGGTCGACCGCGAGCGCCCCGCCGGCGGGCAGGCGATGGGCATCGCCCATCTCCATGATGAGGCCGCCGGCCTGGCGCATCTCCCAATGGAGGAGGCCAACGGCGTTGTTGTCGCTGTCGTCCGAGCGGAAGGAATTGGAGCAGACCATCTCGGCCAGATCGCCCGTCTTGTGGGCAAAGGTGCCGACGAGGGGGCGCATCTCGTGGATCACCACGTCGACGCCCGCCTCGGCGGCCTGCCATGCGGCTTCGGATCCGGCGAGCCCGCCGCCGACGATATGGAGTGTCTCTGTCATGGGGGCGAGATAGGCCGAATGCGGGCCAAGGGGAAGGGCGCGCCGCCGGTCGCGGCCGGGCGCAAAATTCTTCTGCGGATGAATTTTCGCTCAGAATTCTTCGGCGAAGAATTTTTGGCCCTCAGATCAACGCGATGCGCTCGCGCTGGCTGGCGTCGGGATAGGGGCGGTAGAGCCCGACATCGGCCTTGAGGATCATGGCATGCACCTGATCGTAGAGCCGCGTCACCTCTTCATCCTCCGCCAGTTCGCTCAGCGAGGTGAAGGCCCGCTCGAGTGCCACGAGGCTGCCGACCTCCACCTCGAGGATGAAATCGCTGTGCGCCCCGGAAGAGAGCCCGAGTTTGCGGCGGAAGAGCCGCCAGGAGGCGATCATCCGTCGTTCCTGCAGAAGGCCGAGCCAGGTTTCGACCGCGCGGGCGAAGAGCAGGGCCTTCGCGCCGTCCTTCAGTTCGATCATGCAGTGATACAGGTTCATGCGACGCTCCTCCCCGCCACCGGGGAGGAGCATGACGCCCCAAGCTGAAGAGAGCGTTAAGCCTCGCCGGGCTCTCCGGCCTCGTCATCGCCCGGCACCTCGGCCTCGTCCGCCTCGGCGATCCAGGCGACGGAGGCGACCTCCTCACCCTTGCCGGTGTTGAAGACCCGCACGCCCCCCGCCGAGCGCGAGCGGAAGGAGATGCCTTCCACCGGCACGCGGATCGACTGGCCGGTGGTCGTCACCAGCATGATCTGGTCGCCCATCTCGACCGGGAAGGACGAGACGATGGCGCCGCCGCGCATCGCCTTGTCCATCGCCATCACGCCCATGCCGCCACGCCCGCGGACGGGATAATCGTGGCTGGAGGAGAGCTTGCCGAGGCCGCGTGCGGTGATCGTGAGGATCAGGTGCTCGGCGGCCGACATCTCGGCATAGCGCTCGGTGCTGATGGCGCCGGCGGTGGCCTCTTCGTCCTCGGCCTCCGGCTCTTCGGTGACGCCGGCCATGGCGCGGCGCATCTTGAGATAGCCGGCGCGTTCCTCCGGGGAGGCCTCGAAATGCCGGATGACAGACATGGAGACCACACGGTCGCCATTGCTCAGCCTGATGCCGCGCACGCCGGTGGACGAGCGGCCCGAGAAGACCCGCACATCGGTGACGGGGAAGCGGATCGCCCGGCCGGAATCGGTGACGAGCATCACGTCGTCGCTCTCGGCGCAGATGCGGGCGCCGATCAGGCTGACGGAGCCGTCATCGGGCAGCTTCATGGCAATCTTGCCGTTTCGCATGACATTGGTGAAGTCGGAAAGGTGGTTCCGCCGCACGTCGCCCGCGCTGGTCGCGAAGACGATGTTAAGGCTGTCCCAATCCTCCTCCGGCCGGTCGACCGGCATGATTGCGGCGATGGAGACGCCGCCCGGGATCGGCAGGATGTTGACGATGGCCTTGCCGCGCGAGGTCCGCCCGCCGGCCGGCAGGCGCCAGCACTTCAGCTTGTAGACCATGCCGTCGGTCGTGAAGAACAGGAGCTGGTCGTGGGTATTGGCGACGAAGAGCGTCGTCACCACGTCCTCTTCCTTCAGCCCGCCGCCGGAGAGGCCCTTGCCGCCGCGCCGCTGCGAGCGGAAATCGGCGAGCGGGGTGCGCTTGATGTAGCCGCCCTGCGTGACGGTCACGACCATGTCCTCGCGCTCGATCAGGTCTTCGTCGTCGAGATCGCCGGCCCAGTCGGTGATCTCCGTCCGGCGCGGCACGGCGAAGAGGCTCTTCACCTCCTCCAGCTCGGCGCGGATGATGCCGATGATCCGGGCGCGGGAGCGCAGGATCTCGAGGCAATCCTTGATGGTGGCGGCGAGGGTCTCGAGCTCGTCGGTCACCTCCTTGACGCCGATCTGGGTGAGGCGCTGCAGGCGCAATTCGAGAATGGCGCGGGCCTGGGCCTCGGAGAGGTTGTAGGTGCCGTCGTCGTTGATCGTATGCGTCGGGTCGTCGATCAGCTTGATGTAATCGGCGATCTCGGCGGCCGGCCAGCGGCGGGTCATCAGCGCTTCGCGCGCCTCGGCGGCATCGGCGGAGCGGCGGATCGTGGCGACCACCTCGTCGACGTTGGAGACGGCGACGGCGAGGCCGCAGAGGATATGCGCCCGCTCGCGGGCCTTCCTGAGCTCGAAGGCCGTTCGCCGCGCCACGACCTCTTCGCGGAAGTCGAGGAAGGCGACAAGGAAGCCGCGGAGCGTCAGCACCTCGGGCTTGCCGCCGTTCAGCGCCAGCATGTTGCAGCCGAAGGAGGTCTGCATCGGCGTGAAGCGGAAGAGCTGGTTCAGCACCACCTCCGCCGTCGCGTCGCGCTTCAGCTCGATGACGACGCGCACGCCGTGGCGGTCGCTCTCGTCCTGCACATGGGCGATGCCCTCGATCCGCTTGTCCCGCGCCGCCTCGGCGATGCGGTCGATCATCGTCGCCTTGTTCACCTGATAGGGGATCTCGTCGATGATGATCGCCCAGCGGTCCTTGCGGATCTCTTCGGTGTGGGACTTCGCGCGGATGATGACGGAGCCGCGCCCTTCCAGATAGGCGCGCCGCGCGCCGGAGCGGCCGAGGATCAGCCCGCCCGTCGGGAAGTCCGGGGCGGGGACGAACTCGATCAGCTCCTCGGAGCTGAGATCGGGATTGTCGAGCAGCGCGAGGCAGGCGTCCACGACCTCGCCCAGATTGTGGGGCGGGATGTTCGTCGCCATGCCGACGGCGATGCCGCCCGCGCCGTTGACGAGCATGTTGGGGAAGCGCGCCGGCAGGACGGTGGGCTCACGATCCTTGCCGTCGTAATTGTCCTGAAAGTCGACCGTGTCCTTCTCGATATCGGCGAGAAGATAGGTCGCGGGCTTGTCCATCCGCACTTCGGTGTAGCGCATGGCGGCGGCCTGGTCGCCGTCCATCGAGCCGAAGTTGCCCTGCCCGTCGAGGAGGGGGAGGGACATCGAGAAATCCTGCGCCATCCGCACGAGGGCGTCGTAGATCGCGCTGTCGCCATGCGGGTGGTAGCGGCCCATCGTGTCGCCGACGGGGCGGGCGGACTTGCGATAGGCCTTGTCGGGCGTGTTGCCCGTCTCGTGCATCGAGAAGAGGATGCGCCGGTGCACCGGCTTCAGACCGTCGCGCAGATCGGGAATCGCCCGGCTGACGATGACGCTCATCGCGTAATCGAGATAGGCGGTCTTCAGCTCCTGGGAGATCGAGACGGTCGGGCCGTCATAGCTGCTCCGCGGGGTGCCGCCATCTTCATCATCTGTCGGGAAATCGGGCGTATCGGTCACGTCTGGCCTGTTCTTGTCGCGCCATATCTTGTTGCGGCTGACTATATCACCCGCCATCCCTAGGTTACAATGCCGGGGCGCCAACAAGGTTGGCAGCCAGCCGGACTCATTGCCAACATATTGTTTTCGTTGACTCTTAACCTGTCGCTGGCAAGCTGCTTCCGTGAGGTTGGCAAAGAGGGCCGGCGCCATGGCAGAATCGCAGGCAAGCGAGACGGAGCTGATGCTGAAGGGCTACGGGCTGACGACGGCCGAGCTCTTCTACCGGATGCCGGATTATCGCAGCGTTCTCAACAGCTTCATCTGGCAGGATTACGATCTGGCGCCGGATCACCCCCGGCTCTTCAAGCTCATCGAGCATTGGCAGGAGCATATCGAGGGCCCGCTGCATTCGGTGCGCTTCACGCATCGCCGCCGCCTCGCCTCGGGCGAATGGCGAAACGTCACCGGCGAATTCCGCTATTCCTGACGGCCCGGCAGCGGGCCGCCCGAAGGCGACAGGCCGGGCCTGACAGGTGGCGGGTCTCCCTCAGCGCATCGCGGGCGCGGCCCGGGCGGCGCGGAGCCAGATGAGCATGAGCACGAGCGAGAAGATCGCGTTCCAGCTCGCCATGGAGAGGCCCGCGAAGGCCCACGAGACCTGGTCGCAGAGCACGATCCCCGGCCCGTCGGTGGAGAGGAGGTCGGCGCCGCCGAGATCCCCGAGCCCGGTGCCGGAGGAGGTGCAGGAGGTCGGCCCCTCCCACCAGTCGCGCTCGACGCCGGTGTGGAAGATGCCGATGCCGGCAGTCACCGCCGTCGCCAGCGCGCCGAGCCAGGGCCAGATGCGGCCGGGGACGATCAGCATGGCGAGCCCGATCAGCACGGCGGCGGCATGCGGCCAGCGCTGCCAGAGGCACATCTTGCAGGGCAGGTAGCCGATGAGCTGAAAGCCGAAGGCGCCGGCCAGCAGCAGGAGCGACCCGGCGGCGGCGATCAGCGAAAGTTGCAGACGGGTCATAGATACCTCACAAGATAGAAGCCGCCGAAGAACAGCAGGCAGAGAAGGGCGAACACGAGCCCGAGCCGCCGCTCGATGAAGTCGCGCACCGGCTCACCAAAGCGCCAGAGCAGCAGGGCGACAAGGAAGAAGCGCAGCGCGCGCGCGATGATCGCGCACAGGATGAAGATCGGCAGCGACAGGCCGGTGGCCCCCGAGGCGATAGTGATGACCTTGAAGGGGAAGGGCGTCACGCCCGCAATCAGCACCGCCCAGGCGCCCCAGCTGTTGTAGCGCTCGGCGAAGGCGGAGAAATCCTCCGTCTTGCCGTATAGATCGAGGATCGGCTGGCCGAGCTGCTCGAAGAGCCCCCAGCCGATCAGATAGCCCGCGAGCGCGCCGGCCACCGAGGCCAGCGTCGCCACCAGGGCATAGTGGAAGGCGCGGCCCGGCCGGGCGATGATCATCGGGATGAGCACCACATCGGGCGGAATCGGGAAGAACGAGCTTTCGGCAAAGGCCACGATCGCCAGCGCCCAGAGGGCGCGCGGATGCGAGGCGAGCGAGATCGTCCAGTCGTAAAGGCGGCGGATCACGTCATTCCCCAAAACCCGATGGCTCCTTAGGACATGGCCGGGAACGATGGTCAATCACACGGCGTTCACGACAAAACGACGGGCCGGGACGGAGGGCACCACATGAAATGGCAGGGACGGCGGCAGAGCCGCAATGTGATCGACCGGCGCGGTCGGGGCGGCAGGGGCGGCGGGGCCGTGCGGCTCGGCGGGGCCGGGGGGCTCGGGCTCCTCGCCATCGTCGTGGTCGGCTGGTTCCTCGGCGTCGATCTGACGCCGCTTCTCGGCGGCAGCGACGGCGGGGGCGGCTATGTCTCGCAGCCCGGCAGCGAGCGCCCGCTCAGCGCCGAGGAAGAGGCCGCCGGCGATTTCGCCGCCGTGACGCTGGCCGATACCGAAGAGGTCTGGAGCGGCATCTTCGCCGAAGATGTGGGCCAGCCCTACGACCCCTCGACGCTGGTGCTCTTCTCCGGCTCGACCTCCTCCGCCTGCGGCGGGGCGAGCGCCATGACCGGCCCGTTCTACTGCCCGAACGACGAGCGCATCTATCTCGACACCCAGTTCTTCACGACGCTCGATCGGCAGCTCGGCGCCGGGGGCGATTTCGCCTCGGCCTATGTGATCGCCCATGAGGTCGCCCATCACGTGCAGGACGAGCTCGGCATCCTTTCCGAGGCGCAGGCCCTGCAGAGCCGCTCGAGCGAGGAGCAGGCGAATGCGATCTCGGTGCGCATCGAGCTTCAGGCCGATTGCTATGCCGGCATCTGGGCGCGCGCCGCCGAAAGCCAGCTCGGCACGATCGAGCCCGGCGACATCGCCGAGGCGATGAACGCCGCCGCGCGGATCGGCGACGACACGCTGCAGCGCCAGTCGGGCGGCCGCGTGCGGCCGGAGACCTTCACGCATGGCACCTCCGAGCAGCGCCAGCGCTGGTTCGAGACGGGCTACCGCAGCGGCGACATCACCGCCTGCGACACGTTCGGCGCCTCGCGGCTCTAGGGCCGCGAGGGAGGCCGCCCACGACGCGATTGACGGCGCCGGCCCGCTGCGGCTAGGTCGGCGCCAGGCCGGTGTGGCGGAATGGTAGACGCAGCGGATTCAAAATCCGCCGATGGCAACATCGTGTCGGTTCGAGTCCGACCACCGGTACCAGCATCGAAGTGAGGCGGCCCCGGGCGGGCCCGGGCCCGCTTTAGGCAAATTCGCCCGACTTTCCCCTTGGATATCTTGATTCGCATCTAGATTTGCGCCGTCTCTTCGGAGCTCCGGCACCAATCGGCCGGCTTTGCAAAGATTGGTTCAAAGTCGGAGACGAGGGGCGAGGCCGCCCCTCCGCCCCGCACCGCCCGCCCGGCCTGGGCTGACAGGTGGTCAGGCGTCAACAATCCGGATGGCAAACTCGTCCTTAAGTTGCATTACGCGCCCGGCACCGCCGCCCAAGGGTCGTGATTGGTTCCCTTGTCGCAACAATTCCCGCGTAGCCCTCGCAAATGAGGCAGGCTGCCCCGGACCTGCCGCGAGGTCCTCGGCAATTTGCCATCATCTTTCCAACAATTTTCGCTTTGTTCGCTCCAAATTCGCCGGTATCCAGATCGTGGCCCGAGTGACGGGCCCCCGGCTTGGGGGAGCCGGTCCGGCTGACAGGTCGGAAAAGTGGTCTGCTGCTGGGCTCGGTCTCAACGCGGAACAGGCTAGACGGCGCACCGCCACAAGGGCGGGCGCGCGCGGCGCTTGCGACAGGCGCCGTGCAGGACCTTTTTCTCGCGGCATCGCCGCGGCCGGCATGCCGGCGAGATTTGGAGTGGTAGAGATGGCTGGCACGATTGACGGCACCAGTGGCGACGACCGAATCCACGACGTCTACACCGGGGATCCGGAGAATGATGCGCCGGGCGAGGGCAATGACCTCGTCTACGGTGGGGCCGGCAACGACACCATCTGGACCTTCGGCGGAGACGACACGCTTTACGGCGGCGAGGGCAACGACCTTCTCGTCGGCGGCGCGGGCAACGACACGCTCGACGGCGGCGAAGGCGACGATACCGTCTGGGGCGAAGACGGTGCCGATGTGATCATCGCCTCGCGGGGCAACGACTGCTATCTCGGCGGCTCCGGCGGCCTCGACTGCGACACGCTCGACCTGCGCGAGATCGGCCGCTACGAGATCCTCTACATGGAGCCCGACGAGAACGGGAACGGCTATAACGGCACCATCGCGCTTCTCGACGACGACGGCCTGCCGACCGGCGAGCAGATCACCTTCTTCGAGATCGAGACCCTCATCGAGCCCGACGATCCGGGCGGCCCGGTCGACCCCGAGCCCACCGGCCCCGACGGCACCGTCGAGGGCACGGCCGGCAACGATGTCATCGACACGAGCTATGAGGGCGATCCCGAGGGCGACAAGGTCGACAATGACGACGCGCTGCTCGACGGGCACGACGGCAATGACGACCTGATCTACGCCAAGGGCGGCGACGACACGGTCATCGCCGGCGACGGCCAGGACACCGTCCATGGTGGCGACGGCAACGACGTCATCTATGGCGGCGACGGCGGCCTGCCGAAGTTCGACAATCCCTATCCGCCCCTGTCGCAGGATCCCGATCCCTACGACGACATGGACACGCTCTATGGCGGCGCCGGGGATGACACGATCTACGGCGGCGACGATGCCGACCGTCTCTACGGCGGCAAGGGCGACGACGTCATCAACGGCGGCATCGACAACGACTATATCCAGGGCGACAAGGGCGACGACACGATCATCGGCGGCGAAGGCTCCGACGTGATCATCGGCGGCGCCGGCGACGACGTGATCTACGGCGGCTACGGCCCGGACCTGCCCGACGAACTGAACATCCGCGATGACCAGGGCGACCTCGTCACCGACAACGGCAAGGATGTGATCTTCGCCTCGGCCGGCAACGACACCGTCTACGGCCTCGACGATGACGACACGATCTTCGGCCAGGACGGCAACGACTACCTCGATGGCGGCATCGACGACGACCTCATCTACGGCGGTCGCGGCAATGACACGATCATCGGCGGCCAGGGCAACGACTCGCTCTACGGCAACAACGACCGCGACATCTTCATCGGCGGCAACGGCGGCGATCATGTCGACGGCGGCGCCGGCGGCGACGATTTCGACACGCTCGACCTGACGGGGACCGACGTCGACTACATCGAGTATACCTCGAAGGACAAGGAAGACGGGATCGTCCACTTCAAGGACGGCACCACGATGACCTTCGTCGAGATCGAGAACGTCATCCCCTGCTTCACGCCCGGCACGGCCATCGCCACGCCGCGCGGCGAGGTGCCGGTGGAGAGCCTGCGCGAGGGTGACCGCATCATCACCCGCGACAACGGCATCCAGGAGATCCGCTGGGTCGGCCGCAAGGACGTCACCGCCCGCGACCTCTTCGGCGCCCCGCAGCTGAAGCCGGTGCTCATCAAGGCCGGCGCCCTCGGCAACGGCCTGCCGGAGCGCGACATGATGGTCTCGCCGAACCACCGGCTGCTGGTCGCCTCCGAGCGCACCCAGCTCTACTTCGAAGAGAGCGAAGTGCTGGCGGCGGCGAAGCATCTGGTCGGCATGCCGGGCGTGATGGAAGTGGAGGTCGCCTCGACCGCCTACATCCACTTCATGTTCGACCGGCACCAGGTGGTGCTGTCGAACGGCGCCTGGACGGAGAGCTTCCAGCCCGGCGACTACACGCTGAAGGGCATCGGCGACGAGCAGCGGGACGAGATCTTCTTGCTCTTCCCCGAGCTGAAGTCGCACACCGGCCTCAAGGATTACCAGGCCGCGCGGAAGTCGCTGAAGCGGCACGAAGCGCAGCTTCTGGCCCGCTAAGGCAGGCATGCAGCTGGCCCCCCTCGGGGCGGCCGCAGACGGCGGGGCTCTCGGGCCCCGCCGTTTCTGTTTGTGCTGGTTGCAAGGCTGGGGGCTGTCTGCCCCCGTCGCCATTGGTGCTTGAACCAATGGCGCACTCAATGGCGACCCCCCCGAAGGGTATTTGGAAAGGGGCAGAGGAAGGGGGCTTGTGTCAGCGGGAGCGGAAGGCGGCCCAGTCTTCCGGCGTGTCGAGGTCGAGGAGGGCGCGGTCGTCGGCGTAACGCACCAAATGTGTGCGAGCGCGGTTGGCCCGCACGATCGGGGCGGCGCCGGTGTCTCCTTCGAGCTTCGCGAATGCGGGGCGGAGGGAGGCATCGAAGAGGAGCGGGTGGCCGCCCTTGCCCTCGGGCGTGGCACCGCGCCAGATGAGCGCCTCCGGATGGGCCGCGCGCGCGGCGAGGAGGGCCGTGATGTCCGCCGCCTCGATGAGCGGCAGGTCGGCGGCGAGGATCAGGAAGGCGGGGCAGGCGGGCAGGGCGGCGACGCCCTCCCGGACGGTGCCGCCGAGCCCCTCCGCCGAGCCGGGGAGGGCGAGGGGCGTGACCTCCAGCCCCGCCATCAGCGCCGCGCGAGGGTGATCGAGCGCGGGGAGGGCGACGAAGACCGGAGCCGTTGCCGCGCAGGCGGCGCGGGCAGTACGGGTGAGCAGCGGCTCGCCCCCCACCTCCTCCGCCAGCTTGTCCGCCCCTCGCATGCGAGAGGAGCGGCCGGCGGCGAGGAGGAGGAGGGGGATCATCCCGAGCCTAGCCGCGCATCCGGGACCCGTCGCTGTCCCACATGTCTTCCGCCACCTGAACGGCGCGGCGGCGCTGGCCGAGGATCTCGATCTCGACCTCTAGCCCCGGCTCCCAGAGCTCGCGGGGGATCAGCCCGTAGGCGAGGCTCTTGCCCTGCCAGTGCGAATAGCCTCCGGAGGTGCAGAAGCCCTTCACCTCGCCGCCGATCCAGATCGGCTCGTAGGCGGTGACATCGGCATCCTCCGCCTCCACCTCGAAATGCGCGAGCCGGCGGGCGGGGGGCGCGGCGCGCTCGGCCTCTACCGGCGCGCGGCCGATGAAATCGGCGTTCTTGCCCCAGTGGATGAAGCGGTCGATGCCCGTCTCCGCCGGCGTGTAATCCGGCGAGAACTCACGGAGCCAGGAGCCGAAGAACCGGTCGAGCCGCAGCGACATCATCGCCCGCATCCCGAAGGGGGCGAGGCCGAGCGGCGCGCCGACCTTCGTCAGCGTGGCCCAGAGCTGCCGCTGGTCCATCGGGTCGCAATAGATCTCGTAGCCGAGATCGCCGGTGTAGCTGAGCCGCTGGACGATGCAGTTCGCCTGGCCGACCACCATCGGGCGGACGTCCATGAACCTGAGGTTCACCGGCTGGCGGGTGCAGGCGGCCAAGAGCTCCGTCGCCTTCGGCCCGGCGATCTGGAAGCCGGTGCGGCGGTCGGAGATGTTCTCCACCCGCACGCCCTCTTCCAGATGCTTCAGGAACCAGCGCAGATGGATGTTCTGCGCGCCATAGGAGGCGGTGAGCTGGAAGCTCTCCTTCCCAAGGCAGGAGATGGTGAAATCGCCGATGATCCGCCCCGACGGCGCCAGCATCGGGGTGAGCGACACACGCCCGGCCTTCGGCACCCGGCCGGCCATGATCCGGTCGAGCCACTCGCGGGCCTTGGGGCCCGTAACAGCGAACTTCCCGAAGTTCTGCACCTCGTTGATGCCGACCCCCTCGCGGACGGCCCGCACCTCGCGGCCGGTCGCCTCGAAGGCGTTGGTCCGGCGGAAGCTCGGGGTCTCGTAGCGGGGCTCGTCGCCCTTGGCGAAGTAGTTCACCACCTCCAGCCCAAATTGCTGGCCCCAGACCGCGCCCATGCCATCGAAGATGTCATACATCGGTGTCGTCCGGTGCGGACGGGCGGCGGGCTTTTCCTCGTTGGGATAGGCGACCGAGAAGCGCGTCTGGTAGTTCTCGATGACCTTCGGCACCGTGTAGCCGGGGCTGATCCAGGGCCCGAAGCGGGCCACGTCGAGCCCCGTCACGTCGCGCTCCGCCTCGCCTTCGATCATCCATTGGGCCAGCGTCAGGCCGACGCCGCCGCCCTGGGAGAATCCGGCCATGACGCCGCAGGCGCTCCAGTAGCCCGGCACGCCCGGCACCGGGCCGACGAGCGGGTTGCCGTCGGGCGCGAAGGTGAAGGGCCCGTGGATGACGCGCTTGACGCCGGCGCGTTCCAGCACCGGGAAGCGGCGATAGGCGAAGGCGACGCTGTCCTCGATCTTGTCGAAGGCCTCGTTGAGGAGCTCGTGCCCGAATTCCCAGGGCGTGCCGTCGACGGACCACGGCTCGCAGGGCTTCTCGTAGAAGCCGATGCAGAGCCCGCGGCCCTCCTGGCGCAGGTAGCTCTCGCCTCCCGGGTCCATCACATGGGGGAATTCCTGGCCGCGCTCGTAGATCTCGGGGATGTCGTCGGTCACCAGATACTGGTGGGCCATCGGCAGGAGCGGGGCGTAAAGCCCTGCCATCGCTGCGATTTCCCGCGCCCAGAGGCCGCCGGCATTGACGATGTGCTCGGCATGGACGGTGCCATGCTCGGTGACCACGTCCCACGTGCCGTCGCCGCGCGGGTTCAGTTCCAGCACCCGGTTGAGCAGCACGATCTCCGCCCCGCCCATCCGCGCCGCCTTGGCGTAGGCATGGGTGGTGCCGGAGGGGTCGAGATGGCCGTCTAATGGGTCATAGAGCGCGCCGATGATGCCGTCGGTGTTCACCTGGCCATCGGTCATGGCGCGGATCTCTTCCGGCCCGAGGATCTCGGTCTCCAGCCCCATGTAGCGGTGCTTGGCGCGCTCGGCCTTCAGCATGTCGAAGCGGTCGCGGTTGTCGGCGAGCGTGATGCCGCCGACATGGTGGAGCCCGCAGTTCATGCCGGTGATCTCTTCCAGCTCCTTGTAGAGCCGGATGGTGTAGCCCTGCAGCGCCGCCATGTTGGTGTCGCCGTTGAGGGTATGAAAGCCGCCCGCCGCGTGCCATGTGGAGCCCGAGGTGAGCTCGGAGCGCTCGATCAGCAGGACGTCGGACCAGCCGAGCTTGGTGAGGTGATAGAGCACCGAACAGCCGACGACGCCGCCGCCGATCACCACGACACGGGTGCTTGTCTTCATCTTTCGGCCTCCTGATGATGGCGGATGTTCTGGCGCCACCCTAGGGATGCCACGGGTGAGGGAAAGTGCAGGCGGCGACACCATTTGTCGCAAACGGGCGAGGGGAAGCACCATGGCGACACTGACCGGCATCTCGGAGACCGTGCTGCGCAAGGCGCTGGATCTGTGGCGGACGCTCTGGGTGCGCGTGGTGCTCTTCGGGCTCCTCGCGCTCATCTCCATCGGGCTGACGCAGGTCGTCTCGCCGCTTTTGCCGCAGGAATGGCGGGCCTATGTGGGCGGCGACAGCGCAGATAGGCTGCTCGACATCGTCTCCAACGCCATGCTCGCGGCGACGATCTTCTCGCTGACGATCATGGTCAGCGTCTATGCCTTTTCGGCCTCTCAATGGACGCCCCGCGTCCACCGGCTGATCGTGCAGGACCCCACGACGCAGAACACCATCGCCACATTCATCGGCGCCTTCGTCTACTCGCTGGTGGCGATCATCCTGCGCGAAGTGCGGGTCTATTCCGACGATGCGGCGCTGGTCCTCTTCCTGCTGACCGTCGTCGTCCTCATCCTCGTGGTGCTGGCGCTGATCCGCTGGGTGCTGCATTTGCAGGGCTTCGGCTCGCTCGACCAGACGGCCCGCCAGGTCGAGGACATCACCGCCCGCGAGCTGCGCAAGCGGCTCGACCAGCCCTGCCTCGGCGGCCATCCCCTCGGCGATCTGCCCGAGGGGGTGGAGCCGATCCGCACCTCGCAGGCCGGCTATATCGTGCAGATCTATCAGGACCGGCTCAACGAGATCGCCGAAGAGGCGGATTGCGAGATCTACCTGCCGGTCACGCCGGGGCATTTCGTCCATCTCGGCCAGCCCATCGCCTATGTCACCTGCGAGGTGACCGACGAACTGACGCGGGAACTGCGCGAGCATGTCGTGGTCGACGATGCGCGCGGCTATGTGCAGGACCCGCGGCTGGGGCTGATCGTGCTCGGCGAGATCGGCTCGAAGGCGCTCTCGCCCGGCATCAACGACAGCGGCACGGCCATCGACGTCATCACGCGGGTGGGGCGGATCCTCTCCTCCTTCGAGCGGGAGGAGGCGCATACGGGCGCGCCGACCTATCCACGGCTGCATGTGCCGGCGCTCGACCCCGAGGACCTCGTCTCTGACGGCTTCGGCGCCATCGCCCGCGACGGGGCCGACCGGCTGGAGGTGCAGCTCCGCCTGCAGGACGTGCTGACCGGCCTCATGACCCATGCGGAGGAGGGGATGGCCCTCGCGGCGCGCCGCGTCGCCATCCGCGAATACCGCCGGGCGATGCTGGCGATGAGCTTCGGGCCGGATCGCGACCGGCTGACCTCGGTCACCACCGAGGCGGTGCGCGAGGGCGCTGCCGCCGCCGACCGTGATGACGAGACGCGGGAGGAGAAGGAGGAGCGCGAGAAGCGCGAGGAGGGCTAGGGGCGCGGTTTCCCGCGCCCGGGCCGGGTCAGGGAATGATCCGCGTGTATTTCGTGCCCTCGACCGTCGCGCCGACGCGCAGCCCCGCCTGGGCGAAGACCACGGCGATCACAGGCGAAAGCGAGGTCAGCGCGTCGGCCCTGAGCATCTCGCCCTGGGACGGGATCGCGTATTCGATATCGCCGCCCGCCGACCAGCCATTGCCGGCGCGGAAGTCGAGCAGCGCGTCCTGCGTCATGAAGAAGAGCACATGCGAATATTGCTGGGCGCCGATTTGCAGCCCGGCGGAGGCGGCGGTGGCGAGATAGTAATCGACCGTCGCGCCGCCGACGCGGAGCGCGCCCCGGCCGTAGGAGCCGCCGAGCCCCAGACCGGCCTCGGTGATGAGCGGCATGACGAGCATCCCGGCGGCCTGGTTCGAGATGTCGACGGTGCCGGGATAGGCGCTGAACATGTGCTGGAGCGTCGCGTCGACCCGCGCGTCGATCTGCGTGGGCGCGGGGGATCCGATGCCGTTGCCGCAGGCGGCGAGCGAAAGGCTCGCCAGCGTCGCGCCGGCTCCGGCGAGGAGAGTGCGTCGGTTGGGTGTCATCATGTCCTGCTCATCTGCCGTGCGGCCTTATGGGCGGCCGCTTTGGGGGGCATCATAGAGCGTGGGGCGGCGTTTGTCATCGGCGGAGGCCGGGGCACGGAATTCGGGCCGAATTCCGTGCCGTTTCCAGATCGAGATCGGGGGCGGAAACCACCCGGTTTCCGCCCGCCCTCAGGCGAAGAACTCCATGGCCGGCGCCACGGCCTTCTGGATCGCCGGCCGCTCCATCATCCGCAGATGCCAGGCGGCAACCGCCGGATAGGGCTCGAGCAGGAGCCCCGCCTGGGCCAGCGTCGCCGCGGTGCAGGCGAGCGAGATATCGGCCAGCGTCATCTGGTCGCCGGCGATATAGTCCTTACCCTCCAGACCCTTGTCGAGAACCGAGAGGAGCTCGCCGGCATCCTTCACCGTCTTCTCGATCTTGCTCTCGTCCGGCTCGCCGAGCCCGAAGAGCGGCTTCAGCCGCCGCTCGAAGAGCACCTGCTGGATGGTCGGCGCGAAATGCACGGCGTGCCAGCTCTGCCACTGGTCGACCTGCGCCTGGGCGCGGGGGTCGCTCACCGGATAGAGCGTGCTGCCGGCCTTCACCGCCAGATAGGCCATGATGGCGCGGCTTTCCCAGAGCGTGAAGCCGTCATCCTCCTCCAGCACCGGGACCTTGCCGTTGGGGTTGAGGGAGAGGAATTCAGGGCTCTTCAGCTCGCCCGAGCGCATGTCCTTGTCGATGATCTCGACATCGAGGCCGAGCTCGTGGATCAGGGCCCGCACGCGGATGGCGTTGGGCGAGATGGGCATGGAATAGAGCTTCATCGGGGGGACCTCCGTCTTGTCCCCCTCGACATGGGTGCGGCGGGGCGCGGATCAAGCCGCGCCCGCACCTTCTATTCCGCGGCGATCTTGATCACCGGCTCCATCGAGGCGAGCTCGGCCTCGCTCAGCCAGCAGAGCGAGCGGTGCCCGTCGCCGAGGTCGCGGTAGGGCGGCAGCTCCGTCTCGCATTTGTTGTCCGGCACCCGGCTCTTCCAGCGGCAGCGCGTCTGGAAGGGGCAGCCCGGCGGCGGGTTCATCGCGGAGGGGATCTCGCCTTCCAGCACCACCTCCTTCTTGATGACCGAGGTATCGGCAATCGGCACCGCCGAGAGGAGCGCCTCGGTATAGGGGTGGTAGGGCGGCGCGAAGATCTGCTCCGTCGTGCCCATCTCGACGATATGGCCGAGGTACATGACCACGATCCGGTCGGAGAGATAGCGCACGATGGAAAGATCGTGGCTGATGAAGAGAAGCGTCGTCTTCTGCTCGCGCTGGATCTCCATCAGGAGGTCCGTCACCGCCGCCTGCACGCTCACGTCGAGCGCCGAGACCGGCTCGTCGGCCACGACGATCCGCGCATCGCCGGCGAAGGCGCGGGCGATGCCGACGCGCTGCTTTTGCCCGCCGGAGAGCTGGCGCGGCATCCGCTCGGCGAAGGCGCGGGGCAGCTTCACGAGGTCGAGGAGCGTCAGCATTCGCTCGCGCCGCTCGGCATCGTTCTTACCATAGCGAAAGATCTCCAGCGCCCGGATGATCTGCCTACCCACGCTCATCGAGGGGTTGAGCGTGTCGAACGGGTTCTGGAAGACCATCTGCACATCGGCAATCGTGCGGGTGTCGCGCTTCTCGATGGCGGTGTCGCCGATCTCGCGGTTGTCGAGCACGATCTTGCCGTCGGTCGCCACCTCAAGCCCCATCAGCACCTTGGCAAAGGTCGACTTGCCGCAGCCCGACTCGCCGACGATGGCGAGCGTCTCGCTCTCATGTGCCTCGAAGGAGATATCCTCGTTGGCCTTCACCACCTTGGTCGCGCCGCCCCGCCCGAAGAGCGAGGAGGCGGCGACCTCGTAGTATTTCTTGAGGTTCTCCATGCGCAGGACCACCTCGCCGATCTCGCCCTTCTTCTTCTGGATCACATCGGCCGGCGGCGCGGCCCAGTCGATCTCCTGAAAGCGGATGCAGCGCGTCTCGTGGCGCCCGTGCTCGGGCACGTCGAACATGGGGATCTCCTGCGCGTCGCAGCGGCCTTCGACGAAATAGTCGCAGCGCGGCCCGAAGTTGCAGCCCGGCGGGCGCTCGTGGGGCAGGGGGAAGTTGCCGGGGATGGAGATGAGCGGGCGGGCGTTCTTGTCGGCCCCGGGCAGCGGGATCGAGCGGAAGAGCGCCTGCGTATAGGGATGCTGCATCTTGTCGAAGACATCGCCGATGTCGCCGCGCTCCACCGCCTCGCCGGAATACATCACGCAGATGCGGTCGCAGGTCTCGAGTACCAGCCCGAGGTTGTGGGAGATGAACAGCATCGAGGTGCCGTATTTCTTGCCGAGGTCCTTCACCAGCTTCACCACAGCCGCCTCGACGGTCACGTCGAGCGCCGTGGTCGGCTCGTCGAGGATGAGGAGCTTCGGCTTCGACATCAGCGCCATGGCGATGACGATCCGCTGCTGCTGACCTCCGGAGAGCTGGTGCGGGTAGGATTTGAGGATCCGTTCGGCATCCGGCAGGCGGACGTCGGTCACCACCTCCAGCGCCCGCGCCCGGGCCTCCTTCTCGGAGATGCCCTCGTGGATCATCGGCACTTCCATGAGCTGCTTGCCGATCCGCATGGCGGGATTCAGGCTCGCCATCGGCTCCTGGTAGATCATGGCGATCTCCTTGCCGCGGATGCGGCGGAGCTCGCTTAGCGAGGCGGTGCAGAGGTCATCCCCGCAGAACTTGATGGAGCCGCCGACGATGCGGCCGTTGACGCCGAGGTCCTGCATGACCCCCAAGGCCACGGTGGACTTGCCGCAGCCGGATTCGCCGACGAGGCCGAGCGCTTCGCCCGGCATGACCTTGGCGGAGAAATCCATCACCGCCGGGATCTCGCGGAGCCGCGTGAAGAAGGAGATCGACAGCCGCTCGATCTCGAGCAGCGGCGATTGCTCGGCGAGGGGCGTCTCGGGCGCGTAGGCGGTGTCGGTCATGGCGTCACTCCTTGTCCTCGTCGTCGGTCTTTCCGGCCTTGCCCCAGGCGAGGGCGAAGGCCACCCCCAGCCCGGCGCCGATGGCGATGCCGGACGCCATGTTGTCCATCCCCACCCCGAGCGCGGCGCCCGCGGCGATGCCGAGCGCGAAGCCGGTGGTGTTGAACTGCGTCATCCCTCAGTCCTTCAGGCTCTCTTCGCGGAGCCCGTCCGCGAGGAGGTTGAGCCCGAGCACCAGGCTGAGGAGCGCCACCGCCGGCACCAGCGCCGGATGCGGGTAGATGGAGAGGAGCCTGCGGCCGAGGTTGATTGTCGAGCCCCAGTCCGGGCTCTCCGGCGGCAGGCCGAGGCCGAAGAAGCCCAGCGTGCCGAGCAGGATCGTCGTGTAGCCGACCCGCAGGCAGAAATCGACGATGAGCGGCCCCCGGGCGTTCGGCAGGATCTCCCAGAGCATGATGTACCACGGGCCCTCGCCGCGGGTCTGGGCGGCGGCCACGTAGTCGCGTGTCTTGATGTCCATGGCGAGGCCCCGGACGATGCGGAAGACCGTCGGCGAGTTCACGAAGACCACCGAGACGAAGACCACGAGGATCCCTCCCGGGATGTTGAAGAGGTCCAGCCATTCGGGGAGGAAGTTGATCGGCGTGCCGCGCTGCGAGATGGCCGAGAGATAGGCGATGCCGAGCACCGCCAGCACCACGGCGAGGATCGGGGTGCGGACCTTCGGCTGGGTGTGCCAGCGCGAGTTGATGAAGACCGCCGCGAAGATCAGCGGGAAGATGAAGAGCGTCATGGCCATGTAGCTCGGCAGGCCGGTCTGCACCATCTCGGGCGTCACCAGAAGGTAGAAGAGCAGGATCACCGGAAAGGCGAGGATGAGGTTCGCGAGGAAGCTCAGGAAAGTATCGAGCCGCCCGCCGTAATAGCCGGCCGGCAGGCCGAGGGTGATCCCCACCATGAAGGCGAAGAGCGTCGCGAAGGGCGCGATGACGATGACGGTGACCGAGCCGTAGACCATGCGGCTGAAGACGTCGCGCGCGAGGTTGTCGCCGCCGAGGAGGTAATGCGTGCCGGCGCCCAGCTCTTCCGCCGTGGGCATGGCCACGCCCGGGGGCTCGTTCTTGAGCCCCGAGACGGCGGTCAGCGGCGGATGGGTGGCGACGAGATCGAAGATGCCGGCGAAGAAGGCCGTGAACACCCAGAACATCACCAGCCCGAAGCCGATCATGCCGATCGTGCTGTCGAAAAGCTTGCCGTAGAGCCCGAGCTGCCGCTTGAAGGCGATGGAGAGCCCGAAGGTCACGAAGAGCGCGATCCAGACCGGCAGGAAGCGCTTGATGACGGCGCCGATGATCCCGGCCGAACCGTAAGGCATGACGATGCCGCCGATGAGCCAGGCGACGGCGTAGAGCAGGATCGCGAGCCCCGTCCACTGCACGGCCCGCTCGGCAAAGCCATATGCGCCGCTGTTGCGCTGGGCGAGGCTGCGGCCCGTCCGCGCCGCCTCGGGCGCGGCGGTGAAGGAGAGCACCAGGAAGGCCACCACCGCCACGGCGAAGGCGATGACGAGCGCGAGGCCGAGCGGGCCGAGAATGACGCCGGCGGGGCCGGCCCAGGAGAGGGGTTCCATGGCGATCTCCTCAGCTGATCCGGATGCGGGGGTTCAGATAGACATATCCGATGTCGGATATGAGCTGCGTGATGAGCACGACGAAGACAGAGACGACGGAGACGCCGAGCAGGAGCTCGATGTCGTTGTTCCCCGCCGCCTGCACCAGCGTCCAGCCGAAGCCCTTGTAGTTGAAGAGCGTCTCCACGATCACCACGCCGTTCAGGAGCCAGGGAAACTGGAGCATGATGACGGTGAAGGGCGCGATGAGCGCGTTCCGGAGCGCGTGGCGCATGACGATGTTTGAGAACTTCACGCCCTTCAGCCGCGCCGTGCGGATGTACTGGGCGGTCATCACCTCTGTCATGCTCGCGCGGGTCATCCGGGCGATATAGCCCATGCCGTAGAGCGCGATGGTCACCACGGGCAGGGTGAAGTTGACGAAGGTCGCATCCTCCATCGCGCTTGTCGCCGAGCCGTTGAACCACCTCAGCCCCACGGCGGAGGAGGCGAAGACGGTGATCAGCAGCACACCGGAGACATATTCCGGCGTCGCGGTGGTGAGGATCGACACGGCCGAGAGCGAGCGGTCCGTGCGGCTGCCCTCGCGCATCCCGGCGAGGACGCCGATGATGAGCGCGCCGGGCACCATGACCATCATGACCCAGAACATGAGCTTGCCGGTCAGCGCCAGCGAGCGGCCGATGATCTTGCCGACGGGTTCCTTGAAGACGGTGCTCTCGCCCCAGTAGCCCTGCAGCACGCCGCAGCGCGTGGGGGCCTCCTCGGGGTCGGAGCCGATGGGGATGCAGCGGCCGCGGATCGAGCCGTCAGTCTGTTCGATGACCCAGCCGGGCAGCACGCCCAGCCATTCGCCGTAGCGCACCAGCGTCGGCGCGCCATAGCCGTTGCGGTTCAGCCAGCTCTCGACCTCCTCGTCGGAGATGCGGCTGCCGGCTTCCGACTTGGCGACCTTCTCGAGATTGGGCGCCAGATTGGTGAGCGCGAAGACCACGAAGGTCAGGCAAAGCGCGGTGAACAGCATGGTCACCACGCGCGCCAGCAGGAATCGCAGCATTTTTGGCCCCCCGGCTCCTGTCGTTCTTATTGCCGCGTCTGGATGCGCGGGTGACGGAAAGTGCGGCGGGGGCCGGAATGCTCCGGCCCCCGCGCGTCAGGCGATCAGGATTCGACCGCCCACTTGTAGTGATGGTGCTCGAAGGTCGGGTGCATCTCGGCCCCGAGCACGCCCGGCCGGAAGTGCCGGTAGAGCGAGCGCCAGTAGGGCTGGATGGTCACACCCTGCTCCTGCATGATCGTCTCGAGCTTGGCCATGACCTCGGAGCGGGCCTCGGCATCGGCGATGCCGTTGGCCTCGTCGAGCAGGGCATCGAACTCCTCGTTCGAGAAGGCCGTCTCGTTCCACGAGGCGCCCGTCCGGTAGGCGAGGTTGAGGATCTGCACGCCGAGCGGGCGCATGTTCCATTCCGTCGCCGAGAACGGGTACTTCAGCCAGTCGTTCCAGAAGGTCGAACCGGGCAGGACCGTCCGCTTCACGTTCATGCCGGCGTCGCGCATCTGGGCGGCGACGGCATCGCAGGACGCGGCCTGCCAGTCGTCGTCGATCGAGATGAGGTCGAACTCGGTGTCGGCATGGCCGGCTTCCTCGAGAAGCGCCATGGCGGCCTCGGGGTCGACGGTCATCGGCGGCAGCTCGGCATATTCGGGGTGGATCGGGCAGACGTGGTGGTTCTCCGCCACGGTGCCGAGATCGTTGTAGCCGAGCTCGAGCACGACGGCATTGTCCACGGCCATCAGGATGGCGTTGCGGACTTCCTTGACCCCGTAGGGCTCGCTGTCCTGGTTGAAGCGCATGACCAGCGTCGAGGCGGTGATCGCCTCCGACTTCTCCCAGCCGAGGCTGTCGAAGATCTCGATGAAATCGCCCTGGGACTGGTAGGTCGCGTCGATCTCTTCCGATTCCACCGCCGAAACGATGGCGGAGGGGTCGGTGCCGTAGTCGATGTATTCGATGCGGTCGAGATAGGGCCCGCCATAGACCTCGGTGCCCCACCAGCTGTGGTCGGTGTTCTTTACCAGCACCTGACGGACGCCGACCTGGTTCTCTTCCGGCAGATAGGGGCCGGTGCCGATCGGGTTGTCGGAGGGATCGCCGCCGTCGTAGCTCGGGTGCACGATCGAGGCCGGGTAGTCGGCCATGTTGACGATGATCGAGATGTCGGGCGCCGAGAGGTTGAGCACGACCGTCTGGTCGTCGACCTTCTCGATGGCGCCTTCGCGCACCATGGAGGTCTCGGGATCCATGAGCTGGGCCATGCGGGTGGCCATCGAGTTGCCCTCGACGGTGCCGTCGCACCAGCGCTCGAGGTTGAAGATCACGTCATCGGCAGTGAAGGCATCGCCGTTGTTCCAGGTCGCGCCGGGGCGGACATGGAGCGTGAACTGGCTGGCGTCCTCGTTGGCTTCCCAGCTCTCAAGGAGCATGCCGCGCAGGCTGCCGTCGGGCTCGTATTCCACGAGATATTCCAGCCAGCCGCGGGCGAAGTTGCCCATCTCGGACCAGTCGAAAAGCCGCGGATCCTTGAGGGCCAGCGTTTCCATCTGCATCCTGAGCGTGCCGCCCATGGGCTTGTCCTGGGCGAGGGCCGGGGTGGGGGCCGTCAGGCCGATGAGGCCGTAGGCCGCCGGGGCCGCGACGCCGAGGGCGGTGGCGCGGGTGAGGAATTCGCGGCGGCTCAGTTTGCCGGCCTTGTGCTCCTCGGCATACATCCGGGCCGCGGCATGGGCCCGGTCCGTGAAGCTCTGGTGGTGCGTCATTGAGTTAGCTCCCTGTGACATGCGTCTTATAAATTTCGCCCGCCCCGTTCGGAGGGCGGGTCACGGGCGGTTGAGGGACGACATCCCCTTCTGCGAGGGGTTCACGGCCGTTCTGCGACATTGCGCCTCTGTTCGGGGCGGTCGGCATGAAGGCTTGCGTCATTCCTTGCGCTGTTTGCGACCTTTGCATGGTGGGGGAACGACATCAACCGAGGTTGCCGAGCCCTCGCGTCAACTCTTGGGCAAATGGCCGGGCCGGCCGCGGCGATATGCCACCTGTTTCGGCGGATTGCCGGCGGAATCGCGAGGGGCTGACCCCGACAGCGGCGTGAAAGGCGCGCGAGAAGTAGGCAGGTGAGGAAAAACCGAGCGCCGCGGCGATCTCCGCCACGGGTCGGCGCGTCTCGCTGAGCTGGCGGCGCGCTTCGTAGAGAATCCGGTCGGTCAGAAGGTCATGGGCCGACTTCCCGCAGGTCCGGCGGACGCAGCGGGTCAGATGCGTGGGCGTGACGCCGAGGGCCCGGGCGAAATCGGCGATGGCGCGGCCCTTGGCATAGTCGCGCTCCACCAGCGCCGTGAAGGCGGCGACCAGCTGGGCGGCGGCGCTGCCGGCGCGGGCATCGGGGGGCGTGCCCTCCTGCCGCTCCAGCGCCCGCTCGAAGAGCACGGCCAGAAGGCCGAGGTGATAATGCGCCGCGCGGGCATGGCCGGCGCGGTCGGATTTCAGCTCGCGCTCGAGGCTGTCGAAGGCGCTGGCGATGTCCTTTTGCATATGCACGTCGCGCAGGCGCAGGTGCACATGGCTCTCCGGCCATTCGCCGGCCATCGCATGGGGGATCGCCAGCATGTGGCCGAAGGTCGTCGGCCCGACCTCGAAGCCGTACATCGTGCCGGCGGGCAGGAAGATGAGATTGTTGGCGGTATAGCCGGAGGTCAGCCCGGCGATTGTGATCCGCCCCTGGCCCTTGGTGAAGAAGATCAGCCGCGGCGCCCGGTGCGCGCGCATCGCCTCGGTGCGCCAGCGGCTGGGGGCGCTTGTCTGCCCGATGGAGCTGAGGCTGAGCAGATGTCGATTGTCGGCCGCCATGGAAGCCCGTTTCCCCCGACCGGCCGCGATGGCCGCATCCCAGCAAGGTGGCCCATGGCCCGCCGTCCTGGCAACCGGTGCGTGCCGAAAAGGCAGAGAAAGATGTGGACAGTGTGGGGATAACGCCAGCGTGAACGGCGCCTTCCTCAGCGGCATCAGGCGGTTAGCCCTGAGAGAGCCAGGTCCAGCCGCGCATCCGCGCGCGAAACCAGCTCCGCTGGCGTTTTGCATATTGGCGCGAGAGCGTCAGCACCGCCTCGCGCAGCGCCGCTTCGGAGAGCCGGCCCTCGACATGGGCGACGAGCTCGCGGGCACCGATGGCCTTGCTCGCCGGATGGGCCGGCGAGAAGCCGGGCGCCATGGCGCGGCCCTCCTCGAAGAGGCCGGCCTCCATCATCTGCGCGAATCGCCTGGCGAGCCTCGGGTTCAGCCAGGGCGGCGGCGCCTCGAGCACGAAGGCGGCGGTCTGGTCGAGGTGCAGGAGCGGCGGCGGCGTCTCGTCCTGCCAGGCGCGGATGCCGGTGCCGGTGGCGGTCAGCACCTCCCAGGCGCGCTGCACCCGGGCGCGGTTGGCGAGGTCGAGCGCGGCACGGCTCGCCGCGTCGAGCCCGGCGACGAGGGCGGAGAGCGGCATCTCGTCCGCCGCGGCGCGCACCTCGGGCGGGGTCGGCGGGATCTCCGCCAGACCCTCGGTCAGTGCCGTGAAGTAGAGCCCCGTGCCGCCGGTGACGATCAGCCGCTCGCCCGAGGCGAGGAGGGGGGCGATGTCGCGGAGCCAGGCGCCCACCGAATAGGGCCGGTCGGGCGGCACATGGCCGTAAAGCGTATGGGGCGCGCGGGCGAGATCCGCCTCATCGGGGCGCGCCGTCAGGATGCGCCAGCCGGCGAAGACCTGCAGGGCATCGGCGTTCACGACCGTGCCGCCGAGCGCCTCGGCGAGGCCGAGCGCCAGCGCCGACTTGCCGCTGCCCGTCGGCCCGGCGATCAGGATATGGCGACGCTCCGGCGGCAGCGCCTCCAGCACCTGGTCTACCTGCGTCATCGCCTCCGGCGGCATTGAACCTCACCCGTTTTTGCCTATGGTCGCGGCCTAGCATGAAATCGGCGGAAGGGGATGCGCATGACCGAGGCGAGACCGACGTACAAGCGTGTCCTTCTGAAGATTTCCGGCGAGGCGCTGATGGGCGACCAGTCCTTCGGGCTGCATCCGCCGACCGTCCAGCGAATCGCCCGCGAGGTGCAGAGCGTCCACGAGCTCGGCGTCGAGATCGCCATGGTGATCGGCGGCGGCAACATCTTCCGCGGCCTGTCCGGCTCCGCCCAGGGGATGGAGCGTTCGACGGCCGATTACATGGGGATGCTGGCGACGGTGATGAACGCGCTCGCCATGCAGAGCGCGCTCGAGCAGCTCGGCATCTATGTGCGGGTGCAGACGGCGATCCCCATGGATCAGGTTTGCGAGCCCTACATCCGCCGCCGCGCCGTCCGGCATCTGGAAAAGAAGCGCGTGGTGATCTTCGCCGCCGGCACCGGCAACCCCTATTTCACCACTGACACGGCCGCGACGCTCCGCGCCAACGAGATGCATTGCGAGGCGATCTTCAAGGGCACCAAGGTCGACGGGGTCTATGACAAGGACCCGAAGAAATTCCCCGATGCCAAGCGCTACGACGAAGTGAGCTATGACGAGGTGCTGCAGAAGCACCTGGGCGTCATGGATGCCTCGGCCATCGCGCTGGCCCGGGACAATTCGCTGCCCATCATCGTCTTCTCGCTGGACGAGCCCGGCGGCTTCCGCGGCATCCTCGCGGGGCAGGGGACCTACACGATCGTCCGGGAATAGGCGTCAGCCGCCGTCGCGCAGCTCTTCGATGAGGCTCTGCCGGATCTGCCGCCGTTCGCGGCGGCTGAAGATCTGGCGCGTGAACGGCGTGAGCGGGATCACATCCGCCGGCGTCGCCCGCCGGTCGATGCGAAAGGCGCGGGTGGCCGCAATCTCCAGATCGTCGCCGCCGAAGGCGCAGATGACCATGATCTCGGCCTGTTCCACGTCATCCGCCGTCTCCGCCCGGCCCGCGAGCGTGATGTCGAGGAGCTTGCGGAAGCTGCCGAGGCTTATGAAGCCGGCGCGCTCCAGAGGCCCATGGCTCGTGACGCCCGGCGCCTCGGCCGCGTCGCCCGAATGGCTCAGTAGCTCGCGGTCGGTGATCGTTTCGGTCACCGGACCCGCGGGCAGATGCGCCGTGCATTTCGCGCTCTGCGGATAGATCGGCTCGGCGCTCATGTTCGACACGAGGCAGAGCGCGCCCAGATCAGAGCCGCCGCCGCGGTTGATGATGACCCGGGGGCGCCGCGCGCGGCGATAGGTCGTCACGAATAGCTGCAGATAGACGATCCACACCGCCAGCGTGCCGGGGCCGACAGCCAGGTTGAGGGCAGGGGCATTTGCGGCGATCCACTCCATCGGGGTGGCAACCGGCGAGGGGCGGAAAGGTTCCGAGGGGCGGCGGGGATGCCCGCCGCCCCTCGGGGTAGATCAGCTCGCCTTGGCGAGGTTCCTGAGCACGAAGTGCAGCACGCCGCCGTTCTCGATGTATTCGATCTCCGGCGCCGTATCGATGCGGCAGCGGATCTCGATTTCCTTCGACGTGCCGTCGCCATAGGTGATCGTCGCCTTGACCAGCTCCTGCGGCTTGACGGTCTCGAGCCCCGGGATGTCGACGGTTTCGTCGCCCTTCAGGCCGAGCGAAGACCGCGTGTCGTCGCCCGTGAACTCGAACGGGATGACGCCCATGCCGACGAGGTTCGACCGGTGGATCCGCTCGAAGTTCTCGGCGATCACCGCCTTGACGCCGAGAAGCGCGGTGCCCTTCGCCGCCCAGTCGCGCGACGAGCCGGCGCCGTATTGTTCACCGGCGAAGATCACCAGGGGCGTGCCCTCGGCCTGATAGGCCATGGCGGCGTCGTAGATCGCCATCTCGGAGCCGTCCGGCCCGAGCGTGTAGCCGCCTTCCACCCCGTCCAGCATCTCGTTCTTGATGCGGATATTGGCGAAGGTGCCGCGCATCATCACCTCGTGGTTCCCGCGGCGGGAGCCGTAGGAGTTGAACTCGCGGACGGGCACCTGGTGCTCGACCAGATACTTGCCGGCGGGCGTCGTGTCCTTGAACGAGCCGGCGGGCGAGATGTGGTCGGTCGTCACCATGTCGCCGAGGATCGCCAGCACCCGGGCGCCCTTGATCGATTTGATGGCGCCCTTCTCGGGGCCCATGTCCTCGAAATAGGGCGGGTTCTGCACATAGGTGGAGGCCGGCGGCCAGGAATAGGTCTCGCCCTTCGAGGTCTCGATGGCCTGCCAGCGCTCGTCGCCCTTGAAGACGTCGGCATATTTCTCCTGGAAGGCCTCGCGCGTGACGGTCCTGTCCACCAGCTCGGCGATCTCGGCCTGGCTCGGCCAGATGTCCTTCAGGTAGACCGGGTTGCCGTCCTGATCGTTGCCGAGCGAAGCGGTCGTGATGTCGACATTCATGTCGCCGACGAGCGCATAGGCGACGACGAGCGGCGGCGAGGCCAGGTAGTTGGCGCGCACATCGGGGCTGATCCGCCCCTCGAAGTTCCGGTTACCGGAGAGCACCGAGACGCCGATCAGGTCATTGTCGTTGATGCACTTGCTGATCTCGGGCTCGAGGGGCCCCGAGTTGCCGATGCAGGTCGTGCAGCCGTAGCCGACGAGGTTGAAGCCGATGGCGTCCAGATCCTCCTGCAGGCCGCCGGCCTCGAGGTAGTGCGAGACGACCTGGGAGCCGGGCGCCAGCGAGGTCTTCACCCAGGGCTTCCGCGTCAGGCCTTTCTCGCGGGCCTTGCGGGCCAGAAGGCCGGCGCCGATCATCACATAGGGGTTCGACGTGTTGGTGCAGGACGTGATCGAGGCGATCACGATGGAGCCGTCGTGAAGCTGGTAATGCCCGTCGTCCGTGGGGACGAAGCCGTGCATGTGGTGCCCCTCGTTGCCGGGGATGTCATGCGGCTCGGGGGCGCCGCCCTCACCTTCCCAACGCACCTCGGCGCGGGCGGAGGCGTCCTTGCCCTCGCGGATGCCTTTGACGTAGGCGTGGAAATTCCCCGCCGCCTTGTCGAGCGTGATGTAATCCTGCGGCCGCTTGGGGCCCGAGATGGCGGGCACGATGGTGCCCATGTCGAGCTCCAGCGTCGAGGAATAGACCGGCTCGTAATCCGGGCCCCGCCACATGCCGTTCTCCTTGGCATAGGCCTCGACCAGCGCGATGCGGCCCTCGTCGCGGCCGGTCTGGCGCAGGTAGCGCAGCGTCTCGTCGTCGATGGGGAAGAAGCCGCAGGTGGCGCCGTATTCCGGCGCCATGTTGGCGATGGTGGCGCGCTGGGCGAGCGGCAGGTTGTCGAGCCCGGGGCCGTAGAATTCCACGAACTTGCCGACGACGCCGTGCTGGCGGAGCATCTCGACGACCTTGAGCACGAGGTCGGTGCCTGTCGTGCCCTCCATCATCTCGCCGGTGAGCTTGAAGCCCACGACCTCGGGGATGAGCATCGAGATCGGCTGGCCGAGCATGGCCGCCTCCGCCTCGATGCCGCCGACGCCCCAGCCGAGGACGGCGAGACCGTTGACCATGGTGGTGTGGCTGTCGGTGCCGACGAGCGTGTCGGGGTAGGCGACCTCCTCACCCGACTGGTCGGTATCCGTCCAGACGGTCTGGGCGAGATATTCGAGGTTCACCTGGTGGCAGATGCCGGTGCCCGGGGGCACGACGCGGAAGTTGTCGAAGGCGCCCTGGCCCCATTTGAGGAACTCGTAGCGCTCCATGTTGCGCTCGTATTCGCGGTCGACATTGAGCTGGAAGGCGCGGGGATTGCCGAATTCGTCGATCATCACCGAGTGGTCGATGACGAGGTCGACGGGGTTCAGCGGGTTGATCTTCTGCGCATCGCCGCCGAGCGCCTTGATGCCGTCGCGCATCGCCGCGAGGTCCACCACGGCGGGGACGCCGGTGAAATCCTGCATCAGCACGCGCGCCGGGCGATAGGCGATCTCGCGGGGGTTCCTGCCGCCGTTGGCGCCCCATTCCGCGAAGGCGCGGATATCGTCGAGCGAGACGGAGAAGCCGTCATCCTCGAAGCGCAGGAGGTTCTCCAGCACCACCTTCAGCGAGGCGGGCAGCCGGCCGAAATCGCCGAGGCCGGCCTCGGTGGCGGCGGGGATGGAGTAATAGGACACGGTGGCCCCGCCCGCCGTCAGGCTGCGGCGGGTGTTGGCACTGTCTTTACCGGTGACGATGGGCATGGGGTGGCCTCCTCGGATGAGTATCGCGGGTGACGGACTTGCCCCTTCTCTCGCGCAAGCGAAGGGCGCGATCAAGGGCGGCTGGCCACCGTATACTGTTGTATACCGTGGAGTGCAAGAGGCGGATCGGCCACGCCTGCGGCCGCTCCCGGACGCGTCAACAAGCGTTGATTGGTCATTGCAGATGACCTCGGCTAGGGAGGGGGCATGATGAAGGCGGAGTATTCCATGCAGGCCTTGAAGGCAGGTATCATCGCATTTCTCATGGGCTTTTCGCCGGCGGTCGCACAAGACGCGCCGGCCGCGCCGCCCGTGGGTCAGCCGCCGGTCGTGGTGGAGCTCTATACCTCGCAGGGCTGCTCGTCCTGCCCGCCGGCCGATGCGCTTCTGCAGCAGCTCGCGGGCCGGCCCGAGGTCATCGCCCTCGCACTGCATGTCGATTACTGGGACTACATCGGCTGGGAAGACAGCTTCGCCCGGCCCGAGTTCACCCAGCGCCAGCGCCGCTATGCCCGCGCCGCCGGTGCCAGCGCGATCTACACGCCGCAATTCGTCGTCTCCGGCCAGCAGCATGTCATCGGCGCCCGGCCGATGGAGTTGATGGACGGCATCCGCGCCGCCGCCGCGGCGATGGAGCCGATGGGGCTGACGATCGAGCGGCAGGGCGACGGGGTGCGCATCCGTGCCTCCGCGCTGCCGCAGCCGCGCCCGCTCGTCGTGCAGCTCGTCCGCTACATGCCGCGCGAGACGGTCGATGTGCTGCGCGGCGAGAATGCCGGGCTGGCGCTCAGCTATGCCAATATCGTCACCGACTGGACCGCCGTCGCCGAATGGGACGGCGCCGCGCCGCTCGACATCGAGGTCGAGGCGCCGGGCGACGCGCCGCTCGTCGTGCTCGTGCAGGATGCCGGCCAGGGCCGCATCTGCGCGGCCGCACGGCTGCTGCCCGGCTGACCCGGCCCGCGTTTTCCGCTTGTTCGATGACCGCCGGTCCTGGCTGGTCAGAGGCTGGCCCGGGGCGCGCATTCCCGCGCCGCCGCCGCTCTCGCATATTCGGTCGGTCAGCCCGCCCCCATCGGCCGGCGCCGCACTCTCGAAGAGGTTATTCGTCCTCTTCGTCGTCTCCAACTTCGATGAGGGAGATCTCGCCCGCCTCGACGGCGGCGCGGATCGCGCCCACCATCTCGGACATGGCGGCCTCTCCCTCGGCCTTCTTCACGCGCCCGCGCTCGGTAACCCCCTCGCGCAAGGCCTCCGCCATCCGCCCCGGCAGGCCGGAGAGGATGAACTCCGCCGCCGCCGCCTCGTCGCCGCCGATCGAGGCGGCGGAGGCGAGCGCGGCGACAAGCACGTCGTTCTCGACATTGCGGGTGACCTTCGGCAGGTCGAGCGGCTGCACGCGCTCGGGGATGTTGCCGAAGGTGAAGATCGCCTTGCGGACGCCCTTCGCGAAGTCGGGATCTTCGGCATCCAGCGCCTCCAGCACCTCGTCACGGGTCTGCGGCTTGGAGGAATTTAGGATCGTGCCGAGCCGGGTCTCCGGCATGTCGGCAAAGGCGGTGGGCGGCCGGGTGCCGTATTCGGCGGCCAGCGCCTGACCGATGCGGGCCACGGCGGCGGGCGAGATGCCGGCCGTCTGGCTGACGGCGAAGGCGATGCGCCGCGCCCGCTCGCCCGGCAGCTTGCCGAGCAGCTCCGCCGCCTTGCCGGCGGGCAGCTTGGAGAGCGTGACGGCCGCGACCTCGGTGCATTCCTGCTCCATGATCGGCACCAGGTGCTCGACCTTGAGCGCGGCGACCTGAGACCAGGGGTCAGTGGCGCCGGAGGGCGTCTCCCGATGGAGCCGCGCGGCGGCGCTCGGCGACAGCCGGTCGCGGAGCGCGGCAAGAGCCTCCTCCAGCCCGCCGGCGCCGGTGAGGCCGATGCTTTCGAGATCGCCGAGAAATTCGTTGGCCACCGCCTCGACCGTCGCGCGGTCGATGACCTTGAGCTGGCCGAGCTCGCGCGTCAGGTCGAGCTGCACCTCCTCCGGCAGCTTCGAGAGCGAGATCTCGCTGCCGTCGCGCAGGAGCATCTGCACCACCATCGCCGCCTTGCGCCGCCGGGTGAGCCCGGTGACCGGGGCCGGGGCGGGCGCGGCCGACAGGGCCGGCGCCGCGGCCGGCTTGTTCAGGGCGGCCAGCGGGCTGGCCATTGGGGTGAAGGCAGGCGTGCTCATGGCAGGCGGGTCTCACAGCTTTGTCGTCTCGTCTTCCCCTCTTAGCGCCTCTTGGTGAACAGGGGATTGACCGCGGGACAGGCGCCCCGGCCCCCGCTGGCAGTAGAAGGCGATCGGCCCTAGGCTCGGGGCTCGCCAGCTCAGCCCGGAGGCCCCATGACCATCCCCGTCTTCGACGGTCACAACGACCTGCTCCTCGCCCTCGCCACCGGCGGCACGACTGTCGCACTCGTGCGCGACGGCGGCGGGCCGACGCAGATCGACGCGCCGAAGGCGCAGGCGGGCGGCCTCGCCGGCGGGCTCTTCGCGCTCTGGGCCTGGGACGAGGACGAGGATTTCGGCCCCCTCGAGGGCGCCAGCTACGACCCGCCCCTGCCGGGCGCGCTCGACGAGGGCGCGGCGCTCCGCCGGGTGATCGCCGAGGTCGCGGAGTTCCGGGCGCTGGCCGCGGCCGGCGTCATCCGCCCCTGCGTGACGGCGGCGGAGATCGAGGCGGCGCTGCCCGGGGAGGCGATGGCCGCCGTCCTCCACCTCGAGGGCGCCGATTGCATCGATCCCGAGTTCCGGGCGCTGCATGTGCTGCATGCGCTGGGGCTCCGCTCGATGGGGCTCGTCTGGAGCCGCAAGACGCGCTGGGCCGAGGGCGTGCCGTTCCGCTTCCCCTCCGGCCCCGACACCGGGCCGGGGCTGACGGAAGAGGGAAGGGCGCTTGTCCGCGAGGCGGGGACCTTGGGAATCGCGCTCGACCTCAGCCACCTCAACGAGAAGGGCTGCGACGACGTGGCGGCGCTGACGGGCAAGCCGCTCATCGCCAGCCATTCCTGCGCCCATGCCCTCGCCCCCCATGCGCGCAACCTCACCGACCGGCAATTGGACCAGATCGCCGAGACCGGCGGGCTCGTCGGGCTCAACTTCGCCCGCGCCTTCCTCAGCCCCGACGGCCAGATGGGCGCCGATGTGCGGCTCGAGACGGTAATCCGGCATCTCGACCACCTGCTGGAGCATCTGGGCGAAGGCGGCGTGGCGCTGGGCTCGGATTTCGACGGGGCGCAGGTGCCGGAGGAAATCGGCGACGCCGCCGGCCTGCCGGCCCTCATCGGCGCGATGGAGCGGGCGGGCTATGGCGAAGCGCTGATCCGGCGGATCGCGCACGGGAACTGGGTGGATGTGCTGAGGCGGACCTGGGGGGCGTGACCGTCCGGGGGGCCGGGCCTTTGGCCCGGGTGGAGGCTCTGCCTCCACACCTCCGAGGTATTTATGGCCAGATGAAAGGGGATCGGGGAGAAGGATCAGCGGCGGTGCCGAGGGGGGCGCGGGCCGAGGTAAGGCGCTGATTTGGCGGATCGTGCATGAATTTTGCTGTCGGGCAGGGCCGGCCCGTTGGGCCGGGTGGAGGCTCTGCCTCCACACCTCCGGCATATTTCCGGCCAGATGAAGGGGATCAGGACGAGAAGGACCAGCGGCCGGCGCCGAGGAGGGGGGCGGCCTTCTCGGTGGTGAGGGGGGAGCGGGAGAGGCGGATGGGGGTGCGCAGGCCCGGGATGCCCTCGGGGGCGATGGCCATGGCGCGGGCCTCGGCCTGGGGGTCGGCCAAAGCCTCGGGCACCCGGTTGATCGGGCCGCCGGGGACGCCGGCGGCGGTCAGCGCGGCGATGAGATCGGCGCGGGAACGGCCGGCGGTGGCGGAAGAGAGGATGGCGGCGAGGGCGGCGCGGTTGGTGACGCGGTCGCCGTTCGTCGCATAGGCGGGGTCGGCGGCGAGGGAGGGGAGGGCGAGCACCTCGCAGAGGGCGCGGAACTGCCGGTCGTTGCCGCAGGCGATGATGAGATGGCCGTCGGCAGCCGGGAAGACCTGATAGGGCACGATGTTCGGATGGGCATTGCCCAGCCGCCCCGGCTCCTGCCCGCCGATCAGCCAGTTCGCCGCCTGGTTCGCCAGCACCCCGAGCCCGGTGTCGAAAAGCGCCAGATCGAGCTGCTGGCCGAGGCCGGAGCGGGCGCGCTCGGCCAGCGCCGCCTGCACGGCGATGGTGCCGTAGAGCCCGGTGAAGATGTCGATCCACGCGACGCCGACCTTCTGGGGCTCGCCCTCGGGCTCTCCCGTGAGGTCCATGATGCCGCTCATGCCCTGGACGAGGAAATCATAGCCCGGCTGGGAGGCGCGGGGGCCGTCCTGCCCGAAGCCGGTGATGGAGGCATAGACGAGGCCGGGGTTGGCCTCGCGGAGGCTCGGATAATCGAGCCCGTATTTCGCGAGCCCGCCGACCTTGAAGTTCTCGATGAGGACGTCGGCCTCCGAGATCAGCGCCTTGAGGCGGGCGAGGTCGTCCGGCTGGCCGAAATCGCAGATGACGGAGCTCTTGCCCCGGTTGGTGGCGTGGAAATAGGCGGCGACGCGCTCGGTGCCGCCGCGGCCGTCATCGCGGTCGAGAAAGGGCGGGCCCCAGCGGCGGGTGTCGTCGCCCTCCGGCGCCTCGATCTTGATGACCTCCGCCCCGAGGTCGGCCAGCGTCTGGCCGAGCCAGGGGCCGGCGAGGATGCGGGCGAGTTCTACGACCTTGAGGCCTGCAAGCGGCGCGCTCATCCGAAGGCCTGTATCCCCGTCTGGGCCCGGCCGAGGATCAGCGCATGGACGTCATGCGTGCCCTCGTAGGTGTTCACCGTCTCGAGGTTCTGGGCATGGCGCATCACCTGATACTCGATCTGGATGCCGTTGCCGCCATGCATGTCCCGCGCCATCCGGGCGATGTCGAGCGCCTTGCCGCAATTGTTGCGCTTGATGAGGGAGACCATCTCGGGGGCGAAGCGGCCCTCGTCATAGAGCCGGCCCACGCGGAGCGCCGCCTGAAGGCCGAGCGCGATCTCGGTCTGCATGTCGGCGAGCTTCTTCTGGTAGAGCTGGGTGGCGGCCAAGGGCTTTCCGAACTGCTTGCGGTCGAGCCCGTAGGAGCGGGCGCGGTGCCAGCAGTCTTCGGCGGCGCCCATGACGCCCCAGGCGATGCCGTAACGCGCCCGGTTGAGGCAGCCGAAGGGGCCGCCCATGCCCTCGGCATCGGGCAGAAGCGCGTCTTCGGAAACCTCGACGCCCTCCATGACGATCTCGCCGGTGATGGAGGCCCGGAGGCTCAGCTTGCCGCCGATCTTGGGGGCGGAGAGGCCTTTCATGCCCTTCTCGAGCACGAAGCCCTTCACCTTGCCGCCGTGAGCGTCCGACTTCGCCCAGACCACGAACACATCGGCGAAGGGGGCGTTGGAGATCCACATCTTGGAGCCGGTGAGCCGGTAGCCGGAGGAGGTTTTCTCGGCGCGGGTCTTCATGCCGCCGGGGTCGGAGCCGGCATCGGGCTCGGTAAGACCGAAGCAGCCGATCCACTCGCCGGAGGCGAGCTTCGGCAGGTACTTCCTGCGCTGCTCCTCGGAGCCATAGGCATGGATGGGGAACATCACGAGAGAAGACTGGACGGACATCATCGAGCGGTAGCCCGAGTCCACCCGCTCCACCTCGCGGGCGACGAGCCCGTAGGTGACGTAGCCGGCGCCGAGGCCGCCGTATTCCTCCGGAATGGTGATGCCGAGAAGGCCCGCCTCGCCCATCTCGCGGAAGATGGCGGGGTCGGTCTCTTCGTTGAGATAGGCGGAGGTCACGCGGGGGGCGAGCTTGTCGGCGGCGAAGGCGCGGGCCGCCTCGCCGATCATGCGCTCGTCTTCCTCAAGCTGGTCGCGGAGGAGGAACGGATCCTCCCAGGTGAAGGGCTCGCCCTTGATGCCGGCCATGTCTCGCCTCCCTTGGTTGGCCTATCCTTGGCGCGGGGGGCGGCGGAGGGCAAGGCGGGGGGCCCGATGTCGCTCGGGCTTTGGCCCCGTCCGACGTCAGGTCTTTCCCCCGCCCGGCGCGGTGGCGGTCGTCCGGGCTGGGACCGTGTGGTGGGTTACAAACCCACCCTACGCCTCGGCCCATCGGTCCCGCCCATTCCCCCGCCCGGTGCGCGCCGCAGGCGCAGGGCGAGCGCCGGCCCGTCCCGCGGGCTGGCGCTCTGGTTGAGCAGCGCTGACATTCGGGCGGAGGATGTGGCGGCACCATAAAGTGCGATGCGGAATCGTCGGAGCGCCACCCCCCGGGCCGGCGCTCGCCCCGCGCGGCGAGGATTGCGCTTGGGGCGGGCGAGGCGGTGGGTTGGAAACCCACCCTACGCCTGGTCCGGCGTCGCGCGAGCGCGGGGCGGACCCACCGGGTTTACGCTCCTGCGCCCTTGCCGCCGGCGCACGCCCGGGCCAGTCTCGCCCGGCAACGAACGGGGGCGTCATGGCGGTCGAGCGAACGGATGTGCTGGTGGTCGGCGCGGGGCAGGCGGGGATCGCCATGAGCGAGCACCTCTCCCGCCAAAAGATCCCGCATCTCGTCCTCGAACGCGGCCGGATCGCGGAGAAATGGCAATCGGGCCGCTGGGATTCGCTCGTGACCAACGGCCCCGTCTGGCACGATTGCTTCCCCGGCCTCACCTTCGAGGGCGACACCGAGGCCTTCGCGCCGAAGGAGGAGGTCGCCGCCTATTTCCGCCGCTATGCGGAGATGATCGAGGCGCCGGTCCGCACGGGCGTCGAGGTCACCGAGGCGCGGCGCTGCGAGGGGCGGCCGGGCTTTCATGTCACCACATCGGAGGGGGAGGTCGAGGCGCGCTTCCTCGTCGCCGCGACCGGTGCCTTTCAGGTGCCGGTGATCCCTGATGTGGTGCCGCAGACGCCCGGGCTCACGCAGATCCATTCCTCCGACTACCGGAACCCCGGCCAGCTCCCCGAGGGCGGCGTGCTCGTCGTCGGCGCCGGGGCCTCCGGCGCGCAGATCGCCGAGGAGCTGCTGGAGGCGGGCAGGGCGGTGCATCTCGCCATCGGCGATCACGACCGGCCGCCGCGGCGCTACCGGGGGCGCGACTTCACCTGGTGGCTCGGGGTGCTCAACAAATGGGATGCCGAGGCCACCCCCGGCGATTCGCATGTGACCATCGCCGTCAGCGGCGTCGGCGGCGGCAAGACCGTCGACTTTCGGGCGCTGGCGGCGCGGGGGCTTCATCTGCATGGGCGGCTCGAGCGGCATGACCGGGGCACGGTGCATTTCGCCCCCGACCTCGCCCGCAGTCTCGCCGATGGCGACGCCAGCTACCTCAAGCTCCTCGACGAGGCGGATGCCTTCGTGCTGCGCAACGGGCTGAGCCTGCCGGAGGAGCCGGAGGCGCGGGAGATGCTGCCCGATCCGCCCTCCGTCACCGATCCCGTCCTCTCGCTCGACCTGACGGCGGAGGGGATCACGACGATCCTCTGGGCCACCGGCTTCCGGCAGGATTATTCCTGGCTCAAGACCGACAGTTTCGACGAGGACGGCCACCCGATCCACACCCGCGGCATCGGGCAGGAGCCGGGGACGTATTTCCTCGGCCTGCCCTGGCAGACGCGGCGCGGCTCCTCCTTCATCTGGGGGGTCTGGTACGATGCCGGCTATATCGCCGATCACATCGCCAAGCAGCGCGGCTATCTCGATTTCTCGCCGCCCCGCCCGATCCAGGAGCGCGACCCCGAAAGGAAAGCCTGATGGCACATCAACGCATCCGCCCCTTCAACACGGGCGACACCTATCCCGAGCAGCGGCTCGACAACGACCTCGCGCAGGGCGTCGTCGCCTCGGGGCGGGTCGTCTACCTTCGCGGCCAGTGCCCGCAGGACCTCGACACGGCGGAGAACATCGCCAGCCACGACCCGGCCGAGCAGGCGCACAAGGTGATGCAGAACATCCGCCAGCTCATCGAGGAGGCGGGCGGCGAGATGGCGCATCTGGTGAAGCTCGTCGTCTACCTGACGGACATCCGCAACCGCGAGCCGGTCTACCGGGTGATGGGCGAATACATCCGCGGCGTGCATCCCGTCTGCACCGGGCTCGTCGTCGTGGCGCTGGCCCGGCCGGAATGGCTGGTCGAGATCGACGCAACGGCGGTGATCCCGTGACCTTCTCCATCGTCGGCCGCTGTGCGGAGACGGGGCAACTGGGGATGGCCATCGCCTCCTCCTCGCCCGCCGTCGCCGCCCGCTGCGCCTTCGCCCGCGCCGGGGTGGGCGCGGTGGCGACGCAGAACGTCACCAACCCGGCGCTCGGGCCGGCGGTGCTGGCGCGGTTGGCGAAGGGGATGGAGGCCGAGGCGGCGCTGGCGGCGGTGATGGGGGAGGAGCACTTCCCCGAATTCCGTCAGGTGCTTGCGGTCGATTCCTCAGGCAGAACCGCCGTGCATTCCGGGCCCCGGGCGCTCGGCACATGGTCCTCCGCCATCGGCGAGGATTGCGCGGCCGGCGGCAACCTTCTTGCCGATGCCGGCGTCCCGGCGGCGATGGTTGCGGGCTTCTCCGCACCGGGTGCGCTCGGCGACCGGCTGATCGCCGCCATGGTGGCCGGGCTACGCGCCGGCGGCGAGGCCGGGCCGATCCATTCCGCCGGGATGCTGCTCGTCCATGAAGAGGCCTGGCCCTATGCCGAGCTCCGCTGCGACTGGACGGAGGGCGACCCGGTGGCCGAGATCGCCCGCGCGTGGGAGGTCTATGCCCCCCAGGCGGCCGACTACGTCACCCGCGCGCTCGACCCGACGGCTGCGCCCTCCTACGGGGTGCCGGGGGACGAGTAGTCCTTCGGCAGGGCGATCACGAAGACCTCCGCCGCGACCAGCAGCGTCAGCGCGAGCTGCAGAAGGAGCCCCCTTTGCCCGCCGTCGGTGAGGTCGAGCCCCTCGCTGAGCCAGACCGCCACGCCCACGACGAGCACGAAGACGAGCCCCGCCGACAGATGCGCCCAGAGGAGCGGTTGCGCCTTCAGCGCCGTCTCGAACCGCCGCGCCATGGCGGCGGCGAAGAACACCACCGGGATCGAGCCGAGCGCCACGAAGCCGCCGAGGAAGGGGAAGAAACGGATATAGGTCCAGAGGAAGTCGCCGGGCTCCCGCCAGCCGCCGGCGATCAACCCGTAGAGCGGGAAGATCAGCAGAAGTTCGGCCGCAAGGGCCGCGGCCCAGGCCTTGAAGACGGCATTCTCCGCCGGGGTCGCCGCTCGGCCGCCCTGGCGATGCATGCGCAAGAGGTCAGTCCTTGCCCCGGTAGGGCTCGACATATTGCAGGGCCATGTCCCAGGGGAAGAAGATCCAGGTGTCCTGGCTCACGCCCGTGATGAAGGTATCCACCATCGCCTCGCCCTTGGGCTTGGCATAGACCGTGGCGAAATGCGCCTTCGGATAGAGATCGCGGACGAGCTCCAGCGTCTTGCCCGTGTCGACGAGGTCGTCGACGACGAGAATGCCGGTGCCGTCGCCCATCATCTCGGCGTCCGGATGCTTGAGGACATTCGCCGAAGCCTGGCTCTGGTGATCGTAGCTCTTGACGCTGATCGTATCGACCGTGCGGATGTCGAGCTCGCGGGCCACGATCATCGCCGGGGCCATGCCGCCGCGGGTGATCGCCACCACGGCCCGCCATCCGCCCTCCGGCCCCCGCCCGTCGAGCCGCCAGGCGAGCGCGCGCGCGTCGCGATGGAGCTGGTCCCAGGAGACGTGAAAACCCTTTTCATGGGGCAGGCGGTCGGCGGCCATCGGCAAGTCTCCGTCACGGGGTCGGTGGTCGTGTCCGCCCGGCAGGGCGGCAGGGCAGGCCCGACGGGCCCGCGGGCCTTTTCTACTTCTCGATATCGGGGGCGTCGACCGCCTTCATGCCGACGACATGGTAGCCGGCATCCACATGCAGGCATTCGCCGGTGACGCCGGAGCCGAGGTCGGACAGAAGATAGAGCGCCGATTTGCCCACATCGCCTGTGGTGACATTGCGGCGGAGCGGCGAGTTGTATTCGTTCCACTTCAGGATGTAGCGGAAATCGCCGATGCCCGAGGCCGCCAGCGTCTTGATCGGCCCGGCGGAAATGGCGTTGACGCGAATGCCGTCCTTGCCGAGATCCTCCGCCATGTAGCGGACGGAGGCCTCGAGCGCCGCCTTGGCGAGGCCCTGGACGTTGTAATGCGGCATGACCTTTTCGGAGCCGTAATAGGTCAGCGTCACCATCGAGCCGCCCTCGTTCATCATCGCCGCGGCGCGCCGGGCGACGGCGGTGAAGGAATAGACCGAGATGTCCATCGAGACGCGGAAGTTCTCGCGGCTGGTGTCGACATAGCGGCCGCGAAGCTCGTTTTTATCAGAAAAGGCAATGGCATGGACGAGGAAGTCGATGTTGTCCCACCGCTCCTTCAGGGCGGTGAAGAGCCCGTCGATCGACTCGTCGGAGCCCACGTCGCATTCCGCCATGAAATCGGAGCCGAGCGAGGCCGCGAGCGGCTCCACGCGCTTCTTCAGCGCTTCGCCCTGGTAGGAGAACGCCAGCTCGGCGCCCGCCTCCGCCAGTGCCTTCGCGATGCCCCAGGCGATCGACTTGTCATTCGCCAGCCCCATGATGAGGCCGCGTTTGCCCTCCATCAACCGATCGCCCATCTCACCCTCTTGCCTTGCTGCCCCCCGCCCTCATCCTCTAGGCGATAGCTAAGATTGCATCAAGGCGTCGCGCGGCCAAGGGTCGCCGGCATGTACCCGGGGAGGCGCAGGTGGGTGAGAGGCAAGGGATTTTTGCGGGCGATGACCCTTTCGCGCTGGCGCGGGCCTGGCTGGCGGAGGCCGCGGCCAGCGAGCCGCGCGATGCCAATGCCATGGCGCTGGCAACGGCGGATGCCGCCGGCCTGCCCGATGTGCGCATGGTGCTTCTGAAGGAGATCGAGGACGACGGATTCGTCTTCTACACCAACTACGAGAGCGCCAAGGGGCAGGAGCTGGCGGAAAATCCGCAGGCGGCGCTGGTGCTGCACTGGAAGTCCCTCGGCCGCCAGGTGCGGGCGCGGGGGGCGGTGGAGCGCGTCGAGGGGGAGCAGGCCGATGCCTATTACCGCTCCCGCGCGCTGCAGAGCCGGCTCGGCGCCTGGGCCTCGCAGCAAAGCCGCCCGCTCGCCAGCCGCGCGGCGCTGATGGCCGAGGTGGCGAAGGTGGGCCTGCGCCACGGCACCGACCCGGAGCGGCCGCCCTACTGGGGCGGCTTTCGAATCCGCCCCTCCCAGATGGAATTCTGGGCCGACGGCGCCTACCGGTTGCACGACCGTTTTCGGTGGACGCGTCAAACGGGCACGCTCGCGTGGAAAGTTGACCGTCTGAACCCCTGAAAACCGCGCTTCGTGAAATGAAGGCGTTGCTAAGGGGGTTGTAATTAAAGCCCAGATTGGGTCAGTTTCTCGGTCAAGGACAGAAGGCGGTACGCCACTCACCTGCCGCCGGGGACCGGTAATGATGCAGACATACGATGCTGACCGGCCCGCGTTGCAGGGTCAGGTTAAATGGTTTGACCCGGCCAAGGGGTTCGGGTTCGTGATAGCCGACAGCGGCGGGCCGGATATCCTGCTCCACGCCAATGTCCTGAGGAATTTCGGGCAGAGTTCCGTGGCCGACGGCTCCCGCATCGAGCTGCGGGTGCAGCAGACCGATCGCGGCATGCAGGCGACGGAGGTGATTGCCATCGCGCCGCCCGCCGGGCCGGTGAATGCCGTCCTTGCCGATCTCGCCGAGCTCGACCCCGACATGCTCGCCTCCCGGCCGCTGGAGCCGGCCCGCGTCAAATGGTTCGACAAGGGGAAGGGGTTTGGGTTTGCCAATGTCTTCGGCCTCGGCGACGATGTGTTCATTCACGTCGAGGTGCTGCGCAAGTCGGGCCTCGCCGATCTCATGCCCGGCGAAGCCGTCTGCCTTCGGGTGATCGACGGCAAGCGCGGGCGGATGGCAACGGAGGTGCTGCCTTGGGATTCCGCCCTGTCAGAGGAAGGCTCGGAAGAGCCGTAGGCCGCGCGATTCTTGCCGCCACGCTCGCCACCACAGCCGTCACAGCCGCCGCCACAGCCGCCTGGGCCGTCGATTGCGACGAGGGCCGCGTCACGCTGCGCGGCGACTGGGGGCAGGCGAAGTTCACGGTCGAGCTGGCCGACGAGCCGGCGGAGCGCTCGCAGGGCCTCATGAACGTGCCCGAGATGCCGATGCTGGCCGGGATGCTCTTCGTCTACGAAGAGCCGACTCACGCCACCTTCTGGATGCGCAACACGCTCATCCCGCTCGACATGCTGTTCTTCGACCCCGAGGGCCGGCTGGTGACGCTGCATGAGAATGCCGTGCCGATGGACGAGACCGTCATAGATGGCGGCACCGGCATCCAGTACGTGCTCGAGATCAACGGCGGCATGGCGGCGCGGCTCGGCATCGCGGAGGGAGACCTCATGGCCCATCCCGCGCTCGGCGAGGGCGCGGCGCTCGCCTGCGACTGACCTTTGCGTTCGGGCAGGGCGCGGGGTAGAGAACCGGCGTCGGGGCGTAGCGCAGCCTGGTAGCGCATCTGCTTTGGGAGCAGAGGGTCGCAGGTTCGAATCCTGCCGCCCCGACCAATCCGCATATCAGTTCCATGAGCGCGGCTCTGCGCCGGCCCGGGCTTGGGGCCGGGCATGGGCAGCCCCGGCCGATTCTCCTGCCGCCCATATGTTGCGATTCCATGACAGCCGGCGGCGCCCCGCCGTTCTCCCTCCAGATTTGCCCATCATTTGTGCGGCGGCTACAATCGGTGGTATGCCGCCCCAGAGTTTGATGTGACCCTTGAGAACTGGCGGCCAAGCGGCTGCCCGTCTTGGATTTCTCCCGTCGGCCCTGCCTCGGGAGAACCCTGTGAGCAAATCTGTGCGGGAATCGGGTGAGCCACGGTCAAGCGCAAAAACCGCCCCAGAGGGGTGAAAAATCCGTTGACCTCGACCGTGAAAACCGGCCAGCTAGTGGGCGTCGACCCGATGCACACAAGATGTAGTGGTCGCAGGTTGCGAGAGCAGGTCTACTGATATTCCGCGGCGCCCCTTGACCGAAGGGGGCCGTCTGCCCCGGTGAGGGGTCCTGGCTTTCGCGCATCGTGACGCCCCGCCGAGGGGCGTTCTGGACACCAGACGGGCAGAAGCCCGCGAGCCGAACGAGGTAAGGGATGAAGATCGACCGCATGTTCACCGAGGCCGAGGGCGACGCCTACGACGGCATCGACTTCCGCGTCACCGCTTCGGAGATTCGCAATCCCGACGGCAAGGTCGTCTTCCGTCTCGACGAATGCGAGGTGCCCGCGGCCTGGAGCCAGGTCGCCTCCGACGTCATCGCGCAGAAGTATTTCCGCAAGGCCGGCGTGCCCTCCAAGCTGAAGCGCGTTCGCGAGAAGGGCGTGCCGAGCTTCCTGTGGCGCTCCGTCGCCGCCGAGGGCGCCGAGATGGGGGGCGAGACCTCCGCCCGCCAGGTCTTCGACCGGCTGGCCGGCGCCTGGGCCTACTGGGGCTGGAAGGGCGGCTACTTCACCACCGAGGCCGACGCCCGCGCCTATTACGACGAGATGCGCCACATGCTGGCCGCTCAGGTCGCCGCGCCGAACAGCCCGCAGTGGTTCAACACCGGCCTGCATTGGGCCTACGGCATCGACGGGCCGGCGCAGGGCCATTCCTATGTCGACGACAAGACCGGCGATTTGGTGAAGAGCTCCTCCGCCTATGAGCGGCCGCAGCCCCATGCCTGCTTCATCCAGTCCGTGCAGGACGATCTGGTGAACGAGGGCGGCATCATGGACCTCTGGGTCCGCGAGGCGCGGCTCTTCAAATATGGCTCCGGCACCGGGACCAACTTCTCGTCGCTGCGCGGCGAGGGCGAGTCGCTCTCCGGCGGCGGCAAGAGCTCCGGCCTCATGGGCTTCCTCAAGATCGGCGACCGCGCCGCAGGCGCCATCAAGTCGGGCGGCACGACGCGCCGCGCCGCCAAGATGGTCATCGTCGATGCGGATCACCCCGACATCGAGCAGTTCATCGAATGGAAGGTGCTCGAGGAGCAGAAGGTCGCGGCCCTCGTCGCTGGCTCCAAGATGCACGAGAAGCGCCTGAACGGCATCTTCGCGGCCATCAAGGCCTGGGACGGCAAGGTCGAAGACGCATACGACCCGGCCGTGAACCCGGGGCTGAAGGACGCCGTGCGCAAGGCCAAGCGCGACTCCATCCCCGAGACCTATATCAAGCGCGTCCTCGATTACGCGCGGCAGGGGCACGATTCGATCGAGTTCCCCACCTATGACACCGACTGGGACTCGGAGGCCTACAGCTCCGTCTCCGGCCAGAATTCCAACAACTCGATCCGCGTCACGGATGCCTTCCTCAAGGCCGTGCAGGACGATGCCGACTGGGAGCTGATCAACCGCACCTCCCGCAAGGTTGCGAAGACCGTCAAGGCGCGCGAGCTCTGGGACAAGATCGGCCATGCCGCCTGGGCCTGCGCCGACCCGGGCATCCAGTTCCACGACACCGTCAACGCCTGGCACACCTGCCCGGAAGATGGCGCGATCCGGGGCTCGAACCCCTGTTCGGAATACATGTTCCTCGACGATACGGCCTGCAACCTGGCCTCGATGAACCTCTTGACCTTCTTGGAGGGCGATGAATTCGCCGTCGAGCGCTACATCCACACGACGCGGCTCTGGACGATCACGCTCGAGATCTCCGTCGCCATGGCGCAGTTTCCGAGCGAAGAGATCGCCCGGCTCTCCTACAAGTTCCGCACCCTCGGCCTCGGCTATGCCAATATCGGCGGGCTCCTGATGAACATGGGGCTGAGCTACGACAGCGACGGCGGCCGGGCCATGGCCGGGGCGCTGACGGCGATCCTGACCGGCACGGCCTATGCGACCTCCGCCGAGATGGCGGGCGAGCTCGGCGCCTTCGCGGGCTACGAGAAGAACGCCGCCCACATGCTGCGCGTCATCCGCAACCACCGGACGGCCGCGCAGGGCAAGACCGAGGGCTACGAGGGCCTCGCGGTGAAGCCCGTCGCGCTCGACCACGCCTCCTGCCCCGACCGGCGCCTGCCGGTGCTGGCGGAACAGGCCTGGGACGAGGCGCTGACCCTCGGCCAGAAGCACGGCTACCGCAACGCGCAGGTCTCGGTCATCGCGCCGACGGGCACCATCGGCCTCGTCATGGATTGCGACACGACCGGCATAGAGCCCGACTTCGCGCTGGTGAAGTTCAAGAAGCTCGCCGGCGGCGGCTACTTCAAGATCATCAACCGCTCGGTGCCGGCGGCGCTGGAGCGGCTCGGCTACCGTGCCACCGAGATCCAGGAGATCATCGACCACGCGGTGGGCCGCAAGACGCTCGCCGACGCGCCGCGGATCAACCACACCTCGCTCCTCGGGCATGGCTTCGGCCAGGCGGAGCTGGACAAGATCGAGGCGGCGCTGCCGTCGGCCTTCGACATCCGCTTCGTCTTCAACCAGTGGACACTGGGCGAGGCCTTCTGCCGCGACACGCTGGGCATCCCGGCGGCGAAGCTGGCCGACCCGACCTTCGACCTTCTGAAGCACCTCGGCTTCACCAAGGCCGATGTCGAGGCCGCGAACGATTATGTCTGCGGAACCATGACCCTGGAGGGCGCCCCTTATCTGAAGGATGAACATCTCAGCGTGTTCGACTGCGCCAATCCCTGCGGCAAGAAGGGCAAGCGGTTCCTGTCGGTCCAGAGCCACATCACCATGATGGCGGCAGCTCAGAGCTTCATCTCCGGCGCCATCTCGAAGACGATCAACATGAGCAATGCCGCGACGATCGAGGATTGCCAGAAGGCCTACGAGCTCTCCTGGTCCCTCGGCGTGAAGGCCAATGCGCTCTACCGTGACGGCTCGAAGCTCTCGCAGCCCCTCGCCTCGGCCCTCATCGAGGACGACGAGGAGGCCGAAGAGATCCTCGAGACCGGCACCCCGGCCGCCCGCGCGCAGGTCATCGCCGAGAAGATCGTCGAGAAGGTCATCGTCAAGGAGATGGTGCGCACCCACCGCGAGAAGATGCCCGAGCGGCGCAAGGGCTACACCCAGAAGGCCATCGTCGGCGGCCACAAGGTGTATCTCCGCACCGGCGAATATGCCGATGGCTCGCTCGGCGAGATCTTCATCGACATGCACAAAGAAGGCGCCGGCTTCCGCGCCATGATGAACAACTTCGCCATCGCGGTGTCAGTCGGGCTCCAGTACGGGGTGCCGCTCGAGGAGTTCGTCGACGCCTTCACCTTCACCAAGTTCGAGCCGGCCGGGATGGTGCAGGGCAACGAGACGATCAAGTCGGCGACCTCGATCCTCGACTATATCTTCCGCGAGCTGGCGGTGAGCTATCTCGACCGGACGGACCTCGCCCACGTGAAGCCGCAGGGCGCGAGCTTCGACGATCTGTCGCATGTCGAGCCGCACTCGGAAGAGGCCAATCTCGGCCCCGTCACCGACGGCGCCGCCTACAAGAGCCTCGCGGTGCTCAAGCAGATCAGCTCAACCGGCTATCTGCGCAAGCGCCTGCCGCAGGAGCTCGTCGTCCTGCAGGGCGGCGCGGCGGTGGCGCTCAACGGCACCACCGGCGGCGCGGCCGCGGCGGCGACGCTGCCCACCGGCTCGCTCTCGGGCGTGGAGGCGAGCTCCGGGCTCGCCACAACGACCCAGATCTCTGCCCGCGACAAGGCGCGGATGCAGGGCTACGAGGGCGATCCCTGCGGCGAATGCGGGAACTACACGCTGGTGCGCAACGGCACCTGCATGAAGTGCAACACCTGCGGGGGCACGTCGGGCTGCAGCTGAACCAAGGCGGAGGGCGAGACATGCGGGTGATGGTGAACGGCCGGTTCACGGGGGCAGGGCGCAGCGTCGCGGTCTCGGCGCCGGTGGTGACCCTGCCCTCGGGCGAGCGGATCGCCTATGTCTCGCCCCCCTCCAAGGCCGTGCGCGGCTGGCTCGAGGAAGGCGCGGAGTTCGCCTTCGAGAGCGAGGATCCGGGCGACGTCGTGACCCCGGTGCTCTGGGGCCAGGCCTCGCCGGACTGGCGGGTCAGCGGCGCCTATGTCGACCTCTACGAGGTCGCCATCATGAATTGACGGAATCCCCGGCGCCTGCGGGCGTCACTGGGGGGAACGCGGGTCGGGCCGCAGGCAGAATACTTCGAGCGGTACACAAGTGAGCCCGATCAGCGAAACTCTACAAGGCGCCCCTCGGGGCGCCTTTTTTCTTGCGGCAGGGGCGGCGTGCCCCGGCGCTCACCTTCCCCCGGGCCGCGATCCGGCATGCCCCCGCGCGCGCCGCGCGCGGAGCATCTCCGTCAGGGCGACGGCGATGAGGAAGGCGGCGGCGGCGATGAAGAGCCAGTTGCCGATGAGGCCGAAGAGCAGCGCCCCCGCCAGCCCGCCGAGGGCGAAGGAGGTGAGGGTCGAGAAATGCAGGCGCAGCTTGGGGCGCGCCTCGGCCCGGGCCTCCTTCGTGCCGGCGAGGGCGGCCAGCTCGATGCCGATATCCGTCGCCATGCCCGAGACATGCGTCGTGCGGACGCGCGAGCGCGAGATCAGCGTCGTCGCCGCGTTCTGCAGCCCCATGACGAAGCTCAGCGCCAGCATCAGGTGGCCCGCCTCGGTGGCCGACCAGCGCAGCATCACCGCCCCGAGCCCCAGAAGGATCAGCCCCTCGGCGAGGATCGCGGCGGCATAGACCGAGCGGACGCCCCGGCGCTCGCCGGCCTGGATGGCCGCGGCGGCGAGCCCCGCCCCGCAGATGAAGGCCACCAGCAACCCGCCGAAGGACAGCGCCTGCAGGATCCGCCCCCCGGCCAGCTCGTCGGCCAGCGCCGAGACATTGCCCGTCATGTTCGCCGTGAAGGAGCCCGCGATCAGAAAGCCGACGGCGTTGAGCGCCCCGGCGACGAAGGAGAGGATCGCCGCGAGCGAGACGTCGATCCTGTCCGTCCGTTCATCGCCAACGCGGATCAGCATGGAAAAGCACCCTGGGCCCCGCTTGGGCCTTGGCCAGGGGCATCGCGCCCTCCATGCCACGCCCCGGTGCGAAATGTAAGGCGGCCCCGGTAGCCCTGGCGGTGGCGCACCCCGGGGCTCAGGGCTTGAGGATCGACAGCCCTTCGAGGATCGAGCGGGGCACCACCTCGCGCCAGATCGTCTGGTAGGCCTGCACGACGCTGTCCCTGTCGACGGCGATGCCCGGCAGCACGATCCAGCTCGGGCAGCTCCGGCCGAGAAGGTGGGTGAGCGTGGCGCGGGCCACGACCTCGCCCTGCTGGAAGGGCCGCTGCGCGGCGATGCCGACCACGTTCTGGTCGCGCGCGAGCTGCTCGGTGACCTGCTTGCCGAGGTCGATGGTGGTCACGGGCACGCGCAGGTTGCGGTGGCGGAGCTCGGCCAGGGCGGAATGGCAGGGCCCGTCCCAGATGACGAAGAGCCCCGCGAGCTCGGGCGCGCGGTCGATGAGCTCGCCCGTCAGGCGCCGCACATCCGCGAAGGCGCTGAACCGGCGGATGTCGACCGTGACATCCGGCCGGTGGCGGTCGAGCCAGGCGGAGAAGGCGATCTCGCGCTGGTCGGTCGGGAAGAACTCGGTGTCATAGCCGATGAGGCCGATCCGCGCCCGCTCGCCGACATGCGGCGACAGAAGCTGCGCGGCCATCTGGCCGAGCCCGTAATTGTCGGCCGAGACCAGCGAGCCGTAATGCCGCCCCGGCGTCAGCCCGGTCGGGGCATTGTCGATGAGCGTCAGATGGATGCCGTCCTCCGAGACGCGGCGGTGCGCCTCCGCCACATCCGCATTGGCGACGGGCAGCGAGATGATGGCGTCGGGCTCCTGCCGGCGCAGCCGGTCGAGCGCATGGGCCTGCGTCTCGGCCGAAAAGCCGCAATCGGCCACGTCGATCACCAGGGCGCCGCATTCGCCGAGGGTGCCGATCATGCCGCGCACCAGCCGGGTGGCCCAGTCGCTCTGCAGCGTGTGCACGACGATGCCGACGCGGAAATTCCGCTCCCGCGCCTGGGCGATGTCCTGCGGAAGGAGCGAGACCCGCTCGGGCGGCGCCGCGGTTTCGCCATGGGGGCCGAGGCCGAGTACGGTCATGCCGTCTTCACTCCCTGCGTGGTCTGTGCCGGATCCCGGCCCGCGCCGTCCTGCCGGGCGCCCCGGATGGCGGCGAAGGAGGGATGCGCCAGCGGCGTTCCCGCCGGCAGCCAGTCGCGGGCCACGGCCGGGCGGAAGAGCTCCTCCGTGCCGATCCATCCCGCGCCGATCAGGGCCGCCGAGCCGCTGAGCTGCGAGCGATGGATCTGCAGGTCCCGCGTCACCAGCGGGTGAGAGCCGCCATAGACCGCCTCCCGCACCACGGCGAGAAAGATGTCGTTGGATTGCGCGATGGTCCCCGAGAGCACGATGAGCTGCGGATCGAGCATGCTGGTGAGCGTCGCGAGCGTGCCCCCGACCAGCCGGGCGGCGCGGGAGACGATCTCGACCGAGCCGGCATCGCCCATCTGGGCCGCCTGGCAGATGTCGTTGACGCTCAGCTTCGAGACGCGGGCGACCAGATCGGCGAGGGCAGGGGAGCGGCCCTCCTCGATGGCTCTGAGGCCGGCGTCGCGGATGGCGGCGGCGCCGGCGCCGCTGTCGAGCGTGCCGCCACCCGTGCCGCCGGCGATTCCGGTCTGCCCGATCAGCCCGACCGCGCCCGAGGCGCCGCGATAGAGCTGCCCGCCGATGACCAGCCCGGCATTCACCCGCCCGCCGACATTGACGAAGAGCATGCCCCCCGCGCCCTGGCCGAGCCCGGCGCGCCATTCGCCCATGGTCATGGCATCGATGCTGGAGCGGACCCAGACGGGCACGCCGAAGGCATCGATCAGGCGGCCGACGAGATCGGCCTCCTGCCAGCCCGGGAGCACGTCGGGCGTCCGCTGCGCGAAGGGGGCGTCGTCGAGCGTCACCGGGCCCGGCACGGCAATCGAGATGCCCCAGAGCTCCGGCCCGCTGGAATGGCGGGAGTGAAAGCGGCGGATCACACCGAGCACGCGGTCGGCCAGATCGACCGGCTCGAGCCCCGGCTCGATTACCTCGTGATGCTCCGTTTGAAGCTGGCCCGACAGATCGACGAGCCCGACGCCGAGCGCGCCCTGGCTGATCGAGGCGACCAGCAGCCGCGCCCGCTGCGCGACGAAGCGCGTCAGCCGCGGCGCCCGGCCGCCGTTCGCGACGCCGGAGGCGCTCTCGTCCACGAGCCCGAGCTCGGTGAGCAGGGCCAGCCGGTCGGCGACGATCGAGCGGCTGAAGGGGCCGGCGCGTTCCAGCTCCTGCCGGGTCGTGGCCTGCCCCGTCCGCAGAAGGTTGAGCAGATCGACCATGCTGATGGTGGCCGCATCCGGAACGCGGGCCCGCGCGGCGCGGGAAGCAATCGTCTCTTGGTCCTGCGTCGCCACTCGTCTGCCTGCAATCTCGGTCTTTTCGGGAGCATAGAGGGCGGGCTTCCGCACGGCAACGGAACACTTAACCAGAAAATCTGCAAAAGAATGGCGAGTTGTGCAGATTGAAGGTTTACTTGACTCAACGATTCTGAATATGTCTGTCCCACGCCGCCCAGAGGAGGGGGGCAGGACAGTCGGGAGGAAGACGATGAGCCAGTGGAAGCTCGCCTATCACGCCAATTGCTGGGGTCCGCTCGGAGGCCAGGCGGAGGGGGTGACCTCGATCACGCGGCTCACCTACCGCACCTTCGGGGACATGGAGCGGGCGATGGCCGACATCGCGGCCGCCGGCTACGAGGGCGTCGAGCTGTTCGACGGCAACCTCCTCGACCATGACGCGCCGGCCTTCCGCCGCATGCTCTCCGATGCCGGGCTGAAGCTCGTGGCGGTCTATTCGGGCGGCAATTTCATCTTCGACGACGTGCTGCCCGAAGAGCTCGACCGGGTCACCAAGGCCGCCGACCGCGCGGCGGAGCTCGAGGCCGTTCATCTGGTCGTCGGCGGCGGCGCCCGCCGCTTCGACGGGGTGCGCGAGGCCGATTACCACAAGCTCGGCAGCACGCTCGACCGCATCACCTCCCTCGCCGAGGAGCGCGGCCTGACGGCGCAGTATCACCCCCACCTCTCGACCATGATCGAGGGGCCGGAGGAGGTCCGCAAGATCCTCGGGCTGACCGGGATCGATTTCTGCCCCGACACGGCGCATCTCGCCGCCGCCGGCGGCGATCCGGCCGCCATGATCCGGGAACATTCGGACCGTATCTCCTACGTGCACCTCAAGGGGCTGCAGCGCGAGCCCTTCGCCTTCACGCCGCTCGACGAGGGGGATGTGCCGACCGGCCCGATCCTCGAGGCGATGAAGGAGACGGGCTTCGACGGATGGGTCTGCGTCGAGCTCGACGCCTGGAGCGATCCGGCGGACGGCGCGCGGCGCAGCCGGGCGGTCCTGGGCGCCTGAGCGCGGGGACCCGCAAGACAGATAAAACCAGATCAATGGGAGGAAACCACATGATCAACCGCAGAGCCCTTCTGGGCACGGCCGCGATGTTCGCCGCCGCCACGCTCACCGCCGCCCCCGCCCTCGCCGATCCGGCCGAGGCGCTTCGGGCGCTGCAGGACACCGTCCTGTCCGTGGGGCCGAACGGCGAAGAGCCGGCCTCCGCCGCCGACGTGACGCTGACCGACGAGGAACTCGCGCAGATCCGCGAGATGGGCGCCACGGCCGCCATCGTGATGCACTACGGCGGCAACGACTGGAGCCAGGCCCAGATCAACGGCCTGCAGACCCGCTTCGAGGAAATGGGCATCGAGGTGATCGCGGTCACCGATGCCGGCTTCCGCGCCGAGAAGCAGGTCGCCGACATCGAGACCATCATGGCGCAATCGCCCGATATCATCGTCTCGATCCCGACCGATCCGGTCGCCACCGCCGCCGCCTATCGCGCCGCGGCCGAGGCGGGCGTCCACCTCGTCTTCATGGACAACGTGCCCTCCGGCTTCGTGGCGGGTGAGGACTACATCTCCTCCGTCTCCGCCGACAATTACGGCAACGGCGTCGCCGCCGCCCATCTGATGGCGCAGGCGCTCGACGAAGAGGGGCAGATCGGCCTCGTCTATCACGCTGCCGATTTCTTCGTGACGCAGCAGCGCTACGAAGGCTTCAAGGCCACCATCGCCAGCGACTATCCCGGGATCGAGATCGTCGCCGAGCAGGGCATCGGCGGGCCCGACTTCTCGGGCGACGCCGACCGCGCCGCCAACGCCATGCTCACCTCCAACCCGGGCCTCGACGGCATCTGGGCGGTCTGGGACGTCCCGGCCGAGGGGGTCATCGCCGCGGCCCGCGCGAGCGGCCTCGACGATCTCGTCATCACCACGATCGACCTTGGCGAGAACGTGGCGATCAACATGGCGCAGGGCGGCTATGTCTACGGTCTCGGCGCGCAGCGCCCCTATGACCAGGGCGTGACCGAAGCGACGCTGGCCGGCTACGGCCTCCTCGGCAAGGACGCCCCCGCCTTCGTCGCCCTCCCGGCGCTGCCGGTGACGCGCGACACGCTGCTCGACGGCTGGCAGGCGGTCTATGCGGCGCCGGCGACGGACAACATCGTCAGCAGCATGGACTGAACCGTCGGCCGCCCCTTCGCGGCCGGCCCCTTCGATCCAAGCACCCGGGAAGGCCGTTCGCGGCTTTCCCGGCCCCCCCGTCCAGGAGACATGAGATGACCAAGACGATGAACGTCGCCATGATCGGCGGCGGCTTTATGGGCAAGGCACATGCCATGGCCTATGCCTCGATGCCGATGTTCTTCTGGCCCGCGCCTGCCATTCCGCACCGCAAGGTCGTGGTCGATGTCGATCAGGCGATGGCCGAGGAAGCCCGCGCCCGGTTCGGCTTCGACGAGGCGTCGACCGACTGGAAGGCCGTCGTGAACCGCGACGACATCGACGTCGTCGACATCTGCACGCCGAACAACATCCACGCCGAGATCGCCATCGAGGCGGCCCGGGCCGGCAAGCACATCATCTGCGAAAAGCCGCTCTCGCGCACCGTGGAAGAGGCCGTCGAGATGGCCAAGGCCGTGGCCGAGGCCGGCGTGACCAACATGGTCGCCTACAATTACCGCCGGACGCCCGCGGTGGCGCTGGCGAAGAAATTCATCGACGAGGGCCGGATCGGGAAGATCCTGAACTTCCGCGGCACCTATCTGCAGGACTGGTCGGCCGACCCCGACGGGCCGCTCTCCTGGCGCTTCCAGAAGAAGATTGCCGGCTCCGGCGCCATCGGTGATATCGGCACCCATGTCGTCGACATGGCCCATTACCTGGTCGGCCCGGTGGCCGAGGTGAACGCGATCACGCGGACCTACGTGCCCACCCGGCCGGTGCAATCGGGCGGGGTCGACAAGCTCGGCGCCTCCGACAAGTCGGCGGACGGCCCGCGCGGCGATGTCGATGTCGATGACGAGTTCACCTCGCTCCTGAAGTTCGAGAACGGCGCCATCGGCTCGCTCGAGGCGACGCGGAACGGCTGGGGCCGCAACAACTTCATCACGCTCGAGATCCACGGCACCAAGGGCTCGATCCACTTCAACTACGAGCGCCGCGACGAGCTGCAGGTCTATTTCGCCGACGATCCCGGCGATGCGCGCGGCTTCCGCACCATCTATACCGGGCCCGCCCATCCCTATGGCGAAGGCCTCTGGCCGATCCCGGCGCTCGGCATTGGCTATTCCGAGACGAAGATCATCGAATGCCGCGACTTCTTCGCCGCGATCGCCTCGGGCGAGCCGGCGAGCCCCAGTTTCGCCGACGGTCTGCTGATCGAGCGGGTGGCCGATGCCCTCATCCGGTCGGGCGAGACGGGCGCCTGGACGGCGGTCTGATGCCCGGCTCGTCTGACATCGCGGTGCGGATGACCGGGATCTCGAAGAGATTCGGCGGTGTCCGCGCCCTGCAGGGCGTCGATCTCGAAGTGCGCGCCGGGGAGGTTCATGCCCTCCTCGGCGGCAACGGCGCCGGCAAGTCGACGATCCTGAAGATCCTCAACGGGGTGCATGTCCCCGACGAGGGCACCATCGAGGTGGGCGGCAAGCCCCTGACCAGCCACTCGCCCGAGGCCTCGCGCGCGGCCGGCATCGCCATGAACTACCAGGAGATGAGCCTGATCCCGACCCTGACGGTCGCCCAGAACATCTTCCTGACCCGCGAGGCGAAGACGGCCGCCGGATTCATCGACGACCGCACCGCCGTGACGCGGGCGTGCGAGCACTTCGACATGCTCGAAGTCTCCGTCGATCCCCGCCGGCTGGTGGGAGACCTCGGGGCCGGGCAGAAGCAGCTCACCGAGATCGTCAAGGCGATCAGCCAGGATGCGAAGGTGCTGATCCTCGACGAGCCCTCGACGGCGCTCGCGGTCTCGGATGTGGAGCGGCTCTTCGTCTTCCTGCGCAAGCTCGTGCAGCGCGGCGTGGCCGTCATCTACGTCAGTCACAGGATGGACGAGATCGCCCGCATCGCCGACCGCGCGACGATCCTGCGCGACGGGCAGAACGTCATCACCGCCGACATCGCCGATCTGCCCATCGACACGATGATCGAGCATATCGTCGGGCGCCGCTCGCTCGGGCTCGCGGATGTCGAGCGCGGCGACGCGAGCCGGGGCGAGGCGCTCCTTCAGCTCGACGGGCTGAGCGGTGTGCACAAGCCGAACGACGTGACGCTCACCGTCCATGCGGGCGAGGTCGTCGGCCTCGCCGGGCTCCTCGGCTCCGGCCGCAGCGCGCTCGCGCGGGTCATCGCCGGGCTCGAGCCCGCGGTGGCGGGGACCATCAGGGTCCATGGCAAGGCGGCGCAGATCCGCAGCCCGCATGACGCGATCGACGCCGGCATCGCGCTGGTGCCCGAGGCCCGCGCGACAGAGGGCATCATCCCCGACCATTCGGTCGAGACGAACATGACGCTCGCGGTGCTGGACAGGATCTCGCCCTTCGGCGTGACCGACCGGGCCGCAGCGCGGCGGATCACCGACGAGAAGATCAAGACGCTGGCCATCAAGACCGGCGGGCGGGACCTGGCGGTCTCGACCCTGTCGGGCGGCAACCAGCAGAAGGTCGTGATCGGGAAGTGGCTGGCGACGGATCCGGACATCCTGATCCTCGACGAGCCGACGGCCGGCATCGATATCGGCTCGAAATCCGAGATCATCCGCCTCGTCCGCGATCTCGCCCGGCAGGGCAAGGCCGTGCTGATGATCTCGTCGGAGCTCTCGGAGCTTCTGACCGCCTGCGACACCATCGCGATCATGGCGGACGGGCGGCTGCACGAGGTCCATCCGCGGGAGCATTTCGACGATCCGGCGCTGGCCGGCACGGATCTGGGGCACCGGCTCCAGGCGGCGGAACAGCAGCTCCAGAACAGGATTCAAGGCGCCCTCGCGGCGGGAGAGGAGAATCAGCATGTCGACAGCTGAGACACGTGACGGCGGCGGCGGGGCTCTTCGGGCCTGGCTCGGCGACTGGCGCCAGAACATCATCTACATCGGGTTCGTCGTCATCTTCGTCATCTTCGCGGTGACCCTGAATGACCGCGGTTTCCTCAACCCGAACAACCTTCTGAACATCATCCGCCAGACGGCGATGATCGCGGTGATGGCCATCGCGATGACCTTCGTGCTCTCGGCGGGCGAGATCGACCTGTCGGTCGGCGCCGTGGCCGGCCTCGCCAGTGTGACGGTGGCGCTGTCCATCGCCGCGGCCGGGCCGGTTGCCGGCGTTCTGGCCGGGCTCGCGACCGGGCTGGCCGTCGGCGTCTTCAACGGTTGGCTGACGACGCGGATCGGGATTCCCTCGTTCCTCACGACGCTCGCCATGATGGGCATCGCCAAGGGCGTGGCGATGTGGGTCTCCGATACTGCGGCCGTGCCGATCCTTCATCAGGGCTATGCCTGGGTCTTCGGCGGCGGCGCCGTGGGGCGGATCCCCGTCCTCCTTTTCTGGATGCTGGTCCTCGGGGTGATCGGGCATTTCACGCTCAAGCGCACGAGCTTCGGCCGCCGCGTGCTGGCGACCGGCGGCGGCGAGACGGCGGCGCGCTTCTCGGGCATCAACACCAAGAGCATGAAGTTCCGCGTGCTTGTCCTGTCCTCGCTCGCCGCCTCGCTCGCCGGGATGCTCTATGCCGGCCGGCTGCAATCGGGCCGCTTCCAGCTCGGCGAGGGCGACGAGCTCTCCGTCATCGCCGCGGCGGTGCTGGGCGGGACGAGCCTCTTCGGGGGCAAGGGCACGGTGATCGGCACCATCGTCGGCGCGCTGATGATCGGGCTGATCAACAACGGCCTGATCCTCATGGGCCTGGAGTTCAGCCAGCAGCTCATCGCCCGCGGCGGCATCATCATCCTCGCGGTGGCCCTCAGCCAGAAGCGCTGAGGCCGGCTCGGCGCGACCCTGCGCGCCGCTCCCGCAGCAAGGCCGGAAGGCGCCCCTTGCGGAGCCTTCTGCCGTTGGGGGCCGGGGCAGGGCACCCTCCGGCCCACCCCCAGTCGGTGTTGCCGACGGGGGAGGGGATGCGTATCCCTTGCCCAAGGCCCGCCTCGGCGGGCCGCTCTCCCAGCACCCGGAACGCCCTCATGACCGACACCATCGACCCGGCCTATCGCGCCCTCGCAGCGGAGCAGGAGCCCGAGATCATGCCCTTCGACGCCGCGCGGCTGGGCGAGGTCCGCGCCAATCGCCGGGCCGTCATGGGGCGCCTGCAGGGGCGGCTCGCGACGGTCTCGGTGACGCGCGACGCGGGCGGCGCGACCTTCGTGCCCGAGGGCGCGCGGAAGGGGCATATCCTCTATGCGCATGGCGGCGGCTGGACGGTCGGCGACAGCCAGACGCACGGGGCCATCATGTCCGACCTCGCCGGCGCCTCCGGCCTCACGCTCGTCGGGCCGGACTACCCGCTGGCGCCCGAACATCCCTGGCCCGCCGCGCTCGACGCGCTCGAGGCGCCGGCGGTCGAGCTCGCCGCCGCCGGCCCGCTCGTGCTCGCCGGCGACAGCGCCGGCGGCAATCTCGCGCTCGGCCTCGCGCTTCTCCTCAAGGATCTCGGCGTGAAGGTCGCGGGGATGATCCTCTTCTACGGCTGCTACCGGCGTGTCTTCGACACCGAGAGCCACCGCGCCTTCGGCGACGGGCGCGTCGGCCTCTCGACCGAGGCGATGCGCACCTATTGGGATCTTTATCTCTCCGGCGCCGATGGCTGGCCGGATGGCGATTTCGCGCCGCTCGAGGGCCCGGCCTTCAAGGGCCTCCCGCCGGCCTTCGTCGGCGATGCGGGGCTCGATGTGCTCCGCGATGACGGCGCTTGGCTCGAGGCGCGCCTCAGAGGCGCCGGCGTGCCGGTGGAGCGGCAGGTGGTGCCGGGCGTGCCGCACGGCTTTCTGCACCAATGCGGCCGCTACGACCCCGCCTTCGCTTTGATCGAGGCGGCGGGGCGCTTCGCCGCGCGGGTCACCGGATAGCCTGGCCCGCTTCGTCGAAGGCGTGCAGATCGGCCTCGCGCAGGCCGAAGGTTACGGCGGAGCCCGGTTCCGGCGCCTCCTGCCCCTCGGTCTCGGCGAGGGCGAGCGTGCCATCGGCCAGCTCGACATGCAGGATCGAGCCGCTGCCGACATATTCGACGAGCCGGACGGTGCCGGGCAGGTCCGCGCCGCCAAGCTGCAGATGCTCCGGCCGGATGCCGAGTTGGGCGGTGCCCCGGGGCAGCGGCGTCCCGGGCAGCAGTGCCGGGTCCATCACGTTCATCTTCGGCGAGCCGATGAACTGCGCCACGAAGAGGTTGGCGGGGCGGGCGTAGAGCTCCTTCGGCGAGCCCACCTGCTCCACCCGCCCGTCGCGGAGAACGACGATGCGGTCGGCCAGGGTCATCGCCTCGATCTGGTCATGCGTGACATAGACCATCGTATTGCCGAGCCGCTGGTGCAGGGCCGCGATCTCGGTGCGCATGTGGACGCGCAGCTCGGCATCGAGGTTGGAGAGCGGCTCGTCGAAGAGGAAGACCCCGGGCGCACCGACGATGGCGCGACCGATGGCGACGCGCTGGCGCTGCCCGCCCGAGAGCTCGCGCGGGAAGCGGTCGAGCAGCGCCTCGAGCTTCAGGCTGTCGGCGGCGGCGGCGACCTTGCGGGCGATCTCGGCCTTGGGCTCGCGGCGGACCTGCAGGCCGAAGGCGATATTGTCGCGGACGGTGAGGTGCGGGTAGAGCGCGTAGCTCTGGAACACCATGGCAACGCCGCGGTTGGCCGGCGGCACGTCGTTCATGCGCTTGTCGCCGATGGTGAGCGTGCCGCCCGAGATGTCCTCCAGCCCCGCGATCATCCGCAGAAGCGTGGACTTGCCGCAGCCCGAGGGGCCGACGAAGACGGTGAACTCGCCGTCGGCGATCTCCAGATCGACGCCGCGGATCACCTCCACCTTGCCATAGGCCTTGGTGAGGCCCGAAAGGGTCAGCCCGGCCATCAGTCGACCCGCCCGAAGAGTTCCATCCGCGGCGTCTCGGCCACCTCCTTCGACCAGGCGAGGGGGATGCCGAAATCGCCCGCGAGGAGCCGCTGGAAGTCTTCCAGGAGGGCAGGGGTCTCGCGCACGGCGCGGGGGCTCTCGCCCTTCTGCAGGCAATAGGCCGCCAGCGCGCCGACGCTCTCGCCGATGTTCCACTCCACCGGATGCAGCCGGTAGCAGCCGTTGGTGATATGGGTCGAGCCGATGTTCTTGCAGGCGGGCAGCAGGTTCTCCACCCGCTCGGGGATCAGCGCGCCGAGCGGGATCTGGAACGGCCAGTTGGCGATGTCGACATAGTTGCGGGGCGCCGTCGAGGGGTGCAGGTCGATCCGGTAGGAGCCGACGCCGACGCTGTCGTGGAAGACCTCCGCCCCCGTCTTGCCCTCGCGCGCCTCGACGCCCACATGGTTCTCGGTGACCGTGAAGAGCGCTTTGATCCGGCGGCTCTCGCGGATGTAGGGATAGACCGTCAGCCCGTCGAGCGTGCCCATGGCGGCGCCGGCGGGCTTGAGTCCCCGGTAGCCCTGGCCGCCGTCATGGCGGGGGGCCTCGGTCTGCATCCAGTAGAGCATCGACAGCGAGAGCTGCCGCGACCCTTCGAGATGCCGGGCGGCCTCCTCCGGCGAGACGCCGACGAGCGGGCCGTCGCAATAGTCGATCTGCGGCCAGTTCACGAGGCAGATGTCGGACGGATAGGTGCCGTCCGGGTAGTGCCGGCGGTAGAAGATGCGGCGGTAATGCCAGTTGTCGGGGGCGGCCTTCGCGTCGCTGTCGCCGACGAAGAGCGGCCGCTCGTCGGACTCCAGCGTCACCGGGTTGGGGCCGATGAAGCTGAGCTGGGGGCCGGGCCAGAAGTCGAGCTTGTAGTCCTTCCAGTAGTCATAGGTCTCGGGCCGCTCGATCGTGTGATCCTCGTCCGGGTGGTAGGACATGGCGAAGCACCAGGAATGGGCCTGCTGGTCCATCGGGTTCGCCACCTCCAGCGCCGCCGGCTCGCCCGTCTGGTCGCGGCTCTCGGCGCCGATGACATGCTCGACCGCGCCGAGCTCCAGAAGGTCGCCGAGCTCGGTTGCGTCGATCACGTAGCGGCCGCGCAAAACGAGCGGCCCGTTGTCGCGGCTGTCGACGGTGACCGCATCGAAACGGTCGCCGGTCTGCTCGACGCCCGTCGCCTTGGTATGCATCAGCACCGTGAGCCGGCCGGTGGCGAACCAGGGCGCGAGCATGTCATCGAGCGCGGCGACGGCGGCGCGGGGCTCGGCGCAGAGCGGCGAGACATTGCCCGAGCCGGGATTCAGCTTGGGATCGCGGGCCACCTCCTCCAGCATCGGGTAGTTCCGCGTATAATAGGCGCGGATGCTCTCGCGGAGCTTCAGATAGCTTGGCGTGCCGCCCTCTCTCTCGATCCAGGGGTTCTCGTCTGGCGGCACGGCCTGCGTCGTCATCTGCCCGCCCAGCCAGCAGGTTTCCTCCGCGAGGATCACGGAGCGGCCCATCCTGAGGGCGGAGAGGGCAGCGGCCACGCCGCCCAGGCCACCGCCGATGATGACGATGTCGGCTGAAAGGTCTTTCATGTCTTATCCTTTGACTCCGGAGAGGGCGAAGCTCTCGACGATCTGTCGCTGGGCGGCGACGTAGACGACGAGGATCGGCACCACGGCGAGCGAGGTCGCCGCCAGTTGCAGGTGCCACAGCGGCAGGCCGTAGGCGTCGGTGAAGTTCGACAGCGCCAGCGGCAGCGTGAAGAGCTTGAGATCGCTGAGGAACACTAGTGGCTCGAGGAAGAGGTTCCACGAGAAGAGGAAGGTGATGATGGCGACGGCGGCGAGCGCCGGCTTCGACATCGGCAGGGCGATCTTCCAGAAGATGCCGAGGCGCGAGAGCCCGTCCATCCGGCCCGCCTCCTCAAGCTCCTTCGGCAGGGCGGTGAAATACTGGCGCATCAGGAATGTCGCCATCACCCCCTGGCTGCCGAAGAGCGGCAGAAGGATCAGTGGCGCATGGGTGTTCATGAGCCCCAGATCCCGCATCAGGAAGAAGTTGGGGATGATCGTCACCTCCTCGGGCATCATCAGCGCCGAGACGAGCACGATGAGGAGGAGCGCCGCACCCGCGAAGCGGATGCGGGCCAGCGCATAGCCGGCGAGGGAGGAGATCAGCAGCGTCAGCGCCGTGACCGTCACGGCGATGTAGAGCGAATTGAAATACTGCCGCGCGAAGGGTTGGTAGGCAAAGACCTCGAGGTAATTGCCCCAGCGCGGCTCGCGCGGGATCAGTCGGGCGGTGTCGAAGATCTCCGCCGGCGCCTTGATCGCGCCGGAGAGCATCCAGAGGAAGGGAAAGACGAAGGGCACCGCGAAGAGCGCGAGCCCGACATACCAGCAGGCGCGGACGAGGGGGGAATGCTGCCTCATGCCGAGCGCCCGCGAAGCGCGAATTGCGCCAGTGTGAGGACGAGGATGAGCCCGAAGAGGATCACGGCGAGCGCGGCGGCATAGCCGACGTCGAAGAACTCGAAGCCCTGCTCGTAGATGTAATAGGCCAGCACCAGCGTGCCGTTCTCGGGGCCGCCGCCCGTCATCAGGTAGATATGATCGAAGACCTTGAGGCTGCCGACCACGGTGATGACCGTGATGACCAGCGTCGTCGGCGCGAGGAGCGGCCAGGTGATGCGGCGGAAGATCTGCAGGGCAGAGGCGCCCTCGAGCCGGGCCGCCTCTTCATAATCCCGCGGGATCGACTGCAGCGCGGCGATGAAGAGGATCATGTTGAGCCCGACGGTCTTGAGCACGCGCGTGACGATCACGGCGGCCATGGCCCATTCGGGCGAGCGCAGCCAGTTCGGCCCGTCGATGCCGATGAGCGCCAGAGCCTGGTTCACGGCGCCCGACTCGCCCTGCAGCAGGAAGCGCCAGACGATCGCCCAGGCGACGGCGGCGGTGACCATCGGCGCGAAGAAGACGGTGCGAAAGAAGATCGCCCCCCGGAAGGGCCGCGCCAGCGCCAGCGCGAGGCCGAGCGCCATGGCGATGTTGAGCGGCACGAGCCCGGCGGCGAAGACGAGCGAGTTCTTCAGCACCTTCCAGAAATCGGGATTGCGCGTGAGCGCGTCGGTATAGTTCGCCATCCCCACCCAGCTCGATTGCTGGGTGAGGAGGTTCCACTCGGTGAGCGAGTAGCCGAAGACGGCCACCAGAGGCCCGACGAAGAAGATCGCGAAGCCCAGGGTGAGCGGCGACACGAACAGCCAGCCGGTCAGCGCCTCGCGGCGCCGCAGCGTCAGCCATCCGGCAGGTCTGCTCGTGTCGGCCGTCATCACAGCAGCGGCTCGATCGCGGCGCAGAGACCGTCCATCGCCGCCTGCGGGTCGGCATCGGGCTGCCAGAGCGCATCGAAGGCCGGGCGCATCGCCGCCTCGATCTGCGGATAGGCCGGGTGGTCGGGCAGGACCTTGCCCGTCTCGATGCCGCCCGCGACGATCTGCATCTGCTCGGGCGTGACGGCGGGGTTGGACGACAGGTAATCGTCGCTCGACAGCACCGAGGCCCGCGCCGGCGGGAAGAAGGCCGACATGGTCGCCGTGTTCTCGGCATTGGTCATGAAGGCAATAAACTCCGCCGCGAGCTCGGGATGGGGCGCGTTGGCGAAGGCGACGACGGCCGCCTGGCCGACGACGCCGACATCACCGGCGGGCCCGGAGGGCAGGGGAGCGATGCCCCAGTCGAAATCCACGCCGTCGAGCTTCGAGACGCGGCTGATCTGCGTCATCGTCAGCGCGGCATTGCCGGTGAAGAAATCGCCCTGCTCGCCCGGCGGCACGGCGGCCTCGGTGCCGTAGATCATGTCGTGATAGAGCGTCGCCGCCTCGACCGCCTCGGGCGAGGCGAAGCCGCAGGTGCCATCCTCCGACCAGGCGTCGCCGCCATAGGCGCGGATGATCGGGATGAGCGTATGCATGGCGCGGCTGCCATAGCCCTCGCCATCGACGCTCTGGAAGCCGTAGACGCCATTGGCCGGGTCGGTCAGCGTCGCGGCCTGCTCGGCCAGCACTTCCCATGTCCATTCGCCATTGGCGGCGAGAACGTCGGGATGCTCGAGGCCGGCCGCGTCATACATGCTCGCGTTGTAGTAGATGATGAAGGGCGAGGTGGAGAAAGGCACGCCGTAGACGTCATCGCCCTCTTGCCAGAGGCCCATGGCCGGCTGGCTCAGGTCGTCGAAATCGTAGCCCTCGGTGCCGCGGAGCGTCTCGCCGATCTCGGCCAGGACGCCGGCCTGCACGAAGGTGGGGGCCGAGGTCTCGAGCAGCCAGCCCATGTCGGGCGCATTGCCGCCGGCGAGCTGCAGCGTGATCTTCTGCACGTAATCGGCGAAGGGCACCGTCTCGAAGCTGACCGTGACGCCCGGATGGTCCTCGGCGAAGGCGGCGGCAATGCCGTTCAGCATGTCGAGATGCGCCTCGCTGCCGGTCCAGACGGTCATGCGCAGATCCTGTGCCTGCGCCATGCCCGTGAGCGCCGTGGTGGACAGCGCCGCGAAGGCGCCGGCGGTGATGAACCGCTTAATCATCGTGCCGTGATAAGTCATGTCGTCTCCTCCCAGATGTGTCTCAGATGGCCGGGGGTTGCACCGTCTCGGACGGCTCCAGGGTGCAGGGCAGAACGCGCTGCACCGGGCTGGCGGCCCGGCCCGCCAACAGGTCGAGCAGGGCGCCGACCGCCGCCTCGCCCATCTTCTCGCGCGGGATGCGGATACGCGTCCAGCGACGGAACTCGGGTCGATCCTCCATCGGAGCGGCGAGCACCCCGATGGAGAGATCCTTGGGAACGCTGAGGCCGAGCCCCTTGAGCACCGCCTCGGCCGCCTCGGCATGGGCGGCGCTTTCGGTGAGGATCGCGGTGACGCCCTCGGCGCGCAGGCGGCTCATCCGGGCGGCGTCCAGATCCCCGGGCGCGAGGCGCAGGAGCCAGTCGTGGCGCTGCACCAGCCCCGCCGCCTCCAGCCCCGCCCAGTAGCCATGCTCGCGGTCGAGATGCTGCTCGCGCGGGTCCTTCTCGCCCAGATAGGCGATGCGCGCATGGCCGAGCCCGGCGCAATGGGCGACCATGTCGCGGGTCGCGCTCGCATAATCGGCGGCGATATAGCTGATCTGACCGGCGCTGATCTCGCGCCGGCCGATGGTGACGAAGGGAAACTCCTCGGCGACGAGGCGCGTCAGCTCGCTCTTGTCGGGCTCCTGCCCGAAGAGGATGGCGCCGTCGGCCAGCCGCAGGCGATTGGCGCCGGAGGGATAGATCTTGCGGCCCTCGGCCGTGTCGCCCTTCGCCTCGTCGCCCCGCGAGGTGAAGAGAAGGAGGTCATAGCCCGCCCGCTCGACCCCGCGCTCGATGCCGAGGAGGAAGGGGTAGAAGAAGTTCGCGCGATCCGAGGGAAACACCGGCTCGTAGGTGAAGACCCCGAGGAGCCGCCGCTCGCCCCCGGCCAGCGAGCGCGCCACGAGGTTCGGCACATAGCCGAGCCGCTGGACGGCATCATGCACGCGCTGGGCGGTCTCGGGCGCGACGCGGATCGAGGAGTTCTTCTTGGGGCTCAGGACCGCCGAGACGACCGCCGTCGACACGCCCGCCGCCCGCGCGACATCGCGCTGGGTCATGGCCCTCGGGCGCTTCTCTTGGCGCGCGGTCACGAATCGACCGGGGTGATTGAGCGCTTAATCATGCGCGAATGCTTAACGCCCGGGCGCGCCGCCTGTCAACAACCGCGCCGGGCGTGGCCGATGGGGCGCTCCCGCCAGTGTGACGGGCATCGGACAGGCGCCCTCTTAACGCGCCCGCGCAAACCGGATAACTCCCCCCCATGCTCGACGCCGCCGCCATCCTCGACGCCTCGCTTTTACCCGCCGCGCTCATCGCGCTGGCGGGGGGCGTGCTGTCGTTCCTGTCGCCCTGCGTCCTGCCCATCGTGCCGCCCTATCTCGCCTATATGGGCGGGGTCTCGGTGACGGAGATGGAGGGCCGCGCCCGGGGCCGGGTGCTGCTGGCGGCGCTCTTCTTCGTGCTTGGGCTCTCGACGGTCTTCCTGCTCCTCGGCTTTACCTTCTCGGCCATCGGCCGGGTCTTCCTCGGCTATCAGGACTGGTTCATCGCCGCCGCCGGCGTGACCATCATGATCTTCGGCGCGCATTTCATCGGCATCTTCCGGATCGGCTTTCTCGACCGCGAGGCGCGGATCTCGGCGGAGGGGCAGGGCGGCGCCTTCGGGGCCTATCTGCTCGGCCTCGCCTTCGCCTTCGGCTGGACGCCCTGCCTCGGCCCCGTCCTCGGCGCCATCCTCGGGCTCGCGGCCGGCGAGGCCTCCGTCACCCGCGGCACGGCGCTGCTCGCCGCCTATGCGCTGGGGCTCGGCCTGCCCTTCCTCGCCGTCGCCGCCTTCTTCCCGCGGCTCAAAGGGGTCATGGCAGCGATGAAGCGGCACATGGGGCGGATCGAGAAGATCTCGGGCCTGCTCCTCTGGACCGTGGGCCTTCTGATGCTCACCGGCCAGTTCACCGCGTTTTCGTGGTGGCTGCTGGAGACCTTCCCGGCGCTCGGCGCGGTCGGATAGCGGGGAGGGGGCTGTCTGCCCCCCGTCGGACTGAAGGCGTCGCCATCGCCGCTCGAACCGATGGCGCGGCGATGGCGACCCCCCCCCGAGGATTTTTCGGGAGCAAAGACTTGGGAGAAGCGGGGGCGGCATAGGCTTAATTTCGCCGAAAATGCGAAGTACCGTCGCGCCATGGCAGAGGCTGAGGCAGGGCAGGTCAGGCGGCGGCGGGTGTTCTACATCCCCGGCTATGACCCGATTCACCCAAGGCGCTACCGCGAGCTCTACCGCAAGGAGGGCGCGGCCCAGGCAGAGATCTCGGGCTACGGGCTCGAGCTGCGCCCCAAGGCGCCCGGCACCGGCGCCTATGGCTGGCATGTGACCGGCGCGATCGAGGGGGCGGAGGTCGAGGCCGAGGTCGAGGTGCTCGTATGGTCCGACATCGTGCGCCAGTCGATGCCGGGCTCCATCGGGGCGACCTATCTGCAGATGGTGAAGACCGCCTGGATCTACATCTCCACCGGCACGCTCCGGCGGCTGATGTGGATGCGCAAAGGCCCGGTGATCGCGGCGCTCTTCCCGGTGGGCGCGCTGATCCTGGAAGCGCTCCTCGCGTTCGCCGCCGGCTGGATCCTCGGGGCGCTGGCCGCCTGGGGCGCGCGGGCGATCTGGGTGCCGCTCGGGCCCTTCGTCTTCTGGCCGGTGCTGCTGGTCGTGGGACTTCTGGTGCTGAGGTGGTTCAAGTCGAAGGACGGCAAGATCTACGCCTATTACTTGATGCACGATTACGCCCATTCCGCCGGGCTCCGCGGCGCCTATCCGCCGGAGCTGGAGGTGCGGATGGCCGAGTTCCGCGCCCGGATCGCGGCGGCGCTGGAGGACGATGTCGACGAGGTGCTCGTCGTCGGCCATTCCTCCGGCTCCTACCTCGCGGTGACGATCCTTGCCGATCTCATCCGCGCCGGGGTGCCGGCGGGCGGGCCGGCGTTGTCGTTCCTGTCGCTCGGGCAGGTGGTGCCGATGGTGTCGTTCCTGCCGCGGGCCTGGCGGCTGCGGGCCGATCTCGCCTATCTCAGCACCCGGCCGGAGCTCTTCTGGCTCGACGTCACCGCGCCGGGGGACGGCTGCGCCTTCGCGCTCTGCGACCCCGTGGCCGTCTCGGGCGTGGCGCCGGAGGGGCAGCGCTGGCCGCTCGCCATCTCCGCCGCCTTCACGCAGACGCTCTCGCCCGAACGCTGGGCCGAGCTGCGCTGGCGGTTCTTCCGCCTGCATTTCCAGTATCTCTGCGCCTTCGACCGGCCGGGGGACTACGACTACTTCCGCATCACCGCCGGGCCGCAGACGCTCGCGGCGCGCTATACCGGCCGCGCGCCATCCAAGAGCCGCATAGATGTGCCGGCGTCGAAATACACTTCGGTCGCCCCGTGAGGCAGCCGCCGAAGCCGGCCGCGCGGGCGCAGAAGGTTTCGCTCCTTCGCTACCTGCGGCTCTTTCGGGAGGACATCCTCTCCGCCCAGCCGGCGCGGCTCTACCGGGCCTGGATGGCGGAGTTCCGGACGCCCTTCTTCCGCTCGTACCTCGCCAATGACCCGGCGCTCATCGACCTCGTGCTCAAGTCGCGGCCCGATGCCTTCCCCAAATCGACGCGGATCGCCGAGGGGCTGAGGCCGCTCCTCGGCAATTCGGTCTTCCTCACCAACGGTGCCACCTGGAAGCGCCAGCGGCGGATCATCGACCCGGCCTTCGAGGGCGGGCGGCTGAAGGACACCTTCCCAGCCATGCAGGCGGCGGCCGAGGCGGCGGCGCGGCGCCTCGCCGCGAAGGCCGGCGGGGAGCCGATCGAGATCGAGGAGGAGGCGAGCTTCGCCGCCGCCGACATCATCTTCCGCACGCTCTTCTCGATCCCCATCGAGCACGAGATCGCGCGGGAGGTCTTCGCCAAGTTCCGCGCCCACCAGCGCGCCCAGCCGATCCTCAACCTCGCCGCCTTCGTCCCGCTGCCCCGCTGGCTGCCGCGCTTCCATTCGCGCACGGCCCGGGCGACGGCGAAGGAGATCCGGGCGCTGATCACAAGGCTGACCGAGGCGCGGGCGGCCGAGATCGCGGCGGGCACGGCGCCCGATGACCTCGCCACCAAGATCATGACGACGCGCGACCCGGTGACGGGGGAGGGCTTCTCCCCCGAGGAGATGGTCGACCAGGTGGCGATCTTCTTCCTCGCCGGGCACGAGACCTCGGCCTCCGCCCTCGGCTGGGCGCTCTGGCTGCTGGCCGCCTTCCCGGACTGGCAGGCGCAGGTGGCGGCGGAGGCGCAGGCCTTCCCCGGCAGTTTCTCGGGCCTCTCGACGCTCAAGGTCACGCGCGACGTCTTCCGCGAGACGCTCCGGCTCTATCCGCCGGTGCCGATGATGGTGCGAGAGACGACGGAGCCCGAGACCTTCCGCGAGCGCCCCGTGCGCCCCGGGGCGCAGGTGGTGCTTTCGCCCTGGCACCTGCATCGCCATGAGCGGCTCTGGGCGCGGCCCGACGATTTCGACCCGGCGCGCTGGCAGAGCCCTGAAGGCAAGGCGAGCGCCCGCGCCGCCTATATGCCCTTCTCCGCCGGCCCCCGGGTCTGCACCGGGGCGGGGTTTGCCATGGCGGAGGGGGTGCTGCTCCTCACCAGCCTGATGAAGGAGCTTTCCTTCGAGGAGGTGCCCGGGCGCGAGCCGGTGCCGGTCGCGCATCTGACGGTGCGGGCGAAGGACGGGATCTGGCTGAAGGTGCGGCGGCGGGGGTGAGCTCGGCGCAAGTTCGTGGCCGTCAGCCCCGGAACATCCGCCCCCGCGGGCCGTTCGGCGTCAGCCAGTCCGGCCAGCCCCAGATCCGGTCCACCGCGTAGAGCGCCCCGCAGAGCACGATCACCGCCAGCACGACCACCACGGTCCGCGCCGCCGGTTGCCGGCGGGCGAGCATCGACATGCGGAGAAGGAGGTGCATCATCCGGGGAAGCGGACCTTGCCGATGAACGGCAGGTTGCGGTTGCGCTGGGCGTAGTCGATCCCGTAGCCGACGACGAATTCGTCGGGGATCGAGAAGCCGATCCAGTCGGCCTTCACATCCGCCTCGCGCCGCGTGGGCTTGTCGAGAAGGGCGATGGTCTTCAGCCGCGCCGGGCCGCGCCCCTTCAGCATGTGGATCACATGGGCGAGCGTGTGGCCGGTGTCGACGATGTCTTCGACCACCAGCACGTCGCGCCCCTCGATGCCGGAGCGGAGGTCCTTGAGGATCCGCACCTCGCGGCTCGATTCCATCGCATCGCCGTAGGAGGAGGCCTCGATGAAATCGACCTCCACCGCCAGGTCGAGCTCGCGCACGAGATCGGCGATGAAGACGAAGGAGCCGCGCAGGAGCCCCACCAGCACAAGCTGCGGTGTGTCGCCGAACTCGCCGCGGATCTCGCGCGCAAGCTCCTCGATCCGCGCGGCGATGGCCTTGGCGGAGATCATCTCGTCGATGACGTAATCCTTGCTCATGGCGCAGACATGCGGCAACGCGGCCGGCTTTGCAAAGGTGAAATCCCGCCCTTTGCCCTTGAACTCGCCGGCGCGGCGGACTTCATGAGGCCCCGAGAAGGGAGCGCCATGACCCACCATTCCGAGACCCGCCACCTGCCTTACACGCCCGACCAGATGTACGATCTGGTCGCAGACGTGGCGCGCTACCCCGAATTCCTGCCCTGGACGGCCGCCGCCCGCATCCGCTCGCGGGAGGACAAGGGCGATCACGAGGTCATGCTCGCCGATCTCGTCGTCTCCTTCCGGGTGTTCCGCGAGAGCTTCGGCAGCCGCGTGGTGCTCTGGCCCGCGGAGAAGGCGATCGACACCTCCTATATCGACGGGCCGTTCAAGCGGATGGACAGCCGCTGGGAGTTCCGCCCGGCGGAAGGCGGCTGCGAGGTGCATTTTACCGTCGATTTCGAGTTCAGGAACCGGCTCCTCCAAGGGGCGGCGGGGCTCTTCTTCACCGAGGCGATGAACTCCATCGTCCGCGCCTTCGAGGGGCGGGCGAAGGCGCTTTACGGCTGAGGGGGAAGGGGGCTGCCCCCGTCGCCCGAAGGGCGACTCCCCCCGCGGGTATTTGGAGAAGAGCGAGAGGCGGCTCAGCTCTTCGGGGGCAGGGCGCGGACGGTCGCGAGAGAGAGGGCGAGGAGGCGCGTCAGGGTGGCATCGTCCGCCAGGGCCTCGGGGCGCGGCGAGGACGAAGCCGCCCATGGTGCGGGCGCCCATGGTCATCGGGCCGACGCCGGGCAGGGCGAGGGCTTCCTCCATCGCCATCTTGCCGGGGCGGAAGAGCGCGGTGCCCTCCGATCCGGCGCAGGCGACCATGTGGCCCGAGATCATGAGCGCGAGGCCGCCGAACATGCGCTGTTCGGTGAGGCCGGGCTCCCCCGCCAGATGCTCGCGCAGCAGCTCCGCCACGCCCTCGTCATAGGCCATCCGCCCCTCCCGCTCCTCGCCGTGCTTGTGCGCTCACCGGGCGAAGCGTATCACGCCGCCCGATGAGTGACATTCCCTTCCTGCCCCCCGCCTTCGTGCTGGTCCGGCCCCAGATGGGTGAGAATATCGGCGCCGCGGCGCGCGGTATGCTCAACTTCGGGCTCGAGACGCTGCGGCTCGTCGCCCCGCGCGACGGCTGGCCGAACCCGGCCGCGGGCGCCATGGCCTCCGGCGCCGGGCGGCTGCTCGATGCGGCCGGGGTCTTTGACGACACCGCCGGGGCGCTGGCCGATTGCACGCGCGTTTATGCGACAACGGCGCGGCCACGCGGGTTGACGAAGCGCGTCGTCTCCCCCGAGCAGGCGATGCGCGAGGCGCATGCGGCGGCGCTCAAGGGCGAGCGGGCGGCGGTGATCTTCGGGCCGGAGCGGGCGGGGCTGGAGAACGAGGATATCGCGCGGGCGGAGGCCATCGTCTCCATCCCCGTGAACCCGGACTTCGCCTCGCTCAACCTCTCGCAGGCCGTCAACCTCCTCGCCTATGAATGGCGCCGCGCCGCGCTGGCGCCGGAAGCGGAGCGGCTGGAGCTGGCCGGTGCCGTGCCGGCGCCGGGGATCGAGCTCGAGAAGCTCGCCGAGCATTGGGAGGAGCGGCTGGAAGAGGCGCAGTACTTCTTCCCGCCCGACAAGGCGCCGGGGATGAAGATCGTCCTGAGGAATTTTCTGTCGCGCGCCGGGATGACGCGCGCCGATGTGCAGATGCTGCACGGGGTGATGCGCGCCATGGTGCGCTGGAAGGAGCGGGGCTGATGGCTCAGAAACCGAGAGCGATCTTCGAGGAGGTGGGCAGCACCCAGAAGGCGGCGGCGGCGCCGGGTGGCATCGACCGCGGCCGGCGCGACGCAAGGGGGGCGATCCGCATCTGGCTGGCCGTGCTCTTCTTGCTCGTCGTCGCCATGGTGCTGATCGGCGGGCTGACGCGGCTGACGGACTCGGGGCTCTCCATCACCGAATGGAACCCGGTCTCGGGCGCGCTGCCGCCCACCGATGCCGCCGCCTGGGACGAGGAGTTCGCCAAGTATCAGGCGAGCCCGCAATACGAGATCCTGAACCGGGGCATGGCGCTTTCCGAGTTCAAGACGATCTACTGGTGGGAATGGTCGCACCGGCAGCTCGGCCGGCTCGTCGGGCTCGTCTGGGCGGCGGGGTTCCTCGTCTTCCTCGCGACGCGGCGCATCCCGCCCGGCTGGACGGGGCGGCTCCTCGCCATCGGCGTTCTCGGCGGCATCCAGGGCGCCATCGGCTGGTGGATGGTGGCGTCGGGGCTGGAGGCGGGGATGACCTCCGTCGCCTCCTACCGGCTTGCGGTGCATCTGGGGCTGGCCTTCGGCATCCTCGGCGCCATCGCCTGGTTCTGGCTGCGCCTCGCCCGGCGCGAGTCCGACCTGCTGCAGGCGCGCCGCTCGGGGGAGAAGCGGCTCTTCGGGATGCTCACCGGGCTTCTCCACCTCACCTTCCTGCAGATCCTCATCGGCGCGCTGGTGGCGGGGATCGACGCGGGCCGTGCCTTCCCGCACTGGCCGACGATGGACGGGCGGAGCCTGTTGCCGCCCGACCCCTTCACCATCACGCCCCTCTGGCGCAACTTCTTCGAGGATGCGGGGCTCGTGCAGTTCATCCACCGGTTGGTGGCCTATCTGATCCTCGCCTTCGCCATCGGCATCCTCATGCGTGCCCGCAAGAGCCCACATGCCCATAGCCGCGGCGCCACCTATGCGGCGCTCGCCATGGTCCTGGTGCAGGCGGTGCTCGGCATCGTGACGGCGATCTATTCGGCGCCGGTGGCTTTGGCCTCGCTGCACCAGCTGGGCGCGGTTGTCACCATCTGCCTCATCCTCCGCGCGCGCTTCTTCGCGCGCTATCCGCTTGTCGCCTCCATCAGGGGAGCCACCCGATGACCGCTTTCGACGACCTCATGACCTATGTCCGCGAGACGGAGGCGCTCAGCCAGGTCGCCGGCCGGCTCGGCTGGGACATGGAGACGGTGATGCCCCCGGGCGCCATCCAGCAGCGGGCCGAGGAGAATGCCGCCATGGCTTCGGTGCTCCACGCCCGCCTCTCTGCCCCGCAGATCGGCGAATGGCTTGCGGCGGCCGAGGCGCCGGATGCGGCGGGGGCGGCACAGCTCCGGCTCATCTCCCGCGAGTTCGAGCGGGTGCAGAAGGTGCCGGCGCGGCTGGCGAGCGACCTCGCCCGGGCGACGGCGCGGGCTCACAAGATCTGGGCGAAGGCGCGGGAAGACGAAGACCCCGCCGCCTTCCTGCCCGCCCTCGCAGAGGTGCTGGCGATCCGCCGGGAGGAGGCGGCCTGCATCGCGGGCGAGGGGGGCGAGCTCTATGACGCGCTCCTCGGCGAATACGAGCCGGGGGCCAAGGCCACCGAGCTCGCCGCGATCTTCGACGCGCTCCGCCCCGGGCTGGTCGAGCTCCGCGCAGCGGTGCGCGGCCAGCCGAAGGCGCCCTCCGTCGCCGGCATCTTCGAGGAGGAGGCGCAGCTCGCCCTCTCCCGCGAGGTGGCGGCCGCCTTCGGCTACGATTTCGAGCGCGGGCGGATCGACAAGGCGGTGCACCCCTTCTCCTCCGGCTCGGGGCTCGATGTGCGAATCACGACGCGCACGTCGCCGACGGATCCGTTCAACTGCCTCTATTCGACGATCCACGAGGTCGGCCACGCCACCTACGAGCAGAATATCGACGCCGCCTATCTGCTGACCCCGGTTGGCGCTGGCGTCTCGATGGGAGTCCACGAGAGCCAGAGCCGCATCTACGAAAACCAGCTCGGCCGCAGCCGCGCCTTCACCGGCTGGCTCTACGGGCGGATGCGCGACCGCTTCGGCGATTTCGGCATCGCGGATGAAGAGGCCTTCTTCGCCGCCGTCAACGCCGTGCATGACGGCTTCATCCGCACGGAGGCGGACGAGGTGCAGTACAACCTGCATGTGATGCTGCGGTTCGACCTCGAGCGGGCGCTGATCTCGGGCGATCTGGAGGTCGCAGACCTCGAAGCCGCCTGGAACGAGCGGTTCCTGAAGGACTTCGGCTTCGCCGTCGACAAGCCGTCGCACGGCATGCTGCAGGATGTGCATTGGTCCGAAGGGCTCTTCGGCTACTTCCCCACCTATTCGCTCGGCAATGTCTATGCCGGCTGCCTGCACGAGGCGCTGCGCGCCGATCAGCCGGGGCTCGATGCCGACCTCGCGAAGGGCGACCCCTCGGCGGCGACGGCCTGGCTGCGCGAGAAGGTCCAGCGGCACGGCGGGCTCTTCGAGGCGCGCGAGCTGATCACCGAGGCCATCGGCACCGCGCCGACGGAAGCGCCACTTCTAAGTTATCTGAACGAGAAGTTCGGCGGGCTCTACGGGCTCTAAGGCAAAGATCTTTCTCGAAAAATCTTTGCGCCAAAAATTCTTCACAGAAGAATTTTTGCCCCCACCGCGCGCAAGAAAAAAGGGGGCCGGTCAGGGCCGGCCCCCAGTCGCTCAGGAAGCACCGGGGATCAGGGCTTCCAGAAAGGCAGAGAGCTCTCGAGCTCGGCGGCACGGCTGTCGAGGCCGATGTCGCGCAGCATGGCAGGGCTCAGACGGGCGAGGCGGCGGCGGCTCGTATAGCGGTGCTGCCAGGTCGCAATGGCACGCACCACGGCCGCAAGCCCGACCGGTCCGGCGACCCGGGTCGCGCTGGAGGTGGAGGCGGGAGCGATGAGGCGGTCCATGGGTCTGTTCCTTTGTATCAATACAATCTTGTGTTTGTGGTGATACATGCATACAATGAATGAAAAGTTCATGTCCACGGGAAGATTGTAATGGATACAAATTGGCTTCCGAATCTTGAAATGCCCGGCGCGCGGGCAAAACATCAGGCCATCGGCCTGTCGATTCGGGAGGCGATTTCCGGGGGTGAGCTGGCGGCCGGGGACCGGCTGCCGCCGGTGCGCGACGTGGCCTGGCGGCTCGGCGTGACACCGGGGACGGTGGCCCGCGCCTACAAGGATCTCGTCGATCAGGAGGTGCTCGTCTCCGGCGTCGGCCGCGGCACCTTCGTCGCCGGCGCGGCGCGTCCCGCCTATCCGCCGGCCGGGCTGCCCTACATGATGGTGGCGACCCCGCCGGACATCCTCAACCTCTCCACCGCGCAGGTGGCGCATGTGGGGCAGGGGGAGGTGCTTCACCGGCTGATGCTCGAGCTGCCCCCGCCCGTGGGGGAGGATTACGTCCGCTATCCGGTGCCCGAGGATGACCTCGTGCTCCGCCGGTTCATGGCCGAGCGATCGGGCGGCGAGGATCATGGGCAGATCGAGGCCGACGATGTCGTCCTCACCGCCGGCGCCCAGCAGGCGCTGGTCACGGCGCTGATGACGGTGCTGCACGGGCCGCGGCCGGTGATCCTGACCGAGGAGCTCTCCTACCCCGGCATCCGCCATGCCGCGGCGCTCATGCGGGCCGAGATCCGCGGCGTGCCGCTCGATGACGAGGGGCCGCTGCCCGAGGCCTTCGACCGGATCGCCGCGGAGACCGGGGCGCAGGTCTTCGTCACCTCCGCCAATGCCCACAACCCCACGACGATCCAGACGAGCCGGGCCCGCCGCGAGGCGGTGGCAGAGATCGTGCGGGCGCGGGGCATGCAGATCCTCGAGGACGATTGCTTCGGCTATGCCCAGGCGGGCCTGCCGGGGTACCGGCTGCTGGTGCCGGAGCGGGCCTGGGTCGCCACCTCGCTGTCGAAGGCGATCAGCCCCGACCTGCGGCTCGGCGCGCTGATCGGCACGCCGGGGCGCACGATCGCGGCGCGGACGGCGGCGCAGCAGCAGTTCTTCGGCATCCCCCGGCCCGTGCGCGAGCTGGTCATGCGGGCGATGGAGACCGGCGCGGCGGAGGAGATCCAGGCCCGCGTCAAGGCCAAGACCCAGGAGAGGGTGGAGACGACCCGCGCGGCGCTCGGCCGGTTTGGCATCGTCACCCGCGATTTCGTGCCCTTCGGCTGGCTGCCGATGCCGCGCGGCTGGCGCGCCTCGTCCTTCCTGCAGGCGGCGGAGCGTCAGTGCATCCGCCTCAAGCCCGCCGATGAATTCGCGCTGATTGACGGGCGGGCGCCCAATGCCGTCCGCCTCGCCTTCACGGCGGTGGCGGAGGACGAGGCCTATGCCGGGGCACTGCGGCGGCTCGCGGCGCTGCTCGACAAGCCGGTCGTGACGATGGAAGCGTGAGGTATTCTGATACCTATATTTCAAGCCATTGATTTTGCGCCAGTTTTCGGCGCGTCCCGGCCTTGACTGCACCAGCCCCATCTCTATAAGCCTGCCATCCGAGAGTTTTACGGGCGCGCCTCGCGCCCACGATCCGAAGGCAGACCAATGAAAACCTATTCCGCGACTCCGGCGGATATCGAGAAGAAGTGGGTTGTGATCGACGCCGAGGGCGTCGTTCTCGGCCGGCTCGCCTCGATCATCGCCATGCGCCTGCGCGGCAAGCACAAGCCCACCTTCACCCCGCACATGGACATGGGTGACAACGTCATCGTCGTGAATGCGGACAAGGTGCAGCTTACCGGCCGCAAGCGCGACAAGCCCAACTACTGGCACACCGGCTATCCGGGCGGCATCAAGTCGCGCACGACGGGCCAGATCCTCGAGGGCGCGCATCCCGAGCGCGTCGTCACCCAAGCCGTCAAGCGCATGCTGCCGGGTGGCAAGCTCAGCCGCCAGCAGATGACCCATCTGCGCGTCTTCGCCGGCCCCGAGCACAACCTCGAGGCGCAGAAGCCCGAGACGCTCGATGTCAAAGTCATGAACAAGAAGAACACGAGGAGCGCATGATGGCCGATCAAGTCAACTCGCTCGAAGAGCTGGGCGAGGTCGCCGGCGGCACCGAAGCGGCCACCGAGACCCTGACGCCCCGCGAGCCCGTCCGTGACGAGTTCGGCCGCGCCTATGCGACCGGCAAGCGCAAGGACGCCGTTGCCCGCGTGTGGATCAAGCCGGGCTCCGGCAAGTTCCTCATCCGCGACAACAAGGGCCAGATGGTCGATTACACCGTCTATTTCGCCCGTCCGGTGCTGCAGATGATCCTGCGCCAGCCCTTCCAGGTGGCCGGCGTGACCGGTGAATTCGACGTGCATGCCACCGTCGCCGGCGGCGGCCTCTCCGGCCAGGCCGGGGCGGTCAAGCACGGCATCTCGAAGGCCCTGCAGCTCTACGATCCTAGCCTGCGCGGCGCCCTCAAGGCGGCCGGCTTCCTCACCCGCGACAGCCGCGTGGTCGAGCGGAAGAAATACGGCAAGGCGAAAGCCCGCCGGAGCTTCCAGTTCTCCAAGCGCTGAGTTCGCTGGACATGTTTGCGAAAGGGCGGCCCCGGGGCCGCCCTTTTGCTATGTGCGCTGAAGGTTGCGGAAGACCTCCGCCTGCGCCTCATAGGCGCGGCGGAAGGCGGGCCGGGCCTCGCCGCGGGCGACATAGGCCGCAAGGTTGGGATGCGCCTCGAGAAGGTCCGAGCCGCCAATCCGGCGGAGCACCCCGATCATGACGAGATCACCGGCGGAGAAGGCGCCGTCGAGCCACTCCGCCTCGCCGAGCCGGGCGGAGAGCTGGCGGAGCCGCGCCGCGATGCGCCCGTCGATGAGCGGCTGGCGCTCCCGATGCCAGAGCTTGTCCGATTCCTGAAAGCGGGCGTTCTCGGCCTCCACAATCGGCTGTTCGACCGTGCCGATGGCGGCGAACATCCAGGTGATCGCCCGGGCGCGTGCCGCCGGATCCTCCGGCAGGAGCCCGGGCCAGCGCTCGGCGATATGCAGCGTGATGGCGGCCGACTCGAAGAGCGCCACATCGCCCTCCTCGAAGGTCGGGATTTGCCCGAAGGGCTGCAGCGCCAGATGCGCCGGCTCCTTCATCTCGGCGAAGGAGACAAGGCGCACCTCGTAGGGCTGCCCGACCTCCTCGAGCGCCCAGCGCAGGCGCATGTCCCGCGCCTGTCCGCGGCCGCGGTCGGGGGAGGCGGCGAAGGCCGTGATGGTGATCGTCATAAAGGTCTCCCGGGGCAGGGAGCCTGATCATGTCCGAGGGTTTGCCCTGCCGTCCAGCGCCTTCAGACAGGCCGCCTTCAGACGGGCCCGCGCATCGCGATCAGCGACTTGGTGAGCCCATAGGCCCGCTCGCGGGCGATCTCGGCATCGTCGAAGAGTTCGGCGAAGACGCGGGGGGTCAAGAGGTGGCAGCTCTCGGCGAGGGCGTAGCTGTCGAGCCGGCTCGAGACCTTGGGGAAATGGCCCATCTGCACGTGGCGGATCAGCCAGGCCTGCGCGCTCTTCGGCAGCCAGTGGAAGCCGGGCATGACGAAATGCGGCTCGATGGGGAACCAGAAGTTCGGCGTCTGGATGAAATAGCCGCGCGCGGCGCCGCGCACCGCATCGCGGAAGCGAATCATCTCGGCCACCTGGCCGACATGCTCGATGCAGGAGTTCGAAAAGCAGATGTCATAGGGGGCCTTGGCGGTGAAGCTGCGCGCATCGCCGGCCACGGCCGTGAAGATGTCGCGCCGCTCGACGTCCGGCGCCGTCAGGTTGACCAGCGTCACGCTGGCGCCGATCTCGCTCAGGTAGTCGAGCCCGACGGATTTCCAGAAGGTCTCCGTGCCGCCGAAATCGACGATGGAGAGGCGCTGCACGCCGGCATAATGCGTGGCCACGAAGCTCTTGAAGAGCGCGGCGCGCCGCGCGCGGTAGCCGTAGGCGAGGCCTTTGCCGTTCTCGTAATCGAAGATCGCCTGACGCGCCCCTAGCCCCATCATCCCCGCACTCCCGTCAATTCCCTCCGTCCTTGCGCGCCGATTGTGTCGCAAGCCGCTCGTCATTGGGGCAAAGCGGGGGCTCCTCACGTGACGCGCAGAAGGGCCTGGAGGGCGGCGATGGCCGAGCGGAGCTCGACATATTCGCCCGTCAGCCGGTTCACTTTCTCCGCATAGGCAGCGAGGCGGGGGCTCGGCGCGATGCCGCCGTCGCTGGTGATCCGGTCGATGAGGTCGGAGCCGTCGGGCAGCCGCGCCGTGCTGCCGGCGCAGGCGGCCGCGGTGGTGCGGTAGAGAAGCGCGAAGGGCCCGAAGGTCTCGCCGGTGGCGGCGGTGATCGGCGGGGTGACGACGCGCGCATCGGCGCGCATCTGGTCGCCCGTCAGCATCTGGCCGGAGGATATGAGCCGCCGCCGGATGACGATGCCGTCATAGCCCGCCGCGGCGCTGTAGCCGAGCGCGAGGTAGCGATGCGGCGCCTCGGGGTTGGCGATGGCTTCCGGCGCGCGGAGGATGGCGGCGATATCGTCCATCCCCGCCACGCGGGGCGCGAAGGCATTGCCGTAGAAGCGCACGCAGCCGGCGAGCACGAAGGGCGCCCCCTCGCTTTGGAGGACCGAGGTCTGCCCGGCCCGCATCGGCAGCAGCGACGGCTGGCCCAGCACCTCGCGTGCCGCACCCATGGCGATCTCGTAGCCATGCGCGGCGACGATCTCGGCGCGGAAGGTGGGGGCGTCGTTCGCCTCCGGCAGGGGCGCGCCGGGGGAGAGGAGGATGTCGCGGGTCAGCACCGTCTCGATCCGGGCGAATTCCTCCACCCAGTCGGCATAGGTGCGGCTCGCCGACCAGCTCCGCACCAGCGCGCGGACGGCCGCGGGGCCCCTCAGATCTCCCTCGCTCGCGAGCTGGAGCGCCCGCGACGTGGCGACGGCGAGGCTGGCGAGGGCCAGCGTGTCGGCGGAGGGGCGATAGGCCGAGATCTCGCCGACGACGCTGGTCAACTCGCGGTCGAGATCGGCGAGGATCGCCGCGCCGCAGTCCGGCCGGCAGAGATCGAGCTGGAAGCTGAGGCCGACGAGCCGGCGCTGATAGGCGCGGATGTCGGCGGAATCGAGCTGGGCGGCGAGGCTTTCTGTCAGCGTCTGGCCGGAGGCGAGGCCGAGGTAATCCGTCAGCCGGCTGTCGAGCCCGGCGATGGCCGCCGAAAGCTCCTGCTGGTTCTCGGCGACGTCATCGCCATAGACCAGCGTGTCGAGCGTGTTCAGCGTATCGAGCGTGAACTTGAGCGCCCCAAGGGCCGAGCCCTGCGCGGCCGCGGCCAGCGGCGCGAGGGCGAGGCCGGCGGCGAGGGCAAGCCCGGCGAAGGGGCGGAAGGGGCGAAGGCGGGTCATGGCCGCCCATCGTTAGCGCGGCGGCGGGCGGCTGCAAAGGGCGAGAGGGCTCCGGAGTGCCTCGGCCCGGGCCCGATCACGGAAATCTTCACCTCCCTGAAGATTTCGACAAGTTTTTGAGATGACGGACGGCGCCGGATGGGGTAACGCTGAGGAAGATATTTTAGAGATTTCTTAGAATTCCTTTGAGGACATCATGGCTTACCTGGACGGGCGCTTTTATTCGCTGACGGGCGACAACTTCATCGACATGATGACCCATGGCTACTGCTGGGATGTCCCTTCCGGCAGTTCCATCTCTCTCTCGCTCTCCGAAGCGCCCTCGTTCGACTGGGACGAGATCTTCTGGATTCAGTGGACCTACATCGATCTCTACGCCGAGATCGACCAATATGTGGATGTCAGGCTGACGTTCAGGGGTTTGTTTCCCGACGCCGAAAACGCGCAGGACTATGGGGCGGATATCAACATCGCGTTCGATGTCGGCGATTACGTCTCGTGGTTCCCGACGTTCACCGGCGTCTACTCGACCGTGAGCTTGCCGCAGCCCGGCCGACCTGAGCTCGGCAATATCTTTCTGAATGCACTCAGCCCGATGGGCACAATCGATCTCGAGACGAAGGGCGGGCTCGGCTATTTCGTCGTCCTGCAGGAGATCGCCAATACGCTCGGCCTGAAGCATCCCGATGAATATGGGTTCTCCGGACGGCCGACCTTCGGGGCGCTGGGCCTCGAGGAGTTCGACGACACGCTCTACACCGTCATGTCGAAGAATTTCGATTACGGCGACGACGGCGAAGGCGGCGGCGCGTCCAATCCCGGCACGCTGATGGCCTACGACATCCTGGCGCTGCAGTATATCTACGGCCCCAACATGGCGAGCAATGCCGGCGACGACTGGTACGAGCTGTCGCGGGACAGGGTCTTCGAATCGATCTGGGATGCCTCGGGCATGGATGCGATCGATGCGCGCGAGGCGGGCGAGGGCTGGTACATCACGCTGCCCGACATGCCGATGTCCGAGCTCGTCGACACGAAGGTCGGATACGCGAAGCCTTTGGCCGATTCCGGGGCGGCGCGGCCGACCGACATGTACTGGCTTCTCGGCGATTTCGAGAATGTCTATGGCAGCCAGTTCGCCGATGTCGTGAATGCCAATGCGTTCGACAACCTGATCAAGGGCATGGGCGGGCGCGACAAGCTCTACGGCTTCTCCGGCGACGATCTCATCAACGGCGGCCCGGATGCCGACGAGATCTACGGCGGCGACGGCGCCGACGTGCTGGCCGGCTACACCGGGTGGGACGAGATCTATGGCGCGGAGGGCGACGATCTTCTGCTCGGCGGCGACGGCGCGGATGCGCTCGACGCCGGCGACGGGGACGACCGCGTGAACGGCGGCCCGGGCGGCGACACGATCTTCGGGCATCAGGGCGACGACCTTCTGAACGGCTCCTATGGCAAGGACTGGATCAACGGCGGCACCGGCAACGATTTCATCAACGGCGCGGCCGACAAGGATGTGCTCTACGGCGCCGGCGGCCATGACAAGGTGGTCGGCGGCCAGGGCAACGACATGATCCGCGGCGGCGCCGGCTCCGACACGCTGCGCGGCAATATCGGCAGCGACCAGCTCGACGGCGGCAACGGCCACGATTTCCTGCGGGGCGACGGCGGTGCCGACAAGCTGACCGGCGGGCTCGGCATCGACACGCTGATGGGCGGGGCGGACAACGACAAGTTCGTCTTCATCAGCACCGACGACAGCCGCGGCAACGTCGTGGCGGCCGACAAGATCCTGGATTTCGAGAAGGGCGACAAGATCGACCTGCACTGGATCGACGCAAGCGAGATCCGCGAGGGCAACAACACCTTCGTCTTCTCCGGCACGGGGGCGCTCGGCACCGACTCCTACGGCGAGGTGGTCTATCGGCAGATCGATCTGGCCGGATCGAAGGACGATTACACGATGGTCTATCTCGACACCGACAGCGACAAGGCGCCCGAAATGGCGATCTATCTTGCCGGTCTGATAGACCTCACCGCATCCGATTTCATTCTCTGACGAGACCCGCTTTTTGGGAGATGACGACGTCAGAGAAGTGGGGTAACGTTTCGTAAACTGCCAACCTTAACTTAAATTCAGCATAGTCTTTTCGGGGGGGGCCATGGCCTATCTTAACGGACAGTATTTTTCGGAGACGGGCGACGCCCTCGTCGACATGATGACACATGGTTACGTGTGGGACACGGGGACGGAGGGCCGGATCGACTGGTCCATCTCCGATTCGCCGTCGATCATCTGGGCGGATCCGGCGGGCATCATCGCGGCCTACAGCCAGCTCTTCGCCGAGATCGACCAATATGTCGCCGTGGATTTCGTGTTCAGCGGTCACTACGACGATGCCGATGACGCCTATGCCTACGGCTCCGACGTCAACATCGCCTTCGATGACGGCGACTACGTGTCGTGGTTTCCCTACGAACCCAGCACATTCGCCATCGGGAACTTTCCCGAGCCCGGCGATATGCGGGCGGGGGACATTTTCCTGAACGCCTACAGCCCCATGGCCGATATCGACCTGACGACCAGGGGCGGGCTCGGCTATTTCGTCGTCATGCACGAGATCGGTCACACGATCGGGCTGAAGCATCCGCATGACGATGGCGGCACCGGCCGGCCGACCTTCTACGAACTCGGGCTCGACTATCTCGACGACACGCTCTTCACCGTCATGTCCTACGATTTCTCCTATGGCGATGACGGTCGCGGCACCGGCCAGTCCAATCCGGGCACCATGATGGTGCTCGACGTCCTGGCGCTGCAATATCTCTACGGCGCCGACATGAGCACCAATGCCGGCAATACGTTCCACGTCATCGAGAGCGATCTGGTCTACGAGACGATCTGGGACGCCTCCGGCACCGATACGCTGGATGCGCGCGAGGCCGAGGAAGGCTGGAGCATTTCGCTGCCGGACACGACGTTTTCGGATCTCGTCGACACGATGGTGGGCGCGGCCTTGCCGATCGAGGATCTTCTCAGCGAGCGCCCGAGCGACTTCCTGTGGCTCCTCGGCGATATCGAGAATGTCTACGGCAGCCAGTTCGCCGATCTCATTTCGGGCAACGCCCTCGACAACCTGCTCAAGGGCAATGGCGGCCGCGACGAGCTCTATGGCAACAGCGGTGACGACATCATCAACGGCGGCGACGATGCCGACGTGATCGATGGCGGCGAAGGCTTCGACATTCTCGCCGGCGGCGCCGGCTGGGACGTCATCACCGGCGGCTATGGCGAAGACCTGCTCCTCGGGCATGGCGGCGCCGACATCCTCGGCGGCGGCGTCGGCGGAGACCGGATCAACGGCGGCGCAGGCGGCGACACGATCAACGGCCAGCTCGGCAATGACATCATCAACGGCGCCTCGGGCCGCGACTGGATCAACGGCGGCATCGGCCAGGACCTCATCAATGGTGGGGCCGATCGCGATGTCGTCGACGGCGGCGGCGGCCATGACAACGTCCGCGGCGGGGCGGGGCACGACATCGTCTCCGGCGGCAACGGCTGGGATACCGTGCGCGGCAACATCGGCAACGACCAGCTCGACGGCGGCAACGGCAATGACTTCCTGAAGGGCGATGGCGGCTTCGACCGGCTGACCGGCGGGCTCGGCATTGACCGGATGATGGGCGGCGCCCAGGCCGACAAGTTCGTCTTCACGAGCACGACGGAGAGCCGCGCCAACGCTGCCAGCGCCGACCGGATCCTCGATTTCGAGGCGGGCGACAAGATCGACCTGCATCTGATCGACGCGAGCTCGCTGCGGGGCGGCAACAACAAGTTCGTCTTCTCGGGGACGGACAAGATCGGTTCCGAATCCTACGGCGAGGTCGTGTACCGGCAGGTCGATCTGGCGGGCGAGGACAAGGACTTCACCATGGTCTATATCGACACCGACAACGACAAGGGCGCGGAGATGGCGATCTACCTCTCCGGCCTCGTCGACCTGACGGCGTCGGATTTCATCCTCTGATCAAAGACTTGCGCGCCGCATTTGATGTGGCGCGCAAGCTCTGTTCTGCAAGTCGCGGAATGCGCGCGATTTCCGTGCGAGAGCTACGCGCTACATGCGCCGCAGCTCAGGCCGCCGGCAGGACCACCAGGGCCTTTTCGTCCCAGGTCACCCGGGCCGGCGTGCCGACGTCGAGCACCGGGCGGCCGATGAGGTTCTTCATCGACAGGCGGAGCGGCGTCTCCACGCCCGGGATGCGCACGTCGTAATAGGTCATGTCGCCGTAATAGACGACCTCGTCCACCACCGCCTCCGTCACCCGCCCGCGGTCGGGCTCGCCCTCGAAGAGCAGCGACAGTGTCTCCGGCCGGATGCCGATACGCGCCGGGCCGGTGAAGGCGCCGGAGGTCATTTGGTCGGGCGCGACGCCGGCGCGGCCGAGGCCGGGCATATCGACCTCGCCGGGGCCGGTCACCTCGCCGGGGAGGAAGTTCATCATGCCGATGAACTCCGCCACCCGCGCCGAATTGGGCCGGCGATAGAGGCTCTCGGGGTCGCCGAGCTGGCCGATCTCTCCCTCGAACATCACGGCGATGCGGTCGGACATGACCAGCGCCTCCTCCTGGTCATGGGTGACGAGGATGAAGGTGATGCCGACCTCGCGCTGGAGCTTCATCAGCTCCACCTGCATCTGCTCGCGCATCTTCTTGTCGAGCGCGGAGAGCGGCTCGTCGAGCAGCAGAACCTTGGGCTTGAGGATCAGCGCCCGCGCCAGCGCCACCCGCTGCCGCTGCCCGCCGGAAAGCGCATGGGCGGCGCGCGAGCCGTAGCCCGCCAGCCCCACCATCTCCAGCGCCTCGCCGACGGCCTTGGTCTTCTCGGCCTTGCTGCGGGAATCGCGGCGAAGCCCGAAGCCGACATTTTCGGCGACGCTCAGATGCGGGAAGATCGCATAGCTCTGGAAGACCATGTTGGTCGGCCGGTGGTTGGGCGCCACGCGCGCCATGTTGCGCCCGTCGATATGGAGCGCGCCGTCAGAGATCGGCTCGAAGCCGGCGATGGTGCGCAGAAGCGTCGTCTTCCCGCAGCCGGAGGGCCCCAGCAGCGAGAAGAACTCGCCCGAGCGGATCTTCAGGTCGATGCCGCGGAGCGCATGGTAGTCGCCATACCATTTGTGCACGGCCTTCAGCTCGATCAGCGCATTGCTCTCGGCGTTCAAATGAAGCCTCCCGGGTCCTTGATGCCGGCGCGGCGGAGGCCCCGGCGGCGGAAATATTCGGCCGTCGACAACAGGATGATCGACAGCGTGACGAGGATGGTGCCCAAGGCCATGACCACCGGCAGTTTCGCCGGAAAGCGCAGCAGGCCCCAGATGTAGACGGGCATCGTCGGGTTCGCGCCGGTGAGGAAGAAGGCGATGATGAACTCGTCGAGCGAGATGGTGAAGGCGATCAGCATCGAGGAGATGATGCCGGGCATCACCAAGGGCAGGATCACCAGACGGAAGGCGCTCCAGCGGTTCTCGCCGAGGTCCATCGCGGCCTCTTCCATCGCCGGATCGAGGCTCTGGAAGGCACCGTTGAGGATCGCGACCGAGAAGGGGGTGCACATGAGGGTATGCGCGGCGATGACCGTCCAGTTGCTAAGGCTCATGTCGAGCACCTGGCGGAGCATGACGAGCAGCGACACGGCGACGATGATCTCCGGCAGCACCAGCGGCAGCATGATGAAGCCGATGATCCCGCCCTTGCCGGGGAAGTTCGCCATGGCGCCGGCGCGGGCGGTGAGCATCCCGAGCAGCGTCGAGAAGAGGGCCGTCAGCACGGCGATGAAGAGCGAGTTCTTCACTGCGTCATGCAGCGCCTTGGTCGTCCAGAGCTCGCCGAACCACTGGGTGGTGAACCCTTGGAGCGGGAAGGCGATGATCGTGCCGTCGTTGAAGGCGAAGATCGGCAGAAGCACGATCGGTGCGTAGAGGAAGATCAGGTAGGCGATGGCGTAGATGCGAAGGCTCATGGGCTCACCTCAGCCAGCGGCGGTTGAGGAAGATGAGGATGAGCGAGATCGCGGTCACGCAGAGCATGGCGATAATGGCGAGCGCGGCGCCGAGGGGCGCGTTGTTGAGCTGCAGGAACTGCGTCTGGATCATGTTGGCGATGAGCTTGCCGCCCGAGCCGCCCATGAGCTCCGGCGTCACATAATCCCCGATGGTGGGGATGAAGACGATCAGCACGGCGGCCATGAGGCCGGGCATCGAGAGCGGCAGCGTCACGCGCAGGAACGTGGTGAAACGGTTCTCGCCCAGGTCCCGCGCCGCCTCGAGGAGCGAGCGGTCGATCTTCTCCAGCACCACGAAGATGGGCAGGATCGCGAAGGGCGCGAAGGCATGGGCCAGCGTGATGATGACCGAATTCACCGAATAGAGGATGAAGGTCAGCGGCTCGTCGATCAGCCCGATCTCCAGGAGCCCCGAATTGATGACGCCGTTGTAGCCGAGGATCACCTTCCACAGGAACACGCGGACGAGATAGCTCGTCCAGAACGGGATGGTGATGAGGAAGAGCCAGAGCGACTTCCTGGCGTTCGGCACCTTGAACGAGATGAAATAGGCGATGGGATAGGCGAGGATCACCGTGATGGCGGTGACGATGGCCGAGACCTTCAGCGAGCGGCCGAGCAGCACCTGATAAACCTGGCCGTCGAGGAACTCGCGGTAATTGTCGAGCGTGAAGTCGGGAACGACGTCGTAGCCGTCCTTCCGCCAGAACGAGAAGAGGATGATGGCGCCCAAGGGGACGGCGAGGAGGAGAAGGGCATAAAGGAACGGCGGCGCGACAAGGGCGGCGCTGCGCCCCCGCTCGGTGGAAAGAAATCCGCCGGCCATGATCCCGTTCGTGCCCCCGCGCGTCTCTTGTTCGCACAAGGCTTTGCGATGCGGGCCAAAAGATCAATGGGGAAAGTTGCGGCAGGGCGGCTGCAGCGCGCCCTGATGAAAAATCGCGCAGGCAGGGCGGCGCGGGGCCGCCCTGCCGCTCGGTTACTCGGAGCGTTGCTCTGCGATGGCGTCGGTCGCCTCGATGATCGCGGCCATCTCTTCGTAATAGGCCGGCACGTCGAGCTTGAAGGTCGAGGTGCTGCCCGTCAGCTCCCAGCCCCAGCTCTCGAGGCCGAGCGCGTCATAGGCCTCATCCACCGGGATACCCTCGCGGACGATCTCTTCCATGCGGTCGTTCATCTCGTGCACGTTCTCGCCGTATTGCACGACCTCCTCGCGGGTCAGCAGCCGGCCGTGTCCGGAGACGACCGTCTCGAAATCGAGCTTGAGCATCTCGTAGACGGCATCCGCCCAGCCGATGGCGCTGCCGCCGCGCGGGTAGTCGATATGCGGCATCGCTTCGAGCATCACGTCGCCGCCATGGATGATTTTGAGATCGGGGAAGAAGATCACGCTGTCGCTGGCGGTATGGCTCATCGGCAGGTGGATCATCTCGACGCGGACGCCGCCGAGCGTGATCGAGCCGTGGTCGCCATAGGTGATGCGGGGGATCGGCTCGCCCTCATCCGCGGTGTCGCGGGCATATGCGGTGCGGAAGTCGTCCTGCACCACCACCTCCACGCCTAGCTTCATCAGCTCGCTGAGGCCGCCATTGTGGTCGCCATGCGCGTGGGTGGCGACGGCGTAGCGGATCGGCTGGTCGGTAACGGTGCCGATCAGGCGCACGAGCTCCTCGACATGGAAGTCGAACTTGCTATCGGCGATGATGACGCCCTCGGGCGTGACTCGAACGGCAACGACTCCGGGCTCGTGGATGATGCCGTCATCGCCCCAGGTATCGGAGCAGAAGCCGCCGGGCGTGCAGACGTAGAGCGGGCCGCGGACGATGTAGAAACCCTCAGTGACATATTCGATCCACATGCCACGGGGGGTGAGCGTGTCGAAATCCTCCTGCGGCTGGGCGACATCGGTCGGCGGCGGGAAGTTCGACAGGTCGCCCTCCAGCGCCCAGTCGGGCAGCGGGTCGGGCTGGTTCTGTGCCAGGGCCGGGGTTGCGACGCCGGCGACGGCAATCGCCGCGGCGGCGAGCGCCGCGCGTAGAGTCGTTTTCATGGTTTCTCCTCCCAAAGGCCGGGCAGGGGCGCCGGGCCGGACGGCCCGCGATCAATGCCCGGATCATTGACTGGGTGTGAATCCGGGCGGCACCTCCTCGTACCGCCCGCCAGCCAATTCCGAGGCTAGAGACGCGGCCGGCCGCCGGCAATGTGCCAGGTTGGCTCAGCGGCAATCCGCCGAGTGCTGTCGCTCAGTCGTCCGGCCGGATCAGCCCGAGCCCGCGCAGATAGACGCCGATGCCGGTCTCGAGGAGGTCCTCCGGCGGGAAGGGCGATTTGGTGCCCGGCGAGCCCCGCGCGAAGAGCTCCACCACCCCGTGGCTCAGCGCCCAGATATGGGCGGAGAACATCTGCGGCGGCGGCCGGCGGCTGGCCGGGATATGCTCCGAGAGCTTGACCGCGGCCTTCTGCATGACGCCGAGCGCCTTGTCGGCGGCGGCGGCCAGATCGGGGTTGCGCTGGATCGAGATGCCGCTTTCGAACATCGCGACGTAGTGCCCAGGGTACTTGCGGGCAAAGGCGAGATAGGCGCGGCCGACCTTCTCGAAGGCGGCGAGCGCCGTGGGCTTGCCGCCGTTATAGGCGTAATCCATCAGGTCGCCGAAGATCTCGTAGCCCTGCCGCGCCGCCTCGGCGATCAGATCCTCCCGGCCCTCGAAATGCCGGTAGACGGCGGCGGGCGTGACGCCGGCGCCGCGCGCGGCTTCCGAGAGCGTGAAGCCGGTCGGCCCCTTCTCCTCGATCAGCTCCAGCGCTGCCTGCACCAGCGCCTCGCGCAGGTTGCCGTGGTGATAGCCCTGTTTCGCCATGTCAGGCGGCCGCCTCAGCCACGGGTCCAGAGCTCCGGGCCGCCCGCGATGGATTCGTCGACCGGGCCGATCTCTTCGAGATCCTTGCCGTCGTAGTCGAGCCCGTGCAGCAGCGCGCGGATGAGGTTGATCCGCGCCCGGCGCTTGTCGTCGGAGCGCACGATGGTCCAGGGCGCGCCGGTGGTATGGGTGACGAAGAGCGTCTCTTCGATGGCCTCGGAATAGGCATCCCAGCGCTTGAGACCCTCGACGTCGATCCAGCTCAGCTTCCATTGCTTGAGCGGCTCGGTCTCGCGGTCGAGGAAGCGGTCGAGCTGGCTGGCGCGGCCGACGTTGAGCCAGAACTTGAAGAGCTTGATGCCCTCGCCGGTGAGGAGCTCCTCGAAGGGGTTCACCTGCTCGAACCAGCGGGCGCGCTCCTCGTCGGTGCAGAAGTCGAAGACCTTCTCGACGATGCCGCGATTGTACCAGGAGCGGTCGAACAGCACCATTTCACCGGCCGCGGGCAGATGCTTCACATAGCGCTGGAAGTACCATTCGGTGGCTTCCGTCTCCGTCGGTTTGGGCAGCGCGATGACAGGGGCGCCGCGCGGGTTGAGATTTTCGGTGAGTGCCTTGATCGTGCCGCCCTTGCCGGCGGCATCGCGCCCCTCGAAGACGACGGCGATCCGGTCGCCCCGCGCCTTGACCGAGGCCTGCAACCGCACGAGCTGGCGCTGCAGCCGCGCCATCTTGCGCTTGTATTTCTTCTTCGAGAGCCGCTCGGCATAGGGCCAGTCGGGGTTGGTCACGTCGCCCTTCTTCGCCTCCTCGAGCAGCTCGCGGACCTCGTCCGGCGCCTCATGCTCGAGATAGTGGGAAATGGCGCCGTCGAAGGGCAGGGTCATGGGGGTCCAATCGGTTAACGGCCGCGAAGCTACAAGGAAATATGGGGCCGGGAGGGGCCTAGATCAATCCGGCGCTGCGGGCGGCGCGGGTTATCGCGGCCTGCGTGGCCTCCGGGTCGGCATGGTGCGGCATGTGGCCGACGCCGGGCAGAAGCGTCAGCGTGGCGCGGGGCAGGCAAGAGGCGATGCCCCGGGCATTGAGATCGGCGCCACAGGTGGAATCGGCCAGCCCGTGGACGACCTCAACCGGGATACCGAGGCTCGGGTAATCCGGCGCCATGAGGTGGAGCGCGGCGGAGAGGCCGCGCACCTGCCGGCCGTTCTCGGCGAGCGAGCGACGGCGGAGCGTGAGCGGCGCGCCGATGGCCTCCACATAGCCGGGCGGCGGGGTCTGGGGGGCGAAGATGCCGCCCAGCGCCCTCGCCACGTCGCGCTTGCGGGCAAAGACGCTCATGAGCGGCGCGGTCGTCCAGCGGCCCCACCAGGAGCCGGTGGCGGCATAGAAGCTGCTGAGCGGCCCGTCATAGGGCATCATGGCGCCGCCGAGCGTGACGATGGCGGCAGCGGAGCCGTCACGCGGCCAGCCGAGGGCCACGGCGGCTCCGAAGGAATGGCCGACGATGACGGCGGGCGCGGCGCCGAGCTGCGCCGCCGCCTTCGCCAGATGGCGAGCCTGATCGGCGGGCGCCGGATGGCCGGGCAGGGGGGCCGAATGGCCGAGCCCGGGCCGGTCGAAGGCGATGACCCGGAACTGCGGCGCCAGGCGCGCCATGAGGTCGAAGGAGAAATTCCGCAGGTTCCCCCCCGCGCCATGGATGAGGATCACCGCCGGGCCGCGCCCTGCCTCGAGCACATGGACCTTGAGCCCGTCTACCTCGATCAGGCGCCCGACGGGCGGGCAGGCGGCCTCGGCCCGGGCGCGCTGGCGGCGGACGCCGAGGGCGACGAGCGCCACCGCCGCCGCCAGCACCCCGAGCGCCCAGATCATCTGCCGATCTCGGCAAGGTCGAACGGCGTCGTCTGGTAGATCTCGTTGATCCAGTTGCCGTAGAGGAGATGCGCGTGGCTCCGCCAGCGGTTGATCGGCGTCTTCGTCGGATCATTGCCCGGATAGTAATTCGCCGGCACGTCGATCGGGGTCCCGGCCGCGATGTCGCGGTCGTATTCCTCCTTCAGCGTGTGGCTGTCGTATTCCAGGTGATTGATGATGTAGAGCGCCCGGTGGCCCGGGTCGTGCACGAGGCAGGGGCCCGTCTCGTCGGCGGTCATCAGCGTTGTGAGGCCGGGGGCGCGGTCGATATCCTCCTGTCGCATCTCTGTCCAGCGGCTGACGGGCATGGTGCAATCGTCGGAGAAGCCCCGAAGGAACGGCGAGGCGGGGGCGAGGCTGTGGTGGCGGAAGCAGCCGAAGGCCTTCTTCGGCAGGATGTGCTTCGGCACGCCGTGGAAATGCCAGGCCATGGCCATGCCGCCCCAGCAGACGCCGAAGGTCGAATGCACATGGGTCTGCGTCCAGTCCATCACCCGGGTGAGTTCCTCCCAATAGGTGACATCCTCGAACTCGAGGTGCTCGATGGGGGCGCCGGTGATGATGAAGCCGTCGAAGCGCTCGCCGGCGGCCTCGACCTCGCTGAAGGGGCGGTAGAACTCCTCCATATGCGCGGCGGCGGTGTTGCGCGCCTGGTGATCGCTCATGCGGATGAGGCTGAGCTCGATCTGGAGCGGCGTCGCGCCGATCAGCCGGGCGAACTGCGTCTCCGTCTGGATCTTCTTCGGCATGAGGTTGAGGAGCCCGATGCGGAGCGGGCGGATGTCCTGCCGCGCGGCGCGCAGATCGCCCATGACCATGACGCCCTCACCGTCGAGAACGGTGTAGGCGGGCAGGGTCTCGGGCAGCTTGATGGGCATCGGGGCCTCCTTCGGGGAAGGCCGTTATCTAGGCCGCGGCGGCGCGACGCTCAAGGGCGGCGGCGATGACGTGGTTGAAGCTCTCTTCATCCGCCACGCCCGCGGCCTCCTCGGCAGAGATCGTGACCCCCCGGCGCGCCATGGCCGCATAGCGCGGCTGGCGATGCGCGAGGGCGCGCGCATAGGCGAAGCGGATGAAGGCATCGGGGTCGACCGCCTCGGGCGCCTTGCCGGTCTCGGCGAGATAGAGCGCCCAGACCTCGGCGAGGAAGGCCGGCTGATAGGCCATGGGCTTCGGCGCCGCATCGAAGCGGCGGATCAGTTCGGCCTCGTGCTCGGGCGTGCCCTCGATCCAGACGAGGAGGCAGGTTGCCTCGAGCTCCGCCAGGATCGGGTCGTCCGGATCTTCCGGCGCGACCCATTCGCAGATGGAGCCGCCGGAATCGCAGATGAAGTTCGGATAGCCGTAGAGCGACTCGGCCCGGGTGGCGAAATGCGCGGTGTCGTGCAGCGCCGCGATCTCGGCCTCGCGGAAGCGCGCCTGCCGCGCCTGGTATTCCGCCACCGCGAGCCCGCCCTTCGCCGGATCGCCCGGCTTGCCGAGCCAGGACGAGACGGCGGCGAGATTGCCGAAGGTGAGGTTGGCGGTGACGCGGATCGAATCCGTCATCAGCAGCTCGCGCAGGAAGGGCACGGCCATGGCCTCGCGCTTGGCGTTGTCGGCGATGGCCTCGTCGAGATAGCGCGAGCCGATGCGGTAATCGACCGAGTAGTGAAACCAGCGGCCGGTGGCGCGCAGGCGCTGGCTGATATGCGTCTTGCCAAGGCCGGACATGCCGAAAAGAAGCACGCGCTTCTCCGACGCCGCCAGCCAGTCCTCCGCGGTCTCATAGAGCATGGGGAGGGGTTACCTCGGCGCCTGACGCCGCGCCAGACGGATTCGGCGGATGAGCCTGCCATCTATGGCCACAAGGCCGCAGGCGATGAGCGCGAAGCCGGGCCAGGCGCGCAGGGGCAGCGTCTCGCCGAGGATGACGGCGCCGAGCGCCACGCCGATGGGCGCGACGAGCAGCGTCACCAGCAGCGTGTTGCCCGAGCCGGCCGCGGCCATGATGCGATAGTAGAGGATGAAGGCGAAGGCCGTGGCGGCGAGCGCGAGGTAAAGGACGGCGCCGATGGCCCCGGCCGGCAGGGCGCCCGGCGGGCCGGAGAGCGCGAAGGCCAGCGGCACGGCGAGAAGCGAAGCGCCGGTGAGCATCCCGGCGGCGGAGGTGAGCGGCGGCAGATGCGCAAGGCGCCGCCGCGCCCAGACGCTGGCGAGCCCGTAGCTGACCGTCGCGCCGAGGATGGCGAGCTGGCCAAGCGCCGTCGGGTCGAAGCCCGAGAGCGCCGCCGGCCCGATGACCAGCACGACGCCGGAGAAGCCCAGGGCCAGCCCCGCCGCCTTGGCGCCCGTCATCCGCTCGTCGGTGAAGGCGATGGCGGCGAAGCTCATCCCCCAGAGCGCCGTGGAGGCATTGAGGATCGCGGCCAGCCCCGAGGGCACATGCTGCTGACCCCAGGCGATCAGCGTGAAGGGGATGACATTGTTGAGCCCGCCCATGACGATCAGCGCCCCCCAGAGCCCCCAGCCGCGCGGCAGGGGCTGGCGGGCGACGAGCACGGCGATCCAGAGGACGGGCACCGACAGTGCCGTCCGCCCGGCCGTGATCCAGGCCGGGGCCGTGCCGCCGAGGGCGACGGAATTGGCAAGGAAGGTGGCGCCCCAGATCAGCGCCAGGGTGAGCATCTGCGCCCAGGTGACGCCGGAGATGGATTTCTGAACGGGGAGTGCGGTCATGGATCCGCTTGTCCACCGCGGCGCGGGGGCGCGCAATCCGGAACCTGCGGGAAGGCGCGCCCCGGGGAGAGCCCCCGGGGCGCGACGCGGTCAGAAGCGGAAGCCCAGCGACAGGCCGTAGGCCAGCGAATGGTTGCCGCTGAAGTCCGCGTTGGTGAATTCGGCGGTGGTGTCGCCGAAGCGGGTGTAGTTCACCCCCGCGGTGATCTCGGCATTGCCGACGGTATAGGTGCCGCCGACGCTCAGCCCGATCCGCCCGTCGGTCGGATCGAGGTTCGAGGCCGGCAGCTCGTTCGACGCTTCATACCGCACCGTCGCCGAGGCGGCGAAGGCCTCGGAGAAGCGGTAGCCGACGCCGAGGCTGTAGGTATAGACGTCGTTGCTGTAGTCGATCAGGTCGGTGCCGGTCTGGCCGATGTCGATGTCGGTTTCCGTCCAATCCGACCAGCGCACGCCCGCCATCAGAAGCGTGTTGGCGGCGATCCCGGTCTGGACGTCGAGGCTCACCGATTGCGGAAATTCGTATTCCGTCGGCCCGAAGTTGATGACGCCGGCACCGGCAATGCCAGTGGTCTCGTGGCTCATCGAGATAGCCGAGGCATAGGTCAGCGCGGCGCGGAGCGCGATATCGGGGATCTCGTAGCTGGCGCCGACCAGATATCCGGTGCCCGAGGCGGGGGCGAAATCGGTCGTCACGGCGCCCATGGTCAGCGTGCCGTCGGCCGTGACCATCCGGGCCCCGGCGTGGACGGCGAAGTTCTCGTTCAGCCGGTAGCGGCCGAGCGCCGTCACGCCGACGCTGGAGATCGTGCCGACCGCATCGACGGGATAGCCCGGATCGGCGTCGGAATAATCGATGCCGGCGCCATAGGGCGTGTCGATGATGATGCCGAAGGACAGGTTGGTGCCGATATCGGTCTTCAGCGCGAAGCTGTACTGGCTGTAATCCTGCAGCATGTTGCCGGAGCTGAGGACGCCGCCGATCTGGCCGGAGACATCGGGCATCACGAGCCCGTAGCTCAACTCGGCATAGCCGCCACTCTCGAAGATCGGCGAGATGTCGATGCCGGTGCGGTCGAGCCCGCCGGCGAAGGCGGGGGCGGCGCCGGCAAGAAGCGCGGCAACGGCGGCCGCCGACTTATGCAGGTGTGTCATGTGGTTCCTCCCAAGAACGCGTCACCGGAATGTGAAACGTTAATCGCGCCGCTCTCCCTTGGGTCAATATGCGACCCCGCGTCACGGAAAATGGGCCTGCCGGACGTGTCTTCAGCGCCGCGCCGGGGCCTGGCCGCGGGTGAGGTTCAGCGTGTTGCCGGCGAAGATCAGCGCCGCGCCGAGGAAGACGAAGATGTCGAGCGGCTCGGCGTAGAAGATCGCCCCGATGACGGCGATGAGCGGCAGGCGGGCGAAGTCGATGGGCATGACGATGGCCGCCGGCGCCAGCTTCAGCGCCGTCGTCAGGCAGAAATGCGCGACGACCCCGCCGCAGCCGACGATGACCAGCCAGCCGATGTTGCGCATCCCCGGCAAGGCGATGTCGCCGTCATAGCCAGCGCAGATCAGCCCGAAGGCGGCCTGCATGATGACGAGCCAGAAGAGGATCGAGGTGATCTTCTCGTGCCGCGTCAGCCGCCGCGTGAAGATCGCCGTGAGCGCGAAGCCGATGGCCGCCAGCGCCGCGGCGACCAGCCCGGGCGAGAGCGCCTCGGGCGAGGGGCGCGTGACCACGAGGATGCCGGCAAAGCCCATCAGCGCCGCGAGGAGGCCGATGGCGGTGATCCGTTCCTTCAAGAGCAGCGGCGAGAGCAGGATGACCCAGATCGGCGAGGTGAATTCCAGCGCGAAGACCTGGGCGAGCGGGATGAGCGGGATGGCGAAGAACCACAGGTTCTGCCCGGTGAAATGGCACAGGTTGCGGATGGCATGAAGCGGCAGGCGGCTCGCCCGTACGTCCTTCAGGTGGCCCGTGGCCGCGGCCGTGCCGAGGACGAGCACGATGCCGACCAGCGAGCGGTAGAACATGATCTCGAACGTGTCGAACTGCCCCGCAAGGCTTCGCCCGGCGATGGCCATCGTCGAGAAGGCGACGACGGCGCCGATCATCCAGACGGCGGCTTTCCCGGCCTCCGAACGCACGCTGATCTCCTCCCCCCATGCAACGCCGGGACGCTAGGCGCGGGCGCGGGGAATGGAAAGGGCGGACGGGCGGGTGCCTGCGAGGTCAGGGCAGAAGCGCCTGGGCCCGGCCATCAAGGTCGCGCCGGGCGCGCCGCGGATCAGCCGGCGTGCGCGCGGATCATTCCCACTCGATCGTGCCGGGCGGCTTGGAGGTGATGTCGTAGGTCACGCGGTTGATGCCGCGGACCTCGTTGATGATCCGCGTCGCCGTCTCGCCGAGAAACTCGTGGGAGAACGGATAGTAATCCGCCGTCATCCCGTCGACGGAGGTCACGGCGCGGAGCGCACAGGCGTAATCGTAGGTCCGCCCGTCGCCCATCACGCCCACGGTCCGCACCGGGAGGATGGCGACGAAGGCCTGCCAGATCTCGTCATAAAGCCCGTGGCGGCGGATCTGGTCGATATAGATCGCATCGGCCTTGCGCAGGATCTCCAGCTTGTCGCGGGTGATCTCGCCCGGGCAGCGGATCGCGAGGCCCGGGCCGGGGAAGGGATGGCGGCCGATGAATTGCGCCGGCAGGCCGAGCTCGTGGCCGAGGGCGCGCACCTCGTCCTTGAAGAGCTCGCGGAGCGGCTCGACGAGTTTGAGGCCCATCTTCTCGGGCAGGCCACCGACGTTGTGGTGCGACTTGATCGTCACCGAGGGCCCGCCGGAGAAGCTGACCGATTCGATCACGTCGGGATAGAGCGTGCCCTGCGCCAGGAACTCCGCCCCCTCGATCTCGCCGGCATAGCGCTGGAAGACGTCGATGAAGAGCCGGCCAATGGTCTTGCGCTTCAGCTCGGGGTCGGAGACGCCCTCGAGCGCTTTCAGGAACAGCTCCGATTCATCGGCGTGGATCAGCGGCAGGTTGTAATGGTCGCGGAACATGCCGACGACCTCCTCCGCCTCGTTGAGCCTGAGGAGCCCGTGGTCGACGAAGACGCAGGTGAGGTTCTCGCCGATGGCCTCGTGCAGAAGCACGGCAGCGACGGAGGAATCGACCCCGCCCGAGAGCGCGCAGATCACCTTGCGGTCGCCGACCTGCTCGCGGATCTTGCGCACCGCCTCCTCGCGATAGGCCTCCATCGTCCAGTCGCCCTTGAAGCCGGCGAGCTTCACGAATTCCTCGTAGAGCCGCTTGCCGTTCGGGGTGTGATGCACCTCGGGGTGGAACTGCACGGCGTAGAAGTGCCGCGAGGCATCGGCGGTGATGGCGAAGGGCGCGCCGGGGGAGGTGGCATAGACCTCGAAGCCCGGGGCGATCCTCGCCACGTGGTCGCCATGGCTCATCCAGACCTGCTCGCGCCCGGCGTCGAACCAGCCGGCGAGAAGGTCGAGCGGCTGCGAGGGCGTCACATAGGCGCGGCCGAATTCGGCGGTGCCGTCGCCGCGCTCCACCTTGCCGCCGAGCATCTCCATCATCACCTGCTGGCCGTAGCAGATGCCGAGGATCGGCACGCCGAGGGAAAAGACCTCCTCCGGCGGGCGGGGGGAGCCCTCGTCGATCACCGAGGCGGGGCCGCCGGAGAGGATCACCGCCTTCGGCGCGAAATCGGCGAGGAAGGCCGCCGTCACCGCCTGGAAGGGGTGGATCTCGCAATAGACGTTCAGCTCGCGCAGGCGCCGCGCGATGAGCTGCGTCACCTGAGAGCCGAAATCGATGATGAGAAGGCGGTCATGCGCCTTGGCGATGGGGCTGGTCATGCCTCCGATTAGGCAGGCGCGGGGCAGGGCGCAAGAGGGGCGGGGGAGGATAACATTTGATGGAGCCCCACGCGGGAAACACAGCCATCGGCGCGGCGTTGTAGGGGCAAGGCGGGCGACAGGCCCGCACCAAGCCAAGGAGGCTGACCATGAAGGATCTGCAAGAGCTGTTCGTCCACTTCCTCCGCGACATCTACTACGCGGAGAAGAAGATCGCGAAAACGCTGCCGAAGATGGCCCGCAAGGCCGAATCGGCGGACCTGAAGGAGGCGTTCGAGTCGCATCTCGAAGAGACCGAGGGCCATATCGCCAAGCTCGAGACCGTCTTCGAGCTTCTGGGCCTCAAGGCCCGCGGCGTCACCTGCGCCGCCATCAACGGCATCCTCGAAGAGGGTGACGAGATCATATCCGAAGCCGAGAACGGCGACACGCGCGATGCCGGCATGATCGCCGCGGCGCAGGCCGTCGAGCATTACGAGATCACGCGCTACGGCACGCTCGTCGCCTGGGCCAAGACGCTCGGCCACAAGGGTGCCATCGCGCCGCTCGAGGAGATCCTCGATCAGGAATATGCCGCCGACAAGAAGCTGTCCTCCTTCGCCGAAAAGCGGCTGAACGAGGAAGCCGCCTGAAGGTCGGCCCTGGATGGGGCGCCAGAGGGCGCCCCTGACGGCGCCCGAGACGGTCGCGCGGCCTGGTTGTGAGCGGGGCGGCGCGGCAGAAGGCCCGGGAGGGAGACCTCCCGGGCCTTTCGCATGCCGCAGAGCCCGGCTCGGGCGGCGCCATGTCGTTTTCTCCCCCCAGATGGCGCAAACCTCTCCCCCCTCTTTCCGCTTAAGCCGTATCAGGCCGGAAACGGATCCGCGAAAGGGCGCGTGCGATGACTGATGTGGCGGAACAGCGGCGGGGCCGGGCCGGCCGGGGCGGCGGGGCCGCGCGGCGGGCGGAGCGGACGGCGGTCAGCTTCGAGACGGCGCGATACATCGAGCGCAACGTGCCGAATCTCGAGGTCCTCAATGCCGAGGCCATCGAGATCATCGAGGCCAATGCCGAGACGGTGCTCGAAGAGATCGGCGTCTCCTTCCCCGACAATCCGCCCGCCCTGGAGCGCTGGCGCAACGCCGGGGCCGATGTGCAGGGCGACCGCGTGCGCCTGCCGAAGGGCCTCGCCCGCGAGCTGGTGAAGACCGCGCCCGGCAGCTTCACCCAGCACGCCCGCAACCCCGAGCGCTCGGTCGAGATCGGCGGGCGCAGTCTCGTCCTCGCCCCGGTCTACGGCCCGCCCTTCGTGCGCGACCAGGCCGGCGGCCGGCGCTATGCGACGATGGCGGATTTCGAGAAATTCGTGAAGCTCGCCTACATGTCGAAATGGCTGCACCATTCCGGCGGCACGGTCTGCGAGCCGACCGACGTGCCGGTCAACAAGCGGCATCTCGACATGCTGCTCGCCCACATGACGCTGAGCGACAAGCCGTTCATGGGCTCGGTGACGGAGCCCAGCCGCGCCGCCGACAGCGTCGAGATGGCGAAGATCCTCTTCGGCGCCGATTTCGTCGACCAGAACACGGTCATGACCTCGCTGGTCAACATCAACTCGCCGCTCACGTTCGACGCCACCATGATGGGCGCGCTCGAGGTCTATGCGGCCGCCAACCAGGCCTCCATCGTCTCGCCCTTCATCGTCGGCGGCGCCATGGCGCCGGTCTCGGTCGCGGGCACGCTGACGCAGGTGACGGCGGAGATCCTCGCCGGCGTCTCCTATTCCCAGCTCGTCCGGAAGGGTGCGCCGGTGATCGCCGGGGCCTTCGTGACCTCGATCGACATGAATTCCGGCGCGCCGACCTTCGGCACCCCGGAAGCCTCGATGGTCACCTATGGCATGGGCCAGATCGTCCGCCGGCTGGGGCTGCCCTATCGCTCCGCCGGGGCCTTCTGCGGCTCCAAGCTGCCCGATGCGCAGGCCGGCTACGAGAGCGCCAATTCGCTGAACATGGGGCTCCTCTCCGGGGTGAACTTCATGCTTCACGCCGCGGGCTGGCTCGAGGGCGGGCTCGTCGCCTCCTTCGAGAAATTCGTGATGGACGCCGACCAGCTCGGCATCCTCCACCGGCTCGCCGCCGGGGTGGATGTGAGCGAGAACGCCCAGGCGATGGACGCGCTGCGCGAGGTCGGCCCGGGCGGGCATTACCTCGGCTGCGCCCATACGCAGGCCAATTTCAAATCGGCCTTCTGGCGGTCCGACGTGCTCGACTACAAGCCCTTCGAGACCTGGGAGGAGGAGGGTGCCCGCACCACCGAGTCGCTCGCCGCAGCGCGGGTCGAGAAGCTCCTCGGCCAGTACCAGGCCCCGGCGATGGACCAAGGCACCGAAGAGGCGCTGCGGTCGTATGTGGCCGAGAAGAAGGCCTCGATGCCCGACGCCTTCACCTGACGGGCGCGGGTCACCCGGAGGCCGACCGCCCCCAACGCCCGTAGGGCGGGCTTCAGCCCGCCGCCCCCTCAGCCCGCCACCTCGCGCGCCGCGCCGCGGCGCGGATGAGCCGCGCCTCGCCCATGAGCGCGATCAGGTGCTCCACATGGCGCTGCACCGCGTAATCCGCGGTGCCGGCGCGGCGGCGGACATCGGCCTCCGCCTCCAGCTCCAGGAGTTCGAGCACGGCCGCGCCGGAGCGGGGCGGGGCGAGGGCCCCCAGAAGGCGCGGCAGCATCTGCTCGCGCCGATACTGCTCCACCCCCGCCCGCGCGGCGCGGACGAGCAGCCGCGGCCGCTCGAGCTGACCGATCATCCCCAGGATGTCCTGCATGGCGATACCCTTATCAAGCCGTTGACGGGGGGAGTGTGGCACGATGCCGGGGGCTGTTGCCGCGCCGTCCCGGGGCGCGGCGGGGGACCGTTCCGCGCGATTAAGGGAGGGGAAACCTGACTTAACGCGGCGCTCACTGTTTACGGACTGGTAACAGTTGCAACCGCAGGTTGTCCCCATCGCCGGCCCACTGCCGGGTCGGTGGACAGGTCTGCCTCGGGGGTAACGAGTATGAACACGACGCGCGCCGTTCCGACCGCTCGCAGGATTTCCGGGCTGCCCGACTGGGTGCCGGACGCCGTTCACCACTATCTGAGCCATACCGAGGGCGGCCATCCGATCCGCGCGCTGGCGCGGTCTGCGGATGTGCACGCCTCCACAATCCTGAGGCAAGTCAGGAAGATAGAGGCGCGGCGCGACGATCCTTTGGTCGATGGCGCCCTCCGCCGCCTGGCCGGCACGGGCGCGGGCGCCAAGGCGGGGCGGAGCGCTGGGGGTGCCGGCGGGATGCCGGGGCCGGGCGAGGAGGCGGAGGTGCACTCCGTCCTCATGCGCCTTGCCCGCTCGCGGACGGTGCTGGCCGTCGCGCGCGACATGGATATCGGCGTGATTGTTTCCGAAAGCGAAACGGGAGAGATCCGCCGCGAGGCCACCGTCGAGCGCCGGCTCGCCGAGGCGCTGGCGCTCCGCGACTGGATCGAGCCGCAGGACCCGGCCGCCCGCGTCGTCCGCTACGCGCTGACGGGCGCCGGGCGGGCGGCGCTGCGCAGCCTCGGCGCCGCGCCCAGCCACTCCCACGGCCTTGCCGAGGCGCCGGCACGCTTCCGCCATCAGGAGGAGGACCTGCCCGAGGCCGACACGCGGCTCCGGCACATGCGCTCCGCCCTCGCCGAAAGCCCGCTCAGCGGCCTCTCCCGCCGCCGCGACCGCGAGGGGCGGCCCTTCCTGCCGCGCCCGCTGGTCGCCGCCGGCGAGCGGATGCGCGAGGATTACGAGCTCTCCCGCCTCGGGCCCGCGCTGGAAGCGGCTTGGGAGGCCCATGTCGAGGCCGGCAGCGGCGCGCCCTTCGCGCCCGAGGCGCCCGCCGCCGATGCGGGGGCCGAGGCGGCCCGCCGGCGGCTCCTCGATGCGTTGAGCGAACTCGGCCCCGGCCTTGCCGATGTGGCGCTGCGCTGCTGCTGCTTTCTGGAGGGCATGGAGGCGCTCGAAAAGCGCATGGGCTGGTCGGCCCGCAGCGGCAAGATCGTCCTGCGCATCGCGCTCCAGCGGCTCGAGCGGCACTATGCCGAGACGCAGGGCCGTTTCGCCCCGATGATCGGGTGACGGTTTCCTCCAATCGGGCCTCATTCCGGCGGGCTTCTGCCGGGCGGAATTGCGCGGCGGGCAGGGCGCCCCTATCTGAGAGCTAGCCCGACGTTTTCCTGCAAGATGAGGACCTTCCGATGCCGAACCGCACCAAGAGCCGCACCAAGAGCCACGCCGCGACCGGCCTTGCCGCCGGCGTCGCGCTCCTTGCCGCCCCGGCCCTCGGCCAGGGCGCGGCGGGGCCCGGCGAGTCGGTGACCGAGGCCTGGGCGGCCTGGGCGGAGGCGCAGGGCATCGCGGTGACGACGCTGGCCGTCCTGGCGCATGGCAAGCTCGTGGCGGAGGAGGGGATCGGCACCGATGCCGGCACGCCGCGCCCCGTCGCCAGCCTCTCCAAGCCCATCACCGCCGCCTGCGCCGCCGCCATCCCGGGCCTCACCTCCCAGACCCGCGTCGGCGATCTGCTCGGCGACCTCCTGGACGGGGCCGGCCCCGCCGCTGACGCCACGCTGGCCCAGCTCCTCACCCACAGCTCCGGCATCGCCCCCGATTCCACCCAAGGCAATCCCGCCCTCATAGGCGTCGAGGCGACGATGATCCGCGAGGTCGCGGCGGAGAGCCTGTCGCGCGATCCGCAGGAGGGCACGCCGGGCAGCTATGCCTACAACAACGAGAATTACGCGCTCATCGGCGCGATGATCGAGGCGGCCAGCGGCCAGAGCTATGTCGACGCCTGCAACGCCGCGCTGATCGAGCCGCTGGGGCTGGCCACCGCCACGCTCAGCGGGCCTTGGATGGGGCAGGGCTCCTGGGGCGGCTGGCAGATCTCCGCCGCCGATCTCGCCCGCTTCGCCTGGAGCGAATACGGGCCGGAGGGCCGCGTCGGCGCCGATCCCGCCGCCCGGCCGCGGCTGGAGCTCGGCGACGGCCTCGCCACCACCGAGGGCGTCCTCACGGTGCCTCTGCCGGCGGCGGAGAGCGACCTCTTCTGGAGTACCGGCCTTCTCTGCTGGGGCGATGCCGGCGACGGCGGCTATTTCGCCAGCTACGGCAACGGCGTGGTCGTCGCCGTCACCTTCGCGGGCTGCATCGCCGAGGGCGATGCGCTGCAGGCGCTCGACGCCGCGCTTTTCGAGGCGGCGGCGGGGTAGGGCGTCCCGCCCGGCGGCCGCCAGCGCCCCACTCGCGTTGACGGCTCGCGGTCCTTCTGCCAAGGGGTTTGCCCGACAAGGAGCCCCAACAGATGAACCTCTTCGCCGATATCCGCCTCGCCGTCACCGACGCGCTGGAGGCGATGATGGTGGCGGGCGCGCTGCCCGCCGGCCTCGACCTCGCCAATGTCACGGTGGAGCCGCCCCGCGATGCGGGCCACGGCGACATGGCCACGAATGCCGCGATGGTGCTGGCGAAGCCCGCCGGGATGAAGCCCCGCGCCATCGCCGAAGAGCTGGCCGGCCGGCTGGCCGACGATCCGCGCATCGCCTCCGCCGAGGTGGCGGGGCCGGGCTTCCTCAACCTCCGCATCGCGCCCGAGGCCTGGCACGGGGTGATCCGTGCGGCGCTGAGCGAAGGCTACGGCCGCTCGCAGATGGGCCAGGGGCAGCGCGTCAACGTCGAATATGTCTCCGCCAACCCGACGGGGCCGATCCATGTCGGCCATACGCGGGGCGCGGTCTATGGTGACGCGCTCGCGTCGCTCCTCGCCTTCTCGGGCCATGAGGTGACGCGGGAATATTACGTCAACGACGGCGGCGCCCAGATCGATGTCGTCGCGCGCTCCGCCTTCGAGCGCTACCGCGAGGCCTGCGGCCAGGCGCCGGAGATCGCCGAGGGGCTCTATCCGGGCGATTACCTCATCCCCGTCGGCGAGGCGATCAAGGCGAAATACGGCGAGAGCCTTCTCGGCAAGCCCGAAGCCGACTGGCTCGCCGAGCTGCGCGATTTCGTCACCGACGAGATGATGGCGCTCATTCGCGGCGACCTGAAGGCGCTCGGGATCGAGATGGATGTCTATTACTCCGAGAAGAGCCTCTACGGCACCGGCCGCATCGAGGCGGCGCTCGAGGAGCTGGACCGCAAGGGGCTCATCTATCGCGGCGTTCTGGAGCCGCCCAAGGGCAAGATGCCGGAGGATTGGGAGCCGCGCGAGCAGACGCTCTTCCGCTCCACCGAGCATGGCGACGACGTCGACCGCCCGGTGCGGAAGTCCGACGGCGCCTGGACCTATTTCGCCCCCGACATCGCCTATCACTACGACAAGATCGACCGGGGCTACGAGCAGCTCATCGACGTCTTCGGCGCCGATCACGGCGGCTATGTGAAGCGCATCAAGGCGGTCGTCGCGGCGCTGTCGGACGGCCGGGTGCCCGTCGATGTGAAGCTCTGCCAGCTCGTCAGGCTCTACAAGAACGGCGAGCCCTTCAAGATGTCGAAGCGGGCCGGCAATTTCATCATGCTGCGCGACCTGGTGGAGGGCGTCGGCAAGGATGCCGTGCGCTTCCACATGCTCACGCGCAAGAACGACGCGCCGCTCGATTTCGACTTCGACAAGGTGCTGGAGCAGTCGAAGGAAAACCCGGTCTTCTACGTGCAATATGCCCATGCCCGCGTGCATTCGGTGCTGCGCAAGGCCGCCGAGCAGGGCGTCGACGTGGCGCCCGCCGCGCTGGCGGAGGCGGATTTCGCGTCGCTTTCCGACGAGGCCGAACTGAAGCTGGCCCGCTCCATCGCCGAATGGCCGCGCCTGGTGGAGATCGCGGCCCGCACGCATGAGCCGCACCGGATCGCCTTTTACCTCTACGACCTCGCCAGCGACTTCCATGCGCTCTGGAACAAGGGCAATGACGATGCCTCGCTGAGGTTCCTGCAGGACGATATGGCAACAGCCGCGGCGAAGATCGGCCTTGCCCGGGCCGCGGCGATTGTCATCGCGGCCGGTTTGGGTATCCTTGGCGTGACCCCGGTGGAGGAGATGCGCTAAGGCGCGGCTCCCTTCAGACGGCGCGACAAAGCGCTGCGGCTGCCGGGCGGTGAGCGAGGTAGAAAAGGGCGGCGAGGGGCCGCCCGGGCAGTGAGGCGAACATGGCGGCGATCCCTGAAGGCAACTTGCCGGGGCGCCGGGGCATGGCCCCGGGCGCTTTGGTGCAACTTGGCGGGGCGCTGCTCTCGCTGGCGCTCGTGGTCGGTATCGGCGTCTGGGGCTACAAGCTCATGCTGCGCGACGCGACCGGCGTGCCCGTGGTGCGCGCCATGTCCGGCCCGATGCGCGAGGCACCGGCCTCGCCCGGCGGCGAAGTGGCGCCGCATATGGGCCTGTCCGTCAACGAGGTCGCGGCGCTCGGCACGGCCGGGCCGGAATCGGATGCGCTGGTGCTGGCGCCCCAGCCCCTGCCGCTGGCCGATGAGGACCTCGCCCATGTGATGACCGCCGAGGCCGACGAGCTGCGCGCCGATGAGGATGCGGGCGATCTGAGCCTCGTCTCCGAAGCGCTGGCCGCCGAAGGGGTCGAGCGGCCGGGGGCCGCCGAAGCCGCGGCCGAGGCCGAAGCGCTGGCAGAGGCGATCCTCGCCAGCGCCGAGGTGACGGGTGCGACCACGGCCGCGGCCCCCGCACCGAGGGACCCGGCCGACGAAGAGATCACCCAGCCGCTCGAGGAGCTCTCCGAGGAGGCGGCCGTGGCCGACGTGGTGGCGGAAGCGGTGCCCGACGCGCTGCCGGAAGGGGGCGAGCCCGCCGGCGCCCAGCTCATCGCGGCCTCCGTGCCCGGCGTCAGCTCGGCGCCGCGCCCGCCGGCCCGGCCGGCGAGCGCCGTGCCCGCCAGCGCTCGCGCCGCGGCGGCGCCGGTCGAGGCGCTGACCGTCGCTGAAGAGCCCTTGCCCGCCGGCACCGTCCTCGTGCAGCTCGGCGCCTTCGCCAGCGCCGATCTCGCCAGCGACGCCTGGGCGGCGATCCAGGCCGATTTCGGCGAGCTGATCGGCGAGCGGCAGCCCCTGGTGCAGACCGCCACCGCCGGCGGCTCGACCTTCTACCGCCTGCGCATGCAGGGCTTCGAGGCGCTGGGCGATGCCCGCCGCTTCTGCTCGGCGCTCGCCGCCGAGAATGCCGGCTGCATCCCCTATCTGGTCGAAGGATGACAGCGGCCGCCATCCTCGGGATCGCCGGCCCGGAGCTGACGGCCGACGAGCGCGGCTTCCTGCCGGTCGTGCAGCCCTGGGGCTTCATCCTCTTCGGCCGCAACATCGTCGACCGCGAGCAGCTCTCGGCGCTCACCGCCTCGCTCCGCCATACCGTCGGCCGGGACGTGCCGATCCTCATCGACCAGGAGGGCGGCCGCGTCGAGCGCATGGGCCCGCCGCACTGGCCGCATTACCTGCCGGCGCTCGACCAGATGGCGGTGGCGCGCGACCCGCTGCGCGCCCAGTGGCTCCGCAACCGGCTGATCGCCCATGATCTTCATGCCGTCGGCATCGACGTGAACTGTGCGCCGCTCGGCGACCTCGTGGAGCAGGAGACGCATCCGATCCTCCTCAACCGCCTCTATGGCGGGGTGCCGAAGGAGGTGGCCGATGCCGCCCGCGTCGCCGCGGCGGCGATGCTGGAGGGCGGCGTGCTGCCGGTCCTCAAGCACATCCCCGGCTATGGCCGCGCCCATGTGGACAGTCACCTCGAGCCCGCGCGCGTCACCGCCTCGGCCGAGGCGCTCCGCGCCCGGGACTTCGCGCCCTTCCGCGCGCTCCGCGACATCCGCATCGGCATGACCGCCCATGCTATCTACGAGGCCATCGACCCCGACGCCCCCGCCACGCTTTCCGCCCCCGTCATCGGCCTGATCCGCGAGGAGATCGGCTTCGACGGGCTCCTGATGACCGACGACATCGGCATGGAGGCGCTCTCCGGCACGCTGGAAAGCCGCGCCGCCAAGGCCATTGCGGCGGGCTGCGACCTCGTGCTCCACTCGAACGGCAATTTCGAGGAGATGGTGAGGGTGACGGAGACTGTCGGGCAGATGAGCGCGGAGGCGGAGCGGCGGGGCGACGCCGCCCTCGCCCAGCGCCGGCCGCCCGAGCCGATCGACGCCGTGCAGCTCCGCGCCGAGCTGGAGGCGCTGACGGGCCGGGGATGAGCGAGAGCAACGTCACCTCCATCGAGGCGCGCCGCGCCGCCGAGGCCCTGATCGTCGATCTGGATGGCTACGAGGGGCCGCTCGACGTGCTCCTCACGCTGTCGCGCACCCAGAAGGTCGACCTGCGGGCGATCTCGATCCTCGCGCTTGCCGAGCAGTATCTGGCCTTCGTCGAGGAGGCGAAGTCGCTCCGCATCGAGCTCGCCGCCGACTACCTCGTCATGGCCGCCTGGCTCGCCTTCCTGAAATCCCGCCTGCTCCTGCCGCCCGATCCGGCGGAGGAGGGGCCCTCCGGCGAAGAACTGGCGGCGCATCTCGCCTTCCAGCTCGAGCGGCTCTCGGCCATGCGCGAGAAGGCGGCAGAGCTGATGGCGCGCGACCAGCGGGGCCGCGACTTCTTCGCCCGGGGCATCACGGCGGATGTCACCCGCGTCCGCCGCATCACCTGGACGGCGACGCTCCTCGACCTCATGCAGGCCTATGCGCGGCTGCAGACCAAGGGCGAGTTCCGCCCCTATGCGCTCGACCGCGAGTCGATCTACACGATGGAAGAGGCGCTCGGCCGCCTCCGCCCGCTCATCGGCTTCGCCGGGGCCTGGGCGGATATCTCCAGCTTCTTGCCCGAGGGCTGGCAGGGCGAGCCGAAGAAGCGCCGCTCCGCCACCGCCGCGACCTTCGCCGCCATGCTGGAGCTGGTGAAGGAGGGCCGCGCCGAGCTTCGCCAGTCAGAGACCTTCGCCCCCATCGAGGTGCGCGGGCGGGAGCGGCCGGATGGCTGACGAGAAGGAACAATCGCTCTTCGAGGCGCCGCCGATGGGCGAGCAGGAGCGTATGGTCGAGGCCATGCTCTTCGCCTCCGCCGAGCCCTTGACCGTGCAGCAGATGATCGGCCGGATGCCGCATGGCTCCGAGCCCGCCGAGGCCGTCCAGCACCTCCGCCGCCGCTACGAGGGGCGGGGCGTGCAGGTGGTGAAGGTCGGCGACGCCTTCGCCATCCGCACCGCGCCTGACCTCGGCTTCCTGATGCGCGAGGAGGTGGTGGAGCAGAAGAAGCTCTCCCGCGCCGCCATCGAGACGCTGGCGATCATCGCCTATCACCAGCCGGTGACGCGCGCCGAGATCGAGGAGATCCGCGGCGTCTCCGTCTCCCGCGGCACGATCGACCAGCTCCTCGAACTCGACTGGATCAAGCTCGGCCGCCGCAAGATGACCCCGGGCCGGCCGGTGACCTTCGTGGTGACGCCGGCCTTCCTCGACCAGTTCGGGCTCGAGAGCGCCCGCGACCTGCCGGGCCTGCGCGAACTCCGCGCCGCCGGCCTCCTGGAGAACCGCCCGCCCCCCGGCACCGAGCCGGAGGAGGACGAGGAGACGGCGGACGACGGCTCGCAGAGCGACATGTTCGGCGAATGAGCGCCAATCCGGGGCCCCGGGATACTGTTTCTTAAGTTTGAGGACTGATTCTGCCGCGACCGCTGGGGGGCGTTCGAGGAGGGCAGAACCGCCCATGAGAGCTGTATCCCAACTCTCCGCGCAGAGCATCGGGGAGTTCCGCAAGGCTGTCGCGATCTCGCGGGGGCTCGAGCATCTGGCGCCCGATTTCGCCATGCTGGCCATCGCGCTCGCCCTCGTGGCGCTGGCCGGCCATGCGAGCGCCGAGCCGGGGCTCTATCTCGCCACTCTGGGGGGCCTCTCGCCCCTGACCGCGATCATTGCGCTTCTCATCGGGGCCGCCGCCTTCTCCTCCGCCTCCCGGCTGGGGGCCGGGCAGCTCCGGCGTGTCTTCGCCTGGGGCGCCATGCTCGTCCTCGCCTGCTCGGGGATGCGGCTCGTCGGCTCCGGCGGGATGCTGCCCGACCCGCTCTGGCAGGAGCCGCCGGGGCCGAACAGCATCATGCTTCTTCTCCTCGCGGCCCTGTCGCTGCTGGGCCGCCGTCGCTCGGTGATCGCGCTCGGCATGGGGCTCGGCGGGCTGGCGCTGATCCTGTCGCTCGTCCTCTCCTATGGCCATGCGGCCGGCGGGCTGCACGGCACCGAACCTGCGACGATGCTCATCGCGGCCCTGCTCCTCACCGCCGCGCTTTGCCGGCAGGGGCATCCGGCGGTGCTGCGGCTGATGATCTCGGAAGGGACCACGGGCAAGGTGCTGCGCCGGCAGCTTCTCTATTCGCTCGCGGGGCTCTGGCTGCTCGCGGTGGTGCTGCTGCATATCGACGCTTCCGCCTGGGCCGAGGCCGCGCCGCTCTTCGTCACCATGCTGGCGGTGGCGGCGGTGCTCGGCATCGGCTCGACCATCGGCCTTCTTGCCGCGGCGGAGAATGCGCGGCAGCGGCATCTCATCCGGCTGGAGCAGCTCTCGGCGACCGACATGCTGACCGGCCTGGCCAACCGCCGCGCCGCGAGCGCCTATGCGGAGGCGACCTTCCACGCCGCGCGCCGGCACGGGCGGCCGCTCGCGATCCTCATGATCGACCTCGATCATTTCAAGCGCATCAACGACCGGCACGGTCACAAGATCGGCGACGAGATCTTGGCGGAGGCCGCGCATCTCTTCCGCTCGATCCTGCGCCCGTCCGACATGATCTCGCGCTGGGGGGGCGAGGAATTCCTCGCCATCCTGCCCGAGACCCAGCTCGCCGGCGCAGTGAAGACGGCCGAGCGGCTCCGCCAGTCGCTGGAGGATTCGCTGGTGCTGCCGGGCGGCAGCTTCGTCACCGCCTCCTTCGGCTGCGCCGAGATGGCGCCGGGGGACATGGATCTGGACGATCTTCTCGGTCGCGCCGACGCGGCGCTCTACGAGGCCAAGGATCAGGGCCGCAACAGCGTGGCGCCCATGCTGCCGCCGCGCCTGCAGAGCGACGCGGCGAGTTTCGACTCTGCCGTCGCCTGAGCTGCCTTCGGGACCGCTGCCCGGCCTCAGCCTTCCGCGAAATGCTTGGCGAGCCGCAGGCCCTGGCCCTGGTAGTTCGACGCGATCTCGCGCCCGTAGAGCCGGGCGGGCGGCGCCGCCATGCGCTCGTAGACCAGCCGGCCGACGATCTGGCCGTGTTCGAGCACGAAGGGCGCCTCGTGGCAGCGCACCTCCAGCACCCCGCGCGAGCCGGCGCCGCCGGCCTCGGAATGGCCGAAGCCGGGGTCGAAGAAGCCGGCGTAATGCACGCGGAACTCGCCGACCATGGCGAGATAGGGGGCCATCTCGGCGGCATGTGTCGGCGGGATCGTCACCGCCTCGCGGCTGACGAGGATGTAGAAGGCGCCGGGGTCTAGGATCACCCCGCCGCGCTCGGCCTTCACCGGCTCCCAGAACTCGCCGGGCGGGTAATGGCCGATGCGGTCGAGGTCGATGACGCCGGAATGCGGCTTGGCCCGCCAGCCGGCGAGCGCGCCGCCGAGATCGACGGAAAAGCCCAGGCCCTCATCGATATGCGGCGTGCCGTCGACGAGCGGCGTTTTGGCATGAAGCGCGGCGAGCTCGTCATCCGTCAGCCGCGCCTCGCCGGCGCGGAAGCGGATCTGGTTCAGCCGCATCCCCGGCCGCACCAGCACCGAGAAGCTGCGCGGGCAGATCTCGGCATAGAGCGGCCCGTGATAGCCGGCGGGGATCCGGTCGAATTCCGCGCCGCCGTCGATGATCGTCCGGGTCAGGAGGTCGAGCCGCCCGGTGGAGCTCTTGGCATTGGCGACGGCGGAGGTGCCCTCCGGCAGCGCCAGCCGCTCCACCAGCGGCACGAGATAGACGCAGCCCTTCTCGAGCACGGCGCCGGGCGTCAGGTCGATCTGATGCATCGCGAGCCCGTCCAGCCGGTCCTCCACCCGCCGGCCCTCGCCGGGCAGGAAGGAGGCGCGGAGCCGCCAGGCCTTGGCGCCGAGCCGCAGGTCGAGCGAGGCGGGCTGCACCTGGCCCTCGAGCGGGGCCACATCGGCCGCGATCTGGCCGGCGGCCAGCATCGCCTCGATCGTCTGACAGGGAAGTACGCCGCTCATCTTGCCCCTCCTGGGCTCTGCCCCGACCGGGTTCGGGCCTGCCGGAGACATGCCCCCCGGGGACGGGGGCGGAGCGGGTGTTTGGTCGGGCTAGCAGGACTTGAACCTGCGACCTTCCGTCCCCCAGACGGACGCGCTACCAGGCTGCGCTATAGCCCGACACCGGGGGCGTTATGGACATAACCGCGCCCCCGCGCAAGCCGAAAGCTGCGGCTATTTTCCGGCGCTTGCGAGGAGGTCGCGATGCGCTGCGAGCCGCCCCGCAAGGGCGCGGAGAGCGGGGCCCTCGGAGCCGAGCGCCGGGCGCGGGGCCGCGGCCAGCCGGCCAAGGAGCCAGTGCCGGCGGCGGGGCAGGGCGGGGGCGACCGGCGCCGCCGCCTGCTCTTCCGGAGGTGCTGCAAGCTCTTCCACCGGCACGATCTCGGCCTCTTCGGGGGCAGGCTCTGCCTCGGGCGGGGCTTCGGGGACGATCTCCGCCTCCTCGACCTCATCGGGCTCCTCCGCCGCCGCCGCTGCCGCGGCATAGGTGGTGAAGGCCGGGGCCTCTGCCGCCTCGTCCTCCGCCGCCTCTTCCGGCGAATCCTCGACGACGCGCAGCATCGGCCGGGCGAGCCGGCCCTCGAACACGTCGTCGCCCGGATGCGGCGGGGCGAGGGCGGCGACATGGGCGGCGCCCTGCTCGCGCAGGAGCTTCTGCACGCCCTTGATCGTCATGCCCTCGTTGTGAAGGAGCGCCTTGATGCCGCCGAGCAGGGCCATGTCATCGGGGCGGTAATACCGCCGCCCGCCGGCGCGCTTCACCGGGCGGACCTGGCTGAATTTCGATTCCCAGAATCGCAGCACATGCGCCGGCGTTTCCAGCCAGTCGGCGACCTCGCTGATGGTGCGGAAGGCGTCCTTGGACTTGGCCATGCCGCGCGTGCCCTCTCGCTAGCCGCGATTCCCATCGGCGACGCGATCCTTCATCAGGTGCGAGGCCCGGAAGGTCAGCACACGCCGGGGATGAATCGGCACCTCTTCGCCCGTCTTGGGGTTGCGCCCGATCCGCGCCGCCTTGTCGCGGACGGAAAACGTCCCGAAAGACGAGATCTTCACGCTTTCGCCCGCCACCAGAGCGTCGGAGATGTGGTTCAGCACGGATTCGACCATCTGCGCGGAATCGTTGCGCGAGAGGCCGACCTCGATGTGGACGGCCTCGGCAAGGTCCATCCGAGTCAGCGTCTTGGCAGCCATATCACTCCCCCATTTTGGGAAGGAGACTGTAAGGCTGACGAAACAATGTCAATATCAACGGCTTGCGGCGCGTGCTGAAAGTTTCCCCTGCGTCAGTGATAGCGGTATCGGGGTCACTCTCCGGGCAGGGCCCGGCCGAGGTCACCAGCGCAGCACGACCGAGCCCCAGGCCAGCCCGCCCCCGATGGCTTCGGTGACGAGAAGATCGCCCTCGGCGATCTGCCCGCGCTCGACCCCGACGGAGAGCGCGAGGGGAATGGAGGCGGCGGAGGTGTTGCCGTGATCCTGCACGGTCACGACGACCTTGCTCATCGGCAGGCCCATCTTCTGCGCCGTCGCGGTGATGATCCTGAGGTTCGCCTGATGTGGCACGATCCAGTCGACATCCGCCGCGGTGAGCCCGGCCTTCTGCAGCGCCTCATGCGCCGTGGCGGCCAGCTTCTCGACCGCATGGCGGAAGACCTCGCGCCCCTGCATCCGAAGGACGCCCGTGGTGCCGGTCGAGACGCCGCCGTCGACATAGAGGAGCTCGCGGTAGCTGCCGTCGGAATGCAGATCCGTGGACAGGATGCCGCGGTCGGTCGGCTCGCCGTCGCCGATCTCGGCCTCGAGCACCAGCGCGCCTGCGCCATCGCCGAAGAGCACGCAGGTGGCGCGGTCCGTCCAGTCCATCAGCTTCGAGAAGGTCTCGGCCCCGATGACCAGCACGCGCCGCGCCTGGCCGGAGACGATGAGCGCATTGGCCTGGGCCAGCGCATAGACGAAGCCGGCGCAGACGGCCTGCACGTCGAAGGCGAAGCCGCCCTTCATGCCGAGCTGCTGCTGCACCATGGTCGCGGCGGAGGGAAAGGTGAAATCGGCGGTGGAGGTGGCGAGGATGATGGCGTCGAGATCGGCGCCGGTCAGGCCCGCCTTCGCCAGCGCCGCCTCGGCGGCCGCCGTGGCCATCGACGAGGTCGTCTCGCCCTCGCCGGCGAAATGCCGCCGCTCGATGCCGGAGCGGGTGCGGATCCACTCGTCCGACGTGTCGAGCGTCGCCTCGAATTCGGAATTGGGCACCATTCGCGCGGGCAGGTAATGCCCGACGCCCCTCACCACTGCCCTGACGGTCATTTGTCTGCCTTGCTTGCCGCCGCACCCGCGGGCGCGGCCTCTCCTGCCTCGTTGCCATCCTGTGCCAGCGCCGTCGCGGTTGCAACCCGAGCGGCCAGCCTGTCCGCAAAGCCGGAGCGGGCGAGCTTGGCCGCAAGCTCCAGCGCCGCCTCCATGGCTGTGGCATCGGCGGAGCCGTGGCTTTTCACCACGGTGCCGTTGAGCCCCAGGAACACGCCGCCATTGGCGCGGCGCGGGTCCATGCGCTTCCGCAAGCGGCGGATCGAGGTATAGGCGAGAAGCGCGGCGATGCGGCTCAGCGGCGTCTTCATGAAGGCCTCGCGCATGAAGCCGCCGAGAAGCTGCGCCGTGCCCTCGCCGGTTTTCAGCGCCACATTGCCGGTGAAGCCGTCGGTGACGATCACGTCCACCCGCTCGGAGGCCATCTCGGAGCCCTCGACGAAGCCGACGAAGTCGAACTCCGCCCGCGGCGCCGCCTTGGCGATGAGCTCCTGCGCGACCTTCAGCTCGGCGCGGCCCTTGTGCTCCTCGACGCCGACGTTGAGGAGCCCGACGCGCGGCCGCTCGATGCCGAGTCCGTTGCGCGCATAGGAGGCGCCCATGAGCGCATAGGTCAGCAGGTCGTCCTGATCGGCGCGGATGTCGGCACCGGCATCGAGGAGGATGTTGTAGCCCGAGGGATTGCGGCTCGGCCAGAGCCCGGCGATGGCGGGGCGGTTGACGCCCTCGACCTTGCGCAGGCGCAGCATCGACAGCGCCATGAGCGCCCCGGTATTGCCGCAGGAGACGCAGACGGAGGCCTGCCGCTCGCGCACCGATTCGAGCGCCGACCACATCGAGGTGCCCTTGCCATGCCGCATGACCTGGCTCGGCTTGTCATGCATCGAGACGGTGCCCTCGGCATCGACGATCTCGACATGCGCCTCGAGCTTGCGGCGCGCCACGAGGCGCGTCAGCTCGTCCTTCGGCCCGTGCAGCAGCACGCGGACATCGGGGTCGGTCTTGAGGAAGCGGGCGAGCCCGGCGACCACCATGGCGGGGCCGGCATCGGAGCCCATCGCATCGACGGACAGAACGACAGGGCCCGGAGGCGCCGTCACGGTGCTCTCCGGGCCCTGATGAGTCATGCGTTCAGACCTTCGACCGGGCGGGCTCAGGCCGCGTCGTCGTCGATGTCGATCTCGGTGCCGACGGCCACGACCTCACGATCGGCATAATGGCCGCAGGAGGGGCAGACATGGTGCGGGCGCTTCAGCTCGCCGCAGTTCGGGCATTCGTTGGGATTCGCACCCGAAAGCGCGTCGTGGGCGCGGCGCATGTCGCGGCGCGACTTGGAGACCTTATTCTGTGGGACGGCCATGTCTCAACCTCTGATCCGTAGCGGGCCGCTGGCCCGAAAAATTCCGATATATTCGGTGACGGCGCCTCATAGCCGCCGACCGGCGACTTGTCGAGCCGCCTCGTCCCGAAAGAGCGCGCACCATACGGAGGATTGCAAAAGACGCAAGGGGGGCGGGGCAGGCGGGGCCGCGGCGCGCCGCGGGACATGGGGCCGAAAATTCTTCGAGGAAGAATTTTGGGCGCCGGCGGAGAGGGCGGTGCCGCGGGGCGGCCGGGGAGGGGGGCTGTCTGCCCCCCGTCGCCCTTGGCGACTCCCCCCGAGGATTTTTCGGGAGCAAAGACGGGGAGGGAAGAAGAGGGCGGGGCGCCCGGCCGTCACTCGTCGTCCTGCATCTTGTCCTTGAGGGCTTGCAGGGCGGCGAAAGGGTTCTCGCGCTCCTCGGCGCCCGGATCCTCGCCTTCGCCCGCATGGGCCTCGACTGGCGGCGCGTCCGCCGCGCGGGGCCAGGGGGGCAGGGCGAGGGCGAGCGCCTCCTCGACGACCTCGGCGAGGTCCAGCCGGTTGGGCAGCGGCTCGACCGTCTCGTCCTGCGGCATCTCCACCTCGCCGGGGGGCGGCGGCGGCAGGTCGGGCAGGTAGCGGCGGCGCAGCTCCTCCTCCAGCCGGGTGGTCACCGGCTTGAGGGTCGCCACGCATTCTTGCACCACGGTCGCGCCCAAGGTGCCCGTCAGCTCCCAGCCATGCTGGCCGGTGGGCTCGAGCGCGCCGGTGAAGCGGAGTTTCTTCACGCCGAGGATGCCGAGCCCCTCGGCGAGCCGCGCCAGCTCCTCCCCCTCCGGGGCGAGGCTGAGCTCGCGGCGGGTGCGGCCGGCGGCGGGGCCGGTCATCTGAAGGACGTGGCGGGCGAGAAAGGCCAGGGGGCATCCTTTCTTGAAGAGGGGCGGGCGGGTGTTGTAAGCGTCGCTGAAAGCCCTAGGCCATCGGCCGGGGGCGAGCAAGGAGCGGGGGGCCACCTCCGGCGGGGGCGGATATGCGGCAGGTCTTGGCAGGTACGGGCGCGCGGGCGCTGGCGTTCGCGGCGATGCTGGGGCTCTCGGCCTGCGTCGCCCAGTACCGCGACCACGGCTTCGTGCCGAGCGCCGAGGCCGCCGCCACGATCACCCCCGGCGCCGACACCCGCGAGACCATCGCCGAGCGCATCGGCACGCCGACCACCGGCGGCATCATCCAGAACGGCAGCTATTACTACGTCGCCTCGCGCTTCCGCCATTACGGGCTTCTGGAGCCCGTCGAGATCCGCCGCGAGGTGCTGGCGCTCGATTTCGATGCGGGCGGCGTCCTGCGCAATATCGAGCGGCTGGCGCTGGAGGACGGGCGGGTCCTCGAGCTGGAGCGGCGGGTGACCGACGACAATCTCGGCGACGTCTCCTTCCTCACCCAGCTCGTCGGCGGCATCGGCCGCGTGCAGGCGAGCGACTTCATCGGCTCCGAATAGCCGCCGCCGCTGGCGCCGCGGGGGCCCTGGGCCCTATCCTTGCCGCGATGCCGGCGGGAGAATCAGCCATGCTGCTCAAGGGGCGCTATCGGGCGCGCCCGGCCGAGGGGCCGGAGGATCTGGCCGCCTGCCAGCGCCTGCGCCACGAGGCGTTCATCACCCGTGCCGGGCTGCCCGGACGGCCCGGCGGGCTGGAGGCCGATGGCTTCGATGCGCGGGCCCGACACATGATGGTCGAGGAGCTGGCGGGCGGCCGGCTCGTCGCGACCTTCCGCCTGATGCATCTGGCGAGCGGGGCGGACATCGGCCTGAGCTATGCCGCGCAGTTCTATGACCTTGCGGGCCTTTCGGGCTTCACCGGGCCGATGGTCGAGATGGGGCGCTTCTGCATGGCGCCGGGCCTGCCGGACGCCGCCGATGTATTGCGCATCGCCTGGGGGGCGATGACGCGGGAGGTGGAGGCGGCCGGGGCGGAGATGCTCTTCGGCTGCACCTCCTTCGCGGGGACGGGGGCGGAGGCGCATCGCGCCGCCTTCGGCTATCTGGCCGAGCGGCATCTGGCGCCGGAGCGCTACCGGCCCGGGGCGAAGGCGGCGGAGGTCGTGGCCTTCGGCGGGCTGCCGGGCGGCGGCGATCCACGCGCCGGCCTCCTCGCCCTGCCGCCGCTCCTTCGAACCTATCTGACGATGGGCGGTTGGGTCAGCGATCACGCCGTGGTGGATCGGGAGCTCGGCACGCTGCATGTCTTCACCGGGGTGGAGACGCGGGCGATCCCCGCCGCGCGGGCGCGGGCGCTCCGCGCCGTCGCGAGCTGAGGGGCGCCCCTGCGGGGCGCGCCGGCCGGCGCCCCTGCGGGGTGCCTCTCTCTTGCGCCCCTTGCGGGGCGACGGACGCCGGGATAGCCCCCGCGCATGGCACGGGCACCCCTTCTCCAACTCACCGATATCGCGCTGACCTTCGGCGGCGCGCCCATCTTCGACGGGCTATCCGCCGTGGTGCAGGAGGGCGACCGGATCGCCCTTGTCGGCCGCAACGGCTCCGGCAAGTCGACGCTGATGAAGCTCATGGCCGGGCGGATCGAGGCCGACCGGGGCGCCCGCGCGCTCGGCCCCGGCGTGACCACCGCCTATCTGGAGCAGGATCCGCAGATGGAGGGCTTCGCCACCTTGGGCGATTTCGCCGCCGGCGCCGTCGGCGAGGCGGAGCGCTACCGGGTCGAGCGGGTGGCTGAGGGGCTGGCCTTCGACCTCGACCGGCCGGTCAGCGCCGCCTCGGGCGGCGAGCGGCGGCGGGCGGCGCTGGCGCGGCTCCTCTCGGAAGAGCCGGAGCTGATGCTCCTCGACGAGCCGACCAACCATCTCGACATCACCGCCATCCGCTGGCTGGAGGACGAGCTGGCCGCGACCCGCGCCGCCTTCGTCCTCATCTCGCACGACCGGGCGTTCCTCTCGCGGCTGACGCGGGCGACGCTCTGGCTCGACCGGGGCGAGCTCCGCCGGCAGGAGGCCGGGTTCAAGGCTTTCGAGACCTGGCGCGAGAAGGCCTGGGAGGAGGAGGACCTCGCCCGCCACAAGCTCGACCGCAAGATCAAGGAAGAGGCCCGCTGGGCCGTCGAGGGCATCTCGGCCCGGCGCAAGCGCAACATGGGCCGGGTGCGGGCGCTCGGCGACCTCCGCGCCGAGCGGGCGAACATGATCCGCCGGCAGGGCACGGCGGCGATGGAGCTGAGCGAAGGCAAGAGCTCGGGCAAGAAGGTGATCGAGGCCAAGGGGCTGACCAAGGGCTATGGGCAGCGGCCGCTGTTCAGCGTGCTCGACCTCACCTTGCAGCGGGGCGACTGCCTCGCCGTGGTCGGGCCGAACGGCGCCGGGAAGACGACGCTTCTGAAGGTGCTCCTCGGCGAGGAGGCGCCGGACGAGGGGACGATCCGCTACGGCACCAACCTCGCCACGGCGCATTTCGATCAGGCGCGGGCGGCGCTGAAGCCCGACGAGACGCTCTGGGACGCGATGACGACTGGCGAGGCCGGAGTCTCCGGCCGGTCGGATCAGGTGATGGTGCGGGGCCAGCCCCGGCATGTCGTGAGCTATCTGAAGGACTTCCTCTTCGACGATGCGCAGGCGCGGGCGCCGGTCCGCTCGCTCTCGGGCGGCGAGAAGGCGCGGCTGCTGCTGGCGCGGATCATGGCGCGCGAATCGAACCTTCTGGTGCTCGACGAGCCGACCAACGACCTCGACATCGAGACGCTGGATCTGCTGCAGGAGGTCTTGGGCGAGTATCCGGGCACCGTGATCCTCGTCAGCCACGACCGGGATTTCATCGACCGGGTGGCGACCATGACGCTCCTCCTCGAGGGCGGGCAGGCGACGCTCTATGCCGGCGGCTGGAGCGACATCGCGGCCCAGGGTGGCGCGCCGATGAGTGGCGGGCCGGCGCCGGAGAAGAAGGCCCCGCCGAAGGCGGCGGTGACGGCTGAGGCGCCGGCTCCCGCGCCGAAGAAGGCGGGCCTCAGCTTCACCGAGAAGCACCGTCTGGAGGCGCTGCCGGCGGAGATCGACCGGCTGACGGCGGAAATCGGCAAGCTCGAGGCGCTGATGGCCGACCCCGAGCTCTTCACGCGCGAGCCGGTCAAGTTTCGCAAGGCGACCGAGGCGCTCACCGAGCGGCAGGCGGCGCTGGCGGCGGCCGAGGAGGAATGGCTGGAGCTGGCCGAGAAGGCGGAGGGCTAGGTGGGCTCGGCCCGCCCTGACGGGCGGGCTCGCGGGCGTCTGCCGGCCCGTGCCGGGCCGGGTGGAGGCTCTGCCTCCACACCTCCGAGGTATTTTCGGCCAGATGAAAGGCGGATCAGGCCGGCGCTTCCCAAAGCTCGATGGCATTGCCCTCCGGGTCGTGGACGCGGGCGAAGCGGCCGGTCTCCGGGCTGTCCCATTCGGGCCTGGTCTCGACCGCGATATTGGCGGCGCTGAGCGTGGCGATCATCTCGTCGAGCGCCGTCACCCGGAAGTTGATCATGGTGCCCTGGGCGGGCGGGAAGTAGTCCGTCTCTTCCCGGAAGGGCGCGAAGATGAGGGGGCCGCCCTCGGCGGTCCAGCCGAAGGCCTCGGTCGCGCCGAAGGGCGAGAGCCCGGGGCCGACGCCCAGATGCCCGGCATACCAGGCGGCGAGGGCCTCGGGGTCGCGGGCGCGGAAGAAGATGCCGCCAATGGCGTGAACGGGCATGAGAGACTCGCTTTTTCGGCGAGCCTAGCCGCGGGCCAGCGGCCCGGCAATCGGCCTTCCCTCTGTTCCTCGCCCATGCTAACCGCGCCTCCGACCCGACATGCCGGCCGAGGCCGGCCCCAGAAACGAGAGAGGCTAGCCCCATGGCGACCGAACGCACGCTGTCCATCATCAAGCCCGATGCCACCCGCCGGAACCTGACCGGCGCCATCAACAAGAAGTTCGAGGACGCGGGCCTGCGCATCGTCGCGCAGAAGCGCATCCTTCTGACCCCCGCCCAGGCCGGCGCCTTCTATGCCGTCCACAAGGAGCGGCCCTTCTTCGGCGAACTCGTCGAGTTCATGGCCTCCGGCCCGGTCGTCGTGCAGGTGCTGGAAGGCGAGAGCGCCATCTCGAAGAACCGCGAAGTGATGGGCGCCACCAACCCGGCCGACGCCGCCCCGGGCACGATCCGCGCCGAATTCGCCGAGAGCGTCGGCGAGAACTCCGTCCACGGCTCCGACGCGCCGGCGACGGCGGCCGAAGAGATCGCCTTCTACTTCTCCGGGCTCGAACTGGTCGGCTGAGCCGATCCGGGCCGAAGATCGAGGGGGCCGCGCTTTCGGGCGCGGCCCCTTTGCTTTTGGCGGGGGCGCCCGGCTTTGACAGTCAAGACAAGGGCTTACCTGCGCCGCGCCCTTATGTGATAGTCCGCAGGCGGCGGATCCCGGCCCCAATCGGGGCGGCCCGCCTTCGCAGGGAATTGACATCGCGCGCCATGACCAGCTTCACCGTCTATCAGGACCGCATCGACTTTGACGACCGGCAGGGGAAGAGGTCGGCCTCCGCAGAGGCCCTTCCCCTGTCGATGTTCCGCACGCTTCTGTCCGAGTTCAGCAAGTATCCCTATTATTTCGGGGCGTTCGAACGCGTCTTCATGCAGCAGACGACGGATTACGAGAGCGGCTTCGAGGATGCCTATGGGTTCGTTCTGAACGGGGCCAGCGGCTATGACCCGGATGCCGAAGGGCATATCCGGGTCGTCTTCAAGGGCGATCAGATGAAGCGCGGAGACTTCGATTACATGGCAATGGCCGCGCCCGATACGAGTACGGCCTACAAGCGAGGCCGCCGCATCGCGCCGGAGGAGACGTATTTCAAGATCGAGCGCGCCTTCTGCAAGAGTGATGAGGATCGCCCGCTGGAGTGGTTTCGAGAGCAGATCGAAAGGGTTGTCTCCGTCGCCGAGAGGCTGGATCGCGCGACGGCCAGCCTCGAGAGCTGGGCGGCGAGCGGCATGTCCATGCGGGCCGTCTGCGCCCAGAGTATCTTCTGCAGCCGGAGATACGGCGAGGCGGATGTCATCAGCCATGAAAGGCTGTCGGGCTACGCGCAGAAAGGGTGGTCGCTCGATGAGTTCAAATCGCGGCTGACCTGCAGGCGCTGCGGCTCGCCTGCCGGGCGCCTGGTGCCGATGTCGCGCCTGCGGCCGGCGGAGGCCGAAGGATCACCCGGGGGCGGGAGCGGACGCTGAGGGCTCGGCCCTCGGTCTCCCTTTGTGAAAATCCTCTCGGGGGGGCGGCCCTAGCGGGGCAGCGCGGCGGCCTCGGCGGCGAGGGCGGTGATGCCCTCCCAATCTTCGCCCGCGATCATCTCCTTCGGTGCCACCCAGGAGCCGCCGACGCAGAGCGTGTTCGGAAGGCTCAGGTAGTCGCCGGCGTTCTTCAAAGAGATGCCGCCCGTCGGGCAGAACTTGATCTGGGGGAGCGGCGAGGCCAGCGAACCCAGCGCCTTCGCGCCGCCGGCCGCCTCGGCGGGGAAGAACTTCATCGTCCGGTAGCCGCGTTCGAGGAGGGCCATCGCCTCCGTCGCCGTGGCGGCGCCGGGCAGGAGCGGCAGGTCGTTGGCCTCGCAGGCCTCCAGGAGCAGCTTGGTGGAGCCGGGGGAGACGCCGAAGGTGGCGCCCGCCTTCTTGGCGGCCTCGACATCGGCGGGGGTGATGAGCGTGCCGGCGCCGACGACACCGCCCTCGACCTTTGCCATCTCGGCAATGGCCTCGAGCGCGGCGGGGGTGCGCAAAGTCACCTCCAGCGCCGGCAGGCCGCCGGCGATGAGGGCGCGGGCCAGCCCCTCGGCCTTCGAGGCATCGTCGAGGACGAGCACCGGGATCACCGGGGCGAGGAGGCAGGTCTTGGCGGTCAGCTCGGAGGCATGTTCAGGGGTCATCGGTCACACTCGCATGAGGGAGGAGGCGCCGCTGGTCGCGGGGCCGGCGTTCTGGCGGAAGACCTCGAAGAGCTCGCGCCCGAGGCCGAAGGCATTGGCGGAAAGGTCGGGCGTCGCGGGCTCGCGGCCCGACAGGTCCTCCAGCACCTTTAGACTGCCGGTGGTGGCGTCGAGCCGCATCCGGTCGCCATCCCGAATGAGAGCGATTGGCCCGCCATCGGCCGCCTCGGGGGAGACATGGATGGCCGCCGGCACCTTGCCGGAGGCGCCGGACATGCGGCCATCGGTGACCAGCGCCACCTTGAGGCCGCGATCCTGCAGGACGGAGAGCGTCGGCGTCAGCGAGTGCAATTCGGGCATGCCGTTGGCTTTAGGGCCCTGGAAGCGCACGACGACCACCGTGTCCTCGGTGAATTCCCCGGCGCGGAAGGCGGTCTTGACGCTTTCCTGATCGTGGAAGACCCGGGCCTTGCCCTCGACCACCCGCCGCTCCGGCGCGACGGCGGAGACCTTGATGACGGCGCGGCCGATGTTCCCCTCCAGCTGGACGAGGCCGCCGGTCTTGGCGAAGGGCTCGCCGGCGGGGCGGAGGATCTTGTCGTTCTGGCTCTGGCCAGGGCCCGGCTCCCACGACAGCTTGCCGTCCCTCAGCTTCGGCTCCTCGGTGTAACGGGCGAGCCCGGTGCCGGCGACGGTTTCCACATCGGGGTGGAGGAGGCCGGCGTCCAGAAGCTCGCCGATCATGTACTGGAGGCCCCCGGCGGCGTGGAAATGGTTCACGTCTGCCAGGCCGTTCGGATAGACCTTCGCCATCAGCGGCGTGATGGCGGAGAGGTCGGCGAAATCCTCGAGGTCGAGGTGGATGCCGGCGGCGCGCGCCATGGCGGGCAGGTGGAGGACGAGGTTCGTCGAGCCGCCCGTCGCCATGAGGCCCACGATGCCGTTCACGAAGGCCCGCTCGTCGAGGATCTGCCCCACGGGGCGGTAATCATTGCCAGCGGCGGTGATCTGGGCTGCGCGCTCGACACCGGCCACGGTCAGCGCCTCGCGGAGCGGGGTGCCGGGGTTCACGAACGAGGCGCCCGGCATATGGAGCCCCATGAACTCCATCAGCATCTGGTTGGTGTTGGCGGTGCCGTAGAAGGTGCAGGTGCCCGGCCCGTGGTAGCTGGCCATCTCGGCCGCCATCAGCTCTTCGCGGGTCGCCTCGCCGGCGGCATAGCGGTTGCGCACCGCCGATTTCTCGTCGTTCGGCAGGCCGGAGGTCATCGGCCCGGCGGGAATGAAGATCCCCGGGATATGGCCGAAGGCGGCGGCGGCGATGACGAGGCCGGGCACGATCTTGTCGCAGACGCCGAGGTAGAGCGCCGCGTCATAGGTGTTGTGGCTGAGCCCCACCGCGGCGGCCATGGCGATGACATCGCGCGAGAAAAGCGACATCTCCATCCCCGTCTGGCCCTGTGTGACCCCGTCGCACATCGCCGGCACCCCGGCGGAGACCTGGGCGGTGGCGCCGACCTTGCGGGCGGCCTCGCGGATGGTGGCGGGGAAGGTCTCGAAGGGCTGATGCGCCGAGAGCATGTCGTTGTAGGAGGTGATGATGCCGATGTTGGGCACACGGCCCTCCGCCAGCGCCTCCTTGTCCGCCCCCATGGCCGCATAGGCATGGGCCTGGTTGCCGCAGGCGAGGTGGCCGCGCGTCACGCCGGCGTCGCGGGCGGCGGAGAGCCTCTCCAGATAGGCGCCGCGCGGGCCTTCGGAGCGGGCGCGGATGCGGTCGGTGATCTCGGCTACTTTGGGATGGAGCGGCATGGGGGGCCTTTCCGGGCAGGGTCCTTGAGGGGTCGGCGCTGGTCTAGCAAATGCCGTTAGCGCTAACAAGGTGCGGAGCGGGATTTCGCTTGCGCCGGGGGCGGGATAGGAGAGCGCATGTCAGAGACTTACCCCACCATCCGCCTGATGCCAAAGGCCGAAGCCCGGGCGATCCGCCACGGCTTCCCTTGGGTCTATGCCAACGAGCTGGTTCTCGACCGTCGGACCAAAAATCTGGCACCGGGCACATTCGCCGTGCTGGAGGATGCCGAGCGCCGGCCGATGGCGCTCGTGACCGTAAACCCCGCGAGCCGTATCGCGGCGCGGGTGATGGACATGGATCCGGCCGCCGTGGTCGACGGCGCCTGGGTGCGGGTGCGGCTGGCAGCGGCGCTTGCCCATCGCGAGCGGCTCTACAGCGCGCCCTATTACCGGCTCGTCCATGCCGAGGCCGACCGGCTCCCCGGGCTCGTCGTCGACCGCTTCGGTGACACCGCCGTCATGCAGCCGAACGCCGCCTGGGCGGAGGCGATGGCGGGCGAGATCGCGGCGGCGCTGGTCGAGGTCGCGGGCGTGGCGCATGTCGTGAAGAACGGCACCTCTCGCGGGCGGGGGCTCGAGGGGCTGCCGGAGGAGATGGCGGTGCTGGAAGGGGCGGCGCCGGAGGGCCCGGTGCCGGTGCCGATGAACGGCGCCACCTATCTGGCCGACCTGATGGAGGGGCAGAAGACCGGGCTCTTCTTCGACCAGCGCGAGAACCACGCCTTCGCGGCGCGGCTGGCGACTGGCGGGCGCGTCCTAGACGTCTTCGCCCATGTGGGTGGCTTCTCCTTGGCGGCACTGGCCGGCGGGGCGGCGGAGGCGCTGGCGGTCGATTCCTCCGCCCCGGCGCTGGCGCTGGCGGGGCAGGGGGCCGCGGCCGGAGGCATGGAGGCGCGCTTCGCCACGCGGCAGGGCGATGCCTTCGACACGATGGCGGCGCTGGCGGCGGAGGGCGAGAGCTTCGACCTCGTCATCTGCGACCCGCCGGCCTTCGCCCCCAACAAGGCGGCACTCGACAAGGGCCTGCGCGCCTATGAGCGGGTCGCCCGGCTCGCGGCGCCGCTGGTGCGCGAGGGCGGCTATCTGGGGCTCTGCTCCTGCTCCCACGCCGCCGATCTGGCGAACTTCCGCGCCGCCTCGGCGCGCGGCATCGGCAAGGCGGGGCGGCGGGGGATGCTGATCCACACCGGCTTCGCCGGGCCCGATCATCCGCAGCTCCCCCAACTGGCGGAAAGCGGCTACCTCAAGTCCGTGTTCTTCCGGCTGTAGGGATGCGCGCGGTTCTCGACGCTTGCGTGCTCTACCCGACGGTCATGCAGAAGATGCTGCTCGGCGCCGCCGGCGCCGGGCTCTTCGAGCCGCGCTGGTCGGCGCGGATCGAGGAGGAATGGGCGCGTGCGGCGGCGCGGAAGGGGCAGGAGCCCTTCGCCCGCGGCGAGATCGCCGCCGCCAACGCCGCCTTCCCCCGCGCCCGGGTGACCTGGCCGCCGGAGCTGGAACGCCGGCTCTGGCTGCCCGATCCGGCGGATGTGCATGTGCTGGCGGCAGCGGTGGCGAGCTCGGCGGACATTATCGTCACGGCTAATGCGAAGGACTTCCCGCGGGGGCTTCTCGCCGAGGAGGGGCTGTCCCGCGCCGACCCTGATGCGTTGCTCCTCGGCCTCTACGAAGGCTCGCCCGAGGTGGTGGCCGGGGTCGCCGAGGCGGTGCTGGTGGAGGCGCGGCGCCTCTCGGAAGAGGACTGGCAGATGCGGCCGCTCATGAAGAAGGCGCGGATGCCGCGGCTGGGGAAGGCGTTGGCGAGGGCGGGGGCGGCGGGCTGAAGCCCGCCCTACGGGGGAGGAGGCGCGGCGGTGGGTTGAAAACCCACCTACGCCCGCGTTGGAGCGCGCGCCCTGAGCCAGGTGTAGGGTGGGTTTCCAACCCACCATCCGCTCGCCACCAGTCGCACCGGTGCCGCGCAGGGCGAGCGCCGGGCCGTGGGGTGGCGCTCCTGCCGTTCATTAGAGCGCTTTATGGTGCAACCCCGCCCTCTCTGAGCTCATGCCAAGCCCCACCGGAGCGCCAGCCCGCGGGACGGGCCGGCGCTCGCCCTGCGCGGCACCGGCGCGCACCGGGCGGGGGAACAGCACGACCGTCGGGAAAGGGGTGGATGGGTGCGTTTCGCTCGAAACCGCCGCCCTCAGCCGCGGTGGATCCAGCCCCCGCCGAACACCCGCGTACCTTCGCCCGCATAGAAGACGCAGGCCTGACCCGGGCTGACGCCTTCTTCGGCGAAGGCGAGCTCGACCTCCGCCTCGCGCGGGCCCGTCGGGCGCACCACTGCATCCACCGGCGGCTTGGTCGAGCGCACCTTCACGCGGAGGTGGTATTCCTCCTGATCCGTGAAGGCGCCGTCGCCGAGCCAGTTCACTTCCTTCACCGGAATGCGCCGCACCGCGAGCATCTCGCGGGGGCCGACCACAACCTGGCGGCGATCGACATCCAGACGAATTACGTAAAGTGGTTCCGACAAACCGCCGATGCCGAGGCCCCGGCGTTGGCCGATCGTGTAGTGAATCACCCCCTCATGGGTGCCGAGCACGCGGCCGTCGGCATGGACGATCTCGCCCGGCTGGGCGGACCCCGGCCGGATCTTCTGGATCAGCTTGGCGTAATCGCCGTCGGGCACGAAGCAGATATCCTGGCTGTCGGGCTTGTCGGCGACGCCGAGCCCGTAGCGCTGCGCCAGCTCGCGCGTCTCGGCCTTGCTCTTTAGATGCCCCAGCGGGAATCGCAGATAGGCCAGCTGCTCCTTCGTCGTCGAGAAGAGGAAATAGCTCTGGTCGCGCGCCGGATCGGCGGCCATGTGCAGCTCCGGCCCGTGCTCCCCTTCGAGGCGGCGGATGTAATGGCCGGTCGCCATGCAGGCGGCCTCCAGATCCTTCGCCGTGCCCAGAAGGTCTTGAAACTTCACGCGTTCGTTGCAGCGGATGCAAGGTACAGGCGTCGCGCCGCCGAGGTAGCTTTCGGCGAATTCGTCGATCACCGCCTCGCGGAACATGTTCTCGTAATCGAGCACGTAATGGGGGAAGCCCATCGTCTCGGCCACCCGCCGCGCGTCATGGATGTCGCGCCCGGCGCAGCAGGCGCCCTTCTTGGCGAGCGCGGCGCCGTGGTCGTAGAGCTGCAGCGTCACGCCGACGACATCGAAGCCCTCCTCCGCCAGCATGGCGGCCACGACCGAGCTGTCGACGCCGCCCGACATGGCGACGACAACACGGGTGTCGGCAGGGGCGCCGGCGAGGCCGAGCGCGTTCAAAGAGCTTTCCAGCGGCATGTGAGATCCTTCGCGAATGGCCGGAAATATAGGAAAATCCTTCGCATCTACAAGCGCATGATTTACGAGCCGTTAACGCCCCATCGCGGATGGTCCCGCCCGCAAATGATCCACGGAGGGGTGAGATATGTATTTGCGCAAGGTGGACGGCCCGAGGGCCGTGCAGCTGCCGGACGGCAGCTATATGTCGCGCGCCGACCTGCCGTCGCCCGACACGCGGCGCTGGGTGGCGTCGCGCAAGGCGGCGGTGGTCAGGGCCGTGAAATACGGGCTGATCTCGCAGGAGACGGCGCTCGAGGATTACGGCCTGTCGGAGGACGAATTCGTCAGCTGGGTCCATGCGGTCGAGACGCATGGCGAGGCGGCGCTGAAGGCCACGGCACTGAAAAGGTATCGTGAACCATAGCTATCGACCGCGCGGCCGTCGTAGGGTAACGTTGGGTTAACCATATACTGGTTAGCTTCCGTATGTGCTGAGTAAACGGAGGGCCGCATGCGTGTTTTGCTGGTTGAGGACGATCCCACGACGTCCAAGTCTATCGAGTTGATGCTGACCCACGCCAATCTCAACGTCTATGCCACGGACATGGGCGAAGAGGGGATCGATCTGGCCAAGCTCTATGATTACGACCTGATCCTGCTCGACCTCAATCTGCCGGACATGACCGGTCATGAGGTGCTCCGTCAGCTCCGCGTCAGCCGGGTCGATACGCCCATTCTTGTGCTGACCGGGGATGACGCGACCGAAAGCAAGCTGAAGAGCTTCGGCTTCGGGGCGGATGACTACCTGACCAAGCCCTTCCACCGGGAGGAGCTGATCGCCCGCATCCACGCGATCATCCGCCGCTCGAAGGGCCATGCGCAATCGGTCATCAAGACGGGGCGCATCACGGTCAATCTCGATGCCAAGACGGTCGATGTCGACGGCTCGCCGGTGCATCTGACCGGCAAGGAATACCAGATGTTCGAGCTGCTTTCGCTCCGCAAGGGCACGACGCTGACGAAGGAGATGTTCCTCAACCATCTCTACGGCGGCATGGACGAGCCGGAGCTGAAGATCATCGACGTCTTCATCTGCAAGCTGCGCAAGAAGCTCAGCCAGGCGACCGGCGGCGAGAACCATATCGAGACGGTCTGGGGCCGCGGCTATGTGCTTCGGGACCCTGAGCCCGTCAGCAGCGAAGAGCAGCTGGCGATCGGCGCCTGAGCGCAAGGCCCTGAGCGCAGCCCGGCCCCCGGGCGGCGGAGTGCTGGACGGCCCGGCAGGGCCGGCCTAGACCTTGGCCGAGGGCGCGAGGGTCGCGCCGCGGCGGAGGGGCCATGAGCGAGCCAGGCGCGAGGGATGGTGCGGCGACGGGGCCGGAGGGCACGCAAGGCGCTGCCGCGGCCGATGCGGCCGAGGCCCTGCCCGGGCCCCATGCGCAGACGCCCGTGGCGGAGCTTGGCCCCGAAGGCGCCGAGGCGGAGCTGGCACGGCTCGCCGATGTGCTCTCGCGGGCCAATGATGCCTATCACGGGGCAGACGATCCCTTCATCGACGACGCGGCCTATGACCGGCTGAAACGCCGCAATGCCGAGATCGAGGCGGCCTTCCCGGAGCTGAAGCGCCCCGATTCCCCGTCAGATCAGGTGGGCGCCGCGCCCTCCGAGGGCTTCGGCAAGATCACCCACGAGATGCGTATGCTCTCGCTGGCCAATGCCTTCACCGACGAGGACATCGCCGATTTCGACCGCGGCATCCGGCGGTTCCTCAACCTCGGCGAGGGCGCCCCGCCGCTCGCCTATACGGCCGAGCCGAAGATCGACGGGCTGTCGCTGTCGCTGCGCTACGAGAAGGGCGCGCTCATCTATGCCGCGACCCGCGGCGATGGCGCGACGGGGGAGAACGTCACGCAGAACGCTTTGACGATCGCCGAGATCCCGCAGCAGTTGAAGAATGCCCCGGATGTCCTTGAAATCCGGGGCGAAGTCTATATCCGACACGACGATTTCGCCGCGCTCAACGCAAGGCTGGAGGAGGCGGGGCAGAAGACCCTCGCCAATCCGCGCAACGCCGCCGCCGGCTCGCTCCGCCAGCTCGACCCCTCCGTCACCGCCTCCCGCCCGCTGCGCTTCTTCGCCTATGCCTGGGGCGTGACTTCGGAGCCCCTGGCCGACACCCAGTCCGGCGCGCTCAAGCGCCTGAAATCGCTCGGCTTTCAGACCAACCCCGAGACGCGGCTCTGCGAAGGTCCGGCGGAGATGCTCGCGGCCTATGGCGACCTTGTCACCGCCCGGCCCGGGCTCGGCTATGACATCGACGGAGTGGTCTACAAGCTGGACGATCTGGCCCTGCAGGCCCGGCTCGGCTTCCGCTCCACGACGCCCCGCTGGGCCATCGCCCACAAGTTCCCTGCCGAACTCGCCTGGACCCGGCTCGAGGCCATCGACATCCAGGTCGGCCGCACCGGCGCGCTCTCGCCCGTCGCCCGGCTGGCGCCGGTGACCGTCGGCGGTGTCACCGTCTCCAACGCCACGCTGCACAACGAGGATTACATCGCGGGCCGCGATTCCTCCGGCGAGGAGATCCGGGGAGGCAAGGATGTGCGGCTGGGCGACATGGTGCAGGTCTATCGCGCCGGCGACGTGATCCCCAAGATCGCCGATGTCGACCTCGCCAAGCGGCCGGCCGAGGCCAAGCCCTACCGCTTCCCCGAGACCTGCCCCGAATGCGGCTCGCCGGCCGTGCGCGAGCCGGGCGATGCGGTGCGCCGCTGCACGGGCGGCCTCATCTGCCCTGCGCAGGCCGTTGAAAAGATGCGCCATTTCGTCTCCCGCGCCGCCTTCGACATCGAAGGGCTCGGCGCGCGGCAGGTGGAGGAGTTCCACGCCCGCGGCCTCATCCGCGAGCCCGCCGACATCTTCACGATGGAGGCGCGGCAGGAGGCGGGCGAGATCGACCTCTACCGCCGCGACGACAAGGGCCGCCCGACCAACGAGAAATCCGTCCAGAACCTCTTCGCGGCCATCGCCGAGCGGCGCAAGATCGAGCTCGCGCGGCTGATCTTCGGCCTCGGCATCCGCCATGTCGGCGAGGTCGCCGCCAGTGACCTCGCGCGCCACTACGGCTCCTGGGAGGCGCTTCAGGAGGCCATCGACCTCTCGCGCCCCGCCGCGCTCGCCCACCGCGCCGCCGACGAGGCCGAGGCCGCCGAGCGCCTGGCCGCTGCCGAGGAGGGCCGCCGCGCCCGCATCACCGAGGCGCGCGACAAGGCCGCCGCGGAGGCGGAAGCGCCGGAGGAGGCGCGCGCCGCCTGGGACCATCTCGTCAATGCCGACGGCATCGGCCCGGTCCTCGCGCTCTCGCTCTCCGACGCCTTCGCCAACGACCACGAGCGCGCCTCGATCGACCGGCTGGCGGCGCTTCTCGACGTGATCCCGCCGGAGGCCCCGGCCTCCGACAGCCCCGTCGCCGGCAAGACCGTCGTCTTCACCGGCACGCTCGAGAAGATGACCCGCGCCGAGGCCAAGGCGCGGGCGGAGAGCTTGGGCGCCAAGGTGGCGGGCTCCGTCTCTGCCAAGACCGACCTGCTTGTCGCAGGCCCCGGCGCCGGGTCGAAGGCGAAGAAGGCGGCCGAGCTCGGCATCGAGACCATCGACGAAGACGCCTGGCTGGCGCTCATCGGCGATGGCTGAGCCGCGCGGCCGCCCCGAGGTGCTCTGGCCGCTCTTCGCGGCCCTGACGGCGCTCGACGGGGTGGGCGACAAGAGCGCCCAGCTCCTCGCCCCCGCCGGCATCGAGCGCCCGAGAGACATGCTCTTCACCCTGCCGCATACCGGCATCGACCGGCAGATGCGCCGCTCGGTGAAGGGGCTGACCTTCCCCACGACTGCGACGATCCAGGTGCGCGTCGGCGCCCATCACGCCCCGCGCGTGAAGGGCCGCCCGCATCTGGTGGAGGTGGAGGACGAGGAGACGAGCTTCCAGCTCGTCTTCTTCCACGCCTCGTCCGGCTGGCTCGCGAAGCTCCTGCCGCCCGGCGAGCGGCGCGTCGTCTCCGGCAAGCTGGAGCTTTATGACGGCGTGCCGCGGATGGTGCATCCCGACCATGTGCTGCGCCCCGAAGAGGCGGAGGCGATCCCGCCCTATGAGCCGGTCTACCCTCTGGTCGCCGGCATCACCCAGAAGCTGATGTTCCGCGCGAGCCGCTCGGCGCTCGGCATGGCGCCGGACCTGCCCGAATGGATCGACCCGGGCGTCATGGCCCGCGAGGGCTGGCCCGACTGGCGCGCGGCTCTGCGCGCCGCCCATGCGCCCACCGGCGCCGAGGCGCTCGACCCCGCCGACCCGCCCCGCCGCCGGCTCGCCTATGACGAGCTCTTTGCGCATCAGATGACCCTCGCGCTCGCCCGCGCCCGGGCCCGGCGCGGCAAGGGGCGGGCGACGGTCGGAGACGGGAGCCTCCGCGCCAAGGTGCTGGCAACGCTGCCCTATCGCCCGACCGGCGCCCAGCTGAGGGCCAGCGAGGAGATCGCGGCCGACATGGCCTCCGAATTCCGGATGAACCGGCTCCTGCAGGGCGATGTCGGCGCGGGCAAGACGCTGGTGGCGCTCATGGCGCTGCTCAACGCCGTCGAGGCGGGCGGGCAGGGGGCGCTGATGGCGCCGACGGAGATCCTCGCCCGCCAGCATGCCGCCGGCCTCGCGCCGCTCGTGATGGCCGCCGGGGTGCGGATGGAGCTGCTGACGGGCCGCGACACGGGGCAGGCGCGGGCCGACAAGCTGCGGGCGCTGGCGGAGGGGCGGATCCAGATCCTCGTCGGCACCCATGCGATCTTCCAGGCGGGCGTGGAATTCCGCGACCTCCGCCTCGCCGTCGTCGACGAGCAGCACCGTTTCGGCGTCCGCGAGCGGATGGAGCTCGGCGCCAAGGGCCGCGCCGCCGACATGCTGGTGATGACGGCGACGCCGATCCCGCGGTCGCTGGCGCTCGCGCAATACGGCGACATGGATGTCTCGGTGCTCGATGAAAAGCCGCCGGGGCGGAAGCCGATCGCGACGGCGGTGCTCTCGACCCAGCGGCTGGAGGAGGTGCTGGAGCGGCTCCGCGCGGCCCTCGCCGAGGGGCGGCAGGCCTATTGGGTCTGCCCGCTGGTGGAGGAATCGGAGACCTCTGATCTGGTGGCGGCGGAGGACCGCTTTACCTGGCTCCGGGCGCGGCTCGGCGAAGGGCGCGTCGGGCTAGTGCATGGCCAGCTCCGGCCGGAGGAGAAGGACGCCGCCATGGCCCGCTTCGCCTCGGGCGAGACGGGGCTCCTGGTGGCGACGACGGTGATCGAGGTCGGCGTCGACGTGCCCAATGCCTCGATCATGGTCATCGAGCAGGCGGAGAGCTTCGGGCTCGCGCAGCTCCACCAGCTCCGCGGCCGCGTGGGGCGGGGCGAGGCGGCCTCGACCTGCCTCCTCCTCTACCGGCCGCCGCTCAGCGAAGGCGGGCGACGCCGGCTGGAGATCCTGCGCCAGAGCGAGGACGGCTTCCGCATCGCCGAGGAGGACCTCGCGATGCGCGGCTATGGCGACCTGATCGGCACGGCGCAATCGGGGATGCCGCGCTTCCGAATCGCGGACCCCGAGCGGCAGGCGGCGCTGATGGAGATGGCGCAAGCCGATGCGCGGGCGCACCTCGCGCGCGATCCGGGGCTGGACTCGGCGCGGGGCGCGGCGGTGCGGACGCTCCTTTGGTTAACCGAACAAGACCGTGCGATCCGCATGCTAGGAGTTGGTTAACCAGTTTGAGCCGTCTTTGTTCGCGTTTGTTCCGCGAAAGTTCTTTACACGGCCGGAACAATGTGAGAACAAGGATCCATCGAAAGCGATGGAGGCCATGATGGCACAGCGGATCAGACGGGTGATCACCAAGGCAGAGCAAAGCTGGCTGGGTGAAGCTGTCGGCGCGGCGGGCCTGTTCCTCCTGCTTTTCGCAGCCCTTCAGATGGGCGGGTTTTCCTAGGGTTCTGCCTGGCGATGCTCGCGTGAAGATCCGGATCGGGTGTGTTGCCTCGCACCCTGCCTGAAGCTGCCTCTTCGGGCCCCTGTCCCCCGGGTTCTTCTGTCCCCACGAGTTCGCTGACTGCCGCCGCCGCCCCCTGCCCGGGCGGCGGCGGATTTTTCTTGTTCAGGGGGGCAGCGGGCGGGGGGCTCTTCGGCGGTGCCGGCAGCCGCGCGTCAGGAACCGCTGGCGCGCCGCGGCCCGACGCGCCGCCAGCCTCCTCGCCCAACTCTGCCTCTGCCCCTTTCCAAATACCCTTCGGGGGGCGCGGGGGGCAGACAGCCCCCCGCTCAGACATCGGCCACCTGGCCCGAGCTCAGAGCTTGCGCGCGATCCAGGACGCGAGCACTGCCATCACCAGCACGGCGATGCCCGCCGGCACCGGCGTGCCGTTGAAGGCCAGCCCCACGGGCGCGGCGATCAGTACGGCGGCGACCGTGCTGAAGGCGGTGATCATCGAGGCGGCCATGCCGGCGATATGGCCGAGCGGATGCAGCGCCAGCGCGTTCAGATTGCCCATCGTCAGGCCCATCTGGAAGAAGATCGAGATGAGCCAGAGGTAGAAGAGCGGAAAGCGCCAGCCCTCCGGCGCGAGACTCCAGCCCGCCAGCATGACGAGCGCCAGCACGATCTGCACCGCCATCATGATGCGCACCACGCTGCCCATGCCGATCCGCCCGACGATCTGGGCATTGAGCGGCCCGCCGATCGAGGCGACGACGGCGACGCCGCCGAACCAGAGCGGGAAGCTGTCGCCGAGCCCGAAGCTCTCGGCGAAGATCTGCTGGATCGAGTTCAGCACCGAGAAGAGCATGGCGAAGATCAGCGCCTGCATCACGGTCGAGCGGAGCGCCACCGGCTCGCGGAGCACCTCGCGGAAGGCGGCGGAGAGGAGGGCCGGGCGCAGCGCCCGGCGGCGCGCGGGCGCGAGGCTCTCGTCCAGCCGCGTGCCCATCCAGATCATCGTCACCAGCGAGAAGGCGGCGAGGAAGGCGAAGATGCCGCGCCAGTCGGCCAGCCAGAGGATCGCCGAGCCGAGCATCGGGGCGAGCGCCGTCAGCAGCGCGAAGATCATCATGACGAAGGACAGGAGCCGCGCCATCTCGTTGCCGTCGTAGCGGTCGCGGATGCAGGCGAGCGCCACGACGCGCGGCGCCGCGGCGCCGATGCCCTGCAGGACCCGCGCCGCCAGAAGCCAGCCGAGATCGTGGGAAAGCGTCGCCAGCGCGGCCCCGGCGAGGTAGATCGCCACCCCGGCGAAGATCGCCGGCCGCCGGCCGATCGCATCCGAGATCGGGCCGGCGAAGAGCGTGCCTGCCCCCATGCCGAAGAGGAAGAAACCGACGACGAGCTGGGCGCGGTTCGGCGCCTCGGGCGTCAGCGTCTCGGCGATGGAGGGCAGGGCCGGCAGCATGGAATCGACCGACAGGGCGACCGTCGCCGTCAGCGCCGCCATCAGCGCGATGAACTCGAACCGGCCCATGGCGGGCCGGGCCGTCGCAGCGGGTGTCGTCACTGGGCGCCCATCCCTTCGATCTCGTCGATGACCTGCGCCCAGAGCTCCGGCGGCTGCGCTCCCGAGACGACATGGCGCTCGGCGACGACGAAGGTCGGCACGGCGCTGACGCCCATGCCGCGCGCCTGCAGGTCGAGATCGCGGATCTCGGCCACATCGGCATCGGAGCCGAGGAGGCGCAGGATCATCTCGCGGTCCATCTCGGCCACTTCCGCGATATCGGCCAGCACCTCGGCCTGGCCGATGTCGCGCCCCTCCTGCCAATAGGCGGTGAAGAGGGCCGAGACGACGGGCGTCGCGCGGCCCTCGAGCGTCGCCCAGTGGATCAGCCGGTGGGCGTCGAGTGTGTTGGGGATCCGCGCGATGCGGTCGTGCTGCAGCGTGAGCCCGGCCTTCTCGGCATGGGCATTGACGGCCTTGTAGGCCTCCGCCGCGCGCTCCTTGCCGAACTTCGCTTCCAGATAGCCCTTCCGCTCCACGCCCTCGCGGGGCATGTCGGGGTTGAGCTGGAAGGGGCGCCAGGTGATCTCGAACGGGCTAAGTTTGCCCTCCAGCGCCTTGAAAAGATTGGTCTTGCCGATGTAGCACCAGGGGCAGACGGGGTCGGAGAAGATGTCGAGCCGGACCATGGGCGGCCTTTCGCTGCGGGGTCGGAGGATGCCCGGGGCGGCCCCCGGACGATGCGCCCTCCTTACGCCCGGCTGCGGGCCATGTCCAACCGCGCTCCATTGCCCGGGCACCGGCCCCGGCCTATAAGCCCTTCATGTCACTGGCAGAGAACGGCTCGATCCTGCGCCTCGCGCGCGAAAACGGCGTGGAGGAGCCGGCCCTGCCGCTCGACCTCGGCGCCCGGGTGCGCGAGCTGCGCAAGGCCCAGGGCTGGACGCTGGAGCAGGCCGCCGTACAGGCCGGGCTCGCCCGCTCGACGCTGTCGAAGATCGAGAACGGCCAGATGTCGCCGACCTATGACGCGCTGAAGAAGCTGGCGACGGGGCTGAAGATCTCCGTCCCGCAGCTTTTCACGCCGCCGTCGCCGGGGCAGGTGACGGGGCGCATGGCGCTGACGCGGGCCGGGGAGGGGACGGCGCATCCGACGGCGACCTACGAGCACGAGCTCCTCTCCGCCTCGATGCGCGCCAAGAAGATGCTGCCCTATCGCGCCCGGGTCCGCGCCCGGCGGATGGAGGAGTTCGACGGCTGGGTGCGCCACGATGGCGAGGAATTCCTCTACGTGCTGACCGGCGTCATCCGGCTCTTCACGGAGTTCTACGAGCCCGTCGAGATGAAGCGCGGCGACAGCGCCTATTACGACGCCTCGATGGGCCACAACGTGGTGTCCGTCAGCCCGGAGGATGCGACGATCCTCTGGGTCACGTCCCTGGGCTGAGGCCAGCGGCGGAAACCATATGGTTTCCGCCTGCGATTGCCACGATCGCCGCGCGAAGACGCCGGATCACTCGTCGTCTTCGGATTCCTCCAGCTCGCCCTCGATCTCGCGCGCGTCGAAATTCTCGAGGAAGTCGCCGAGCTCTTCCTCGGCCTCCTCCTCGTCGAGCCCCTCGGTCTCGGCGAGATAGGCGAGGAAGCCCGCCTCGTCGCCCTCCATTTCCTCGAGAACCTCCTCATCCATGTCCGGCCAGCGGGCGAGGATGAAGGGCAGGCTCTCCTGCCAGTTTTCTTCGATGCGGTTCCAGTTCATCGCGTGCTTGCCTCATCTGCGCGTTTGACAGGAAGAAACCGGGAGCGCGCCCCCGGTTCCATGCCTTTTCGCGATTTTCGCCTCTGGGGCTAGTGGCTACTGCGCCGCAGCCTCCTCCGACCACCAGACATCCGGCAACCAGCCCGGCCAGTCGCCGAAGAGCGGGATGTGCTCGGGGTGATGCAGCTCGGCATTATAGGCGATATAGGTGTTGTTCCACTGATAAATCGGGATCACGTAGCGCCCCGCCATCAGCACCCGGTCGAGCGCCTTCGCCGCCGAATAGAAGCCGTCCTGGCTCTCGGCATTGAGCAGCGCGTCGATCATCGCATCGACGGCGGGAGACATGACGCCCATGGCGTTCCGCCCGCCGGTCTCGGCCTGTTCGGAGCCGAAGTAGAGATATTGCTCGTTGCCGGGCGAGAGCGACAGGCCGACCCGGTAATAGGTCATGTCGAACTCGTATTCCTGCGTCCGCTCGGTGAACTGGGCGCTGTCGGCCTGCACGACGCTGACGTCGATGCCGAGCCCGTCGAGCGCCTGCTCGAAGATGTCGATCATCGCCTGCTGCTCGGTGACGCCGGTCTGGGTGAGGATCTCGAAGGTGAAGGGCTCGCCGTCCGGCCCGGTCATCACGCCGTTCTCGACCGTGTAGCCGGCCTCCTCCATCAGCTCCAGCGCCCGGCCCATGCCGGCGCGGTTGCGCTCGCTGCCGTCGGAGACGGGGAGCGAATAGCCCTCGATGGCGCCGGGCAGGAGCTCGTCGGCAAAGGGCTCGAGGAGCTCGAGCACCATGCCGTCTGCGGGGGCGCCGGGCTCCATCCCCAAGGGAGAGTTGGAGAAATACGAGGTGATGCGCGGCTGCTGGGCGCCGGTCATCGTCTCGTTGATGAACTCGAAGTTCCACGCCTCGATCATTGCCTGACGGACGCGCCAATCCTCGAACATCTCGCGGCGGGTGTTCATGACGAAGCCGGTCATGCCCGAGGGGCGGGAATGGGTGAAGGTCTCCTTCACCACCTCGCCGTTCTCGACCCGCGGGAAATCGTAGTTCGATTCCCACCGGGCGACGTTGAATTCACGGGTGAAGTTCACCTCGCCGGTCTTGAAGGCCTCGAAGGCGGCGGTCTCGTCGCCGAAGAACTCGATGCGGTACTCTTCGATATTGTAGGTGCCGCGGCGGAAGGGGATGTCCCAGCCCCAGTAATCGGGGTTGCGCTCGAGCGTCAGGTAGCGGCCGGCCTCGAAATCGCCGATGATATAGGGGGAGGAGACGATGGGCACGATCTCCGTCCCGCCGGTCTCGGCGAAGTCGACGCCTTCCCATTGCGCCTTCTTAAGGATCGGGCGGAGCCCGGCGAGGAGCGCCAGCTCCGGATTGTCCTCGCTGAAGGTCAGCCTGACGGAGAGATCGCCGGTCTGCTCGATGCTCTCCACTTGGGCCCAGAAGCCGGCGTAGCGGCCGTGGCCCTCGGTGCCGAGGATTTCGAAGGACCAGATGACATCCTCGACCGTCACGGGCGAGCCGTCCTGGAACTCGGCGGCCGGGTTCAGTGTGAATTCCACCCATTCCCGATTCGGCCCCGTCTCGACGGATTCGGCCAGAACGCCGTAGAGGGTGAAGGGCTCATCGAGCGTGCGGCCCATGAGGCTCTCGCCAATGACATAGCGGAGTTGCCACGGCACGTTGCCCTTGCGGACCCAGGGGTTAAGGCTGTCGAAGCTGCCGACGGTTGCCTCGACCAGCGTTCCGCCGGCGGGCGCCTCGGCATTGGCATAGGGCAGAGCCACAAAATCCGGTGGGAGGGCGGGCTCCCCATACATGGATATGCCATAGGAGGGGTCCGCCATGGCGGACCCGGAGAGGAGGGCGGCAGCGGCCGCGCCCCTCAGAATGGAGAAAATCTGCCCGTGCTTCATCACTGCGCGCTCCCCGCTTGTTCAGCTTGATTGAGGGAAGCCTAAGGGCGGCCCCCTTTAATTACAAACTTTTAGCTTGGAGAGCGGCGCGAGATTGCTTATAACAGCCTCACTGCTCGATAGGTTTCTTGCCTGTATGAAACCTGCCTCAATAACTCAACGCCCGCCTCGTGCGGGCGTTTTTTTATTGGGTCCTTCGGCCTCGCGCGGCCGGGCATAGGCCCGACTCCGCCCCTCGCTTTTCCGTGATTCCGGTCGGGCGGGCATGGCTCTGTCGATGAGCTGTGACGATTACAGTTTTCGGCAAGTGCGACAGGCTGCCGCAGGCGGCGCTTCGGCTGTGCCTTGCCGCCCCCTCGGCGGAGCGCTGCCCGGCCTGTCCTTTTCGCATCCGGCGGCTAGAGTGCGCATCGACAGCAATGCGGAGGCACCTTCCATGTCACTCACCGGCAAGCGCGCCATCGTCACCGGCTCCAACTCCGGCATCGGGCTCGGCATCGCCCGGGAGCTGGCGAAGGCGGGGGCGGAGGTCGTCCTCAATTCCTTCACCGACAGCGAAGAGGATCACGCCCTGGCGGAGGAGCTTGCCGCCGAGACCGGCGCCAGCGTGCGCTACATCCGGGCCGATCTCTCGCAAGGGGAGGAGGCGCGGGCGCTGGTCGAGGCGGCGGGGGGCTGCGACATCCTCGTCAACAATGCCGGCATCCAGCATGTGGCGAAGATCGAGGAATTTCCCGTCGCCAAGTGGGACGCGATCATCGCCATCAACCTCTCCAGCGCCTTTCACACCAGCGCCATGGCGCTGCCGGGGATGAAGGAGCGCGGCTGGGGGCGGATCATCAACGTCGCCTCGGCGCACGGGCTCACCGCCTCGCCCTACAAATCGGCCTATGTGGCCGCCAAGCACGGCATCGTCGGGCTGACGAAGACGACGGCGCTCGAGGTGGCGGGGCAGGGGATCACGGCGAATGCCATCTGCCCGGGCTATGTGCTGACCCCGCTCGTCGAGGCGCAGATCCCCGATCAGATGAAGACCCACGGCATGGACCGCGAGACGGTGATCCGCGAGGTGATGCTGGAGCGCCAGCCCTCGCGGCAGTTCGCGACGGTGGAAGAGCTCGGGGGGACGGCGGTGTTCCTGTGCTCCGAGGCCGCGAAGCAGATCACCGGCACGACGATCAGCGTCGACGGCGGCTGGACGGCGCTTTGAGGGATCGGCGGAAAGGCACCGGCCTTTTCCGTTGATATTGGATATCCCGGCCGGCTCCGTGCATGTGTCGGGCAAACGAGCAGAAAGGATTCCCCATGCTTCGCACCTATATCGCCGCCGCCTTCGGCCTTGCCCTCTCCGCCCTGCCGCTCGCGGCGCAGGATGCGATCACCCTGCCGGCGGGCGCGCAGCTCGTCCCGGTGCCCGAAGGCGCCTGCGGCCTGCAGGGCATCGTCGTGCTGGCCGACGGCTCGCAGGAAGTGCTGACTCTCGAGGGCGAGGTCCGCCCGGTGGGCGAGGCGGATGTCGTCTGCCTGACGCAGCTCGTCAGCAACGGCTGAGGTCAGAGCCAGAAGTCGCTGAGGAGCTTCACGGCGATTGCCCACATGACGAGCGCGACGAGCGCATCGAAGATCGCCCAGGCGCGGCGGCTCTGCATCAAGGGTGCCAGGAGCCGCGCGCCGAAGCCCAGCGAGAAGAAAAAGACGAAGGAGGCGAGCGTGGCTCCTATTCCATAGGCCAGCCGCTCCGCCCCGTCGAACTGCAGCGACACCGCGCCGACGAGCCCCAGCGTGTCGAGATAGACATGCGGGTTCGCCCAGGTGAAGGCGGCGGCGATGGCGATGACGCGGCCGAGCGAGCCGCCGCCGCCCGCCGCCGTCAGCCCGCCCGTCCCCTTGATCGCGGCGCGCATCCGAAGGCCCCCGTAAACGATCAGGAAGCCGGCACCGGCCAGCGCCATGGCGGCGGGCAGCCAGGGCAGGGCGGTCGTGGCGGCGCCGAAGCCGGCCACCCCGGCGGCGATCAGGATGGCATCAGAGAGCGCGCAGAACAGCACCAGCGGCAGCACATGCGCCCGCAGGAGCCCCTGCCGGAGCACGAAGGCATTCTGCGCCCCGATAGCGAGGATCAGCGAGAAGCCGGTGGCGAAGCCGGTGAGCGCAGGTCCGAACATCTGGCTCCCGTCAGGAGGCGCGGCCCCTCACGGGCAGCGGGATCGCGGCCCGCCCCTCGGGCTCGCGATCGGCCGGATAGACGAGCCCGGCGGAGATGACCAGCTTGGCGGCATCCTCCACGCTCATGTCGAGCACGACCACGTCGCCGCGCGGCACGAAGAGGAGGAAGCCCGAGGTCGGGTTCGGCGTCGTCGGCAGGAAGACGGTGACGATATCCTCCTCCTCGCCGAAATGCTGGCGGATCTCGCCCTTGGCGGGGGTGGAGATGAAGGCGATGGCCCAGAGCCCGCGCCGTGGATATTCCACCAGCACCGCCTCGTCGAAGCTCGTCTCGGTCTGCGCGAAGACCGTCTCGGCGATCTGCTTGACGCCGTTGTAGATCGAGCGGACGACCGGCATCCGGTCGACGAGGCTCTCGCCCCAGCCGAGAAAGCTCCGCCCGATCAGGCCCTTGGCGACCCAGCCGACGAGCACGGTGAAGATCAGGAAGAGGACGACGCCGACGCCGTGGATGTTCACATGGATGAAGTCGGGCAGCGTCGGGTCGGCCTGGCCGGTGGCGTTGACGTTGCCGAAGGCGCGGTTGACCAGCGATTCCGGCGTCCAGGCGTCGGGCACGAAGGGCAGCACCCAGCCGTCGAACCAGCCGATGACCGTCCAGATCAGCCAGACCGTCAGGCCGATGGGCGCAATGACCACCACGCCGGCGAGGAAATTGTTCCTCAGCCGGTTGAAGATGCCGGAGCGGGATTTCGGGGGCAGCTCGGACATCCATGAGCCTCATGCGGGTGCCGCCCCAATCTAGGGGGCGGCCCGCGCTATCGCAATGAAGCCCGGGGCCCGGGCCGAAAATTCACCGTGACTGCGCCAGTTCGCCCGCGATCGCGGCAGCGAGGCGGGCATTGTTCTTCACCAGCGCGATATTCGCGGTGAGCGAGGCGCCCTCGGTCAGCTCGAAGATGCGTTGCAGCAGGAAGGGCGTCACCGCCTTGGCGGCGATTCCCTGATCCTCCGCCTCGCCGAGGGCCTGCTGGATCACGGGCAGGAGGTCCGCCGCCGGGATCTCGTCCTCCACCGGGATCGGATTGGCGATGAGCTGGCCGCCCGGCAGGCCGATCATGCCGCGCAACCGGTGGGCGCTCGCGATCTCGGCGGCGCTGTCCATCCGGAGCGGGGCGGCGAGGCCCGAGCCGCGCGACCAGAAGGCCGGCAGCTCGTCCTGCCCATAGGCGATGACGGGGACGCCGAGGGTTTCGAGCACCTCCAGCGTCTTCGGCAGATCGAGGATCGCCTTGGGGCCGGCAGCGACGACCGTGACGGCGGTCTGCGCGAGCTCCTGAAGGTCGGCGGAGATGTCGAAGCTGAGTTCGGCCCCCCGGTGAACGCCGCCGATGCCCCCGGTGGCGAAGACCTCGATCCCGGCGAGCCGGGCGGCGATCATCGTGGCGGCGACGGTGGTGGCACCTGTGCCGCCGCGGGTCAGATGCACCGCGAGATCGGCACGCGAGAGCTTGGCGACATGCGTCGCCTCGGCGAGCTCGGTGAGCTGGTCAGAGGTGAGGCCGGCATGGAGCGTGCCGCCGAGGACGGCCATCGTGGCGGGGACGGCGCCGGCTGAGCGGACCTCCGCCTCGACCGCGCGGGCGGTCTCGATATTCTGGGGATAGGGCATCCCGTGGGTGATGATCGTCGATTCAAGGGCGACCACGGGGGCGCCTGCGGCGAGCGCCTCGGCGACCTCGGGGGAATGCTGGAGCGGGATCAATGCGGGGTTTCTCCGGAGACATAGGTTGCGGCGGCGCGCAGGGCGCGGGCGAAGGCGGCCTCCGGCGCCATGCCGGCGCGTTCGGAGGCGATGTGGGCGGCCATGAAGGTGTCGCCGGCGCCGGTGACGCGGGTCACCAGCACCGCCGGCGGCGCGAGGCGGAGGAGCCCGCCGGCCGAGGCCTCCGCCGCCTCCGCCCCGCCATGGGTGACGAGGGCGCGGGCGACGCCGCGGCGGACGAGCGCCTCGGCGGCCTCGGCGGCGCTGTCGAAGGCGCTCTGGCAGAGGATGCCCGCCTCCTCGAGGTTCACATAGAGGCAGGCGGAGGGATGGCCGACGAGCGCCATCAGCCGCCCCGCCTTGCCGGGCGAGGCGGGCGCAACGCGGAGGTCGGCGCTGGCGAAGAGCGGCGAGGCGGCGATGCGGGAGAGGAGGCTCTCGGTCAGGTTGCCGTCGAGCGCCACGGGGCCGGCCCAGGGTGCCGCCTCGGTGCCGAGCCGCCCGTCGGAGAGGGGGGCGAGGATCTTCTCGCCCGCGGCCTCCAGCGAATGGGCATCGGCGATGGCGGCGACGAGGCCGTTGGCACCCTCGCAGGCCATGTAGATATCGGTCGGCAGATCGGGGGAGCGGTAGGCGTAGCCCGTCGCCACCCCCAGCTCCTCCGCCCGCTCGGCCAGCTCGTCGCCGGCCGGGTCGCGGCCGATGGCGGTGAGCACGGCGGGCCTGAGCCCGAAATGGGCCAGCGTCATCGCGATGTTCATCGCCACCCCGCCCGGCAGGCGGGTGATCCGGCCCGGCACGTCGCTGCCGACCTTCATGTGGCTGGCGGAGCGGCCGATGATGTCCCAAAGGACGGCGCCGATGCAGAGAATGTCGGGGGGCGTGTCAGGGCTGCGCATGGGGCCCAATGGCCCGGGGGCAGGGGGGCTTGTCAATGCCCTCCCTCGTGCCCAGATCCTGTCTGCCCTTGCGCCGGGGCGGACCCGCTGCTAAAGGCGCGCCACTGAAAAAACTCAGGCGGAGGCGGGCCTCTCGGGGAGACATCCCGAAAAGGTCCACCGGTTGGAGCGATCCTTACCCTCCGCCCTAGGCATGAAACCGGAAAGGAATCAAAGGCATGGGCCTTCCTGAATTCTCCATGCGCCAGCTTCTCGAGGCCGGCGTTCACTTCGGCCACCAGACGGCGCGCTGGAACCCGCGGATGGGCGAGTACATCTACGGCGCCCGCAACGGCATCCATATTCTCGACCTGACGCAGACCGTGCCGCTTCTCGACCAGGCGCTGCATGTGATCCGCGAGACCGTCGCCAAGGGCGGCCGCATCCTCTTCGTCGGCACCAAGCGCCAGGCCTCCGCGGCCATCGCCGAGGCGGCCGAGAAATCGGCGCAGTTCTACATGAACCACCGTTGGCTCGGCGGCACGCTGACCAACTGGCAGACCGTCTCGCAGTCGATCTCGCGCCTGAAGGCCATCGACGAGGCCGCCGAGAACGGCTTCGACGGGCTGACCAAGAAGGAGCGGCTCGGCATGGAGCGCGAGCAGGCCAAGCTTCAGGCCTCGCTCGGCGGCATCCGCGAGATGGGCGGCGTGCCGGACCTGCTGTTCGTGATCGACGTCAACAAGGAAGACCTGGCCATCGCCGAAGCCCGCAAGCTCGGCATCCCGGTCGTCGCCGTCGTCGACACCAACTGCTCGCCGGCCGGTGTGGATTACATCATCCCGGGCAACGATGACGCCGCCCGCGCCATCGCGCTCTACTGCGACCTCGCCGCCCGTGCGGCGCTCGACGGCATGTCCGCCCAGCTCGGCGCCGCCGGCGTCGATCTCGGCGAGATGGAAGCCGCGCTGGCCGAGGAAGGTCTCGAGCAGGCGCCGGCCGAAGAAGAAGCCGCGAGCTGACGGGTCGGCTGACAGGGCAGGGGGCTGATCCGCCCCCGCTGTCGCCGCTGTCACAAGGCATTTACCCCGCGCCGTAGGATCGGCGCGGGGACAAGACATCCCGAAAGGAGAGATGAGATGGCGATCACCGCGAGCATGGTGAAAGAGCTGCGCGATTCCACCGGCGCCGGCATGATGGACGCCAAGAAGGCGCTGACCGAAACCGACGGCGACATGGAAGCCGCCGTCGACTGGCTGCGCACCAAGGGCCTTGCCAAGGCCGCCAAGAAATCCGGCCGCACGGCTGCCGAGGGCCTCGTCGCCGTGGCGATCGAGGGCGGCAAGGGCGTCGCCGTCGAGGTGAACTCCGAGACCGACTTCGTGGCCAAGAATGCCGAATTCCAGGGCATGGTCGCGAGCATCGCCAATGCGGCGCTGACCGTCGACAGCGTCGACGAGCTGGCCGCGGCCGAGGTCGACGGCAAGCCGGTCTCCGACGTGCTGACGGGCGCCATCGCCAAGATCGGCGAGAACATGACGCTGCGCCGGATGGGCAAGATCGAGGGCGAGACCGTCGTTCCCTACATCCACAATGCCGCCGCTGACGGCATGGGCAAGATCGGCGTGCTCGTCGCGCTCTCGGGTGACGAGACCTTCGGCAAGCAGGTCGCGATGCATATCGCCGCCGCCAACCCGGCCGCGCTGGGTGAAAGCGACCTCGACCCGGCTATCGTCGAGAAGGAAAAGCAGGTCCAGATGGACATCGCCCGCGAGAGCGGCAAGCCCGAGGCTGTCATCGAGAAGATGATCGTCGGGCGGATGAAGAAGTTCATCGCGGAATCGACGCTGCTCGGCCAGGCCTTCGTCATCAACCCCGACCTGACGGTCGAGGAAGCCGCGAAGCAGGCCGGCGCCACGATCACCGGCTTCATCCGCTTCGAGGTCGGCGAAGGCATCGAGAAGGAAGAGAGCGACTTTGCCGCCGAGGTCGCCGCCGCCCGCGGCTAAGCCCTTCCCACCTATGGATAAAATGAACGGGCCGCCACCGAAAGGGGCGGCCCGTTTGCTGTCGGTCGGGAGGCACCGGCAGCACTCCCGGGAGGAGGAGTGGCGACGCCGCCTCGGGGGGCGACGCCGCCGGGCGCGCATCCAGGGGACGAGGAGAACGCACCAGGAGCCTCTGCGCCGGCCAATAGCGGCCAGAGACCGACCGGGAGACCCGGTGGGGAGTGCGGACCGGAGGATCCGATAATCGTCGGCACACCGGCCCGCTGTTCCTGGCCTTAGGCCACCACTCACGGAACGGTTAACTTATGGCAAAGCGCGCCCGCGCAAGGCAGTAAGGGATTCCTGACCCGTTTTTGAAAGGCTGCGTCGTTTGACGGGGCGTCAGATTGCCGAAGATTGCGGGACGTCCTCGAGCACGAACATCTGGTTGTAGAACGCCGCCTTCAGCACGGCCTGCGCGGTGGTCTCGACATCGAGCGCCTCGCGCGCCAGCCGCAGGTGCTTTTCCACCGTCGCGGCCGTGAGCCCGAGGATCACCGCGATGTCCTGCGTGGTCTTGCCGTCGCCGACCCATTGCAGCACCTCGATCTGCCGCTTGGTCAGGCTGCGGTTGCCGGACCAGGGCAGGGTGAGGAGCTTGAGGTGAAAGACGTTGTTCATGACCATCAGGTCGGCGCCCTCGCGGGCCCAGATGGCATCGACCTCGGCCTGGCTGACACCGGGCGCTGCCGTCAGCGCCATCGCGCCCTTGGTGCGCTCCGAGACCGACTTGAACGACAGCGTGTAGCCGGCGGTCACGCCCATCTTGCGGTTGAACTCCATGACCTTCAGCTCGGCCGCCGTCAGGCCCTGCGTCGCGTTCATCTCCTGCAGCCAGCTCCAGGAGCAGGCGCCGGAATTCTCCAGCGCCCAGCGGGTCATCGGTGCCTGGCGGAAGAGGTCGTCCTCGAGGAAGCGCGCCATGTATTCCGGCGCGTGGTTGGTGAGCATCACCCAGTCCTGCGGATCGCCGAAGGACTGGCTCGAGAGATAGCGCGTGTAGCCGTAAAGGACGCGGGTGAAGCCGCGCCGCGCCATCTCGTCGATATGCAGCGCCCAGAGCTCTTCGACGCGCGGGGCGTTGGTGATGGCTTCCAGATGGTCGAGGAGTGAACTCATGCCGCGGAAACTGACCACCTGGTCGATTTCTGTCAAAGAAAAACAGCAGCAAAAGGCTTGGAGCTCTCCGGGGGCATCCGTTTATTTGACATAATACATATTATGCGAAATATGGGTGCGGGGAGCGAGGGCCTGCCGAACGCCGCCCTATCCCTTGACGACGAGCCCCGGCGGTGTCGCTGCGAGCCGTTCGGCGCCCGTATCGCTGATGAGGATCGGCTCCGTCGTCTCGATGCCGCCGTCGTCGAGCCAGAGCGCCGGCATGAAGTGAAAGCACATGCCGGGCCGAAGCTCGGTCGTGTCGCTCTCGCGGAAGCTCATCGTATGCTCGCCCCAGTCCGGCGGATAGCTGAGGCCGATGGAATAGCCGCAGCGGCTGTCCTTGGTGAAGCCGTGGCGCTTCAGCGTGGCGTTGAACGCCCGCGCGACATCGCCGCAAAGAGCCCCCGGCCCCGCCTCGGCCAGCGCCGCCTCGGTGGCGTCGGCCACGGCGGCCTCGGCCTCGCGGTAGCGCTTCGGCGGCTCGCCGAGGAAGAGCGTGCGCGACTGCGGCGCATGATAGCGGCGATAGACGCCGGCGATCTCGAAAAACGTGGATTCTCCAGCCCTTAGCGGCTGGTCATCCCAGGTGAGATGCGGCGCCGTGGCGTCTAGCCCCGAAGGCGTCATCGGCACGATGGCCGGGTAATCGCCCCAGGCGCCCTCGGTGCCGAGGATACCGGCCTTGGTGATCTCGGCCACCAGCGCGTTCTTCGGCAGGCCCGGCTCGGCCAGCTCGGCGATGACCTCGTGCATCCGCGTGACGATGCCGGCGGCCTTGCGCATGAAGGCGATCTCGGCGGGCGATTTCACCGCCCGCGCCCAGTTGACGAGCCCGGTGGCATCGACGCGTTCGGCCTGCATGGAGGTGAAGAGCGCCTCGCAAGCCTTTGCGGAGAAGTAGTAATTGTCCATCTCGACGCCGAAGCGCCCGCCCGCGAGCCCTCGGGCCGCGAGCTGCGCGGCGAGGTCTTCCATCGGGTGCTTTTCGGGGTTCTGGACGTAGCTGTCCTCATACGAGAGGATCAGATCGTCGGCCATCCAGATGGTGCGCTTCGCGCCGGCGCGATCCATGCCGCGCCCCCACCAGAGCGGATCGCCCGAGGCGGGCACGACAACCCCCTGATGGACATAGAAGGACCAGCCGTCATAGCCGGTCAGCCAGGCCATGTTGGAGGGGTCGGAGACGAGAAGGACATCCAGCCCCTGCCCCGCCATCCGCGCCTGCACATCGGCAAGCCGCGCCGCATATTCGGCGCTGGTGAAGGCGGGAGCGGGATTGGCCACCGGAAGTTACTCCGCGGCGGCCGGGGTGTCGCTGTCGCCCTGCTGCTCGGCCTTGGGCGTGCGGCGGCGGCGCGGGCGCTTGGGCGCGGCCTGGGCCGATTCCTCGGGCGTCTCGACGAGCCCGGAATCGCTGGAGGGCTGATCGCCCTCGTCATTGCCGTTATCGTCGCCACCCTCGCCGTTGGAGGCGTCTTCCTGGGCGCGGAGCCGTTCGGAGCGCTCGCGGTCGCGCTCAGCCTGACGGTCGCGCTGCTCTTTCTCTTGCTTTTCGCGGGATTTTTCCATCTCGCGCTGCGCCTCTGCGAGCATGCGCAGGTAATGCTCGGCATGCTGGGCGTAATTCTCGGCATCCACCCGGTCGCCGGCAAGCTGGGCGTCACGGTGAAGCTGGGTGTATTTGTCGATGATCTGCTGCGGGGTGCCTCGCACCTTGCCGTCCGGCCCGCTGGAATCGAAGACACGGTTGACGATATTGCCGCCCGAAGGCCGGTTGTTGCGGTTCTTGTTGCGCGAGCGCGATTTCGAAGATCTCATAAGATTATGGAGTTCCGGCCTGATTGCAGTTTCGCGGCCCGCGGCGCTTTGATTGGCGCTCCTTTCGGGCATCGCGATTGTCTGGCGACTGCCGGCGGGGAGTTGCCTCACCTCACCGGGCACCTTGAGTAAGCATGGGCGGCGCCAAAGGGCAAGCCCAAACCGCTCCTGGCCTCGATATGGCAGCAAAAGAGGGCTTTGCAACCGCTTTCAGCCGATTTCCGCCATGACGACGCGGTCGCGCCCGTCGAGATCGCGGATGATCGAGACATGGGGGAAGCCGGCCGCATAGGCGAGGCTCATGACCTCGTGCCCCTGCCCCGGCCCGATCTCCATCAAGAGACGGCCGCCAGGCATCAGATGCTCCGGTGCGCCGGCGGTGATGGCGCGATACGCGCCCAATCCGTCGCCGAAATCGGTGAGCGCAAGATGCGGCTCGAACTCGCGGACCTCGGGCGCGAGCCCCGCCATCTCGGCCGCCGCCAGATAGGGCGGGTTGGCGGTGATGAGGTCGAACTGCCGGGTGAGCCCGTCGAACCAGTCGCCGGCGGCGAATTCCGCCTTGATGGAGAGGTTGAGCTCTGCGGCATTGGCGGCCGCATTCGCGAGCGCGGCGGGCGAGATGTCGATGCCGAGGCCCCGGGCCCCGGGCATTTCTGCCAGCAAGGTCAGAAGGATGCAGCCCGTTCCTGTGCCGAGGTCGAGGAGCGTCTCGAAAGGCTGGGCCAGTGCCGCCTCGATCAGCATCTCGGTCTCCGGCCGCGGGTCGAGCACATCGGCGGAGACGGCGAAGCGCCGGCCGTAGAAGAGCCGCTCGCCGGTGATATGGCTCACCGGCTCGCGGGCGGCGCGGCGGGTGATGCAGGCGTCATAGGCGGCGGCGGAATCGGGGCTCACCGGCTCCGGCAGGGCCAGCGTCAGCCGCCCGGGCGCCAGCCCCAGCGCATGGGCGAGGAGCCGGCGCGCATCGCCCGCCGGCTCCGCCACGCCCGCCTCCGTCAGCCGGCGGATCGCCGGGCCGAGGAGGTCGGCCGCCCTCACGCCTCCATCTCCGCCAGAAGCGCCGCCTGGGCGTCGGCGGTCAGCGCGTCGATCACCTCGTCGAGGTCGCCGTTCATGACGGCATCGAGCTTGTAGAGCGTGAGGTTGATGCGGTGGTCGGTCAGGCGGCCTTGGGGGAAGTTGTAGGTGCGGATGCGCTCGGAGCGGTCGCCACTCCCCACCTGGGCGCGGCGATCGGCCGACCGGGCATCGGCGGCGCGGCGCCGCTCCATGTCGTAGAGCCGCGAGCGCAGCACCTCCATCGCCAGCTCGCGGTTGCGGTGCTGCGACTTCTGCGAGGAGGTCACGACGATCCCGGACGGCAGGTGCGTGATGCGCACCGCGGAATCGGTGGTGTTGACGTGCTGGCCCCCGGCGCCGGACGAGCGCATCGTGTCGATGCGCAGGTCATTCGGATCGATGTCGATATCCACCGCCTCCGCTTCCGGCAGGACGGCCACAGTGGCGGCGGAGGTGTGGATGCGGCCGCCCGATTCCGTCTCCGGCACGCGCTGCACGCGGTGGACGCCGCTTTCGTACTTCAGCCGCGCGAAGACGCCGGCGCCCTCTATGCGGGCGATGACCTCCTTGAGGCCGCCGATCTCCGTCCCCTGCTCCTCGATGATGTCGAAGCGCCAGCCGTTGGCATCGGCATAGCGCTGATACATGCGAAGGAGGTCGGCGGCGAAAAGCGCCGCCTCCTCGCCGCCGGTGCCCGGGCGGATCTCGAGGACGGCGGGCCGCGCGTCGGCGGCATCCTTGGGGATGAGCGCCAGTTGCAGCGCCGCCTCGGCCGCCTCGATGCGGGCGCGGATCTGGGGGAGCTCCTCCTCGGCGAGGGCGCGCATCTCGGGGTCGGCGAGCATCGCTTCGGCCCCTGCGCGCTCGTCCTGCAGCGCCCGCCAGGCCTCCGCCGTCTCATGCACCGGCTTTAGCTCGGCATATTCCTGGGCGAGCTTGACCATCTCGCTGCCATCTGCGCCCGAGGCCATGCGGGCCTCGAGATATTCGAAACGCTGGCGGATCTGGGCGAGCTTGTCTTCAGGGATCATCGGGGGCCTTCCTCGGGTCCCCCCCGATTACGCGCCCCCTGCCCCCGCTTCAAGCGCGGCCAGCCAGGCCTCGACCCGCTTGCGGTTGACGCCCATGTCGCCGCGGCCGAAGCGCAGGCGGGCGTGGATCGTGAGCCGCCCCTCCGCCACATCCGCGGTCGTGAAATCGGGGAAGCCCCAGAGCGCGGAGCGCGTGATCCAAGTGATCCGCCCCTCCGCCGGGCTGCCGGCGAGCCGGTGGGTGCGGGGCGTATCGAGCGCGATGGCATCGAGGCGCGAGAGCGCCTCAGCCCCGGGCTCGGAGAGGGTGCGGACGGCAATGAAGGCGCCCTCCGCCGGGTAATCGCCGGGCGGCGCGGCGGGCGGGGCGATGTGCCACTCGTCCGGGTCGGTCGGCGCGAGGCGGACGTAGAGCCCGGCCGCGACGATGACGACCGCGAGCGCGATGAGGACTATGGCGAGCCAGCTCACGCGCGGCGGGTCCAGAGCATCAGGCACAGGATCTCCATCGCCACATGGGCGCCGGCGACGGCCGTGGCGCCGCCCGCGTCGAAGGGCGGCGAGACCTCGACGATGTCGCCGCCGACGATGTTCGCCCCCGCGAGGTCGCGCAGGATCGCCGCCGCCTGCCAGGAGGCGAGCCCGCCCCAGACCGGCGTGCCGGTGCCGGGTGCGAAGGCCGGGTCCAATGCGTCGATATCGAAGGAAAGGTACGTAGCCCCCTGCCCCACAATGCCTTTCGCCTTGGCGACAGTCGCAGCGATGCCGGCCTCATGCACCTCGCGGGCCGAGATGACGTTGACGCCGCAGTAATCCTCCGTCTCCGTCCGGATGCCGATCTGCACGGAGCGGGCGGGGTCGACGAGGCCGGACTTCACGGCCTTGTACATCATCGTCCCATGGTCGATCCGCGCGAAATCGTCATCCGGCCAGAGGTCGGAATGCGCGTCGAACTGGATCACGCCGAGCGGCCCATATTTGGCCGCATAGGCCTTGAGGATCGGGAAGGTGATGTAGTGATCGCCGCCGAGCGTCACGGCGCCCGAGACATGGGTCAGGATCCCTTCCATATGCGCCGTAAGCGCCTGGGGGAATTCGGACACCATGGCGTAGTCGAAGGCGAGATCGCCGTAGTCGATGATGTCGAACTCCGACAGTGGATCGAACCCGTCCCAGCCGAAGGGCGGGTCGTAGGGCTGCAGCGTCGAGGCTTCGCGGATGGCGCGGGGCCCCAGCCGCGTGCCCGGGCGGTTGGTCACCGCCTGGTCAAAGGGCACGCCGGTGATGGCGAGATCGGCGCCGCCCAGGTCCTTTGAATAGCGCCGGCGGAGGAAGGAGGTGGCGCCGCCGAAGGCGTTCTCCCCAACCAACCCGCGTGAAGATCGCGCCGTAAAGGCCTCATCGACCTTGGCTTTCGCATCCTGCAGCGCCATTCAGGCTACCTTCTCTCCTTCGCGGATGAGGCCGTCGGCCACCTGGTCGAGTGCCTTGCGGAGCTTCTCGATGATCTCCGCCACCTCCGCTTCGGAGATGATGAGCGGCGGCGACATGACATTCAAGTGCCCCATCGGCCGGACGAGCAGCCCCATCGCCTCGGCGGCGTCGGAGACGCGCTTGCCGATGTTCAGCTCGTCGGGATGGAGCGCCTTCGTCTCCTTGTCCGCCACGTTCTCGATGCAGCCGATCAGCACCTCGCCGCGCGCCTGGCCGACGAGCGGGTGATCCTCGAGCGATTTCAGGCCCTTCTGGAAGATCGCGCCGACATGGCGGGCGTGCTCCAGAAGGCCGTCGCGCTCGATGATCTCGATGCTCTTCAGCGCCGCGGCGCAGGCGATCGGATGGCCGGAATAGGTGAAGCCGTGGGTGAACCAGCGGTCGCCCGACATCTCCTGCCAGAGCTCTTCGGAAAAGATAAGCGCGCCAAGGGGTTGATAGCCGGAGGTGAGGCCCTTGGCCGAGGTGATCATGTCCGGCACCACACCGAAGATCGTCTCCGAGGCGAACCATTCGCCGAGGCGGCCGAAGGCGGTGACCACCTCGTCGGCGACGACGAGGATGCCATGCTTGCGGCAGGTCTCGGCCATGCGACGGAAATAGCCCTTGGGCGGAATGATGACGCCGCCGGAGGCCTGGACCGGCTCGGCGAAGAAGGCGGCGATGTTCTCGGCGCCCACCTCGGCGATCTTGTCCTCCAGCTCCTGGATCAGCCAGTCGCAGAAGCCCTCCTCGCTGACGCCCTCTGGCCGGCGATAGGGGTTCGGCGCCGACAGATGGTGGATCGTCCGGGTGAGATAGGAAAATTCCTCGATCCGGTCGCCGTCGCGCATCCCGATGGAGGCGGAGGCGAAGGTCGAGCCGTGGTAGCTCGAATGGCGCGACAGGATATGCGTGCGGCCCGGGAAGCCCCGGTGATGCTGCACGAATTGCGCCATGCGGTAGGCGCTGTCGACGGCGGTCGAGCCACCGGTGGTGAAGAGCGTGCGCGTCATGCCCTTCGGTGCGATCTCGGCGATCTTGGCGGCGAGCCGGGCGGAGGGCGCGTTGCCCATGTCGACGAAGGTCGAGGTATAGGCCAGCGTCCGCGCCTGTTCGGCGAGGGTCTCGGCCATCTCCTCGTTGCCGAGGCCGATCTGCGTGCACCACATGCCGCCGACGGCATCGAGGTATTGGCGGCCGGATTCGTCCCAAAGGTGCGTGCCCTGCCCTCGTGTCATCACGAGCGGACCATCGCGCTCGGCCTGCTCGAAATGCGTCCAGGGATGCATGTGGTGGTCGCGGTCGAGCGCCGCGAGCTCTGTGATCTGGTTTGTCATGGCGGCAGGATGACGCCCGGATTCGGGGATTGTCAATACTGACTGTTTAGTCAATATGACGCGGCTACCCCCGGACCGGCAGCGCCCTCTCGATGATCCGCGCGAAGTATGACGCCCCGTAAGGCGCTGTTTCGTCGCTGAAATCATAGGCCGGATGGTGCACATCCGCCGTGTCGCCATTGCCGAGGAAGATATAGGCACCGGGCTTGGCCTTCAGCATGTAGGCGAAATCCTCGCCCCCCATCTCGGGCAGCGCATCGCGGGAGGCGACGGTGCCGACCTCCTCCGCCACGTTGAAGGCGAACTGGGCGGAATCGGGGTCGTTGACGGTCGGCGGCTCCCATTCGATGTAGTCGAGCGCCACCTTGACGCCGAAGGTCGCCTCCACCCCCGCGCAGATCTCGCGGAGCCGCCGCTTGGCGGTCGCCTGGGCGGCCTCCGAGAAGCTGCGGACGGTGCCGGAGAGCGTCGCCTTCTCCGGCGTGATGTTGTTGGCGGTGCCGGCGTGGAACTGCGTCACCGCCACCACCAGCCGGTCGAGCGCATAATGATCGCGGCTGAGGATCGTCTGGATCGCCGCATGGATCGCGGCGCCGGCAGTGATCGGGTCGCGCGTCAGATGCGGATAGGCGCCATGGCCGCCGATGCCGGTCACCACGATCTCGAACTCGTCGATCCCCGCCATGGTCGCCCCGGCATTGCCGTAGAAAGTGCCGACCGGCGTGCCCGGCATGTTGTGGATGGCGAAGACCTGGTTGACCGGCCAGCGCTCGAAAAGCCCGCCGTCGACCATCACATGCGCGCCGGAGCCCCATTCCTCCGCCGGCTGGAAGATCAGCACGGCGGTGCCGGCGAAATTGCGCGTCTCCGCCAGGTAGCGTGCGGCGCCGAGGAGCATGGTGGTATGCCCGTCATGGCCGCAGGCATGCATGGCGCCGGGCACGAGCGAGGCATGGGGCTTGCCGGAGGCCTCGTCCATCGGCAGCGCGTCCATGTCGGCCCGAAGGCCGATCATCGGCCCCGGCTCGCGCCCGTGGATCAGCGCCACGACGCCGCTTTCCGCGAGGCCCTCGTGGATCTCGTCCACCCCGAATTCCTTCAGCCTTTCAACGACGAAGGCGGCGGTCTTGTGGCAGTCGAAGCGGGTCTCGGGGTGCCGGTGCAGATGCTGGCGCCACTCCCTCATCTCGTCCGAATAGGCGGCGATGCGGTTGAGGACGGGCATGGAAATCTCCCTCGCGTTTCGGCAGGAAGGAAAGCGAACGGAACGGGGGATGTCCATGGATGACGCGCTGATCTTCGACGAGACGCTGGACGCCGGCCTTCAGATGCGGCGGCTTCTGGCGATCATGGCGCGGCTGAGGGACCCGGAGACGGGCTGCCCCTGGGACATCGAGCAGGATTTCGCCTCCATCGCCCCCTACACGATCGAGGAGGCCTATGAGGTCGCCGATTCCATCGCCCGCGAAGACTGGCCGGGGCTGGAGGGCGAGCTGGGCGATCTGCTCCTGCAATCCGTCTACCACGCGCAGATGGGCGCGGAGGCCGGGCATTTCACCTTCGCCTCGGTGGCGAAGGGCGCGTCCGACAAGATGGTGGCGCGCCATCCGCATATCTTCGGGGCCGAAAGCCGCGAGAAGAGCGCGGAGCAGCAGACGGAGGATTGGGAGAAGATCAAGGCCGCCGAGCGCGCCGGCGCCGGCGAGGCGGGCGTGCTCGACGGGGTGGCGCTCGCCCTGCCCGCGCTCATGCGCGCCGCCAAGCTGCAAAAGCGCGCCGCCCGCGTCGGCTTCGACTGGCCCGCCATCGACGAGGTGCTCGCGAAACTGCAGGAAGAGGCGGCCGAGCTGGCCGAGGCCCGCGAACTCGGCCCCGAGGCGCTGGAGGAGGAGATGGGCGATCTCCTCTTCGTCGCCGCGAACCTGTCGCGCTGGCTGGGTGTGGAACCCGAGACGGCGCTGCGCAAGGCGAACGACAAGTTCACCCGCCGTTTCAAGGTGATCGAGGCCGAACTTCAAGCGCGCGGCAAGACCCCGGCCACGAGCAGCCTCGAGGAGATGGACGCGATCTGGAACGAGGTCCGCGCCGCCGACAAGGCGAACACGAGCGCGTGATTGCTATAGACGAGCTTTTTTGTCGGATATAAGGATCCGTCAAACCAGCAAGGAGCTCTTCGATGATCCGACCCTCCCTTCTCGCACTCGCGGTCGCCGCGCCGCTCGCCGGCCCCGCGCTGGCGGATGTGAACATCTACACCACGCGCCAGCCCGAGCTCATCGAGCCCGTGCTCGACGCCTTCACCGAAGAGACGGGCATCGGCGTCAATCTGGCCTTCGTGCAGGAGGGCCTGCCGGAGCGGCTCCGCGCCGAGGGCGAGCGCTCGCCGGCCGATCTCATCATGGTCGTCGACATCGCCAACCTGGCACAGATCGTCGAGACGGGCGCCATCCAGCCCGTCCAGTCCGACGTGCTCGAGGCCGCCGTGCCCGAGGCGCTCCGCGACCCCGAGGGGCTCTGGTACGCGCTCACCACCCGCGCCCGCATCGTCTATGCCAGCAAGGAGCGGGTGGCCGATGGCGAGGTGACGACCTACGAGGATCTGACCTCGCCGGAATGGGCGGGCCGCATCTGCACCCGGTCCGGCACGCATAACTACAACCTCGCGCTTCTCTCCGCCGTCATCGCCCATCATGGCGAGGAGGCGGCGCGCGACTGGGCCGCCGGCATCAAGGCCAACCTGGCCCGCCGGCCCGAGGGCAACGACCGTGCGCAGGTCCGGGCCATCTGGGCCGGCCAGTGCGACATCTCGCTCGGCAACACCTATTACATGGGCCTCATGCTGAACGATCCCGACCAGCAGGAATGGGCCAATTCCGTGCGCATCATCTATCCGGAATTCGAGGATGGCGGCACGCATGTGAACATCTCCGGCATCGCCATGACCAAGGCCGCGCCCAACCGCGAGGAGGCGCTGCAGCTCATGGAGTACCTCGTCTCCCCCGCCGCGCAGGAGATCTATGCCGAGGTGAACAACGAATTTCCGGTGCTGGCCGAGGCCCAGCCGTCCGAGCTCGTCGCGAGCTGGGGCGAGATGACGCCCGACAATGTGTCGCTGGCCGAGCTGGCGAGCCACCGGGCGCAGGCGCTGCGCATCATGGAAGAGGTCGATTTCGACGGCTGATGCCGCTCGTCCTCGGGCCGGCGCGCAGGTCGCGCGCCGGCCCTCTCCCTAAGGTGGCCATCGCCTGCCGGTCGCAGGCGCCGCTACCATATGTCAGTTGACATTCTCCCGCCCGCTTCGGAGTCTTCCGGCATCCAGGTTCAGGAAAACGGGAGGTTTCCATGAAGGTGCTTTTGTCCGGCCTTGTCGTCACCTGTCTCGCGGGCGCCGCCTCCGCCGAGATGTCCGCCCAGCTCATGGGCGCGTGGACGGGCGGGCCGATCCCCGAGGGGCAGCATTGCGCCCTGCAGGGCGGTGACGGCGCGACGCCGCCGATCCAGATCACGGGAATTCCGGAAGGCACGGCCTTCATCGTCGCCTCGTTCAGCGACACGACCTATGCGCCGATGGCCGATGGCGGCCACGGCACGATCATGTTCCCGGTCAGGGGCGACAGCGCCGAGCTGCCCGCGGTGCCCGGCATGACCGCCACCGACCTGCCCGGCGGCGCGGTGATCGCCGCCCCGGCGCGCGGCTCGGGCGATTATGCCAGCCCCGGCTACCTGCCGCCCTGCTCCGGCGGCAACGGCAACCGCTATGCGGTCGACCTGACGGCGATCGACGCCAGCACGAACGAGCTCGAGAAGATCACCGACTTCACCATCGGCACCTATTGAGGGCGCAAGGGGGCGGAAACCACGGGGTTTCCGCCTTCGATCTCCATCCGTGCCCTAGCGCTGGCTCAGCGCCTCGGTCAGAAGCGCCTCCACGGCCTCGCCCGGCACGTCTGACGTGACGAAGGCCTCGCCGATGCCGCGGGCGAGGATGAACCTCAGCCGCCCGTCCTGGACCTTCTTGTCCTGCATCATCAGCGCCATCAGCGCGGGCGCATCGGGCAGTTCGCCGGCGATATCGGCAAGGCGGCGCTTCAGCCCCATCGCCTCCAGATGCGCGGCGACGCGCCCCGGCTCTTCCTGCGGGCAGAGCCCGAGCCGTGCGGAAAGCTCGAAGGCCAGCGCGCAGCCAATGGCGACGCCCTCGCCGTGGAGCAGCCGGTCGCCATAGCCCGTCGCCGCCTCCAGCGCATGGCAGAAGGTATGGCCGAGGTTGAGGAGCGCCCGCTCCCCCTGCTCGGTCTCGTCCCGCGTGACGATCCCCGCCTTCATCTCGCAGGAGCGGCGGACGGCATGGGCCAGCGCCGCGGGGTCGCGGGCCTTCACGGCGGCGGCGTTGGCCTCGAGCCAGGCGAAGAAATGCGCATCGCCGAGAAGCCCGTATTTCACCACCTCGCCATAGCCGGCGAGGTAGTCGCGCTCGGGCAGCGTCGCCAGCAGATCGAGATCCGCCAGCACCAGCACCGGCTGGTGAAAGGCGCCGGCGAGGTTCTTGCCCTCGGGCGTGTTGATCCCCGTCTTGCCGCCGACGGAGCTGTCGACCTGCGCCAGAAGCGTCGTCGGCACCTGCACGAAGCGCAGGCCCCGCCGCGCGATGGCCGCCGCGAAGCCCGCGAGGTCGCCGATCACGCCGCCGCCGAAGGCGATGACGAGGTCGGAGCGCTCGAACCGGTGCTTGAGGAGGAACTCGGTCGCCTGACGGAGGCCCTCCCAGCTCTTCGTGCTCTCGCCCGGGGGGAGTTCCAGCCATTCGGCGTCGATCCCGGCCAGCCCCCCCTCCAGCGCGGCGCGGTGGGCGGCAGAGACGCGCGCCTCGGTGATGACCGCGACGCGGGGGCGCTTCAGGAAGGGCGCGAGGTGCCCGGCGGCGTCGGCCAGCAGGCCGGAGCCGATGCGGATCTCGTACTCCCGCCCCGGAAGCGGCACGAAGACCGTCTCGTAACTCATTGGAGGCTCTCCAGAATGTCCGGCCGGCTCTTCAGGAGCTTCAGCGCCTTGCCGGTGGTCTCGTCGATCGAGGCGCGGGGCGCCGAGGTCACACGCAGCTCCGCCAGCGCGTAAATTGGCCGTCGTGCGGCCTCGAGCTCGGCGAGGGTCTGCCGCGGGTTCTCGGTGGCGAGGAGCGGCCGCGTGCTCTTGTGACGCACCCTGTCCCAGAGCGTCGGCAGATCCGCGTCGAGCCAGAGCGCCACACCCGCTGCGCTGATGGCCTTCCGGTTGCGCTCCGCAAGGTAAGCTCCTCCGCCAGTTGACAAAATCCCCGGCGGCCCGGCGAGAAGCCGTGCGATCACCGCCGCCTCGCGGTCGCGGAAGAAGGCCTCGCCGTCGCGGGCGAAGATCTCGGCGATGGTCGCCTGGGCCGCCTCCTCGATGGCGGCGTCGCTGTCGTGGAAGGGCACGCCTAATCGCAGCGCCAGCGCCTTGCCGATGGCCGTCTTCCCGGAGCCCATCATGCCGACGAGCGCCACCGGGCGCTTGAGGCGCGTGGCTCCCGACCTTGTTGACGGCTCTTGCATGGGCTCCCCTCGGCCCGGGACTGCCGATCCCCGGGGCCGGGCGCCTCAATGACGTGATCTTGCGCAAAAGACCATATATAAACGCGACAACAACAGGCAGGGTAGAGGCAAAAAAACCATGTGGAGACTGATCAAGTTCCTGATCTATCTGATCATTCTGGCGGGCATCGGGCTCGTCGCCTTCGCCTATCTGGGGCCGATCTTCATGCCCGGCGATTTCGATCCGCCGGCGGGCGAGGTCTCCATGCCGGTGGATCTGGGCCAATGAGCAGGACGGGGAGGGTCGCGGCCGCCGCCGCGCTCGCGGCACTCGCCGCGCTGCCGGTCACTGCGCAGGAGTCGCAGCCCCTCTCCGCCATCGACTGGCTGTCGCGCTCCGTCGCCGCCCCGCAGGCGGAGACGCGCGACCCCGAGCCGCCCGTGGCCGAAAGCGGCGCGCCGCCGGAGGTGACGGTGACGCCGCTCGACACGCTGTCGCTCGACGGCGTCGGCCTTTACGGGCCGGCCGAAACCGGCCTGCCCCGCGGGCTCTGGGCGGGCAGCGACAGCGCCATGCTGGTGACGCTGATCGCGGCCGAGCGGCGCCAGTCCTTGCCGGCGATCGACGATCTCTTCGCCCTTCTGCTGCTGGCCCAGGCCGATCCGCCGCTCGGCGGTGGCGGGGAGGACGGGCTCTTCCTCGCGCGGGTCGACAAGCTCCTCGACCTTGGCCGCCTCGACGAGGCCGAGGCGCTGCTCGGCGCCGCCGGGGTGGAGCATCCCTCCACCTTTCGGCGCTGGTTCGACATCTCGCTGCTGACGGGCTCCGAGAATGTCGCCTGCGCGCAGATGCAGTCGCGCCCCGCGCTCGCGCCCACCCTGCCCGCCCGGGTCTTCTGCCTGTCGCGCGCCGGGGACTGGAATGCCGCGGCGCTGACCCTCGGCACCGCCCGCGCCATCGGCGCCGTCTCGGATGCGGAGGACGAGCTCCTGACCCGCTTCCTCGACCCGGCGCTGGCGGAGGGCGAGACGCCGCTCGGCCCGCCGGAGCGGCTGTCGCCCCTCATCTTCCGTCTCTACGAAGCCATCGGCGAGGGGATGCCCACCGGCCCCCTGCCCCTCGCCTTCGCCCATGCGGACCTCCGCGGCCTCTCCGCCTGGCGGACGGAGGTGGAGGCCGCCGAGCGCCTTTCCCGCGCCGGCGCCGTGCCTCCGCAGGAGCTGGCGCGCATCTATCTCGGCGGCACGCCCGCCGCCTCGGGCGGCATCTGGGAGCGGGTCGATGCCGTGCAGGATCTCGACCGGGCGCTCGACAACGGCGATGATGACGCCCTCGCCGAGGCCCTGCCCCGCGCTGCCGAGCTCCTCGGCGCCATGCATCTCGAACCGGCGCTCGCCCGGCTCGTCACCCCGCGCCTCACCGGCAAGGAACTGACCGGCGCGGCCGAGGCGACGGCCTTCCGCCTCGCGCTTCTCACCGGCCATTACGAGGATGCGGCGCAGAGCCACGAGCCCGCCGGCCCCCGCGAGCGGCTCCTTTCCGGCATCGCGCGCGGCAGCGTCGGCGGGCTGACCGGCGAGACCCCGCGCGAGACCGCGCTCCTCGCCGCCTTCTCGGGTGAGACCGAGCCGCCCGAGGTGCTGACGCGGCTCGCCTCCGAAGGCCGGCTCGGCGAGGCGCTTTTGCGCGCCATCGCGCTCTTCAACGAGGGGCTTTCGGGCGATCCGCAGGCGGTGGGCGAGGCGCTCGCCTTCTTCCGCGCGGTGGGGCTGGAGGATGTGGCGCGGCAGGCGGCGCTGCAATACCTCCTCCTCGAGGAGGTCGCGTGACGGCCCCGGCCGACACCTCCGGCTGGATCAGCATCTATCTCGAGGCCGCGCGGGCCGAAGCCGGCGCCGCCACCAACACCGCCCTCGCCTATGGCCGCGACCTCAAGGATTTCGCCGGTCACCTGGCCGGCAAGGGGCTCGGTTTCGGGGTCGCCGGCGAGACCGACATCTCGGCCTATCTCGTCGCTTGCGAGGCGGAGGGCCTGTCGAAGGCGACGCGCGCCCGGCGGCTCTCGGCCATCCGCCAGCTCTACCGCTTCGCCTATGAAGAGGGCTGGCGCGCCGACAACCCGGCGATCAAGCTCAAGGGCCCCGGCCGGTCGCGCAAGCTCCCCGGCGTGCTCAGCGAGGCGGAGATGTCGCGCCTCATCGCCGCCGCCGCCGAGGGGCGCGATGCCGATAGGCGGAGCTGCCTTCTCGAGCTCGCCTATGCGACGGGTCTGCGCGTGACCGAGCTCGTCTCGCTGCCGCTCTCGGCCGCCCGCGGCGATCCGGCGATGATCCTCGTCCGCGGCAAAGGTGGCAAGGAGCGCATGGTGCCGCTCGCCGCCCCCGCCCGCGCCGCGCTGGCCGCCTGGGCCGCCACCCGCGAGCGGCAGGAGGAGGAGGCGCGCCTGGCCGGCCGCCCCGCCGCCCGCGCGCTCTTCCCCTCCCGCGGCAAGGCCGGGCATCTGACGCGGCAGGGCTTCTTCGCGCTCCTCAAGGATCTCGCGGTCGAGGCCGGGCTCGACCCGGCCCGGGTCACGCCACATGCGCTCCGCCATGCCTTCGCGACGCATCTTCTGGCCGGCGGGGCGGACCTCCGCTCGATCCAGCTCCTCCTCGGCCATGCCGACCTCTCCACCACCGAGATCTACACCCATGTGCTCGACGAGAAGCTGAAAGAGCTCGTCCTCAGCCACCATCCATTGGCCCGCCGCCGCGCCGAGACTTGAAGCGGGCCGCCCGCATCTCCATAACTCCTTCATCAAACCCAAAACCCGGACACCATGCCCGCCTCCCTAGACGCCGCCTTCTGGATCACCTCCGGCGCGATCCTCCTTCTCCTCGTCCTTTCAGCCTTCTTCTCGGGCTCGGAGACCGCCCTGACCGCGGCCTCCCGCGGCAAGCTCCGGGCGCTGGCCGACAAGGGATCGGGCGGCGCGACGCAGGCGCTGAAGGTGACGGAGGACAGCGAGCGCCTGATCGGCTCGATCCTCCTCGGCAACAACGTCGTAAACATCCTCGCCACCTCGCTGGCGACGGCACTGCTCACCCGGGTGATGGCCAATGGCGGCGTCGGCATCGCGACGCTGGTCATGACGCTGCTCGTGCTGATCTTCGCCGAGGTCCTGCCGAAGACCTACGCCATCACCAATGCCGAAAGCACGGCCGCCCGCGTCGCCCCGCCGATCGCGGTGATCGTGCTCCTCTTCTCGCCCATCGTCTCGCTGATCCGCGCCATCGTCCGCGCCGTGCTGCGGCTCTTCGGCGTGCGCCCCGACCCGGGCGCCAATATCCTCGCCGTGCGCGAGGAGATCGCCGGCGCCCTGCAACTCGGCCATTCCGAGGGCGTGGTCGAGAAGGAGGACCGCGACCGCATCCTCGGCGCGCTCGACCTCGCCGACCGCACGGTCGAGGAGATCATGCGCCACCGCTCCGGCATCGAGACCATCGACGCCGACCGTCCGGTGACCGAGATCCTCGCCACCGTGCTCGAAAGCCGCCACACCCGCCTGCCGCTCTGGCGCGGCGAGCAGGAGAACATCGTCGGTGTGCTCCACGCCAAGGATCTCCTCCGCGCGCTGCACCGGCGGCTCGACGAGGGCCAGATCGCCCCGGACGAGCTGACGGCCTTCGACATCATGGATGTCGCGATGGAGCCCTACTTCATCCCCGAATACACGACGCTCGACGACCAGATGCGCCAGTTCCTGAAGCGCCACACGCATTTCGCGCTGGTGGTCGACGAATACGGCGCGCTGCAGGGGCTGATCACGCTGGAGGACATCCTGGAGGAGATCGTCGGCGAGATCGCCGACGAGTTCGACGAGCCCGAGGAGGCCCCCGCCTCCGTCTCGGCCGATGGCAGCTACGAGGTCGACGGCGCCATGACGATCCGCGACCTCAACCGCACCTACGACTGGTCGCTCCCCGATGACGAGGCCAACACGCTGGCGGGGCTGGTGATCCACGAGGCGCAGATCATCCCGGCCGAGGGGCAGGTCTTCTCCTTCCACGGCTTCCGCTTCGAGGTGGTCGCGAAGGAAGAGAACCGCCTGACCCGGCTCAGGGTGACGCCGCTGGATTCGCCCTACGAGTAGGGTTCGCGCGCTGCCGCTTCTGCAGGCAGCCCGCTGAACTGCTGTGCAACAAAATCTGGACGCTGCGCTATCGGCCGTGCCATCGTGCCCGCACGGGCCGGAGCGGCGGCCCGCTGCCGGCGTCGAGGAGGGCGCCCGCGGCACCGCCGCAGGAGTGATGGCCCGGGGCCAACCCGGCTGTGCCGGTGCGGCCACCTCCCCGCGCGCCGGCCCCCGGGTGCGGAGGACCTCACATGGGGCCACATATCTCTTGGGAGGAGAGACATGACCACCACCAGAACCGCGAGCGCCTCGGCGCTCGCCCTTGTTGCTGTGCTCGGCTTCGCCGCGCCGGCCCTGGCGCAATATGCCGAAAACCAGGATCCGCCGGAGGGCGTGGAGGCCCTCGAGAGGGACCTTTTCACCACGACGGATTTCTACCTCGATGCCGATCTCTGGGAGGACCCGCGCTACACGCGCTGCAACACGCCGGTGCGGCTCGACGACATGTGGGTCGACAATTTCGTCGGCGAATGGGGTGATTGCTCTGAGGGTCTGACCCTCGCCGAGCTGCAGAGCCCCTATGAGTACCAGAGCGCCGAAGAGCATTACCGCGCCCTGATGGCCGAGGCCGAGGCCAATGGCGGCATCGACCATTACAGCCGCGAGAATCCGCCGCCCGACTGGTCGGGCTGGTACAATTCCCGCACGCTTCAGCCCGAACAATGGAGCTTCGGCAACAACGTGCAGGCGGGCGTGCTGATGCAGGCGCTGACGCCCGAATATCAGTGGCGCTTCGCTCAGGTGATGTACCACACGGCGGTCGACAACTCGCCGCAATGGTCGTCGTCGCATTGCAACCCCGAAGGCATGGTCCGCTGGTTCGGCCAGGCAATCCGCGACATCGAGTTCCTCGTCACGCCCTATCAGGTGAACATGCTGTCGGGCACGGCGCTCGACATCCTGCGCCAGGTGGCGATCGACCAGGAGCCGGTGACCGAGATCAGCCAGTGGTACGGCGAGTCGGTCGGCTTCTGGCACGACGAGACGCTCGTGGTCTGGACGACCAACGTCCAGGGCTGGTGGATGAGCCACGCCCTGCCGGAGTTCTCCTCCTCCTTCGAGATGGTGGAGACCTTCACGCGCGACGCCGAGGGCAATCTGCATGACGAGGTCATCATGTACGATCCCGAGGCCTTCCTGCAGCCGATGAAGCTCGACGTCATCTATAGCTGGCTCGACGGCATGCAGAGCAACATCCGCTTCCAGTGGAAGGAATGCCAGACGAACCTGTGGAACGTCGGCGGCCGCCTGACCCCGGTCAATCCGGGCACGGTCATCGAATACCGCATCCCCGACTGGTATTCCCGCCCCTGGGCGGCGGTCTGGCAGGAGAACTTCGAGGAGGGCATGCAAGGCCCCCCGCAAGACACCGCGCTCTTCGGCTTCGACGGAGACTGACGGTAGGGGCGCCTTAGTGAGCCCTCGCAGAGACTGGGAGACCCGCCGGCGGAAGCTGGCGGGTTTTCATTCTGAAGAAAGAGCTTTCGCTGAGGCTCATAGGCGGCCGCTCTGCCTGTTCAACACGCCTCAGCCATCTCGACCCGCGCGGATTGACAATATTGGGGATAGTCCTTGATGACTTAACGTATTCATATCCCCGGGTGCACTATGAGTCAGCTCGAAGAGGCACAAAGAGTTGTCCAGAACTATTCAAACCTTAGCCACGGCTACGAGAAGCAGATACATGTATGGCTCGGCATCGGCTCAGCAGGCGGTGCAGTAGCTCTCACTACCCTCGCCGCGGGATTATCCGATCCAAACTATGCGCTTGTTTTCATCGCGCCGTCGTTGTGGAGCTTCCTTCTTGGCGTAGTCTGGGCCGGTTTGACGGTTTATTTTCTTCGCGGCCGATATAGCGCTCTATCAGAGCACTATGCTGCGGCCTACAATCGGCAGGTAGCGGGTGAGACCGCCGCCAGGCAGCCCTTAGTTTTCTCGATGCCAGAGCGCCTAGCTGAGGAATTCAATGAAGGTCGAAACAAGCTCATCGAGAAGGAAGCTTCTTCCGACGCCGTGGCTGAAGCGGCGTGGCTAAGATACAGAATTTTCAGTTTTCTTTGGGCTGCAGCGCTAGCAGTTTCGACAATCTCATTTGTCGTTGGGTTTGCTATTCCGCTTGTTAAGATCCAGTTTCTGAATCTCACAATCCAGTAGGAGTTGCTCACCCTTCAGACCCGCCCGCTCCCCGACAGCATCACAGCGACCGGCCGCAAGGCGCGCACCTCGGCGAAGACCAGCACCAGGCTCGCCGTCAGCGGCACGGCCAGCACCGCCCCCGCGAGGCCCCAGATCGTCCCCCAGGAGGCGAGCGCCAGCAGCACCACGAGGGGCGAGAGGTTGAAAGCGCGGCCCATCATGCGGGGTTCGAGCCAGAAGCCCACCACCATCTGCGCCGCCGAGAGCGAGACGAAGACCCAGGCGGACATCCACAGGTCGCCGAACTGCGCGAGCGACAGGAGCACCGGGAAGATCACGCCGATCATCGAGCCGATGTAGGGCACGTAGTTGAGAAAGGCGATCAGCACCGCCCAGAAGAGCGCGAACTCGATGCCGAGGATCAGCATCAGCACATAGGAGGCCGCGCCGAGGATGACGTTCAGCACCGTCTTCACCAGAAGGTAGCCGCCGATCCGCTCGTTGATCCGCGACATCAGCACCAGCGCCCGCCGCCCGTCCTCCGGGGTGCGGGAGGCGGTGATGACCTTCTGCTCCAGCACCCCCCGCTCGGCCATGAAGAACGAGGCATAGAGCACCATGAGGAAGAGAAGCGCCCCGAGCCCGCGCAGCGACAGGAGCGTCGGGGTGATGAGCGAGCCCACGTCGATCCGGTCGATGGTGGCGCGGCGCAGGTTTTCCCAGGTCGGCTCGTCCTCGATGCCGACGAGGCTGGCCGTCTGCGTCACCAGAAGGTCGAGATTGGCCTCGTAACGCGGCAGCGCCACGGCCACCTGCGCCAGATTGTTGAGGATCAGCACGAACAGCAGCACGACCGACAGCGTGAAGCCTCCGAGAACGGCGATATGGATCGCCCAGGGCGGCATCCAGCGCAGCACCGGCACGGCGCGGATCGCGTCCACCGCCGCCAGCAGGATGCAGACCGAGATCAGCGCCGCCGCGATGGGCACGAGCACCGGCTGGCCGATCCAGAGGAGCCAGCCGACCATCAGCGCCAGCGCCAAGGCATAGGTTGCCCGTTTGAGCGTCTCGCCGTGCTCCAAGCCCGCCTCCCTAAAGCCGGACGGCCACGACATGCCGGCCCTTGGCGGCCAGCGCCACCTCGCCGGCGCAGAGCTGCAGCGCCTCCTCGCCGAAGACCTCGCGGCGCCAGCCGGAGAGGCACGGCAGATCGCGCTGCCCGGCGGCGAGCGCGTCGAGCTCCGCCGAATTGGCGATGAGCTTCTGGGCGACGTCGGAGGCCTCGGCGCGGGCCTTGAGAAGCACGCGCAGAAGATCGGCCAGCGCCGGGTTTACCTGCCGCTGGTCGTCGCGCCGCTCGGCATGGGGCAGCGCGTCGGCCGGCAGGGTCTGTGCCCTCGCGATGGCCGCGAGGATGCCCTCGGCGATCTCGCCTCGCCGGGCCTCGCGCAGCAGGAGCCGCGAGCGCGACAGGTCCTTGTCGGTCTTCGGCTTGGTCGAGGCGAGCTCGACCAGCGCGTCGTCCTTGTAGACGCGGTTGCGCGGCACGTCGCGCTCCTGCGCATAGGCCTCGCGGAAGGCGGCGAGCTCGCGGACGATGGCGAGGAACTTGGGGCTGGCGGTGCGGGTCTTCACCCGCTTCCAGGCATCCTGCGGCTCCGTCCGGTAGGTGGCGGGGTCGGTCAGGACGGCCATCTCCTCCTCCACCCAGGGCGTGCGGCCGGTCTGCTCCAGCCGGGCGGAGAGGCTCTCATAAACGGTGCGAAGATGTGTCACATCCGCCAGCGCATAGCGCATCTGGGCGTCGGTCAGCGGCCGGCGCGACCAGTCGGTGAAGCGCGAGGATTTGTCGATCTCGGCCTTGGCGATCTTGCGCACGAGCGTCTCGTAGCCGACCTGCTCGCCGAATCCGCAAACCATTGCAGCGACTTGCGTATCGAAGAGCGGCTTGGGGATCTCGCCGGTGGCGGTGACGAAGATCTCCAGATCCTGCCGCGCGGCGTGGAAGACCTTCACGACCGTCTCGTCGCGGAAGAGCCCATAGAGCGGCTCGAGGCTCAGCCCCTCGGCCAGCGGATCGACGAGGACGGCGCTCTCCTCCCCCTCGGCCGGATAGGCGATTTGCACAAGGCAGAGTTTGGCGTAATAGGTCCGCTCGCGAAGGAACTCGGTGTCGACGGTCACATAGGAATGGCGGGCGGCCTCTGTGCAGAAATCTGCAAGTTCCGCCGTGGTTGTGATGACGCGCATGGAACTCCTGCCTCGGGCTGCCTGCTCGGCATAGGCAATCCCGCCGTCGTTGAAAAGTCCAGTCCGCGCCACTTCGTTGGCGTAAATCTGGGGGAAAGGCTTTTAGCCTAGGTACTTAAGCTTGGGACAACGAGGTCCGACACCATGAAGACTGTCACACTCTATCTCACCGGTGACCAGATCGGCACCTTTACGTCCGTCTCGCATACCGGCAACGGCGATGACATGGTCGTGACGCTGGACGGCACGCAGGCCCTCGGCGGGCCGGAAGACATCTTCAAGCTCGAGGTGCGCCAGGTCGGCGACAGCCAGGACGAATTCACCAACGGTCAGTGGCTGAAGATCACGCCCTATCAGGAGGGCGGCGGCGACGAAGAGCCCATCGTCGACAATCTCGACCCGCAGCACGACATGTTCCAGGGCCGGGCCTCGTCGACGGAGCATCAGATCTTCGTCAATCCCGGCAATTACGTCATCGACCTGAACGGCATCGACGCGGGCACGATGACCTACGGGCCGGGACCGGAGCCGGTGCGCGCCGACCAACTGCCCTTCTCCTGCTTCCCCAGCACGCCGCCGACGGTGCCCTGCTTCGCCGCCGGCACGCTGATCGACACGCCGGATGGCCCCCGCAAGGTGGAAGAGCTCGCCGCCGGCGACATGGTGCTCACCCGCGACCACGGCGCGCGCCCGATCGTCTGGGTCGGCCGGCGCCGCGTGCCCGGCCGCGGCCGCCTCGCGCCGGTGGAGATCGCGGCGGGCGCGCTCGGCAATGCACGGCCACTTCGCCTCTCGCAGCAGCACCGGGTGCTCCTCGAAGGCTGGCGCGTTGCCCTGCATTTCGGCGAGACGGAGGCGCTGACGGCCGCCAAGCATCTCGTCAACGACAGCACCATCCGCATCGCCCCCTGCGACGAGGTGGAGTATGTGCACCTGGCGCTCGACGCGCATGAGATCCTCTTCGCCGAGGGGCTCGCGACGGAGAGCCTGCATCTCGGCCCCGGCGCCCTCGCCTCGATGGGCCACGAGGCCCGCGCGGAACTTCTGGAGATCTTCCCCGAGCTCGAAGACGGCCTCGATACGCCCCTCTCGCGCCTCGGCCTTGCCGGCTGGGAAGGTCGTCTCGCGGCACGGCTCGGCGCCTGACATGGCAACGGCGGCCCGGATGCTGCATCCGGGCCCCTGCCCCTTCAGATCAAGCCAATCGGCGCGGCCTCGGGCACGTCTCAGCCACCCTCAGCCGGGGTTCAGCCCTCGACCGCCTCGTCCAGCATCAGCGGCGCCCGCTCGCCCTCGATGAAACGGCGGAGCACGGCCGGATAGAGCCGGTGTTCCAGCGGCAGCACACGGGCGGCGAGGCTCTCGGCCGTCTCCTCCTCGCGGATCGCCAGCCGTGCCTGGCCGAGGATCGGCCCGCCGTCGAGCTCGGCCGTGACCTCATGGACGGTGCAGCCATGCGCCGTCTCGCCCGCGGCGAGGGCGCGGGCATGGGTGTCGAGCCCGCAGAACTTCGGCAGGAGCGAGGGGTGGATGTTGAGCATCTTCCCTGCCCAGGCATCAATGAAGCCCGGCGTCAGCACCCGCATGAAGCCGGCGAGGCAGACGACATCCGGCGCCGCCGCCTCCAGCCGCTCAGACAGCGCCGCCTCGAAGGAGGCCCGGTCGCCGAGGAAGGGCCGGTGGTCGATCACCGCCGTGCGGATGCCCCGCGCCTCCGCCTTGGCGAGCCCGCCCGCCTCCGGGCGGTTGGAGAGCACCAGCACCGGCCGCCCGGGATGCCCGGCACCCATGCTGTCGGCCAGCGCCTCCATGTTGGAGCCGGAGCCGGAGATGAGGATGGCGACGCGGGCAGACGATCCGGTCACGGGGCGAGCCGGCCCTTGTAGGTGACGCCCTCGCCCGCAGTGACCCGCCCGAGGGTGAAGACCGTCTCGCCGGCCTCCGTCAGGGCGCTTGCGACGCGACCGGCCGCCTCTTCGGCGACGACGGCGACCATGCCGATGCCGACATTGAAGCTCCGCAGCATCTCGGCCTCGGCGACGCCACCCTCGGCCATCAGCCAGGCGAAGACGGGCGGCAGGCGCCAGGCGCCGAGGTCGATCTCGGCCCCGAAACCCTCGATGACGCGCGGCAGGTTCTCGGTGAGCCCGCCGCCGGTGATATGGGCGAGCGCATGGATGCCGCCTTGTTCCAGCGCCGCGAGCGCCGGCTTCACATAGAGCCGCGTCGGCGTCAGCAGCGCCTCCCCGAGCGGGCCGTCCGTGAAGGGCGCGGGCGCCTCCCAGCCGAGCCCGGTGCTCTCGACGATCCGCCGCACGAGCGAATAGCCGTTGGAATGCACGCCATCCGAGGCGAGGCCGAGGAGCACGTCGCCCTCCGCCACATCCGCTGGCAGGCTCCGCCCCCGCTCCATCGCGCCGATGGCGAAGCCGGCGAGGTCGAAATCACCGCCCTGATACATGCCCGGCATCTCGGCGGTCTCGCCGCCGATGAGCGCGCAGCCCGAGGCGCGGCAGCCGGCGGCGATGCCCTCCACCACGCGGGCGGCGGCATCGACATCGAGCTTGCCGGTCGCGAAATAATCGAGGAAGAACAGGGGTTCCGCCCCCTGGCAGATCAGATCGTTGACGCACATGGCGACGAGGTCGATCCCGATGCCGTCCACGATCCCCGTCTCGATGGCGATCTTCAGCTTGGTGCCGACGCCGTCGGTCGCGGCCACCAGCACCGGGTCGTCATAGCCCGCCGCCTTGAGGTCGAAGAGTGCCCCGAAGCCGCCCAGACCGGCCATGACGCCGGGCCGGTCGGTCGATTTCGCCGCCGGCTTGATCCGCTCGACCAGCGCATTCCCGGCGTCGATATCGACGCCCGCATCGCGGTAGGAAAGTCCGTTCTTGCGGTCCATGGCCCTGCCCCTCTGGTATCGCCGCCGCACCTAGCCCAAAGCCGCCCCCCGCGCAACGCGGCCGCGCGACGCTTGACCGCCCCCGCCCCGCCACTTAGGCAAGCCGCCACGGTGGGCCTGTAGCTCAATTGGTTAGAGCAGACCGCTCATAACGGTTTGGTTGGGGGTTCGAGTCCCTCCGGGCCTACCAGTCCCCCTGTCTCGCGCTTTCTTTCAAATACTCCGGGGTCGCCACCCAAGTGCGCCATTGGGTCAAGCACCAATGGCGACGGGGCTGGCCCCCACTTCCGCCTTTGCAACCATTCCGCCCCATGCCGCGTTCTCCCAGTCAGCACCAGATGTCGCAAAGGGTCACTGCCATGACACCATATGCTGATCTCGCCGGGCGCTCCGGCATTGCTCAATACCAGGCCGGCGATCACTATCTCGACGTGCGCTTCAAAGATGGCGCCCTCTACCGCTATACGCGCGCCACCGTGGGCCAGCCCAATCTGACGATGATGGTCGCCCTCGCCGGTGCCGGTCACGGGCTCAACGCCTACATCAACCGCAACGTGCGGGACCAATATGCGGCGAAGTTCGCCTGAGGCTGAAAGGGTGCGGGTCGGTCAGGAGCCCAGGATGGCGACGACGTAGCCCTGCGTCTCGGCATAGGGCGGGATGTCGCCATAGCGCGCCACTGCCTCCGGCCCGGCGTTGTAGGCGGCAAGCGCCAGCCGCCAGGAGCCGAAACGGTCGTATTGCAGGCGCAGGTACCGCGCCCCGCCGTCGAGATTCTGGCCCGGGTCGTTCGCATCGACGCCAAGGACCCGCGCCGTCTCCGGCATGAGCTGCGCCAGGCCCTGCGCGCCCTTCACCGAGACCGCCGCGGCATTCCAGCCGCTTTCCTGCTGCACAAGGCGCAGGAAGAGATCGGCGGGCACGCCGTGGCGCTGGGCCGCGGCGCGGGCGAGCGCCAGATAGGGGCCGCTATAGGCGCCGATGAAGGTCGGCACCGTCTCGGCGGATTCGGCCCGCGGCGGCTGCAGCCGCGTCGAGTTGCGATACTGGTCGGCCGCGCGGCCATCGAGAACGGAAAGCTGGCTGGCGAGCAGATCGGCACGCGACATGGTCGAGAGCGTATCCGCCCCCGCGCCGCCTGCCAGGGTCACGGCCAGCAAGACTGCCAGCGCCGCGCCCGGGAAGATGCCTGTCATCCGCTCCACGCTGCTGCTCTAGCAGGCCCCGGCCGAACCGCCAATGGGATTTCGGACGGGCGCCGGCGGCGGCCCGCCGCCCTCCCCCGATTTGGGCCTTTCCGCCACCGGCGCTTTTTGCTGTAAGGTGGGCCCAACCAAGACGGAAAGGGAGCGATATGGCCGGCAGCGTCAACAAGGTGATCCTCATCGGCAATCTCGGCCGCGACCCCGAAGTGCGCACGTTCCAGGACGGCGGCAAGCTGTGCAACCTGCGCATCGCCACCTCCGAGAACTGGAAGGACCGGAACACCGGCGAGCGCCGCGAGCGCACCGAATGGCATTCGGTGGTGATCCGTGGCGACGGGCTGGTGCGGGTCGCAGAGCAGTATCTGCGCAAGGGCTCCAAGGTCTATATCGAGGGCCAGCTTCAGACCCGCAAATGGCAGGACCAGTCCGGCCAGGACCGCTACTCGACCGAGGTCGTGGTCTCCGGGTTTGGCGGGACGCTGACGATGCTCGACGGACGGGGCGAAGGCGGCTCGGGCGGCGGCGGTGGCGGCGGAGGCTATGACGACCGGGGCGGTTACGACCGCGGCGGCGCGTCTTCGTCTGGCGGAGGCCAGGATTCCGGCGGCTACGGCAACGACATGGACGACGAAATCCCGTTCTAAAGGCCGCATCCCGAGGGGGCGCCATCCGCGAGCCCGCCCGTCAGGGCGGGCCTAGCAGGTCCTGCCGGTTGCCGCGCAGGGCCAGCGCCGGTCCGGGGGGTGGCGCTCCACCGGTGCCGCTTCGCACTTTATGATGCAAGCAACCTCCCCGCTCTGAGCGACGGCCCGGCCCCACCAGAGCGCCAGCCCGCGGGCCGGGCCGGCGCTGGCCCTGCGCCTGCGGCGCGTACCGGGCCGGGGCTGCAGCAGAACCAATAGGACAGGCCTCTCCGCCTGGCCTCCCGCCCCCCCTTGCCGCCCCCGCCGCTTTGCGGCAATGCCCCCCCATGCTCCGCATCGACGCCATCAATTATTCCATCGCCGGCCGCCCGCTCTTCGAGGAGGCCTCCGCCACGATTCCCGAAGGCCACAAGGTCGGCCTCGTCGGGCGGAACGGCACGGGCAAGACGACGCTCTTCAAGCTGATCCGGGAGGAGCTTGCCCTCGACGGCGGCGCCATCTCCGTCCCCCGTGCCTGGCGCATCGGCGGCGTCGCGCAGGAGGTGCCGGGCAACGAGGTGTCGCTGATCGACACCGTCCTCAAAGCAGATACCGAGCGCGCGGCGCTGATGGCCGAGCAATCCTCCGACCCCAGCCGCATCGCCGAGATCCAGACCCGCCTCGCCGATATCGACGCATGGTCGGGCGAGGCACGGGCGGCGACTATCCTCAAGGGGCTCGGCTTCACCGATGACGAGATGCATCAGCCCTGCTCCGCCTTCTCCGGCGGCTGGCGGATGCGCGTGGCGCTGGCCGGTGTGCTCTTCTCCGAGCCCGACCTCCTTCTCCTCGACGAGCCGACCAACTACCTCGACCTCGAGGGCGCGCTCTGGCTCGAGGCCTATATCGCCCGCTATCCGCATACGGTGCTGATCGTCAGCCACGACCGCGAGCTCCTCAACCGCTCCGTCACCGGCATCCTGCATCTGGAGAACCGCAAGCTCACCTACTGGACGGGCACCTACGACCAGTTCGCCCGGGCCCGGGCCGCCAAGCATGCGCTGATCGCCGCCGAGGCGAAGAAGCAGGAGGCGCGGCGCGCGCATCTGCAAAGCTTCGTCGACCGCTTCAAGGCCAAGGCCTCCAAGGCCCGGCAGGCGCAGAGCCGCGTCAAGATGCTGGAAAAGATGGAAACGATCCGCCTCCCCGAGGATGCGGCGCGCACCGTCTTCACCTTCCCCGAGCCGGAGGAGCTCTCGCCGCCGATCCTCGTCACCGAGGGCGCCTCGGTCGGCTATGACGGCAAGGCGGTGCTGACGAAGCTCGACCTCCGCATCGACCAGGACGACCGCATCGCGCTCCTCGGGCGCAACGGCGAGGGCAAGTCGACGCTGGCGAAGCTCCTCTCCGAGCGGCTGCCGGCGCTGGGCGGGCGTGTGACCAAGAGCAACAAGCTCAAGGTCGGCTTCTTCGCGCAGCACCAGGTGGAGGAGCTGCGGCCGGAGGAGACGGCGCTGCAGCACATCGCCCGCGCCCTGCCCGACCTCGCGCCCCCCAAGCTCCGCGCCCGGCTCGCCGGCTTCGGGCTCGGCGAGGCACAGGCGGAGGTCGCGGTCGCCCGCCTCTCCGGCGGGCAGAAGGCGCGGCTGTCGCTGCTGCTCGCGACCTATCACGCCCCCCAGCTCCTCATCCTCGACGAGCCGACCAACCACCTCGACATCGAGAGCCGCGAGGCGCTGATGGAGGCGCTGACCGCCTATTCCGGCGCCGTCATCCTCGTCAGCCACGACATGCATCTGCTCTCCATGGTCGCCGACCGGCTCTGGCTGGTGAAGGACGGCCGCGTCGCGCCTTACGACGAGGATCTGGAGGCCTATCGCAAGATGCTCCTCGGCACGGACAAGCCGAAGGACGACAAGACCAAGGCCCCGAAGGCCAAGGCGAAGCCCGCCGATCTCGCCGCGCTCCGTGCCGATGTGAAGGCCTGCGAGGCCCGCGTCGGCAAGATCGAGGACATGCGCGACAAGCTGGCCAAGAAGCTCGCCGACCCGGCGCTCTACGAGGACGGCCGCGCCGGCGAGCTCGAGACGTGGAACAAGAAATACGCCGAGGTGATGGACGGGCTCCACCGCGCCGAAGCGCTCTGGATGTCGGCGCTCGAGAAGCTCGAGCGGGCGAGCGCGTGAGCCTGACGCTCCGCGAGGCCGGGCCCGGCGACTGGCCGGCGCTCTGGCCCATCGTCCGCGCCGTGATCCGCGCCGGCGACAGCTACACGGTCGATCCGGGGCTCAGCGAGGCCGAGGCCCGCGCCTTCTGGACCGGCCCGCCCTCGACCATCGTCACGCTGGCGGAGGAGGCGGGCGAGGTCCTCGGCACCGCCCATATGGGCCCCAACCGCCCCGGCCCGGGCGCCCATGTCGCCAACGCCAGCTACATGGTGGCCGAGGGCGCGCGGGGGCGCGGCGTGGGCCGGGCGCTGGTGGAGGACAGCCTCGCCCGCCTGACCAAGGCCGGCTTCACCGCCGTCCAGTTCAACGCCGTCGTCGAGGGCAACCCGGCCGTCGCGCTCTACGAGGCGCTTGGCTTCACGATCATCGGCACCGTGCCCGGCGCCTTCCGCCATCCCTCCCGCGGCGACGTGGGCCTTCATGTGATGCACCGCCCCCTGCCCTGAGCCGGGTTGCCGGGCGGGGCCCGCGCCCCTAGGCTCGCGGGCAAAGGGAGTTGCATCATGGCCCGACGCAGCCGCCGCCGGCGCTGGATTATCCTCCCGATCCTCATCCTCCTCCTCGGAGCCGCCCTCTGGGCGCTCTTCCGGCCACCGGCCGCGACCATTGGCCAGTGGCGGAGCGCCGAGGGGCAGGAGGTCTACCGCGCCGCCTATGCCGCCGCCATGGAGGCTCTGCCGGAGCCGGCCGAGGTGCGCGACCTTCGCAGCCCCTGGGGGCTCGTCCGGCTCTACCGCTTCGCCGGGGCCGGCGGGGGAGAGGCGCTCCTCCTCCTCCCCGGCACCGCCTCCGGTACGCCGGTCTGGGCCGACAACCTGCCGGGGCTCCTTGAGATCGCCGATGTCTACACGCTCGACCTTCTGGGCGAGCCCGGGCTCAGCATCCAGGAGCGGCCGATCACCAGTGCCGCCGACAAGGCGGCCTGGCTCGATGCCGTGCTCGCCGCCCTGCCGGAGGCGCAGGTGCATGTCGTCGGCCTGTCCATCGGCGGCTGGACGGCGGCGAATCTGGCGATCCACCGGCCGGATCACGTCGCGAGCGTCACGCTCATCGACCCCGTTTTCGTCTTCGATTCGATCCCCCTCGGCACCATGATCCGTGCCGGCGCCGCCACCCTGCCCTGGGCGCCGGAGGCGTGGCGCGACAGCTTCAACGCCTATACCGCTGGCGGCGCCGAGGTGGAGGATGTGCCGGTTGCCGACATGATCGCCGCCGGCATGGCGCATTACGCCATGCGCCAGCCGCCGCCCGCCCGGATCGACGCCGCCGCGCTGAGTGCCGCCCCGGTGCAGATCCTCGCCATCCTCGCCGGGCAATCCGTGATGCACCGGCCCGAGGAGGCCCGCGCCGCCGCCGAGGCGCTCGCCGATGCGGTGCGCGTCTATCCCGAGGCGAGCCATGCCATCAACGGCGAGCACCCCGCCGAGATCGCGGCGGACATCGCCGCCTTCCTCGCCAGCCTCGACTGAGGGCGTCGCCCGCCGGGGGCTGCGCCACCACGTCTCGCGCCGCGCCACGGCGCGCCGCGCTGAGCGCCCTCCCTGTTGCCCCCCCCTACCCCTCCCGCCCCCTCGCCTCTTGCCTCGCGCCCCGCAAGCCGCCACATCTTGCCCATGATCGAACCGGCCGCCCTCATCACCGTCTTCACGACGCTCTTCGTGATCATCGACCCGCCGGGGCTGGTGCCGGTCTTCATCGCGCTGACGCGGGGCATGTCCGCCGCCCACCGGCGCACGCTGGCGCTCCGCTCGATCGCGGTCTCCGCTGTGCTGATGGTGGCCTTCCTCCTCCTCGGCGAGAAGCTTCTCGGCGCCGTCGGCATCACGCTGCCGGCCTTCCGCGTCGCCGGCGGGGTGCTCCTCTTCCTCACGGCGCTCGACATGCTCTTCGAGCGGCGGCAGGAGCGGCGCTCGGGCCATGCCGAGCAGGAGGCGGCGCAGCCCGATCACGACCCCTCGGTCTTTCCGCTCGCCCTGCCGCTGATCGTCGGCCCCGGCGCGATCACCACGCTCATCCTCTTCGCCGGCCAGTCGGACGGCGCGGCCGACCTCTTCGCCGTCGCCGCCGTCGCGGCGGCGATCCTCGCCATCGTCTTCCTGGCCTTCCTCGCCGCACCCAGCATCGAGAGGATCCTCGGTGCCGTCGGGCTCAACGTGGTGACGCGGGTGCTCGGCATGCTGCTGGCGGCGCTCTCCGTGCAGTTCATCCTCGACGGGCTTCGCGGCGCGGGGCTCACGCCATGACCGGCAACGGCCTCGGCGAGGCGGAGATGATGAACCTCCTCTATCTCCTCCTCCTCGGCGGGGCGCTGCTCGGCGCCTTCCTGCTGGCGAGCCGGGGGCGGCTCTTGCGCACCGCGGCGCAGCTCGCCGTCTGGGGGCTGATCTTCCTCGGCGCCATCGCCGTCTACGGGCTTTGGGACGACATCTCCCGCCAGGTCCGCCCCGCCGCCTCGATACTGGAGGACGGGCGCATGGTGATCCCCCGCGGGCGCGACGGACATTACCATGTGACCGCGCTGGTGAACGGCACGCCGGTGCCTATGATCGTCGATACCGGCGCCTCCGGCGTCGTCCTCAGCCGCGAGGATGCGCTGCGCGCCGGGCTCGACCCCGACCGGCTCGCCTATGTGAACTCCGCCCAGACGGCGAGCGGCACGGTGGCCATCGCCGAGGTCCGGCTGGCCACGCTGCAAATCGGCGATTTCGTCGACGACGGGCTCTTCGCCTCGGTGACGGAGGGCAATCAGGGCCTGTCGCTCCTCGGCATGGATTACCTCTCGCGGCTCTCCCATATCGAGATCACCGGCGGCGAGATGATCCTCACCCGCTAGAGCCGCCCTGGCTCTCGGCCTTCTTTTGCCATCTGCCGCCCTCCTGCGCCCAGTACTGGGCCTTGACCCCGGCGCCTGTCAGCGCCTTCCACTGGCCGCGCGCCACCTGCAGCACCGCCTCGTCGGCCCCGTCGAAGAGCACGCAGGCGCGCGTCAGCGCCGCGACTTCTTCCGCCGAGATATCCGCCCCGCCCACGCTCATGACGCAGGATGGCGCATTGGCCGCCGCCTCCCCGGCCGTCAGCAGCACCGGCTGGCGGGCGTCATGCGCGCCGCCCGCCCGGCCATGGGGGAGGAAGCCCTCCTCCGCCCCGAGCCAGAGCGCCGCATCGAGCCGGTCCATCGCCGCCGCCTCGCGGCCGCGAAGCTCGATGGTCCAGCCCGCCTCCAGCGCTTTGCCGAGAAGGGGCGGCAGCGCCCGCTCCAGCGGGCTCTCGGTCAGGTGATAGAAGAACACGTCTCCCAAAGACCCACCCTCCCTTTCATCTGACCATAAATACCTCGAGGGGGTCCGGGGGGGCCGCGTCCCCCCGGCCTCTCAACCCGGAGCCTAGCCCTCGAACCCGTCGCGCACCAGCCGGTCGAGCGCCAGTACGCCCCAGCCGGTCGCCCCCTTGGGCGCGAGCTCGGTGCCCGTCTTCGTCCAGGCGGTGCCGGCGATGTCGAGATGCACCCAGGGCACCTCGGGCTTGACGAAATTGTTGAGAAAGCGCGCCGCGATCACCGCGCCGCCGGGCCGGCCGCCCACGTTCTTCAGATCGGCGACGCGGCTCTTCAGGAGCGTGTCATAGGCCGGCGTCAGCGGCATGTGCCAGGCGCCCTCGCCCTCCGCCGCCGCCGCCTTCAGGACGCGCGCGGTGAAGGCATCGTCATTGCCGAAGACGCCGGTGTGGTCATGCCCCAGCGCCACGACGATGGCGCCGGTCAGCGTGGCGAGATCGACCATGGCGGCGGGCTCGAACGTCTCCTGCGCGTACCAGAGCACATCGGCGAGGACGAGCCGGCCTTCCGCATCGGTGTTGATGTTCTCCACCGTGTCGCCCTTCATCGAGCGCACCACGTCGCCGGGCCGGGTGGCCTTGCCGGAGGGCATGTTCTCGACGAGCCCGACGAGGCCGACGACATTGGCCTTGGCGCGCCTGAGCGCCAGCGCCCGCATGACGCCGGCGACGGTGCCGGCGCCGCCCATGTCCATCACCATGTCCTCCATCCCCGGCCCCGGCTTCAGCGAGATGCCGCCGGTGTCGAAGACGACGCCCTTGCCGATCAGCGCCAAGGGCGGCTCCTTGCCGCCGCCGTTCCAGCGCATCACCACCATCTTGGTGGGGCTGTCGGAGCCCTGCCCGACGGAGAGGAGGAGCCGCATGCCGAGCTTCTCCAGCTCCGCCTCCTCGAAGATCTCCACCTCCAGCCCCAGCTCCTGCATGGCAGCGAGCCGGGCGGCGAAATCGTCGGTTGTCAGCACGTTGGCGGGCGTGCTCACCAGATCGCGCGTGAAGAAGACGCCCTCGGCCAGGGCGGCCATCGGGGCGGAGGCGGCGGCGACCGCCTCGGGCTTGGCGCACATCATCTCGACCTTTGCGGCCGGTGTCGCCTCGCCGCTGCGGAATTCGCGGAAGTCATAGGCGCGCAGCGCATAGCCGAAGGCCAGCTCGGCGGCGCGGGGGAAGGTGGCGGAGGCGATGGTCACGCGGGGGCTCTTGGCGGCGGCGGCGATGGCGGCGCCGGCCTTGCGGGCCGTGGCGACATCCGCCCGCCGCGCCAGCTTCACCACCAGCAGCATCTCCGCCGTCATCCCTGCCGGCATGGCGAGCTCGACGAGCGCGCCGTCGTCCAGCGCCTCCCATCTCTTGCTCTCCGCCAGCCGGGCGAGGGCCTTGCGCGTCGCGGTGTTCACCCGCCGCGCGGCGGCGTCCATCTCGCCCCCCGGGCCCAGGATCACGGCGACCGTCCCTTCCCGCCTGAGGAGCGCCGCAGCGTCGGTCTCGGCGAAGGTGACGGGGACGGGAGAGGTCATGAGGGACTCCATGATGGGGATCGGAGAGGGGGATCGAGAGCCCGAACGTAGTCACGCCTCCGTCGATTGGCCAGAAACGAGTTGGGTCCGGCGGCGGGCTCAGCTAATTTGCCGCGGGCGGCGGGGGCACCCCCCGGGCGCGAGGGAGCGAGGAGGGCCATGGGCCGGTTCGACCGATATGTAATGGGCCAGCTCCTGGCGCATTTCGGCTTCTTCGCCCTGGTGCTGATCCTTGTCTACTGGATCAACCGGGCGGTGGCGCTCTTCGATCAGCTCATCGGCGACGGGCAGAGCATCGGCACGTTCCTGGAACTGACGGCCCTGTCGCTTCCCGGGCTCATCCGCATCATCCTGCCCATCGCCGCCTTCATCGCCGCCATCTCGGTGACGAACCGGCTGTCGAACGAGAGCGAGCTCGTGGCCGTGCAGGCGCATGGCTTCTCGCCCTGGCGGCTGGCGCGGCCGGTGGCGGGCTTCGGGCTGCTGGTCATGCTCCTCGTCTGGACGCTGACGCATGTGCTCTCGCCCCTCTCGCAGGCCCAGCTCGGCGAGCGCCGGGCCGAGATCGCCGAAAGCGCCGCCGCGGCGCTTCTGCAGGAGGGGCAGTTCATCACGCCGACGCCGGGCGTGACCTTCTACGTCCGGTCGATCACCGCGGAGGGCGAGCTTCGAGACATCTTCCTCACCGATTCCCGCGCCGAGGGGCAGAGCATCACCTACACGGCAGCGAGCGCCTATTTCGTGCGCTCGGGCGGCGGCGCGCAGCTCGTCATGATCGACGGCATGGCGCAGACTTACCGGCGCGCGGCGGGCACGCTCGGCGTCACGGCCTTCGAGGATCTCGCCTATGACATCGGCGCCATGATCGGCTCCGGCGAGGGCCGCGCGCCGGCGCCGAACGAGCTCTCGACCATGCGTCTGCTCACCGCCGATGCGGCGCTGGCGGAGGCGACGGGCCGCACCATCGGCGCGCTGGTGGCCGAGGGGCACGACCGTTTCGCGCAAGGCATCCTCGGCCTCGTCGGGCCGCTCATCGGCTTTGCCACGCTCCTCGTCGGCGGCTTCTCGCGCTTCGGTATCTGGCGGCAGATCGTCGCGGCGGTCGGGCTCATCGTCGTGGTAAAGGTGGTGGAAAGCGGCGTCACCGGGCTCGTCCGCGCCGATCCGGCCGCCTGGCCGGCGCTCTACCTGCCCGGCGCGCTCGGGCTCGCCATGGCGCTCTTCGCGCTTCACCTCGCCGCCCGCCCGCGGCTCTTCCGGCGCAGACGCGAAAGGGCCGCGGCATGATCCTTCACCGCTATTTCGCCCGCCGCTTCGCGCTGGACTTCGCGGTGATCCTCGCCGGGCTGACGCTGCTTCTCGTCTTCATCGAGCTCATCGAGCAGGCGCGGCGCCACAGCGACGATGCCGGCTTCTGGGTGGTCGTGCAGCTCGCGCTCCTGTCGCTGCCGGCGAGCCTTTACCAGCTCATGCCGATCATCGCGATTTTGGCGACGATCATGCTCTTCCTCTCGCTCTCCCGCTCCTCGGAGATGGTGGTGACCCGCGCCTCCGGCCGCTCGGCACTGCGGGCCCTCGTGGCGCCGGTGCTCGTGGTGCTCACCTTCGGGGCCGCCGCCCTCGCCATCCTCAACCCGCTCGCCGCCGCAACGGTGCGGGAATACGAGGCGCGGACGATGGCGCTCACCGGCACGACGCCCGTGCAGGCGCTCGCCGAGGGCGGGCTCTGGCTCCGCCAGGGCGGGGAGGCCGGCCCGAGCGTCATCCACGCCGCCCGCGCCTCGCTCGACGGCACCGAGCTGGCCGAGGTCTCGCTCCTCACCTTCGGAGAGGACGGCCGCCCGGTGGAGCGGATGGAGGCCGAGACCGCCCGCCTCACCCCCGGCGCCTGGGCGCTGACGGGGGTGAAGCGCTGGCCGCTCTCCGCCGCCAATCCCGAGGCCGCGGCCGAGACGCTCGCCGAGGCCTCCCTGCCCTCCACCCTCACCGCCCAGTCGATCCGCGACAGCTTCGGCGCCCCGGGCTCCATCCCGGTCTGGGAGCTGCCGCGCTTCATCGCGGAGCTCAAGGCGGCCGGCTTCTCGGCCCGCCGCCATGCGGTGCATCTGCAGATGGAGCTGGCGGGGCCGCTCTTCCTCGTCGCCATGGTGCTGATCGGCGCCGGCTTCACCATGCGCCACCAGCGCGGCGGGCGGACGGGGATGATGGTGCTATTCGCGATCCTCCTCGGCTTCGCCGCCTATTTCATCCGCAACTTCGCCCGGGTCCTCGGCGAGAACGGCGACATCCCCGCCGCCCTCGCCGCCTGGGCGCCGCCCGCCGCCGCCATCGCCATGGCGCTCGGCCTTATCCTGCATCTGGAGGACGGTTGATGCTCCGCCCCGTCCGCCACCTTCTCCGCCGCCTCCTGCGGGCCGCCTTCCCAACCCGCGCCCCTCTCCTCCTCGCCCTCCTCCTGCTCCTCGCCCCGGCAGCGCAGGCCCAGTCCCTGCCCTCCCTCATCGCCGACAGCCTCAGCGTCGACGGCCAGACGCTCGTCGCCGACGGCAATGTCGAGGTCTTCTACGAGGGCACGCGCCTCTCCGCCGCGCGGCTGACATACCGGCGCGAGACGGATCACCTGACCATCGACGGGCCGATCTTCATCGAGACCGCCGAGGGCGAGATCCTCACCGCCACCCGGGCCGAGCTCGATCCCCGCCTGCAGAACGGCCTCCTCCTCGGGGCCCGCCTCGTCCTTGACCGGCGCCTGCAGCTCGCCGCCGCCGCCATCCGCCGGGAATCGCCTCTTTCCGAGCTCACCGAGGCCGTCGCCACCTCCTGCCAGGTCTGCGCCGGCCGTCCGCCGCTCTGGGAGATCCGCGCCGCCCGCGTCACCCATGACGAGGAGGCCCGCCAGCTCTGGTTCGAAGAGGCGCGCTTCGCCATCCGCGGCGTGCCCGTCGCCTATATCCCCCGCCTGCGCCTGCCCGAGCCCGGCGTCAGCCGGGCCACGGGGCTTCTCTTCCCCGATATCAAGACCTCCGACCGGCTCGGCATCGGCCTCCGCCTGCCCTATTTCATCGCGCTGGGCGACAGCCGCGACCTGACGCTGACGCCCTACCTCTCCCCCGCCACCCGCACCTTCGAGGCCCGCTATCGCCAGGCCTTCTTCGCGGGGACGACGGAGATCCGCGGTGCCATCAGCGATGACGACCTGATGCCCGGCGCCCTGCGGGGCTATGTCATGGCCGAGCTCGACCTGGCGCTCGGCGCCTGGACCCTCGATGGCGATCTGCAGCTCGCCTCCGACCGCGCCTATCTGTCCACCTACGGCTATTCCGATGCCGATCTGCTGACCTCCGCGCTCCGCCTCAGCCGGATCGAGGAGGACCGGATGACGCGGGCGGAGGCGGATTACTTCTCGACCCTGCGCACCGACGAGCGGCAGCGCGACCTGCCGCCGGTGGCCCTTTCCTTCAGCCACGAGCGGCGCGTGGCGCTCTCGCCCGTCACGCGGCTCGACCTCGGCGCCTCGGCGGATGCCTTCCGCCGCACCGGGGCGGGCCGCGACATGGCGCGGGCCGGAGCCTGGGGCGCGCTCGGCACCACGCGGATCCTGCCCGGCGGGCTGGTGGCGGAGGCCGAGGCACGGCTCACCGCCGACGCCTACCGGATCGACGACGGCCCCGATCAGGGTTTCGTCACCCGCGCCCAGCCCGCGGCCATCGCCACGCTCCGCTGGCCCCTCATCCGCGCCAGCGCCCGCGCCACCCAGACGCTGGAGCCCATCATCGCCCTCGCCTGGTCCGAGACGCTCGGCACCTCGCCGCCCAACGAGGACAGCCCCTATCCCGAGCTCGACGAGGCCAATCTCTTCGCCCTCTCGCGCTTCCCCGGCGAGGATGCGACCGAGCGCGGCTGGCGGCTCGCGGCGGGGCTCGCCTGGACGGCGGACATGGCGTCGGGGGCCCATATCCGCCTGACCTTCGGGCAGATCCTGCGCCCCGGGCCCGGCCAGGATCCGGGGGCGGCCTTCACCGCCTCCTCCGGCCTCGCCGGCGCCAGCTCCGACCTCCTTCTCGCCTCGCAGCTCGCCTTCCCGTCGGGCCTCACGCTAACCGCGCGGACGCTCTGGGACGAGGCCACGGGCTTCGGCAAGACCGGGGCGGAGATCGACTGGGCCGCGGGGCGCGTCGACCTCAATGCCGCCTATGTCTGGCTGCCCGAGGATGCCGGCGAGGGCCGTGCGCAGCCCGTCGCCGAATGGTCGCTCGACGCGGCCTACCGGATCAACGAGCGCTGGAACATCCGCCTCGACGGGCGCTATGACATTGCCAATTCCCAGCCCGCCCGGGCGGGGGTCGGCCTCGGCTGGCGCAATGAATGCGTGAGTGTGGATTTTTCCCTGACGCGCCGCTACACCAGCGCTACCGCCGGGCCGCCGGTGACGGATCTGGGGCTTTCCGTCTCGCTCGACGGGTTCAGCACCGGCGCCACCACCCCGGTCGCCGCCTCCGCCTGCCGGGGGTGAGGCCATGGAACGGACGATGGCAGGAACGAGCAGCAAGGCCGCGTCAGCCGGCTGGAAGAGAGGACGGCGCATGACGGCCCGCAGGACAGCACACGTGACATCTCACCCGAGCCTCTTCGGCCACCCAAGCCTCTTCGGCGCCCTGCGCCGCCGGCTCTCGGGCCTCGCGATCTGCGGCGCCCTGGCCCTGACGGCTCTGGCGGCCCCTTCGGCTGCGCAGAACCTCTTCTCCCCCGTCGCCACCGTCGGTGGCCGCGTGGTGACCAATTACGAGCTCCAGCAGCGGCGGATGCTCCTGGAGCTCTTCCGCACCCCCGGCGATCTCGATGAGCTGGCGCTCGAGCAGCTCATCGACGAGCGCGTCAAGCAGGGGGCGCTGCAGCGCGCCGGCCTCGCGCTCACCGGCGACGGGCTTGAGGCGGCCATGACCGATTTCGCGCAGGGCGCCAACCTGCCGCTCGACCAGTTCCTCGGCATCCTCGCCGAGACGGGCGTCTCGGAGGAATCCTTCCGCGACTACGTCTCCGTCAACGCCGCCTGGCGCGATTACATCCGCCTCCGCTACGGCAGCTCGGTCACGATCTCGGAGGCCGAGATCGACCGCGCGCTCGAAGGGCTCGGCCCCGACGCCTCGGGGATCGACCTCCTGCTCAACGAGATCATCCTGCCCGCCCCGCCGGATCGCGTCGCCGAGGCGCAGGCCGTGGCAGAGCGGATCGGGCAGATCCGCTCCATCCCCGAGTTCGAGGCGGCGGCGCGCGAGGTCTCCGCCGCGCAGAGCCGCGAGCGCTCGGGCCGGCTCGACTGGACGCCGCTCAGCAATTATCCCGCGCAGCTCCACCCCGTCTTCCTCGGGCTTGAGCCCGGCGAGGTGACGCCGCCCCTCAACGTGACGAACGGCATCGTGCTCTTCCAGCTCCGCGCCGTGCGCGAAAGTGCCGTGTCGCGGCCGGCCCCGGCCGAGATCGACTACGCCATCTTCACGCTGCCCAATACCGAGGGCAGCCTCACCGAGGCCGCCACCATCGCCGCCGGGCTCGACACTTGCGACGATCTCTACGGCACCGCCTATGGCCTGCCCGAAGACCGGCTGATCCGCGAAAGCCGCGCCCCCGGCGCCATCCCGCAGGACATCGCGCTGGAGCTGGCGCGGCTGGATGCGGACGAGACCTCCGTCCGCCTCACCAGCGCCGACGGCGCCTGGCGTTACCTGCTGATGCTCTGCGCCCGCCTGCCGGCCGAGAGCGTCGGCGCCGACCGCGACGCGGTGGAAAGCCGCCTGCGCTCCGAGCAACTCGCGGGACTGGCCGATGCGCTCCTGGCGGATCTGAAGGCCGCCACGCCGATCACCTTCCCATGAGGATCCCGCCGCCGGTCGTCTCCTGCGGCGAGCCCGCCGGCGTCGGCCCCGAGGTCGCCGCCAAGGCCTGGGATGCGCTTCGGGGCGAATTGCCCTTCGCATGGATCGGCGATCCCTCGCATCTTCCCGCCGGCACGCCCTGGGACGAGATCCGCGCCCCGGCCGAGGCGCAGGCGGTGGCCGAGCGCGCCCTGCCCGTCCTCTTCCTGCCGTTCGAGCGCCCGGCGATCCCGGGCGTGCCGCAGAAGAGCCATGCCGAGGCGGTGATCGAGGCGATCCGCTACGGCGCCGACCTCGCGGCTAGCGGCGCGGCCTCCGCACTCGTGACGGGGCCGATCAGCAAGGCGGCGCTGATGAGCGGCGCCGGCTTCGCCTTTCCCGGCCATACGGAGTTCCTCGCGCATCTGGCGGGGGACGTGCCGGTGGCGATGATGCTCGCCTGCAGCGAGCTGCGCGTCGTGCCGGCGACGATCCATGTCGCGCTCTCCGAGGTGCCTAAGGTGCTGACGCCGGCGCGGCTGGAGGAAGTGATCCGCCTCACCCATGCCGGGCTCCGCCGCGACTTCGGCATCACGGGGCCGCGCCTCGCCGTCGCCGGGCTCAACCCCCATGCGGGCGAGGACGGGCGCATGGGCCGCGAGGAGCAGGACTGGATCTCCCCCCTCCTCCTCAGCCTGCGCGCCGAAGGGCTGAGCCTCACCGGCCCGCACCCGGCCGACACGCTCTTTCATGCCGCGGCCCGCGCCCGCTACGACGCGGCCATCGCCATGTATCACGATCAGGCGCTGATCCCGATCAAGACGATCGACTTCGCGGGCGGCGTGAACGTGACCCTGGGCCTGCCCTTCATCCGCACCTCGCCGGATCACGGCACGGCCTTCGACATCGCCGGGCGGAACCGGGCGGATCCGACCTCGATGATCGCGGCGCTCCGCATGGCGAGCGACATGGCCGCCCGCAAGGCGCGCGCCCCCGCATGAGCCCTTCTCGCTTTTCTCCAGATACCCGCGGGGGGAGTCGGCCCTTCGGGCCGATGGGGGGCAGTGCCCTCCTCCCGGCGGCCGCAGAATGACCCAGATCGACAGCCTGCCGCCCCTCCGCGAGGTGATCGCGACGCATGGCCTTTCGGCCCGCAAGGCGCTCGGCCAGAACTTCCTTCTGGATCTCAACCTCACCGCCAAGATCGCCCGCGCGGCGGGGGATCTCACGGGCGCCGATGTGCTCGAGATCGGCCCCGGCCCGGGCGGCCTCACCCGGGGCCTTCTCGCCGAGGGTGCCCGCCGCGTGGTGGCGGTTGAGAAGGATGCCCGCTGCATCCCGGCGCTGGAGGAGATCGCGGCCGCCTATCCGGGCCGGCTCGAGGTGCTGGAGGGCGATGCGCTCGCCGTCGACCTCACCGGCCGCCTGACGCCGCCGGTGAAGATCGCCGCCAACCTGCCCTACAACGTCGGCACCGAGCTATTGGTCCGCTGGCTGACCCCGCCCGCCTGGCCGCCCTTCTGGCAGAGCCTGACGCTGATGTTCCAGCGCGAGGTGGCCGAGCGCATCGTGGCGAGGCCCGGGAGCAAGGCCTACGGGCGCCTCGCGCTTCTCGCCGGCTGGCGCTGCGAGGCGCGGATCGTCATGGACCTGCCGCCCTCCGCCTTCACCCCGCCGCCGAAGGTCTCTTCCGCCGTGGTGCATCTGACGGCCCTGCCCGAGCCCCACTTCCCCGCCGAACCGGCCAAGCTCGAACGGGTCGTGGCGATGGCCTTCAATCAGCGGCGGAAGATGCTGAGGGCGGCGCTGAAGGGGCTGGGGCCGGATGTGGAGGACAAGCTCGTCGCCGCCGGCATCCCGCCCACGGCCCGCGCCGAGGAGATCGAGCTGGAGCGGTTCTGTGCGCTGGCGCGGCTGGTGTGAGGGGGGCCTTCACACGCCGCCTGGCGTAGGGTGGGTTTTCAACCCACCTTTTTCGGCGGTCTGGCTCATGGCGTGGCGGGCTGAAGCCCGCCCTACGGGGGCCGGGGATAGGCCCCGAGGTCTCAACTATAGCCCCCGCCCGGTACGCGCCGCAGGCGCAGGGCGAGCGCCGGCCCGACCCGCGGGCGGTCTCGCGGCCTGCCCTACCCGAGCGCGTAGCCCGAGCCGCGTACCGTGCGGATGGGGTCTTCGCCGCCGGTCTGGGCGAGGACTTTCCTCAACCGCCCGACATGCACGTCGACCGTGCGGGTATCCACGTAGATGTCCCGTCCCCAGACGCGGTCGAGAAGCTGCTCGCGGCTCCAGACCCTCCCGGGCTTTTCCATGAAGGTCGCGAGCAGGCGGAACTCGGTCGGCCCGAGCCGCAGGAGCTCGCCGCCGCGATGAACCCGGTGCGTCTCGGCATCCAGTGTGATGTCCTCGAACTCCAGCACCTGCCCCATCGCCGAGGGCCGCACGCGTCGGAGCTGGGTGCGCACCCGCGCCAGAAGCTCGGAGAGCGAATAGGGCTTCACGACGTAATCGTCCGCCCCGGTCTCGAGCCCGCGCACGCGGTCGACCTCCTCCGACCGGGCGGAGAGCATGATGATCGGCACGTTGCGGGTCTCGGCCCGCGCCTTCAGCCGCCGGCAGATCTCGATGCCCGAGACCGAGGGGAGCATCCAGTCGAGCACGATGACATCCGGCAGTTCCTCGCTGACGAGGGTCAGCGCCTCCTCGCCATCGGCGGCGGAGAAGGTGCGGAAGCCCTCGGCCTCGAGATTGTAGGACAGGACCTCCCGCTGGGCCGGCTCGTCCTCGACGACCAGCACCAGGGGCGGCTGGGCGTGCACGCTCATGTCATTCCTCCAGCTCGTGGCTGATGGCCGTCAGATCCTCTTTCGGGCGCTCGGCCCGCGGCATCTCGCCGGTGGCGACATAGATGACCTGTTCGGCCATGTTGGTCACCAGATCGCCCATCCGCTCGATGTTCTTGGCGATGAAATGCAGATGCATGCAGGAGGTGATGTTGCGCGGATCCTCCATCATGAAGGTGAGGAACTCGCGGAAGAGCGCATTGTACATCTGATCGACGTCGAGGTCGCGCTGGATGACATCCTCGGCCAGCGCCTTGTCGCGCTGCACGAAGGCGTCGAGCGTGTCCTTCAGCATCGACTGCACCTCCCGCGCCATCCGGCGGAGCGTCACGTCCGAGCCGGTGAGCGGGTTCATCGCCGTCAGCACCGTGGTGCGCTTGGCGATGTTCTTGGCGTAATCGCCGAGCCGCTCGAGCGCGGCGGAGAGGCGGAGCACCGAGAGGACGATGCGCAGGTCGGTGGCGATGGGGGCGCGGAGTGCGATGCAGCGCGCCGCCTCCTCGTTCACCTGGTCTTCGAGCGCGTCGATGGCGGCGTCGCCGTCGCGGACCTTCTCGGCCAGCTCGGTGTCGCGCGATTCCAGCGCCCTTGCGCCGTCGAGGATGGCCGCCTCGACGAGGCCGCCCATCTTGATGACCATCGCCTGGATGGCTTCGAGGTCGCGGTCGAAGGCGGAAACGATGTGCTGCTCGCTCATGGGGCTATCCCTCCTCAGCCGATCCGGCCGGAGATGTAGCTCTCCGTGCGCGGGTCCTGCGGGTTTGTGAAGATCTTTCCGGTCTCGTCGTATTCGACGAGGTTGCCGAGGTGGAAGAAGGCGGTCTTCTGGCTGACGCGCGCGGCCTGCTGCATCGAATGCGTGACGATCACCACGGAGTACTGGCTGCGGAGCTCGTCGATCAGCTCCTCCACCTGGCCCGTGGCGATGGGGTCGAGCGCCGAGCAGGGCTCGTCCATCAAAAGGACCTCCGGCTCGGTGGCGACGGCGCGGGCGATGCACAGGCGCTGCTGCTGGCCGCCGGAGAGGCCGGTGCCGGGCTTGTCGAGCCGGTCCTTCACCTCGTCCCAGATGGCGCCGCGGCGGAGCGCCCGCTCGACGATCTCGTCGAGCTCGGCCTTGTTCCGCGCGAGCCCGTGGATGCGGGGGCCGTAGGCGACGTTGTCGTAGATCGACTTCGGGAAGGGGTTGGGCTTCTGGAAGACCATCCCGACCTTGGCCCTGAGCTGCACCGGATCGACGCGGGCATCGTAGATGTCCTCGCCGTCGATGAGGATGTCGCCGGTGACGCGGCACGAGTCGATCGTGTCGTTCATCCGGTTGAGGCACCGCAGGAAGGTCGACTTGCCGCAGCCCGAGGGGCCGATGAAGGCGGTGACGGTCTTGTCGGCGATCTCGACGTTCACATCCTTGATCGCATGGGTATCGCCGTAATGGACCTGCACGTTGCGCGCGGCGATCTTGATATCCTGCATGTCCACTTCCCGGTCGGTAAGACGCTGATCTTTCATGATATTCTCCTTACCACCGCCGCTCGAAGCGTCGGCGCAGCAGGATGGCGATGATATTGAGCGCAAAGAGCAGCGCCAGCATGACGATGATGGCCGCCTGCGCCAAGCCCTCGCGGACCGGCGTGTCCTGGTTCTGCGCGAAGAGATAGACGACGGTCGGCATGGATTGCGCCTGCTCCATAAGCCCGCCCGTGAAGGGCGACGACAGGATGCCGGCGCCGGTCGAGACCGAGAGCCCGATGAGCAGGAGCGGCGCCGTCTCGCCCAGAGCCTGCGCGATGCCGATGATGGTCCCCGTCAGGATGCCGGGCATGGCGAGCGGCAGCGTGTGGTGGAAGACCGTCTGGATCTTCGAGGCGCCGACGCCGAGCGCGGCATCGCGGATCGAGGGCGGCACCGCCTTCAGCGCCGCGCGGGTGGCGATGACGATGGTGGGCAGCGTCATGAGGCTGAGGACGATCCCGCCGAGCAGCGCCGTCCCCCGGATCGACGAGCCGAAGCCGAGATCGCCCAATGCCAGGAGGATCGCGGCCCCGAGGATGCCGAAGACGATGGAGGGCACGGCGGCGAGATTGGCGATGTTGATCTCGATGAGGTCGGTCAGCCGGTTCTTCGGTGCGAATTCCTCGAGATAGATCGAGGCGGCGACACCGAAGAGCAGCGAGAAGACCAGCACGACGAGCATCATGTAGGCCGAGCCCATGAGCGCCGGGCCGATGCCCGCCACCTCGCCGGACTGGCTGTATTCGTTGGTGAAGAAGCTCCAGCGGAAGTTCCGGTCAATGAGCCCGGCCGCCTGCATCTGGTCGATGAGGTCGAGCTGCTCGCGCGTGAAGCCGGGCGGCATCCCCGCGCGGCCCTCGCCCGAGAGCTCGCCCGTCAGATAGCGCGTGAGGTTGAGCGAGATCGGCACGCCGACGGAGACGGTCTGCCCCACCAACCCCGGGTCGGCCACCAGCTCGTCGCGCACATCGCGCCGGTTGGCGGCGTAGATCAGCGCCGAGAGCTCGCCGTCGTCATAGGCGCTGGTGTCGATGCCGTTCTCTTCCAGCGTCCGGCGGAGCGAGTCGGCGAAGATGCCGCGCTCGATGTCGGAGCGGAGCGAGAGCCCGGCCAGCGCCTCGGGCCCCTGCCCGTCCGCCTCGAGCACCTCGGGGTCGTAGTAGAGCTGGATCTCGGCCTGGTGCTGGAAGAAGGCCGGCAGGCCCCGCGACAGGATCGACCAGAGGAGCACCCCGAGGAAGAAAAGCACCAGCACGATGGCCGTGAGGCCGAGGTATTTGAGGACCGAGCCCCGCCGGTAGCGGCGGCGGACATTGGCCGTGCGCATGAAGAGCGACTGGCCCGTCCGGGGGCTGGCTTCGGGCGTGATATCGGTCATTCGTATTGCTCCCGGTATTTGCGGACGATCCGCTGGGCGAGCAGGTTGAGCCCGAGGGTGATGAAGAAGAGCGTGAAGGCCAGCGCGAAGACGGCCAGAACGTCGATGCTGTCAAAGCCCGAGGCCTCGCCGGTCAGCACCGAGACGATCCGCGTGGTGACCGTGACGACGGCGCCGAACGGGTTGGGCTCCAGCCCCTGCACGTTCGACAGGGCGCCGGCCGCCAGCACCACGATCATCGTCTCGCCGATGGCGCGCGAGGCCGCGAGCACGATGGCGCCGACGATGCCGGGAAGCGCGGCGGGCAGGATCACCTTGGTGATCGTCTCCGACGGGGTGGCGCCGAGCCCGAGCGAGCCGTCGCGCATCGCCTGCGGCACGGCGTTGATGACGTCATCGGACAGCGACGAGACGAAGGGCACGAGCATCATGCCCATCACCACGCCCGCGGTCATGACCGAGACGGTGTTGGGCATGATCGTCGTGCCGACGACCGCCTGCAGGAAGGGGCCGATCGTCACGAGCGCGAAGATGCCGTAGACGATGGTCGGCACGCCGGCCAGCACCTCCAGCGCCGGCTTCACCCAGGCGCGCACCTGGCGGCTCGCGAATTCGCTGAGGTAGACGGCGGCGAGGAGCCCCAGGGGCGTCGCCACCACCAGCGCCACCGCCGAGATGTAGAGCGTCCCCCAGATCAGCGGCAGGAAGCCCAGGAGGCTCTCGTATTCGCCCTCCGGCCCCTGCGGCAGGCCGACGGTATCGCCTGCCGGCGCCCAGGTCAGCCCGAAGAGGAAGTCGATCACGCCGTATTCGGCGAAGAAGGTGATCGAGGGGAAGGTGACGGCGGCGAGGATGCCGAGCGTCGTCAGGATGGCGACGGTCGAGGCGAAGATCAGCAGGCCGACGATCCAGCGCTCCACCACGTTGCGGGCGCGGAACTCGGTGCCGATGGCGGCGAGCGACCAGAGGAAGCCGGCAATCGCGATCAGCGCCACAAGGATCGGCCCGGCGATGGAGAGCGCCCGGTTGAAGCCCTGCAGGGCCTTGGCGGCCTCGAACATCCCGGGCGTCACGCCGAGCGGCGCCACCTGGCCGGCATCGCGCAGGAGCGCGCCGATATCATCCGTGCCGGCGTCCCAGCCCTCGATCTCGCGCGGCGAGATCACATCGCTGGCCGTGGCGCCGTGGAGCGCCTCGGCGAGTGTGCGGACATTGCCGAGGAAAAGCTCGCGCCGCGCCGCCTCGCGCACCTCGATCTCCTCGGCCTCGAGGCCCTCCTGTTCCGCTTCAGGCAGCCGAAGCTCGGCAAGATCGGTGCCGACGGTGGCGCCGAGATAGAGGTTGGAGACGAAGCCCTGCGCCAGCGCCCAGATCACCATCACCGCGAAGGCGGGGATCAGCGTCGCCAGCACGACATGCCAGCCGTGATGCACGGGCCGCGAATGCAGCCGCCGCGTCTCGCCGTTCACGGCGCGTCGCGCCCGGGCGCGGCCGAGGAGGGAGCCGGCGACGCACAAGAGCGCCACGAGGATCAGGGCCGCCGGAAAAGTGAGAAGGCCGCTCATCAAGGATGTCCTTTGGAGTTGGGTCGGGGCGACCGGTACCGGCCGCCCCGCCTGCAATCAACCGATGGGGTCGATCACATGGTCTCTTCGGCTTCGATCATCGCCTGGGTGGCGGCGATCTCGGGGTCGGAGACGAGGCCGTATTCGGCGAGCGGGCCGTCCGGGCCGGCCATGTCGTCGGACATGAAGAACGCGGCATATTCCTTCAGGCCCGGGATGACGCCGATATGGGCGGCCTTGATGTAGAAGTAGAGCGGACGCGAGACCGGATATTCGCCGGTGGCGATCGTGTCGGTCGAGGGCGTGACGCCGGACATCGTGGCGACCTGCAGGCGGTCGGTGTTGTTCTCGTAGAAGGCGAGACCGAAGACGCCGATGCCGTTCGGCGTCGAGTCGAGGTTCGCGAGCGTCTGCGTGTAGTCGCCTTCGATGTCGACCGAGGTGCCGTCGGTGCGGATGGTCATGCAGGCTTCTTCGGCCGCATCTTCATCCATGCCCATGCCGATCATGGCTTCCATGGCGCCCGATTCCTCGCAGCCGGCGAGGATGACGTTCTCCTCGAAGACTTCGCGGGTGCCGTGGTTGGTGCCGGGGATGAAGGTGTTGATCGCCTGGTCGGGCAGATCGCCGTTCACTTCATTCCAGTTGGTGTAGGGGTTGGCGACGAGCTCGCCGTCGACGACGACCTCGGCGGCCAGCGCCTTGTACCAGTCGGCGGGGGTGAAGGCGAATTCCGGGCCGTTGATGTCGGAGGCGAAGACGATGCCGTCATAGCCGATGCGGACCTGGATGATGTCGGTCACGCCGTTGGCGGCACAGGTCTCGATCTCGCTGTCCTTGATGGCGCGGGAGGCATCGGCGATGTCGATGGTGCCTTCGCCGACGCCCTCGCAGAAGCGGGAGAGGCCGGTGGAGGAGCCGCCGCCCTCGACGACGGGCGTCGGGAAGTCGGATTCGGCACCGAAGGCCTCGGCCACGATGTTGGCATAGGGCAGCACGGTGGAGGAGCCGGCGATCTGGACGGTGTCGCGCGATTGAGCCACGGCAGCGGTCGTGAAGGCAGCAGCGATCGCCATCGTCGAGGCGGTCAGTTTCACGAGGGACATAGGTATCTCCTGTCAGTTCGGGCCGGTCTGAGGCGCCGGCCACAAGGCGCCGGCTTAGGGGGCTCGGGCTATGCTTTTGTGACAGGGATGTAAGAGTTTTGTGACGGTGGGGGCTTCAAAAACGAACCCGGATTTCATCTCTCGGGGGGGGCCCCAAATCTCTTGTTGTCGTCAATTGGGGGAAGAAGGCGTAGATTCCGCTTCCATAACTTCCCTAATTGCATCTCTCACAGATGGCACAACGAGTCCCTTGGCCTCGTCATACATAACTTCATGTGCCAGAAGCATGTCGTCAGGCGTCAAATCCGGGGCCTCACCCCGGCCAAGAGACCTCGCACTCACGTGATCCCATAAGGTCTGGTGTAGCGCCGAGGAGGCTCTCATTCGTTCGAACAGTTGCAAAAGATAATGATAGCCTTCTTCTAGATCAGTGCGAAACGACTGATCTTCGCGATCGCTAGCGAAATACCGAAGTAACGCACCACTCCTCATGATCTGCTTCGGAAGCGGCAATTCTCCAGAGAAGCCGTGAATGCGACAAATGCCCAAATGGTTGCAGCCGAGGTACTCGTTTCGGTAAGCTTGCGCTAATCTAATCACTGAAAAGGCTTCGAGATTCTCGTAGTGATAATCATAATCTACATAGCCACCCAGCGACGCAATATTTCCCTCGTCGCCCATAACATCATGAAATACATTTCCGAGAAATAGTTTCGGATCATGCCCTTTATGGATGCATTGATGTATTTCGTAGGAAGTCAGAGGAAGAATGCTAAAAATTGGATCTGTTGAGGCGCGCGCCAAAATCTTTGCGACTCGGTGTTCTAAGTGGGATACCTGATCTCGCAACGCAATCAGAGCTTCGCTTCGACTAGATGCGTTATTCACGCTTTCCGAAAATAGCAAGATGAGATCAACGTCAGACGCTGTTGCACCCTGCGGCACAAAATTCCGACCACTCCGATTGATCAAACTACCAAAAATAAGGATCTTAGAGAAACTCTTAGGAACGGCGGAAGCCGCCGCCCAATCTTTGATCGCGCCATTGATCTCTTCGATATATACTCCGCGCTCCACTATTACTCCAATCCAGTGCATGCAGAGAATATCATGTTCTCAACAAGCAGTGCAAAGTGATGTGGCCCAAAGGTTCTATTTCTCATTGAGTAGGTTATGTACTTTATGAAAAATTCATCACTGAAGTTGAGGTAGCGCTCTGCGTATTTCCAAAAGCACTCCACACCATCGCAAAGTCCATTTTGCGCTCTGCTACAGTTCTCTAACACTCTATCTTGAAAGTTCCCATATCTGCGATGGGCCGCTGCAATTTCAAGGGCAAAATGAAGGGCAACCAATTCATTTATGTTTGCGGCATCGTTGTTGGAAATATTCTCAAATCCGCGTTCCGTGCTAGGCCTGATCAACTTAATTGGCTTCAGTTTCCTAACCCAGAAGCCCCAATAGCCAGCCCATTTTGCAATCGAAACTGAGCCGCGTTGTTGTTTGTCAATTCTGTAAATGTCTCGGAGAAAGAACTCTGTGACTTCGGAATTTATTTCTCGGTCGATGTTTACTTCTATTTCGCGCACACCAAGTGACGACAGAATTTCGCCAAGTATAGTATATGAGCGATCAGCGAAAAATTTTATCTCGTCGCTTGGCAACGAGTCCATCGCTTTTCCTTTTCAGAGTTTACGCAGACTCTTTTCTACGTAGGCGTCGCAGAACAGTTCCGTGAATATTGTCGCCGCGGCCAAGCGCACCAACAACTTTAGCAAACGTATACCGATTTGGTCCACCGTTTTTCGGCTCTACAGATCGATCTTTCCGGTAGTCCGCTTTCGGAGCATCTTTACTGTCGGGTACGCCGCTTTCGGGTATCTTTTTCATCGAGTCTTTGCCTCTCGCCTCATCGGCTCATCTGCGCGAGCCATGAGCGACCTATAGCACAAAATGTTGTATGTCACAACGTGAGTTGCGGCGTATATATATGAGGAGACGACCGGTAGTAGTTTAGCCCACATTTCGGCGTACACATACCAGCCCCTCCGATGTCGTCCGCCCGCTTTGCCAAGGGGCAATTTCGCCCGCTCTGCCAAGGGGCAATTTCGCCCGCTCTGCCAAGGGGCAATTTCGCCTTAGTTGATGATTTGCACCGTCACGTCAATATTATCGGCGGGAAGTTGCCAAACTCTAACAGCTCGCCCCACCGGCAACACCAGCGCTTACACCGTCCCCACCCCCCTTCCCGCTCTCCACCCTCACCCTCCCCCGGTGTCTCGGCTTCGTCTCCCAGGCAAGGCCCCAACTCCCCCCTACCCCTCCTCCCCCCCGCTCAGCCGGTCCATCGCCCAGCCCACGGTGAACCCGTGCAGCAGCGTCGAGAGCAGGATCGCCAGCGCCACCAGCGCCCAGATGGCGTTCTCGTCGACGAACTCGATGTGCTCTCCGGCGTAGCAGAGGTAGTAGATCGAGCCGACGCCGCGGACGCCGTAGACCGACAGGACCGCCCGGTCCGTCTTCGGCAGCCCCCTCCCCGCCAGTCCGATCCAGCCGGCGAGCGGGCGGATCAGCACCAGGAGCAGCGCCGCGATGGCGATATGCGGCCACTGGAGGGAGGCGAGGAGGTCGGGCAGCATCAGCCCGAGCCCGACGAGGAGCACCGCCGTCAGCGCGTGCTCGATCGATTCGGTGAAGTCGTGCAGGCGGCGGTGGAAGTGGTGGGCCTCCTCCACCCGGCGCAGCGTCAGCCCCATCACGGCCACGGCGATGAAGCCGTAGCCCTCGAGGAGCTCCGTCGAGCCATAGCAGAGGATCACGCCGGCGAACGCGACGACGCCGGAGCCCGTCTCGGCCAGGACGGCGCGGCGCGGGATGACGAAGAGCACCCAGCCGAGCGCCCGCCCGCCGAGCCAGCCCATGATGGTGCCGGCGGCGATGCGGTAGAGGACGTCGCGAAAGAGCCATTCCGCCGCCCATTCGCCCGGGCTCAGCCCCTCGGCGGCGATGATGAGGCCGAGATAGACGAAGGGAAACGCCAGCCCGTCGTTCAGCGCCGCCTCGGTGGTCAGCCCGAAGCGCACCGGATGCTCCGTGCCCTCCTGCGGCGGCTCCACCTGCACGTCGGCGGCGAGCACCGGATCGGTCGGCGCCAGGACGGCGCCGACGAGGACGGCGCCGGCGAAGGTCATCCCGGCCAGCCAGACGCCGAGGAGCGCGACGGCGAGGATGGTCAGCGGCATGGTGATGGCCAGAAGCCGCACCGTCGTCCGCCACTTGCCCCAGGGCCTGAGCCTGTCGAGCCGCATCCCCGCCCCGAAGAGCGCGATGATCACGGTCATCTCGCTGATGAGCGTCCAGGGCGCCGGTGCCGAGCGCGGGTCGGGGATCGGCGGCAGCCCCGGGATGAAGAGCGCGGCGGCGGCGCCGAAGAGGATCATCAAGGGCGCCGCCGTCGGCTCGCGGTTGGACAGGAACCGCGGCAGCCAGTTGGCCGCGATGATGAGCCCGCCGATGAGGGCGAGGGCGACGTGGTAACTGCTGAACTCGAACACGGGACCTCGGGTGTGGGTTTCCGGAGAGCGTAAGGCGGCGGAGGGCGGGGGGAAAGGTGGGTTGGACGCCCGGCGCCGGGTCGGCAGGGGCCGGGGCCTGTGGTCAGACCCTCGTAGACAGAGGCCCGTCATCGGGCGCCGGCTCGGGGGAGCGGCGCCTCGACCCACTCCGGCGCGCTTGGGACGGGAGAGGCCAATCCAGCGTGACACGCGCGCCCGGTACATGGCCCCCGGCTTTCGGCGCGAGGGGCAAGAAAAGCCCCCTCACCCGACGGGCAGCACCAGCGTGAACACCGTCCCCACCCCCTCCTCGCTCTCCACCCGGAGCCTCCCCCGGTGCCGGTTCACGATGTGCTTCACGATGGCGAGCCCGAGCCCCGTCCCCCCCACCTCGCGGGAGCGGTGCGAATCCACGCGGTAGAAGCGTTCCGTCAGCCGGGGGATGTGGTGGGCCGGGATGCCGTCTCCCTCGTCCCGCACCGAAAGCCGCAGGCCCTCCGTCCTGAGCGCCGGTTCCGGGGCGGGTCCGGTGAGGGCGATCTCCACCACGCCGCCGCGGCTGCCGTATTTCAAGGCGTTCTCCACGAGGTTGTTGAGCACCTGGCGAAGCTGGTCGGGATCGCCCGGCACGGGCGGCACCGCCTCCGCCAGGGTCAGCACCAGCCGCACCCCGGCCGTCTTCGCCTGCGGCTCGAAGGCGGCGGCCACCGATTCGGCGAGGGCGCGGAGGTCGACGGAGGTCATCGGGCGCACCCGTTCCTCCTCCTCGACGCGGGAGAGCGACAGGAGGTCGGCGACGAGCTGCGCCATGCGGCCGGCCTCGCGCTCCATGATCCCGAGGAAGCGCTCGCGTGCGACGGGGTCGTCCTTCGCCGGGCCGCGGAGCGTCTCGACGAAGCCGAGGAGCGCCGTCAGCGGCGTGCGCAGCTCGTGCGAGACGTTGGCGACGAAATCGCGGCGGATCTGCCCCGCCTCCTCGACCGCCGTGATGTCCTCGAAGGCGAGGAGCACGGCGCGGCCGTCGCCCGTCTCGACCGGCGCCACCTGCACGCGCCATGTGGCGTCGCGGTTGCCGGCCTGGGCGAGGTAGCGGCTCTGGCGCACCTCGCCGTCGCGGAAGACCTGCTCGACGGCATCGAGCAGCACCGGCTGGCGGAGCGCGGTGATGTAGTGCCGCCCCGCCCCGTCCCAGCCGAAGAGGCGGCCGGCGGCGATATTGGCGGCGAGGACGCGTTCGGTGGGGCCGATGAGCAGGGCCGGCATCGGCAGCGCGTCGAGAAGGGCGGCGGCAAGGGAGCGATCCATGCCGCCTGATAGCCGGGGGCCGATGGCGCTGTCCATCGGCGCCGGTGACGCGCCTTGCCAAAGCGGCGAATCCCCCTGAAACTGCGGCTATTCTGGAAGTCCGGGGCGGGGGACGATGGCGGCGGGCGAGGCACGCCGATCTGAACGGACGAAAAGGCGTGAGCGTGCGCAATCAGCTTGTCATGCTCGTGGTCGGCAACCTGCAGCGATGGGAATTGAAGGGCATCGAGCCGCCGCAGCTCGAGGGCACGCGGTTCATCACCTTCGATGCGCTGGACGGACCGCTCCTCGCCGGGCTCTGCCCCGATCTGGTGGTCTCGCCGCTCCTCGCCGAGGGGTTCGATGCGCTCGATCTGGCGCGGCGGCTGGCGGAGCTCGGCTACCGGGGCCGCTACCGCGCCGTGGCGCTCAGCCTGCCCGACCCCGGCCTCGTGCAGGACGAGGTGCGCGCCGTGGCGCCGGATCTCGATTTCGACGTCTACCTGCTGGAGGATTGAGGGCGGAGCCCCTCGCGAAAGCGCCGGGCATTCTCGACGTAATGCGCGGCGGAGGCCTTGAGGCCCGCCACCTCGGCTTCCGTCAGCTCGCGGGCGACGCGGCCCGGGGCGCCTATCACCAGCGAGCCGTCGGGGATCTCCTTGCCTTCTGTGACGAGCGCGCCGGCGCCGATGAGGCAGCCCCGGCCGATCCGCGCGCCGTTGAGCACCGTCGCGCCCATGCCGATCAGGCTCCCCTCGCCGATGGTGCAGCCGTGCAGCATCGCCTTGTGGCCGATGGTGCAGCCGGCGCCGATTGTGAGGGGAAAGCCCATGTCGGTATGGAGGACGCTGTTCTCCTGGATGTTCGTGCCGGCGCCGATGCGGATCTCCTCGTTGTCGCCGCGGAGCGTCGCGCCGAACCAGATCGAGGCCTCCGCCTCCAGCACCACGCGGCCGATCACATGGGCGCCGGGTGCGATCCAGACATCCGCCGCCACCTCGGGCGCCACATCCCCCAAGGCATAGATCATGCGCTCGCCTCCTGCTCGTCGCCGAGGGCGCGGACGAAATCCTTGAGCCACGGCTGGCGCGAGCGGCGGAGCCGTTCGGCGGCGACGATGGTGCGGACCTCCTCGGCGCAGCGGTCGAGGTCGTCATTGACCAGCACATGGTCATATTCCGCCCAGTGGCTGATCTCGGCGAGGCTCTTCTCCATCCGCGCGCGGATCACCTCGGCGCTGTCCTGCCCCCTGCCCTTCAGCCGTGATTCCAGCGCGGCGATGGAGGGCGGCAGGATGAAGATCGAGACGACATCGGCATTGAGATCCGAGACCTTGATCTGCTGGCCGCCCTGCCAGTCGATGTCGAAAAGCGTATCCTCGCCCGCGGCCATGGCGGCGGCGACGGGGGCGCGGGGCGTCCCGTAGAGCTGGCCGAAGACGCGGGCGTGTTCGAGCATGTCGCCGCGGGCGACCATGGCCTCGAACTCCTCGGGCGTCACGAAGTGATACTCCCGCCCGTCGACCTCGCCCGGGCGCGGGGCGCGCGTCGTGGCCGAGACCGAGAAGCGGATCGAGGGGTCCCAATCGCGCAAGGCCCGGGCCAGCGAGGATTTTCCGGCGCCCGAGGGCGAGGAGAGGATGATGAGCAGCCCCCGACGAGGGCCGCGCGTCTTGTCACTCATGACTCATTCCACATTCTGGATCTGCTCGCGCATCTGGTCGATCACCGCCTTGAGGTCCAGCCCGATCCGGGTGAGCTCGGCATTGCCGGATTTCGAGCAGAGCGTATTGGCCTCGCGGTTGAACTCCTGCGCGAGAAAGTCGAGCTTGCGGCCGACGGCGCCCCCGGCGGCGAGAAGCGCGCGGGCGGCGGCGACATGGGCGGTGAGGCGATCGATCTCCTCCGTCACGTCGCCCTTCACGGCGAGGAGCGCCAGCTCCTGCGCGAGGCGCGCGGGGTCGACATCCGCCTGGGCGAGGATCTTCGCGACCTGCGCCTCGAGAAGCGCCGGGGCTTCGGCGGCGCGGGCGGCGGCGGCCTTGGCGGCCTCGGAGGTCAGCGCCTCGATGGCGTCGAGCTGGCCGGTGATGAGCCCGGCGAGGGCGGTGCCCTCGGTTGCGCGCATGGCGAGGAAATCTTCGAGGAGCGCCGCGAAATCCGCCGTCAGCGGCTCCAGAAGCTGGGCAGCGCCCGGCCCCGTCGGTGCGCGAAGGACGCCGCGGATGGAGAGGAGCTCGGCGGCCGTGACCGGCGCCAGCACCAGCCCCTGCGCCTCCGCCCGGGCGCGGACGGCCTGCATCTGGACGAGCACGGCATCGAGCGCCGCCTCGTCGATCACCGGGGCGCCCTCCGCCTCCCCTGCCCCGAGCCGGAGTGAAACGGAGACATTGCCGCGCGCCACGGCGCCGGTGACGGCGGCGCGGATCGCGGCCTCCAGCCCCGGAATGCCATCGGGAAGCCGCAGGCGCAGATCGAGCCCCCGGCCGTTGACGGCGCGGATCTCGAACGCCCACTCCTGCAGGCCCTCGCGGCCCGTGCGGCTGGCAAATCCCGTCATCGAGGCGATCATGGGCAGGCTCCCTTCACTCCCAAGGGGGTTAGGAGATCAGAAATCTTTCGGCAAGGGCGCGGGGAATTAACTGTTTCCTAACCTCGGTGGCGACAATTTTCATTAAAGGCACTAAGATCAACTTATCTGTAAGGTAACGATGGAATCGGGCATGACCGGCGACAGCCCCTTTGAACCTCTCTCGACCCAGACCGGGCCTCTCGTTCAACTCGAACGGTACTGGCGGAGCCTTGGGCGCCCGCAGAAGTTGCCGGCGCGCGGAGAGATCGACCCCAATCGCATCGACGACGCCCTGCCCCATGCGTTCATCCTTGAAAAGGTGGCGCCCGGGATCGGCCGGATGCGCGTCGCGGGCCATGCGCTCAGCGCCGAACTGGGGATGGAGCCGCGCGGGATGCCGATCTCGGCCTTCTTCCTGCCGGAGGCGCGTGGCGCCCTTCGCATGTGGCTCAACCAGCTCTGGTCCGTGCCGGCGCTCGTCGACCTGCCCGTCCATTCCTCGCGCGCCATCGGCCGGCCGCGCGCCTCGGGGCGCCTGCTGCTCCTGCCCCTCGCCGACGAGGCGGGCGAGACCACCCGCGCGCTTGGCGCCCTGGTGCTCGACACCCCCGCCGGCCGCACGCCTCGGCGCCTGTCCATCGGGCCGAGCGAGACGCTCCGCTGGGAGCCGGCGATGCGCCAGAGCTTCTCGCCCCGGCTGGTGACGGAAGAGGACAGCGTGATGGCGATGGCCGGGCCGCGCCCGAGCCGCGAGGCGCGCCCGCAGCTCCGCGTGATCTCCGGCGGCGTCTGACCGGGGGCTAGAACCACATATCCGCGACCGTGCCGCGGCTATGGTAGGGCGCCGTGCCCTCCAGCATGTCGCCGTGAAAGACGGGCACGCCGGCCACTTCCTCCGGCTCCGCCATGCGCAGGTTGACCGCGGCGCGCCGCCGCCCGTCCGGATGCGGCGAGACGGCCCTCCAGAACGGAATGGCGCCGCAGGTGGTGCAGAAGTGGAACTCGATCTCGCGATCCTCGCGGAGGAAGACGCGGGTCTCCTCCAGCCCGAAGAGGCTGATCTTCCCGCCGACCCAGTCGTAGGACCAGAGCGCGGCATAGCGCCGGCAGCTCTCGCAATTGCAGGCGGTGGCCGTCTCGGGCAGGCCTGCCCAGTCCCATCCGGTCTTGCCGCAGTGACAGGTGCCGCGCATCCTTGCCCTCCCTCAGGCCCAGAGATCGGCGATGCACTGATCGCCGCGCTTCGGGATGTCCTCGAATGTCACCAGCCCCTCGAAGGGCTGCACGGGGATCGCCGCCACCTCCGCCGGGTCATCCGCCATCCGCAGGTTGACCGAGAAGCGGTGCGGGCCGTCCTCTTCCGACTGATCCGTCCAGCCGAGGAAATTCCCGCAGGTCGGGCAATGGTGGAAGGCAATGTAGCGGTCGCCCCAGATGTATTGGAAGGTCTCGCCGGTGATCTCGCCGCCCTGCCCCTCTTCGGCATAGGCCATGAGCACGCCGAAGCGGCGGCAATGGGTGCAGTTGCAGGAGGTGGCATCCTCCGGCATCTCCGTCAGCCGCCAGCCCGTGGCGCCGCAGACGCAATGTCCTGTCAGCATGATCCCGCCCCTCCCTCTCACGACAAAGGGGCCCAGAAAGGCCCCTTTGCGCAAGAGATATGTAAGGGCGCTCAGCTCACCGCGACATCGGCCAGCCGGCTCCGCCGCGCCACCAGCTCCTCGGCAACGAGGAAGGCGAGCTCCAGCGACTGGCTGGCATTGAGCCGCGGGTCGCAGGCGGTGTGGTAGCGGTCGGACAGGTCCTCGTCCGTTACGGCGCGGACGCCGCCGGTGCATTCGGTCACGTCGCGGCCGGTCATCTCGAAATGGACGCCGCCGGGGATCGTGCCCTCCGCCGCATGGACGGAGAAGAACTCGCGCACCTCGCGCAGCACCGATTCGAAGGGCCGGGTCTTGTAGCCCGAGGCCGCCTTGATCGTGTTGCCATGCATCGCGTCGCAGACCCAGGTGACCTTGGCGCCCTCTTCCTCGACGGCCCGGATGAGCCGCGGCAGATGCTCGCCGACATTGCCGGCGCCGAAGCGCGAGATCAGCGTCAGCCGCCCCGGCTCGTTGGCCGGGTTCAGCTTGGCGATCAGCGCCTTCAGATGGCCGGAGGTCATCGACGGCCCGCATTTGAGCCCGATCGGGTTCTGCACGCCGCGGCAGAACTCCACATGCGCGCCGTCGGGCTGCCTTGTGCGGTCGCCGATCCAGATCATGTGGCCGGAGCCCGCGAGCCATTTGCCCGAGGTCGAATCGAGCCGGCAGAGCGCCTCTTCGTATTCGAGCAGCAGCGCCTCGTGGGAGGTGTAGAACTCCACCGTCTCCATCGCATGGCGCGCCTCGCCGTTGATGCCGGCGGCTGCCATGAAATCGAGCGTATCGGTGATGCGCATCGCCATGTCGCGATACTTCTCCGCCTCGGGCGCGCCGGTGAAGCCGAGCGTCCAGGCGTGCACCTTGTGCACATCGGCATAGCCGCCGGTGGAGAAGGCGCGGATGAGGTTCAGGGTCGCCGCCGCCTGCAGATAGGCCTGCTCCATGCGGGCCGGATCGGGGTTGCGCGCCTCGGGCGTGAAGTCGAAGCCGTTGATGATGTCGCCGCGGTAGGAGGGCAGCTCGACGCCATCCTTCACCTCGGTCGGGGCCGAGCGCGGCTTGGCCATCTGGCCGGCCATCCGGCCCACCTTCACCACCGGCACCTTGGCGCCCCAGGTCAGCACCATGGCCATGGAGAGCATGACCTTGAACGTGTCGCGGATGCCGTCGGCGGAGAATTCCGCGAAGCTCTCGGCGCAGTCGCCGCCCTGAAGCAGGAAGGCCTCGCCCCTCTGGGCGGCGGCGATCTCGGCCTTCAGCCGCCGGGCCTCGCCGGCAAAGACGAGGGGCGGATAGGAGGAGAGCTTGGCCTCGACGGCATGCAGCGCCGCCTCATCGGTATATTCGGGCATCTGCACCCGCGGCAGGTTGCGCCAATCCGATTTCTTCCAGTTGCTCATCTCGTCCTCCATAGGTCGCAGGGGCCCCTTCCCTTTTCCGGGCGCCGCCGCAGGGCGGTCGTATAGCGGCCTTGCGGGGCCAAGGCCAATGGAAAAGGCCGCCGCGGCGCGGCATGAGCGTCGCAGGGCCGGGGCCGGGCCCCGGTGGGGCCGCGGCTGACCCCGGGGGGCGCCGCCCGGGGCTGCCCCGGCGCGGGCAAACCGGAAAGGGACAAATGCGACAATGTCTTGTCGCGTTCGATTGCCCTTGCGGAGTAGCTGCAAACCTGCTGAGGCTCCCTGAAACCGGGTGCGCCATGCGAAATACGATAGAACCACAAACCGTCCCGATCGAGAACGCGCCCGACAAGCCGCGCCGCTTCGTCTTCGTGCTGCTCGACAATTTCACCATGCTCTGCTTCTCCTGCGCCGTGGAGGCACTGCGCATCGCCAACCGCATGGCGGGCCGTCAGCTCTATACCTGGTCGCTGGCTGGCGAGGGCGGCACTTTCGCGCGCTGCTCGGCCGGCACCGAGTTCCGGCTCGATGCCGATCTCGACGAGCTGACCCGCGATGACATCGTGCTCCTTTGCGGCGGCATCGACGTGCAGGCGGCCACGACCAAGCGGGTCCTGTCCTGGCTCCGCCGCGAGGCGCGGCGCGGCGTGACGATGGGCGGGCTCTGCACCGCCTCCTACACGCTGGCGAAGGCCGGGCTTCTCGACGGCAAGCGGGCGACGATCCACTGGGAGAACCAGGACAGTTTCGCCGAGGAATTCGAGGATGTGACGCTGACCAAGTCCGTCTTCGTCGTCGACGGCAACCGGATCACCACGGCGGGCGGCACCGCCTCCATCGACCTGATGCTGAAGCTGATCGCCGATCATCACGGCGAGGATCTCGCCAATGCCGTCGCAGACCAGCTCATCTATTCCTCGATCCGTACCGATCAGGACACGCAGCGCCTGTCGATCCCGACGCGCATCGGCGTCCGCCATCCCAAGCTCAGCCGCGTCATCCAGCGGATGGAGCAGGCGATCGAGGATCCGATCTCTCCCGCGGCGCTGGCGACGGAGGTCGGCATGTCGACCCGTCAGCTCGAGCGGCTCTTCCGGCGCTACCTGTCGAAGAGCCCGAAGCGCTACTACATGGAGCTGCGGCTCCAGAAGGCGCGCAACCTGCTGATGCAGACCGACATGAGCGTCATCAACGTGGCACTGGCCTGCGGCTTCACCTCGCCCTCGCATTTCTCCAAATGCTACCGGGCGCATTACGACACCACCCCCTACCGCGAGCGCGGCAGCCACGCGGCGCGGCTCTCCGTCTGAGCGGCGAGCGGAAACCATATGGTTTCCGCCTGCGATTTCCATATGGAAATCGCCGCAGCCCGGGCGGCCCGCCCAACCTGCGGGCAGATGCTCGAAAACCGGCGCCTGGGGGCGCAGCGGCATCTTTCATTTCCGTGATCGCCAGTCTAGCCTGCCGGGCAGGACTGAAACGTCCAAGACAGGGAGAACCACAATGAAAAAGCTCATGCTCGCCACCGCGAGCGCCGCGCTCATGGCCGGTGCCGCCTCGGCCGAAGACGTCAAGATCGGCATCATCCTCGGCTTCACCGGGCCGCTGGAATCGATCACCCCCGCCATGGCGGAAGGCGCCGAGATGGCCATTGCCGAGGTCAACGCCTCCGGCATGTCCGAGAACACCTATGAAGCGGTCCGCGCCGACAGCACCTGCATCGACAGCGCCGCCGCCACCGCCGCCGCCGAGCGTCTGGTGACCTCCGACGGCATCGCCGCCATCATGGGCGCCGACTGCTCGGGCGTCACCGGCGCCATCCTGCAGAACGTCGCGCGCCCGAACGGCGTGATGATGATCTCGCCGTCGGCCACCTCCCCCGGCCTCTCCACCGCCGAGGACGACGACCTGTTCTTCCGCACCGCCCCCTCCGACGCCCGTCAGGGCGTGGTCATGACCGAGATCCTGATGGATCGCGGCATCTCCGAAGTGGCGCTGACCTACACCAACAACGACTACGGCAAGGGCCTGGCCGACAGCTTCGAGGCCGCCTTCACCGAGGCCGGCGGCACGGTGACGATCAACGCCGCCCACGAGGACGGCAAGGCCGACTATTCCGCCGAGGTGGCCTCGCTCGCCGCCGCCGGTGGTGAGGTGCTCGTCGTCGCCGGCTACACCGACCAGGGCGGCAAGGGCATCATCCAGGGCGCGCTCGATTCCGGCGCCTTCGACACCTTCGTGCTGCCCGACGGCATGGTCGGCCAGCAGCTCGTCGATGACATCGGCTCCGGCCTCGACGGCTCCTTCGGCCAGTATCCCGGCACCGACAGCGAAGGCGCCGAGATCTTCCAGGGCCTCGCCTCCGAAGCCGGCTTCGACGGCACCTCGGCCTTCGCGCCCGAGAGCTACGACGCCGCCGCGCTGATCATGCTCGGCATGGCCGCCGCCGGCTCGACCGACAGCGCCGCCGTCTCCGCCACGATCATGGATCTGGCCAACGCCCCCGGCGAGCCGATCCTGCCGGGCGAGCTCGGCAAGGCGCTGGAGCTCATCGCCGCCGGCACGGATATCGACTACATCGGCGCCACCGCGGTGGAGCTGATCGGGGCCGGCGAGAGCGCCGGCAACTACCGCGAGATCGAGATCCAGGGCGGCGTGATCGAAACGGTCCAGTTCCGCTGACCTGACGACGCCGGGCCCGGGAGATGCCTCCCGGGCCCGGCCACCAACAAAAAGCCCGAACGGGCCAGCCTGAGGGGACCAGGCAGTGATCAGGGTCGAGAACCTACACAAGCATTTCGGCGGCTTTCATGCCGTGGACGGCGCATCGCTCGAGATCGCCGCAGGCTCCATCACCGGGCTCATCGGCCCGAATGGCGCCGGAAAGACGACGCTTTTCAACGTGATCGCCGGGCGGCTGCCGCCGACCTCCGGCCGCGTTTTCATGGACGGGGAGGAGATCACCGGCCTGCCGCCGCATGACCTCTTCCATATGGGCCTCCTCAGGACCTTCCAGATCGCCCACGAGTTTTCCTCGATGACGGTGCTGGAGAACCTCATGATGGTCCCCGCCGCGCAGACGGGCGAGAGCATCTGGAGCGCCTGGGTCCACCGCGCCCGCATCCGCGAGGAAGAGAAGGCGCTCAAGGAAAAAGCAAGCGATGTCCTCGACTTCCTGACCATTTCTCACCTGGCGGAGGAGAAGGCCGGCAACCTGTCCGGCGGGCAGAAGAAGCTGCTCGAGCTCGGGCGGACCATGATGGTCGATGCCAAAATCGTCTTCCTCGACGAGGTCGGCGCCGGCGTGAACCGCACGCTCCTCGGCACCATCGGCGACGCCATCCAGCGGCTCAACACCGAGCGCGGCTACACCTTCTGCATCATCGAGCACGACATGGATTTCATTGCCCGGCTCTGCGACCCGGTTATCGTCATGGCGGAGGGGCGCGTGCTCGCCACCGGCTCGTCGGACGAGATCCTGCAGAACGAGGCGGTCATCGAGGCCTATCTGGGGCGCGGTCTCAAGAACAAGGGGGCGGCGTGAGCGATTACGGCAGCCGCGGCAATAACGACCGCTCGATCACCCGCGACAACGCGCCGCTGAGTGCCCCGCCGGGGCGCTCCACCTATCCCGCCACCGCGCGGGAGGGCGCGCCCTTCCTCATCGGCGAGGCGATGACCGGCGGCTACGGCCGCGGCGCCGACATCCTGCATGGCTGCACCATCGCCGCCGAGGCGGGGCAGATCGCCGTGATCGTCGGCCCGAACGGCGCCGGCAAGTCCACCGCGATGAAGGCGATCTTCGGGATGCTGCGGCTCCGCTCGGGCTCCGTCACCATCGACGGCGAAGACATCTCCGGCCTCTCGCCGCAGGATCGCGTCGCCAAGGGCATGGCCTTCGTGCCGCAGACGCAGAACGTCTTCACCTCTATGTCGGTCGAGGAGAACCTCGAGATGGGGGCGTTCCTGCGCCGCGACGACATCCGCGGCACGATGGAGACGATCTACGATCTCTTCCCGATCCTGAAGGACAAGCGCCGCCAGCCGGCTGGCGAGCTTTCGGGCGGTCAGCGCCAGCAGGTGGCCGTCGGCCGGGCGCTGATGACTCAGCCGAAGGTCCTGATGCTCGACGAGCCGACGGCGGGGGTCTCCCCCATCGTGATGGACGAGCTCTTCGACCGGATCATCGAGATTGCGCGGACGGGTATCACCATCCTCATGGTGGAGCAGAACGCCCGCCAAGCCCTTGAAATTGCGAACAAGGGCTATGTGCTCGTCCAGGGCGCCAATGCCTATGAAGGCACGGGCGCGGAGCTTCTGGCCGATGAGGAGGTGCGCCGCACCTTCCTGGGCGGCCGCTGATGCGGGCTGCCCTCGCCCTCCTCTGCCGAGGCGCCGGTGGTGACGCTCGGCTTCGACGGCACCTTGGTGGCGCTTGCCTGCGCGCCCCTCTCGGGCCCCGCCGCGCCCATATCGCTCCTCGCGATCTCCGAGGAAGCGCAATGAGATATGCGGCACTCCTCATCCTCTGCCTCGGCTCCGCCGCGCAGGCCGAAGGCGCGCGGCAGGTGTTCGACTGCACCATCACGCAGCGCTGCGGCGCCTCCGGGGCCTGCGGCTCGGGCCGCGACCCGGTGGTCTTCACGCTCGACCCCGAAGAGGTCGATGCCGACGGCGCCGGAAGTTACCGGATCGGCTGGGACGAAGCCGCCGCCCCGATGCAGGCCGGCTCCAGCCTCGGCCCGTTCACCTGGGCGGAGGGCGACCGCCGCCACACCCTGCTCTTTTCCAGCGAAACCAACATGCTCTGGCATGATCTTGATCTCTCGCGCGGCGAGGCGAGCGTGGCCTTCCTGACCTGCGAGGTGATCCGGTGAACCGGGCCGGGGTCGTTGCCCTGCAGCTCGCGCCGATCGTCGTCATCGGCGGCGGTGCGCTCGCGGTGGCCCTCATGGTCGCCCGCGGCAACCAGGGCCGGCATGACGAGACCTATGGCCCCGCCCGCGTTGCCACCTGCACCTTCGACCCGCCCCAGCCCACGCAAGGGCTGAGCGGCAGCTTCCAGCTCGTCGAAAACGGCGCCTACGGCCGCCGCTATGCCGGCCCCGAAGACGGGCCGCAGCCGCAGCTCCATGTCTCCGGCCGCTCCGAGGACGGCATCGAGGACGCCTATACGGCAGAGATCGCGGAGGGCCGCGAGACCGACAACCAGCACGCCTTCCGGCTCTGGCCGGACGGCCGCTTCGAGTACCGGCTGCGCATCGGCTATGACGGCGAGACTCTCGCCGCCGGCAGCGGCCGGTGCACCGATTACATCCCGGCCCCGGCGCCGGCATGAGAAAGGGACGCCCTTGGACTTTCTGAACGCGATCGTCGCGCTCTCCAATTTCGTCATCGTCCCGGCGCTGGCCTATGGCGCCCAGCTCGCCCTCGGCGCGCTCGGGGTGACGCTGATCTACGGGATCCTCAGGTTCTCCAATTTCGCCCATGGCGACACGATGGCCTTCGGGACGATGATCACCATCCTCGTCACCTGGGGCTTCCAGTCTCTCGGCATCAGTTTCGGCGTCCTTCCGACGGCGCTCCTTGCCCTGCCCTTCGGCATTCTCGGCACGGCATTGTTCCTCCTCGGGACAGACCGGGCGGTCTATGCCTTCTACCGCAAGCAACGGGCGGCGCCGGTGATCCTCGTCATCGTCTCGATGGGGGTCATGTTCGTAATGAACGGCGTCGTGCGCTTCGTCATCGGCGTCGATGACATCGGCTTCGCCGACGGCGAGCGGTTCATCATCAACGCCCGCGTGTTCAGGGAGATGACCGGCCTCGAGGAGGGGCTCGCCATCCGCACGACCACGGTTATCACGCTGGTGACCGCCGCCATCGCCGTCGCCCTGCTCTTCTGGTTCCTCAACCGCACCCGTACCGGCAAGTCGATGCGCGCCTTTTCCGACAACGAGGATCTGGCGCTCCTCTCCGGCATCAACCCCGAGCGGGTCGTCGCCATCACCTGGATCATCGTCGCCGCGCTCGCCACCACGGCCGGCGTGCTCTACGGGCTCGACAAGTCCTTCAAGGCCTTCACCTATTTCCAGCTCCTGCTGCCGATCTTCGCCTCCGCCATCGTCGGCGGCCTCGGCAGCCCGGTCGGCGCCATCGCCGGCGGCTTCGTCATCGCCTTCTCGGAGGTGACGGTGACCTATGCCTGGAAGAAGGTGCTCGGCTACATGGCGCCCGAGGGGCTCGAGCCCTCCGGCCTCGTCCAGCTCCTGTCGACGGATTACAAGTTCGCGGTCTCCTTCGCGATCCTGATCATCGTTCTGCTGTTCCGGCCCACGGGCCTTTTCCGGGGGCAATCGGTATGACGCGCGGCTTGATCCTTTATGCGCTGATGGCGCTGCTGCTTCTCGTCACAGGCCTCACGCAGGGCTGGTCGGTGACGCTGACAATCGTCAACTACGGGCTGATCTCGGCGATCATGGCTTTGGGCGTGAACCTCCAATGGGGCTTCGCCGGGCTCTTCAACATCGGGGTGATGGGCTTCGTGGCCCTCGGCGGGCTCGCCGCCGTGCTCACCTCCGTGCCGCCGGTGGCCGAGGCCTGGGCGGCCGGGGGCGTCCGTCTGATCGGCGCGCTCCTCCTCGGCGCCGCGATCATCGCCGGCGCGATGCTGCTCTGGGCGCGGCTGCCGAAGGGCAAGCTGGCGGGGCTGGTGCTTCTCGCCTATCTCGTCGCCGGCTTCTTCCTCTACCGCTGGGTCTTCGACGGCGCGGTCGAGCGGGTGGAGGCGATCAACCCCGCGGCCACCGGCTATCTCGGCGGGCTCGGCCTGCCGATCCTCGTCTCCTGGCCGCTCGGCGGCGTCCTCGCCGCCGGTGCCGCCTGGGTGATCGGCAAGACCGCCCTTGGCCTCCGGTCGGACTACCTCGCCATCGCCACATTGGGCATCGCCGAGATCATCATCGCCGTCCTCAAGAACGAGGACTGGCTGGCGCGCGGCGTCAAGAACGTCGCCGGACTGCCCCGCCCCGTGCCCTATGAGGTCGATCTGCAGCAGGATCCGGCCTTCCTCGAGCGCGCCGCCGCCTGGGGGATGGATGCCGTGACCGCCTCGTCGCTTACGGTGAAACTTGCCTATGCCGGGCTCTTCGCCGCGGTGCTGGTGGTGCTCCTCATCCTCGCGCAGATGGCGCTCGCCTCGCCCTGGGGCCGCATGATGCGCGCCATCCGCGACAACGAGGTCGCGGCCGAGGCCATGGGCAAGGACGTGACCCGCCGCCACCTGCAGGTCTTCATCCTGGGCAGTGCCGTCGTCGGCATCGCCGGCGCGATGATGACGACGCTCGACGGCCAGCTCACCCCCGGCACTTACCAGCCGCTCCGCTTCACCTTCCTCGTCTGGGTCATGGTGATCGTCGGCGGCTCGGGGAACAACTTCGGCTCCGTCCTCGGGGGGATGCTGATCTGGTGGCTCTGGGTGATGGTCGAGCCGATGGGGCTCTGGCTGATGGATGTCATCACCTCCGGCATGTCGGAAGGCTCCTGGCTCCGCGGCCACCTGCAGGACGCGGCCGCGCATATGCGGCTCCTGACGATGGGGCTCGTCCTCCTCCTCGTCCTGCGCTTCAGCCCGCGCGGGTTGCTGCCGGAGCGCTGAGGCTCCCCGGTCTTTGCTCCCGGGCATCCTCGGGGGGAGGCGCCGAAGGCGACGGGGGGCAGACAGCCCCCCGCCCGGCCGGCACCCGGGAGTTTCGCGCGATGTTCGGGCCCGCTCAGCCGGCGGCGCGCAGGCGCTTGAAGAGCGAGGAGGTATCCCACCGCCCGCCGCCCATCTTCTGCACATCCTTGTAGAACTGGTCGACCAGCGCCGTGACCGGCAGCGAGGCGCCCACCTCGTCGGCCGCCTGCAGGCAGATGGCGAGGTCCTTGCGCATCCAGTCCACCGCAAAGCCATGCTCGAACTCATCCTCCAGCATCGTCTCGTAGCGGTTGACCATCTGCCAGGAGCCCGCGGCGCCCTGGCTGATCACCTCCACCACCGCCCGCCCGTCGAGCCCGGCCTTCTCGGCGAAATGCAGGGCCTCCGAGAGGCCCTGCACCAGCCCGGCGATGGCGATCTGGTTGGCGGCCTTGGTGACCTGCCCGGCGCCGACCTCGCCGAGGCGCCGGCAGATCTTCGCATAGGCCGCGATCACCGGCTCGGCGGCGGTGAAATCCGCCTCCGCCCCGCCGCACATGACCGAAAGCTGGCCCTTCTCGGCCCCCGCCTGCCCGCCGGAGACGGGCGCGTCGACATAGCCGAGCCCGAGGGCGCCCGCGCGCTCGGCCAGCTCGCGCGTCACAGCCGGCGAGACCGTCGTGTGATCGACGAAGATCGCCCCCTTGCCCATGCCGAGGAAGGCGCCGGTCTCGCCAAGGCAGACCGCCCGCAGATCGTCGTCATTGCCGACGCAGGCCATGACGAAGGCGGCGCCGGCCGCCGCCTCCTGCGGGCTCGGCGCCGCGCGGCCGCCATGGGCCTCGACCCAGGTTTCGGCCTTTGAAGCGGTGCGGTTGTACACCGCCACCTCATGCCCCGCGGCCGCCAGATGCCCGGCCATGGGAAAGCCCATCACCCCGAGCCCGAGAAACGCAACCTTCGCCATGAGACATTCCTTCTGCCCGTGATGTTTGCTAGGCGAGCCTAGAAGTCCGGGCCGGGGCGTCAACGCCCCGGGCCCCGAGGGAAGGCAGGGGGACATACCATGGGGATCGCGCTGCGCTGGCTCTTCCGCCTGGCGGTGGGGCTTGTCGGACTGGTCATCGCCGCCGCCTTCCTCGTCTGGTATTTCGCCTCGCGCTCGCTTCCCGATTACGATGGCAGCTTCACCGTCGCGGGCATCTCGGCGCCGGTCGAGATCGTCCGCGACAATGCCGACGTGCCGCATATCTTCGGGCAAACCGACGACGACGTCTATTTCGCGCTCGGCTTCGCCCATGCGCAGGACCGCTTCTGGCAGATGCTGACCCTCCGGCGGACGGCGCAGGGGCGCCTCTCCGAGCTCTTCGGCACGCGCACGCTGCAGACCGACATCCTCCTCCGCCGGCTCGACGTCTACGGCGCCGCCACCGCCTCCGTCGCCGCGCAGGACCCTTACGCGCTCTCGGCGCTCGAGGCCTATTCTGCCGGGGTGAACGCCTGGATCTCCGAGGTCGGCGAGGGTTCGCGCGGGCGCGGCGCGCCGGAGATGTGGCTCTTCAACCATCCGATCTCCCCCTGGCAGCCGGCCGATTCCCTCGCCATCGCCAAGATCATGGCCCTGCAGCTCACCACCAATTTCGCGGACGAGGTGCTCCGCGCCCGCCTGTCGCTGGCGCTGGAGCCGGAGCGGGTGCGCGACCTGATGCCGGACGACCCCGGTGCCGGCATCGCCTCGCTGCCGGAATATGCCGCGCTCGTCCCCGAGGCGCCGGAGGCCAGCTTCGCCGCCGCCGAGCACCCCGAATACGGGCCCTTCTCGCCGGTGACGCCCCCTGCCCTCGCCGGTGCCTCCAACGCCTGGGCCGCGGCGGTGAGCCGCGCCGCCACCGGCTCGACGCTCCTCGCCAACGATCCGCATCTGGGGCTGACGGCGCCGTCGATCTGGTATCTGGCGCGGCTGGAGCTGGAATCGGGTGGCGTCATCGGCGCCACCGTGCCGGGGATGCCCAACATCCTCACCGGCCGCTCCGCCGATCTCGGCTGGGGGATCACCACCACCTATCTCGACGATGTCGACCTCTATCAGGAGGAGGTGAACCCGGCCAATGCCGACCAGTATCGCGGCCCGGACGGCTGGGAGGAGTTCGTCCAGCGCGATTCGATCATCACCATCGCCGATGCGCCGCCCCTGACGGTCCATCTGCAATGGACGGCCAATGGCCCCGTCCTTCCGGCCGACCAGTTCGGCCTGCCCTATATCCGGCCGCCCGGCCATGTGACCTCCGCCGCCTGGACGGGCCTCAGCCGCGAGGATACCTCCGTCTCCGCCGGGCTGGCGCTCATGCGCGCGCATTCGGTGGAGGAAGGCCAGGAGGCGCTCTCGCGCTTCGTCGCCCCGGCGACGACAGTGACGCTGGCCGACCGCAACAACATCGCGCTGCAGGTCGCCGGGCAGATGCCCCGCCGCGACCCCGCGCACCAGAGCCAGGGCCGCCTGCCGACCCTCGGCTATCTGGAGGAAAACCGCTGGCAGGGCTTCTATCCCTATGAGGACAATCCCTCCTTCAACGATCCCGACGGCGGCATCCTCGGCAATACCAACAACAAGATCGTCGACCGCCCCTTCCCGCGGCACCTGACCTTCGACTGGGGCGACAGCCAGCGCGTGCAGCGCTGGACCTTTCTGATGCAGGAGCGCGAGGTGCATACCCGCGACAGCTTCATCGAGACGCAGCTCGACACGATCTCCCCCGCCGCACGGACGCTCCTGCCGCTCATTGGCGCCAACCTCTGGTACACCGGCGAAGCCGCGCCCGAGGGCACGCCCGAGAAGCGCCGGCAGGAGGCGCTGGCGCTCCTCGCCGACTGGAACGGCGAGATGAACGAGCATCTGCCCGAGCCGCTGATCTATGCCGCCTGGGTCCGCGCCCTGCAGGCCCGGCTCATCGAGGATGACCTCGGCCCCTTCGCGGAGGAATTCACCCATGTCGAGCCGCTCTTCCTCGAGCGGGTCTACCGCGACGTCGGCGGCGCCAGCGCCTGGTGCGACGTGCGCCAGTCGGCACCGGAGGAGAGCTGCGTCGATGTCGCGCGCATGGCGCTCGACGATGCGCTCGTCTGGATCGGCGAGCATTACGGGCAGGATCTGCAAAGCCTGCGCTGGGGCGATGCGCATGTGGCGCGGCACGACCATCAGGTCATGGGCGAGGTGCCGGTGCTCTCGTGGTTCGTGAACATCCGCCAGTCGACCTCGGGCGGCGATTTCACTCTGAACCGTGGCGTGACGGCCGGGACGGGAGACACGCCCTTCGCCAATGTCCACGCCGCCGCCTATCGCGGCGTCTACGATTTCGCCGACCCCGATTCCTCGGTCTTCGTGATCTCGACGGGTCAGTCGGGCCACCCGCTCTCGCGGCATTACGACGATCTGGGCGAGCTCTGGCGGCGCGGCGAATACATCCCCATGTCGCTCGACGCCGGCCTCGCCCGCGCGGCGGCGACGGGCATCATCACGCTGGAGCCGGCGGAGTAGCGCCGCCCGGGGGGACGCTGTCCGGGCTCAGGTGAAGCGCGTCGCTCGCAACCGGGCGTAGGGTGGGTTTTCAACCCACCATGTCCCCGCCGCGCTCGGCAAGCCTACTCCGCCGCCATGCCGGCGGAGGCCTCCTCCAGCGCCGGCAGGAACTGCTGCTCATAGGCGGCGCCGATGAGCGGGCCGACGAAGCGGAAGAGCACCTCGCCCTCGCCATCGACGAGGAAGGTCTCCGGCGGGGCGGTGACGCCCCAGTCCACGGCCGTGCGCCCGCGCGGGTCGAAGGCGGAGGCGAAGAACGGGTCGCCCTCGTCCTCGAGATAGCCCTGCGCCGCCGGCTCCTCATCGCGGAAGTTGACGCCCGCGACCCGGTAGCCCTCGGCCGCCAGCGCCATCAGCGTCGGATGCTCCAGCCGGCAGGGCGGGCACCAGGAGGCCCAGAAATTGACGATGGTGAGCTCGCCGCTGCGCAGCATCTCGTCGGTCAGCGCCGGCTTGCCGGGCAGCGCCTCGACGGGCAGCGGCGGCGCCGCGCGGCCGATCAGCGTCGAGGGCAGCGCATCGTCGCGGTTGACGACCATGCCGCCGAGAAAGAGCCCGGCGATGGCCGCGAAGATCGCCGGCGGCAGGATGACGAGCGGCGAGAGCCTAGCCATTGCGGGTCTCCCTCGCCTCCCCTGGGGCCTCCCCCAGCGCCTCGGCCCGCTCCACCGCGGCCCGCGCCCGGCGCGCCTGCGCGAAGGAGAGCCAGACGAGCCCGCCGATCAGGAGGAGCGAGACGATATAGGCCGAGATCACCTCGGCGGCGTAGTCCCCGAGGAAGGTCATGCCGGCTCTCCCGTGGCGAGGCGCGCCTCCGTCCGGCGCTCCAGCGCTGCCGCGCGGCGAAGCGCGATCTCGGATCGGGTGCGCAGCAGCACCAGCCCGATGAAGAGCAGCACGAAGCCGGCGATGGAGACGAGGAGCGGATAGTAGAACACATCCGCCACATGCTCCTCGGGGTCGAGCGACAGCGAGGCACCCTGATGCAGACCCTGGTTCCAGAAGAGCACTGCATAGCGCGAGAGCACGGCGAAGACCGAGCCCACGATGCAAAGGACGGCGGTCAGGTCGGCCGCGGTATCGGCATCGTCGATGGCGGCCCAGAGCGCCATGTAGCCGAGATAGAAGAGAAAGAGGATGAGGAAGGAGGTGAGCCGCGGGTCCCAGGCCCAGTAGGTCCCCCACATCGGCTTGCCCCAGATCGCCCCGGTGGCGATGGCGATGAGCACCATGACCATGCCGACCGGCGCCGCCGCCTTCGCGGCCAGCGCCGAGACATGATGCCGCCGGATCAGCCAGATGAGCGAGGCCACCAGCATCATGAACCAGGCGTTGATGGCCATCAGCGCGCTCGGCACATGCAGATAGATGATCTTCACCGTGGCGCCCTGCCGGTAATCCTCTGGCGTGAAGAACACGCCCCAGACGAGCGCGCCCGCGAGGCACAGAAGCGCCAGACCGAGGATCCAGGGGATCAGCGGCGTCACCGTCTCGGTGAACTTCTTGGGGTTCGCATATTGCCAGAACGACATGGGGATCTCCTACCTCGGGGGGGCGGCGGCGTCCATCGGGCTCACCGGAGGTTGACGCGCAGCGCCGCGGCGGCGGCGAAGGGCATGAGCGCGAGGCAGCCGAGGCTGAGCGCCGCCAGCATGGCCGGCGCCGCGCCCTGCGCCAGCCCCTCGGCGCCGCGGCGCGCCATCTCTGCCCCGAAGATCAGCGTCGGCACGTAGAGCGGCAGGACGATGAGCGACAGGAGCAGCCCGCCCCGGCGGATGGAAAGCGTCAGCGCCGCGCCGAAGGCCCCGATGAGCGAGAGCGCCGGCGTGCCGAGGGCGAGCGAGAGGAGGAGCCAGGGCGCGGCCCCGGCCGGCAGCGCCAGAAGCGGGCCGAGGAGCGGAGCGGCCAGCGTCAGCGGCAGGCCGGTGGTCAGCCAGTGGGCCAGGGCCTTGGCGAGGATGAGGGATTCCAGCGGCAGGGGCGCGGTGGCGAGGAGCTGGAGCGCGCCGTCCTCGTGGTCGAGCGCGAAGAGCCTGTCGAGCGTCAGCAGCGCGGCAAGGAGCGCCGCGACCCAGAGCATCCCGGGCGCGATCCGGGCGAGGAGCGCGCGTTCGGGGCCGATGCCGAAGGGCACGAGCACGATGACGATCAGGAAGAAGGCCAGCCCCAGCCCGAAGCCGCCGCCGGAGCGGAGCGCGAGGCGGAGGTCTCGCAGCAGGAGCGCGCTCACAGGAAGGCCTCATCGCCCGCGGCCGCGGCCGCCTCGGGGCCCGCCCGATGGGCGGCGAGATCGAGGCTCGGCGCCTCGAGGCCGAGCGGGATATGCGTGGCAATGACGGCGGAGCCGCCCCCGGCGAGATGGACCTCCCGCAGCCAGGCAGCGAAGCGGGCCACGGAGGCGGCATCGAGCGAGACGGTGGGTTCGTCGAGAAGAAGGAGCGGCCGCCCGATTACCGCCAGCCGCGCCAGCCCGAGCCGCCGCCGTTGGCCGGAGGAGAGCGCCCCGCCCGGCCTGTCGGCGAGGGCGGCGAGGTCGAAGGCGGAAAGGACGGCGGGGTCGCAGGGTCGGCGATAGAGCGCCGCCCAGAAGGCCAGGTTCTCGGTGACGGTGAGCTGCGCCTTCACCCCGTCGGCATGGGAGGCATAGGCAGCCTCGGCATTGCCGCTGACCTCCCCCGCCTCGGGCGGCTGCAGCCCGGCGAGGCAGCGCAGCAGCGTCGTCTTGCCGATGCCGTTGGGGCCGGTGAGCAGCAGCGCCGCGCCGGGGGCGAGGGTGAAGCTCACCCCTTCGAGCAGGCGCCGCCCGCCCCGCGCCACGCTCAGGCCCCGGACCGCCAGCATGGGCGTCAGAGCGCGAGAAGCGCGGCGCCGACGCGGCGGCCCTCGCTGAGAAGGACGTTGTAGGTGCGCGCCGCCGCCGGCGAGGCCATCGGCTCGGCGGCGATGCCGGCGCCCTCCATCGCGGTGCGGAAGGGCTGCGGCAGATAGGCCATCTCGGCGCCGGTGCCGACGAAGAGCACGTCGAGCAGCTCGGCGGCCTCCAAGAGCGGCGCCATATCCTCGAGCCCGCCCCAGTGCCCGGCGCCGGAGGGCAGGACGAGCGCATGGCCCTCGATCAGCTTACCGCCGACCCGCCAGAAGCCGGGGGCGTAGCCGTCGATCGGCAGCGCATTGTCGTAGCGGATTTCGTTGAGGCGCATAGCGGGTCTCCCGGGGGGAAGGGGTAGGACGGGGGGCGCGGGAGGGCAAGGGGGGCGTACGGGGGCGGCCTGCCCGAAGAGGTGGGTTACGAACCCACCCTACGGGGGCGACGGTGCCGCTTTCGCCCCCGCCCGGCACGCGCCGGAACGGCGCAGGGCGAGCGCCGGCCCGCCCCGCGGGCTGGCGCTCTGGTGACGCCGGGCATGAGCTCGGAGCGGGGATGTGGCTGCGCCATAAAGCGCTCCGTCCAGCCGTCGGAGCGCCACCCCCCGGGCCGGCGCTCGCCCTGCGCGGCACCGTTGGGAAAGGCGGAGGCGGGGAGACCCTGAGCGAAGCGCTCAGAATGCCAGCGCAGCTTTGGCCGCAAACCCCGGGGGGCTGTCGGCCCCCCGAGATCCCCCCCTGAGGACTTTTGGGGAGCAAAGACGATCAGGGCGGGGTGAAGTCGGTCAGGCGTTTGCCCTCCTCGTCGACGAAGAGCTCGGGGAGCGCGCGCAGATGCGTCAGGCGGTCGACGCGGAGTTCGAGGAAGGCCGCCGCCTCTTCCGCCCAGGCCGTCAGCACCCAGACGCGGCCCCAATAGGCGATCTTCAGGGGGCGGAGCGTGTCTGCCCCGCCCTCCCAGGCGGCGCGAAGCTTCTGGCGGGCGCGGAGCGCGGCGCGGATCTGCGGCAGCCAGGCATGGGCCTCCGGCGCCTCGGCGAAGGGGCCGATGGCATGGCCGAAGCCGGCGGGCGGGCTCTGGCGATCCTGCGGCAGGGCGGCGTCGATCTTGGCCGAAAGGCTCTCGGCCGCCGCGCTGAGCTCGGCATCCGCCCCCGCCCCCACGGCGGCTAGCCCCAGATGCAGCGCCTCCAGCTCCGTCAGGCTGAGCGTCAGCGGCGGCAGCGCCAGATCCTCCGTCGCCCGGTAGCCGAGCCCGCGCGCCCCCTCGATCGGCACGCCGGAATCGATGAGCACATCCATGTCGCGGTAGATCGTGCGCAGCGACACGCCGAGCCGCGCCGCCAGATCCTCCGCCCGGATCACCCGGCCGCTCCGCAGAAGCTGCATCAGTGCGAACAATCTGTCTTTCCGGGCCATCACCCCTCCTGACAGCTTTTTGACAGAAAATGCGACGAAGGCCAGCCTTTCCCGCTTCCGCCCTCCCCTGGCGGCGCTTAGACAGGGGCCATCAGGAGCAGCGCGCCGCCCGTGAGGGGCGGCCGGATCAGGGAGACGCGACATGCTCAACAACATCGGCCTTCCGGGCCTTCTGCTCATCGCCGTGGTGGTGCTGGTGCTCTTCGGCCGCGGGAAGATCTCCTCGCTCATGGGCGAGGTCGGCAAGGGCATCACCGCCTTCAAGCGCGGTGTCGACGATTCCAAGCGCGAGCTGGACGACGCCTCGGCGGAGAGCGCCCGTGACGTGACGCCCGAGGGCGAGAAGAAAGAAGCCTGAGGCGCCCCCGGCGCCTCGCCCTAGGGGGTCTTCATGTTCGATATCGGCTGGTCCGAGCTCATGGTGATCGGCGTGGTCGCGCTGATCGTCGTCGGCCCGAAGGATCTTCCCGGCATGTTCCGCACCATCGGCCAGGTCACGGGGAAAGCCCGGGCCATGGCCCGCGATTTCTCGCGCGCGATGGAAGCGGCGGCCGACGAATCGGGGATGAAGGACATCTCGAAGACCATCGAGGCGGCGGCCCGGCCGGTGCACTTCACCTCCAAGTCGCTGGCGAACAGCCTGAAGCCCGGCGGCGAAACCGAGCGGCTTTCGGCGCAGCGCAAGGCCCAGGCCGAGAAGATCCGCGAGACGGCGGCGAAGAAGGCCGAGGAGCGCAAGGCCCGCGAGGCGGCGGAGCTGGATGCGGCTGAACTTTCGGACGAGCCGGAGCCCGTGGCGGAGGAAGACCTCGCCAAGGGCAGCGTGACCTCCCGCGACGCCGCGCCCGAACCCTCGGCCCCGATCAAGGGGCCGGTGAAGGCGGCGGCCGGAACGAAAGCCGAGGCGGCAGCCGAGACGGCGCCGGCTGAAGCCCCCGCGAAGGCGCCGGCGGCGAAGAAGCCGGCGGCCAAGAAGACCACGACGAAGAAGGCCCCCGCAAAGTCGAGCGCCAAGGCCGAGGCGGCTGAGGCCGCACCGGCAAAGGCCGCGCCCGCGAAGACGTCCCCCGCGAAGTCGGCGCCGGCCAGGAAGACCGCCGCCAAATCCAAGACCACCGCCAAGCCCAAGGGCGACGCCGCCCCGAAGCCGCGCGCCCGCAAGGCGGCCCCCAAGGCCGAGGCCCCTGCCCCCGCCAAGGCCCCCCGCAAGGCGCCCGACGTCTCCGGCACGGCGGCGGAGAAATATGCCTCCGGCCCGACCTCCGGCCCGACACCCGACCCCGCCGCGCCTGACGCTCCGGAGACCGCGCGCAAGACCGGGAGCGATAAGTGACCCAGGCCGACGACATCGAAGACAGCTCCGCCCCGCTCATCGAGCATCTGGCCGAGCTGCGCACCCGGCTCATCTATTCCGTCATCGCCTTCATGGTCGGCATGGTGCTCTGCTTCACCGTGGCCGGGAACATCCTCGACTTCCTGCTCGTGCCCATCGAGCAGACCATGCGGAACCTCGGCAACGAGAACCCGGTGATGCAATACACCGCGCCGCAGGAGTATTTCTTCACCCTCGTGCGCATCTCCGTCGTCGGCGGGCTGGCGCTCGGCTTCCCGGTGATCGCCTACCAGATGTGGCGCTTCGTCGCCCCGGGGCTCTACCGGAGCGAGAAGAACGCCTTCCTGCCCTTCCTCATCGCCTCGCCGGCGCTGTTCCTTCTCGGCGCCGCCTTCGCGCAATATGTCGTCGTGCCGCTGGCGATGAACTTCTTCCTCGGCTTCGCCGATGTGCCCTCGGTCATCGCCGCCTATTTCAACGGCGGGGTCGAGACGGTGCGCGAGACCGGCATCGACATCGTCTTCCAGGGCAAGGTCAACGAGAGCCTCGACATCACGCTGAAGATGATCGTCGCCTTCGGGATCTGCTTCCAGCTGCCCGTGCTGCTAACGCTGATGGGCCTTGCCGGGCTCGCCTCGTCGCGGGGCCTGCGCAGCACGCGCAAATATGCCGTCGTCGGCATCCTGGTGGTCGCCGCGCTGGTGACGCCGCCGGATGTGGTGACGCAGGTCATCCTCTTTGTGGTGGTCTACGGGCTCTACGAGATCTCGATCTTCCTCGTCGCCCGCGTCGAGCGGAAGAAGGACCAGGAGGCCCGCGCCGAGGGCGTGATCGGTGAGGACGAGAGCCTCTTTGACATCCCCGGCGAAGACGACGAGCCCGAACCGGAGCAGGATCCCAAGGCGTGAGCGACGATCCGATGCTGCGCATTGCCCAGGCGCTGGAGCGCCTGGCGCCGCCGCCCGCGGCAGACCCCGATTTCGCCGCCGCCACCGGCTTCGTCTGGCGCGCCGCGCCCGAGGCGCTCCTGCCGGTGAAGGCGATCAACCGGGTGGAGATCGGGCTCCTCAAGGGCATCGACCGGGCGCGGGAGACGCTGCTGGCCAACACCCGCCGCTTCGCGGAAGGTCTGCCGGCCAACAATGCGCTCCTCTGGGGCGCGCGCGGCATGGGCAAGTCGAGCCTCGTGAAGGCCGTCCACGGCGCGCTCCTCGCCGACTACCCCCGCCTCAAGCTGGTGGAGATCCAGCGCGAGGATCTGCCGAGCATCGGCCGCCTCCTCTCCTATCTCCGCGCCGCGCCGGAGCGCTTCGTGCTCTTCTGCGACGATCTGTCGTTCACGCAGGACGATGCGCATTACAAGAGCCTGAAGGCCGTACTCGACGGCGGCATCGAAGGCCGCCCCGACAATGTGGTGCTCTACGCGACTTCGAACCGCCGCCACCTGATGCCGCGCGACATGATCGAGAACGAGCGCTCCACGGCCATCAATCCGGCCGAGGCGGTGGAGGAGAAGGTCTCGCTGTCCGACCGCTTCGGGCTCTGGCTCGGCTTCCATCCGACGGATCAGGACACCTATCTCGCCATCATCGAGGGCTATTGCGCCGCCTATGGCGTCGAGATCTCGCCCGAAGAGCTCCGCGCCGAGGCGATCGAATGGCAGGCCACACGCGGCGCCCGCTCCGGCCGCGTCGCCTGGCAGTTCTTTACAGACCTCGCCGGCCGCAAGGGCGTGACCCTCTCCTGAGGGCCCCGATGTCTTTGCTCCCAAAAATCCTGGGGGGTCGCCATTGAGTGCGCCATTGGTTCAAGCACCAATGGCGACGGGCAAAGCCCCCACCGTACGCAAGACAATGCGCCGCAGGCGTTCAATTGACCTCGAAGACGAAGCAGCGGTCGCGGCGGATCATCAGCCAGAGCGGCGTCCCCGGCTTCGGCAGGAAGACTGAGGGGACAGAGGCGCTGAGCAGCGAGCCGTCGAATTCCATGCGGAAGTCGACGAGGCTCTCGGCGCCGAGGTAGCGCGCCCGCTCGACGATGCCGCGCGCCGGCGTGCCTTCGGAGGCGGTCGGCAGCGGCCCCCGGCCCGCGCGGTCGAAGTCGATGCGCAGGTGATGCGGGCGGATGACGATCTCCACCTCGCTGCCGTCCGGCACGCCGGGGGCGAGGAACTGGCCGAAGGCCGTCTCCGTCAGCGCGCCCTCGACCCGGCCGCGGATCACGTTGATGTCCGAGAAGAAGGCCGCCGCCTCGCGGTCGGCGGGGGCGTTGTAAATGTTGTAGGGCGAGCCGGTCTGCACGATGCGGCCGCCGCGCATCAGCGCGATCTCGTCGGCCATGCGCATGGCCTCCTCCGGCTCGTGGGTCACCAGCAGCACCGCCGTGCCCTCGGCCTTCAGCAGCGCCAGCGTCTCGTCGCGGATCCCGTCGCGGAGCCGGTTATCGAGGCCGGAGAAGGGCTCGTCCATCAGCATGATGCGGGGGGACGGGGCGAGCGCACGCGCCAGCGCCACCCGCTGCTGCTCGCCACCCGAGAGCTCATGCGGATAGCTCGCCTCGCGCCCCGCCATGCCGACCCGCTCCAGAAGCGCGCCGACCCGCGCCGCGACCGCCGCCCGGGGGCGGCCCTTCAGGCCGAAGGCGACATTGCCGGCGATGGTCAGATGCGGGAAGAGCGCGAAATCCTGGAACATGAGCCCGATGCCCCGCGCCTCGGGCAGCACCATCCGCCCGGGGCCCGCCAGCAGCTCGCCATCGGCGAGGATCTCGCCCGAATCCTGCCGGTCCACGCCCGCGATCATACGCAGCGTCGTCGACTTGCCGCAGCCCGAGGGGCCGAGGAGGCAGGTCACCTGCCCCGGCTGGATCGTCAGCGAGACGTCATCGACCACCCGCCGCCCGCCGAAGGCCCGCGTCAGGTTGCGGATATCGAGGCGGGGGGTCGGCAAGGCAAGCCTTTCAGTCGGGATTGCGCCCGGATAGCAGCGCCGCCGGACGCCGTCCAGCATGTGCTGGCGCCAGTCATCCCACGGTTCAACTGAGCCGTAGGGTGGGTTTCCAACCCACCATCCCCCGCGGGCCCGGCGCAACCTCGCCCTGCGTTGTTCCGGCGCGCGACCCGGGCGGGGCACCACCCGAGCCGCCCCCCCTCACAACGTCGCGTTGATCGCGCCGCCGTCCATCAGGATGTTCTGCCCGACGATGAAGCCCGCATGTTGCGAGCAGAGGAAGGCGCACATGGCGCCGAATTCCTCCGGCGTGCCATAGCGCCGCGCCGGGATGGTCGCCTCGCGCTTGCGCTTGGCGTCCTCCAGCGAGATGCCCTCCGCCTGCGAGACGCCGGTGTCGAGGCTCACCGCCCGGTCCGTGGCATGGATGCCGGGGAGGAGGTTGTTGATCGTCACGCCCGAGGGCGCCACCTGCCGCGCCGTGCCGGCGACATAGCCGGTCAGCCCGGCCCGCGCGGAGTTCGACAGCCCCAAAGCCGCAATCGGCGCCTTCACCGATTGCGAGGTGATGTTGACGACGCGGCCCCAGCCCCGCTCCATCATCCCGGGCAGAAGCGCCTTCATCAGCGCGATGGGCGTCAGCATGTTGGCGTCGAGCGCGCGGATGAAATCCTCCCGCTCCCAGTCGGCCCAGGAGCCCGGCGGCGGGCCGCCGGCATTGGTGACGAGGATGTCCACGTCTCCGGCCAGCTCCAGGAGCGCCGCCCGCCCCTCCTCGCGCGTCACATCGACGGCGAGGGTCACGACCTCCACGCCATGCGCGGCGCGGATTTCTGCCGCCGCCGCCTCCAGCGCCTCGGCGCCACGCGCGTTCATCACCAGATCGACGCCCGCCGCGGCCAGCGCCTCGGCGCAGCCGCGGCCGAGCCCCTTGGAGGAGGCCGAAACCAGCGCCCGCTTGCCGGAAATCCCGAGGTCCATGTCATCTCTCCCTTGTTCCTCGCCTTGGTGGCACGGCCCGGCCCGCCCGGCAAGTTGACCGCCCGCCCTCCCGCGCCCTAGAACAGGCCCGAGGGCAGGACAGATCCATGACAGAAACGCTCCCCGTCTATCGGGCCGAGGAATTCACCGTCAGCCATGGCGTGGCGGAGGGGGACCCCGTGTCCTTCGCCGATGAGCTCGTCATCGACGACAGCTACATGCTTGCCCGCGCGGCCACCCGGGGAGAGCTGAAGCTCGACCGCACCGAGGCCGCCTTCCGCGTCGCTCCCGGCAGCGCGCTCGGCGGTGCCGGCCGCACCGTGCATCTGGACTCTTGCCTGACGCTCATGGGCTCCGGCGGCGACACTCTGGAGGCGCTGATCCTCGTCGAGGTCGAGGATGGCGCCGCCGAGGGCATCTATCTGCTGCCGCTCGCCCCGCTCTCGCCCGAAGCCGAATACCGGCTCGTCGGCATCGACCGGCACGCCGCCACGCGCCGCTTCGCAGAGGTCGCCTGCGTCGCCTTCGCGCGCGGCACGCTCATGACCATGGCCACCGGCGAGCAGCGCCCCATCGAGGCGCTGAAGCCGGGCGACCGGCTATTGACGCGGGACGACGGCGCGCGGCCGCTCCTCTGGATCGGCCAGCGGACGCTGCGGGCCCGGGGCGATTTCGCGCCCGTCCTGATCCGCAAGGGGGCGCTCAACAACGAGAACGATCTCGTGCTCTCGCCCGACAACCGGGTCTTCGTCTGGCAGCGGCAGGATGCCATCGGCGCCGGCCGCTCCGAGCTGCTCGTGAAAGCGCGCCATCTCGTCAACGGCGAGACGGTGGTGCGCGTCGAGGGCGGCTTCGTCGATTACTTCCAGCTTCTGTTCGAGCAGCACCAGATCATCTTCGCCGAAGGCATCGCCGCCGAGTCGCTTCTCGTCGACACCCGCACCCGCGAAGCCCTGCCGGAGGAGGTGCGCGAGGAGCTGATGCAGGGCGCGCCGGGTCACGGCGCGCGCCGGCATCTGGGCTATGCGGTGGCGGAGACGCTGCTCTCCAGCCCCGACGCGGTGGAGCTCCTCCGGCGCGCGGCGGCGGGCTAGCCCTGCCCCCGCGCCACGTGCCTCAGTCCGTCCGCTCGGCGATGAACGTGCCGTCCATCGTGTAGAAGCCGCCGTTGTGCGACAGGGTCGCCTCGCTGCCGCCCTCGATCATCCCCAGCCCGTCGCCGTGGAAATCGCCGTTCATCGTGCCAGCCACCACGACATCGCCGAGGGTCTCCGAGAGGAGCGTGCCCGAGAAGGTGGCGCCGAACGTCCGGTCGCGCCCCGTGCCGGCCGAGCGGTTGATGAAGCTGCCGGCGATGTCGAGATCACCGCGGAGGCCCAGTTCGCCGTTGTCGCGCACATGGCTGATCCGCCCGGTGAGCGGGTTGGCATTGGTCGAGAAATCGACGCCGAGCGACAGGTCGCCGGCGATGTCGGCCATGTGGCGGTTGCCCTGGTTCACCTCGCCGTAAAGGACGCCCTCGTAGGAGGCCGAGCCCGCATAGGGCAGCGCACCGGCGGCGACGGCGGGCGTGCCGCGCCAGTCGTCCTGCAGCGCATCGGCGCTTTCCATCATGCGCTCGAAGCTCCGCCCGGAGCTTTCCTTCGGCCCGTTCCCGCTGCTGCAGGCGCCGAGGGTCGTGGCGAGCGCCAGGGCGCCCAGAATGGTGGTGCGTCTCATGCCTCACTCCCGGCCGTTCATCGGCCTTATCTGCTCGATATGCCCCGGGGCAGCGCGACAATGCCCTGCCCGGGATTCGGATTGTCCGCATGATTGCGCCGACGGCCCCGCCGTTTCAACGCCCAAGCCCCCCGGGGCGCGCGGTTTCCCCCGCCGCTGGGGCAATTGCGCACTCCTGTGGAAGCGGCTAGAGCCTCGGCCATGTCCAACCGCCCTGCCCTTCCGCCCGAAATCGCCCGCCGCCGGACCTTCGCGATCATCTCGCATCCCGACGCCGGCAAGACGACGCTGACCGAGAAGTTCCTGCTCTTCGGCGGCGCCATCCAGATGGCCGGGCAGGTGCGCGCCAAGGGCGAGGCACGGCGGACGCGGTCTGACTTCATGAGCATGGAAAAGGAGCGCGGCATCTCCGTCTCCGCCTCCGCGATGTCCTTCGATTTCAAGACCTTCCGCTTCAATCTCGTCGACACGCCCGGCCACTCCGACTTCTCGGAAGATACCTACCGGACGCTGACGGCGGTGGATGCCGCCGTCATGGTCATCGACGGCGCGAAGGGGGTGGAGAGCCAGACGCGCAAGCTTTTCGAGGTCTGCCGCCTCCGCGACCTGCCGATCCTGACCTTCTGCAACAAGATGGACCGCGAGAGCCGCGACACGTTCGAGATCATTGACGAGATCCAGGAAAACCTCGCCATCGATGTGACCCCGGCGAGCTGGCCCATCGGTGTCGGGCGGGATTTCATCGGCTGCTACGATCTCCTCCGCGACCGGCTGGAGCTGATGGACCGCGCCGACCGCAACCGCCGCGCCGCCTCGATCGAGATCAACGGGCTCGATGATCCGGAGATCGAGAAGCACGTGCCCGAGGCGCTCCTCGCGAAGCTCCGCGAAGAGGTCGAGATGGCCCGCGAGCTTCTGCCCGCCATCGACATGAAGGCGGTGGCAGAGGGCACGATGACGCCGATCTGGTTCGGCTCCGCCATCAATTCCTTCGGCGTGAAGGAGCTGATGGACGGGATCGGCACCTACGGCCCCGAGCCGCAGCCGCAATCCGCCGAGCCCCGCCAGATCGCGCCGGAGGAGACGAAGGTCGCCGGCTTCGTCTTCAAGGTGCAGGCCAACATGGACCCCAAGCACCGCGACCGGGTGGCCTTCGTCCGCCTCGCCTCGGGCCATTTCGAGCGGGGCATGAAGCTTCTGCACGTCCGTTCGAAGAAACCGATGGCGGTGACCAACCCGGTGCTCTTCCTCGCCGCCGACCGCGAGCTGGCGGAAGAGGCTTGGGCGGGCGACATCATCGGCATCCCCAACCACGGGCAGCTGCGCATCGGTGATACGCTGACCGAGGGCGAGGCCTTGCGCGTCACCGGCATCCCGAGCTTCGCGCCGGAGCTTCTGCAGAACGTTCGCGCCGGCGATCCGATGAAGGCCAAGCACCTCGAGAAGGCCCTGATGCAATTCGCCGAGGAAGGCGCCGCGAAGGTCTTCAAGCCCTCCATCGGCTCGGGCTTCATCGTCGGCGTCGTCGGGCAGCTGCAGTTCGAGGTGCTCGGGCGGCGGATCGAGGAAGAATACGGCCTGCCCGTCCGCTTCGAGCCCTCGCAATTCACCTCCGCCCGCTGGGTCTCCGGCCCCCGCGACAAGGTCGAGGCCTTCGCGGCGGCCAACAAGCAGCACATGGGCAACGACAACGACGGCGACCTCGTCTACCTGACGCGCCTGCAGTGGGACATCGACCGCGTGGAGCGCGACTACCCGGAGGTGCGGCTGACGGCGACGAAGGAGATGATGGTGGCGTGAGGGGGCGGAGGGTTACAAACCCACCCTACGCCAACGCGAACCGTCACCGCGCGTCCCCCGCGCGGAATCAAGCCGCAGGCGCCGCGCGATCGCCGGCCCGTCCCCGCGGGCTGGCGCTCTGGCTGAGCTGGGTGCTCCGCTCGGAGCGAAGAGGTTGGTTGCACGATAAAGCGCTCCGCGGCGGCGTTGGAGCGCCATCCCACGGGCCGGCGCGCGGGCGTGGTGCAGGTTGAGAGGCCCCCGGCCTCAGGTCGCCGCCGGGCCGCCCTCCTCCGCCTGCCGCTGCGCCCTTTGCCGGCGCATCTCGGCGAAATCCTTTTGGCGGTCCAGATGTGCCTGGCGCTCGGCTTCGGCCTGGCGAGCGGCGCACTCTTCCGCCCGGCGTTCGGCGCGGGTTCTCTGGCGGGCCTTGAGGGCCATCCAGACGACAAGGGCCACGATCAGGCAGAGGAAAGCCGGGCCCGGCGGCCAGAGCATCTCGCCCACATTGCCGATGACGTTGATCGGGTCGCCCTGACCCATGCCCTCCTGCAGGGTCGCGGTGATGCCGTCCAGCTCCTGCGCCACGGCGGCGGATGGCTCCGCCGCGGCGGTGGCCTCGGCGGCCGGGCCGCCTGCAACGCCATCCCCCTGAACACTCAGGGTATTTTCCTCGATATGCAGGCGCGCCTCGGCGCCGGGGGCATAGGAATGCCCGTCGTGATCGTCGAAAGACTTCATGGCCGGCCCTCAACTTGCACCACCGTTTACCGCGGCGATCCTGCCCGGGAATGCGGCAGCATTCGGCCCCGGACGGGGCGTTCCGGCGGATATTGCCGTCAAGCCCTTCCAGCGTTGACCTTTTCGCCCCCGGGGTCTAAGGGAGGCCTCGCAAGTGACGCCCGGCAATCCGGCCGGGACGGGCCGCGCATGGCAGGCGGCCGTTGGCTGCTCCCAAGCGTAGAAGGACCCTATGACTGCATTTTCAGATCTGAAGCTCGACCCCAAGGTGATCAAGGCCATCGACGAGGCCGGGTACACCACGCCGACGCCCATCCAGGCCGGCGCCATTCCCCATGCGCTCGAGGGCCGCGACGTCCTTGGCATCGCGCAGACCGGCACCGGCAAGACGGCCAGCTTCACGCTGCCGATGATCACGCTGCTGCAGAAGGGCCGCGCCCGCGCGCGGATGCCGCGGAGCCTCGTGCTGGCGCCGACGCGTGAGCTCGCCGCCCAGGTGGCCGAGAACTTCGACGTATACGCCAAGCACACCAAGCTGACCAAGGCACTCCTGATCGGCGGTGTGAGCTTCAAGGAACAGGACCAGCTCATCGACAAGGGCGTCGACGTGCTGATCGCCACCCCGGGTCGCCTGCTCGACCATTTCGAGCGTGGCAAGCTGCTGCTCACCGGCGTGCAGATCATGGTCGTCGACGAGGCCGACCGGATGCTCGACATGGGCTTCATCCCGGATATCGAGCGCATCTTCTCGCTGACGCCTTTCACGCGGCAGACGATGTTCTACTCCGCCACCATGGCGCCGGAGATCGAGCGGATCACCAACATGTTCCTCTCGTCCCCCGCGCGCATCGAGGTGGCCCGCCAGGCCACCGCGTCGGAGACGATCACCCAGGGCGTCGTCATGTTCCGCGCCGGCCGCCGCGACCGCGAGGCGACCGAGAAGCGGGCGCTCCTGCGCGCCATGATCGACGCCGAGGGCGAGGCCTGCACCAACGCCATCATCTTCTGCAACCGCAAGGTCGAGGTCGATGTGCTGGCCAAGTCCTTGAAGAAGTACGGCTATGATGCCGAGCCGATCCATGGCGACCTCGACCAGTCGCAGCGCACGCGCACGCTCGACGGCTTCCGCGCCGGCTCCGTGCGCATCCTCGTCGCCTCCGATGTGGCGGCGCGCGGGCTCGACATTCCGGCCGTGTCCCACGTCTTCAACTACGACGTGCCGAGCCATGCGGAGGATTACGTCCACCGCATCGGCCGCACGGGCCGCGCCGGGCGCTCCGGCAAGGCGATGATGATCTGCGTGCCGAAGGACGAGAAGAACCTCGCCGATATCGAGCGGCTGATCGACAAGGAGATCCCGCGGCTCGAGCCGCCCGAGGGCCACAAGAGCGCCCCCGCGCCCGTCCCCGCCGCCTCGGACGAGGCCGGCGAGGAGAAGCGCCCGCGCCGCAGCCGGAGCCGCAGCCGCTCGCGTGACGAGGCCCCCAGCGAGGCGCCGAAGCAAGCGCCGGAACCCGTCGAGGCCGAGGCCAAAGCAAGCCCCGAAGCCGCGCCCGAGGCCGTCGAGAGCCCGCGCGACGAGACCCCGCGTGAGACCGAGACTCGGAATGAAAGCCGGGGCGAGGGTCGCAGCGAAGGCCGGGGCGGCCGCCGCGGCGAGGGCCGTGGCCGGCGTGGCGGCAAGGACGATGCCGTCGTCGGCATGGGCGACGACACGCCCGCCTTCATCGCCAAGAGCTTCGCCGAGCGCCGCGCCGGCTGAGCCGGCGCCCTCAGGCTGACGACCTGAGGGCCTCCCCGGCGCCCAGCTCGTCCTCGATCATCGCGCGCCAGGGCGCGCCGGCGAACGGCAGGGCTGCGACCAGATGGCTCGCGCGGTCGTCCCCCGCGCGGCCCGTTTCCGTCAGAACGCTGCCGAGGCTCCCCAGCGGCCCCTCCCGCTCGAGCGCGAAGGCGAGCGCCGCGCCGGCGCCCGGCCCCTCCGGCAGCTCGGCCAGTACGCCCGCGACACTCCGGCGGAGGACGGCGCCCGAGAGCGTCGCCAGCGGCGCCGCCCAAGGGTCGTCCAGCAGCGCCTGGCCCGTCACTTTCTCCGGCAACCCTGCCCCGCGCGGGCACTCCTCGCCTGCGACTTGCACGCCGTCGAGGACCATCGGGCAGTCGGGATGGACGGTCAGATAGGCGCTGAGGAGTTCGAGCCGCCGATTGTCCGTCCAGCGGTCGGGCGCCTCCAGAAGCGCGATATGCTCGCCCTTGCACCGGGCGAGGAGCGCCGCGAAGGCGGCGGCCCGGCCGACGGGCGCCTCGGCCCGCATCAGCTCGATGCGGAACGGATATTGCTCCGCCAGCGCCTCGATCGCCTCGACTGTGCCATCCGTCGAGCCGTCGTCATAGACGACGATCTCGCTCGCGACCTCGATCTGCCTCAGCACGCTGAGCAGCGTCTCGCGGATGCCGTCCACCGCGTTCCGGCAATAGACCAGCGTGGCCACCGGATGGCCGATGCCGAAACTCCGGCGGATGTCGCCGACACCGCGAGCCGAATGCGCGACACGGCTGACCCGGGGGCGGTCGTCGAAATCGTCGTAGTCGAGCACCACCTCGTCGATGAAGAGCGGCTCCGTCACTGCCGAATAGCGCAGCGCCAGCTCCCAGTCGTCGTAGATGCTCTGGCGCATGTCGATCCCGCCGTAGTCGAGATAGAGATCGCGGTGATGCACGATGACGCCCATGTCGATGTAGTTGCGCTTCAGGAGCGCGGCCCGGTCGAAGGGGCGGCCCATCTCGCGGCCGTCGCTCATATGGGCGATCTTGGCATAGGCGAAGCGCGCCTCCGGCGCCGCCTTGAGCGCCCGCGCATAGGCCGCAAGGCAGCCCGGGCGCATGGCGTTGTCGCTGTCCGCATAGGCGATCCAGGGGCCGCGCGCGATGGCGAGCCCGACATTGCGGGCCGCAGGCGCCCGGCGGTTCTGCGGCAGGCGGACATAGCTGATGCGCCCCTCCTCGATCTCGGCGGCATAACGGCTGGCGATCAGCGCGCCGGTCTCGTCGGTCGAGGCATCATCGACGATAATGAGCTCGAAGGCCCGGTGGTGCTGCGCGAGGACGGCATCGATGGCCCGGGCGATCAGCCCGGCGCGATTGTAGGTGGCCATGACGACCGAGAAGAAGATCTCCTCCATCGGCTCAGCCCGCATCCGGGGCGGGGTGCGGGAAGCGGCCGGCGCGGGCGCCGAAGCGGATGTAATGGCCCGCCGCCGTCTGGCCGTCGCGGGCCACATCGCCGTTGACCTCGAGGTAGGTCTCTTCATGCGGCAGGCCCATCTCGGCGGCGCGGGCGGCGAGGGCCAGCCAGCGGGCCTCCGCCTCCTCCCCCGTGCCGACAGCCTCGGCAAGGAGCTGCCCCATCGCCTGCAGCGCCGCGCGTTGCGCCTCGCTGCGGGCGCGGAGCGTCTCTGCCTCGAGCCGCCGCCGCTCGGACGCGGCCTCCGCCCGGCGGAGCGCGGCGCGGAGGGCGGCGATCTCGTCCCTCAGGTGATGGGTGCCAAGCACGTTTGCGGCGCGCTGGTCGCGCAGCCGGCCCTCGGCGCCGCGCGCCATCGCCAGCAAGCGGCGGTGCAGCAGCGCGGTCTCGGCGCGGAGCGACACTGCGTCGCCAGCCGGGATTGTCGCCTCACCGGCGGGCAAGTTCGTCTTGGTGTCTTCCATCACGGGGCCCCCAACGCCGTCACGGCGGCTGCACTCTGCCGCCGTCGCGCCGTTGGGTCAACCCGCGGGGCCGGTCGTCAGCTCAGGCGGCTGACGACAACCGTGACCTCGGGCTTCTTGCCGATCTCGTCCTGCGTGGTGCGGCGGGCGATGGAGCGAAGCTCCTTTTCGAGCCGTTCCTCGCTGCGGATGATCTTGGCGCCGGCGCGGCCGACAAATTGCGCGAGATCCGCCTCGAGCACCTCGGCCAGCGCGGCCTTGGAGCGCCCGATCTCCGGCAGGCCCATGAGATCGACCCAGGGGTCGCCGATGGGCTCGTCCTGCTCGTCGAGCACCAGCGTCACCATCACATGGCCGTTGAGCGCCATGCGCATCCGGTCGCGGACGACACCGTCGAGCGCGCCGATGAGCACCGCGCCATCGAGATAGGTCCGCCCGGCGTCGACATATTCCGCCACCTGCGGCCGGGTGCCGCCGAGGTCGAGCATCATGCCGTTGGTGGCGATGATGGCGGGGATGCCCGCCGCCTCGGCCACGGCCTTGTGCCGGCGCAGGTGCCGGTGCTCGCCATGCATGGGCACGATCATCTCCGGCTTCACCAGCCGGTGCATCTCTTCGAGATCCGGCCCGTTGGCATGGCCCGAGACGTGATAGGCGCCCGAGTCGCCCTCCACGATGTCGACGCCCTTCTCGGAGAGCTGGTTCATGATCTTGATGACCCCACGCTCGTTGCCGGGGATGGTCTTGGACGAGAAGAGGAAGAGGTCGCCCTCCTGCAGCTTCAGCCCGAGGTAGCTGCCCTGCGCGAGCTGGGCCGAGGCGGCGCGCCGCTCGCCCTGGGAGCCGGTGACGAGCAGCATCACCTTGCCGCGCGGCATGTCGGCGGCCTCTTCGGGCGAGATCACCGCGGGGAAGTCGTTGAGGATGCCGGTATCCTCGGCCGCCTTCACCATGGTGCGCATGGCGCGCCCGAGAAGCACGACGGAGCGGCCGGCCGCCCTGCCCGCCTCGGCCAGCGTCTTCAGCCGCGCGACGTTGGAGCCGAAGGTGGTGGCCGCCACGAGTCCGGGCGCCTCGCGGATGAGCTCGGTGATCGGCCCGGCGAGGGTCGATTCAGACCGGCCCGGATGCGGCGAGAAGACATTGGTCGAATCGCAGACCAGCGCCTTGACGCCAAGCGCCCCGATCTCGCCCCAGAGCACCTTGTCGAAGGGCTCGCCGACGACCGGGTTCTCGTCGATCTTGAAATCGCCGGAATGGACGATCCGGCCCGCGGGCGTCTCGATCACGAGGCCCGAGCTTTCCGGGATCGAATGCGAGATCGGCACGAAGCCGACGCGGAAGGGCCCGGCCTGGGTCATGGCCGGCCAGGCTTCGGCGATATGCAGCGCCGTATCGGGCGCCCCGGCCTCGTCCAGCGCCTCGCGGGCGATCTGGGCGGTGAACTTGCGGGCGTAGATGGGGGCGCGGAGCCGATCCCAGCTCAGGCCCACGGCGCCCACATGGTCCATATGGGCATGGGTGATGAAGACCGCCTCGATCCGGTCGCGCCGGTCGAGAAGCCATTTGATGTCGGGCAGGATCAGCTCGACGCCGGGGGTGCCGTCCATGTCGGGGAAGGTCACGCCGAGGTCGACGACGATCAGCCGCTCCTCCCCGGGTTTGCCGTAGCCGTAGACATAGGTGTTCATGCCGATCTCGCCGGCGCCCCCGAGGGGAAGGTAAATAAGGCGTTCGCCGCTCATGTGTTGTCCTTGTTATAGCGGTGAATAATGGTCAGGCCGTGCATGGTCAGGTCGTCCTCGACCTTGTCGAAGAGCACGTCGCCTGTTGCGAAGAGGGGCGCGAGACCGCCGGTGCCGATGATCGGCATGTCGCGGCCGCGCTCAATGCGGATGCGCTCGCAGATGCCGCGCACAAGGCCCACATAGCCCCAGAAGATACCGGATTGCATGCAGGCCACGGTATTTGTGCCGATGACCTGCTGCGGTTTTGTCACGTCCACATGCGGCAGCGCCGCCGCCGCTTGGTGGAGTGCCTCGAGAGAGAGGTTGACGCCGGGCGCGATGACGCCGCCCACATAGGCTCCGTCGTCGTCCACCACGTCGAAGGTCGTGGCCGTGCCGAAATCGACGACGACGAGATTGCCGCCGTGCCGCTCATAGGCGCCGGCGGTGTTCACCAGCCGGTCCGGCCCGATCTGCGTGCCGGCATCGACCCGGGGCGCGACGGGCAGAAGGCAGTCGGGCTTGCCGACGACCAGCGGCCGCGTGTTCCAGTAGCGGTCGCAGAGGACGCGCAAGTTGAAGACCACCCGCGGCACGGTGGAGGAGATGATGACATCATCTATGGCCACATCGAGGTTCGAGATGCGCATCAGCGTCGAAAGCCAGACGTAGTACTGGTCGGCCGTGCGCTGCCATTCGGTAGAGGTGCGCCAGGTCCCGAGGAACTGCTGCCCGTCCCAGATCGAGAAGACCGTGTTGGTGTTGCCGCAGTCGATGCAGAGCAGCATGAAGAGACCTCAGAAATGCACCTCCGCCGCCGGCAGCACATGGGGGCCGGTGGCGGTGGTGAGGATCAGATTGCCGGCGGCGTCGATCCCGTCGAAGCGGCCGCGTGTGTCGCCCCGGGGTGTCCGGGCACGGATGTCCTGCCCGAGCCGGGCGGCGCTGGCGAGCCAGGCTTCGCGGATCGGGGCGAAGCCTTGGGTGGCGAGCCGCTGCTCCCAGCCGGCGAAGGCGGGGGCGAGCCGGTCGAGGAAGGCCTCGGGGCCGATGGCCGTGCCGGTCTCGCCGAGCAGCGAGACGGGGCGCACCGCCCCCTCCGGCAGATCGGCCGCCTCGGGCGCGGCCGCAAGGTTGACGCCGATGCCGATGGCGAGTGCGGTGCCGAAATTCTCGAGGAGAATCCCCGCGACCTTGCCGCCGTTCAGAAGAACGTCGTTTGGCCACTTGAGCTCCAGATGGGCGCTCGGGGCCGTCTCCGCAAGGGCGTCGCGAAGCGCGAGGGCAGCGGCGAAGCTGCGCTGCGCGCGGGCCTCGGGCCCCGCCTCGGGGGCGAAGATCAGCGTCGCCGCGAAATTGCCCGCGGGCATCATCCAGGGGCGGCCCTGCCGGCCGCGCGCCGCGGATTGCTCGAGCGCGAGAAGCCAGAGCGGCCCGCGCTCGCCCTCCCGGACGAGGCGGGCCGCCTCGTCCATCGTCGAGGTCAGGCTGGGATAGACACGCCGCGCAGGGGCGCTGGTGGTGCCCTCAGTGAACAAGGGCCGCGGCCGCCTCGGCGGCGAGGCTGTCGACACCGAAGAGATTGACGACACCGAAGACCATGGCCAGCGCCGATAGCATCAGGAAGCTCCAGAGCACCGGCGAGGTCGGCGGGTCCAGCGCCTCGCGCTCGGTGCCGAAGTACATGTAGTAGACGATGCGCAGGTAATAGAAGGCCGAGATCACCGAGGCGATGACGCCGAGGATCGCGAGCCAGCTGAGCCCCCCCTGCACCGCCGCCTGCAGCACGTAGAGCTTGCCGAAGAAGCCCACGAGCGGCGGCACGCCGGCGAGGCTGAAGAGCAGCACCAGCATGGCGAGCGCGCGGAGTGGCTCGCGCTTCGAATACATGTTCAGCGCCTCGATATCCGTGACCGGCCGCCCCTCCCGCTCCATAGAGAGGATGAAGGCGAAGGTGCCGACGTTCATGGTGAGGTAGATCGCCATGTAGATCAGCATCGCCTGCACGCCGAATTCCGTGCCCGAGGCGAGGCCCATGAGCGCGAAGCCCATGTGGCCGATGGAGGAATAGGCCATCAGCCGCTTGATGTTGCGCTGCCCGATCGCCGCGATGGCGCCGATGAAGAGCGACAGCACCGACAGGAAGGCCACGATCTGCTGCCAGTCGGAGACGATGCTGCCGAAGGCGTCGTGCACGACGCGGGCGAAGAGCGCCATGGCGGCGAGCTTCGGCGCGGTGGCGAAGAAGGCGGTGACCGGGGTCGGCGAGCCTTCGTAGACATCCGGCGTCCACATGTGGAAGGGCGCGGCGGAGACCTTGAAGGCGAAGCCGGCCATGAGGAAGGCGAGGCCGAAGAGCAGGCCAAGCGAGATGTCGCCCGCGGCCGCCTCGATCACGCCCGAGAACAGCGTCGTGCCGGCGAAGCCGTAGGTCAGCGAGGCGCCGTAGAGCATGAGGCCGGAGGAGAGCGCGCCGAGCACGAAATACTTCAGCCCCGCCTCGGTCGAGCGCACCGAGTCGCGCCGGAGCGAGGCGATGACGTAGAGCGCCAGCGATTGCAGCTCGAGCCCCATGTAGAGCACCATCAGATCCCCGGCGGAGACCATGACCATCATGCCGACGACGGAGAGCGCCATCAGCACCGGGTATTCGAACCGCAGGAGCCCGCGGCGGCTCATGTAATCCATGCTCATCAGAAGGATGGCCGCAGCGGCGATCAGCACGCCCACCTTGGAGAAGCGCGCGAAGGAATCGTCGACGAAGCTGCCGGAGAAGGCGGTCTGCGTGCCGCCGCCGGTATAGGCGATCCAGAAGGCGAGGCCCGCGAAGACGACGACCGTGAGGAGGGTCAGCGCCCGGGCGGCGGCATCCTTGCCGGTGTAGACCACGACGATCAGCGCCACCATCGCATAGAAGGCGAGCATGATCTCCGGCAGAAGGATCGAAAGATCGCTGGACATGTGCGCTACCTCTATTGGGACATCGCGGTCTGGAGGACGCCCGCAGCCGCCTCCTGCGCCACGCCGACGTCATGCAGAAGATTGGCGGTCGAGGCCCCGATGATATCGGTCACGAGGCTCGGATAGACGCCGAGAAGGATGGTCATGACGATCAGCGGGGCGAAGATCGCCTTCTCGCGGGCCGTCATGTCGGTGATGGAGCGCAGCGCCTCCTTGATGAGGTCGCCGAGCACGACGCGGCGATAGAGCCAGAGCGCATAGGCGGCCGAGAGGATGACCCCCGTCGTCGCCACCAGCGCCACCCAGGTGTTGGCCTGGAACATGCCCATGAGCGTCAGGAATTCGCCGACGAAGCCGGAAGTCCCCGGCAGGCCGACATTCGCCATGGTGAAGAGCATGAAGACGGCGGCATAGGCCGGCATGCGGTTCACGAGCCCGCCATAGGCGTCGATGTCGCGGGTGTGCATCCGGTCGTAGATCACGCCCACACAGAGGAAGAGCGCGCCGGAGACGAAGCCGTGCGAGATCATCTGGAAGATGGCGCCGTCGATGCCCTGCTGGTTCGCCGCGAAGATGCCCGCCGTCACGTAGCCCATGTGGGCGACGGAGGAATAGGCGATCAGCTTCTTCATGTCCTCCTGCACCAGCGCGACGAGCGAGGTGTAGACGATGGCGATGGCCGAGAGCCAGAGGACGAAGTTCGCCAGAAGCTCCGAGGCGACGGGGAACATCGGCAGCGAGAAGCGGAGGAACCCGTAGCCGCCCATCTTGAGGAGGATCGCCGCCAGCACGACCGAGCCGGCCGTCGGCGCCTGCACGTGCGCATCCGGCAGCCAGGTATGGACCGGCCACATCGGCATCTTCACCGCGAAGCTGGCGAAGAAGGCGAGCCAGAGCAACGTCTGCAGGCCGCCGGTGAGCTGCCAGCCGAGGATCGGCAGGGCCTCCGACGAGAAGTTGTAGGTCAAGAGCGCCGTGTTGCCCTCGCCGCAGGCGGCGATGCAGGTGGTGCCGGCCACATTGGCCATGGTGACCATGGCGACGAGCATGAGAACGGAGCCGAGGAAGGTGTAAAGGAAGAACTTGAATGCCGCATAGATGCGGTTCTGCCCGCCCCAGATGCCGATGATGAGGAACATCGGGATCAGGCCGCCCTCGAAGAACAGGTAGAAGAGCACCAGATCGAGCGCCATGAAGACGCCGAGCATCAGCGTCTCGAGCACCAGGAAGGCGATCATGTATTCCTTCACCCGCGTCGTGACGTTCCAGCAGGCGGCGATGGTCAGCGGCATGAGGAAGGTCGTCAGCAGCACTAACAGCACAGAGATGCCGTCGACGCCCATGCGGTAGTGCAGGCCGAGCAGCCACTCGTGATCCTCGACCATCTGGAAGGCGGCGACATCGCTGTCGAAGCCGGCGAGGATGAAGAGCGAGGCGATGAAGGTGAAGACCGTCGCGCCGAGCGCCACCCATTTGGCATTGGCCTGGGCGGCGGCATCGTCGCCGCGCAGGAACAGCGCCAGGATCGCCGCGCCGATGAGCGGCATGAAGGTGGTGAGCGAGAGAATGTTGCCCATCAGTTCGCTCCCCCGGCGATCGAGAGCCAGGTGATGACGAGCGCGATGCCGATCACCATGGCGAAGGCGTAAGTGAAGATGTAGCCGGACTGCCAGCGCCCCGCGAGGCGGGTCAGCATGGGCACGAAGCCCATGGAGATGCCGTTGATCGTGCCGTCGATCGCCGCGCCGTCGCCCCGCTTCCACAGGAGCCGGCCGAGCGCGAAGGCGGGCCGCACGAAGAGGAAGCCGTAGATCTCGTCGAAATACCACTTGTTGTAGAGGAAGTTGTAGAGCGGCTTCTGGTTGGCGGCGAGCTTCGCCGGGAAATCCGGACGGCGGATATACATGACCCAGGCGAGCAGGAGCCCGATCAGCATGGCGGCAAAGGGCGAGGCCTTGACCCAGGCGGGGGCATGGTGCGCCTCGTCCATCACGTGGTTGTCGGCGGCCATGTAGATGGCCCCCTGCGGCGCGGTGAGCGGCTCGGCGGGCTCTGCAGGCTCTGCGGCGGCCAGCTCTTCGGACGCTTGCGCATCCGCCTCGCCAGCCGCATCGGCAACAGGCTCGTCCGCCTCGGCCTCGCCGGCTTCAGCCTCGGCCATGTCGGAGGGTTCGGCGACGGCGCCATGCGCCTCGTCCTCGCCCTCGGCGGCCTCTTCCGCGTGATGCGGCAGGTTGAAGAACGTCGCCACCCGGTCGTGATCGCCGAAGAAGGGCGCATACCAGAGCATCCCGGCGAAGATCGCGCCGAGCGACAGCACGCCGAGCGGCACCAGCATCACGCCGGGGCTCTCATGCGCATGCTCATGCGTGTGATGATCGCCCCGCGGCTTGCCGAAGAAGGTCAGGAAGATCAGCCGCCAGGAATAGAAGCTCGTGAAGAGCGCGGCGATGACCAGCATCCAGAAGGCGAAGCCGTTGACCACGAAGGCGCTCTCGATGATCGCATCCTTGGAGAGGAACCCGGCGAAGCCGATATGCGTGAGCGGGACGCCGACGCCGGTGATGGCGAGCGTGCCGATCAGCATAGCGGCGAAGGTATAGGGAATCTTCTTCCGCAGGCCGCCGTAGTTCCGCATGTCCTGCTCGTGGTGCATCGCGTGGATGACCGAGCCGGCGCCGAGGAAGAGCATGGCCTTGAAGAAGGCATGGGTGAAGAGGTGGAACATCGCGGCGCCGTAGACGCCCGCGCCGGCGGCGACGAACATGTAGCCGAGCTGCGAGCAGGTCGAATAGGCGATGACGCGCTTGATGTCGTTCTGCACGAGGCCGACCGTCGCCGCGAAGAAGGCGGTCATGGCGCCGATGTAGATGATGAAGGTCTTCGTCTCGGGCGCGTATTCGAAGAGCGGCGACATGCGGCAGACGAGGAAGACCCCGGCGGTGACCATGGTCGCCGCGTGGATGAGGGCGGAGACGGGCGTCGGTCCCTCCATCGCGTCCGGCAGCCAGGTGTGCAGGAAGAGCTGGGCCGATTTGCCCATGGCGCCGACGAAGAGGAGGAAGGCCGCGAGGTTGGCGGCGTTCCAGTCGCGCCAGAGGAAGGTCAGCTCGGACTCGGCGAGCCGCGGCGCCTCGGCGAAGATCACGTCGAGCTGGATGGAATCGGTCAGCAGGAAGAGCGCGAAGATCCCGAGGATGAAGCCGAAATCCCCCACCCGGTTGACCACGAAGGCCTTGATCGAGGCGGCATTGGCCGAGGGTTTGCGGAAGTAGAAACCGATGAGCAGGTAGGAGGCGACGCCCACGCCCTCCCAGCCGAAGAAGAGCTGCAGGAGGTTGTCGGAGGTCACCAGCATCAGCATGGCGAAGGTGAAGAACGACAGATAGGCGAAGAAGCGGGGCCGGTAGCTCTCGCCTTCGCGGAAATTGTCGTCATGGGCCATGTAGCCCATGGAATAGAGGTGCACGAGCGCCGAGACGGTGGTGATGACGATCAACATGATCGCCGTCAGCCGGTCGAGCCGGATGGCCCAGTCGGTCGTCAGCGTGCCCGAGTCGATCCATCGCATCAGCGTGATCTGCTCGGTGCCCTCCGGCAGCGTGAAGAAGGTGATCCAGCTCAGAAGAGCGGCGAGAAAAAGCAGCAGCGTCGCCGTCCATTGCGCGGCGGCATCGCCGATCTGCCGCCAGAGGAAGCCCGCGATCAGCGCGCCGACGAGGGGGGCGAAGAGGATGATGGTGGTCATGATCGCTCCTCAGAAGATCAGCGCGACAGGCATGGGGTGGATGCGCATCTCGTCTCAGCCCTTCATCACGTTGACGTCTTCGACGTCGATCGTGCCGCGGTTGCGGAAGAAGCAGACGAGGATGGCGAGGCCGATGGCGGCCTCGGCGGCGGCGACGGTCAGCACGAAGAGCGTGAAGACCTGCCCGACCAGATCGCCGAGGAAGCTCGAGAAGGCGACGAAGTTAACGTTGACCGACAAGAGGATCAGCTCGATCGACATCAGGATGATGATGATGTTCTTGCGGTTCAGGAACAGCCCGAAGATGCCGATCACGAAGAGCGCCGCCGCGACGGCGAGGTAATGTTCAAGCCCGATCATATCGTCCCCTCGTTCATGTCTCCGGCACTTTCCGGGTAGAAGACCCGGCAGCCGCAGGTCTCGCCGCCCGTGCGGCCGGCGCGGTAGTCGATGTTGTTCATCACCGCTTGTTCGGCGAGGTACACCGGCACGTCCCCGGGCGCCAGAGTGGCGGCGTGGGATATCAGCAGCTCCGTGGCCGCGCGGCGGTCGGCGAGCGCCTCGCCGGGGCCGGAAAAGGCCAGATCCGTCAGGCGGACCCAGGCGCCGCTGGCGCAATGGGTGACCTCGGTGCGCTCGCTGCCGAAATAGGTGCCGCCCGCCTCGACGAGCCGCGTGGCGACATTGCCGTTGCCGAGATCGCGCGGAATGTCGGTGGAGAGCGTGCCGCGGGTCGTGGCGCAATCGGCGGCCTCGAGCTCGTTCGTGGCACAGCCGGCGAGCCCGGCGGCGAGGGCCGCACCTGCGAGGCGCGCCGTGCTCCAGCCCGTCCTGCCCCAGCCCGTCATCTGCCGTCCCTCGTTCATGGGCGCCCTTCTGACAGGTCCGGCGCCGCCGTCAACCATGCGCGCGCTGAGAGCCGCCCCTCTCACCTCATTTCCTCCGCCACATCGCAGTCGCAGCGGCCGATCTCTTCATCGCCGATATAGGCTTCGGCGCCGTATTCCTCGGCGAGGTTCTGGGCGATCTGCCGCATCGTGTAGCTGCGCGGGCTCTCCAGCATGGTGAAGAAGCGCAGGTGGAGCTGCTGCACCCCGACGGGGCCGGCGGCGGCCAGCATGTAGCCATGGCCGGTGCAGGAATGCAGCAGCACCCAGCCGTTGTCATCGACATCCCAGAAGTAGCCGGCGACGAAGCCGTTGGCATAGGGCTCGGGGAAGTAGTCGAAGCCCGGGCCGCCCGGCCCGGAGATCCGGTGCTCGAACGGATCGAAGGTGCAGGGCGCCGGGGGCGGCGCTTCTGCCGACACGCCCCCCGCGGCCAGTGCCAGGGCGAGCGCGAGGGCGTTGGAGCCCCTCCGGCGCCGCCTCACGTCGTCCCGCCCTGCCCCCATCTTTCCCTCCTTAGCCGAGCCCCAGCGACAGGCAGTCGCAATTGCCGATGTCATCGGTGGAGAGCGTCGTCTCCACATCCGCGCCGATGCCGGCGGCGATGTCGGCGAGCGACATCGCGCCCGCGCCTTCCATCAGCGCCTCGAATTCCCAGATGAGCCCGCCGCGCCCGGACGAGCCGGCGTCGATCGAGAGCGCCGCGCCGGAGGCGCAGTCATGCACAACGATGGTCATGCCGCCCGCGCCCCGAATGAAGAACGAGGCATAGCCGCCATCCTCGGCGACGGGGCTGATCTTACCGGCATCGCCGCCCGCCCCGGCCTCGTCGGTGATGCGACCGTTCGCCGGGTCGTAATAGCAGGCCTCCTGCGCGCCCGCGGTGCCGGCGGCGAGGGCCAGCGCGGTCGCTGCAAGGATCGTGGTCAGAGAATGGGTCAACGCGTTCCTCCTCGGTCGCGATGAAGGCCCGCCCCGGCCGGCGGGCAGGTGGCCCGGCGGCAAGCGCCCCCTCGCGCCCGCCGCCGGGAAGATCACAGCCCCTGCCCGGGCTTGACGTCCTTCATCTCCAGCGTCTTCGCCGGATCGCGGGACATCTGCACCAGCACGTTCTGGCGCTTGATGTCCTGCCGATGGCGGAGCGTCAGAACGATGGCGCCGATCATGGCCGTCAGAAGGATCAGCCCGGCGAGCTGGAAGAGCAGGAAATACTGGTCGTAGAGAACGATGCCGAGGAGCCGCGTGTTCAGCCCCTCGCCGATGGGCGCCGCGAGGTTGCCCTCGGCCCCCTCGCCGAATTCCCAGACGCCGAAGGCCAGGAGGAGCTGCATGATGATGACGACGCCGATGAGCAGCGCCAGCGGCATGTAGCGGGCCATTTCGGCCTTCAGCTCGGCGAAATCGATGTCGAGCATCATGACGACGAAGAGGAAGAGCACCGCGACCGCGCCGACATAGACGATGACGAGCAGCATGGCGACGAATTCCGCCCCCGCGAGCACGAAGAGCCCTGCCGCAGAGAGGAAGGCCAGGATCAGCCAGAGCACCGAATGCACCGGGTTGCGGGCGAGGACGGTCATGAGCCCGCCGCCCAGCATGGTGATCGCGAAGAGATAGAAGGCCAGGGCGGCTACGGTCATCGGTCTTTCTCCTCGTCCATGGCCTCTTTGGCCAGTTCCAGCGCCCGGCTCATCGCCGGCAGGCCGCCGAAGAGGCCGGCCATCTGGATGGTTTCTGCAATCTCCTGCTTCGTCGCGCCGGCCTCGATGGCGTGGCGGACCGTCAGGCGGAGCTGCGGTTCGCCTTGCGCGCCGAGGACGGTGAGGCCCATCAGCGTCAGGAGCAGGCGGGTCTTCGAATCGAGCCCGCCGGGGTTGAAGGTGCGGCCCCAGAAGGTCTCCATGACCTCCTTGGGCATGGTCGGCCAGAGCGCTTCGAAGCCCTTGGGGCTGAAGCTCTCGAGCGCCGGATTGACGGCGCGGGCCCAGTCCTGGCCCGCCTTCATCATCGCCTCGAAGGGGTTCTGGCTGCTCATGACGCAGCCGCCTTGGCGAGCCGCGCTTCCAGATCGGCTATCGTGCGGGCGAAGGCGTCGAGCTGCTGCCCCTCCTGCCAAAGCCCCGCGAGTTCGGAGACCTTGGGATTGGCGAGGAGCCCGTTGACGGCGCCGCGGGCGCCGGCGAGCAGCGCCGGCTCGGCCCGAACGTCGGACGCATGGGCGGCCATCTGGACCTTGAAGCGTTCGGGATCGGCGCCCATCGGGAAGTCCGACGGCCCGCCGCGCATCGGATGGCCGTGGCAGGCCGCGACGATCTCGCCGAGCGCGATCAGCCGCCCGCCGAGATCGGCGTCGATGAAGCCGTCACCCTGCCGGTCGTCGGGCTGGGCCAGGACCTCGCGCAACGCATCCGTGCCCCGCTCCTCATAGGCGAGCAGCAGGTCCATCGCGTCGTCATTGTCGAACGGTCCGGGGCCCCAGGCTCCCATGGGATGCTCCTCAGCGGTAGGGCGCGTCGATCTCGAGGTTGCGGGCGATCTCGGATTCCCAGCGGTCGCCGTTCGCGAGCAGCTTCTCCTTGTCGTAGAAGAGCTCCTCCCGCGTCTCGGTGGAGAATTCGAAGTTCGGCCCCTCGACGATGGCATCGACCGGGCAGGCCTCCTGGCAGAAGCCGCAGTAGATGCATTTCGTCATGTCGATGTCGTAGCGCGTCGTGCGGCGCGAGCCGTCCTCGCGCGGCTCGGCGTCGATGGTGATCGCCTGGGCCGGGCAGATCGCCTCGCAGAGCTTGCAGGCGATGCAGCGTTCCTCGCCGTTGGGATAGCGGCGCAGCGCATGTTCGCCGCGGAAGCGCGGGGACAGCGGGCCCTTCTCGAACGGATAGTTCACCGTCGGCTTCGGCTTGAAGAAGTACTTCATGCCGACGCGGAAGCCTTTGAAGAAGTCCGCGAGCAGGAAGTACTTCGCGGCGCGGGTGTAGTCGATCTGGGTCATGAATCGTTCCTCGAGATCGGCATCATTCGGAGAGGCTCCAGGCGGTGACGAGCGCCGCGCGCTCCTCGGCCGGCATGGCGGCTTCCGTCTCGGCGACGAAATCGGCCGCCTCTTCGGCTGCCGGGGCCTGATAGCAGGTCAGCAGTTGGTCGCCGAAGTTCAGCTTCAGCGCCGCCAGCATCTTCACGCCGCCCGAGGCCTCGTAGGTGGCGACGTCGAGACCCGACACCTCCTCCTCGATGGCGGCGAAGATCTCCGCTCCGGCGCGATAGCGGGTCAGCTCCTCGCTTTCGCCCTCCACCGGCGCCGGAATGGTCACCCCCGGCACGCCGCGCAGTGCCGTCCAGACGGTATCACAATCCTGCGCCTGAGCGGCGATGGGCATCAGCGCAAGGGTCAGAGGCAGGGCAAAGGAAAGACGCAGCATCGGGATCAACCCCCCATGGTCCAGCGAGCCCAGGCGCCATCGAGCACCTGGTACTTCGCGAGGAAAGAAACGAGCACGACCCAGCCGAGCGACAGGGGCAGGAAGACCTTCCAGCCAAGGCGCATGAGCTGGTCGTAGCGGTAGCGCGGGGTGACGGCCTTCACGAGCGCGAAGATGAAGAAGCAGAAGAGGATCTTCGCGAACATCCACAGGAAGCCGTCGGGCAGCCCCGGGATCGGCGAGAGCCAGCCGCCGAGGAACAGCAGCGACACCAGCGAGCAGATCAGGACCATGGCGACATATTCGCCGATCATGAAGAGCAGGAAGGGCGTCGAGGAATATTCCACCTGATAGCCGGCCACGAGCTCCGATTCCGCTTCGGGAAGGTCGAAGGGCGGCCGGTTCGTCTCGGCGAGGCCCGAGATGAAGAAGAGGAACAGCATCGGCAGATGCGGCAGCCAGTACCACGAGAAGAGCCCGAAGCGGCCGTCCTGCGCATGGACGATGTCGGTGAGGTTCATCGAGCCGGTCGAGATGATCACCCCGATGATGATGAGGCCGATGGAGACCTCGTAGGAGATCATCTGCGCGGCGGAGCGGAGGCTGCCGAGGAAGGGATATTTCGAGTTCGACGCCCAGCCGCCCATGATGACGCCGTAGACCTCGAGCGAGGAGACGGCGAAGACATAGAGGATGGCGACGTTGATGTCGGCCATCACCCAGCCTTCGTTGAAGGGGATCACCGCATAGGCGACCACCGGCAGGGCGAAGGCGAGGATCGGCGCGAGGAAGAACACCGTCCGGTCGGCGCCGGCGGGGACGACGACCTCCTTGACGATGTACTTGATGAAATCCGCGAAGCTCTGCAGCAGGCCGAAGGGGCCGACGACGTTCGGGCCGCGGCGGATCTGCACGGCGGCCCAGACCTTGCGGTCGGCATAAAGCAGGAACGCCAGCGCCACGAGCAGGGGCACGAGGATCAACAGGCACTGCCCGATGATGACCAGCAGGATGCCGAAGTTGGTGTCAGTGAAAAACGACATGGGGCCCCCTCGTCATACCGTCGGAATGCCGGCCTGGGCGCATTCTGCGACGGCCACTTCGGCGTCAATGGTGGCGAGCCCTTCGGGCAGCGCCGCCGAGATGGTGTAAACAGCATCCGCCCGCCAGATGCCACCCTCTTCCTCGGTGAGAGTGCGGACATGGCGGGCAAATCCGTAGCCGCGCACGAGCGCATATTGCGCCGCCGCGCAGGCGGCATAGCGGGTCGCGGCCTCGGCCGAGCCGCCGCGCATCGCCACCTCGAAATCGACGAGATCGCCGTCGAGGAGCCGCGTGGCGACGCCGAGATATTCGGCCGGCCCGCCGGCCGTGCCCTCAGCCTCGCAGCCGGCGAGAGCGGGCAGCGCGGCGAGGGGGAGGAGGCAGGCCAAGCGCCTCACTCCGCGGCGATCTTCTCGGCCTCGCGGGCCGCGGCACGGGCGGAAAGCTCGGCCATCAGCGCCGAGGCGCGGGCGATGGGGTTGGTGAGGTAGAAATCCGTCACCGGGGTCGCGAAATCTCCCGACCCGAGCTCGCCCTCGGGCAGCGGCGCGCCCTCGTTCTCGGCCACCTCGTCGAGATCGGCCAGATGCGGGTGGGCGGCGGTCAGCGCGGCGCGCAGCGCGCCGAGGCTGTCATAGGGCAGCACGTTGCCGAGCTCACCAGACAGCGCGCGCAGGATCGCCCAGTTCTCCTTCGCCTCGCCCGGCGGGAAGCCGGCGCGTGAGGCGAGCTGCGGCCGGCCCTCGGTGTTCACGAAGAGCCCCGATTCCTCGGTATAGGCCGCGGCGGGCAGGATCACGTCGGCGCGGTGGGCGCCGCGGTCGCCGTGGGAGCCCTGGTAGATTACGAAGGCGCCATCCGGCATCTCGATCTCGTCGGCGCCGAGGTTGTAGATCACATCGGCCCCGAGCGCCGCCTCGATGCCGCCCTCGCAGGTGGCGCCGACGTCGAGCGCGCCGACGCGGGAGGCGGCGGTGTGCAGGATCATGACGCGGCTGCCGGCGGCCTCGGCCGTCTTCAGCGCCAGTGCCAGCACGGCGGCGCCGTCGTCACCGGTCAGGGCGCCCTGCCCGATGATCATGACGCCGCGGCTGTCTTTCTTGTCCGAATGGTCCTGCTCGGCCAGCCACGCGAGGCTGTCGCGGCCCGTGCCGATCTCGGCGACGTCATAGGTGAGGTCGGCGACCGCCCCGATCCGCGCGACCTTGGCGCCGCGCAGCCAGGCCCGGCGGATGCGGGAATTCAGCACCGGCGCTTCCTCGCGCGGGTTGGTGCCGATGAGGAGGATGTTGTCCGCCACGTCGATATCGGCGATCTGGGCATTACCCACATAGCCGAGCCGGTTGCCGGCGGGGAGCTTCGCGCCGTCGGTGCGCGATTCCACCATGCCGCCCTGCCCTTCGATCAGGCCCTTGAGCGCGAAGGCGGCCTCCACCGGGGCGAGGTCGCCCACGATCCCGGCGAGGCGCGTCGCCCCCTTGACCGCCGCTGCGGTCTTCTGGAGCGCCTCGCCCCAGGTGGCGGGGCGCAGCTTGCCGTTCTCGCGGATATACGGGCGGTCGAGCCGCTGGCGGCGGAGCCCGTCCCAGACGAAGCGGGTCTTGTCCGAGATCCACTCCTCGTTCACCCCGTCATGGTTGCGGGGCAGGATGCGCATGACCTCGCGGCCCTTGGCATCGACGCGGATATTGGCGCCGAGCGCATCCATCACGTCGATGCTCTCGGTCTTCGACAGCTCCCAGGGCCGCGCCGTGAAGGCATAGGGCTTGGAGACAAGCGCGCCGACCGGGCAGAGGTCGATGATATTGCCCTGCATGTTGGAATGCAGCGTCTCGCCGAGGTAGCTGGTGATCTCTGCATCCTCGCCGCGGCCGGTCTGGCCCATCGTGTAGATGCCGGCGACCTCGGTCGTGAAGCGCACGCAGCGCGTGCAGGAAATGCACCGCGTCATATGCGTCTCGACCAGCGGCCCGAGATCCAGATCCTCGTTGGCGCGCTTCGGCTCGCGGTAGCGCGAGAAGTCGACGCCATAGGCCATCGCCTGGTCCTGCAGGTCGCATTCGCCGCCCTGGTCACAGATCGGGCAATCGAGCGGGTGGTTGATGAGGAGGAACTCCATCACCCCCTCGCGGGCCTTCTTCACCATGGGCGAATTGGTCTTCACCACCGGCGGGGCGCCGTCCTTGCCGGGGCGGAGGTCCTTGACCTGCATGGCGCAGGAGGCGGCGGGCTTCGGCGGGCCGCCGACGATCTCCACCAGGCACATGCGGCAGTTGCCGGCGATGGAGAGGCGCTCGTGATAGCAGAAGCGGGGGATCTCGATCCCGGCCTGCTCGCAGGCCTGGATGAGCGTCATGGCCCCGGGGACCTCGACCTCCCGGTCGTCGATGATGACTCGTTTGAGGTCTGACATGGCACGCGCCCCTTTCGCCCGAGGGCGGCGCCACCGATCCGGCGGCGCCGGTTTTCGGCCTTCTAGCGCGGCTCGCCGGGGGAGAAAAGGGAGGAGGGCGACAAAGCTGCCGCCCTCCTGTCAGGCTCGGGATTTTGACCGCGGATCGGGCGCCGCCTGGGTGCGGGCCCTGGCTTTCGCATCGATCAGCGCAGAAGCCGGCCGATCGCGGTGCCTTCGGCCATCTGCTGGCGCCCAACGGCGCAATGGCTTTCCTCGTCGCCCCGCGTGGCGCCGAGCGCGGCCAGCCGCTCGCGGGCCAGCGCTTCAAGACGCGCCTTTTCGCCGCGGTCGCGCACGAAGGCCTCGATCTCTTCATCGGTATAGCCGAGCGCGCTCGCCTGCGACTTGAGGCCATTGAGGGCCGAGATGCCCCGCAGGAGCCGCGCGTCGATCGGCCCGCAGACCTCCGAGATCTCGTAGGCGATGGCGATGTCGATCAGCCCGTCGGTGATCTCGTTGACCGAGCCGAGCGCCGGCTTGGCGGCGCTGGCGCCGGCGAGAATCGAGAAACCGAGGATGAGGCCGGTGGCGGCGGCAAAGGGCTTGCCGAGGCGGGACCGGCCACGGGGCGTCTTGTGGGGGCGGGTGGGCATTTTCGCTCTACTCCGGGAATGACTGCTCTCTCCCCGAGATTGGCCCAGGACGGCCGCTATTCAATATCGAGATGTCGCGAGGCTCTCGTGATCGGCGGGACACCGCCGCAGAGGCGCCCTGCCCCGGCCTTCTTGCCGAAAGTCCCTCAAGAGGGAGTCGCCAAATGCAACGGGGGGCGCGAACGCCCCCCGGTAAGTCCTCATCGAAGCGTTTTGCCCCGTCCGCCCTCAGGCGTCGACGTCGGCGAACTGCCCGCCGGTCGGGGTCGACGGCTTGTCCCAGTCGCGCTTCACGCCGAGCATCAGGACGATGTTCTTGGCGACATAGATCGAGGAATAGGTGCCGACCACGATCCCCCAGGTGATCGCGAAGACGAAGCCGCGGATCACGTCGCCGCCGAGCACGAGGAGCGCGATCAGCGCAACCAGCGTCGTGCCGGAGGTCATGACCGTCCGGCTCAGCGTCTCGTTGGCCGAGATGTTGAGCACCTCGATCAGGGGCCGCGTCTTGAACTTCCTGAGGTTCTCCCGCGCCCGGTCGAAGACGACGACCGTGTCGTTGATCGAATAGCCGACGATGGTCAAAAGCGCCGCGATGATCGCGAGGTCGAACTTGATCTGGAAGAGCGAGAAGATCCCGATGGTCAGCGCCACGTCATGAACGAGCGCGGCCACGGCGCCGATCGAGAACTGCCATTCGAAGCGCAGCCAGATATAGACGAGGATCGCCGCCATGGCGCCGACGACGGCGAGGACGGCGGTGCGAATGAGCTCGCCCGACACTTTCCCGCCGACCGAATCGACGGCCATGAATTCCAGCGTCGGATCGACGCCTTTCAGCGCCGCCTCGACGGCGCCCATGGTTTCGTTCGAGACGGATTCATGCCCCTCCTGGGCCTGGATGCGGACCTGCGCGACATGCTGGTCGTCGTCGAAGCCGGGGTCGAACACCTCCGAGATGGTGACATCGCCGAGGTCGAGCCCCGAGAGCGCGTCCCGATAGGCGCCGATGTCCACCGGCTGTTCGGCCTCGGTGCGGATCGAGGTGCCGCCGGTGAAGTCGATCCCGTAGTTCAGCCCCATCGTGAAGAAGAGGATGATCGAGGCGATCACCGCCACCACCGAGGCACCGAAGGTGATCCGTGCCGCGGCGAAGAAGTTGATATTCGTGTCGTCTGGGACGATGCGGATGGGCATGGTGTCAGATCCTGAGCGTCTTGGGCCGGCGCCGGTCATACCACATCACGACCAGCACGCGCGTCACGAAGAGCGCGGTGAAGACCGAGGTGAGAATGCCGAGGCCGAGGGTGATGGCGAAGCCGCGCACGGGGCCCGAGCCGAGGAAGAAGAGGATGCCCGCCGTGATGAGCGTCGTGATGTTGGCGTCGATGATCGCCGAGAGCGCCCGCTCGTAGCCGAGCTCGATGGCCCGTGCCGGGCCCTTGGCGGTGCGCATCTCCTCACGGATCCGCTCGTAGACGAGCACGTTGGCGTCGACCGCCATGCCCATGGTCAGCACGATGCCGGCGATGCCGGGCAAGGTGAGCGTGCCGCCAAGCATTGAGAGCGCCCCGAAGAGCAGGATCATGTTGATGCCGAGTGCGATGTTCGCGAACCAGCCGAAGAGCCCGTAGCTGAGCGCCATCACGGCGATCACCGCGACGCCGCCGACGATGGCGGCGAGCTTGCCGGCGTCGATGCTGTCCTGCCCGAGCTCCGGCCCGATGGTCCGTTCCTCGAGGAAGGTCAGTTCTGCCGGCAGGGCGCCGGCGCGAAGGAGCACGGCGAGATTCGTCGATTCCTCCACCGTGAAACTGCCCATGATGATGCCCGAGCCGCCGGGGATCGCCTGGCGGATCTGCGGCGCCGAGATCACCTCGTCATCGAGGACGATGGCGAAGAGCGCGCCGACATTCTCGGCCGTATAGGTCCCGAAGGCACGGGCGCCCGCCGGGTTGAAGCGGAAGGAGACGGCCGGCAGCCCGTTCTGGTCGAAGCTCGGCTGCGCGTCGACGAGCTCCTCGCCGGTCACCACCGGGGCGCTCTCGAGAACGTAATAGACGCCCTCCTCCTCCAGCGAGGGCAGCACCTCGGCGCCGGCCGGGGCCACCGCATTGGCATCCGTCGTCCGGGTGAGGACGGGCTGGAAGGTCAGCTGCGCCGTGGTGCCGATGATGTCCTTCACCTCCTGCGCGGAGCCGACGCCCGGCACCTGCACGAGGATGCGGTCCTGCCCCTGGCGGATGATCGTCGGCTCGCGGGTGCCGACCTCGTCGATCCGGCGGCGGACGATCTCCAGCGCCTGGCGGACGGTGCGGTCGTCGCTCGCGGCCTTCTCGGCCTCGGAGAGCTGCACGGTCAGCAGCGTGCCGTTCATCGAGATCTGCAGGTCGGAGGCCCCTGCCCCGGTCAGCGTCGTGACCGGCGTCGCGAGGCCGCGCGCCAGCTCCAGCGCCCGCTCGGCGCCGGCGGCTTCTGAGATGCGGATGCGCAGCTCCCCCTCCGGTGCCTCCTCGCGGGTCACGAAGCCGACGGTCTCGCGCTCGGCGGCCAGCGTGTCGCGCAGCTCCGGCCAGAGCGCCTCCATCCGGGCGGCATAGACCTCCTCGACCTGGACCTCGGCGAGGAGGTGTGCCCCGCCCCTGAGGTCGAGCCCGAGGTTGACGAGCCCGTCCGGCAGGAAGGACGGCCAGAGCGCGGCCTCAGCCTCCAGCTCGTCGGTCGTCAGCCCGCGCGCGATGGCGGCTTCGGCATCATTGGAGCGCTCGACCCGCTCGTAGAAGGCATTCGGCAGGGCAAGGAGGAGCCCGGCCAGGCAGACGGCCCAGATGAGGATCCGCCGCCAGAGGGGGATGTGCAGCATGCGTTCAGCTCTTGGCCGGCTCGGTCTTGGAAATGACCTGGGCGATGGTCGCCTTGACGACGCGGACGGTGACGCCGGCGGCGATCTCGACCTCGATCTCGTCGCCTTCTTTCACGCGGGCCACCTTGCCGACGATGCCCCCCTGCGTGACGACCTGATCGCCGCGGCGGAGGGCGGAGACCATGGCCTGGTGCTCCTTCACCTTCTTCTGCTGGGGGCGGATCAGGAAGAAATACATGATCGCGAAGATGGCGATCAGCGGGAGGAGGGATGCAGCGCCTTCCATGGGACCTCTCTGACGTCTCGGGCCGCTTCTGGCCCCCATTTGGCAGGGGGGCGGCACTTCTCGGGACCGGCGGAAAGGCTTGCCCGCCGGGGGGTTCGGATGGCCATATAGGCGAGAGCGGGATGGAGGGCTAGGGGGATGGGGGCATTCACCGAAGGGGTTCACGTCAGCGGGATGGCACTGGCGGTGGCAACGCTGGTGGCCTTCGTAGTGGGCTGCTCGCTGGTGGTCTGGCTTGTGGCGCTCGGAATGGGGCGGACGCCGAAGGTGCGGGAGCTGTGGTCGACGGAGGGCGTCGCCGCGCTTGGCAGGGCGCTGTCCCCGGTGGCAGTTGCCCTCGTCCTGCTGGCCTTGGTGGCGGTCTTCGCGGTGTTATGGCGTACGATCTTTCTCTCCGCTGGCGGCGCGAGCGGCCTCTGGGGGCGGGTGTTCGGGGGACCTTCGGCTCCGGCCGCCGGGCTTGGCACCAGCGCCCTGATCGCTGCGGTGCTCGGCGCGCCCTTCGTGATCTGGCGAAGCTGGGTGGCGCACCGGACGGCCGAGACAGCAGAGATCGGACTCTTGGCCGAGAGGATATCGAACGTCGTTGAACTGCTCGGCTCCGGCGACGAAGCCGTGCGGATGGGAGCTGTTTATACGTTGGAAGCGATCATGCTGGATTCCGCTCAATCCAAGGTAATGATGTGGACAATACTGAACCAGTTCTTAAGCTATCGGCAAAAGAACCTGGAGCAGACTAGCGATCCGCCGGACCTTCCCATAGATATTCAGGCCGCCCTGACGGTAATCACCAGAACCAGACAGGACTAAGCAAATGCAGACCTTCCCGGCCTTTCGATTGAATGTCAGAGCAGCGAAACTTGCACGCGCAAATCTCGAACGTGCTGATCTGACCGAGGCAAAGGCTTCCGGTGTCGACTTCCGATATGCCAACCTCCGAGACGCCCGCGTCGTGCGGGCCATGCTGCAGGACGCTCGTCTCGACAATGCCGACTTGAGCGGGGCCGACTTTACCGAAGCGGACCTCACTGGGGCAGTCCTGCAGGATACCGACATTCGGGGCACAAATTTCAGCGGTGCCAAGGGCCTGACCGAGGCTCAGTTGCAGGTCGCGATCGGAGACGACGATACAATTTTGCCCGATGGCCTTTGTCGTCCGAGCCACTGGGCGGGTGCCACAGCCACGGCCTCCTGACGCGCCGCCCTTCCCCTCCGCCCCCACATCCGGCATATCCGCCTCACCTCGAGCAAAGGAGAGAGGACATGCACGACATCCGCGCCATCCGCGAGAACCCGCAGGCCTTCGATGCGGCCCTGGGCCGCCGGGGGTTGTCGTCCGTCTCCTCCGAGATCCTTGCCCTCGACGAAGCCCGCCGGGCCAAGATCCAGGCCGCCGAGGAGGCGCAGGCTGAACAGAACCGGGCCTCCAAGGAGGTCGGCGCCGCCAAGGCCAAGGGGGATGACGCCGAGTTCGAGCGGCTCCGGGCGCTCGTCGCCGAGAAGAAGGCCGAGGTGGCGCGGCTCAATGACGAGGCCAAGGCGGAGGATCAGCGGCTCCGCGACATGCTCCTCGGCATCCCGAACCTGCCCTATGACGACGTCCCCGACGGGGCGGACGAGGCGGACAATGTCGAGCTGAAGCGCTGGGGCTCCCCCCGCAACTTCTCCTTCACGCCGAAGGAGCATTACGAGATCGCGGGCATCGCCCCGGGGCTCGATTTCGAGGCCGCGGCCAAGCTCTCCGGCAGCCGCTTCGTGGTGCTGAAAGGCGCCGCCGCGCGGCTCCACCGGGCGCTTGCGCAGTTCATGCTCGACCTGCATGTCGAGGAGCACGGGCTCCTCGAGACGGCCACGCCCGTCCTCGTCCGCGAGGAGATGATGGTCGGCACCGGGCAACTGCCGAAATTCGGCGAGGACAGCTACCAGACCACCACCGGCTGGTGGTTGATCCCGACGGCGGAGGTGACGCTCACCAATCTGGTGAACGGCGAGATCGTCGAGGAGGCCACCCTGCCCCGCCGCTACGTCGCCCATACCCAGTGCTTCCGCTCCGAGGCCGGCTCGGCGGGGCGCGACACGGCCGGCATGCTCCGCCAGCACCAGTTCGAGAAGGTCGAAATGGTGTCGGTGACCACGCCCGAGACCTCCGCCGCCGAGCACGAGCGGATGACGCGTTGTGCCGAGGCGGTGCTCGAGAAGCTGGAGCTGCCCTATCGCCGCGTGGTGCTCTGCACGGGCGATCTCGGCGCCGGGATGCGCAAGACGCATGACCTCGAGGTCTGGCTGCCGGGGCAGGATGCCTATCGGGAGATTTCCTCGGTCTCCGTCGCCGGCGACTACCAGGCGCGGCGCATGAATGCCCGCTACCGGCCCGACGGGGGCGGCAAGCCGGAATTCGTGCATACGCTGAACGGCTCGGGCCTCGCCGTCGGCCGCACGCTGATCGCCGTGGTGGAGAACGGCCAGCAGGAGGACGGCTCGGTGGCGTTGCCCGCTGCCTTGCACCCCTACCTTCGGGGCGCGACGCGCATCTCCGCCGAGGGTGTGCTGGTCTGAGGGCGGCCGGGCCGTTGGCCCGGGTGGAGGCTCTGCCTCCACACCTCCGAGGTATTTTCGGCCAGATGAAGGGGATCCGGGGGGCTCAGGGCCTTGTCGCGTAGCGGCGCATCTCGGCCGGGAGCCAGGCGGAGAAGCGGGGCGCGAGCCGCTCGTAGCGGGCGATGAAATCGGGGTGGCTCTCGTAGATCTGCGCGAGGCCGGCATAGGCCTCGGGCGGGCAGGCCTTGCCCCAGAAGCGGGCGACGAGGTCGCGGTGGCGGTCGAAGGCGGCTGTTGCCGTGGTGCCGGTCTCGCCGGCCTCGAAGGCGGCGACGAGGGCGGCCTCGGCGGTGCGAAGCTCCTCCATCAGCCCCTCCATCCCGGCCGGGTCGGTGGCGACGGCGGCGCGGGCCGCCTCGATGTCGCGGGCCATGGGGGCGCCGTAGGTCTCGATCAGCCAGGCCTCGTAGCCGGCCTGCCTCTCCGCGGAATGGGGCACGTAGAGCGCGTCGGTCATGTCGAAATCTCCCGTCTCGATGCTGAGAATGGTGCGGTCGAGCTCGGCGAGAAGGCCGGTGAGCCGCGCGGCCTCCGCCGCCAGCTTGCCCCGCTGGCTGCGCAGGCGCGCCGCGGCGCCGCCGGGCTCCTCCAGCATCGCCCCGATCTCGGCGAGGCCGAGGCCGAAGGCGCGGTAGAAGAGGATCTCCTGCAGGCGGAGCCGTTCGGCGCGCCCGTAGAGGCGGTAGCCGTTGGCGCCCTGATGCGCCGGCAGGAGGAGGCCGATCTCGTGGTAATGGTGCAGCGTCCTGACGCTCACCCCGGCCAGACCGGCCAGCTCCGATACCGTGAAGTCTTGCTGAGTCGTTCGCATGGAGGCCCTTATCGGGCCTCACGTGGCGTTAGGGTCAAGGCCCCTCGGTCGGCCGCCACTGGCGACGCGCCCGGGGGCCGGGCGCGGGGCGCGTCCGGCGCTCCGATCGGCCCCCAGGCGCGGAGGAGCCGGGCGACGATGCCGCCGCGCGGGCCCGCTGGCGGGGCGAGCTGCCCCGCTCCCTCGCCGCGCGGGGCGGCGAGGGCTGCAAATTCCAGATGTGTCATGAGGGCTCCTGCCGTCAGTCGTAGGAGACGACCTCGATCTCGACGCCGTTCTCCTCCTCGAAATAGAAGCGGCGGCCGGGCTCGTAATCGGCATGGGAATGCGGCTCGTAGCCTTCGGCCTTCACCCTCGCCTCGGCCTCGTCCAGATCGCTCACCACCACGCCGATGTGATTGAGCCCGGCGCGGCGGACATAACTGTCCCCCGCCGGCTCCTGCGGGCGGTTGCCGGGGCCGGTGTAGAGGGCCAGATACGTGTCCTTTGTGCCGACATGCACGGTGTGGCCGCCGTGGATGGAGGCGCCCTGCCAGCGCACCTGCCAGTTGAACAACCGGCACAGAAGCGCCGCGGTCGCCTCGGGATCGGCGACGGTGACGTTGACATGTTCAAGTCGGGCCATGGAAACTTCCTTTCATCGTTGGACGAATCAGGTGTACTTTCTCAAGTGCGCTTTAGATCAAGTGACTTTATGAGTGCGGTCAGGGGGGTACATGGCGGGGCTGGCGATCGGGGATGTGGCGGAGCGGACCGGCCTGGCGGTCTCCGCCATCCGGTTCTACGAGGAACACGGCATCGTCCGGCCGCTGCGGAATGCGGGCGGGCACCGGCGGTATGACCGGGCCGACATCCGCCGCCTCTCGTTCGTGATGGTCGCCCAGCGGCTCGGCTTTCCGCTGGCGCGGATCGCGGCGCTGCTCGACGAGCTTCCCGACAACCGCCAGGTGACCAAGGCCGACTGGACGCGGATCTCCAGCCAGTTCCGGGAGGAGATCGACGCGCGGATCTACGCGCTCGAGGCGCTGCGCGACAAGCTGGACGGCTGCATCGGCTGCGGCTGCCTCAGCCTCGAGACCTGCGCGCTGCACAACCCCGCCGACGTCAAGGGCCAGCAGGGCCCCGGGCCGCGGGAGCTTCTGCCGCCGGAAGGGCAGCTTCCGGGTTGACGGCGGGGCCGCGCCTTGGGCCTCTGGCGGGGCCCGAGCCCAGGAGAGAGCCATGGCCGATACCGGAGCCACCTTCCGCGCCCTGCATGTCAGGGGCGCGCCCTTCATCCTCGCCAATGTTTGGGACGCGGGCTCGGCCCGGCTGATGGCGGGGCTCGGCGCGAAGGCGCTCGCCACCTCATCGGCCGCCCATGCCTTCACGCTCGGCCGCGTCGATACCGAGGTGACGCGCGACGAGGCGCTGGCTCATGCCGAGAGCATCGTCGCCGCGACCCCCCTGCCCGTTCAGGGCGATTTCGAGGATGGCTTCGGCCCGGGCCCCGAGACCTGCGCCGAGACGGTGCGGCTCGCCGCCGAGGCGGGGCTCGCCGGCATCTGCATCGAGGATGTGAGCCCGGCGGCGGAGGCCTATGGCTTCGAGGCGGCGGTCGAGCGCATCCGCGCCGCCGCGAGCGCCGCCCGCGCCCTGCCGCGCGACTTCGTGCTGACGGCCCGGGCCGACGGGGTCATGCACGGGATCTACGATCTGAACGAAGCGATCCGGCGCCTGCAGGCCTTCGAGGCCGCGGGGGCGGATGTGCTCTACGCGCCCGTCCTGCCCTCGATGGAGGCGGCGGCACGGCTGATCGGCAGCGTCACGGCGCCGGTGAACCTGCTGGTGACCCGCTTCGAGGAGAGGAGCCTCGCCGAATTCGGCGAGATCGGCGCGGCGCGGGTGTCGCTGGGCTCGGCCCTGTCGCGGGCGGTGCAGAAGGTGATGCTGGAAGCCGGACGGGGGATGTTCGGCGCGGGGCGGTTCGAGAGCCTCCTCGCACCGGGCGTCGGCGGCGAGGTGGACGCGATCCTGAAGGCTTTCTGAGGGCGCCTCCCGTTCGGGAGGCGGTGGAGGCTCTGCCTCCACACCTCCGAGGTATTTTCGGCCAAATGAAGGGGATCAGGCGGGGCGCGAGAGCGTGCCGCCCCCGATGGCGGCGGCGACGCCGGTGGTGGCGGGGCAGCTCGTCGGCAGGCCGCGCGCGACGCGGGCGGCGAGATAGGCGAAGGCCTGGGCCTCGAGGAGGTCGCCGTCTAGGCCGACCGCCTCCACGGGGGCGACGGGGCAGCCGGCGCCGGCGGCGATCATCGCCATGAGCGTTGCATTGTGGCGGCCGCCGCCGGTGACGAGGAGCCGTTCAGGGGGAGCCGGCAGGAGCTCAAGGCCGGTGGCCACGGCGGCGGCGGCGCAGGCGGTGAGGGTGGCGGTGGCATCGGCGTCGGCGAGGTGGGCGACGGCACCTGCGAGGGAGAAATCGCCGCGGTCCAGGGACTTGGGCGGCATTCTTGAGAAATAACGGTGGGCGAGAAAGGCGTCGAGCACGGCGGCGTCGACCTCGCCGCTGGCGGCGAGCGCGCCGCCCCTGTCACAGGGCGCGCCGCGGCGGGCGGCCATCAGGTCGTCGATGGGGGCATTGGCCGGGCCGGTGTCGAAGGCGAGGAGCGCGCCCGGCTCCTCGGGGCGAGCGGCCGCCGGGTCCACCCAGGTGAGATTGCCGATGCCGCCGAGGTTGAGGACGGCGAGCGGCGCCGTGGCGCCGAGGTGCTTCGCCAGCGCGAAATGGTAGAAGGGCGCGAGCGGCGCGCCCTCGCCGCCCATCGCCACATCGGCGGAGCGGAAATCCCAGGCGACCGGCCTCCCCAAAGCCTCCGCCAGCGCCGCGCCGTCGCCGGCCTGGAGCGTGCCCCGCCCCTTCGGCTCATGTGCCAGCGTCTGGCCGTGGAAGCCGACGAGATCGGCCTCCATCCCCGCGAGCAGCTCGGCATGAGCGCGGGTCACGAGCTCGGCCGCCGCCGCCACCTCCGGCCCCTCCCAGAGCCCGAGCGCCGCCCGCAGCACCGCGCGCTCCGCGCCCGTATAGGGCCGGTAGCCGCCCGCCCCGAAGGCGAGGATCGCCTCGCCATCCGTCTGGAGAAGCGCCGCATCCACGCCGTCGAGCGAGGTGCCCGACATCGTGCCCGCGACCCACCAAGGCCCGCCCCGGTTCATGGCTTTTCCTTGCCCCCTGCCCGGCCTATAGACTGGCCCGACCAACAGGCAGGGGCAAGAGATGGGCTTTCATCCCAAGTCGGAATTCTTGAGCGAGATCATCGCGCGCGGCTTTCTGGCCGATTGCACCGCGCTGGAGGAGCTCGACACCCGTCTCTATCAGGGCCGGGTCACCGGCTATATCGGCTTCGACCTGACGGCCACGAGCCTGCATATCGGCAACCTCGTGCAGATCATGCTCCTGCGCTGGATGCAGAAGACCGGCCACCGGCCGATCACGCTGATGGGCGGCGGCACGACCAAGGTCGGCGATCCCTCCGGCAAGGACGAGATGCGCAAGATCCTCTCGGTCGAGCAGATCAACGCCAATGCCGACGGGATCCGCCGCGTCTTCGCGAATTACATCACCTATGGCGAGGGCGAGACGGACTCGCCGCTCGTCAACAACGCCGAATGGCTCGACAAGCTCGGCTACATCGACTTCCTGCGCGACATCGGCAAGCATTTCACGGTGAACCGTCTGCTGGCGTTCGAGAGCGTCAAGTCGCGGCTCGACCGGGAGCAGGCGCTGAGCTTCATCGAGTTCAACTACATGCTCCTGCAGAGCTACGATTACCTCGAGCTGCATCGCCGCTACGGCTGCGCCCTGCAGATGGGCGGGTCGGACCAATGGGGCAACATCGTCTCGGGCGCCGACCTCATCCGCCGCGTCGAGGGGGCGGAGGCCTTCGGGCTGACGACGCCGCTGGTCACCCGGTCGGACGGCAAGAAGATGGGCAAGTCGGCCGATGGCGCGGTCTGGCTCAACGACGACATGATGTCTCCCTACGAGTTCTGGCAGTGGTGGCGGAACGTTGCAGATGCCGATGTGGGCAAGTTCCTGAAGATGTTCACGGAACTCCCCGTCGACGAATGCGAGCGGCTGGGCGCCGTCGGCGGCTCCGAGATCAACGAATCGAAGGTGCGGCTGGCGAACGAGGTGACGACGCTCCTCCATGGCGCGGCGGCGGCGGCGGCGGCCGAGGCGACGGCCCGCGAGGTCTTCGAGCGGGGCGGCACGGGCGAGGAGCTGCCGACGCTGGTGCTCTCCGCCGGCGAGGTGGCGGACGGCATCTCCATCGTGCAGCTCTTCGTGCGGGCCGGGCTCGCGGGCTCCGGCAAGGAGGCGAAGCGCCTGATCGCCGATGGCGGGGCACGGCTGGCGGATGCGCCGGTGACGGATGCGGGGCTGATGCTGGGCGCGGCGGATCTCGGCGCGCCGGTCAAGCTCTCCGCCGGCAAGAAGCGGCACGCGCTGGTGCAGCTCGGGTAAGGAGGTGGCGGGCTGAAGCCCGCCCTACGACCCCCGCGTAGGGTGGGTTTGTAACCCACCTTTTGCCAAACGGTTGAGTTCTGTCCCCCGCCCGGTACGCGCCGAAGGCGCAGGGCGAGCGCCGGCCCGTCCCGCGGGCTGGCGCTCCGGTTGGGGCAGGCCCGGCCTCGGAGCGAGTGCGGGCTTGCTCCATAAAGCGCGCTGCTCAGCCGTCAGGAGCGCCACCCCACGGGCCGGCGCTCGCCCCGCGCGGCACCGGCGCACCCCGGAAGGCGCCGTGTCGCGCTCGCAGGGGCTTGCCGGAAACGTGCCTCCGCGGCCAAGGTGCCGGCGACACCCGGAGGAGGATCCCATGGCCATAACCGTCATCACCGAGGCGCGCCGCGTCGCCACGCCGCGCCTTGAGACCCGCGTGCTCTTCAGCGGGCCGGAGGATGGCACGCCCGTCATCTTCATCCACGGCAACCTCTCCGCCGCCACCTGGTGGGAGGAGACGATGCTCCGCCTGCCGCCCGGCTTCCGCGGCATCGCGCCGGACCTGCGCGCCTATGGCGAGGCGGATGCGGCGGTGAAGGTCGATGCCACGCGGGGCCTCAAGGATTTCGCCGACGATCTCGACGCGCTGATGGAGGCGCTGGGGATCGAGGCCGCCCATATGGTCGGCCATTCGCTCGGCGGCGGCGTGCTCTGGCAGATGCTGGCCGACCACCCGGCCCGCGTGCTCTCGCTCACCCAGGTGGCGCCCGCCTCGCCCTATGGTTTCGGCGGCTGCTTCGCCGATGGCACGCCCTGCTTCGCCGATGGCGCCGGCTCCGGCGCCTCGGGGGTGAACCCCGATTTCGCCCGGCTCCTCGCCGAGGGCGCGACGGGGGACGAGACGCCGCTCCATCCCCGCAACGTCCTCAACGCCTTCGTCTGGAAGCCGCCCTTCGTGCCGGAGCGGATGGAGGATATCCTCGCCGCCGCGCTCGCCCAGCATACGGGCGAGGCCGATTACCCCGGCGATGTCGCCCCGTCGGAGAACTGGCCGACCGTCGCCGCAGGCAAGCTCGGCCCGATCAACGCGCTGACGCCCAATTACATCAAGGACCCGCTCGGCTTCACCAAGGGGCCGACCCCGCCGATCTGCTGGATCCGCGGCGCGGAGGATGCCGTCGTCTCCGACGCCTCCGGCTTCGACCTTGGCGCGCTCGGCGCCATGGGGGCGGTGCCCGGCTGGCCGGGGGAAGAGGTCTTCCCCGCCCAGCCGATGATCGGCCAGACGGCGGCGGCGCTCGACGCCTATGCGGCCAGGGGCGGCCGGGTCGAGCGGCATGTCTTCGAGGAGTGCGGCCATTCTCCCTATCTGGAGAAGCCGCAAGCCTTCGATGCCGCCTTCCACGGCTTCCTGAAGAGCCTCTAGAGGAGGAGGCTCCCCAGCCAGAGGATCAGCCCCGCCGGCAGCGCGATGCCGAGCGCGAGCAGCGCGGCGCCGGCCGGGGTCAGTCGCGGGGCGGCAGGCCCGGTAGCGATCCGGGCGGTCGCTACCCCGGGGCGGGCTCTTGGGTCTTGCATCGGGCGCTCCTTTTTGGGGAATCGGTGCGCTCCCATTAAGCCGGCGTTAGGTAAATGCCGCCCTAATGGGGCCATGCCGCGTGACCATGCCCTCACCGAACTCGCCCTGCCGCTACAGCAGAGCCCCGCGTTCGCGGCGGCGCTGGCGCGGCAGGGCATCGCCGCCGACCATGTGACACTGGATCGGGGCGGCACGATCCTCTGCCAATGCCTGATGCTGCGCCGCTGGGGGCTGACGCTGGCGCCGCGCGGGCCCGTCTTCCGGGAGGATCTGCCGGCCGAGCTTCGCGCCGGGCTGATCGGCAAGCTGGCCCGCGAGGGGCTGCGCCTCGCCGAGCCCGACACGCCGGAGGGGATGCGCGCGGGCGGTTTCACGCAGGTCATGACCCCCGGCTGGGTCGCCGAATGGGACATCCGCCCCGCCGAGGCGGAGCTCCGCGCCGCCATGCGCCCAAGCTGGCGGCAGGCGCTGGCGCAGGGCGAAGCGGCAGGGCTCGAGGCGTGGTGGCACGGCATCCTCTCCCGCGCCGGGGCGGAGCTCTTCGCGCGAGAGGCGGCGCAGCGCCGCGCCCGCCGCTACCGGGCGCTGCCGGTGCGGCTCTGGCGCGGCTGGCCGGGCGGCGAGGTTCTTGAGCTTCGGGTGCCCGATGGCGGGCTGGCGGCGCTGATGCTCTTCCTGCCGCATGGGCGCGTCGTGACCTACCAGATGGGCTGGGCGTCGGAGGCCGGCCGCCGCCTCGGCGCGCACCGGGTCGGGCTGATGCTGGCCGCCAACCGCTTCGCCGCCGCCGGCATCGAGCGGATGGACCTCGGCCAGATCGACGCGGCCCAGCCGGGGCTCATGCGCTTCAAGCTCGGTTCCGGCGCCAGCGCCCGGCCGCTCGGCGGCTCCTGGCTTCGCCTGCCGTGGCGCGGCCGGCGCTGAGAGGGCACAGGCGGCCTGCGCTCACGAGGGGGGCGCCCTCGCGGCATGCGGGACCTCGCCTGCCCCCTCCCCACTGGCGCCCGCCCGCGCCGCCGGCTAACGAGGGACATGACCGAGGACGCCTCCTCCAAGGACGCCGCGCGCGCGAACATGCGTGGTGCCACCATCATGGTGCTTTCCATGGCGCTCTTCGCGGTGGAGGACCTCTTCATCAAACTGCTGGCCAGCGCCGTGCCGCCCGGGCAGCTCCTCATCTGCCTCGGCGCCATCGGCGCGCCGATCCTCTTCGTCCTCTCCCGCGCCCGCCGCGAGCCCATCGACTGGCAGGCGCTGCGCCACAAAAGCGTCGCCTGGCGCACGCTCGGCGAGGCCTTCGGCACCTTCGGCTACATCCTCGCCCTGTCGCTGGCGCCGCTCGCGCTCGCCTCCGCAATGCTGCAGGCCGTGCCGCTGGCGGTGACGCTGGGCGCCGCCGTCCTCCTCTCCGAGCCCGTCGGCTGGCGGCGGTGGAGCGCCATCGCCATCGGCTTCGCCGGCGTCCTCGTCGTCGTCGAGCCCTGGGGCGCCGGCTTCGAGCCGGCGGCGCTCTTCGCGCTGATGGCCATCGCCGGGCTCGGCGCCCGCGACCTCGCCACCCGCATGACGCCCCGCGCGGTGACCGGGCTGCAGCTCTCGACGCTCGCCTTCCTCTCGCTCGTGCCGACCGGCGCGCTTCTCATGGCGCTCTCGGGCACGCCTTTTGCGCCGCTCGGGCCGCGGGAGCTCCTGATCCTGCCGATGATCCTCACCTTCGGCATCACCGGCTACCTGACCGTCGTCGCCGCCACCCGGGCGGGCGATGTCGGCTTCGTCGCGCCCTTCCGCTACTTCCGCATCCTCTTCGCCCTGATCCTTGCCCGGGCGGTGCTCGGCGAGGCGATCACCCCGGCGATGCTGATCGGCTCGGCAATGATCGTCGGCTCGGGGCTCTACAGCTTCTGGCGGGAGCGGCGGCTGCGGCGGGCCGCTTCCCTCATGGCCCCCCGCGGGCTATAGGGGCGGCAAACCCGCATGCCCCGGAGGCCCCTTATGAGCACCATCATCGACATCCACGCCCGCGAGATCCTCGACAGCCGCGGCAACCCGACGGTCGAGGTCGACGTGACGCTCGAGGATGGCTCGATGGGCCGCGCTGCCGTGCCCTCCGGCGCCTCCACCGGCGCCTATGAGGCGGTCGAGAAGCGCGACGGCGACAAGTCCCGCTACCTCGGCAAGGGTGTCCGCGAGGCGGTGGCCGCGGTCAACGGCGAGATCGCCGAAGAGATCCTCGGCATGGACGCGACCGACCAGGTGGATATCGACGAGGCGATGATCGATCTCGACGGCACGCCGAACAAGGGCCGGCTCGGCGCCAATGCCATCCTCGGCGTGTCGCTGGCGACGGCCAAGGCGGCGGCGGAATTCTGCGGCCAGCCGCTCTACCGCTATGTGGGCGGCACCGCGGCGCGGGTCCTGCCGGTGCCGATGATGAACATCATCAATGGCGGCGAGCATGCCGACAACCCGATCGACATCCAGGAATTCATGATCATGCCGGTGGCGGCCGAGAGCATTGCCGAGGCCGTGCGCATGGGCTCCGAGGTGTTCCACACGCTGAAGAAGGAGCTCTCCGCCGCCGGCCATCTGACGGGCATCGGCGACGAGGGCGGCTTCGCGCCCAACCTCTCCTCCACGCGCGATGCGCTGGATTTCATCCTGCGCTCGATCGAGAAGGCCGGCTACAAACCGGGCGAGGACATCTATCTGGCGCTCGATTGCGCGGCGACGGAGTATTTCAAGGACGGCGTCTACGACATGAAGGGCGAGGGCACGAAGCTCTCCTCCGCCGAGAATGTCGACTATCTAGCGGCGCTGGTCGGCGACTACCCGATCATTTCCATCGAGGACGGCTGCTCGGAGGACGACTGGGAGGGCTGGAAGCTGCTGACCGAGCGGCTTGGGCACAAGATCCAGCTCGTCGGCGACGATCTCTTCGTGACCAACCCCGAGCGGCTGGCCATGGGCATCGAGCGGGGCGCCGCGAATTCCATGCTGGTCAAGGTGAACCAGATCGGCTCGCTGACCGAGACGCTGACCGCCGTCGAGATGGCGCACCGGGCGGGGATGACCAACGTCATGTCCCACCGCTCGGGCGAGACCGAGGATGCGACCATCGCCGACCTCGCGGTGGCGACGAATTGCGGGCAGATCAAGACCGGCTCGCTCAGCCGCTCCGACCGGATCGCCAAGTACAACCAGCTCATCCGCATCGAGGAAGCCCTTGGCGCCACGGCGAAATTCGCCGGGCGGTCTATCCTGAAGTGACCGAAGTCCGGCAGATCGGCGGCCTTCCGGCGGCCGTTCTGCCGGCCGAGGGGCCGGTGCTCACCGGCGAGGCCGGGGCGCTGGAGGCGCTCGGCGAGAGCTATGGGGCGGAGGCGGAGCTGCTGGTCATCCCGCTCGCGCGGCTGGGGCCGGACAGCCTCGACCTATCCACCCGCCAGCTCGGGCTGATGCTGCAGAAATTCGCCAATTACCGCCAGCGGGTCGCCTTCCTCGGCGAGACCGACGCGCGCGCGGCCGAGAGCCAGGCGTTTCATGACTTCCGCTACGAAGCAAACAAGGGTCGTCAGGTGCTGTTCGTGGCGGATGAGGCGGAGCTGGCGGCGCTGCTGGAGCGGTAGGCTAGCGAAAACCATATGGTTTCCGCCTCCAATTTCCATATGGAAATCGGCGCCCGCCAAGGGCGGAATAGGATGTCGTGATAGCTCTGCCAGTACCTGAAGATACCGTGGTATTGTATCCAAATGCAGCAGGGAGGGCTCACGATGTCTGCTACGAAATCGGTCGTTCGAGGAAGGTGCTCAAGTTGCGGCTGGAATAGCCGCCGACAGTTCCGAAACATGCATAAGCCCTGCCCAAAATGCGGCGGCACTATGGTGGTGAATTCTGAGGACCACCAACAGCTAAAGATGGTCGCGATTATCGCTCTGATTGTTACAGCAGTGATCGCAATTGTCGCCACGGTTGTGGAGAGCAATCTCTAGTAGTGAGGGTTAGGCCCCTTCTTTCTCCTTCAGCTTCGCCGCCAGATCCCGCGCAATCGCAAACGCCCCCTTGATCTTGTCGCTGTCGCGCGCCCAGTCGCGCTTCACAACCACCTTGTTGTCGGTGATCTTCGCGAGCCCGCGCTGCTCCTCGATGAACTCCACGAGGCCACCCGGCGCCGCGAACTTGTCGTTGTGGAAGCGGATCGTCGCGCCCTTCGGGCCCGCGTCCAGCCGGCCGATCCCCGCCCGCTTGCACATCGCCTTGATGCGCACGACGGTCAGGAGGGTGTTGACCTCCTTCGGCAGCGGCCCGAAGCGGTCGATCAGCTCGGCGGCGAAGCCTTCCAGCTCGACCCGGGTCTCGAGGTCGCTGAGCCGCCGATAGAGCCCGAGCCGCACGTCGAGATCGGGCACATACTCCTCCGGGATCAGCACCGGCACGCCGAGGTTGAGCTGCGGCGCCCATTGGCCCGATTCCTCCGGCAGCCCCTCGGCCTCGCCGGAGCGGATGCGGGCGATCTCTTCCTCCAGCATCTGCTGGTAGAGCTCGTAGCCGACCTCGCGGATCTGGCCCGACTGCTCCTCGCCGAGGAGGTTGCCCGCGCCCCGGATGTCGAGGTCCTGCGAGGCCAGCGCGAAGCCCGCCCCGAGCGAGTCGATGCTCCCCAGCACCCGCAGCCGTTTCTCGGCCGTGTCCGTCAGCTTCATGCGCGGCGTTGTCGTGAGGTAGGCATAGGCGCGGGTCTTCGACCGCCCCACCCGCCCCCGGATCTGGTAGAGCTGGCTGAGGCCGAACATGTCGGCCCGGTGGACGATCATCGTGTTGGCCGTCGGGATATCGAGGCCGGATTCCACGATGGTCGTTGCCAGGAGCACGTCGTATTTGCCGTCGTAGAAGGCGTTCATCCGGTCGTCGAGCTCGCCGGCCGCGAGCTGGCCATGGGCGGCGACATAGGTCACCTCCGGCACCTCGCGTTTCAGCCAGTCCTCCATCTCCGGCATGTCGGTGATGCGCGGCACGACGAGGAAGCTCTGCCCGCCCCGGTAGTGCTCGCGCAACAGCGCCTCGCGCACCGTCACCGTGTCGAATTCCGACACATAGGTGCGGATCGCCAGCCGGTCGACCGGCGGCGTGCCGATGATCGAGAGGTCCCTCACGCCGGAGAGCGACATCTGCAGCGTCCGCGGGATCGGCGTCGCCGAGAGCGTCAGAACATGCACGTCGGAGCGGAGCTGCTTCAGCCGCTCCTTGTGCTGCACGCCGAAGCGCTGCTCCTCGTCGATGATGAGAAGGCCGAGGTCATGGAAGCGCACGCCCTTGGCCAGCACCGCATGGGTGCCGACGACGATGTCGACCTGCCCCTTGGCCAAGCCGTCGCGCGTCCGCGTCGCGTCATTGGCCGAGACGAAGCGCGAGAGGGGCGCCACGTTGATCGGGAAACCGCGGAAGCGCTCGGCGAAGGTCTTGTAGTGCTGGCGGGCGAGGAGCGTCGTGGGGGCGATGACCGCGACCTGCACGCCCGACATGGCGGCGACGAAGGCGGCGCGGACGGCGACCTCGGTCTTGCCGAAGCCGACGTCGCCGCAGATCAGCCGGTCCATCGGCTTGCCCGACCCGAGGTCTTCCAGCACATCCTCGATGGCCTGAAGCTGGTCCTCCGTCTCCTCATAGGGGAAGCGCGCGAGGAAGGCGTTCCACATGCCCTCCGGCGGGTCGAGGACGATGCCCTTGCGCAGCTCGCGCTCCGCCGCGATGCGGATGAGCCGCGCGGCCATCTCGCGGATGCGCTCCTTCAGCCGCGCCTTCTTCGCCTGCCAGGCGCCGCCGCCGAGCTTGTCGAGCAGGCCCGTCTCATGGCCGAAGCGGGAGAGGAGCTCGATATTCTCCACCGGCAGGTAGAGCTTTGTATTCTCGGCATATTCGAGCGCGATACACTCGTGATCCGCGCCGGCGGCGGTGATGACCTCGAGCCCGAGATACCGCCCGACCCCGTGGTCGACATGGACGACGAGGTCGCCGGGCGAGAGCGATTGCGCCTCGGTGAGGAAGTTCTCCGCCCGGCGCTTCCGCCGCGCCTGCCGGATCAGCCGCTCGCCGAGCACGTCCTGCTCGGAGATCACGGTGAGGCCCGGCGCCTCGAACCCCGCTTCCAGCGACCAGACAGAGAGGTAGAGCCCCGGCCCCTTCACCTCACCGAAATGCGCGATGGGCGTGGCCTTGCCGGCGCCCTCGTCGGCGATCAGCCCGGACAGCCGCTCGCGCGCGCCCTCGGAATAGGAGGCGACGATGACGGGCCCCTCGGCGACGCGCTTCTTGATGTGGGTCGCCAGCGCCGCGAAGAGATTGACGTTCTCCAGCTTCCGCTCCGGCGCGAAGTCGCGGCCGGGCTTGGCGCCGGCGTCGATCACCCCCGGGCCGGGCGGGCGGTGAAGCGCGACGAAGCCGAGTGTCCGCCGGCTCTCCAGCGCGGCGTCCCAGGCGGCTTCGCCAAGATAGAGAAGCTCCGGCGGCGCGGGCTTGTAGGGCGAATCGATCTTCGAGCGCCCGCCCATGGCCTGCCGCCGCGTCTCGTACTGATCGGCGATCCCCTCCCAGCGGCTGGCGCGGGCCGGGGTGATCTGCTCGTCCAGCGTGACCGTGGCGCGGGGGAGGTAGTCGAAGAGCGTCTCGAGCCGCTCGTGGAAGAAGCCGAGCCAGTGCTCCATGCCCTGATGCTTCCGCCCGGCGGTCACCGCCTCGTAAAGCGGATCGTCGAGCCCGGCGGCGCCGAACTCGGCGCGGTAGCTCTGGCGGAAGCGGGCGATGGCGGGCTCGTCGAGGATCACCTCGGAGACCGGCGCCAGCTCCACACGGGCGAGCTTCTCGGTGGTGCGCTGCGTGGCGGCGTCGAAGCGGCGGGCGCCTTCGAGCACATCACCGAAGAGGTCGAGCCGGACCGGCCCGCCCTCGCCCGGCGGATAGATGTCGATGATGCCGCCGCGAATGGCGAAATCGCCGGGCTCTGTGACGGTCGGCGCATGGGAAAAGCCCATGCGGGAGAGGAAGTTGCGCAGCGCCCCCTCGTCGATCCGCCGTCCGACCTCGGCCGTGAAGGCGGCGCCGCGCAGCACCTCGCGCGCCGGCACGCGCTGCATGGCGGCATTGAGCGTCGTCAGGAGGACGAAGCGCTCCGGCATGTCATGGACGAGCGCCGCCAGTGTCGCCATCCGCGCCGCCGAGATGTCGGGGTTGGGCGACACGCGGTCATAGGGCAGGCAATCCCAGGCGGGAAAGGTGAAGACCGGCAGGCCGGGGTCGAAGAACTCCAGCGCCGCCGCCATCGCCGCCATGCGCTTGTCGTCGCGCGCCACATGCAGGACGGGTGCGCCGGCCTTGCCGAGCTCGTTAAGGATCAGGCGGGCGTCGAACCCCTCCGGGGCGCCGGAAACGGTGATGTGGTCGGCCATGGCGGGCTTTCGGATGAAACTGGGGAGCGCGGCCCGTCAGTAGAAGGGCACCACGACGAGCGTCTTGTACATGCCGTAAAGCGCGGTGACCACCAGGGAGCCCATGCCGATGAGCTGCACCTGGAAGCGCTGGCGGCGGAGGCGCTGGAAGATCGTCTCCGGCTCTGGCCGGCCCTCCTCGAAGTCGCGCTCGATGGCGGCGGCGGTGGAGATCGACAGGAGCGCCACCCCGGTCATCGGCAGGGCGATGAATTCCACCGCCTGCGCCATCTCCACCCCGTACCAGATCGCGAGGAGCAGGAGCGCGGTGTGGAGGAAGAAGACGAAGCCGAGCAGCCAGAGCCCCGAGACGCGGGCGAAATGCAGCATCCGGCCGGCGTGGATGGAGGTGAGCGTCAGGAACTCCTCTTCCGCCGCGCCGCCCTGCCGCCGCGCGCGCATCACCAGATCCCAGGGCACGCCCATGACGAAATGGCTGGCGGAGGACCAGGCCACGGCAAGCACGATCCAGTACCAGATGTTCGAGAACGACCGGAAGTCGATGACTTGGAAAAGGAGATCGGTAAAGGACACGGGGGCGCGGGAACTGACTGTCTGGAAGTTTGGCGCAACCTATAGGCCGGCCGCGGGAATGGCGAGACTTGAAGCGGCCTGCCGTTCCATGGCAGGCCGCACGGGCACGCCCTGCTCGCCCTGCTCCCCCCGAGGCCCCCCATGTTCACGCCCCCGCCCTTCCCCGCCGCCCGCCCCCGCCGGCTTCGCCGCACGCCTGCGCTCCGCGCGATGGTCTCGGAGGCCGTGCTGACCCCCGCCGATTTCATCTGGCCGGTGTTCCTGACCGAGGGCGAGGGGATGGAGACGCCCGTCGCCTCGATGCCCGGCGTGGCGCGGCTCTCGGTCGACCGGATCGCTGGCGCGGCGGCGGAGGCGGCGGCGCTCGGCATCCCCGCCATCTGCCTCTTCCCCTATACCTCCCTCACGGCGCGGACGGAGGATTGCGCCATGGCCTGGGACAGGGACAACCTCACCAACCGCGCCATCTGCGAGATCAAGGACAAGGTGCCCGAGATCGCGGTGATGACCGACATCGCGCTCGACCCCTACAATGCCGACGGCCATGACGGGCTCGTGCGCGGCGGCGAGATCGTCAATGACGAGACCGTCGAGGCGCTGGTGAAGATGGCGCTGGCCCAGGCGGAGGCCGGGGCCGACATCCTCGGCCCCTCCGACATGATGGACGGCCGGATCGGCGCGATCAGGCAGGCGCTGGAGGCGGAGGGGCACACCCACGTCACCATCCTCTCCTACGCCGCCAAGTTCGCGAGCGCCTTCTACGGGCCGTTCCGCGATGCGGTCGGCGCCTCGGCGGCGCTCAAGGGCGACAAGAAGACCTATCAGATGGACCCAGCCAATGGCGACGAGGCGCTGCGCATGGTGGCGCGCGATCTTGCCGAGGGGGCCGACATGGTGATGGTGAAGCCGGGGATGCCCTATCTCGACGTGGCGCGGCGGGTGAAGGAGGCCTTCGGCGTGCCGACCTTCGCCTATCAGGTCTCCGGCGAATACGCGATGCTGCAGGCCGCGGCGCAGAACGGCTGGCTCGACGGCGAGCGGGTGATGATGGAGAGCCTGATGGCCTTCAAGCGCGCCGGCTGCGACGGCGTTCTCACCTATTTCGCGCCGGCCGCCGCGCGGCTTTTGAACGGGTGACGGGCGCACTCCCCGCAAGCCGTCGCATGGTGGGTTGAAAACCCACCCTACGAAGAGGGGCCTTCAGGCGATCCCGAGCTTCGCGAGCCGGTTGGCGCGCAGCCGGGCGAAATCGTCGCCGGCGTGATAGCTCGAGCGGGTCAGCGGCGTGGCCGAGACCATGAGGAAGCCCTTGCCGTAGGCCGTGCGCTCATAGCTCGCGAACTCCTCCGGCGTCACGAATTCATGCACCGCATGGTGCTTCGGCGTGGGCTGGAGGTACTGGCCAACGGTCAGAAAATCGACGCCGGCGGTGCGCATGTCGTCCATCACCTGCAGCACTTCGGCGCGGCTCTCGCCGAGGCCGACCATCAGGCCGGACTTGGTGAACATCGCCGGGTCGAGCTCCTTCACCCGCTGCAGGAGCCTGAGCGAATGGAAGTAGCGCGCCCCGGGCCGCACGCTCGAATAGAGCCCCGGCACGGTTTCGAGATTGTGGTTGAAGACATCGGGCTTCGCCGCGACCACGACCTCCAGCGCCTCGGGCCCGCATTTGAGGAAGTCGGGCGTCAGCACCTCGATCGTCGTGTGGGGCGCATGGCGGCGGATGGCGCGGATCGTCATGGCGATATGCTCGGCGCCGCCATCCTCCAGGTCGTCGCGGTCGACGGAGGTGATGACGACGTGGTTCAGCCCGAGCTTCTTCACCGCATCGGCGACGCGGCCGGGCTCGAAGACGTCGAGCGCATCCGGCCGGCCGGTGGCGATGTTGCAGAAGGTGCAGCCGCGCGTGCAGATGTCGCCCATGATCATCATCGTGGCGTGGCCCTGTGACCAGCACTCGCCGACATTCGGGCAGCCCGCCTCTTCGCAAACGGTCGAAAGCCGGTGCTCGCGCATGATCTCGCGGGTCTGGCGGTAGCCCTCGGAGGTCGGCGCCTTCACGCGGATCCAGTCCGGCTTCTTCGGCTGCGGCTGGTCGGGGCGATGCGCCTTTTCGGGATGGCGCTGGCCGGGGATCTTCAGGTCACGCACGTGCGGGTCCTCCTCCATGAGGCCGATCTAACCACCCGGGGGCGGAATGTCCAAGGCGCCGAAGCTGCATGGCCGCCTTGCGCGGGGCGGGAATCTTGCAGGACATTGCGGGGTTTGCCTGGCCCCCCGCCTGACCACTGCCTTGCCCCGGGGGGTCAGACGCGCAGCTCGACGGTTACATGGCCGATGCCGAATTCCTCCGCCATCACCCGCTTGATGCCGTCCCGCACCGCCTCTGGCGCGGCGCCGGGGGCGAGGTCGGCCTCCAGCGTCGCCATCAGGCGTTCCTCGCTGATGCACCAGGCGTGGAGGTGATCGACGCCGGCGAGCCCCGGCACGGCATCCGCCAGCCGGGCGCGGGCGCGGGCCGGATCGAAGCCGCTCGGCGTGCCCTCGAGAAGGATATGCCCCGCCTCCGACAGCACCCGCCAGGCCGAGCGCAGGATCAGCACTGAGACGAGCACCGAGAGGATCGGGTCGATCGGCGTCCAGCCCGTCGTCATGATGATCAGCGCCGCAGCGATTGCGCCGACGGAGCCGAGGAGATCGCCCATCACATGCAGCGCCGCGGCGCGGGTGTTCAGCCCGCCCTCCGCCCCGTGGAGGATGCGGAAGGCGATGATGTTGACGATGAGCCCGGCCACGGCGACCCAGAGCATGAGCCCGCCGAGGATCGGCGCGGGGTCGAGGAAGCGCTGGATCGCCTCGATGGAGATCCAGAGCGCGATGACGAAGAGCGCGAGCCCGTTGACGAAGGCGGCAAGGACGGAGACCCGGTCGAAGCCGTAGCTCCGCCGCGCATCCGCCGGGCGCCGCGCGAGGCGAACGGCGAAAAAGGCGAGGAGCAGCGACGCGAGGTCCGTCGCCATGTGCCCGGCATCGGCGAGCAGCGCCAGCGAGCCAGAGACGAGGCCGCCCACGACCTCCGCCACCATGAAGAACCCGGTCAGCCCGGCGGCGATCCCGAGCGCCCGGGCGCCGCCGCCGTGGTGGTGGGCGTGGCTGTGGCCAGGGCCGTGGTGATGCCCGTGGTCGTGGCTGTGCCCGTGGTCGTGCCCGTCGTGGTCGTGCCCATGGTCCGGCATCTCGAGTCCTTCCCCGGCTCAGGCCAGCAGCAATGCGAGCTGGCGCAGCGCGAGCTGGTAGCCATGCGTGCCGCAGCCGGCGATCACCCCGTCGGCCCTGGACGACACGAAGGAATGGTGCCGGAAGGTCTCGCGCCGGTGGATGTTGGAGATATGCACCTCGATCACCTTGCCCTCGAAGAGGTTTAGCGCATCGAGCACCGCGACGGAGGTATGCGAATAGGCGGCGGGGTTGATGACCATGCCGCGGGCCGCCCCGCGGGCCGCCTGGATGCGCTCGACGAGCGCGCCCTCGCCGTTCTCCTGCGCGAAGCTGCCGATTTCGAGCCCGAGCTCAGGGGCCAGCGCGCGGCAGGCGGCCTCGACATCGGCGAGCGTCTGGTGCCCGTAGATCTCCGGCTGGCGCTGGCCGAGCAGGTTGAGATTGGGGCCGTTGAGGATGTGGATGACCGGCATGTCGGGGCTCGCCTTGGTGGTTCGCCCCACCCTTACAGGCCCGGGGCGCGCGGCGAAAGCGGCCGGCGCCAGGCTCGCGCGCCCGCGTGTCCGCGGCGTATCGCCGCCGGCCGGCCCTGTCCCCCTGGCCTCAGGGCCCGGCCAGCGCGGCGAGGCTGTCCGGCAGGGTCTTCATCGTGGCGGTGAAGCGGCAGCCCTTCTCGCGCTCCGGCAGGCTTTCGAGCTCCAACGAGCCGCCATAGGCCTCGCAGATATGCCGGGCGATGGGCAGGCCCATGCCGCTGCCTTCCACCTCGTCGCGGGGCCGCAGCGTCGACATGAAGGCGAAGGCGCGCTCGCGGTCGGCCTCGGCAATGCCCGGGCCGTCATCGCTGACGGTGACCGTGACGCCGCTGCCCTCGGGGGCGATCTCGATGGCGATGCGCCCCGCGCCGGTGTCGTGGTGGCGCACGGCGTTGGAGATCAGCGCCGAGAGCAGCCGGTCGAGATCGGCCGGCCCGAGCACGGGCCGCGGCCCCGGCGCGATGGTCACGGCGATCTCGAACTCCTGCGGCACGCTCAGCCGGCGGAGCACGTCGGCGACGGCGGAGGCGAGGTCGATGGCAAGCGGCTCCTGCATCCGGCCGATGCGGCTGTGGGTCAGTAGGTCGGCGATGAAATTGTGCATCCGCCCCGCCTGCCGGCGCATGAGTTCCAGATAGCGGCCCACCTGCCCCGGCAGCGAGATGCCGGCGGCGGAGAGATCCTCCTCCACCCAGCCGGGCAGGTCGTGAAGCGCCCGCGCCGGGGCGCGCAGATCGTGGCTGATGCGGTAGACGATCGCCTCGAGCTCGGCCGAGCGCGCCAGGCTTTCGGCGGTGGCGGGGCGCGGCGCATCGGGCCCCTGCGACTCCGGGGCGGCCGCATCCGCTGCGGCGCCCTTCTCCAGAACGTTCATCTTAGGCTCCTTCGGCCTGATCGGTTTGTCCCAATCTGCCGGCCGAATCTTCACACTTGGCTAACGCCCGCATGAAAGACTGTGGCGGAATTGGGGCAGAGGGCCTCTTTTCAAGCGCAAGGAGGTGCCGGGTGCCGGCGGCGACGATATTGATCGTGGATGACGACCCCGTTTGCGTGATGGCCGTCGAGCGCACGTTGAAGCGCATGGCCCTGCCGAACCCGGTCGTCAGCGCCCGCAGCGCGCCCGAGGCGCTCGACATGCTGGCCGGCACCAACGGGCGCGAGCGCCTGCGGCGGCCGGTGCTGATCCTCCTCGACATCTCCATGGTGCCGATGAGCGGCATCGACATGCTGGACGAGCTGCGCGCCGATCCCGATCTGCATTCCACGGTCGTCTTCATGCTGTCGAGCTCCGACGCGCCGAAGGATGTCGAGGCCGCCCATGCCCGCAACGTCGCGGGCTATCTGATGAAGGGCGCCTCGCCGGAGGAATTCCGCCAGACGATGGAGCTGATCGAGCGCTATCTCGATCAGGTCCCCCTGCCAGGCTGAGCCCCGATGCCGCGGCCCGCCAACCTCCGCCTCCTCGCCCCCGGCCCGGCCGGCGCGCGGCAGGTCCCGCTCTTTCCCCCCGGCAGAAGGATCGCCGCCATGGATCACGCCTCGCTTCTGGCCGCCCCGCCGCTCGCCCCCCGGCCCGAGGAGGCGCCGCCCCTGCGGCTCGTCTCCACCCGCCCGGCCATGCCGCTGCGCCTGCGCGTTCTGGTGCTGGAGGACAGCGAGGTGGACCAGATCCGCATCGCCCGGCTCCTCGGCCACACCAATGGCGTGGTCGAGACCGAGTTCACCCGCTCGCTCACCGAATTCGAGGAGGCGCTGGACGACGGCCGCGTCGACATCGCCATCCTCGATTATTCCCTGCCCGACGGCACGGCGCTCGATGCGCTGCACAAGCTCAGGCAGCACCCGGGCCAGGCGGCGGCCCGGCCCATCGTCGTCGCCGGCGAGGGCCGGACGGAGATGGCCGTGGCCGCGATGAAGGCGGGCTCCTGCGATTTCATCGAGAAAGGCGCGCTGACGGAAGAGATCCTCCGCCGCGCCATCGCCTCCGCCCTCGCCGGGGCGATCCGGCATCCGAACGGCGAGGCCGAGGCGGTGGAAGCCGTGCTGGCGGCGGTCGACGAGCTTTGCCTCGCGCAGCTCCGCCCCGCCACCCGCGCCATGGTTCGCCAGGTCGACGAGGTGCGCCGCCACCGCGGCGCGGGACCGGAGGCGGAGCAGGCGCTGCAGGAGCTCGGCGCCCTCTGCCACACGCTCATGGCCTTCGTCGGGGCCCTGTCGGGCGAGGTCCAGGCCCGCGCGGCCCGGGTCTCGTGACCGCGGCCGCGGCCCCCGCCGCCCTTCACCGTGCGCCAGGGGGCGCGGCTGCGGAGGCGCCTTCCGCCGCCCCCGGGCCGGGCGATCTGGCGGGGCTGCGGCTGCTCGTCATCGACCCGGACGAGGGCGACCGGCAGCGCCTGTGCAAGCAGCTCACCGTCTGCGGTCTCGGCCAGAGCGTCGCCGCCGCCCCGACCGTCGCGGCGGCCGCCGGGGTCGCGGCCGATTGCGACCTCGCCTTCGTCGACTACCGCGCCGAGGGCAAGCTCGGCCAGGCGGCGATGGTGGCGCTGACGCGGCAATATCCGCGGCTCGGCATCATCATGACCTCGGCGCTGACGAGCGACCACCTCGCCGGGCTCGCGATCCGGCTCGGCGCGCTCACCTATCTGCCGAAGAGCGAGATGTCGCCCCGGGCGCTCCGCCGCGCGCTGGAGATGGCGGCCACCATGATCGAGATGCGCGCGCGGCTCCTGCGCAAGCAGCAGGAGATGGAGCTCTTCGCTCATGCGCTCGCCCATGACCTGAAATCGCCCGCCAAGCTCGCCAGCTTCCTCGCGCATTCGATCGCCGGCGATCTGGCCGCCGGGCATACGGAGGATCTGGCGGCCGATGCCGCGGCGCTCGGCAGCCTCGGCGACAGGATGGTCTCGCTGATCGACACGCTGGCGCTGCATCTGTCGCTCGACCGGCCGGTGCCGGTGGCGCCCGTGCCGCTCGACGAGGCGCTCGACTGGGCGCTTGCCAACCTGACGCTCGACATAGGCACGGCCGGCGCGCGGATCCTGCGGCCGGAGGCGCTGCCGGTGGTCTCGGGCGATCTCCCGCAGATCGGCCAGCTCTTTCAGAACCTGCTGTCGAACGCCCTGCGCTATGCCGGCCCCAATGTGCCGCGCATCACCATCTCGGCCGAGCCGCAGGCGGAGGGCTGGTGGCAGGTGGCGGTGAGCGACCGCGGCCTCGGCATCGCCGGGAAGGATTGCGCGCGGATCTTCAACTCCTTCACCCGGCTGCACAGCCCCGATCAGGTGCAGGGCACCGGGCTCGGACTGTCGATCTGCAAGAAGATCGTCGAGCAGCGGGGCGGGCGGATCTGGTGCGAAAGCGCGCTCGGCGAGGGCGCGACCTTCCGCTTCACGCTGCCGGCCGCCGGGGCGCAGTCGTCACCCGCGAGCGCGCCCGCCAGCCCGGCCGCCAGCCGCCCGGGACCGCGCGATGCTGCCTGACATGGCCGCCCGCGCGCCCTGCCCCGCTCTGCCCCGCCTCACCCCCGCCCCTGGCCACGACGCCGCTTCCGGACCCGCCACCACCGGCCCTGGCCGGAGTGGCATGCGGCGCGCATTCCACCGGCGGTTGACCTTACGGCGACCACGCATAAGGTGGTTTCCGTAAGGACAGTTTGTTTGTCCGGTACCGGGGTGTTCGCCCATGGGCATGCGTTTGCGCCTGATGGCGCCGATGGTTGGTCTTGTCGTTCTCACGGCCCTCGCCATCGGGGCTCTCGTCTTCTTCTCTGCCAGGGCCGCGGTGATGCCGCAGGCGCTGGCGCGCTACGGGGCGCATTCCGTGCAGCTCGCCGAGATGCTGCAGACCGAAGCCACCCAGGCGCGCGAGAATCTGCAGGCGCTCTCCGCTTCCGGCATCGCGCGCGGCATCCTGCGCGCCTCGGAGGGCGGGGGGACCGACCCCGAGACCGGATTGACCCTTGGCGAGTGGCAGGCGCAGCTCGCGGAGAATTTCGTCGCCGAACTCGCCGCAGACCCCTCGATCCTGCAGCTCCGCCTCATCGGCGCGGACGGGATGGAGGAGGTGCGCGTCGACCGCGAGGCCTTCGGCGCCCCGCCCCGGATCATCCCTCCGGAGGGGCTGCAGGACAAGAACGCCTACCCTTACGTCTTCGAGACGCTGGAGCTCGCGCCGGGGGAGATCTACGTCTCCGATCTCAATCTCAACCGCGAATTCGGCGAGGTGCAGGAGCCGCATGTGCCGGTCCTGCGCCTCGCGATGCCGCTTGCGGCGCCGGAGGCGCCTCCGGGCGAGACCTACGGGCTCCTCGTGCTCAACCTCGACATGCAGGCGCCGCTGGAGCGGGTGCGGTCGAGCCGCGCGACCGGCCTCGTCTATCTGGTGAACGCCGATGGCGATTTCCTCCTCCATACCGATCCGTCACGCGAGTTCGGCTTCGACCTCGGCACGCCCTCCCGCGTCTCGGCCGAGATGCCGCAGGTTGCCGCGGCCCTTGCCGAAGAGCCGACCGGCGTCGCCCGCCTGCATCTGCTGAACGGCACGCCGATCGGCACCGGCTGGGCCTCGGTGGCGCTGGCGGGCGGGCCGGTGGTCACGATCATCCGCCTCGCGCCGGAATCGGAGCTTCTTTCCGGCTTCGCCATCGGCCGGGCGGCCTTGCTCGGCGGGCTCGCCGTCGCGGCGCTGGCGGCGCTTTTGGCGATGCTGGTGGCGCGGTCGCTGACGCAGCCCATCGAGCAGATGACGGCGGCCGTCGGCGACGGGGCCCGCCCCCGCCCCGGCGACCTGCCCACCTCTGCCCGGGGGGAGATCGGCACGCTGGCCCGCGCCTTCGCCGATCACATCGACCGCGAGCGCTGGTACGAAGAGATCATCGAGGGCGCCAGCGATGCGATCTTCACCCTGTCGCCTGCCGGCCGCGTCACCCGATGGAACCCCGCCGCCGCGGCGCTCTTCGGTGCCGACGCGGGGCGGATGCTCGGGCGGAAGGTGGACGAGTTCCTGGACGCCGCGGCCCGCGCGGAGCTGGTGGCAGGGCTCGGCCAGGCGATGAAGGGCGCGCGGGTGACGCTGGAGCTCGACGGCTGGCACAACCTCGACGGTGAGCCGCTGGCGCTCTCGGTCACCTGCTCGCCGGTGCGCGGCGCCGCCGGTCAGGTGACCGGCGCCTCGCTCATCGCCCGCGACATCTCGGCGCTCCGCGCGGCGCAGGAGACGCTTCGCGTCCTCGTCGAGGCCTCGCCGATCGGCAAGATCCTCGTCCGCCCCAATGGCACGATCGACATGATCAATGCCGAGATCGAGCGGCAGTTCGGCTGGAAGCGCGAGGGTCTCGTCGGCCGCCAGATCGAGACACTCGTGCCGAATGCCGCACGGGCCTCGCACCCGGCGCTCCGAGCGGAGTACCTCGCCGCGCCGGTGCCCCGCCGGATGGGCAAGGGCCGCGACCTGACGGCCCGGCGGCGCGATGGAACGACCTTCCCGGTCGAGGTGGCGCTCACGCCCGTGGCGACGCCGGACGGGCCGCGCATCCTCGTCGCCTCCATCGACATTTCCGACCGCAAGGCCGCGATGGATGCGCTGCGCGCCCGTGAGGAGGAGCTTCGCCGCTCCAATGCCGATCTGGAGCAATTCGCCTATGTCGCCAGCCACGACCTGCAGGAGCCCCTGCGGATGGTGGCGAGCTTCACCGAGCTTCTCGCGCAGCGCTACGGGGATCAGCTCGATGAAAAGGCGCAGAAATACATCGGCTTCGCCGTCGAAGGCGCGCGGCGGATGCAGCAGCAGATCAACGACCTGCTGGTCTATTCCCGCGTCGGCAGCCGAAAGGAGCCGCCGGTGGCGAGTGATTCCGGCGCCGCGCTGCGCCGCGTCCTCGCCGAGCTCGATGCGCGCATCCGCGAGACGGGCGCCGAGGTCGAGCTGACGGGCGACCTGCCCATGGTCTGCGCCAATCCCGGCAACCTGATCCGGCTCTTCCAGAACCTCGTGGCCAATGCGCTGAAATTCACCGGCGAGGCGCCGCCGCGCATCCGAATCGCCGCCGAGGAAAGCCCCGAGGGCTGGCATTTCACGGTGGCCGACAACGGCATCGGCTTCGACCCCGCCGAGGCGCAGCGCATCTTCGACATGTTCCAGCGCCTCAATGCCCGCGGCAAATACGAGGGCACGGGGCTCGGGCTCGCCATCTGCAAGCGCATCGTCGAGCAATACGGCGGCCGCATCTGGGCCGATGCCGCCCCGGGCCGCGGCGCCACCTTCCACTTCACCCTGCCGGCCGCCGTCGCCGGAACGGAGATCGCCTCATGAGCCTCGATCCGATCCGCGTCCTCATGGTGGAGGACAATCCGGCCGATGCCGAACTCGCCCGCGAGGTGCTGGAAACGGAGCGCCTGCATCTGGAACTGACCATCGCCGTCGATGGCCAGGAGGCGCTGGAGATCCTCTCGGCGGCGTCGCGCACCGGCGGCCCCCTGCCCGACCTCATCTTCCTCGATCTCAACGTGCCGCGCGTCCATGGCAAGGAAGTGCTGGCCGAGATCAAGCGCGACGGGCGGCTGAAGCTGATCCCCGTGGTGATCCTCACCTCGTCTTCCGCCGAGCAGGACATCGTCGAGACCTACGAGCTCGGCGCCAATTGCTATGTCACCAAGCCGGTCGACCTCATGACCTTCCAGAAGATCATCCAGACGATGGAGCGCTTCTGGTTCACCGTCGTGAAGCTGCCGCCGGTCTCGGGCGGGGTGCACTGAGCCATGGCCGGGGTGACGCGGCGGGTCCTCCTCGTGGAGGACAGCGAGGGCGATGCCGAGCTGGTGTCGGAGTATCTCGCCGGCGCGCAGCGCGATACCTACGAGATCACCCATGCCGGCTCCATGGAAGAGGCGGTGAGCTGCCTCGCCACCATGGCGCCCGATGCGATCCTGTGCGACCTGCGCCTGCCCGATTCCGTCGGGGCCGACAGCGTGCGCCGGCTCCATGGCGTCACCGATCTGACGCCGATCATCGTGCTGACCGGCATCGACGACGAGCAACTGGCGCTCGATTGCATCGACGCCGGCGCGCAGGATTACCTCACCAAGGCCGATGTGCAGACGCGCAATCTGGAGCGCGCCATCGGCTATGCGATCTCGCGCCACCGCGAGGCGGAACTGCGCGAGCTGCGCCAGACGGTCGAGCGCTATCGGACGCTGGGATCGCAATCCTCGCGCACCCTCGTCACCTCCGTCGTCGCCGGCATGGGACCGGTGAAGGACCGCCGCCCCGACCGGTTCGAGGATCAGGTGCTGCTCTACCGCAGCCTCCTGCGCGACTATTTCCTGCGTCAGCTCGAAAAGCGCCCGAAGCCCCGCGCCGCCATGGAGCGGCTGGTGAACGCCATGGGCGATCTCGGCGCCGGCCCGCGCGACATGGTCGATCTGCATCTCGCCGCGCTCGACAACCCGATGATCGAGGTGAGCAACGAATCCGGCCGGTCCCTCATCATCGAGGGGCGGCTCATGGCGCTCGAGATGATGGGGCTGCTCGTCGATTACTACCGCACCGGGCTCCGCCGGGGCGAGGAGGGGGGAGACGAGACATGAACTATCGCCTGAGGCTCTACGTGACGGGCCGGACCCAGCCATCGCAGCGGGCCATCCACAACCTCAAGGCGCTCTGCGAGAGCGAGCTCGCCGGGCGCTACACGATCGAGGTCATCGACGTGCTCGAATATCCGCGCCTCGCGGAGAACGAAAAGATCCTCGCGACGCCGACGCTGGTGCGCCAGCTGCCGGAGCCGGTGCGCAAGATCATCGGCGACCTCAGCGACCACGAAAAGGTCCTCCTCGGGCTCGACCTCGTGCCGGACGAGCACAACCGGGCGCGCGGGCTCGGCAGATATCGGGAGGAGGAGCCGAAGGACGATGTTGACGGGAGTGAGAGTGAATGAGCGAGATGCGTGAATTGCCGCGGCTCGAGACCGGGATCCCCGGCTTCGACCAGATCGCCAATGGTGGCCTGCCCGCCGAGCGCTCTACGCTGGTGGCCGGCACCGCAGGCAGCGGCAAGACCGTGCTGGCGTTGCAGTTCCTGGTGACGGGCGTCGAGGATTATGCCCAGAACGGCGTCTTCGTCACCTTCGAGGAAGCGCCGGACGACCTGATGCGCAACGTGCAGAGCTTCGGCTGGGACCTTGCCGGCATGGTGCGCGACGGCCGCGTCGCCGTGGTCGATGCCACGCCCGAGCCGGGGGAGGCGGTGATCTCCGCCGGGGCCTACGACCTCTCGGCGCTGATGGCGCGGATCGAGAACGCGGTGCGCCGCGTGGGGGCGCGGCGGGTCATCCTCGATGCCGTCGGCGGGCTCTTTCCGCAATTCTCCGACCCCAACACCATCCGCCGCGAGCTGCACCGCATCCTCGCGGGCCTGCGCAAGCTCGACGTGACCACCATCGTCACCATCGAGCGCACCAACGAGGAAGGCGGCATCGGCCGCTTCGGGGTGGAGGAATTCGTCACCGACAACGTCATGGTCGTGCGCAACCGGCTGGAGCAGGAGAAGCGGCGGCGGACCATCGAGATCCTCAAGTTCCGCGGCGCGACGCATCAGAAGGGCGAATATCCCTTCACCATCGACAGCGAGGACGGCGTGACTATCATCCCGCTTTCGGCGCAGGAGCTGACGCAGAGCTCCTCGGCCGTGCGCGTCTCGTCCGGCGTGGCCGAGCTCGACAAGATGTGCGGCGGCGGCATGTTCCGCGATTCCATCATCCTCGCCTCCGGCGCCACGGGGACGGGCAAGACGCTGATGGTGACCGAATTCGTCAAGGCCGCCATCCAGGAGGGCGAGAAGGTTCTGCTCATCGGCGCCGAGGAGAGCCGCGAGCAGCTCACCCGCAATGCCGAGGCCTGGGGCGTCGACTTTCTCAAGGCCGAGGAGGAAGGCACGCTGAAGATCATCTCGCGCTATCCCGAGGTGATGGGGCTCGAGGATCACCTCCTCCAGATCAAGCGCGACATCCGCGATTTCGGGCCGAAGCGCATCGCCATCGATTCCATGTCGGCCTTCGAGCGGGTGTCGACGCAGAAGAGCTTCCGCGAATTCGTCATCGGGCTCACCAGCCATATCAAGCATCTGGAGATCACCGGCCTTTTCACCAACACCACCTCGATGCTGGTGGGCGGCGAGTCGATCACCGAGACGCATATCTCGACGATCACCGACACGATCATCCTTCTGCGCTACGTCGAGCTCCTCGGCGAGATGCGGCGCGGGCTGACCGTGCTCAAGATGCGCGGCACCTGGCACGAGAAGGAGATCCGCGAATATGTCATCGACGGCAACGGCATGAGCATCCGCTCGCCCTTCCGCGGCGTGCACGGCATCCTCTCCGGCTCTCCGACCTATGCGCTCGACCTCGAGGCGGCGCAGCTCGGCAGCATGTTCGAGGCGGACCATTCCGGGAGTTGAGGCCACATATGCCGTCGAGGGCCCGCGGGCCGAGACGGCCTGCCACGTGCTCCTGGTGGAGGACAACGAGGGCGACGCCTTCCTGGCCCGCGACCGGCTGGCGCGCGCCCGCTCGCGGGCCTTCTCGGTCGCCTCGGTCACCAGCCTCGCCGAGGCGCGGGTGGCGCTGAGGGAGGCGCGGTTCGACGCCGTGGTGCTCGATCTCGGCCTGCCCGACAGCCGCGGCATCGAGAGCTTCCGCCGGCTCCGCCGCCGCGTGCCCTCGGTGCCGATCGTCATCCTCTCGGGCCAGAACGACGACGACGCGGCGCGGGCGGCGCTCCGCGAGGGGGCGGAGGATGTGCTGTCGAAATCCGGCGAGGGGCTCGAAAGCCTGCCCCGGGCGATCCTCTATGCCATGGAGCGCTTTCAGGCGCGGCAGGCGGATGCGCAGCTTCAACAGCTCATTTCCGACAATCCCGACGGAATGCTCGTCACCGATGCGGGCGGCGCCGTGCAATTCGTCAATGCCGCGGCGCTCGACCTCTTCGGCGTCGACCGCGAGACCTTCATGAGCCAGGAAATCGGCTTCTCCTTCGGCGATGACGCCATGTCGGAGGTGGAGATCCTGCGTGGCGGCGCGCGGCGGACGGCCGAGGTGCGGCTGGGCCATATCCACTGGCACGGGCAGCGCGCCGTCCTTGCGACGCTGCGCGACGTGACCGAGAGCCGGCACATGGCCGACCAGCTCCGTGAGGCGCAGAAGCTGGAGGCGGTGGGGCTGCTGGCCGGAGGGATCGCCCATGATTTCAACAACCTGCTTCTGGTCATCCTCGGCAATGCCGAATTCCTGCTCGACGAGCTGGCGCCCGGCGCGCCGGGCAGCGAGGAGGCGGAGCAGATCATCCGTGCTGCCGAGCAGGCGGCGATGCTCACCGGCCAGCTCCTCGCCTTCTCGCGCCGCGACGAGGCGGTGCCCGAGCTGTTCCGTCCATGCGAGGCGCTCCAGCGGCTCGGCGCCATGATCCGCCGCGTCCTGCCGCCCGACATCACGCTCGAGCTGCCGGCGGGCGCGGGCGAGGCGCTGATCGAGATCGCGCCGACGAGTTTCGATCAGGTGATCCTCAACCTCGTCTTCAACGCGCGTCACGCCATGCCGGGTGGCGGGCGGCTCACCATCTCGCTGGACGAGAGCGCGCCGCACGAGGTGCGGATCTCTGTCCGCGACACCGGCACGGGCATCCCGGCCGAGAACCTCACCCGCATCTTCGAGCCCTTCTTCACCACGCGCGCCGCCGGCACCGGCACGGGGCTCGGCCTGCCGACCTGCCGGCGCATCCTGCACGACGCGGGCGGCGAGATCCGTGCCGAGAGCCCGCCGGGCGGCGGCGCCTGCTTCACGCTCACCCTGCCCCGCAGTGCCCCGGCGCGTGCGGCCGGTGAAGGGGCGACGGCCGGCGAACCCGCGCCCGCGCCCGGCCCGCCGCCGCGCATCCTCTTGGCCGAGGACAATCCCGAAGCGCGGCAGACCATTGCCCGCTCGCTCGAACGCGCCGGCTACCATGTCGTCACCGCCGCCGACGGGCGCGAGGCGCAGGCGCTGATCGAGGCGTCCGGGGCCGAGGGGGCCGAGGGGTTCGACCTGGTGCTCAGCGATGCCGTCATGCCGCATATGAGCGGCGTGGCGCTGTCGCGCTGGCTGGCAGAGACGCGGCCTGCCCTGCCCTTCCTGCTGATCACCGGGCTTTCGACCGAGATCGGCGAGGGGCTCGGCGCGCCGCGCGAGGTGCTGCGCAAGCCCTTCGAGCGCGAGGCGCTGCTGGCAAGGCTGGCGGCGCTGCTGCCGGGCCCAACCTCCGGCCGTTAACCTCGCCTTAGCCCTGCCCGGGGATAGAAGGGGCCTGAGCTGCGAAAGACGGTCGGGGCATGGCACGCGATGAATGAGACGCTGCGGGGGCTGGTGTTCGATGACGAAGGGCCGGTGGCGGCGCTGCTCACCCGGCAGCTTGCCCGGGCCGGGGTCACGGCGCGCGCCGTGACCGGCACCGAGCGCTTCCTGCGGGCGCTTCTGGAGGAGCGGCCCGAGCTTGCCATCGTCGATCTGTCATCGCTGCGCACCAACGAGGCGCGGCTGGCCCCGGCGCTGGCCGCCACGGGCTTCGGCGGCGAGGTGATCCTGATCTCCGGCCTGTCCCGCGCGGCGCTCGAGGCGTCGCGGCTCTGGGCGGAGGCTCAGGGCATCCAGATCGCCGGCACGCTGCAAAAGCCGCATCGCGGCCGTGACCTGCAGGCGCTCGTCGAGCACTGGCTTGCCGGCCGGGCCTGCGGGCGCAGCCACAGCAAGGCGAGCTAGCCCCTAGCCCGCCGGGTCTTTCAGGCCCCGGATCACCAGCACCGCCCCGGGCGCGAGCTCCGGGTCGCCGCTATCGGTCGGGTGCGCCTCCACATCGTATTCGGCCGTCTTGTAGCTCGCCTTGCCGCTGCGGCTTTCGCCTGTCTCGAGCACCTCGGCGACGAGATCGGTGAGGTTGAGGCTGTCGAACCGCGGCTCCACCACCGAAAGCGGGCGGTCGATGTCATGCGCCTCCAGGAGGAATTGCGCGCCGATGAGCTCGCTGAAACGGCGGATGCGGATCGAGTGATCGACGAAGATCACCCCGACGCCGAGCAGCTTCAGCAGCGCCTCGGTGTTGCGGTTGAGCTCCGAGAGCATCTCGATCTTCCGCTCGTGCTCGGCCGAGACGGAGACGAGCTCCTCGTTCACCGCGTGCAATTCCTCGTTGGAGCTCTGCAGCTCCTCGTTGGAGGCCTGCAGCTCTTCGTTCGAGGCCTGCAGCTCTTCGTTGGACGCCTGCAGCTCCTCGCCGCTCGCCTCCAGCCGCTCGGTCACATGCTGCAGCGTCTCTTCGGTGAGGCGGAGGTCGCGCTCGAGCTCCTGGATGCGCCGGGTGAGGAGCGTCACGTCCTCGTTGCTGGAGGACGGCGGCTCCGCCTCGCTGCGGCTGCGGCGCTCTTCGGTGCGGGCCCCGGATTCCCGCTCCAGCGTCAGGGTCACGAGCATGAACCGGTGCTTGGTCGTCTGGTCGAGTGGCTCCAGCGTGACCGTGCAGGTCTGCTTCTCGCCGCCGCCGAGATCGATGTTGATCTTCCGGTCGTAGCTTTCGAGCTGCCCCTGGCGGAGCTTTTCCATGCCGACGTTGATCGTGAAATGCAGATCGGGATGGACTATGTCCTCCACCGTCCAGTCGGCGAGGTTGTTCATCGTGTCGATGAAGAGGCTCGCGGCGCCGAACCAGCTCAGCACATCGCCATCCGCGGTGATGATGATCGACGAGGGCGCATAGCGCTTCAGAAGCGCGTCGTAGCTGCGCACCAGCGTCTCGCGGTTGCGCAGCTCGGCGACGTCATGCGCCAGCGTCTGGGCCGGCGGGCGCGTGGAACGGGAGTCGTCGCGCGACCAGCCATCGTCGCGCGGGCGGTGGTTGATCTTCGTCGACAGAAGCGAACGGTCGACGATCTTGTGGTTCGACGACTTCTGGAAGAGCCGCCAGCGGCTGTTCACCACTTTGAATTCGGGGCCGAACCGCCCAAGGCTCTCGGACGGGCCGAGCAGCATGAAGCCGTCTTTCCTCAGCCCGAAGAGAAACATCGAGATGACCCGCGCCTGCGCCTCGTCATTGAGGTAGATGAGCAGGTTGCGGCACGAGATCATGTCGAGATGCATGAAGGGCGGATCGCTCAGCACGTCATGCACCGAGAAGATGATCTTCTGCCGCAGGATCGGGTCGACCATGTACTGGTTGCGGTGGGTGAGGAAGTATTTCTGGCGGATCCGCTCCGGCACGTTCGAGATCGACTCTTCCGAGTAGAGGCCGGCGGAGGCGATATCGATCGAGCGGCGGTGCACGTCGGTGGCGATGATGCGGAACTTCCGCTTCACGCCCGCCTCTTCCAGCGCCTCCGTCAGCTCGATCGCCATCGTATAGGCCTCTTCGCCCGAGGCGCAGCCGGGCACCCAGATGCGCAGGGGCTGCGATTCCTCCTCGGCATCGGCGAGCGTCGCGAAGGCCTCGCGGCGGACGGCCGTGATGGCGTCGACATCGCGGTAGAACCCCGTCACGCCGATCAGCAGATCGCCATAGAGCTCGTCGCGGGCACCGGAGTTGTTGGCCAGCAGGTCGTGGTATTCCTTGATGGAATTGAGCCCGCGCAGGTGCCGGCGGCGTTCGACGCGGCGCTGCACGTTCTCGGCCTTGTAGGCCGAGAAATCGATGTGAAAATTCTCCTCCAGGATCTTCAGGATGCCCTTGGCGGCATCCGGCCCCTCCGTCTCGCCGACCGGCATCTCCCGCCCGTGGTCGAGGATCTCGTTGATCGCGGCCGGCATCTGCCCCGCCTCGAGCACCCGGTCGACGGCGCCGGAGGTGAGAACCGAGCGCGGCATCGAGGCGAAGGACGCCTCCGACGGGCGCTGCACGATCACCGCGCCGCCCGCCTTGTGCAGCGCCTGGGCGCCCTTGGTGCCGTCGGCGCCGGAACCGGAGAGGACCACCGCCACCGTGCAGGCCGGCTTGCGATCCGTCAGCGACTGGAAGAGCACGTCGATCGGCAGGCGCGGCAGCGAATCCTCCGGCTCGTAGGTGCGCGTCTCGAAGTGCCGGCCCTTCAGTTCGACCATCTGGTTGGGGCGGTTGAGGTAGATCGTGTCGGGCTCCAGCAGCACCCCGTCGTCGATATGCAGGATCTTCAGCCGCGACTTGCGGCCGAGAAGCTCGTCCATCATCGACTTGTAGTCGGGCGAGAGGTGCTGGATCACGATGAACGCCCAGCCGGCATCCTCCGGGGCCGCCTCGAAGAAATCCTCCAGAGGTTCGAGCCCGCCGGCGGAGGCACCGATGGCCACGAGCGGGATCGTGGAGCCGTCGAGCTCCTCAGAGCCAATCGAACCCTCCATGACACGCCCCTTGTTAACAACTTGCCGTATGGGAAAGCGTATCACATACTTCGGGGTGCACAACGTGTGGAGTGACAAGTGGCGAGGATTCTGATCGCCGATGACGACGTCGATTATCTCGACGTTTTCTGCGACGGCATGCGCACCATGGGCCATGAGGTGACGCCCTTCACCTCCGGCGACCAGGTGGTCGAGGCCATGAAGACCCATGCCTATGACATTATCTTCCTCGATGTGCTGATGGCGCGCGGCGGGGCGATCTCGATCCTGCATGACGTGCGCATCGCCGACCCCGTCGTGCCCGTCGTCATCATCACCGGCCGGGCCGAAATGGCGAATTCGCCGGTCTTCCGCCACGGGCTGCGCCAGGCGCAGGCCAAGCTGCAGAAGACGACCACGCTCGGCGAGCTCGATGCGGTGGTCCGCAGCCTGACCGCGCCCCCCGGGTGAGCCGGCCGGGGGGGAGAGCCGCGTGAACCTGATTGCCGGCGAGCTCGGCCCGTTCGAAGCCTCCCCCGCTTATGACCTCACCCGTCTGGCCCGCATCGCCGCCTGGGGCGCGCTGGTGCTGGCGCTGGTGGCCGGGCTCGGCTGGGCTCTGGGGGCGGAGCGGCTCTTCCGGCTGCGGCTCGACTATCCAGCGATGGTGCCGCCGACGGCGCTCGCGGTGAGCCTCCTCGCCATCGGCCAGCTCATGACGCTCGCGGCGCCGGGGCCCGTCCAGAGGGGGGCGCTGCTGCCGATCCTCGGCGCCGGCGGCATCGCGCTCTGGGCCCTCGCCGGCAAACTGGCGCCGGAGGCGCAGCTCGGCGACGACCGGGTGGCGCTGGCGACCGCGGGCGGGATCTCCCTCATCACGGCGGCGCATCTGTCGCGCGGCGTGCCCGCCCTCAACGCGCGCCGCCTGCCGGAGATCATCGCCACGATAGGCCTCCTTCTCACCTGCGTCGGGCTCGACGGGTTTCTCTTCAATGCGCAAGACCTGAACGCCGTCATCCTCTTCAGCGGGCTCTCGGTGCCCACCGCCCTGTCGCTCTGCCTGCTCTTCCTCGCGCTCCTCCTGTCCAGCCAGGCGCCGACCTGGATGCTGCTGCTGCTCTCCACCGGCGCCGGCGGGCAGCTCGCGCGGCGCATCATGCCGGCAGCGGTCTTCGGCCCGGTGGCGCTCTGCTTCGTGGCGCTGATCGTGACCGAGCGGGGCTATATCAACGCCAACACCCGGCTCGCCGGGCTTTCCATCGCGCTCGTCGCCCTCGCCGGGCTGACGACGCTCCGGGCCGCGCGCGTCGCCGCCTCGGCCGAGCTCGAGCGGCTGACCCAGGACCAGCGGCTCCGCCAGGTGATCGACGCCATCCCCTCCGCCGTCTTCGTCTTCTCCGATGCGGCGCGGCTGGTGACCGTCAACGAGAGGGCCGAGGCGCTCCTGGGTGGCCGCCCCGCGCGGGCCTGGCTCGAAGAGGCGCCCTTTCATTCGCTGGAGGATCGCGAGCCGCTGACCGGTGCGGCCCATCCCTTTGCCCGGTTGATGCATGAGGACGGGCCGAGCGACCTTCACGCCGGCCGCATGACGCCGGACGGCGACGAACAGGCGCTGCATTTCACCGTCACCCGGCGGATCGACCCGTCGCGGCGGATGCGCCTGACGATCCTGACCATCACCGACGAGACCTCCGGCTGGGCGATGCGGGCGGCGATGGCGCGCAGCGACCGGCTGGATGCGATCGGGGCGCTGAGCGGCGGCATCGCCCATGAGGTGGCCAATATCCTCGGCGTCATCCAGCTCGCCGCCGATACCGGCGTGATGCAGCGCTCGATGGAGGGGCGGCTGAAGCAGCTCGAGGCGATCCGCCGGGCCTGCGCCCGCGGCGCCGGCTTCACCTCGCGTCTGCTCGCCATGACCCGCGACAATGCCGGCGGCGGCCCGAGCATCGACGTCGCGACGGTCCTGCACGACATCGTCTCCCTCGCCCGGCAGACCCTGCCGGCCGAGATCGCGCTCGAGGAGCGGATCTGCCCCGGCCCCTGCCCCGTCGCCTGCACCGCCTCGGAGCTGGAGACTGCGGCGCTCAACCTCATTCTCAACAGCCGCAACGCCATCACCGAAGCCGGGATGAGCGAGGGGCGGATCACGCTCGCGTTGGAGCGGCATGGCGATACGCTCCGCCTCAGCCTTCGCGACACCGGGCCCGGCATCGAGGCACGGGTGCTGCCACAGGTGAAGGAGCCCTTCTTCACCACCCGCCGCGAGACGGGCGGCACGGGGCTCGGCCTCGCGATGATCGACAGCTTCGCGCAGAAGATCGGCGGTGACTTCCGCCTCTCCTCCCCGCCGGGGGGCGGGGCTCTGGCGGAGCTCGACATGCCGCTCGCCGCCGGCGCGGCGGAGGACGAGCCGGACGAGCCCTCGGACGACCTTCTCGGCGTCTCGGTGCTGCTGGTCGAGGACGACCCGGAGTTCCGCGACACGCTGGCGGAATCGCTCATCTTCCTCGGCGCCCGCATCTATCGGGCGGAGGACGGGCCGGCCGCGCTGGAGCATCTGGACAACGGGGCAGAGATCGACCTCCTGATGACCGACATCACCCTGCCGAAAGGGCTGAACGGCTACGCGCTCGCAAGCGAGGTCACGCGCCGGCGCCCGGGGCTGCCGGTCATCTACCTCTCGGGCTATGCCGAGGGCCCTTCGGAGGCGGCCAAATCGGTGCCGGGGCTGCGGCTGCGCAAGCCCGTGCGCCTTCACGAATTGCCGAACGCCGTTCGCCTGGCGCTGCTCGGCCTTTGACAGGCGGGGCCGCCTGAAGCCCGCCCTCAGGCGATGGCCGCCAGATCGAAACCGCGGACGGCCGGGGCCAGATGCGCCGCATCCACCGGCCGCGCGAAAAGGTAGCCCTGCCCGTAGGTGCAATGGGCGGCGCGCAGGACGCGGAGCTGCTCCGGCGTCTCGATGCCCTCGGCGACGATCTCGAAGCCGGACTTCTCGGCGATGGCGATGAGCGCCTCGACCACGGCGAGGTTGCGCGGCCCGGCCCCGAGGCCGGAGACGAAATGCCTGTCGATCTTCAGGATGTCGATGGGCCAGGAGCCCAGATGCTGCAACCCGCCATAGCCGGTGCCGAAATCGTCCAGCGCGACCTTGGCGCCGCGCATCCGCAGCTCTTCCAGCGTGCGGAAGATCTGCCCCGTCGCCTCGCCCAGCATCACCTTTTCCGTCACCTCCATCGTCAGCGCCGGCCAGTCGACCCCGGCATCGAGGAGTGCGGTCTGCACATCGAAGACGAATTCGCGGTTGAGAAGGTCGAAGGAGGTGACGTTGATCGACAGGCTCGGCGGCGCGGCGCCGCAGGCCCTGAGGTCGCAGAACGTCTCGAGCGCCTGCAGCATGAGCGAGCGCGTCATCTCTTCCGCCAGGCGGTAATCCCCCAGGATCGCGGAGAAATTCTGCGGCGGCAGCACGCCGCGGTCCGGGTCGACCCATCGGGCCAGCACCTCGGCCGAATGGCAGGCCCCCGTCTGCAGATCGACGATGGGCTGGAAATAGGGAACGATGCGCCGCCCCGCCAGCGCCTCGGCGAAGCGGCGGCTGAGCTGCTGGTTGTGAAAGCGCTGATGGCCCTCTTCATCGAAGACGGTCGGCGTGCTCCGCCCGGTGCTTTTCGAGGCATAGAGCGCGGCATCGGCGAGCTGGAAGAGCCCCGCGAAATCCTCCGCCTGCGCGGGATAGAGGCTGGCGCCCATGCTCACCCGGCCGAGATCGGGCTTGCCGAGCATCGCCGTCGCCCGGAGGATTGCGTTGCGGCAGGAGGTGAGAAGGCTCGCCAGATAGGCGCGGCCATGTGAGGGCAGCTCGACCAGCGCCCCGAATTCGTCGCCGCCGATGCGCCCGAGGAGCGTGCCCTCGGGAAAGGCGCTGCGCAGCGCCCGCGCCACGGTCTTGAGATAGGTGTCGCCGAACTGGTGACCGTAGAGATCGTTCACCCGCTTGAAGAGATCGACATCGAGCAGGACGAGCGCCGCCTGCGGCTGGCCGGGCTGCAGCCGCGGGCGGCATTTCTCCTCGAAGGAGGCGGCGTTGACGAGGCCGCTCAACTGATCCGTCTCCGCCACCTGGCGCAGGTGCTGGACGCGCTTCTGGGCGACGACGAGATCGAGCTCCAGCGTCGTGCGGGCCCGGAGCGCCTCGAGCATGAAGGCGGAAAGCCGCGCCGCCGTGTGGCAGCCCCGGTCGAGGACGTCGACCGGCTGATCGGGGGACTTGTAGGCGAAGCCGAGCGCCCCGATGCGGATGCCTTGGGCGTCGATCACCGGGCAGGTGAGGAAGAGATAGGACTCGCCCCCGAGCGATTGCCACAAATGCGTCACGCCGGCGGGATCCTCCGCCGCGCGGCCGGGCCCGGCCGTGCCGATCAGGCGCTGAAGGCGGCTGCGAAGCGCCTCCTCCGCCGGGCCATTGGCCTTCGGCTCGGGCGGTGCGGCGGTGCTGTTGGCGACCGTGGCGGCCGGCGCCATGAAATCGGGGGAGAGCAGCAGCAGGCAGGCATCGGGCTCGGAGACGGAGCAGGCCATCTGCTCGACCATCTCGCGGAGCTGCCCGAGCTCTTCGGCGAGGAAGGCGCCCTCCTCGAAGGAATAGCCATCGCGGTGGCGGCTCATGTCTGCAGCCCTGCGGCCCCCTGCCAACGGCCGGGCGCCGCCGACCAGCGCGCCCGCCGCCGCGGCAGCGGCATCGCGGCGCTGCTGCAGGCTGCGGTCGAATTCGCGCAGGCTTTCCTGCAAGAGCCGGTCGGCATAGGCCCGAAGTGACAAGCCTCGATCCGTCTCGCGCCCAGCAGCAACCATCGCAACATTCCGAACTTCCGGCATTCAACAGGGCCGGTCCCGCCGGGACCCCGCCCCTTCCTCAACAACTCGGCTCAGGTTTGAGCCAAATCGTTGAGATCGCGTTAAGTTCGAAGAAAGGAACGCCCTACCAGAGCGACTTTCGATAGGCTTCGGCGAGCGTGACATCGAGCACATCGGCGCTCTCGACCAGTGCGAGCTGGTCGCGGAGGATCTGCCCGAGCGTCGGCATCTCGGCGCGGTCCGGCCAGCTCTCCGGCTTCCAGAGCTCGGAGCGGATGAAGGCCTTGGCGCAATGCATGAAGACCTCGCGGATCTTCACGACGAGCACCGCCTTGGCGGGCCGCCCGTCGACCCCGAGTTCGGCGCAAAGCCCCGCATCGAAGGTCAGCCGCGCCTCGCCGTTGATCCGCAACGTCTCCTGCATGCCCGGGATCAGGCAGAGGAGGCCGATGGCGGGGTTGTCGATGACGTTCTCCCAGGTATCCAGCCGGTTGTTGCCGGGCCGGTCGGGGATGGCGATGGTCTTCTCGTCGAGGACAGCGATGAAACCCGGCCGGTCGCCCTTCGGCGTCACATCGGCCCGGCCGCCCTGCCCTTCGGAGCCGATGGCGACGAAGGGGCAGCGGGCGAGAAAGGCGCGGCCATGGGCATCGAGCCCCGGCAGCACCTTGCGACTGGCCGCCTCTCCGACCGTGCCGTACCCGGCGCGAAGCTCTTCCCTGGTCTCGATGAATTTCATGCCTGTGCCCTTCCGCTGCCCCCGGCCCTGTCGGTGTTGCCGAGTCGCACTCCGCCTAACACTGGCGCAGAAGCGGGTGTATGGTCACGGCCGAAAAGCATGGAGCGGATCGATGAGCCCGGCGCGAAAAAGGGCCGTTGGAGACCGATCTCCATAGAAGTGGAAACCGCTGAAACCTCTGCGCGCAGACGACGATCGATCAAAGGATGGCGGACAGGGTGGGATTCGAACCCACGAGACGGTCTCCCGCCTACACACTTTCCAGGCGTGCGCCTTCGACCACTCGGCCACCTGTCCGGCGCGGGCTCCATCGCAAAACCGGGGCGGGATTGCAAGGGTGGATCGGGGCTCAAACGTGACTGCGGAGCGCCCTGCCCTCGGCGTCCGAAAGATGCGGCAGGCCGTTGAAGAGATCGAGGCGAAGGTGCCCTTGCCCCGGCACCAGCCGGTGGAGCGAGCTGTTCTCAATCTGCAGGGCCACATGCGAAAAGGCGGTGACGCTCAGCTCCATCGCCAGCTTCATCGCCATGGCGATCACGCCGCCGGAGGTGACGAGCATCACCCGCGTCGCCGCCGCCTCATCGAGGACGGAGCGGATGCGCGCCTCGAAATCGGCATGGCTTTCGCGCGGGGTGTCGATGCGGCCCTCCGCCCAGGCCGCCATGATCTGCGGCAGATGCGTGAGGAAGGTCTCGCGGCTGGTGGGAAACGGCAGGGCGTGGCGGGCATTGGCATCGGCGGAGAGGCCGAAGTAATCGAGCTCGTCGAGCCGCGGGTCCACCTCGGGCGCCAGGCCCATTGCCTCGCCGATCAGCGCGGCCGTCTGTCGCTGGCGCTGGAGCGCGCCGGAGGTGATGCGGGCCGGCGGCGGCTCGTTCTCCGCCAGCCAGGCGCCGAGGCGGCGGGCCTGCTCCTGGCCCTGGGGCGAGAGGCTGTCGTAGCTCGCCTCGTCCTGCGCGGCGCTTTGGGCCTGGCCATGGCGGACCAGCAGGATCTCGGGGGTCATGCGCGGGCCCCTCAGCGCGCCAGGCGGCAGGAGAGGCAGCCGGCGCCGCCCTGATCGCTGGCGCGGGGCAGCATGGTGCGATCGATGGGCGCCACCTCGGCGGGCGGCGCGTTGGCGGAGGGCTCGTCGGCGGGCGGCCAGTCGATCGGCAGGTCGGGGAGCGGGTCACCGCCCGGATCCGGCCGGGGCGCGGGGTAGAAGGTCACGTCCTCGGCGAAATACTGGTAGCTGTCGGCATTGCGGATGGCGCCGAGCGCATCGCGCCGCGCCATGCGGGCGCATTCCGACCGGGAATAGCAGAGGTCGTCGGTGTCGGCGACGACGTGGAAATGGCTCATCTCGTGGATGATCGTACCCTCGCGCGTGCCGTTCTCGAGCTCGGGCGCGCCGGGGCGATGGTCGGTCATGTTCGGCTGCGCGAAGAAGTTCGGGCAGAGATTGATGACGTAGGGCTGGTCCGGATAGACATTGGCATAGGTGTCGCGCAGGCATCCGTCCTCGCCCAGATTGGGGCAGACGGCGACCATCTCGTCGCTGAGCAGCGCCGTATTGACGGCCTTGAGATTGGTGCGCACCGCCTCGGCCCTGTCGCGGCTGAAGGTGCCGAACCAGCGGTTGTAGGCCTCGGTGTCGCCCACCTGCGCCGCCGCGACGAGAACGATGGCGCCGGCACCGGCGAAGGCCTCTTCCGCGATCAGGATCTCGGGCTTCTCGCAGCGCTCGAAGGTCGCCGCGCGGGCGGTGAGCGGCAAGACCAGAAGGAGGGCGGCGAGCAGGACGCGAAGAGTCATGGGCCGAACTTACCCCCCGGCCGGCGTGTCGCCAACCGGGGGAATTCCATGCCCCTCCTCCCCGCGCGCGGCGTCCTGCCGCAGGGTCTCGGGATTGCGCAGCCACAGGTCGTGCTGGGCGAAGGGGATCTCGATCCCCTCTTCGAGGAACCGTGCGTTGATCGCGTGGTTGAGGTTGTTCTGCACCTCGAGGATCGTGCCGATCTCGCGCAGGATCACGCGGATCTCGAAATCGAGCGACGAGGCGCCGAAGCCCATGAAGAGCACCTGCGGCGGCGGGGTGAGGATCACCTGCGGCTGCGCCTCGGCGATCTCGCGGAGGATGGCGTCGACGCGGGCGGTGTCGGTGCCATAGGCGACGCCGATCTTCACGATAAGCCGGCCGACGGCATTGCCGCGCGTCCAGTTCGTCACCTGGCCGGCGACGAGGTCGGCATTGGGGATGATGACGTCCCGGCGGTCGAAGGTCTCGATCCGCGTCGAGCGGACGGAGATTGCCCGCACGATGCCCATCTGCCCGCCCGCCTCGATCCAGTCGCCTTCCGAGATCGGCCGCTCGATCAGGAGGATGATGCCGGAGACGAAGTTGGATACGATGGTCTGCAGGCCGAAGCCGACGCCGACGGTCAGCGCACCGGCGACGATGGCGAGCGACGACAGGTCGACGCCGACGGCGAGGATGGCGACGAGCGCGGCGAGGAAGACGCCGATATAGCCGGTGCCGGAGACGATGGCGTTGCGGGCGCCGACATCGAGCCGCGTGCGCGGCAGGACGGCGGCGCGGAGCGTCGACTGGAAGAGCCGCGTGACGGCGTAGCCCAATGCGAAGAGCAGCAGGAAGATCAGGAAATCGGTCGGAGAAATGCGGCTTTCGCCAAGCGCATAGCCCTCGCGGACCCGCGCCCAGAGCTCGGTCAGATCCTCGACCCGCGCGCCCCAGATGAGCGCGAGGACGGGCACGGCGGCCAGCGCCAGGATGAGCGCGAGCAGCACGGGCAGGAGCGGCCCCGTCTCTTCCGTGCCATCCTCGCCGCTACCGGCGAGCGCGGCATAGAGATCGCCGATGAGCCGTTGCAGGAGCACCACGACGGCAATGAGCGCGAGGGTCAGGATGGCGGGCGGGATGACCGAGCCGGCGGCGGTGTCGAAGCCGAGCGTCGCCAGCACGGCGCCGGCGATGCCGGCGGCCATCGCCGCCTGTCCGAGCACGCGCATGAGCCCGCTCCGGTAGGAAGAGACGGCGGCGGCGCCCTCCTCTTCCTCTGTCTCGCGGCGGGCCATGACCTGGCCGAGCCGGAAGAGCACGAGGGCGAGAAGCAGCAGGATGGGAAAGCGCAGCACCGCCGTCGCCGCCTCGCCGCCCTCTCCGGCGGCCTCGGCGGCGGGCAGGAACCCCAGAAGGATTGCCTCGGCCCCGAGGAGCCAGCCCAGGGTCTCGGTGAGCCGGCTGGCGCGGCGGCGGCCGGCCTCGCCCAGCCCGGCGCTGGCCGCGGGGCCGCGCTGGAAGATCTCTCCGGCCAGCCAATGGGCGAGGAAGATGCTGATGCCCGCCTGCGGCACCGCATAGAGAAGCGGCGTGGCGCGCGGGCCGACAAAACCGCTCTCCTGCACGACCACGGCCAGCAGGAAGAGCCCGAAGACCGGCAGCGTCAGCGATACGACGGACAGAACCGCCCGGGCGACGCGGGCGCGCGGGCGTTCCAGCCGCTTCGGCGTCAGCCGGCGGAGCGCCCGGCGGGCGGGCCAGAGGAGCACCACGCCGATGAGGACGGCGATGAGAAAGCCGCCGGCATCGGTGCTGATGGCCGACCAGCGCGACGGGCTCTGCGTCCGCGCCGCGATCTCGGCGCCCACGGCCGCGGCGCCGGTGACGACGCTGCGGCCCGCCTCGACCCAGGCGCGCGGCGCCAGCGGGCTCGGGCCGCGCGCGAAGAGCTGCTCGGCCTGGGCGGCGCGGTCGAGGGCATCGATCTCGGCGATGAGGCCATTGGCCTCCGCCAGCCGCTCGGCGGCGAGAAGGCGCGGTGTCGCCAGCCGGCGCCGCTCTTCCAGAAGCGTCTCGCGAAGCGCCGTCACCTCGTCGGAGACATCGGCATCTTCGGGGCCGAGCGCGGCGATCTGGGCGTCGAGCGTCTCGATGCGGCCGGCGTGGATCGCCTGTTCGGCGAGGAAGGCGTCGCGCCACTCGCCCAGCTCGCGGCGGAGCGTGCGGAGCGCGAATTCGCTGCCGGCGCCGTGTTCGCTGAGCGAGGCGGCGCGGGCGGCGACGAGATCCCAGGTGTCCAGCTCCTCGTCATCCACGCGCGCATCGGGCCCGGGCGGGCCGGCGCGGGCGGCGGCGGCATCGGCGCCGACGCGCGGGGTGGCCGGGGGCTCGGCGGGGTCGGTGGTCTCGGCCGGGGACTCCTCGATGCCGGGGACGAGCGAGCCGAGCCCCTGCGCGGCGAGGGGCGCGGCGAGAAGGCAGGCGGCCGCAATGCAGGCGGCGAGACACCAGGCGCCGAAGCGCCGGGCCATGTCTCCCCCCTGACGGCCTCCCCTCACGCGTCCTCGAAGACGCCCGGAATCGAGGCGGGCCCCCGCTCCAGCCAGGCCGGAAGCGGCAGGTTCTTCGACTTCAGGAAGTCCGGGTTGAAGAGCTTCGACTGGTAGCGCGTGCCGTAGTCGCAGAGCACCGTCACGATCGTATGGCCCGGCCCCAGCTCCTTCGCGAGCCGCATGGCGCCCGCGATGTTGATGCCCGACGAACCGCCGACGCAGAGCCCCTCATGCTGCAGGAGGTCGAAGACGATGGGCAGCGCCTCCTCGTCGGAGATCTTGTAACCCATGTCTGGGCGGAAGCCCTCGAGGTTCTTGGTGATACGCCCCTGGCCGATGCCTTCGGTGATCGAGGAGCCCTCGGATTTCGCCTCGCCCTCCATGAAGAGCGAATAGATCGCCGAGCCGCCCGGATCGGCCAGCGCCACCTTCACCCCCTTGGGCTGCAGCGCCATGCCGACGCCGGCCAGCGTGCCGCCGGAGCCGACGGCCGCGACGAAGCCGTCGACCTTGCCGCCCGTCTGCTCCCAGATCTCGGGGCCGGTGCCCTTTTCATGGGCGTCGCGGTTGGCGGTATTGTCGAACTGGTTGGCCCAGATCGCGCCCTTCTCTTCGGTCTTCGCCAGCTCTGCGGCGAGGCGCTCGGAATAGCGGACGTAGTTGTTGGGGTTCTTGTAGGGCACCGCCGGCACCTGCACGAGCTGCGCGCCGGCGAGGCGGATCATGTCCTTCTTTTCCTCGCTCTGCGTCTCGGGGATGACGATGACCGTCTTGAAGCCCATCGAGGCGCCGACAAGCGCGAGCCCGATGCCGGTGTTGCCGGCCGTGCCCTCGACGATAGTGCCGCCGGGCTTCAGGTCGCCGCGGCGGACGGCATCCTCGATGATGTAGAGCGCCGCGCGGTCCTTCACCGACTGGCCGGGGTTCATGAACTCCGCCTTGCCGTAGATGTCGCAGCCCGTCGCCTCGGAGGCGGCGCGCAGGCGAATGAGGGGCGTGTTGCCGATGGAATGGGCAAGGTCGGCGTAGGTGCTCATGTTTTTGGCCTTATCTCTGCTGCCAGAATGTCTAGGCGCCGGGCGGCAGAGGTTCAAGCGGCGCCCCGCTCAGAGGGCCATGAGCATGGCGATGAGCGGGCCGATGTTTATCTCTCCCGAGCGGACGAGGCCGAGCGCCCGTTCCAGCGAGACGACATGCACGCGGATATCTTCCCGCTCTTCCTCCAGCCCGCCGTACCAGAGGTCTTCTTTTTCGAGCCGCGTCTCGCCGGCATAGCAATGGAAGAAATCCGTGTTGGTGCCGGGCGAGGGGTAGAAGGAGAAGAGATGCCGGAGCGAGGTGAGCGTGACGCCCGCCTCCTCCTCCGCCTCGCGGCGGGCGGCGGCCTTGGGCGTCTCGCCCGGGTCGATGATGCCGGCGACCGGCTCGAGGACCCAGGGGTTGGGGTCACCGCGCTTCGCCGGCCCCGGGCGGAACTGCTCGACCATGAGGACGAGGCCGGTGTCCGGGTCATGGGGCAGCACGAGCGCCGCGTCGGTGCCGGTGAAGACCTCGCGGGGCACGCCCGTCTCCCGCCCGCCGTCGAAGCGGCGGTGGGCGATGTCGAGCCCCGAGAGCTTGAAGAAGCTGCCGTGGGGCGGCGCGCTGGCGCGGAGCGTGAAGTCCCCCGGCGCCGGGCTGTGGCGGAGCGTCGTGGGCGCGGGCTCGCGCGCCGCACGGAGCTGCGCATCGGCGCGGACCTCCATCATCCGCCACTGGCGGCGAAGTTCCTCCGGCGGCAGCGGCGGCTCGTGGGCGGCCATCTCGGCGGCGGCGAGGCGGATGCGGGGGGCGTCCCCCGCCTGCCAGGCGGCGAGGCTCCAGGGCGTGCCGGTAGAGGTCTGCTCCTCCGGCGGGAGGTAGACTTCCGCCGGGACGGCCCCGCCCTCAACCTCCACGAGCGCCTCGCCGAGCCGGTAGCCCCAGGGCAGCTCGAACCTGTCGAGCCGCGCGCGGCGGGCCTCGTCCAGCCCCTCCCAGAGCAGCCCCTCGGCCGCGGCGCCCTCGCGGCGGACGAGCATGGGAAGGTCCACCCCCATCACCCGTTCGGCGGCCCAGCCTGGCAGACGCGCCGGCCTGGCCCGCCCCGCGCCCTCGCCGGCGACGATGGAGAAGAGCTCCGCATCGCGGAGCGTGCCATAGAGGAAGAGGGCCGCCATGGCGCTCAGCGCCAGTGATGCGAGGTGAATTCCACCAGCATGCCGATCAGGGCTCCGCCGATGGCGAGCGCCAGGAGCACCTCCTGCACCGCCACGATCTGCGCATTCTCCCACATGAAGCGGAAGACATCGACCAGAGCCTCGACCGGCCCGTCGTAGCGCTTGTCGAGCGAGCGGTCGATCATCTGCGCGAAGGAGAAGAGGAAGAGCGACCAGAGCGCCAGCGCCGCCGCCGTCGTCAGCCCGACGCCCACGGCGGTCACATAGCCCTGCCCGGCCCGGACGCCGAGGATCAGCCAGCCGACGACGAGGCCGATGGCGGCGTTGAGCCAGCCGAAGCGCGGCCCGACGACGCCATCGGGATAGAGCGGCTCCACCATCCCGGCGGCCGCCAGCGCCAGGCCTGCAAACAGGAGGGCCGCCACCATCTTCGCCGCCGTCGGCATCGCTCGCTCGCCTCCCAGGGCGGCCCGCGGGCCTCAGGCGGGCCGGCGCACCGTCATCTGCGTCACATCGCAGTTTTCACTGCGAAATGTGGCGGCACAGCCGGTGAGATAGAAGCTCCAAAGCCGCTGGAAGCGCTCGTCGAAGCCGAGCGTTGCAATCTCGTCCCAGCGGTCTTGGAAGGTCTCGTACCACAGGCGCAGCGTGCGGCTGTAGCTCTCGCCGAAGGTGATGGCGCCCGTGACGGCGAGCCCGGCCTTGTCGATCTCCTGGCGAAGGACGCCGGGAGACGGCAGCATCCCGCCCGGGAAGATGTATTTCTGGATGAAATCCACCGAGCGGCGATAGACGTCCCACCGCCGGTCCTGGATGGTGATGATCTGGAAGGTGCCCTGCCCGCCCGGCTTCAGCCGCTCGCGGACGGTGTTCCAGTAGACCGGCCAGTATTTCTCGCCCACCGCCTCGAACATCTCGATGGAGGCGATGCCGTCGTAGCGGCCCGCCTCGTCGCGGTAATCCTGCAGCTTGAGCGTCACCCGGTCGGCGAGCCCGGCCGCCTGCATCCGCTTCTGCGCAAAGGCGAGCTGGGAGGGCGAGATGGTCAGGCCGGTGACCTTCAGCCCCCGCTCCTTCGCCGCATATTCAGCGAAGCCGCCCCAGCCGCAGCCGATCTCGAGCACATGATCGCCGGGCGAAACGCCCATCTGGTCGACCATCGAGGCGTATTTCGCCGTCTGCGCCGCCTCGAGGCTCTGGGCGCCGCCGTCGAAGAGCGCCGAGGAATAGGTCATCGTCTCGTCGAGCCAGAGACCGTAGAACTCGTTGCCGAGGTCGTAGTGCGCCTCGATGTTGCGCTTGGCCTGCCGGCGGGTGTTGGAATGCAGCCAGAAGCGGATGCGCTCGAAGAGCGCCGGCAGCGAGCGCGAGGGGAAGCCGTCGAACACGGCATCGCCGGCCTCGTGGATGAAATCCATGAAGTTCTGCAGATCCGGCGTCGACCACCAGCCGTCCATATAGGCTTCGCAGAAGCCCAGATCGCCCTCGCGCAGGAGCCGCGCGAAGAGCTCGTCATTGTGGATGGTGATCTCGGCCTCGCGGCCCGGTTCCGCCCCCTCCAGCAGGAACTCGCGGCCGTCGGCCAGCTTCAGCACGCAGCGGCCGCGCGCGAGGCCCTTCATCTGCTCGAAGGCTGCAGCGAAATAACGCGGCAGGTCGCGCTGCCCTTCGGTGCTCGTCAACATCTTGAAAGGTCCCACCCTGCATCTTGACCGATACCCCTAATACGGCGGGCGGATGAGCGCAGTTCACTCCCGCCGCCGGGGCTGTAGAAGACTGCCCGCGCCGGCGCCGGGGAGCAAGTCCGCCACGGGCTTTCCGCAGCGGCAGCGCGTTCAGAGCTCGGCGTCGAGCGCCGCGATGAGCTGATCGACCTCGTCGGGGCTCGTGTAATGCGTGAAACTGAGGCGGAGGACGCCCTTGTCGAGCGGGATGCCGAGCGCCCCGAGCGGCCGCACCGCATAGAAATCCCCGCCCCAGGCCATGACCTTGTGGTCCGCGAGCCGCTCCGAGACGGGCTCCGCCTCCCCCTGCAACTCGAGCGCGATGGTCGGGGCGCGGGCGGCGGCGTCGCGGGGCCCGAGGAGGCGCAGGTCGTTGCGCCCGCCGAGGTAGTCGAGGAGCGGCGCCATCAGCGCCTGCTCGCGGGCCTGCATCAGCTTGTGGGCATGTCGCGCCGCCGCGGCCCCGGCAGCGGGCCCGCCGTGATGGGCCGAGAGCGCCTCGATGTAATCGGCGATCCCGGCCGAGGCGGCGACCTGCGCATGATCGGGCCCCGCGGGGGTGAAGCGCTTGTAAAGCGAGCCGTTGTTGAACGAATGCCCCTGCCCCGGCAGCGCCATGCCGAAGTCCTCGCGGATCACCATCAGCCCCTGATGCGGCCCGTAGGTCTTGTAGGCGGAGAAAAGGTAGACATCCGCCCCGAGCGCGCCGACATCCGGCAGCCCGTGTGGCGCGTAGGAGACGCCGTCGACCACCGTGCGCACCCCCGCCTCCCGCGCCAGCGCGCAGATGGCGGCGACGTCGTTGATGGCGCCGATGACGTTGGAGCAATGCGGGAAGCAGAGGAGCTTCGCCCCGTCGAGGAGCGCCGGCAGCGCCCCCATCGGCAGGAGCCCGGTCTCGGGGTCGAGCTTCCATTCGCGCACCTCGATCCCCGCATCGGCCAGACGCCGCCAGACGCCGGCATTGGCCTCGTGATCCTGCTCGGAGACGACGATGGCCTCGCCGGGCGTCAGCCAGCCGCGCACCGACTGGGCGAGCACATAGGTGTTCTGGCTGGTCGACGGCCCGAAAGAGAGCTCGTGCGTGGCGACGCCCAGCATCTCCGCCAGACGGGCGCGCGCCTCGTCCATCTCGGCCCCGCCGGCGGTGGCGGCGGGGTTGGGCGCATAGGGCTGCATCTTCCGCTCGCGGTAGAAGCGGGTCAGCCGGTCGATGACCGGCGCGCAGGCGTAGGAGCCGCCGGCATTCTCGAAGAAGGCCCAGCCGGCGAGCGACGGCTCTGCGAATGCGGGGAATTGCCGCCGCACCCAGCTCGTGTCGATATCCATGCCAATCCCCTCCACCTGATCCGCCGCAGGTCAGCCCGGGCGGGGCGGGAAGTCAATCGCGGGAGGCACCTTCCGCGACGGCCTTTCCCTGCGGCCGGAGCTGCCCTAGCCTCGGCCCATGAGCGAAGCCGCCCGCGCCCGCGAGATCATTGCCGCCCTGCCGCCGGAGGAGCGGGCGCGCCTGACCGCGCGCGCCGATGCCGCGGGACTGAGGCATCTGGCGCTCTACCTCGGCGCCATCGCGCTCTGCTCCTGCTGGATCGCCCTCCGCCTGCCGCTCTGGCCGGTGGTGCTGCTGCCGCAGGGGCTGCTGCTCACCTTCCTCTTCACGCTCGAGCATGAATGCACGCATGAGACGCCCTTCGCCTCCGGCCGGCTGGCGCTCTGGGTCGGCCGGGCCTCGGGCCTCGTGATCCTGCTGCCCTTCACCTGGTTCCGCGCCTTTCACATGGCCCATCACCGCTGGACGAACCTGCCCGGCAAGGACCCCGAGCTGGCGGTGCCCAAGCCCGAAGGCGCGCGGGCGATGCTCCTCCATTATACCGGCCTGCCCTACTGGGCGGGGCAGATCGCGCTTCTGGCCCGGCTCTCCGCGGGGCGCGCGGATGACAGCTTCCTGCCGCCGCGCCTTGCCGCGAAGGCGATCCGCGAGGCGCGGGTGATGGTGGCGGTCTATGCCGTGGCGCTGGCGAGCCTCGCGCTCATTCCAGCGCTCTTCTGGCTCTGGATCCTGCCGCTGATCCTGACCCAGCCGGCGCTCCGGGCCTATCTGCTCGCCGAGCATGGCGATTGCCCTGAGGTGGCGGAGATGCTGGAAAACACGCGGACAACCTTCACCACGAAGGCCGTCCGCTTTCTGGCCTGGAACATGCCCTATCACACCGAGCATCACGCCTGGCCGCAGGTGCCCTTCCACCGCCTGCCGGAGGTCCATGCGGCCTTCCGGGAGCATCTGAAGGTGACGGCGCCGGGCTATGCCGCCTTTACGCGCGGCTATCTCGCCCGGCACCGCTGAGGGTCAGTCCCGCCCCTCCGGCAGGGCCAGCGACAGGATGATCGCCGAGAGACCGGCGAGCGTGATCGGCGTCGCGACCACCTGCTGCACGAAGGTCGGTAGGTGCTGCGTCGCCGCCGGCACCAGCGTCACCCCGAGCGCGAGGCCGAAGCTGATCGCCATGATGTAGACCTTCCGCCGGTCGATGGGCTCGCTCGCGATGATGCGGATGCCCGCGACGGCGATGGTGCCGAAGAGCACCAGCGTCGCCCCGCCGAGAACGGAGGGCGGCAGGAGCCGGAAGAGCGCGCCGATGATCGGGAAGAAACCGAGGATCACGAGGATGCCGGCGATGTAGATCCCGACATGCCGGCTCGCCACGCCCGTCATCTGGATGACGCCGTTGTTCTGGCTGAAGGTCGTGTTCGGGAAGGTGTTGAAGATCGCCGCGAGGCCGGAATTCACCCCGTCGCCGAGGATGCCGCCCTTGATGCGCTTCATGTAGACGGGGCCCGAGACCGGCTGGCCGGAGATCACGGAGTTCGCCGTCAGGTCGCCCGAGGTCTCGATCGCCGTCACCAGGTAGATGAAGGCGATGGGCAGGAAGAGCGCCAGATCGAAGTCGAAGCCGTATTTGAACGGGATCGGCAGCGCGAAGATCGGCGTGCCGGCCATGGCCCCCCAGTTCACCTTGCCGAGGATCGCGGCGATGACGAAGCCGACCACGAGGCCGATCATGATCGCCGAGATGCGGATCATCGGGTTCTTGGTGAAGTTGAGCGCCAGGATCACGGCGACGACGACGAGGCCGAGGAGCAGGTTGGAGACGAGCCCCAGATTCTCTCCCGCCCCCGCGCCGCCCGCGAAATCGGTGAAACCGACGCGGATGAGCGACAGGCCGATGACCGTGATGACGATGCCGGTGACCGTCGGCGTGATGATCTTCGTCAGCCGGTCGATGAACTGGCTGAGGATGATCTCCACCAGGCAGCCGACGAGGCAGAGCCCGAAGATCATCGCGAGGATGTCCTCGTTCGAGCCGCCCCGCGCCTTGACGGCGAAGCCGGCGGCGAGCACCGCGCCGACGAAGGCGAAGCTGGTGCCCTGCAGGCTGAGAAGCCCCGAGCCGACCGGGCCGATGCGGTTGCACTGGATGAAGGTCGCGACGCCCGAGACGAACATCGCCATGGCGATGAGATAGGGGATCTCGGATCCGAGCCCCAGCGCGCCGCCGACGACGAGCGTCGGCGTGACGATGCCGACGATGGCGGCGAGGATGTGCTGCACGGCGGCGAGCGTTGCCGGGCCGGGTGCCGGCTTGTCGTCGAGCCCGTAGATCAGCGACGGCGCGCGGGTCTCCGGCGCCATGTCGCCCGGCCGCTCCGCCGGCATGTCATGAAGTGTCGTATCCGCCATCTGGTCCCCCTTGGCATGATGAAAGACCGGTCCCACCCGGCCCGGGATCATTGGAGCGCCGGAGGGCCGCCCCGCCAAGCACGGAGATGTGATCGGACGCGCCGCCGCGGCATCGCCTTGCCCCGGCGCGAAAAAAGCGGGCATTTTCGGGGAAAAGGAGAGCGCCATGACCGCCGAGGAGATCATCGAGGCCCTGAAGCTCGCCCCGCATCCCGAGGGCGGCTGGTACCGGCAGACCTGGGAGGGCGACGAGACCCCGCGCGCGGCGGGGACCTGCATCTACTTCCTCCTCCGCGCCGGCGAGCGGAGCCACTGGCATCGCGTCGACGCTGTGGAGATCTGGCACTTCTATGCCGGCACGCCGCTGACGCTTCGCCTCGCCCGGGCGGCGGAGGGCCCGGCGGAGGCGCTGCGGCTCGGGCCGGACCTCGCGGGCGGCGCGCGCCCGCAGGCCATCGTGCCGAAGGGCTGGTGGCAGGCGGCGGAGGCGGGGGACGGCTGGGCGCTCGTCGGCTGCACCGTCTCGCCCGGCTTCCGCTTCGAGGGGTTCGAGCTGGCGGGCCCCGGCTTCGACATCCCCGGAGAGCGCCCGTGAGCGCGCCGGTGGAGATCGACGCGCGGGGGCTGCGCTGCCCCCTGCCCGTCCTGCGGCTCAGGAAGGTGCTGGCGGAGCTACCGGAGGGGAGCCTCGTGCGGCTCTTCGCCGACGATCCGATGGCGGTGCTCGACGTGCCGCATTTCGCGCAGGAATCCGGCCACGAGATCGTGGAGGTAACGACGGCCCCGAACAGCTGGCTCCTCCGCCGCCGCTGAGGCCCGGATGTGACAACGCCCGCCCGGGTCTCCCCGGACGGGCGTGAGTGCTTCGGGTGGGGGCGACGTCAGCCGCGCGACCACCAGCCGCGGCGCTTGGGCTTGGCGGGGGCGGAAGAGGCCTCCTCCATCGCGGGCTCGCGTTCGGGTTCGGGCTCGGGTTCCGGCGCGGGCGCCGGGGCCTCGGCCGCAGCAGGCGCCTCGGCGGGCTCGGGCGCCGTGGCGGCCCCGTCCTCGTCGCCGGCGATGTCGGCCAGCGGCGGCGTGGCGACCGCTACAGGCTCGGCCTCGGGCTCGGCTGCGGCTTCCGCGGGGGCCTCCGCCTCCGGCTCGGCCTTCTTTCGGCGCGTGCGGCGGCGCTTGGGCTTCTCCTCCGCCTCGGCCGGAGCCTCGGCAGGAGCATCAGCGGGCGCCTCGGCAGCTTCCGCCGGCGCCTCCGGCGCGGCTTCGGCCTCGGCCTCCGGCTTCTTGCGGCTGCGGCTCCGCCGCCGCTTGGGCTTCTCTTCCGGCTCCGCCTCCGGCGTCGCCTCGGGCGCGGCGTCCGCCGCTACGGGCTCGGGCGCTTCGACCGGGCTGTCGTCGCCGGCATCGTCGCCGGCATCATCGGGGGCATCGTCGGAACTGTCGTCCGAGTTGTCCTCGTCGCGGGACTCCTGCCCCTCGCCGTTGCCGTCGCCATTGCTGCCGCCCCGACGCCGCCGACGCCGCCGGCGCTTCTTCTTCGGGCGGTCGTCTTCGGAGGCCGCGGGCGCCGGCGCCGCCGCCGGCGTCTCGCCGAGCGCGGCGGGGATCTCGTCCTCGTCCGGCGTCTCGTCACTGACCTCGGCCTCGGCCTCTTCCATCAGCTCCGGGCTCGCCTGGATGACGTTGCCCAGACCCTCGGGCACGGCACGCGTCGCCGTCTTGAACTTCTCGACCGTGTAATCGGGCGAGATGAGTGTGGGATCGCCCTCGAGCCGCACGGCCATGCCGTAGCGCTGCTCGATGCCGGCGATATGCTCGCGCTTGGAATTGTAGAGGAAATTGAGGATCCCCACCGGCGCCTTCACCAGTACTTCGCGGGAGCGGCCGCGAACGCCCTCTTCCTCGAGCTGGCGCAGGATGCCGAGCGCCACGTTGTCATCCGAGCGCAGGAGGCCGGTGCCGTGGCAATGCGAGCAGGGCTGCGTCGTCGCCTCCAGCATCCCCGGGCGGAGCCGCTGGCGCGACATCTCCAGAAGGCCGAAGCCCGAGATCCGGCCTACCTGGATGCGGGCGCGGTCGGTCTTCAGCTTGTCCTTCAGGCGCTTCTCGACGGCGGTGTTGTTCTTCCGCTCGTCCATGTCGATGAAGTCGATGACGATGAGGCCCGCGAGATCCCGCAGGCGCATCTGCCGCGCGACCTCCTCGGCGGCCTCGAGGTTGGTCTTCAGCGCCGTCTGCTCGATCGAGCCTTCCTTCGTGGCCCGGCCGGAGTTGACGTCGATGGCGACCAGCGCCTCGGTGATGCCGATGACGATATAGCCGCCGGAGGGCAGCTGCACCGTCGGGTTGAACATCGCCGCGAGCGTCGTCTCGACCTGATAGCGCGCGAAGAGCGGCATCGGGTCGATATAGGGTTTCACGTTCTTGGCGTGGGACGGCATGATCATCTTCATGAAGTCCTTGGCGTTGCGGTAGCCCGCCTCGCCCTCGACGATCACCTCGTCGATCTCGCGGCTGTAGAGGTCGCGGATCGAGCGCTTGATGAGGTCGCCCTCCTCGTAGATCTTCGCCGGCGCGACCGACTTCAGCGTCAGCTCGCGGATCTGCTCCCACATGCGCTGCAGGTATTCGTAGTCGCGCTTGATCTCGCTCTTCGTCCGCTGGCTGCCGGCGGTGCGGATGATGAGCCCCGCCCCCTTCGGCACATCGAGCTCGCCCGCGATCTCCTTCAGCTTCTTGCGGTCGGCGGCGTTGGTGATCTTGCGGGAGATGCCGCCGCCCCGGGCGGTGTTCGGCATCAGGACGCAGTAGCGGCCGGCGAGGCTCAGGTAGGTGGTGAGCGCCGCGCCCTTGTTGCCGCGCTCTTCCTTGACCACCTGGACCAGCATGATCTGGCGGACCTTGACGACCTCCTGGATCTTGTAGCGCTTCGGCCGCGCCTTGCGGGCGGGGCGGACGTCGTCGCTGTCGTCGTCCTGGCCGGCGCTCTCGATCGTCGTGTCCTTGTCGACATGCTCGACGGCGGTGTCGTCATCCTCCTCCTCGGCGGAGGGGGTCTCCACCGGGGTCTCGGCGACCGTTTCCATGGGCGAGGCGCCTTCCGGGGTCTCGCCGTCCTCGCCCTCGTCCTCGCCGAGGTCGATCGTCTCCATCCCCGCGGCCTCGCCGGAGGTGGAGGCCGAGGTCTCGGCGTCGGAGGCCTTGCTGCGGGAACGCGAGCGGGACCGGGAGCGCGGCTTGCGCTTGGTGTCCTCCTCCTCGTCCTCCTCCTTCTGCGCCTCGGCATAGGCGCGCTCTTCCTCGAGCAACGCCTCGCGGTCGGCGACCGGGATCTGGTAGTAATCCGGGTGGATTTCCGAGAAGGCGAGGAAACCGTGGCGGTTTCCGCCGTAATCGACAAAGGCGGCCTGAAGCGAGGCTTCGACCCGTGTTACCTTTGCGAGATAGATGTTGCCGGCGAGCTGACGCTTGGCGGCACTTTCGAAGTCGAATTCCTCGACCTTGTTTCCGTCGGCCACCACGACGCGGGTCTCTTCCGCGTGGGTGGCGTCGATGAGCATTTTCTTAGCCATGTTGCCTGAATGCATTCGGCCGAAGCGCGCCTCCCCGGTGGGGCGGCGGGCCGGGCGGAATGTCTGATTGGGGCGAGGGCGGCGGGAGGCACGGGGGAGGAAGCCGCAGGCCCCGGGGGGGCCGCTGCAATCCTGCCTCTGACAATCGCGCGCGTCATCGCGGTTCTTCTCCGGCGACGAAAGGGATCCGTCGCCCGTTATATCGCCTGGCCTGCCAGTATGGCGGCCGGGGCGCATCGCTGACCCCGGACGGATCCGGCGCCAAATACCTGTCTCAGAGCTCGGGGGGATTGGCCCGGCGCGACTGGAACAGAAACCTCACCGGCGGCGCAGGGTGACCCTGCGAGGGGCCGGTTCTCTCAACATAAGGCCAAGGCGGGGGCCGCTTCAATGGGCAATCGTCCGGCCGGGCTCTGCGGAGGGGGTTATGCGAGGTCGAGGATGAGGGGCCGGTGGTCGGAGACGACGGGCTCCGCGGGGACCGTGAAGGCGGCGACGGGGATATCCGGGGTCACGAGGCAGTAGTCGGCGAAGCGCCCGGGCTTGGGGTAAAGCGCCGTGCGCGTGTCCTTGTGGCCGCGACTGGTGACGAGGTCTTTGAGGCCGGCGCGGGCGAGGATCGCGAAGGTCTCCGCCCCCGGCAGGAGGTTGAAATCCCCCGCGACGACGAGTGGATCGCCAGGAGCGGCCACGTCGCGGACCAGCGCGAGCAGTGCCTCGGCCTGGGCGCGGCGGGCCGAGGTGTCGCCCTTGCCGGAGGGGTCGCGGAGCCCGTGCATATGGGCGACGGCGAGCGCCCGGCCGGTCGCGGGATCGGCGAGGCGGAATCCTTGGGCGGTGCGCGGCACCGGCTCCTCCCCCCAGCCATCCGCGCGAAAGGCGCCGTGGACGAAGCGGCTGAGACTGGCGGTGACCGCCAGATGCGGGGCGATCCAGGTGCCGAGCCCGTGCTCGGAGGGGATCTCGGTGCCGGCGGCATCCTGCAGCGTGCCGCGGGCGGCGGCGGCGAAGGCGGGCTGGTGGCGGGGGAGGAGACGGCAGATGTCGCCGAAGAGATCGGCGCGCTGATCGAGCTGCCGGTAAGGGTCGCGGTAGGTCAGCCAGTCCGGCGAGGGCACGGGCGCGCGGGTGACCTCCTGCAGGAGGAGGACGTCAGGCGCGGCGGCGGGGAGCCAGTCGGCGAGCGCCTCCCAGCACTGACCGCCCCAGGCGTTGAGGCTGACGATGCGCATGGCGGCTGCTCCCCTCTCCCTTCACGGGCAAGTGTCGCGGGTCGGGGCGCCGAGGTCCAGCCGTCGTCAGGGCTGAGAGGCCGGGGGGCCGTCTCCCCCGTCGCCATTGGTGCTCGAACCAATGGCGCACTTGGGTAGCCCCCCAAAGGTATTTGGAAAGGGGCAGAGGCAGGGTGGCCCTGCTGCAGCTGCTGGCGCCTCAGCCGAGGTAATCGCCCCGCGACAGGCCGTATTTGGCCATCTTCTCGTTGAGGGTGCGGCGGGGGAGGCAGAGCTCTTCCATCACCGCGGCGATGGAGCCCTTGTGGCGGCGCATCGTGTTGTCGATGAGCATCCGCTCGAAGGCCTCGACGAATTCCTTGAGGGGCTTGCCTTCGGTCGTCATCGCCGGCTGCGCCTCTTCGCCGTCGCTCATCAGCAGCGAGGCGATGGAGCCGGTGCCGCGTCGCGATTGCAGCACCGCACGTTCGGCGACGTTGATGAGCTGGCGGACATTGCCCGGCCAGGGCGCCTGGAGGAGCTGGGCCGCCTCCTGCGCCGAGAGCTCGGGCGTCGGGCAGCCGTATTCGTCGGCGTAGCTTTCCGCCTTCTGGGTGAAGATCGTCAGGATGTCCTCGCCGCGCTGGCGGAGCGGCGGCACGGTGATCCTGAGCGCGGCGAGGCGGTAGAAGAGATCGGAGCGGATCTCGCTCTCGCAGGTCTTGCCCTCGTCGGCGAGGTTGCAGATCGCCGTGATGCGCGTCTCCGCCGGGGTGCCGAGGTCGTTGAGCGCGGTGAGGAGCCGCGCCTGCGTGGCGCCGGAGAGCTGCTCGATGCCCTCGAGCACCAGCGTGCCGCCGCGCGCCTCCTCCAGCGCGGGGACGGGGCCGCCCTCCTCCGCCGGGCCGAAGAGCCGGCGGGCCAGCGCCTCGTCGTCATAGGCGCCGCAGGGCAGGATGACGAAGGGCTTGCTGGCCCGGGGGCCGACGGCGTGGAGCGCATGGGCCACGAGCGTCTTGCCGGTGCCCGTCTCGCCCTCGATCAGCACATGGCCGTCGGCCTGGCCGAGATCGAGGATATCCTCGCGCAGCCGCTCCATCGCCGGCGAGGCGCCGATGAGCTTGCCCATCAGCGCCGAGCCGTCCGACAGCTCGCGGCGGAGCGCCCGGGCGTCGAGCGAGACGCGGCGGGCCTGGGCGGCCTTCTTGGCGAGCTCGGTCATCCGGTCGGGGTTGAAGGGCTTTTCGAGAAAGTCGAAAGCGCCGATGCGCATGGCCTCTACCGCCATCGGCACATCGCCATGGCCGGTGATCATGATGACCGGGAGCGCATTGTCGACGGTGCGCAGGCGCCGGAGGAACGTCATCCCGTCCATCCCGGGCATCCGCACATCGGTGACGACGATGCCGGGATAGTCGGACGACAGCCCCTTCAGCGCCTCTTCCGCCGAGGCGAAGGTCTCGGTGTCGAAGCCGGAGAGCGCCAGCCACTGGCCGATGGACTGGCGCATGTCCTTCTCGTCATCGACGATCGCGATCTTCATGGCCTTGGTCATTTTCGCTCCTCCCCTTCGGGTCCTGCCTGCTCGCGGCTATTCCGCCGCCTCTATCTGCCGAGCGCCTGCCGGCAGTTCCACTTCGAAAACGGCGCCGCCGAGCGAGGAGTTCCTCGCCGTGAGCCGCCCGCCGAGTTCGGAGACGATGCCGGAGGAGATGGCGAGCCCGAGGCCGACGCCGTCTCCCGGCTGCTTGGTCGTGTAGAAGGGCTCGAAGAGCGCCTCCAGATTTTCGATGCCATGGCCGTTGTCGCGCACGGTGAGGCGAATGGTCTCGCCGGCGGCGAGCACGATGTCGATCGCCGGGTCGGCCTCGTCCTTCGTCGCATCGAGCGCGTTGCGCAAGAGATTGACGATCACCTGTTCGAGACGCAGCCGGTCGCCGGTGGTCATGACAGGAGTGGACGGCAAGGTCCTGGTAATCTTGACCTTTCGGGTCTTGAGCTGCGGTTCCATCATGGCGAGCGCGGACGAGACGGCGGCCCGCACATCCATCGGCGCGAAGGCTTCGGAGCCCTTGCGGGCATAGCTCTTGAGCTGCCGGGTGATGGCGCCCATCCGGTCGATCAGATCGTCGATCCGGTGAAAGCTCGCCAGCGCCTCGTCGGGGCGCTTGCGCTCGAGGAGGAGCCGCGCGCCGGCCAGATAGGTCTTCATCGCGGCCAGCGGCTGGTTCAGCTCGTGACTGACCGAGGCGCTCATTTCGCCCAGAACGGCGAGCTTTGACGATTGCGCGAGGGTCTGCTCGGCGACCTGCAGGTTCTCCTCGGCCTTCTGGCGTTCGGCCATCTCGCGCTGGAGTCGCTGGTTGAGCTCGCGCAGCTCGGCGCTCTCGCGCTGGAAGAGCACCACGCGATTGGCGCTCTTGCGGGAGGAGACCCAGAAACCCCCGGCGAGGAGGATGGCGAAGCCCATGATCTCGAGCGCGAGGACGCCATTCACCCGCTCGCGGACATTGGCATAGGTCGTGAAGGTCACGAGCTTCCAGCCCTGGAAGGGCACGCGAAGTTCGCGGCGGAGCACCGCTTCGCCGGCGACATAGGCGTCGGGCGGCAGGACGGTCCAGTCCTGGGTCATGCGCAGCGCGCGTTCGATGGCGGAGGGCACGGATTGCGTGGCGAGCGCCGCCCTCTCGTCGAGCCCGCGCCAGCGCGGCTCGGTGGAGAGGATGATCCGCTCCTCGCTGTCGAGCACGATCACGGCATCCTGCGTGCCGACCCAGCTCCGCTCGATGGCGCCGAGCGCCGCCTCGACGGCGATGACCCCCAGAAGCGCCCCGCCCTGCTCGACCCGCCGCGAATAGAAGAAGCGGAAGCCGCCGGTCTCGGCCTCCTCCAGCGAGAACATCGTGACGTTGTTGCGCACGGCAGAGAGGAAATGCAGCGTGTTCTTGTGGTTCTCGCCCAGCCGCTCGCGGTTGGTCGCGGCGACGACGCGGCCGTCGCGGTCGAAGAGCATGAGCCCGGCGGCCCCCGATTCCTCCAGATAGGACAGGAGCCGCTGCGAGGAGAGCGAGAAATCGCCGGTGTTCAGCGCCGAGATCAGCTCGGGGTCGCGGGCGAGAAGCTGCGGGACGATGGAATTGCGCTGCAGCTCCGAGACGAGCGAGGCGCCGTAGAGCGCGGCGCGCACCTCGGCGCGGTTGCGTGTGGTCTCGGTGAAGCGCTCGGTCAACAGCGCATTCGTCAGCCAGAGCACGCCGATGACGCTGGCGGTGAAGAGCAGCAGAAGCCCCTGCATCCACAGACGCCGCGACCGCAGGAATGTGCGCCAGCCGTTCATGCGCTGAAACTACGGGCCGCGCGCCGCGCCGGCAAGCGCCGGCTCAGGCGTCCTGCAGCGCGGCGACGAGGCCGTCGAACATCGCCCGCCCGTCGGTGCCGCCATGGCCCTGATCGACGGCGCGCTCGGGATGCGGCATGAGGCCGAGCACCCGGCGGTTGGCGGAGAGCACGCCCGCGATGTCGCCCTGGCTTCCGTTGGGATTGGAAGCGTATCGGAGCGCGATGCGGTCCTCTGCCTGCAGCTCGGCGAGAAGCTCGGGGCCGATGACGTAATTGCCATCGTGATGCGCGATGGGGATCTCGATGCGCTGGCCCTTGCGGTAGAGCCGCGTGAAGGGGCTCTCTTCCGTCGCGACGATCAGCGGCTCGGGGCGCGAGATGAACTTGAGCCCGGCATTACGCATGAGCGCGCCGGGGAGGATGCCCGTCTCGGTCAGCACCTGAAAGCCGTTGCAGATGCCGATGGCGAAGCCGCCGCGCTCGACATGGGCGCGGAGCGCGCCGGTCACCGGCGAGCGGGCGGCAATGGCGCCGCAGCGGAGGTAATCACCGAAGGAGAAGCCGCCGGGCACGGCGACGAGGTCGAGCCCGCCCGGCAGCTCGGGCTCCTTGTGCCAGACCATGGTGACCTCGGCGCCGGCAGCCTTCAGGGCCACGGCGACATCGCGGTCGCAGTTGGATCCGGGAAAGACGAGAACGGCGGCTTTCATCGGGGCACTCCGTAGGGGGGATGGCGCCGCTAGAGCATCGCTTCGCCCCGCGGTCAAGGTGGCAGCGGCGGAGGCAGGGAAATCGGGGGGATTCCCGCGCCCTGCCCCGCGCCTCACGCGGTGAAGTCGGTCACCACGGCCACGCCGGGCGGCGTCGGCCCGTCGAAGGCGGCGAGCTCGGCCGCGACATCCGAGAGCCGCACCTCGCGGCCGATCATGGGCAAGAGGTCGACGGCGCCCGAGGCGATCAGCGAGAAGAGCTGCGGGTAGCGATGCGCCGGCATGCCCTTGGAGCCATAGAGCGCCAGTTGCCCCATGAAGACGCGGCCGAGGTCGATCTCCATCCGCGCGGTATGGCCGATGGGCATGCCGCATTGCACGTGCCGGCCGAGTGGGCGCAGGCAGGCGAGCGAGGCATTGAGCGTCGGCTCGATGCCCACCGCCTCGACGGAGACATGCGCGCCGCCGCCAGTGATCTCGCGGATGCGCTCCGCGGCGCCCGGCTCGGCGGCGTTGACGGTCGCCTCGGCGCCATGGGCGCGGGCATGGGCGAGCTTCTCCTCCACGAGATCGACCGCCACGACGCGTGCCCCCATCGCCCGCCCGATGAGCACGGCGGCGAGCCCGACGCCGCCTGTGCCATGGACGGCCAGCCATTCGCCGGGCTGGAGCGCCGCCCGGTCGGTCAGCCCGTGCCAGGCGGTCATGACCCGGCAGCCGAGCCCGGCGGCGAGCGTCGGGCCCATGTGCTCCGGCAGGCGGGCAAGGTTGTGGGCGCGGGGCACGGCCACATATTCGGCGAAGGCGCCGTCGCTGCCGAGGCCGGGATAGACCATGTCGGGGCAGGTGTGCTCGGCGCCGGAGCGGCAGGCGGGGCAATGGCCGCAGCCGAGAAGGAAGGGCGCGACGACGACATCGCCGATGGCCCACCGCGCGGCAGGGCCGACCTCCACCACCTCGCCACAATACTCATGCCCGCAGATGGCGCCGGGCTTCACGCGCGGATGCTCGCCCGTCCAGGCGTGCCAGTCGGAGCGGCAGATGCCACAGGCGAGAACCTTGAGGACGACGCCATCATCCGGGCAGGTCGGCTCGGGGCGGGTGACGAGGGCCAGCGGGGCCCGGTAGGCTTCGATGATCGCGGCGCGCATGGGGCTCCTCCCTCGGGGTCGGGGAGAGCATGATCGGCGGCGCGCCCGGCGGCAAGGGACGGAGCGAGGGGCTGCCTGCCCTTCGCGCTCCCTGGCGGTATTCGGAGAAAAGCGAGGGGGGCGGTGCTCTCCCTACAGGATAGGCCCGGCCGGCGGCGCGGCCCCTGCCCTCAGGCCAGCTCGACCCGGTAGCTCTCGATCACCGTGTTGGCGAGGAGCTTCTGGCACATGGCCTCCGCCGTTTCGCGGGCGGCGGCCTCGTCGCTTTCGGCGAGGTCGAGCTCGATCACCTTGCCCTGGCGGACGCCCTCAACCCCGTTGAAGCCGAGCGAGCCGAGCGCATGACGCACCGCCTCGCCCTGCGGGTCGAGGACGCCGTCCTTCAGCATGATGGTGACGATGGCTTTCATGGGGAGATTCCGGAAGCTTGGGGGGCGGCCGCAAGGGCCGCCCGGTCAGTTGATCAGCGTCGGCTTCGGCCGGTGCGTGACGTTGGACGGCAGGACGCCCAGCCGCCGGGCCACCTCGGTATAGGCATCCGAGAGCGAGCCGAGATCGCGGCGGAAGACATCCTTGTCGAGATGCGCGCCCGTCTCGATATCCCACAGGCGGCAGGAATCGGGGCTGATCTCGTCGGCCACCACCAGGCGGGGGTAGTCGTTCTCCCAGATCCGGCCGATCTCGATCTTGAAATCGACGAGCTTGATGCCGACGCCATGCATGACGCCGGAGAGGAAGTCGTTCACCCGCAGCGCGAGGCTGACGATATCGTCGAGATCCTGCTGCGAGGCCCAGCCGAAGGCGATGATATATTCCTCGGGCACCAGCGGGTCGCCGAGCGCGTCGTCCTTGTAGGAGAATTCGACGATGGGCCGCGGCAGCGCCGTGCCCTCCTCCATCCCCAGCCGCTTGGCCATCGAGCCGGCGGCGAAATTGCGCACGATCACCTCGAGCGGAATGATCTCGACATGGCGGATGAGCTGCTCGCGCATGTTCAGCCGGCGGATGAAATGCGTGGGAATGCCGATGGACGACAAGCCGGTCATGAAGAACTCGCTCAGGCGGTTGTTGAGCACGCCCTTGCCGTCGATCACATCCTTCTTGGCGCCGTTGCCGGCGGTGGCATCGTCCTTGAAATACTGCACGAGCGTGCCCGGCTCCGGCCCTTCGTAGAGGATCTTCGCCTTGCCTTCGTAGACCTTCTTGCGGCGTGCCATGGTCTCTCCATCATCCGGCGCCGGCCGGGTCGGACCGTCGCGCATCGGCGCTCGGGGGTGGCGCGAGCGCCCTGCCCCCGGGCCCCGGAGGGGCCGGCCGTCTGGCTCGGCTCATACGCCAAGCCCCCCTTGCGGGCAAGAGAGGTGGCGGGCATATGAGACCGTGACCGATGCCGCCCTGAGGCCCATTTTGAGGGGAGAGACATGAGCAGCTTTGACGACCGCGAAAACGCGTTCGAGGCGAAATTCGCCCATGACGCCGAAATGAAGTTCCGCGCCGAGGCGCGTGCCAACAAGCTCCTCGGCCTCTGGGCCGCCGGGCTCCTCGGCAAGGAAGGCGACGAGGCGGAGGCCTATGCGGCCGAGGTCGTGCGCGCCGATTTCGAGGAAGCCGGCAACGAGGACGTCTTCCGCAAGGTGAAGGGCGATCTCGGCGACCGGGCCGACGACGCCACGATCCGCACGCGGATGGCCGAATGCCTCTTGGAGGCCAAGGCCAGCTTCCTCTGAGGCAAGCGACCAGGACGTAGCGCGCGGCCTGCCCCGACGGGGCGGGCCGTTTGCGTCTTGGAGGGGCGGTGGGCCCGAAAACCCACCCTACGCCATGCGGAACAGCTCCGCTAAGTCCCCCGCCCGGTCCGCGCCGGCACGGCGCAGGGCGAGCGCCGGCCCGTCCCGCGGGCTGGCGCTCTCGTGGGGCAGCGCAAAGTTGTCAGCGGGGATGTGGCTGCACGACAAAGTTCGCATCAGATCCGTCACGAGCGCCAACCCCCGGCCCGGCGCTCACCCTCCGCGGCAACCTCCGGCCCATCCCACCCGCGACATCCTTTCCGAGCAATTCGCGCGTTAACACCTCGTTCAACTCCCCCGCCTAAGCCCCGCTCCGGGGTTCAAGAGTTCGGGGGTGCGCGATGTCGCAACATCAACGGCCGGAGCAGTTCCGGCAGGAGGCCGCGGCCGCGCGGCCCTTCCGGCTGCATCTGCGGCGCGTGGCGCTGCCGGTGCTGGCGCTCATTGCCTGCGGCTGGCTCCTTCGGGCCGAGCTGACCTCGCTCAGCCTTGCCGAGGTCGCGGCCGAGGTGAGCGGCTTCTCCGCCGCCGCCTGGGGCGCCGGCCTGGCGCTTGCCCTCGTCGGCCTCTGGTCGATGGGGCGGATGGAGGGGCGGCTCCACGCCATCTTCGCCACCGGCATCGCCCGCCCCCGTGCCCGCCGAGCGGGGATGCTGGCCACGGCCATCGGCCAGGCGCTCGGGCTCGGGGCGCTGACGGGCGGCGCCGTGCGGCTCCGCTGCCTGCCGGAGAGCAGCCTCTGGACGATCTCCAAACTCTCGCTGGCCATGTCGCTCGCCTTCGTCGCCGCGCTCACGGCCATGACGGGGCTCGCGAGGCTCGGGCTCGGCGCCGGGCCCTGGGGTGCGCTCGCCATGCCGCTCCTCCTCGGGATCGCGCTCATGCGCCTCGGCCCGGTGCTGCCGGGGCCGACGCCCGACCGGCGGATCACCGGCGCCGACCTCGCCGCGATGATGCTCTGGACGGCGATCGACGTCGCCGCCTTCGCGCTCGTCATCGGGCTCTTCCTGCCCGGCGCGGTGCCGCCGGCGGAGCTGACGCTTGCGGTGATGACCGCCATGGGCGTCGGGCTACTGTCGCAGAGCCCCGGCGGGCTCGGCGCCTTCGAGCTGGTGCTGCTGGCACTGCTGCCCGCCGTGCCGCAGGCGGAGCTGCTTGCCGCCGTCCTCGCCGCGCGCATCGCCTATCAGGGCGTGCCGGCGCTGGTGGCGGCCGCCCTCCTCCTCCGCCGGCCGCGCCCGATGGCGGAGCCGACGCTCCGCCTCACCCGGGCCGACCCGCGCCTGCCGGCGATGAAGGCGCCGCCGGAAGCCGGCTGGGCCCTCAGCCTGCAGGGCGGCGCGCTGGCGCTCTCCGCCAGCGGGCGGCGCGGCTGGCATCTGCGCCCGGCGCCGGGCACGCTCGCCGCGCTTGGCGCGCCGCTCGGCCGGCCGGATTTCGCCGGGCTCGAGCTGCTCGCCCGCCATCTCGGCCGGCGCCCGCTCGCCTATGACGTGGATGCCCGCACCGCCGCCGCCGCCCGGCTTGCCGGCTGGCAGGTCGTCCGGCTCTTCGACCGCGCGATCATCGACCCGCAGGACTGGCGCGCCGACCGGCCCGCCTGCCGCCAGCTCCGCCGCAAGCTGCGGGACGCGCGCGCCGCCGGGCTGGTGGCCGAGCTCGGCTCCTACGCCCCGCCGCTTGCCGAGATGGGCGCCATCGCCCGCGCCTGGGCGGCCGAGATGGGGGGAGAGCGCGGCTTCTCGACCGGGCGCTACACGCCCGCCGTCATCGTGCCGCAGGTGGTGATCCTCGCCCGCGCCGGCGGCAAGCTCGTCGGCTTCGCCACCTTCCACGCCGCGCCCGGCGAATGGTCGCTTGAGCTCATGCGCTGGCTGCCCGAGGCGCCCAAGGGCACGATGCAGGCCATCCTCGCCACGGCACTGGAGGAGGCGCGGCACGCCGGCATCCCCCGGCTCAGCCTCGCCAACGCGCCCTATCACGCGCCCAAATCCTTCGGGATCGACATCAACGCGCGGCTCGGCGTCGCCGGCCTCCGGCAGTTCAAGGCCGCCTTCGGCCCCTCGTGGGAGCCGCGCTATGCGGCGGCGCCCTCCCGCCCCGTCCTGGCGCTCGGCCTCGCCGCCGCCATGCAGGCGATCTGGCGCCCGGGGCCCCTGCCCGATCCTTTTCCGTTTGAACTCCTGCCCGGCGCGTGTCATTCGCTCAGCGAAAATTCTCTCTCCCTCCAGGAGGCCTCCTCATGCAAGACAAGCTCCGCGCGCTCCTTGGCCAGCGCGACTGGCTCCTCGCCGATGGGGCCACCGGCACCAATCTCTTCAACATGGGGCTCGAAGCTGGCGAAGCCCCTGAACTCTGGAACGAGACGCATCCGGAGCGCATTCAGGCGCTCTACGAGGGCGCCGTCGGGGCGGGATCGGACATCTTCCTGACCAACAGCTTCGGCGGCAATGCCTCGCGGCTGAAGCTGCACCAGGCGGAGGGCCGCGTCGGCCGGCTCAACCGCATCGCCGCCGAGATCGGCCGCGAGGTGGCCGACAAAGCGGGCCGGCCGGTCATCGTCGCCGGCTCCGTCGGCCCGACGGGCGAGATCATGGCGCCGATGGGCCCGCTGACCAAGTCGGCGGCGGTGGAGATCTTCCACGAGCAGGCGGAGGCCCTCAAAGAGGGTGGCGCCGACGTGCTCTGGGTCGAGACCATCTCCGCCGCCGACGAGTTCAAGGCGGCGGCGGAGGCCTTTGCCCTCGCCGACATGCCCTGGTGCGGCACGATGAGCTTCGACACGGCGGGGCGGACGATGATGGGCCTCACCGCCGCTGAGCTGGTGAAGCTGGTGGGCAAGCTGCCCAACCCGCCCGTCGCCTTCGGCGCCAATTGCGGCGTGGGGGCCTCCGATCTCCTCCGCACCGTGCTCGGCTTCTCCGCCGCGGGGCCGGAGCAGCCGCTTATCGCCAAGGGCAATGCCGGCATCCCGAAATATGTCGACGGCCATATCCACTACGACGGCACCCCGGCGCTGATGGCCGATTACGCCGTGCTCGCCCGCGATTCCGGCGCGACGATCATCGGCGGTTGCTGCGGCACGATGCCGGAACACCTCGCCGCCATGCGCGACGCGCTGGAAACCCGGCCCCCGGGCCCCCGCCCTGCGCTCGAAGACGTGGTGGCCAAGCTCGGCGGCTTCTCCTCCGCCTCCGACGGCTCAGGCGACAACGAACCCCAGCGCCGCGCGCGGACGGGCCGCCGCCGGCGCTGATCTGCCTGTTTCATCTGGCCTAAAATACCTCGGGGGTCGCCATTGGTGCGCCATTGGTTCAAGCACCAATGGCGACGGGGCAGAGCCCCCACACGACCTGCGAGCCCGCCCGTCAGGGCGGGCCGAGCTAGCGGCGAACCGCGCCCTTGCCCTCGACGAGATACTTGAAGCTGGTCAGTTGCTCCGCCCCGACCGGCCCCCGCGCATGCATCTTGCCGGTGGCGATGCCGATCTCCGCCCCCATGCCGAACTCGCCGCCATCGGCGAATTGCGTCGAGGCGTTGCGCATCAGGATGGCCGAATCGAGCCGCTCGAAGAAATGCGCCGCCGCCTGATCGTCCTCGGTGATGATCGCGTCGGTATGGTTGGAGCCATAGGTGCGGATGTGCTCGATCGCCTCGTCCACCCCGTCCACCAGCTTCGCCGCGCAGATCATGTCGAGGAATTCCTTGCCGAAATCCTCGGGAGAGGCCTTCACCGTCCCCGGCACCTTGGCCAGATCGCCCGCCGCCCGCACCTCGACGCCCGCCTTGAGGAGCGCCTCGATCAGGATCGGGCCGTGCTGCGTGTAGAAGCGCCAGTCGATCAGCAGGCATTCGAGCGCGCCGCAGATGCCGGTGCGCCTTGTCTTGGCGTTCAGCACGACCTCCAGCGCCATCGCCGGGTCGGCCGTGGCGCCGACATAGGTGTGGCAGATGCCCTCCAGATGCGCGAAGACCGGCACCCGCGCCTCGCGCTGGACGAGCCCGACGAGGCCCTTGCCGCCGCGCGGCACGATCACGTCAATATGCTCCACCATGCGCAGCATCTCGGCCACCGCCTCGCGGTCGCGGACGGGCACGCGCTGGATCGCCGCCTCGGGCAGGCCGGCCTGGCGGAGGCCCGTCACCAGGCAGTCATGGATCACCGCCGAGGAATTGAAGCTCTCGGAGCCGCCGCGGAGGATCGCGGCATTGCCGGCCTTGAGGCAAAGCGCCCCGGCATCGGCGGTCACGTTCGGGCGGCTCTCGTAGATCACGCCGATGACGCCGAGGGGCGTCCGCACCCGGCGGATATGGATGCCCGAGGGCATGTCCCATTCCGCGATGACCTGGCCCACCGGGTCGCGCTGCTCGGCGATGGCGCGCAGGCCCTGCACCATGCCGTCGATCCGGCGCTCGTCGAGCATCAACCGGTCCATCATCGCGGGGGAGAGGCCCTTCTCTTCGCCATAGACGAGGTCTTCGCAATTGGCGTCGATGATCTCCTGCCGGCGCTCCCAGAGCGCGAAGGCGGCGCCCTGCAGCGCCGCGACCTTGCGGTCTTCGGTGGCGAAGGCCAGCTCGGCAGCGGCGGCGCGCGCCTTGCGGCCGATCTCCTGCATCATCGCGTGGATGTCCTGGGCGTCTTTCATGGCTCTCTCCTGTCGGGGGAGAGACTTACGCCCATTCCGCGCCGTTGGGAACATCCGCCAGAGCCCGGCCGAGCGCCTCCGCGAGCGCGGCGTTGAACGCCAGACCCTCCGCGGACCCGCCCCAGGCGCGGGAGAGGCCGGTGAGCGCCAGCGCCCAGGCGAGCGGCCGCGCCGGCTCTTCCGGCGTCAGCGCTTTGGCGAGGGCCCGGATACGGGCGGGGTCGAGCGCGAGGCCGGGCCGGCCGACGGGGTTGCGGAAGAGATTGGCGTGCTCGAAGCCCGGATCGCCCCAGAGCCCCTTGGGGTCGATCACCCGCCAGCCCGAGGGTGTCTCGATGATGTTGTCATGATGGAGATCGCCATGAAGGACGACCGGCGGCCGGGGGCGGGCGAGCAGCGCCCGGGCGGCACGGGCGGGGGCGAGGCCGGGGTCGGTGCTGCCGAGGAGCGGGGCGAAATGGTCCGGCAGATCCCCAAGGGCGGGAAGGGTCGAAGGCGTGGAGGGGGGCTGTCTGCCCCCCGACGCCTGCGGCGCCTCCCCCCGAGGATTTTTCGGGAGCAAAGACGGTGCATGGAGGTGTCGGATGAAATCCGCGAGCCGGGGGAAGGTATCACCGTCGCTGGCGGTGCGGACGCGGTCGCCGAGGGTCGGGCCGTCCAGCCATTCCAGCAACATGGCGTCGGGGGCATGGGCAAGCAGCCGAGCGGCGGCGCGGCCCTGCCAGTGGTGGAGCGCGGTGGCGCCCTGGAGTTCCTCGAGGCCGGCGGGCTTGAGGAGCTTGAGGGCGGCCGGGCCATGCGGGCTGTCGCAGCGCCAGATGCGGGAGGACGGGGTCTCGGCGACCGGGGTGAGCGGGCCGAGGGACCATTGGGCCCGCAGCTCCGCCGCGCGACCCTCGGGGCTCACAGCACCATGTCGTCGCGGTGGATGAGCGCGGCGCGGCCCTTGTAGCCGAGGATCGTCGCGATCTCCGCCGAGCGGCGGCCGCGGATGGCGCGGACCTCCTCCGCCGTGTAGCGGCTGAGCCCGAGCCCCAGCGCCCGGCCCGTGGCGGAGCGGATGGTCACCGGCTCGCCCCGGCCGAAGGCGCCCGTCACCCCGGTCACCCCGGCGGGGAGCAGCGACTTGCCGCCCTTCAGCGCCGTCTCGGCGCCCGCATCCACCACCACCTCGCCCCGCGGCTTCATCGCGGCGATCCACATCTTGCGGGCGACCTGCGGGGTGGTGTGGGCGGTGAACCAGGTGGCGGGGGCGCCGCCTTCGAGGGCCGCGAGCGGCCCAATCGCCGAGCCGAGCGTGATCGCCATGGCGCAGCCGCCCTCCACCGCCAGCCGCGCCGCCATCACCTTGGTGCGCATCCCGCCCTTCGAGACGCCGGAGATGCCGTCGCCGGCCATGGCCTCGATCTCGGGCGTGATCTCGTCCACCACGTCGAGCCGGCGGGCGCCGGGGTCGAGCGAGGGGTTTGCCGTATAGAGCCCGTCGACATCGGAGAGGAGCACCAGCACGTCGGCGCCGATGGTCACGGCGACCTGCGCCGCCAGCCGGTCGTTGTCGCCATAGCGGATCTCGTCGGTGGCGATGGTGTCGTTCTCGTTGACGATGGGGGTCACGCCGAGGGCGAGGAGCGTCTCCATCGTCGCGCGGGAATTGAGGTAGCGGCGGCGGTCGGCGCTGTCCTCGAGCGTCACGAGCACCTGGCCGGTGGTGATGCCATGCGGCGCCAGCGCCTCTTCATAGGCGCGCGCCAGGCGGATCTGGCCGACGGCGGCGGCGGCCTGGGCCTGCTCCAGCGGCAGGGCGCCGGCGGGCAGGCCGAGCGAGAGGCGCCCGAGCGCGATGGAACCGGAGGAGACGAGCACGACCTGCTGCCCCCGGGCGCGGAGGCGCGCCACATCCTCGGCAAGCGCCCGGAGCCAGTCGGAGCGGAGGCCGCCGGGCCCCACGAGCAGCGCCGAGCCGATCTTGACGACGACGCGCCGCGCGTCGCGGAAGGTCGTGTTCAGGGCTCCCACCGCCCCTCCTCCTCGTCGGTCTGCGGAGCTTCCGCCTCCCGCCCCTTGATGATCTCGCGGCGGAGCGCGCGCAGGACGCCCGTCACCCCGTCCCCCGAGACGGCCGACATGGCGTGGACGGGGCCGCCGGTCTTGGCGCGGAAGGCGGCGACCAGCTCTTCGAGGTGATCGGCCGGGATCGAATCCGTCTTCGTCACCACTGTCACCCGCGGCTTGTCGGCCAGCGCGCCGCCATAGGCCTCGAGCTCGCCGAGGATCGTCGCGTGGTCTTCAAGCGGGTCGATCGCCGTGCCGTCGACGAGGTGGAGGAGCACGGCGCAGCGCTCGACATGGCCGAGGAACTGGTCGCCGAGCCCCCTGCCCTCGCTCGCGCCCTCGATGAGGCCGGGGATGTCGGCCACCACGAATTCCGCCCCGTCGACGCCGACCACGCCGAGGTTGGGCACCAGCGTCGTGAACGGGTAGTCCGCGATCTTGGGGCGGGCGTTGGAGGTGGCGGCGAGGAAGGTGCTCTTGCCGGCATTGGGGAGGCCCAGAAGCCCCACATCGGCGATGAGCTTCAGGCGCAGCCAGATCTCGCGCTCCACGCCCTCCTGCCCCGGGTTGGCCTTGCGGGGCGCCTGGTTGGTGGAGGTCTTGAACCGCAGGTTGCCCCAGCCGCCGTTGCCGCCCTTGGCGAGAAGCACGCGCTGGCCCGGCGTCGTCAGGTCGGCGATCAGCGTCTCGCCATCCTCGGCGAGGATCTCGGTGCCGGCGGGGACTCGAAGCGTGATGTCGTCGCCATCGGCGCCGGTGCGCTGGCTGCCCTGGCCGGAGCGGCCGTTCTTGGCGAAGAAATGCTGCTGGTAGCGGAAGTCGATGAGCGTGTTGAGCCCGTCGACCGCCTCGGCCCAGACATCACCGCCCCGGCCGCCGTCGCCGCCGTCGGGCCCGCCGAACTCGACGAATTTCTCGCGCCGGAACGAGGCGGCGCCGTTGCCGCCCGCGCCGGACCGGATGGTCACCCTAGCCAGATCGAGAAATTTCATGCCGCCAATGCCCTAACCTGAGGCGTGGGGCTTACCTCAGGCGGGGCGCGCGCTCAAGCGACTCTCCTGCGCGCTTCTGGCGGTCACCCGCCCCAGTCGGCGCGCGCGAGGCGGAAACGGCGGATGGCCACCACCTCGCGGCGCGACTTCGACCAGTCGAGCTGCAGCGGCAGCTCCTGAAAGCCGAGCTTGAGGAGGACCCGCGCCGAGGCGGGATTGTCCGCCCAGGCGGAGCCGGTGATCGCCTCCACCTCGCCCGCGAAGGCCGCCGTCAGCGCGGCGCGCCCGGCGCGGGTGGCGATGCCGCGGCCGGCGAGGTCCATCCGGTACATGTAGCCGAGATCGTTGTTCACCACGCCCACGGTGCCGAGAAGCCGCCGGCCCTCGAAGACGCCCCAGACGAAGCCGTCGCCGCCATAGGGAGCCGAGCGCGCCTCGCTGAACTCTTTGCGCGGCGGCCAGGGCCAGCCGCCGAGCTGGCGCACGACGGCCCAGTCGGAGGCGATCTCGTGGAGCTGGGCGGCATCGCCCGGGCCGAGATTGCGATAGCTGAGCTCATCCATGGCTGGCCTGCCAGTCTGCCCGCGTCAGCACCAGCTCCACCCCCGGCAGGTCGTGCCCATGCAGGCGCGAGGGCCTCGTGACGCGCGCCGTCTCGCGAAAGCCCAGCCCGGCCAGCAGCCACGCCGAGGCGACATTGGCCTCGAAATGGCCGGCCTCGATCGCCTCCAGACCGGGGCGTGTACGGAAGGCATGGGCGATCAGCGCCGTGGCCGCCTCGCGCGCCACGCCCCGGCCCCAATGCTCCCGGGCGATCATCAGACCGAGCGAGCCGTCCACCAGAGTGACACGGCCCAGATAACGCCCGCCTTCCAGGATCGAGAGCCGCCAGCCGCGGGCCGGGTCGAGCGACAGGAAGCGGGCGGTCACGACCTCCTCCACCGGCGGATGCGGCCAGACGGCGCAATATTCGATGACCTCCCGGTCGCTCACGAGGGCGCGGAAGGCCGCGCGATCCTCCTCCGCCTCGGGGCGGAGGGTCAGGCGGCCCGTGTCGATCACCGTGTCGATCACCGCACCGCCTCCCACGCCTCGCGGGTCAGGACCATTTCCTGCAGGGCCAAAGTCTGGCCCATCGGGCAGTGAAAGCGGGGGAGGAGGCGGGTGGGCGCGAAGCCGAGCTTCGTCAGCACTGCCCGCGAGGGGCCGTTGCCGAGGAAATAGCCCGACAGGAGCGGCGCCTGATCCTCCACGAACCGCCAGCCCAGCACCGCCCGGGCGGCCTCGCTCATGATCCCCTGCCCCCAGACGGGCACGGCCAGCCAGTAGCCGAATTCGTCAGCGGCATCGACGATGCCGACCACCCGGCCGCCCATCTCGATGGCGAAGGCCCCGGCGGAGGCGTCATCGCCGATGAACCATTCCGCATCCGCCAGCCTGTAGGGCCAGGGCGGCGAGGAGAGCCATTGCATGACCCGCCAGTCGCCGATTCCCTCCGCCACCGCCGGCGCATCCGCCGCCTGCAGCGGGCGCAGCCGCAGGCGGGCTGTCCGCAGCTCGGGCAGGCTCATCGTTTCAGCTTCAGCGTATAGGTCCAGGTCGGCACATTGGCGTCGCGGGCCAGGCAGAAGGCCTCGGCATCGCCGAGATAGTCGAAGCCGCAATTGGTCAGAACCCGGGCGGAACCGGGATTGTCCTGAAAGACCTCGGCGAAGAGCTGGGCACTGTCATGCGGGTTGGCGGCGATGAGGGCGCGGAGCGCCTCGGTCGCGAGTCCGGTGTTCCAGAAGGCCGGGGCCACCCAGTAACGCACCTGGGTCTGCGCCCGCTCCAGCGGCGTCAGCACCACGAGCCCGAGGAACTCGCTGCCCCCCGAGGCGGAGCTGTCGAGCGCCCAGACATCCTCAATCCGGTCGTCCGCGCTGGCGCGGGCTATGAAGGCCTCGGCGGCCCCCGGCGGATAGGGATGCGGGATGTTCGGCGTCGCCCGCGCAAGGCGGCGGTCGCCGGCGTAATGCGAGATGAGCCCGGCATCGGAAGGCCGCAGCGGGCGCAGCGAGAAGCGCTCGGCCTCGATCACGGGCTGCACCCTCGACTGGCTCATGTCTTGCGCAGTGGTCATTGTCTCCTCCTCGGCGGATCACCGCCCTAACGGATGGACCTGAAGGAAGCGCGAACCTCGACAATCGTACGAAAAGAAATGCGAAAGGGGGCCGGCGCTGTCGCCGGCCCCCTGAATGTGTCCCTGGTGGGCCGGCCTATTCGGCGGCTTCGGCCACCGGAAGAACGGAAATGAAAGTGCGGCCCTTGAGGCCTTTGTGGAAGGTCACGCGGCCTTCGGCGGTGGCGAAGATCGTGTGATCCTTGCCCATGCCGACGCCGGCGCCCGGCCACATCTTGGTGCCGCGCTGACGCATGATGATGTTGCCCGGGATGACGACTTCGCCACCGAACTTCTTGACGCCGAGACGGCGGCCGGCGCTGTCGCGCCCGTTGCGGCTGGAACCGCCTGCTTTCTTGTGAGCCATGAGTTCTGTCTCCTCTTACTTGCCGGCGGCCAGGTCTTTGGCCTGTTCAACCCAGCCTTCACGGTCGATGCGGCCCTTGAAGTCGAGCTTCTCGTCCATCTCGGCCACGTCGGCCTCGGTCCAGGCGGCGATCTGGGCGAAGGTGGTCACGCCCGCGTCGTTGAGCTTGCCGGCCAGCACCTTGCCGACGCCGGAGAGCTTGGTGAGGTCATCGGCCTTGTCGGCCTTCGGCGCGGCGGCTTTCTTCTCGGCCTTCGGGGCCTCGTCCTTGGAAGCGGGCTTCGCGGCGGGCTTGGCAGCGGCCTTCTTCGGCGCGGCGGCCTTCTTGGCCGGCGCCTCGGCGGCGGCGGAGGCCGACACGGAGCCGGCGCCGATCGCGGCCTTCACGCCGGTCTTGTCGGCGCCCTTTTCCACCAGCTCGGTGATGCGCAGGAGCGTCAGTTGCTGGCGGTGGCCCTTGGTGCGCTTGGAGGAATGCTTCCGCCGGCGGCGCACGAAGTTGATGACCTTCTCGCCCTTGATCTGCTCGATCACCTCGGCCTGCACGGCGGCGCCGGAGACGAGCGGAGCACCGACGGTGCCACCCATGAGGAGAATGTCGTTGAACTGCACCGTGTCGCCGGCTTCCGCAGCCAGCTTCTCGACCCGCAGGATATCGCCGGAGGCAACCTTGTATTGCTTGCCGCCGGTCCGAAGAACCGCAAACATCTGTCTTTCCTTCTTGCCCCGCGCCCTGTGGTCCCCTTCTCGGGTGTTTTCGGCCGGATCGGCCACCTCGGGCAGCGCGCCCGGAACCCGGGCGTTCGTTGATGACTTGACCGGCAAGGCCCCGCGCATGAAGCGAAGGGCAAGGCGAACCGCTTGCCGGGATGCGGGCTTATCTGCGCATGTCGCCTTCAAGTCAAGCCCCGCCGCCCCGGCGGCAGAGAAGGAAACCCGATGCTCCGCACCCCCCTTTCCGTTGCCGCCGTGCTCGCCGGGGCGCTCGCCCTGTCGGGCTGCGCCACCGACCCTCGCGACAACCCGGTCACCTGGCCCGTCTATGCCGCCCGCATGGCGGCGGAGGATCCCGGCTATGCCGACCGGCGCGGCGAGGTGGAACGGCTCCTCAAGTCCGATCCGCCGGCCTTCTGGGCCGAGGTCGACGCCGGCGCCGGCCCGATCCTCGCGCAGACCTTCGCCGCCGCCGGCGTGCCGCCCGCCCGCCAGCCGCTGGTCCTGGCGGCACTGCGCGCCGACGACCAGATCTACGGCACGAGCTACGACCTCCTGATCGCGGCATTCATGGCGAACGGGGGGTAACGCCCCCAAAGGCGCACGGCCGGGCCCTTGGCCCGGCGGGCGCGCCTAGAGCTGCTGCCCCACCATGTAGCGCGCCGCGGCCCGGCCGAGGGCGCGGCTCATGTCGTTGTACATCTCGTCGAAAGCCTCGAAGAGCCCGTCGTTGAGCGCCTGGCCGGGCTCCGTCTCGGAGAAGGCGATATAGGCCTCGAGATCGGCATCGGGCAGCGGCTCGTAGGCGAGGGTCAGGAAGGAATAGGTCCATTCCTGGGTGTTCTGGCGGATCTCGGGCTCCTGGCTCCAGACCCGGGCGAAGATGTCGCCCTCGGCCATGCCGGGCAGGCCGCCGCCCTCCGACAGGCCGAGCATGAAGTTGAGGGAATCGTTGAGGCCAGAGGCGACATTGGCCTCGATCAGGTCGTTCACCTCGATGAACCGCGTGAGCTGACTGTGGCGGGGCGTCTCGTCCGCCATGGCGATGGCGGCCGCCTCGCGGGCCATCTGCTCGACATCCTCGTCGCGCAGAGCCGCGCGGGCGGAATGCTCCAGCCCGGCGATGGTCGCGCCCGGCTCCGCCTCGAAGAAGGCGGTCATGGCGGCGATGTCCTCGCCCTCCAGCACCTCGCCCAGATTGGCGAGGAGGATGTCGGTCATCTCCTCGGCGTCGTAGATCGCCTCGACGGCCTGCTGCCAGTCGGCCAGCGGCGCGTCGGGAAAGAGCTGCTCGGCGATGGAGAGCCCGTAATCCATCCCCTCCTCCTGCATGATGGCGACGATGCCGGGGAGCTGCATCGCCTCGGCCAGGGCCGCCACCTCCTCCGGCGCCGCCTCGGCAGGGGCGGCAGCGAGGGCGAGGGGGATGAGGGGCGCGGCGAGGAGGTGACGCATGAGGCTGCTCCGGGGTCGGGAATGGGTGGGTCTTCTGTCGAGGTGACGATAGGAGCCCCCTGCCGGGCCGCCAAGGCTTGCCGCACCCGCTCTCGCGGGATTGTCAGCCCTGTCGGGCCCGGGCCACGGGCGGCGGGGTGCACTGGGCGGCCGGGAGGGCGGCACGTCGAAGGGGCTTGCACGGCGCCCCGCGAGGCCTTAGACGGCCCACGCGATCACGGAGAGGTGCCGGAGTGGTCGAACGGGGCGGTCTCGAAAACCGTTGACCCTTCACGGGGTCCCAGGGTTCGAATCCCTGTCTCTCCGCCACTTTCCCCTGCATTTTGCCTGTCATTTGCCTGAGCGCAGCCGCCCTCGGGCGTTCGGCGCGCTCGGAAAGCCGCAGAAGGCCGTCTGGCCCCCCTCGCCCAAGCCCCCCCAGCTCACCTGCCTTGATTCGACGGCCCGCCCGATCCCGCGGGTCAGCCACGGGCCGCGCACCACCACCCGCTTCGCGCTGCGAAGTCGCGTTCGAAAATCCCTTATCTCTGATAGCATACCCCCCTAGGGTATATGGGTTTTTCAACGCTTTCAGCGCCTTAGGGGTCGACGCCCTCTCTGGTCGTGCTAGTCACATGGCCGAGGAGCCGGCGCAGACCGGGAGGAGGCCTCATGTTGCTCAACCATCGGCCCGCCGCCGCGGCGGGCGCCGTCATTCCGCACGCGGGCGCCGCGCCGTGAGCCTGCGCTTCGATCTGGCCGGCTTTGCCCGCGAGGGGAGCCTCGGCGATCACGCCCGGATCATCGCGCTGGCCGAGCGGGCCGACGCCCTCGGCTATGGCGGCATCTGGTTCAACGAGTTCCACTTCCGCGGCGCGACCAATCCCTATCCGCACACCCTGCTTCTCGGCGCCGCGATCCTGGCGCGGACGGAGCGGCTGCGCTTCGGCACCTCGATCCTCGTCCTGCCGCTTCAGCATCCCCTGATGCTGGCCGAGCAGGTGGCGCAGCTCGATTTTCAAAGCGGCGGGCGGCTCGATGTCGGCGTCGGGCGGGGGACGGATCCAGGCAGCTTCACCGCGCTCGGGCTCGACCTCTCCGCGAAGGAGCGCTTCAGCGAGGCGCTGGACATCGTCATCGGGGCCCTCGGCGGCGCGTCCGTCTCGGCCGATGGCCCGACCTGGCGGTTCGAGGAGGTCGCCGTCGGGCCGCCGCCCGTGCAGCGCCCGCATCCGCCGATCTATGTCGCGGCCGTCTCGCCCGCGACGATGGAAATCGCGGTGCGGCGGCGGCTGCCGATCCTCCTTTCGCTCGAGCCGAACGAGACGCGCCAGCTCGCCCCCTTCAGCGAGGCGCTGGGGGGCGATCTCGGGCCGCTCCGGGCCTCGTCCCTTTCGCGCTATATCGTCATCGACCGCGATGCCGGCGCGGCGGAGGAGAAGCTGCAGGCGCTCCTCGCCCGTCTCAACGCCCGCAAGGCCGAGCGCGCCGCCGGCAAGGGCGAGCCCCCGCCCCTGCCCCGCAGCCGCGCCGAGATGCTGGAGGGCTTCGCCATCGCCGGCACGCCCGAGGTCTGCGCCCGGCAGATCGAGGCGCTGACCGCCCGCACCGGCGTGCACTCCATCCGCCTCTTCCCCTCGGCCAACGGCGCTTTGCCCCTTGCCGAGGCGGAGCGCACCATCGACCTTTTCGCCCAGACCGTGCTGCCCGCCTTCGCCGGCAGCGCGGCCCCGGCCCCACGCGTCAGCACAGGAGCCAAACCATGATGCGACCCGCCCTCACCGCCGCCACCCTCGCCCTGATCGCCGGCAGCGCCGCCGCGCAGGACGGCGGCTATCCCTATACCGACGAGAATTGCGGCGTCACCACGATCTACGAGGCCGCGCCGGAGCGGGCCGTGACTCTGTCCAACAACGCCACCGAGCTCATGCTGGCGCTGGGGCTGGAAGAGCACATGGCCGGCACCTCCTATATGGCGGGCATGGAGATCAGCCCGGCCTACGCGGCGGCCTATAACGAGATACCGACCCTCTCGCCGCTCGTCGCCACCACCGAGCAGCTCGTCGATGCCGAGGCGGATTTCGTCTATGCCGGCTATCCCGACGGCTTTTCCGAAAGCCGCCACACGCGCGACCAGCTCCATGACCTCGGCATGAAGACCCGGCTGAACACCGAGGGCTGCAACCTGGGCCGCTTCGGCTTCGACGAGCTCTATGACGAGATCCGCTCCATGGCCGGCATTTTCGGCGTGCCGGAGCGCGGCGAGGCGCTGATCGCCGAGATGCAGGAGGGCGTGGCCGAGGTCGAGGCGGCCGTCGCGGGCCGCGAGCCCGTGCCCGTCTTCATCTACAACGGCGGCGAGGATGCGCCGCGCGCCGTGCTCGGCAATGCGATGCTCAGCCATGTGGTGGAGCGCGCCGGGGGGCGGAACATCCTCGGCGAGGAGAACAACCGCTACGGCAGCACCTCCTGGGAACAGCTCGTGGCCGAGGCGCCGGAGTACATCGTCGTTTTCTACTCGGGCACCGAGAGCGGGCAGGTCGTGGATGATCCCTCGAACAACATCGGCCAGGCGCGGGTGGATTTCCTGATGCAGCAGCCGATCATTGCGGGCGTGCCGGCCGTCGCCGAAGGCAATTTCATCACGATCTCCTCCGTGATCGGCCAGCCCGGCCCGAGCTCGCTGACGGCGCTGGAAGAGCTGGCCCGCGCCTTCCACCCCGAGGCGTTCGACTGAGCATGAGCGCGGTGGCAGGAGACAGGGCGGAGGAGACCGCGCCGGAGGATCGGCAGCGCGCCGACCTTCTGGCCGTCCTGCGCAGCCCGCCACCGCCCAAAAGTGCGGCGACCCAACCTCCAATGGGCGCCCTCGACGCCGGCGGCCTCAGTGCCGCCGGCACCCGGCGAGGGCCACATCTCCTCGCCCTCGCCGGGATGGCCGGCCTCGTCGTGATCGCGGGGCTCGCCGGGCTGATGATCGGCTCCGTACACATTCCGGCGGGCACGGCGGCGGCGATCTTTCTTCACTGGATCAGCGGCGGCTGGCTCTTCGAGCCTGACTGGCGCGAGGCCTACGAGATCATCGTCGTGCAGACCCGCGTGCCCCGCGTCATCCTCGCGGCGGTCGTGGGCGGCAGTCTCGGTGTCTGCGGCATGGTCATCCAGGCCATCGTGCGCAACCCGCTGGCGGGGCCGTCGATCCTCGGCGTGTCGTCCGGGGCGGCGACGGGCGCGGTGGTGGTCATGCGCTTCGGCCTCTTGACCCTCGGCGCCTTCACCCTGCATGTCGCGGCCTTCCTCGGCGGGCTCGCCACGCTCTCCATCGTCTTCTGGATCGCCCGCACCGGCGGGCGGATGACGCCGACGCGGCTCGTGCTCGCCGGGGTGGCGATGAGCGCCGTCCTGTCCGCCTTCACATCGCTGCTCGTCCTCACCTCCCCCGACCCGCAGCTCGCCGCGCGCGTGCTCTTCTGGACGCTGGGGGGCTTCGGCGGCGCGCAATGGAAGCTCCTGCCCATCCCCGTGGCCGCCCTGGCCGTCGGGCTGGCGGTGATGCTCGCGCAGGCGCGCCGGCTCAACCTGCTCATGGCGGGGGACGAGAGCGCGGTCGCGCTCGGCCTCAATGTCGAGGCGCATCGGCGCGCCATGTTCGTGCTGACGGCGGCGCTCACCGGCATCACCGTGGCCGTCTCGGGCGTCATCGGCTTCGTCGGGCTCATCATGCCGCATATCGTGCGGCTGATGGTGGGGGCCGACCACCGGATGGCGCTGCCGGCCGTGGCCCTTCTCGGCGCCGCCTTCACCATCGCCGCCGATCTCGTCGCCCGGTCGATCATCGCGCCCCTGGAGCTGCCGGTCGGCATCGTGACGGCGCTGGTGGGGGGGCCGTTCTTCATCTGGCTCCTGCGCCGCGACGCCCGCTCGCTGGGAGGCGGCGCATGAGCCTGCCCCCCGCAAGGCTGAGCCCCGGGCGGCTGACCCTCGACCGTGTGAGCTTCGAGGCCGGCGGCCGGCCGCTCCTACAGGCCGCCTCGCTCGACATCGCGCCGGGCGAGATGGTGGGGCTCCTCGGCCCCAACGGCGCCGGCAAGTCGACGCTGCTGCGCACCATCTACAGGATCAACCGCCCGACATCGGGCCGCGTGCTGGTCGATGGCGAGGAGGCCTGGGCGCAATCCGCCGCCTGGGTGGCGCAGCGCGTCGGCGCCGTCCTGCAGGACATGCCGGCTGACTTTCCGCTGACGGTGGAGGAGGTCGTGGCCATGGGCCGCTCGGCCCACAAGCGGCTCTTCGAGCCCGACAGCGCCCATGACCATGCGCTCATCGAGGCCGCCATCGCGCTTTTGCAGCTCCGGGAGTTCCGTGCCCGCGCCTTCCGCACGCTGTCGGGCGGCGAGCGCCAGCGGGTGCTGCTCGCCCGCGCCATGGTCCAGCAGCCGCGCATCCTGGTGCTCGACGAGCCGACGAACCACCTCGACATCCGCTTTCAGCTCTCGCTCCTGCGCTTCGTGCGGCAGATCGGCGTGACGGTCATTGCCGCGCTCCACGATCTCAACCTCGCCGCCATGTTCTGCGACCGGCTCTGCGTGCTCGACCAGGGCCGCGTCGTCGCCGTCGGCCGGCCGGAGGAGGTGCTGACCGCCGAGCGCGTCAGCGCGGTCTGGGGGACGGAGATGCTCGTCCAGCGGCATCCGGTCAGCGGCAAGGTCTGGCTGCTGCCGGCGTGAGCGCGGCGGGGCCGGAGGTCACTCCCCGGCCCCGCCCTACCGTCTCAGTAGTCGAACGCCCGGCTCCAGGCGCGCGAGAACACCTTCTCGTCGCCCTCGAACGCCTCGTAATGCGCATCGAGGCAGAGCTTTCCGTCCTTCCAGGAGACATGCGAGCGCGTCTCCATCCGCACCTGCCAGCCGCCCTCGCGCCAGTAGCGCGAGCTGGCCTTGAAGGTGGCGCGGGTCTTGCTGCCGTCGCGCGGGTCGACGACGCTGGTGTGCCCGCCGTCGCCGGCCATGACCATGCCGCCGAGCTCCCAGGTGGCGCGGCGGTTTGTCACCACCATCTCCACCTCGCCGCTCGCCAGGTGCCAGAGGATGTCGCGGCTGATCTCGCCGGGCTCCAGCACTTCGGAGGGCACCGGGCAGGCGTGGATCGCGGGGCCGTACTCGGGCTGGCTGTGATCCGCCTCGGGCGGCATGCCGGGGAGGTGGAACGCCATCGTGCCGGGCTCCAGCGTGATGGCGTTCTTCTCGCGCTCGGGCCAGACCATCGGCCAGTAGCTGGTGGAGAGCGCGAGGCGCATCCGGTGGCCGGGGGAGAATTCGTGGGCCACGCCCTTCATCGGGATCTCGACCTCGAAGCTCTCGCCTGGCGCCACGCCATCGGGGCGCTGCAGGCGCCGGACGGCGAAGGTGACGCGGCCCGAGGTGCCGTCGGGCCAGACCTCGTTGAGGCGGAGCACGATCAGCGCCCTCTCGCCCTCGAAGGACAGGCGCAGCTTCAGGACGGGTACGCCGACGACATGAAGCGGCTCGGTGAGCGGCGGCGTGTCGAAACAGAGCGACATCCCGTCATCCGCCCGCGCGTCGCCCGCGAATTCCGGCCCGTTGCCGCCGCCGTCCAGCGGGCACCACTCGCCGCCCCAGGTGCCGAGGGCGAGGGGCGAATCGAGGACGATCGTCTCCTCCGTCGCGCCGCGCTCGGGCGACAGGCGGCGGTCATCGGGGTAAAAGGTCTGCTCCGGCGCCTGCGGCGGCCAGGCCGGCAGGCCGATCCAGCGGCCGCCGATATCGGGGGCCTTGGTGTCGGGCAGCGGGTCCTTGCCGAGCCAGAGCTGCAGTTGCGGCTCGTCCATGATGCCGGTGTCTTCGTCCATCAGCCAGTGCTTCCACCAGCGCATCGCGTCCTGCAGGAAGCCGATCTGCGGCCCGGGCTGGCCCCAGGTGGGATACATATGCGTCCAGGGGCCGATCAGGGCCTTCTTGGGCGCTGAGAGGTTCTCCATCAGCCGCAGGATCGGATCGGTATAGCCGTCGACCCAGCCGCCCACGGCCCAGACGGCGGCCGTGATGGCGCTGTAATCCTCGCAGACGGAGCCGTGCTTCCAGAAGTCGTCATAATCGGTGTGCGCGAGCCAGCGGGCCAGCGGAGGCTCTTCGATGCCGTCGAGCCGCTCCAGCCACATCTCGCGCCAGCGCTCCCCGACATGCGCCGGGTCCGGCGGCCGGCCGAGCTGCGCGAAGAGGCCCGAGCCCCATTGCATCCCGTCATGCAAAAGCGCGCCGCCCATGAAATGCACGTCATCCGTGTAGCGGTTGTCGGTCGAGCAGGCGGTGATGATGGCCTTCAGCGCCGGCGGGCGGCGCGCGGCGATCTGGAGACCGGCAAAGCCGCCCCAGGAGATGCCGATCATGCCGACATTGCCGTTGCACCAGTCCTGGCCCGCGAACCAGGCGATGACCTCGCAGGCATCGTCCTGTTCCTGCTTGAGGTATTCGTCGATCAGAAGACCGTCGGAATTGCCCGAGCCGCGGATGTCCACCCGTGCGGCGGCGATGCCGTTCTCGGCGAAATAGCCGTGCATCATGCTGTCCTGCAGGGCCGTGCCGTCGGACTGGCGATAGGGGATCCACTCCAGCACAAGCGGCACCTTCTCGGCGGCCGGCACCTCCGGCAGCCAGAGGCGGGCATGCAGGATCGTGCCGTCCGAAAGCGGGATGGTGATCTGCTGGAAGGGCGCGGGCGTGTCGTTTGTCACGCTGACGGTGAAATTCTGCATGGGTGGTCCTTTCGCTGGTCCCTTGCGGTGCAGATGGGCGCCTCAGGGCGCGGGCGGGATGGAGCGCGCGGCATTGGCGGCGCTGCGTTCGGGTTCGATGTCGGGCCCGTCGAGGCCGGGCCCGGGATGGCGGGCGCGGTGCCAGGCGGCGACGAGCGCGGAGAGCGAGCAGAGCACGCCGCCGATGACGAAGACCGCCGGCATGCCGATGGCATCGGCCACGGCGCCGGCAATCAGCGAGCCGATCGGCACGGTGCCGAGCATCATCATCGAGTAGATGGCCATGATCCGGCCGCGGTAGCCCGGCGGCGCGAAATGCTGCAGGAGCGTGTTGGAGGCGAGGTTCTGGCTGAGGATCGCAAAGCCCATCGGCAGCGCCATCAGCGCCGTCAGCCAGACCTCGCGCGAGAGCCCCATGCCGATGAGGAGCAGCCCCAGCCCGAAGGCCGACCAGACGGGCCAGACGCGCATCCCCTCGAGTCTGTCGGAGAAGGTCAGCGTCAGCCCGGCAGCCACGGCGCCGATGCCCGAGATCGACATGAGCGTGCCGGCAAGCCCGGCATCGGCGCCGAGCATGTCGCCCGCCAGAATGGGCAGGAACGAGAAATAGGGCACCGAGGTGAAGGAGCAGATGCCGACGAGAAGGAGGATCCGCCCCGCCTCGCTATGCGTCCGCACGAAGGCCAGCCCCCTGCGCATGTCGTCGAAGAAATGCCCCCGGCTCATCGGGTCGCGATGCGGCAGATGCATCGTGGCGACGACATAGGCGGGGGCGAGGAAGGCGGCCGCCTTGAGGAAGAAGGCATAACCCTCCCCCACCCAGGCGGCGACGACGCCCCCGATGGCCGGGCCGATCAGGCGGGCGGCATTGAATAGGAGCGAGTTGAGCGCAAGCGCGTTGCGCAGATCCTCCGGCGGCACGAGCTCGGCCACGAAGGTCTGCCGCGTCGGGCTGTCGAAGGCCTGCACGATGCCGATGAGCGGCGTGATGGCGAGGAGGAGCCCGATGCTCACATGGTCCGTCACCGTCATCACCGCGAGGAAAGTGACGAGCGCGAAATTGAGGCCAAGGAGCGTGAGCATCAGCTTGCGCCGGTCCACCCGGTCGATGACCGTGCCGGTGACGGGGCCGAGCAGGAAGGTCGGGCCGAGGTCGCAGACGGCGAGAACGCCGAGCATGAAGGGCGAGGCCGACAGCCGCCACATCAGCCAGCCGAGGGCGATGGAATGGATCCAGGCCCCCACGACCATCGGCACCTGCGAGAAGAAATAGCGCCTGTATTGCGGATGGCTGAGGGCGCGAAAGGCCCGCCGCCAGCGCGCGAGCGCCGGCGATGCCACGGGTGAGGTCGTCACGTGCTGTCACTCCCGCCGCGCCCCGATGAGGGCGGGCTCTACTTGGGTCTTGGGGTTTGGTGCACCCCGGGAGCACGCCGGCCCCCGGGGTGACCGGCGCTCAGGCGCCCTTGAAGTCGCGCAGAAGCGCCCATTGCGCGTCGGCCGAATAGGCGGCCTCCACATCCGTCTTCGAGACCCAGGCGTTCACGCCGTGGTAGAGGAAGACATAGGCGCCCGTTTCCTCCAGCTCGTCCTGGAGCTCGATGTACATCTGGTCGCGGATCGCGGGATCGGTCTCTTCCGACGCCGCGGCGTTCTTGGCATCCCATTCGGGCGTGCCGGTGCGCTGGAAGTTCCAGACGCCGATCTGCCCGCTCGTGAACCATTCGGTGACCCAGGACGGGTCGGGCGCGGTGGTGAAGGTGTTGAAGAAGAGCTCGATCTCCTTGTAGCTGCCGCCCTCGTTGTCCTGCTGCTGCGCGGTCAGCGTCGCGCCGTCCATCTGGCGGATGGAGAGGCTGATGCCGACGGCGGCGAGCTGGGCCTGGATCACCTGCGCCGCGATCAGCAGATCGGGGTCGGCGCCGAAGAACAGCGTCACCTCGAGACCTTCGGCCCCCGCCTCGGCGAGCAATGCCTCGGAGGCGGCGGGATCGTAGGGATAGAGCGTCTCGTAGCGGGCACCGAGCAGCGGCGGCGGCACGATGCCATAGGCCTGGGTCACGGCCTCGCCGAAGGTGGCGACGACCACCTCGGTCGGGTCGATGGCGCGCTGGATGGCGCGGCGCACGCGCACGTCCTGGAGCTTCTCGTTCTCGATGTTCATGCCGAGCCAGGTGTAGGCGAGCGCCGGTTTCACGACGAGATCGTCCGCCTCGGGGTCGCGCACCGGGATGGAGTTCACGGCGATCTGCGTGGCATCGAGGTCGCCGGCATCGAAGGCCGTCTCGGCCGCCGTCAGATCGTCGATCGGCAGAAGCTCGATTACGTCGAAATAGGGCTCGGGGCCGGTCCAGCCGGGGTTGCGGCTCAGGCGGATCAGCTCGCGCGGGCGCCATTCGTCGATCTGGTAGGGACCGGAACAGGCGAGCGGATCGGTCTCGATCACCGCGCTGCCGGAGGCCTCGAGCGCGGCCTTGGAGACGATGAGCCCCGAGGCATGGGGCATGGTCGAGGTGAAGAGCGGCGCGAAGGGCTGCTTGAGATGGATGATGCCGGTATAGGTGCCGGTCACCTCCACGCTGTCGAGCGCCGCCCAGTCGGAGCCGTAGACGGCATCGACCGCCGGATCGAGGAAGCGCTCGTAGGAGAATTTCACATCCTCCGCCGTCACCTCGCCGAAATCGCCGGTGAACATGATGCCGGGGCGGAGCGTGAAGCCGATGTGAAGCGGGTCGCTGTCGTCGATGCTCTCGGCGGCGTCGAGCTCCCAGCCCCAGGCGTCGCCGGAGGGGTAGCGGATCAGGCCCGAGAAGATCGCGAACATGATCGTCTCGTCATACCAGCCGCCGCGGGTGGCCGGATCGAGCCGGCGGATGTCGCCGTCGTTGCGGATGCGCAATGTCGTGCCGTCCTGAGCGAAGGCCGCACCGGCGGAGAAGAGGCTTCCCGCCGAAAGGGCGAGGCCCCCTGCCCCGAGGCGCTGCATGAGCTGGCGCCGTGTGAGATTGATTTCCGTCATAGTCGAACTCCCCTGAGTGGATCTCAATTGCTGGTGCTGCGCCGCGCCCTGGGGGGCAGCGTCGCGACATTGGTGGGTCGGCCCGCTGCCGGCGCGGGTGCGGGCGCGGGCTCTGCGAGCTCCGCCCCGGCATGATGGCAGGCCGCGATATGGCCGGGGCCGAGCGCCCGGCGTTCCGGCGCGAGCTGGCGGCAGATGTCGGTGGCGCGGGGGCAGCGGGTGTGGAACTCGCAGCCCGCCGGCCGGGCCTTCAGGCTCGGCACCTCGCCCTCGATGGGCGGCGCCTGCTCCCCCGGCCTGCCGGAGCGTGCCTTCAGGAGCGCCTGGGTGTAGGGATGGGCCGGCCGCGCGAAGAGCCTGTCGGACGGCCCCGTCTCGACGATGCGGCCGAGATACATGATGGCAATGCGGTCGGTGACGTGGCGCGCCACGGCGAGGTTGTGGGTGATGAGCAGGAAGCTCACGCCCAGGCGCTCCTGCAGCTCGTTGAGTAGGTTGAGGAGTTCGCCCTGCACCGAGAGGTCGAGGCCCGCCGTCGGCTCGTCGGCGATGACCAGCGCCGGGTCGAGCGCCAGCGCCCGCGCCACTGTGACCCGCCGCGCCTGCCCGCCGGAGATCTCGTGCGGGTAGCGACGGGCGAAATCGGGGCCGAGCCCGACCTTGCCGAGGAGCTCCACAGCCTTGTCCATCCGGTTGCCCTTGAGCATCCGGTGGATCACCAGCGGCTCCGTCACCGAGCGGCCGATGCTCATGCGCGGGTCGAGCGCGGCCTGCGCATCCTGGAACATCAGCCCGACATTGCGGCGGATGCGCGCCCAGGTCTGGCCCGAGGCCTGCGAGGTGACCTCCTCGCCGATGCGGATCGTGCCGCCGGAGATTGGGGTGAGCCCGAGCGCGGCGCGGCCGAGCGTGGTCTTGCCCGAGCCGCTCTCGCCGATGAGGCCGAGCGTCTCGCCCCGCTCGATGCGCAGCGACACGCCGGGCAGGATCGTCACCTCATGCGGCGCGCCCCTCAGCCGCTCGATCAGCGTGCCGGAGGGGTAGCGGACGACGAGATCGTTGATCTCCAGAAGCGGCAGGCGGGGCGTCGGGGTCATGGCTCAGAGCTCTTCGGCGAAGTGGCAGGCGCTGGCGCGCTCCGGCCCGAGGGGCCGGCGGGCCGGCTTGTTGACGGTGCAGTCGGACCGCGCCATCACGCAGCGGGGCGCGAAAATGCAGCCGGCCGGCAGGGCACTTGGCGCCGGGACCGTCCCCGGGATCGTCGGCAGATGCCGCGTGGGCGTCACGATTCCCGCCGGGTCGCATTCGAGAAGCGCGCGGGTATAGGGATGCTTCGGGCGGGCCAGCACCTCGGCCACGGGGCCGGTCTCGACCAGCTCGCCGGCATAGAGCACGGCCACCCGGTCGCAGAGCCGGCGGACAACGCCCATGTCATGGGTGATGAAGACGACGGCCCCGTCGATCAGCCGCCGCGCCTCGCGGATGAGCTCGATGATCTGGTCCTCCGTCGTCGCATCGAGCGCGGTCGTCGGCTCGTCGGCAATCAGAAGGCGCGGCCCGGCGAGGAGCGCCGCGGCGATGGAGACCCTTTGGCGGATGCCGCCCGAAAGCTGATGCGGATATTGCCGCATCCGCGCGGCGGGGTCGGAGAGGCCGACGCGGGTCAGCATCTCTTCCGCCCGGGCCGCGAGCGCGCGCCGCCCCTCGCCCCGCCAGTGCTGGAACTCCACGAGCTGCCGGCCGATGCGGGTGACGGGGTTGAGCGAGGTGAAGGGGTCCTGCGCGATGGTGGCGATGGCGCTGCCCCGCAGGCGCCGCTGCGCCTCGGCCTTGAGCGAGGCCATGTCCTGCCCCTCGAAGCGCACCTCGCCCGTTACATGGGCGCCGTTCGGCAGAAGCCCGGTGATGGCGGAGGCGAGGCTCGACTTGCCCGAGCCGCTCTCGCCGACGAGCCCGAGCGTCTCGCCCGCCGCCAGCTCCAGCGACACGCCGCGCACGGCGGCGACATGGCCCCGGCCCTTGGCGTAATTGACCGAGACGTCGTTCAGGGAAAGGACAGCGCTCATGACCGCCCCCTCGCCCGCGGGTCGAGCGCGTCGCGCAGGGCCTCGCCGAAGAAGGTGAAGGCGATGGTGGCGAGCACGATCGGCGCGCCGGCCGTCAGGGCGATATGCGGGGCCTGGCGGAGATAGGCATAGCCCTCCGACAGCATGTTGCCCCAGCTCGCCTCGGGCGGCTGCACGCCCTGGCCGAGGAAGCTCAGCCCGCTCTCGATGCCGATGACCGCCGGGATGTCCATGGCGATGAGCACGAGGATCGGCCCGATCAGGTTGGGCAGCAGATGCGTCGCGGCGAGCCGCAGCTTCGAGGCGCCCATCGCCTCGGCGGCGGTGACGTAATCGGCATTCCTCAGCACCATCACCTGGCTGCGCACCACGCGGAAGTAGCCGGGCGCCATCGAGATGGTGATGACGACGATCAGCGTCGCCATCGATGGCCCGTAGATCGACACGAGCGCCAGGGCGAAGAGCACCAGCGGCAGCGCCTTCAGCGAGTCGCTGACAAGCACCAGAAGGCTGTCGAGCCATTTGGGCGCGAGGCCCGAGACGAGCCCGAGCGAGAGCCCGACCACCAGCGCCCCGGCGGTGCCCGTCAACGCCACGCGCAGCGCGGTGCGGGTGCCGTAGATCAGGCGGCTCAGCACGTCGCGGCCGAGCTGGTCGGTGCCGAACCAATGCGCGAGCGAGGGCGACTGCATCCGCTCGCGGGGCGAGATGGCGATGGGGTCATAGGGCGCGATCAGCGGTGCGAAGAGCGCGACGAGGAAGAGCGAGAGGATCACGGTCAGCGAGATGGCCCCGGCCGGATTGGAGAGAAGCTGCCGGAGCGGCCCCTGCCGGAGCGACAGCCGGAGGCCACGGCGGGCGGGAAAGGCGGTGACGTCGGTCATCCCTCAGCCCCCTTCCGCGACGCGCGGGTCGAGAAGGCCTATCACCGCATCGGCGATCACATTGGCCGTCACATAGAGCCCGGTCGTCACCACCACGGCGCCCAGAAGCACCGGGAAGTTGCGGCTGATGACGGCGTCATAGGCGAGCGAGCCGAGCCCGGGGCGCGAGAACACCACCTCCACCAGCACGGCGCCGGAGAGGAGGTTGCCCATGCCGACACCGAGGACGGAGACGACGGGGACGACCGCGATGGGCAGCGCGAAGCGCAGCGCAATGCGCAGGTCGGAGACGCCATAGGCACGATAGGTGCGCACGTGGTTCTCGCTCAGGGTCTCGATCAGCGCGACGCGCACCAGCCGGGCGATATAGCCCACCCAGGCAAGCCCCACGGCCAGCGCCGGCAGGACGAGATGGCTGAGCTGGTCGCCGAGATCGCCCGGCTCCCCGGCGCCGATGGCCGGAAACCACCCGAGGGTCACCGAGAAGAGCATGAGCCCGTAGATCGCCATCAGGAAGGCCGGCAGCGCCACGACGGAGGTCGAGATCACGGCGACGATCCGGTCGGTCAGGCTGTTGGGCTTCAGGGCCGAGACGATGCCGAGCGGCAGGCCGATCAGGATGGCCCAGCCGAGCCCCGTGACCGCCAGCATCACCGTGCGCGGCAGGGCGGTGAAGACGAGATCGGCCACCGGGCGCTGGGTCAGAAGGTCATTGCCCATGTCGCCCCTGAGGATCTGCCCCAGGAAGCGCAGCGCCTGGAAGAAGAGCGGCTGGTCGAGCCCCATCCGCTCGCGGAAGGCGATCTTCTGCGCCTCGCTGGCGCGGGGGCCGAGCGCGATCGTCGCCGGGTCGCCGGGCACCGCATAGATCAGCAGAAACAGGACCAGTAGCGCGATGATGAGGACGCCGAGCCCCAATCCCACGCGCCGTGCCAGATATGCCCCCAAGGTCTTTCCCCTTCCCGGCCCCGCTGTCGCCGGCCCGTCTCGTTCAGATACTCACTGTGATATATTACGAGAAACATTGCCCGGGGGAGGGCAAGCCCTTAAGGCTGTTTGAGAGGGCATCGCGCCGCCCGGCGCCCGGTTTGTGGGCGGGACGACGGAGGGATTGGGGAGAGAATGAGCGGTCAGCGAACCGAGCGCGCCTATCAGCTGCAACCTCAGGATGAGGATGCGGCGGCCAAGGGCGCCTCTCTCGCCGATCAGGCCCATGCCGCGATTCGCCAGCGGATCATCAGCTGCGAGATGCTCCCGGGCTCGGAATTCATTGAGGCCGATCTGGCGGGCGAATTGCAGATGAGCAAGACCCCGGTGCGCGAGGCGCTTCTGCGCCTTCAGGTCGAGGGGCTGGTGCAGGCCATCCCGCGCCGCGGCTATCAGGTGACGCCGATCCACATCTCCGACATCGACGACATCTTCGACTTCCGCCTCGCCATCGAGGGGGATTGCGCAGCCCTCGCCGCCGAGCGCGCCGGCCCCGAGGCGATCGACGAGCTCGATTATCTGGCCGATGCGACCAATGCCGAGCAGCACAAGCTCGCCGGCAACGACATCGACAGGATCAGCGCCCAGAACCGGCTGAACAACGTCTTCCACGAAAGCGTGGCGCTGGCCGCCGGCAATGCCAGGCTCCACCGCACCGCCGTGCAGGTCCTGCGCGAGTTCGAGAGGTTCTTCTTCCTCGAATGGAACTCCCCCGCTCTCTACGCGCCCGACCACAAGGACCATTACGAGATCGTGCGCCACATCCGCGCCGGCGATGCGGCGCAGGCGCGGGCAACGATGGTCGGGCATGTCGACAGCTCGCGCCAGGCGCTCCTTTCCGTCCTGACCTCGCAGAGCCGCAGCCTCGGCTGGCTGACGCGGATCTAGGGCGGGGCACGGCGGCGGCTCCGGGCCCCTGCCCTCCCCCCTCACGCGACTTTCCGCCGTGACGGGCTTGCCTCCGGCTTCCCGAGCATTTTTATAGTGGTTCTAAATTCTCCCCCGATATTGCCATGAGGAGCCCAATCCGATGGACACCAAACAAGACACCGGCGGCTGCCCCGTCCATGGCGGCAAGCGTGGCCACAGCAATCGCGACTGGTGGCCCGAGGCGCTCGACATCGCCAAGCTCCACGCCAATTCGCCCCTCGCCGATCCGCTGGGCCCGGATTTCGACTATGCCAAGGAATTCCAGACGCTCGACCTCGATGCGGTGATGGCCGACCTCCGCGCCGTCATGACGGACAGCAAGGACTGGTGGCCGGCCGACTTCGGCCATTACGGCGGCCTCTTCATCCGCATGGCCTGGCACTCCGCCGGCACCTACCGGATCACCGACGGCCGCGGCGGCGCGGCGGCGGGGCAGCAGCGCTTCGCGCCGCTGAACTCCTGGCCCGACAACGCCAATCTCGACAAGGCGCGCCGGCTGATCTGGCCGATCAAGCAGAAATACGGCCGCAAGCTGAGCTGGGCGGACCTGATGATCCTCACCGGCAACGTCGCGCTGGAATCCATGGGCTTCAAGACCTTCGGCTTCTCCGGCGGCCGCGAGGACGTGTGGGAGCCCGAAGAGCTCTACTGGGGCCCCGAGGGCACCTGGCTCGGCGACGAGCGCTATTCGGGCGAGCGCGAGCTCGCCGACCCGCTCGCCGCCGTGCAGATGGGCCTCATCTACGTGAACCCCGAGGGGCCGAACGGCGACCCCGATCCGCTCAAGTCGGCGCATGACATCCGCGAGACCTTCTTCCGCATGGGGATGAACGACGAGGAGACCGTAGCGCTGATCGCGGGCGGCCATACCTTCGGCAAGACCCATGGCGCGGGCGACCCCTCGCTGATCGCCGCCGATCCCGAGGGATCGGAGATCGAGAGCCAGGGCCTCGGCTGGACCTCGAGCCACGGCACCGGCATGGGCGCCGACACCATCACCGGGGGCCCGGAAGTCATCTGGACGCAGACCCCCACGCAATGGGGCAGCCTCTTCTTCAAGAACCTCTTCGAGCATGAATGGGAGCTGGAGGAGAGCCCGGCCGGCGCCAAGCAATGGGTCGCCAAGACCGACATCGCCGACGTCCCCGCGCCCGACGAGGGCGGCGCGCCGCGCAAGCCGCGGATGCTGACCACCGACCTCGCGCTGCGCTTCGACCCGGAATACGAGAAGATCTCGCGCCGGTTCTTTGAAGACAATGCCGCCTTCGCCGATGCCTTCGCCCGCGCCTGGTTCAAGCTGACGCACCGCGACATGGGGCCGAAGGCCCGCTACGTCGGCCCGCTCGTCCCGGCCGAAGACCTGATCTGGCAGGACCCGCTGCCGGCGGGCGGCAAGGTGCTCTCCGACGCCGATGTGGCGCAGGTGAAGGAGCGGGTGCTGGCCTCCGGGCTTACCGTCTCCGAGCTGGTCTCGACCGCCTGGGCCTCCGCCTCAACCTTCCGCCGGTCTGACAAGCGCGGCGGCGCCAACGGCGCCCGCATCCGCCTTGCCCCGCAGAAGGACTGGGAGGTGAACCAGCCCGAGGTGCTCGCCAAGGTGCTTGGCGTTCTCGAGGGCATCGCCGCCGAGATGGGCGCTTCGCTGGCCGATGTGATCGTCCTCGCCGGGGCTGCGGCGGTCGAGAAGGCGGCGGCGGATGCCGGCGTCACCGTCACCGTCCCCGTCTCCACCGGCCGCGTCGATGCGGGCGAGGAGCATACCGACGAACAGAGCTTTAAGGCGCTCTGGCCGCGGGCCGACGCCTTCCGCAACTGGCTTTCGGGCCGGCAATTCATGGAAGCCGAAGAGGCGATGGTCGACCGGGCGCATCTTCTCGGCCTGACGGCGCCGCAGATGACGGCGCTCCTCGGCGGGATGCGCGTCCTCGGCGGCAATGTGGGCGATGATCCGCGCGGCGTCTTCACGCATCGCCCGGGGGTCCTCTCCAACGACTTCTTCCTGAACCTGCTGACGATGGACACCGTCTGGCAGAAGACGGCCGAAGGTGACTACGAGGGCCGCGACCGCGCCACCAACGAGCCGAAATGGACGGGCAGCCGCGTCGACCTGATCTTCGGCTCGCATTCGCAGCTTCGCGCGCTGGCGGAGGTCTATGCCTGCGACGACAGCCTCGAGAAGTTCGTCCACGATTTCGTGGAGGCCTGGACGCAGGTGATGGAGGCCGACCGCTTCGACCTCGACCGCGGCGCCAACTGAGCGCTCCGGCAGACAGACATGGAAAGGGCCGCCCCTCGGGGCGGCCCTTTTGCTTGGGGGAGAGGCCGGGGACCAGCACCCGGCATATCTCCGGCCAGATGAAGGGGCCGGGCCTTTTCAGTGGCCGCCGTGATGGGCGGGCGGGCCGCCCATGTCCGGCGGGCGGCGGACGAAGAAGCCGGCCACGATCAGCCCCAGCGAGATGATCGCGGCGGCGAGGAAGCCGGCGTGCAGCCCCTCCGCCGTCGCCGGCAGCGCGTCCACCCCCGAGGCCAGCGCATTGCCCGTGCGGATCGTCATGATCGAGACGAAGAGCGCGATGCCCGCCGCGCCGGATACCTGCTGCGCCGTGCCGAGCACCGCCGAGCCGTAGCTGTAGAGCTTCGGCGGCAGCGAGCCGAGCGACGAGGTGAAGAGCGGCGTGAAGAGAAGCGCCAGGCCGATGGACAGCACCACATGGCCGCCGAGCACGACGAGGATCGGCGTGTCCATCCCGTAGCTCTGCATCGTCCAGAGCGCGCCGGAGACGAGCACGGCCCCCGGGATCACCAGCTTGCGCGCGCCGATCCTGTCGAAGAGCCGCCCGACTATGGGCGCCATGAGCCCCATGACGAGCCCGCCGGGCAAGAGGAGCAGGCCCGACGACAGCGCGGAAAGCCCGAGGACATTCTGCATGTAGAGCGGCAGCAGGATGATCATCCCGAAGAGCGCCATCATCGCGAGGCACATCATGGCGACGGAGACGGAGAAGACGCGGATCTTGAAGGTCCGCAGGTCGAGGAGCGCCCGGTCCTGCGGCGCCAGCACGATCTGCCGCCAGATGAAGAGCGCCAGCACGACGCCGCCCACAACCAGCGGCACCCAGAGCGGCACCAGCGCCTCATGCGTCGGCGCGAGGCTCTCGCCGATGGACGACAGCCCGTAGACCAGCCCGCCGAAGCCGATGGCCGACAGCGGCACCGACAGAAGGTCGAGCTTCGGCCGCCGGGGTTCGGTGACGTTCACCAGCTTCAGCGCACCGAGAAGCAGCGCCGCAAGACCGATCGGCAGGACGATCCAGAACATCCAGCGCCAGTGCAGGTAGTTGAGGATGATGCCCGAGATCGTCGGCCCGATGGCCGGCGCGACGGAGATGACGATGGAGATATTGCCCATGGTCTGGCCGCGCTTCGCGGGCGGGACCAGGGTCATGACCGTGGTCATGAGAAGCGGCATCATCATCGCCGTGCCCACCGCCTGCACGACCCGCCCGCCGATCAGCATCGGCAGACCCGGCGCCAGCGCGCAGATGAGCGTGCCGAGCGAGAAGAATCCCATGGCGGCGAGGAACACCGGCCGGGTGTGGAACCGCTGCAGCAGGAAGCCGGTGATCGGAATCACGACCGCCATGGTCAGCAGGAACGCCGTCGTCAGCCATTGCGCGGCGCTGGCGGTGACGCCGAGATCCGACATCAGCCGCGGCAGCGCCACGGACATGATGGTCTCGTTGAGAATCACCGTGAAGGCAGAGACGAGCAGAAGCCCGATCACCAGCGAGTTGCGGGCGGAATCGTCGGGTCCGTCCGGGGCGGATGCGTTGGTATCAACCGTTGTCATGGGACATCTCTAAATGCGAATGGCCGGGAGAGTCCGGCCATGGCGTGCTGCCTCGCCCGCACGGCCCGGGAAGTCAAGCCGCGGCGCCCCTGCCCTCCGCGGAATTTCGCCCTTGGCCCTCGCTCAGCGCGACAGCGCGGCGATGGCGCCCCGAAGCTCGGCGAGGCCGACATGGCGGCCGACGAGCGGATAGCCGGGCTGGGCGCGGCGGCGCGAATCGTCGGACATGTCGAGCCCGTGGTCGGGGCGGTAGGGGATCGAATGGTCCGTGCGGCCCTCGGAGCGGCGGCGGGCCTCTTCCGCGAGGATCGCCTTGATCAGCGCGAGCATGTCGACATCGCCGGTCAGATGGCCGGATTCGTGGAAGGTGCCCTCGGGGCCGGCGCCGTCGCTGCCCTCCCGCGCTACATTGCGCAGGTGGATGAAGGGCACGCGGTGGCCCCAGCGGCGCATGATGGCGGGCAGGTCGTTGTCGCCCCGCGCGCCGAGCGAGCCGGAGCAGAGCGTCATGCCGTTGGCCGCCGCATCGACGGCAGTCAGGACGGCGGCGTAATCCGCCTCCGTCGACATGATCCGTGGCAGGCCGAGAAGCGGGAACGGCGGGTCGTCGGGATGGCAGCAGAGCCGCACGCCGAGGCTCTCGGCGACGGGCACCACCTCTTCGAGGAAGGCGATCAGATGGGCGCGGAGGCCTTCCGGCCCCAGATCGGCATAGGCGGCGAGCTCGTCGCGGAGCTTGGCGAGCGAAAGGCCCTCGGGCTCCCCCGGCAGGCCGAAGAGGATGGCGCGGGTGAGCTGATCGCGGGCGGCCTCGTCCATGGCGGCGGCGCGGGCTCCCGCGGCCTCGGCAATGTCATCGGGATAGGAGGCCCCTGCCCGCTCAAGCACATGCAGGTCGAAGGCGGCGAAATCGACATAGTCGAAGCGCATGCAGGTGGCGCCGGAAGGCAGCGGCCAGGCGAGGTCCGTCCGCGTCCAGTCGAGGACCGGCATGAAATTGTAGCAGATCACCTCGATCCCTGCCCGGGCGAGGTTCTCGAGGCTCGCGCACCAGGTGGCGATGTGATCGCGCCATGGGCCGGTCTGGCGCTTGATTGCCTCGCTGACCGGCAGCGATTCGACGACCTCCCAGTTCATGCCGCCGGCACGGACCTCCGCCTGGCGCCTGGCGATCTCTTCCGGTGTCCAGAGTTCGCCGGGGCGCAGGTGGTGGAGGGCCGAGACCACGGCGGGCACGCCGGTCTGGCGGACATCCTCGATGGAAACCGGGTCCTGCGGCCCGAACCAGCGCCAGCTCTCGCGCATGAAATCTCCCCCCGTCCCAACACCTTGCGGCCCGTCTCTCGCCTATGGCTTTTCGCCTCTGCGGGCGGAGCCGTCCAGCACATTGTTGACTAGTATGGTAGAATGGTGCAACCACGACGTCAGGGAGTGAGGATGACAATTCAACCGGACCAGCGTGCGCTCGACGACAGCCAGCCCATCGGCGGCCAGCTCTACGACATGCTGCGCCTGCGCATCGTGCGGGGCGAGCTGGCGCCGGGGATGCGCCTGTCGGAGGCCGGGGTGGCGGCGGAATTCGCCATCTCGCGGCAGCCCGTCCGCGAGGTGTTCATCCGCCTCGCCGAGGACGGCCTGCTGGAGATCCGGCCCCAGCGGGGCTCCATCGTTCCCAAGATTTCCCGCCAGCGGGTGGAGGAGGCGCGCTTCGTGCGCGAGGCCATCGAGGCCGATGTCGTCAAGCTCGCCGCCCGGGCGCTCGCGCCCTCGGCGCTGCAGGAGCTCGACGCCCTCCTCGCCCGGCAGGAGGCGGCGGCGGATGTCCATGCCTTCGTCGAGCTCGACGATGCCTTCCACCGGGCGCTGGCCGAAGGCGTCGGCCGGGCCCATGCCTGGGCGGTGATCGAGACGCTGAAGGCGCAGCTCGACCGGGTGCGCTACCTCAGCCTCACCCGCTTCCCCAAGGCGAAGCTCATCGGCCAGCACCGCGCCGTGGTCGAGGCGATCCGCGCCGGCGATGCCGCCGCCGCCGAGACCGCCATGCGCACGCATCTCAATACCATCGTCGACGATCTGCCCGTGATCGCCGCCGAGAACGAGACCCACTTCACGTGAGGACAAGCGGGGGGAGAGAGCCCCGCACCAACAGGAGGAGACCCATCATGAAACACCTGACCGCTGCCAGCGTCCTGGCCCTCTGCGTCGGCTCCGCCGCGCTCGCCCAGGATTTCACGCTCAACATCAACACGGCCCTCGCCACCTCCGACCCGCTCTATGCCGGGCTCGAGGCGCTGCGCGACAATGTCGCCGAGGCCTCAGGCGGCCAGCTCGCAATCGTGCTCTACCCCAATTCGCAGCTCGGCCCCGATGAGGACGTGCTCGAGCAGGCCCGCGCCGGCGCCCCCGTGGCCGTCGTCGTCGATGGCGGCCGGCTCGCCGTCTATCAGGAAGAGATGGGCATCCTCGGCGCGCCCTTCCTCGCCTCCGGCTACGAGGGCATCCGCAATGTCGTGACCTCGGATGTCTTCCAGGGCTGGGTCGACGAGATGGCCGACACGTCCGGACTGCAGGTGCTCAGCTTCAACTGGTGGCAGGGCGAGCGGCACCTTCTGACCAACAAGGCGATCACCGGGCCGGAGGACCTCGCCGGCATCCGCATGCGCACCCCCGGCGCGCCGGTCTGGATGGGCACGATCGAGGCGATGGGCGCGACGCCCACGCCGATGCCCTGGGCCGATGTCTATTCGGCGCTGTCGTCGAATGTCATCGACGGGGCGGAGGCGCAGTTCCCCGCCATCGTCGGCGCCAACCTGCAGGAGGTGATCGACCACGTCACCAAGACCGGCCACATCAACCTGATCACCGGCCTCGTGACCTCGGCCCAATGGTTCGACACGCTGCCGGAGGATCTGCAGGCGATCCTGCTGGAAGAGAGCCTCAAGGCCGGCGACATCGCGTCTTACGGCACGCAGGACAGCCTCGACGCCATAGAGCAGCAGCTCGTCGATGCCGGCGTGACGGTCGACGAGATCGACACCGCGATCTTCCGCGACGCCACGGCGAAGGTCTACGACGACCTCGGCTATGGTGACCTGCGCGACCAGGTGCAGGCGATCGCCGCCGGCAACTGACGCGCGAGATGGCGCGGCGGGCTTTCGGGCCCGCCGCCTGACCCGTCGGGAGGGGGAATGCAAAAGCTCTACACCCGCGCCGAATTCATCACCGGCGCGCTGATCCTGTCGGCCATCACCGGGCTGGTCTTCGTGGCAGCCGTGATGCGCACCTTCGGGCATCCGCTCGTCTGGTCGGTCGACCTCGCGCAGCTTCTCTTCATCTGGCTCTGCTTCATCGGCGCCTGCCGGGCGCTGCGGCAGCGCGCGCATCTGGGCGTCGATCTCGTGATCCGGCTCCTGCCCTATCGCGCCCGCCGCTGGGTCGAGACCGGGATCGCAATCCTGACGCTGGCCTTTCTGGCCGTCCTCGCCGTCGAGGGCGTGAAGCTCACACTTCTCAACATCGAGCGGCAGTTCGGGGATTCCGGCCTCTCTTACGCCTGGGTGACCATCGCCGTGCCGGTAGGCTCGCTGCTCTTCGCCGGCAACATCATCGCCAATCTGGTGGATGCCTGGCGCTCCACCGACCGGCTGGTCTTCGACCGCAACCTTCCGCCCGACGCCGCCATGGCCGTCGAGGGCCGGACGGAGACGATCTGATGGGGATGATCTCGCTGGTCTTCGTGATCCTGATGGTGCTCGGCGCCCCCATCGCCATCGCCATCGGCATGGCGGGCTTCACCTTCTTCCTTGAATCGGACGTGATGCCGCTCTCCATCGCCGTGCAGAAGATCGCGACGGTGAGCCAGAGCTTCCCGCTCCTCGCCGTGCCCTTCTTCATCTTCGCCGGCCACCTGATGAACGAAAGCGGCATCTCCGAGCGGCTCTTCCGCTTCTCGCATGTCGCGGTGAGCTGGATGGCGGGCGGGCTCGCGCAGGTCTCGATCATCCTCTCGACGCTGATGGGCGGCGTCTCCGGCGCCGCCGTGGCCGATGCGGCGATGGAGGCGCGGGTGATCGGGCCGCAGATGCTGGCCCAGGGCTATTCCAAGGGATTCACCGCCGCCGTCATCGCGCTGTCGTCGCTCATCACCGCCACCATCCCGCCGGCCATCGGGCTGATCCTTTACGGCTATGTCGGACAGGTCTCCATCGGGCGGCTCTTCATGGCCGGCATTGTGCCGGGCCTTCTGATGATGACCTTCCTCATGATCGCCGCCTGGGCGATTTCGCGCCGGCGCGGCTATCGCGACCCCGAGGCGGTGAAGCCCACCGCCCGCGCCCTCGGCCGCGCGGCCTGGGATGCGAAATGGGCGCTCCTGTTCCCCGTGCTGCTGATCGTGTCGATCCGCGGCGGCATCTTCACGCCCTCCGAGGTCGGCGCCTTCGCCGTCGTCTATGCGATCCTCGTCGGCACGCTGGGCCACCGCGAGATGACCTTCGCCAGGCTGAAGGCCGCCATCGGCGATGCGCTCTCCGACATCGGCATGGTGATGCTCATCATCCTCTTCTCGGGGATGCTCGGCTTCGCCATCATCTTCCTGCGGGTGCCGCAGGAGGTGGCGGACACGCTGCTCACCGGGCTGCAGAACCCCATCGTCATCGTCACCGTCGTGCTCGCGGCGCTCTTCGTGGCGGGGCTCTTCATCGAGAGCACGATCCTCGTGCTGCTGCTGACACCGATTCTCGTGCCGGTTGCCAAGGCCGCCGGGGTCGACCCGGTGCACTTCGGCATCCTCATGATGACCATTGTGACGCTCGGTTCCATGACCCCGCCGGTGGGGGTGGCCATGTATACAGTTTGCTCACTGCTCGGTGTGCGGGTAGAGGATTACGTGAAGGAATCTCTACCGTTCTTTCTGGCGATCTTCCTCGTGGTGGTCGTCATACTGTTCTTCCCGGGCCTCGTCCTCTTCCTCCCGAACTGGATGTTTGGCTGACAAAGCCGGGGAGATGCCGGTCGGCGTGCCTCCTCGCGCCGGCCGGCGCCTAGGCATCTTCCGCGAAAGATCCCTGCCCCTCACGCCTCGGCGAGCACCTCGGCGAGGACGGAGACCGCCAGCGTCCGCGCATCCCGCGCCGACCGCACGAGGCCGATGGGCCCTTTGAGCCGCTCAAGGTCGCCCGCGCTCGCGCCGAGCGCCTGCAGCTCCATGTCCCGCAGCCCCCGTGCCCGCTGGCTGCCCTGAGCGCCGATATAGAACGCCGGCGTCTCCAGCGCCGCCTTGAGGATCGGCGGCTCCCAGTCGTGGTCGTGGAAAAAGAGCACGATGGCCGAGCGGTCGTCGGGGCGGATGTCGTCGGGCATCTTCGGGCCGGTCAGGTGGCGCGTGGCGGCGCCCGCCGCCTCGGCCATCGCCAGCGTCTCGTCGTCGGAGGTCAGCACCATCGCCGGATAGCCGGCGGAGCGGACGAGCGCCGCGAAGCTCGAGGTCTCCGGACCCTTGCCGAAGATGTAGAAGGCAATCTCCGGCGCGATATGCACGGCGAAACGCCCGCCCTGCCAGCCGGTCTCGCCCTCCCCGAGCGCCATCGCGCCGGTTTCGGCATCGACGAGCAGCGTCACCGGGCGCCGGGCGGCCCAGGCCTCGGCCACATCACGCAGCACCGCGCGGTCGGGCTCTGGCACGAGCAGCACATCGAGCCCGCCGCCGCAGGGCAGCTCGATGTCCTTGAAGGGCGAGCCCTGCCCGTAGCGCACCTGCGCCGGCCGGCCGTTCGCCCGCGCCTCCTCCGCATGGAGCGTGATGTCGGCCTCGACGCAGCCGGAGGAGAGCGAGCCGGCCCGGCGCTGGCCGTCCATCACCGCCATCATGGCGCCGATGGGCCGGTAGGAGGGCCCCTCCGTCCCGGTGATCAGCGCCAGAATGCCCGGCGCCTCCGCCTCCAGAAGCGCGTGGACGGGGCCGATGACGGAGGGCGCGGTGAGGGCTTCCATGGGGTCTCTCGAGAGGAAGGGGTGTTTACGTTGATATCATCTATTCCCGCCTGCGCCAGCTTCAACTGGCGCCGCCTTAGCGGATCGTCCGCGCGACGGCATCGGCCCAGGCGGCGCGGCGCTCGTCGCGCACGGGCGCGTCCATCTGCGGCTCGAAGCGCTCGTCGAGCTGCCAGGCCTCGGCGAAGCCTTCCTGATCGGGCCAGGCGCCCACCGCCTGCCCCGCCAGCCAGGCGGCGCCGAGCGCCGTCGTTTCCTGCACCACGGGCCGGTCGACGGGGGCGCCGAGGATGTCGGCGAGGAACTGCATGGTCCAGCCGGAGGCGCTCATGCCGCCATCGACTCGCAGCACCGTCTCGCCCATCTCGGGCCAGTCGGCGCGCATTGCCTCCATGAGGTCCGCCGTCTGGTAGCCGACGCTCTCGAGCGCCGCCCGGGCGATCTCCGCCGGGCCGGAATTTCGGGTGAGACCGTAGAGCGCGCCGCGCGCCTCCGGCGCCCAGTGCGGGGCGCCGAGCCCGGTGAACGCCGGCACGAGGATCAGCCGCTGGCCCTCGTCGGCCGTCTCGGCGAGGGGTGCGGCCTCCGGCGCCGCTTCGATGATCTTCAGCCCGTCGCGGAGCCACTGCACCACCGCGCCGGCGATGAAGATCGAGCCCTCGAGCGCATAGGTCACCTCGTCGCCGAGCTGATAGGCGATCGTGGTTAACAGGCGGTTATCGGAGCGGACGGGCTCCGCCCCCGTGTTGAGCAGCGCGAAGCAGCCTGTGCCATAGGTGCTCTTCATCATGCCGGGCCGGAAGCAGGCCTGCCCGAGCGTCGCCGCCTGCTGGTCGCCCGCCACGCCGCGGATCGGGATGGTGCCGCCGAAGAGCCGCGTCTCGCCGAAATCGGCATCGGAGGCGCGGACATCGGGGAGCATCGTGAGGGGGATGCCGAGCCGGGCGCAGATCTCCTCGTCCCAGGCGCCTTCATGGATGTCATAGAGCATCGTGCGGCAGGCGTTAGTGGCGTCGGTCGCATGGGTCCGGCCCTCCGTGAGGTTCCAGATCAGCCAGGAATCGACGGTGCCGAAATGCAGCTTGCCGGCCTCGGCCCTGGCGCGGGCGCCGTCCACGTTGTCGAGAAGCCAGGCGAGCTTGGTCCCGCTGAAATAGGGGTCGATGATCAGCCCGGTGCGGGCAGTCACCGCCTCCTCCAGCCCCTCATAGCGCAGCGTGCGGCAGAGTTCGGCAGTCCGGCGGTCCTGCCAGACGATGGCATTGTGGATGGGCGTTCCGTCCTCGTCCCATACGATGACGGTCTCGCGCTGGTTGGTGATGCCGATGGCGGCGGCGGTCTCGCCGGCGAGGGCCTCCTTCGCGGTGGCGAGCGTCGTCTCCCAGATCTCCGCCGCGTCGTGCTCGACCCAGCCGGAGCGCGGGAAATGCTGGCGGAATTCCTTCTGCGCGATGCGCCCGGGGGCGCGGTCATCGCCGAAGAGGATCGCGCGGCTGGAGGTGGTGCCCTGATCGAGCGCGAGGATGCTCATCGGCAGGGATTCCAGGGGCTTGCGCGGCGGTCTTGATGTAATCTCGTCATGGGCCCTCCTCCACCAGATTTGGCGGCATGGGCGCCGAGGTCAAGCGCCGAGCCAGTCGGCCAGCGCCTGACGCTCGGTGGGGCTCATATGGAGCCCCAGCTTGCTGCGGCGCCAGAGGATGTCCTCCGCCGTCTGCGCCCATTCGTGGGCCTTCAGCCAAAGCACCTCGCGCTCGGTGAGCGTCGCGCCGAAGGCCTGGCCGAGGTCGGCCTCGCTCGCAGCATCGCCGAGGATGTCCCGCGCGAGGGTGCCGTAAGACCGGATGAGCCTCGACGCCCAAACCTCTGTCAGGAAGGGATATTCCCGCCGCAACGCCTCGACCAGCGCCGGGCCGCCGTCCACCGGGAAATCCCCGCCCGGCAGCGGCGCGCCGCCTGTCCAGTCTCCCGAGCCGCCGACGAGCGGCACCAGCTTCTCCATCGCCTCCTCCGCCAGCCGGCGATAGGTGGTGATCTTGCCGCCGAAGACGGAGAGGAGCGGCGGGCTGCCCTCCAGCTCCAGCCGGTAATCGCGGGTCGCGGCATTCGCGTCCTGGCCATCGTCCTGCAGCGGGCGGACGCCGGAATAGGTCCAGACGACATCCTCCGGACGCACCGGCTGGCGGAAATAGCTGGAGGCGAAGTCGCAGAGATAGGCGATCTCGGCCGCGCTCGCCTCGGGGCGCTGCTCGGCGGAGGGATGCTCCGCCTCGGTCGTGCCGATCAGCGTGAAGGCGCCCTCATAGGGGATCGCAAAGATGATGCGGCCGTCAGTGCCTTGGAAGAAGTAGCTTTTCCCGTGGGTGAAGAGCTGTGGGACGATAATGTGGCTGCCACGGACGAGGCGGATCTTCGGCGCCTCTCGCTCCGCCAGCGGGCCTTTCAGCACCTCGGTCACGAAGGGCCCGGCGGCATTGACGAGCGCCCGCGCCGCGACCTCGCGGCTGTCCGACAGGCTGACCTGCCAGAGCCCGCCCTCGCGCCGGGCGCCGGTGACGGCCGTGCGCGGCCAGACCTCCGCTCCCCGCGCCGCCGCGTCGCGCGCGTTGAGGATCACCAGCCGCGCGTCATCGACCCAGACGTCGGAATACTCAAAGGCCGTCTCGAATTTTTCTTTTAGAACTGAACCTTCCGGCCCGTTCCTCAAGTCCAGACGCGCCGTTGCCGGCAGGCGGTCGCGGCCGCCCAGATGGTCGTAGAGGAAGAGCCCGGCGCGGATCATCCAGGCCGGCCGCCGGCCCTTCGTCCAGGGCATGAGCCGCGAGACGAGGGTGGTGGTGTCGAAGCGCATCTCGGTATCGAGGGGCAGGATGAAGCGCATGGGTCGGGCGATGTGGGGCATCATGGCCCAGAGCCGCTCCCGCTCGCCAAGCGCATGGCGGACAAGGGAAATCTCGCCGTATTCGAGATAGCGCAGCCCGCCATGGAAGAGCTTGGTCGAGGCGGAGGAGGTCCCCGAGGCGAGGTCGCCCTTCTCGGCCAGCGCCACCTTCAGGCCGCGGCCCGCCGCGTCCCGCGCGATGCCGGCGCCGTTGACGCCGCCGCCGATGACCAGAAGGTCGAACGTCACCCTTTGAACCCCGTCGCCACCACGAATTTCTCGGAGGAATCGGAGCGGGAGGCCGGCGGCTTCACGTTCACGACCTTCTCGAAGCGCTGTTTTAGCAGCACCTGAAGGCTACCCTCCGCCCCGCCCGCCAGCACCTTGGCGACGAAGGTCCCGCCCTCGTCGAGCACGTCGAAGGCCAGCGCCGCCGCCGCCTCGCAGAGCGCGATGATGCGCAGGTGGTCCGTCTGCTTGTGGCCGGAGGCGGAGGCGGCCATGTCGGACATGACGACATCGGCGCGGCCGCCGAGCCAGGCCTTCACCTTTTCGTCGGCATCATCCTCCATGAAGTCGAGCTGATGGATCTCGGCGCCGGCAACCGGGTCGACCTCCTGCAGGTCGACGCCGATGATCCGCCCCTGCGGCTTGCCCGCCCTGTCGCCGAGCGCGTTGATGCGCGGCACGGCGACCTGAAGCCAGCCACCGGGCGCGCAGCCGAGGTCGACCACCCGGGCGCCGGGGACGAGAAACCGGTATTTCTCGTCCAGTTCCAGGATCTTGAAGGCCGCCCTGCCTCGGTAGCCTTCCGTCTGCGCGCGCCGGACGTATGGGTCGTTGAGCTGCCGCTCGAGCCAGAGCTTCGACGACAGCTTGCGGCCGCGCGCCGTCTTGACCTTGACGGTCAGGTCGCGCTGCCCGCGGCCGGAGGTGTTCTTCGGTCCCTTGCCCATGCCTCTGGGCTAGGCGAGCCGCCCGGCCAGCGCAAGCCCGGACAGATCGCAAAGAATCGTTTGCAAATGTCTCTTTGCGGTTTATGTGAGGGCCATGACCCGCGATATTCGCTCCTATACCCCCGGCCCCGAGGCGCTGAAGGCGCTGAGCCATGGCGACCGCCTGAAGATGCTCGGCATCCTGCGGCTCGAGGGGCCGCGCACGGCCTCCGGCCTTGCAGCCGAACTCGGCCTCAACTCCGGCGCCACCTCCTATCACCTGCGCCAGCTGGCAAAGCACGGCTTCATCGAGGAGGCGCCGGAGCTCGGCAATGGCCGCGACCGCTGGTGGCGCTCGGCGCATGAGATGACGACGACGCGCGACGAGGCCGCCCCCGGCTCGCCGGAGGCCGAGGCGATGGGCGGCTATCTCGCCAGCGTCGTCGAGCGCCAGGTGGAGCTGATCTTCGCCGCCCTCGCCGCCCATCCCGGCCTGCCGGTGGAGTGGCGGCGCGCCTCGACGGCGAGCGACGGCACCTATTGGCTGACCGCGGCGGAGGCCGAGGTGCTCTCCGAACGGCTGAGTGCCGAGCTCGTGCGCCTCAAGGCCGAGACGCCGCCGGTCGACGCGCCCGGCCCCGAGGGCACGCGGCGGTTCTCGGTGCAGATCCACGCCTTCCCCCACCCCGGCTTTCCCCAGCCCGGCCTCAAGGACACCCCATGACCCGCCGCCCCTTTCTCGCGCTGGCGCTGGCGGAGGGGCTGGCGCTCCTCGGCACGCGGCTCTCCATGATCGCCGTGCCATGGCTGGTGCTGACGGAGCTGGGCGATCCGCTTCTCGCCGGCACCGTCGCCTTCGCCGAGATGGCGCCCTATGTGCTCGCCAAGGCGCTCGGGGGGCCGCTGATCGACCGGCTGGGGACGCGGCGTGTCTCCATCGCGACCGACCTCGGCTCCGTCCTCGCCATCGGCGCCATCCCCGCGCTCTATCTGGCCGGGGCGCTCGCGCCCATGGTGCTCGTGCCGCTGATGGCGCTCGTCGGGCTCCTCCGCGGCCCGGCGGATGCGGCAAAATACGCGATGATCCCGGCGGTGGCCGAGATGGGCGGGATGCCGATGACCCGCGTCACCGGCATCATCTCGGGCATCGACCGGCTCGCGGGGCTGATCGGCGCGGGGCTCGCGGCGGCGCTGGTGGCCCTCATCGGCCCGGCGGAGGCGCTTTTCGTCAATGCCGGGCTCGTCGGCCTCGCGGCGCTGGTGGCGCTGGCCGGGCTCCGCCGCCTTCCGCCGCCGGAGGCCGAGGCGGCAGAGCCCTATCTCGCCCGGCTCGGCGCCGGCTGGCGGTACCTGAGGAGAGACGGCACACTCCTCGCCATCACGCTGATGGTGGCGGCGACGAACCTCCTAGACCAGGGGATGGGGGCGCTCCTCTTGCCCGTCTGGGCGGAGCGCACCGGTTCCGTCGGCCATCTCGGCGCCGTGCAGATGGCGATGGGCGGCGGGGCGGTGGCGGGCTCCGTGCTCGCCTCGGCCTACGCAGACCGGCTCCCGCGCCTGCCCACCTATGCCATCGCCTACATGATCGTCGGCCTGCCCCGCTTCGTGCTCTACATCCTGCCCCTGCCCTTCGCCGGGCTGGTCGCCGGTGTGGCCATCACCGGCTTCGCGGCGGGCTTTCTCAACCCGATCATCGGGGCGCTGATCTTCGAGCGGGTGCCGAAGGCGCTGACGGGGCGCGTGACCTCGCTCTTCACCGCCATCGCCTGGGCGGGGATGCCCTTCGGCGGGCTTCTCGCCGGGGCGCTGGTGGAGGGCGCGGGGCTCCGCGCTGCGTTCCTCCTCTTCGGGGCCGCCTATTTCGTCGCGACCATGGCGCCGCTTCTGGTGAAAAGCTTCCGGCGGATGGATGCGGTGGCGCCCGAGGCGCGCTCCGCCGCCTAGGCCTTGCCGGCGTCCGGAGTCTCCCCCCGCGCGCCGGCAGGGCCGGCCCGCTCCCCGTTGTCCCCCGGGGGGCGGGCATATCGTTTTGCGAGCCGCGCCCGGCGAGGGCGCGGCCGAGCCGGCCTCAGGCCCGGCGGCGCCGGCCACCGGAGGAGCGGCGGCTCTCCGCCCCGGCCGCCCCGGCCGGGCGGTTGAAGCGGATCCAGTCGGCGCCCGAGGGGTCGTTGTTCAGAAGGAAGTTCGCGGCGCGGATCGCCTCCATCTCCTTGCCCGGGCGGGCCTGGGTGGAGCCGAGGTTGAAGAGCGTCAGGAACGTCTCGTCGTCCATGTCCTCCGGCAGGATGATCCCCGCCGCCGCCACCGCCTCGCGCTTCTCGGCGATGGCCTTGGGGCCGATCGGCAGCGCGCAGGGGTTCATGATGGCGGAGGTCATCCCCGCCGCCGCCGCCATCGGCAGGAAGGCATTGTTGATGCCGTGCCGGTTGGGCAGCCCGAAGGAGATGTTGGAGGCGCCGCAGGTGGTGTTCACGCCCAGCTCGTCGCGCAGGCGCCGCACCAGCGTGAAGACCTGATGCCCCGCCGTTGCCATGGCGCCGATGGGCATGACCAGCGGGTCGACCACGATGTCATGCGCGGGGATGCCGTAATCCGCCGCCCGCTCGACGATCTTCTTGGCGACCGAGAAGCGCACGTCGGGGTCTTCCGAGATGCCGGTGTCGTCGTTCGAGATCGCCACGACCGGCACGTCGTATTTCTTCACGAGCGGGAGGACGAACTCCAGCCGCTCCTCCTCGCCCGTCACGGAGTTGACGAGCGGCCGGCCCTTGGCGGCCTTCAGGCCGGCCTCCAGCGCCGCGGGGACGGACGAGTCGATGCAGAGCGGCACGTCCACCAGCCCCTGCACCAGCTCGATCATCGCCGTCATGAGCGGCGGCTCGGTCTCGTTGGGGTTGGGGTTGGAATTGTAGACGACGCCGGCATTCACATCGAGCACCGTCGCCCCGCAGGCGACCTGGGCCAGCGCGTCCTTCTCCACCGTGGAGAAATCGCCGGCCTCGAGCTCGGCCGCGAGCTTCTTGCGGCCCGTGGGGTTGATCCGCTCGCCGATCACGCAGAACGGCTGATCGAAGCCGATGATCGCCGTCTTGGTGGCGGAGGAGACGATCGTCTTCGTGGTCATGCGGGTACTCCTGCAAGGGCGTCGAGCACGGGCCCGAGCGCGGAATCGTTGAAATCCTGGATCGTGAGGCTGGCGCCGGCGTCGCGCAGGGCCGCGTCGGTAAGGTTGGTGCGGATGCCGATCACCTTCGCCCCCGCCGCCGCTCCGGCGCGCACGCCCGAGGCGCTGTCCTCGAAGACGAGCGTCGTCTCCGGGCTGGCGCCGAGCGCGGTCATGCCGGCGAGATAGGGGTCGGGATGCGGCTTGCCGTGGGCGCATTCCTCGCCGACGACGAGCGCCTCCATCCGGGCTCTGAGGCCCACCGCATCGAGCATCGCCTCGGCATTGAGACGGGGCGCATTGGTGACGACGCCGAGCCGCCAGCCGGCGATCTCCGCCCGGTTCACCAGCGCCGAGAGGCCCGGCGTTTCGGGATAGGGCCGCGGCAGATGGCGGCGGAAGGTCGCCTCCTTCTCTTCCGAGAGGCCGACGGGATCGGGGTGATCGGGAAGGAAATCCGCGAACATGTCCTCATTCAGCCGGCCGAGGATGTTCTCCATGTAGAACGCCTCGTCCACCTCGATGCCGAAGGGGCTGAGGAGCTCGGCGAAGACCGCCCGGTGGAGCGGGTCGGTGTCGAGCATCGTCCCGTCCAGATCGAAGAGCAGCGCTTTCTGCGCCATCAGGAATCCTGCGGCTCGGCGGGGGCGGCAGAGACGCCGCCATGCTCGCGCGTCCAGGTGGCGCAGGTCTTGATGCCGCCGAGCGGGAAGAAGTGGACCCGCTCGATGTTGAACTCCGGATGCGCGGCCTTGTGCTCGGCCAGCTCGGTCAGGAAATCGTCGGGCTCGAAGGGCAGCACCAGCTTGGTCACGTCCTTCGCCCGCTTCTGCAGGACCTGCAGCGACGGACCCACGCCGCAGGCGAGCGCGAACTTGATCATCGTCTGCAGCTTGGCGGGGCCGGCGACGCCGATATGGATCGGCAGGCGGATGCCCTCCTCGCGCAGCCGGTCGGCCCAGGCGATGACGGGCTTGGCCTCGAAGCAGAATTGCGTGGCGATGGCCATCTCGGCATCCGTCCGCTCGCTGAACGCCTGCTTCCACCGCAGCGCGTCGGAGACATTGGCGTCGGAGCCGTCGGGGTCGATGTCGCGGTTGCCCTCGGGGTGCCCGGCGACATGCAGGCGCTTGAAGCCGTGCTCGTCGAAGAGCCCCGTTTCCAGAAGCTGCATCGAATGCTCGAAATCGCCATGCGGCGCCTTCACGCCGCCGGCGAGCAGGAGCGCCTGTTCGACGCCCGCCTCGCCCTGGTAGCGGGCGATCCAGTCCTGCAGGGTGGCGTGGTCCTTGATGATCCGCGCCGGGAAATGCGGCATGACCGAGAAACCCTCGCCGGCGAGCCGCTTGGCGGTCGCCACCATGTCCTCGATGGGCGTGCCCTCGATATGGGCGATGTAGACGCGGGTGTGCTGCGGCAGGAGCGCGCGGAAATTGTCGACCTTCTCGGCCGTGCGCGGCATAACCTCGATGGAGAAGCCCTCGAGGAAGGCCTCCAGCGCGGCGTTGGAGCTGTCCTGCGCCTCGGCGCGGCGGCGGAAGGGAAGCAGCGACATCAGTCTCTCCTTGAAGCGGGATCCGCGGGAGCGCTCGGGCGTCCGGGGGTCAGGCACGTCCATCATTGTCGATCAGCGCCTTCAGGCGCGGCTGGTCATACTCGCCCTCGATCCGCGCGGCGATATCGGCGGCGATGGCGTCGGCCTCCCCCTCGGCGCTGCCGGAGGGGACCTTCTTGAAATCGGCGAGATAGGCATCGGTTTCGGCGGCGCCGGAGCGCATAGCGGCCCGGTCGATGGCCTGCTCGAAGCGCTCCGGCAGGGCGCGCTTGGCGGCGCGGCGGCCGGAGCCCACGATCACCTGCGCGGGAATGTCCCGCCAGTAGATGATGGTGATCTCGGGCATCTGATCCTCCCCACGCCGTCTCGGCGCATCTAAGCGGACGGGCGCGGCGCCCCCCGTTCGATTCCGACCCGTTGATACCGCGCTGCGACTTTGCTGGCGACCCGCGACCTGCGTTTTCGCTTTCCGCGGAAATCACTGCCCGGGAAAACCGGCCCGCCGGGCGCCGCCAGCCTTGCCCCGAGGGTCTGCGCTGCCTATGCTTTGCACAACTTGATATCGGAGGGCGTTCCCATGGCGCCCAAGCGCCCAGAGGGCGCGCGAGCCTCCCTGAAAGCGGTCGAGAGCCCCGCGCCCGCAGCTATAGACCCGGCGACGCTCTATGCGGCGCTGGACCTCGGCACGAATTCCTGCCGGATGCTCATCGCTCAGCCGAAGGGCAGCCAGTTTCATGTGATCGACAGCTTTTCGAAGACCGTGCAGCTCGGCCACGGGCTGGAGAACACCGGCCGCCTCTCGCGCGCGTCGATGGCGCGGACGATTTCGGCCCTCAAGGTCTGCCGCCAGAAGCTGCAGCGCCACAACGTCAGCCATATGCGCCTCGTGGCGACGGAGGCCTGCCGCCGCGCCAAGAACGGCCGGGCCTTCCTCAAGCAGGTGCGTCGCGAGACCGGGCTCAACCTCGAGATCATCGAGCCGGAGGAGGAAGCACGCCTCGCCGTCATCTCCTGCGCGCCTCTGGTCTCGACCCGCACCGAGCAGCTCCTCGTGGTCGATATCGGCGGCGGCTCGACGGAGCTCGTCTGGATCGACCTCTCCGCCGTCGCCCCGCGCGAGCGGCCGCGGGCGATCATGCGGCTCCATGCCGGGTTCCGCCAGGCGCCCTCGCCCTTCCCGCATGCCAAGGTCGTCGACTGGATCTCCGTGCCCCTCGGCGTCGCGACGCTCCGCGACCAGTTCCGCGATGTCGATGACGACGCGGCCCGCTTCGCGCTCATGTCGTGGTTCTTCGAGGAGAACCTCGCCGGCTTCGCCCCCTCGGCCGAGGAGCAGGCGCGCGAGGGCTTCCAGATCATCGGCACCTCCGGCACCGTCACCACGGTCGCGGCCAGCCACCTCGGCCTCCGCCGCTACGACCGAACCAAGGTCGATGGCCTCCGCATGACGTCGGACCAGATCGACGCCGTGATCCGCGAATATCTGTCGCTCGGCCCCGAGGGCCGCCGCCGCGATCCGCGCATCGGGCGTGACCGGCAGGCGCTGATCATGTCGGGCTCCGCCATCCTTCAGGCGCTCATGCGCCTTTGGCCGACCGACCGGCTTTCCGTCGCCGACCGCGGGCTCCGCGAAGGCCTTCTTTATGCCCAGATGAGCGCCGATGGCGTCCTCGAAGACGCCCCCTATTGAGGACTCCCCATGACTGACACCTCCGAAATCACGGCCCTGGCCGACACCTATGTCGCCGCTGCCTGGGACAAGGATGTCGAGCGGTTCCTGTCGATCTATGACAACCAGATCTTCAGCTATGACACCTGGGAATCCTGGTCCATCGCCGGCATCCGCAACTGGGAGGCGATGGTCCGCGAATGGTTCGGCTCGCTGCAGAAGGAACGGGTGCGCGTGACCATCGAGCCCGAGCGCGTCGAGATGTCCGACGGGCTCGCCTTTGTCGCCGCCGCCATCAGCTATGCCGCCATCGCGCCGGATGACCGCGAGCTCCGCTCGATGACGACGCGCATGACCTGGGTCGCGCGGAAGACCGATGCGGGCTGGCGGGTCATCCACGAGCACGGCTCCGCCCCCATCGGCTTCGCCGACCTCAAGGCCGATCTCCGCGGCCCGCAGAGCTGAGGCGCCTGCCCCGGTCTTTGCTCCCGAAAAATCCTCGGGGGGTCGCCATGGAGTGCGCCATTGGTTCGAGCACCAATGGCGACGGGGGCAGAAGGCCCTCCTGCCCCTCGCGAGGCCGGCCCGCAAGGGCCGGATGAGCCGGGCCCTAGCGGTAGTAGAGCGACTGCCCGTTCGCGAAGATCTGCACCTTCTCCGGCGCCGCGCCGAGCGCCACCTCGGTGCCCCGCGCGTTCGGATGGATCCCCGGCAGCTTGGCGATGACCGGCTGCTCCGAGCCCGCCTTCTCCTCGAAATAGAGGATCGTCACCTCGCCCAGGGCCTCGGTGATGTTGACGCGGCCCGCGTAGATCGGCGTGCCCGTCGTCTCCACCAGATCCTCCGGCCGGACACCGACATTGACCTTCAGCCCCTTGTCGGCCGCCTGCGTCGGCACCGCAGAGACGGCCGTACCGCCGGAATCGAGCTTCACCACCGTCTCTGCCCCCGTCTCGACGATCTCGCCGGAGAGGAGGTTCATCGCCGGCGAGCCGATGAACTGGGCCACGAACTCGTTTTCCGGCCGCTCGTAAAGCTCGAGCGGCGTGCCGACCTGCGCGATGCCCTTGTTGGCCAGCACCACGATGCGGGTGGCCAGCGTCATCGCCTCCACCTGGTCGTGGGTCACGTAGATCATCGTCTTGTCGGGCATCGATTCCTTGAGCTGCGCGATCTCGATCCGCGTCGCTACGCGGAGCGCCGCATCGAGGTTCGACAAAGGCTCGTCGAAGAGAAAGACCTTCGGCTCGCGCACGATCGAGCGCCCGATGGCCACCCGCTGCCGCTGGCCGCCGGAAAGCGCCTTCGGCAGCCGGTCGAGATAGGGCTCGAGCTGCAGGATCTTGGCGGCCTTGCTGACGGCGGCGTCGATCTCGTCGGGCGTCTTCTTGGCGAGCTTCAGGGCGAAGCTCATGTTGTCGCGCACGGTCATGTGCGGATAGAGCGCGTAGCTCTGGAAGACCATGGCGATGCCGCGCTGCGCAGGCGGCACGTCGTTGACGACCACCCCGTCGATCTCCAGCGTGCCGCCCGAGATCTTCTCCAGCCCCGCGATCATGCGCAGGAGCGTCGACTTCCCGCAGCCCGACGGGCCGACGAAGACGATCAGCTCCCCGGTCTCGATCTCGAGGTCGATGTGCTTGAGCACTTCGACGGAACCGCCATAGGTCTTTGCGACATCCGTCAGTTTCAGATCTGCCATGTCTCTCCTCCCGTTAGACGGCCCGTGCCACGCACAGGCCCCACCCCCCGAGTTGCGCCACGTCTTCGGGGTCGACGCCGCCAAGCGTGGCGGCAGCATTTTCCCATTTGCCGGCAGGCAGTTGCAGCGCCGAGGCGCCGGCGCCCAGATTGAAGGCGCAGAACAGCCGTTCCTCGCCGACATGCCGCTCGAAGCTCAGCACGTTGCCCATCGCCTGCGGCAGGGTCATCGTGCCCCGCTGCAGCGCCGGCGAGCCGCTCCTGAGCTCGATGGCCCGGCGGTAATGGTGCAGGATCGCGCCGCTGTCGGCCTCCTGCACATCCACCGCCTTCGGCACCTGGGCCGGGCCGATGGGCAGCCAGGGCCGCCCATGCGTGAAGCCGGCCGCATGGCCGTGGCTTTCCCAGACCATCGGCGTCCGGCAGCCGTCGCGGCCCTTGAATTCGGGCCAGAAGCGGATGCCGTAGGGATCCTGCAGGTCCTCGTATTCGAGCTGCGCTTCCGGCAGCCCCAGCTCCTCGCCCTGATAGAGGCAGACGGAGCCGCGCAGGCACATCAGAAGCACGATATAGGCCCGCAGCCCCTCGTCGGTCAGGTTCCAGCGGGTCTTCCAGCGCACCACGTCGTGGTTGGAATAGGCCCAGCAGGGCCAGGCATCCGGCGCCGCCGAATAGAGCCGGGCGAAGATCTCCTCCGCCCCGTGCGCCGTCAGCTTCTGCGGCTGCAGAAGGTCGAACGGGTAGCACATCTGCACCTTGTCGCCGCCAGAGGTGTATTCGGCCATGATCTCGAGCCCGCGCTGGGCATCGCCGACCTCGCCGACCGCGGCGGCGCCGTAGGGCTCCATCTCGCGGCGGAATTTCTTCAGGAACGCGAGGTTCTCCGGCTGGTTCTTGGAATAGAGATGCCGCTGCCAGTTGTAGGGGTTCACCGCCGGCGCGATGCTGTCGTTGCGCTCATGCGGCGGCAGGGCCGGATTGTCGCGCAGGAGCTTGTCGGCGAAGTAGAAGTTGATCGTATCTAACCGGAAGCCGTTCACGCCCCGCTTCAGCCAGAAGCGCTCGACGTCGAGCAGCGCCTCCTGCACCTTGGGGTTGTGCATGTTGAGGTCCGGCTGCTCGGTCAGGAAGTTGTGCAGATAATACTGCATCCGCCCGCCGTGCCATTCCCAGGCCGAGCCCCCGAAGATCGACAGCCAGTTGTTGGGCGGCGTGCCGTCGGGCTTGGCATCCGCCCAGACATACCAGTCCGATTTCTCGCCGGTGCGGCTCTTCTTGCTCTCCTTGAACCAGGGATGCTGGTCGGAGGTATGGGAGAGCACGAGGTCGATCATGACCTTGAGGCCGTGGTGATGCGCGGTGGCGACGACGAGGTCGAAATCCTCGAGCGTGCCGAACATCGGGTCGACGCCGCAGTAATCGCTGACGTCATAGCCGAAGTCCTTCATCGGCGAGGTGAAGAACGGCGAGATCCAGATCGCATCCACGCCCAGCGAGGCGATATAGGGAATCCGCCGGGCAATGCCCCTCAGGTCGCCGACGCCGTCGCCGTTGTCGTCCTGATAGGAGCGCGGGTAGATCTGATAGATTACCGCGCCGCGCCACCATTCTCTGTCCACACAAGTCTCCGCTGATGTCCGCTATTTGACCGAGCCGGCAAGCAGCCCGCGGACCAGATATTTTTGCATCGCGAAGAACACAACGAGGGGAACGGCGATAGAGACGAAAGCTGCCGTGGCGAGAATTTCCCAATTGCCGCCGCGGGTGCCCAGAAGCTCGACGATCTGGTTGGTCATCACAGTGGTCTCGCCGGTGGCGTCGATGAGGAACACCTTGGCGACGAGGAGGTCGTTCCAGGTCCAGAGGAACTGGAAGATGGCGAAGCTGGCGAGCGCGGGGAACGACAGCGGCAGGATGATGCGCACGAAGATCTGGAAATCCGTGGCGCCGTCGACCTTGGCGTTCTCGATGATGTCGCGCGGCAGGCCGACCATGTAGTTGCGGAGTAGATAGACCGCGAGCGGCAGGCCGAAGCCCGTATGGGCAAGCCAGACGCCGAGGTAGCCCTTGCCGATGCCGATCTCCAGATGGAGCCGCAGGAGCGGGATCAGCGCGAGCTGCAGCGGCACGACAAGCAGGCCGACGATGAAGGCGATGAGCAGCGCCCGGCCCGGAAAGTCCATCCACGCCAGCGCATAGGCCGCGAAAGCGGCGATGACGATGGGGATGATCGTGGCCGGTATGGTCACCGTCATCGTGTTGAAGAAGGCCTTGGCCATGGAATCGGTCGTCTGCGCCCCGGCCACCCGTCCGTCGGAGAGGCCGAATATCCAGATGGCGCCGAAGAAGACGACGAGCCCCAGCCCCCAGGCCAGCAGCTTCTCGCGCCCCGGCATCACGGAGCGGCCGCCATAGAAGGCGACGGCCCCGACGACGGCCCCGGCGAGCGCGTAGACAACGAGATTTCGCAAGACGTTGCGGCCGAGCACCGTGTCGTAGTTGCGCAAGGTGAACTCCGGCGGCACCGTCGCCGTCACGAAGATCCTCTGACCATTGCCCGAGAGCTGATCCTCGTTGCCCGTCCAGGTATAGTCGCCGCCCTCGACCAGCGTCAGCGTCTCGCCGTCGCCGAGATCGGCGGTCTGGCCGAGCTCATAGGCCGCCACATCGCGGGACGAGACGCCCCAGGCCTTGATCGTGCTTTCGGAGCCCTCCGCGAAGACATTGCCCTCGACCACGAAGACGCCGTTGCCCTGGTCGATGCGCACGTCGTCGGGGTCTTCCGTGCGGTAGGTGAGGCTCTGCTCGGAGGGCAAGAGCGCGTTCCACCAGCCGGTGGTGGCGATCTGGTCGGCCGTCCGGAAGGACGAGACGAGCAGGCCCACCGTCGGGAAGATCCAGAGCAGCACCAAGAGCAGCACCGAGATATGCACCGCCCAGCTCAGGCCCGCCTTCTCGCCGGCCATGCCGTCGTCGTTCGACACCGCCTTGGGCTTCAGCACGCGCTCGGCGGCCGGATCGGCGGTCGGATCGAGGGTTTCCGTTGCCATGTCTCTCGCCTCCCCTTCAGCGCATTTCCTTGCGCGCGTTGTAGACGTTCCAGACCAGGATCGGCGTCACCAGAAGCATGATGACCATGGCCGAGGCGCTCCCCACGCCCCAGTCATTGGCGCGGAACAGCTTGTCGTACATGTAGTTGGCCAGGACCTGCGTCTCCCACTGACCGTTGGTCATGGCGAAGACGATGTCGAAGATCTTGAGGACGACGAGCGTGATCGTCGTCCAGACCACCACGATGGTCCCCATGATCTGCGGCACCTTGATCGAGAAGAAGATCTGGAACGGGTTGGCGCCGTCGACGATGGCGGCCTCGACCGTCTCCTCCGGGATGCCGCGGAGCGCGGCGGAGAGGATGACCATGGCGAAACCGGTCTGGATCCAGATCAGCACCACCATGAGGAAGAAGTTGTTCCAGAAGGGCACGGTCAGCCAGGTCTGGGGCGAGCCGTAATTGTAGCGGAAGGTGGCGAGGTTGATGAGGCCGCTGATGCATTGCCACAGAAGAAAGAGCACCACGAGCAGCCCGATCGCTCTGAGGATCATCTGCCCGGCCGACAGGCGCCGCCCGCCGGAGCGGCCCTTGATGACGGGTTCGGCGAGCCGCCAGCCGACAAGCGCCGTGGCGGCGCCGAAGGCAAGCCCGAGAATGGCCGGCACGATCTTCAGGATCAGGATCGACCAGATGCCGCCCTCGAACTGCAGCCAGAGCGCATTGAGGATGCCGATCTGCTGCTGGTCGACGGGGCGCGTGTCATAGACGAGCTTGAAGATCACCGCCGCACCGACGAAGGAGATCGCCATCGGCATGAAGACGAGGCTCTTGGCGATGCTGCCCCAGCCGATCCGGTCGGTGAGCTGCGCGGCGAGAAGCCCGCAGGCGGTGGCCGCGGCCGGCACCACCACGAGCCACATCATGTTGTTGCGCATGGCCTCCCAGAATTTCGATTCTGAGGCCATCTGGATGTAGTTGTCGAGCCCGACCCAGCGCAGCCCGCCGCCCGGGATGCGGTCGGTCAGCGACAGGCGCAGCGTCTCCAGCACAGGATAGGCGAGGTAGAGGCCGAGCGCGAAAATGGCGGGAAAGAGGAAGAGCCAGGGGCGCACCATATTGGCGCGATTGATGTTTCGCCCCGCGTTCTGGCCCTTCGCCGGGAAGATCACCCGGTCGAGAACGAGGTTCGAAAAGTAGAAGTAGCCGATACATCCGCCGACGCCGATGACGATCGTCAGCAAGCCCTGCAATGCCGGGTTCATGGCCCCCCTCCCTCATTGGACCTCGCCGTCCGGGGTCGCCCCCGGGGCGATGGGGCGGCCCGTCATGGGCCGCCCCTTGTCGTATCAGCCGCGCTTACTTCAGCGCGTCCCAGGCCGCCTGGATCTCGTCGGCGACGGATTGGGCATCCTGGCCGCCGGCGAAGTCGACCATGCCGGTCCAGAAGGCGCCGGCGCCGATGCCGCCGGGCATCAGGTCGGAGGCGTCGAAGCGGAAGGTCGTCGCCGAGGTGAGGATCTCACCCAGGGCCCGCTTCGTGTCATCCGAATAGGTGTCGAGATTGGCGGTGGTCAGCGGCGTCAGGAAGCCCTGGCCGGGGATCGCCATCCAGATCTCGTGCGCGATCGGCGTTTCCAGGAACTCGATCAGCGCCTGGGCGCCGGGGCTGTCCTGCGTGATCGCGAAGAGCGTGCCGGCGCCGAGCACCGGAGAGCCGAGATCCTTCTCCGCATAGGCGGGGAAGTAGAAGAAATCGGCATCGACGCCCACTTCGGTGCCTTCCGGGAAGAAGGCCGGGATGAAGCTCGCCTGGTGGTGCAGGTAGCATTGCGGCGGGGCAGAGAAGAGGCCCTGCGGGCTGTCGCGGAAGTCGGTCGAGGCAACGGTGCCCATGCCGCCGGCGACATGCTCGTCCTGGATGAAGTACCCGAATTCCTCGATCGCCGCGACGACGCGCTCGTCGTTGAACGGGATCTCGTTGGTGACCCAGCCGTCATAGACATCCGGCGTCTGCGTGCGCAGCATCAGGTCTTCGACCCAGTCGGTCGCCGGCCAGCCGGTCGCCCCGCCGGAGCCGAGGCCGACGCACCAGGGCGTCTCGCCGTCGGCGACGATCTGCTCGGTCAGCGCCTTGAGGTCTTCCATCGTCTCGGGGACCTCGTAGCCGGCATCCTCGAAGTTCTCGGGGACGTACCAGACGAGCGATTTCACGTCGGCCTTGTAGGGGAACGCGTAGAAATGCTCGTTGCCATCGGGGTCGGCATAGGTGCCGAGATCGACCCAGGACTGGCCGGCAGCGTAGTTCTCGGCCATCCAGTCGGCCGCGCCGTCGGCGAGCGGCACGAGGAAGCCGCGGGCCGCGAGATCGGCCGCGAGGCCGGGCTGCGGGAAGACCGCGACGTTCGGGGCCGAGCCGGCCTCGGCGTCGATGACGATCTGCTGCTCGAAGCTGTCGGAGCCGGTGTAGCGCACATCGGCGCCCGTCGCGTCGGCGAAATAGGCCAGGACGGCCTCGATGGCCTCCTGGTCGGGGCCGAGCCAGGGGCCGAAGACGGTCACCTGCTCGCCGGCGAGATCGGTGCCCGCGGCGAAATCGTCATAGGATTGCCAGTTGAAATCGCCCGAGCCCGGCTCGAACATCAGGTCCTGAGCCGAAGCGGAGCCGGCAGCAAGGGCCAGTGCCGCCGCAGAGGCGCACAGCATCTTGTTCATGATATACCTCCCATCGTGCCGGGTCGGACCCGGGCACATTTGGTTTGAGACGTCAAAAAGCACCCTGATCACGTCAAAGCGCTTTGGACAGCGTCACCCTGAAGGGATTCTCGTGAGCTGTCAATGAGCGCTCCGCCTGGCGAAATTCTGCGCACGCATATCAAGGGCCTTTGCAATTGCAGCATAATTTCGGTCCGTGAAAAATGATGGCATTGGTTTTGACGCCCCGTCGCGCGGCGGCTACGGTCACCCCGCCCCTGCAAGCGCTTTGGAAAGCGGACGGACGTGAATCTCAAGGAACTGGCACAGAATCTCGGATTGTCGCAGACCACGGTGAGTCGTGCTCTGAACGGCTATCCCGAGGTGTCGGAAGAGACGCGCCGCCGGGTTGTCCTTGCCGCAAAGCAGCACAACTACCGGCCGAACACCCGCGCCAAGGGGCTGGCGACGGGCCGCGCCATGGCCATCGGCCATGTCATCCCGATGGCGACGAAGCATGAGATGGTGAACCCGATCTTTGCCGATTTCATCGCCGGCGCGGGCGAGACCTATGCCAAGGCGGGCTACGACATGATCCTCTCCGTCGTCGAGGATGGCGACGAGCCGCGCATCTATCGCGCCCTGAAATCCCGCGGCACGGTCGACGGCGTCGTGCTGCACGGCCCCCGCAGCGTCGACCGTCGCATGGCGCTTCTCGACGAGATCGGGCTGACCTATGCCGTGCACGGCCGCTCGACGAGCTATGACGCGCCCTATTGCTGGCTCGACATCGACAACGAGAATGCCTTCCGCCGGGCGACGGAGTTCCTCCTCGACCTCGGCCACCGGCGGATCGCGCTGATCAACGGCCTCGAGTTCATGGATTTCGCCCAACGCCGCCGGGGCGGCTTCGAGGCGGCCTTCGCGGCCCGTGGCCTCGCGGCGGATCCCGGCCTCATGCGCGCCGACGAGATGACGGAGGATTTCGGCCACGACTCGGCGACCGAGATGATGCTGGCCGACGCGCCGCCGACGGCCTTCCTCGTTTCGTCCATCATCGCCGCCATGGGCGTGCGCCGCGCGATCGAGGATGCGGGGCTGAAGATGGGGCGCGACATCTCCGTCATCACCCATGACGACGCGCTCAGCTACTTCCCGAACGGCCGGCGCGGCGGCCGCGGGCGGCCGATCTTCACGGCCACCCGCTCCTCCGTCCGCCAGGCGGGGCGGAGGCTGGCGGAGCTGCTGCTCGACAGGATAGAAAGCCCCGGCGCGCCTCCGGGCACCGAACTTATGGAAGCAGAATTGATGGTCGGCGGATCAACCGGCCCGGCCCCGAACGGAGTCTAGCAGGCATGAGCGATCTTTCCTTCAAGCGCAGCGATTTCCCCGAAGGGTTCCTCTTCGGCGCCGCGACCGCGGCCTATCAGATCGAGGGCGCCAAATTCGGGGGCGCCGGCTCCTCGCATTGGGACACGTTCGCGGCGACGCCGGGCAACGTGGTCAACATGGATGACGGCGCGCTCGCCTGCGACCATTTCCACCGCTACGAGGAGGATTTCGACCTCCTGAAGGCCGGCGGCTTCGACGCCTACCGCTTCTCGACCTCCTGGGCGCGGGTCCAGCCCGAGGGCAAGGGTGCGCCCAACCCCGAGGGGCTCGACTTCTACGACCGGCTGGTCGACGCGATGCTGGCGCGCGACCTCAAGCCCTATCTCACGCTCTATCACTGGGAGCTGCCGTCCCCCCTCGCCGATATCGGCGGCTGGGCGAACCGCGAGATCCCGGAGCGCTTCGCCGAATTCTCCGAGATCGTCATGGGCCGGATCGGCGACCGCGTCGCGGCCACCGCGACGCTGAACGAGCCTTGGTGCATCGCCTTCCTCAGCCATTTCCTCGGCGAACATGCCCCCGGCCTGCGCGACATCCGCGCGACGGCACGGGCGATGCATCACGTCATGCTGGCGCATGGGCTCGCCACCGAGCGGCTGCGCGGGCTCGGCCACAAGAACCTCGGCATCGTCCTCAACTTCGACCGCGCCCTGCCCGCCTCCGACGATCCCGCCGATGTCGCGGCCGCCGCCCTGCAGGATGCGACCTTTAACCGCTGGTTCATCGAGGCGATCACCAAGGGCGCCTATCCCGAGGAGACTTTGGGCCTTCTCGGGCCCCATATGCCGAAGGGCTATGAGGAGGATCTGGCCAGCACCATCAAGGCGCCGCTCGACTGGCTGGGGGTGAATTACTACACCCGTCACGTCTTCAAGGCCGACCCGGACGGGCCGGGCGGCATCAGCGACGTGCCCGCGAGCCTGCCCGTCACCCAGATGGGCTGGGAGATCTTCCCCGAGGGGCTGGAATATTTCCTCACCTGGCTCGCCCATGCGCAGGTCGGCGATACGCCGATCTATGTGACCGAGAACGGCATGGCCTGGGACGACAAGGTCGAGAACGGCGCCGTCTACGACCCCGAGCGGATCGGCTATATCGACGGGCATTACCAGGCGGCGCTCCGCGCCATCGAGGCCGGGGCGAATGTGAAGGGCTTCTTCTACTGGTCGCTCCTCGACAATTACGAATGGGCAAAGGGCTACGAGAAGCGCTTCGGCATGGTGCATGTCGATTTCGACACCATGGTCCGCACGCCGAAAGCGAGCTATCACGCCCTCAAGGCCGCTCTGGCCCGCTGAAGGACGCCCATGCCCAAACATCCCCCGAACCGCTATTCGCTGGTCGCAGATATCGGCGGCACCAACACCCGCGTCGCCCTCGCCGATGGGCGGCGGATCCTCGGCGACACCGTGCGCCGCTACGAGAACGCGCAGTTCCCGGGGCTGGAAAGCGTGCTGCGCCAATATGTTGAAGACGAAGACGGCGTGGATACCCGCGCCGCCTGCGTGGCCGTGGCCGGCCCGGTGCGCGACGGTCGGGCAACGATGACCAATCTCGACTGGTCGATCGACAAGGCGGTGCTGGCGCGGGCCACGAAGGCCGAGGTGACCTCGATCCTCAACGATCTGCAGGCGCAGGGCCATGCCATCGGCCATCTGGCGGAGGAGAACCTCCGCCAGATCCTTCCCTTCCCCGAGGCGAGCCCGCAGGCGGCGAAGCTCGTCATCGGCGTCGGCACGGGCTTCAACGCGGCGCTGGTGCTGGAGGCGGCGGCGGGCCGGGTCGTACCGCCGTCGGAAAGCGGGCATATCAACTTGCCGGTGCAGAGCGAGGAGGACATGAGCCTCGCCCGCTATGTGGGCACGGCGCATGGATTTCCCGCCGTCGAGGACGTGCTGTCGGGCCGCGGGATCGAGCGGGTCTACGCCTGGCTCGGCGAGGTGGCGGGCGAGCCGGCCGAGAAGAAGGGCCATGCGATCATCGCCGGGCTCGAGGACGGCAGCGACCCCCGCGCGGCGGAGGCGGTGGCCGTCTTCGTGCGGATGCTCGGCAATGTCGCCGGCAACCTGGCGCTGGTGCAGCTGCCCTTCGGCGGCGTCTATTTCGTCGGCGGCATGGCGCGGGCGGTGGCGCCCTATCTCGCGCGCTTCGACTTCGGCGAGGCCTTCCGCGACAAGGGGCGCTTCGCCGGCTTCATGAGCAATTTCGGCGTGGCCGTGGTCGAGGACGATTACGCTGCTCTGACGGGCTGCGCCGCGCATCTGGTGCATCTGACCGCGACCTGAGCCTCGCCCGCCCCCTCATCGGGCCCTTGCGGGCCCGCCTCGGAGGGCCGGGCCGTGGCTCTACTGGAGCTGCTGCTGCACCTTGTCGGTGAGATCGGCGAGCGAGAAGGGCTTGGCGAGGAAGACCGAATTCGGAATGAGCGCCTTGTGCTCGGCGAAGCTGTCCTCCGCATAGCCCGAGACGAAGACGACCCGCGTGTCGGGCCGGGCCCGCAGCGCCTCGCGCACCCAGGTCGGGCCGTCCTTGCCGGGCATGATGACATCCGTGACGAAGATATCGACCGAGAGGTCGGGATCGTCGAGCAGGTCAAGCGCCGCCTCGGCGCTGTCGGCCTCCAGCACCGTGTAGCCGCGCATCCTGAGCGCGCGGGAGGCGAAGGCGCGGACCGGCGCCTCGTCCTCCACCAAAAGCACGACGCCATGTTCGCTCTCGTCCGGCAGCGCCAGGCGCTTCGGCGGGCGGGGCACGGCGGCGGGCGCCTTGCCGCGATGGGCCGGCAGCCAGATCGAGAAGGTGGCGCCCTCCCCCGGCTCTGAATCGACGAAGATGAAGCCGCCGGTCTGCTTGACGATGCCATAGGCGGTGGAAAGGCCGAGCCCGGTGCCCTCGCCCGGGCGCTTGGTGGTGAAGAAGGGTTCGAATATCTTGGCGCTTTTCTCGGGCGGGATGCCCATGCCCTCGTCCGTCACCCGGATCACCACCCAGTCGCCCGCCACCACCGTCGCGCGGTCGCGGACAAGCGGCTGGCGCAGGGTACGGTTCTCCGTCTCGAGCCGGATCTCGCCGCCGTCGGGCATCGCGTCGCGCGCATTGACGACGAGGTTCACCAGCACTTGTTCGAGCTGCCGGCGATCGGCGCGGATGGGGCGGAGGTCGGGGTCGTGGTTGAGGGTCAGTGTCACCTTCTCGCCCACCAGCCGGCCGAGGAGATGGCCGAGGTCGGAGAGCGTGTCGCGGAGGTCGATCACCTCCGGCATGAGGTTCTGCTTGCGCGAGAAGGCGAGGAGCTGGCTTACCAGCGCCGCGGCGCGGTTGGCGTTCTGGTGGATCTGGATGAGATCGGCGTAATCGGCATCCCCCTCGTCATGCTTGAGGAGGAGGAGGTCGCAATGGCCCGAGATCGCGGTCAGCAGGTTGTTGAAATCATGCGCGACGCCGCCGGCGAGCTGGCCGACGGCCTGCATCTTCTGGCTCTGGTTGAATTGCTCCTTGAGCGATTCCAGTTCGGTGACGTCGGAGAGGACGACGACGACATGCGGATCCTCCCCCGCCCCGGCGAGGTTGAGCCATATCTGCAGGAAACGCTCGTCGCCGCCGCCGACGCTTTTCAGGAACTGCGGCCCTTGGGGGCCGCGGCCCTCGAACACCTCCTCCACCCAGTCGATCACGGGGCGGCCGAGGCCCTCCACGAGGTCGCTGAAGAGCGTGCGGGGGCCGACGGGCGTTGGCAGAAGCTCGCGCGCCTCGCGGGTGGAGGCGAGCACCTGGCCCGCGCGCGACACCTTGAGGAGCGGCACGGGCAGATCCTCGATCGCATCCCATCCGACGCCGCGCCGTTCGGGGTCGGCGGCGCCGGCGGGCAGCAGGTAGATCTCCGTCCGGCCGGCCAAGCCCTTCACCTCGGCGACGAGGCAGGAAACCGGCCCCTCGGCGGCGCGCACCGTATGCAGGCGGCCGGATTGCAGCGGCAGCTCCTCGAAGAGGCGGGACAGGCTGCGGACGCGGCCGCCGGCGAGCTTGCGGGCCGGCTCGTTCATGAAGAGGATCGTGCCGGAGGCGGCGGCGGTGATCATCGGCAGCGACACCGCCTCCGCCGCGCGGCCGCCCGGGCTGCCGGAGACATCCTCGAGCCGCCAGAGAAAAGCGCCAGAGGCGATGCGGCTGACGGTGACCTTGAGGTGATCGCGGCGGGTCACGACCTCTTCGCGCGCGCCGCCGAGCGCCTCCGCCCGTTCCTGCATCTGGGCGAGCATCTCGCCGGAGGAGGCGAGGAGTTCGTCGAAGACATCGCCCAGCCTGGCCGGCGGCTCGGCGCCGCGGTGGCGGGCCCGGGCCTGCAGGTTGGCGGTGAGAATGCGCCCCTCGCGGTCGGAGATCATCATCGCCGTCTCGTCGCCCTCGAAGGCCTCCCCCAGCGTCGTGACGACGCGCGCGAGGCCACGGCGGCGCAGAAGCGCCCCGGCGGCGACAAGCAGAGCGGCGGCGAAGAGCGCGCCGGCGGCGAAGGTCGCCCAGGTGGAGATCGGTTGCGGCAGCACCGTCCAGGCCGCGGCGATGGCCGCGGCGGCGAGGCAGAGAAGCAGCACACCGCGGTTCGCCTGCAGCGTGCCCCGCCCGGAGGCGGGGTCCCTGCCGGGCTGCGCCGCGATCTGTTCGCTCTGCCGCACGTCGATGACCTTGCTGTCGTTCACTCGCTACGCACCTTCCCACAGGAAAATGGTTAATGGCACGTTTACAACAAGGGATGATGGCTCCTCTATGGCGCCAATGCGCCGGCCCGGGGGAGCCGGGGCCGATCAGCCCGCGCGGGTGAGGAGCGCCAAGAAGAAGCCGTCTCCGCCGTCGTCCGGTGCGCGGGACCAGGCGGGCGCGAACTGCCAGCCGGAATTGGCGGCGGTGAAGGCGGCGATGCGGTCGGCGTTCTCCTCCTTGAGGATGGAGCAGGTCGCGTAGGCAAGCGTGCCGCCGGGCGCCACATGGGCGGCTGCCTCCTGCAGGATCTGCGACTGGAGCCCCGTCAGCTCGGCGAGGCGCTCGGGGGAGAGGCGCCACTTCGCCTCCGGCGTCCGCCGCCAGGTGCCGGAGCCCGAACAGGGCGCATCGACCAGCACGAGGTCATAGCTGCCGAGCCGGGCGCGCTCGGCAATGGTCACGGAGAGCCCCGCCCGGGCCGCGCGGGCCGGCAGATCCGCCATGCGCGGCGAGTCGGCATCATGGGCGGTGAGGCGCACCGGCGCCAGGGCCCCCATGGCGAGGCTCTTACCGCCACCGCCCGCGCAATAGTCGAGCACCTGCGCCCCGGCCGCGAGCGGCAGGCGAAGGACGGCGGCCTGCGAGGCGGCATCCTGCAGCTCGACCAGACCCTCCCGATAGGCGGCGGATCCGGCGATCTTCCGCGCGCCTTCCGTGACGCGGAGCGCGGTGGCGACGTCGGGATGCGGCTCGGTGGCGACGCCCTCGGCGGCGAGGGCGCGGGCGGCGTCCTCCCGCCCTGCCTTGAGGAGGTTGGCCCTGAGGAACACCGGCGCCCGGCCGCGCTGGGCGCTCATGAGCTGGCCGGCCTCGGGCCCGAGCCGCTCCCAAAGCCAGTCGGGGCAATCGGCGCGGACGGGCGCGGGGGCACCGGCGAGATCCTGGCCGCCCTCCCCCTCGCCGAGCGGCGCCGGGTCGTGCCGCTCGCCGGTGAAGAGCGGCGCCACCTCGCGGCCCTCGAGCCGCAGGAGCCCGAGCACCAGCGCCCTGCCCGTCTCGGCCCCGCCGACCCAGGCGGCGGAGCGGCGGCACCGCAGCGCCTCATAGACGTGATCGCGCACGGCGGCGCGGTCGCCCGAGCCGGCATAGCGTGCGCCTCGGGCCCAGCGGGTGAGGCACCGCTCGGCGGGCTCGCCGGCGAGGATGTCGTCGAGGATCTCCATGGCGGCAGAGAGGCGGGCACCGGGGGTCATCGGGGGCTCCTGACAAGGCCCCGGCCCTCTAGCCGCCGCGCGGGCCCCGGTCAAATGGCGCGGCGCCCGCCCCTTCGCCCAAAAAGGCTTCGGCGGGAGGATTTCGGGGCCGCGGGCGCCTTCAGCCCTCTTCCCTTTCCCGCAAGGCCGGGAGAGGATCGCCCCCATGAACCCGCTCCACCGCAACGACCGCCCCGCCACCTATCCGCCCTCCTGGTATGCCGCGACGGCGGCGCCCGGGCCAGACCGCCCTGCCCTCGCCGGCGATGCGGAGGCGGATGTCGCCATCCTGGGCGCCGGCTTCACCGGGCTCTGGGCCGCCAAGGTGCTGGCGGAAAAAGGCTTCAAGGTCACGCTTCTCGAGGCGCATCGCGTCGGCTGGGGAGCCTCGGGGCGGAACGGCGGGCAGGTCGGCTCGGGCTACAACAAGCCGATGCGCTGGATCGCCGCCCGCATGGGCGAAGAGAAGGCCCGCGCCGTCTGGCAGGTGGCGGAGGACGCCAAGGCGCAGCTCCGCGCCTTCTGCGAGACCCATGCGGTCGAAGCCGACTGGAAGGCCGGCGTCGCCCATGGCGCCTATTCAGAGGCCGAGGCGGCAGAGGATCACGCCGAGGCGGAGTATCTCGCCAAAACATACGGCTATGCCGACGCCGAGCCGATGGACGCCGCGCGCTTCGCCGAGCTGGTGAAGTCGCCGCTCTACAAGGGCGGGCTCCTCGACCGGGGCGCCGCCCATATCCATCCGCTCAATTACGCGCTCGCCCTCGCCCGCGCGGCGGAGGCAGCGGGCGCCGTGATCCACGAGCGCTCGGAAGTGACGGCGGTGGACACCGGCCCCCGGCCCTCGCTGACGACGGCGCAGGGCGTGCTCCGGGCGAAGCACCTGATCCTCGCCGGCAACGGCTACCTGCCGGTGATCGAGCCGCATATGTCGGCCCGGGTCATGCCGATCAATTCCTTCATCGCGGCGACGGAGCCGCTGGACGACCCGCGAAGCGTGCTCGCCGAGGATATCGCCGTCGCCGACAGCAAGTTCGTGGTGAACTACTACCGGTTCACAGCTGACGGGCGCTTCCTCTTCGGCGGGCGCGAGAGCTACGGGCTCGGCTTTCCCGATGATATCAGGGGGCCCCTCGTGGCGCGGATGACGCGGCTCTTCCCGCAGCTCGAGGGCGTCGGGATCAGCCATGTCTGGGGCGGCACGCTCGGCATCACCATGACCCGCCTGCCGCATCTGGCGCGGCTGGGGCCGACCACGCTTTCCGCCGCCGGCTTCTCGGGCCACGGCGTGGCGCTCTCGGGCATGGCCGGGCGGCTGATGGCCGAGGCGGTGGCCGGCCAGGCGGAGCGCTTCGACGTGATGTCGGAGCTGCCCGTCCAGCGCTTCCCCGGCGGCGCGGCCTTGCGCGCGCCTTTGATGACGCTGGCGATGAGCTGGTACGCGATGCGCGACCGGCTCGGGCTCTGACCTTCAGCCTTCCTTAAGCGTGGCGCCCTATCCGGGCGCCATGCACCCCGCCCGCCGCCTCCGCCATGCTGATACCAGGCCCCGGACCCCCGGGGACCGATTGGCGCCACCCGGCTGGTGGATCCTGCCGATGGCGGGGCTCGGGGCGGGCGTCTGGGCTCTGCTTCTGAGGGCGATCTTCTGACCCGGTCGTGACCGCCCGCCGCCGCAGCGCGGCGGAAGCTGTCTTTGCACTGTCACACGCGCCATGTTAGACTTTCCGAAAGAGATCTTCGGGAAATCCAAAATGACAGACTCGAGCGAGCAGATCACCCAGACCATCGACGTCTACAGTGCCGAGGCCATCCCCGCCGCCGCGCGGGAAGAGATCGAGCGGATCCTCGCCTCGGGCGACCTCTTCCGCTACACGGCCAAGGCGGACTCGCCCGTCACTCTTCTGGAGCGGGAATTCGCCGAGATGCTCGGCAGCCGCTACGCGCTCGCCGTCTCCTCCTGCTCCGCCGCGCTGTTCCTCTCGCTCGAGGCGCTGCAGCTGCCGAAGGGCGCGCGGGTGCTGATCCCCGCCTTCACCTTCGCGGCCGTCCCCTCCTCCATCATCCATGCCGGCATGGTGCCGGTGCTGGTCGAATGTGCAGACAACTACCGGATCGACATGAAGGATTTCGCCCGGAAGTTGCCGGGCGCCGATGCGGTCATCATCAGCCACATGCGCGGCCATACCTCCGACATGGACGCGATCATGTCGCAATGCGAGAGCGCCGGCGTGCCGGTGATCGAGGATGCCGCCCATTCGCTCGGCACCAAATGGGCCGGGCGGAACATCGGCACCATCGGCAAGATCGGCTGCTTCTCGTTCCAGAGCTACAAGCTGCTCAATGCCGGTGAGGGCGGCGTGATGGTGACGGACGATCCCGAGATCATCGCCCGCGCCGTCATCATGTCCGGCGCCTACGAGCATTCCTGGAAGAAGCACGACCGCGACGAGGCGCTCGATGCCGCGCTCGCCCGCTGGCAGAACAAGCTGCCGCTCTACAACCTGCGGCTGAACAACCTCTCCGCCACGCTGATCCGCGCCCAGCTTCCCGAGCTGCCGCGCCGGGTGCGCGACGGGCGGCGGAACCACGACCTGGTGGCGGAGCTGCTGAACGTCTCGCCCTGGCTGCAGGTGCCCGAGAAGCTGGCGAACGAGAAGCGCGCGCCGGATTCGATCCAGTTCAACATGGTGAGCATGGACCGCGCGCAGGCGGAGGCCTTTGCCGAGGCCGCCATGCGGCGGAACGTGGCGATCCAGATCTTCGGCCTCTCGACGGACAATGCCCGCGCCTTCTGGAACTGGCAGTTCCTCCCCGAGGCGCCCGGCGAACTGCCCCAGACCCGCGCCATGCTGATGAACGCCTGCGACATGCGCCTGCCCGCCCGCCTGACTGAAGCCGATTGCCGCGCCATCGCGGCGGCGGTCATCGAGGCGGTGGACGAGGTCATGGCCGAGCGGCTCGCCTACGGGACCTGACCGGGCACCCGGTCGAGCGGCCGGGGGGCTGTCGGCCCCCCGGACCCCCCCGAGGATTTTCTGGGAGCAAAGACGGGCGCGGCTGGGTCGAGCCCTGCTCTCCGCATTTACTCGCTCCGCGCCCGGATATCCGTAGGGTGGGTTTGTAACCCACCTTCCCCCGCACCCTCGCGCAACCTCGCCGCGCGGGGCGAGGGCCGGCCCGGGGGGTGGCGCTCCGACGGTGAGACGGAGCGCTTTATGGTGCCGCGCCCCTCCAACCTTATAGCGATGCGCGCCCTCTCGGAGCGCCAGCCCGCGGGACGGGCCGGCGCTCGCCCTGCGCCGTGCCGGCGCGTACCGGGCGGGGGCGCCGCACGACCGTTGCGCTGACAGTGGGTTGAAAACCTACCTTACGGGGCAGCGCGGTCAGCCCGCCACGCCTCACTCCCGCCCCAGCACCTTCAGCCTTCCCTCGAGCCACGGATGTTCCGCCACCACCGGGGCCACGATGAACTCCGTCAGGAGCGGACGGAGCCGCGCGGCCATGTCGGCCGTCATGTCTCCCAGCACCCCCTCGCGGGAGATCAGCGAGATCGAGCGCGAGAGCGGCGCGAAGGGCATCGGGCGCAGCTCCACCGAAGCGTGGACGCGCTCCGCCGCCAGCCAGCCCATCGGGGTCAGCACCGTCCAGCCGGTGCCGGCCGCCACCATGGCCATCACAGCGTGGTAGCTGTCCATCTCGAAGCGATAGGGCAGCACCACCCCCTCCCGCGCCAGATGCGCGGCGATGGTGCGGCCCATGTGGTGGCGCGTCGTGTAGCGGATCATCGGCAGGCGGCGGAGCGCGCGCGGTTCGGCCTCACCGAAGCCCTTCGGCACCGCGAGCACGAAGGGCTCCTCGAAGAGCGGATGCCGCTCCATCCCCTCGCCGCCGACCCCGATGTCGGCCGCCACGATCACGTCGAGCGCCCGCGCATCTAGGAGGTCGTAGAGCCGGTGCGACGGGCCAGTCTCGAGCAGGAACTGGCAACGCTCCAGCTCCTCGCCCATCGAGGCGAGGAGGCGCGGCGTCACCTCCGCGTCGAAATCCTCGATCATGCCCAGCCGGAAGCGGGTCAGCGAGGCGAGCTGGCGGAGGCCGAGCTCGGCCCGCGCCTGGTCGGCCTCGTTGAGGATGGCATTGGCGCGGCGGAGGAAGATCTCTCCCGCCGGCGTCAGCCGCACCGGCCGGGCCGCCCGGTCGAGGAGGCGCACGCCGATGGCGGCCTCGAGATTGGTGAGCTGCTGCGAGACGGTGGCGGGAGAGGCGTCGAGCCGGCGCGCGGCGGCGGAGAGCGATTCCTCCTCCGCCGTCGCCACGAAGACCTCGATGCCCCAAAGGCTGATCCGCCCTTCCGATGCCGTCATGACCGTTCCCCGCTGCCCCGCGGCGAAAGGGTAGCGGCCGGGCGCCGGCCCGTCCATGCCGGGACTGCCGGGGCGCGCGACGCCCTGATTGAACCCCCGGCGGCGCGGGACTAGCATCGCGCGTAACACGACCCATCAAAGGTGAGAGCCATGCGAGAGAGCAATCCGAACAGCTGGGAGTCGCGCGCCGACGCCCATTCCTTCTACGGCTTCACCGACTTGCCGACGATCGCGGATCGGGGCGCCACCATCGTCGTCTCCGGTCACGGCCCCTACATCACCGATGTGCATGGGCGGGATTATCTGGATGCCAATTCGGGCCTCTGGAACATGGTGCTCGGCTTCGACAACAAGGAGATCGCCGCCGCCGCCAAGGCGCAATACGACACGCTGCCGGGCTATCACGCCTTCTTCGGGCGGATGTCGGATCAGGCGGTGATGCTGAGCGAGAAGCTGATCGAGGTCTCGCCCTTCTCCGACGGCAAGGTGTTCTACACCAACTCCGGCTCCGAGGCGAACGACACGCTCGTCAAGATGCTCTGGTTCCTCTGGGCGGCCGAGGGCCAGCCGCAGCGGCGGAAGATCATCACGCGCAAGAACGCCTATCATGGCGTGACGGCGGTTTCGGCCTCGATGACCGGGAAGCCCTACAATTCCGTCTTCGGCCTGCCGCTGGACGGGTTCTTGCACCTCACCTGCCCGCATTACTGGCGCGAGGGCCGCGACGGCGAGAGCGAGGCGGAGTTCACGGCCCGCATGGGGGCCGAGCTGGAGGAGATGATCGAGCGCGAGGGCGCCGACACGATCGCCGGCTTCGTGGCGGAGCCGGTCATGGGCGCGGGCGGGGTCATCCCGCCGTCGGAGGGCTATTTCCAGACCATCCAGCCGATCCTGCAGAAGCATGGGATTCCGCTTGTCTCCGACGAGGTGATCTGCGGCTTCGGGCGGACGGGCAGCGACTGGGGCTGCCAGAGCTACGGCTTCATGCCGGATGCCATCATCTCCTCCAAGGTGCTCACCGCCGGGCTCTTCCCGATGGGCGCCGTGATCCTCGGGCCGGAGCTCTCCGAGCGGCTGACACGCGCCTCCGAGGCGATCGAGGAATTCCCGCACGGCTTCACCGCCTCTGGCCACCCGGTCGGCTGCGCCATCGCGCTGAAGGCGATCGAGCTGGTCATGAGCGACGAGATCAAGGGCAACATCGCCCGGCTCATCCCGCAGTTCGAGGCCGGCATGGCGCGGCTGGCGGAGAAGAAGAATATCGGCGAATGGCGGGGCCGCGGCCTCATGGGCGCGCTTGAGGCGGTGCAGGACAAGGCGACGAAGACGCCCTTCCCGGGCAATCTCTCCGTCTCGGAGCGGATCGCCAATGCCTGCACGGATCAGGGGCTGATCTGCCGGCCGCTCGGCCAGAGCATCGTCCTCGCACCGCCGTTCATCCTGACGGATGCGCAGCTTGCCGAGATGTTCGACAAGCTCGAGGCGGCGCTCGACAAGGTGTTCACCGAGGTGGCGTAAGGGGGTAGGGCGGGTCCCCGCCCTGCCCGCTCAGACGGTCGGCATCGCCCAGGCGTAGGGTGGGTTTGCAACCCACCTTGCCCGGCCACATCAAGCGCTGACCCCGCCGCGCAGGGCGAGCGTCGGCCCGGGGGTTGGCGCTCCTGCGAGTTGGACGGCGCGCTTTATGGCGCAATCCACCTCCCCGCTCACCGGCCGGGCCAGGCTTCACCAGAGCGCCAGCCCGCGGGACGGGCCGGCGCTCGCCCTGCGCCTGCGGCGCGTTACCCGGGCGGGGGCACCGCAGGAGCGTTGCGCCAGCGGTGGGTTACAAACCCACCCTACGCCCCGTGCCGTAGGGCGGGCTTTCGGGCCGCAACCACGGAACACCACCCGCAATGCGCCACCACCGCGCACGAGGCGGGGCATCACACGAGCGCCATAGGGGGCGAACCCCGGAGGGCGGGCTTCAGCCCGCCACCCCCTAGCTCATCTTCGAGAGCTTCTCCTGAAGCTCGGCGAGCTGGCGGCGGATGTCGGTCAGCTCTTCCTCGCCCTTCTCGGCCGCGGGAGCGCTGCCGGCCGCGCCGCCGCCCCCCATCATGCCGCCCATGGCCTTCAGGAAGGCCTCCTGCTGGGCGCGCATCGCCTCGAAGCCGGGCATCTGCGCCATGGGATTGGCGCGGGTCATCGTCTCCATCATCTGGCTCTGCCCCTCGCGGAGCATCTCGAAACTGGCGGCGAGGAATTGCGGCACCACGGAGGAGGCCTGGCTCGTGTAGCTGCGGACGAGATCCGTCAGCACATCGACCGGCAGGACGCTTTCGCCCCGGCTCTCGTGCTCGGCGATGATCTGCAGAAGGTACTGCCGCGTCAGGTCGTCACCCGATTTCAGATCGACGATCTGCACCTCGCGGCCCTCGCGGATGAAGGCGGCGATGTCTTCCAGCGTCACGTAATCGCTGGTCTCGGTATTGTAGAGGCGCCGGCTGGCATATCGCTTGATGAGCAGAGGTTTCCCTGCGTCGGCCATTCTGCGTCCCTCCCCTGGCATTTTGCAGTGCAGAAGAAAGTCTACGCCCCGAATTCGAAAAGGAAAGGGCGAGCTGCATGTCCTGCAGCCCGCCCCTGTCTCTTAGCGTCTCTCAGCCGGTCGGCCCGCATCCGGGGCCAGGCGCTTACCAGACGCTTACGAGGTGGCGTTCTCGGCGGCCGAGCTGGCGGCGCCCTGGGCCTTGCGGGCCGCGGTGGTCATGTCGTCGGTCATGTCCTTGCCGGCGGCGAGCATGAGCTCGAGCGTCTCGGTCTGCACCGATTTGGCGATCTCGGCGAAGGCGGCCATGTGCTCGGCGGCGCTTTCGGCGGAGGAGGAGGCGAAGTCGGTGACCGACTTGGCATAATCCGTCGGCTCGTCCTTGGCGCGGGTCATCTCGGAGAGCTTCCCGAGCGTCTCCTGCGTCCATTTCGCCGAGAGATCGCTGGATTTCAGCGCGGCGTCGATGGCGACGTGGGACATCTTCTCGGCAAGCGCGGATTGCGACTTGAACATGGTCTCGACGGCCTTCGTGTCCATCGGGAACATGGACATCATGTCCTTGAAGGCGGCGGTGTAGTCGGGCGTGCTCGGCGTGTAGGCCATGGCTTCGATCCTTCCATTCTGTCGGCGGGGCAGGCCTTCGGGGCGCCCTCTCGCCATGGCAGGAATATGGATGCTGCAGTGCAGCATTTCAAGCTTTTTCTGCAGTGCAGCAAAAGGAAGTTCCGTTGCGGCAGAAATTCAGGGGCTTAGCCCACCCCCTGCCCCGTTCCCTGCCCCGCCGGAGCCGGGAGCACATAGGTCCCGGGCGCCGGGCCGAGGCTCGGATGAGCCGAATCACCAGGGGTCCGGGCGGGGACCTTCTTGCCCGAGCGTTCGCGCAGCCAGGCCTCCCAGAGCGGCCACCAGGAGCCGTCGCTCCGGTCCGCCCCGGCCTTCCACGCCTCGGCGGAGCCATCGAGCGGGCCGCCCGTGTAATGGCCGTATTTCTTCTTCGACGGCGGATTTACGATGCCGGCGATATGGCCGCTCTCCGACAGGATGAAGGTCTTGTCCTTCGCGCCATATTGCCGGACGCCCTCGTAGCAGGCGCGCCAGGCGGCGATGTGATCCGTCTCGCAGGCGATGGAGCAGAGCGGCACGGTGACGTCGGAGATATGCAGCCGCTCATCCCCGAGCGGCAGGCCTGTCGTCGCGAAGAGATCCTGCTGGCAGAGGCCGCGCAGATACTCGGTCGCCATCTTCGCCGGCAGGTTGGTGCCGTCGCCGTTCCAGTAGAGCAGGTCGAAGGCGGGCGGCGCCTCGCCCATCATGTAGCTGCGGATCGCGGGGCGGTAGATGAGGTCGGAGGCGCGCAGGAACGAGAAGGTCCGCGCCATGTAGAACTTGTCCATGATGCCGGTGCGGGCGGCCTCCGCCTCGATGGCATCGACGAAATCGTCGTTGAGGAAGACGCCCATCTCTCCCTGATCGGAGAAATCCGTCATCGTCGTGAAGAAGGTCGCCGCCTTCACGAGCTTCTCGCCGCGCTTCTTGAGAAGGGCGAGGGCCAGCGACAGGGTCGTGCCGCCGATGCAATAGCCGATGGCGTTGACGCTCTTCGTGCCGCAGATGGCGCGGGCCTCGCGCATGGCCGTCAGGTAGCCCTCCTCGATATAGTCGAGGAGGCCGGTCTCCTTGAATCCCGGCTCCGGGTTCACCCAGGAGACGACGAAGACCGTATAGCCCTGCGCCACGACCCAGCGGATGAAGCTGTTCCGCTCGGTGAGGTCGAGAATGTAGAACTTGTTGATCCAGGGCGGGAAGATGACGAGCGGGGTCTTGCGGACCTCTTCCGTCGAGGGCGCGTACTGGATCAGCTCGAAGAGCCGGTTTCGGTAGACGACCTCGCCGGGGCTGGTCGCCAGGTTGCGCCCGACCTCGAAGGCCTGCTTGTCGGCGAGCGAGACGATGAGATCGCCCGCATTCGCCTCCAGATCCGCCACGAGGTTCTCCAGCCCATCGACGAGGCTCTGCCCCTCGGTCGCGAGCGCGCGTTCGAGCGCGTCGGGATTGGTGGCGAGGAAGTTCGTGGGCGCCATGAGATCGACCATGGCGCGGGAGAAATAGCTCAACCGCCGCTTCTCCGCCGACTCCAGCTCCAGCGCCTCGACGGCGGAGGCAATGGCGGCGGCATTGGCGAGGTATTGCTCCTTGATGGTGTGAAACCAGGGGTGGCTGTCCCAGAGCGGGTTGGTGAACCGCTTGTCGGGCCTGCCCTCCGCCGCCGCGCCCTCCGGCCTTGCGGCGGGCAGGAGCTCGCCCCGGGCGAGGCTCGCCTGCATCTCGGCGTAGTGCTTCAGCGTCTCGCCCCACCAGCCGATCTGCCCCTCGATCAGCTTCGCAGGGTCATGCATCGCCGTCTGCCACCAGGCGGTGGCGGCGCGGGCATAGAGCTCCGGCCCCGGGCCGGCGAGCCCCTGCGGCACCTGCCGCGCCTGCGAGATGGCGGCGAGAAACCGTGTCGTCAGCGCCTCGATCCGGACGAGATTTTCCTCGAGCCGTTTACGGTTCGTTTGCGATTCTGCGCGGTTATCGGTCTCTTCCGTAGACATGTTAACGCTTCGGCCCTACTTTGCACCTGCAGCATCGCGAGTCCCGCGGCCGTCCTGGTGCGGGATCGCAGGCAGGATTTCGGCGGACCACCGGAGGGTCTGATGAAGAACATGTTCACCTATGACTTCATGGAGACCATGCGCAACACCAACCAGTGGTTGGGCGCGACGGCGGAGGCCATCGGCTCCTATCCCGCCATGGCCGCCCATCCGATGGCGCCCTGGCTGAAGGCCTGGGGCGCGGTGACGGAGCGCAGCTTCGGACGGATGGTCGAGAAGCCCGCCTGGGGCATTCCCACCTTCGCCGGCGAGGACGGGCGCGACCATACAGTGCGCATCATGAAGATGGTCGAGAAGCCCTTCGGCGATCTCGTCCATTTCAAAGTCCCGGGCCGCGCGCCCAAGGCACGGCGGGTGCTGCTTGTCGCGCCGATGTCGGGCCATTACGCCACCCTCCTGCGCAAGACAGTTATCTCGCTCCTGCCCGATTGCGAGGTCTTCGTCACCGATTGGCATAATGCCCGTGACATTCCGGTGTCGGAGGGCAAGTTCGATGTCGAGGATTACACGCTCTATCTCGTGGAGTTCATGCGCGCGCTCGGCGCCGATCTTCACGTTATCGCCATCTGCCAGCCCGCGCCGCTGACGCTGGCCGCCACCGCCTATCTGGCGGAGGAGGAGCCGGAGGCGCAGCCGCGTACGCTGACTCTGATCGGCGGCCCGATCGACCCGGAGGCGAACCACACCGAGGTCACCGACTTCGGCCGCTCCGTCACCATGGGCCAGCTCGAGCAGGGCGCCATCCAGCAGGTCGGCTTCAAATATGCGGGCGTGGGGCGGCTCGTCTATCCGGGGCTCCTTCAGCTCGCCTCCTTCATCTCGATGAATGCCGAGACCCATGCCGAGGCCTTCCAGAACCAGATCGTCCGCGCCGCCAAGGGCGAGGCGGAGGACAACGACCGCCACAACGTCTTCTACGACGAATATCTGGCGGTGATGGACATGACGGCGGAGTTCTACCTCTCCACCGTCGAGCGGATCTTCAAGAACCGCGAAGTGGCGCGGAACGCCTTCACCGTCGCCGGCAAGCCGGTCGACATCGGCAAGATCACCACGGTCGCCGTGAAGGTCGTCGAGGGCGAGGAGGATGACATCTCCGCCCCCGGCCAGTGCTACGCGGCGCTCGACCTCTTGACCGGCCTGCCCCGCGAGAAGAAGGCCGCGCATCTGGAGCCGGGCGCCGGGCATTACGGCATCTTCGCCGGCAAGTCCTGGCGCCACAACATCCGGCCGCTGGTCCTGAAGTTCATCGACGCCAATGCCGGCGCGCCGGCGGCGAAGCCGCGGCCCTGGCCGCGCATCGTGGCCGTGAACGAGACGAGCGACGAGGGGAACGAGCCGGAACCGGCGCGCAAGGACGGCGCGACGGCGGTTTGAGAGGGGGGCCGGCCCGTTGGGCCGGGTGGAGGCTCTGCCTCCACACCTCCGAGGTATTTTCGGCCAGATGAAAGGGGCGCGGGGGTTTCCCCGCCCCTTTTGCCTTCAGAAGATGATCGAGAGGCCGAGCCCGGCCGTCACCAGCCCGATGGCGCGCGAGGCATAGGGGCCGAGGCGCGCGAGGGCGAGGCCAAGGATGGCGCCGGCGGCATGGAGCGCCGCGGTGGCGGCGATGAAGCCGAGCCCGAAGGCCAGGGCGCCGGCCTCCCCCAGTTCCGCCCCATGCGCATGGCCGTGGAAGAGCCCGAAGAAGGCGCAGATGCCGCAGGCGATGCGCAGATCGGTGCGGAGCGCCAGCGCCACGACGAGGCCGAGGACCACCGTCGAGGCGAGGATCATCGGCTCCACCACCGGCAGCGGCAGACCGGCCATGGCGAGCGCATAGCCGGCCACCATCGCGCCGACGAAACTCGCGGGCAGCGCCCAAATTGCCCGGCGGCTGATGAGAACGCCCCAGAGCCCCACGGCCACCATGGCGAGCACATGATCGAGCCCGAAGAGCGGATGGGTCACGCCGGCGAGGAGCGAGCCATGCTCGCCCGGATCGACATGGGCGAAGGCCGGGGCGGCGGCGAGGGTCAGGAGGGCGGCGAGGGAATAGCGCATGAGGGATCCTTGTCATTGGTCATCCGGCACCCCGGAACGGGTCGTGCCACCCTGCCCCTCGCACGGGCGGCGCCCGGGGTCCAGCGAGGGAGCGACAGGTCAGGAGGCCTCGGCGACGGCCCGGACGATCAGCCGCAGGCACTCCGGCGTCGAGAAGCGGTGGTCCGCCCCCTTGACCAGCGTCAGGCGGATGTCCGGCCCCTCGGCATGGGCGAGGAGCTGGAGCGCGCGGGCCTGGGGAACATCCGCATCCGCCGTGCCCTGCAGCATCCGCACCGGCATCGTGAGGGTCAGGGGATCGGTCATCACCAGATGCTGCCGCCCCTCCTCGATCAGCCGGCGGGAGATCGGATAGGGATCGCCGTAATCCGACGGGCGGTGCGTCAGCCCCGCCTCGGTCAGCTCGGTGCGCTGGGCCTCCGTGAAGCTCTCCCACATCTCTTCCGTGAAGTCGGGCGCCGCGGCGATGGTGACGAGGCCTGCCACCCGCTCCGGCTGCGACCGCGAGAGGAGAAGCGAGATCCAGCCGCCCATGGAGGAGCCGACGAGCACGAGCGGCCCGTCGAGAAGCGCGATGGCGGCGGCGGCATCCTCGGCCCAGTCGCCGATGGCACCCTCCTCGAAGGTGCCCGACGAGCTGCCGTGGCCGGAATAGTCGAAGCGCAGGAAGGCGCGGCCCTGCTCGCGGGCCCAATCCTCGAGGAAGAGCGCCTTCGTGCCCTCCATGTCGGAGCGGAAGCCGCCGAGGAAGACGATGGCCGGCGCATCGAGCGAGCTGTCGCCGGGGGTGAGGTGATAGGCCAGGCGCCGGCCGCGGGGCGTGTCGAGATGATCCATGCCCCGGGTCATGGCCCGGGGCGCGGCGCCTGTCCACCCGCGCTATTCGCCGGCGAAGATGCCGACGGAGAGCCGCGCCTCCTCCCCGGTATAGAGCGAGGGCCCGTCGAAGCCGCGCTGGCCGAGGACGAGGATCTCGCCGTCGGCATCCTCGAAGAGCGACACCGGAAGCCAGGTATCGATGTCGAGCACGTTGCCCTGCCGGGTCAGCGTGCCCTCGGCATGTGTCGGCATCTGCGCGGTGAACCCGTCATCGCGGATGCTGGTCGCGAGGAAGCTGAGCTCGCCCTCCACCTCGCGATTGTCCACGTCGATGAAATGTGCCGCCTCGCCCTCCAGCCGCTCGGCGGCGAAGTCGAGCCGCATGGCAAGGCCGCCGACGGCCGCCGGCGCATCGTCCAGCGCCGGATCGCCGATGATGGCGAGGCCCTCCATCTCTGCGGTGCCGGAGGTCGGCAGATCGTCCGCCCGCAGGGGGCGCGCCTCTTCGAGCCGCTCGTCGAGCCCGGCGACGATGGCCCCCGCCTGGGCGATGCCGGTCACGTCGAGCGGCTCGAGCGGCGCCGCTGAGCAACCCGCAAGGGCCAGGAGCCCGGCCCCGAGAAGGGGGGCCGCAGACCCCGAAAGATAAGAGGATGTCATCCCGATCTCCCTGACTGAAACGATGCCGAGCCTACGCCCCGCCCCCTGCCCCCGGCAAATCCTTTCGGCGCCCGGCCTGCACGCCCCGCGGCCACGCGCCGGCTTGACCTCGCCGCCGCCCCGGGCCATGTCAGCGCCACGACATAGACCCGCAACCGGGCGCTTCGTAGGCGCCGAACCGACGAGGAGAGAGGCCCATGGCCGATATTTCCCTGACCTTCCCCGATGGCTCCAGCCGCGACTATCCCGCCGGCACGACGCCGGCCGAGGTCGCCCAGAGCATTGCCCCCTCTCTCGCCAAGCGCGCCATCTCGGCGGCGCTCGATGGCCAGCACTGGGATCTGCAATGGCCGCTGGAGCGCTCCGGCGAGATCACCATCCACACGATGAAGGACGATGCCGAGGCGCTGGAGCTCATCCGGCATGACCTCGCCCATATCATGGCCCGCGCCGTGCAGGAGCTCTGGCCCGATGTGCAGGTCACCATCGGCCCGGTGATCGCCCATGGTTGGTACTACGATTTCGACCGGGCCGAGCCCTTCACGCCCGAGGATCTCGGCGCCATCGAGGCGAAGATGAAGGAGATCATCAACGCCCGGGAGCCGGTCCGGACGGAGGTCTGGGACCGCGCCCGGGCGCTCGCCCACTACGAGGCGGCCGGCGAGCCCTACAAGGTCGAGCTGGTCGAGGCGATCCCCGAGGATCAGCAGATCCGCATGTACTGGCATGGCGACTGGCAGGATCTCTGCCGCGGGCCCCATCTGCAGAACACCGGGCAGGTGCCGGCGGATGCGTTCAAGCTCATGTCCATCGCCGGAGCCTATTGGCGCGGCGACAGCACGCGCCCGCAGCTCCAGCGCATCTACGGCGTGGCCTTCCGCAACCGCGACGACCTCAAGGCGCATCTGACGATGCTGGAGGAGGCCGCCAAGCGCGACCACCGCAAGCTGGGCCGCGAGATGGACCTTTTCCACATGCAGGAGGAGGCGCCGGGCCAGGTCTTCTGGCATCCGCGCGGCTGGACGATCTACACCGAGCTGCAGGCCTTCGTCCGCCGCCGCCAGAAGGCGGGCGGCTATGTCGAGGTGAACACGCCCGAGGTGGTCGACCGCAAGCTCTGGGAGGCCTCCGGCCACTGGGAGAAGTATCAGGAGAACATGTTCATCGTCGAGGTCGACGAGGAACATGCGCGCGAGAAGCGCATCAACGCGCTGAAGCCGATGAACTGCCCCTGCCACGTGCAGATCTTCAACCACGGGCTGAAGTCCTACCGCGACCTGCCGCTGCGCATGGCCGAGTTCGGCGCCTGCCACCGCTACGAGCCCTCGGGCGCGCTTCACGGCATCATGCGGGTGCGCGGCTTCAAGCAGGACGATGCGCATATCTTCTGCGAAGAGAAGGACATCGCCGCCGAATGCGAGCGGTTCATCTCGATGCTCTCCGGCATCTACCGCGACCTCGGCTTCCCGACCTACAAGATCAAGTTCTCCGACCGGCCCGACGTCCGCGCCGGCAGTGACGAGATCTGGGACAAGGCCGAGAAGGCCCTCCTCGACGCGACGCGCAAGGTCACCAACGATGTCGAGCTCAACCCCGGCGAGGGCGCCTTCTACGGGCCGAAGCTCGAATTCGTGCTGACGGATGCCATTGGACGCGACTGGCAATGCGGGACGTTCCAGGTGGATTTCGTCCTGCCCGAGCGGCTCGACGCCACCTATATCGGCCAGGACGGCGCCAAGCACCGCCCGGTGATGCTGCACCGCGCCATCGTCGGCTCCTTCGAACGCTTCATCGGCATCCTCATCGAGGAACATGCCGGCAAGCTGCCGCTCTGGCTGGCGCCGACGCAGGTCGTCGTCGCCTCCATCGTGTCGGATTGCGATGCTTACGTGCTCGAGACGGTGGAGAAGCTGAAGGCGGCGGGCATCCGCGCCGAGGCCGACATCCGCAACGAAAAGATCAACTACAAGGTCCGCGAGCATTCGCTGGCCAAGGTGCCGGTGATCTTCGCCGTCGGCCTGCGCGAGGTCGAGGAGAAGAGCGTCTCCATCCGCCGGCTCGGCGAAAAGGCGACCTCGACCGCCTCCCGCGAGGAGGCCATCACGGCGCTCGCCGCCGAGGTGACGCCGCCCGACCTCGCGGCCACGGCCATCGCCGCGGAATAGGCAGGAGGGGTGCCCCTGGCGGGCGCCCCTTCCCCAAGGTTACCTAAAAGTGTCGACAGCGCGCGGCCTGCGGGTGCAGGCTTTGCTCATCATTCCATGTCGATTCTAAGGGAACCCTTGAAATGAGAACGTTTGCTGCCATCGCCGCCATATCCGCCGTCGCCCTGTTTGCAGGCTGCGACACGGGCCCCTCTTCCACCGGCGAGGATGCCCCTCAGGTGACGCTGAGCTACGCCTCCGGCGGGCCTTTCATGGCGCTCAGCAGCAACGTGCCCGGCGCCGGCGTCGCGGCGCGCGGATGCCCCGGAGGGAGCGGCTCTGCAGACGCGGTGATCGTGCCGCGCGGCGGCACCGAACGGCTGCGTGTCGAGGCGAGTGCCGCCACCGGCATCGCGCAGATCCGCTTCACCTTCGAGAATTCCAGCACCTATGCCTTCGAGGATGCCCGGGTGGGCACCAGCAGCGGCGCCGGCGTCGCCCGCACCACGACAGGCGCGACTTATGCCTATGGCCAACAGGGCACCACGAATACGCAGACGATCTACACGGCCAATATCCCCGCCGAGCAGCGGCGGACGACGGATGGCATGACGCTCAGCTACGACATGTCGTCCCCCTCGCAGACTTATATCGTCCGCGTGACCTCCGGCGCGGGGGGCGTGACGACGCAGCGCGTCAATGTCGAGGACGCGGCCTACCGCTGCTGACAGGCGGCCTACCAGCGCAGCCACCGGGCGCCGGCCAGCGCGCCGAGCCCGGTGGCGATGCCGATGCCGCAGGAATACCAGACGGCATAGAACACCGGGGAATCCTCGGTGCAGAAGGTCGAATAGACCGCCGCGGCGAGCCCGCCCGCCACCAGCCCGGCCAGCGCCCCGGCGCGGGCCGGATGCTCCGGCGCGCCGCGGCGGAGCGCCGCCACGATCCCCGCGGTGAGCGGCAGCGACAGAAGCGAGATCGCCGGCAGGCAGACCTGGATCGAATGGCCGATGAAGGTGGCGAGCCGCTCACCCGGCGCCAGCCCGGCAAAGGCGAGCGCGAAGAGCCCCGCCGCCAGCGCCGGCACAAGCCAGAGCGCCCGTGCCCCCGCCCCGAGCGCCGCGCCGGGGCGGACGGAGGGCAAAAGCGCGGTCAGCGCGAGGCACGCGGCGGCGAGCGGCATCAGCGTTTTCGCGGCGATGAGCGGATCGGCCCAGAGCCCCAACAGCCCCGGCCGCGGCCCGAGCACCGCGAGGAAGAGTGCCACGCTCACCGCCAGCCCGGCGGCGAGCCCCAGCGCCAGCGCACGGCCCATCGGCGCCGGCGGCTTTGCGCCGGCGGGCCTCTTCGACAGTTCCGCGATCAGCTCCTCGGTCGTCATGGCTCTCTCTCGGTTGCACCGGCACCGGCCTTCAGCTCGGCCATGGCGCGGTGATAGGCGACGCGCACGGCGCCCTCGCTCATTCCCTCGCGCGCCGCCACCTCGGCGGCGCTCCGCCCCTCGATGCCGAGGGCGCGCACGATCCGCGCCGCCCGGCCGCCCTCGCCGCCGCCGAGCCGGGCCAGGAGCCGCGCCACGTCGCCGGCCGCGCCGGGCTCGGGGAGCCGCTCGTCGGCGGGCTCGGCCGCCTCGTCCAGCGGGCTCATCTGCCCACGTCGCCGCCCGGCCCGCGCCGCATCCAGCGTCTTGTAGCGGGCGATGGCGTAGAGCCAGGGGGCGACCGGCTCGCTCTCGCGCCAGGTGTGGCGCTTGGTATGAAGCGCGATCAGCACCTCCTGCACGACATCCTCCACCTCGGCGCCGAGGCTCCGGCCGCGCCCCGCCACCACGGTGCGGATCACCGGCGCGACCTCGGTCAGGAAGGCAGCATAGGCCGCTCCGTCGCCGCGGTTGGCGGCGCGGAGGAGCTCGCTCCACCGTCTGTCGCGCTCCGCGCCCATGCCCTCCCCTTCGCCGCGCTTCGGGGAAATGTTACACGCGGCAGGGCGAAAAGCGCCAGATGGTCACCGATGCGTGAAGGCGGTAACGCCGGCGGCCCGCCTCCCGAAGAGAGGAGCATGGGGCCGCCCGGCCCCGGCCAACATCGGGAGACCAAAGATGACCATCACCAAGACCAGCCTTCTCGTCGCCTCCGCCGTCGGCACCGCGCTCGCCGGCCTCGCCGGCGCCGCCACCGCCCAGGAACAGGTGAAATGCTACGGCGTCAGCCTCGCGGGCGAGAACGATTGCGCGGCCGGCCCCGGCACCACCTGCGCCGGCACCTCCACCATCGACTATCAGGGCAACGCCTGGACGCTGGTGCCCTCCGGCACCTGCGAGGAGATGATGCTGCCGACCATGGCCGACGGCTCCCCCCGCATGGGCTCGCTTGAGCCGCTCGAACGCGACCTGCCGGCGTAAATCCGGCCGCCCGGGGTGGCCGAACCAGCCACCCCGCACCATCTTTCAGCCATGCCCCGGGGAGGACCCGTAACATGCTCGACGCAAGCGCCGCCGCGCCCCGCCTGCCCGCCGCCCCAGGCGTCGGCTACAAGCCGCAGCATTACGCCGCGATCCTTGAAGACCCCGCCCCGGTCGAATGGCTCGAGATCCATGCCGAGAACTACATGGGCGAGGGCGGCCGCCCACTCGCGCAGCTCCGCGCCCTTCGCGAGCGCTTCCCCATCTCCGTCCATGGCGTCGGCCTCTCCATCGGCGGCGCGGGGCCGCTCGATGACGCTCACCTCGCCCGGCTGAGGCAGCTCTGCGACTGGCTGGAGCCGGCGAGCTTCTCGGAACACCTCGCCTGGTCGACGCATGAGAGCGCCTATTTCGACGACCTCCTCCCTCTGCCCTATACGGACGCGACCCTCGCCCGGGTCTGCGCCCATGTGAGCCAGGTGCAGGAGGCGCTCGGCCGCCCGATGCTGCTGGAGAACCCCTCCTCCTATCTCGCCTTCGCCGAGAGCACCTGGGAGGAGCCGGCCTTCCTCGCCGAGATCGCCCGCCGCACCGGCTGCGGGCTCCTCCTCGACATCAACAATGTCTTCATCTCGGCCACCAATCTCGGCACCTCCCCCCGCGCCTATCTCGATGCCTTCCCGCTCGCGGAGGTCGGCGAGATCCATCTCGGCGGCCATGACGAGGCGGAGGATGACGCGGGGCGCCCGCTCCTCATCGACAGCCATGGCCGCGAGGTCGCCGACCCGGTCTGGACACTGCTCGACTACGCGCTCGAGCGCGCCGGCCCCCGCCCCATCCTCATCGAATGGGACAATGACATCCCCGACTGGCCGACGCTGGCGCTCGAAGCCTCCCGCGCCGAAGCCGCGCTCGACGTGGCCCCGGCATGAGCCGGGCCCCCCTGTCTTTGCTCGCGGAAAATCTTCGGGGGGTCGTCATCGCAGCGCCACCGGTTCGAGCGCGATGACGACGCCGAAGGAGACGGGGGGCAGACAGCCCCCCTCCGACGCCGATGCCAAGGCACAGGGCTTCCCCACCGCCCTCCTCGACCCCACGGCCCCGCCGCCCCCCGGCCTGACGGACGGCCAGGGCGGCCCCGCCGGGCGGCGGTTCGACGTCTATCGCAACAATGTCGCCGTGGCGCTGAGGGAGGCGCTCGCGGCCGGCTTCCCTGTCACCCAGGCGCTGGTCGGAGAGGCGTTCTTCCATGCCATGGCCGGCGCCTTCGCGCGGGTCTCGCCGCCTCAGAGCCCCGTCATGCGTCTCTATGGCGCGGCCTTCCCGGAGTTCATCGCCGGCTTCCCGCCCGCCGCCACCCTGCCCTATCTGGCCGATGTCGCCCGGCTGGAGATGGCGCTCCGCGAGAGCTACCACGCCGCCGACGCCGCCCCGGTCGGGCCCGACGCGCTGGCGGCATTCCCAGAGGCCCGGCTACCGGCGCTCCGGCTCCGCTTCGCCCCGGCCACGCGGCTGGTGACCTCCGCGCATCCCATCGTCTCGATCTGGGCGGCGCATCACGGGGGGCCCAAGCCCGCCCCCGGCCCCGAGGCGGCGCTCGTCACCCGCCCCGGCTTCGACCCGGCGCCGCATGTCGTGCCCGAGACGGCCCTGCCCGCGCTCAGGGCTCACATGGAGGGCGCGCCGCTCGGCACTGCCGCCGCGCTTGCGCCGGAGGCGCTGCCGGGGCTCCTCCGGCTCCTCCTCACCTCCGGCGCCCTCTCGGAGCTCGCCTGATGGTCCCTGCCCTCACCCGCACGCAGGCGCACCTCGGCCGGATCGGCGAGGAGGCGCTGCCGCTTCTGGCGCGGCTCACCTTCGCCGGGGTGCTGCTCACCTATTTCTGGAAATCGGCGCTCACCAAGACCGGCCCCGGGATCTTCGGATGGCTCCACCCCTCCGCCGGCGCCTATGCGCAGATATTTCCGCGCCAGCTCGAAGCGGCGGGCTACGACCCGTCCGCGCTCGGCGCCTGGCCCTGGGCGGTCACCACCGCCGGCACGCTGGCGGAATTCGTCCTGCCGGCGCTGATCCTCCTCGGCCTCGCCACGCGGCCCGCCGCGCTCGGCATGATGGCCTTCATCGCCGTCCAGAGCCTCACCGACATCATCGGCCACGGGGCGGATTCTGCCACCATCGGCCGCTTGTTCGACCGCGATCCGGGCTCGCTCATCGCCGATCAGCGGGCGCTCTGGGGGCTCTGCGTCGCGGTCCTTCTCTTCAAGGGCGCGGGGGCGCTCAGCCTCGACAGGCTGTTGGCGCGCCGCCTCGGCGGCTAGAAATGCGCCTTTTCCTCGTCGGGCTTGCCGGCCGCGATGGCGAGCACGCCGGCGAGGGCGGCCATGGTGATGGGGAAGAGCGTCGCCACGTTGAAGCCGAAACCGGCATAGAGAAGCGCGGCGGAGAAAAGGAGGAGCACCCCGCCCCAGAGCGCCAGCGCCCGGGCCATGGCACCGCCGGCGATGGCGAGGACGGGCGCGAGGATCGAGGCCGCCCGCACCAGACCCTCGTTCTCGAAATCGAGGAACCGCGCCGCCTCGGGGTGAACCCGGGTCAGCTCCGTCCAACCGAAGCCGAAGAGCCCGACGAGAAGGCCGATGAGCCCGGCGATGATGCCGAGGACGAGAGCAGCGTTGCGCATGAAGGTGCTCCTTTCAGGTCTCGATCTAGGGCCCGGGGGCGGCCGCTCCAAGAGGGGAAAACCGGGCCGCCCTTCCCCGCGGCGCCCCTATTCCCCGAGCGCGCGCGCCCGCGCCTCGTCTTTCCAGCCCATCGACCAGCGCCCGCCCGCCTCGATCACCGGGCGCTTCATGAGGAGCGGATGGGCGGTGAGCAGCGCCTCGGGCGGCTGCGCCCGCTCCTCCTCCGTCAGGCCCCGCCAGGTGGTGGAGGCGCGGTTGACGACGCCCGGCCCCAGCGCCGCCACCATCTCGGCCGCCAGATCCGGCGGGATCCCCGCCTCGCGGATGTCGATCACCTCCGCGTCGCGGCCCGCGGCGGCCAGTTCCTTCCGCGCGCGGCGGCAGGTGTCGCACGCGGCCAGCCCGAAAAATCGCATCTGCTGCCTCCTTCATGGGCAAACGCGGCCGCCCGGCGCGCCGGGGCCGCGTTGTCATTTGCCTTTTGCAGGCATTGGCCAATTCTGGACCATACGGGCGGGAGGGGCCAGCCGGCCCCGAAGGGCCCCCGCCCCGGCCTGCCGCAGCGCCAGCGGCACGTGAAGGAGAAGGACATGCCGAAGGGCTCCGTGAAGTGGTTCAACACCACCAAGGGGTATGGGTTCATCGAACCGGAGGGCGGCGGACGGGACATCTTCGTCCACATCTCCGCCGTGGAACAGAGCGGCCTCACCGGGCTCGCGGACAACCAGCAGGTCGAGTTCGAGCTGATCGACGGGCGGGACGGACGGCAGATGGCGGGGAATCTGAAAAAGGTGTGAGGGGGGCGGCCTCCGCCCGGGAGGCCAACTCCATTGACCGGCAGGCCGCTTCATCCTAAATTAGTACGCAGGTCGTACGACGGATGATACGCAGCTTCGCGGACAGGGAAACGCAACGGCTCGCCGCCCGCGAGCGCGTCCGCCGGTTTCAGGCGGTGGAGCGTGTGGCCCTGCGCAAGCTGGCGATGATCGACGCGGCGCATGTGCTCGACGACCTGCGCGTGCCGCCCGGCAACCGGCTGGAGGCGCTGCGCGGCGACCGCGCCGGGCAGTATTCCATCCGCGTCAACGATCAGTACCGGATCTGCTTCCGGTGGGAGAATGGAGAGGTCCATGACGTCGAGCTCTGCGACTACCATTGAACGTCTGGCCCCAGTGCATCCGGGTGAAGTGCTGGCCGAGGAGTTCCTCGGCCCGCTGGAGATTTCCGCCGCCGCCCTCGCCCGCCGGATCGGCGTGCCGCCCAACCGGGTGACGGAAATCGTCCGGGGCCGGCGCGGGATCACCGGCGACACGGCGCTGCGCCTGGCCGAGGCGCTGGAGACGAGTGCGGAGTTCTGGATGAACCTGCAGAAGACGTGGGAGCTGGCGGTGGCGCGGGAGCCAAATATCGTTGAGCAAATTCACACTGCAAATGAAAAAGTATTCACGCCACTTGAAAAGCTCGTCGCGACTGACAACATCGAATCAGCGAAAAGCTACAAGAGAGGTGAAGATGTGGCCGAAGAACTTTCAGTTGGTGACAGGGTGCAGTTGAAATCCGGCGGGCCGGTGATGACTGTGGAAGAAATCACAGACGATGCGATATCTTGTGTTTGGTTCGAGGGGAAACAGGGCACGAAAAGGCCAGTTAGGGACGTTTTTTCAAGCAAGATTCTCACGAAGTTTAAGCCGAGTACTGGATTTTCCCTTCTAAGGTGATTTCGCTTGGAACTCCAATTTTGGAGGCAACTCGGTCATAGCGTAGTGGACAAATTGCTGACCCAATGCAGTGAGCTCGTAACCTTCCTCCCGATCAAATGCAGACTTTAGTGTAGTTGAGTCGCGACCACCTTTTCTGCTTGGGTTCTTTAAAAAGTTGCCATATCCATCTGTCGGACGGTATTGCCTTATTACCGAACCTGTGGATAGGTCTCGAACCAGTAGCTTGAAGAGGTCTGCATCAGCCGAGTTCTCCGGAACCCGGTCTTTGCCGATCTTGTCCCATATTTCCCCTCGAGAAATGCCCGCAGAGTTGTAAATTGCTGCGATAACTTGAAAGTGAAAATTGGAGTAGATTCGAAGCCAGTCCACAAAAAGCCTGACGACGTCGTCCCCGACAAGTTTGGCCGAGGCCGCATTTGACAGCAGGTTTCTGAGATAGATTCTCTTATCCTCGCTTTCGGCCACCGGCCAATCCCTGAAGCTCTTTTTGATTAACGACTGGAAGCTTGGCTCTGTTATTCGTTCTTGAATTTTTTCGTCATGTACGTCCAACCTTGCCATGATCTCTAGGATCGTGCGCTCTTTCTCAGCAACCTCGTCTCGAAGCATTTCTATCCAGCTTCGAAGGAACTCATTAACCTTCTCTTCCTCACGCTCGCCCCAAAATCCAGCAGCTGCGGAAAAGAGCCCTCCCGCGAACGGAACGGCCCCTAGGGTGTTGAGAGCCGCACGGCCCACTTTGCCCCGCGCAGAGGCGGGTAACTTATCAGGCAGTTTCTTCTTTTCTTCACCCACCCCAAACCTCCCAGAACTCCCGCCATTCCCCCTTGCTCATCCCGCTGGTCTCCTGGCTCACCTCTTCTCCCCCCAGCATCCGCTTCAGGCAAGCCACTCCCTTCGCCGAGAGCTGCACCCCGCCCATCCGGTAATCCTCGAAGGCCGCATAGGCCGCCGGCACCCAGTCCTTCACGATATCACAGATCGCCTCCGCATAGACGCGGATCTCGTATTGCGCATGGGCATCCGCCCTCAGCCTCAGGAAATGGAAGAGGTTGTGGAGGTCCACCTTCCAGTACCATTGCGTGTAGATATTCGCCGGCAGGTTCATCCGGGCGAGTTCTCGCGCCAGCCCCTGCTGGCCGTCCTGGGAGATCATCGCCTCGTAATGGTCATAGGCCCGCCCCGCATCGGCCCTGAGCCAGTCGAGCACGCGGGCGGCCTCCTCACCTGACAGCGCCTCGCCGCGGCCCTGGTTGTTGACGACCGACTGGGCGGCGAGCGCGTCGGGCTCGGGGATGTAGAACTCCCGGTCGAGGATCGAATAGCGGGCAGAATACTCGTTCACATTGGCCGTGCGGTGGCGGATCCATTGCCGGGCGACGAAGACGGGCAGCTTCACATGCAGCTTCACCTCGCACATCTCGAAGGGCGTCGAATGCCAGTGCCGCATCAGGTAGCGGATCAGCCCCTCGTCGTTCTGCACGCTCTTGGTGCCCCGCCCGTAGCTGACCCGCGCCGCCTGGCAGATCGCCGCGTCGTCGCCCATGTAGTCGACGACGCGCACCATCCCGTGGTCGAGCACCGGATGGGCGCGGTAGAGATGCGCCTCCATCCCCTCCGATACCGCGCGGAGGGTCGGCCGGCTTTCGGCCCGTTGCGCCTCGATCTCGGCGCGCTCGCTGTCACTCAGGCTCATCACTGTCACTCGCGTCTGAAAATCCCGCCCCCACTATATATGGCCACCCCCGTGGCGAAAGCGCCGATTGGGCGAAAAGCTTCCCCGCTCCTTTGTTGACAGGCACCGGAGCGGGCCGGATGATGGCGCGAAGAGCAGGCACCCTCGCCGAAGCACGAGGCACGGATACATGCGAAAACTGGCACTTTCCGCCGCGCTTCTGGCGCTTCTGGCCGCCTGTGGCGACGGCCAGCCCTTCTTCGAGGAGCCGGGCGGCGAGTCGCCGACGCAATCGGAGGGCGATGGCGAGGTCGAAGGCACCAATGACGAGGGCTCGCTCACCGGCACGCTCCCCCCGGGCACGAATGACCCCAGCCGCGGCCGGGGCATCACCCGCTACGAGGAAGAGAACGAGCAGGGCGGCGGCTATGTGCAGAACGCCCGCTACAATGCCGAGAACGACAGCTTCGTCGTCGACAACCTCGCCTTCGACGGCTTCAACCGCTACCGCCGCGGCCGCGATCTCGACACGCTCGGCGGCTACGGCGTCTTCGACGGGGTCGAGACGGTCCGCGACAGCCAGACCGGCGCGCTGATCGACCAGTTCACCTACCGCGCCCTCTACGGCGCCAGCCGCAACAACGTGCGCGTCGACGGCGAGATCCTGCCCTCGACGCAGTTCGCCATCGTGCGCACGGGCTCCTATCTGGAATACGGCTTCGGCGGCTTCATCTACCTGCGCAACGGCGATGTGACCCTGCCGACCTCCGGCCAGGCGCAGTTCACCGGCGATTACGCCGGGATCCGCACCTATTCGGAGGACGAGGGGCTGGAATTCACCCGCGGCGACATGGAGGTCGCCATCGATTTCGAGGATTTCAACGCCGGCAACGGCGTGCGCGGCCGGGTCTACAACCGCGAGCTCTTCGACATCACCGGCGACCCGATCCCGCTGACGAACGACCACAATGTCGACGGCGGCCGCATCTTCCTGCCCGACCTGCGCTTCGTCGTCGGCCCCGGCACGATGAGCGATGACGGCGAATTGACCAATGGCATCTTCTCGCGCGCCTATAACGACGCGGGCGAACTTGTGACCTACGAGGAAGGCAGCTACTACGCAATCCTCGCCGGCGACGGGCCCGACGAGCTGGTGGGCGTGTTCGTGATCGAAAGCGCCGACCCGCGCTTCGAGAACAACAATGCCCAGGAAACCGGCGGATTCATACTGTACCGATGAAAGCCCTGTTTGCCGCCTTGCTCGTCGCGCTCTGGCCCCTCGCCGGGGCAGCGCAGGGCGTGACACTTACGCCCGAAGAGCTGCGCGCCGTGGCCGTGCAGCTTCTGCGCGAGGGGAACGTGCCCGAGGCGCTCCGCCTCGCCCAGCTCCTCCTGGAGCGGGATCCGGCGGATGACATCGGGCTCTATGTGAAGGCCGAGGCCGCGCTCGTTCTAGGCCATCCCGAGATCGCGGCGCGCGCCGGACGGGCCGCCTTCCGCGCGACGGAGGAAGACCGGCTCCGCTTCCAGGCCGCACGGCTGACGGCGCTGGCCGAGGCGCAGTCGGGCCATCCGACCTGGGCGCAGCTCTGGCTCCGCAGGGCGACGCCCTACGTCCCCGATGTCGAGGCGCGCCGGGCGCTGGAGCAGGATTACCAGGCGCTCCGCGCCGCCAATCCCCTGTCGCTCTCCTTCGGCTTCGGCCTGACGCCGACGCAGAACGTCAACGGCGGCTCGGAGGCGGAGACGATCGAGCTGCCACTTCTGCCCGGCATCGACTTCGTGCTCTCGGGCGACGCGCGGCCGCTGTCGGGGCTGGAGGTCAACGGCGCCGCCAATATCGCCTACCGCCTCGCCGAGAGCGAACGGACGCGCACGACCTTCAACCTGCAGGCGCAGGGGCGCACCTATGCGCTGAGCCCCCAGGCCCAGCGTCAGGCGCCGGATGTGAATGGCTCCGATTTCTCCGACTCGGCGATCAGCGTCGGCTTCACCCATGTCGTGGCGCCGGAAAGCGGCCCCCGCCAGCTCACCTATTCCGCCGCCATCGGGCAGATGTGGTACGGGGGCGATCCGCTCCGCCAGTTCCTCCGCCTCGGGCATGACCGGCAATATGTGCTGGAGAACAGCGCGCTGACCCTCTCCTTCACCGCCGAATACCTGATGGAGGACGGGATCGAGGATTACTGGCAGCTCGGCCTTCGCGCCCGCCAGAGCTTCGCTCCGGGCGAGATCGGGCGGCTGTCGCTGACCTACGGGTTCAGCTCTGCGATGACGAGCGAGCCCGACCGCGGCTACGACGGGCTGACCATCGGGGCGGATTACGACCTCGAGGAGCCTCTGAGCGGCATCGGCCTTCTGGGGCCGACGGGCGTCAGCTTCGGCGCCTCGCTCGACGCGCGCCGCTTCGACGACACGATCTATGCCCGCGGCGAGCGCGGCGACCTGCGCGGCCGCGCCTATCTGTCGCTCGACCTGCCGAAATACGAGATCTACGGCTTCACGCCCCGGGTGACGATCGAGGCCTCGCACACCTGGTCGAATGTCGAGTTCTTCGAGCGCGACGACATGCGGCTCGGGATCTCCTTCTCTTCGGCGTTCTGACCCGGGGGCCGTCCTGCGCCCGCGGAGGCCACACGGCTTCCACCGGCGATTTCCATGCGGACGTCCAAGCGCCCGGCCAGCCCGTCCCGCATCGTCACCCCGCGGCCGCGCGGAGTTGTGATGGACGCCCTCGCCCTGCCTGATAGACTCGCCCCAAACCTCACCTTTCGGGAGACCCCATGTCCCTTCGCTATCTGCACACCATGGTTCGCGTCAAAGACCTCGAGGTCTCCATGGCCTTCTACCGGCTTCTCGGCCTCGAAGAGACGCGCCGCATCGACAACGAGGGCGGCCGCTTCTCGCTGATCTTCATGGCCGCCCCCGGCCAGGAAGAGGCGCCGATCGAGCTGACCTACAATTGGGACGGCGATGACGCCCTGCCCGACGACAGCCGCCATTTCGGCCATCTCGCCTATGGCGTCGACGACATCTACGCCACCTGCCAGACGCTGATGGATGCCGGCGTCACCATCAACCGGCCGCCGCGCGACGGGCACATGGCCTTCGTGCGCTCGCCGGATAACATCTCCATCGAGCTTCTGCAGAACGGCGAGCGCAAGGCGCCGGCCGAGCCCTGGGCCTCGATGGAGAACACCGGGCACTGGTGAGGCGGGGCGCCGCCCACCTTCCCTTCGCGGCCGCGACATTCGCGGCCGCTCTATTCCCTGCCGCCCCTGCCCATGCCTGCCGCCTCGCGCTCGTCCTCGGGCTCGACGTCTCGGCCTCGGTCGATCAGCGGGAGGATCTGCTGCAGCGCCAGGGGCTGGCGGCGGCGCTTCTGTCGGACGGCGTCCAGGAGGCGCTCTTCGGCTCCGGCGAGCCGCCGGTCGCCATCGCCGCCTTCGAATGGTCGGGCCGCGTGAACCACGACGTGATGCTCGACTGGCGGCTGATCGAGACGGAGGAAGACCTTCTGGACGCCGCCGCCGCCATCACCGCCTCCCGCCGCCACGATGACGAGTTCCCCACCTCCATCGGCGCCGCCCTGGGCTTTGCCTCGCGGATGCTGTCGGAGGCGCCGGCCTGCACGCGGGCGGTCATCGACCTCTCCGGCGACGGCGTGCACAACGACAGCTACCCGCCAAGCACCGCCTACCGGGTCTTTCCTCTGGAGGGCGTCACGGTGAACGGGCTGGTGATCGAGGGCGGCGTGAATGGCGCCGGCGAGGTGGAGGACGTCTATACCCATTACCTCCGCGAGGTCATCCGCGGCCCTGGCGCCTTCGTCATCGCCGCCGAGGGCTTCGACGATTACGAGCGCGCCATGCGGGTGAAGCTGGAGCGCGAGCTCCGGGCGATGGCCCTGGGCGCGCTGGACATGCCCGGGGGCGGCCCCGGGTGAGGCGTCTCGCGCTCGCACTGGCGCTCGCGCTCCCCGGCGCGGCGGAGGCCGCCTGCCGACAGGCGCTGGCCATCGGGCTCGACGTCTCGGGCTCAGTCGATGCCGAGGAATACCGGCTGCAGCTCGGCGGGCTGGCCGGGGCGCTCGCTTCGCCCGAGGTGATCGCCCGCCTGACGGAGCCGGGCCCCGAGGTGCGGCTCATGGTCTATGAGTGGAGCGGGCCGGCGGCGCAGCGGGTGCTCCTGCCCTGGACGGCGCTGCGCACCGAGGCCGATGTCCTCTCCGCCGCGGCGGTGCTGCAAGCCACGCCCCGCGTCGGCACGGCGCCGACGACGGCGCTCGGCACGGCGATGGGCTGGGGCGCGGCGGCGCTCGAGCCGCAGGATTGCTGGCAGCGGACGCTCGACCTCTCCGGCGACGGCAACAACAACACCGGCCCCCGGCCGCAGGACATAACGGTGCCGGAGGGGATCACGGTCAACGCCCTCGCCATCGGCGGCACCGCCATCGCTAGCGATCAGGACATGGCGGATATCAAGCAGCTCACGGCCTATTTCCGCGCCTATGTCATCCGGGGGCCGGATGCCTTCGTCGAGGCCGCGCTCGGCTGGGAGGATTTCGAGGAGGCCATGCGGCGCAAGCTCCTGCGCGAGCTGAAGGCGCTGGCCATCGGGGCGCTGGAGACGGCGCCGGGGTGAGGTGGGCGTGGCGCGGGGCTCGCCCCCGCCCGGTACGCGCCGGAACGGCGCAGGGCGAGCGCCGGCCCGTCCCGCGGGCTGGCGCTCTGGTGAGGCTGGGCGCGACGGTAAGGTGGGAGGTGGTTGCACCATAAAGCGCCCCACGGAACCGGCAGGAGCGCTAACCCCCAAGCCGGCGCTCACCCCGCGCGGCATCGTCGTGCCCGGGTGAGGGAGAGACGGTGGGTTGAAAACCCACCCTACGCGTGCCGCCCCCGTGGGCGCCCCGCCCTACTCCCCGAGCAACACCGCCGAGAGCGGCGCGAAGCTCACCTGCGCCGCGCGGTTCGCCGTCTCCCAGAGCGACAGCGCCGAGATCGTGTCGGGGCGGAGCCGCGCCAGCAGCACCACGCCACCGCCGTTCCGCGCCTGAAACGCCGCCTGGTCGAGGAAGCGGCGGATCACCCGCGCGTCCTGCCCCTCGGCATCGAGGTCGCGGTAGATCGCGGCGGAGGGCACATCCGCCGCCTCCGCCTCGCGCCGCGCCGTGCCGAGCCCCTCGTCGAGCGCCACGAAGCCGCGGCCGTCGGCGGCGAGGCGCGCCATCGTCTGCTCGGCCACCGGCTCGCGGGCCGTGAGCCCGCCGGCATCGACCAGCGCCACCGCCTCGGGCAGCGCGCCGAAGACGGCCTCGAGCGCCACTTCGACATCCTGCGGCGTCGCGCCCGCGGGCAGCCGCGCGATGGCGGCGACCTCGTATCCGGCGGCGCGCCAGGCTGTAGCGGCGGCGCCGGCATCGGGGCGGCTGGGGTCGATGAGCACCGTCAGCGGCATCTCGATCTCGCCGAGCGCCGAGGGCGGCAGGCTGCCGTCGTCGAAGAGAAGCACGGTGAGAAGTGGCAGGTCACTGCCTTCAAACGGCGCCGCATAGGCAGAGAGCGCGCCCTCCTCGGGGACGGGCGCGACGAGCACCTCGTCCTCCGCCTCCGCATCGCCGAGGCGGAGCACCGGCGGCCCGGATGAGGCGCCGGGCAACCCGCCGCCGGTTCCGGTGCGGGCGATGACCTGGGGGGCGTCCGCCGTCTGCTCCGGCGCATCATCCGGCTCTGGCAGCGCCATGTCCGGCAGCTCGGCAGGCTCCGCCACCTCCGGCTCCGCTTCCAGCGCCGGCGCGGCGGGCGGGGCGCTCTGCGGATTGGGGAGGACGGGGCTCTCCTCGGCGGGCTCGCCTTCGGGGAGGCTCCCCGCCTCGGGCGCGCCGAGGGCGGCGGGGGCCGGCGCCTCGCCGAGGGCGGGGGCCGGGGCGCTGGCGATCTCCGGCGCCGCCTCCTCGCCCGGCAGGGCCGGCAGGTCCGGCGCATCGAGCCCGGGGGCCCCGGCTTCGGGGCCGGCATCCCCACCCGGCAGCGCGTCGATCCCTGCCGGCTCGGCGCCCATGTCGGGCGTTGCCGGCGCGGCGGGCGCCGCATCGCTGACGGCGGCATCGGGTAGCGCGGCGGGGCTGGGCGGCGTGGCGCTTTCGGCGTCGAGCCCGCCCTCGGCCCCGGCGGCGGTGCCAAGCTCGGGCGTGGCCACCCGCTCCGGCGCGGCACCGGTGGCGGGCGCCTCCGGCGATTCCTCCGCGCCGCTGCCGGCGCTCAGCGCCTCGGCCTCGAGCCCGCCGGCCTGGGGCACGGCGGCGGCGACATCGGCCTCGGGCGCGGCCTCGGGCGCGACGCTGCCGGGCGCGGCGGGGGCATCCACCTCCGGCACGGCCTCGGCCTCCGCCGGGGTCTGGGGCGCCTCGTCGGCCTCGGGGGCCGCGGCGCCGGCGGGTGCCGTCACCTCTGGCGCGGCGGGCGGGGTGTTGCCGGGCGGCTGTGGCGCCGCGAGCGAGGCGACGACAAGCGTCCCGCCGCCGACGAGAAGCCCGAACACCACCCCCGAAAGTACGCCGCGCAACAAAGCTGCCTCCTGCCCGATTATCGGCCGACCGAATCCGGCGCGCGGCTTGACGCCGTGCCGGCCCCGGGGCCATCTTGGCCCGACCTTAGCGCTTGGGCCCGCCCCCGGGCCAGACCAGAATTTCCGGACCCTTGGATGCTCCTGCTCATCGATAATTACGACAGCTTCACCTACAACCTCGTCCATTACCTGGGCGAGCTCGGGGCGGAGGTGACTGTTCGCCGCAATGACAAGCTGGACGTGCAGGAGGCGATGGCGATGCGCCCCTCGGCGATCGTGCTCTCCCCCGGCCCTTGCGACCCCTCGCAGGCCGGCATCTGCCTGGCGCTGACTGAGGCCGCGGCCGAGACGGGCACGCCGCTCCTCGGCGTCTGCCTCGGCCACCAGACCATCGGCCAGGCCTTCGGCGGCAAGGTGGTGCGCTGCCACGAGATCGTGCACGGCAAGATGGGCCGGGTCACGCATAGCGGCACCGGCATCTTCGCCGGCCTGCCCTCGCCCTTCCTCGCCACGCGCTACCATTCGCTGGTGGTCGAACGTGAGAGCCTGCCGGAGGTGCTCGAGGTCACCGCCGAGCTGGAGGACGGCACGATCATGGGCCTGCGGCACCGCTCCCTGCCGATCCACGGCGTGCAGTTCCACCCCGAGAGCATCCGCTCGGAGCATGGCCACCAGATGCTGAGGAATTTCCTCGACATGGCCGCCGCGAGCGCCGAGGTGCCGGCATGAACGACGCGATGAAACGCCTGATCTACGCCGCCTCCGAAGGCCCGCTCTCCCGCGCCCAGGCGGAGGAGGCCTTCGCCATGCTCTTCGAGGGCGCCGCGACCCCGGCGCAGATCGGCGGCTTCCTGATGGCGATGCGGGCGCGGGGCGAAAGCGTCTCGGAATATGCCGCCGCGGCCCAGGCGATGCGCGACCGCTGCGTGGCCGTCACCGCGCCCGAGGGCGCGATGGACATCGTCGGCACCGGCGGCGACGGCAAGCACACGCTCAACATCTCCACCGCCACGGCCTTCGTCGTGGCCGGCGCCGGAGTGCCGGTCGCCAAGCACGGCAACCGCAACCTCTCGTCCAAGAGCGGCACGGCGGATGTGCAGGGCGCGATGGGCATCGACGTGATGGCCGGGCCGGAGGTGATGCAGCGCGCGCTCGACGAGATCGGCATCGCCTTCCTGATGGCGCCTCTCCATCATCCCGCAATGCGCCATGTCGGGCCCGTCCGCGCCGAGCTCGGCATAAAGACGATCTTCAACATATTGGGGCCGCTCACGAATCCCGCCGGGGTGAAGCGCCAGCTCACCGGCGCCTTCGCGATCGACCTGATCTTCCCGATGGCCGAGACGCTGCAGGAGCTCGGCAGCGAGGCCGCCTGGCTCGTCCATGGCGCCGACGGGACGGACGAGATCTCGATCTCGGGCCCGACCTCCGTCGCCGCGCTGGCCAACGGCAAGATCACCTCGATGGAGGTGCATCCCGAAGATGCCGGCCTGCCGGAGCATCCGTTCAGGGACATCATCGGCGGCACGCCCGAGGAGAATGCCGTCGCCTTCCGCGCGCTGCTGGACGGGCAGAAGAGCGCCTACCGCGACGCCGTCCTGATGAATGCCGCCGCCGCCCTCCTCATCGCCGGCAAGGCGAGCTCTCTCTCCGAGGGCGCTGAAATCGCGGCGGAAAGCATCGATTCCGGCGCGGCGCGGGGCAAGGTCGAGGGCCTCGCCCGGCTCACCTCCGGCACGTGACGCCCGAGGTTCCGGGCTGGGAGGCGCTGCCCTTCTGGCGTGACGGTTGGCCCGCCGTGGAAGCCGCGCTGGCCGCGGAGGAGCGGCAGATCCTGCCGCCGGAGCCCCGGATCTTCGCGGCGCTCCAGGCGCTCCGGCCAGAGGAGGTGCGCGTCCTCATCCTCGGGCAGGATCCCTATCCGACCCCCGGCCATGCCCATGGCCATGCCTTCTCGGTGGAACCGGACGTCCGCCCCCTGCCCCGCTCCCTTTCGAACATCTTCAAGGAGTTGGAGGCCGATGTTCAGGCGGCTCCGCCGACCGGCGACCTCCGCCCCTGGGTGGCGCAGGGCGTGATGCTCCTCAACACCGCCCTCACCGTGCCCGCCGGCACTACCGGCGGCCATACACGGCTCGGCTGGCTGCCGCTCGTCCGGCAGGTGGTGACGGAGGTCTCCTTGCGCCCCACCGCCTTCCTCCTCTGGGGCAAGCCCGCGCAGGCGCTCGGCGCCGCCTGCATCCGCCCGGGGGCCCACCTGATCCTTGAGAGCCCTCATCCCTCGCCCCTCTCGGCGCGACGCGGCTTCTTCGGCTCTCGCCCCTTCAGCCGCGTCAACGCCTGGCTCGAGGCGCGCGGCGAGGCGCCCATCGACTGGGCGGGGGCGCTTCCCTCCGCCGCAAGCCCGGAGTAGTGTCGCGCCATGGATATTCTCGACAAGATCAAGGCCTATAAGCTGGAAGAGGTCGCCGCCCGCAAGGCCGAGACCCCCCTTCAGGAGATCGAGGCCCGCGCCTCCGCCGCGCCCGCCGTCCGCCCCTTCGCCGAGGCGCTTTCCGGCGCGATCCGCGGCGGCTACGGACTCATCGCCGAGGTCAAGAAAGCTAGCCCGTCCAAGGGCTTGATCCGCGCGGATTTCGACCCGCCGGCCCTCGCGGAGGCCTATGAGGCCGGTGGCGCCACCTGCCTCTCCGTCCTCACCGACGGCCCGTCCTTTCAAGGCGACGATGCCTATCTCGTCGCCGCCCGCGCCGCGGTGTCGCTGCCGGTCCTGCGCAAGGATTTCCTCTACGACCCCTGGCAGGTCGCCGAGGCCCGCGCGCTCGGCGCCGATTGCATCCTCATCATCATGGCCAGCGTCTCCGACGCCCAGGCCGAAGAGCTGGAGGCCGCGGCCAGTCATTGGGGCATGGACGCGCTCATCGAGGTGCACGACCAGGAGGAGCTCGAGCGCGCGTCGCAATTGAGCTCCACGCTCATCGGGATAAACAACCGCAATCTCAAGACCTTCGAGACCGATCTTGAGACAACGCGAACCCTTGCGCGCCGGGTCCCCGAAGGGCGGATCATCGTGGCCGAAAGCGGCATCTTCACGCCCGAGCATATCGAGGACCTCGCCCGCTACGGCGCCCGCGCCTTCCTCGTCGGCGAGAGCCTCATGCGGCAGGCGGATGTCACGGCGGCGACCAAGGCGCTTCTCGACGTCCCCGCCCGCGCCGGTGGCCTCTGATGGCGCTCAGCCATTTCGACGAGAGCGGCGCAGCGCATATGGTCGACGTGTCGGGCAAACCGGTCACATCGCGCGAGGCGGTGGCCGTGGGGCGCATCAAGATGACCTCGCAAACCCTTGATATCGCGATGAGTGGCACCGCAAAGAAGGGCGACGTCATCGGCACGGCGCGCCTCGCCGGCATCATGGCCGCCAAGCGCACCGCCGAGCTCATCCCCCTTTGCCACCCCCTGCCGATCACGCATGTCTCGATCAGCATCGAGCCGGACGAGGGGCTGCCCGGCCTCCGCATCTCCGCCACGGTCCGGACCACGGGCCAGACGGGCGTGGAGATGGAGGCGCTGACGGCCGCCTCGGTCACGGCGCTGACGATCTACGACATGCTGAAGGCGGCCGAGAAGGGCATGGAGATCGGCGAGATCCGCCTGGCGCGGAAATCCGGTGGAAAATCTGGGGATTACGAGGCGTGATCACGGTCGCCGAGGCGCTGGAGCGACTGTTCGCGCTGGTCACGCCCCTCGGCGAGGAGGAGGTTCCCCTCACCGCCGCCGCCGGCCGCGTCCTTGCCCGGCCCATCGCCGCCCGCCGCAGCCAGCCCCCGTTCAACGCCTCGGCCATGGACGGATATGCCGTGCGGCAGGCGGATGTGGCCGCGGGCGGGCGCTTGAAGATCATCGGAGAAAGTGCTGCGGGGCATGGATTTTCCGGAAGCGTTGGTGCTGGCGAGGCGGTGCGGATCTTCACCGGCGCGCCGGTGCCGGACGGCGCCGATCAGGTGATCCTGCAGGAGGATGTGGCCCGCGAAGGCGATGTGATCACGCTCTCCTCCGAGGCCGGAAAGAGCATCAACATCCGTGCCATGGGCGCCGACTTCGGGCCGGGCGACAGCCTGTCCGCCCCGCGCCGGCTCTCCCCGGCCGACATTGCCCTCGCCGCCGCAATGAATCACGCGACCCTGCCCGTAACGCGCCGGCCCGAGGTGGCGATCATCGCCACGGGCGACGAGCTCGTGGCCCCCGGTGACGCGCCCGGCCCCGACCAGATCATCGCCTCCAACACCTACGGACTTTACGCGCAACTTCAGGCTCTTGGCGCCTTGCCGCGGCTCTTGCCGATCGCGCGCGACACGCTCGAGTCTCTCGCGCTCGCCTTCCGCCTCGCCGAGGGGGCCGACCTTGTGATCACGGTCGGCGGTGCCTCGGTTGGCGATCACGACCTGGTCGGCGAGGCGGCGGCCGGCGCGGGGCTCGAGCGCAGCTTCTGGAAGGTGGCCATGCGCCCGGGCAAGCCCTTGATGGCCGGCCGGATGGGCGAGGCCATGCTCTTGGGATTGCCGGGAAATCCCGTCTCCGCCCTCGTCTGCGGCAGCATCTTCATGGCCCCTGTGATCACGGCGATGCTCGGCCTGCCGCAAGGCGCCGCGCAGCGCCGCATGGCCCGCCTCGCTGCGCCGCTCGCCGCCAACGGGCCGCGGGAGCATTACCTGCGGGCAAAGAGCGGGCCGGAGGGCGTGACCGCCTTCTCCAAACAGGATTCCTCTTTGCTGTCAGTCCTTTCCGAGGCCGATTGCCTGATCGTCCAGCCGCCGGGCGACCCTGCGCGCGCGGTGGGCGAGACGGTCGAGATCGTGCCGATTGGCAACGGGCATTGACACAAAACAGGAACACATATAGAACATTGCCCAAACAGGCGGGCAATGAGGGCGACCATGCTGACACGCAAGCAACTGGATTTGCTGGAGTTCATCCACAAGCGCGTCCAGCGCGACGGGGTGCCGCCCTCCTTTGACGAGATGAAGGAAGCGCTCGATCTGCGCTCCAAATCCGGCATCCACAGGCTGATCACGGCACTGGAAGAGCGCGGCTTCATCCGCCGCCTCGCCCACCGCGCCCGCGCGCTGGAGATCGTGAAGCTCCCCGAAGCGCTCGAGCAGAAACTCGGGGCCGAGAAAGCCGCCGCGAATAAGGTCGTCGCCCTGCCGCGGCGCGCCCCCGCCCCCGTGGCGGAGAGCTCCGCGCCCGGCGTCATGGATCTGCCCGTCATGGGCCGCATCGCCGCCGGTGTGCCGATCGCGGCGATCAGCGAGGTCTCGCACATGATGGCGGTGCCGCAGGCGATGCTCGGCAAGGGCGCGCATTTCGCGCTCGAGGTGCGCGGCGATTCGATGGTCGGCGCCGGCATCAACGACGGCGACATCGTGGTGATCCACGAAAGCGACGCGGCCGACGATGGCGACATCGTCGTGGCCCTCATCGAGGAGGAGGAAGCGACGCTGAAGCGCCTCCGCCGCAAGGGCGGCATGGTGGCGCTCGAGGCGGCCAACCCCGCCTATGAGACGCGACTCCTCCGCGGCGATCAGGTGCGGGTGCAGGGCAAGCTCGTCGGGCTGATCCGCACCTATTGACGGATAAAGGGCCCGAGCCGCCAGGGCGGCCGGGCCGGATGCGGGCCCACCTCCGTCCAGGGGCGGAGCCCGGCGCGGGCGGCGGCAGTGACGAGCTGGAGCGGCGCAAGCGGGTGCTCTTCGCCGGCGCCCGGCTCTCCAAGCGCCGTAACCTCGGCTGAACCACCGTCGAAAGTGATACCCTCGGGTGCCGCAGGATCTGCGAACGGGATGGGCGCCGCGCCGTGACCGGCCGGGTCAAGCGCCAGGGCGCCCGTGCCGCGCAAGCGCAGGGAATCGTAGACGTCGCAGGGGCGCGGGCCCGGCACCTCGACATTTGCGATGAGGATCGCCGCCCCGCCGCAGTCCGGCCCGAGCGCCGCCAGCGCACGGGTGCCTCGGATCTGCAGGATCTCCACCCCGCCCAGGGCGATGCGGAGCTGGCCGGCGCTTTCGGCGAGCGCACCGCTGGCGGCCGCCTCCTCCTGCGTCGCGAGGCTGCCGTCATTCTGAAGCCAGATGCCAGCGTTATAGCTGTCCGTCCGCTCCCGGCTGAGGGCGCGGCCGTCGGGCGTCATGAGCCCCAGAAGGCCGCCGGTGTCGGAGACGAGCAGCGCCGGGCGCGGCGCGCCTTGCCAAAGGGCCAGCGCCAGGCCGAGGGGCGCGAGGCCCGCCCAGCGGCCGCGACCCCGCCAGAGCGCCAGCACCAGCCCGCCGAAGGCGAGAAGCGGCAAGACCGCCGCCGGCGGCGAGACGACGGCGCGCACCGCGCCCTCCGCCTCCGACACGCGGGCGGCCACTGCGAGGATCCAGCGGGCGCCGAATTCCATGAGGAGCAGGCCCGGCGCCGCAAGGCCGAGGGGCGCGAGGAGCCCGGCGATCACCGCGCCCGGCATGACGAGAAGCCCCATGGCCGGCACCGCCAGAAGGTTCGCGGCCAGCCCGTAAAGCGCCATCCTGTTGAAATGCACGGCCGCGATAGGCGCCGTCGCCAGCCCCGCCACCAGCGACGAGAGCCCGAGGAGCAGGGCCGGCATGGCCCATCGCCAGAGCCGCCCCCGCCGCGCCAGCCCCCAGAGCGGCATGGCGCCGAAGACGGCGACGAGCGCCACGACGGCCGCAAAGGACATCTGGAAGCCGGCATTCACCAGGCTCTCGGGGCGGAGGACAAGCACGATCAGCGCGGCGATGGCGACGGCGCGCATCGAGATCGCCCGGCGGTCGAGCAGCACCGCGACGAGCGCCACGGCGGCCATGACGAAGGCCCGTTCCGTCGGCACGGCGCGGCCGGCGAGCGCGAGATAGGCGGCGGCCGCCGGCAGGGCGACGAGCGCCGCGAGCTTCTTGGTGGAGAGCCTCAGCGCCAGCGCCGGGATCAGGGCCAGCCCGCCGCGCACGAGGGCGAAGACGAAGCCGGTCAGCAGCCCCATATGCATCCCCGAGATGGCGACGAGGTGATAGAGATTGGCGCCGCGGAGCGCCTCCGCCGCGCCGGGCGAGAGGCCCGAGCGGTCGCCCGTTGTCACCGCCGCCGCGAAGCCGCCGGCATCCCCCGCGATCCTGTCGCGCACAGCGAGGGACAGCGCCCGCCGGAGCCGGGCGAGCGGCAGGGCGCCGGGCTCCGCCTCTTCCGAGAGGAGGGCCGGCGCCCGGGTGTAGCCGAGCGCGCCCAGCCGCTCGAACCAGGCGTGGCGGCGGAAGTCGAAGCCGCCGGGCTCGGCCGGAGCGGAGGGGGGCGACAGATGCGCCGTGGTCATGATGCGCTGCCCCGGCTCGGGCGCCAGCCAGCGCATGTCTCCGAAGAGCGAGATGCGCACCCGGGCCGGTATCCGCTCCGGCGCCATGTCGCGCAGGACCACCTGATCGAGGAGGAGGCGCGGCGCCTCGCTGGCGGAGACATCTACCTCCAGCACCCGGCCCTCGACCGGGCCGTAGTAACGAAAGCCGAGCACCGGCTCGGCGACGGCAGCTACGCGCGCTCCGGCGAGGCCGGCGCCGAGCGAAGCGAGCACCAGGGCCAGCGCCAGGGCGCCGCCGAGCCGGCCGCGCCCCAGCCAGGCGCCACCGGCCAGCAGGGCCCCGACCAGCGCCAGGGCAGCCCAGCCGAGCCGCGAGGGCTCCACCGGCAAGGCGAAATAGAAGCCGATCCCGGCGCCGAGGCAGACGGGCACCCAGAGGAGCAGATGGCCGCGCTGCGCCTCCCATCCCGTCGCGGGCCCTGCCCCGGCTTGGATCCAGCGGCGCACTTGTTCTCGGCTCCCCAAGCCACTATCCCGCTTCTGCCGAGCCTCTCCCCTCATGGTGAAAGAAAGGTTAAGCCCTCATGCCAGACCGCTCCTCCGACCGGCCGGTCGTCACCCGATTTGCCCCCTCGCCCACCGGCGCGCTGCATATCGGCGGTGCCCGCACGGCGCTGTTCAACTGGCTCTTCGCCCGCGGCCGGGGCGGCAAGTTCCTGCTGCGCATCGAGGATACCGACAAGGCGCGCTCGACGCCGGAGAACACCGCGGCGATCCTCGACGGGCTGAGCTGGCTCGGGCTCGACTGGGACGGCGAGCCGATCAGCCAGGCCGCCCGCGCCGCGCGCCACGCTGAGGTGGCCGAAGAGCTGCTGGCCTCGGGCCGCGCCTACAAGTGCTTCTCCACCCAGGAGGAGATCGAGGCCTTCCGCGAGGCGGCAAGGGCCGAGGGCCGCTCGACGCTCTTCCGCTCGCCCTGGCGCGATGCCGACCCGGCGAGCCATCCGGACGCGCCCTATGCCGTCCGCATCAAGGCGCCGCAGGAGGGCGAGACCAGCATCGAGGATGCCGTGCAGGGCCGCGTGACGCTGCAGGCCGACCAGCTCGACGACATGGTGCTGCTGCGCTCCGACGGCACGCCCGTCTATATGCTCGCGGTGGTGGTCGACGATCACGACATGGGCGTGACCCATATCATCCGGGGCGACGATCACCTGACCAATGCCTTCCGCCAGAAGATGATCTTCGACGCGATGGGCTGGGAGCTGCCGGTCATGGCGCATATCCCGCTGATCTTCGGGCCCGACGGCAAGAAGCTCTCCAAGCGCCACGGCGCCACGGGCGCGGCCGAGTATCGCGCCATGGGCTATCCGGCGGCGGGGATGCGCAATTACCTGACGCGGCTCGGCTGGAGCCACGGCGATGCGGAATTCTTCACCGACGAGGAGGCCCGCGCCTGGTTCGACCTCGGCGGAATCAACAAGGCGCCGGCCCGGTTCGACACCAAGAAACTCGAAAATCTCTGCGGCCAGCACATGGCCGCGATGAGCGATGCCGCAGTGCTGCAAGAACTGGAAGGCTACCTCGCCGCGACCGGCACCGGCCCGCTCTCCACCACCGCCTGGAGCGCCCTTGAAGAGGCCATCGGCCCGGCGCGGCAAGGCGCCAAAACCTTCGATCAAGTCCTTGAAAAGGCTGGATTTGCCTTGGCGACCCGGCCGCTCGATCTGGACGAGAAAGCCGCCAGGGCGCTCGATCCGGTATCCCGTGGTATACTGCGAGAATTGACGCCGCAGCTGCAAAATGCTAGCTGGTCCCGCAGCGATCTCGAGGAGGTGGTCAAGGCTGTTGCGGAGGCGCATGGGCTCGGGCTCGGCAAGCTGGCCGCCCCCCTCCGCGCCGCGCTCAGTGGCCGCGCCGTGAGCCCGAGTGTGTTTGACATGATGATGGTCCTCGGCAGGGACGAAAGCCTCGCCCGTATCGCCGATCAGGCCGCGTGAAGCAGAACCTTTGCCATTCGGGTGCTATGCCCCGGCAAACGGTTGGTTGAGGCCCGCCCCGCCCGGGGCCAGGGCTTTGAGCATAAGGGGATAGACATGCCTGAAGAGACCAAGACAGCAACCCTGCAGATCGGCGGCGAGAGCTACGAGCTCCCCGTGCATTCGCCGACGGCGGGGCCCGATGTCATCGATATCCGCAAACTCTACGGCCAGGCCGGCGTTTTCACCTATGACCCGGGCTTCACCTCCACCGCGGCCTGTGATTCCACCATCACCTATATCGACGGCGAGGCCGGCGTGCTCCTGCACCGCGGCTATCCGATCGGCCAGCTCGCCGAGCGCTCGCATTATCTCGAGGTCTGCTACCTGCTGCTCTACGGCGAGCTGCCCGCGGCGAAGGAGCTGGAGGATTTCGAGAATCTGGTGACGCGCCACACGATGCTGCACGAGCAGATGCAGTATTTCTTCCGCGGCTTCCGGCGCGATGCGCATCCGATGGCCATCATGGTCGGCGTCGTCGGCGCCATGGCCGCCTTCTACCACGATTCGACCGATATCTCGGATCCGCACCAGCGCGAGGTCGCCTCGATCCGGCTCATCGCCAAGATGCCGACCATTGCGGCGATGGCCTACAAATATTCGATCGGCCAGCCCTTCGTCTATCCGCGCAACGATCTCGATTACGCGGCGAACTTCCTGCACATGTGTTTCTCGGTACCGGCGGAGCGCTATGAGGTCTCCCCCGTTCTCGCCCGCGCGATGGACAGGATCTTCACGCTCCACGCCGATCACGAGCAGAACGCCTCGACCTCGACGGTGCGGCTCGCCTCCTCCTCCGGCGCCAACCCCTTCGCCTGCATCGCCGCCGGCATCGCCTGCCTCTGGGGCCCCGCCCATGGTGGCGCCAACCAGGCCTGCCTGGAGATGCTCCGCGAGATCGGCACGGTGGACAAGATCCCCGAGTACATCGCCCGCGCCAAGGACAAGGACGACCCGTTCCGCCTGATGGGCTTCGGGCACCGCGTCTACAAGAACTTCGACCCCCGCGCGACGGTGATGAAGGAAAGCGCCGACGAGGTGCTCGAGCTCCTCGGCATCGAGGACAACCCGACGCTGCAGGTCGCCAAGGAGCTGGAGAAGCAGGCGCTCGACGATCCCTATTTCGCCGAGAAGAAGCTCTTCCCGAACGTCGATTTCTACTCCGGCATCATCCTCGAGGCGATGGGCTTCCCCACCTCGATGTTCACGCCGATCTTCGCGCTGGCGCGGACCGTCGGCTGGATTTCGCAGTGGAAAGAGCAGCTTGCCGATCCGCAGCTGCGCATCGGCCGGCCGCGGCAGCTCTACCTCGGCGAGACCGAGCGCGACTACGTCGATATCGAGAACCGCTGAGGGCGGGGCTGCCCCTGACACCATCAGGGGCAGCTCGGGCTACCGCTAGCCGACGCCAAAAAGGAAACGGCCCCGAGGTGAGCACTCACCCCGGGGCCGTTTCTCTTTCGCCGCACTGTGGGCTGTGGGTCAGCCCTCGTCCTCGGCCAGGGCGCGATAGATCTCGCGCCGCACGAGCTTGCGGACGTTGCGGGTGATGCGCTCGCCGAGCGCGCCCTGCAGCTCCTCGCGGATGATCTTGGTGACGAGCTCGCGAAGTGCCGCCTCGTCGATCCCGTCGACACGCAGCGCCGCATCGAGTCGCTCTTCGACGGAGGTATCGGCGGCGGCATCGGCGCGGCGGCGCTCGCCGACCTCATGCGCCTCGGCCAGGGCCTTGGCCCAGGCGGCGGCGGCCGGCTCCGGGCCATCGGCGGGGGCGACGATGGGCGGCAGCGCCGCCTCCTCCTCCACCGCCGGGTCGCGCGCCATGTCGACGAGCCGCAGCGGGCGCCGCGCCGGAGCTTCGGCGCCGCCGTCGGCAAGGATGCCGGACAGGTCGCCGGCGAGGTCATCGGCGGGTGCATCCTCGGCCTCGCGCTCTTCGGCCGGTGTCTCGGCCGCCCTCGGGGGAAGGTCTTCGCCCGCGGCCAGCGCTCGGCGGCGGGCGATGGCGGCCTCGAGGCTCGCGACCTCCTCGTCGAGCGCGGGGGCCTCGTCCTCCTCGTCCTCCAGCTCGGGTCCGATGCGGGGCTCATCCGTGCCCAGGGTCTCCGCCTCGGCCGGGCCGAGCCAGTCGTCGACGGACCAGAGCTCGCGCTCCGGCTCCTCGGCTGCTTCTTCAGGGATGTCATCCGCTTTTGGCGCTGCCGGGACCTTCCAGTGATCTTCGGCGTCGCCGAGTCTGGAAGCCTCTTCCATATCGGCATCCGACCAGAAGGGCGCCTCCGCCACGTCGGATGCCGGCGACTCCGCGGGGGCTTCCTCGGGGGCCTCGGCGGCGACCGGGGCGGGTGCCTCTTCCGGCGCCTCGGCCACCGGATCGGCCTCCGCCTCATCGGGCGCGACGCGCTGCGCCGGCGTCAGGATCAGCCGCCCGGCGCCGCGCCGTGCGGTGCCGTGACTCTGGCTGCGCTCGCCCTCCGACACCAGCCGGCGGATCGAGGCCAACACGTCCTCGATATCTACGTTCTTTGCGGGATCCGACATCGCTCTGCCCTTTTTAGGCGAGTCTAGACGGCAAACGTTACCAAGCAAACCGCTAAAAGCAGCGGCCTTTAGCGACCGGCGGCGACGTCACTCGCGGCCGATGGCCTCCAGCACCCGGTCGAGCGCCTGACCCTGCGCCGAGAGCCGCGTCGGCGCGCCTTCGACCAGCGAATAATAGGCTTCGGGATCATAGACCTGCACGTTGAGCCCGAGGTCCTCCGCCGTCAGCAGCCCCATCGCCGAGAGAACACCGTAGGACGCGATGGCCTCGTCCACCTCGGCGGAGATCAGGTTCGTGCGGGCGTCGAGCAGTTCCTGCTCGGCGTTCAGCACGTCGAGCGTCGTGCGGGAGCCGAGCTCGGCCTCCTCCCGGACACCGTTGAAGCCGACGGTCGAGGCCTCGACCTGGCGCTGATAGGCCTCGCGGCTGGCGCGGGCCACTTCGAGATAGGCCCAGGCATTGCCGACCCCCTGCTCGACGCCCTGCGCGGTGATCAGAAGCTGGCTGCGCGCCGCATCCCGCCGCTGCATGAGCTGGCGGATGGCGCTGGAGAGGCGCCCACCCTGGTAGATCGGCCCGGAGAGCTGAAGCTGCACGGTCCGCCCGGTGTTGCCGTCCCTGTCCACCCCGACGCCGCCGGAAAGGCCGAGAGTCGGGCGGAGCGCCGCCTCGCCGCGCTCGATGCCAAGCTCGGCCGCCGCGACGCTGTGCTGGCTCTGGATGATCGACGGGTGGTTGCGCAGCGCCCAGGCCTTGGCATCGGCGAGGCTACGGTTGATCGGCGCCGGGCCGGCCCATTCGAGCGAGCCGGGCTCGCGGCCGACCGCCACCTGGAATTCATAGACGGCGCGCACCAGCGTGCCCTGCTCGGCCGCATAGAGCGAGCGGGCGGCGGCGAGCCGCGCCTCGGCGAGCGAGACATCCGTCCGCGTGATCTCGCCGACCTCGAAGCGATCCCGCGCGGCGCGAAGCTCGCGGGTGATGAGGCTGACGTTGTTCTCGCGGAGCGCCACGAATTCCTGCGCGCGGCGCAGGTTGAAATAGGCCTCGACGATGCGCATCAGCACCTGCTGCTCGATCCCGACGAGCGAGGCGCGCGTGGCGAGCACGTTCTCCTTCGTGGCCTCGACAGCCAGCCGATTGGCCCCGCCGTCATAGAGCGTGAGCTGCGCCGAAAGCTGCAGGTTGGCGGAAACGAGATCCGCCCCCGGCTGGTCCTGCAGGGTGCTGGAGGCGGTGGCCGACCAGCTCACTACCGGGAGGAGCGCGGCATTGGCCTGGGCGACATCCTCGTCGGCGGCGCGCAGGAGCGCGCGGTTCTGCTCCAGAAGGCCGGAATGCTCGTAGCCATAGGCAAGCGCGTCGGCCAGCGTCTCCGCCGTGGCGGCATTGCCAAGAGGCAGCGCGAAGAGCGCCGCGGCGGCGAGCCGCCGACCCCAAGATTTCATGCGCATTGCCCCACCCCTGATGTCTGCCGGTTCTAGAATGCGAAGGCCGGCGCGGTGCTGAAGCCGGGCAGCACCGGCGCGCCGGCATGGAAGAGATCGCGCCAATGGACGGTGCCGCCGATGCGGATGCCGACCCGCACGGTGGCGAGCGTGCCCTTGGCGAAGATGGCGGCGATCCGGCCGCCCTCCTTGAGCTGGTCGGTCAGCGCGGCGGGGATGGCCTCCACCGCCCCTTCGACGAGAATGGCATCATAGGGGCCGCTCTTGGCGGCGCCCTCGACCAGGGGGCCGGCGATCACGGCGGCATTGTCGATCTCGACCTCCGAGAGGAGCGCCTCCGCCTCATCGGCCATCGGCGCTTCCTCGACGGCGACGACGAAATCGGCGATCCGCGCCAGGACGGCCGTCGAATAGCCCTGCAGGCAACCGATATCGAGGACGACATCCTGCGCCGTCAGCTCCAGCGCGTCGATCATCTTGGCGAAGGTGCGCGCGGCGAGCAGCGCCCGCCCGTCCCCCATCGCCAGGTTCTCGCCGGCATAGGCGGCCTCGCGCAGCGGGCCCGGAACGAAATGCTCGCGCGGCACATGCAGCATGGCGGCGATGATCGGATATTTCGTGACGTCGGAGGGCCGGACCTGCGTATCGACCATCATCGTGCGGCGGCGGGCATAATCGGCCATGACAGAGCCTTCCTCGAGGGGTCCTTCTCGAAGGGTGATGCCATAGCTTCCCCCGCCCTTCAACGCCCGATCGCCGCGCTTGAGTCCTTGTGATCGGCAAGGCGGGTGCGGGCCACCGGCTGCGGCCCTTTGGCGGCGAGACACCGGCCGGGCCGCCGCTCCGCAAGGCGTCGGCGCGCGGCTTGCATGGCGCCGGGGGCTGGGCTATCAGGGCCGGGCTCAGGCGAGTGGGCAGGTAGGTTATGCAGCGGATTGCAAATCCGTCTAGACCGGTTCGATTCCGGTACTCGCCTCCACAATCTTCCCAGACATTGTGTTTTTTGTTCCGGCCCCGAGTACGGAATGCGGTCGTTCGCTGCGGCCGGACCGGCACGTGCAAGACGGGCGCACACGCCGCCCGCCTGCAATCGGCCGGCGTGTGCAGACACCGATGGTGCGTCAGATATCCCGGGCGCGGAAGAGCAGATGACAGGCCCCGAGTGCCAGGGCGGCGCAGGCTGCGAGAATGCCGAGGCCCAACCCAGGCGCGACCGCCTCTGCGGAGGGCAATGTCGCATAGGCCGCCTGCCCCGCGTTGATCGGCCAATAGCGCGCGAAGGCCTCTCCGATGGCCCCCGGCAACCCGGGCGCGATGGCCGGCACAAGGAGTGTGATGCCCACCAACGCCCCCAGGCTGCCGGTCGCGGATTTCAGGATGCCTCCGACAGCCACGCCGAGAAGGCAGACGAGGGTCAGGTAGCCAATCGCTCCGGCGAGCGCCACGAGCACATTTGAGCCGTCCGCCAGGGCAGATGGGAGCCCGGCCCCCTGGAGCGTCAATTGCACGGCGGCGAAGCTGAATGCCGTTGTGACAAGAGAGGTCACGAAGGCGATCGCCAAGACCACTCCGGTCTTTGCCGCCAACAGCCGCCCACGCGACGGTGCGATTGAAAGGCTGGGCGCGATCGTCCCGGTGTCGAACTCGGAGGTGAAGACAAGCGCGCCCAGCATCCCGATCAGGAGTTGGGCAAAGAGGAAGCCCTTGAGGCTCTCTGCGGTCGGGTCCCAGTCTGCCGGCAGGTCGGCCGGCGCGCTTCCCAGCATATCGGAGACCCCCAGGAGGCTCAGCGCGACGCCCGAGCCAACGGCGCTGAGCGCCAGAATCCAGGTCGTCCGCAAGCTGCGGAGTTTGGTCCATTCGGAATGCAAAAGGCTCATGCGGCACGGCTTTCGTAATCTGTGGCATCGCGGGTGAGAGTGAGGAACACCTCCTCGAGCGAGTCGCGGACCTGCACGAGTTCCTCAAGGGCGATCCCCTCGGCGGCAGCGATCCGTCCGACAGTGGCGGTGTCGCCGCCGGTGATCAGCAATCCGGGGCCGGCGCCAGCGTCCACTTGCAGACCGGAGCGGCGCAGCACCCGCGCGAGGTCGTCCGGTGACGCGGCACGGGCCCTGACCCTCTGCTCGGTATGCGCATCGACGAAGGCGTCCAGCGACATCTGGGCGATCAGCCGCCCCTGCCCGATCACGATCAGATCGTCAGCCGTCAGCGCCATCTCGGACATGAGGTGGCTGGAGAACAGGACCGTCCGCCCCTCGTCCGCGAGGCGCCGGAGCAGCAGGCGAAGCCACCTGATGCCCTCGGGGTCGAGGCCGTTGAGCGGCTCGTCGAGCACAAGGATTTGCGGATCGCCGAGCAAGGCGGTCGCGATTCCCAGCCGCTGCAGCATCCCGAGCGAGAACTCTCCCGCAGGGCGATGCGCGGCGCCGCTGAGCCCCACCAGCTCGAGGACTTGCGCAACGCGCTCTCGCCCCAGCCCTGCCGCCTGGGCGAAGGCGCTCAGGTGGTCTTCGGCGGTGCGGCGCGGGTGGACCGCCCGCGCATCGAGCAGCGCGCCGACGACGCGCGCCGGCCTGTCGAACTCGGCAATGCTGCGGCCATCGATGGTGATCCGGCCGGCGGTAGGACGGGTGAGGCCGAGCAGCATCCGGAGCGTGGTGCTTTTGCCTGCGCCATTGGGCCCGAGAAAGCCGGTGATGACGCCGGGCTTCGCGTCGAACGACAGGCCCCTCACCGCGAACTTGTTGCCGTATTGCTTGGTCAGGCCCTCCGCCCGGATGCCCGGCGCCGCAGGGAGATGACCATGGGTCGAAGGTTTCATGGGCGGACTCGCTTGTTACACTACACCGTGTAGTGTAATTACGCGGTGACGGAACTTAAAGAGGCTCGATGCGATGAATTCAGATCTGGATCGACAGCCCGGCCGCCAGCCGAGATCGGACGCAAAGCGCACCGACATTCTGGACGCGGCCGAGGCGCTCTTCGTGGCCTACGGCTACGAGCGACCGAGCGTGGACGCGATCGCCGCCCGGGCGAACGTGTCCAAACGCACCATCTACAATCAGTTCGACGGCAAGCAGGCGCTCTTTGAAAAGGTCCTCGAGCGCGTCCATGAGACTCTGGTCGCCATCGTCCGGTCGGCGCTGGACGAGGAACTCTCGGACCCAGGCGACCTTCGCGCCTCCCTGATCGCCTTCGCGAGGCGGGTGACAATCGAGGCCCTTCCCTCGGCGGATTATGTGAAGTTCCGGCGGCTGACCTTGCCCTCCACCCCCAGGGAGCTGCTTCCCGCAAGCGTGCGGATACACCCCGAGACGCTGCTAGAAGAGCGCTTCGCCCAGCTCGCCGCTGAGGGCCACATCGCAACGGAAGAGCCCCGCACCGCAGCCAGACACTTCACTGCGCTGACCATCCGGCTCGTCCTGGAGGAATCCGGGGACGGTGAGGCGTTTGCAACGGCGGATGGTGGAGCGGGCAAGATCATCGCGGACGGCGTCGATGCCTTCCTGCGAGCCTATGGGACCCGCTGAAGTATGGTGACTTGGTCGCCGATTTTTCGGCTTCTCGCACACACCTACCCGGCCAGCCCCCCGGATGCGGCTCAGGAGCTCCGCACCGCCCCGGCGACGCTGGCGCCCAGTTCACGCGCCACGAGGGAGGTCTGCTCAAGGACCTCGGCATCCACATCGCGTAGCGTGACCGTGATGTGAGGCGCCTGTTGCAGGGTGACGGGCATGGCGGAGAGCGTTTGCGGGAAGCCGGCGCCGATCGCCGTGATCTCGCGCACGCGCTCCGGCCAGAGGAAGCCCAGGACCATCGCGAGGACGGCGCCCTGCCCCTGGCCGAGAAGGCCGACGGGGGTGCCAAGGCGCTCTGCGACCTCTCCCAGCACGATCTCGATCTGGAAGAGCGCATCGCCGAAGGTCGAAAGCTCAGGCCGCTCCACCGGGCCGATATGCCAATAGGCGCCGTAGGGCACGCCATTGCCGCCGATGGTCTGCACCCGCGAGCCCCGGACCGCGATGCGCCGGGTGTCGGCGGGCAGTTCCGCCTCGCCGAATCGCCGCACGTCATCGAGCGAGTGATACTTGTCGGCGAGGACGAGCCAGGGCAGCCCGCCCTCCGGCCCGTCCTGCGCGGTGTAAAGAAGACTGTCGGTCACTCTGAGACATCCGCGTCGGTCGGCTCGGCCGCGTCATCGGCGTCCGCGGCGTCCTCGCCTGCGTCCTCCGCCGCGTCTTCCGCCGCGCCCTCCTCGGGCGGCAGGCTCTCGATCCAGGCGAAGATCGCCTCAAGTTCGGCGTCGCGCAGCCGGCCGCCGAGCGGCATCCGTTCGCCGGAGCCGCCCACCTCGACATGAGTTCCCTGCAGCTTGTGCGCGAGGTAGGATTGCTCGAGGTTCCCCGGCTCGACGCGGTTCATCCCGGCCAGCTCGACGGAGGGCACGCCGAGGATGTTGTCGAGCGACGAGCCGGCCTGCAGAGACATTTCAGAGCCGGGCGCCCTGTCGTTGTGGCAGGCGACGCAGCGCCGGTCGAACGTGCGCTGCACGTCCGCCTCGAAATCCACGGTGGCAGCATTCTGCGCCGCAGCGGCGCCCGCAAGGAAGGTGAGACCGCCGAGGGCGGCCGCGAAAGGCAGTTTCATGGGTGGCATCCTGAGAGGGGAAGTGACCCCGCCCCGCGCAACCGGCGGGGCGGGATGGAGCCGGGTCAGCCCTGCGACGCGGCGTGTTCGCCCGCCATGTAGCCGAAGGTGATCCCGAGGCCGAGCGTGCCGCCACCGCCGAGGTAGCTCTTGCCCGAGGGCGAGGCGCCGGCATTGCCCGCCACGTAGAGGCCGGGGATCGGCTCGTCCCGGGTCGAGATCACCTGGGCGTTCTCGTTGAAGACCGGGCCGCCCTTGGTGTCGAGCGTGCCGGCCGCGAGGAGGATGGCGTAGTACGGCCCCTCCTCCGAGATCGGCGCCATGTAGGGGTTCGGATAGCCGCGGTCGAGCGGGATCGCATGGAAGAACCGGTCGATCGGCGCCTCGCCGCGGTGGAAATCCTCGTCCACGCCGGTCTCGGCGAACCCGTTGAAGCGCGTCACCGTCTCCGCCAGCGCCTCGGTGAAGTTGTCGGCCAACTTGTAACTGCCGATCTCGCTCGCCAGCGAGTCGAAGCGCGCCTGGATATTGGCCGCAAGCTCCTCCCAGGTCGCGCCGGTGATGACGTGCTTGGGCAGGTCGGCGCCCGGTTGCGGAATGAGGAAACCGCCGAACTCGCGGGCCTTCTCGTCGAAGATCATCATCTGGTAGAGATTGGGATAATCCCCGTTGAAGATGTCGTAGGCTTGGTGAGAGCGCGTGCGCTCGGGATAGACGTATTTCTCGTCATACATCCGCTGGCCGAACCGGTTGACCGCGATCATCGAGTCGCCGCCGAGGAAGAACACGCCCGACGGCACCGAGGAGTATTCGAGCACTTCCTCGAGGATCTCCTGCTGGTTCCACGCCTCGTTGAGGTTGCCGAGCTTGGCGCCGATCTCGGAGGCCATGAGGATCAGGTCTCCCTCGTTGGTCGGCACGGCGCAGCCGCCCATGACCGGGGTGCGCAGATAGGTGGTGCGCATCTGCTTGTTGTGGGTGAAGCCGCCCGACCCGAAGATGACGCCCTTGCGCGCGCGGAACATGCGCTCGCCGTCCGGCGTGTCGGCGACAACGCCGATGACCCGGCCGTCTTCCTCGCGGACGATCTTGGTCACGCGGTGGCTCGTCAGGATCTCGCCGCCGTGGTCGAGAACGTAATTCTCGAAATAGTAGATCATGTCGGCGCCGAAGCCTTCGGTGCCGTCCTCGTTGCGCGTGCTCGTCTGGCGGCCGCGGATGCCGGCGTTCTCGGCCAGCTGGGCATGATAGTCGGAGCCCGGCTCGCCCTCCCAGGACAGGGCCATGGTCGAGGGCAGCGCGCCGCTGTCGTTCAGCGTCTCCACGACGCGCGCGGCGTTGTCGTAGTAGGTGTCGAGCAGCTTCAACTGCAGATCATAGAGCCCGTAGGTCTCGCTCTGGTCGTTGTAGAGTTCGGGGAAGGAGACGCGGGCGCAATAGCGCAGGAAGTCTTCCTTGCTGTCCTCGATGCCCATCGCCCGCATATAGGGGCTGTTCGGGATCCAGAAGCCGCCGCCGGATTTCGCCGTCGTGCCGCCGGTATAGGGCGCCTTCTCGAGCATGATGACCTCGGCGCCGTTGTCGATCGCACCGACCGCGCCCGCAAAGGCCGCCCCTCCCGAGCCGACGGCGATCACGTCCGTTTCCTGGTCCCAGCTCTGCGCCTGCGCGCTCGATACCGTGACGACGCCCATGCTCGTGCCGGCCGCGCCGAGACCGGCAGCCTTCATGAAGCCCCGGCGCGAGACGCGCGAGGCCGACTTCTGTTGATCTGTCATCGTTTCCTCCCTGGGATTATTGTATCCCTGCATACTGTATTAAGGAATACAGCCTTTCCGGTCAAGGAGCCGGGCCCTGTGGCCCTTCCCGGGGGGACGAGGTAAAGGGGCCCGAAACAATCAGGCCGCGCCATGGATGACGATCATTCCGATGCTCAGACCGCGAAGGGCAAAGCTGCGCGCATCGCGCGGCAGAGCAGTGCCCTTTATGCGATCCACGAGGTCTCGCGCCTGATCTCGGTCGTCTATGACGACTACGTCGCGGAGCACGGGCTCACGCGGGCGCGGTGGTGGACGCTGATGCATGTGGGCGAGAACGAAGGCGCCTCGCAGACCAGCATTGCCGCCATGCTCGGCACCGGGCGGGCCGCCGCGGGGCGGCAGATCTCCAAGATGGAGGCGCTCGGGCTGATCGAGCGGCGCTCCGATCCGAACGACAGCCGGGTGCGCACCGTCTATCTGACGGCGAAGGGCCGCGAGCTGCTCGAGCCGATGGAGCACGCGGGCTACGTGCTCTTCGCCAAGTTCTTCAGGGGGTTCGAAGAGGCGGAAGAGAAGACGCTCGTGCAGTTCCTCGACCGGCTGAAGGCGAACGCGGCGGAGTGAGACGCCCGATGGCGCCCTTAGGCGTCAGACGAGCCGCTCCAGCCTGACGATTGCCCCTCGTCGGCCGCCCTGCTCCGCCCCCTACTCCGCCGGCCGCTTCCGATCGGGCCCGCCCGCCTCGCTCTCAAGCCGCGCCGCCCGAAGGCGGGCGGTCTTTTCGGCGCGGGCGTCGGTCTCCATCTCGATGAGCCGGCGTGCTTCGCGGTCGGTCCGTTCGAAGGGCGACAGGGGCGACCAGACCTTGGTCTTCTTCGTTGAGCGCGTCATGATTGCCTTTCATGATTGGGGGATATGGCCGGCGCCTCAGCCCCGGCCGGCGCTTTTAAAGGCGCTAGTGCTGCAGCCAGTGCCGCCGCCTGTCAGGCCAGGGCCAGGTTGGTGGCGTTCGGCCGGCCATCGCGGCCGTCCTCGACGTCGAAGGTGACCTTCTGGTCCTCGTCGAGCTGCGAGAGGCCCGCCTGCTCCAGGGCGGAGCGATGGACGAAGACGTCCTTGTCGCCCGTATCCGGCGTGATGAAGCCGAAGCCCTTGGTGGCGTTGAACCATTTCACGGTGCCGGTGGCCATCGTGACATCCCTTCGCATCTCCGCCGCCCGCAAGATGCGGCAGCCCGGCAGCTCAGGATCGATGCCTGAACCACGTGCGCCGGCAAACGGGCCACTGCGATTGGGGAGCAGAAAGTCGAAACGGGGTTGCCCTGTCACGCTACGCTCATTCCATCCGTTAAAGAACCCGGAAAAGGGGACAATGCAGGGCGAAGAGGAGGAAATAAATATTTCCGTTTATAATCAACATCCTTGGCGATCCGGCGCGCTTTTCCCGGCATTTACCCCGTATTTCGAGGTGCTTTTCGCCCGCGAGAGCCTATCTAAGAGGGAGAGCGGAAAACTCCGCCTTATCCATTGCCCGGAACTCCGCGACCACGCCCGCGGTCATGTCCGTTTTCGCCTTCACGATCAGCGCAAGCACGAGCCTCCCGGCATGCCCGGGCCCGGCTCGTGGCGGCCTTCCGGCGCCTCTGGGCGCCCGCCATAGCGGCGCAGGAGGGCGACCCGCGCCGCCCGTCTTCACCCGTCATACGGACAGGAGCCTTCCTTCGATGCGATCAAGTCAGACAGAGGCCGCCCACGACCTGGCCGCCCCCGCCATGGCCTCCCCCAATGTTGCTGCCCCCGACGTTTCTGCGCCCGACTTGGCCGGACGCGACTGGATTCGCGTTCTCGCGAGCTATCGCGACCCCTCCCCGCGCCGCAGCAATCTGGAAGTTGCGCTGACCATCATCCCCTTCTTCGGCCTCCTCGCCCTCGCCTGCTGGGCGTTGTCGATCAGCCATGCGCTGGCCGTCGCCATCGCGGCGCTGAACGGCGCCTTCCTCGTGCGGCTCTTCCTGATCCAGCACGATTGCAGCCACGGCGCGCTCTACCGCTCGCGCTCGCTCAACACCTGGCTCGGGCGGGTGCTCGGCGTCTTCACGCTGACCCCTTTCGACGTCTGGCGCCGCTCGCATTCGATCCACCACGGATCGGTGGGCGATCTCGACGAGCGCGGCCTCGGCGATATCCCGACGTTGACCGTCGGAGAATACCGGCAGCTCACCCCGCTCCGCCGCGCGATCTACCGCACCTACCGCCACCCGCTCTTCCTCTTCGGCTTCGTGCCGGCCTTTCTCTTCTTCGTGCGGAACCGCGTTCCCGCGGGCCAGATGTGCGCCGGGGCCCGGTACTGGACGAGCGCCATGCTGACCAATCTCGCCATCGCAGTGCTCGTCGCCATCGCGATCTGGCGGGCCGGGGCGCCGGCGCTCTATGCCTTCGTGCCCACGACGCTCGTCGGCTCCACGATCGGCATGTGGCTCTTCTACGTCCAGCACCAGTTCGAGAAGACAGAATGGGACAGGAAGCCGGAGTGGACCCTGCACGAGGCGGCGCTGCACGGCAGCTCGCATCTCGTCCTGCCGCCGGTGCTGCGCTGGTTCACCGCCAATATCGGCGTGCACCATGTGCACCACCTGCATGCACGGATCCCCTTCTATCGCCTGCCCGAAGTGCTGCGCGATCACCCCGCGCTCGACCAGGCGCAGCGGCTGACGCTGCTTGAGAGCTTCCGCTGCGCGCGCCTTCACCTTTGGGATGAGGATCGCCGCCGGCTCCTCTCGTTCCGCGATGCCTCCCGCGCCCCCATGGCCGGCGCGGCTGCCTGATCCCCGCCTTATCCCGCCCTCAGAAGGAGCCCGACATGGGTTATTCGACCCCGAAGAAGCCGTTCGACCTCAAGGAATTCCTCGAAAGACCGCCGGTGCCCGGCCGCAATTCCGGCTACCGCCGCTTCCGCTCGATCTACAGCATGCGCAAGAAGGAGGAGCTGGCGGAGGCGGAGGGCAAGCCCAAGAACGCGCCCTCCTGACGGCCCGCCAGTCCCTGCCCTTCCCGGCCCCCAACGGGGACCCTGCTCCATCGCCATGAGGAGGACCTTGATGCGTCTGCGCGTCGGTTTCCGGATCGAATTCCAGCTGCCCCAGCCCACCCCGATGATCACCCTGCTGAACATCCATTCCTCCCGCTCGGGCGATCTCGAAAGCCCCGACGGCCTCAGGGCGGCGCCGGCCGTCTGGCTGCGCGGCTATCATGACGGCTTCGGCAACTGGTGCACCCGCTTCGTCGCCCCCGCCGGGCGGTTCGAGATCACCAGCGACGCGGTGATCCGCGACAATGGCCAGCCCGATCCGCAGGCCCCGCGCGCGCGGCAACTGATGGTCGAGAGCCTGCCCGACGAGATGCTGACCTTCCTCCTCGGCAGCCGCTATTGCGAGACCGATGTCCTGCAGGAAGAAGCCTGGCAGCGCTTCGGCCAGATCGAGGGCGGATGGGACAGGGTGCAGGCGATCTGCGATTTCGTGCACGGGCACATCCGCTTCGACTATCTCGAGGCCAGCGCCACGCGGACGGCCGCCGGCGCCTTCCATGAGGCCCGCGGCGTCTGCCGCGACTTCGCGCACCTCGCCGTCACCTTCTGCCGCTGCCTCAACATCCCGGCCCGCTATTGCACCGGCTACCTGGGAGACGTCGGCACCCCCCCGCCGCATCCGCCGGGCGATTTCGCCGCCTGGATGGAGGTCTATCTCGACGGCGGCTGGCACGTCTTCGACCCGCGCAACAACACGCCGCGCATCGGCCGGATCCTCATCGCCCGCGGCCGCGACGCCGCCGACGTGCCGCTGACGCAGACCTTCGGGGCGAGCGAGCTTAAGGGCTTCGAGGTCTGGACCGACGAGATCGGCTGAGACGGCGAGCCTGGGTCTGGCGATGGGGAAATGGCGCACCCGAGAGGATTCGAACCTCTGGCCTCTGCCTTCGGAGGGCAGCGCTCTATCCAGCTGAGCTACGGGTGCCGCGCGCGCCTCTATAGGGGCATCCTCCCTGCCCTGCAACGGGCAAAGCGCCGGTCAGGCGAAGAGGTCGTGGCAGAGCTCGAGGGCCGAGATCAGCCGGTCGACCTCCTCCTCGGTGTTGTACATCGCGAAGGAGGCGCGGGCCGTCGCCGAGACGCCGAGGTGGTCGAGGAACGGCATGGCGCAATGCGTCCCCGCCCGTACCGCGATGCCGCGCTTGTCGAGCACGGTGGAGAGGTCATGCGCATGCGCGCCCTCCATCGTGAACGAGAAGATCGCGGCCTTGCCGGGCGTCTGGCCCTGCACCTGCAGCCAGTTGAGCCCCGCGAGCCGCTCCTGGGCATAATCGCGCAGGCGCCGCTCATGGGCGGCGATGTTCTCCATGCCGAGGCCCATTATGTACTCCAGCGCCACGCCGAGCCCGATGGTCGCGGCGATGCCGGGCGTGCCGGCCTCGAACTTCATCGGCGGGTCGTTGTAGCTGACGGCATCGCGGGAGACCTCGCGGATCATGTCGCCGCCGCCCATGTAGGGGCACATCTCGTCCATCCGGTCGCGGCGGATCCAGATGGCGCCGGAGCCGGAGGGCCCGTAGGTCTTGTGGCCGGTCATCGCGTAGAAATCGCAGCCGATCTCGGCCACATTGACCGGCATGTGGACGGCCGATTGCGAGCCGTCGACGAGCACCGGAATGCCCTTCTCGCGGGCGCCGGCCGAGATGGCGGCGACATCCACAACCGTGCCGGTGACATTGCTCAGATGCGTGACCGCGATGAGCTTCGTCCGGGGGCCGCAGGCGGCCAGCACCGCTTCGGGGTCGAGGGCTCCGGTCGCATCCGTCTCCACCCATTTCAGCACCACGCCCTGCCGTTCGCGCAGGAAGTGCCAGGGCACGATATTGGCATGGTGCTCCATGATCGAGAGGACGATCTCGTCCCCCGCCTCCAGCCGCGGCGCGGCCCAGGAGGAGGCGACCATGTTAATGCCGTGGGTGGTGCCGGTGGTGAAGACGATCTCGTCCTCGTCGGGCGCGCCGAGGAAGCGGGCGATGATGCCGCGGGTGCCCTCGTATTTCTCCGTCGAGATGTTCGACAGCGTGTGCAGGCCCCTGTGAACGTTGGAATAATCCTGCTCGTAGAGGCGGGTCATCGCGTCGATCACGACGCGCGGCTTCTGGGCGCTGGCGCCATTGTCGAGATAGGTCAGCGGGTGGCCGTTGACCTCTCGCGACAGGATCGGAAAATCGGCGCGGACGCGGGCGATGTCGAAGCTCACAGCGGCGCTCCCAGAAGGATGGATATGGCGGAGATCACCACCGTCCCGCCGATCAGGATGGCGAAGCCGAGGCCGACGATCAGCATGAAGCTCTTCATCAAGGAGCCGAACCTGTGGGTTTCATTGATGAAATGCAGCATGATCCAGAACTGCAGGATGATCGCGGCGATGGCGGTGAAGATCAGGACAGGCGGGATGACCAGCGCGAGGACGAGCTGACCGAGGCCGAGGACGACGCTCATCACCTCCGTCCAGAGAACGGTGGTGAGTGCGCCGGTGAAATCGCCCTCGCCCCCGATGGCGCGGCCGCCGTAGTGCAGCGCGAAGACGAAGATCACCAGCGCGGCGCCGACGATGAAGGCGAAGGTGATGGGGCTGAGCGCCACCATGCCTTCGGCGATCGGCTGGATGGTGCCCCCCGCCGGAATGCCGGCGACGAGGGCATTGAGGATGGCGACGAGCGCGATGCCCGGCCAGAGGACCTGCCGCGTCAGGCGCATGTCCAGAAGCTCTCGCGCGACGCCGGCCGGGTCGCGGAAGCTCTCACCAATGAGCCGCGCGAGGCCCGCCCCGCCTGCGGGACCGGAGCCGCCGGAGGGCAGGCTCACGACGGTGCCCCGGCCGCTTCGCGCAGACCCGCGACGAAGATGAAGGCGAAGCCGGCGATCCAGAGCGCGCCCACCAGATGCGTGCCGGGCGCGGGGCCGACGAAGCCGGCCATCAGCCCGTAAAGGAGCGCGCCGGGTGTCGCGGCGAGCAGCGCCCAGAAGAGCGACAGGCGGAGCTGCCAGCCCTCTATGCCGGAGCGGAGGAGGCGCAGGAGCCCCGCGGCCAGCCCCGTCAGCAGATAGAGCGCCAGCGGCCAGACGAACATCCAGGCGAGGAATTCATAGGCCATGAGCTGCGCGAGCTCGGTGCCCGTCGCCTCGGCCACCCGCGCCAGCCGCGGCCATTGCGCCACGAAGATCACGAAGCAGCCGGCCATGAGGAAGACCAGCGACCGGTCTTCCCGCCGTCCGGCGGCCGTGAGGCGGCGCATCACCGCACGCGGCGACCACCAGCTCGCCAGGATATCCGTCGAGACCGCCATCTCAGCCGCGCCGGCGGGCCAGCCAGCCCTCGAGCCGGTCGCGGATCTCGTCGGCGAGCCCCTCGTCCTCGATCTCCTCCAGCGCCTCGGCGAGGAAGGAGAGCGTCAGAAGGTCCGTCGCCCGCTCCTTCGGTATGCCGCGCGAGCGGAGGTAGTAGAGCGCCGTCTCGTCGATGGCGCCGGAGGTGGAGCCGTGGCTGCAAACGACGTCATCGGCATAGATCTCGAGCTCGGGCTTCGCGAGGAACTGGCTGTCGCCGTCGAGAAGGAGCGACTGCGAGATCTGGTAGCCATCGGTCTTCTGCGCGCCGGGCTTCACGAGGATCTTGCCCTGGAAGACGCCGGTGGCGCCGTTCCGCAGCACCTTCTTGAAGACCTGCCGGCTTTCGCAGCCGAGCGCGTCATGGGTGATGAAGACCGTGTCGTCGTCGTGGAAGTCCTTGCCGTCGCCGAGCGAGGCGCCGGCGACATGAGCCACGCCGTCATTGCCATCGAGCCAGAGCACCGCCTCGTTGCGGGTCATGGCGCCATTGGCGGTGAGCGTGAAGCTCTTGAAAAGGCTGCCTTCCCCGAGCGCGGCGAAGACATGCGTCGCCGCACGGCGCCCGTGCTCGCGGCCCTGGGTGCGCACGTGGTGGAACTTCGCGCCCTTGGCGACATCGACCTCCATCACAGCGTTCAGCCGCGCGGCGGCGGGGCCATTCTCGAGCAGCGTCAGCTCGGCGCCCTCCTCCAGCCGGATCACATGGTGCAGCGCCACATCCGCCGTCTCGCTCTCGCGGCGATAGGTGATGTGGACGGGCCGGTCTGCGGTGCCGGTGACGCGGATGACGACGCCATCGGTCGCGATGGCGGAGTTTAGCGCCGCAAAGGGCCGGGCGACGGGGCTCTGGCCGCGCGCCTCCAGCTTGCCGTAAAACTCGCGGGCCCAGTGGATATCAGCGTCCATGGCGGCGGAGAGCCGGGCGATCTCAAGCCCGGTGCCCTCGAGCGCGCTCGAGGCCGCGGCATCGAACACGCCATCGGTGAAGACGATGTGCAGCGTCTCGCGGGCGGCAAAGATGTCATCCTCGGCGCCGTCGAACAGCGCCGCGGGCGCCGCCTCGGGGGCGTTGAGGCTGTCCGGCCGGGTGAAGCGCCAGTATTCGTCGCGGCCATGCGGAAGGCCCATGGCCGTCAGCCGCCCGAGCGCCTCGGCCCGCGCCTCGCGGGCCCAGAGCGCGCCCTGGGGCAGCGTGAGCGTCGCCAGCCGCGCGTCGGTCACATCCTGCTTGGGCTTCGGCAGCGCCATCAGGCCAGCTCCCCGAGGATGTTGGCGTAGCCGTTCTCCTCGACCTCGAGCGCCAGTTCGGGCCCGCCCGTCTTGATTATCCGGCCATCGGCCATGATGTGCACGACATCGGGTGTGATGTGGTTCAAAAGCCGCTGGTAGTGGGTGATGACGAGGAAGCTGCGGCCCTCGGAGCGCAGGGCGTTCACCCCTTCGGAGACGAGCTTCATCGCATCGACATCGAGGCCGGAATCGGTCTCGTCGAGGATGCACATCTTCGGCTCGAGGACGGCCATCTGCAGGATTTCGTTGCGCTTCTTCTCACCGCCCGAGAAGCCGACATTGACGGGCCGCTTCAGCATCTCGGCGTCGATGTTGAGCGTCTTGGCCCGCTCGCGCACGAGCTTGAGGAAGTCCGCCGCGCTGACCTCCTCCTCGCCCTTGGCCTTGCGCTGCGCGTTGAGCGCGGTGCGGAGGAACGTCATGTTGCCGACGCCCGGGATCTCCACCGGATACTGGAACGCCAGGAACAGCCCGGCCGCCGCGCGCTCCTCGGGCTCCATCGCGAGCAGGTCCTCGCCCTCGAGCGTCGCCGTGCCGCCGGTCACTTCGTAGCCCTCGCGGCCCGAGAGCACGTAGGACAGTGTCGACTTGCCGGAGCCGTTCGGCCCCATGATCGCATGCACCTCGCCGGCGCCGACCTCGAGATCGACACCCTTCAGGATCTGCTTGTCTTCTTCTTCAAGATCGACCGTCAGGCCCTTGATGTTCAGCATATCGTCCTCATCATCTCATTTCGGCGTGACCATCAGCGACGCGATGCGCCGCAGGTCGCCGGGATTGATCGTCTGCGGCGAGATCTCGAAGCGGGCCATGCGGCCGCGCGTCTCGGCAGGCTTCACGAAGTCCTCCACGACCTTGTAGATCGGGCGGTCGGTGTAATCGTCGAAGAGCACCCGCATCGGCGCCTTCGTCAGAAAGAGGCAGGCCAGCAGGCAGGCGGGGCGGAAGCGCCCGTCGATCAGCGCGAGGTCAGGCTGCACGAAATCGGGGCGTTCCCAGACCGACAGCGGGTAGTCGGGAAACCGCGTGAAGGGCGGCTTCGGCAGCGGCATCCCCCAGTCGCCCGTCGGGCCGATATCGGCATGGTGCAGGTGCAGCTTGTCCATCGGCCCGTCGCCGGCCAGCGCCTCGCTGAGGCTCTTCAGCCATTCGGCATCGCTCTCGACGGAGAAGACGCGCTTGCCCAGCGACTGCGCGAGCGCCGTCGACCCGCCGGAGCCGTATTCTAGGATCACCTCGGCGCGGGCATATTCCTCCCGCAGCCAGGCTTCCTCCTGGTCCGGCATCGAAATCTTGGGCGCACCAGCCAATGCAACCATCACTCAACTCTCCTCGCTGAAATCAGAAAAAGCTCAACCCACGGAGCCTTCGAGCGAGATCGCCACGAGCTGCTGGGCCTCCATTGCGAATTCCATCGGCAGGGCCTGCAGCACGTCCTTGCAGAAACCGTTGACGACGAGCGCCACCGCCTCTTCCTCGTCCATGCCGCGCGAGCGGCAGTAGAAGAGCTGGTCGTCATCGACCTTGGAGGTCGTCGCCTCGTGCTCCACCCGGGAGGAATTGTTCTTCACCTCGATGTAGGGCACCGTATGCGCCCCGCAGCCGGAGCCGATCAGCAGCGAGTCACACTGGGTGTAATTCCGGCTGTTCGTGGCCTTGGGATGCATCGAGACGAGCCCCCGATAGGTGTTCTGCGCCCGGCCGGCGCTGATCCCCTTGCTGACGATGCGGCTCTTCGTGTTCTTGCCGAGGTGCTGCATCTTCGTGCCGGTATCGGCCTGCTGGGCGTTGTTGGCGATGGCGATGGAGTAGAACTCACCCTGGCTGTCGTCACCGCGCAGGATGCAGGAGGGGTATTTCCACGTGATCGCGGAGCCGGTCTCGACCTGCGTCCACATGATCTTCGCCCGGTCGCCCCGGCAATCGGCGCGCTTGGTGACGAAGTTGTAGATGCCGCCCTTGCCGTCCTCGTCGCCGGGATACCAGTTCTGCACGGTGGAATACTTCACCTCGGCGTCTTCCTCGATGACGATCTCCACCACCGCGGCGTGAAGCTGCGCCGTGTCGCGCTTGGGCGCCGTGCAGCCTTCCAGATAGCTGACGTAGGAGCCCTTGTCGGCGATGATCAGCGTCCGCTCGAACTGGCCGGTGTTCTCGGCATTGATGCGGAAATAGGTCGAGAGCTCCATCGGGCAGCGCACGCCCGGCGGCACGTAGACGAAGGAGCCGTCGGAGAAGACCGCCGAGTTGAGCGTCGCGTAGAAGTTGTCCGAGACGGGCACGACGCTGCCCAGGTACTTACGCACCAGCTCGGGATGCTCGACGATGGCTTCCGAGATCGAGCAGAAGATCACGCCGGCCTTGGCGAGCTCGTCCTTGAAGGTGGTGCCCAGGGAGACGCTGTCGAAGACGGCATCGACGGCCACGCGGCGGTCGCCTTCGGCCGGCTCGACGCCGGCGAGGAGCGCCTGCTCCTTCAGGGGGATGCCGAGCTTCTCGTAGGTGGCAAGGAGCTTGGGGTCGACCTCATCGAGCGATTTCGGCTTGGTTTCCATGCTCTTGGGGCGGGCGAAGTAATACTGCTCCTGAAAGTCGATGTCGGGCAGATCGAGCATGGCCCAGGTGGGCAGGCTCTGGTGCTGCCAGCGCTCGAAGGCCTTCAGGCGCCACTCGGTCATCCACTCCGGTTCGTTGTTCTTCGCCGAGATCAGGCGGACGATATCCTCGTTCACGCCCTTCGGAGCGTATTCCGTCTCGATCTCGGTGTTCCAGCCGAACTTGTAGGTGCCGGCGAGCTTGGCGACGGCATCCACCGTCTCCTGCTCGACGGCCTCTCTTGTGGTGACGACCTCGGTCATGCGTCTATCCTCGTCTCGGAGCGGGGGCCGATGGCCCGGCGCCGCTTTTCTCCAAATGTGCGGGCGAAGGCCAGCACGGATTCCTCTGTTGTGTCGGGCCCCAGCGAGATGCGCATCGAGCACGCCGCGTCCTCGCCGTAGCCCATCGCCTCGAGCACCCGGCTCCGCCGCACCTTGCCGGAGGAGCAGGCCGAGCCCGCCGAGACGGCGAAACCGGCGAGGTCCATGACCATCACCTGAGTCTCGCCCTTCCAGCCGGGGGAAATGACATTCGTGACGTTCGGCAGGCGCGCCTGCCCTCTCCCCACGATATGGACCCCCGGGGCGGCCTCTTCCAGTGCCTCTTCAAGAAGAGCGCGGCGGGCCGCAACCTCTTCCCAGACCCCGGCGGCCAGATCGGCCTGCGCGGCGGCGGCCGCGGCGCCGAGCCCGGCGATGCCGATGATGTTCTCGGTGCCGGCCCGGCGCGACATCTCCTGCCCGCCGCCGAGCGCGCGGGCGGCGACCTCCTGGCCCGGCTTGACGATCAGCGCGCCCACGCCCTTCGGCCCCCCGAACTTGTGGGCGGAGAGGACGGCCATGGAGATGCCGGACCAGCCGAAGGCGAAGGGCAGCTTGCCGAAGCCCTGGGTGATGTCGCTGAGCGCCAGCCCCTCGGGCAGATCCTGCAGGATCCCCGTCTCGGAATTGGCGAGCTGCAGCGCCGAGGTGGCCGGGTCGGTTACCGCCACCCTGCCCTCGCGGCTCACCTCCAGATCGGGGGTGCACCAGGCGAGCGCCGCCTCGTGCTCGACCGGCGCGCAGTGCAAGGCCCGGCCGGCGAGGCCGAGCCCGAGCGCCTCCGTCGCGCCGGAGGTGAAGATGATGTCATCTGCCTCGCAGCCCACCGCCTCGGCGAGCTGGGCGCGGGCCTTCTCGACCAGCCCCTTCGCCGCCCGCCCCTCGGCATGGACGGAGGAAGGGTTGCCGGCGACATCCATCGCCGCCGCCATGGCGGCCCTCGCCTCGGGGCGCAGCGGCGTCGTTGCCGCGTGATCGAGATAATGGCGCATCGGGTCCTCTTCCGGGCTCAGGCCGGGCTCACGGGGTCGCGCCCCACGATGTGGTCCTCCGACCCCTCGCCGGCAATCGGGCCGAGCGTTTCCTCGACGACCTCGAAGAGCGCCGGCACAGCGCGGCAGGGGGCGAGGCCGTTGCGGGTCACGTCCGACAGGCGCGTCTGGTGGAGGAAAACATAGACATGCGCCGCGAGCGATTCCCACAGGCGGTTGGTCAGGCTCTGCGCCCGGCTGCCCGAGGCGCCGCCCGAGGCGCCGGCGCCCTTGTGCATGGCGCTGACCGTCTCGTCGACTGCCGCCAGCACATCGGCGATGGTGATCTCCTCCGCCGGGCGCGACAGGCGGTAGCCGCCGCCGGGGCCGCGCACGCTGTCGACCAGATCGGCGCGGCGCAGGCGCACGAAGAGCTGCTCCAGATAGGGCAATGACAGATCCTGGCGGCGGGAGAGCTCGGTGAGGCTCATCAGCTTGCCCTCCGGCTGGAGCGCCAGATCGCAGAGCGCCACCATCGCGTAACGACCCTTTGTCGACAGCTTCATCGGCGTCTCTCCTCTCGCTCCAAGCCCGGGCGCGGGCCCTATTGCATTGACGCCGCGCCGGGGGGCCATTACCTCCCTTGCAGCTTGGCCGGGCCGAAAGGCGCCGGTTTAGAATTATTCTAAAGAGCCCGAGCGTTTCCGTCAAGAAACCCCGGGCGGTCTTGAGGACGCACATGCCCGAAGTCATCTTCCCCGGCCCCGAGGGCCGGCTCGAAGGCCGCTACCACCCGCAGCGGGCGGCCGACGCGCCCATCGCGATCATCCTGCATCCGCATCCGCAATTCGGCGGCACGATGAACAACCGGGTTGTCTACAACCTGCATTATGCCTTCCACGATCTGGGCTTCACGGTGCTGCGCTTCAACTTCCGCGGCGTGGGGCGGAGCCAGGGCGAATACGATCAGGGCATCGGCGAGCTCTCCGACGCCGCCTCGGCGCTCGACTACCTGCAGTCGATGAACTCCAACTCCAAGCATTGCTGGGTCGCCGGTTTCTCCTTCGGCGCCTGGATCGGCATGCAGCTTCTGATGCGCCGGCCGGAGATCACCGGCTTCATCTCCGTCGCGCCGCAGGCGAACATGTACGACTTCTCGTTCCTCGCCCCCTGCCCCTCCTCGGGCCTCGTCATCAACGGCTCGGCCGACCGCGTGGCGCCGCCCGCGGATACCGAAGCCCTTGTGAAGAAGCTGCACGAGCAGAAGGGCATCACGATCACCCATGAAACCATCGAAGGCGCCGGGCATTTCTTCGAGGATCCGCACATGGACACCATGATCGGCTCGGTGAAGGAATATGTGGCCCGCCGGCTGACGGAGAACACCCGCTGAGGCGCAATGAGCATCCTTGAAGAGATCGCCGACAAGCTCGCCATCGAGACCATCAAGGTGATGGATGCGCTCGGCGACGATCAGTATTTCAATCAGGTGGCGAAGGAGATCGGCTCCTCCAGCCAGACGATGGAAGAGGCGTTCCTGACCGCGATGCGGATGCGCCTCGCCGAGCGGCGCGCCAAGGCGATGCTGCGGGCCGAGGCCGAGCGGATCGCCGAGGCGCGCGGCAAGCCGAAGGCATGAGCGCCGGGCCGAATGCCCGCCTCGAGGCCCAGCTCGCCTTCCTGGTGGAGGCCGACCGGCTGAAGAGCGTCGCCCGCGCCAACCTCCTGATGGACGGCTCGCGCCGCGAGACGACCGCCGAGCATTCCTGGCACCTCGCGCTCTGGGCGCTGATCTTCGAGGATCTGGCGCCGCGAGGCTGCGACCTCGACCGGGCGCTCCTCATGGCGCTGATCCACGATCTGGTGGAGATCGACGCCGGCGACCATCCGATCCACGAGGGCCACGACCCCGCCGAGGTGGCGGCGAAGGAGGGGGCGGCGGCGCGGCGACTCTACGGGCTTCTGCCGGAGGATCAGGGCACCCGGCTCCACGCCCTCTGGGAGGAGTTCGAGGCAGGCCAGAGCCCCGAGGCGCGCTTCGTGCGGATTCTCGACGCCGCCCAGCCGATCCTGCAGACGCTTTTGCAGGAAGAGATGTCGGCAGCCGACCGCGACATCACCCGCGCCAACCTGACGCTCGGCCGCAGCGCCGCGCTTGCCGACCTCTGGCCGGCGTTCCACGCCCATGCGGTGGGCCTGATCGAGGGCGCCGCCCCGCGCCCGCCCGAGCCGCTCGGCGCCCGGCTGCGCTTCCTCGCCGAGGCGGACCGGCTGAAGACCGTGCTCCGCGGCACCACGATCTTCGACGGCTCCCGCCGCGAGAATTCCGCCGAGCATTCCTGGCATCTGGCGCTCTATGCGCATCTTCTGCCCGAACATGCCGAGCGCCCGGCCGATGCGGCCCGGGCGCTGCGGATGCTGATCCTGCACGATCTGGTGGAGATCGACGCCGGCGACGCGCCGATCCACGGCGATCACGACGTGGCGGCGCTGGAGGCGGCCGAGCGCCGCGCGGCAGACAGACTGTTCGGTCTGCTCCCCGGCGGCGCCGCGCTCCGCGCGCTCTGGGACGAGTTCGAGGCCGCCGAGACGGCGGATGCGCGCTATGCCAAGAGCATCGACCGCGTGCAGCCGGTCATGGCCAATCTCGAGGCTGGCGGCGGCACCTGGATCTCCTTCGCGGTCAGCCGCGAGAAGCTGGAGACGCGGGTCGGATCCAAGGTGCGCCGGGGTGCCCCGGCGCTCTGGGCGGCGCTCCTGCCCCGCATCGACGCCTGGTTCGGCGAACGGGCCTGACCGCCCTGGCCGTCAGGCGTCTGGGGCGGTCTTCGTCAGATGCGCGCGCAGGATCGCGGCATTGCGCAGGTTGGCCTTGAAGCCGAGGTCGAAGAGGTCGCCCAGGACGGGCACGAGACCCACGACGTAATCCACGCCGGTGTTTATCATCATCTTCGCGATCTGGTGCCGCGGCAGCCCGAGCTCCCGCGCCCGCCAGATCATCCAGGCCGAGGGCGCCAGCACGACCGTATCGCCGACGCCCGGCACGAGACCGATGAGGGAATCGAGCCCGAAGGGCACACCGAAGATGCGCCAGCGCGCATCGAGAAGCCGCGCCACCTTCTCCAGCCGCGCCAGCTCCGCCGCGTGGTCGACGGTGGCGTGGTCACTGGGTGTGGGACGGACCTGTCTGTCTGTATATGTCATGCGCGGAACCTCCGTGGCATCAACGCAAGCGGAGCGGAAAGGTTCGATCCCGGGTGTCTCGGGGCAGGAAGGGGGTGGCCGGCGCCAGTGCGCCGGCCAGCGGGGGCCCTGCCCCCGCACCCCCGAGGTATTTCCGGCCAGATGAAAGGCAGCGTATCGCCGGAGCGATGTATACAATGGCATACTCCCTTCCCCCATGACGGGGATTGGGCTATGAGCCGCGGCAACCCGCAACTCATCCGGAGATGGATCCATGACGAAGATCAAGGTTGAAAACCCGGTCGTCGAGCTCGACGGCGACGAGATGACCCGCATCATCTGGGACTTCATCAAGCAGAAGCTGATCCTGCCCTATCTCGACATCGACCTTCTCTACTACGACCTCGGCATCGAGGAGCGCGACCGCACGGACGACCAGATCACCGTGGATGCCGCCGAGAAGATCAAGGAAGTCGGTGTCGGCGTGAAATGCGCCACCATCACGCCGGACGAGGCGCGGATGGAAGAATTCGGCCTCAAGCGCATGTATCGCAGCCCCAACGGCACGATCCGCAACATCCTCGGCGGCGTGATCTTCCGCCAGCCGATCATCTGCAAGAACGTGCCGCGGCTCGTCCCCGGCTGGACCAAGCCCATCGTCGTCGGCCGCCACGCCTTCGGCGATCAGTACCGCGCCACCGACTTCCGCTTCCCCGGGCCGGGCAAGCTGACGATCAAGTTCGAGGGCGCCGATGGCGAGGTGATCGAGAAGGAGGTGTTCGACGCGCCCTCCTCCGGCGTCACCATGGCGATGTATAACCTCGACGAGAGCATCTACGACTTCGCCCGCGCCTCGATGAACTACGGGCTCAACCTCGGCTGGCCGGTCTATCTGTCGACCAAGAACACGATCATGAAAGCCTATGACGGCCGCTTCAAGGACATCTTCCAGGAGGTCTACGAGGCGGAATTCAAGGAGAAGTTCGAGGCCAAGAAGATCTGGTACGAACACCGGCTGATCGACGACATGGTGGCCTCGGCGCTGAAATGGTCGGGCGGCTATGTCTGGGCCTGCAAGAATTACGATGGCGACGTGCAGTCCGACACGGTGGCCCAGGGCTTCGGCTCGCTGGGGCTCATGACCTCCGTCCTGATGACGCCCGACGGCAAGATCGTGGAATCGGAGGCCGCGCACGGCACCGTCACCCGCCACTTCCGCCAGCACGAGAAGGGCGAGCAGACCTCGACCAACTCCATCGCCTCGATCTACGCCTGGACGGGCGGGCTCAAGCACCGCGCCAAGCTCGACGGCAACGAGCCGCTCATGACCTTCGCCACCACGCTGGAGAAGGTGATCGTCGACACGGTGGAGTCGGGGCACATGACGAAGGACCTCGCGCTCCTCGTCGGGCCCGACCAGAAGTGGCTGACCACGATGGGCTTCCTCGAGAAGCTCGACGAGAACCTGAACAAGGCGCTCGCGGGGTAAGCGGGGGCCGGTGGGGCCGGTGGGGCCGGGCTGAAGCCCGGCCTACGGCGGTCCGGCCTACGGATTGAACAGGCAGGCGGCGGCTCCTCCGAGGGGCCGCCGTTTTGCATGGGGCCAGATTGACCGGGCCGGGGGCCGGGCCTAGCCTTTCCCCCATGCCCGCGCCGATGCCCCTTCCCGATGAATACCGGCAGAGCCACACGCCGCTGGAGGATCTGCAGGGCCTCTCCATCGGGCTCATCGCAGCGGCACTGGGGCTCAGCTTCCTGACCAGCCTCGGCTTCCTCACCGGGCAGACGGCGGGGCTCGCGCTCATCATCGCCTATCTCGGCGGCTGGTCCTTCGGCATCGTCTTCTGGCTGGTGAATCTGCCGTTCTACCTGCTCGCCTGGCGGCGCCTCGGCCCCGAGTTCACGCTCAAATCGCTCGGCTGCGTCACGATCCTCTCTGTCCTCGTCGACCTCATTCCCCGCTGGATGGCTTTCGAGACGCTGAACCCGATCTTCGGGACGCTCTGCTTCGGCGTGCTCACCGGCTTCGGCCTGCTTGGCGTCTTCCGCCACAAGGGCTCGCTCGGCGGGCTCGGCGTCGTCGCGCTCCTTGCGCAGGACCGCTTCGGCCTCCGCGCCGGCTATGTGCAGCTCGCCGCCGACGTGCTGATCTTCGCCGCCGCCCTTTTCCTTTTCGAGCCCCGCGTTGTGGGATACTCGCTCTTTGGCGCGGTGATCCTCAATGGCGTGATCGCCTTCAATCACCGGCGCGACCGCTACATCGCCGAGTAGGATCCATGACAGACACCGCGACCCCGCCCCGCCACAGCCCGCTGGAGGATGCGCTGGGGCTGGTCAGCGGCACCACGCTATGCGCCTTCTCGCTGCAGATCCTGACGACGCTCGGGCTCATCACCGGGCAGACGGCGGGGCTGGCGGTGCTGCTCAGCTACCTCACTGGCGCGTCCTTCGGGCTCGTGTTCTTCGTGGTGAACCTGCCCTTCTACTGGTTCGGCTATCGCCGCATGGGGCTGCGCTTCACGCTGAAGACCTTCGCCTCCGTCGCGCTCCTCTCGGGCCTCTCCATGCTCATGGACCCGCGCGTCGCCTTCGAGACGCTGCACCCCGCCATCGGCATCCTCGTCTTCGGGGTGATGACCGGCACCGGCCTTCTGATCCTCTTCCGCCACGGCGGCTCGCTCGGCGGCATCGGCGTCATGGCGCTCTACCTGCAGGATTCCTTCGGCTGGCGCGCCGGCTGGGTGCAGCTCGGCTTCGACGCCCTGCTCTTCGCTGTCGCCTTCCTCTTCCTGCCGCCGCTTCTGGTCGTGCAATCCCTGATCGGCGCTGGCATCGTCAATGTCGTCATCGGCCTGAACCACCGCCGCGACCGCTACATCGCGACCTGAGGACGCGCCCCATGCATTACGTCTATCTCGTGTTCGCCATCATGGCGGAGACCATCGGCACCACGGCGCTGCAAGCCTCGCAGCAGTTCAGCCGGCTCTGGCCGTCGGTCGTGGTCGTCGTGGCCTATGCCGTGTCGTTCTACCTGATGGCGATGGCGCTGAAGGTCATGCCGGTCGGCATCGTCTATGCCATCTGGTCGGGGCTCGGCATCGTCTTCATCGCGCTCATCGGCTTTCTGGTCTTCCGCCAGCGGCTCGACCTGCCGGCGGTGATCGGGCTGGCGCTGATCCTCGCGGGGATCATCGTCATCCATGTCTTCTCGAAGACCACGACCCATTAAGGCCGCGCCGCAACCCTGCCCTGCGCGCAAGGCACTGGCCTTTGCTGCAATTGCACGGTAAGGGCGCGCAACCCCCCCTTCGAGGCAGAGACATGGACCTTCGCAATATCGCGATCATCGCGCACGTCGACCACGGCAAGACGACCCTTGTCGACGAGCTGCTCAAGCAATCCGGCACCTATCGCGAGAACCAGGCCACGACCGAACGTGCCATGGATTCCAACGACATCGAGCGCGAGCGGGGGATCACCATCCTCGCCAAATGTACCTCGGTCGAATGGCACGGCACGCGGATCAACATCGTCGACACCCCCGGCCACGCCGATTTCGGCGGCGAGGTGGAGCGGATCCTCTCCATGGTCGACGGCGTGGTGCTGCTGGTGGACGCCGCCGAAGGGCCGATGCCGCAGACCAAGTTCGTGACCTCGAAGGCGCTGGCGCTGGGGCTGAAGCCCATCGTCGTCCTCAACAAGGTCGACAAGCCCGATGCCGAGCCCGACCGGGCGCTCGATGAGTGCTTCGACCTCTTCGCCAATCTCGGCGCCACGGACGAACAGCTTGATTTCCCGCATCTTTATGCCTCCGGCCGCTCCGGCTGGGCGGATGCGGAACTCGACGGGCCGCGCAAGAACCTCGATGCGCTCTTCAAGCTCGTCGTCGATCACGTCGAGCCGCCGAAGCAGCAGGCGCATGATTCCGAGCCCTTCTCCATGCTGGCAACGACGCTCTCGGCCGACCCGTTCATGGGCCGGATCCTGACGGGCCGCGTCGAATCCGGGCGGCTAAAGGCGGGCGAGACGGTCAAGGCGCTCTCGCGCAAGGGCGACAAGATCGAGCAGTTCCGGATCAGCAAGATCCTCGCCTTCCGCGGCCTCGGTCAGCAGCCGATCGACGAGGCCGTCGCCGGTGACATCGTCACCCTCGCCGGCATGACCAAGGCCACCGTCGCCGACACGATCTGCGCGCTGGAGGTCGAAACGGCCATCCCCGCGCAGCCCATCGACCCGCCGACGATCACCGTCACTTTCGGCATCAACGATTCGCCCCTCGCGGGCAGGGACGGCAAGAAGGTGCAGAGCCGCGTCATCCGCGACCGCCTGATGAAGGAAGCCGAATCCAACGTCGCGATCCGCATCGCCGACACGCCCGGCGGCGAAGCCTTCGAGGTCTCCGGCCGGGGCGAGCTTCAGATGGGCGTCCTCATCGAAAACATGCGCCGCGAGGGGTTCGAGTTGTCGATCTCCCGCCCGCAGGTGATCTTTCGCAGCGAGAACGGCCAGCAGATGGAGCCGGTCGAGGAGGTCACAATCGACGTCGATGACGAGTTCACCGGCGTCGTCGTCGAAAAGCTCACCGGCCACCGCAAAGGCGATCTGGTGGAGATGAAGCCCGCCGGCGCCGGCAAGACCCGCATCGTGGCGCATGTGCCCTCGCGCGGGCTCATCGGCTATCACGGCGAGTTCCTGACCGATACGCGCGGTACCGGCGTGCTCAACCGCATCTTCCATGGCTGGACGGCCCATCGCGGCCCGATCCAGGGGCGGCGCCAAGGCGTGCTGATTTCGATGGAGAACGGCACCGCCGTCGCCTATGCCCTTTGGAACCTCGAAGAGCGCGGCAAGATGTTCATCGACCCGCAGGACCCGGTCTACGAGGGCATGATCATCGGCGAGCATGCGCGCGACAACGACCTCGAGGTGAACCCGCTCAAGGGCAAGAAACTCACCAACGTCCGCGCCTCCGGGACGGACGAGGCCGTGCGGCTGACGCCGCCGGTCAAGATGAGCCTCGAGCAGGCCATCGCCTATATCGACGACGACGAGCTCGTCGAGGTGACGCCGAACGCCGTGCGCCTCCGCAAGCGCTTCCTCGACCCCCACGAGCGCAAGCGCCAGGCCCGCGCGGCGAGCTGACACAGGGCCGGCGGCTGCCCCCAGCCGCCGGTCGCCGACCGGCCTCCTCTGACAGCCAGGAACTCACTGGTTCCGCATCGGCTCCTCCTTGACCTCGCCTCATGTTCACCTATTGTTCCCTCAATATGGTGAAGATGAGGTTAACGACGTGGCCCATATCGTCCTGCTGCACTCCGTACTCGGCCTCCGGCCGGTCGAACTCGGCATGAAGGCCCGCTGGGAAGCCGCGGGCCACTCCGTGACCCTCCCTGATCTCTACGATGGCGCCAGCGCCGAGAGCTACGAGGAGGGCTTCGCGCTCCGCAAGGAAATTGGCGATGCGGTCGGCGCCCGCGCCCGCGCCGCGATCCTCGCCGCGCCCAAGGGGGCCGTCCTCTCCGGCGTGTCGCTGGGCGCGATGTTCGTGGGCGAGAGCTGGAGCGAGCGGCCCGACATCCGCGGCGCCGTTTTCTTCGCCGGCGGGGCGGAATTCGTGCCGGGCCTCCGGCGTGGGCTCAAGGTCCAGGCCCATATCGCCCGCCCTGATCCCTTTGACGATGAAGACTATTTCGCGAGCTGGGCTGCCACCAAGGGCGACGCCGAGCTGGAAATCTTCCGCTACGACGGCGTCGGCCACTACTTTCTCGACCGCGCGCTCACCGACTACGGCGAGGCGGAGGCCGAACTCTGCCTCAGCCGAGTCGACGCCTTTCTGGCCGGGCTCTAGGGCTCTTCGACGATCACCAGCTCGCGCTCGGCCGCGCCCTTCGCATGGGCGAGCGCCTCTTGGTAAGCCTCTGAATGATAACAATCATGCGCGGCCTGAAGGCTCGGGAAGCGCGCAACGACGTTGCGCGGCCGGTCCGGCCCCTCGAGCTGCTCATAGGCCCCGCCGCGGACGAGGAACTCGCCCCCGAAGGCGGCAATCGCCCCCGTCGCCAGCGCGGCATAGCGGCCATAGGCCTCGTCATCCGTGACCCTCACATGGGCGATCCAGAGCGCGCTCATGCCGCCCCCCCGATCAGGCTTTCGACCGCCGCGATGGCCGCCGGGGCGTTCTCGGCGCTGGCCGCGCCGCCCTGCGCCATATCCGGCCGTCCGCCGCCGCCCTTGCCGCCGAGCTCGGCGACGGCGGCCTTTAGGAGGTCCACCGCCGAGATCCGGCCCGTCAGGTCCGCCGTGACGCCCGCGGCCACCGCCGCCTTGCCGCCGGCATCGGCGATGAGGAGGACGGCACCGGAGCCGAGCTCCGCCTTCATCCCGTCGATGATCGACGGCAGGTCCTTGCCGGTGACGCCGGAAAGTACCTGAGCAATGAGCTTCACGCCGTTGATTTCCTTGGCAGAGGCGCCACCGCCGCCGCCGCCCGTGGCCAGCTCGCGGCGGAGCTGCGCGACCTCGTTGGCGAGCGCCTTCCGCTCATCGAGCAGTGCCCGCACACGGGCCGCGACATCCGCGCCGCCGGTCTTGAGCGCCGCCTCGATCTCGGCCAGCGTCACGTCCCGCCGGCGGAGCTCCGCCATCGCCGCGGCGCCGGTCAGCGCCTCGATCCGGCGGACGCCGGAGGACGACGCGCTGTCGGAGAGGAGCGCGAAGAGCCCGATGTCGCCCGTCCGGCCGACATGCGTGCCGCCGCAGAGCTCGATCGAATAGGTGTCGCCCCTCAGGCCCTTGCCCGTCGCGGCGCGGCCCATGGAGACGACGCGGACCTCGTCGCCGTATTTCTCGCCGAAAAGCGCCTGGGCGCCGAGGCCGCGGGCATCATCCGGGGTCATGATCCGCGTCTCGACCGCGGTGTTCTGGCGGATGTACTCGTTCACCTCGCGCTCGACGGTCGCGATCTCGTCGGCACTCAACGCCTTGTTGTGCGAGAAATCGAAGCGGAGCCGATCCGGCGCGTTCAGCGAGCCGCGCTGCGCGACGTGATCGCCAAGCGCCTGGCGGAGCGCCTCGTTGAGCAGGTGGGTCGCCGAGTGGTTGGCGCGGATCATGCCGCGGCGGGCGTGATCGACCTTGAGTTCGGCCCCCTGCCCGCGCTCGATCCGCCCCTCGGTGACCTCGGCGAAATGCACGAAGACCCCGGCCGTCTTGCGGCAATCGGTGATGCGGGCGGCGCCCGTCTCGGTCTTCAGCATGCCGGCGTCGCCGACCTGGCCGCCGCTCTCGGCGTAGAAGGGCGTCTGGTTGAGGACGATGCGCAAGGCAGTGCCGGCCTCGGCGCTGTCGGCCGCGGCGCCGCCCTCGGCGACGAGCGCGAGGATCTGGCCCTCCGCCTCTTCGGTGTCATAGCCGAGGAACTCGGTCGGCCCGTGCTTGTCGGCGAGGTCGAACCAGATGCCCTCCTCCGCCGCCTCGCCCGTGCCCGTCCAGGCGGCGCGGGCCTTGGCCTTCTGCTCCGCCATCGCGGCGGTGAAGCCCGCGGTATCGACGCCGCGACCCTTCTCGCGGAGCGCATCCTGCGTGAGGTCGAGCGGGAATCCGTAGGTGTCGTAGAGCTTGAAGGCGGAGGCGCCAGACAGCTCGGCACCCTCCGGCAGCCCGGCCAGCTCGTCATCGAGGAGCTTCAGGCCCCGGTCGAGCGTCTGGCGGAAGCGCTCTTCCTCGGCCTTCAGCGTCTCGGTGATGAGAGCGCGGGCCTGGATCAGCTCGGGGTAATGCGCGCCCATCTCCTTTTCCAGAGCCGGAACAAGGCGGTACATGAGCGGATCGCGCGCACCGAGCAGATGCGCATGGCGCATGGCGCGGCGCATGATCCGCCGGAGGACGTAGCCGCGCCCCTCGTTGGAAGGCAGCACGCCCTCGGCGATCAGGAAGGAGGTCGAGCGCAGGTGGTCGGCGATCACCCGGTGATGGGTGAGGAACTGCTCCGACAGATCGGTGTTCGAGGCATGGGCGGAGGCGTCGATCAGCGCCCGGAAGAGGTCGGTCTCGAAAACGTTGTTGGTGCCCTGAAGCAGCGCCGAGATCCGCTCGAGCCCCATGCCGGTGTCGATCGACTTGGCGTCGAGGCTGCGGCGCGAGCCGTCCTCGAACTGTTCGAACTGCATGAAGACGAGGTTCCAGATCTCGATGAAACGGTCGCCGTCTTCCTCCGGCGAGCCGGGCGGGCCGCCCCAGAACTTCTCGCCGTGGTCGTAGAAGATCTCGGAGGACGGGCCGCAGGGGCCGGTCGGGCCCATCATCCAGAAGTTGTCGCTGGAGCCGTCGGCCTTGTCGCCAATGCGGATGATGCGGTCGTCGGGCAGGCCCGCGACCTTGCGCCAGAGATCGGCGGCCTCGTCATCGTCCTTGTAGACGGTGACGAGCAGCTTCTCCTTCGGGATGCCGAGCTCGCGGGTCACCATCTCCCACGCATAGGGGATGGCGGCCTCCTTGAAATAGTCGCCGAAAGAGAAATTGCCGAGCATCTCGAAGAAGGTCAGGTGCCGCGCCGTGTATCCGACATTGTCGAGGTCATTGTGCTTGCCGCCGGCGCGGACGCATTTCTGCGCGGTGGTGGCGCGGATGTAGGGCCGCGTCTCGACGCCGGTGAAGAGGTTCTTGAACTGCACCATGCCCGAATTGGTGAACATCAGCGTCGGATCGTTGCGCGGCACCAGCGGCGAGGCGGCGACGACCTCGTGATCGTTCCGGCGGAAGAAATCGAGGTAGCGCGAACGGATGTCGGCAAGGCTGGTCATGGGCGGCGTCCTTCTGGTCGGATTGAGGGTTTAGCCCTGCCCGGGTAGGCTGTCTACCGGATGTCGCGGCCCAGGAGAGCGGGCATGAGAGACTTCATTGCCGACACTCTGGCGCTGGTGCTGTTCTTCACGCTGACCGGGGCGCTGAACGAGCGGTTCATCGTCGGCATGTCCTGGGAAGAAGTGGCGCTCGCCCGGGCCATCGGCGCGCCCCTGATGGTGGCGACGGCGCGGCCCTACGGGCTCTGGCGGGGGCTGGTGATGGGCCGGGCCGGCACGGGGACGGCGTCGCGGCTGTTCTGGGACACATTGGCGCTTCTCAGCTTTCAGGTGCCGATCTACGTCGGCATCATCTGGGCCGGCGGCGCCGAGGGGGCGGAGCTGTGGCGAGGCGCGCTCGGGGCGGCGGTGATGATGCTGGCGCTGGGGCGGCCCTACGGGCTCTGGCTTGATCTGGTGCGCGGCTGGTTCGGCCTGCCGCCCGGCGGGCAGAAGCCGATGTCGGTGGATACGGAGCGCTGAGGGGCGGGAACCATCTGGTTTCCGCAGGCGAAGGCCATATCGAATTTGGCCTTACCGCCGAACGCAAAAGAGGCGGCCCATCGGCCGCCTCCTTGCACTCTCTCATGGCGGGCGAGGCCTCTGCGGCCCCGGAGCCGCGGTCAATCCTCGAGGATCTCCGTGTCGTCCTCTTCGCTCGCGCCGAAATCGAGCCCGTGGGCGGCGCGGATCTTGTCCTCGATCTCGAAGGCGATGTCGGCATTCTCGCGCAGGAAGGTCTTGGCGTTCTCGCGCCCCTGCCCGATCCGCTCGTCGCCATAGGAGAACCAGGCGCCGGACTTCTGGACGACGCCGGCCTTGACGCCGAGGTCGATGAGCTCGCCCGTCTTCGAGATGCCCTCGCCGTACATGATGTCGAATTCCACCTGCTTGAAGGGCGGCGCGACCTTGTTCTTGACGACCTTCACCCGCGTGGCGTTGCCCACCACCTCGTCACGGTCCTTCACCGAGCCGATGCGGCGGATGTCGAGGCGGACGGAGGAGTAGAACTTCAGCGCATTGCCGCCCGTGGTCGTCTCGGGCGAGCCGAACATCACGCCGATCTTCATGCGGATCTGGTTGATGAAGATGACCATGCAGTTGGAGCGCGAGATGGAGCCGGTGAGTTTGCGCATCGCCTGGCTCATCAGGCGGGCGTGCACGCCGACCGACGAGTCGCCCATGTCGCCTTCCAGCTCCGACTTCGGGGTCAGGGCGGCGACCGAATCGACCACCACGAGGTTCACGGCGCCGGAGCGCACCAGCGTGTCGACGATCTCGAGCGCCTGCTCGCCCGTGTCGGGCTGCGAGATCAGCAGCTCGTCGAGATCGACGCCAAGCTTCTTGGCATATTGCACGTCGAGCGCGTGCTCGGCGTCGACGAAGGCGCAGACGCCGCCCTTCTTCTGTTCCTCGGCGACGACATGCAGGGTCAGCGTCGTCTTGCCGGAGCTTTCCGGCCCGTAGATCTCGACGATGCGGCCCTTGGGCAGACCGCCGATGCCGAGCGCGATGTCGAGCCCGAGCGAGCCGGTCGAGGTCGCCTCGACCTCGCGCATGGCCTGGCCGTCGCCGAGCTTCATGATCGAGCCCTTGCCGAACTGCCGCTCGATCTGCGCCAGGGCGCTTTCGAGCGCCTTTTGCTTGTCCGCGCTGCGCTTGTCGCTCATCTGAAGAATTTCCGCTGCCGCCATTGCCCTGATCCCTTATTTCATGTTGCCCTACAGCCGGCAATTGCCTTGGATGTTCACTAGCTGTTCTCGCCAACATGAGATCAAAGAGAGAACAAAGCAAGAAAAAAATGTGTTAACGCGCGACCGGGCGGATTTGGGGCGCCGAAGGGGAGTGACCGCAAGATGATGGTGTTCTGGCAGAAGCGTCTGGCCATTCTGGCCGTGCCGAAGACCGGCACGACCGCGCTTGAAAAGGCGCTGGGGCCGGAGGCGGATATCGTCTTCCGTGACCCGCCGGGGCTGAAGCACATGACGCTCTTCCGCTTCAACCGTTTCGTCGCGCCCTTGATGGAAAAGGGCGGCTGCCCCCGCCCCGAGACGGTCGCGGTGGTCCGCGAGCCGCTCGACTGGCTCGGCTCCTGGTGGCGCTACCGCCAGCGGCCCGACGCCTGGATCTCCACCGCCGGCATTTCCTTCGACGAATTCGTCGATGCCTGGTGCCGCTCCAAGCGCCCGGATTTCGCCGATATCGGCACGCAATCGGCGATGCTGAAGGGCGAGGGCGACAAGATCGGCGTCGACCATATCTTCCGCTACGACCAGCTCGGGGAGCTCCATGCCTTCCTCGAGGAGCGGCTGGAGCGGAAGATCGAGGTGCCGCCGGCCAATGTCTCGCCGCAGATGCCGCTGGAGCTGCGGCCCGGCATGGTGCAGCGGCTCAAGAAGAAGGGCGCGGAGGAATTCGCGCTCTGGGAGAGCCTCGGCGGCACGCCGGCCATCTGAGCCCCGGGCGCGCTGCAAAAACCGGCAGCGCCGCAACGGTTTGCCGCCGATCCGCCCTTCGGGCGCCACGGGGGGTTTGTGCCCGGCCCCGGCGCATGAAAGTTAGGGACGACCCAAGGAAGGATTGACCCATGGCGATCAAGGCGGCGATCACCCATGTGACCCATTACAAGTACGACCGGCCGGTGGTGCTGGGGCCGCAGGTCATCCGCCTCCGGCCCGCGCCGCACAGCCGCACGCGGGTCATCTCGCACAGCCTGAAGGTCACGCCCGAGGATCACTTCGTCAATCACCAGCAGGACCCCTACGGCAACTGGCTGGCGCGCTTCGTCTTCCCCGAGCCCGTCCGCGAGTTCAAGATCGAGGTCGGGCTGACGGCGGACATGACCGTCTACAATCCCTTCGACTTCTTCGTGGAGGAAGACGCGAAGGATTTCCCCTTCAACTACCATGCCGACATCGCGCCCGACCTGGTGATCTACCGCCGGCCCGAGAAGGCCGGGCCGCTCCTGAAGGAGTTCATGAAGCGGGTCGACCGGCGCAAGCGCCCCGTCACCGATTTCATCGTCGAGCTCAACCAACTCGTCGCCAACCACGTCGGCTACGTGATCCGTATGGAGCCCGGTGTGCAGACGCCGGAGGAGACGCTGGAGCGGGGCACGGGCTCGTGCCGGGATTCGTCCTGGCTCCTCGTGCAGGTGCTCCGCCAGCTCGGCTTCGCGGCGCGCTTCGTCTCGGGCTATCTGATCCAGCTGAAGCCCGATCAGGAGGCGCTGGACGGCCCCTCGGGCACCGATCACGACTTCACCGACCTGCACGCCTGGGGCGAGGTCTACCTGCCCGGCGCCGGCTGGATCGGGCTCGATCCGACCTCCGGCCTCCTCACCGGCGAAAGCCATATCCCGCTGGCCGCCACGCCGCATTACCGCAACGCCGCGCCGATCTCGGGCATGGCGACGGCGGCGGAGGTGGAGTTCGATTTCGACATGACCGTGGAGCGGGTCGCCGAGCATCCGCGGATCACCAAGCCCTACAGCGACGACAGCTGGGCGGCGCTCGATGCGCTGGGGCAGAAGGTCGATGCGGCGCTCAAGAAGGGCGACGTGCGGCTGACCATGGGCGGCGAGCCGACCTTCGTCTCCATCGATGATTTCGAGAGCCCGCAATGGAACGAGGCCGCCGTCGGCCCCGACAAGCGCGCGGCCGCCGACATGCTGATCCGCCGCCTGCAGGCCCGCTTCGCGCCGGGCGGCTTCCTGCATTACGGGCAGGGCAAATGGTATCCGGGCGAGACCCTGCCACGCTGGACCTTCAGCCTCTACTGGCGGAAGGACGGCGTGCCGATCTGGCGGAACACCGACCTGATCGCGCAGGAGAAGGCCAAGACCGGCGCCAAGGTGGATGACGCCGGGCGCCTCGCCGCCGCCATCGCCGAAGAGCTCGGCGTGACGGACGAGAACATCGCCGCCGCCTATGAGGACCCGGCCCATTGGGTGCTGAAGGAAGCCGAGCTGCCGGCCAATGTGACGCCGGAGAATTCCAAGCTCGAGGATGCCGAAGAGCGCTTCCGCATGGCGAAGGTCTTCGAGCGCGGGCTGACGGATCCGGTCGGCTATGTCCTGCCCGTCCAGCGCTGGCAGAGCCGCGCCGGGCGCTGGCTGTCGGAGCGCTGGAGGTTCCGTCGCGGCAAGCTCTTCCTCGTCCCGGGCGATTCCGCGCTCGGCTACCGGATCCCGCTCAGCTCCCTGCCCTGGCTGCCGGCCTCGCGCTATCCCTACACGAACCCGGCCGACACGATGCAGGATCTGCCGGAACTGCCAGATTTCCATGAGGCGAGCGAAGAGGCCCTGGCCCGCCGCGGCCAGCCGGTCGCCAGCTTCACCGCCGCCGAGCCGCAGGAGCTCCGCCCCGGCCAGACGCTGGCGCCCGACATCGACGGCCATGTGCGCACCGCGCTTTCCGTCGAGCCGCGCGACGGGCGGCTCTGCGTCTTCATGCCGCCGGTCGAGAAGATCGACGATTACCTCGAGCTGGTCGCCGCCGCCGAGGCCGCGGCCGAGCGTCTGGGGATGCCCGTCCATATCGAGGGCTATGCCCCGCCCTTCGATCCGCGCGTCAACGTAATCCGCGTCGCGCCCGACCCCGGCGTCCTTGAGGTGAACGTCCACCCAGCGGACAGCTGGGAGGGCTGCGTCGAGACGACGGAGGCGGTCTACGAGGAGGCGCGGCAATGCCGGCTCGGCGCCGACAAGTTCATGATCGACGGCAAGCACACCGGCACCGGCGGCGGCAACCATGTGGTGGTCGGCGGCGTGACCCCTCAGGATTCGCCGTTCCTGCGCCGGCCCGACCTCCTCAAGTCGCTGATCCTGCACTGGAACCGGCATCCCTCGCTCTCCTACCTCTTCTCCGGCCTCTTCGTCGGGCCGACCTCCCAGGCGCCCCGGATCGACGAGGCGCGGCACGATGCGCTCTACGAGCTCGAGATCGCCATGGCGCAGATGCCCGCGCCCGGCGAGGGCGTGCCGCCCCTGCCCTGGCTGACCGACAGGCTCCTGCGGAACATCCTCACCGACGTCACCGGCAACACCCACCGGGCGGAGATCTGCATCGACAAGCTCTACTCCCCCGACGGCCCCACCGGCCGGCTCGGCCTCGTGGAGTTCCGCGGCTTCGAGATGCCGCCCGACGCGCGGATGTCGCTCGCCCAGCAGCTTCTGATCCGGGCGCTGATCGCGCGCTTCTGGGAGACGCCGGCCACCGGTCCGCTGACCCGCTGGGGCACGGCGCTGCATGACCGTTTCATGCTGCCCGAGATGCTCTGGGCCGATTTCCGCGAGGTCCTCGCCGACCTCCGTGAGCACGGCTTCCCCATGCAGGAGGACTGGTTCGAGGCGCAGGCCGAGTTCCGCTTCCCCTTCTGCGGCGAGATCGAGGCCGAGGGCGCGCATCTGGAGCTGCGCCAAGCGCTGGAGCCCTGGCATGTGCTCGGCGAGACCGGCGCCATCGGCGGCACGGTGCGCTACACCGACAGCTCGACCGAGCGGCTGCAGGTGAAGCTGACCACCGCCGATCCGGGGCGCTACATCGTCACCTGCAACCAGCGGAAACTGCCGCTGACGGGCGTCTCGAACGGCGTCGCGGTGGGCGCGGTGCGCTTCAAGGCCTGGCAGCCCTCGATGGCCCTCCACCCCGTCCTCAGGGTGGACGCGCCGCTCACCTTCGACATCTACGACACCTGGACGGGCCGGGCGCTGGCGGGCTGCACCTATCACGTCGCCCATCCGGGCGGGCGCAATTACGAGACCTTCCCGGTCAATTCCTACGAGGCCGACGCCCGCCGCCTCGCCCGCTTCGAGCCGCATGGCGGCACGGCGCATGGCTATGCGCCGCCGGAGGAGCATCCGCACGGGGAATTCCCGTTGACGCTCGACCTCCGGCGGCCGCCGGGGCTTTGGGCGTGACGTTGCGCGGGGAGGCGTGCGGGGGGCCGTGGGCCCCCCGGTCCCCCCGCCTCGGGGGCGCTCGCGCCCCCCGGTCGCCATTGGTGCTCGAACCAATGGCGCACTCAATAGCGACCCCCCTGAGGATTTCCTTGGAGCAAAGACTAAGGGCGCCGTTAAGGGCCCCGGTGCTATGAGACCCAGGCGATGAACAGGGACCAGCGCCAGATGCAATCGTCGCGGCCGGCGATGCTGGCCGGCTACACGCCGCTCGCCGGCGTGCCCGACGAGCTGATCGGCGAGGACGGCGCGCCGCGCCCGGCCTGGGGCGAGCTGATCTCCGCCCTTTCCGCCATGGCTCCCGCCGAGATAGCCGGGCGCCATGCAGCGGCGGAGCGCTACCTCTCCGACGCCGGGGTCTTCTACCGGCAATACGACGGCGAAGAGGCCGCGAGCAGCCGCGACTGGCCGATGAGCCACATGCCCGTCCTGATCGCCAAGGCCGAATGGGAAGAGATCGCCGCCGGGCTGACCGAACGCGCCGACCTTCTGGAGAAGGTCATGGCCGATCTCTACGGGCCCGGATCCCTCGTCTCTGGCGGGCATCTGCCGCCGGGGCTGGTGGCGGGCAACACCGAATGGCTCCGGCCGCTTGTCGGCGTCCGGCCCCGCTCGGGCCATTTCCTCCATTACCTCGCCTTCGACATCGGCCGGGGGCCGGGCGGCGCCTGGTGGGTGCTGGGCGACCGGACGCAGGCGCCCTCCGGCGCCGGCTTCGCGCTCGAGAACCGCATCGCCACCGCCCGCGCCTATTCCGACATCTATGCCCGCGCCCATGTCGAGCGGCTGGCCGGCTTCTTTCGCCGCTTCCGCGAGACTTTGATGGAGATGGGCGGCGAGGCGGAGGGGCGCGTCGCCATCATGACGCCGGGGCCGGCCAACGCCTCGTATTTCGAGCATGCCTATATCGCCCGCTACCTCGGCGTGCCGCTCCTCGAGGGCGACGACATGATCGTGCGCGGCGGGCGGCTGATGGTGCGGACGGTCTCCGGCCTCAAGCCCGTCTCCGTCCTCTGGCGGCGGCTGGACGCGGGCTGGGCGGACCCGCTGGAGCTCAACGAGCAGAGCCGGATCGGCACGCCGGGGCTCGTCTCGGCGCTCCGGGCGGGCTCGCTCTCGATGGTCAACGCGCTTGGCTCGGGCGTTCTGGAAACGCGGGCCATGCTCGCCTTCCTGCCGCGCATCTCGGAGCTCATCGACGGTAAGCCGCTCCGGATGCCCAACATCGCCACATGGTGGTGCGGCGCGGCGGAGGAGCGCGCCTATGTGCGCGAGAACGCCGGGCGGATGACAATCTCGGGCGCGCTTTCCACCCGGGCGCTCTTCGATGCCGGCGAGACCATGGCCGAAGCGGCCCGCGCCGAGGGCCGCTTCGACCGCTGGCTGGAGGAGGCGGGCGCCGGGCTCGTGGGCCAGGAGGCGGTGACTCTCTCGACCACTCCCGCCTTCGCGGCGGACGGGCGGCTCGTGCCGCGGCCGATGTCGCTCCGCGTCTTCCTCGCCCGCACCGCCACCGGCTGGCAGGTCATGCCCGGCGGCTATGCGAGGATCGGCCGCGAGAGCCGGCCGGCGGAACTGGCGCTGCAGCGGGGTGGGCTCGCCGCCGACGTCTGGGTGGTCTCGCCGCAGCCCGTCCAGCCAGACACGATGCTGCCGAAGGAGGGGGACGACCCGCTCCGGCTCCAGCCCTCCGCCCTGCCCTCGCGCGCCGCCGACAACCTCTTCTGGCTCGGCCGCTATATCGAGCGGGCCGAGATGATCGTGCGGCTCTGGCGGGCCTGGCATGTGCGGCTCGCCGAACAGGGCGCGGCCGACGATCCGATCTTCGGCCGGCTGGAGGCGCATCTGACCTCTCGCGGGGTCCTTCTCGGCAATGGCATCGAGGCGGCGGTCGGGCCGGTCCTCCGCTCGGCCATCGGCGCAGCGGCGCATGTGCGCGACCGCTTCTCGCTCGACGGCTGGCTGGCGCTCAGCGACCTGGACGCGACCCTGAGCGAGATCTCCGGCACGCTGGCGCCGGGTGACAGCACCGTGCGCGGCATGTCGGCGCTCCTGCGGATGATCGCCGGCTTCTCGGGGCTGGTGCACGAGAACATGTTCCGCTTCACCGGCTGGCGCTTCCTGTCGATCGGGCGCGACCTCGAGCGCGCGCATTCCATGGCGCGGCTCCTCGCCGATTTCGCAGCGCCCGACGCGCCTGACGGGGCGCTCGACCTCGCCGTCGAGCTCGGCGACAGCACCATGACCCACCGGCGCCGCTACGCGGCCCTGCCGACCCGAGCGACGGTGCTCGACCTTCTCGCGCTCGACCGGCTGAACCCGCGCGCCGTGGCCTTCCAGCTCGTCGAGGTGGGGGACCATGCGAGCTACCTGCCCGGCGCCGAGCGGACGCGGCAGAGCTCCGCCTTCCAGCGGGCGCTCCTGCATGCCCAGGCCGGGGTGCAGGGCGCGACGCCCGCCGAGCTGACCACCGAGCGGCTCAACGCCGCCGCCGACGAGATCGCCCATCTGGCGGTGCTCCTCGGCGACGCCTATTTCCGGTGATCCCATGCTCTACGACGTGACGCTGAGGATCAGCTACGAATACGAGACGCCGGCCACCGGGGCGCGCTACCTCCTTCGGATGCTGCCGCCCGACCTGCCGGGCCAGCGCCTCATCGCCGCCGTGCTCGACGTCTCGCCGAAGCCCGAGGAGCGGCAGGAGCGGCCCGATTATTTCGGCAACCGGGTGACGGAGCTGGCCTTCGACGAGGCCATCGCCGGTGTCGCCTTCACGCTGCGCGCCAGGATCGAGCGGCTGGCGGCGGGGGGCGGTCTCGATGCCTCGCCGCCCCTGCCCCGGCTCACCGCCGAGCTTGCCGCGCAGACGCGGCTGAGCCCCGCCTCGCCGCATCATGCCGTGGTCCCCTCGCCGCGCATCCCCGCCGCGGGGGCGGAGATGTCGGCCTTCGCCAGCGAGGCGGCGGCGGATGCGGCCTCCACCGCCGAGGCGGTGGAGCGGCTCGGGCGGGCGCTCCACCGGCACATGACCTTCGAGACGGGCGCGACCCATGTCGACACGACGCCGGAAGAGGCTTTCGCGGGCGGGCGCGGCGTCTGCCAGGACTACAGCCAGATCATGATCGCCATGCTGCGCTCGCTGGGCATCCCGGCGGGCTATGTCTCGGGCTTCCTGCGCACCGAGCCGCCCGAGGGGCAGCCCCGCCTCGAAGGCGCCGACGCCATGCATGCCTGGGTGCGCGCCTGGTGCGGCGCGGGGGCGGGCTGGATCGAATTCGACCCCACGAATGCCGTGCCCGCCGGGATCGACCATCTGACGGTGGCCGTGGGGCGGGATTATTCCGACGTGGCCCCGGTGCGCGGCAGCATCCGGCTCGCCGGGGCGCATGGGTCCGTCCAGGCGGTGGACGTGGTGCCGGTGGACTGAGCGCCCGGGCCGGGGCGATCCTGCCGCGGCTTGCGACAGGTCGCTGTCAGCGCTCCTTCGGCACGATTGCCGGCGCCACCTCCTCGACCGGATGGTAGCTCCGCACGGACATCTGCGCCTTGAGGGCCAGAAGCGCCGCGTGGCGATCCTCCGGCGCGTGGCGGCTGTCGAGGAAGCTCGCGCATTCCGCGGCGCCGGCCCGGCCCACATGCTCGTAGATGAGGACGATCTCGCCATCCGCCGCCGCCAGAAGCCGCACGTTGAAGGCCGACCGGCAGTCGCAGAGCGTATCGCGGATGCGCATCAGATGGGCGATCAGCCTGTCCCGGTAATCCGGCGGCGCCGTGAAACTGTTCACCCGCGTCATGCGCGCCATAAAAGCAACCTCGCACTCTACTCGTCAGCAACTCCTACAAGGAGAGACAAGAGGTTGACGTAAACGTCAAGTGCGCCTTAACCCCGCGTCGCTCCCGGCGCCGGGGTGCGGGCGGGCTCTGCCACCTGTTGCGCCGCCGCGGCCGCGGCGGCGGCGCGCTTCAGCTGCTGCTCGCGGAAGGTCATGTAGCCGATGGCGCCCATGATCAGCAGGCCGCCGACGACGACCCAGTGGTCGATCCCCTCGCCGAAGGCCAGCCAGCCGAGGAGGCTCGCCCAGACGAGCTGCAGGAAGGTCACCGGCTGCGTCACCGTCATCGGCGCCGCCGCGAAGGCGACCGTCATGAAGTAATGCCCCGCCGTCGCGAAGACCGCCGTGCCGCCGAACCAGGCGAGTTCGGTGAGGCTCGGCCAGACCCAGTCGGCCAGCGCGAAGGGTAGAAGACAGACGGGCACCAGCAGCGACAGCATGGCGACGATCACCGAGGGGCTCACCTCCCCCGCCAGCTGCTTGGTGAAGAGGTAGGAGCCCGCGAAGCAGACCGAGACCGCCAGCATGGCGAAATGCCCGGGGTCGAGCGCCCGGAAGCCGGGGCGGAGGATGATGTAGACGCCGACCAGCGCCACCGCGATGGCGAGGATCCGGCGGAGCGCCAGCCGCTCGCCGAAGATCAGCGCCGCGCCGATGGTGACATAGATCGGGTTGAGGTAGTTCATCGCCGTCACTTCCGCGAGCGGGATGCGGGCGATGGCGAAGAACCAGAGCATGACGGCGCCCGAATGGACGAGCGCGCGCAGCGAGAAGAGCCGCCAGAGCCGCGGCGTCAGCTTCGCCCGGCGGATCGCCCCCCACATCGGGATGAGGAAGGGCAGCCCCATCGCATAGCGCAGGAAGCTCGCCTCGGCGGCCGGCACCTCGGTGCCCACCGTCTTCACGATCGCCGTCATGCAGACGAAACTGAGGCCCGAGAGCAGCATGAACAGCACGCCGCGGAGCGGGCGCTGGTCCCTTGCGGCCATTGCCCCGGGCGGGACCGGGGCGGCGGCGGGCAACTATTCCGCCTCTTCGAAGGCGGCCATGACCTCGTCGGGGGCCTCGAAATTGGTGGTGACGTTCTGCACGTCGTCATCGTCCTCGAGCGTGTCGACGAGCTTCATCAGCTTCTGGAGGCCCTCCAGATCGACCGGCGCGGTGGTGGTCGGCCGCCAGACGAGCTTGGCCGTCTCGCTTTCGCCGAGCGCCGCCTCGAGCGCGGTGGAGACCTCGTTGAGGTCCGTGTCGGCGCAATAGATGTAGTGGCCGTCCTCGGAGCTCTCGACATCCTCGGCCCCCGCCTCGATGGCGGCGAGCATGATCGTGTCGGCATCACCGGCCTCGGGCTTGTAGTAGATCTCGCCCTTGCGGTCGAACATGAAGGCGACGGAGCCCGTCTCGCCGAGATTGCCGCCGGACTTGCCGAAGGTGGAGCGCACGTTGGAGGCGGTGCGGTTGCGGTTGTCGGTCAGCGCCTCGACGATGACGGCGACGCCGTTGGGGCCATAGCCCTCGTAGCGGATGCTCTCGTAATTCTCGGCATCGCCGCCGATGGCCTTCTTGATGGCGCGGTCGATGACGTCCTTCGGCATCGACTGGCTCTTGGCCTCCTTCACGGCGAGGCGCAGCCGCGGGTTCTTGTCGGGATCGGGGTCGCCCATCTTGGCGGCGACGGTGATCTCCTTGGAAAACTTCGAAAAGAGTTTCGACCGGGCTGCGTCCTGCCGCCCCTTGCGGTGCTGGATGTTCGCCCATTTGGAATGGCCGGCCATGGCGGATGCCCCCTCATGCTTGGATCGGAGCGTTCTATAGAAGGGCACCCGATCCGGGGCAAGGGGAGGCCGGGGGTCGGCTCCCCTGTCCCCGCTCAGCCCGGTAGCGTCACCACGATGGCACCCCGGTCGGTGGCGACGACCGTGTGCTCGTACTGGACGACCGGCGCCGGCGGCTCGGCATGGAGCGTCCAGCCGTCGCCCGCCTCTGCCGCCCAGAGCGCCCCGCGGGAGAGGAAGGGCTCCACCGTCAGCACCAGCCCCCGGTTGATGCGCCGCCGCTCGCCGCGGACGGGCCAGGTCGGGATCTCGCCCGGCTCCTCATGCAGCGCCCGCCCCACCCCGTGGCTCGCGAGGTTGCGCACCAGCGTGTAGCCGCGCTTTGCCGCGAACTGACCGATGGCGCGCCCGATGCCGCCGAGCGGCTTGTCGCTGCCCACCTGGGCCACGCCGATCTGCATGGCCTTGCGCCCGTCCCGGCAGAGCCGGTCGATGGAGGGCGCGACCTTGCCCACCCGGTAGCTCGCCCCGGTATCGGCGAAGAATCCGTCCTTCGAGGCGGAGACGTCGATGTTCACGAGATCCCCCGCCGCGATGACGCGCAGCCCCGGGATGCCGTGGGCAATCTCCTCGTTCACGCTGATGCAGGTGGCGCCGGGAAAGCCGTAGGTCGCCCGCGGCGCCGGCTCCGCCCCTTCCCGCTCCATGAAGGCCGCGCCGATGGCGTCGAGCTCTTCGGTGGTCATCCCCGGCTCCAGCGCCTTCGCCATCGCCGCAATGGTGTTGGCGACGATGCGGCCGATCTCCTTCAGCCCCGTCAGCTCGTCTTCATGGGTGATGGTCATGGGCGGGCGCCTTTCAGAAGTAGAGGAAGGCAATGACGGCCGCGGCCACCACCCCCATCAGGACGTTGAGCGGCAGGCCGATCCGCACGAAATCGGAGAACTTGTAGCCCCCCGGCCCGTAGACCAGCATGTTGCACTGATAGCCGATGGGCGTCGCGAAGCCGAAGCTGCAGCCCATCATCACGAGGATCAGGACGGGCTTGGGATCGAAGCCCAGGGTCTGCGCCAGCCCGATGGCGACAGGCGTCACCACCACGGCCACGGCGTTGTTGGAGAGGAGCTCCGTCAGCGCCGAGGTGATGGCGAAGATGGCGAAGAGCGTCACGAAGGCCGGCAGCCCGTCGAGGAGCGGCGCGGCGGCGGTAACGATCAGCTCGACGGCGCCCGATTGCTCGAGCCCCGCACCGACGGCAAGCATGGCAAAGAGCATCGCCAGAAGCCGCCCGTCGACATAGGAGAACGCCTCGTCGGCATCGATGCAGCGGCTCAGCAGCACAACGGCGACACCGAGGAAGGCGAGCACCTCGATCCGGGCCACCCCGATAGCGGAGAGCCCGACGATGGCGGCAAGGACTGCGATGACGATCCAGGCGCGCCCGCGGCGGAAGGCCTTCTGCTGCGGATGGGCGACATCGACGAGTTTCATGTCCGTTGCCAGCCGCTGGATATCGGCCGGCGCGCCTTCGAGGAGCAGCGTGTCGCCCACCTGCACGACGAGATCGTCCATCTGCCGCCCGACATTGCGGTCGCGCCGGTGGACGGCGAGCGTATAGACCCCGTAGCGGCGGCGGAGCCGCAGATCGCCGAGCCGCCGGCCAACCATCCGGCAATCGGGGGTGATCAGCGTCTCGACCGTGGTCGTCTCGACGGCAGAGACCTGATCGACGCGCCGAAGGTCCTTGTTGCGCTGCAGCGACAGAAGCTCCGTCATCTGGGTGCGCAGCACCACGCGGTCGCCCACCTCCAGCGCCACGCCGGCGAGGTTGCGGCGAAGCGACTCGTCGCCCCGGATCACGTCGATGAGCCGCACCCCCTCGCGCTTGAAGAGCTGCACGCCCAGCACCTCGCGGCCGATGAGGTTGGAGCCCGGCGGGATCACTGCCTCGGTGAAGAAGCGCATGCGGCTGCGGTCGCTCATCAGCATCGCCATGGAATCGCGATTGGGCAGCAGCGCATTGCCGAAGAAGGCGAGGTAGACGAGCCCGGTGATCGCGAGCGGGATGCCGACCGGGGCGATCTCGAAGATATGGAAGGGCTCGAGCCCAGCCGCCCGCCCCACCCCGTCGACCACGAGGTTGGTCGAGGTGCCGATGAGCGTCAGCGTCCCGCCCATGATGGACATGTAGCTGAGCGGAATCAGCAGCTTGGACGGCGCCAGATCCATCTGCCGCGCGAGCTGGATGAAGACCGGCAGCATGACGACGACGATGGGCGTGTTGTTGACGAAGGCCGAGAGCGTGACCACGGCGACGGCAATAGCCGCGATCGTCAGCTTCGGCCGGTGCATGGCCCCTCGCGAGGCGAGGGAGGAGAACCAGTCGAGCGCCCCCGTCCTCACCAATCCTCCGACGATCATGAACATCGCCGCGATGGTCCAGGGGGCGGGGTTGGCGAAGACCTCGAAGGCATCGGCCGGGCTGAGGATGCCGAGCACCAGAAGCGCCATGGCCCCGGTGAGGGCGACCACCTCGATCGGATAGCGCTCCATCACGAAGGCCACGAACATGGCCAGCATGATGGCGATGGCGAGGACCGATTCCTCCATCGGGCTGAATTCGATTCCGATCATGCGTTGCCCTTGCCCTGCCCCCCCGGCGCGGGAGCTTTGCCCGATGGCGCCCTGCGGCACAAGGGCGGCTCCTGCCCCGGCCGGCCCCGGCCCCCGCGCCTATTGCCGGGGCGCCACGTCCTGCGACATCGCCTGGGCGGTCGCCGGCCCCGAGGGCGCCAGCCGCCCGCCCTGCCGCACCGGGGCGATGGCGGTCGCCTTGCCGGTCCGGTCGTCGGTCTCGATATAGAGCCCCGCGAGCGTCGCCTCGCCCAGCGCCGGCGTGAAGCGCTCCTTCGCCATGCCGGTCACGAAGCGCCGCATCGGCTCGGCCTTGTCCATGCCGATCACCGAATTGTAGTCGCCGCACATGCCGGCATCGCTGAGATAGGCGGTGCCGCCCGGCAGGATCATCGCGTCCGCCGTCGGCACATGCGTATGCGTGCCGATGACGACCGAGGCCCGCCCGTCGCAGTAATGCCCCATGGCCATCTTCTCGGAGGTCGCCTCGCAATGCATGTCGATCAGGCTCGCCTGCACCAGCCCGCCCATCGGATGCGCCTTGAGCACCGGCTCGATGGCCGAGAACGGGTCGTCATAGCTCCGGCTCATGAAGACCTGGCCGAGCACCTGCGCGACGAGCACCTTTCGCCCGCCCTTCGCCTCGAAGACCTTCGCCCCCCGGCCCGGCACGCCCTTGCCGTAGTTGAGCGGCCGGATGATCCGACCCTCGGAGTCGCAGGTCTGGATCATGTCCTTCTGGTCGAAGGCATGATCGCCCAGGGTCACAACATCTGCCCCCGCCTCGAAGAGCCCCTTGGCATGGCTCCCGGAGAGCCCGTGGCCGGAGGAGGCGTTCTCGCCGTTCACCACGACGAAATCGAGCCGCCATGCCTCCCGCAGCTTCGGCAGCCGCTCCGCCACCGCCGCGCGCCCGGCACGCCCCATCACATCGCCAAGAAAGAGGATCCGCATAGGGCCCTCCTAGCTCCCTGCCCCGGCCACCGCAATCTCTCCCTGCCCACATGTCTTTGCTCCAAGGAAATCCTCAGGGGGGAGTCGCCAAAGGCGACGGGGGGCGCCAGCGCCCCCCTCACTCAAGGAATGCGCCGCAGGCGCTCCGCTTTCTTTCAGAAAATTCTTCCGCGAAGAATTTTCCGCCCCGCCCACCGGTCAGCGCCCCGCCGGCTCGCGGATCCCCTCCTCGGTCACGATGAGGTCGAGCGGCTGGTCGGTCTCCTCCAGCGGCAGCTCCTCCGCCTCCTGCCCCGCGAAGGCGAAGCCCACCGCCAGCACCGGCCCCCGGGCGCGGAGGCCCTCCAGCGTCCGGTCGTAGAAGCCGCCGCCATAGCCGAGCCGGTAGCCGGCGGCGTCGAAGGCAACTAAAGGCACGATGAGGATCTGCGGCACCACCCAGTCCAGCCGCTCGGGCCGGAGCGTGCGGAAGGGACCCTCCACCAGCCGCGCCCCCGGCTCCCAGGCCGCGAAGCGCAGGGGGGTGGCGGGGGCTTCGATGATCGGCACGGCGACCGGCCCGTGGGCGGCAGCCTCCTCCATCGCGGCGAGCGGGTCGATCTCGGTGCGGATCGGCAGGTAGCCGGCGAGCGGCACGCCGCGGTGCCCGGCCAGCAGCGCCGACAGATGCGCCCCGGCCCGCGACCGGCCGGCCTCGCCCAGCGCCTCGAAGGCGGCCTTGCGGCGGGCGAAGGCGGCGGCGCGGGCCGCGTCCTTCACCGCCTTCAGATCAGTCACAGAAGCACCATCGCCGCGAGGCCGAGGAAGGCGAAGAAGCCGACCACATCGGTGACCGTCGTCACGAAGGTGCCCGAGGCGAGCGCCGGATCGACGCCCATCTTGTCGAGGAGCACCGGGATGCCCATCCCCGCGAGCCCCGCCACCACGAGGTTGATGACCATGGCCGCCGCGATCACCGCGCCGAGCGCCGGCGAGCCGAACCAGAGGATGCCCACCCCGGCCATCACCACCGCGAAGATCAGCCCGTTCACCAGCCCCACGACCATCTCCCGCCTAAGCACCCGCCAGACGTTCGACCCGGTGAGGTCGCGCGTGGCGATGGCGCGGACGGCCACGGTCAGCGATTGCGTGCCGGCATTGCCGCCCATCGAGGCGACGATGGGCATGAGGATGGCCAGCGCCACCACCGCCGCCAGCGTCTCGTCGAAGATCGAGATGACGGCGGAGGCGATGATGGCGGTCAGAAGGTTGACCGCGAGCCACGGCAGCCGCTGGCGCAGGGTCTCGCGGATGCTGTCGGAGATCTCCGATTCAGTGCCGACGCCGGCGAGGCGCAGGATGTCCTCCTCCGCCTCGTCGTCGAGCACCTCCATGGCGTCGTCGATGGTGATGACGCCGACCAGCCGCTCCTCGTCATCCACCACCGGGGCGGAGATGAGGTGGTATTGGTTGAAGGCATAGGCCACGTCGCCCTGGTCGTCCTCCACGTGGAAGGTGCGGAAGCTCTCCTCGGCGAGGTCCTTCAGGAGCACCTCGCGCCGGTTCGACAGGATCCGGCCGAGCGTCACGTAGCCCCGCGGCTTCAGCCGGGCATCGATCAGGACGACATGGTAGAACTGGTCGGGCAGATTGTCCTCGCCGCGCATGAAGTCGATGGCCTGGCCAACGTTCCAGTCCTCCGGCATCCGCACGATCTCGACCTGCATGAGGCGGCCGGCGGAATATTCGGGATAGGCGAGCGCCTTCTCCACCACGATCCGGTCGGCGGCCTCGAGCGAGGCGAGGACGGCCTCCTGCTGGGCATCCTCCAGATCCTCGACGAGATCGACCACATCGTCCGATTCCAGCTCGCGAACGGCTTCGGCGAGCTGGTCGGCCGGCAGTTCGGCAATGACCTCCTCGCGGAGGTTGTCGTCGAGCTCCGAGAGGATCTCGCCGTCCATCCCCGTCCAGATCTCGAGCAGCGCCCGGCGGTCGCGGAAGTCGAGCTGTTCGAGAAGGTCGGCGATGTCGGCGGCGTGGAGCGGCTCGAGAATCATGTCGACCCGGGCGGCATCGCCCTCCTCCACCGCATCGAGAACATCGTCGAAGAGCTTCTGCGGCAGCGCGAAGGAGCCGTCATCGCCCTCGGTCGCGATCGTCTCTTCGGTCTCGGCCGGATTCGGGGTCTCGTCGCTCATATTCGCTCCTCCGGCAGGCATTTGCGCGACCATAGCGGAGCCACGGGGGGCGGCAATGGCGAGAGGGCCATGCCGGGCGTTTACCGGGGGCGCCGGGGCGCCTAACAATCGCCGGCATGGATAGACAGCTCCTCCTGGGCCAGACCCTCGCCTTCACCGCCGATCCCTTCGCGGACGGCCCCGCCGCAGCACGGCACAGCGCCCGGGGCGCCGTGCTCCTCGACGGCGGGCAGATCGCCGAGGTCGGCGAGGCCGATGCGCTCCGCGCCGCGCATCCGGATGTGCCGGTCACCGATCATGGCCAGGGGCTGATCCTCCCCGGCTTCGTCGATGCGCATATGCACTATCCCCAGACCGGCATCGTCGCTTCCTGGGGCAAGCGGCTGATCGACTGGCTGAACGGCTATACCTTCCCGGAGGAGATGAAGCTGGCCGACCCCGCCTATGCGGCGGAGGTGGCGGAGCGCACGCTCGATCTCGCCATCGCGCATGGCACGACGACGCTCCTCTCCTACTGCACGATCCACCCCGCCTCGGTGGAGGCCTTCTTCACGGCGGCCGAAGCGCGCGGCATGCGCGTCGCGGCGGGGCGCACTTGCATGGACCGCGACACCGCGCCGGAGGGGCTCCGCGACACGGCGCAATCGGCCTATGACGAGTCGAAGGCGCTCCTCGAGACCTGGCACGGGCGGGGCCGGGCCACCTATGCGATCACCCCCCGCTTCTCGCCGACCTCGACCGAGGCGCAGCTCGAGGCGCTGGGCGCGCTCTGGGCCGAGCATCCGGACTGCCTGATGCAGACGCATCTGAGCGAGCAGACCGACGAGATCGACTGGGTGCTGGGGATGTACCCCGATTGCGAGGATTACCTCGCCACCTACGAGAAACACGGGCTGATCGGCGAGCGCGCCGTCTTCGGCCATGCCATCCACCTGACGGAGCGCGAGCGGGCGCGGCTGGTGGAGACGGGCGCCGGCCTCGCCCATTGCCCGACCTCGAACACCTTCATCGGCTCGGGGCTCTTCGACCTCGCGGGGCTCCAGGCCGCCGGCGCCCGCATCGGCCTCGCCACCGACACCGGCGGTGGCTCCAACTTCTCGATGCTGCGCACCATGGGCGCCGCCTACGAGATCGCCCAGCTCCGCGGCACGGCGCTGCATCCCAGCCAACTCCTCTGGCTCGCCACCGAAGGCTCGGCGCGGCTCCTCCATCAGGAGGGCATCGGCCGGCTCGCCCCGGGGGCGGAGGCCGACCTCATCGTCCTCGACCTCGCCTCGACACCGGCCATCGCGCAGCGCGCGACCCGCGCTGGGGATATCTGGGAGGCGCTCTTCCCGACCATCATGATGGGGGACGACCGGGCGGTGGCCGCGACCTATGTGGCGGGGCGGCGGCTGAAGGGTTGACCCCTCGGGGGGGCCGGCCCGTTGGGCCGGGTGGAGGCTCTGCCTCCACACCTCCGAGGTATTTTGGGCCAGATGAAGGGGGGTCAGGGGGCTCGGAGGCGCGCGTCGAGGGCGCGCATGAGGGCGCCTGTCTCGCCGCCGCCCGGCGGGGCGGGCGGGTAGCGGCGGAGGACGGCGCGAACCTGCGGGGCGGCCGCGGCGGCGATCTCGTCGAGGAAAGCCTCCGCCCCTGCCCCCGTCAGCCCCTGGGCGCGGGCGGCATGGGCGGCGGCGCCGAGGATATGGCCGGTCTGGGTGGCCTTCGGCAGCGGATGCAGGAAGGCGGCCCCGGCGGCGGCCATGGCCGCGCGGGCCGCCTGCCCGGCCTCGGGCGCGCCCGCCGCCTCCGCCTCCCCCGCCGCCTTCAGGGCGGAGAGGGCGGCAAGGCGGAGCGCCTGGCGGCGGGGGCCGCCCGCGGCAAAGGCCTCCGCCTCCGCCAGGGCCGAAGCCGGGCGGTCATCGCCGGGGCGGGCGGCGGTGAAGAGCGGCAGGACGGGGCGGGCGGCGGCGAGGCAGAAAGCGGTGACGGCGCGCAGCTCGCCTGTGCCGAGAGGCAGCGGCTCAGCCATCCCCGCCCGGCACCAGCGCCGTCTCGTCGTGATCGTAGATCCAGCCGTAATGGCCGCGCATGAAGCGCGGGGCGATGGCGGAGCCGAGGCGGAGCGCCGCATGGCCCGCGAACCGCGGCAGGCCGGAGAGGTGGAACTTCTTCGCATTGCCGGATGAGGCGGCGATGACTTGCGCAGCCCGATCCCGCCGGCGCGCCTGATAGCGGGCGAGCGCCGGCTCGACCGCGCCGCCGGCCGTCACCTCGCTCGCCAGCGCCCAGGCATCCTCGATGGCCATGTTGGCGCCCTGGGCGAGGAAGGGCAGCGTCGGATGGGCGGCGTCGCCGAGGATCGCCACCCGGCCCTCGTGCCAGCGGGGCGCCACCTCGTGCCGGAAGAGGCCCCAGAGGTTCACCTCCTCCACCTTTTCAAGCAGCGCGCGGAGATCGTCGCAGGCATCCCCGAAGGCCGCCTGCATGGCCTGGGGCGAATCGCGCTGCGCCCAGCCCTCGCTGACCCAGCTGGACTGCTCGCGGACCGCGACGAGGTTGGTGAGCCCCGGCCCTACCGGGTAGGCCACCGCATGTCGCCCCGGCAGCAGCCACAGGCGCGACCAGGGCGGCGCCTCGGCCTCGACGACCGCGCGCCAGGCGACATTGCCGGTGAAGAACGGGCGCGCCGCGCCGTTGAGGCGGGCGCGGGTGCCCGAATTGATGCCCTCCGCCCCGATCACCAGATCGGCGCGGCGCCGGTCGCCGCTCGAAAGCTCGACCTCGCCCTCGGGATGGGCGGCGCGGACGCCGCAATCGAGCTCCACCCGGGCCCCGGCCGCCTCGGCCGCCGCCGCCAGCGCCTCCGTCAGGCGCCAGCGCAGGATGTAGCGATAGGGGAGGTCGCTGGCGATCGGCATTCGGAAGATACGCCGCCCGCCGATGCCGTCGATGGCCTCGACGGCCTGCGAGGCGGTGCCGATCTCGTCGAGCTTGTCCGCGAGGCCCAGCGCATGCAGGACCCGCGCGCCGTTGGGCGTGAGCTGGATGCCGCCGCCGGAATCGCGGAACGTCTCGTGGCGTTCGAGGACCGTGACCCCGGCCCCGGCGCGGGCGAAGGCCAGTGCGGCTGCGAGACCACCGATCCCGGCGCCGGCAATGATGACGTCCACCTCAGCCTCCGATCACTGCCGGGCCCGAAGGCCCCGGCAGCTACTGTCACCGCGACGTCAGTCGTCGCGATGCACTTTCTCGCGGCGCTCGTGGCGCTCCTGCGCCTCGAGGCTCATCGTGGCGATGGGCCGCGCATCGAGCCGCTTGAGGGAGATGGGCTCGCCGGTGATCTCGCAATATCCGTATTCGCCTTCCTCGATGCGGCGCAGCGCCGCGTCGATCTTCGCAACCAGCTTGCGCTGACGGTCACGGGTGCGCAGTTCGAGGGCCCTGTCGGTCTCCTCACTAGCGCGGTCGGCGATGTCGGGGATGTTGCGGGTGCTGTCCTTCATGCCGGTGATGGTGTCGCGGCTGTCGGACAGAAGCTCGGTCTTCCACGTCAAGAGCTTCCGGCGGAAGTATTCGAGCTGGCGATCGTTCATGAACGGTTCATCTTCAGCGGGACGATAGTCGTCCGGCAGAAACGCCTCGGCCTTCATGGCAGCTCCCTTTGCTGGACCGTCGCCGGGTTCCTTGAGTTCCCCTAACATCCGGTACCCCCTTTTGACTGGGGTCCCTTTAGCGCGCGCGTTGAAATAAGTCACCCCTCTTAACCCATCGGCAAGGTTTGTTTGGTGGCCCTCGATCGCGGGCCGGAGTAAAAATGTCGAGATGACAGGGCGATGGAGTTTAACCATGCAGTTCGATGGCACTCGAGATTACATCGCGACGCCCGATCTGATGATTGCCGTTAACGCTGCGATCACGCTCGAGAAGCCGCTTCTGGTGAAGGGCGAGCCCGGCACCGGCAAGACGGAGCTGGCCCGCCAGGTCGCCGCGGGGCTCGGGCTGCCGCTCATCGAATGGCATGTGAAGAGCACCACGCGCGCCGCGCAGGGGCTCTACGAGTACGACGCCGTCAGCCGGCTCCGCGACAGCCAGCTCGGCGAGGCGCGGGTCGGCGACGTCTCGGCCTATATCCGCCCCGGAAAGCTCTGGGAGGCCTTCGCGGCGCCGGAGCGCGTGGTGCTTCTGATCGACGAGATCGACAAGGCGGATATCGAGTTCCCGAATGACCTTCTGCAGGAACTCGACCGGATGGAATTCCATGTCTACGAGACGGGGGAGACGATCCGGGCTCGCCACCGGCCCATCGTGATCATCACCTCGAACAACGAGAAAGACCTGCCGGACGCGTTCCTACGCCGCTGCTTCTTCCATTTCATCCGCTTCCCCGACATCGACACGCTCCGGCGGATCGTCGCGGTGCATCATCCCGGCGTGAAGGACGAGCTTCTGACCGTCGCGCTCACGCGCTTTCTCGAGCTGCGCGAGACGCCGGGGCTGCGCAAGAAGCCCTCCACCTCCGAGGTGATCGACTGGCTGAGGCTGCTGCTGGCGGAGGATCTGACGGCGGCCGACCTCAGGGCAGATGCGCGCGAGGCGCTGCCGCGCCTGCACGGCGCGCTCCTCAAGACGGAGCAGGACGTGGCGCTTTTCGAGCGCCTCGCCTTCCTCAGCAGGCGGGGCTGACGGCTCAGAATTCCGGCGTCGGAAACCCGTTCGCGGCATGGGTGCCGAGCCCGCTCGGCGGCGCGGCGACGGCGATGAGCTCCGCCTCCAGCCGCTCGCGGACCTTGATGATATCGCTCCTCACCTCGGTCAGAGGCGAATCGTCCGGCTGGTTCCACATCTCACCTACGCCGCGCGAGATCTCCATCACCTCCTGCAGGATGCGCAGGCTGAGCGCCCAGGTGATCGCGTGCTGGTCGCGCGTCGTCCGGCCCGGAAAGCCGGTCTGCAGAAGGGTGAGGCGCGTCACGCCGCTCATCTGCCGCAGGGTGACGGTGATCATCGAGGCGGGATTGTCCGGCAGGCCGTAGCTGAGGACCAGGCGGGAGAAGGGCAAGATCTCGTGGTAGATCCCGGTGATCAGCGGCGCCGTCGGCACGTTCGACAGCTCCACCTGCCAGCGCCCGCCGATGCGCACGTCGGTCTTGGCGTTCTGTGCCTGGATCCCATGGCCCGCGCCGAGCCAGGCAGAGATCAGCTCCGGCCGCAGGTAATAGGAGAAGATCGCCTCCGGCGGGGCATGGATCATGCTTTCCAGCCGCAGGGTGTTCTCGGGATGGTCGGAGGGCGACGTGAACATGGGGCAGGCTCTTTCAGGCGAGGCTCGGGGCGGCCCGCGAAGGGCGGGCCGGCATGTCGGGGCGGGGCCCCGCTAGCAGCGTGGCCTAAACACATGTTGAACATCTTTCGGGCGGTTTTGGGGCGCGGCTTTGAGGACACGCGGCCCCGCCTGCCCCGGCCGCTCGCGCCGATTGGGCTCGCAGCCGGCGGCCGGCTGGCGCATGATCGGAGAAGAAGACGGGGGCGAGGCGAGAGCAAGCCGGGCGACAAGATCCGGTGCACAAGGGCCAACGCAGGGACTGGCGCCCCGGAGGCAAGGAGGCAGGCATGCCGAGAGATGATCTGCAGATTCGCCCGCTCGAGCCGGGCGACCGCGCCGCCTGGGCCGCGCTCTGGACCGCCTATCTGGCCTTCTACGAGACCGAGCTGCCGCCCGAGGTCCATGACGCCACCTTTGCCCGCCTGACCGACCCTGCCGAGCCGCAGATGCAGGGCCTGCTCGCCCTTGCCGGCGGCACGCCCGTCGGGCTCGTCCACTACATCTTCCACAAGGATTGCTGGAGCGTCCGCGACTGCTGCTACCTGCAGGATCTCTATGCCGACCCCGCCGTCCGCGGCACGGGTGTCGGCCGGGCGCTGATCGAGGCCGTCTATGCGGCGGCCGACGCGGCCGGGGCGCCCGACGTCTACTGGATGACGCAGGAGTTCAACGCCACCGCGCGAACGCTCTACGACCGCATCGGCAGGCTCACGCCCTTCATCCAGTACCAGCGCCCCGCCTGATGCGCGTCGCCGGCCCCCTCCTTTCGCTCGCGCTCGCCGCCTGCGCCCCCCTTCCGGGCGCGTCGCCGGAGCCGGCCGAGGTGTCGCGCGGGCCGGTCATCGCCAGCTCCTCGCTGCCGCCGATGCTGCATTTCCCCGTCCGCGCCGCCGCGGCGCCGGACCGCAGCAATGCCGAGATGGCGCGCGACTTCCTCGACCTCTCGTTCTCGCTCGAAAGCGGCCGGGCGCTGCCGGTCTTCACCCGCTTCGAGGGGCCGGTGACGCTCCGCCTCGCCGGCACCCCGCCGCCGACGATGGAGCGCGACCTCGCGGAGCTTCTCGCGCGGCTGCGGGCGGAGGCTGGGATCGACATCACCCGCACCGACGGGCCCGAGGCGAGCATCACGGTCGAGGCCGTCCCCCGCGACACGCTGGCCGCCGCCGTGCCCGGCGCCGCCTGCTTCGTCGTGCCGCGCGTCACCTCCTGGGCCGCTTTCACGCAGAACCGCCGGGGCCCGGCGCTTGACTGGACGACGCTGACGACACGGACCCATGCCGCCGTCTTCATCCCCGCCGATGCCGCCCCGCAGGAAGTGCGCACCTGCCTCCATGAAGAGCTGGCGCAGGCGCTGGGGCCGCTCAACGACCTCTACCGCCTGCCGGATTCGACCTTCAACGACGACGACATCCATGTGGTGCTGACCGGCTTCGACATGCTGATGCTGCGCGCCACCTATGCGCCGGAGTTGCGCTCGGGCCTGAGCCGGGCCGAGGTCGCGGCCCGCCTGCCCGCCATCCTCGCCCGGCTGAACCCGGCCGGCGAGCGGGCGGGCGGCGCGCTCCTGCCCGCCACGCCGCCCGGCTGGGCGGCGCAGATCGAGAGCGCCCTCGCCTCCGCCGCCTCCCCCGCCGCCCGGCGCCGCGCCGCGCGCGAGGCGGTGCGCGAGGCCGATGCCGCCGGCCTCGGCCCGCCGGAGCGCGGCTTCGCCCGCTATGCGCTCGGCCGGCTGGAGCTCGGCACCGATGCCGATGCGGCGAACCTCGCCTTCCGCGAGGCGGCGCGCATCTTCGCAGAGGCCGGCATGCCGCTCCACGCCGCCCATGTGACGCTGCAGCTCGCCGGCCAGGCGCTGGCTTCGGGCGATGCCGAGGCGGTCCTCCGCCTCACCACCCCCGCCATCGCCGCCGCCGAGCGCGGCGAGAATGCCGCGCTGTTGGCGCTCCTCATGGCCGAGAAGGCCGCCGCCCTGCGGCTTCTCGGCCGCACCGAAGAGGCAGAGGCGCTCACGGTGGACACGATCGGCTGGGCACGATACGGCTACGGCGCCGACAGCACCGTCCGGGCGCGGCTTTCTGAGATCGAGGGGCTGAGCCCCGCCGTCAGCGGTTAGATCAGCGGGTGACCCCATGTACTTTTCCCTCGGCGGCCTTCTTATCGGCATCGTCGCCGGCGTCCTCGCCGCCCGCCTGCGCGGCGGCGTCGGCAAGGACATGGCGCAATGGGGCGCGGTCTGGGGGATGATCGGCTTCGTCCTCGGGACGGTCCTTCTCATCATCCTCGTCCGCTCCGGCACCTGAGCCATGTTCCTCCCCTTCTTCGGCGCGTTGCGCGAAGCAGGGGTGCCGGTGTCTCTGCGGGAGCACCTGACCTGGCTCGCCGCGCTCCGCGCCGGCCTCGCGCTCTACGACATCGACGCCTTCTACCACCTCGCCCGCGCGGCGCTGGTGAAGGACGAGCGGCATATCGACAGGTTCGACCGCGTCTTCGCCGCCAGCTTCGGCGGGCTGGAGGCGATTCCGGCGGCCGCCGTGCTCGAGGCGCTCGACCTGCCCCCCGGCTGGCTGGAGCGTCAGGCGGAGCTTTACCTCACCCCCGAGGAACGGGCGGCGCTCGCCACCTCCGGCGGCTTTGAGGCACTGATGGAGACGCTTCGCCAGCGCCTCGCGGAGCAGGAGGGGCGCCACGAGGGCGGCAGCAAATGGGTCGGCACCGCCGGCACCTCGCCCTTCGGCGCCTATGGCGACAATCCCGAGGGCGTGCGCATCGGCCAGGAGGGCAGCCGCCGCCTCTCTGCCGCCAAGGTCTGGGACCAGCGCGCCTTTCGCGACCTCGACGGCGACGCGCCCATCGGCACGCGGGCGATGCAGGTGGCGCTCCGCCGGCTGCGCCTCTGGGCCCGCGACGGTGCGGCGGAAGAGCTCGACATGGCCGGCACCATCCGCGCCACCGCCCGGCAGGGCTGGCTCGACGTGCAGACCCGGCCCGAGCGGCGGAACGCCGTCAAGGTGCTGCTCTTCCTCGATGTCGGCGGCTCGATGGATGCGCATGTCACAAGGGTCTCCGAGCTCTTCTCGGCCGCCCGCAGCGCCTTTTCCCATCTCGAGCAGGTCTATTTCCACAATTGCCTCTACGAGGGCGTCTGGCGCGACAATGCCCGCCGCTGGCAGGAGCAGATCCCGACGCGGAACCTTCTCCGCCGCTACGGCGCCGACTGGCGGGCGATCTTCGTCGGCGATGCCTCGATGTCCCCCTACGAGATCGCCCTGCCCGGCGGCGCCAGCGAGCACTGGAACGACGAGAGCGGCGAGACCTGGCTGCGCCGCGCTTTCGAGCACTGGCCGGAGCACCTCTGGATCAACCCAGTGCGCGCCGAGGCCTGGGAGTACACGCAGAGCATCGGCATGATCCGCGCGCTCCTCGGCGAGGGCCGCATGGTGCCACTGACGCTGGACGGGCTGACGGCGGGCATGTCGCGTCTGGCGCGATGAGCCCCGCGCCCCCATATTGATCCCATGCTCTGGCGTTTCCTTCCCTTCATCGCCGCGCTGGCCTGGGGCCTGCTCGTCTGGCGCTTCTCCGTCTGGCGGACGGCGCGGGAGCTTGACGCCCGCTCGGTGGAGCTGGTGGAGCCGCGCCTCCGCCCGGTGCTGAACCGGATGGCGGCGGCGCTCGACCTGCCGCGGATCCGCGTGCATCTCTATGACGTGCCGCAGGTGAACGGTCTCGCGGCGCCCGACGGGCGGATCTTCATCACCCGCGGCTTCCTCGAGCGATTCCATCGCGGCGAGGTGACGGCGGAGGAGATCGCCTCGGTCATCGCCCATGAGCTCGGCCATGTGGCCTTGGGCCATTCCCGCCGCCGGCAGATCACCTTCGCGGTGGAGAACGCGCTGAAGGCGGGGCTCGCGCTCACCATAGGCCGCTTCATCCCGCGCTTCGGCGGCAGCCTCGCCGCCTTCCTCACCGGCCTCGTCACCTCGCGCCTGTCGCGCGGGGCGGAGTTCGAGGCGGATGCCTATGCGACCGCCCTCCTCGCCAAGGCGGGGATCGGCGCGTCGGCGCAGAAGAGCCTCTTCGGCAAGCTGGAGCGCCTCTCCGGCAGCGGCTCCGCCATGCCCGCCTGGATGATGAGCCACCCCAAGACCCCCGACCGCATCCGCGCCATCGAGGCCAACCAGGCGAAATGGGGCATCACCGACTGACGGCGCGCGCCCCGCGAGGTCTCCTCCGACCCCGCAACTCCCGCCCGACGCCCCTGTGAGCGCCGCCCGCCTTCCCCTCGCTTTTCTCCAAAGACCCGCCGAGGTCGCCGTGGAGTGCGCCATTGGTTTAAGCACCAATGGCGACGGGGCTGGTCCCCACGCCTGCCCTCGCCTCAATCGCCTGGCCCTCGGCACCGGCCATGGGCGGCCAGCCCCCCGTTGACCCTGCCTGCCCCCGGGCCTATTCCTGCCCCCATCAGCCATGGAGGCCGCCTTGGAATTCCTGCTTTCCGAATACCTGCCGATCCTCATCTTCCTCGGCCTCGCGGTCGCGGTCGGCGGCATCCTGATCCTCGCCGCGGTGGTCCTCGCCGTGCGCAACCCGGATCCCGAGAAGGTCTCCGCCTATGAATGCGGCTTCAACGCCTTCGACGATGCGCGGATGAAGTTCGACGTGCGGTTCTACCTCGTCTCCATCCTCTTCATCATCTTCGATCTCGAAGTGGCCTTCCTCTTCCCCTGGGCGACCTCCTTCGCCTTCATCTCCGACGCCGCCTTCTGGTCGATGATGGTGTTCCTCGCCGTCCTGACCATCGGCTTCGCCTATGAGTGGAAGAAGGGCGCGCTTGAGTGGGAGTGATCCCGCACCGGGATCCTCTCCCGATGACGGCCCGGGTGACAGCTCCGGCGGCGATCCCGTCGTCTACGGGGCACCTTCCAGCGTCTATGTCCAGGCTGTCCGCATCGGGCTGAGCCTCAAGGGCGTCGCCCACCGGCTGCACGAGGTCGATGCCTTCGCCCGGCCGCAGGCCGAGTGGTTCCGCGAGATCAGCCCCTTCGGCAAGATGCCGGCTTTCCGGCATGGCACCGTCACGCTCTACGAGAGCCGCGCCATCCTCGCCTATGTCGATGCCGCCTTTGCCGGCCCGCCGCTGGTACCGGAGGATGCGCTCGGCGCCGCCCGCGTCCATCTCGTCGCCGCGCTGATGGACGCTCAGGCCTATCCGCATTGGGTGTGGGGCCTCTACATGGGCCGCGACGGGCGCAAGCCGGCGGGCGAGATGGCCCGCCACCGCGCCGCCGCCCTCACCCTGCGCGATGCGCTCAACGACAGCGCCGGCCCCTTCCTGGCGGAGACGGCGGCGCCCTCGCTCGCCGACTGCCTCGCCGCCCCCATGGCGAACTGCCTCGCCGCGCTGCCGGAGGGGGCGGAGATCCTCGCGCCCGGCACGCCGCTCGGCCGCTGGTGGCAGATCATCCGGGAGATACCGGAGGTGGCGCGGCATCTCGACTGAGCCTGCGCCCCGGCACGGCCCCGGCCCGGCTGCGGCACGGCGGGGACGGCGGGCGGGGCGATTGCCGCAGGCGAGCGCCGCGCGCCGTGGCTCAGGCCGGCCCGGCCGCCGTTGACGCTGCCCTGCGGCGGGGTTAGGTCAGGCCAACCGCCACCCCAGCGACCTTCAGCGAGGATCCCCCATGGCCGAGACCACAGACGCAAGCGTCACCGAGGTCCAGGGCGAGGGCAGCCAGACCCCCCGCGTCAAGACCGGCCCCTCCAGCCTCGCGGCCTATGATGCCGGCGGCGACAACGAGGTCGCAACCCAGGCCCTCAACCGCGAATTGCAGGACCGGGGCTTCCTCGTCACCTCCACCGCCGATGTCATCAACTGGGCGCGCACCGGCTCGCTGCACTGGATGACCTTCGGCCTCGCCTGCTGCGCGATCGAGATGATGCATTCCTCGATGCCGCGCTACGATATCGAGCGCTTCGGCACCGCGCCCCGCGCCTCGCCCCGGCAGTCGGACCTGATGATCGTCGCCGGCACGCTGACCAACAAGATGGCCCCGGCGCTCCGCAAGGTCTACGACCAGATGCCCGAGCCGCGCTACGTGATCTCCATGGGCTCCTGCGCCAATGGCGGCGGCTATTATCACTACAGCTACAGCGTCGTGCGCGGCTGCGACCGGATCGTGCCCGTGGATGTCTACGTCCCCGGCTGCCCGCCGACGGCCGAGGCGCTTCTCTACGGCATCCTGCAGCTCTCCCGCAAAATTCGCCGCACCGGCACGATCAAGAGGTAAGCGATGGAAGACCTCGCCGCCCATATCGAGATGAAGCGCCCCGATGCGGTGCTCTCGCAGGTCATCGCCTATGGCGAGCTGACGCTGACCATCCCGGCCTCCGAGCTCATCGCCTTCGCCGAGTTCCTGAAGACGGACCAGACCTGCCGCTTCACCTCGCTCGTCGACATCACCGCCGTCGACCACCCGGGCCGCGCCGCCCGGTTCGACGTGGTCTACCACTTCCTGTCGATGTACCAGAACCAGCGGATCCGCGTGAAGGTCGCCGTCCACGAGGACGAGATGCTGCCCTCGCTGACCGAGATCCACCCCTCCGCCGACTGGTTCGAGCGGGAGGTGTTCGACATGTTCGGCATCATCTTCACCGGCCATCCGGACCTGCGGCGCATCCTCACCGACTACGGCTTCCGCGGTCATCCGCTGCGCAAGGACTTCCCGACAACAGGCTATGTCGAGGTCCGCTATGACGAGGCGCAGAAGCGCGTCGTCTACGAGCCGGTGACGCTTGTTCAGGAATACCGGCAGTTCGATTTCCTCTCTCCCTGGGAGGGGGCGAAATACGTGCTGCCCGGCGACGAGAAATCGGAGGCGAAATGATGGACGGCGCCAAGGGCTTCGAGGACGCGCGGACCGGCGAGCAGCAGATCCGCAACTTCAACATCAACTTCGGCCCGCAGCACCCTGCGGCGCACGGGGTGCTGCGCCTGGTACTGGAGCTTGACGGCGAGATCGTCGAGCGCTGCGATCCGCATATCGGCCTCCTGCACCGCGGCACCGAGAAGCTGATGGAGAGCCGCACCTACCTGCAGAACCTGCCCTATTTCGACCGGCTCGACTATGTCGGCACGATGAACCAGGAGCATGCCTGGTGCCTCGCCATCGAGCGGCTGACCGGCACCGAGATCCCGCGGCGGGCCTCTCTGATCCGCGTGCTCTATTGCGAGATCGGTCGGATCCTCAATCACCTCCTCAACGTCACCACGCAGGCGCTCGACGTCGGCGCGCTGACGCCGCCCCTCTGGGGTTTCGAGGAGCGCGAGAAGCTCATGGTCTTCTACGAGCGGGCCTCGGGCGCGCGGCTCCACGCCGCCTATTTCCGCCCCGGCGGGGTCCATCAGGATCTGACGCCGGAGCTGATCGACGACATCGAGACCTGGTGCGGCGAGTTCCCCGGCTTCCTCGACGATCTCAGCGATCTCGTCACCGAGAACCGCATCTTCAAGCAGCGCAACGTCGACATCGGAATCGTCACGGAAGAAGACATCCAGAACTTCGGCTTCTCGGGCGTCATGGTCCGCGGCTCCGGCCTCGCCTGGGACCTGCGCCGCGCGCAGCCCTATGAGTGCTATGACGAGTTCGACTTCCAGATCCCCGTCGGCAAGAACGGCGATTGCTACGACCGCTATCTCTGCCGCGTGGCCGAGATGCGCGAGAGCGTGAAGATCATGCTACAGGCGATCGAGAAGCTGCGCGCCGAGCCGGGCGAGGTGCTCGCCCGCGGCAAGCTGGCGCCGCCGAAGCGGGCGGAGATGAAGACCTCGATGGAGGCCCTCATCCACCACTTCAAGCTCTATACCGAAGGCTTCCACGTGCCCGAGGGCGAGATCTATGCGGCTGTCGAAGCGCCGAAGGGCGAGTTCGGCGTCTATCTGGTGGCGGACGGCACCAACAAGCCCTACCGCGCCAAGCTGCGCGCGCCCGGCTTCCTGCATCTGCAGGCGATGGATTACATCTGCACCGGCCACCAGCTCGCCGATGTCTCCGCCATCCTCGGCTCGCTCGACATCGTCTTCGGCGAGGTCGACCGCTAGGGCGGTGCGCCGGCGCCGAAGGTGCCGCCGGCGACGAGACGGGATCATCGCGGGAGCGCCGGGTCGAGAGCGGGCGGTGGGTTGCAAACCCACCCTACGCCCGGGTGCGCCGTCATCCCCTGTCCCCCCGCGCGGAATCAAGGCCGCAGGCCGCCGCGCCAGCGCCGGCCCGTCCCCGCGGGCTGGCGCTCTGGCTGAGCTTGGTACTTCGCTCGGGGTGGGGAGGTTGGTTGCACCATAAAGTGCTCCGCTTCGGGCGCCGGTGCGCCATCCCACGGGCCGGCGTGCGGGCGTGGCGCCGGTTGAGAACGGGCGGTGGGACAAAGCCCACCCTCCCCCAAGCACCGCGCCACCATCTACCCCTTGCCGCGCCCTGCCCCTCCGTGATCCTCTGGCCCCGGGCGCAATTGCCGCGTCTGCCGGAGAAGCCTCCATAAGGATTTCAGCGATGAGATTGACCGCCGCCCTCGCCCTTCTGCCTCTGCTCGCCGCCTGCGAGATGCCGCCCGAGGGGGCCGCCGACCCGGCGGCGGAAGCGGCCACGGAGGCTGAAACCTCCCCCGAGCTCCAGACGATGCCCGACCCCGACGCGGCGACGACGACCGAGGCCGAGGCCGAGGCCTTCGGCGCCGAGGTGCTCATCGGCCCCGGCGCCACCGAGGCCGATTTCATCGCCTCGCTCAGCGATGCCGAGCTCTATCCCGAGCTCACGCCCGAGGGCGCCGCCATCGCCCGGGTGCTCTTTTACGAGACGCCGCAGCGCGCCTATGGCGCCCAGCTCGCCGCGATCCTGCCGGCATATGATTGCGACATCCCCGTCACCGACTCGGAGGCGGACATGCTGCGCTTCGAATACTGGGCCGGCACCCAGGCGCTGGCGCGGACGGACATGCCGGCGCGGGACATCCCGCTCGTCGCCGCCGATTACGGGTCCAACCTCGTGCAGGTCGGCATGGGCCAGCTCGAGACCGAGCTCTTCACCTATGACGACGACAACGCCATCATCGGGCTGAGCACCTGCGCCTGACGCCCCCTTGCAACCGCCCGCCCCGCCGGGGAAACTGCGGCCAAGCAACATCCAGACCGGAGGCAAGACATGGCAGGCAAGAGACTGACGATGGCCCTGATCGCGGGGGCCGCCCTCGCGGGCTGTTCCGTCAACCCCGACCGGGTCACGGGCGGGCCCGACCAGACGTCCCCCCTCGTGGAGTTCAATCCCGGGCTCTTCGGCATCGGCCGCGGCGCCGGGGCGGGCAATGCCTCGGCCCCCGCGCCCGAGGTGCCGGCGATGCCGTCGAGCGCCGAGGACCGGCTGGTCACGGCGATCGAGGCGCAGGGCTGCGTGCTCACCGCGGCCAATGTCGATTCGGTCCTCGTCTCCGCCGGGCTGACCACCGAAGAGCTGCGCGTCGTCACCGAGCAGCTCGTCTCGAGCGGCCGGGCGGAGCTCTCCGGCGAGGGCGCGATCCGCGTCATCTCGTCCTCCTGCATCTGACAGGCAGCGCGTTGACACGGCCACGTCACACGCGCATTTGACACGCGCATTTGACACCGGCCGGCGGGGCTGGCACATGCAGCCCCACCGGCCACCCGCGGCCCCATCCGCGGCCCGAGGAGCGGAGCCAACCCCATGCTGAGACGTTTGTCCCCCGACCAGCCCGAGAGCTTTGCCTTCACAGAGGCGAACCAGGCCTGGGCCGAGGCGCAGATTTCCAAATATCCCGAAGGCCGCCAGGCCTCTGCCATCATCCCGCTCCTGTGGCGCGCCCAGGAGCAGGAGGGCTGGCTGACCCGCCCGGCCATCGAGGGCGTCGCCGAGATGCTCGGCATGCCCTATATCCGCGCCCTCGAGGTCGCGACCTTCTACTTCATGTTCCAGCTTCAGCCCGTGGGCTCCGTCGCCCATGTGCAGATCTGCGGGACGCTCTCCTGCATGATCTGCGGCGCCGAAGACCTGATGGCCGTCTGCAAGGAAAAGATCGCCCCCGCACCGCATCAGCTCTCTGACGACGGCAAGTTCTCCTGGGAGGAGGTCGAGTGCCTCGGCGCCTGCGCCAACGCGCCCATGGCCCAGATCGGCAAGGATTACTACGAGGATCTGACGACCGACGGGCTCGCCGCGCTCCTCGATGACATGGCCGCCGGCAAGGTGCCGGCCCCCGGCCCGCAGAACGGCCGCTATGCCGCCGAGCCGGCCTCGGGCCTCACCTCGCTGACGGCGTGGGAAGACGGCAGGATGGAGGCCAACGCCTCCGTCACCCTCGCCCGCGACATCGGCGACACGCTCAAGCGCATCGACGGCACCGAAGTGCCGCTGACCACGCCCTGGCGCGCCGCCGACGAGCCGGCCGAGCCGGAGACGCCCGGCGAGGCGACCGAGACCCAGGCCCCCGGCACCCAGCCGGAGCGCGACGAGGATGACCCCGGCCAGCCGGCCGATATCGTCGACCAGCCGGTCGCCGAGGAGGTCCCCGATGTCGAGGAGGGCGAGAGCACCACGGTGCAGACCGAGGGCGAGACGCCCGAGGCCGAGCCCGAGCGCCTCGACGCCGCCCGCGAAGGTGGGGCGGACGACCTCAAGAAGATCTCCGGCGTCGGGCCGAAGCTCGAGGGCATGCTCCACGATCTCGGCATCTGGCATTACGCGCAGATCGCCGCCTGGGGCCCGGCGGAGATCGCCTGGGTCGACAATCGCCTCTCCTTCAAGGGGCGCATCGAGCGTGACGACTGGGTGAGCCAGGCGCAGATGCTGATGAAGGGCCCGGCCGGCGCATGAGCCAGCCCGGCCAGAGCGCTGCTCCCGCCGCCACGCTGAGCGCCGCCGACAAGCGCCGCTGCCGGGGCGCCTGCCTCGGCGCGGGCGGCGCCGGCGGGCTGCTTTTCTGCCTGATCCTGGGGCTCGGCCCCACCGGCTGGGGGCTGGCCGTGGCCATCGGCCTCGGCTCCGCCCTCCTCCTCTCCGGCGCCTTCCTCTGGCTCTTCTGCCGCGGCGCGGCGCCCCTTGGCCCCAAGGGCTCCACCACCGGCATTCCGCTCGAGACTTCCGCCCCCATGGGAGAGGTCGAGGCGGCGCTGGAGCGCCGGGATGACATCTGAGGAAAAGCGGCTTCAGGCGCGCGGCCGCGCCGCGCGGGCGGCGGCCCTTGTGATGGCCGGAACGGGGCTCTATTGGATCATTGTGAACTTCGCAGGGGCGCAAGCCGGATGGCCGACCCGCATCCGCGCGCTCCTCGATCTCTTCGCCCTGGCCGGCTTCGGCCTCGGGCTCTGGATGACCTGGCGAGCCTGGCGGCTCGGCCGCGACGAGTGAGGCAGCGATGCTGAAGGACGAAGACCGGATCTTCACCAATCTCTATGGCATGCACGAGCGGACCCTCGCGGGCGCGAAGAAGCGCGGCCACTGGGACGGCACCGCCGGCATCATCCAGAAGGGCCGCGACTGGATCGTGGAAGAGATGAAGGCCTCGGGCCTCCGCGGTCGCGGCGGCGCCGGCTTCCCCACGGGGCTCAAATGGTCCTTCATGCCGAAGGAATCGGACGGCCGCCCGTCCTATCTCGTGGTGAATGCCGACGAATCGGAGCCCGGCACCTGCAAGGACCGGGAGATCATGCGCCACGATCCGCATACGCTGATCGAGGGCTGCCTGATCGCCAGCTTCGCGATGAACGCCCATGCGGCCTATATCTACCTCCGCGGTGAGTACATCCGCGAGCGCGAGGCCCTGCAGGCCGCGATCGACGAATGCTATGACGCGGGGCTCCTCGGCGCCAATGCCGCCGGCTCCGGCTGGGACTTCGACCTCTACCTGCATCATGGCGCCGGCGCCTATATCTGCGGGGAAGAGACGGCGCTGCTCGAGAGCCTCGAGGGCAAGAAGGGCATGCCGCGCATGAAGCCCCCCTTCCCCGCCGGCGCCGGTCTCTACGGCTGTCCGACGACGGTGAACAACGTCGAGAGCATCGCCGTGGCTCCGACGATCCTGCGGCGCGGGGCGAGCTGGTTCTCCGGCTTCGGGCGGCAGAACAACGCCGGCACGAAGCTCTTCGCCATCTCCGGCCATGTGAACAACCCCTGCGTGGTGGAAGAGGAGATGTCGATCACCTTCCGCGAGCTGATCGAGACCCATTGCGGCGGCATCCGCGGCGGCTGGGAGAACCTGCAGGCGGTCATCCCCGGCGGCTCCTCCGTGCCGGTGGTGCGGGGCGAGCTGATGCCCGATGCGATCATGGATTTCGATTACCTCCGCGGCGAGCTCGGCTCGGGCCTCGGCACGGCGGCGGTGATCGTGATGGACCGCTCGGTCGACATCGTGAAGGCGATCTGGCGGCTGGCGAAGTTCTACAAGCACGAGAGCTGCGGGCAATGCACCCCCTGCCGGGAAGGTACCGGCTGGATGATGCGCGTCATGGAGCGGCTGGTGAAGGGCGAGGCGGCGATCGAGGAGATCGACATGCTCTTCGAGGTGACGAAGCAGGTCGAAGGCCACACGATCTGCGCCCTCGGCGATGCCGCCGCCTGGCCGATCCAGGGCCTGATCCGCAACTTCCGCGGCGAGATCGAGGATCGCATCCGCCGGAACGGCGCCGCCATCGCGGCGGAGTGAGGTTCGGGGGGCAAAATTCTTCTGCGAAGAATTTTGGGGCTTCCGCGGCAGCGTCTGTCCAGGTTGATATCGGGGACCGGGGGGCTGTCTGCCCCCCGTCGCCTTTGGCGACTCCCCCCGAGGATTTCTTTGGAGCAAAGACATGGGGGCGGAGGCGCCGGCATGAGGCGGCGCGCCCCGTAGGCCGGGCTTCAGCCCGGCGACACCGGCCCCACCCCCGCCTGCCACAACGCCCCGACCTCGGCGCGGATGATGCGGGCGATCTGGGCGACGTCTTCCAGCGAGAAGGTCAGCGGCAGGCGCAGATCGACGAGGCCGGCGAGCGCCGCATCGGTCTGCGGCAGGCGCGGCGGGCTGGCGTAGCCCCAGTGGCTGTAGCGCGAGGTGAAGCCGACCGGCTCCGCCGCGCCGAACCACTTGAGCTCGACACCGCGCGCCGCGGAGCGTGCGACCAGCGCCTCGATGGCCGGGGGCGCCCAGCCCGGCAGCTGGAACTGGAAGGAGGAGCCGACATAGGCCTCCTTCCCCGGGCGCGGGATCAGGCGCAGGCCCGGCGTTTCGGCCAGCCCCGCCTCCATCACCCCATAGCGCTCGTTCCAGCGCGCCACCTGCGCCGGCAGCGCCCTGAGCTGCGGCCGGAGGATCGCGGCGCGGAGGTTGTCCATCCGGCCGGAGATGTTGGGCACCTCGGCGCGGAGGCCTTGGAACACTTCCGCCGGCGGCCGCGCCCGGTGACGCTCGTAGAGCATGTAGGAGCCTGAGAGCAGGATCGCCCGCGCCATGGCCTCGTCGTCGTCGGAGGTCAGGAGGCCCCCCTCCCCCGAGTTCATGTGCTTGTAGGTCTGCGTCGAATAGCAGGCCATCGCCCCATGCCGGCCCGACGGCGCACCGCCCCAGCCGCCGCCCATCGTATGGGCGCAATCCTCGATGACGGTGAGGCCGGCCGCATCCGCCACCGCCATCAGCGCCTCCATATCGGCGATATGGCCGCGCATGTGGGAGAGGAGGAGGACCTTTGCCTGCCCCGCCTTGGCGGCGAGGTCGGCGAGGTCGATGACGAGATCCTCCGTCACCTCGACGAACACTGGCCGCGCGCCGACGGCGGCGATGGCGCCGGGCACGGGGGCGAGCGTGAAGGCGTTGGTGAGGACCGGCTCTCCAGGCTTCACGCCGAAGGCGCGGAGCGCGGTGGTGATGGCAACGCCCCCCGAGGCGAGGGCGAGCGCGTAGCGGGCGCCGGTGAAGGCTGCGAATTCCTCCTCGAGGAGCGCCGCCTCGCCCGCCTCGCCGGGGGCGGTGTTGTAGCGGTGGAGCCGGCCATGGCGGAGGACGGCGAGGGCCGCCTCGATCGCCTCCTCCGGGATCGGCTCCTGCTGGGTGAAATTGCCGGTGAAGCGCTCGGGATCGGTCATAGGGAGAGCTCCTCTACGAGGGCGGGCAGCGCGGCGAAGCTCGGCACCAGAGCCTCGGGCTGGAGCGCCGCCATGTCGCCGCCCGCGGGGCCAAAGGTGACGAGGAGCGACGGCGCCTGAGCGGCGCGGGCCGTCTCGCGGTCGGTGACGCTGTCGCCGACGAGGCAGGCCCGGCCCGCCGTGCCGCCGGCGCGGGCCACGGCCTCGTGGAAGGGCGCCGGGTCGGGCTTGCGGGCGGCGAGCGTGTCGGCGCCGACGATGGGGCCGAAGGTTTCCGCCTCGCCGAGTTCCTCCATAAGCCGCACCGCGAGCCCCTCGGGCTTGTTGGTGCAGATGGCGAGCGTGTAGCCGGCGGCGCGGAGCGCTTGGGCGGCCTCCACCGCGCCCGGATAGAGGCGCGAATGGACGGCGAGCGCGGCGCCATAGGCCTCGATCAGCAGGGGATATTCCTCCTCCACCGCCGTGTCGCCAAAGCCCTCCACCCGCGAAAAGCCTAATCGCAGCATGGCCTTGCCGCCGCGGAGGGCGGTCGCGGCGTCGCGCGCGGGGTCGAGGAGATCGCCAAGGCCGAGGCGGCGAAAACAGCTGTTCGCCGCCGCCACGAGGTCGGCGGAAGTATCGGCTAATGTGCCGTCGAGATCGAAGATCACAGAGCGCATGGGGGAGGTGTAACGATTGGTAAAGGGATGTGAAGCCCGCGCCGCTTGTGCGAGGATGGCGCCCGGGTAAAAGGGTCGCAAACAAGACCAAAGAGGCAGGGCACATGGGACATCACGTCATCATTCTGGCGGCCGGGCAAGGCAGCCGCATGGCCTCCGACACCGCGAAGGTCTTGCATGAGCTGGCGGGATTTCCCTTGATCGCCCATGCCTTGCGGGCGGCGGAGGCGCTGGAGCCCGCGCGGATCATCGTCGTGACCGGCCATGAGGCCGATGCCGTCGAGGCCGCCGTGGCCGAGCTGGCGCCCGAGGCGATCTGCGTCCGCCAGGAGGAGCAGCTCGGCACCGGCCATGCGGTGCTCCAGGCCGCGCCGGCGCTCGCCGGCGCCGAGGGGCAGGCCTTCGTGCTCTATGGCGACACGCCCTTCCTCCGCCCCGGAACGCTGCTGGCGATGGCTGAGGCGCCGGCGGATTTCACTGTTCTCGGCTTCGAGGCCTCCCCCGAGGCGCGCTACGGGCGGCTGGTGACGGAGGGCGACGTGCTGGAGCGCATCGTCGAATGGAAAGATGCCGATGAGGCCACGCGCGCCGTAACTCTCATGAATTCCGGTGTGTTGCGCGGCGATGTTCAGGTGATGCTCGAGCTTCTCGCCGAGGTCGGCAACGACAATGCCGCCGGCGAATATTACCTCACCGACCTGCCCGCCCTCGCCCGCGCCCGCGGCCTCACGACCCGCGTCACCCGCTGCGCGGAGGACGAGACGCTGGGCATCAACACCCGCGCCGAGCTCGCGAGCGCCGAGGCCGCCTTCCAGGCCCGCGCCCGGGCGGAGGCGCTGGAGACCGGCGTCACCCTCACCGCCCCGGAAACCGTGCATTTCGCGATGGATACAGTCATTGGCCGCGATGCGCTGGTCGAGCCGCATGTCGTCTTCGGCCCCGGCGTGACCGTCGAATCCGGCGCCCGGATCCGGGCGTTCAGCCATCTGGAGGGCGCGCATGTCTCGCGCGGCGCCGTCGTCGGCCCCTATGCGCGGCTCCGGCCCGGGGCGGAGCTGGCGGAACATGTGCATGTCGGCAATTTCGTAGAGGTGAAGAACGCGCAGATCGCCGAGGGGGCGAAGGTCAACCACCTCTCCTATATCGGCGATGCCGAGATCGGGGCGAAGACGAATGTCGGCGCCGGCACGATCACCTGCAATTACGATGGCGTCTTCAAGCACCGGACCAGCATCGGCGCCGGGGCTTTCATCGGCTCGAACACCATGCTGGTGGCGCCGGTGCGGGTGGGCGACGGCGCCTTCACCGCCACCGGCTCGGTCATCACCGAGGATGTGGAGCCCGGCGCGCTGGCCATCGCCCGGGCGCGGCAGGTCGCCAAGCCGGGGCTCGCCACCAAGATGATGGCGCGGCTCCGCGCCCTCAAGACAAGGAACTGAGCCATGTGCGGCATCATCGGCGTTCTCGGCGACCACGAGGTCGCGCCGCTTCTCATCGAGAGCCTCAAGCGACTGGAATATCGGGGATATGACAGCGCCGGCATCGCGACGGTGGAGCGGGGGCGGCTCGACCGGCGGCGCGCCGTCGGCAAGCTCGTCAACCTCTCGGACCTTCTCGTCCACGACCCGCTCGCCGGCAAGTCGGGCATCGGCCATACCCGCTGGGCGACGCATGGCGCCGCCACCACGGGCAATGCCCATCCGCATGTCGCCGGGCGCGTCGCCGTCGTGCACAACGGCATCATCGAGAACTTCCGCGAGCTGCGCGAGGCGCTGGCCGCGCGGGGCATGACCCCGGCGACCGAGACGGATTCCGAGACCGTCGCCATGTATGCCGAGGCGCTGCTGGCCGAGGGGAAGACCCCGGAGGAGGCGGTGGCGGAGGTGCTGGGCAAGCTCCAGGGCGCCTATGCGCTCCTCTTCCTCTTCGATGGCGAGGAAGACCTGATGATCGCCGCGCGTCAGGGGCCCCCGCTCGCCATCGGCCATGGCCACGGCGAGATGTTCGTCGGCTCCGATGCAATGGCGCTGGCGCCGCTGACGCATCGGATCACCTATCTGGAGGATGGCGACTGGGCCGTCGTCCGCCGCTCCGGCGCCGTGATCCGCGATGCGGAGGGCCGGCTCGCGAACCGGGCCGAGAAGCGCATCCATGCCGAGCTGGGCGAGGTCACCAAGGCCGGCCACAAGCACTTCATGATGAAGGAGATCGCCGAGCAGCCGCAGGTGCTGGCGGCGGCGCTCGGCCACCACGCGCCGGGCGGTCACATCACCTTCGGCGGGCAGGAGATTGATTTCACAGCCGTTCAGCGGATCACCATGGTGGCCTGCGGCACCGCCTCCTTCGCCTGTCACGTCGCCCGCTACTGGATCGAGCAGATCGCCGGGATCCCGGTGGAGGTCGATGTCGCCTCGGAATACCGCTACCGCGAGCCGCCGGTGCCGGAGGGGACGCTGGCGATCTTCGTCAGCCAATCCGGCGAGACGGCCGACACGCTGGCGGCGCTGCGCTATGCCTCCGGCAAGGCGGCGAAGATCCTCTCCATCGTCAACGTGACCGAAAGCTCGATCGCGCGTGAGAGCGACATCGTGCTGCCGATCCTCGCCGGGCAGGAAATCGGCGTCGCCTCGACCAAGGCCTTCTCCTGCCAGCTCATGGTGCTGGCGCTCCTGGCCCTCAAGGCCGCCGAGGCCAAGGGCCGGATGACGGGCGCAGAGGTTAGGGCGCGGCTCGACGAGCTCGGCCAGGTGCCGGGGCTCTTCAACCACGCCATGGGCCTCGCGCCCGAGGCGGCGCGGATCGCCCATGAGCTGGCCGAGGCGCGCGATATCCTCTTCCTCGGGCGGGGGCGCATGTATCCGCTGGCCATGGAGGGCGCGCTAAAGCTGAAGGAAATCAGCTACATCCATGCCGAAGCCTATGCCTCCGGCGAGCTCAAGCACGGGCCCATCGCCCTCGTCGACCCCGCCGTGCCGGTGATCGTCATGGCGCCGCATGACGAGCTTTTCGACAAGTCGATCTCGAACATGCAGGAGGTGATGGCGCGGGGCGGCCGCGTCCTTCTCATCACCGATGCCGAGGGCGCGCGGGTCGCGGGCGAAGGCTGCTGGCGGGTGCTCGAGATGCCGCGCGTGCCGCCGCTCTGGGCGCCGCTGCTCTATGCGCTGCCGGCGCAGCTCCTCGCCTATCACACGGCCGCCGCCAAGGGCACGGATGTCGACCAGCCGCGCAACCTGGCGAAATCTGTTACGGTGGAATGAACGGCCGAATGCACGGCGACTGAGTCGTTAACCCAATTCGGGTTGAAGGCCGGCCCGCCCGGCCCTATTTTACACCATCAAAGTTGCAACGGCTGAAAGGACAACGCCATAGCCCGCAGACCCCACAACGCGCCGCCCGTCCGGGACACCGGACCGAGAGTGAACGACCGCATCCGGGCCACCGAGGTCCGGCTGATCGGCCCCGAAGGGGAGAACGTCGGCGTCGTCACGCCCGGCCGCGCCCTCGCGATGGCGGAAGACGCCGGGCTCGACCTCGTGGAGATCTCGCCGAACGCCAATCCTCCGGTCTGCAAGATCATGGATTACGGCAAGTTCAAGTACGAGTCCCAGAAGAAGGAGGCCGAAGCCAAGAAGAAGCAGAAGATCATCGAGATCAAGGAAGTGAAATTCCGCCCGAACACCGATGTGCATGACTACGAGGTCAAGATGCGCAACGTGTTCAAGTTTCTCGAGAATGGCGACAAGGTGAAGGTCACCTTGCGGTTCCGCGGGCGCGAGATGGCCCACCAGGAACTGGGCCGCGATCTGCTTCAGCGCGTGGCGGAGGATACCAAGGAGATCGGCAAGGTCGAGAACATGCCGAAGATGGAAGGCCGCCAGATGATCATGATGATCGGGCCGACCGCCAAGTAAGGCAGCGCTTCAGCCAGAGACGACGAAGGCCGCCCCGAAGGGCGGCCTTTTGCTTAGGGGTTAAGTTACCCCCTGCCTCAGACGGAGCCGCGCAGCAGCTCGGTGATGTTGCGCACCGAGGCGCGGCGGTTCAGGCGCTCGGCCTCTTCCGTCATCACCTTGAGGTCGGATTCGCCGTAGCCCTGGGTCACGAGGTTTTCCGGCGGCACGCCGAAATACTCGCTCAGCGCCAGCGCCACCGTCTCGGCCCGCCGGTCGGAGAGCGACAGGTTGTAGGCGGCATCGCCGACGGCATCGGTATGGCCCTCGATCAGGAAGACCTGGCCCGGATCCTCGTCGAGGATGCTGGCGATGGCGAGACCGAGGTCGGCGAGCTCGTCCGCCTGGCTCGGCCCGATGGCGGCGGAACCGGTGGCGAAGGTGATCGCGTCGATCTCCACCTCGGGGGCGAGCACGCGGACCTGCTTGATCTGCCGGATCTGGTTCAGCGAGAACGTCCGGCCGAGATCGGCGGCGAGACGCGCCGTCAGCGCATCGCGGAGCGCGGTCTCGTCGGCGCTGGCGGAGGTGGCGGCGCGGGCCTCGGGCTCCGGCAGGTCTTCCTCGACCACCGGCGCGAAGCCGCCCGTGTCGTCGAAGAGCACGACGACGGTCCCGTCGGCCTGCTCCAGCACCCGGCGGAGCGCGGTGCCGTCGGCGGCGCGGACGGTGGCGACGCGGCTGCCGTCCTCACGGACGACCACGGTACGCGTGGAGCCGTCATCGAAGGTCTCGGTGCGGACCTCGGCGCCCGGCTGACGCAGAAGCGCGTCGTCGTTCTTGAGGACGCGGAGCTGGCCGTTGGAGTTCACCACGACCCGGTCGCCGGAGTTGGAGACGACCTCGTCGCCGTTGCTCAGCACGGCGCCGACAGCGGCCGCACCGAGGCCCAGAAGGAGGGCCTGCTGGAAGTCGTTGAGGCCGTCATTGCCGCCCGATTGCTCGCCCTCTGCGGCGGCATTGGCGTCGGCCTCGGCATTGGCGTCGCCCTCGGCTGCGGCGGCATCGTCGCCGCCCATCGGGGCCATGCCGCCGGCTTCCTCGGTCGGGGCCGTGTCGAAATCCTCATCGGCGCGGCGCACGTCGTCTTCCTCGACGGTCTCGGTGGAGATCTCGGCACCGCTTTCGGAGCCGTCGTCAGCCGCCGCAGCCGCCGCCGCCGGGGCGGCAGGTTCGGCGGGGGTGGCGGCTTCGCCGGCATCGCCCGGCTCGGCGGGGGACGCCGGCTCGGCGGCAGGTTCTTCGGCAACGGTTTCCTCGGCCGGCTCTTCAGCGGGCTCTTCCGCAGCGGGCTCTTCAGCCACCGGCTCTTCGGCGGCGGGCTCTTCGGCCACCGGCTCTTCGGCGGCGGGCTCTTCGGCCACCGGCTCTTCCGCAGCCGGCTCCTCGGCAGCCGGCTCTTCGGCAGCGGGCTCCTCCGCGGCCGGCTCTTCGTCGCCGGTCAGAACCTCGTCCACGGCCTCGCCGGCATCCTCGACGAGATCGCCAGCGGCATCAAGGAGGCCACCGTCGTCCTCACCGTTCTCGCCCGGCATCTCCTCGACCTCCTCGCCCGGCATGTCTTCGCCGGAGGAAACCTCGGGCAGGCCCGCATCCTCGGGCAGGAGCGCCATCACGGCGTCGATATCCTCGACGCCTTCGGCCTCGAACTCCGCACGAAGGTCTTCGCGGGTCTCGATCACGGTGCCGTCGGCGGTGATGCAGGGCAGCACCGGCGCTTCGGCGGTGCATTCCGGCGGCGTCTCTGCCCCCTCCTGGGCGGCAAGCGGGAGCGGCGCGCTGGTGAGGGCAAGGGCCAGCGCGGTGCTGGTCTTGAGGAGGGTCTGTCGCATCATGGGGTTCACTCGTTCCATTGCGCAGGCGGAGTTGGCCGCCGGCTTCATCGCAAAGGAAACGGGTGAACCCGCCGGAGTGTTCCCCCTGCCCCGGCGAAAGCGGAGCCCCGCCGATCGGGCGCCCTCAGGAGGCGGCGGCGACCGCCCGGCGGAGCATGACGCCCGCCATCCGCGCCCGGTAGTCCGGCGCGCCGTGCATGTCGGCGATCATGCCCTCTGCGGGCAGCTCGATGCCGGCCAGTGCCTCTTCGGTGAAGCTATCCGCCAGCGCCGCCTCAGCCTCGCCCCAGCGGAAGACGCCGCTTTCCGAGACGCCGGTGACGGCGACGCCGACCCTGCCGTTGAAGCGCGCCACGAAGACGCCGGCGAGGGCGAAATGCGAGGCGGGCTGGATGAACTTGCCATAAGCGGAGACCTGCGGGATGGGGAAGGAGACGCCGGTGACGATCTCTCCCTCCTCCAGCGCCGTCTCGAAGAGGCCGGTGAAGAAGTCATCCGCCGCGATCTCGCGCTTGCTGGTGCGGATCGTGGCGCCGGTGGCGAGCGCCGCAGCGGGATAGCAGGCGGACGGGTCGTTGTTGGCGATGGAGCCGCCGATGGTGCCGCGGTTGCGCACCGCGGGGTCGCCGATCCGGGCGGCAAGCCCGGCGAGGCCGGGGAAGCTCTCCTTCGCCCCCCTGGCGATCTCGCCATGGGTGACGCCGCCGCCGATGACGAGGGCATCGCCCTCCACGGCCATGCCCTTGAGCTCGGCGATATGCATGAGCGAGACGAGCCGCTCCGGCATCGCCAGCCGCGCCTTCAGCGAGGGGATCAGCGTCTGCCCGCCGGAGAGCGGCTCCGCCCCCTCCTCCGCCAGAAGATCCAGCGCCTCGGCGAGGCTCGTCGGGCGGTCCAGCTCGAAATCGTACATCAGGAGGCCTCCACCGCGCGCGTGCCCATCACCTCCTGCCCGGAGGCGGCCTGCACGGCGCGGACGATGTTGTGATAGCCGGTGCAGCGGCAAAAATTGCCCTCCAGCCACTTGCGGATCTCGGTCTCGCTCGGGCTCGGGTTCTCCTTGAGGAGCGCCATGGTCGAGATGACCATGCCCGGCGTGCAGAAGCCGCATTGGAGCCCGTGATAGTCCTGGAACGCCTGCTGGACGGGCGAGAGCGTGCCGTCCTCGCCTGCGACACCCTCGATGGTGGTGATCTCGCAGCCCTCGGCCTCGAGCGCGAAGATCGAGCAGGCCTTCACGGCCGCGCCGTCCACCAGCACCATGCAGGCGCCGCACTGGCTGGTGTCGCAGCCCACATGGGTGCCGGTGAGGCCGAGGCCTCCCCGCAGGAGGTCGACAAGCAGGGTGCGGCCCTCGACCTCGCGGGTCACGGATTTTCCGTTCACGCTGAGCGACATCTCGGGCATGGGGCACCTCTTCTCTGCTGTCCTGCGGGCGAGAAAAGCATGGGCTCCCGCCGATGGGAAGGGCCGGCGGCGCTTTCCGCCGAGGCGCGGTCTAGCTGAGGCCGCCCCGGGCGATCTGTCGGGCAAGCTCGGCCACGGCGGAGCCGCGGGCGGCGGCGATCTCGGCCGCGCCGGCCTCTTCGCCGAGGGGCGTGGTGATCGCGAAGAGATGCGCCGAATCGCGCTGCGAGCCGTCGAGCGCGGCGACGAAATACTGGCCCGACAGGCGGAATTCGCCGCGCCGCGAGGCGATCATCTCTTCCACCCGAACCTCGACCCGCGCCGCCGGATAGGGGTCGAACGGCCAGGGCTCGCCGGCGACGATGACGCCGGTCAACGCCGATAGCGCCCGCACGAGCTCCAGCGAGGCGGCGCGCGCCGGATCGTCGGCCCACAGGAGCCCGTCCTCGGCCTGCAGCGTGCCGTCAGCGCCCTCGACATAGATCTCCTCGTAATTCGCGTAGGTGGGCAGCGTCACGTCGCGCACCTCGACGGAGGAGAAGGCGATTGGGATCGTCTCCCCCGGCGTCGAGATCGGCACGGCATAGAGCTGGTCCGGCCCGGAGAGGAAGGAGCAGCCGGCGAGCGGCAGAAGGAGGAGCGGCAGGAAAAGCGGCCGGGCAGCATGGCGCATGTCTATCGTCCTAGAATGAGGGAATTGGGCTGGCGTTCGATGGCGCGGGCGAGGTCGGAGACCGATTGCGCCGCCCGGGCAATCTCGCGGAGCGCGGAACGCGCCTCGCGAAGCGCCGGGCTTTCGGCATCGTAGCCGGAGAGGACGGCGGCGGCCGTATCGGCGAGCCGGTTGGCGCGGGCGACAAGGCTCGGCAGGTCGTTCGCCGCCTCCTCGATCGATTCCGCCGCCTCGCGGGCCGCGTCGAGCGTGGCATTGGTGTTGGCGATGGCGCCGCCGGTGCGCAGGTCTTCCAGCGCCGCCGCGAGCTCGGCGAGAGCGGCATTGAGCTGGCCTGGCAGCGCCTGCGCCTGTTCGGAGCTGACGAGATCGGCGGCGGCAGAGGCGAAGCGCTCCGCCTCGGCGCCGAAGGTCTCGAGCGGCAGGCTGTTGGCACGGGCCACGAGCGCGCGGGCGTCATCGACCAGCGCCGGCAGCTCGGCCGCGCCGGTCTCGATGCTGTCGACGGCATCGGCGGCGGCGGTGACCGCCTCGGAGATGCGCGCGGCGATCTGGTCGTCCTGCAGCGTGCGGATGATCGCGCCGGCATCGGCGGCGGCGCTGGTCAGCGCGCCGAGCGCGGTGGAGACCTCCGCCGGCAGGGCCTGCGCCGTCTCGCTGCCGAGAAGCGCCTCGGCCTCGGCGAGAACGCCCCGGGCGCGGGTGCCGAGCTCGGCGAGCCCGAGGCTGCGCGCGTCGCCGGCAAGGGCGGTCAGCTCGTCCACCAGCGCGGGGGCGGCATCGATGGACGGGCGGGCGGCATCCAGCGCGGCGGCGAAGCTGTCGGCGGCGGCGGCGATGCGCTCGGCCGTGCCGGCCGCGTCGATGCCGGCGACCAGCTCGCGGGCGGCGCCTGCGGCGGCGGTGACCTCGTCGAGCGCGGCGCCGACCCGGGCGGGCAGGCCTTGGGTCTCTTCGCTTGCAAGGATGCTCTCCGCGCTCGCCAGCACCGCTTCGGCGCGGGCGCCGAGTTCGGTGAAACCGAGCCCGCGCGCATCCTCGGCGAGCGCGGTGATGCTGTCCATCAGCTCCGGCAGGCCCTCGGACGCGCCGCCGATCCCCTCGGCGACGACAGAGATATTGTCGATGGCCGCGAGCACCCGCTCGGCGGCCTGCGCCTCGTCGAGCACTTCAAGAAGCGTGTCGATCCGCGCCAGCGAGCGTTCCAGATCGGTCATGACCGAGCCGATCTGCGCGGGCAGCGCCTGCACGGCATCCGAGCCGGTGATGCCGCGGATGTCGCCGAGAACGCCGGCAAGCTCCTCGGGGACCTGCCGGATCTCCTCGCTGCCGACGAGCGTGCCGGCGGAATCGAGGAAGCTGATGGCGCTTTGCAGCAGCTCCTCGATGGGCAGCGCGTCGATCCGTGCCAGCGTGCCCTCCGCCGTGGCGCTGACGTCGATGAGGTCGCTGGGCGCCGTCGGCAGGACGGGATATTCCCCGGGCCGCTCGACGAAGAGCCCCGGTTCGATCTCGTCCATCTTCACCAGCTCGACCTTGAGCCCGCCGGTCAGCAGGTTCGCCGTCGCCAGCCGGGCGCGGAGCCCCTGCCCCACCTGCCGGGCGAAGAACTCGAGCGCCTCCGCCTCCGACCCCTCGCCGTCGAAGCCGAGCCGGGCGGGCTGCACCGTGAAGACCACCTGAAGCTGCACCGAGGCATCGCCGAAGGTCTCGCCATCCGCGATGCCGTTGAGGCCCGTGACCTCGCCGATGCGCAGCCCGTCGAGCTCGACCGGCGCGCCGGAGGCAAGGCCGGTGACGTCCTGATCGAAGACGGCGGAAAGCGTCAGCTCCACCCCGTCGCGGCGGTTGAAGACCGAGGCGCGGGCGAGGCTGCGGTCGGTGAAGACCTCGAACGTGTCGCCCGGCTCGGCCAGCGTGCCGCCGGAGACGAAGGTGTCGAAGCTGACGCCGCCGGCGAGAAGCGAGGCGATGCTGTCGAAATTGAGCGCGGCGCCGGCGGAGCCGAGCGTGAAGGAGAAGCCCGAGCTGTCCCAGAACCGCGTCGATTCGGTGACGAGGTTGTCATAGGGCGCCTGGACGAAGGCCTCCGCCTCCACCGTCAGCCCGTCTTCCGAAACGCGGGCCGCGCCGATGCGGCCGACCTCGACGCCCTTGTAAAGGAGCGGCGCATTCCCAGAGAGCGAGGAGCCGGAGGTGCGCAGGTAGATCGTCAGCCCCTGCTCGTCGCCCTCGTTGAGCGGCGGCTCCTCGTTGGCCTCGAAGCTGCGCGCCGCAGGGCCGGGATCATTGTCCCACTGTCCGGCGAGATAGACGCCGGAGAGCACCGTCTCGAGCCCGGTGACGCCTTGCGTCGTCACCTCGGGGCGGACGACCCAGAACTGCGCATCCTCGTCCACGTAATCGGCGACGTCCCTGTCGAGCCGCACGGTGACGCGGACCTGCTCCATGCCGCCGGAGAAGGCCACGCCCTCGACGGCGCCGACCACGACATCGCGGTAGCGCAGCTGCGTCTCGCCCTCGGTGATGCCGGCGGCGTTGCGGAAGTAGATGTCGATGGTCGGGCCGCGCTGCGCCCAGCTCTGCCAGGCGATGCCCCCGGCGACGAGCAGCGCGGCGACCGGAATGACCCAGATGATCGATACACGCTCGAAGATCGAGCGGCGGGCCTTCTCGACCGGCACATCGCGGATCGGTTCGCCGGACGGATCGTGGCTCTCGTCGCTCATGTGAGCCTTTCCTCGGGGCTGCGGGCGGCCGCGGCCTTCCGCGTTGGGCGCATGTGATCCCAGATCATGCGGCTGTCGAAGCTCTGGGCAGAGAGCATGGTGAGCGCCACGGAGGCGGCAAAGGCCGCGGCGGCGGGGCCGGGATGGATCGAGGCCAGCGCGTTCAGTTGCACCAGCGCGGTCAGGATGGCAACGACGAAGACGTCGATCATCGACCAGCGGCCGATATATTCGACGATCTCGTAGAGCCTGTGCCGCGCATGGGCGCCCTCCACCGCCTGCCGCTGGACGGAGAGCGCCAGGAAGGCGATGGCCAGGAACTTGCCGATGGGAATGACAACCGAGGCGATGAGCACGATGGCCGCCACACCGCCGTTGCCGTGCTGCGCCAGCTCGATGGCGCCGCCGACGATGGTGTTCTTCGTCTCCTGCAAAAGCGTTGTCGTCACCAGCATCGGATAGAGATTGGCCGGGATATAGGCGATCAGCCCCGCCACCCAGAAGGCCCAGACGCGGCTGAGGCTGCGCGGGTCGCGCGATTGCAGCGGGGTGCCGCAGCGGCCGCAGAGGCTATCCTCCATCGGCCAGACGCGCCCGCAGCGCCGGCAGCCGACGAGCCCGGCGTCCCGGGCCGTCAGCGCCGTATCGGGCAGTTCATGCAGCGGGCCGGCGCTCACGCGGCGCCCTCCTGATCCAGCGTCTCCCAGATGGTCCAGCGGCAGACTAGCGAATCCTGGAAGACGACGAGCAGGGTCAGCAGCGCGAACATCCAGAAGGCCGGGCCGAAGGTGATGTCGGCGAGGTCGGCGACCTTCACCAGCGCCACGGCGCAACCGATCGCGAAGATCTCGGCCATGGACCATGGCTTGAGCTGGTCGGCGAAGGTGAAGGCCTGCTTCGCCCCCCGCGCCGGCGGCCGGCCGAGGGAAAGGGGGATGAGCACGTAGAGCAGCAGGATCACCCGGCTCACGGGCACGAGCACGATCAGCCCCAGCACCACCAGGGACAGCGCGAAGAGCGGCCCGCCGGTGAAGGCGATGGCGGCGGAGAGGAGCGAGGCGGAATGGCTCACCCCGGCGGCACGGATGGTGAGGAAGGGAAAGTAGAGCGCCCCGAAGGTCAGGATCAGCACGGCGAGGGCGAGCGCGATGATGCGCGCCTCGGCGCCCGTACGCGGCGTGATGAGCACGATGCCGCAGCGCCCGCAGCGCGCCCGCTCTCCCCGCGCCGGGGTGACGGCGTGGTAGATGGCATCGCAAGTGGGGCAGGCGACAAGATCGCTGGTATCTCGGGTCGCGGCGTGCATTTTCCCCCCGGCAGGTCACTCCCGTTCTAGCCCTGCCCCGGGGGGATGACCATAAGCTGTGACAGTGCCAGCCGTTTTTCCCGCCCTTTCCAGGCGGCCGCTTCCGGGGCCGCCCGGAAAGGCCGCGGGCGCTTGACGGGGGCGCGCCGGGGCGCGCGGTTCGGCCGCCGGAGCGCTACTTGCTGTGGCGTTCGAGCCCCACGGGGGTGGTGGTGAAGAGATCGTCGCCGTCGAACTGGTTCGACAGGATCACCGCCGTCGTCACCTCGGGCAGGTAGAGATAGGTCAGCTCCGCCCCGCCATCGGGGCCCCAGTCATAGCGAATCTCGGCGCGGATGACCTCGTAGTCACAGCCCGAGAGCGTCAGCGGCGGCGCGGCGCTGAAATGGACCGACATCACCTCGTTGCGGGTGCTGCCATCGTCGAACACATTGACCGTCGGCCCCTCCCAGGCGACGCCGGGCAGAGGCTCGGGCAGCCGCGCCGGATCGACCTCGAAGACCACCTCGAGCCCCGTGCCGGGGACGATTCCGCCATTCCCGTCACTCTCGCCCTCGGCCACGAAATAGATGCCGCGATGGGCGCGGAAGCGCGTGGGCGGTGTGCCGTCGACGTAATTCTCCTCGATGGTGAGGTAGCCGTCGGCCTGCCGGCGCATCACGGTGAAATCGCCGTTCTCGAAACGGGCGACGACGCCGCGCCCCAGATCGGCGGCGCTGAGGCACTCCGCCCCCGCCGTGCCGGCAATGGTGCAAAGGGCGAGCGCTGCCCCGAGCCTGACTATGCCCATGATCGTCCCCCCTTCGGACCAGTCTACCGTTTGTTCGCCGCCGCGATCAGGCGCATGGCGAAATAGCCGAGCCCCGAGCCGAGGACCAACCAGAAGGGCGAACCCCAGCTGAGAATGGCGAGCAGAATGGCGGCGATCAATTGGCAAACGATGAAGGCCAGGAGCCGCTGCTCCCCCGGCTCGAAGGTGATGCGCCCGCGCGCGGCGCGCACGATCGGTGTCGCGAGCGGCTCTTCGGCATGCGGTGCCAGAAAGCCGGCCGCGAGGCCCAGTAGAAATGCCAGCATTCGCTCATCCCCTTGCGATGTCCCTGTGGAGGGCATCATGCCTGCCCGGCGCCGGCGATCAAGTGCTATGGCCAAGGCAGGCGCGCGGCTGTATGCGCGAGGGCCATGACGAAGCCGCAGCCTGACAGCCTGACGATCCGCCAGCCCGACGACTGGCATCTGCATCTGCGAGACGGCGCCATGCTGGCCGCCGTGGCGCCGGAAACGGCCCGCCATTTCGGCCGGGCCATCATCATGCCGAACCTCGTGCCGCCTGTGGTCACGGGCGCCGAGGCCGCCTCCTATCGCGAACGCATCCGCGCCGCCCTGCCCCCGGGCAGCGCCTTCGAGCCGCTTATGACGCTCTACCTCACCGAGGGCACCGACCCTGCCGATGTGGCCGCCGCCCATACCGCCGGCATCGCCACCGCGGTCAAGCTCTATCCGGCCGGCGCCACGACCAACTCCGCCTCGGGCGTGCGCGACATCGAGGCGGTGCGCCCGGTGCTGGAGCGGATGGCCGAGATCGGCATGCCGCTCTGCGTGCATGGCGAGGTCACCGATCCTTCGGTCGACATCTTCGACCGCGAGGCGGTCTTCATCGACAAGGTGCTGAAACCGCTGCGCAAAAAGGTCCCCGACCTCAAGGTGGTGATGGAACATATCACCACCCAGACCGCCGTCGATTACGTCCGCGACCAGAAGAAGAACCTCGCCGCGACGATCACCACGCATCACCTCGTCATCAACCGCAACGCCATCCTCGCCGGCGGGATCCGTCCGCATTACTACTGCCTGCCGGTCGCCAAGCGCGAGAGCCACCGGCTGGCGCTGGTGGAGGCGGCGGTCTCGGGCGATCCGCGCTTCTTCCTCGGCACCGACAGCGCGCCGCATACCGACCCGATGAAGCTGCAGCCCTGCGGCTGCGCCGGCATCTTCTCGGCGCCGGTGACGCTCTCCTGCCTCGCCGAGGTCTTCGGGGCGGCGCTGCGGCTCGACAAACTCGAGGCCTTCGTCTCGCTGAACGGGCCGCGCTTCTACGGGCTGCCGCCGAACGAGGCGCGCGTGACGCTCCGCCGCGGCGCCCCCCTCTCCCTGCCGGAGCGGATCGAGACGGGCGAGGGCCCCGTCACGCTCTTCGACCCCGGCTTCCCGCTCCATTGGCATGTCGAGACGGAGGCGCCATGATTCCCGCCAGTTTCCCCCCGAAGGACGAGATCGCCCGCCTGACCGCGGCGATGCTGCTCGATATCGGCGCGGTGCGCTTCAACGCCGCCGAGCCCTTCACGCTGGCCTCGGGGAAGCAGGCGCCGACCTACGTGAACTGCCGGCAGATCGTCTCGCATCCGCGCGTGCGCTCGGTGCTGATGGACTTCCTCGCCATGACCATCATGCGCGAGGCGGGGGCGGAGACGTTCGACAACATCGCGGGCGGAGAGACGGCGGGCATCCCCTTCGCGGCGCTCGTGTCCGAGCGGCTCGCCCTGCCGATGACCTATGTGCGCAAGAAGCCCAAGGGCTACGGTCTCAACGCCCGCATCGAGGGCGCGATGGAGCCGGGCCAGAACGTGCTCCTGGTCGAGGATCTGACCACCGACGGCGGCTCCAAGCTCTCCTTCGTCGATGCGATCCGTCAGACGGGCGCGCGCTGCAACTGGACGGCGGTGATCTTCTACTACGGCATCTTCGAAGGCGTGACGGAGGCTCTGGCCGAGCACGAGATCTCGCTCCTCCATCTCACCACCTGGTGGGACGTCCTCGCCGTCGCCCGCGAGCGGCAGAGCTTCGATGCGGGCGAATTGACCGAGGTCGAGCGGTTCCTCCGCAACCCCCGGGGCTGGCAGGACGCGCGGGGCTGAGGCGGGCGATGGTGGTGGGTTGCAAACCCACCCTACTCTACCTCCCCGGCGTAGCACCGTAGGGCGGGCTTCAGCCCGCCACCCCTTCCCCACTTTCCCGCCCTCGCCGCGCAGGGCGAGCGCCGGCCCGGGGGTTGGCGCTCCTCACGCCTAAGCGGCGCGCTTTATGGTGAAACCAACTTCCCCGCTCTGAGCGTGAGCCCAGCCCAACCAGAGCGCCAGCCCGCGGGCCGGGCCGGCGCTCGCCCTGCGCCGTGCCGGCGCGTATCGGGCGGGGTCTGCTGCGGGAGTGTTCGGCCCCGCGTAGGGTGGGTTTGTAACCCACTGCCCCCTCTCAACCACTTCCCACCCTCACCCCGCAGGCGCGCCCCCCGCTCGGCCACCCCGCCAAAAAACCCGGCAAAACCTCGCCGATCGCTGCGCCGCCGCTCCCCCATCCTGTACCCCCCTCCCCAATGTTCGCCACATCTGGTAGGGTTAAGATGATCCACAGCTTATCCACCTTTTATACATTTTGCCCCCCGGCGGCCTCCTCCGTTAAGACCATCCTCACCGCCGGGCGCGAGGCAGCAATCAGCGCGAAGGGTGGGCCAGGGGGCAGCGATGAATGAAGTGACGGCAGTCCGTCCGCAGGCAGGCGCCGGGGACAGCGAAGAGAGCGTTCCGCACTCGATCGAGGCGGAGCGGCATGTCCTCGGCGCCATACTGACCAACAATGCGCTGCACGACGGGATCTCCACGATCCTCAAGCCCGAGCATTTCTACGAGCCCGTCCACGCCCGCATCTACGACATCGCCGGCCAGCGCATCGCCCGGGGCGCCCTCGCCTCGCCGGTGACGCTCAAGGCCTTCCTCGAGGAGGACGAGGGCCTGAAGCTCCTCGGCGGCCCGCGCTACCTCGTGCAGCTCGCCGGCTCGGCCATCTCCTCCTTCGCGGCGCGCGATTACGCGCAGATGATCCATGACATGGCCGTCCGCCGCGAGCTCATCGCGCTCGGGCAGGACATCTCGGCCAAGGCGCAGAAGATCGACATCTCCTCCGAGCCCGGCGAGCAGATCGTCGAGGCCGAGCAGGCGCTCTACCGGCTCGCCGAGCAGGGCAGCTCCGATCAGGGCTTCAAGTCCTTCCTGCGCTCCGCCACCGAGGCGGTGCAGGTCGCCGCCGCCGCCTATCAGCGCGACGGCGGGCTCGCCGGCATCTCCACCGGGCTGGTCGATCTCGACCGCAAGCTCGGCGGGCTGCACAAGTCGGACCTTCTGATCCTCGCCGGCCGGCCGGCCATGGGGAAGACCTCGCTGGCCGTGAACATCGCCTTCAATGTCGCCAAGGCCTATCGCAAGGGCGTGCTGCCCGACGGCACCGAGGGCGCCGTCAACGGCGGCGTCGTCGGGCTCTTCAGCCTCGAGATGGCGGCCGACCAGCTCGCCGCGCGGATCCTCTCCGACGCCGCCGAGGTGCCGAGCGAGCTCATCCGCAAGGGCGAGCTCAACGAATCGGAGTTCCGCCGCTTCGTCGATGCCGCCAAGGATTTCGAGGCCGCGCCGCTCTTCATCGACGACACGCCGGCGATCACCATCGCCCAGCTCTCCGCCCGCGCCCGGCGGCTCAAGCGCACCCACGGGCTCGACGTGATCATCGTCGACTACCTGCAGCTCCTGAACGGCGCCGGCCGGTCCGACAACCGCGTCAACGAGATCTCCGAGATCACGCGGGGCCTCAAGGCCATCGCCAAGGAGCTCAACATCCCGGTGATCGCGCTCTCGCAGCTCTCCCGCCAGGTGGAAAGCCGCGAGGACAAGCGCCCCCAGCTGTCCGACCTGCGGGAATCCGGCTCCATCGAGCAGGATGCCGACGTGGTGATGTTCGTCTTCCGCGAGGAATACTACAAGGAGCGCGAGAAGCCCTCCGAGCACGAGCTCGAGAAAATGGCAGCCTGGCAGGACGCCATGTCCCGCATCCACGGCAAGGCCGAGCTGATCATCGGCAAGCAGCGCCACGGCCCCATCGGCACGGTGGAGCTGAGCTTCGACGGCCGCTTCACCCGCTTCGGCAACCTCGCCAAGGAATGGCAGGGCGGCGGCGAGGAGAGCTTCCACTAACGCGCTTTTCTGCAAATACCCGCGGGGGGGGGAGTCGGCCCCTTGGGGCCGACTTGGGGCAGCGCCCCCCTCCTCACGTCACCAGGAAGAGCGTCAGCACCGGCAGCGCGAAGAGGATCGCCACCCGCACCAGATCGGCGGTCAGGAAGGGCACCATGGCCCGCCAGGTCGCCGTCAGCGGCACATCGGGCGCGAGGCGGTTGATGATGAAGAGATTGAGCCCCACCGGCGGGGTGATGAGCCCGATCTCCACCACCGAGAGCACGAGGATGCCGAACCAGATGGCGAGGCTGTCCTGATCCATCCCGAGGTCGAGCTGCAGGAGCAGCGGCCAGAAGACCGGGATGGTCAGAAGGATCATCGACAGCGAATCCATCACGCAGCCGAGCACGATATAGAGGGCGAGGATCAGCGCCAGCACCAGAAGCGGCGCCAGCTCCGCCCCGCCGACGAGCCCGGCGAGGTGCTGCGGCAGCCGCGCCAGCGCGAGGAAGCCGTTGTAGAAACCCGCGCCGAAGATCACGAGATAGATCATGGCCGAGGCGGCGGCGGTTTCCTTCAGCGCGGCGGCGAAGCTCTCCCGCGTCAGCCGCCCGCCGAGGAGCGCGAAGAGCCCGGTGAGGATGGCGCCGACCGCCGCCGCCTCCGTCGGCGTGAAGAGCCCGCCGTAGATGCCGCCGACGACGAGCACGAAGAGCAGCCCCACCTGCCAGAGCCGGCCGAGGGCCCCGAGACGCTCCGCAAGGGAGCGGCGAGGCAGGACCCCCTCCCCGCCCTTCACCCCGGCGCGGGCGGCGGCCATGTAGAGCGCCGCCGCGATGAGCCCGGGCACCAGCGCGGCGAGGAAGAGGTCGCCCACATTCGCCTCTGTCAGCATCGCGTAGATGACGAGGATCACCGAGGGCGGGATGAGGATACCGAGCGTCCCTCCCGCCGCCAGCGCCGCGGTGGACAGCCCGCCCGGATAGCCGTGGCGCCGGAGTTCCGGCAGGGCGATGCGCCCCATGGTGGCGGCGGTGGCGAGCGAGGAGCCGCAGATCGCCCCGAAGCCCGCCGAGGCGCCGATCGCCGCCAGCGCCAGCCCGCCCCGCCGATGGCCGAGGAAGGCGGAGGCCCCGTCGAAGAGCGTCCGCGACAGGCCCGACAGCGCCGCCATCTGCCCCATGAGCAGGAACATCGGCACGACGGTCAGGTTGTAATTGGCGAAGGTCGAATAGGTCTCGCTCTTCAGGCGCGCCAGCGCGATGCCGGGGCTGCCCGTCGCGATCCAGAGCCCGCCGAACCCGCAGAGCGCCATGGCGAGCCCGATGGGCATCCTGAGGAAAATGAGCGCCAGAAGCACCGGCAGCGACAGGTAGCCGAGGGCAAGGTCGCTCATCTCGCCCGCCCGAAGAGCCGGATCCAGGAGATCAGGGCGCCGAGGCAGGCGAGCACGAGACAGGCCGCATAGGGCCACCAGATGGGAATGGCGAAGATGAAGCTCGTCTGGCCGTTGCGGAGCTTGTCGGCCGTTCCGACCCCGAGCCGCCAAGCGATTGTCGTCAGCGCCAGCGCCATGACGAGCGCCCAGCCCCGCTCAAGCCAGGGGCGGAGGGCGAGCCTTTCGGTGAAGACCTCCACCCGCGCATGTGCGCCGGAGACATCGGCGAAGGGCAGGAAGGCGAAGACACAGATCGCCGCCCCCATCTCCACCAGTTCGTAATCCCCCCGGATCTGGCCGAAGGTGCCGAGCCAGGCGGCGAGCCCCTCCGGCAGCCAGGCGGCGCCGGAGAGATGCCCGAGCGCCCGGCCGGTGACGGAGGCGCAGACGAGCAGCCCCAGCCCGATGAGCAGCGCGCCGCCGGCCAGCGCCAGGGCGCGGGCCGTCCGCTCGGCAAGGGCCTGCATCACGCGGGCCGGCTCATTCGGAGGCGGCACCGGCGTCGATACCGGCGGTGGCCATCTCCTCGGCGATCAGCGCCTGGGCCTCCTCGAAAAGCCCGGTGCCGTCGCGGCCGGCATCGTCCATCTCGGCCTCCCAGGCGGCGACGACGGGCGCGGCCGCCGCGTGCCAGGTGGCGAGCGCCTCGCCGGTGACTGTCTCGATGGCATTGCCCGCCTCGACGGCCAGCGCGCGGCCCGGCGCGTCCAGCGCCTGCTGGCTCGCCCCGGCGGCGCCGGAGAAGTCGAGCCCGGCATTGGCGTCGATCACCGCCTTCAGGTCATCCGGCAGGCCCTCGTAGGTCGCCTCGTTCATCGCGAAGAGGAAGGTCGCGGCATAGAGGAAGGGGCCCTCGAACTCCGTGTGATGGTCCACCAGCTCGGCCATGTGGATCGAGGTCGTCACTTCCCAGGGGATCACGGCGCCGTCGATGACGCCGCGCTGCACCGCCTCGGGCACCGCCGGCACGGGCATGCCCACGGCATTGGCGCCGAGGGAGGAGAGGAGCGTCGTCACCGTCCGCGTCGGCGCGCGGAGGTTGAGGCCGGTGAGGTCCTCCGGCAGCGCCACCGGCGCATTGGCATGGATCACGCCCGGGCCATGGACCCAGAGCGCGAGCACATGCATGCCCGCGAGCTCGCTCTCGAAGAGCCCCCGGCTCTCGGCGAGGCGCCAGAGCGCCCGGCTGCCGGCGCCGGCATCCTCGAGGATGAAGGGCAGCTCCATCACCTCCAGCGAGGGGAAGCGGCCGGGCGTGTAGCCGGGCAGCGTCCAGACCACGTCGGCGATGCCGTCCTGCACCTGGTCGACCAGCTCCTGCGGGGTGCCGCCGAGCTGCATGGAGGGGTAATGCTCCACGGCGATGCGGCCGCCCGATTGCTCCTCCACCGCGTCGATCCAGCCCTGCAGGATGTTGGCGGGCACCGCCGAGGTCTCCGGCAGGAACTGGTGCAGGCGGAGCGTCACCTCCTGCGCGGCGGCCGGCCCGGCGAGGGCGGCCGCGAAAGCGAGGGCGGCAAAGGTCGATCTGGTCATCTGGTGCTGGTCCTGTCTTGCGGGGCCCTGCCGGGCGGGCCGATGGTCACGGCAAGGGGCGCGAGCCCGGTCACGGAGGCCTTGAGCCGGTCGCCGGGGCGGACGGCGCCGACGCCGGCGGGCGTGCCGGTCATCAGGATGTCCCCCGCGGCGAGGCTGTAGAGCCCGCCGAGATGCTCAAGAAGCGAGGGCACGTCCCAGACCATGTCAGTCAAGGGCGCCTCCTGCCGGCGCGCGCCGTTCACGTCGAGCGCGATGCGCCCGCCCGCGGGCAGCGGCCCGGGGCGGAGCGCGCCGATGATGGCCGAGCCCTCGAAATCCTTGCCCGTATCCCAGGGGCGGCGCTTGTCCTTGGCGGCGGCCTGCAGATCCCGGCGCGTCATGTCGAGCCCGACGGCATGGCCCCAGACCGCGCCGCCCTCGCCGAGCGCGACGACCAGCTCCACCTCGTGGTGCAGATCCTCGGTGCCCGCCGGATAGGGCATGATATCGCCCTCGAGCACGGCATGGGCGGATTTGGTGAAATAGAACGGCGCCTCGCGGTCGACCTCGCCGCCCATCTCGGCGGCATGGGCGGCGTAGTTGCGCCCGACGCAGAAGATGCGGCGCACGGCGAATCGCTCCGCGCTGCCCTCGATGGCAAGAGAGACCGGCTCCGGCACGGCAAAGACAAAGCTCACGGCCGCCCTCCCCCGGGTTGTCGGCGCCCCCTGCCTACGCCAAGCGCCGCGTCATTTCCACAGCGACTTGCCTGCCACATGCGGACATTCTAATGTTTGAGATCGAGAGGACCCGAGCGCCGGGCCAGCGCCAGAATGGCGAGGCAAAGCCGGTGGGACTTGACGATGGCAGGGTGCCTGTCCCTCACTGGCACCGTGACCTGGCAACAAGACCTGTCTCCGACCCGGCGACAGGCGTCTTCTCGGCCTGGGCCACCCCGTGTTCGTAACGAGTGATAGGGGTCAGGGCGGGGCGCTCTGCGCCCCGCCCGCATTTTTCCACCCGAAGGGCATTCCTCAGAGGATGTGCACGCCCAGCGGCGGGAAGCCGTTGAAGCAGACCGAAGAATAGGTCGTCGTATAGGCGCCGGTGTTGCGGATCAGCACCTTGTCGCCCGACTTCAGCCCCATCGGCAGCATGACCGGGCGCTTCTCGTAAAGCACGTCGGCGCTGTCGCAGGAGGGGCCGGCGAGGATGCAGGGGCCCATGGCCTCGCCATCCCGCTCGGTCAGGAACTGGTAGCGGATCGCCTCCCCCTCGGTCTCTGCGAGGCCCGAGAAGCGGCCGATCGACAGATAGACCCAGCGGTGCATGTCACGCTCGGACTTGCGGGAGACGAGCATGACCTCGGCGACGATGACGCCGGCCTCGGCGACCATGCCGCGGCCCGGCTCCGCCATGACGCGGGGCACATTCGGGAAATGCGCCTCGATCAGCTCCATGACACCAGCGGCATAGGCGGCGGGCGCCTCGACGCTCTCGCCGTAGAAGGCCGGAAAGCCGCCGCCGATGTTGAGGAGCGTCAGCTCGAAGCCGCGCGCCTTCGCCTCGGCCCAGGTGCGGGCGAAGACCTTGAGGACGGGCTCCCACATCTCGGCCTTGCGGGTCTGCGAGCCCACATGGAAGGAGAAGCCGGCCGGCGTCAGGCCGAGCGCGCGGGCGGTCTCGAGAAGCTCGAGCGCCATGTCATGGTCGCAGCCGAACTTGCGGGAGAGCGGCCAGTCGCCGGGCGACATCTCGACGATCAGGCGGATGTAGACCTCGGCGCCCGGGGCGTTTTCGGCAATCTTTTCCAGCTCTTCGGCCGAGTCGGCAGCGAAGAGCGTGATGCCGTGCTCATGCGCCCAGGCGATGTCGCGGGCCCGCTTGATGGTGTTGCCGAAGGAGATCTGGTGCGGCTGCGCGCCGAGCGACAGGCAAAGCTCGACCTCGCCCTTGGAGGCGGCGTCGAAATGCGAGCCGAGCGAGATCAGGCGCTCCAGCACCTCGCGCTGCGGGTTGGCCTTCACGGCGTAATGGATATGCGCGCGGCCGAGCCCGGCCTTGAGGCCGCGGTACTGCGCCTCGACGCGGTCGATGTCGAGGATGAGCGTCGGATGATCACACTCGTATTCGGCCGCGAAGGCTTCCAGACGATTGGCGACATCAAAGGAGGGCGCAACGGCGCCCGCAACATGCATGTTCATCGGTCATCTCCGACAGACGGGGGTGAGACCCCCAGGTTCCAAAGGAGACGTTACCGTCGCTGCATAAACGCGTGCTGGGGCTTGGGTCCGGCGGGGCCGGGGTCCAGGTCGTGGCCAGAGGCGCGTGCGTTGGCGTCTTGAGCGCGCATTTGGGGCCATTCGGGATTCGGATCAAGAGGGAATTTGAGGCTCGGCAAATAAATTCCCGCGTGGGACTTGTTGATGGGCCGGGGGGCTGTCTGCCCCCCGGACCCCCCGAGGATTTTTCGGAGCAAAGACAGGGGGTTGAGAGGTCGTCCCCCAATCCCTGGCTGAGTACGTTCGGAGGGGGCGTTGCAGTCAAGGCGGCGGCCGGCGCATATGGCGCCCATGGCGCGCGTCATCCTCTTCAACAAGCCTTTCGGGGTGCTCTCGCAATTCACCGATGCGAAGAGCCCCTCGCCGCGGCCGACGCTCTCGGCCTATCTCGATATCCCCGGGATCTACCCGGCGGGACGGCTCGACCGCGACAGCGAGGGGCTGATGGTGCTGACCGATGACGGGCGACTGCAGGCGCGGCTGTCCTCGCCCAGGCACAAGGTGCCGAAGCGCTACCTCGCCCAAGTGGAGGGCGCGCCGGAGGAGGCCGATCTGGAACCGCTCCGCCGCGGCGTCACCCTGAACGACGGCCCCTGCCGCCCGGCCCCGGCCCGGCTGATCGAGCCGCCCGAGCTCTGGGAGCGGGACCCGCCGGTGCGCTTCCGCAAGTCGGTACCCGATCGCTGGATCGAGGTGACGCTCACCGAAGGCCGCAACCGGCAGGTGCGCCGGATGTGCGCGGCCATCGGCTTTCCCGTCCTCAGGCTGGTGCGCTGGTCCTATGGCGAGTGGAGCCTGGGCGGGCTGGCACCGGGCGACTGGCGGGAGGCCTGAACCCGGGGCGCCCTACCCCGCCAGCGCCTCCCAGACCTCGCGGGCCACGATGCCGTTGACGGTCAGCCCCCGCGCGCGCTGGATTTCCATCACCGCGAGCTCCGTCGCCGGCCCGAACTCACCGTCGCGCGTCACCGGCAGGCCGGCGTCGCAGAGACGCTCCTGCAGCGCGGCCACCGCCTCGCCGAAATCGCCCCGGCGGAAGATCGGATGGCTGACGCCCTGCGCCGCCGCGATGACGATGGCCTGGCGCCGCGCCAGCGCCGTCTTGGCCCGCGTCAGGAAATACTGCCGGTCTTCCAGCCCCCGCAGGCGCCCGTTCACCTTGAGCGTCACCGCATAGAGATCGTCGCGGTCGCAATCGGGCAGGATCTCCTTCTCGCGGAAATAGGCGCAGGCGATCTTCAGCGAGGTCAGCGGGTCGGCGGCGAGGCGGGGCTGGTCTTCCAGAGGCAGGCCGAGGAGCTCGCCATAGATGCGGTAGTTCTTCCGGCCCGTGAGCTGGAGGAGCCCCCTGCCCTTGTAGCGCTTGCCGTCGCCCGGCTCGGTATTGCCGATGTCCTCGCGGCCCTCGTAGGCCTCGCCGCTGGCGAATTCCTCCGTCGTGCGGAAGCCGGCGCATTCATGCGTCACCTGCGCCATGAAATGCGCGATGCGGAGGTAATCGTCGATCCCGTAGCTGGCGAGCACCCGGCCGAACTCTCCCGCGAGCGCGCCGACGATCTGCCGCTGCGCCACACCGAAGGGGCCGGCGAAACTCGGCGCCACGTCCAGTATGAAATCTCCGTCGAGTGGAATCATGCGAAAGCTCCCTCCCGGCAGCCTGACCTATCGCCGGCAACGGCGCCAGCGCCCGTCAGGCGTCCGGATCCTCCTTGCCGACACCGCGGAACACCGCCTTGAAGGGCAGCGCCCAGACCACGCCGAGCGCGATGTAGATCAGGAGCTCCGCCCAGATCGGCGGCCGCGGGATCGACGACATGATGAGCACGGCGGCGAGGATATAGACCGGCAGCCCGACCACGAGGATCAGGAGCGACAGGCGGCGGCGGGTCTTGTAGCTGAGCGCCATCAGTCTTCGAACGGATCGGTGACGAGGATCGTGTCGTCCCGCTCGGGCGAGGTCGAGACGAGCGCGACCGGCGTGCCCACCAGCTCTTCGATGCGGCGGACATATTTGATCGCCTGCCCCGGCAGGTCGGCCCAGGAGCGGGCGCCGGCGGTGCTTTCCGCCCAGCCCTCCATCTCTTCATAGACCGGCACGCAGCGGGCCTGCCGGTCAGCGGCGGTGGGCAGGTGGTCGAGCAGCTCGCCGTCGAGCTCGTAGCCCGTGCAGATCCGCAGGGTCTCGAAGCCGTCGAGCACGTCGAGCTTGGTGAGCGCGAGGCCCGAGACGCCGGAGGTCGCGCAGGTCTGCCGCACGAGCACCGCATCGAACCAGCCGCAGCGGCGCTTGCGGCCCGTCGTCGTGCCGAACTCGTGGCCGCGGGTGCCGAGCCGCTCGCCGTCATCGTCGAACAGCTCCGTCGGGAAGGGGCCCTCGCCGACGCGGGTCGTATAGGCCTTGACGATGCCGAGGACGAAATCGATCGCCCCCGGGCCGACGCCCGTGCCCGTCGCCGCCTGGCCCGCGATGACATTGGAGCTGGTGACATAGGGATAGGTGCCGAAATCGATGTCGAGCAGCGCGCCCTGCGCCCCCTCGAAGAGGATGCGCTTGCCGGCCCGGCGCGCCTCGTTCATCACCTTCCAGACCGGCTTGGCATAGGGCAGGATCTGCGGCGCGATCTCGCGCAGCTTCGTCAGCAGCGCCTCGCGGTCCACCGGCTCGAGCCCGAGCCCGTTGCGCAGCGCGTTGTGGTGGACGAGCGCCCGGTCGACCCGCAGCTCCAGCGTCGCGTCATCGCCGAGATCGGCGACGCGGATCACCCGGCGGCCCACCTTGTCTTCATAGGCGGGGCCGATGCCGCGCCCGGTGGTGCCGATCTTGGCGAGCGAGTTCTGCCCCTCGCGGGCCCGGTCGAGCTCGCCATGGAAGGGCAGGATCAGCGGCGTGTTCTCGGCGATCATCAGGCTCTCGGGCGTGATCTCCACCCCCTGCCCCCGGATCGTCGCGATCTCTTCGATCAGGTGCCAGGGGTCGAGGACGACCCCATTGCCGATGACGGAGAGCTTGCCGCCCCGGACGACGCCGGAGGGCAGCGCGTGCAGCTTGAAGACCTCGCCGTCGATGACGAGCGTATGGCCGGCATTGTGACCGCCCTGGAAGCGGGCGATGACATCGGCCCGCTCGGAGAGCCAGTCGACGATCTTGCCCTTGCCCTCGTCGCCCCACTGGGTGCCGACGACCACAACATTCGCCATGAGGCGCTCCTTCTCCACGTTCCGGCCGTCTTCGGGCCGGGGGCCGGTATAGCGCCGCGGCCACGCCCGCTTCAAGGCCGCTCCCGGGGCGCTGGACAGGGCTCCGGCCGCTCCCTAAAAGTTCATTAAAACTTTAAGAACCCGGGCAGCAGACAGGCAGACACTTATGGCACTGCAATTTTTCATGCGGTGGGGCTTCGCCGGCCTCCTCGTCGCCTTCACCTACAATCCGACCCAGTTCAATTACCTGCACTGGCTCGCGCAGAATTACATCGAGCAATTGCCGCTGGCCGCCGTGCTCGGCCTCGCCCTCGTCATCGGCTATATCGTGACGCTCCGCGCGACGCTGCGCTCGCTGGGCTATATCGGCGTCGTGCTCGTCCTCGCGTTCGTGGCCGCGATCGTCTGGCTGGGGCTCGACAAGGGCTGGCTGTCGATCGGCACGCGCGACAGCGCCACCTGGCTCGGCGTCTTCACCGCCTCGCTGGTGCTTGGCACCGGGCTTTCCTGGTCGATGGTCCGCCGGCGGATCTCCGGCCAGGTGGATGTGGACGATGCCGACAACTGAGGGCGGGCCGAAAGGCGCCGCCCGTGGCCCGGTCGCCGGGAGCGGCGCGACCCGGAGCGGCGATCTCGCCGCATCCCGGCGCGCGCTGGCCGCGCCGGGGCCGGCCCCGCGCACGTCAGGCGGCTTCATGCTTGCGCTCGCAGGATGCCGGTTCTAGATACCCCCCGTTGCACCGGGAGCCCCAATGGAAACCGTCGTCCTGATCATCGATCTGCTTCTCGCCCTCAGCCTCATCGGCGTGGTGCTGCTGCAACGCTCCGAAGGGGGCGGCCTCGGCATGGGCGGCGGCGGTGGCGGCGTGATGAGCGGCCGCGCGGCGGCCGATGCGCTCGGCAAGGTGACCTGGGGCCTCGGCACCGCCTTTTTCGTCTGCACGCTGGCGCTGACGATCATCTCGGCGGAGAATTCCTCCGGCGCCTCCGTCATCGACAGGATCCAGCCGGTCGGCGGCGGCAATGTCTCGACGCCCGACCTCGGCACGTCGCTCCTGCCGCCCTCGGCGGACGAGAGCGGCCCGGTCGTGCCGAATGCGGAGGACACGGAAGCCTCCGTGCCCGGCGCCGCCCCGAGCGAGACGCCCGCCGAGACGCCTGAGGGCTTCACCCTGCCCCAGGCCGGAGAAGAGGCCCCCGCCGGCGATTTCGCCCTGCCCGAAGCCGATGCGGCGCCCGAGGCGGATGCGCCCGAAGCCGCCGAGCCGGAAGCCGTAGAGCCCGAAGTCGCTGAGCCTGAAGCCGAGAGCCCCGAGACGGTGACGCCGGAGGCGGACGCGCCCGCCGCGGATGATGCGGCCGACGATGCGGCCCCTGCCCCGGCCGAGGAGGCCAGCGACGGGGCCGAGACGCCGCCCGCGGGCGGCAACTGACCTCACGCGACGGGTGGCGCCCCGCGCCACCACAAGGGGTTGGTGACCCCGGCGAATTCGCAACATTATCTTGCGGTTCTCTATGGACAGAGGCGGCCGAATCCGCCTATCCTTGAGTCCCGTGGTGCTGGTGGCTGAACGCCTCCGGGCAAACCTCCATTTGGCTGATCACGGGAGTTCTCATCGCATGGCGCGCTACGTATTCATCACCGGCGGTGTGGTCTCTTCGCTCGGAAAGGGGCTGGCCTCGGCGGCGCTCGGCGCGCTTCTGCAGGCGCGAGGCTTCTCCGTCCGCCTCCGCAAGCTCGACCCCTATCTCAACGTCGACCCCGGCACGATGAGCCCCTTCGAGCATGGCGAGGTCTTCGTCACCGACGACGGGGCGGAGACCGACCTCGACCTCGGCCATTACGAGCGCTTCACCGGCGTCGCTGCGCGGAAGACGGATTCCGTCTCCTCCGGCCGCATCTATTCGAACGTGCTGGAGAAGGAGCGTCGCGGCGATTACCTCGGCAAGACCATCCAGGTCATCCCCCATGTCACCGACGAGATCAAAGACTTCATCGCCATCGGCGATGACGAGGTGGATTTCCAGCTCTGCGAGATCGGCGGCACGGTCGGCGATATCGAGGGCCTGCCCTTCTTCGAGGCGATCCGCCAGTTCAGCCAGGACCGGCCGCGCGGCCAGTGCATCTTCATGCACCTGACCCTGCTGCCCTATATCGCCGCCTCCGGGGAACTGAAAACCAAGCCGACCCAGCACTCGGTGAAGGAGCTCCGCTCCATCGGCCTCGCCCCCGACATCCTCGTCTGCCGCTCCGAAGGGCCGATCCCGCAGAAGGAGCGCGCAAAGCTGGCGCTCTTCTGCAACGTCCGCCCCGATGCGGTGATCGCGGCGCAGGACCTCTCGACGATCTACGACGCCCCCCTCGCCTATCACCGCGAGGGGCTCGACCAGGCGGTGCTCGACGCCTTCCAGATCAGCCCGGCGCCGCGGCCGGACCTGACGAAATGGGAGGATGTGAGCGACCGCATCCACCATGCCGAGGGCCAGGTGCGCGTCGCCATCGTCGGCAAGTACACGCAGCTCGAGGATGCCTACAAGTCCATCGCCGAGGCGCTGACCCATGGCGGCATGGCCAACCGCGTGCGGGTGAAGGCCGAATGGATCGACGCCGAGATCTTCGAGCGCGAGGACCCGGCCAGCCATCTGGAGCGCTTCCATGCGATCCTCGTCCCCGGCGGCTTCGGCGAGCGGGGGACGGAGGGCAAGATCGCCGCTGCGCGCTTCGCCCGCGAGCACAAGGTGCCCTATCTCGGCATCTGCCTCGGCATGCAGATGGCGGTGATCGAGGCGGCGCGCAACGTCGCCGGCGTCGCCAAGGCCGGCTCGGAGGAGTTCGACCACGAGGCGGGCGTGAGGCGCTTCGAGCCGGTGGTCTATCACCTCAAGGAATGGATCCAGGGCAACCATTCGGTGCGCCGCAAGGTCGATGACGACAAGGGCGGCACCATGCGGCTCGGCGCCTATACGGCGATGCTGGCCGAGGGCTCCAAGGTGGCGGAGATCTACGGCACGAACGAGATCGAGGAGCGGCACCGCCACCGCTACGAGGTCGACACCAAGTATCGCCAGCAGCTCGAGGACGTGGGCCTCACCTTCTCGGGCATGAGCCCCGACGGGCGGCTGCCGGAGATCGTCGAATGGGCCGACCATCCGTGGTTCATCGGCGTGCAGTTCCACCCCGAGCTCAAGTCCAAGCCCTTCGAGCCCCATCCGCTCTTCGCCGATTTCGTGCGGGCGGCGGTGGAGACCTCGCGGCTGGTCTGACACCGGCGGCGGCTCCACGGCGGCGGAAACCAGATGGTTTTCGCAAGGGGGGCCGTCTGCCCCCCTCTTGGCCTGACGGCCAATTCACCCCCCGAGGATTTTTGGGGAGCAAAGACGGGGCCTTTGCGGACGTATAGCCTTGCGGTTATACGTGGAGCAGAGGGAGGCCCCGGCGATGATGATCACCGAGATCGAGGACTATTTCAGCATGGGCTGCGGCCGCTGCAAGCGCTTCGCGACGCCCGACTGTTCCACGCGCCGCTGGATCGAGGGGCTGGAGGCCCTGCGGGAGATCTGCCGCGCGGCGGGGCTCGAGGAACAGGTGAAGTGGGGGCATCCCTGCTATACCCATGCGGGGCGCAACATCGTCATCATCGGCGCGCTCCGGGGCTATTACTCTCTCGGCTTCTTCAACGCCGCGCTGATGAAAGACCCCGAGGGCGTCCTGGAGCGGCAGGGCCCGAACACCAAGCATCCCGATGTCATCAAGTTCACCGAGCCAGGTGCCGCCGCCGGGATGGCGCCGGTGATCCGCGCCTATCTGGACGAGGCCAAGGGCTATGCCGAGGCCGGGCTGAAGCCGCCGAAGGACGAGGACGAGCCGGACGTGCCGGAAGAGCTGATCGAGGCGATCGACATGGATGCCGCGCTGGCCGAGGCCTGGCACGCGCTCACGCCGGGCCGGCGGAAATCCTATGTCTATGCCGTCGGCTCCGCCAAGAAGGCGGAGACACGGGTCGCGCGCGTTGAGAAGTTCCGGGAGAAGATCCTCGCCGGCAAGGGCGCGCTCGACCGCTAGACGGCAAAACGGCGGCCCGGGGGGCCGCCGCCGTCACGCCAGAGGCGCGGAAGTCAGTAGATATAGCGGATCTGGTCGGCCCAGTAACGCTCCACCCGGCGCAGCGAGGTGGTGATATTGTCGAGTCCGTCGAGGTCGATCACGCCGCGGCTCGTCAGCCCCTCGGCATGGGCCGCGAAGAGCTTCGAGACGGTATCGCGCACGTTGCGGCCCTTTTCCGTCAGGCGGACGCGCACGGAGCGGCGGTCGATCTCGCAGCGCTGGTGGTGCATGTAGCCCATCTCGACCAGCTTCTTGAGGTTGTACGACACGTTCGAGCCCTGGTAGTAGCCCCGGCTCTTCAGTTCGCCCGCGGTGACCTCGTTGTCGCCGATGTTGAACAGAAGCAGCGCCTGAACGGCGTTCAGCTCAAGATGCCCGAGCCGTTCGAACTCGTCCTTGATGACATCCAGAAGCAGGCGGTGAAGGCGCTCGACGAGCGTCAGCGCCTCGAGGTAGCTCGCCATGAACCCGGCGTTCACGCCGAGGGCAGAGTCGTCTTCGATGGCAGAATGCAGGCTCATCCGACTGTCTCCAATCTCGTCTTTTCGATCCTAACTTGGAGAAAATTGCTCAAGATGTGGTTTAAAACCCAGTCAGAATGTGGCCGACCCGGGGCATTTCGGCGGAAATATGGTGGCTAAGCCTCACTTGAGGATGAGGTTCCGACACCCTCGGCCCCCTTGCGAACAAGGGCCATGAGCGCCTCGAGCCCCTCGGGCTCCCCCTCCCCGGTAGTAACCCAGCGGTAAATGTCGTGATCGGATTCCGCGAGGAGCCGCTCGTACTCATCGAGGCGTGACTCGCTGAGACCCGGCAATTGCTCCCGGGCGAAGGCGCCGAGGATCAGGTCCATCTCGCGGATGCCGCGGCGGATGGAGCGCATGTGGAGCCGTCGCAGCCGCGTCTCGCGGCTCTCTCCCGGCGGGCCGGCCAGCTCCATCGGCTCAGACCGGCGTGCTGGCGCGGAGCCGCTTTTCGAGCCGCCCGAGCCGCGCGAGCGTCGCCGTCAGCTCGGCGCGCACCTTGCGCAGTTCCGCCAGTTCCTCGGCGCGGCTGGTGCTGCGCTCTTCCTCGCTCGGGCCCTCGGGGCCGTCGCCGACGCCCGTGAGGATCCACGAGAGAGAGACGCCGAGCACGCCGCAGAGCATCTGCAACTTGTTGGCCCGCGGTTCGGCCCGGTCCTCTTCCCACCGCTGGACGGTGGAATTCTTCACGCCGAGCCGCGCCGCCAGCTCCTTCTGGCCGAGCCCGGCGGCCTCGCGGGCGCCGTGGATGCGGTCGCCGAGTGTGGCGCTGTCTTCACTGTACCAACCGTCTTCGGGGGTCATTCGTGGCTCCTCCTTGCCGGGTCTGCCCGCCCGGCTTATGACAGCCGCGCCGCGACTTTGCCACCCCGGGAGCCCCTGATGCCCTTTCTCGCCGACGCGCTCGCCCGCGTGAAGCCCTCGCCCACCATTGCCGTCACGACCAAGGCGGCGGAGCTGAAGGCGGCCGGGCGCGACGTGATCGGCCTCGGCGCGGGAGAGCCGGATTTCGACACGCCGGAGAACATCAAGGCCGCCGGCATCCGCGCCATCGAGGAAGGCAAGACGAAGTACACCGCCGTCGACGGCATCCCCGAGCTCAAGGCGGCAATCTGCGCCAAGTTCGAGCGCGAGAACGGCCTCAGCTACACGCCGGCGCAGGTGACGGTCGGCACCGGCGGCAAGCAGGTGCTCTACAACGCGCTGATGGCGACGCTGAACCCCGGCGACGAGGTCATCATCCCCGCGCCCTACTGGGTGAGCTATCCCGACATGGTGCTCCTCGCCGGCGGCGAGCCCGTCACCGTGACGGGCGGGCTGGAGACCGGCTTCAAGATCACGCCCGAGGCGCTCGAGGCCGCGATCACGCCGCGCAGCAAGTGGCTGATCTTCAACTCGCCGTCCAACCCCACTGGCGCCGGCTATTCGCGCGACGAGCTGAAGGCGCTGACCGACGTGCTGATGCGCCATCCCCAGGTGCATGTCATGACCGACGACATGTACGAGCACCTGACCTTCGGCGATTACAAGTTCTGCACCCCGGCGGAGGTCGAGCCCGGCCTTTACGGGCGGACGCTGACCGTCAACGGCGTCTCCAAGGCCTATGCGATGACCGGCTGGCGGATCGGCTATGCGGCGGGGCCGGAGGAGCTGATCCGCGCCATGCGCAAGATCCAGAGCCAGTCGACCTCCAACCCCTCCTCCATCAGCCAATGGGCGGCGGTGGAGGCGCTGAACGGGCCGCAGGACTTCATCGAGCCCAACCGGGCGCTGTTCGAGCGGCGGCGCGACCTCGTGGTCGAGGGGCTGAACGCCTGCCCGGGCATCACCTGCCCGGTGCCGGACGGCGCCTTCTATGTCTATCCCGACATCTCGGGCTGCCTCGGCAAGACCTCCGCCGGCGGCGCGCGGATCGAGACCGACGAGGACTTCGCCACGGCGCTCCTCGAGGAGGAGAATGTCGCCGTCGTCTTCGGTGCGGCCTTCGGACTTTCGCCGAACTTCCGCGTCAGCTACGCTACCTCCGACGCGGCCCTGACCGAGGCCTGCGCCCGCATCAAGCGGTTCTGCGAGGGCTTGAGCTGAGGGGGGCCGATGGCCGACAGGATCACCGCGAACCTGCCGGCCCGCGACATGGCCGAGACGGCGGAGTTCTACGCCGCCCTCGGCTTTGTGCCCGGCTACCGGTCTGACGGCTGGATGATCCTGGAGCGCGGCGCGCTGGAGCTGGAGTTCTTCCACGCGCCGGGTCTGATCCCGGCCGAGAGCTGGCATTCGGCCTGCATCCGGGTGGATGACCTCGATGCGCTCTACGACAGCTTCGCCGGTGCCGACCTGCCGGCCACCCCCCGCGCCATCCCCCGCCTCACCCCGCCCGAGCGCCTGCCCGATCCGGAGGTGCCGCGGCTCTTCTTCCTCGTCGATCTGAACGGCAGCCTTCTGCGCTGCCTGGAAAACTGATGTCCGACCTGCCCCGCTATTTCTACCGCATCCGAGAAAACGGCGCCGCCGTCTTCGAGATCGACACCGAGAACCGCGAGCGGCGGCTCGACATGAACCAGATCGCCGTGGCGAACTGGAAGAACGGCGAGATCAAGCCGCATGGCCAGCATGTGCTCACCGAAGAGCAGCGCACCGAGATCGAGGGCTGGATCGAGCGGCGCCGGGCGCTCCTCGCCCGCCGCGAGATCGACGACATCCACCGCGCCATCGACCACATGAACCTCACGGCCCAATGGGTGCAGGCGCGTGCGACACCGGAAGAGCTCGACGAGGTGACGGATGCCCTGCTGCTCGCCATGCACGATCTGAGGACGATCCTCGTCCGGCGGAAGGCCGAACGGCTGGCCGAGGCGCCGGCGCAGGCGCGCCCGCTCGGCTCAGGTCGCGGCGAGGGGGAAGGCTGAGATCCTGACCGCGCGGCGCCAGAAGCGCAGCGTGAAGAAGGTCATGGCGCTCGTCACCCCGGCAAAGAGCCCGAGCCAGAGCCCGACCGGCCCCACGCCCAGCGGGAAGGCCAGGAGCCAGCCCACCGGCAGGCCGATGATCCAGTAGCAGAACGCGGCGATCACCATCGGCACCCGCGTGTCCTGCACGCCGCGCAAGAGCCCCAGGATCGTCGCCTGCCCGCCGTCGCCGAACTGGAAGAGCGCGGCAACGAGGAGTAGCGGCGCGCCGATGGCGACGATCGCCGGGCGCTCTGGATCCTCCGGATCGAGGAAAAGACCCACCAGCTCATGCGGCCAGAGGACGAAGCAGGCGACGACGACGAAGCCGAAGAGCACGGCGAGCGATTGCGCGGTCAGCGCCGTCCGCCGGAGGCCCGCCTCGTCACCCCGCCCGAGCGCCGCCCCGGCGAGCACGGTGCCCGCCTGGCTCATGCCCACATGGAACATGAAAAGGAGCGCGGTGAGCTGCATGGCGATGCCATGCGCCGCCAGCTCCACCTCGCCGATCCAGCCCATCATCACGGCGGAGCCGGTAAACATGCCGGTTTCGGCGAGCGAGGTGATGCCGATGGGCGCACCGAGGCGGAAGGCCTCGCCCAGCGCCTCCCAATCCGGCCGCCAGAAGCGCACGAAGAGCTCGAATTCCGGCGCCTTGCGCGCCGCCCAGATCGCGGCGGCGAGCGCCATGGAGACTTCCAGGATCACCGAGGCGATGGCGGCGCCGCGAATGCCGAGCTCCGGCGCGCCGAAATTGCCGAAGATCAGCGCGTAGTTGATGAGCGCGTTGAGCCCGACGCCGATGATGGTGATCCAGAGCTGGATCGCCGTCATCTGCAGCGCGCCGAGGAAGCCGCGGATCGAGGTGGCGAAGAGCGAGCCGAAGAGCCCGAAGCAGGTGATGCGCAGGTAGATCTGCGCCTCCGCCGCCACATCCGCCGGCTGGCCGATGGCGAGGAGGATGGGTTCGGAGAACCAGAGCGGCGGCAGGCAGAGGAGCCCGAAGGCCAGCGACAGCCACATCGCCATCCGCGTGAAGCGGCGGGCGCGCACCGCGTCTCCCCGCGCCGCGGCAGCCGCCACCACCGGCGCGCAGGCGGTGCCGAAGCCGGCGCCGAGGATGAAGAGCGTGAACCAGAAGGACGAGCCGATGGTCGAGGCGGCGAGCGCGGTGACGGAATACCAGCCGAGCATGATCGTATCGGTCATATGGATGAGGAAGCCCGCCACCGAGGCGCCGACGAGCGGCAGCCCGATACGCAGAAGCGCACCGACATGGGACGACAAACTTGACGGCTCGGTGCGCATGGCGATCCTCTAGGCCGAGTGCCCCGCCCCGTCCAGAGCCCTTCGCCCCGGAGCCCGCCGCCCATGCCCGACACCCTCTCGGTCCCCCGTGTCCGCGCCTTCCTGACCCGCCTCGAGGCAGAGAACGACCGCGCCTGGTTCAAGGCGCATCAGGGAGAGTACGAGGCCGATCTGAAGGCGCCGGCCGAGGCCCTGCTAGACAGGCTCCGCGCGCCCCTGCGGGAGATGACGGGGCTCGAGGCGACGCCGAAGCTCTTTCGCCCGCAGCGCGACCTGCGCTTCTCGAAGAACAAGCGGCCCTATCACCTGCATCTGCACCTGATGTGGTCTCTTGCCGCAGGCGGGGCGAGCGAGCCGGCCTGCTTCCTCGGCATCGACCTGAAGGGGGTGACGGTCGGGCTCGGATGCATGGCGATGAACCGCGAGCAGCTCGAGCGCTGGCGCAGCCTCCTCCTCACCGACACGGCCCGCATGGCGGCGCTGATCGAGCGGGCGGAGGCGGGGGGCTTCACCTTCCGCGAGGGCGAGCTGAAGCGCACCCCCGGCCCCTGCCCCCCCGATCATCCGCTCGCGCGCTTCGCCCGGATGAAATCATGTGTGGCGACGAAAGAGATGGCGGAGAGCGGGCCGCTGGAGCCGCGGCTGATGGAGGCGTTCCGGCAGGGCTTGCCCGTGCTCGAGATGCTGCACCCGGTGCTCTGAGGGTACAGCCAGCCCCGAGGGGTCTCCCGCCAGCCAGGCTTAGGCGGGTTCGGATTCCACGACGGCGTCCCTGACCGGCAGCGCCTCGGGCTCGCCCGCGCGGCGCCAGCCCTCCGGCCCGTCCTCGAAGGTTTCGGGCGCGGCGGGCTCGAACGTGCCCGTCTCGTCGCTCGCACAATAGCGCGTAACCTCGGCCCGGCCGGGGCCGCAGTCTATGAGGTTGAAATCATTCGGCTCCCCGCGCTTCCGCGTCGAGAGCCCGGTGCCCGCCTGCACGAAGAGCAGCGCCCGCCCCTGCGGCATCTCGAAGGGCTCCGCCCCCCAGAGATGCAGATGCCCGGTGAGGACGATATCCGCCCCCGCATCCGAGAACGCCCGCGCCGCCGCATGGGCGCCGGCCATCGGCGCCTTGTCGGAGCCGGGCGGGTGCACGATCGGATGATGCATGACGATGACCTTCAGCGTGTCCTCCGGCAGCGCGGTCAGCCGGCGCGTCACCTTGGCGAGACGATCGGCATCCATGCGACCGCGCTGGTGGCGGCGAGGATCGACGGAGTTGACGCCGATGACCGCGACATCGCCGAGGATCCGCTTCGGCTCCTTGTCCTCCCCGAAGGTGGCGCGGTAGCGGCGGAAGGGCCGAAAGATGCGGAAGAGGAAGTTATAAAGCGGCACGTCGTGATTGCCGGGGACGACGAGGCAAGGCGCCTCGAGGCGTTCAAGGAGCGCTGCCGCATCGCGGAACTGCCCGGGCCGGGCGCGCTGGGTGAGGTCGCCCGAGACCGCCACCAAATCGGGGGCGAGCGCATTCACCCGCGCCACCAGCGGGTCCAGAAGCTCCGGGCGGGTGCGGCCGAAATGCAGATCGGAGAGGTGAACGAGCCGCGCCATCAGGCCGCGCTCGCCCGGCCGGCGCCTTCCTGCGCGCGGGGCGCCACGACCTTGAGGGAATGCTCCAGAAGCCGCATCGTCACCGGCGGGTCGAAATGGAAGCGCTCGCCATCGAGCGCCGCCGTGACCTTGCGGGTCTTTTGCGGCCAGACCTTGATCTCGCGCCCCGCCAGCATGGCGAATTCGCGATCCTTCCGGGCGATCTTGAAGCCGAGCCAGAGCGCGGTGCGCAGCATGGCGAAGCGCCCGACATCCTGCCCGTAGTAGAAGGCGAGCTGGCCTTCCTCGGGCAGTTCGGCGCCGTCGAGTTTGAAGATGCGCAGCTGGAAGGGGTTGGAGCCGACGAAGACCATCGGCGTGTGGATCGTCTGGCTCTGGCCATCGACCTCGACCGTCAGGCGCATCCCGTGGCCGGGCTGGATGAGGATCTTGAAGACCGACCAATAGGCCGCGATCCGCGAGCGGCCCCAGTTCTCGTAGACTGTCTCCCGCGCACGGAGGATGGCGGGATAGACGCCGAGCGAGGCGTTGTTGAGGAAGATACGGCCGTTGATCTCCCCCACCGGGAAATCGCGCACCTCACCGGAAAGGAGCGCCTCGACGGCGGCCTCGTCGCCCTCGGGGATGTCGAGGCCGCGCGCGAAGAAGTTGAACGTGCCCATCGGCAGCGGCGCCATGGCGACGTCGGAGCCCTTCAGCACATCGGCGATGCCCGAAAGCGTGCCGTCGCCGCCTGCGGCGAAGACGGTGCCATGGCCGGCGTCCCGCGCTGCCTTGGCGGCCTCTGAGATGCCCTCGCCGCCCTTGCACGGGCGGTAGGCGACGGGCTCGCCGAGCCCCTCTTCCAGCATCCTGTGCAGCGCTTCGAGCCGGTCCGCATCGCGGCGGCCGGAGGTTTCGTTCGCGATGAGTGTGTAGGGGGCGTCCATGATCTGTCCCGGCTTTTGCAGTCAACGCGGGCCGAAGCGGGAGGGTTCCGGCGCGTCGAAGGCGGACCCGCCTTCAGAAGCGGGCGTAGCGCAGGCCCGTCAGGTCGTGGCCCGGGGGCTTGCCCTGCATGAGGTCGGCGAGGACGCGGCCGACCGCGGGACCGATGCCGAAGCCATGGCCCGAAAGGCCGGTGCCGAGCCAGAGGCCGGGGATCGGCGTTTGATCCACGATCGGCACCTGATCGGGCAGGACGTCGATCATCCCCGCCCAGGCGGCGCGGATGCGGGGGGCCGGCAGGGTGGGGAAGCGGGCGGCGAACCCCTCCGTCAGCTTGCGGAGGCGCCGGCGGCTGGGGGCCGGATCGAGGATGCGCATGGCCTCGAAGGGCGAGGCGCCCTCCCAGCTCCGCGGCGTGCCCCAGGCGTCGGGGAAGCCCTTCGGCGCGGCGGCGATGGGCAGGTTCTCCAGGGGGTCGGCCCACCAATAGGGCAGGAAGGCGCGCAGGGAGCGGAGGAGATCGGGGCCGACGAACACCTCGTGGCCCCAGCCGGGCGCCAGCGTGTAGCCACCGTCCTGCCGGTGGCGGAAGCCGAGCGCGCCGTCGACGGCGCCGCCGGCGAAGACCTCCGGCAGCGGCTCGGTCGCCGCCACGGTGGCGCGGACGGAGCATTGCGGGATCGTCAGGCCGAGCGGCCCCAGGAACAGCCGCGACCAGGCGCCGCCGGCGAGGAGGACGCGGGTGGTGAGGATCGTCCCGGCCTCCGTCACAACGGCGGAGACGGCACCGCCGGAACGCTCCAGGCCGCGGGCGGCGCACTGCTCGCGGATGGCAAGCCCGTCGCGCACGGCGGCGCGGGCAAAGGCGGGCACAGCCTTCCACGGCTCGGCGGACATGTCGGAGGGCGTGACGACGCCGCCCCGCCAGTCCCACCGGGCCTCGGGCAGAAGGTCGGCGAGCTCCGGGCGGGTCAGGAGGCGGATGTCGGTGCCGTGCGCCCTGCCCTCCGCCTCGTGGCGGGCGAAGGTCTCCATATCCGCCGGGCTGTCGGCCATGTAGAGAATGCCGCCGCGTTTGAGCCCGATGTCCTCCCCTGCCCGCTCGGCCAGCTCGGGCCAGAGCCGGTTGGCCTCGACCATCATCGGCAGCTCGCGCAGGTCGCGCGCCTGCTGGCGGATGAAGCCCCAGTTGCGGCCCGACTGCTCGGCGGCGACGCGGCCCTTCTCGACGAGGACGGTCTGCACCCCGGCGCGGGCGAGGAACCAGCCGGTCATCACGCCGGCAATGCCGCCGCCGATGATGACGACATCGGCCGCCTCGGGCAGCGGCGCCTGATGTTCGGGCGGGGTGGCGAGCGTGAAGGGAAAACTCACCGGCAACTCTCCAGTAGTCGGGCGATGAAGGCCTCGCCGGCCTGCCAGTCGGCCAGCGTCAGATATTCGTCGGGCTGATGGGCCTGGGCGATATTGCCCGGCCCGCAGACGACGGAGGAGATCCCGGCCGCCTGGAAATGCCCGGCCTCGGTCCCGTAGCTGACGACATGGGTGCCGTTGTCTCCCGTCAGGCCGCGGGCCAGCGCCTCGGCGGCGCCACCCTCCTCCGGCAGGAGCGGCGGCACGCCGAAGCTCTCCTCCGCCGTGATGAAGCAGCCCGGATGGCGGGCCTTCATGCCGGCCTCGAGCTCGGCGCGCTTCGCCTCGAAGGCGGCCTTCCAGTCGGCGATGTCGTCGCCGGGGACGACGCGGAAGTCGAAGCCCAGACGGCAATGGCCGGCGGTGATGTTATGGGCGGTGCCGCCCTCGATCTTGCCGACATGCGCCGTGGTGCAGGGCGGATAGAAGGGCGCAGCCAAGGGCCCGGGGGTTGCGGCGCGGTTGGCGGCGTTGATCTCGTCGGCCCAGCGCACCAGCTTCGCCGCCTCGAAGATCGCCGAGACGCCGTCATAGACCAGCGAGGAATGCACCTCGTAGCCCCTCACATGCACATGCCAGTGGCAACCGCCCTTGTGGCCGGTGATGACCTTCATCTCCGACGGCTCGCCGATGATCGCAGCGCCGGCCTTCGGCACCCCCGCCTCCGCCATCGCCTCGATGACGGGCGGGGCGCCGTAGCAGCCGAGTTCCTCGTCATAGCTGAGCGCGAGCTGGAGCGGGCGGGAGGTGCCATGGAGCGCCGCCTGCCCCACGGCCCAGATGGCGAGGGCGTCGAACCCCTTCATGTCGGTCGTGCCGCGGCCGTAGAGCCGGCCGTCCCGCTCGGTCAGCTCGAACGGGTCGCTCGACCACTCCTGCCCCTCGACGGGCACCACGTCGGAATGCCCCGAAAGGAGCACCGCCCCCTCCTCCTCCGGCCCCGCATGGGCCCAGAGCCCGGCCTTGGGCTCGCCCGGCTTCGGCACGAGCCCGACCCGCGCGCCGCAGGCGGTGAGGTAGCCCTCGACGAAGGCGATGAGATCGAGGTTGCTCTCGCTGCTCACCGTCGGGAAGGCGATGAGGCGGGCGAGGATCTCTCTCGCGGTGAGGTCTTTCATGGCAGTCTCCCCTGTTCCTGCCGTTCTGCGCGGCATTCGCCGTGGAGAAAAGGCGTTATTTACGCGCACGGCACCCCGGGGCTTGTTCGGCAGGCGAAACTTGCTAGGCTGATGCCAACAAAATGGGCAGACGCGGCCACACCCGCAGCCCGACAGGGATAAAGTACAACCAAAAGAACCATTTGGAGGTTCTGAATGCCCGATGGGGCACAGCCCGTCCTTGATGTCCGCGGCTTGACTGTCGTCTTCCACACCAGGGCCGGCTCGGTCCATGCGGTGAACGATGTCAGCTTCACGCTGCAGCCCGGCGAGCTTCTGGGCGTCGTCGGCGAAAGCGGCTCCGGCAAGTCGGTGACGATGATGTCGCTCATCGGCCTTTTGCCCTCGCCGCCCGCAATCACCGGCCCCGGCGAGGTGCATTTCGGCGGGCGAGACCTCCTGCAGATGCCCGAGCCGGCGCTTCGCGACGTGCGGGGCGGCGAGATCGGATTCGTCTTCCAGGACCCGATGACCTCGCTCAACCCGGTCTTCACCGTGGGAATGCAGATCGCCGAGCCGCTCCGCCGGCACATGGGGCTTTCGAAGCGCGCCGCCGCCGACCGGGCGGTGGAGCTGCTGGAGCTCGTCGGCATCCCCGATGCGCGGCGGCGCCTCGGCGACTATCCCCACCAGTTCTCGGGGGGCATGCGCCAGCGGGTGATGATCGCCATCGCGCTCGCCTGCGACCCCAAGGTTCTGATCGCCGACGAGCCGACCACGGCGCTCGACGTGACGATCCAGGCGCAGATCCTCGAACTGATGCAGGAGCTGCGCGAGCGGCTGGGCATGGCGGTGATCTGGATCACCCATGACCTCGGCGTCATCGCCGGGATCGCCGACCGGGTGATGGTCATGTATGGCGGGCAGGTGGTGGAGCATGCGCCGGTGCACGAACTCTTCTCCAACCCGCAGCACCCCTATACGCAGGCGCTCCTCAAGACCGTGCCGAATGTGCAGGGGCAACGGGCCAAGCGGCTGACGGTGATCGAGGGACAGCCGCCGATCCTGCTCGCGCCGCCGGCCGCCTGCTCGTTCCGCGACCGCTGCCCCCATGCGTGGGAGCTCTGCCACCGCGCCCTGCCCCAGCGCTATCCGATGGCCGGGAATCACGACGCCGCCTGCTTCCTCTGCGACCCGGGCCTCGCGCCGACGCGGCCGGCCGCCACCAGCCCCGAGGTTCAGGATGCTTGACGCCGCCGCCACGCCCGGGGCCGCGCCCGCCGCCGAGACGCCCGCCGGCACGCCGCTCGTCGAGGTGCGCGGCCTCAAGATGCACTTCCCCATCCATACCGGACTCCTGCGCCGCCAGACCGGCGCCGTGAAGGCGGTCGACGGCGTGGATTTCACGGTGATGGAGGGTGAGACGCTCGGGCTCGTCGGCGAGTCGGGCTGCGGCAAGAGCACCACGGGCCGCGCGGTCCTGCGGCTCTACGACATCACCGAGGGCTCCATCCGCATCGGCGGCACCGAGATCGGGCATATGAGCCAGGGGGCGCTGCGCAAGCACCGCCCGACCATGCAGATGGTCTTCCAGGATCCCCAGGCGAGCCTCAACCCGCGCATGAACGTCAGCCAGATCATCCGCGAGCCGCTCGACGAGCACACCAAGCTCTCGAGCAAGGAGAAGGACGAGAAGGTCCTCGAGCTCATGGATGCCGTCGGGCTCAACCGCGCCTTCGCGCGGCGCTTCCCCCATGCCTTCTCCGGCGGGCAGCGGCAGCGGATCGGCATCGCCCGGGCGCTGGCGCTGAGCCCGAAGTTCATCGTCTGCGACGAGCCCATCGCGGCGCTCGACGTCTCGATCCAGGCGCAGGTGGTGAACCTGCTCGAAGACCTGCAGGAGCAGTTCGGGCTCACCTACCTCTTCATTTCCCATGACCTCTCGATGGTGCGGCACATCGCGACGCGCGTCGCGGTCATGTATCTCGGCAGGATCGTCGAGCTCGCCCCGCGCGAGGCGCTCTATGCCGAGCCGCTCCATCCCTATACGCAGGCGCTCCTCTCGGCCGTGCCCGAGCCCGATCCGGCACTGGCGCGCAAGGTCGAGCGGGTGATCCTGAAGGGCGACGTGCCCTCGCCGGCCAATCCGCCGAAGGGCTGCAACTTCTGCACCCGCTGCCCGCAGGTGATGGAGGTCTGCCACGAGATCGACCCGGCACCCCGCCACCTGCCGGACGGCCGCCAGGTCGCCTGCCACCTTTACGACGATACCAACAAGACCGCCGGAGAAACGGCGGCCGAGCCCTCGAGGCCAACAGAGCACCAACAAGGAGTGAGTCCATGAAACTGAAAGCAGCGCTTCTCGGCGCGATTGCGGTGACGGCCGTCGCGCCCGCCGCCTTCGCCGAGCGGGGCGAGGACGGCCATGTCAACGTCATCTACTGGCAGGCCCCCTCGACCATGAACCCCTACCTCTCCGGGGGGACGAAGGAGATCGAGGCCGCGAGCCTCGTGCTCGAGCCGCTCGCCCGCTATGACGAGACCGGCACGCTGGTGCCCTATCTGGTCACCGAGATCCCGACGCTCGACAATGGCGGCGTGTCCGAGGATCTGACCTCGATCACCTGGAACATCTCGCCGGATGTCATGTGGTCCGACGGCTCGCCGGTGACGGCCGAAGACGTGCGGTTCACCTGGGAATACTGCACCGCCGAAGGCGGCGGCTGTGCGCAGGGCGCCAAGTTCAACGGCGTCGAGGATGTGGAGGTCGTCGACGACAAGACCGTCACCGTCCACTTCTCCGAAGCCAAGCCCAACCCCTACCTGCCCTTCACCGGGGCGGAATCGCCGGTGATCCAGGCCGCGCAATTCGCCGATTGCCTCGGCGCCGCCGCGCCGACCTGCACGGATGCGAACTTCAATCCGATCGGCACCGGCCCGTTCACCGTCACCGACTTCCGCGTCAACGACGTGATCGAGCTGGCGGCGAACGAGAACTACCGCGACCCGATGCTGCCCAACTTCGCCACCATGACGCTCAAGGGCGGCGGCGATGCGGCGGCGGCGGCGCGGGCCGTGCTGCAGACCGGCGAGTTCGACTACGCCTGGAACCTGCAGCTCGCCCCCGATGTCATCGAGGAGATGAGCCAGGGCGGCGTCGGCACCCCGATCTCGGCCTTCGGCACGCTCGTCGAGCGGATCGAGATGAACCTCACCGACCCGAGCCCGGATCTGCCGGAAGGCGAGCGCTCCACCGTAGCGCATCCGCACCCCTTCCTCTCCGACCAGACCGTGCGCGAGGCGCTCTCGATCGCCATCGACCGCGACCTGCTCGTCGAGGTGGGCTACGGCCAGGCCGGCCGTCCGACCTGCAACCTGGTTCCGGCGCCGGAGCTCTATGCCTCCGACAACACGTCCTGCATGCCGCAGGACATGGAGCGCGCCATGCAGATGCTGGATGACGCGGGCTATGTCGACACCGACGGCGACGGCGTGCGCGAGACGCCCGACGGCGTGAAGATGTCGATGCTCTACCAGACCTCCACCAACGCCGTCCGTCAGGACTTCCAGGCGCTGATCAAGGAATGGTGGGAAGAGCTCGGCTTCGAGGTCGAGCTGCGCAACGTCGATTCGTCCGTCTTCTTCGGCGGCGACCCCGGCTCGCCGGACACGTTCCAGCGCTTCTACGCGGACGTGGAGATGTATGCGAACAACTTCCCCGGCACCGACCCCGAGGCCTATCTCGGCGCCTATACCTGCGACAAGATCCCCTCGCCGGAGACGCAGTGGCAGGGCGAGAACATCAACCGCTACTGTGACCCGGCCTATGAAGAGCTGGTCGCCGAGCTGGCCCGCACGGGCGATCTCGAGGAGCGGGGCCGCATCGCGCGCCAGATGAATGACATGCTGACCAAGGACAGCAGCATCATCGTCGGGCTCGTCGACCGTGGCCGGGTCTCCGCCCATGCCAACTCGCTGGGCGGCGTGATCCTCAACACCTGGGACAGCGAACTCTGGAACGCGGCCGACTGGTACCGCATCGACGAGTAAGCACCTCTCGCGGGCGGGCCCGGCCGGGCCCGCCCGCATCCTTCACCGGGGGCATTCATGCACGACGAACTCTGGGATCTGGAGCGCAGGCTTTGGCTCGAAGGCCGCGAGGCCTATGTGGAGCTCCTCGCCGAGGATGCGCTCATGACCTTTCCCATGCCGGGCGGCCCGCTCGACCGGGCGACGGTGCTCGACAGCGTCGAGGGCACCACGCGGTGGGAGGCGGTGGCGATGGACGACCAGCTCATGCGCTCGCCGGCCAAATCCGTGACGCTCCTCGCCTATTCGGCCGAAGCCCGGCGCGAGGGCGAAGGCTATGCCGCCGGCTGTTCCTCGCTCTGGCAGATGACGGAATCCGGATGGCGCCTCATCCACCACCAGCAGACGCCGCTCTGACATGCTGGCCTATACGATCCGCCGCCTGATCCTGGCGATCCCGACGCTGATCTTCATCGCGCTGGTGATCTTCCTCCTTCTCGAACTGGCCCCGGGCGATCCGATGGCAAACATGCCCTTGTCGATCCCGCCCGAGGTGCGCCAGCAGATGCGCGAGGCGCTGGGGCTCGGCCAGCCCTGGTACGTGCGCTTCGGGCTCTGGCTCTACCAGTTCTTCATCGTCGAGCCGCAATACTGGATCGACGCGGCCTTCGGCACGAACTTCGCCGATGGCGCGCAGCGCATCATCTCGTTCCAGTCCCGCTCGCCGGTCTTCGAGATCATCGCCGAGCGCATCCCCCAGACGCTCTGGGTCGTCGGCCTCAGCTACATCGTCGGCGTGCTCATCGCGCTGCCGATCGGCATCGCCGGCGCCTATTGGCAATATTCGTGGTTCGACCAGCTCGGCACCTTCATCTCGATGGTCGGCTTCTCGGTGCCGACCTTCTTCACCGGGGTGCTGCTCATCGTCATCTTCGCGGTGAACCTCGGCTGGTTCCCCTCGATCTACAACACGACGCTGGTCGTGAACGACTGGTCGAGCTTCCTCGCCCAGGTCCGCCAGATGGCGATGCCCGTCTTCGTCCTCGCCCTCTACAACGCCGCCCAGATCAGCCGCTACATGCGCGCCTCGATGCTGGACAACCTCCAGCAGGATTACGTCCGCACGGCGCGGGCGAAGGGCATGAACGAGCGGGTCGTCGTGCTGAAGCATGTGCTGCGCAATTCGATGATCCCGGTCGTCACCGTCATCGCGCTCGGCGTGCCGCAGGTCTTCGGCGGCGCGATCATCACCGAGCAGGTGTTCAAGGTGAACGGGCTCGGGCAGCTCCTCATCATCGCCATCCAGGGCAGCGACATCCCGATGGTGCTGACGCTGACCTTCATCTTCGCGGTGCTCATCGTCGTCTTCAACCTGATCGCCGACATCCTTTACGGCGTCTTCGACCCCCGGATCCGCTATGACTGACCGGCCCGATCAGAACGCCGACCCGCACGAGGGCGTCGAGCCCCCCGCCTCGCCGCTGCCCGCCGGCGGCGCCACCACCGGCACGACCACCGGCGGGCCGCCCGAGGAGCCGCTCGCAGAGGCCGCCGGCTCCGCCGCGCCCGGGCAGAGCGCCACCTCGCTCTGGCGCGACGTCTGGCAGCAGTTCCGCGAGCACCGGGGCGCCGTCATCGGGCTCACCTTCCTTATCTTCATCACGCTCTTCGTGATCATCGGCCCCTGGATCTGGACGGTCGACCCCGCCAAGCTCGACATCCGCAACAAGGACGTCCGGCCGATCTACAGCTGGCTCTGGGACAGGGAGGCCAAGGTCCTCTGGTCCCGCCCGCTGGGGACGGACAACCTCGGCCGCGACATCCTCGCCAACCTCATGCAGGGGGGCCGCGTCTCGATGGCCGTCGGCTGGGTCGCCATGCTGCTCGCGCTGATCCTCGGCACGGTCGTCGGCGTCATCGCCGGCTATTTCCGCCGGCTCGACGGGCTGCTGATGCGCTTCACCGACCTCATGCTGGCGCTGCCGCTCCTGCCGCTCCTCCTCGTCATGATGCTGCTTTTCCGCGACCAGCTCCGCTCCGCCTTCGGGCCGGAACAGGGGATCTTCATCCTCATCGTCACCGCCATCGGCATCACCTCGTGGATGCACACGGCACGGATTGTGCGGGGCGACATCCTCGCACTCAAGGAGCGCGAATACGTGCTCGCCGCCCGCTCCATCGGCACGCCCTCACGGCGGATGATCACGCGGCACCTGCTGCCGAACGTGCTGTCGCCCATCATGGTCTCGGCCACGCTGGGTCTGGCGACGGCGATCATCACCGAGAGCGCGCTCAGCTTTCTCGGGCTGGGCTTCCCGTCGGATTACCCGACCTGGGGCAAGATCCTCTTCGACAGCGTCGAGCGGATGGAGCGCTTCCCCGAGCGGGTGATCTGGCCGGGGCTCTGCATCTCCTTCACCGTGCTGGCGGTGAACTACATCGGCGATGGCCTTCGCGACGCGCTCGACCCGCGCATCCGCGGCCGGTGAGGGGGGCGGCGCTGCTTCTGGCGCTGGCCGCCTGCACGCGGGGGCCGATGCCGGAGGCGGAGGCGCTGGGGCTGACCGCCCGGCTCATCGAGGCCGGCCCCCATGCCGTTGAAGTCGAGGCCCGGGTGACGAACGGCGCGCCGGATCGGATCTGCGTGCTGGAGCCGCCGCCGAGCGACGCGGCGCTGCGCTATCTGCGGCTCCACGATGAAGCCGGCCGGCCGCTCCCCTCGTTCATAGGCGCGCCCTTCGCCCCCGGCACCGAGGTGCGGCTCGCGGCGGTGGAGCCGGGCGCGACGCTCCCCCTGAGGCTGACGGCGCCGCTCTACGTGCTCGCCGGCCCCCCCGCCGGATGGTCGGTCATGCTCGAGGCCGGCCCCTGCCCCGCCGTGCTCGTCGTCGCCGGCGCCGCCTTCAACCCCGGGACGATGGCCTTCGAGAGCCTCGAGATCACCACGCCCGTGGCGCCGCTCCCCTAGGGGCGGAAATCGGGGGCCGAGCCTACCGCCTCTCAAACCGGCATCCGCCCGATCCCCGGGCAGTCCGTCGCCGCCGAGCCCACCGATCCCATTGCAAGGCTTCGCTGCCGCTCCTAGGCTCGCCAAAAGCCTAGACCACATCGGGGAGACCAACATGCGCAAGACCCTCATCGCCGCCACCGCAATCGGCACCGCCCTCGCCGCCCTCGGCACGGCCTCCGCCGCGCAGGACAGCGAGCTCATCGTGCTCGACTATCCCGGCTTCGAGAATCCCGACTACCACCCGGCCTATATCGAGACCTACGGCATGAGCCCGACCTGGTCCTTCTTCTCGGACGAGGAAGAGGCCTTTCAGAAAGTGCGCGCCGGCTTCGAGGCCGATGTCACGCAGATCTGTGCCGGCTCCGTCACCAAATGGGCCGAGAGCGGCATCATCGAGCCCTGGGATGTCAGCCGCATCCCCGAATACGAGAACATCGACCGCAACCTGACCGGCCAGGCCGTCTCCGGCGAGGGCGAGGATGTCTGGTTCATTCCTCAGAACTTCGGCTCCACCGCCATCGCCTACAACCCCGAGGAAGTGCCGGAAGAGGACGTCTCGACCCTCGCCGTCTTCGCCGACCCCAAGTATGCGGGCCGCGTGACGATGCCCGACAACGTCGATGACGCCTTCGCGCTCGGCTACCTCGCCACAGGCGTCTCCGACTGGACCAACGTGACGGACGAGCAGTTCGAGGCGGCGGCGGACTTCCTCCGCCAGGTGCATCCGAACATCCGGACCTACTGGTCCGACCCGGCCGAGCTGGCGCAGCTCATGTCCACCGGCGAGATCCTGATCTCCTGGGCCTGGAACGAGACCTATCCGACGATGGTCGAGGAAGGGCGGCCGATCGGCTTCCAGCGCGAGCCGGCCGAAGGCTCCTCCGTCTGGCTCTGCGGCTATGTGAACATGGCCGACGGCGCGGGCTCAGAAGACAAGGCCTATGACTTCATGAACGCCATGCTCGACCCGGCCATCGCCACGGCGCTGCTCGATTCGGGCTACGGCCTCGCCAACCGCCGCGCGCTCGACGAGATGGATCCGGCGGATCTCGAGATCGCCGGCGTCGGCTCGGTCGACGTGCCGATCCTCGCCCAGCTGCCGATCCCGAACGAGCTGCGCGAGCGTCATGCCGAGACCTTCGAGCTCATCAAGGCCGGCTTCTGAGTTAAGCCCCCTCGAGGGCATCTGACAGGCGCCCGGGCTTCACGGCCCGGGCGCATTTGCTTGCGCTCAGCCGATCCTGAGCGAGGTGATCTCGCCCCCCGCCACGGTGAAGCGATGCGTCAGCTCCACCGGCGAGCCCTTGAAGCTGCCGGACACGCGGGCGCGCACCTGCTCTTCGCCCGCCTCATGGCGGACCTCCAGCACCTCCGGCCGGGCCTCGTTGGCGATGGAGGCGCGGGCGATCCAGGCCTCGATCGCGGCGCGGCCGCTGACCCAGGCGCCTTCATCGAAGACGCGCGCCTCGGCGGCGAAGGGGGCGAGCATCGCCGGCGCGTCGAGCCGGGCGGCGGCGGCGAGATAGGCGGCGACGGGGGGTGACATCTGCATGGGTTCGGTCCTTCATCTGCATGTGCCCCCGAACTGGGCGCGCGAGATGGCAAGGACAAGAACGCACAGAATGGGGAACAACGCACCTTCCGGTAAGCGCAAGGCGTACAGCCCGGCCACGGCGGCCGACGGGGTGGCGGAGGTTCTGGCGATCCTCTCCGGCCGCTGGAAGCTCCTGATCCTCTTCCAGCTCTTCGGGGGCGGCGTGATGCGCTTCTCCGAACTTGAACGGGCCATTCCCGGCATCTCGCAGAAGATGCTGGTGCAGCAGCTCCGCCAGCTCGAGGAGCATGGCGTCGTCACGCGCACCATCCATCCCGAGGTGCCGCCGCGGGTGGAGTACGGGCTGACCGACTGGGGCCGCGCGCTCTGCCCCCGGCTCGATGCGCTGCTCCTCTGGGCGGAGGAGCGGCCGGACGGCGCCTGAGCGGGTGGTGGCCCGAGGCCCACGGCGGCCGGCGGCCGGGGGCGCCCCTTGAAGCGGCGGGCCGGGCGGGTCATCTTGCCTCTCGCGAGGACGACCTCCAAAGACGGACCCACCCGGGACGACCCGGCCCCTGACGAGGAACCCATGCGCAGCCCGCTCGACCGTCTCCGCCACGCCATCGCCTTCGAGCTCATCGCCCTCGTCATCGCCATCCCGCTCGGCGCGCTGGCCTTCCATCAGCCGCTGGGGGACATGGGCGTCGTCGGTGTGGGCAGCGCCGTGATCGCCATGCTCTGGAACATGGTGTTCAACTACGGCTTCGACCTGATGCTCCGCCGTGTGCGGGGCACGACGGAGAAGACGCCGCGCTGGCGGGTCCTGCATGCCGTGACCTTCGAGGTCGGGATGCTCCTGATCCTGATGCCCTTCATCGCCTGGTATCTGCAGATCTCGCTCTGGCAGGCCTTCGTGATGGATCTGGCGTTTTCAGTTTTCTACATGTGCTACGCCTTAGTCTTCAACTGGGGCTACGACCGGCTGTTCCCCCTGCCCGAATGGCAGGAGGCGCAGCCCCGCTGAACGCGACGGGGGGTGGACCCGGCCCCCGGGGAGGCCGGGAGCGGATCACCAGTTCCGGTCGAAGGTCACGCTGTTGGCGTAGCGGCCCCAGGCGCCCGAGGAGATGCCGTTGGCCTCGCTCGCCGTGTAGCGCTCCAGCCCCGGCACCGCGAGCGCGGTGATGTCGCCGCCGCCCTCGCCGATGATGCCGGCATGGCGCGCCGCCGCGCAGATGTCGCTGTCGGCGGTATAGGGGCCCGAGCCCCAGACGGAGCCGGTGCCCTCGCCCGCCGCGCAGTTGCAGGTGTAGCTCTCCTCACCGACCGGGAAGCGCAGGCAGGCCGCCATGCCCGGCGTCGAGGCGGGGACGGTGTTGTTCACCGTCACCTCCGGCACGACCTCCGGCTCGGACACCGGCTCGGGCTCAGACACGGGCTCGGGCACGATCTCCGGCACCGGCTCGATCTCCGGCAGGCGCTCGACCACGACGAGCGGCGCGCCCTTGGTGATGGTGAAGCTGCGGTTGTAACGGCCCCAGGCGCTGGTGGAGATGCCGTTGGCCTCGCTGGCCGGATAGCTCTCCATCCCCTCGGCGGCGAGCGCCGAGATCACGCCGCCCTCCGCGCCGATGACGCCGGCATGGCGGGCCGCGGTGCAGACATCGCTGTCGGCGGTATAGGGGCCGGAGCCCCAGACGCTGCGGTTCTGGTCATTCGCCGGGCAGACACACATGTAGCGGTCCTCCTCGGCCGGGAAGCGCTCGCAGTTGGAGAGGTTGGCGGGGATCACCACGCCGGTGCCGAAGCTGTAGCTCGAGCCGTAGCTGCCCCAGTTGCGGGTGGTGACGCCATTGGCGACCGAGCCGCTGTAGCTCTCCTGCCCCGCCATCAGCGTCGCGGTGATCTCGCCGCCGCTCTCGTCGATCACGCCGGCATGGATGGCGGCGAGGCAGACGGGGCTGTCGGTCGTGTAGGGGTCGGAGCCCCAGACGGTGCCGCCCGGCAGGCCCGCGGGACAGGTGCAGGTGTAGCTCTCTTCGCTGGCCGGATAGCGGGTGCCGCAGGCCTCCTGCGCGGAGGCGGCAGCGGGCATGAGGGCGGCCAATAGGGCGCTCAGGACAGCGGCCCCCAGAAATCGGTTGATAATATGCATTTCGTCACTCCAAATCCGGCGCCCGCAACGGGACGCTCCGATCGGGAGATTACAACGTCGATCCTCTTTGGGAAGGTCAGGAAATCCTAGCGCACCAGATGCGCGCGGCGCGGGCCGGAGCCGGCCACCGGCGGGCCGGGCACATCGACGCGGCCGTAATGGCTTTCCAGATACTGGCCGGCGCATTCCGCGCCGATGCTGATGTTCCCGCCGAGCGAGGCATTGCGATTGCTGAACTCGTAGTAGATCCCCGAGGCCGTCATGGCCCCGCCGGGATTGAAATCGGGCGCGACGCCAAGCACGTTGTGCGACGACACGGCCTTGCCCCAGCCGCCCATCGACAGCGCCGAGCGGCCGAAGAGGTAGACGGAAAAGGCATCGGCGTCGCACCAGGCCGAGCGCGGCCCCCAGGTGATGTTGCCGGCGAGCTGGATCCGGTCGGCGAAGACGAAGAAATCCTCGAAATGCAGATCGTTGCCGCCGCCGACGCCGAGCTGGCCGTTGACGATGAAGGCGACGTTATGCGCCTGCACATTGCCGGCGAACTGCGCGCCGCCGTTGATGACGTAGATCGTGTTGGGCTGCACGTCGCCGGGCTGGACCGTCCACCAGCCGGATTTGCGCACGATGCGAGCCGGGCCGCCCTCGAACATGAAATCGGGCAGGAGCGGGCCGGAATAGGTGGTGGCGGTGGAATTCCAGAAGGTGTTCCACATGGTCGTCCAGCGGCTCGACAGCGTCGGCAGGATCACCGGCGCGAGGCTGCGCTCGACCTTGTAGTTCTCCGGCGGCACGTTCGAGGGGCTGTAGGGCGCGAGGTAGATCTGGCTGAGGCTCGGCGCCGAGAAGCGTACGCTTTCCTGCAGGTAGTCGTTGCCGCCGGTGGCGACGCCGCCTTCACCGTGGATGCAGGTATCGCCGTAGAAGGAATTGCCGCCGCCGGTCTGGATATGGCCGGTGGAGAGGAAGGTCGCCGAGGAGCAGGCCGGCCGCTCGGTGCCGCCCGAGGCGGGCGCCGGCGGGGCGAGCGCCACGGCATTGGCGCCGATCGAGAAGGCCTCCGTGCCGACGAGGCGGAGCAGATAGGTCGACAGCTCGTTGCCCCGCTCCGCCGTCCGCCGCGGCCAGACGCGCACGGCATCGACCTCCTCGGCCTCGAGCCCGGCAGAGAGGTATTCGACGAATTCCAGGCTCTCCGGGTCGTAGGTGCCGAATTCCACATCCTCGGCGGCGACCATGCCGCTGTCGCCGAGGTTCATCGCCGCGACGTCGATGGCGGTCTGCCGGGCGGTGTCGAGATCGTCGAGCCGCGTGGCGGCGGCGAGCGCGGCAGCATCGGCAGCGACCTGCATCCGCGTCTGCTCGCGCCAGCCGTTGGTATAGTCGATGGCCAGGCCCATCACCATGGACGAGGCGAGGATCACGAAGATCCCCCAGATGCTGGCCGAGCCCTCCTCGGCCCTGAGGAAGCGCTCAGGTGCCATCGGTTTCCACCAGCATCGAGACCTCGGCGACGAGCGTGCCGTCCTTCAGCGCATCGGCGAAGAGCGTGAAGGCGCTGAAGGGCGCCGAGATCGAAGAGGTGACGAAATCACCCGTGGTGGTGACCCGCGCCGACAGGCCGCCGACCTCGGCGAAACGCGACGCGAGCTGGCTCTCGGCCTCGGCATCGCTGAGCGCACCGACGGCCACCTGGCGCGAGGCATCGCGGGCGGCGATGAAGAACTGCGACTGTTTCTGCATCAGCATGGTGGCATCGACGGTCATGCCGAAGATGAAGAAGATGACGGGGATCCACAGGACGTACTCGATGGTGACGCTGCCATCCTCGGCAGCGCGCCAGAGGCGAAGCTTCTTGAGACATCGGTCGTAGAGATCAGCCATCATGGCCGGACGTGCTCCTTTGCGGAACCTGTCTGACGATGTAGGGCCTGTCTCCGGCATGAATGGGGCAGACGAGCGGCAATTCGGGGCCGAAGCTGCCCCACGGCGGCCTCATTCGGCAGGCGGGCGAAGGACTTGGGCCCTGTCCGGCGGGGAGCGCGGGGGGTGCCGCGCGGGCTCTCGCCCCGGGCCCCAGACGGGCGCAGCCGGGCCGCGCCTGCCCCTTGTCAGCCGGGCACTTGGGCCCTATCTTGATCCCTGTCCTTCGGGACTATGGACATAAACGCGCTCGTAATAAGCGGATCGGACCCGGGGGCGGTACCCGGCGGCTCCACCATAAACCCGTTGTTGGAGGGTAAATGGGGCCGAAACAGGATCGACGAACGTCTAAAGGTGTGGCTTTGTCCCGGTGAGGTACCACCGTTATCGGTCCGTAAAGCATAGTTGCCAACAACAATCGTGCTCCGATCGCCCTGGCTGCCTAAGCAGTCCGGAAGATCGAAATCTAAGCCCTTGCGCCTAGCAGCGTAAGGCGGGGTTCGCAGGCACCTGGCAACAGAAGCCTGCACTTCCCCCCCCTCTTCCGACGGCCTGACAACGAATGTCGCGCGACGTTCGTGCACGGAACTTGATTGAGTTCCGCGCCTCAGGCCTCGGGCGGCGGTAAGGGTTTGCGGCGGTTGATCAAGACGATGCCGAGCGCCACCAGCGCCAGCGCCGCGAAGAGCCGCCAGCTCAGGTGATCCCCCAGCACCAGCCAGCCGAGCCCCACCGAGAAGACCGGCGCGAGGAACGAGAAGCTGGCAACGCCCCCGGCCGGGTAGATCGACAGGAGCCACAGCCAGAAGATGAAGCCGAAGCTCACCACCACGACGATCTGGAAGGCGATGCCGATGAGGTGCACCGGCTCGAACTCGCGGATGAGCGGGCCGAAGAACGGCGCGAGGAGAAGGAGGATCGGGGCGGAGACCAGGACCTGCCATAGGAGCTGCCCCTCGGGGCGAAGCTCCCTCAACGGCGAGTGCTTGGCGATGAGCAGCGTCACCGCCCAGCCGATGGCGCCGGCGATGGCGCAGAGGTCCCCCGCGAGGCTCGCCGCCTGCCTGCCCCGCTCGGCCAGCGCCAGCACCATGCCGCCCATCGCACAGGCGAGCCCCAGCGCGGCGGCGCCGGTGATGCGCTCCGTCCCGAGCACGAAATGCCCGATGAGCAGCGTCCAGACCGGCATGGAATAGAAGAGGATCGAGGTCCGGGTGACGTTGGTGAGGTCGAGCGCGAGGAAGAGCGCCATGAACTCGAAGGCGAAGACCACGCCGCAGATCGCTCCGGCCAGCGCCACCCGGCCCTGCCCGAGGCGGATGGGCCTGCCCCTCAGGCGGAAGAAGGCCCAGATGCAGAGCGCGGCGCCAAGCGAGCGGATTCCGGCGAAGAAGACCGGCTGGATGCCCTCGTAGGTCAGCTTCGTCACGACCTGGTTTATGGCCAGGAGCAGCGAGAAGCCGACGAGTGCCGCCGCGCCGAAGGCGTCGATCCGGTCCTTCTTCATGGCGCGGCGGCTCTTTTCCTTGCAAGTCCGAGGTTTACTCGGTGACGGTCACGCTGGCCATCACGTCGGGCTGGCCGACGACGGCGCCGTTGGCGCCAGTGCCGCGCTTGATGGCGTCGAGCACGTCGAGCCCTTCGGTCACTTCGCCCACGATCGTGTAGGCGCCGTCGAGATGCGGCGCCGGGGCGAACATGATGAAGAACTGCGAGTTGGCGCTGTCCGGGCTCTGCGAGCGGGCCATGCCGACGACGCCGCGCTCGAAGCTGCGCGCATCGGTGAACTCGGCCGGCAGATCGGGGAAGTCCGAGCCGCCCATGCCGGCCCGCGACATGTCGCCCCCGGCCTTGCCGTATTGCACGTCGCCCGTCTGCGCCATGAAGCCGTCGATGACGCGGTGGAAGACCACGCCGTCATAGGCGCCCTGGGCGGCCAGCGTCGTCAGCCGCTCGGCATGGGCCGGGGCGGTGTCCTCGAAGAGCTCGATATGGATCACACCATTGGCTTCGCCCTCGACCTCGATGTCGAGGCCGGCGGCGAAGGCGGGGCCGGCGGCGAGCGCCGCCACGGAGGCGAGAAGGAGATTACGCATCGGAGGCCACCTTGACGGAGATCATGCGGTCGGGGCTGGCAGGCGGCTCGCCCCGGGTGATGGCATCCACATGCTCCATCCCGTCGATGACCCGGCCGTAGACCGTGTACTGGCGGTTGAGGAAGTGGTTGTCGGAAAAGTTGATGAAGAACTGGCTGTTGGCCGAATCCGGGCTCGCCGAGCGGGCAGCGCCGAGCGTGCCCCGGTCATGCGGGACGCCCGAGAATTCCGCCGGCAGGTCCGGCAGGTCCGAGCCGCCGCGGCCGGCCATGTTGATGTTGAAGTCCTTCTCCATGTTGCCATGGGCGACGTCGCCGGTCTGGGCCATGAAACCCTCGATGACGCGGTGGAACGCGACGTTGTCATAGGCGCCGGCGCGGGCCAGCTCCTTCATGCGCGCCACATGCTTGGGCGCGACGTCCGGCAGGAGCTCGATGGCGACGGTGCCGCCCTTCAGCTCCATCAGGATGGTGTTCTCCGGGTCTTTGATCTCGGCCATGGGCCTTCCTTTCCGTTCTTTTGCGGCGGACGCTATGCGGCTTCCGGCCGAATGCCAAGGCGCGCCTTGACGCCATGGGCGGGGGGGGCCACCAAAAGGGCGAACAAGAATTCGGGAGGCCGCGATGGCTTGGACAGCGCTCGAGCAGATGGATCTGAAGGGCAAGCGCGTTCTGACGCGCGTCGACATCAACGTGCCGATGGAGGGCGGCCGCGTCACCGACATGAGCCGCATCGACCGGATCGTGCCGACGGTGAAGGCGATCCTCGCCAAGGGCGGCAAGCCGGTGCTCCTCGCCCATTTCGGCCGGCCGAAGGGCAAGGTGGTGGCGGAGATGTCGCTCAGCCATGTCCGCCCGGCGCTGGAAGGCGCGCTCGGCGTGCCGGTGCGCTTCGCCGAGGATTGCGTGGGCCCCGCCGCCGAGGAGGCCGCCGCGGCCCTGCCCTCCGGCGAGGTGCTGCTCCTCGAGAACACCCGCTTCCATCCGGGCGAGGAGAAGAACGCCCCCGAGCTCGCCGCCGCCATGGCGAAGCTGGGCGATGTCTATTGCAACGATGCCTTCTCGGCCGCCCACCGCGCCCATGCCTCCACCGAAGGGCTCGCGCATCTGCTGCCCGCCTGCGCCGGCCTTCTGATGGCCGAGGAGCTGACGGCGCTCGACAAGGCGCTCGGCAATCCGGCGCGACCGGTGATGGCCATCGTCGGCGGCGCGAAGGTCTCGACCAAGCTCGACCTCCTCGGCAATCTCGTCGCCAAGGTCGACACGCTGGTGATCGGCGGCGGCATGGCCAATACCTTCCTCGCCGCCAAGGGGATCGGCGTCGGCAAATCCCTTTGCGAGCATGACCTTGCCGAGACGGCGCGCGAGATCATGGACAAGGCCGAGGCCGCCGGCTGCAAGATCCTCCTGCCCGAGGACGTCGTGGTGGCGCGCGAGTTCAAGGCCCATGCCGAGAGCCGTATCGTCCATGCCGACGACTGCCCGGAGGACATGATGATCCTCGACGCCGGCCCCATCGCCGTCGCCGCCATCGCCACCGCCCTCGGCCGCAGCCGCACGCTGATCTGGAACGGCCCGCTCGGCGCCTTCGAGATCCCGCCCTTCGATTCTGCCACCAAATCCTCCGCCCAGATCGCCGGCAAGCTGACCGTCAACGACGGGCTCGTCTCGGTCGCCGGCGGCGGCGACACCGTCTCGGCCCTGAAACAGGCCGGCGCGGCGGAGGAGTTCACCTATATCTCCACCGCCGGCGGGGCCTTCCTCGAATGGATGGAGGGCAAGGAGCTGCCCGGGGTGGCGGCCCTCGGCTGAGCCCGATGAAACAGGCTGGTGGCGATAACAGAATTGCACCCCACGGGCCCGGCCTCTATCCGGGAGGGCGACAAGGAGGACCGAAGACATGGCCATGACCCAGATCGTGCGCGATATCCTGGCGAAATACGAAGGCGAGACCCCCGGCGTGAAGGGCAACCTGGCGCGGATGCTGATGCAGGGGCGGCTCGGCGGCACCGGCAAGATGATCATCCTGCCGGTGGACCAGGGGTTCGAGCACGGGCCCGCCCGGAGCTTCGCCCCCAACCCGCCCGCCTATGACCCGCATTACCACTACCAGCTCGCCATCGACGCCGGCCTCTCGGCCTATGCGGCGCCGCTGGGGCCGCTCGAGGCCGGGGCCGACACCTTCGCCGGGCAGATCCCGACGATCCTGAAGGTGAACTCCGCCAACAGCCTGATGTCCGGCACCGCCGGCAAGAACCAGGCGATCACGGCCGGCGTGGACGATGCGCTCCGCCTCGGCTGCGCCGCCATCGGCTTCACGATCTACCCCGGCTCCGACATGGCGCTCGACATGTTCGAGGAGATCTCAGAAATGCGCCGCGAGGCGGCCGCCGCCGGCATCGCCACGGTGATCTGGAGCTATCCGCGCGGCGAGGCGATCAGCAAGGAGGGCGAGACGGCGATCGACATCGCCGCCTATGCCACCCATATCGCCGCGCTTCTCGGCGCGCATATCATCAAGGTGAAGCTGTCGACGGATCACCTCGAGCTCGCCGAGGCGAAGAAGGTCTACGAGGCCGAGGGGATCGACATCTCCACCCAGACGGCGCGGGTGAAGGATTGCGTCAACTCCGCCTTCGGCGGGCGGCGGATCATCGTCTTCTCCGGCGGCGCCAAGAAGGGCGGCGACTCGGTGCTCGACGATGCCCGCGCCATCCGTGATGGCGGCGGCAACGGCTCGATCATCGGGCGGAACTGCTTCCAGCGGCCGCGGGACGAGGCCATGCGGCTTCTCGACCAGATGGTCGACATCTACCTGGGCAACGACTGATGACCCGGGGCGCGCTCCTCCTCAGTGGGGCGCTCGCCCTGCCCCTCCTCCTCGCGGCCTGCGCGGAGGAGGCCGCCGCCCCGGCGGCGCCCGAGGGCGCCGAGGTCGCGCCTGCGGAGGACTCCGCCGAGCAGGTGGTGCTTCTGGAGCCCGGCCTCGGCACGCTCGGCCCCGGCGACGACTGGGAGCCGAGCCTGATGGGCACGCTCAGCGGCACCATCGAGGCGGTGCCGGTCATGTACCAGACCTGGGACTTCTCCGTCGGCGCCTTCGACGCCTCGGCGCAGTTCCGCAGCTACCCCAACCTTCATCTCAACATCGGCGCCTATCCCGAAGGCATTTGGGACGACCCGGCGAATACGCTGGTGATCCGGGCCGACCTGGCCAGCCTCTCGGCCGGCCGCACGGGCCCCGCCACCGTCACGCTCAACGGCGAGAATTTCGGCGAGCCGCTGCTGACCGTCCCGGCGGAGGTGGAGATCCTCAGCCTCACCCGCGGCGCGCCCGGCTCGGATTACGGCACGGCCTATGGCGACCTGACCGCCAGCGTCTCGGCCCCCGATTTCTGCCCCTCGCTCGGCACCCCGCCCTGCAGCGGCGGGCTGCAACTGACGGTGGAGACGAGGGTCCAGTACGACGTGCCCTGAGGCACGTGGGGGCGTGCCATCACGGCAGGTCGCGGCATCCTTCGACGTCGAAGATGTCGCTATGGGTGAAATCGTCCTGCAGGCCCTCGGTCTCGAGCACCACCCGCTCCGGCGCAAGCGGCGCGCCCTCGAGCGTCAGGCGATAGCGATCGAGGTCGCCTTTCATCTCCATCGCGCAGGTCGTCTCGCAGACGAAGAGATAGGGCAGATCGTCGCCGTACTCCGTCCGCGCCTCGAGCACGATCGAATGAACGAAGTCTTCGTAATGGAAGATGCGCAGCTCGGCCGAGGCGAGGCCCGACTTCTCGTTCGGCGTGAGCGTGCAGGCCGTGACATCGGCCATGGCCGGCGTGGCGGCGAGCGCGCCGCAAAGGACCATCCATCGGGGTCGCATGTCTCGTGCCACTCGTGACTTCCGCAAGGGCATCCTAGCGGCGGGCGCCAGTTGAAAGCCAGTCTTTTCATCCGGCAGCCCCCGGCGGCTTGTCCCACGCCCCTCCCGGCCGGAACGACCGCCCCCTATGGCATTTCCGCCGCGCCCCGGGCGCCCGCGCCCCCGGCCCTCTTGCTCCCACGGCCCGGCCCCATATCCTGACCCGCACGCGCCGCCCGCCAAGAGGCGGCCCCCGAGGAGCAGTCCGTTGATCCGCATGAGCCGTCCGCCGCTGGCGCCCGTCGTCTACAGCTCCGCCATGGTGCTCCTGGCGGTCTATTTCATGTTCGCCGCCGTCCAGGGCGACTACGGACTCTTCCGCCGCGCCGAGGTCGAGGCGGAGGAGCGGGCGCTGCAGGAGCAGCTCGCGACGCTCGAGGCCGAGGTGGCGAAGATGGAGAACCTCACCCATCGCCTGTCCGACGATTACCTCGACCTCGATCTGCTCGACGAGCGCGCCCGCGACGTGCTGGGCTATATCCGCTCCGACGAGCTCATCATCCGCTGACCCGCCTCACAGCACCTGCCGGAGTTTGGAGAGCGCGCTCTCCATTGGCTCCTGATAGGTGATCGGCTGGGTGAAATTCCCCTGCCCGTCGAAGAGCAGCACGAAGGCCGAATGGTCCATCGTGTAGTCGCCATCCTCGAGCGGCACCTTGGCGGCATAGACCCCGAAGGCGCGGATCGCCTTGTCGATCTCGCCCCTGGGGCCGGTGACGCCGGTGGCGCCGGGCACCCAGGAGACATATTCGCCCAAGGTCTCGGCATCGTCCCGCTCGGGGTCGACGGTGACGAAGTAGATACGCAGATCCTCCGCCTCCTCCCCCAGCTCCTCCTGCCAGGTCAGGAGGTCGCCGAGTGTCGTCGGGCAGACATCGGGGCAATGGGTGAAGCCGAAGAAGATCGCCGAGGGGCGGCCCTCGGTGAGGGTCGCCTCGGTGAAGGCCTCGCCCTCGGTGGTGGTCAGGGCGTAATCGCCCTGGCCGAGGGTGGAGGCGATGGGCAGGTCGCTGCCCCGGCTGAGAAGAAACCAGGCCGAGCCGCCGGCGATGAGGGCCACCGCGACGGCGGCCCAGAGGAGGATGTTGAGCGTGCGGGTGGTCATTCACTGGCCTCCATGTCCATGTCCATGTCCGTATCCATATCTTCGTCATCGCCATGGCCCATCGAGCCATGGTCCATTCCCTGACCGGTCGCGCCGGAGGCGTTGATGGCACCGACGGACAGCACGATCTCCACCGCGCCGGCCTCGGCGAAGGTGAGCGTGACCGGCACCTCGGTGCCCTCCACGAGCGGGCCTTCAAGCTCCCGCAGCATCAGGTGATAGCCGCCGGGCTCGAGCACGACGGTCTCGCCGGCGGGGATCGGCAGGCCGTCCTCCAGCTCGCGCATCCGCATCACGTCGCCGTCCATCTGCATCTCGTGCAGCTCGACGCTGCCGGCGGTGGGAGAGCTGGCGGCGATGAGCACGTCGTCGGTCTCGCCGCCGTTTTCCACCGTCAGGAAACCGCCGCCCACCGGCGCGTTCGGCAGCGTGGCGCGGGAATAGGCGCCAAGGATCGTCAGCGCGCCGACCTCCCAGCTCGTCACCTCATCGGCGACGAGGAGGACGGGCAGCCGGTCGGCGGAAGGGGCGTCGCCCCCGGGCCGGGCAGCGCCGCCGGCAAGGGCGAGGCCGGGCATGGCCGAGAGGAGAAGGGCGGAAAGGATCGTGATCTTGGGCATGACATGCCTCCGAAAGGGCGCCGCGCCGGGGCCCTCGGGCCCGCAGCGGCGGCGTGAAACGCTGGGTGCCCCGGGAAGGGGCGCGGGTCTCTCGCTCAGGCCGTGCTCGGCGGGGCGCGGGCGCCGGGCGGGAGGGCCGGCGCGAGGGGCGCGAGGCCGAAATCGGCCAGCGCGGGCGCCTGCCACGGCAGGGCGAGCCGCTCGGCGGCCGGGTCGAAGGCGAGGGCCGGCGCCTCGGGCAGGCCATGGCAGATCGGGCAATGGCCCGCATGGCCGCTTCCGTGGCCGCCCGGCCCGCCGGCGCAGAGATCGGCCAGATCACCGCCGGCGGCGACGTAGAAGGCAAGGCTGTCCGGCAGGGGCTCGTCCGGTGCCATCTGCCCCGCGGCCATGGCGCTGGCCGCCGAGAAGGCGAGCGCGGCGAGGACAAGCGTGAAGCGATGCCAGAGAGCCATGCCGCCCTGCTAGGCCGCGCGGGGCGACTTTGCAATGGCGCGCAAGTCCATGCTGCGGCGCGGCAATTCTTCCCCTGCATGGCAGGGTTGCGCCCGGGCGCCAAATCGCCAATGGTCATTGACCACAAGCTCTGGCAGAATAGTTCAAAGCTAAACTATGTGTTAACGGGAGGAGCCACGATGGCGACACGCAAGGCGGCCGCCAGGCCCAACGTCTCCGCCGAGGAGCTTCTGCATCACTACCGCGAGATGCTGCTCATCCGCCGCTTCGAAGAGAAGGCCGGCCAGCTCTACGGCATGGGCCTCATCGGCGGCTTCTGTCACCTCTACATCGGCCAGGAGGCCGTCGTCGTCGGGCTCGAGGCCGCGGCCGACGAGGGCGACAAGCGCGTCACCTCCTACCGCGACCATGGCCATATGCTGGCCTGCGGCATGGACCCCAAGGGCGTCATGGCCGAGCTGACCGGCCGCGAGGGCGGCTATTCCGCCGGCAAGGGCGGCTCGATGCACATGTTCAGCCGCGAAAAGCATTTCTACGGCGGCCACGGCATCGTCGGCGCCCAGGTGCCGATCGGCGCCGGCCTCGCGATGGCCGACAAGTATCTCGGCAACGACCGGGTGACCTTCGTCTATTTCGGCGACGGCGCCGCCAACCAGGGCCAGGTCTACGAGACCTACAACATGGCCGAGCTCTGGGACCTTCCGGTCGTCTTCGTGATCGAGAACAACCAGTACGCCATGGGCACCTCCACCAAGCGCTCGACCAAGTCGAAGAGCTACTGGGAGCGCGGCGTCGCCTACGGGATCGAGGGCGAGGAGGTCGATGGCATGGATGTGCTCGCCGTCCAGGCCGCCGGCAAGAAGGCCGTCGAATACTGCCGCTCCGGCAAGGGCCCATACATCCTCGAGGTGAAGACCTATCGCTACCGCGGTCATTCGATGTCCGACCCGGCGAAGTACCGCACCCGCGAAGAGGTGCAGAAGATGCGCGACGAGCGCGACCCGATCGAGAACGTCCGGCAGCTTCTGCTCACCGGCAAGCACGCCTCCGAAGATGACCTCAAGGCCATCGACAAGGAGATCAAGGACGTCGTCAACGAGGCGGCCGAATTCGCTAAGGACAGCCCCGAGCCCTCCACCGACGAGCTCTGGACGGACATCTACGCGAAGGAGATCCCGCAAGGCGAGGCGATCGAGGCGTGATCGGCCCGGGCCGCCCCTCCGCGATGCTGCTGGCCGGCGGGGCGATGGCCCTCGCCGGGGCGGGTGCCGCGCAGGATCTGCCCGGTCTTGCGGGCACGGCGGCGTATATCGACAGCTTCGCGCTGGAAGCGGACAGCGTCGAGCTTGGCTCCGGCTATGGCGCCCTGTCGAACAGCAGTTTCGCGATCAACCCCGAGAGCTGCCTCTTCACGTCCACGCGCTTCCATTCCGGTGCGTTCGTCACATCCCAGGCCTTCGGCGCGGATCTGGATCTCAGCCGCGTTGAGGCTGTGGCGTCGCCGGCCAGCGGCTATCAGGCAATTTTCGCCTACCCGGTGCCGGGCCGAAGCCGCCCGCATGAATCGAACATCGTCCTCCCGGAGGCGCCGGGCTTCGCTGAACTGCAGCCGGGCCCGGGTGTCACCTGCACGTCTGAAAGTTGCATGATCGAAATGGATGCGCCGGTCTTCACTTTCTTCATGCGCGGTGACGAGGAGGATGCCGCCCGCGCCGTCCGGGCTCTTGAGCACGCCATTTCTCTCTGCGGCGGCATCGCCGACCCCTTTGCCGGGTGAAGCCATGCAGATGACGCTTCCCTCCGCCGCGTTCCCCTCCGCCATCCTGGCCGGTCTCGCGCTCGCCCATCCGGCGCTGGCGCAGCAGAGCGCCGAGGAGGTCGCCGCCTACGAGCTGCTCGACCGCATGCTCAACCGCGCCGATGCCGAGGGGCCCTATGGCACCGGCTTCCGCCCGCTCGGGCCCTGCCGCGTCGAGCTGCGCCTGTCGCAGCGCTATGCGCCCGGCACCGCCGTCGATGTCTTCACCGAGGTCGATCTCGGCGATCTCGACATGGCGGCAAGGAATGTGGAAACCGCGCATCCGCTGATCCACGCGCTTGCCGTGCCGCTGCGCGCCGGCGCGCCGGATATGACGAACACGCTCGAGCTCTTCGACCTCTCCGGCGAGGGGCGCGGCCCCTTCACCGAGAAATACGACGCCACCTGCGACGAGGCCGGCTGCTCCGCCAGCCAGCCCGCGCGCGAGGCGATCTTTGCCACCGTCGGGGCCACCGCCGCCGCCGACATGAAACTGGTCGAGCCGGCGCTTGTGGCGCTGGCCGCCGCCTGTGCCCCACAAGACGACAACAAGGGAGATGCCTCCGATGGCGAGTGAAATCCTGATGCCGGCCCTCTCCCCCACGATGGAGGAGGGCACGCTGGCCAAATGGCTGGTGAAGGAGGGCGACACCGTCTCCTCCGGCGACATCCTGGCCGAGATCGAGACCGACAAGGCGACGATGGAATTCGAGGCCGTGGACGAGGGCGTGATCGGCAAGATCCTCATCGCGGAGGGCACCGAGGGCGTGAAGGTCAACACCGCCATCGCCGTGCTTCTGGAAGAGGGCGAAGATGCCTCCGCCGCCGACGAGGTGTCGAGCGCGCCGGCCGAGGAGAAGAGCGAAGACACATCCGAAGAGAAGAGCGAGGAGGCGCCGAAGGAGAAGGCCCCCGCAGAAGCGAAGGCCCCCGAGACGCCGAAGCCCGACCGCTCCCCCGACTGGCCCAAGGGGACGGAGGTGAAGAGCACCACCGTTCGCGAGGCGCTCCGCGATGCGATGGCGGAGGAGATGCGCGCCGACGAGAACGTGCTCGTCATGGGCGAGGAGGTCGCCGAATACCAGGGCGCCTACAAGATCACGCAAGGCCTGCTCGACGAATTCTCCGCCAAGCGGGTGATCGACACGCCGATCACCGAGCATGGCTTCGCCGGCATCGGCGTCGGCGCAGCGTTTGGCGGGCTGCGGCCCATCGTGGAGTTCATGACCTTCAATTTCGCCATGCAGGCGATGGACCAGATCATCAACTCCGCCGCCAAGACGCTCTACATGTCCGGCGGGCAGATGGGCTGCCCCATCGTCTTCCGCGGCCCCAACGGCGCCGCGGCGCGCGTCGGCGCCCAGCACAGCCAGGATTACGCCGCCTGGTACATGCAGGTCCCGGGGCTCAAGGTGGTGATGCCCTATACGGCAGCGGACGCGAAGGGCCTCCTCAAGAGCGCCATCCGCGACCCCAACCCGGTGATCTTCCTCGAGAACGAGATCCTCTACGGCCGGTCGTTCGACGTGCCGGTGATGGATGACTTCACCATCCCCCTCGGCAAGGCCCGCATCGCCCGCGAGGGCAGCGACGTGACCATCGTCAGCTTCGGCATCGGCATGACCTATGCGCTCGAGGCCGCAGAGAAGCTGGCCGAGGACGGCATCGATGCCGAGGTGATCGACCTCCGCACGCTCCGCCCGATGGACCTGCCGGCGGTGATCGAGAGCGTCAAGAAGACCAACCGCTGCGTGACGGTGGAGGAAGGCTGGCCCCAGCCCTCCGTCGGCTCCTATATCGGCAGCCAGGTGATGCAGCAGGCCTTCGACTATCTCGACGCGCCCGTCATCTCCTGCACCGGCAAGGACGTGCCGATGCCCTATGCCGCCAATCTCGAGAAGCTGGCGCTGGTGACCACCGACGAGGTGGTGCAGGCTGTCCACGACGTGACCTACCGCTGAGAGGGGACTTCAGATGCCGACAGAAATCCTGATGCCCGCGCTCTCGCCAACCATGGAAGAGGGCACGCTGGCCAAGTGGCTCGTGAAGGAGGGCGACACCGTGTCGTCCGGTGACCTTCTGGCCGAGATCGAGACCGACAAGGCGACGATGGAATTCGAGGCCGTCGACGAGGGGGTGATCGGCAAGATCCTGGTCGCCGAGGGCACCGAGAGCGTGAAGGTCAACCAGCCCATCGCCGTGCTTCTGGCCGAAGGCGAGAGCGCCGACGATATCGGCAAGAGCTCCGCCCCGAAGGAGGAGCCGAAGGACGCGCCGAAGGAAGAGCCCAAGGCCGAGGAGGCCGAGGCGGCTCCCGAGACGCCCCCGCAAGGGGGCGGTGAGAAGGCCCCTGCCCCGGCGCCAGAGAAGGACGGCGAGCGCGTCTTCGCCTCCCCCCTCGCCCGGCGCATCGCGGCCGACAAGGGGCTCGACCTCACGCAGGTCAAGGGCTCCGGGCCCCGCGGACGGATCGTCAAGGCCGATGTCGAGAAGGCCGAGCCCGGCAAGGCCCCGGCCGCCGAGGCGAGCACCGCTGGGGCAAAGGCCCCCGCCGCCGACAAGGCCCCGGTTGCGGCCGCCGCCCCGGCCGGCGCCTCCGCCGACGCCGTCAAGAAGATGTACGAGGGCCGCGCCTATCAGGAGATCAAGCTGGACGGCATGCGCCGGACCATCGCCGCCCGCCTCACCGAGGCGAAGCAGACGATCCCGCATTTCTACCTCCGCCGCGACATCAAGCTGGACGCGCTCCTCAAGCTCCGCTCGGAGCTCAACAATCAGCTCGAGGGAAGGGGCGTGAAGCTTTCGGTCAATGACTTCATCATCAAGGCCTGCGCCCTGGCGCTGCAGAAGGTGCCCGCCGCCAATGCCGTCTGGGCCGGCGACCGGGTGCTGCAGCTCGAACCCTCCGACGTCGCCGTGGCCGTCGCCATCGAGGGCGGGCTCTTCACGCCGGTCCTGAAGGATGCCGAGGTCAAGACCCTCTCCACCCTCTCGGCGGAGATGAAGGACCTCGCCACCCGCGCCCGCGACAAGAAGCTCGCCCCGCATGAATATCAGGGCGGCAGCTTCGCGGTGTCCAACCTCGGCATGTTTGGCATCGACAATTTCGATGCCGTCATCAACCCGCCGCATGGCGCGATCCTCGCGGTCGGCGCCGGGGTGAAGAAGCCGGTGGTCGGCGCCGATGGCGAGCTGACGGTCGCGACTGTGATGAGCGTAACGCTCAGCGTCGATCACCGGGTCATCGACGGCGCGCTCGGGGCGGAGCTTCTGGCCGCCATCGTCGACGGGCTCGAGAACCCGATGCTCATGCTGGCCTGAGAGGACAGCGGGGGGCGCTCGCGCCCCCCGTCGGCCCTGAAGGGCCGACTCCCCCCGAGGGTTTTCGGGAGCAAAGACTGGGGGGGCGCCGCGCTCAGGCGGCCTTGCCAAGGAGCTTGCCCAGAAGCGCGTGGAGCGTGGTGAGCTCGCCGATGTCGAGGCCGGTGCCCTCGACGATGCATTGCCCGAAGCCCGCGGTCTGCCCCTCCATCGCCCGGCCGGCCTCGGTGAGGCTGACCCGCACCCGCCGCTCGTCGGCGCCGTCGCGGGCGCGGGCCACGAGGCCGCGGGCCTCCAGCCGCTTGACCAGAGGCGTCAGCGTCGAGCTCTCGAGCCCGAGCGCGCTGCCGATGGCGCCGAGCGAGCGGCCGTCCTCCTCCCAGAGCGCCTTCAGGACGAGAAACTGCGGATAGGTCAGGCCGAGCGGGTCGAGGAGCGGCTTGTAGAGCCGGTGCATGGCCAGATTGGCGGCGTAGATCTCGAAGCAGACAAGCTGGTCGAGCGTCGGCTCGGGCAGAGCGGCGGGCATGGGGGCCTCCTGACGTGGCGTGCAAGAGAAGTATATCGCGCGCGATGGGATCGCAAGGCTTGCAAAATTTCTATCGCGCGATATCTGATCGCTAACGATACAAAAGGAGAGACGATATGCCTGCCAGCAAGGTCCTTTATGCCGCCCATGCCACCGCGACCGGCGGCCGCGACGGCCATTCCGCCACCGATGACGGCGCGCTTGATGTGCGCATGGTCACGCCGAAAGAGCTCGGCGGCGCCGGCGGCGACGGGGTGAACCCCGAGCAGCTCTTCGCCACGGGCTATGCCGCCTGCTTCCTCGGCGCGCTCAAGGCCTATGCGCGCGGCAAGAAGATCGCCGTCCCCGATGACGCGTCGGTGAAGACGACGGTCGGCATCGGCCCGCGCGAGGATGGCGGCTTCGGCCTTCAGGTCGAGATCGAGGTGTCGCTGCCGGGCGTCGAGCCGGAGGTGGCCGACGACCTGATCGCCGGCGCGCACCATGTCTGCCCCTATTCGGATGCGACGCGCAATTCGCTGGAGATCACGCCGACCCGCGCGGCCTGATCCAGCGCCTCCCTGGCCCTTTGCGTAACGAGTGCGGCCCGCCCTTCGGGGCGGGCCTTTTCACATGCCGAGAAGCTGGTCCATGGCGACGGAGGGCTGGTCGCAGCCCGCCTCGCCCACGATCTTCGCCGGCACGCCGGCGACCGTCTTGCAGGGCGGCACGTCGCGCAGCACCACCGAGCCGGCGGCGATTCGGCTGCAATTGCCGACATGGATATTGCCGAGCACATGCGCGCCGGCGCCGATGAGGACGCCATTGCCGATCTTGGGGTGACGGTCCTCCGTCTCCTTGCCCGTGCCGCCGAGCGTGACGGAATGGAGCATCGAGCAATTGTCGCCGACCACCGCCGTCTCGCCGATGACGATGGAATGCGCATGGTCGATCATCAGCCCCCGGCCGATGCGGGCCGCGGGGTGGATGTCGACGCCGAAGGCCTCCGACGTGCGCATCTGGATGAAGAAGGCGAGGTCCTTCCGGCCCTGGGTGAAGAGCCAGTGGCCGACGCGATACGCCTGCAGCGCCTGGAACCCCTTGAAGTAGAGGAGCGGCTGCATCAGCCGGTGGCAGGCCGGGTCGCGCTCGTAGACGGCGGCGATGTCGGCGCGGGCGGCGGCGCCGAGGTCGGGGGCGGCGGCATAGGCCTCCTCCGCGATCTCGCGCAGGATCTGCTCGCCCATCTCTCCTGAGGCCAGCTTCAGGGCGATGCGGTGCGACAAAGCCCGCTCCAGCGTCGCGTGGTGCAGGACGGAGGTGTGGATCATGCCGCCGAGAAGCGGCTCGGCGGCGATCGCCTTCTCGGCCTCGTCGCGGATACGGCTCCAGACCGGATCGATCTCGGCGAGTTTCGGCAGGGTCTTGGGCATCGGGCCGCTCCTTCGGTGCTGCCCCTGAGGTAGGACGGGCGGCGGGCCTTGCCAAGAAGAAAGCTCTGATGCCGCCTATCAGCCGCCGCGATGAGTCCGCCGGGCCGCAATGGCGGTGAGGAGCGTTTGCAGCGCCGCGAGGTAGGGGCCGGCATCGAGCGCCGGCCCCGGGGCGCGCGGGCGGCGAAGCGCGGCATCGGCCAATGTGCCGGCGCCGAAGGTATGGCGCCGGCCGAGGCGCTTGGAATAGCGGTCGGCCAGCGCCGCCTCGGCGAGGAGCGTTTCGGCGAGGGGCGCGCGCTCCGGCGGGGGGACCGCGAGGAGCGCGCGGGTGGCGAGGTCGAGATCGCCCGGCATGATCGGCCTCATCAGGGCACCAGCTTCGCCGCCGGGCCCCAGCCCCAGAGGTCGGACTTCTGCTGCACCTCGACCTGATAGCCGGCCCCTGCCCCGTCAGCCGCCTGTGCGGCGGCGCCATAGGTGAAGGCCGGGGTGGTGACCTCGGCAATGCGCACGGGGTCGCCCCCGGTGAGCAGCCGGATTCGCACCCGGTAGCGCTCATAGGCCTCGCCGAGCGGGATCTCCTCCGCCTCCCAGGGGTCGCCGCCGACGCGCGCGCGGCGGATCCAGGTGATCTCGGTCGCGCCCCCGGCGCCCGGCCGGGCGCGGAGCTGGCAGGGGGCGTAGGGGCGCAGGCCCAGCCCCGAGACAGACAGGTCTGTCTCGCGGTAGCTGGCGTGATCCAGCGGCTTGGCGGCCGGTCCCCAGCGGTAGCTGCGGGTGAGGCCACGCTCGGCCAGCGTCATCGGCAGCTGCTCGGGCCGCCCGTCGAGGAGGACGAAGAAGCTCCCCTCCGGCCAGACCTCCGGGATCTCGCCCTCGGTGCCGGCCTGCCCGCGGAGGCGCAGGCCAAGGTCATAGGTCCGGGGCCCGGAGAGCACGGCATCGCGGAACTGGATGACCTCCCACCCCGCGCCATGGCCGGAGCCGATGGCGGCGAGATTGGCGCCGCTCAGAAGCGCCCTTTCGGTGACGGAGGAGAGCTGGCCGTTGACCAGCTTGACCCGCACCGGTGCGGCCCTGTCCCAGCGGCCGGGGGCGGCGGCGGCCAGCGGCGTGACCAGCCGGCCGATGAAGGCCGGGCGGCGGAGGATCTGGGCGGGGCCGAACGCGTCCCCCTCCCCCACATGCACCGCGATATGGCCCGGCCAGGGGCGGGCGCAGGTGGCGATGTAGGGGCTCTGGGGGGATTCGCCGCCGGTCAGGAGCGGCAGGTCGAGCACCAGCCCCTCCACCGGCACGGGCACCACGGGGGCGGCGGAGCCCGGCAGATCGTCGGCCGCCTCCTGGCCGCGATAGCTCTCGGGCTCGATGCGCTGCGCCTCGGCGCGGAGGAACCCCACATCCTCCAGCCGGTCGAGCCGGAAGCGGCGGGGCCCGAGCTTCACCACGTCGCCCGGCCCCAGCCCGGTGACGGAAGGCGGCAGGGCGAAGCTCACCCGCTCGCGCGTCAGCCGCGCCTCGGCCAGCCAGCGCTCGGCCATGTTCCGCGCCTCGCCTCTGGTGAGCGCCAGCGGCAGCTCGCTTTCGGCGGCGTTGAGCGAGGGATCATCGGCGAAGACCGCCTCGGCCGCGCCGGCCTGATAGTCGCCCTCGCCCTCGATGAAGCCGAGCCGCACCCGGCCGAGCCGCTCGGCTTCGCCGAGGCGGATGTCCTCTCGCGAGGCCTCCGCCTCGGGGTCGAAGACGAAGCGCTCGGGGTCGAGCTCCACCGCGCCGGTGCCCGTCCGGGTGATGAAGGCCAGCGTGCCGCCCCGCTCGACCGCGTCGAAACCATAGGCCAGCATCAGCACCTGAAGCGCGGCGCGGGCGGTCGTTTCCTCGCCGATGTGATAGCCGCGCACGAGCCCGTGGAGGCGCGAGGTATCGACCTCCGTCACCCCGGCGCGGGCGCAGATCTCGCGGACGACGGCCGAGAGCGGCCGGGCGGAGCTGCGCCCCGTCAGCCAGTGGCCGCGGGCGTAATTGCCGCCATCCGTCCAGAGATCGCCGCGCTGCGGGAAGGCCGGGAAGGGCCGGGCGTCCCAGGCCCAGACATGGGCGCGCGACCAGTCGACCATCGGCCCGCCGTAGATATGGCTCACCGGATTGTTGGCCGGGTTTCGCCAGTGGCGGTCATGGGCGCGGAGGTATTGCAGTTGGATATACTCGTCCCGCCGCCCGTCGGAGAAATAGGGGATCGCGCTTTCCGAGCTCTTGGGGTCGCGGAACTTGTTCGGCTGGTTGGTGCCCTTGTCCACCGCCGCGCAGCCGAGCTCGGTGAAGCGGATCTGCTTGGCGCGGGGCTGCCAGAGGTTGGGCTGCGCCTGGCGCACGCCCTCGATCCGCTCGTAATGCAGCGTCGACCACCAGGAGCGAAGGTCCTTCGGCCGCCAGACCCAAGGCTCCGCCTCGCCATCGGTGACGGGGGTGCGCAGTTGCGCGGCGCGGTCGGCCTCGCTGGCATAGTACCAGTCGTAGAGCTCGCCGCCGGAGACGTTGGCCTCGAGGTAGTCGAGGTCATAGATCGACCCGGCCCCGGCATCGGCATGGCTCTCGCCATCCCGCCAGTCGGAGAGCGGCATGTAATTGTCGATGCCGATGAAGTCGATATTCGGGTCCATCCAGAGCGGGTCGAGATGGAAGTAGCGGTCGGCCGTGCCGGCCGGCTGGTAGCCGAAATATTCGCTCCAGTCGGCGGCATAGGTCAGCTCTGTCCCGGCCCCGAGGATCGTGCGCACTTCCGCCGCAAGCGCGATGAGGCGGGTCACCGCGGGAAAGCTGTGCCCCGGCCCCCGGATCGTCGTCAGCCCCACCATCTCGGAGCCGATGCAGAAGGCATCGACGCCGCCCGCCGCCACGCAGAGCATCGCCTGATGGAGGATGTAGCGGTTGAAGCCCCAATCCTCCGGATCGCCGGTATAGGAGACCTCGCCGCCCGCCAGCCCGAAATCCGCCGCCGTGGCGCTGCCGAAGAAGGCGGCGACCTGAGCCTCGGCCGTGCCGGTGCCGTCGGGCGAGCCGGGGCGGCCCGGCGCCTCCGACAGGGTGATCCGGCCGCGCCAGGGCAGGACGGCCTGGCCGGTCTCGGCAGAATAGGGGTCGGGCAGGCTGTTGCCCGCCATCTGATCCATGAGGATGAAGGGATAATACATCACCTCCACCCCCGCGGCCTTCAGCGCCGTGATCGCCTCGATCACCGAGGCGTCGCAGGGCGTGCCGCCATAGACCGGGCTGCCGTCCTTCTTCGGCACCTCCAGCGCCTCGGCGCGGGTGAGCGGGCCGACCGTCCAGGGCATCGCCTCGGCATCCTCCCCGGTCTGCTCGACCTTGGGGCGGATGCTGCACTGCCCGCAGCGGAGGTCGTCGCCGAACCAGCTCACCACGAGGCTGACGCTCTTCAGCGCCGGCAGCTCGCCGGTCAGCGCCTCGAGCGAGGCGGAAAAGTCCGTGCCGCCGCCGGCGGTGGAGAGGTTGACGGGCCGCGCCTCGCCATAGTCTCCACCGAGCCAGACGGGGCTGGTGGCGAGCGCGTATTCTCCGGTGCCGGGGATGAGCGCGACGCCCGTGGTCAGGCGCGCGAAGTCGTCGGCCTCCGAGGGCGGGCCGGGGCGGAAGACCTCGAAGGAGAATTGCGGCACCCGGTTGCCGTAGGGCCCGAGCGGCAGATCCTCGAAGACCACATAGGCCGTGCCGCGATAGGCCGGCGCCGCGCCCTCGACGGCGGCGATCTTCGGGTCGGGGCCCTGTGCCTCGTCGCCCAGATAGGTGCGTATCGTGAGGGTGGTACGGTCCACCTCCTCGCCATCCGCCCAGATGCGGCCGACATGGGTGATCGGCCCCTCGCAGAGCGCCACGGCGAGCGAGACAGTATAGGCATAGCCCTCCGGCGCGGCGCGGTTGCCGCCCTTGCCGCCGGTCTCGCCCGCGACCTCCGTCTCGAGGAAGCGCGAGGCCCAGATGACCTGGCCGCCGATGCGCATCCGCCCGTGCACCTGCCCGATGGGCGCGCCGAGGCTGGCGCCGGTGACGCGGAAGCGGTCGATGCGCCCCGTGGGCGCGGGGGCGGAGCCGCCGAGGAGCCGCTCGTCGATCAGCCGCCCGGCCGTGGCGCCAACCGCCTGGCCGATGGTGGCGGCGGAGAGGCCGAGAACCGTGCCGCCGACAGAGCCGCCGATGGCCGCGCCGGCGGCGGAGAGAAGGAGGGTGGCCATGGCGTCAGTCTCCTGCTGGAAAGGCGAAGCGCGCCGCGATGCGCCGCGCCCAGGGGGCGGTCAGCGCGCTCTCAACGACGCCGTGGCCCTGGTAGGAATGGATGAAGGTCGGCGCCGCGCCCGTTTCCGCCGCGAGGCCCACATGCTTGGCGATGCTCCCCGCCCGCATCCGGAAGAGGAGCACGTCGCCGGGCGCCGGCGTGGTGGCCGGCCTCAGGTGGCGGAGCGCCGCCTGAAGGAGCAGCTCCTCGCCCCGGACCTCGCCCCAGTCGGGCCGATAGGCGGGGACGGCCTCGGGGAGCTCCCCATGGATCTCGCGCCAGAGCCCGAGGAGCAGGCCGAGGCAATCGGCCCCCGCACCCCGGCAGCTCGCCTGATGGCCATAGGGCGTGCCGATCCAGGCCCGCGCGCGGGTCACCACCTCGCTCATGCCGACCCGCCGGTCAGCGAGCCGCCGTCCTCACGGCCGCCGCCCTTCGGCACGGCCATCATCCAGTCTTCACCCGGGATCTGAGGAAAGCCCCGGAAGTTGTTGAAGTTGGAGAATTTGTTGCGGCAGGTCTCCGCCCTCTTGTCGCAGCCGGCGGTGACCCGCAGGCTGTCGCCCGGCAGCACCTGCGCGGCCAGCGGCGCCCAGAGCTCCAGCTTGCGCATGCTCCCCGGCGCCGGGCTGTCACGCTTGACGACGCCGGCAAGGCCGGCGGCCGCGCCGTCCAGCATCTCCAGCCGGCCCTTGGCGAACCAGCCCTCCTCATAGCCCGGCGGCTCGTCGATCAGGAAGACCTGCGCGGCGTTCACCGCCGTCACCTCCGCCTCCACCCGATAGGCGCCGAGGCCGAGGTTCACCTTGCAGCGCCCGTCGCCCAGCACCGCCGGGCAATCGCGCTGGAAGCTGCGGGTCTGCACCTGCCCCAGCCGGTCGGTCAGCCCCCTGAGTTCGGCATGGAAGGCCCCCGCCCCGGCGCGCACCTCGCCGATGCGCCCCGCGAAGCGCAGGGCGCGCTCGCCGGGCGTCGCCCAGTTGACGACCCAGGCCCGCACCATGGCGCCGTCATAGCGGCCGGCCAGCAGATCCTCCTCCGAGATCGCGGCATCGCTGAGCGCCCCCAAAGCCTCGGCATTGTCGGTGGCGAGGCCCGTCGCCTGCACGAGTGCCCCAGCCCCGAGGCCGGAGGCGGCGCGGTAGGTCCGCCCGCCGAAGCTTAGGTCGGCGTCATGGTCGGTGAAGGCGAGCGCCGTGCCATCGGCGCGCGTGATGTCCCAGCAGCGGCAGAGCGTCGTCGTGCCGCTGGCGAGGTGGCTCTCGAAGCTCACAGGCGCAGCTCCACCACCGGCACCGAGGGCAGCTCCCCCGCCCGGAAGGAGGCGACGGAGACGGCGATCCGGTCGGTGTCGAAGCGCACCGGCACGTCGAACTCGAAGCCGGCGGTGATCTGCGCGTCCGCCGCCGGTGGCACCGCGAAGGTCACGAGGCCGGTGGCGGTGTCGACCTCCCAGTCGACGCCCTCCAGGAGCTCGTCGCCGGAGAGGCCGATGCGCACGCTCCCCGCCACCGGCTTGCGGATCGGGCGGAGGTATTCCGCCGGCCCCGAGCGATAGGCCTTCACCAGCTGAAAGCTGGCCGTCGCATGGTCGCCCACCGCGATCAGCTGGTCGCCCGGCCCCACCGCCGCCGCCTGCGCGGCGGAGCGGTAATCGGCCCAATCCTTCCAGCGAAAGCCGTGGAGCTGCCCCTGCCGCGCCTCGAAGAAGGCGATGAGAGCTTCCAGGTCATCGAGGCTCCTCAGCCCCATGCCGGCGTCGTAGCGACGGCGAGCGTGGGCCCAGGGCGCGTTGCGCTCCTCGAACCCGTTGGCGAGCGTGACGATCTCCGTCCGCCGCTCGGGGCCGCCGACCGAGCCGAAGCTCAGCGAGGCGGGAAATCTGACGTCATGGAACATGGGGGTCCCCTTCAGCGGTTGCGCTGGCCGCGCTCGAGCGCGCGGGCCATCTCTGCGGCGATCTGCGTGCGGGAGCGGCGGAAGCCGGCGACATCGGGCGTGGTGACGTGGATCGACACCTGCACCGGCCGGCCCCCCTGCCCGGCCCGCACCCCGAGCCGCCCGTCGGCGCCGCGGGCGAGCGGCAGGATCGCCTCCGGCCCCGCCTCGCCCATCAGCCCGGTGCCCCCCCGCATCGGAAAGGTCGTCGGCGCCGTGACCACGCCGCCGCGCGCGAAGGGCATGACCCGCCCGCCGGCAAAGCCGTTGCCGAGCGCGCTGGCGGTCACCCCGCCGAAGAGCCTTGCGACCCCATCGGCCACGAGCCCGCCGAGCCCGTCCGTCACCGGCTTCAGGGCCGCGTCATAGGCGGTATCGGCAATCGACCGCCCGAGGCCGCGGAGCGCCTCCCCCAGCCGGTCGCCGTCGAAGATCACCCCGTCGAAGGCCCGCCGGATGCCCGTTGAGAAACCCGAGGCCAGCCGCCCCACCTCCCCGCCGGTGAGCCTCAGCCCCTCCTGCATCCGCCCGAGCTCGGCGGAAAACGCCGCCCCCATCTCGCGGGCCGTGCCCAGGGCAGCGGCCAGCTCGTCCATCTGGGGCTCCAGCCCCTCAAACTCGTCCATCTGCCTCTGCCCCTTTCAAAATACCGTCGGGGGGTCCGGGGGGCAGACGGCTCCCCGGCCTCTCCGCCTGCGCCACGTCCGGGAAGCGTGCGGCGAGATCGGCCAGCCGCTCCCGCCCCATGGCGCCCCCGCCCTCGATGCCCAGCATCACCATCAGCTCCGCCGGGCTCAGCGCCCAGAACTCGGCCGGCTTCAGCCGGAGCCGCCCGAGCCCGAGCCGCATCAGCCCCGGCCAGTCGAGTGCGCTCACTCCGGCACCCGGAAGGCCAACGCCAGCATCCGCGCTGCAGCCTCGGCCGCGCCCACCGGGCCGCCCTCGATCTCGGCGGTCAGAAGGTCCTCCGCCCGGCCCTGCCACCCGCCGCCGCGGAGCCCCGCGGTGATGAGCAGCATGAGGTCGCGGCCGGAGAAGGCGCCGCTCTCGAAACGCCCGACGAGCTCCGCCAGCGTCCCGGTGCCCAGCCCCGCCTCCAGCTCGGCGAGCGCGCCGAGCGTGAGTTTCGCGGGCAGCCGCGCGCCATCGACGCAAAGCTCCACCTCTCCGGCGAACGGGTTCGCCATCAGACCAGCGGCTCGAAGGTCAGCGCCCCGGCGGAGGCCATGGCCATCTCGTAGCTCGCCTCGCCATTGTAGCTGCCGGCATATTCGATGGCGGTGATCTGGAACGCGCCCTCCACCGTGCCGAAGCCCGGGATGATCACCTGGAACTCGGGCACCAGCCCGTCGAAGAAGATCTGCCGGCAGCGCTCGTCCGTCGCCTCGTCCTTGAAGACGCCGGAGCCGGAGATCGTGGCGCTCTTGACGCCCGCGCCGCCGAGAAGCTCGCGCCAGCCGCCGGCGCTTTCGAGCGAGGTGACATCGACACTCTCGGCGTTGAAGGCGATGCGCGTCGCGCGCAGGCCCGCGACGGTCTCGAAAGCGCCGCTGCCGTCCATGTCGATCTTGATGAGAAGGTCCTTGCCGTTCTGGGCCGCCATGTTTGTCACTCCTTGAGGATTAGGGCTCAGTCGTCTTCCAGACGGGCCCGGAAGATCAGGTCGATGCGGCGGCGGTCGTCGGTTTCCACCCGTGCCGCCCTGGCCTTGTGGAAGGTCAGGTAGACGATCCGGCCCCGCGCCAGCGCCGGCGGCGTGCCGCCGATCGCATCGCAGATCGCTGCCGCCAGCGCCTTGGCGCCGCCGAAGCCGGGCTGCCGCGCGAGGATCGAGATCGTGAGCTCGTGCTCCGCCCCGGTGCCGGTCTGGTCCGACCGGTCGCGCACCTGCTCGGGGCCGATCAGCGCATAGAGCTCCGGCTCGTCGCCGGGTGGCAGCGCGTCATGGACCTCGGCGAGGGCAGAGACGCCCGCATCCGCCGAAAGGAGCCCGTAGAGCGCCGCCTGCAGTTCCGCCGCCATCACATAGCTCATGCCAGCCGCTCCTCTTCGGTCAGAAGGGTCAGATACCGTTGGGCATTCTCCGCCTCGGCGACGGAGAGGATGCGGAAGACCCGTGCCCCCTCGCGCAGCCGCTGGCCAGGCTCCGGCCGGCTCGGCGCCCCGAAGGGCGCGGCGCGCACGGTGATCTTCACCCGGCGCCGCGCCAAGGGCGCCCCGCCGCCCGCGGCCGCGCCGAGGCTGCCGGAAGCGATCTCGGCCCAGAGCGTGCCGCGCACGGCCCAGCCCTCGGTGTAGCCGCCGGCGCCGTCGGAGGCGCGCTCGGGCGCCTCCAGCACCAGCGAACGATTGAGGCGGGGCGTCATGTCCGGCCCCCGAAGAGGCGGACATTGCGGTAGCGCTCGATCAGGGTCGAGACGCCGAAGGGCATGCAGCCGGCGCCCAGCGTCGTGTCATGCCGGAATTCGTAGAAATGCGCCGCCAGCATCAGGACGGCCTGGGCGAGATCCGCCGGCAGGTCGGTGATCTCCGCCCCGAAGCCGGCGCGGAGCCGGATCGCCACATGGCCGCCCGAGGGGATGGCGGGCAGCGCCCCGCCCCGCGCCTCGAGCACCGGGCGCGAGGCATCCTCGATCAGCCGGTAGCTGCCGGGAGAAACGGTGACGCCCGCGCCCGCGCCGTCCACCAGCTCGACCGAGAGGATCTCGCTCACCGGCGCCACCGGCAGCGGCTGGCGGCCGTAGTCGCCCCAGTTCTCTCGCTGCCACAGGAACTCGCGCTTGAGCAGCACCTTGCCCGTCCGCGCCTCGATGGCCGCGAGCGCGGCGCGCAGGAACCCTTCGAGCACAACGTCCTGCAGCCCGTCATCGGCAAAGCCCGTCCCCAGGCGCAGATGCTCCTTCAGCGCCGCCACCGGCACCTCGGCCACGCCCGTCTCTTCCACCAAAATCATCGCCGCTCTCCGCACCAGGGCCTCGGGGTCGGACCGGCCCGAAGGCCGGCCCGGTCACATGCCGCCTCAGGCGGTGCCGAACTTCAGCAGCTTGATCGCCGCGAAGTCGGAGACGCCACCGCCCACGCGCTTGGTCGCGTAGAAGAGCACATGCGGCTTGGCCGAGAAGGGATCGCGCAGGACCCGCAGGTCCGGCCGCTCGGCGATGGTGTAGCCGGAGTGGAAATTGCCGAAGGCGATGGCGCAGGCATCGGAGCCGATGTCGGGCATGTCCTCGGCGACCAGCACCGGATAGCCCATCAGCCGCGCCGGCTCGCCGGCGGCGAGCCCGTCGGACCACAGGAACCGGCCGTCATTGTCCTTCAGCTTGCGCACCGCGCCTGTGGTGCGCGAGTTCATCACGAAAGTCGCCCCGGCCCGGTATTCGGCGCCGAGCGCGTAGACGAGATCGACGATGGCGTCGGAGGCGTTGGTGGAGGCGAAGGCGCCATCCGCCCCCGTCATCACATAGCCGAGCTCGCCCCAGACGGCGCCGGCATTCACCTCGCGCGGGTAGTCGAGGATGCCGCGCGGCATGTCCTCGCCATCGCCGTTGATGAAGGCCGCCGCTTCGGAGCGGGCGAACTTCTCGGCGATGCGGGCGGCGAGCCAGCCCTCGATATCGAAGGCGCTGTCGTCCAAGAGGCGCTGCGAGGCCTTCGGCATGGCTGAAAGCTCGTGCAGGTCGATGGAGATCCGGTCGATCGACGGCGTCGCCGTATCGGCGATGGTCGAGGTCTCGGTCGTCCAGCCGGCGCCGAGCTCGGTGTGATCCACGAGCACGTCGTAGGAGGTCGCCTCGACATGCACCACATTGGCGATGGCGCGGATCGAGGCGGTGGCGTTGAGCACGCTCATCACCGTCGCCGAGGTCTGCGGATCGACGAGATAGCCGCCGTCGCCGGTGGTGGCGAGCGCCTTGCCCTCGATCTCGAGATGGCGGAGGCCGTCGTCGTCGCCGGAGCGCAGATAGGCGTTGAACGCCTTCTGGTGCGGCGCCTCGAGATCGTCGCCCCGGGCGAGCGCCGGGCGGCGCCCCGGCAGGGTCATCTTGCGGTCGAGCTTGGTCATGCGGTCATCCTGCTCTTGAAGTTTTGCGTGAATGTCGTCGGCGAAGCTCTGGAATTCACTCAGGAACCCGGCCACCTCGCCCTTCAGGTCCACCTCGGCGGCCAGCGCCTTGGTCTCGTCGTCGCTCATCTCATCCCCTCTCGATGATCGGCCGGGTCAGTCCCGGGCCAAGGCCTCGCGGGCGCCCCGGAAGGCCTCCGCCAGATCGCGCAGTGCCCGCGCCTCGGGCGCCTCGCCCTTGGCCCCGACCCGCGCCTCGGGGAGCATCGGGAAGGTGACGAGCGACACCTCCCAGAGCTCCAGCTCCGCCAGGCGGCGCCGGCCGCTCTGATCCTTGGTGGCGCGGAGCGTCCGGTAGCCGATGGAGAGCCCGTCGATGGCCCCCGCCTCAATCAGCGCCGCCGCCTCGCGGCCCCGGGAGACGTCGGTGAGCAGGCGCCCCTTGACCCTCAGGCCCTTGCCGTCCTCCACCACCTCGTCCCAGATGCCGATCACCTCGCGCGGGTCGTGCTGCCAGAGCATCCGCACCCGGCCGCCGGCGGCGCCGAGGCGCTTCAGCGAGGCCGCATAGGCCCCGGGCTCGACGACATCGCCGCCCTTGTCGGTCTGGCCGAAGAACGAGGCATAGCCCTCGATCCGGTGCCCCTCGGTGAGGGACACACTGGCCCCCGCCCCTGCGAATTTCCGTTCCAGTTCCATCACCCTGTCCGCTCCATGATCGACAGAAAGGCCTGCGCGAGGACCGTGCCGAGGACGCCGAAGACCGTCAGCCAGAGCCGCCGCTCCAGCCGCTCGATGCTCGCCTCGATGCGCGCGAGATGCTCGGCCACCTGGCCGAACTGCACCGCCGAGAGCCGCTCCAGCGCATCGACGCGGAGGCCCGGCGCGCAGGCGAAGGGCTCGGCCCAGCTCCGCTCCGTCATCCGGTCATCCGCCAAGGCTCGCCTCCCGCGGCGGCAGGCCGAGGAGCCGCCGCTTCTCGTCCTCGGAAAGGAAATCCGCCGCCGCGATGCGCTTCCACTGGCTCTCGCGCTCGGCGCTGAGCGCCGCGATCTGGTCGAGATCGGGGCGGAGCTCGAAGCGCTCGCCCGCATGGTCGCCCAGCCAGTCGGCAAGCGCCGCGAGGAGCTTGGCGGCGAGCGGTAGGACCGTCAGCCGGTAGAAGGCGCGGTTGGCCTCCTGGTAATTGGCGTAGGTGGCGTCGCCGGGGATGCCGAGGATCATCGGCGGCACGCCGAAGGCGACGGAGATCTCGCGCGCCGCGGCCTCCTTGGTCTTCTGGAACTCCATGTCCGAGGGGCTGAACCCCATCGGCTTCCAGTCGAGCCCGCCTTCCAGCAGCATCGGCCGCCCGGCGTTCCGCGCGCCCTGGTGCTGCGATTCCATCTCGAAGAGCAGCCGGTCGTACTGATCCTGGCTGAGCGCCGCCTGCCCGTCTGCGCCCCGGTAGACGATGGCGCCCGAGGGCCGCGCGGCATTGTCGAGAAGCCCCTTCGACCAGCGCGAGGCGGCGTTGTGCACGTCGATGGCGGTAGCGGCGGCCTGCAAGGGCGAGAGCCCGTAGTGATCGTCCTGCGGATGGAAGCTCTTCACATGGCAGATCGCCGCCGGCCCCTCGCCGAGGGTGAAGCGGTGTTTCTTGCCGCCGACGGCATAATCATAGGCCACCGGCCAGCCATCGGCGCCGGGCAGCAGCGACATGCGGTCGGAGCGCAGCACATGCAGCTCCTCCGGCAGGCCGCCGGGGCCGACCGCCTCCAGATAGGCGTTGCCGGTGAGGAGGAGCTGCCCATAGGCCGCCTCGAGGAATTCCGCCCGCCCCTGGGCGGCGTTCGGCCGGGCGAGGAGGCTGAGGGCGGGATGGGCCTCGAAGCGCTGCGCCGCGTCCTGCAGAACGAGCGGCAGGGCGGCGGCGGCCTCGGCGATGAGCTTCACGGCGCGGAAGCCGACGGGGTTGGCGGTGAAGCCGGTCTTCGTCAGCGAAACGGTGTCGCGCGGGCTCCAGGCCACGCGCCCGCCCCCGGCCCAGGCGATGAGTCCGCCGGCGGCGGATGCCTTGGCCTCGAAGCCGCCGGGCGCCTTGGCCGCCGGCACGTCCTTCGCCACGCGCTTCTTCTGTCCGAACATCGCCCGCTCCTCGCTTGCTTGGGGGCAATCTGGGGCGGAAAGATTTCGGCCTCTCTGCGGCACCGCGCGCTCGGGCGGCGGGGCGCAACGGCCCCCTGAGGATGTCCCTGGAGCAAAGACGACAAAGCGGCGCGCCCTCGCTGGAGAGCGCGCCGCCTGCATGTCTTTGCTCCCAAAAAATCCTCAGGGGGGATCTCGGGGGGCGCGAGCGCCCCCCGAGGCAGGGGGACCGGGGGGCGGCAGCCCCCCGCACGCCCCCCTCAGAGCGCCCGCAGCCTCGGCCGCCGCCACGCCGCCGCCGGCACGAGGATCGCCTCGGTCAGCGCCCAGACCAGCGCATCGACCCGGTCCGGCGAGCCGCGGCCCTCGAAGCCCGTGCGCGTCATGAGCGCCATCTGGTCCTCGAGGCCGGAGAGCCCGGCCAAGTGCTTCACCCGCCCCTGCTCGTAGAGCGTCGCGACGGGTTCGGCGCGGGCGGCCTTGCCGGCGTGGGCGCGGACGGCGCGGTAAGGGATGAGCGGGTCGATCTGCCGCAGGATCGTCTCCACCATCTGGCCGCCCTGGTTCACCTCCGCGACGATGCGCTCCGCCCCGTGCCGCTCCCGCGCGGCAATGGCGGCGCGCGCCCAGTCCAAAGGCGAGGCGCCGGAGAGGGAGGCATCCTCCAGCACATAGGCGCGCCAGTCCTGCGGGGGGCCGTCGGTCACCGCGCCGACCACGACGATGCCGCATTCGTCCGACCCCGCATGCGCCGTCACCGGCGGGTCCACCGCCACGACGATGCGGCTCATCGCCGGCGCCTCCGCCACCCGCGCCCCCTCGATCAGCTCTGTCGGCCAGAGCGCGCCCTCGGCCTCGGCCAGCATCTCGCCCTCGATCTCCTCCCGCCCCCGCCGCGTGCCGGCATAGCGGCGCTGGACCTCCTCAAGGAAGCCGGCGGCGAGGTTGGCGCGGTTGGCCATGGTCGGCGCATGGGTGCGCCGGGTCGTCGGCTGGGCGAGGAGCGCCTTCAGCGCCTGCGAATTGCGCGGCGTCGTCGTCACGCAGACCCGCGGGTCATCGCCGAGGCGGAGGCAGAACTGCAGCATGTCCCACGCCTCCTCGCCCTTCTTCCATTTCGCCAGCTCGTCCACCCAGGCGGCGTCGAACTGGGGGCCGCGGAGCGCCTCGGGCTCATGCGCCGAGAAGAGCCGCGCCTCGGCGCCGTTCGGCCAGCGGAGCATCCGGCGGGTGGCGATCCAGTCCGGCCGCCGGTCGGGCGGGGCGCAGGCCATGATGCCGCTCTCGCCGAAGACCATCACCTCGCGCGCCTGGTCGATGGTCTCGCCCACCAGCGCCACGCGGCGGGCGCGGCCAGGGCTGTCGGCTCGCGGCCCCTCGACCATGGAGCGCACCCATTCGGCGCCGGCGCGGGTCTTGCCCGCCCCCCGCCCACCGAGGATCACCCAGCCCCGCCAGTCGCCCTCGGGCGGCAACTGATGCTCCATCGCCCAGAAGTCGAAGAGCCAGGGCAGCGCCCGGAGCTCGGCCTCGCTCAGCCCGTCGAGGAACTCAGCCTGCACCGCCGCAGGTTCTGAGGCGAGCCAGGCGGCAGCCGATCTGATGGCGGATGTCGGCGAGATCGAGGGCGCCGTCGGCCCCGGCGCCGGTCTGTTTGGCAAGCCAGTCATCGAATTTCTGCTCCGTTCTGAAAGCCCGGTCGATGGCGTCCATGAGGCGGGCATGTTCCGCCGCCAGCGCCTTCGTACCGTCCGTGTCACCGTGATCGACGCTCTCGAGGAGATCGCAGAGCACGGACCGCACCCTGCCCATCACCCGGATCGCATCGGCGAATTCCTTCGCGACGCCGCCCTCCTTTTGGAGATGCGGCGGAAGTGCCTTGTCCATGCTGCCTCTCGTCCGGGCGTGACCCGGGTCAGCCTCAATGAGCGAAGGGGGCTGTGGCCCCCTCCCCGATCTTGTTGTTTTGCCCGGCAGTCTTGGCCCCAAACGCAAAGATACCGCCCCCGCCGCGCGCGGGCGCGGCAGGGGTGGTTAACCAGTCGTGAGGAAAGTGGGCGCGGCGGGCGGCCTACTGGCCGCCGCTCTCCGCCTCGATCTGCCGCCAGCGGGCGACATTCTCGTTATGCTCGTCGAGGGTCTCGGCGAAGGCATGGCCGCCCGTGCCGTCGGCCACGAAGAAGAGGTAATCGCTCTCCGCCGGGTTGAGCACCGCCTCGATGGCGAGGCGGCCGGGGTTGGCGATGGGCGTCGGCGGCAGGCCGTCGATCACATAGGTGTTGTAGGGCGTCTCGCCGCGAAGCTCGCTCTGGCGGAGCCCCCGGCCGAGGACGCCGCGCCCCTCCGTCACCCCGTAGATCACCGTCGGGTCGGTCTGCAGGCGCATGCCCTGCCGCAGCCGGTTCTCGAAGACGGAGGCGACGAGCGGCCGCTCTTCGGGCACGCCGGTTTCCTTCTCGACGATGGAGGCGAGGATCAGCGCCTCCTCCGGCGTCTCGATCGGCAGCCCGTCCCGGCGTTCGGCCCAGGCTTCGGCGAGGATCGCAGCCTGCGCGCTTTCCATGCGGCCAAGGACGCTCTCGACCGTGTCGCCGGGGACGACCTCGTAGCTGTCTGGCGCGAGCGTGCCCTCGGCGGGGATCTCGGTCACCGGCCCCTCGAGCACCTCCACTGCGTTCAGCCCCTCGACCACCTGCCAGGAGGTCAGCCCCTCGGCCAGCGCGATGCGGTAGCGCGTGTCGGCGGCGGCGCGGACCTCGGCATAGGCCTCCGGTGCCTCGGGCTCGACGCCCGGGTCCCATTCCGCCAGCTCGACGAAGCGGTTGGTCTCGGGATCGAGCGCGCGCACCTCGGCGAGCAGCCGGCCCAGCCCGACGCGATAGACGATCTCAGTCCCGCAGGTGGACTGGCCCCCGCGGGTGACGATGTCGAGGATCTCCTCCATCGACGCGCCGGCGGGGATGAGGAAGGCGCCGGCCTTCAGCTGCGCATCCTTCTCGGTGTAGTCGGAGGCGATGCCGTAGACCATCGGCGAGGAGATCGCCCCCTGCTCCGCCAGATCGTCGCGCACCCGGCGCATGTTGCTGCCCGCGGGCACCCGCAGGCAGATCGCCGTCTCAAGCGGCCCCTCGGCGCTGTATTCGCGGCTGCCCCAGGCGACGATGCCGCCGAGAAGGAAGAGGATGACGATGAAGAGCGTCAGGGCGTTGGACGCGATGGCCTTCCACATCAGGGCGCTTTCCCGAAGATGACGCTGGCATTGGTGCCGCCGAAGCCGAAGGAGTTCGACAGCGCATAGTCGATCTTCCGCTCGACCTTGGCATTGGGGGCGAGGTCGACCTTCGCCTCCACCGCCGGATTGTCGAGGTTGATCGTCGGCGGCGCCACCTGGTCGCGGATGGCGAGGATAGAGAAGATCGCCTCGATGGCCCCCGCGGCGCCAAGGAGGTGCCCGGTCATCGACTTGGTGGAGGACATGGTGACCTGGCTCGCCGCATCGCCGAGCATCCGCTCGACGGCGCCGAGCTCGATCGTGTCGGCCATGGTCGAGGTGCCATGGGCGTTGATGTAGTCGATCTGATGGGGCTCAAGCCCGGCATCGGCCAGCGCGGCGAGCATCGAGCGCTCGCCGCCGTCACCGTCCTCCGAGGGGGCGGTGATGTGATAGGCGTCGCCGGAAAGGCCGTAGCCCTTCACCTCGGCATAGATCTTGGCGCCCCGCGCAACCGCGTGCTCGTATTCCTCGAGGATCACCATGCCGGCGCCCTCACCCATGACGAAGCCGTCGCGATCCGTGTCCCAGGGGCGGGAGGCGGCCTTCGGGTCGTCCTCGCGCTTGGTGGAGAGCGCCTTGCAGGCGTTGAACCCCGCGATGCCGATCTCGCAGATCGCCGCCTCGGCGCCGCCGGCGACCATGACGTCGGCGCGGCCGAGCTGGATCATCGTCGCCGCATCGCCGATGGCATGGGCGCCGGTCGAGCAGGCGGTGACCACCGCATGGTTCGGCCCCTTGAAGCCGTAGCGGATCGAGACCTGACCGGAGATGAGGTTGATGAGCGAGCCGGGGATGAAGAAGGGCGATACGCGCCGCGCCCCCTTCTCCTTGATCTGCACGGCCGTCTGCGCGATCCAGTTCAGCCCGCCGATGCCGGAGCCGATGAGCACGCCGGTGCGCAGCCGGTCTTCCTCGGCCTCCGGCATCCAGCCGGAATCCTCGACCGCCTGCTGCGCGGCGGCCATGCCGAAGAGGATGAAATCGTCGACCTTGCGCTGGTCCTTCGGCTCCATGTAGCGGTCGGGATTGAACGTGCCGTCACTCCCGTCGCCGCGGGGAACCTCGCAGGCGTATTTCGTGGTGACGCCCGAGGCGTCGAAGCGCGTGATGGGCCCGGCGCCGGACTGGCCGGCCAGAAGCCGCTCCCAGCTCTTTTCCACGCCATCTGCAAGCGGGGTGACAAGGCCCAATCCGGTGACCACGACACGGCGCATCTGCTCTCTCCCACGTCTTCTTCGTTGGCCGACCTCTACCTCAGGGGCAAAGAGCGGGGCAAGAGCCGGTGGCCCATGCTCCTTTCGGGGGCCGGTCGCCGCCCGCCCCCGTCACCTGAATGGCGGCAGGCCCAAAAGCAAAACGGCGCCCCGGGGGGCGCCGCTCACCAATCGACCTTCGAGAGGCGCTTACTGCGCGCCCTCGATGAACTTCACGGCATCGCCGAAGGTCTGGATCGTTTCGGCGGCATCGTCCGGGATCTCGATCCCGAATTCTTCCTCGAAAGCCATGACCAGTTCGACGGTGTCCAGAGAGTCGGCGCCCAGATCGTCGATGAAGGAGGCATTCTCGGTCACTTTGTCTTCTTCGACACCGAGATGCTCCACCACAATCTTGCGCACGCGGTCAGCGACGTCGCTCATATCTATCCCTCACGTTTCGGGCTATCGCCCTGCTCTATAGCCCCTGTCGGGCGGTTTCGACAGCCCCCCAAAGGGCTTCCCCTCACGGGGCGGCGGGAACCGCCCCGGCAAATCTCGTCGGCCTATACCAGAGTTTCAAGGGCAGGCAAACGCTTTCCCTCGGGCTCTTTCGGGCCGTTTTCGCGGCCGGCCGGGCGGGCGGAAATGGCCCGCCCGATCGGCGTCAGAGCATTGCCATTCCGCCGTTCACATGCAGCGTGGCGCCGGTCACATAGGCCGCTTCCTCGCTGGCGAGATAAAGGACGGCGGCGGCAATATCCTCGGGCGAGCCCATGCGGCCGAGGGGGATCTGCCCCATGATCGCCTCCTGCTGCGCCTCGCTCAGCTTGTCGGTCATCGGCGTCGCGATGAAGCCGGGCGCCACCGCGTTGACGGTGATGCCGCGGCTCGCCACCTCCTGCGCCAGCGCCTTGCCGAAGCCGATCATGCCGGCCTTGGCGGCGGCGTAATTCGCCTGCCCCGGATTGCCGGTGGCGCCGACGATGGACGAGATGTTGACGATCCGCCCCCAGCGGGACTTCATCATCCCCCGGATGGCGCCCCGGCAAAGCTTGACCGTGGCGTTGAGGTTCACTTCCAGCACCTCCGACCATTCCTCGTCGCTCATGCGCATGAAGATGTTGTCGCGGGTGATGCCGGCGTTGTTGACGAGGATGTCGAGGCTGCCCATCGCCTCCGCCGCCTCTTTCGGCAGCGCGGCCACGGCCACGGGATCGGAGAGGTTGCAGGGCAGCACATGCGCCCGCTCGCCGAGCTCGCCCGCGAGCGCCTGCAGCGGCGCCTCGCGGGTGCCGGACAGCCCGACGGTGGCGCCGGCGCCGTGCAGCGCGCGGGCGATGGCGGCGCCGATGCCGCCCGAGGCGCCTGTGACGAGGGCGGTCTTGCCGGTGAGGTCGAACATCGGGATCACTCCTTGAGGCTTTGCGCGGCCGCGGCCGCCTCGTCGGGCGTGCCGACGGTCTTGGTCTCGATCTCCTTGGCGATCCGGCGGATCATGCCGGTCAGCGCCTTGCCGGCGCCGATCTCCCAGGTCTCCGTCACGCCGGCCTCGGCCATGTGCATGACCGATTCCCGCCAGCGGACCGACCCGGTGACCTGCGCGACGAGAAGGTCGCGGATCTCGGCCGGCTCGGTCACGGGCCGCGCCGTGACATTGGCGACGAGCGGCACATTCGGCGCCAGGATCTCCACCTCCGCCAGCGCCTCGGCCATCCGCTCGGCGGCGGGCTGCATGAGCGCGGAGTGGAAGGGGGCGGAGACGGGCAGCGGCAGCGCCCGCTTGGCCCCCGCCTCCTTGCAGAGCGCCATGGCCCGCTCGACGGCGGGCGCGTGGCCGGAAAGGACGACCTGCGCGGGGTCGTTGTCATTGGCGGCCTGCACGATCTCTTCGGGGCTGGTCGCCTTGGCAGCGATTTCCGCCACCTGCTCGAAGGACAGGCCGAGAATGGCGGCCATGGCGCCGACCCCGGCGGGGACGGCCTCCTGCATGGCATCGCCGCGGATGCGCAGAAGCCGGGCGGTGTCTTTCAGGCTGAGCGCGCCCGCGGCGGCGAGCGCCGAATATTCGCCAAGCGAATGGCCGGCGACGAGCCCGGCGTCGGAGATGTCGACGCCCTCGGCCTCGAGCGCGCGGAAGGCGGCAAGCGAGGTGGCCATGAGCGCCGGCTGGGCGTTGCGGGTGAGGGTCAGCGTCTCGATCTCGCCCTCCCAGATGAGGGCGGAGAGCGGCTCGCCGAGCGTGTCGTCGACCTCGTCGAAGACGGCGCGGGCCTCGGGATAGGCCTCGGCCAGGGCCTTGCCCATGCCGATCACCTGGGCCCCCTGCCCCGGAAACACGAATGCCCGCATCATCTTCTCCCGTTTGCCACGACTGCCCGCCGGTCTAGCGAAAGCCGGGATGGGCGACAAGGAAAGGGAGCGCGGATGATCCGCGCCGCAGGTGGAGGTCGATCTGGAAATCTCAGGCGGAGACCTTTGGTCCCCGATCCGGCGTGAGCCCTCAGGCGGCCGGCTGGGCCAGCGGCGGCAGGCGGGCGGGCCGCGGGCTGCCGGGCGCATTGGCGGGCTCGGGCCGGCTCTGCCGGGGGCGGACCATCAGGTCCCGCCCGATCCGGTCGCGCAGCGCCAGAAGCGCATCCTCCGGCCCCTGCGCCACATGGATGAGCCGCGTCGAATTGCCGAGCCGCAGCACCAGCGTCGCCCGCTGATCGCCCCGCTCGGGCCGGCGGGTCAGGAAGACGCCGCCGACATCGGCAAAGGCCACGCGCCCCGCCAGCGTCGGCAGGCCGGCGCGGTTGCGCAGCACCTCGCGCACCTCGCCCTGGGCGATGTCGATCTGCACCTCGGCCCGCGTGCCGCGGCTGCCGACCCACAGGAGCGTCGCCCCGAACCCGGCGAGCACGACGGAGGCGATGAGCCGGAAGGCCACCAGGGTCGCGCTGTCGCCGCCCATCGGCATGAGCCAGAGCCCCGCCGTCAGCGCCAGCCCCAGGATGCCGCCGCTCGTCGCCAGCACCTGCAGGGCCGCCATCAGCTCCGTCATCGGCGTGACCTTGCGGATCACATAGCCCCAATAGGCCTCCTCCACCCGATGCCGGGCGGCGGGGGCGCGCGCCGCCTTGCGGCGGCTGCGGGCGACGGGTTGCAGGACAGTGGTCATGAGACGCGGCCTCTCTTCGCGGTCGATGCCGCATCTGACGCAGCGAATGGGGCCGAAACCGGGCAGGCTCGTGGTGAGGGCAGGGAAAATGGGCCGGGCGCGCGGCCTTGCCACGCCGGCCCTGATCTGTATAAGGCCGCATTCCTTCCGCGAGACGTTCTTAACCGCGCAGTCTCTCGTGGGGTGGCCCGCGGAAGGTTCTTGGCCCCCCTTTGAAATGCGCCGCGACAAGAGAAGTGGAGAGTCATGCCCCTTTACGAGCATGTCTTTATTGCGCGTCAGGACCTGTCCAACACGCAAGCCGAAGGCCTCATCGAGCATTTCGGCACGGTCCTCAGCGACAACGGTGGCCAGGTCCTCGATACCGAGTATTGGGGCATCAAGACGATGGCCTACAAGATCAACAAGAACCGCAAGGGCCACTACGCCTTCATGCGCACCGACAGCCCGGCCAATGCCGTGCAGGAAATGGAGCGCCTGATGCGCCTGCATGACGACGTCATGCGCGTGCTGACCATTAAGGTCGAGGCACATGAGGATGGCCCCTCGGTGCAGATGCAAAAGCGCGACGACCGCGACCGCGGCGACCGCCGCGACCGCCGCTGATCTCGTAGGAAAGGACCGGACACATGGCCGCCAAACCGTTTTTCCGCCGCCGCAAGACCGACCCGTTCGAGGGCGAGGGCGCACCCGTCATCGACTACAAGGACACGCGTCTGCTGCAGCGCTACATCTCCGAGCGGGGCAAGATCGTCCCCTCCCGGATCACCGCCGTCGGCTCCAAGAACCAGCGTAAGCTCGCCCAGGCGATCAAGCGTGCCCGGTTCCTGGCGCTGCTCCCCTACGCCGTGAAGTAAGGAGACCGACATGGATGTCATCCTGCTCGAACGCGTCGCCAAGCTCGGCCAGATGGGCGAAGTGGTGAAGGTGAAAGAGGGCTACGCCCGCAATTTCCTTCTCCCCCAGGGCAAGGCCCTGCGCGCCAATGACGAGAACATGAAGCGGTTCGAGACCGAGAAGGCCCAGCTCGAGGCCCGCAATCTCGAAACCCGCAAGGAAGCCGAGGCCCTCGCCACCAAGCTCGACGGCGAAGCCTTCGTCATCATCCGCTCCGCCTCCGACGGCGGCGCGCTCTACGGCTCCGTCACCCCGCGTGACGCCGCCGAGGCCGCCACCGCCGAGGGCTACTCGATCGACCGCAAGCAGGTCGTGCTCTCTCCGATCAAGGAGCTGGGCCTGCACGAGGTGACCGTCGTCCTCCACCCGGAGGTCGAGGTGACGATCAAGCTCAACGTCGCCCGCTCGCCGGAAGAGGCCGAGCTTCAGGCCTCCGGCAAATCCATCCAGGAGCTTGCCGCCGAGGAAGAAGCCGCCGCCGAATTCGAGATCGCCGAGCTCTTCGACGATCTCGGCTCGGCCGGTTCGGACGATTACGACGATCCGCGCGACGCCCGCCCCGAAGAGGCGAGCGAAGAGGAGCGCGACTAGGCACCCCTTTTCAGGGACCAGCGAAGGGCCGCACCCTTGTGGTGCGGCCCTTTTCATTCGGCCCCACGCCCCCGGCACATGCGAATCTTGGCGACAATCCGCCAAGGCTCCCCTGCCCGCTCGGCGCGATCCCGCTTCCCCGCGATCGGGGCCCCGGATAATTTCAGGCAGCGGCTTGTCTGAATTTACCAATCATTCATCTTTCTGCCGGCTCCGCCTATCGAATGATCTCTTGGCCTTGTACCGCCGGCATGGCACCATCGAATCACCTCCGGTCAGGACTTGAACTTGGACACCAGCATTCCCGTTCTTCCCCCTTTCCTGCGCGGACGCGGCGAGATGCCCTCCGCCATCGGCACGAAGGATTGGTCCTCGACACCGATCGGCGCGCCGGAGGATTGGCCCGCCGCGCTGAAGATCGCCGTCTCGATGATGCTCAACTCGGCCTTTCCCAAGTGCCTGTGCTGGGGCGACGAGCTGGTCATGATCTACAACGACGCCTTCATCTCCATACTCGGGGGCAAGCATCCCTGCCTCGGCCGGCCCTTCTTCGACGTCTGGAGCGAGGAGGAGGAGACGCTGCGCCCCATCTCCGCCGCCGCCCTCGCCGGCGAGGCGACCTTCATCGAGGATTTCCCGCTCGAGACCAACCGCAACGGTGCCTTCGAGACGGCCTATTTCACCTTCTGCTACAGCCCCGTCTGTGACGAAGAGGGCGTGGTGCGCGGCATGCTCGACACCGTGATCGAGACCACCGGTAAGGTCCGCGCCGAGCAGATGGCCACCTTGCGCAACCGCGAGCTCGTCCACCGCTCGCGCAATGCCTACGGCCTCGTCTCGGCGCTGGTGAACCAGACGATCCGCGGCCGGACGGATGTCGCCGAGATCAAGGTGGCGCTGCAGAAGCGCATCGCCGCGCTGGTGCGCGCCCAGGACGTGCTGATGGAGGCGCCGACCTCGCTCGGCCATCTGGAGAATGTCGCCCAGCGGGCCCTCATGCCCTTCGACGATCACGTGAGGCGCATCAGTCTCGAGGGCCCGGAGGTGCTGATCGGCCAGGATCAGGTGACGACCCTCAGCCTCGCGCTGCACGAGCTCGCCACCAATTCGGTGAAATACGGCGCGCTCAGCGTGGACGATGGCCGCGTCGACATCTCCTGGGATGTGGCCGCCGGCGCCACCGGCACGCTCCTCACCTTCACCTGGTGCGAAAGCGGCGGCCCGCCCGTCACCATGCCCTCCAGCACCGGCTTCGGCAGCCGCATCATCGGCGAGGTGCTGCCGCAGAGTTTCGGCGGCGATGTCACGGTCGATTATGCCGAGACCGGCCTGACGCTGACCTTGGTCGCCGATCTCGGCCTGCCGGGCGACCGCCTGCCGGTCGAGGCGCAGGCCCCCGCCGCCTGACCCGGCGCGCCGCCGGCCCCCTGCCCGTCGTCCCCCTGTCTTTGCTCCCGGGCATCCTCGGGGGGAGTCGGCCCCCCCGGGGCCGGCGGGGGGCAGACAGCCCCCCATGCCCGCTCTCCGCCCGGCGCCCGGCCCGGGGCAGCGCCCAATATTCTTCGCAGAAGAATTTTAGGGCCCCCGCCCTCTGCCGCGCGCCGCCGACTCCATCGCCAGCCCCGCTGCGACGGCGGTGAAGACCTCGCTGAAGACGTGCTCCGCCTCCGGCAGCGCCGCCTGCATGGCGCCCTTCACCTGGCCGAGGAGCGAGGAGCCCCCCACATAGGTGACCCGCGCCACGTCGCCCGGGCTTGCCCCCGCCATCTGCAACGTCTCCATCGCGCCGGCGCGGATGCGCTCGGCGAAGGGCGCCAGGATCGCCGCCAGCGCCATCTCCTCGATCGCCACCTGAAGCCCCGGCTCGATTACGCCGAGATCGGCGCTGCCGCGGCGCTCGCGGCCGTTGGCGGCGATCTTGCCGGCCTCGACGGCGAAGGCGATGTCATGGCCGAGCTCGCTCACCAGCACCTCCTCCAGCCGCGCGAAGGGGCGGGGCTCGACGGCGAGCCCCTTCATGTCGCGCACCATGCGGAGCGTCTGGGGGCTGTAGAGGAAGGGGATCTTCTCCCATGTCGCCAGCTCGGCGAAGAGCGCCGTCGGCGCCTCGAGCAACCCCTCGCCCATCTCGCGGCGGAGCATCCCGCCCCGGCCGAGATGCGGCATGACCAGCTCGAAGGAGAGCGCCCGGTCGAAATCCGTCCCGCCGATGCGGAGCCCGTGGCTGACGAGCGTGCGGACCCCGCCCTCCCCCGCCTCGTAGAGCGAGAAGTCGGAGGTGCCGCCGCCGATGTCGACGACGAGCCCCAGCCCGCGCTCCGGCGGGCCGCCGGCGATGGCCGCCGCCTCAGGCTCGGGGAGGAAGTCCACCTGCCCGAACCCCGCCGCCTCGTAAGCGGCGCGGAGGTCCGCCTCCGCCGCATCGTCGCGGGCGGCATCGGCCTCGTGGAAATGCACCGGCCGGCCGGAGAGGACGCGGGTGACGGGCTGGCCGAGCTCCGCCTCGGCAGCGGCGCGGAGCCGCCCGAGGAACCGGCCGATGATCTCGACGAAGGTCAGCCGCTCGTTGAGGAGCTGCCGTGGTTCGTGCATGAGCGGCGTGCCAAGCACGCGCTTCAGGGCGCGCATGTAGCGCCCCTCCCGCCCCTCGATCAGCGCCGCGCCGGCGGCATGGCCGATCAGCGTCTCCCGGCTGTCGTAATCGAAGAAGAAGGCCGTCGGCAGCGTCTCGTCGCCGCCCTCCACGGGGATCATGCGCACGGCGCCGTCCCGCAGCACGGCGGCAGCGGAATTCGAGGTGCCGAAGTCGATTCCCAGCGTGATGTCACCACCGCCCATGCGCGCGTTCCCTGCCCGAAAGGCGGGCGCAATAGGCGGCGGGGGCAGCGAGGTCAAGCCGACCCTGGCACCCTCGCGACGGCACGGTTGTCACAAAGATCGGCTTGGCTGCATCCTGACAGGATCAATGGGGAGAACCGACATGCCAATCCGCCTGACACGCCGCGGCTTCATCGCCGGCACCGCCGGGGCCTTCGCGCTCCATCCCTTCTCCGCCCGCGCCCAGGCCGGCCAGGCGCATCTGCGCCTGATGGAGACGACCGACATCCACATGCATATCTGGCCCTACGATTATTACGCCGACCGGCCGATCGACACGGCTGGCCTCAGCCGCACCGCGACGCTGATCGAGGCGGTCCGGGCCGAATCGACCAATTCGCTCCTACTCGACAACGGCGACTTCCTGCAGGGCAATCCGATGGGCGATTACATGGCCTATGAGAAGGGCATGGAGGACGGCGACGTCCACCCGATCATGAAGGCGATGAACACGCTTGGCGTCGATGCCTCGACGCTCGGCAACCACGAGTTCAACTACGGGCTGAGCTTCCTCGAGAAGTCGCTCGCCGGCGCCGACTTCCCGATCGTCACCTGCAATGTCGTCACCGCCATGGGCGCCACGCCCACCGAGGACGAGACGCTGATCCCGCCCTATGTGATCCTCGAGCAGGACATCACCGACGGCGCGGGCGAGACCTTCCCCTTGAAGATCGGCATCATCGGCGTCGTGCCGCCGCAGATCATGCAATGGGACCGGGGGCATCTGGAGGGCAATGTCGAGGTCCGCGACATCGTCGAGGCGGTCTCCGCCTATGTGCCGAAAATGAAGGAAGAGGGCGCCGAGATCATCATCGCGCTCTCGCATTCGGGCATCGGCTCGGCCGAGCACGAGATGATGATGGAGAACGCCGCCGTGCCGCTCGCCGCCATCGAGGGCATCGACGCGATCATGACCGGCCATTTGCATCTCGTCTTCCCGGGCCCGAACTACGAGGGCTGGGAGGGTGTAGATGCCACCGCCGGCACCATCTCCGGCAAGCCCGGCGTCATGGCCGGCTTCTGGGGCAGCCACATGGGCCTCATCGACCTCATGCTCGAGCGGCAGGGCGATGCCTGGGTGATCGCCGGCCATTCGGTCGAGGCGCGGCCGATCTCGATGCGCAACGAGGCCGGCGAGACCGTGCCCACCGTCGAGAGCTTCGAGCCGGTCGAACAGGCGGTCGCCGCTGAGCATGAGGAGACGCTGGAATACATCCGCCGCGCCGTCGGCGAGACGGATGCGCCCTTGCATTCCTACTTCGCCCTGGTGGCCGACGACCCCTCGGTGCAGATCGTCTCCAACGCGCAGATGTGGTATCTGGAGGACCAGCTCGCGGGGACGGAATATGCGGACCTGCCGCTCCTCTCCGCCGCCGCGCCCTTCAAGGCCGGCGGCCGGGCGGGGCCGGATTACTACACCGACGTGGCGACCGGCCCGGTGGCCATCAAGAACGTCGCCGACCTCTACCTTTACCCCAACACCATCCGCGCGGTGAAGATCACCGGCGCCGAGGTGAAGGACTGGCTGGAGCGCTCGGCGGGGATATTCAACCAGATCACCCCCGGCGAAGAGGGTCAGGTGCTTCTGAGCCCCGACTTCCCCTCCTACAATTTCGACGTGATCGACGGGGTGACCTACGAGATCGACCTCAGCCAGCCCTCGAAATTCGACCGGGACGGCAATGTGATGAATGCGGAGGCGAACCGGATCGTCAACCTGGAGTTCCAGGGCGAACCCATTGATCCCGAGCAGGAATTCGTGGTCGCCACCAACAATTACCGCGCCTCCGGCGGCGGCAGCTTCCCCGGGGCGGATGGCTCGACGATCATCTTCGAGGGGCCGGACACCAACCGCGACGTCATCGTGCGCTACATCGTCGATCAGGGCACGATCAGCCCCTCGGCCGACGGCAACTGGAGCTTCGCGCCGATGGAGGGCACGAGCGTGCTCTTCGACACCGGCCCGGCGGGGGCGGACTATGCGGACAGCGTGCCCGGCGTCACCATCGAGCCCACGGGCGAGATGACGGAAGAGGGCTTCGGCCGCTACCGCATCCCGCTCTGAGCGGGAATGCGCCTCAAAAGACTTCTGCGAAGAATTTTAGGGCGCTCTGCGGCGGGCGGGGCGCCAGGTTGAGACCGGGTCACGGGGGGCTGTCTGCCCCCCGTCGCCTTTGGCGACTCCCCCCGAGGATGCCCGGGAGCAAAGACATGGGGGGCCGGGCGCCGGGAGGCGCGCCGCGCGCATGGAAAAGGGCCGGCGGGGTCACCCTCGCCGGCCCTTAGCACGATCCCTGAGGCGGGGCTCAGACCTCGTCGTCGAGCGCTTCCACGGCCTTTTGCAGGTCGTCCTTGCTGACGGATTTCTCCGTCACGTCGGCCTCGGTGAAGATGTGATCCACCACCTTGTCCTCGAAAATCGGCGCCTGGATCTGCTGGCGGGCGCCGGAATTCTGCTGGACGTAGTCGAAGAACTGCCGCTCCTGCCCCGGATATTGCCGGGCCTGGTTGAGGATCGCCTGGGTCAGCTCGCTGTCGGAGACCTTGACCTCGGCCTTCTGGCCGATCTCGGCGAGGAGCAGGCCGAGCTTCACGCGGCGGACGGCGAGCTTCTTGTGCTCGTCGGTGGTCTCGATCGCATCATGGTCATGGCCGTGATGGTCGGGATTGTCCTCGTGCCAGAGCTGGTGAGCGATCTGGTTGGCCTCGGCCTCGACGAGGCTCGGCGGCAGATCGAATTCCACGGCCTTGTCCAGCGCATCGAGAAGGGCGCGCTTGGCGACGGCGCGGGAGGCGCCGGCATATTCGCTCTCGAGCCGCTCGGTGACCTGGGCCTTGAGGGCGTCGAGGTCGTCGGCGCCGTATTTCTTGGCGAGCTCGTCGTCGATCTCGGCGGGCTTGGGCTCCTTCACCGCCTTGACGGTGACGGAGAAGACGGCCTCCTTGCCGGCGAGATGCTCGGCCTGGTACTGCTCGGGGAAGGTGACGGTCACGTCCTTCTCTTCCTCGGCCTTCACGCCGACGAGCTGGTCCTCGAAGCCGGGGATGAAGGAGTTGGAGCCGAGCACGAGAGGATAATCCTCCGCCGCACCGCCCTCGAATTCCTCACCATCCACGCGGCCGACGAAGTCGATGACCACCTGGTCGCCGTCCTTCGCCTTGGAGCCCTTGCGGCGATCCTCGAAGTTCTGGGCGGAGCCGGCGAGGTTTTCCAGCGTCTCCTGCACGGCGGCGTCATCGGGCTCGACCACGAGCCGCTCGAGCTTGATCTTGGAAAAGTCGACCTCGGGCACCTCGGGCAGCGTCTCGTAGCTGACGGAGACCTCGACGTCGTCGCCTTCCTTCCAGTCCTCGTTGGTCATCTGGACATCGGGCTGCATCGCCGGGCGGTCGCCGCTCTTCTCGAGATGCTCGCTGAGGGCGCCGTCGATGCTCTCCTGCATCGCCTCGCCCATCAGGCGGGGGCCGAACTGCTTGCGCAGGAGCGCAATCGGCACCTTGCCCTTGCGGAATCCCTTCATCTCGATCCCGGGCTGGGCCTCCTTGAGCTTGCCCAGCACCTTCTCGTCCAGCTCGGCGGCGGTCAGCTTGATCTGGTAGCCGCGCTTCAGCCCGTCGTTGAGGGTCTCGGTGACCTGCATGTTCAGTCCTTCTACTCCAGTTCTCGTGGTGCGGGTGGAGGGACTTGAACCCCCACGCCTTGCGGCGCCAGAACCTAAATCTGGTGCGTCTACCGGTTCCGCCACACCCGCCCGTCTCGGGGCCGGGGCTCCCCGGCCGAAATCTCGGGGCTCTCTAGCAGGAGCGAGGGGGGGATGCGAGCCCAGAATGCAGGGGGCCGCGGCCTTGCGCGGGCCGGCTCCGGCGGCTGCCCGGGCCGCCACTCGGCGGCGGGGACGGCTGGCCCCAAATCTTGCCACAATCCTCTGGTTAACTTGAGATTGGAGACAGAACGTCCCCAACCGGATTCCGATGCGCGACGCGACCAATCCCATACCCCCCGCCCGCCCCGAGGGCGACGCGGCGGAGGACCAAACCGGGGACCACACCGGAGACCACGCCGAGGGCCTGCCCGCCGGCGCGCTCGTGCTCACGCTCGAGGGCGAGCGGCCGATCGAGACGCTGATGCCAGGCGAGCGGATCATCGCCTACAATTCCGGCACGGCGCGCCTGAAGGAGCTGGAACTTCTGCCCGGCCCCCACGCCCCCGTCTGCATCCGGGCGGGCGCGCTCGGGGAGTTCCGCCCGGCCTCCGATGCGGTCGTCGGCGCCGGTACGCGCGTGCAGCTTCATGGCGAGAGCAAATTCCGCCCGCCGCCCCTGCCCGCCTTCCGGCTCATCGACGGCGGCATGATCACCCGCGGCGCGCTGGCGCCGCTGGCGCTCTACCGCCCGCGCTTCCACCATCAGGAGGTGATCTATGCCGGGGGGCTGCTCCTCGCCTTCTAGTCAGGCGAGGCTGCGCAGGACGGCGGGCAGCGCCTCCGGCAGATCCTCCGCGATCAGCCCCGGCCCGACATGGCGGGCGGCGGCCTGATGCGCCCAGGCGGCGGAGGCGGCGGCGGCGAAGGGATCCCAGCCGCGCGCCAAGAGGCCGCCGATGATGCCGGCGAGCACGTCGCCGGCGCCGGCGGTGGCGAGCCAGGGCACCGCGCCCTCCCCCGCGGCGGCACTGATCGCGGCCCGGCCGGCCGGATCGGCGATCACCGTATCCGGCCCCTTGAGGAGGAGGACAGCCCCGAGCCGCGCCGCCGCCGCCCGCGTGGCGGCGAGCTTGGAGCCGCCGGCCGCCAACTCCTCCGCCAGATCGGGGCAGAGCCGGGCGAATTCGCCGGCATGGGGGGTGAGGACGCAGCGGGCGTGAAGCTGCGCCCGGAGGCTCTCGTCCTCCGCCAGCGCGGTCAGCGCATCGGCGTCGAGGACGGCCGGGCAGCCGCGCCCCAGCGCGACGGGAAGCAGCTCCGCCGCCCGCTGCACCCCTAATCCGGGGCCGAGGACCAGCGCGTTGATGCGCGGGTCGTCGAGCAGCGCCGCCGCCTCCTCCGCCCCCGCCGCCTTGCGCAGCATGATGGCGTCGAGCCGGGCGGCATTCTCCTGCAGGGCCGCCGGCGGCACGGCAATCGTCACCGCCCCGGCACCGATGCGCAGGCCCCCGCGAGCGGCGAGCCTAGCGGCGCCGCCCCGGCCGACGCCGCCGGCGAAGACCATCAGATGCCCGTGCTCGTATTTGTGCCCCTGCGCCTTTGTCGCGATGCCGCCCGGGCCGGCGAGCCGCACGGCCCCCTCTTCGGGCAGCCAGGGGCCGAGCCCGATGTCGGCCACGACAAGGGGCCCGGAGAGCGCGGCCCCCGGCGCCAGCACATGGCCGAGCTTCGGGGCGGCGAAGGTGACGGTCAGGTCGGCCGGCGCCTCCGGGAAGGGCCCCTCGGTGAGCACCTGCCCCGTCTCGGCGCTGAGGCCGGAGAGGATGTCGACCGCCACCAGCCGCGCCCCCGCCTCCTGCGCGAGGCCGAGCGCCCGCCCCACTGCGGCGGAGACGGGGCGACCGAGCCCCAGCCCGAAGAGCGCGTCGATGACCAGCGCCGCGCCGCGCAGGTCCTCCGGCTCCAGCGCCTCGAAGGGCCGGGGCGCGCCGCCCCAGGCGGCGGCCATGGCGTCCGCATCGCCCTTCGGCGGCCCGAGCGCGAAGACGTTGACCTCCCAACCGCGCTCCGCCAGCAGCCGCGCCACGACATAGCCGTCGCCGCCATTGCCCCCCTGCCCCGCCAGAACCACGGCCCGGCCCGGGGCCGCGGCAAGCTCCGGCCAGCGCGCCTGGGCGGCCGCGACCACCGCCGCCCCCGCGCGGGCCATGAGCTCCGCCCCCGTGACGCGGCCCGAGCCCATCGCGGCCGCCTCTACGTCACGCATCTGATCGGGGCTCAGAACGACTTGCATGGCGCCGCGACCTCCTTCATCCTCAATCCGCCCAATTCTTCATCAAGTGGCTGACCGATTGGGCAAAGGCGGCAGTTTCTCCCGGGAATGCCCGGCGCCGCCTCAGCCACACAAAGCTGCCGAATTGTGCAGTCCGCGCAAGCATGGTCTGCCACCGGGGGCGAGGTCCAGGGAGTCGTGCATGAAAAAGATCGAGGCGATCATCAAGCCGTTCAAACTCGACGAGGTGAAGGAGGCCCTGCAGGACGTGGGCGTCTCCGGGCTCTCGGTGGTCGAGGTCAAGGGCTTCGGCCGTCAGAAGGGCCATACCGAACTCTACCGCGGCGCTGAGTATGTCGTCGACTTCCTGCCCAAGGTGAAGGTCGAGATCGTGCTGTCCGATTCCCAGGTCGAGGCGGCAGTCGAGGCCATCATCGGCGCCGCGAAGACCGACAAGATCGGTGACGGCAAGATCTTCATTTCCCCCGTGGAGGAAGCGATCCGCATCCGCACGGGCGAGACCGGGGAAGAGGCGCTCTAGGCGCCCGACCGGACGACAATCTCCGAGCGAGAGACAACTTCAAGGGAAGGAACAGGAATGAGCAACGCTTCGGTTCTCAAGACCATCAAGGATGAGGACGTCGAATACGTCGACATCCGCTTTACCGATCCGCGCGGCAAGCTGCAGCACGTCACCGTCATGAGCGATCAGGTCGACGAGGATTTCCTCGACGAGGGCTTCATGTTCGACGGCTCGTCCATCGCCGGCTGGAAGTCCATCGACCAGTCCGACATGAAGCTGATGCCCGACCCGGACAGCGCCTACATGGATCCGTTCTACGCGGAGAAGACGCTGTGCCTGCATTGCACCGTCGTCGAGCCCGACACGATGGAAGCCTATGACCGCGACCCGCGCGGCACCGCCGAGAAGGCCGAGGCCTATCTCAAGGAAAGCGGCATCGGCGACACCGCCTACATGGGCCCCGAGGCCGAGTTCTTCGTCTTCGACAACGTCCGCTATGCCGTGTCGATGAACAAGGTCTCCTACGAGGTCGATGCCATCGACGGCGCCTGGAACACCGATACCGATTTCGAGATCGGCAACATGGGCCACCGCCCCGGCATCAAGGGCGGCTACTTCCCGGTGAACCCGGTCGACGACGCCCAGGACATGCGCGCCGAGATGCTCTCGACCATGAAGCGCATGGGCATGAAGGTCGACAAGCACCACCACGAGGTCGCCTCGTGCCAGCACGAGCTCGGGCTGATCTTCGGGACCGTCACCAAGCAGGCCGACGAGATCCAGAAGTACAAGTATGTCATCCAGAACGTCGCCGCCGCCTACGGCAAGTCGGCAACCTTCATGCCGAAGCCGATCGCCGGCGACAACGGCACGGGCATGCATGTCAACATGTCGATCTTCAAGGACGGCAAGCCGCTCTTCGCGGGCGACAAGTATGCCGACCTCTCCGATGAGGCCCTGTGGTACATCGGCGGCATCCTGAAGCACGCCAAGGCGCTCAACGCCATCACCAACCCGGGCACCAACAGCTACAAGCGCCTGATCCCGGGCTTCGAGGCGCCGGTGCTGCGCGCCTATTCCGCCCGCAACCGCTCGGGCTGCGTGCGGATTCCGTGGGCGGAGAGCCCGAAGGCCAAGCGTGTGGAAGCCCGCTTCCCCGACCCCTCGGCGAACCCCTACCTGGCGTTCTCGGCGCTGCTGATGGCCGGCCTCGACGGCATCAAGAACAAGATCGACCCGGGCCCGTCGTCCGACAAGGATCTCTACGATCTGCCGCCGGAAGAGCTCGCCTCGATCCCGACGGTCTGCGGCTCGCTCCGCGAGGCGCTGACCGAGCTCGAAGCCGATCACGAGTTCCTGCTCGCCGGCGACGTGTTCACGCGCGACCAGCTCGAGGGCTACATGGATCTGAAGTGGGAAGAGGTCTATGCCTACGAGCATTGCCCGCACCCCATCGAATACAAGATGTACTATTCCTGCTGATCCACTTTCCCGGGATCCGGCGGAAGACGAGGGGCGCCTTTCGGGGCGCCCCTTTTCGTTGGGCGATGGGCGCCCGCCCGGCGGCGACTCCGGGCCGCCCACCAAAAGCTCCGACCAAGCGCCATTCACGGCCGATTTTAGCAAAACTGGCGCAGACTCCGGGCAAACTCCGCGCAGCGCCAGATCAAACCCTTGAAACGCAACGTAAAACTTATGCCCCTCGGTGCCTCCCCGCCTTAAACATTCCTAAATCCCATCCCAGAGAAACCGGATTTGGAGGTAAATCATTAACCTAGTTGTTTATGGGATGCTGAATATGCCAGTCGCGCCGCAGAACCGCAGCAAGGTCGCCCAGTTCCTCTACCATCGCCGCGAGGCGCTGGAGTTCCGGCCGCTTGCCGAAGCCCTGCTTACCGTTCTCGAACGGCAGGCCGGCTGCGCGGCCGAGACGGAGTTCGGGGCGCGCCATGCCGTCTTCGTTCTGCCCGAGCTGACCGTCAGCCTCTCCTATGCGCCGAGCATCGTCGGGCCCTGGCAATCGGCGTTGACGCTCTGGCTCGACGGCGCCGAATGCCCCTCGCCCGCCGCGCCGCATCTGGGCTCGATCCGGGGCCTCATGATCTCTGCCGTCAACGCCGGCAACACGCCCGACCGGGTGATCCGCCACGAGGTGCAGGGCCCGGCGACCGAAGAGCTCATCGCGCAGCTTCAGGCCGCCCTGACGACCGCCGCCGCCCCGCCCCCGGTGAACGGGGCCGTGCCGATCCGCCCCGCGAGCGCCACGCCGCGCCGCCGCGATGGCGACGACAGCGGCCCGGGCACCCCCGGCGCGCGCGCCCCGATGCCGCCCGCCAATCGCGAGCCCGAGATGGAGGAGAACAGCCTCCAGACCGCAGACCAGCTTCGCCGCGCGCTCTATGCCGACGAGGATACGGAGGCCGAGGACGCGCCGCCCTCGAAGGTCCTGCGCCTCGCCGCCCATACGATCAACGCCTCGGTGATGGTCATCGCCCTGCCGGTCGGCGCGTCGCTGATGGTCTATTCGTGCCTGCGCGGCGAGAACCTCACGCTCTCCGCCCGCGCTATGGCGATCACCGGCATTACCGTCGGGCTGATGCGCATGGCGCCGGATCTGGCCGTCGTCGGCTTCTAGGCGCCGGGGAAGGCCTCGTTGCGCACCATCGCGGTGTGGATCGAGAAGAGGATCGCCCCCGTTTGCGGCAGACGCATCAGCGTCTGCCTTTCGCTTCTGAGATAGGGCTGCGCCCCGCCCGGATGCCGCGCCTTGCGGCTCATCGCCTCTGATTCCGGCCGGTGCAGGCGGAAATCCCGGTGCGGGTTGAGGTTCGCCCGCCAGACGATCTGCCCGGCGCGGAGGTTGGTGAACATCCGCTCCACCCGGAGGTTGACCCCCTGGTCATAGGGCGGCACCGGCACATGGATCCGCGCCATCGTCCGCCCCAGCTTCTCCGCCAGCGTCCAGCCGGAGGGGAAGGCGAGCGCCGCCGCCACCAGCACATGCTCCCCCTCCACCTCTTCCAGAAGGCAGATGTCGGCCTGGGTGATCCGCACGAGGCGCTGGAGCGGCGTGCCCTCGGGCGCGAGCCCCGTCTCGGCCCCGACAACCGCCAGCGCCTCGTCGATCGCCGCCTCCCGCCCCGGCAGCGCGCCCAGCACCAGCTCCGGCCGCTCGGCCAGAAGCCGCTCCTTCAGCGCCATCTGCGCGTCGAAACAGGCATCGGGCCAGAGCCATCTGCCCTCGATGCGGCGGAGGCGCGGCAGCGGGTCGCGTGCGGCCTCGAGCTGTTCCGGCGGCAGGGAATCGAGGAGGATCGGGGCGGGCTGGTCGAAATCGTGCATGGCGGCAGCCTTCCACGCGGCCGGCCGAAGCGCACCGGGAAATGTCGCGGACGGGCAGGATTTCGGCACCGCCGCCGGTGATCCTGCCCGCGATATGACCTCGGGGGGCTCCCGCATGAGCGAGCATTACGCCGACCGCCGCAAGATCGACCCCGCCCGCATCCTGCCGGGCGGCACCGAACTCCTCCCCGACGGCACGCCGAATGACGGCGACCGGGTGGAGATCGGGCCGACCGCCCTCGCCTTCGCCGAATGGGATGCGGCGGGGCTGCTGCCGCCCGACCTTGCCGCCATGCGCCGCTACCGGTGGGAGCGGCTGACGGCGGGGATCGTCGCCGCCGGCTGCGATGCGCTCCTGATGTTCGACCCGCTCAACATCCGCTACGCGACCGACAGCACCAACATGCAGCTCTGGAACAGCCACAACCCGTTCCGCGCCTGCCTGCTCTGCGCCGACGGGCATATGGTGCTCTTCGATTACAAGCATGCGCCGTTCCTGTCGTCCTTCAACCCGCTGGTGGCGGAGGTGCGGGGCGGCGCCTCCTTCTTCTACGCGGTGACGGGCGACCGTGGCGAGGCGGCGGCCGATGCCTTCGCCGGCCAGATCGCCGAGATCATGGCCGCGCATTGCGGCGCCGGCCGGCGGCTCGCCATCGACAAGATCCAGATCGCCGGGCTCCGCGCGCTCGAGGCGGCCGGCTTCACCGTGACCGAGGGCGAGGCGGTGACCGAGCGCGTCCGCGCCATCAAGGGGCCCGACGAGATCCTGGCCATGCGCTGCGCCATGCTGGCCTGCGAGGCGGCCATGACCGAGATGGAGGCCGCCGCCCGCGCCGGCGTGCCGCTCGGCTCGATGAGCGAGGATGACATCTGGGCCGTACTTCATGCCGAGAACATCCGCCGGGGCGGCGAATGGATCGAGACGCGGCTCCTCGCCTCCGGCCCCCGGACCAACCCGTGGTTCCAGGAATGCGGGCCGCGGATCGTCCGGCCGAACGAGATCGTGGCCTTCGACACCGATCTCATCGGCGCCTACGGCATCTGCGTCGACATCTCGCGCACATGGTGGATCGGCGACGCCCCGCCGCGCGCCGACATGGTCGCCGCCTTCGCCCATGCCCGGGCGCATATGGACGATCACATCTCCCGCCTCCGCCCCGGCGTGACGGTGGCGGAGCTGACCTTCGGCGGCCACCGGCTGGCGCCGGAGTTCTGGCGGCAGAAGTACTCCTGCAAGCTCCACGGTGTCGGGCTCTGCGACGAATGGCCCTTCGTCCCCTATGAGGACGGCCATGTCGAGGGTGCCTTTGACGTCGTGCTGGAGCCCGGCATGGTGCTCTGCGCCGAGGCGCTGGTCAGCCCCGAGGGCGGCGACTTCTCGATCAAGCTCGAGGATCAGGTGCTGATCACCGAGGACGGCTGCGAGAACCTGACGCACTACCCGTTCGATGCGGCGCTCTCCGCCATGGCGTAGGGTGGGTTTGCAACCAACCGCCCCTTCGCAACAGGCCTGACGGCGCCGCGCAGGGCGAGCGCCGGCCCGGGGGATGGCGCCCCGACGGTTCCGCGAGGCGCTTTATGGCGCAAGCCCGCCTTCGCTCCGAGCTATTGCCCAGCCTCACCAGAGCGCCAGCCCGCGGGCCGGGCCGGCGCTCGCCCTGCGCCTTCGGCGCACCGGGCGGGGGCACCGCACGACCGTCGGGACGCCCCGCAAACAAAAAGGCAGGGGATTCACCCCCTGCCCTTCGCGAGCCCGCCCGTCAGGGCGGGTCGAGCCTGCCGCCCTCAGCGGCCGGAGAGCTTCCAGGCCGCCGGCAGCATCACCGCGGCCAGCGCCAGCTTCACCGCGTCGCCCAGGAGGAAGTTGGTGAAGCTGTACTGGATCACCCAGTCCGCGCCGCGCTCGGCGAGGAAGAGATAGGCCATCCACGGCACGCCGAAGGCGTAGATCACGATATTGCCGAGGAGGAGCGCGCCGACCATGCCGCGCACCGACCGGCTCCAGCCGCGTTCGGCCAGCCAGCCGACCAGCGCGCCGGCGACCGCGAAGCCCACGAGGTAGCCGCCCGTCGGCCCGGCGAAATAGGCGAGCCCCGCCGCATCGCCGTTGAAGACGGAGACGCCCGCCGCGCCGACCGCCAGCCATGCGAGCAGCGTCAGCCCGCCGAGGCGGAACCCGAAGGCCGCGCCCACCAGCAGCGTCCCGAAGGTCTGCATGGTCAGCGGCACCGGCCAGAAGGGCACGCGGATCTTCGACATGACCGCGAGGAAGACGACGCCCAGCGCCACCAGCGCCACCTGCTTGGCGATCCGCCCCCGGCCCTCGGTCAGGCCGAAGGCCTCCGCCAGCGCCCTGTCTTCGCTCATCGTCACGGCCATGTCTGTCGTCCTCATCTCTGCCGGGCCCTGCCCTTTGCCAAGTCATGCCACGCTCCGGGGGGGCACGACAAGCCGCGGCCTCAGAGCCGGCGGTAGCGCGTGTCCATCCGGTAGTCCTTCCGCGGCCCCGAGACCTCCCAGACCGCCCGCCACTCGGGCCATTGGGCGAAGTTGTAGCGCACGCGATAAAGGTCCTCGCCGCAGGGATGCAGGGCCGCCGGCGCCTCGCCCGTCACCTCGTGAAAGGCCCGCCCGTCCTCAAAGAACATGCGGAGCCGGCCGCCGGAGAGCTCCCAGAGGTAGACCCGCGCCGCCTTGAGCGGCGCCCGCCCGCCGAGGGTCAAAAGCCCCTCCTCCCGGTAGCGCAGCGCTTCGCCCTCGCCCGTCAGCACCGCCTCGCCGGTGAAGCGCCCGGCCTCGCCGGCGCGGCGGTCGTCGATCGCCCGCTCCAGCGCCCAGCGCCCCCGGAATGCCTCCGCCGTCAGCTCCATCGCCCCCGCCTTGCCGATCTCTCCCCCCGATCCTATACGGGCCGCACCTCCCCGATCCAACCGCTCGTCCAGCAAGAGGCCGCCGATGATCCCGCGCTATTCCCGCCCCGAGATGACCACCATCTGGGAGCCGGCGACGCGCTTCCGGATCTGGTACGAGATCGAGGCCCATGCCTGCCAGGCCATGGCCGATCTCGGTACGATCCCGCAGGAGAACGCCGCCGCCGTCTGGAAGGCCGAGGGCGTGACCTTTGACGTCGCCCGCATCGACGAGATCGAGGCGGTCACCAAGCATGACGTCATCGCCTTCCTCACCCATCTGGCCGAGCATATCGGCTCCGACGAGGCGCGCTTCGTCCATCAGGGGATGACCTCCTCCGACGTGCTCGACACCTCGTTCAACGTCCAGCTCACCCGCGCGGCGGACATCCTCCTCGCCGATCTCGACCGGCTGCTCGCGGCGCTGAAGGCCCGCGCCTTCGAGCACAAGGATACGGTGCGCATCGGCCGCAGCCACGGCATCCATGCCGAGCCCACCACCATGGGCCTGACCTTTGCCCGCTTCTATGCCGAGATGGCCCGGAACCGCGCCCGGCTCGAGGCCGCCCGCGCCGAGATCGCCACCGGCGCCATCTCCGGCGCCGTCGGCACCTTCGCCAACATCGACCCGCGGGTGGAGGACTACGTCTGCGAAAAGCTCGGCCTCACGCCCGAGCCGATCTCCACCCAGGTGATCCCCCGCGACCGCCACGCGATGTTCTTCGCGACGCTCGGCGTCATCGCCAGCTCCATCGAGAATGTCGCGACCGAGATCCGCCACATGCAGCGCACCGAGGTGCTGGAGGCCGAGGAGTTCTTCTCCGCCGGGCAGAAGGGCTCCTCCGCCATGCCGCACAAGCGCAACCCGGTGCTGACGGAGAACCTCACCGGCCTCGCCCGTCTGGTGCGCTCGGCCGTGGTGCCCGCGCTGGAGAACGTCGCGCTCTGGCACGAGCGCGACATCTCCCATTCCTCCGTCGAGCGCGGCATCGCGCCGGATGCGACGGTGCATCTCGACTTCGCGCTGAACCGGCTTGCCGGGGTGGTGGAGAAGCTGGTCGTCTATCCGGAGAACATGCTGGCGAACCTGCACAAGTTCAAAGGCCTGGTGATGTCGCAGCGGGTGCTGCTGGCGCTGACGCAGGCGGGCGTCAGCCGCGAGGATTCCTACCGGCTGGTGCAGCGCAACGCCATGAAGGTCTGGGAAGAGGGCAAGGATTTCAAGGAAGAGCTCCTTGGAGACGCCGAGGTAACGGCGGCGCTGTCGCCCGCCGAGATCGAGGAGAAGTTCGACCTCTCCTACCACACCAAGCACGTGGACACGATCTTCAAGCGGGTCTTCGGCTGAGAGGGCGGCGTGGGGACCAGCCCCCACACCCCCGCGGTATTTGGAAAGGGGCAGAAGGCAAGGTGGCCGAGGAGGCCAGGTGGTGCGGCTTCGCGCAGGGACCCTGCGCCTCGCGCTCAAGCAGCCGAAGGCGGTAGCGCAAGGAAGAATGGTGCCCCCAGAGAGACTCGAACTCCCGACCCTCTGATTACAAATCAGATGCTCTACCAGCTGAGCTATAGGGGCGCCTGACGCGATCCCTAGCCAAGCGGGGAAGGTCGCGCAAGGTTCTGCGAATGCGGCCCGGGAGGACGGTGGGTTGGAAACCCACCCTACCCCGCGGGATCAAGCGATTGCAGCGACGCACCGCCGGGCGCAAACCGCGTAGGGTGGGTTTTCAACCCACCTTCCCCGTCAGTCCCGCTGCGCCCGCGCCAGGAGCGCCACCGCCACCAGCCCCACCGCCGTCAGGATCAGCCCCGGGGCGGCGGCGCCGGCGATGTCCTCGAGGCTGGCCTTGGCATGGGCGCGGGTGGCGAGCGTGTCGAAGGAGAAGGGGCGAAGGAGCAGCGTCGCCGGCAGCTCCTTCACGCAATCGACGAAGACGAGGAGCAGCGCCGAGCCCATCGAGGCCCGGATCATCGGCAGGTGGACGGCGCCGAGCACCTGCCCGCGCGACCGCCCCAGCGAGCGCGCCGCCATCGGCAGCGAGGGCGGCACGCGGCCGAGCGCCGCATCCGCCGCGCCCTGGGCGATGGCGAAGAAGCGCACGGAATAGGCGAAGACCAGCGCCGCGGCGCTGCCGGTCAGGATCAGCCCCGGGTCCGTGCCCGTCAGCGCCAGCCAGCGGTCGGCGATCCAGTTGTCCACCCCCGCGAGCGGGAAGAGGATGCCGAGCGCCAGCACCGCACCCGGCGCCGCATAGCCGATGGTCGTCACCGGCAGGAGCAGCACCGGCAGCCGCCGGCCGGAGAGCCGCGCCGCATAGACGATGTAGAGCCCCGCCGCGACGGTGATCAGCGCCGCGAGCCCACCCGTCGCCAGCGAATGCCAGAGCGCGAGGAAGAGCCCCGGCGCCGCCCAGGCCTGCGGCCCGATGGCGTGGCTCAGAAGCACGCCCACCGGCAGCGCGAAGCCCGCCAGCACCGGCAGGAGGCAAAGCGCGAAGGTGCCCCAGGCCCGCCAGCCGGTCAGCCGCTCCGCCTCCGCCGGGCGGATCGCGCGGGCGGCCCCGAAGCTCCGCGACCGGGCGCGGGAGATCTTCTCGAGCGTCACGAGGAGCACGACGAGGCCGAGGACGAGCGTCGCGATCTGTGCGGCGCCGCTGAGGTTTCCCGCCTGCAGCCAGACCGAAAAGATGCCTGTCGTCAGCGTCTGCACCGCGAAGAAATCGACGGTGCCGAAATCGTTGACGACCTCCATCCCCACCACCGCCACCCCGGCGGCGATGGCGGGCCGGGCGAGCGGCAGGCCGACGCGGAGGAGCCGCCCCCAGGCGCCGGCGCCGAGGGCGCGCGCGACCTCCCAGGCGGCGCCCGACTGCTCGCGGAAGGCGGCGCGGGCGAGGATGTAGACGTAAGGATAGAGCGCGGCGGAGAGGACGATGATCGCCGCCCCGCGCGTGCGGATCTCGGGGAACCAGTAGTCCCGCGGGCTCTGCCAGCCGAAGGCGGCACGAAGCCCCGTCTGCACCGGCCCCGCATATTCGAGGAAATCGACAAGCGCATAGGCGCCGAGATAGGCCGGCACCGCCAGCGGCATGAGCAGCGCCCATTGCAGCCAGCGCCGGCCGGGGAAGCTGTAGAGCGTCACCAGCCAGGCGGCGCCCGTGCCCACGGCGGCGGTCAGGAGCCCCACCCCGCCGAGCAGGATCAGCGTATTGCCGAGGTAGCGCGGCAGCGTGGTGGAGACGAGATGCGGCCAGAGGTTGTCCGACGGATGCGCGGCCAGCCAGAAGACCGCCACGACCGGCCCCAGAACCAGCGCCGCGATCAGCGCCGCGCCCGGGGTCCAGAGATCCCAGTTCCGGGCCGGTGCGGCGCCGGGAACGGGCGGTTGTGCGCTGTCGGACATGGCCCGGCGCTAGCCGAAACCGGTTTGCCTGTAAAGCGTTGGGCACCTATGATCGACCGGCCCGGGGCCCATCAGGGCGCCCCGGCGAGGCAGGAATGGCAGCATGAACATCGTCTTTCACATCGGCGCACATTGCACCGACAACGAGCGTCTTCTGCGCTGCCTTCTCCGCGATGCCGCCATGCTGGCAGACCATGGCGTCGCCGTCCCGGGCCAGGGCCGCTACCGCAAGCTCTTCCGCGACACGTTCGAGGGGCTGGGCAGCGCCACGGCAAAGGAAGGCACGCGCGAGCTTCTCCTCGATGCGGTGCTCGACGGGCGGATCGCCGAGCGGGTGATCCTGTCGAACCCCTCCTTCCTCTGCCCGCCCAACCGGGTCTTCGAGGAAGGCGCGCTCTATGCCATGGCCAGCGAGCGGCTGGGCGCGCTCGGGCGGATCTTCGCGGAGGACCAGCTCGAGATCTTCCTCGCGCTCCGCAACCCGGCGAGCTTCATCCCCGATGTCTTCGCGCAATCGACCGGCATGGCCTTTCTCGATTTCATCGGCGGCAGCGACCCAAGGCAGATCCGCTGGTCGGATCTCGTCCGCCGCATCCAGGAGGCGCTGCCGGGCGCGCGGCTCGTCGTCTGGGCGAACGAGGACACGCCACTCCTCTGGGGCGAGATCCTCGCCCGCCTCGCCGGGGTCGAGGGCGCTGCCTTCGCCGGCGAGTTCGACCTTCTGGAGACGATCATGTCCGCCGAGGGGCTGACGCGGCTCAAGGCCTATCTGGAGCAGCGCAAGATCACCGGGCTCAGCCAGCGGCGGCGCGTCATCGCCGCCTTCCTCGACAAATATGCGCTGGAAGAGGCCGTGGTGGAGGAGGTCGACCTGCCCGGGCTCGACGATGCGCTCGTGGCCGAGCTCACTGCCAGCTACGAGGCGGATTGCGCCCGCATCGGCAGCATGACCGGCGTGGAGTGGCTGGCGCCCTAAAGGGCTCCCCTGCCCGGCCCGGCGATGGCTGCTGCGCCGTCAGGCGGCCTCGCTCATCACCGTGCAGTTCCGGCCGGCGGCCTTGGCGGCATAGAGCCGCTTGTCGATCATCGGCAGGGCGGCCGCGAGATCGGGCACCGTCCGGGTGAAATGGCCGCCGCCGATGCTGGCCGTCACCGCGACCCGTTCGCCGCCGTCGACGATCGCCAGCTCCTCGATCGAGCGGCGGAGCCGCTCGGCGATGCGCCGCGAGTCGCGCTCGGTGACGTTGCGCAGGATCACGGCGAATTCCTCGCCGCCGAGCCGCGCCACGCAGTCGCCTGGGCGGACTTCCGACAGCAGCACCGCCGCCACCTGCACCAGCACCTCGTCGCCCACGGCATGGCCGCGCGTGTCGTTGATCGTCTTGAAGCGGTCGAGATCGATCAAGAGCATGGCGATCCCGGCCGGCATGGCCTTGCCGGCGCCCTGTGCGCCTGCCGCCTCCGACATCACCTCCAGCCGGCGTTCGAAGCCGCGCCGGTTGAGACAGCCCGTCAGCGGGTCGTGATTGGCGGTGTCAGCCAGCGTCCGCTCGCGCCGGGCGATCTGCCGCTCGCGCTGGATGAAGAGCCCGAAGGTCAGCGTGCCGACGATATGGGCGCCGAGGAGCGTGGCGGTGACCGCAAGGCTCCTCTGGAGCGGCGCCCCGGGAATGAGCAGGATCGTCAGGACCGGCAGCGTCATCATCACGCCGAAGAGGATGGAATTGCGCGGCTTCTCGGCCCAGTCGCGATGCGACGGGCGCGCCCAGGCGAGGCCGAGAAGCGCCGAGAGGATCAGCGCGATGACCCCATAGGGCGCCCCGAGCCCGCCGATGAGGAAGCGCACGCAGCTGATGATGACCAGCGCCACGGCGGCACCGATGGGGCCGGTGAAGGCGGCGGCGAAGCCGATGACGAGGTTGCGCAGGTCGACGAAGATGCCCTCGGCGACCGGGATCGGCTCCAGCATCATCACAACGGCGGCGGCGCCGAAGACGCCCCCGATGATGACATGGCGCACCGGCCGGGACAGGGCTTTCCGCTGGACCGTGCCGTAAAGCATGGTCGCCAGAGCCATCAGGCCCACGGAGTGAATGATCGTCAGAAACGCAGTCATGGTTAACCTCCACCTCCCTTCCGGTCTCACAGCGTCTTGGCGAGATTAAGGCAGCGCGGCGTGGGGCCATCCCTTCAGCCGGGGCGGGGTGGCCCCGCTGCAAGGGGCAGCGGAGCGGCGCGAATCTGCCGTCAGGCGCCTCTGCCGACCGGGCGCCGCCCCGGGGAAGGCCGGCGCCGCTGGACAAGCCCCCGCGAAGCGCGGAGATATGGGCCATGCAGGCGAACTTTCTCGAAGCGCCCTTCCCGGCTCCCCAGCCGGCGGAGGTGGACATCACCGGCCCCGGCCGCTTCTTCAACCGCGAGCTGAGCTGGCTCGGGTTCAACTGGCGCGTCCTCTCCGAGGCGGAGAACGACCGCGTGCCGCTCCTTGAGCGGCTGCGCTTCCTCTCGATCTCCGCCACCAATCTCGACGAGTTCTACACCGTGCGCGTCGCGGGTCTGCGCGAGCTAGCCCAGGCCGGCGCCGCCACCCCCGCCGCCGACGGGCTCACGGCCGCCGAGCAGCTCCGGCTGATCGACAGCGAGGCCCGCGCCCTCATGGATCGCCAGCAGGAGGTCTTCCTGACGCTCACCGCCGAGATGGAACAGGAGGGAATCCACATCCTCTCGCGGCAGCAGGTGACCGAGGGCGACATGCCCTTCCTCGCCCGGCACTTCATGGCCCAGGTCTTTCCCGTCGTCTCGCCGCTGGCGGTCGACCCCGCCCACCCCTTCCCCTTCATCCCCAACGAGGGCCTCGCCCTCGCCGTCGAGCTCGAACGCCGGCAGGACAAGCGGCCGCTCCGCGTGCTCCTGCCCGTGCCCGGCCAGATCGACCGCTTCGTGCGACTGGAGGAGGCGGAGGGCGAGACGCGGCTGCGCTACCTGCCGCTTGAGGAGCTCCTCCTCCTCCATATCGAGGTGATGTTCCCCGGCTACCGGATGCTCGGCCATTGCGCCTTCCGGGTGCTGCGCGATTCCGACCTCGAGGTCGAGGAGGAAGCGGAGGATCTCGTGCGCGAGTTCGAGGTGGCCTTGAAGCGCCGCCGCCGCGGCGAGGTGGTCCGCATGAAGATCTCCGCCCGGGCGCCGCGGGCGCTGAAGGCGATGATCATGGAGGAGCTGCCGATCGAGGATTCGGAGGTGATCGAGGTCGAGGGCGTCATCGGCATCGCCGACCTCAAGGAGCTGGTGACCGAGGCGCGGCCCGACCTCCTCTGGCCGCCCTTCGCGCCCCGCGTGCCGGAACGTGTGACGGATCACGACGGCGACATGTTCGCCGCCATCCGCCAGAAGGACATGCTGCTCCACCACCCCTACGAGACCTTCGACATGGTGGTGCGCTTCCTCAAGCAGGCGGCCCGCGACCCCGATGTCGTCGCGATCAAGCAGACGCTCTACCGCACCTCGCGCAACTCGCCGATCGTCGAGGCGCTCTGCGAGGCGGCGGAGGACGGCAAGTCGGTGACCGCGCTGGTCGAGCTCAAGGCCCGCTTCGACGAGGCCGCCAACATCCGCCAGTCGCGCCGGCTGGAGCGGGCGGGGGCGCATGTCGTCTACGGCTTCACGCAGCTGAAGACCCACGCCAAGATCAGCCTCGTCGTGCGCCGCGAGGGCGAGCGGCTGGTGACCTATACCCATTGGGGCACGGGAAATTACCACCCGATCACGGCGCGCATCTATACCGACCTCAGCCTCTTCACCTGCAACGAGGGGCTGGGGCGCGATGCGGCCAAGGTCTTCAACTATGTGGGCGGCTATGCCGAGCCGCAGGGGATGGAGAACATCACGATTTCGCCCCTCTGCATGAAGGAGCGGCTGATCGCGCTGATCGACGCCGAGGCGGATCACGCCCGCGCCGGCCGGCCGGCGGAGATCTGGGCGAAGATGAACGCGCTGATCGAGCCCGAGGTGATCGACGCGCTCTATCGCGCCAGCCAGGCGGGGGTGGAGATCAGCCTCGTGATCCGCGGCATCTGCGGGCTCCGCCCCGGGGTGGCGGGCCTGTCAGAGACGATCCGCGTCAAGAGCATCATCGGGCGCTTCCTCGAGCATTCGCGCATCGTCTGTTTCGGCGGCGGGCGGGGCCTGCCCTCGGCCGGGGCGCGGGTGTTCTTCTCCTCCGCCGACTGGATGGGGCGGAACCTCACGCGGCGGGTCGAGACGCTGATCGAGGTGACGAACCCCACGGTCCGCGCGCAGATCATGGACCAGATCATGGCCGCGAACCTCGCCGATGTGGCGCAGAGCTGGGTGATGCGGCCCGATGGCAGCTTCGAGCGCGCCGAGCAGCCCGAGGACGGGCGCGCCTTTTCCTGCCACCGCTTCTTCATGCAGAACCCCTCGCTCTCGGGTCGAGGCTCGGCGGGGGCGGACGATGTGACGAAGTTGACGCATAGCCACGAGTGACGGGAGAGCCCTGGGAGGGCGAGAATTCTTCTGCGAAGAATTTTCGGCACCGCACCGGCCATGGCGCCTCCTGGCAGGCCGGGTGCCGGGGGGCTGTCTGTCCCCCGTCGGCCTGAAGGCCGACTCCCCCCGAGGATGCCCGGGAGCAAAGACATGGGGGGGCCGGCGCCCGGCCCGTCACATGCCGAGCGCGGCCTTGTAAAGTTCGAGCACCGCCTCTTCCTCGGCGAGGTCGTCGCTGTCGCGCTTGCGCAGCGCGATGATCTTGCGGAGCACCTTGGTGTCGTAGCCGCGCCCCTTGGCCTCGGCCATCACCTCTTTCTGGGCGTCCGCGATATCCTTCTTCTCGGATTCGAGGCGCTCGAAGCGCTCGACGAAGGCGCGCAGCTCGGCGCCGGCGACGCCGCCCTGATTGGCGGCCGGACCGTTGCCCGGGCTCGGGGTGGCAAGGACGTCGTCTTCCATGGGCGGGCACTCCTGATGGGATCGGGGCCTCTGACTAGCCGCGCCGGGGCAGGCTCGCAAGCCTTCGCCGCCGAAGCGACCGCCAGTCTCGCTGCGGGGGCTTGCGGGGGGGACTTGCGGGGTGGCGGCGCGCTGCGCTAGGGGCCGGGAACCTGGAGGGAAAGGGAGACCCGATGGCCCTACTCGTCTGGATCGGTGCGGCGCTGGCAGCGATCGGCCTTGCCGGCATCCTCTACAGCCTCGTGCGCGCGCTCGGCGCGCGGCGGGCAAGACTCGATGACGCGGCGCTGCGCGCCCGGCTGAAGCCGCTGGTGCCGATCAACCTCGCGGCCTTCTTCCTGTCGTTCCTCGGGCTCTGCCTCGCCGTCGTCGGCGTGCTCCTCGGCTGAGCCGGGCTCAGCCCCGGCCGGGCGCGTCCGGGGCGCAGAACGTATCGTAGAGCACGGTGAGGATGGGCTCGAGCCGGGGATCGTCGAGCCGGTAGCGGATCACCCGCCCGTCCCGCGTCGTCGCCACCAGCCCCTCCGCCCGCATCCGCGCGAGCTGGCCGGAGACATAGGACTGGCTGGCGCCGAGCGCCGCCTCGAGCTCGCTGACGCTGCGCTCGCCGCCGAGAAGCTCGCAGAGCAACAGAAGCCGCGCCGGGTTGGAGAGGACCTTCAGCACCTCCACCGCGGCCGCGGCGGCCTCGGCCATGGCATCGGCGTCGATCGCCGGAGGGGGGTCGCTCGCGGGGGGCACCATGGGATCGTGGTAGCGGCGCCGCCCTCGCATCGCAAGATTGCGATCGGCGCGTGAGCATCTGGACGGACGGCCCTCAGCGGGCTACCGCTTGGCCCATGGACATTCGCCCGATCACCGACCGCCATGCCGTTGCCCCGCAGCTCGCCCCCGAGGATTTCGAGGCGATTGCCGCAGACGGGTACACGACCATCATCTGCAACCGCCCCGACGAGGAGAACCCGCCGGAGCTGCAGTCCTCCGCCATGCGGGCGGCGGCGGAGGCGGCGGGGATGAGCTATCACTACCTGCCGGTGACGCGCCCGACGATCACGCCCGAAGTGGCCGCCGAGCAGGCGGCGCTGATCGAGGGGGCGGAGGGCAAGGCGCTGGCCTATTGCGCCTCGGGCACGCGCTCGTCGATGCTCTGGTCGATGGGCCAGGCGGGCCGGATGCCGGTGGACGAGATCCTCGAGAAGACCGGCCGCGCCGGCTACGACCTCTCGCCCCTTCGGCCGCTGCTGGGCGGCTGACGCCCGCGGCGCCGCGGCCCGGGTCCGGGCGGGCGCGTCTCCGGCCGAGCCGCTACCGGCTCGGCTCCTTTCATTTCAGCTCTCTTCGGACTCCCCCGGCTCCGGGCCGATGCCCGGCAGGTCGGGCAGGCCCATCGGGGCCGCGGCGAAGCCCGGCGCCTCGCCGTCGCCCCCCATCGCCATGCCGAGCGGCGCGGCCATGGGGGCGAAGGCGGGCGCTGCCTCTCCCTCCTCCTCCCCCGCGCCGGGGCGCATGGCCATCGGCATGGGCTGAGGCATGGGTGCGAGCCCGGCGGCCGGCATCGGCATCCCGAAGCCGGTGCCTGTATCCGGTGCGGTGTCAGGAGGGATGCCGGGAGCGGTGCCCGGCGGCCCAGCGGGCGGAAGGGCGCCGAAACCGCCAGGCATCCCTCCACCCGCCATTCCCCCGCCCAGGGGCATCCCGCCGACGCCGCTCCGCCCGCCGATCGGCACGTCCTGCAGGGAGGGCGGCCCCGGATCCTCGATGCGCACGGCCCGCAGGCCCGAGGCCTGGCCGAGACGGGCGCGGGCCTGGAGCTTGCCATCCGGCCCCTCGAGCCGGAGAGAGCCGACGGTGACGCCGGGCAAGGGCAGCACCTGGCCGACCTTGAAGCTCTCGATGGCAGCGTAAGGCAGGCGGAAGCGGTGGAGCACCGCCGTCAGCACCGCGGGGGCGGAGAGAACGGCGCTGCGCAGCGCGCCCGACCAATCGGTCTCTGGCCCGGCATCCTCGGCCTGGCCGGCGCCGGTGGCGGGGAGCATCAGGAAGAGCGCGCCCTGCCGCTCGGCGAGGCCGAGATCGAGCGTCAGCCGCGCCATGCGGTAGCTGCCCTCCGGCAAGACCAGCCGCGCCGCCTTGACGCCGCTGAGCCGGCGGAGCGCCCGGGCGCCGTTCGCCCAGCCGTCGAGCGTCGTGCCCTCCGCTGTCTGGCAGACATCGGCGATGAGCGCGTCGATCAGGGGCAGCGAGAGGGCGGCATCGGTGCCGGTGATGGGGCGCGATTCGGCGGGGCGGCTCCGGAGCTCCCCCAGGGTCTGCATCTCGACCACGGCCCCCCGGGCCTCGGCATCGAGCCCGGCGAGGCCGTTGATCATGCCGTCCGGCCCGCAAAGGCCGATCAGCAGCCAATCCTCCCCCAGCCCCTCGAGCGCCGGCTCGAGCTCCAGCCGCTCCTCGCCGACGCCGAGGACGACCAAGGACAGGCCGATGGCCGATTCGGCGGCGCGGGTCATCGACAGGCGCAAAACACGGGCGGCCGAAGGCGGAAACTCCCCCTTCGGCACCTGCCGACGCTTGACCAGCCGGCTGAGCAATGGCGTCTCGTCCGTTTGCGACATCCTGCCCGCAGTCCTTGGGGAGCCGTGTGCCCCCAACGGGTAAATGCCTACCGAGGGGGGTTTAAGGCGAGGTTGATGTCAGGCCGCGACGCGTGCCCGCGCCGGCAGGGTGACGCGGAAGGCGGCGCCCCCCTGCCCCGGCAGATAGGCGATCTGGCCGCCGAGCCGCTCCATCACCTCCCGGCAGATGGCGAGCCCGAGCCCGGCGCCGCCGGCGCGGGCATGGTCGGTCAGACGAGAAAACTTCTCGAAGATCAGGCTCGTATGCTCCGCCGGGATGCCCGAGCCGTTGTCCGTAAAGTCGATCACCACCGCCTCGCCCGCGCGGCGGATGTCGATGCGCAACTCCGGCCGGGCGGCGTCGCAATATTTCGCGGCATTGGAGATGAGGTTGATGAAGACCTGCGCCAGCCGGTCGTGATCGGTGGTGACCCGCAGCTCCTCCTCGCCCGGGCGGCGGAGGATGCGCAGCCCCTCCGCCCGCTGCCCGGCGGCGCCGATGGCGCGCTCGATGGTCTGGCGGAGCGGCTGGGCGGCGATGTTGAGCACCACCTGCCCGTTCTCGAGCACCGAGAGGTCGAGGAGGTCGTCGAGCAGGCGCGTCAGGCGCATCGCCTCCTCCGAGATGATCGCCGCATAGCGCCGCTGCATCTCCGCCCCGATGCCGCCCTCGCGCAGGATCTCGGAGAAGGAGCGGATCGAGGTCATGGGCGTGCGGAGCTCGTGGGAAATCTGGCCGAGGAAGGCATCCTTCTGGGCCGAGAGCGAGGTGAGCTTGGCATTGGCATCGCGGAGCGCGCGGGCGGTGCGCTCCAGCTCCTCCGACTTCGCCTCGAGGCGGGCGGAATATTCCATGATCTGCGCGGCCTCGTCGGCGACGGCCATCAGGTCTTCGACCGACACCATGACGCCCTCAGTCATCTGGCCGATCATCGCATGGGCGGTCGCGGCGCCGACGGAGCCGGAGAGCTCGCGCTCGAGGCTCTGGATGAATTCCGGCGTCACATCCGGCAGATAGCCGGCTTTCCCCTGCCCCGCCGCGGCGGCCTGGAAGATCGCCTGCGCCTCCACCGGGCCGATGATGCGCTGCGCCATGATGAGCAGGTCCTCCGCCTGCGCGGCGCTTTGCCGCCAGGTGGTGGCGCCGGCGGCATGTTCGAAGACATTGACGAACTGCGCCCCCTGCAGCCGCTCGACCGGCGTCGGGAAGGTCATGAGCGAGCCGAAAAGGAAGAGCCCGGTGTTGAAGAGCATCGACCAGAGGATGCAGTGAAGGAGCGGGTCCATCCCCTCGATGCCGAAGAGCGCATGGGGGCGGAGCCAGGCGAGGCCGAAGGGGCCGCTCTCCATCCAGGCGAGCGGGATGACCGCGCCCTCCCCGAGCCCGGGGAGGAAGAGCGTCCAGAGCCAGAGGAGGAATCCGGCGCTGAGCCCGGCGCCGGCGCCGACCTTGGTAGCCCCCCGCCAGAACATGCCGCCGATCATCACCGGCAGCACCTGCGCGACGCCGGCGAAGGAGATGAGCCCGATGGCCGCCAGCGCCTCCCCCCCGCCGGAGAGGCGGTAATAGACGAAGCCGAGCCCGAGAAGCGCCGCGATGGAGAGCCGCCGCGCCGAAAGCACCACGGCCCGCACGTCGCCCGAGACGGTGGCGCCGGGGCGGCGGAGGCTCAGCCAGAGCGGCAGGGCAATGTGGTTCGAGATCATGGTGGAGAGTGCGATGGTGGCGACGATGACCATCGAGGTGGCGGAGGAAAAGCCGCCGAGAAAGCTCAGCGTCGCCAGCCCGTATTGCTGCTCGGCGAGCGGCACGGTGAGCACGAACATGTCGGGGTTGGAGCCCGCTGGCAGCATCGCGAGCCCGGTGACGGCGATGGGCACGGTGAAGAGCGACATGGCGGCGAGATAGGCGGGGAAGGCCCAGCTCGCCGTCGCGAGGTGGCGCTCGTCGGCATTCTCGACCACCAGCACCTGAAACATGCGCGGTAGCGTCAGGAAGGCGGCGGCGGAGAGGAAGGTGAGCCCGATCCAGCGGCCGTGATCCTGCTCCCATGCGGCGATGGGCGAGGCGTCGATGGCGGCGAGCATGGGGCGCAGGCCCCCGCCGACGCCCCAGATGACGAAGATGCCGACGGCAAGGAGCGCGCCGAGCTTCACCACGGCCTCGACGGCGATGGCCATGACGATGCCGTGGTGCCGCTCGTTTGCATCGAGGTTACGCGTGCCGAAAAGGACGGTGAAGAGCGCGAGCCCGGCGGCGCTCCAGAGCGCGATGCCGCCGAGATCCACCGCGTCGCCGCCGGCATTCTCGGCGAAGACGGCGAAGGAGAGCGTGATGCTCTGCAATTGCAGCGCGATATAGGGCGTGACGCCGACGACAGCGAGCAGCGTCACCAGCACGGCGAGCGGCGCCGACTTGCCGAAGCGCGACGAGATGAGATCGGCGATGGAGGTGATCCGCTGGCTCCGCCCGATGCGGACGAGCTTGCGCAGGATCAGCCACCAGCCGGTGATGACCAGCGTCGGGCCGAGATAGATCGTCAGATATTCGAGCCCCGACCGCGCGGCGTAGCCGACGGCGCCGTAGAAGGTCCAGGCCGTGCAATAGATCGAAAGCGACAGCGTATAGACCAGCGGCGAGCGCAGCCAGGAGCCGCCGGCGCGGGCCGCCCGGCGCTCGGCGGCGAAGGCGACGATGAAGAGGAAGGCCACATAGCCGACGGCGGCGGCGATGAGGGCATTGAACGGCGGCATCAGCGCGGGGCCTCGCCGGGGCCCTCGTCCTCCGCGGCACCCAGCCGGTGCGACAGGACGCGGGCAAGCACGATCAGGAGCGTCCAGATCGTGAAGATGTAGATGAGCCCGGCGGCCGTCCCGGCCTCGCCCTCGCGCCACAGGAGCGGCAGCATGAAGAGAACGGCGCCGAGCACCGGCAGGATCCGCGCGGCATCGGCGAGCCGGCGGCGGCGATAGGTGTTGCGCGCGAGAAAGACCGGGGCGGACGGGCGCGCCATCGGCCCCTAGCCCCCCGCGAGCGTGCGGACGTGGGCCAGGATCTCGGCGTTGGAGAAGGGCTTGATCATGAAGTGATCGGCCCCGAGCCGCAGCGCCATGTCGCGGTCCTTCGACTGGCCGCGCGCGGTAAGCATCATCACCGGCAGGCGCTCGGTGAGCGCGTCGGCCCGCAGGTCGCGCAGGATGTCGTAGCCGGACCGGCCGGGGAGCATGACATCGAGAATGATGAGATCCGGCGGATGGGCACGGACCCGTTCTGCGGCGGTCTCGCCGTCGGAATGGGTGTGCACCGTCCAGCCATCGCGGGTCAGAATGAAACTGATCGCCTCGATGATGTTCGGCTCGTCCTCGATGAGCAGGACGCGCTTGGCCATAGATATCCCCCTGGCCCGCGCCTCTTTGCGGGAGCGGGACCTCGCGGACTATCGCGGCCTTTGACGTTCAAGTCAAAGTGTCGCAACCCCTCGGGGGGAGAAATTTTCCTCGGAAAGTATCTCGGGCCACACCGGCGCCGCGGTGCGCCGCTCAGAGCCCCGGCGCCATCCCGGGCACAAGCGCCGGCTCGCGGCGGGCGCTGCACTGCGTGCGGGGGCAGATGCGGCAGGCCGTCCCGGCCGGGATCGCCGCGCCCTCCGCCGGAGCGGGCCGCAGGAGCATGACGGAGGTCAGCGGCGCCGGGCCGCCGAACCCCGCCGGGCGCTCCGGCGCCGCCGCCGCATGGGCGAGGAAGGTCCCGCCCCGCTCCCCCGGCATGGCGACGCGCGCCGCGATCGGGCGGCCGGGCTGGCCCAGCGCCTGAAAGAGCGGCCAGAGCGGGCAACCGCCCGAGCGGGGCAGCGCCAGGCCGGGCAGCGGGCGGAGCCGCGTGAGCGCCCCCGCCGCATCGCAGATTGCGAGACCGAAGGCGGGGTGCCCGCCGGAGGGCGGCAGCGTCGCGAGGCGGCGCAGCACCACCTCGGCCGGGGCGCCGGTGGCGGCGACGAGGGCGCCGGGGTCGTGATCCTCCGCCTTGGCGAGGGGTGCGAAGCCTTGCAGAGGCAGGGCCCTCGCATCCGCGCGGTAGCGGCGGGCCCAGGCGAGGGCCAGGGGCGCCGCAGCGGCCGAGAGGCCGGGAAGCGCGGTCAGGATCGCCTCGGGCTCCGCGCCCGCCGCCTCCAGCGCCGGCAGATGCTGGCCGGCCCGCTCGAGCGCCGCCTCGAGCTCGTCGAAGGGCGTCTGCAGCGCCGCCTCGCCGGGGCCTTCGAGATAGGCGGCGAGCGAGCGGCTCTCGGCCGCGAGGCGCTGGGAATCCTCGAAGATGTTGCGATGAAAGCGCGCCTGCCAGTCGCCGTCGAGCGCTTCGCCGGAGGCGAGGATCGAGGCGGTGGAGCGGATCGCCGTCACGGCCGAGATTACCTCGTGCATCGAGGCGGCGAGCGCCGGATCATGCGTCAGCCTGTCCGTGAGCGCGGCCATCTGCTCTTCCAGCGCGCCGATCCGGCCCGCCTGCGCCGCCAGAAGCCGCGCCCAGCCGGGGAAGCGCCCGGCGAGATCCTCGGCCCGCTCGAGCTCCGCCCCCGCCTCCGGCCGGGCCCCCGCCGCCGCGCGCAGCGCCGCCGCCAGCCCGGCGCCGCCGCCTTCTACCAGGAGCGCCGGATCGCTGCCGAGCTCGCGGGCGATGGCGTTGAGCAGCGCGCCGCCGATTCTGCGCCGGTTGTGCTCGATCAGATTGAGGTAGGAGGCCGAAATCCCGACCACGGCCGCCAGCTCGACCTGCGAGAGCCCGCGGTCCAGCCGCCGCTGGCGGATGCGCGAGCCGGTGAGCGCCGGCTGAACGGGCTGGGCCATGCCGATTTCCTTTCGCCTTTTCAGGCGCTTTCTGCGGGCGCGGGAAAACTTCTTTACAGATTAACCGCCCTTCATGTGGATGTCTTTACAAAAAAACCGTTTTAAACGTGAGGCTTGTTGAGAAGTTTTCGCCACACCCCGAGTATGCAGCCCAGCACTGGTACTCAGTGCGCCCGCCTTGGCGGGGGGCGAGGAGGCCCCCTTCCGCAGGCGCGCCCGTGGCAAGGGAGGAGAAACCACCCATGACAAAGAGCAACTTCACGCGACGCGGCGTGATGAAATCGACGGCCTTCACCGCCGGCGGCCTGGCGCTGCCGACGATCTTCACCGGCTCCTCGGCAGCCGCCTTCACGAACGAGCCGACGGGCGATTCCGTCGTCTTCGGCTTCAACGTTCCCCAGACCGGCCCCTATGCCGAAGAAGGTCTCGACGAGCTGCGCGCCCAGCAGCTGGCCGTCGAGCATCTCAACGGCGAAGGCGACGGCGGCATGCTCAACACCTTCTCGTCGAAGGCGCTGGACGGCACCGGCATCCTCGGCAAGCGCGTCGAGTTCGTCACCGGCGACACGCAGACCAAGTCCGACGTCGCCCGCGCTACCGCGCAGTCGATGATCCAGAAGGACGGCGCGATCATGATCAACGGCGGCTCGTCCTCGGGCGTCGCCATCGCCGTGCAGGGCCTGTGCCAGGAAGCCGGCGTGATCTTCATGGCCGGCCTCACCCACTCCAACGACACCACCGGCAAGGACAAGAAGCGCAACGGCTTCCGTCACTTCTTCAACGGCTACATGTCGGGCGCCGCCCTCGGGCCGGTGCTGGAGCAGGCCTATGGCGGCGAGCGCCGCGCCTATCACCTGACCGCCGATTACACCTGGGGCTGGACCCAGGAGGAATCGATGATCGCCGCCACCGAGGCGCTCGGCTGGGAGACGGTCGAGACGGTGCTGACGCCCGTCGGCGCGGGGGACTTCTCGTCCTACATCGCCCCGGTCATCAACTCCGGCGCCGACGTCCTCATCCTCAACCACTATGGCGGGGACATGGTGAACTCGCTGACCCAGGCCGTGCAGTTCGGCCTGCGCGACCGCCAGGTCAACGGCAACAACTTCGAGATCATCGTGCCGCTCTATTCCGAGCTGATGGCGGCCGGTGCCGGCGATGCCATCAAGGGCGTCTACGGCTCGATGAACTGGAACTGGCAGCTGGGCGACGAGGGCACCGCCGCCTTCACCCGCTCCTTCGGCGAGAAATACGGCTTCCCGCCGTCGGGCTCGGCGCACACCTGCTACGTGCAGACGCTGCTCTATGCCGATGCCGTGACGCGGGCCGGCTCGTTCAACCCCTGCGCCGTGGTCGAGGCCCTCGAGGGCTTCGAGTTCGACGGGATGGGCAACGGGCCGACGCTCTACCGCGCCGAGGATCACCAGTGCTTCAAGGACGTGCTGGTCATGAAGGGCGCCGAGAACCCGACGACGCCGTTCGACAACCTCGAGATCGTGGAAGTCACCCCGGTCGAGCAGGTCACCTACGAGCCCGATCACCCGATGTTCGCCGGCGGCGATCTCGGCGAGTGCAACCCGGGCGCCTGACGGCCCCGGGGGCGGGGGCCGGCGCGGCCGGCCCCCGCCCGATCAAGAAGAGCGGCTGTCCCCCCAAGGCGGGGACGGCCGCCGCATCTGAGGCGGGACAATGGACGCAATCATCCTTCAGATCCTCAATGGTCTGGACAAGGGCTCGGCCTATGCGCTGATCGCGCTGGGGCTGACGCTCATCTTCGGCACGCTCGGCGTGGTGAACTTCGCCCACGGGGCGCTCTTCATGATCGGCGCCTTCTGCGCCGTCACCGTGCAGCGGCTGATGGGCCTGTCGCATACCGAGATCGACGACACGCGCACCGACTTCCTCGGCAATCCGCTGAAGGTCGACGTGCCCTATCTTCACTCCTGGTTCGGCCCCGAGGTGGGCGAGACGCTGATCTCCTGGTCGGTGCCGATCGCCATCCTCCTTGCCATTCCGGTGATGATGCTCATCGGCTGGATCATGGAGCGCGGGCTCATCCAGCATTTCTACAAGCGCCCCCATGCGGACCAGATCCTGGTGACCTTCGGGCTCGCCATCGTCCTGCAGGAGGTGATCCGCCAGTTCTACGGCGCCAACCCGATCCCCACCCCGGCGCCCGATGCGCTGCGCGGCTCGATCGACTTCGGCGCCTGGCTCGGCTTCCCGCCCAATGCGATCATCTATCCCGCCTGGCGGCTCGTCTATTTCGTCTTCGCGGCGCTCATCATCGCCGGGGTCTTCGCCTTCCTGCAGTTCACCACCTTCGGCATGGTCGTCCGCGCCGGCATGGCGGACAGGGAAACGGTCGGCCTTCTCGGCATCGACATCGACAAGCGCTTCACGCTGATGTTCGGCATCGCCGCCGCCGTCGCGGGGCTCGCGGGCGTGATGTACACGCCCATCCTCAGCCCCAACTACCACATGGGGATGGACTTCCTCGTCCTGTCCTTCGTGGTCGTCGTGGTGGGCGGCATGGGGAGCCTGCCGGGCGCCGTGCTCGCCGGCTTCCTCCTCGGCATCGTGCAGAGCTTCGCCTCGATGAACGAGGTGAAATCCATCCTGCCGGGGATCGACCAGATCATCATCTACCTCGTCGCCATCGTGATCCTGCTGACAAGGCCGCGGGGCCTTCTCGGCCGGCGCGGCGTGATGGAGGAGTAAGACATGCTCGGACTTGGCAGACGCGACACGATCATTCTCGTCATCGTCGCGGTGATGGCGCTGGCGGCGCCGATCATCCTCAACCCCTTCCCCACCGGCTCGGCCATGGCGCAGTTCAACGCCGGCTATCCCGACCTGATGCAGCGCTTCGTGATCTTCGGGATCTTCGCCATCGGCTTCAACATCCTCTTCGGGCTGACGGGATATCTCTCCTTCGGCCATGCCGCCTTCCTCGGCGCCGGCTCCTATGCCGCGGTCTGGATGTTCAAGCTGCTCAGCTACAACGTGCTGCCGGCGGTGCTCCTGTCGATCATCGTGGCCTCGCTCTTCTCGGTGCTGATCGGTTACATCTCGCTCCGCCGCTCGGGGATCTACTTCTCGATCCTGACGCTGGCCTTCGCGCAGATGAGCTACAACCTCGCCTATTCGGTGTTGACGCCGCTCACCAACGGCGAGACCGGCCTGCAGGTCTATACCTCCGACCCGCAGTACCTGCGCGACCCCGGTGACCCGATCGTCACCCATCTGTTCGGGCTCGAGATGCGCGCGAAGGAGACGCTGAGCCTTGGCCCCTGGGATTTCGACTTCTCGGTCGGCTACTACTTCTGCGCCATCATCATGCTGATCTCCTTCTACGTCTCGATCCGCATCTTCCGCTCGCCCTTCGGGCTGATGCTCCGGGCCGTGAAGTCCAACAACAACCGCCTCAGCTACACCGGGCTCAACTCGCGCCCCTATGCGCTGACCGCCTTCATCATCTCCGGCGCCTATGCCGGGCTGGCGGGCGGCCTTCTGGCGGCGATGGACCCGCTGGCGGGAGCCGAGCGGATGCAGTGGACGGCCTCGGGCGAGGTGGTGCTGATGACCATCCTCGGCGGCGCGGGCACGCTCATCGGCCCCGTCCTCGGCGCCGGCTTCATCAAATATTGCGAGAACATCTTCTCGAAGATCAACGAGACGGTGCTGCATTCCTGGTTCCACGCCCTGCCCGACGGGCTGGAGCAGGCCATTGTCTGGGTCGCCTCGAAATTCGTCGGCGAGGGCTGGCACCTGACGCTGGGGCTCATGTTCATGCTCGTCGTCATCTTCCTGCCCGGCGGGCTGGTCGAGGGCGGCCAGCGCATCGGCCGCATGCTCTCTCGCCGTCGCCGCGGCACCGACGAGCCGGCCGAAGACGCCAGCCGCAACCCGGCCGAATAGGAGGCACCGATGGGCATTCTCGAAGTCAAGGGCGTCAACAAGCGCTTCGGCGGGCTGAAGGCGCTGAGCGACGTCAACCTCTCCGTCGAGGAGGGGAGCGTCCATGCCATCATCGGCCCGAACGGCGCCGGCAAGTCGACGCTCCTGAACGTGCTCGTCGGCAAGCTGATCCCGGATTCGGGCTCGGTCATGTTCGACGGCAAGTCCGTCCTTGGGCGCAAGCCGCACGAGATCAACCAGATGGGCATCTCCCGCGTCTTCCAGACGCCGGAGATCTTCAACGACCTCTCGGTCTTCGAGAACGTGCTCATCCCCTCCTTCGCGCGGCGGGACGGCGCCTTCCGCATGCAGGGCTTCGCGACCGTCGGCAGCCAGGCCGGCGTCATCGAGGAGGCGGAGCAGATCCTCGTGGACGTCAACATGGCCGACAAGCGGCACCTGCATGCCGGCTCGCTCTCGCGCGGCGACAAGCGCCGGCTGGAGATGGCGATGTGCCTCGTGCAGCAGCCGAAGCTCCTGCTTCTCGACGAGCCGACCGCCGGCATGGCGCGGGCCGACACCAACAACACGATCGACCTTCTGAAGGAGATCAAGGCGGCGCGGCCCATCACCATGGCCATCATCGAGCACGACATGCATGTCGTCTTCTCGCTCGCCGAACGCATCACCGTCCTCGCCCAGGGCACGCCGCTGATCGAGGACACGCCCGAGAACATCAAGGGCCACCCGAAGGTCCGCGAAGCCTATCTCGGCGAGGCGCAGGTCTAGATGCCGGGCCCCGCCCCTTTCGCCGACAAACGCCCGCCCGCCCCGAAGGAAACGCAAGAATGACCCATGTAGAGCGCCTCTCGTCCGGCCAGCCCTTCGACAAGCACCGGAACATGGCGGCGACCTCGTCCAAGTTCCTCTCCGTCTGGGACATCCGCGCCTATTACGGCGAGAGCTACATCGTGCAGGGCGTCAGCTTCGACATCCACGAGGGCGAGATCCTAGCGCTCCTGGGGCGGAACGGCGCCGGCAAGACCTCGACGCTGCGCACCATCGCCCGGCTCGGCAATCCGGCGCTGTTGCATGGCGAGATCTGGCTCGACCACCAGCCGCTGCACCAGATGAAGAGCCATCAGGCCGCGCAGGCCGGCATCGCGCTGGTGCCGGAAGACCGGCGCATCATCGCGGGGCTGACGGTGGAGGAGAACCTCAAGCTCGCCCAGATCAACCCGCCCATCGGCTGGTCGCTCGATAGGATCTACGAGCTCTTCCCCCGCCTCGGCGAGCGGCGGACCCAGGAGGGCGTCACCCTCTCCGGCGGCGAGCAGCAGATGCTGGCCATCGCCCGGGCGCTGGCGCGCGATATCAAGGTGCTCCTCCTCGACGAGCCCTACGAGGGCCTCGCCCCGGTCATCGTGCAGGAGATCGCCAAGACGCTGGAGCTGATCCGCGACCAGGGCATCACCACGGTCATCGTCGAGCAGAACGCCGTCGCCGCCCTCAAGCTCGCCGACAGGGCCGTCATCCTTGACACCGGGCAGGTGGTGTTCGACGGATCGGCAGAGGAAGTGCTGGAGAACGAGGCGCTGCGCGCCCAGTATCTGGCGATCTGACGGCCAATAAGGGGGAGGAGACCATGGCAGACGCAAACGAGGTGACGGCGAAGAGCTTCCCGCCCCCGGCGGAGCTCGCCGCCTCGGCTCATGCCGACAAGGCCCGCTATGACGAGATGTATGCCGCATCGGTGGCCGACCCCGAGGCGTTCTGGGGCGAGGAAGGCAAACGGCTCGACTGGATCGAGCCCTATACCCGCGTGAAGAACACCTCCTTCGCCTTCGGCAATGTCTCGATCAAGTGGTACGAGGACGGCGTTCTCAACGTCGCCGCCAATTGCATCGACCGGCATCTGGATACGCGCGGCGACCAGACCGCCATCATCTTCGAGCCCGACGACCCCGAAGACGAGGCGCAGCACATCAGCTACCGGCAGCTTCACGAGAAGGTCTGCCGCTTCGCCAATGTGCTCCTCAGCCAGGGCGTGATGCGGGGCGACCGGGTGGTGATCTACCTGCCGATGATCCCCGAGGCCGCCTATGCCATGCTCGCCTGCGCCCGGATCGGCGCCGTGCATTCGGTCGTCTTCGCCGGTTTCTCGCCCGACGCGCTCGCCAACCGCATCAACGACAGCGGCGCCAAGGTCGTCGTCACCTCCGACACCGCCCCGCGCGGCGGGCGCAAGACGGCGCTGAAGTCGAATACCGACGCGGCGCTGCTGCATTGCTCCGACAAGGTGCGCTGCCTCGTCGTCAAGCATACCGGCGACCAGACCACCTGGATCGACGGGCGCGATGTCGACGTGAAGGCGCAGATGGAGGTCGCGGCCCCCGATTGCCCGCCCCGGCCGATGAACGCGGAAGACCCGCTCTTCATCCTCTATACCTCCGGCTCGACCGGCAAGCCCAAGGGCGTCGTGCACAGCTCCGGCGGCTATCTCGTCTATGCGGCGATGACCCACCAGTACACGTTCGACTATCACGACGGCGACGTCTTCTGGTGCGGCGCCGATGTCGGCTGGGTCACGGGGCACAGCTACATCCTCTACGGGCCGCTGGCGAACGGCGCGACGACGCTGATGTTCGAGGGCGTGCCGACCTGGCCGGACGCGAGCCGCTTCTGGCAGGTGATCGACAAGCACAAGGTCAACCAGTTCTACACGGCGCCGACGGCGATCCGCGCGCTGATGGGTCAGGGGACAAAATTCGTCGAGGGCGCCGATCTGTCGACGCTGAAGGTGCTCGGCACGGTCGGCGAGCCGATCAACCCCGAGGCCTGGGCCTGGTACAACACCCATGTCGGCAAGGGAAAACTCCCCATCGTCGACACCTGGTGGCAGACCGAGACCGGCGGCCACATGATCACCCCCCTGCCCGGCGCGACGACCACCAAGCCCGGCTCGGCCACCCTGCCCTTCTTCGGCGTGCAGCCCGCGGTGCTCGAGGCCGAGAGCGGCCGCGAGATCGAGGGCAATCCCGCCGACGGCGTGCTGGCGATCAAGGACAGCTGGCCGGGGCAGATGCGCACGGTCTGGGGCGATCACGAGCGGTTCGAGGCCACCTATTTCCAGCAATACAAGGGCTATTACTTCGCCGGCGACGGCTGCCGCCGCGACGAGGACGGCTATTACTGGATCACCGGCCGCGTCGATGACGTCATCAACGTCTCGGGCCACCGCATGGGCACGGCCGAGGTCGAAAGCGCCCTCGTCGCCCATGAGAAGGTCGCCGAGGCCGCCGTCGTCGGCTATCCGCATGACGTGAAGGGCCAGGGCATCTATGCCTATGTGACCCTCATGAACGACGTGGAGCCCTCCGACGAGCTCCGCAAGGAGCTCGAGACCTGGGTGCGCCGCGAGATCGGCCCGATCGCCAAGCCGGACCTCATCCAGTGGGCGCCCGGGCTGCCGAAGACACGCTCGGGCAAGATCATGCGCCGGATCTTGCGCAAGATCGCCGAAAACGACTACGGCTCCCTCGGTGACACATCGACGCTGGCCGACCCCTCGGTGGTCGACGAGCTGATCGAGAACAGGATGAACCGGGGCTAACGCCCCGCCACGGTATGAACCGGGGCCTCCCGCCTCGGCTCATGACGCCGGCCACCTCCTCGGCCGGCCCTCCCCGCCGCCGCCGGTTCGCCGGTGGCGGCGACCCACGGTCCGGAGCCCCCCATGATCGAGATCCGCCGCATCCCCGCCCCCGAGGGGGACGATGCCGCCCCCGCGACCCCGGCCGATGCCGCCCGCGGCCGCATCGGCGCGCTCCTCACCGAACATGCCGCCGCCCTCGGCATCAGTTTCCACTCCCGGGCCCTGATCTTCGAGGCGCATGAGAGCACCGCCCCCGAGGGCGAGAGCTATGCCGGCGGCATCGACGCCGCGCTCGGCGCCGCCTTCTGCTTCGTCCGCCTCCTCGCCGTGGCGCCCGCCCAGCGCGGCAAGGGCGTCGGCGCCCTGCTCCTCAGCGCCGTCGAGGACGAGGCCCGCGCCGCCGGCGCCCGCGGCATCTGGCTCGACACCTTCTCCTTCCAGGCCCCGGCCTTCTACCGCGCCCATGGATTCGAGGAGGTCGGCACCATCGCCGAGTACCTCCCCGGCCATTCCCGCCATTTCTTCGTGAAGCGCTTCCCCGGCTGAGCCCGCCCGCCCCGGGATCGCCCCGCCGCCAGCCGAACCGCCCCAACCGCGTCCCGCCCCCTCCGCCACCAGGGCCGCTGCTTCGGAGCCGTCCATCGCTGGGGCCTCGTCCGGCCGCGGGGGCGGCCCGGTCAAGCGGAATTGCGGAGGCTCCGCCGCCCGGCACGGGCGGTGGAAACCGTCATTCCGCTTGACCGGGCTGCCGCCGTGGCCGAGGCCCCACCAGCGATGGAGGGCTCCGAAGCTGCTGCTTTGGTGAGTTCGGAAGCGAAAATCTCTTCCACCCCACCGCGGGCCGTAGCACCGCCTTCCCCTCACACGCCCCACTCTCTTCCGGCGCGGGCCGCAGGCCCGCGCCCCCCGTCGACGCGCCGAAGGCGCGGCGAAACCCGCGCGCAGCGCGCCTCAGCTCTCACGCCGCGCCATGACCAGCTCCAGCCGGCGGATCTCGCGGATCACTCGGTCGGCCTGGATCTGCGGCATGAGCGAGAGCTTGAGGCTCACCGCCATCAGCCAGAGGACGGCGCCGGAGATCCCCCAGCGGATCGCGGGCAGGAGCTCCTCGGTGCCGAAGAATTTCACGGCACACCAGCCGCCCGCGACGAACATCACGGTTTGCACCACCATCAGCACCCAGGTCACCCAGCCGAGCGGGCCGCGGAAGAGCCCGAAGGCGAGGCGGAACCAGCCCGCCTCCTCCAGCTCCTTCGCCATCTGCCGGTCCTCGCCCTCGAGCGCCTCCCGGATCAGGTCGTCGATCTTGCTCATGAGACTTCTCCATCCTGCGGCTCCAGGAGCGCCCGGAGCTTCGCCCGGGCATGCATGAGCCGCGTCTTGATCGTGCCCAGGGGCACATCCAGGACCGCCGCCACCTCGGCAACGGTCAGATCCTCCAGATAGAAAAGCGCCACCGTGGCCCGGTGGGCCGGGGGCAGCGCCTCGAGTGCCGCCCGCACCCGGGCGGCGTCATGCGCCTCCGCCCCCGGCTCACCCGCCTCAGCGGTGCCCAGCGCCAGGGCCTGCGCTCCCGCCTCGGCGGCGATGGCGCGCTGGCGCTGGCGGGCGCCGATGATCCGCCCTACGCGGCGGGATGTGATCCTTAGCGCGAAGGGCAGGAAGGCCGCGTCGTCGCGGAGCGCCGGCAGGGCGCGGAGGATCTCCACCCAGGCCTCCTGCACCGCATCCCGCGCGCCCTCGCGCTCGCCGAGAAGCCGCGCCGCATGGGCGAAGAGCCGCGGCCCGTGGAGCCGCACGAGCCCGTCCATCGCCCGCCGGTCGCCCGTGCGGGCGGAGGCGACGAGATAGGCGCCGAGCGCGCGTTCCTTCTCCGCCTGGCTCATGCTCGCTCCACGACCTTGTCAGGGCAATCGGCGCCCCGCGCCCGCCTTCGGTCAAAGGTGCCGCCACGAGGCGCGCCGGTTCAACCCGGGGCCCGCCGTTAACCAGCACCTCCGTTCCCCTGCCGGACTTTACCCCTCGTTTACGCCTCGGGGCGCAGATTCCCGTCGCCCGATATGCGTCATCTGGAGATCGCGATGGATATCACCGTCAATCCGGGCGTGCCGCCGCCGGGCGGCCACGCCGCCCCGCAACCGACCCCCGACCTGCGGCCCAGCGCCGACAGCGCCGCCCTCGCCCGGTCGGCCCCCGAGGCCCTGCCGCTCGTCCTCGCTCCGCCCCAGGCTGCGGCCTCAGTCGGCCCCACCACCGAGGCCGGCAAGATCGCCCGCGCCCGGCTCGAGGGGCTGGAGACCGCCCGCCCCTCCACGGCGCCCGAGCGCGTGCTCAAGCCCTTCGGCATCTCGATGCTGCCGGATTTCGAGGCGCGCCAGCGCGAGGCCGCGGCCCGCGAGGCCGCCGAGGATTCGCGCCAGCGCTCCGCCGAGGCCGCCATCGACGCCGAGACGGCCGCCGCCGCCGCGGCGGAGGACGAGGCGAGGGCAGAGGCCGTAGCCCGCGAGGTCGATGCCAGCACCGAACGCGCCGCCGCCGCCACGGCCCGCGCCGACCAGCCGGCCGAGACCGCGGCGCCCGATACGCGCGAGAGCTGACGGGTCAGCGGCCCGGCCCTCCGGCGCACCCGCGGCAGCCCCCGGGGCGCCTAGCGCGCCGCGGCATCCTCCACGGCGGCCACGATGTCGCCCACGACATCGGCGAGGAGGCTCTCGTCCTCCGCCTCGGCCATGACCCGGATCAGCGGCTCCGTCCCTGATTTGCGGATCACCAGCCGCCCCGAGCCGTTCAGCCGCGCCTCGCCCTCGGCGATGGCCTGGGTGACCTCCAGCATCTCGAGCGGCTGCACGCCCGCCGCATAGCGGACGTTCTTCAGCATCTGCGGCACCGGCGTGAATTGGCGCACGAGCTCGCTCGCCTGGCGCCCTGTCTCCACCATCGCCGCCAGCACCTGCAGGCCCGCGAGGAGCCCGTCGCCGGTCGTCGCATAGTCGGTCATGACGATATGGCCCGATTGCTCGCCGCCGAGGTTGAAGCCGCCCTGCCGCATCGCTTCGACCACATAGCGGTCGCCGACGCGGGTCCGGTGGAGATGCAGCCCCCGCCCCTCGAGGAATTGCTCGAGCCCGAGGTTCGACATCACCGTCGCCACCAGCGTGCCGCCGGAGAGCCGCCCCGCCCCGCCCCAGCGCGCCGCCATCAGCGCCATGAGCTGATCGCCATCCGCCTCTTCGCCGTTCTCGTCGAGGATGATGACCCGGTCGGCATCGCCGTCGAGGCAGATGCCGATGTCGGCGCCATGGGTCACGACCGTCTCCGCCGCCGTCCGCGTGAAGGTCGAGCCGACGCGGTCGTTGATGTTGAAGCCGTCCGGCTTGGTGCCGACCTCGATCACGGTCGCGCCGAGCTCCCACAGCACCTCCGGCGCCACCTTGTAGGCGGCGCCATTGGCGCAATCGATCACCACCTTCAGCCCGTTGAGGCGCAGCCCCTGCGGGAAGGTGCTCTTCAGACGCTCCGCATAGCGGAAGCGCCCGTCGTCGATCCGCTTGGCGCGCCCGATGTTGTTGGCCTGGGCGGGCTCGAGCTCGCTCATCACCAGCGCCTCGATCTCCGCCTCCGCCGCATCGTTGAGCTTGAAGCCGTCGGGCCCGAAGAACTTGATGCCGTTGTCCTGGTGCGGGTTGTGGCTGGCGGAGATCATGATCCCCACATCGGCGCGGACGGAGGTCGTCAGCATCCCCACCGCCGGCGTCGGCACCGGCCCGAGAAGGAAGACGTTCATCCCCGTTGACGTCAGCCCCGCCGTCAGCGCGTTCTCGAACATGTAGCCCGAGAGCCTTGTGTCCTTGCCGATCACCACCCGGTGGCCGTTGCTGCCGTCGTTGCGGAAGTATCGGCCGGCGGCGGCGCCGATCTTGAGCGCCATTTCGGCCGTCATCGGCCAGGTGTTGGCGGTGCCGCGCACGCCGTCTGTTCCGAAAAGCTGCCTCACCATGTCTCTGCCTCATTCAGCGCGGCCTGCACACGCAGGGCCTGCCGTGTTTGCCGGGTGTCATGCACCCGGATGATCTGCACCCCCGCCCGCGCCCCTGCCAAGGCGACGGCGATGGAGCCCCCCAGCCGGTCCGCCGCCTCCGGCGCCTCGCCGATCGTGCCGAGGAAGCGCTTGCGCGACGCACCGAGGAGGAGCGGCGTGCCGAGGTCATGATATAGCGGCAGATGGGCGAGAAGACTCAAGTTATGTTGCAAAGTCTTGCCGAAGCCGATGCCCGGATCGGCAATGATCCGCTTCCTCCGGATGCCCGCGGCCTCGGCCAGGGCAATGCGCTCGGCCAGATGGTCGAAGACCTCCGCCACAACGTCGTCATAGCGCGCCTCGGCCTGCATGGTCTGCGGATCGGCGAGGGAATGCATGAGGCAGACGGGCACGCCCCGCTCCGCCACCAGCCCCGCCATGGCGCTGTCGAAGCGGAAGGCCGAGACGTCGTTGACCATGTCGGCGCCGGCATCGAGCGCCGCCGCCGCCACGTCCGCCTTGCGCGTGTCGATGGAAAGGGGCGCTCCGATCCCGGCCGCGCGGATGGCGCGGATCACCGGGGCGGTGCGGGCGATCTCTTCGGAGGTGGAGACCTCCTCCGCCCCAGGCCGCGTGCTCTCGCCGCCGATGTCGAGGATGTCGACCTCGGCCGCCATCTCGCGGGCGCGGGCGAGCGCCGACTCCAGCGTGGCATGGCGCCCGCCGTCGGAGAAGCTGTCGGGCGTGACGTTGAGGATGCCCATAAGTCGGGGCCGGTCCATCGGGATGCCGCAGATCGCGGGCCGGGGGGCCGAGAGCCGCGCCCGCGCCGCCTCCGGTAAGGCCGCGGCCGGCATCCGGCCGCCGCCCCATTTCTGCACTTCGGCGAACCAGAGCCCGTCCTGCCCGGCGAGCGGCAGCGCCCCCTCCGGCCTCGGCCCCGCCCCGGGGATCGGCGCCAGCCTCACGGGAGCGCCCGCACAGGCACGAGTGCCACCGGCTCGGGCTGCCCGACGGAGACGATCTCCGCCGCGCCGAGCGTATCGGCCAGCCAGGCGGCGAGCGTCGCGGCGTCGCGCGCCTCGGGCGCGCCTGGGGTGTTGAGCACCAGCCGCGAGGGCAGCCAGAGCGCCGTCTGGCCGTTGCGGAGCCCCCAGTCGAGCTCCGTCCGGCTGGCGACCGGCACCAGATCGGGGTGGCGGGCATGGAGCGCCCAGGCCGCCTGCTCCATCGCCAGAAGCGCGATCCGCCTGGCGGCCCCCGGCTCCGCCGCCGCCGGCACCGGCAGGTCCGCCGGTGCGGTCAGGGCGATCATGGGCATGTCGCCCAGGCCCTCCGGCGGCACGCGGCCCGGCCCCAGCAGCACCACACGGAAGCGCGGCAGCGCCCCGCCCTGCCCCTCGGCCTCCCCCTTCGCGCGGACGATCTCGACGCCGAGCGCGAAGGGCCCCCGGTCGAGCTTCTGGATGCGCAGGATCACCCGCTCGGCGAGCGGCTCGGCGAGGATCCGTGCCGCCACCGCCTCGGCGAGCGATTCCAGCAGGTCGTGGCGCGCCGCCCCGAGCTCCGCCGCGATGGCCTCCGTCACCCTGTCGTAGGAGAGGATGGCATCGACATCGTCACCCGCCCCGGCGGCCCGCACCTCGACCACCACGTCGAACTGCAGCCCCTGCCTCAGCCCGCGCTCCGCCTGAAAGGCGCCGATCTCGGCCTCGGTACGGTAGTCCCGCACCGAGATCCTGTCCGGCAGCCCCGCCAGCGCCGCCGCCCGCCCCTCCGGGTGCCCGAAGGCCTCATCCGTCTCGCTCATCCTGCACCCCTCATCTGCCCCTCCCACCTAGGCAACCCGCCGCAGCCCCGCAACATGTGCCCCCCGCCCCCCGTCTTTGCTCCAAAGAAATCCTCGGGGGGAGTCGCCTGAAGGGCGACGGGGGGCAGACAGCCCCCCTCCCCGCTCTCCTCCCGGTACACCGGCGGCCCGCCGGGCGCCCGAAATCCGTCTCGAGAACACTTCCGCCCCGATCTTCCGCCGCCGCCCCGCCCCCCGCGCTTGACCCGCCGCGCTCCGCCGGGCACCTCTGGGTCCATGCCCGATCTCGACATGATCATCTCGCCCGCCCTCGCCGCCCGGCATGCCTTCTTCGGGCGGGCCGGCGGCGCCTCGTCGGGGGTCTATGCCGGGCTCAACTGCGGGCGCGGCTCGGGGGATCAGGCGTCGGCCGTCACCGTCAACCGCGCCCGGGTGGCCGAGGCGATGGCGGTCCCAGGCCTCGCCGGCGTCCATCAGGTGCATTCCGCCGATGTCGTCACGCTGACCGGGCTGCCCGAGACCGCGCCCAGGGCCGACGCCATGGTCACCGCGACGCCGGGCCTCGCGCTCTCCATCCTCACGGCCGATTGCCAGCCGGTGCTCTTCGCCGATGCGGAGGCCGCCGTCATCGGCGCCGCCCATGCCGGCTGGCGGGGGGCGCTCGCGGGCATCCTCGAGAACACCATTGAGGCGATGGAGGCACTCGGCGCAGACCGCTCCCGTATCCTGGCGGTCATCGGCCCCACGATATCGCAGGCCGCCTACGAGGTCGGCCCCGAGTTCCTCGACGAGATCCGCGCCGATGACGAGGAGGCCCTGCGCTTCTTCGCGAATGGCGAGGGCGACCGGATGCTCTTCGATCTGCCCGGCTACGGGCTCTGGCGGCTCCGCCGCGCCGGGGTCAGTGCCGAGTGGACGGGCCATTGCACCTATGCCGATGCGGGGCGCTTCTACTCCTACCGGCGCGCCACCCACGAGGGCGCACCGGACTACGGCCGGCTGATCTCCGCCATCCGGCTCTGACCCGGCGGAACCTCCGGGGCCTCTCACCGATTTCATCTTCATGCCGGCCGGCGGCCGCATTGGTGCCGTTTTGCCGGACGAGCCTGAAGCCCTGCCAGGACTGCTGCAAGTCCGCCAAAGGAGAGGCGAGAGATGAAGACGACCCCCCGCTGGATCAGCGCCCGGATCCGTGACGCCGCTGCTTGCCGTCACCGGATGCCCTGGGAGCGCGGGCTGCGCCGCGCCGCCATGATCGCCCGCCGGCAGGCCGGCTTCGCGGCCGCCGGGGGCGCGCATCTGACCGCACGCCCTGCGACCGTCGCTATCCCGGTCGCCATCCACGTCGCCCTTGCTGACGGGCCCGGCCCGCGCCGGGCCGGGCGCGGCTGAGAGCCGCCGGCCGGCCGCCCTGCTCGCGGGCCGGCCGGCGTGCCTCGAAGGAAGGCCGAATCTCCGCAACGGCACGGTTGACGGAAATACACCAATCCGGGCGCCATGGTTGCGCCCGGCGAGACGATCCGCCGAAGCCCGCGGAATTGCCCGGGCTCCGGCGACAAACCGTCCCTGATTTTGACAGGCCCGTCCCGGGTCCGTCATGGTCGCGGGCACAGCGAAGATCCTCAGCTGTTGTCGGTGGGGGCCGGCAGGTGAGCCTGATGAAGGCGATGCCATGACGATCCCTCTGCCCGCCGTCCATCTGACGGCGGATCCATCGGCAAGCCAGCCCGACGGCCGGCTTCACTCCGCCCAGATCACTCGGGCCGACGGGCGACCTCAGCGCAATCAGCCTCTCCTGCGCAAGATCGAGGTCGCCTGTCTCGACGAGCGCGGCGATATCGTCGATTTCACCCGCCTCGTCCCCTCGCATCCCGTCTTCGACGGCGCCTTCAGCGCTGTCGCCCGCGGCGCGCTGCTGCAGACGGAGCGCGGCGCCGTCGCCATCGAGGACGTGCTGCCCGGCGACCGGATCCGCACCGGCGGCGGCGACTTCGAGACGCTGCTCTGGAAGGGCTCGACGCTGATCCACGCCCAGGCGCGCGGCCAGTCGGACGCCATGCGCCGCCTCATCCGCATCCCGGCCGATACGCTCGGCATCGCCCGGCCGATGGCCGATCTCGTCCTCGGCCCGGCGGCGCGCATCGTCCGCTCCGTGCCCGGCATCCGCCGGCTGACGGGGGGCGATCACGCCCTGATGCCGGCGCGCGACTTCATCGACGATCTCGGCTTCATCGAGCTGACACCGCAGGTGCCGGTGCCGGTCTATCACCTCGCCTTCGCGCGGCACGAGCGCGTCGCCGTCAACGGGCTGGAGGTGGAGAGCTTCCACCCCGGCCCCGCCCATGCGCTCGGCCTTTCCGGCGAGCTGGAGGAGCTCCTCCTCTCCTGCTTCCCGCATGTGAGCCGCCTCGCCGATTTCGGCGCGACGCTGATGCCACGCCTCCGCCGGGCGGATCTCGACCTGATCGACGTGGCCTAGGCCAGAAGCGCCGCCTCCTGCGCCGCGCTCATCCCGGCCTTGAGCGGCTGCGCCCGCGCAGCCCGGTCATGGGCGAGGATGTCGGCGATGGTCTCGCCGAGCGGCCGGAGCACCAGCCCCGCCGCCTCCGCCTTCGCGGTCGAGAGGGCCATCATATGCGCGAAATCCGGCGCGTCCGGCAGGGCGAGCGGCATGTCCGACCAGGGCGCGACCCCGGCGGCGTCCATCTGCGCTGCGGTGACCCAGCGCCAGTCCGGCGTGGTGCCCGCGACGCGGGCGATCTCGCCGAAGACCTCCCGCCTTGGCACCCCGCGGCCGGTGACGTTCCAGATGCCCCCGAGCCCCGATGCGGCGGCCTGCAGCGCGAAACGGGCGGCGTCGCGCATGTCGATGATCTGCACGGGAGCCTCCGGCGGGGCGGGTACGGGGACGGTCCCGCCCGCCCCCGCAAGATCGATCCGCCGCACCCAGAAGGTGAAGCGGCCCGTCGGATCACCCGGCCCGACGAGCAGCCCCAGCCGCAGCGCCGTTGCCCGGCTGCCGAGCCGCGCCTCGGCGGCAAGCTCGGTGGCACGCTTCAGGGGCCCGTAAAGCGCCGCAAGGCCGGCGGCGCTGCGCTGATCCGGCGGCGTCGCCTCCACCTCGGCGACGGTCTCGGGCGACGCCGGCGGCACATCCGCAGTCTCGTCGAGCCCGGGCGCGGCGAAGCCGGGATAGGCGGAGATGGAGGAGGCGAAGACATAGCGCGCCGGCGGCTCCGGCAGCGCATCCATGAGCCCCGTCACGTCGCCGGGCGTGAAGGCGCAGGTGTCGAGCACCCAGTCGAAGGGCGCGGGGATCGGCCTGCCCTCGTGCCGGTCCATCGCCAGATGTCGGGCGCCCGGGGGCAGGCCCTGCCCCCGGCGCGAGAGCACCGTCACCTCATGGCCGGCGCCCAGCGCCGCCGCCGTGATGGCGCCGCCCAGAAACCCCGTGCCGCCGACAACCAGTACCCGCATGGCGCCCCTCCTCTGCCCCGAGGAAAGCCCAGCTTAATACGTAAGTCAATGCTTACAGTAAGCGCCCACTTACCTCTCGGCGGCGAGCCGCGCCTCGAGCACGTCGAAGGGCACGCCCGGCTCGTCCTTGGCGTCGCGGATCACCAGCGAGGTCTTGACCGAGGCGACATTCGGCGCGGCCGTCAGCTCTTCCGTCAGGAAGGTCTGGAAGCTGCGCAGGTCCGGGGAAGTACATTTGAGCAGGAAATCCACCTCGCCGTTCAGCATGTGGCATTCGCGGACGAGCGGCCAGTCGTGGCAGCGCTTCTCGAAAGCGGTCAGATCCGCCTCCGCCTGCTTGACGAGCCCGACGGAGGCGAAGACCGTCACCTCGAAGCCGAGCTGGCGCGGATCGACATCGGCATGGTAGCCGCGGATGAAGCCCTGCTCTTCCAGCGCCCGCACACGGCGCAGGCATGGCGGCGCCGAAATGCCCACGCGGCTTGCAAGCTCGACATTCGTCATGCGCCCATCGGCCTGCAGCTCGGCGAGGATCTTGCGGTCGATCTGGTCCAAACGGTTGCCGGGCACCCTGGCTCTCCCTCGCTACATGCAAAGATCATACGTCAAGACGGCAGCGTGCGCAATAAAATGTCGCCCTGACGCAACTTCCGGCAAGCTTCGGGCGACAACCTGCCGAAGGACGAGGCACGGCACGCGGCAGGGCCGCGGGGGTTTCCCCGGGGCGGAGCCGGGCCTATATCCCCATCCACTGCTCGCCGAAAGGAAGGACATCCCATGGCCGATCCCACCCATACGCGCCTGCTCATCATCGGCTCGGGCCCGGCCGGCTATACGGCCGCCGTCTATGCCTCCCGCGCCATGCTGTCCCCGCTGCTGATCCAGGGGCTGGAGCCGGGCGGCCAGCTCACCACCACGACCGAGGTGGAGAACTGGCCCGGCGACATCGAGGTGCAGGGCCCCGGCCTCATGGAGCGGATGGAGGCCCATGCCCGCGCGATGGGGGCCGAGATCGTCTCGGACATCGTGACCAAGCTCGACCTCAAGCGCCGGCCCTTCACGGCGACCTGCGATTCCGGCGCCGTCATCACGGCTGATGCGGTGATCCTCGCCACCGGCGCCCGCGCCAAATGGCTGGGCCTGCCGAGCGAGGAGAAGTTCAAAGGCTTCGGCGTCTCCGCCTGCGCCACCTGCGACGGGTTCTTCTATCGCGGGCAGGAGATCGTCGTGGTCGGCGGCGGCAACACCGCCGTGGAAGAGGCGCTCTTCCTCACCAATTTCGCGTCCAAGGTGACGCTGGTGCACCGCCGCGATTCGCTCCGCGCCGAGCGCATCCTGCAGGATCGGCTCTTCAAGCATCCGAAGATCGAGGTGCTCTGGCATCACGAGCTGGAAGAGGTCGAGGGCGCCGACAGCCCGCTCGGCGTCGAGGGCGTGAAGGTCCGGCATGTCGATACCGGCGAGATCACCGAGATCGCGGCCAAGGGCGTCTTTATCGCCATCGGCCACGCCCCGGCCTCCGAACTGGTGAAGGACCAGCTCGTCACCCATCAGGGCGGCTATGTGAAGGTCGAGCCGGGCTCGACCCGCACCTCCATCCCCGGCGTCTTCGCCGCGGGGGACCTGACCGACCACATCTACCGCCAGGCGGTCACCTCGGCCGGCATGGGCTGCATGGCGGCGCTCGATGCCGAGAAGTTCCTCGCCGAGACCATGGCCGAGGTCGAGACGGCGCAGATCCCCGCCGAGCCGGCGCCCGCCGCCGAGTGATCCCGGGCAGCCCGCCGGAGGGATGGCGCCCAAGGCGCGCCTCTGGCGGTCTGGCTAACGGGAACGCGGTCGCCCCAGGCGTAGGGTGGGTTTCCAACCCACCACCCCCCCCCCCGCGAAAGCGCCACTCCGCCCCAGCCCCCCTCCCTCCCGCCCCCTCGGCAGCCATTCGCCCACAACAAGGCAGCATTCGCGCGCCCCCGCCTTGCCCCTGCCAAAACCCTTCTCTAGGGAGCGGGCGACATCCGATTTCCGCAAGGCCGCACGCAATGACCACCGTTTCGAACCTCGATCCCATCCCCGAACTCTATGTCTCGCCCGAGAGCGCCCAGAAGCTGAAGGTCGAGGCGGCGGACCTCGTCTCCTGGGATCTGACCCCCCGGCAGATCTGCGACCTCGAGCTCCTGATGAACGGCGGGTTCTTCCCGCTGAAGGGCTTCCTCTCCGAGGCCGATTACGACGGCGTCATCGAGTCCATGCGCCTGAAGGACGGCACGCTCTGGCCGATGCCGATCACGCTCGACGTCTCCGAGAAGTTCGCCGAGGGCATTGAGCCCGGGCAGGACATCGCGCTCCGCGACCAGGAGGGCGTGATCCTCGCCACCATGACGATCTCCGACAAATGGGTGCCCAACAAGGCCCGCGAGGCCGAGAAGGTCTTCGGCGCCGATGACCAGGCGCATCCGGCGGTCAACTACCTGCACAACAAGGCCGGCAAGGTCTATCTTGGCGGGCCGATCACCGGCATCCAGCCGCCGGTGCACTACGATTTCCGCGGCCGCCGCGACACGCCGAACGAGCTGCGCGCCTATTTCCGCAAGCTCGGCTGGCGCAAGGTCGTGGCCTTCCAGACCCGCAACCCGCTGCACCGCGCCCACCAGGAGCTGACGTTCCGCGCCGCGCGCGAGAGCCAGGCGAACCTGCTCATTCACCCCGTCGTCGGCCTCACCAAGCCGGGCGATGTGGATCACTTCACCCGCGTGCGCTGCTACGAGGCGGTGCTCGACAAATATCCGCAGTCGACGACCACCATGTCGCTCCTCAACCTCGCCATGCGCATGGCCGGCCCGCGCGAGGCCGTCTGGCACGGGCTCATCCGCGCCAACCACGGCTGCACGCATTTCATCGTTGGCCGCGACCACGCCGGCCCGGGCAAGAACAGCCAGGGCGAGGATTTCTACGGCCCCTACGACGCGCAGGACCTCTTCAAGGAATATGAGAGCGAGATCGGCATCGAGATGGTGCCCTTCAAGCACATGGTCTACGTGCAGGAGCGCGCCCAATACGAGCCGGCCGACGAGATCGCCGACAAGGATGACGTGACCATCCTCAACATCTCCGGCACCGAGCTCCGCCGCCGTCTGGCCGAGGGGCTGGAGATCCCCGAGTGGTTCTCATTCCCCGAAGTGGTGGCCGAGCTCCGCCGCACCCGTCCGCCGCGGTCGAACCAGGGCTTCACGGTGTTCTTCACCGGCTTCTCGGGCTCCGGCAAGTCGACCATCGCCAATGCGCTGATGGTCAAGCTGATGGAGATGGGCGGCCGCCCGGTGACGCTGCTCGACGGCGACATCGTGCGGAAGAACCTCTCCTCCGAGCTCGGCTTCTCCAAGGAGCACCGCGACCTCAACATCCGCCGCATCGGCTATGTGGCGAGCGAGATCACCAAGAACGGCGGCATCGCCATCTGCGCGCCGATCGCTCCTTACGCGACCACCCGCCGGGCCGTCCGCGAGGATATCGAGGAGTTCGGCGCCTTCATCGAGGTCCATGTCGCGACCTCGATCGAGGAATGCGAGGCCCGCGACCGCAAGGGGCTCTACAAGCTCGCGCGTGAGGGGAAGATCAAGGAATTCACCGGGATTTCCGACCCTTACGACGTGCCGGAGAACCCCGAGCTGCGCATCGAGACCGAGGGCACCGACGTCGACAACTGCGCGCATCAGGTGATCCTGAAGCTGGAAAGCATGGGGCTGATCTCGGGGAGCTGAGGCTCACCGGACTGCCGGAAGATCGAAGGGCGGCGCCGCGGGCGCCGCCCTCTTCTTGTCCCTCATATGCCGGGTCAGGGCTGCCCGAGCTGTCGGCCGATCACCCTCAGATGCCCTGAGCAAGGCAACGATCACGATCGCGCCGCTCGGTGACGTGGCTCGGGAGGCGACGTAGATCACCGCGAAGGCGCCTTTCCCTTCCGAGGCATTCGCTTGACTCCGTTGGAGAGGTTGCTGTCAGGTCTCTCCATTCGAAGGGCGGGGGACGACCCAGTGGCAGCGCGGCAAAAGATCGAGGGCGTTCAGGCTCTTCGCGCCGTCGCGGCCCTCAGCGTCGTGCTTCAGCACGTCGCCGAAGCGGCGGCCAAGGATCTCGACGCGCCCACCGCCATGCTCGGCCTGCAGCAAGCCGGCCTCGGCGTCGATCTGTTCTTCGTCATCAGCGGCTTCGTCATCCTTTATGCCCATAATCGCGACACACAGACGACGCAGGCCGCGGGGCGCTACCTCTGGCGACGGTTCGCACGGGTTATTCCCCCGGTCTTCCTGATCGCCACGGGCTGGGCCCTTCTCGTGCTGGTCACGAACGGGCTCGGCTTCACCGACATCTACATGACTCTCCGCGTCTGGGTGAGCTCGGCCTTCGTATTGCCGATGCTGGAGCCACCGAACCCGCTCGTCATCTGGTCGCTGCGGCACGAGGTGCTGTTCTACCTGATCTTCCTGACGTTCTACATCTCGCCGAAACTGTTCATCGGCGCTCTCGCTGTCTGGGTCGTGGCCTGCACCCTGCCGAGCAGCCTGCACGACCCCTTCGTCGTGATCGTTGAGGACGACATCTTCCGGGCGACGTTGCTGGCACCGATCAACATGCTCTTCGCCTTCGGCGGGCTTGCCTTCCTCGCGATGCGCCATCTGGACGAGACGCCGATCTGGCCGTGGCTGATCGCCGGGGCCGGCGGCGTCGCAGTCGTCATGTTCGCAGAGAAGCCGCTATGGCTGGAATATCCGGTGATCGGCGCGACCTGCGTGGCGCTCGTCATGTCCGTCGGACGGATGCCGTTTCGCGGGCTGCTCGGCAAGGCGCTGGAGGAATTGGGCAATGCCTCCTACGCGCTCTACCTCATCCATCCCATCGTGATCTCGGTCGTGGCCCGGCTCTTCGCCGACGCCATCGGCAGCCCGGCCCTCTTCGTGGTGATCCTCGTCCTGCTCTCCATCGCCTCGGCGCTCGTCTGGTACCGGCTGATCGAGCGCCCGCTCACGATGTGGCTGCGCAGCCCGTCCTGGCTGCCCTACGTCTCGAAGCCGAGCCGAACCTGAGCCCGGCCCCCGGCCCTCAGAACCGCATCATCCGCCCCATCAGCCCGTCGCGCCGGACGAACTGGTGGAAGAGCGCCGCCGCCACATGCAGCACCACGATGATCCACAGGAGCCAGACGAGCGTGCCATGCAGCTCCGCCGCCGCCTCCACGCCGCCGACCCATGCGGTGAGGCCGAGAATCGGCAGGATGATGAGGAGCGCATAGAGCGCGATATGCGAGAAGGTCGCCGCCAGGGCCATCAAAGGCGGCATCGGCGGCTCCGGCGGGGCGCCGTAGCGCATCCGCAGGACGAGCCGCGCGAGGGTCAGGAAGAGGATCGCCACCCCGGCCAGCCGGTGCGGCAGCGCGCCGACCGCAGCGCCGCCATCCTCCACCAGATCCCAGGCGTCTTCCATCGCATCATGGCTGATGAGGCTCACGAGAAGGAGGAGGACGGTCAGCCAGTGCAGCCAGACCTGAGGGCGGGCATAGCGGGCTTTGGTTACGGTCATGGCGCGGGCTCCGGGGTGCGGGCCGGCCATGGCCTGAGGCATGGGGCTCGTATCAGCCGGCCGGCGTCAGTGGATCGTCATCGGAACCATGTCATGCTCGCGCGCCAGAGCAAAGGCGAGCTTTTCGTCGATGACCAGCGCAAGCTGCCTGCCGTCGGAATTGTGCACGGCAAAGAGGCGTTCGCGCCCCTCCGCCTGGGCCTGCACCTCTTCGGGCAGGTCGGCGACGTCGACGGGCTTGACGTAGACGACATTGCGGCCGAGCCGCGCCAGATTGATGGGCGTATTCATGCCTCGCTCTCCTTCTTCCTGTCGCCCCGCTGGATGCGGATGGTCTGCACGACGCTTTGCGGGGGCTTCCGCGCCAGGTCGATGTGCAGAAGGCCGTTCTCTATGGCGGCGCCCTCGATCTCGACCCCGTCGGCAAGCACGAAGCTGCGCTGGAACTGCCGCGCGGCGATGCCGCGATGCAGGAACACGCGCTCCTCCGGCTCGTCGCGCTGGCGGCCGCGGACGACCAGCGACTTCTCCTCGAGGGTGATCGAGAGGTCATCCTCGGAGAAGCCGGCCACGGCGAGCGTGATCCGGTAGGAATGCTGGGAGGTCTGTTCGATATTGTAGGGCGGGTAGCCGTCGCCGGCCGATTTCGCGGTGCGCTCCATCAGCCGTTCGAGCTCCTCGAAGCCCAGAAGATAGGGATGCGCCCCCAGTGAGATCTTGGTCATGCCAATCGTCCTCGCAAGCAACTCAGGCGGCGGGCCCCTGAAGCGGCAGCCCGTCCTGCCCCGAAATATGGGCGCGGGCGCCTTTGGTCGCAAGGGGCGCTCTGGGATTGCCGCAAGGGGGCGGCTAGGATGGGGGAGCGAGACAACGGGAGCAGCATGGCATGAGCGGCAGCGAGAAACTCGGCGAGATGGAGGTGCTGCGCATCGAGCTGGAGGTCATGCGCCGCCAGCACCGCGACCTCGATGACGCGATTGCCGCGCTGGAAGAGCGCGGGCCCCTCGCCGACATGCTCACCGTCAAGCGGCTGAAGAAGCAGAAGCTGGCCCTGAAGGACAGGATCGCCAGCATCGAGGACCGTCTGACGCCGGACATCATCGCCTGAGGGGGGCGGGGCTCGGCCCGCCCTGCCCGGGCGGGCTCGCGGCTCGGGCGCCCCCGCCGCCCCCGGCTTTCCCGCCTGCTTTTCACTCAATCGCCGATCGCGTATAAGACATGACGAACCCCGGGGCGCAGGCCGCCACCGGGGCATTGGCAGAGGCAAGGCCGCGAGGAATTACATGAGCGAGAATGACCAGCACGAGGGAGATGTGGAGTTCATCCGCGCCCTGGCAGAGCTGCTCCGGGCGAACGATCTGACCGAACTGCAGGTCAAGCGCGACTATGGCGAGAACGACAGCCTGAACGTCCGCGTCTCGCGGCAGACGCAGGTGATGACGCAGGTGAGCGTGCCCGCCACGCCGGCGACGCCCGCCGCCCCGACCCCGCAGGCCGCCCCCTCCGCCGCGGCGCCCGCCGGTGCCGAGAGCGACCCGGCGAGCCATCCCGGCACCGTCACCTCCCCCATGGTCGGCACCGCCTATCTGCAGGCCGAGCCCGGCGCCGCGGCCTTCGTCAGCGAAGGTGCCCAGGTGAAGGAGGGCGACACCGTCCTCATCATCGAGGCGATGAAGACCATGAACCAGATCCCGGCGCCGCGGTCGGGCAAGGTCACGCGGATCTTCATCGAGGACGGCTCTCCCGTCGAATACGGCGCCCCCTTGATGATCATCGAATAGGCAAGCCCATGTTCGACAAGATCCTCATTGCCAACCGCGGCGAGATCGCCTTGCGGGTGGTGCGGGCGGCGCGCGAAATGGGCATCCGCTCCGTCGCCGTGCATTCCACCGCCGATTCCGACGCCATGCATGTGCGGATGGCCGACGAAGCCATCTGCATCGGCCCGCCGCCGTCCGCGGCCTCCTACCTTTCCTTCCCGGCGATCCTCAGCGCCTGCGAGGTCACCGGCGCCCAGGCGATCCACCCCGGCTACGGCTTCCTTTCCGAGAACGCCGCCTTCGTGCAGGCGGTCGAGGATCACGGGCTGACCTTCATCGGCCCGAAGGCGGAGCATATCCGCATCATGGGCGACAAGATCACCGCGAAGGAGACGATGAAGGCCCTCGGCGTACCTTGCGTCCCCGGCTCCGCCGGTGGTGTCGGGACGCTGGAAGAGGCCCGCACCGTCGCCGCCGAAATCGGCTATCCCGTCATCATCAAGGCCACCGCCGGCGGCGGCGGCCGCGGCATGAAGGTGGCGCTGAGCGCGGCCGAGATCGAGCGCGCCTTCCAGACGGCGCGGTCGGAGGCCAAGGCCAATTTCGGCAATGACGAGGTCTATATCGAGAAGTACCTTACCACGCCGCGGCATATCGAGATCCAGGTCTTCGGAGACGGCAAGGGCCGCGCCGTGCATCTCGGCGAGCGCGACTGCTCGCTGCAGCGCCGCCACCAGAAGGTGCTGGAAGAGGCCCCCGGCCCCGCCATCACCGAGGCGCAGCGCGCCCGCATCGGCAAGGTCTGCGCCGACGCCGTGGCCAATATCGGCTACAGCGGCGCCGGCACCATCGAGTTCCTCTTCGAGAACGGCGAGTTCTATTTCATCGAGATGAACACCCGCCTGCAGGTGGAGCATCCGGTGACGGAGGCGATCTTCGGCGTCGATCTCGTCCGCGAGCAGATCCGCGTCGCGGCCGGCGAGGAGATGTCGCTCCGCCAGGAAGACCTCACCATCCGCGGCCATGCGATCGAGGTGCGGATCAATGCCGAGAAGGTGCCGGGCTTCTCGCCCTGCCCCGGCCAGATCACCCAGTATCACGCGCCGGGGGGCCTCGGCGTGCGCATGGATAGCGCGCTCTACGACGGCTACCGCATCCCGCCCTATTACGATTCGCTCATCGCCAAGCTGATCGTCCACGGGCGCGACCGGGGCGAGGCGCTGGCGCGGCTGAAGCGGGCGCTCGGCGAGCTGATCGTCGACGGGGTGGACACCACGGTGCCGCTCTTCCACGCCCTGCTCGAGAACGAGGACATCCTGCGCGGCGATTACTCCATCCACTGGCTCGAGAAGTGGCTGACCGAGGCCCTGCAACCCGCCTGAGCGCCGAGCGGCTGCTCGGCGCCTATGCCTCCGGCATCTTCCCGATGTCGGAGGGGCAGGACGACCCGGAGATCTTCTGGGTCGACCCCCGCTTCCGCGGTGTGTTCCCGCTGGAGCATTTCCACATCTCCCGCAGCCTCGCCCGGCGCATCCGCCGGGGCGGCTACGAGGTGACGGCGAACCGGGATTTCGCCGGCGTCCTCGCCGGTTGCGCCGACCGGCCCTCCACCTGGATCAACGAGGAGATCGCGGCGGCCTACGGCCTTCTGCACGCGGTCGGCCATTGCCATTCGGTGGAGGTCTGGCAGGGCGGGCGGCTCGTCGGCGGCACCTATGGCGTCGTCCTCGGCGGCGCCTGGTTCGGCGAGAGCATGTTCAGCCGGGCGACCGATGCCTCGAAGCTGGCGCTGGCGCATCTCGTGGCGCGGCTGAGGGCCGACGGCTTCCAGCTCTTCGACACGCAGTTCCTGACGCCGCATCTGGCGAGCCTCGGGGCCATCGAGATCCCCCGCATCGCCTACCGCCGCCAACTCGACCTCGCGCTCCGCGCGCCCGCCGCTTTCCGCGGCGCGGTGGAGGGGATGCCGGCGCCTCTCTAGGCGGCCGGGGCTGGTGGGTCGGGCCCAGTCAGACCGGTCTAGTCGGTCGGAACGACCTGCAGCTCCTCGCCGGTCTCGCCGCCCTCGGGCTCCACCATCGCCGGCGCAGTGGCGCCGTCGGTGAGGCAGGAGAGCGCCCAGACGTCGTAGCGCGGGTGATCCATCGGGTTGAGCGCCGGGGCGGAGGCGATCATCCAGCCGCGGAAGACGGGCTCCGGCGCGTCCTGGTAATGGACGACCAGCCATTCGAAGGCATCGCCTGAGGGGTTGGCCGTCGGATAGCGGCACTGGCCCAATGTCACGGTCAGGTGGCCGATCTCCTGCGTCTCGCCGGCCATGAGCGTGAGGTCGGTCACCGCCCCGGTGATCTTGTCGAGCACCCTGACGATGCCGCCCCGCGCCTCGGTCGCCACATCCTGGGCGGCGAGCGGCGTGGCGGCGAGAAGGCCGAGGGCGATGGCCAGTGCCCTCACGGCGTTTCCTCCGAGCCGGAGCCGCCACCGATATAGGTGATGAGAAGCTGCAGGAGGCTCACGGCACCTTGGGTGTCGAAGATCTGGCCGCCGTCCTCGAGATTCTCGAGGTCGCCTCCCGGGAAGATCTCCACGAAGGCGCCGCCGAGCAGCCCGTCGGACGAGATGACGGCTGTGGAATCGGCCGGCAGCGGAACGTCCTTGTCGAGCGAGAGGTCGGCGACGGCGCGGAAGCTCGCGGGGTCGAGCGTCAGGCCCGACACCCGGCCGATCTTGACGCCGGCCATGCGCACATCGGTGCCGGGAGAGACGCCCTCGACGGAGCGGAAAGAGGCGCTGACGGAATAGTCCGCCCCCGCCCCGGCGGAGACGCGCGCCGCCCCCCACCAGAGGAAGGCCCCGGCAGCCAGGATCACCAGCGCCCCGGTCGCCACTTCTGCCGGCGATTCCCGCATGAGCCTACTCGGGGCTCCAGCTCTCGTAATCGCGCCGCTCGGTGGCGCCGCGGCGGAGCGAGCCGGGCGGCGCATAGGCGGCGGCGCTGCCGGTGAGGTTGGGCAGGTGCGGCTTTTCCCAGGCCTTGCGGGTCAAGGGGCGCTCGCTCGGCGTCTCGTTCCACGAGCGGTGGAGCCAGCCATGCCATTCGGGGCTGACCCGGCTCGCCTCGGCATAGCCGTCGTAGATCACCCAGCGTTTGGAATCGTCCTTGTTGCGATAGTAGACGTTGCCCTCGGCATCCTCGCCCACCTTCACGCCGCGGCGGGCGGTGAAGAGCTGGGTGCCGAGCGTCTGCCCGTTCCACCAGGTGAACACCCGGGTGATGAAGGTCTTGATACCCATGGCCGGCCTCGCAACTTGCTCGCCCCCTCATGACGCATGGCGCGCGGAACGTCCAGTGACGAGGCGGTGCGCGGGGCGGGGGGCGAGGGATGCGGGGATGGGCGGGAGTTTCAGATGGGGCGTTGGGGGACGCGTAGCGGTGGCGGCTGACGGGGATGGTCCGGCGGGAGCTGGCCGAGCCATCCGTTGCGGTCCCGGGAGGCAACGGATTGAGCTTCGGGGCTTGTGCGCCAAGCGGCTTGGGTCCCGGCCCCGCCTCTCGCGGAGGTCGTGAGTGTGCCAGGCCGGGCCGGTCGCGGTGTGCCTTGGAGCAGTCCGGAAGGCAGCAGGTCGCGGTTCCTCTCTGGCCGACCCATGCGAAGAGGCCCGGCAGGCAGGTACGGGCTTCTCTCGAGCGCTCGAAGGCAGGCGGGTCTTCGGCCGCCCTTCCGGCAAGCCCGGCCTGGCGCCCGGCGGCGAGCGGGTATCCGGGGGGCTGTCTGCCCCCCGTCGCGCCAGGGGCGCGACTCCCCCCGAGGATTTTTCGGGAGCAAAGACGCGGAAGCGGCCCGTCTCCCCTTCAAGAGAGCACGGGCCGCCGACGGTCGCCCGTCTTCGCTCACAACCTTTCGCATCCCTGCTCCGGCTGCCCCCGCAGCCTCGCAGGTCATGATAAATGAAACCCCAACCTTCCCCGTCTTTGCTCCCAAAAAATCCTCAGGGGGGATCTCGGGGGGCGCGAGCGCCCCCCGAGGCAGGGGTCCGGGGGCGGCAGCCCCCGCTACTCCTCCGGCTGCGGCACCGGCAGCCCGCTCGGCACCGCATCCGGCACGCCCAGCCGGCCCGCCTCCGCCACCGGATCGGTCAGCGTCCCGAGGAAGGCCACGAGCGCCGAGATATCGCCCTCGCTCAGCGCCAAGGGCGGCACGGCGACGGCGGCGGCGATGGCGGCGCGGCTCTCGGCGCTCTCCATGATCCCCCAGTCGGCGACGGCGAGCTCGGGCAGGATCGCCTCGCCCCTGTCATAGGCCTCGAGCGCCGTCACCGGGTCGGCATGGGCGGCGAGGAAGCCCTCGAGCGTCCGGTAGGCGCCGGCATGGCCATAGGGCGCCGTCAGCGCCACGTTGCGCAAGGAGGGCGTGCGGAAGGCATAGAGATCCTCCGGCCGGCCGGTCACCTCGAAACGGCCCTCGTCGCGGTCGTGGCTCTCGAAGCGGGCGCCCTTGCCGGGGCCGAGCTGCACGTCGCCCATGGCGTGGAAGCTGTGATCGGTCAGGAAGGGGCCGGAATGGCAGCTGCCACAGGTGCCGCGGCCGTAGAAGATCTCGGCGCCGAGGGCGGCCTCGGGGGGCAGCTCGGCCTCTCCCCTGAGCCAGTCGTCGAAGGGCGCCGTGTCGGAGCGGAACTCGAAGGCCATGAAGGCGGCGATGGCGTTGGAGATGTCCTGGTAGGTGATGTCCTCCGGCGCCGCGATCCGGCCCGGATAGACCGCGGCGAAGGCCTCCGCATAGGCGGGGATGGCGGCGACGCGGCGGGCGAGGATGTCCCACGCGCCGCCCTCGCCGGTGAGGATCCCCTGGCGGACGGCGCGGCTGACGTCGCTTTCCTGATAATGCCCGGCCATCTCGTCCGGCGAGACGACGGGGAACATCGCCTGGGTGGAGAGCATGGAGCTCAGCCCCTCCAGCATCTCGTCCTCGAGCGGGGTGCGCATCCCGTGGGCATGGCCCTCGTCGAGCTCGACGCGGCCGTCCATGAACATGGCGCGGTATTGCAGCGCCGAGACGTTCCAGAGCCCTTGCGCGTTCCGCGGCACCCGCTCTTCCGGCAGGTTGTCCGGGTCGGCATGGCGGGCGGGGCCGAGCCCGATGCCGCCGTCGCCGAGCCCCAGCGACAGCCCGTCGGAGGTGCCGAAGGCGGGGTGGTGGCAGGTGGCGCAGGCCACCTCCTCGCCGCCCGAGAGGATCGGGTCGTAGAAGAGGAGCTGGCCGAGCGCCGCCTCGGCGCGGTCGACCGGGGGGAAGTCGGCATCGGTGAGGGGGGCCGGGGTGCCGGGCAGCTCGGCGGCCGGGCGGGTTTGCGCGAGGGCGGCGGCGGCGAGGGCCGTGAGTCCGGCTGTGAGGCAGAGGGCCGCGGGCGCGGCGTGGATGGGTCTCATGAGGTCCTCCCTTGGGGCGAAGGATGCCCCGGCGCGCGGCGGCGCGAAAGGGGAAAGGCGGTTGACCGGGGGGGGCGGCGGGATTAGAACAAAAAGAGAACATCAGTGAACATGAGTCTGTCTTGCCTTGGCCCGCTGCCACGATCGCCATTGCATCGCAGCCCTCTGCCGCCCCCGGCAGGGAGGGTCTGCGCGATGCCTCCCCCTCCCTCCTGGCCGCCGCCGGGGCGGCGCGGGAGGAGGCCGTGCCGGCGCCGCTCCCCGGCCGGGCCTTTGCGGAGGGGCTGGCGCTCGTCCCTCCCTCCCGGGCGGGCCTCGCGGGCGGGGGCGCCGCCTCACCGCCTGGCCCCTCTGCGCCAGCCGGGGCACGCCTCGGCCCAGCCCCGTTCCCGACCCCAGCCCCGTTCCCGACCCCGGCCCCGGCCCCGTTCCCGACCCCGCTGCGGCTGGCGTCGGAGCCGCAGGGCGCCCCGCAGCCCGGGCCCGACGCCGGGGGGGCGTCTGTGGCGGAGGTCTCGAGGCCGGGCGCCCTGCCCTCGCCTCCCGCTCGACCCGTCATCCGGTCACCGGTTGGGTCACTGGCCGGGTCACTGGCCCGACCACCGGCGCCCGCGCCCTCGCCCGTTCCCTCCCATGCCCCCGCCCCCTCGCCCGTTCCCTCACATGCTCCCTCCCACGCCCCCGCCCCCTCGCCGCTCGCCGGGCGGGCGCCGAGCCTCGCGGAGGTCTTCGCCAGCCACCCCTCCGATGCCGCGGCGCCCGGCTTCGTCCTTTCGCATGTGGCACCGGGGCCGGTGCTCTGGGTGCAGGACCGGCTCTCCCGCCGCGAGGCGGGGCGGATGCTGCGCGCCGCCCTGCCGCCGGGGGTGGAGCTCTTCGTGCTGACGGTCTCGCGCCCCGCCGACGTGCTGCGCGCCATGGAGGAGGGGCTGGCCTGCCCCGGCCTCAGCGCCGTGGTGGGCGAGGTCTGGGGCGAGACGCCGGCGCTCTCCTTCACCGCCAGCAAGCGGCTGGTACTGCGGGCGGAGCGCGAGAAGGTGCCGGCCTTCCTCATCCGCCGCGCGGCGCGGGCGGATCTGTCGGCGGCGCGGAGCCGCTGGCAGCTCGCCTCGCTGCCCTCCCGGCCGGAGGATCCCGACCCCGAGGCTCCCGCCGCCGCCACCTGGCGGGCCGGGCTCTTCCGCGCGCGCTGGCGACAGCCGGCGGACTGGGTGGTCACCCATGCTGCCCCTGACAGCGCGCCCGGCGCCCTGCCTCTCTTCACCCATGAAGCGCCCTTCAACCCCGCCGCCTGGCCTGCTCTCGGCCGGGCCGGTGGCGAGCCGGATGGGGACCGCCCCGTGCGGCCCGATGCGGGGTCGGGTCTGCGACCAGTTCCGGGGCCAGATCCGGGGCCAGATCCGGGAACGAACAGGGCACCCGGCGCCCCCTCCCCGGCCGACCCCCCGCGGCCTCTCCCCGCGGCGCAGTCCAATGTCATCTACCTGCCCGGAGCCCGCTGAAACCAGGCCCTGCCTGCCCGCGCGCCCCCGCGCCCTTCCCGGCGGGGCGCCCCCTCACGGCCATCCAAAGCGGCGCCCGTCCCCGCCCGGCGGCCACCTGCCCCGGGCCCTCCCTAGCCCCTCCCCCCGCCGGCCGGCCGGCCCATCTTCTCGGGCCGCCCGGAGTTCTCAGGCCGCCCGGGTCTCTCGCCGTGCCGGGGGGTTCTCTTCCCGCCCGGGTTTCTCGGGCCACCCCCGCCCCTCGTCCCGGCACAGCCTTTCATACCGCCCCCGTCCCTCGCCCCGACGCACGGGCCCTCCTGCGGCCCGGCCCGGCCCGCCCGTCGCCGGCCGCCGCGCGCCCGGCTCTCGGGTGGCGCCCTGCCTTGCCGCCTCGCGACGCGCGGGCCTTCGGCCATGGTTGTGAGGGCACCGTGGAACGGGGGGCTGTCTGCCCCCCGGCCCCCCCGAGGATTTTTTGGGAGCAAAGACGGGGGGAGAGGGGCAGAGCTCGGCCCGCGGTCACCCGCCCCCGCGGTGGCGGGCTGGCCGATTCCGGGCGAGGCGCCCTTGGCCGACCCGCCGCCTTTGGGGAGGCCCGCCGGGCGGGCATGGGCGGGCGGCAAGGCGCGCGACGACGGGTCCGGGCCGGCCGCTTCCCGGTGCCCCTCGGGGGTCGAGAGGAGGCGAGCCGCGCGCCGCGAGAATCGCGAAGCGGCCCGCCGCCCGAAGGAGGCGAGCCGCCCAGCGGTCACCCGCCGTAAACAGCCTTTCACGTCCCCGCTTCAGCTGCGCGCCGAGCCTGCCATGAGCGTGGTTAAGAAAGTCCTGCCGGGCGCGCGCCCCGGCCGGAGGCTCCGGCCTTGTGACCCATGGCCGCATACCCCCCGGCCTCACGCCCCGCCTCACGCCCCGCGGCCTCACGCCCCGCGACCGGGCGGCTCGGGGCCCACCCGGCGCGCGCGCCTCTCCGCCGGGGGCGGGGCGGTCTGCCCTGCCTCCTGCCCCTTGCCAAATACCTTCGGAGGGCTCCGGGGGGCAGAAGGCCCCCCGGGCCCGCCCTCTCCTCCTGCCCCCGCGTCTCCGCGATGAGCGGCGCGGCGGATATGTCCCGCCGGCTTCTCTCCATCGACCTGCCGCTCTTCGCCATCGAGCGGCATCTCAGGGAGGCGGAGCGGCAGGGGGAGGCGGTGGCCGAGGAGCAGCCGCTGGCGCTGGCGCTCGAGGGGCGGCACGGGCCGGTCGTCGCCGCGGCGAACCGGGCGGCGCGGCTGGCGGGGGTGCATCCGGGCGCCCGTATCGTCGATGCCCGGGCGCTCCTGCCCGAGCTCAAGGTTGCCTATGGCGACCCCGGCGGCGATGCCGCGGCACTCACCCGGCTCATGCGCTGGGTGCGCCGCTGGGGGCCGTGGAGCGCCGTCGACGAGAGCGCGCCGCCACGGCCCGGCACCGGGTCCCTCCTCCTCGACACCACCGGCGCCGCGCATCTCTTCGGCGGCGAGGCGGAGATGCTGCGGCAGATCGAGGGGGACCTCTCCGGGCTCGGCCTCACCGCGCGGCTCGCCATCGCCCCCACCGCCGGCGCCGCCTGGGCGCTCGCCCGCTTCGGGCCGGTCCGGGCGCTCTGCCCGGCGGAGGCCCTCGCGCCCCAGCTCGCCCCCCTCTCCGTCCGCGCCCTGCGGCTGGAGGAGGAGGCGGTGCTGATGCTCCAGCGGCTCGGGCTCAAGACCATCGGCGACCTCGCCGCCCTGCCCCGGCTCTCGCTCGCCCGCCGCTTCGGCCGCGAGCCGCTGGCGCGCAACCCGCTCCTGCGGCTCGATCAGGCCACCGGCCGCGCCGCCGAGCCGCTCGACGCGCCGGAGGAGCCGCCGCGCTTCCTCGCCCGGGTCCGGCTGGCCGAGCCGGTGATGGACCCGGTGCCGCTCCTGCCCGCCCTCGCGGAGGAGCTCTGCGCCGGCCTCGCCGCGGCCGGCTTCGGCGCAAGGCGGCTCGCGCTGACCGTCTACCGGACGGATGGCGAGACCGCCTCTGCCGCCGTCACCACCGCCCGGGCCAGCCGCGACCCGGCCCATCTGGCCCGGCTCTTCGACGGCAAGCTCGACCGGCTGGACCCGGGCTTCGGCTTCGACTGCGTGACGCTCGCGGCGCCCCGCGCCGAGCCGCAAGGCCAGCGGCAGCGGGCGCTCGATGCGCGGCAGGCCGAGGGCGAGGCGCTGGCGGCGCTGATCGACAGGCTCTCGGCCCGCTACGGCGCCCATAACCTCACCCGGCCGGTGCCTGTGGAGAGCCATGTGCCCGAACGCGCCGAGCGGGCACCGCCGGCCCTCGCCGGCCGGCCGGAGCCGGCGGCCGCCCCCCGCCCGCCCGGCGCCCCGCCGCGCCCCTTGCGGCTCTTCGAGCCGCCGGAGGAGATCCGCGTGCTCTACACCGTGCCCGAGGGGCCGCCGGCGCAATTCGTCTGGCGGCGGGTGACCCACCGCGTCACCCGCTTCGCGGGGCCGGAGCGGATCGCGCCGGAATGGTGGCAGGACGCCTCCGGCACGCGCCTGCGCGATTACTTCCGCATCGAGGATCACGAGGGCCGCCGCTGGTGGCTCTACCGCGAGGGGCTGGAGGATGACGGCCGCGGCGGCGCGCCCCGCTGGTTCATGCACGGAGCCTTCGCATGAGGGGGTGGGCATGGGGGTCCGGGGGCCCATGGGCCCCCGGAAGCGGGGCGCCGGGGGCGGCAGCCCCCGCACGCTCCGGCCTCGCCGCGCGGGGCAAGCGCCGGCTCGTGGGGTGGCGCTCCGACGCTTCCGCATCGCAATTTATGGTGCAGCCTGCCTCCCCGCCCAGAGCTCAGCGCTGCCCCACGAGAGCGCCAGCCCGCGGGACGGGCCGGCGCTCGCCCTGCGCCGTGCCGGCGCGTACCGGGCGGGGAAACCGCACGAGCATCGGTCCAGCCGTAGGGTGGGTTTTCAACCCACCGTCCTCCTCAGCACCCGGGCGCACCAGTGCCGCGCGGGGCGAGCTCCGGCTCGTGGGGTGGCGCTCCGACAGTCGAGCAGCGCGCTTTATGGCGCAACCACATCCTCGCTCGAAGCGGCGGGCTGCCCCACCAGAGCGCCAGCCCGCGGGACGGGCCGGCGCTCGCCCTGCGCCGTGCCGGCGCGTACCGGGCGGGGCGCGGCACAACCGCCCGTCCCCACGCCCGCGGCACGCGTGGCACACCACCCCATGACGAGCCCCTCTGATGCCTGAATCCGACAAGATCCCGCCCAAGCGCCTCGACCCCGAGGGCTTCGCGCCGAACCCGCCGGCGCCCTTCGTCGAGCTCGGGCTCGCCAGCGCGTTCTCCTTCCTGAACGGCGCCTCCGAGGCGACGGAGCTCGTCGCCGAGGCGCATGCGCAGGGCTATGATGCCATCGGCATCGCCGATCTCAACACGCTCGCCGGCGTCGTCCGGCTTCATGCCGCGGCGAAGGCCGCCGGGCTCCGGCCGATCATCGGCTGCCGCCTGAGGCTTCTCTCCGGCGAGGAATTCCTCGCCTATCCGACCGACCGCGCCGCCTACGGGCGGCTCTCGCGCCTCCTCTCCAAGGGCAAGCGGCACGACATCGAGGGGAAGTGGCAGGAGAAGGGCGCCTGCGACATCTCGCTGAAGGACCTCGCGGCCCATCAGGAGGGGCTGATCCTCATCGCCCTGCCCGGCGACGACCTGACCCGCTTCGCCGCCACGCTCCCCGAGGCGGCCCGGCGCCTGCCCGCCCTCAGCCATATCGCCGCCCGCATCCGCTATCGCGGCGACGACCGGGCGCGGCTGAACGCGCTCGACAGGCTCGCCCAGACCCATGGCCTGAAGCTCCTCGCCACCAATGACGTGCTCTACCACCGCCCCGAGCGGCGGCCCTTGCAGGACGTCATGACCTGCATCCGCGAGAAGACAACGATCCAGCGCGCCGGCTACCTCCTCGAGGCGAACGGCGAGCGGCATCTCAAGGGCCCCCGCGAGATGATCCGCCTCTTCGGCCGCTTCCCCGAGGCGATCCGCGCCGCCCGCGACATCGCCGACCGCATCACCTTCTCGCTGGAGGAGCTGGCCTACGAATACCCCCGCGAGGTGATCCCGGAAGGCCAGACCCCGCAGGCCCATCTGGAAGAGCTCACCTGGGCCGGCGCCGCCCGCCGCTACCCGGAGGGCGTGCCCCCGGCCACGAGGGCCACGCTCAACAAGGAGCTGGCGATGATCGAGAAGCTCGACATCGCCCGCTACTTCCTGACCATCCACGACATCATCCGCTTCGCGCGGGAGGAGGCCACGCCGCCGATCCTCTGCCAGGGCCGCGGCTCGGCGGCCAATTCGGCGGTCTGCTACGTGCTCGGCATCACCTCGGTCGACCCGGCGCAGCACCAGCTCCTCTTCGAGCGCTTCATCAGCGAGGAACGCAAGGAGCCCCCCGATATCGACGTCGATTTCGAGCATGAGCGGCGGGAGGAGGTGATCCAGCACATCTACCAGAAATACACCCGCGAGCGGGCCGGGCTCTGCGCCACGGTCATCCATTACCGCCCCCGCTCGGCCATCCGCGAGGTGGGCAAGGTCATGGGGCTCTCGGAAGACATCACCGGCGCGCTCGCCAAGACCGTCTGGGGCTCCTACGGCCGCTCCATCGACGGCGCCAAGCCCGAGGAGGCGGGGGTGGACCTCGCCGACCCGCTCCTGCGGAAAACGCTCAAGCTCGCCGAGCAGCTCATCGGCATGCCCCGGCACCTTTCCCAGCATGTCGGCGGCTTCATCCTCACCGAGCGGCCGCTGACCGAGACCGTGCCCATCGGCAACGGCGCCATGGCGGATCGCTCGTTCATCGAATGGGACAAGGACGATATCGACACGCTCGGCATCCTCAAGGTCGACATCCTCGCGCTCGGGATGCTGACCTGCATCCGCAAGGCCTTCGACATGATCGCCGCCCATCATGGCGAGCATCTGACCCTCGCCAACATCCCGCAGGAGGATGCGCGGGTCTACGACATGCTCTGCCAGGGCGATTCCATCGGCGTCTTCCAGGTGGAGAGCCGGGCGCAGATGAACATGCTGCCGCGCCTCCGCCCCCGGGTCTTCTACGACCTGGTCATCGAGGTCGCCATCGTCCGCCCCGGCCCGATCCAGGGCGACATGGTGCATCCCTACCTCCGCCGCCGCTCGGGGGAGGAGGAGGTGATCTACCCCTCCCCCGGCGCGCCGCATGACCCGGCGGAGCTCAAGTCGATCCTCGGCCGGACATTAGGCGTGCCGATCTTCCAGGAGCAGGCGATGAAGATCGCCATCGAGGCGGCGGAATTCTCCCCCGCCGAGGCCAACGAGCTCAGGAAGGCCATGGCGACCTTCCGCTCGCGGGGGACGATCGGCAAGCTGGAGGAGAAGATGGTCGGCCGCATGGTGGCGCGCGGCTACGAGGAGGACTTCGCCCGCCGCTGCTTCGACCAGATCAAGGGCTTCGGGGAATACGGCTTCCCCGAAAGCCATGCGGCGAGCTTCGCGCTGCTCGTCTATGTCTCCGCCTGGCTCAAGTGCCATTATCCGGGGATCTTCGGGGCGGCGCTCCTCAACTCCCAGCCGATGGGCTTCTACGCCCCGGCGCAGATCGTCCGCGACATGCGCGAGCACGGGGTGGAGGTGCGCCCGGCCGACGTGAATTTCTCCGGCTGGGACACGGGGCTGGAGCCCGCCGGCACCGACTTCGCCGTCCGCCTCGGGCTCCGCCAGATCGGCGGGCTCAACCGCGAGGGAGCGGAGCGGATGCTGGCCGGGCGCGACGCGCCATTCGAGAGTGTCTCCGAGCTGCAGACCCGCGGCCGCTGCACCCCGGCACTGGTGCGCCGCCTGGCGGAGGCCGACGCCATGCGCTCGATGTTCATCGACCGCCGGCAGGCCCTCTGGGAGGCGCGGGGCCTCAAGGAGGCCCCCGACCTGCCGCTCTTCCAGGGCCTGCCCGACGAGGGGGCCGAGCGCCCCGTCGCGCTCCCCGCCATGCCGCTCTGCGAGGCGGTGGTGGCGGATTACCAGACGCTGCGGCTCAGCCTGAAGGCGCATCCGATGGGCTTCCTGCGGAAGAGCCTCGCGGGCCAGGGGTATCTCTCGACGGAGAACCTCGCCCGCGCCCGCAACGGCCAGCGGCTGAAGCTCGCGGGGCTCGTGCTGCTGAGACAGCGCCCGGGGACGGCCAAGGGCGTCTGCTTCGTGACGCTGGAGGACGAGCACGGCACGGCGAACCTGGTGATCTGGGAAAAGGTCTTCCGCAGCTACCGCAAGGAGGTGATGCAGAGCCGCCTGATGGTCGTGGAGGGCCGCATCCAGCGCGACGTGAGCATCATCCACCTCGTGGTGGAGCGGGTGGAGGACCGGACGGACGCCCTCCTGCGCCTCGGGCCGGACGGGATGCCGGCCCCCCTCGCCCGCGCCGACGAGGTCCGCCGCCCGATCCAGGGCTCACGGGGCCCGGGGCAAGGCCACCCGCGGGACGCGCGGATGTTCCCGAAGAGCCGGGATTTTCATTGAAGGCCGGGGCCTTACGGCGTGCAGTAACTCGACGCGGAAACCTCGCCCCGCATGGTGCCGAGGGCATCCGCCCGGCGGAAGGGCGACCAGTAGCGCGCCATGCCCCGCCACGAGCCGGAGGCCGTCTGGCCGGAGATCACGCCGTCGCCGCCGACCCAGCGGTCCATGATGCGCACGGCGCAGGAGAGGTTGGTCCGGGGGTCGTGAAGCTCCTCGGCCTCGCCGATGCCGCAGCCATAGCCATTCGCGCTTTCGATGGAGAGCTGTAGAAGCCCGCGGCTGACCACGCGATTGCCGGCGGCATCGTCGAAAGGCTCGGTATAGGAGGTCGTCGGGTCGTAATTGCTTTCGAACCGCATGAGAGACGACATCAGAAACGCCCAGAAGGCCGTGCGCTCCTCCGGCGATTGCCCGGAATAGGCCGGGCACCACGCCCCGATGTCCGCCGGCGTCGACGACAGAAGAGCCCCGCCGTGGTCACTGATCGCCTCCGCCGCGAAGGAGAACCAGTCGCCGCTCTCTGCGTTTCTGGCCAGCCAGAGCATGGGCGTGCCGGGCGTGGCCATCGGCTCACCGGAGGGAGAAGACGGCATCTCGGCCGAATCGCAGGCGCCGAGGGAGAGAAGAAGGCAAAAGAAACCGGATTTCAGGCCAATATGCATGGGGGCGGGCTCCACTGAATACGCTGCGACCAATTGAATATGGCGCAGAGAATAGCACAGAGCCGCGAAAATATCGACGATCCGGAAGAGGGCCGGGCCGCCCGGGAATAGAAATCCTATTCCCGGGTGGCCATAATGGGCCCGCATGCATCAGGCGCCGGCGTCTTCCCTCACCGCACGCAGAGGAACCACCAGTCCTGCCCGAGCGCCGCTTGCGCCTCGGCCGTCTGGCTTGGCCCCGGCTCGATGCAGGCCGCATCCGCCTGGCTCTCCCAGATTCCCACCGCGCGCCAGCCGGGGTTGGTGGCGAAGGAGGCCCAGACATGGGCCTCGCCGGAGGGCAGGAGCTTCACCAGGTAGTTTTCGCCCGGAAAATCAAGCTGGTAGATGCGCGGATAGTCGGGCTCCGCCGCCATGGAGGTGACGTTGCACGTGCCCTGGCGGTAGCTCACCGTCTCGCAGGGGCGCACGCCCGTCGGGGGGAAGAAGCCGGCCGGGGTCGGGGTCGTCGTCTGGGTCGGGGTCGTCGTCGTCACCGTCACATTGGGCGCGGCCGGGGCCGCCGGTGCGGCGGGCGCAACGGCCGGGGCCGCGCCGCCCCGCTCGACGCATTCCTGCACCTTCAGGATCGCCGCGGTCGTCCCCGCCAGCGACATCGGCATGTCGGCGCGGCCGATGCTCAGCATGGCTGTCGAGCCCTGGCCGAGCGCCTCCAGCTCGGCGCGGCCGAGCCAGGCGATGGCCCAGCCGCCGCTCGCCGTGCCGGAGATCCAGTTGCCCCCGCGCCCGTAGCCCTGGCCGGCGCCCATGCCGTCGACCTCCAGCGTGCCCTCCCAGCCCGGGGCCACGTCGTAGGGCATGGCGAGCTGCCATTGCATCCCGTCCCAGCCGAGCCGGTTGGCATAGCCGTCGCCCCGGTCCCTTTCGGCCACGCAATAGGCGAAGCGCCCCCCGGCGGTGGCGGCGAGGACCGTCCAGCCCCGGGTCTCGCCATAGACGCGCTCGTCGGCCTCCATCAGGCCGCCGACGTCATAGCCTCCATAGTCGTTCTGCTGGGCCAGGCTTCCGCCGGCCGACAGCAACAGCATCCCGAGGCCCAGATACCCGAGGCCCATGAGCCTCGCGACCGCCGCCCGAAAATTCGGCATCTCGCAAACTTTCTGAAAAGGTGAGTCTTCACGCGAGTGTTACCGCCGCGCCAGACCGCCTGGCAACGATCATCTGATGCAGAAGCCCCCGCCTGCCCCGCCCCCGCGCGATGAAACTTTGCGCCTTCCGGCGGAAAATCCGATGGCGCCCGCAAGGGCCCGGTTGCTCCCGCCCGTGATCCGCCCATACACTCGGGGCATGAACAACACATCCGGCTACGATGAGATGTGGGGACTGGTGCAGAGCCAGAGCATGGGGGACATGGTGCAAGGCCAGTCCCTCCCCCGCCCACCCTATCAGAACCTCGACAGCTGGATTCAGGGCGAAGACCCGACCCGGCTGAAGAAGAAACAGCGCGAGGCGGAGGAGATCTTCCGGCTCACGGGCATCACCTTCAACGTCTACGGGCGGGCCGAGGCCGACGAGCGGCTGATCCCCTTCGACATCATTCCGCGTATCATCTCGGGCCGCGAATGGGCGAAGCTGTCGCGCGGCATCGAGCAGCGCGTGCGCGCGATCAACGCCTTCCTGCATGACATCTATCACCGGCAGGAGATCATCCGCGCCGGCCGCCTGCCGATCGAGATGATCGCGCAGAACGCCGCCTTCCTGCCGCAGATGATCGGCGTGACGCCGCCCGGCGGCGTCTACACCCATATCGTCGGCATCGACCTCGTGCGCACCGGCGATGACGATTTCTACGTGCTCGAGGACAATGCCCGCACGCCCTCCGGCGTCTCCTACATGCTGGAGAACCGCGAGACGATGCTGCAGATGTTTCCCGAGCTCTTCAGCCAGAACCGCGTGCAGCCGGTCTCGAACTACCCGAAGAACCTGCACCGCTCGCTCTCGGCCTGCGCCCCCGCCGGGGCGGACGGCCCGCCCGTGGTGGCGGTGCTGACGCCCGGGATCTACAATTCCGCCTATTACGAGCACGCCTTCCTCGCCGACAAGATGGGCGTCGAGCTGGTGGAGGGCCATGACCTCCGCGTCGTCGACGGCCGCATCGCCATGCGCACGACGCGCGGCTACAAAGCCATCGACGTGCTCTACCGCCGGGTGGATGACGATTTCCTCGATCCGCTGAACTTCCGCCCCGATAGCGCGCTCGGCATCCCCGGCATCTTCGATGTGTTCCGCTCGGGCGGCATCACCATCGCCAATGCGCCGGGCACCGGCATCGCCGACGACAAGGCGATCTACAGCTACATGCCGGATATCGTGGAATTCTACACCGGCGAGAAGGCGATCCTGCAGAACGTGCCGACCTGGCGCTGCGGCGAGCCGCAGCAGCTGCAATACGTGCTCGACAACCTCCCCGACATCGTCGTGAAGGAGGTGCACGGCTCCGGCGGCTACGGGATGCTGATCGGCCCGACGGCCAGCAAGAAGGAGATCGCGGCCTTCCGCGAAAAGCTCCTCGCCAAGCCGGGCAATTACATCGCGCAGCCGACGCTCAGCCTTTCTACCGTGCCGATCCTGACCAAGGCCGGGCTCGCGCCGCGGCATGTCGACCTCCGGCCCTTCGTGTTGGTGAGCCCCGAGGGCGTCACGATCACGCCCGGCGGGCTGACGCGGGTGGCGCTGAAGAAGGGCTCGCTCGTCGTGAACTCGTCGCAGGGCGGCGGCACGAAGGACACCTGGGTGCTGGAGGAATAGATGCTGGGGAAGACCGCCGGCGGCCTCTACTGGATGTCGCGTTATCTTGAGCGTTCCGAAAACGCCGCCCGCCTCGTCGAGGCCGGGCAGCGCATCGCGCTCACCCGCTCGGCCGATGAGGACGAGTGGCATTCGATCCTGCAGACCGCCGCCTCCTATGCGGGATACATCGAGAAATACGGCGAAGAGGTGAACCGCGACGCCGCGGTCGACTGGATGCTCCGCGATCCGGACAATCCCTCCTCCGTGCTCTCGGTCGTCTCTCACGCGCGGCAGAACGCCCGCATGGTGCGCACCGCCATCACCCGCGAGGTGTGGGAGGCGGTGAACCAGGCCTGGATGACGCTGAAGAGCGCCCTTGCCCGCCGCGTGCCCGAGCGGGACCTGCCGGCCGTGCTCAGCCTCGTGCGCCAGCGCTCGGCCTTCGTGCGCGGCGCCATGCACGGCACGATGCTGCGCAACGACGCCTATGATTTCGCCCGGATCGGCACGTTCATCGAGCGGGCGGATTCCACCGCCCGGATCCTCGATGTGAAATACTACGTGCTCCTGCCCTCGGCGCTCGCCGTGGGCTCGTCGCTCGACAACGTGCAATGGGAGAGCATCCTGCGCTCCGTCTCCGCCGAGGGCGCCTATAGGATGACCTACGGCCAGGACGTGCGCCCCCGCGAGATCGCGCATTTCCTGATCTTCGACACGCGGATGCCCCGCAGCCTCGCCTTCTGCGCCGGCAAGCTCGTCGACAACCTCGCCTATCTGGAAAAGGACTACGGCGAGACCCACCGCTCACACGGGCTCGGCGGCGAGCTTTGCGCCTGCACCTCGGGCAGCAATGTCGACCAGGTGGTCGAGACGGGGCTGCACGAGTTCATCCAGGATTTCCTCGCCCGCGCCTCGGCCCTCGGCGCCCAGATCGAAAGCGATTACCGGTTCCATGAGTAACCCAATGCGCCTGAAGATCGAGCACACCACCCGCTACGATTACGACGAGCCCGTCAGCTACGCGCTGCAGCAGCTTCGCCTGACGCCGAAGAGCCACGCCAGCCAGACGATCCTCGGCTGGGAGACGGAGGTGACGGGCGGCAAGCGCGAGCTCTTCTTCGAGGATTCGCACCGCAACCGCGTGGACCTCATCTCCTTCGAGCCGGGCACGGAGGTGATCGAGGTGCGCTGCCGGGGCGAGGTCGAGATGACCGAGACCCATGGCGTCATCGGCGCCCACGGCGGCTTCATGCCGCTCTGGATGTTCCTGCGCACCACACCGCACACCCGCGCCGGCAACGGCATCCGCCATCTGGCGTCGGGGATCGAGACGGGCGGCAGCGATCTCGACCGGCTCCATGCGCTGAATACGGCGATCCACGATGCGATCGCCTTTCAGCCCGGCACGTCGAACGTGAGCTGGACGGCGGAGGATGCCCTGACGGCAGGCACCGGCGTTTGCCAGGACATGGCGCATCTCTTTATCGCCGCGGCGCGCGTGCTGAAAATTCCGGCGCGTTACTGCTCCGGTTACCTTTATATGGAAGGTAACGACCAGCAGGACGCCGCTCATGCCTGGGCAGAGGCGCATGTGGAAGGGCTGGGTTGGGTCGGGTTCGACCCCGCCAACGACCAGTCCCCCGATATGCGCTACGTTCGTGTCGCGACCGGGCTGGACTATCTCGAGGCGGCGCCTGTATCCGGAATGCGCCACGGCGCGGGCGGGGAGCGACTCACCGTCCATGTCGAGGTCCAGCAGCAGTAACAGGCGGCCAGAATGACCTATTGTGTTGCCCTGAAGCTCGATCAGGGCCTGGTGTTCATGTCGGACACCCGCACCAATGCCGGGCTCGACAACATCTCGACCTTCCGCAAGATGTTCTCCTGGTCCGACGGCAAGTCCTGCGCGGTGACGCTGCTCGCCGCGGGCAACCTCGCAACGACGCAGAGCGTCGTCTCGCATATCGAGGAACGGATGAAGGCCCCCGCCGAGCGGGCGCCCTCGATCCTCACCCTGCCCTCGATGTTCCAGGTGGCGCGGATGCTGGGCCAGCTCCTCAAGGACGTCATCGCCGAGCATGCCGAAAGCGGCCAGCGCGCCGATGCCGCCTTCAACGCCTCGCTGATCGTCGGCGGGCAGATCAAGGGATCGGAGCCGCGGCTCTTCCTGATCTATCCGGAGGGGAATTTCATCGAGGCGGGCGAAGACACGCCCTGGTTCCAGATCGGCGAGGTCAAGTATGGCCGCCCGATCCTCGTGCGCACCTTCCAGCCCGAGATGAGCTTCGCCGAGGCCGCGAAGCTGCTCTATGTGAGCTTCGATTCAACGATCAAGGCCAACCTCTCGGTCGGCCTGCCGCTCGATATGCAGATCTACAAGGCGGGCGGCTTCTCCCCCGGCGCCATCCGCCGGATCGAGGCGGATGACGAGACCTATCTTGCGATCTCCGAGATGTGGAGCCAGGCGCTCAAGGACAGCTTCGCGCATCTGCCGGAGGTGGAGGTCTAGCCCCTCCCCCTCCGGCCGCGAGTCCCTCAGGCCAGCGCCGCCTCGGCCCGCGCCTTGACGCGCGCCGCGGCGCTTTCGACCCCCCTGTCCTCCGCCTTCGGCACGATGCGCCACATGGCGTTGGTGAAGCAGAAGACGGCGAAGCCGAGGAGCCCGAGGCAGAGGACGCCCACCAGCACCCGCCCATAGGGCTTGGCATAGAGCCAGTCGAAGGCGGAGCCGACGCCGCCGGCGGCATTGGGATCATGCCCGATGGCGGCGAAGACGAAGAGCAGCCCGATGATGCCGATCACCACGCCCTGGGCGATGAGCCCGACCTTGAGGACGATATTGGCATGCATCGTCACCCGGTTGGCCTTCAGATGCTCGCGATATTCCTCGCGGACGCCCTTCTGGATGTAGTAGATCCCGGCGCCGATGGTCACGAGCCCGCCGAGCCCGACGGCCCAGACGCCCCAGGGCTCCGACATCAGCCGCGACAGAAGGCCCGAGGAGCCCTCTCCCGAGCCGCCGCCCGACAAGAGCGCCGCGACGGCGATGCCGCCGATCGCCAGATGGGCGAGCCCGGTGACGACCATGCCGAGCCGGGCGACGATGCCCTTGGCGCCGGAGCCATAGGCCTCCAGATCCCAGAAGGAATCGACGAGCCGCCAGATGCAGTAGGCGAGCATGCCGAGCGCGATGAGCACGACGAGCGCCGTGCCCCATCCGCTGTCGAGCCGCTGGAGCACCTGGCTGGTGCCCTCGGCCTCTCCGCCCTGGAAGAAGGCGGCGACGCCGAAGCCGGCGACGACGGCATAGACCAGCCCGCGCCCGGCATAACCGGCGCGCATGAAAGGAAGGGCCCAGGCGAAATCGCCGGGGTCGACATCGGAAAGGATCTTGCGGCGGGTGTCGTCGAGGCTGGTCATCGGGCGTCTCCTGCTGCCTGCCGGGCCAATGCGGGGGGCGCGCGTAGGGTTCCCGATCCTGTGAGCGCCTTGTGACCGGCCGGCGGGCCCTCAGCCTTCGATCAGCCGTTCAAGGAGCGCCGCGCAGCGGGCTATCTCGCTGACGGCAATGGATTCGTCGGCCCGGTGCGCATCGCGCATATGCCCCGGCCCGCAGACCACCGCCGTCAGACCCGCCTCGGCGAAGACGCCCGCCTCGGTGCCGTAGGAGACGGTGACCGGCGCCGGATCGTCCAGCATCCCCGCCAGCCGGGCGACGGCGGGCAGGCCCGGGTCGGTCGCAAGCCCGGGGTAGCGGGAGATCTGATTGAGCGTCACCCCATCGGGCAGCGGCACCCCGGCGAGGATCGCCTCCGGGCTCTCCTTCGCCAGATGCCGGATCTCGAAGAGCACCTCCGCCGCCTCGGGCACGATGTTGAGCGCCGCGCCGCCCCGCATCACCCCGGCGTGCACCGTCGAGAAGGGCGGATCGAAGGCCGCATCGCGCGCGCCCTCCTCCGCCAGCCGCGCCTGCGCCGCCTTCAGCGCCAGCACCAGCTCCGCCGCGCCGTGAAGCGCGTTGCGGTGATAGGGCGCCTGAGCCGAATGCGCCGCCTTGCCGGTGGCGACGGCCCGCCAGGCCGTCTTGCCCTTGTGGCCGAGGCAGAGCCGCATGCCCGTCGGCTCGCCGACCAGCACCAGCTCCGGCCGCCCGACGAAGGGGATCAGGTCGCCGATCATCTCGGCGATGCCCCGGCAGCCGATCTCTTCATCGAAGGAGATGGCGAGCGACAGGGGCCGCACCCCCGCCTTCCCCCGCCGCTCCGCGGCCGCGAGCGCGCAGGCGAGGAACCCCTTCATGTCGCAGGCGCCCCGCCCGTAGAGCCGCCCCTCCCGCTCCCGCAGCGTGAACGGGTCGCCGCTCCAACCCTCGCCCACGGGCACCACGTCGCTATGGGCGGAGAGGAGGACGCCGCCCTCCCCCGTGCCGATCTTCGCCAGAAGCCCGAAGCGCCCTTCCGGCCCGGCGATACGCCTGGTCTCGAACCCCGCGCCCCGGAGCAGCGCCTCCGCCCAGTCCACCAGCCCGCCGTTCGGCCCGTCCGTCACCGTGGCGAACGCCACCGCCTCTGCCAGAAGCTCGACTTCTCTCACCCCGCCCTCCATTCGCTTCGCAGAAGCCTCTCTCCCCCGGGGTGCCTTGTAAACCGCCCCTCCCCCTCGCTTTTCTCCAGATACCCACGGTGAGGGGGGCAGCGCCCGCCTCCCCGCCCGCCACAGGCGCCCCCCGATTGACCCCGCCGCCCCGCCGCCGCATCCTGCCCCCCGACCCCGCATCAGGAGCCCCTCATGACCAGCCGCACTGCCACGACCTTCGCCCCCCCGGTGATGGAGGCGCGCCGCTGGGCGGAGGGCATCCCGGCCGAGCCGCCGCTCCTCAACGTCAGCCAGGCCGCGCCCGTGGCGCCGCCGCCGCCGCCGCTCCTCGAGGCGATGGCGGATTTCGTGCTCAACGACCCGGCCACGCATCTCTACGGCCCGGTCCTCGGCCTGCCGGAGCTGCGCGCCGAGGTGGCGATGCAGAGCGCCAATCGCTACGGCGGGCAGGTCTCGCCCGCGCAGGTGGCCATCACCTCGGGCTGCAACGAGGCCTATACCGCCGCGCTCGCCGCGCTTTGCGGCGAGGGGGACGAGGTGATCCTGCCGCTGCCCTGGTATTTCAACCACAAGATGGCCCATGACATGGCGGGCGTGACGACCGTGCCGCTCGGTCCCGGCCCGGGGCTCGTGCCCTCGCCCGAGGAGGCGGCGGCGCTGATCACCCCCCGCACCCGTGCCATCGTGCTGGTGACGCCCAACAATCCCTCCGGCGTCGAATACCCCGCCGCCACGCTCCGCGCCTTCTACGAGCTCGCCCGCGACCGCGGCCTCAAGCTCATCGTCGACGAGACCTACCGCGACTTCCATTCCGGCGAGGGCGCGCCGCATGACCTCTTCGCCGGGCCCGACTGGGACGCCACGCTGATCCACCTCTATTCCTTCTCGAAGGCCTACCGGCTGACCGGCCACCGCGTCGGCGCCATGATCGCGGCGGAGCCTTTCCTCGCCGAGGTCGAGAAATATCTCGACACCGTCACCATCTGCCCGACCCAGCTCGGCCAGAAGGCGGCGCTCTGGGGGATGCGCAACCTTGCCCAGTGGCTCGCCGGCGAGCGGCTGGAGATCCTCGCCCGCCGGCAGGCGATCGAGGAGGGCTTCCCCCGGCTCGCCGCCAAGGGCTGGCAGCTTCTCGGCTGCGGCGCCTATTTCGCCTATGTGGCGCATCCCTTCGATCTGCCGTCGAACGAGATTGCCCCCCGCCTCGCGCGGGAGGCCGGCGTCCTGCTCCTGCCCGGCACCATGTTCATGCCGAAGGGCCATCCGGAGGCCGCGCGGCAGCTCCGCATCGCCTTCGCCAATCTCGACGTGCCGGCGGTGGCCACGCTCTTCGACAGGCTCGACGCCTTCGCGCCCTGAGCGCACCACAAGCCCGCCCCAGAGCCCCGGCCTTGCAGCGCCCCCTGCCCTTGCCTATGCAGGGCTGGCTGCGCCGGGAGGGGCGCGTGACTTCGGGCAAGGGAGCCGGCCATGGCGACGCGCAAACGCGGCAATGTGATCCTCTACGTGATCCTCGGTCTTCTGATCGTCGGCCTCATGGGGTTCGGCGGCGCCAGCTTCTCGAGCCGGCTGACGAAGATCGGCGCGGCGGGCGAGAAGACCATCACCGTGGCCGACTACACCAACGCCCTGCAGGAGCAGCTGCAAAGCCTCTCCGCCCAGATCGGCACCAATGTCTCCTTCGCGCAGGCCCAGCAGTTCGGGCTCGACCAGGCCGTGCTCGGCCAGGTGGTAACCCAGCGCGTCCTCGACAACGAGGCGGCGCGGCTCGGGCTCTCCGCCCCCGACGAGCGGGTGGCGGAGGAGGTGCGCGCCGTGCCGGCCTTCCAGGACCTCTCCGGCAGCTTCAGCCGCGAGACCTATCGCGACGTCCTCGCCCGCAACAGCCTCGGCGAGGAGGCCTTCGAGCAGAGCCTCCGCGAGGACATGGCCCGCACGCTCCTGCAGGCCGCCGTCTATGGCGGCGTGGCCCCGCCGGAGACCTACGGCGCCAATATCGCCGCCTGGTATCTCGAGCGCCGCACGGTGACCTGGGCGACCCTGCCCGCCGACGGGATCGAGATCCCTGAGCCGGAGGAGCAGCAGCTCCTCTCGTGGTACGAGGCGCATCCCGATGCCTATTCCTGGCCCGAGCGCCGGCGCATCGCCTATGCCTGGCTGACGCCCGACATGCTGGTCGACACCGTCGAGGTGGACGAGGCCTCACTGCAGGATCTCTACCAGCAGCGCATCGGCGAGTTCGTCCAGCCCGAGCGCCGGCTCGTCGAGCGGCTGGTCTTCCCGACCGAGGAGGCCGCCGCTGCCGCCCGCGCCCGGATCGACGAGGGCTCCACCAGCTTCGACGAGGAGGTCGATGCCCGCGGGCTCGATCTCGATGACGTCGACCTCGGCGATGTCGGCGAAGAGCAGCTCGGCGCCGCCGGGCCCGATGTCTTCGCCGCCGCCGCCGGCGATGTGGTGGGCCCGCTGGAGACGAGCCTCGGCCCCGCGCTCTTCCGCCTCAACGCCGTGCTCGCGGCGCAGGAGACCTCCTTCGAGGATGCCCTGCCCGACCTCCGCGAGGAGCTGGCCGCCGCCCGCGCGCGGCGGACGATCGACCAGGAGCGCGAGCGCCTCAACGACCTCACCGCCGGCGGCGCCGGCATCGACGACCTCGCCGCCAACACGGCGATGGAGGCGGGCGAGATCACCTGGTACGAGGGCGTGACCGAGGGCATCGCCGCCTATCAGAGCTTCCGCACTGCCGCGGCGGCCGCCACCGTCGACGCCTTCCCCGAGATCCTCGAGCTGGAGGACGGCGGGCTCTTCGCGATCGACCTCATCGAGGTCATCGAGCCGGAGCTTCGCCCCTATGACGAGGTCGCCGATCAGGTGCTCGCCGACTGGCAGGCCGATGCGCAGGCCGGGGCACTCGCCGAACGCGCGGGCGTGCTCGCCGGCCAGATCGTCGCGGGCGAGAGCTTCGAGGAGGCGGGGCTCGCACCCCAGACCACCGCCGGGCTCACGCGCCGGGACTTCCTCGCCGATGCGCCGGAGGGCTTCGTCGACCTCCTCTTCTCGCTGCCGCTCGGCGGGGTGGAGCCCCTGGCGGCCGAGGGCGGCGTGGTGATCCTCAGGCTGGATGCCATCGAGGCGCCGAACCCGGACGACGAGGCCTTTGCGGCCGAGCTCGCCAGCGTCACCGAGCGGATGCAGAGCGCCATCGCGCAGGACATCTCGACCATCTACAACGGCGCCGTGCAGATGCGCACCGATGTCACCATCGACCAGTCGGCCATCGCCTCCGTCAACACCTCCTTCCAGTGATGCGACCATGCTAGAGCCCTCCTTCGACGCCTTCGCCCGCGGTTTCGAGGCCGGGGAGAACCAGGTCGTCTGGATGCGGCTGCCGGCCGATCTGGACACGCCGGTCTCGCTCATGCTCCGCCTGAACGGCGCCGGGAAGAATGCCTTCCTCCTCGAGAGCGTCACCGGCGGCGAGGTGCGGGGCCGCTATTCCATCGTCGGCATGAACCCCGACCTCGTCTGGGAATGCCGGGGCGAGACGGCCCGGATCAACCGCGCCGCCCGCTATGACGAAACGGCCTGGGAAGAGATGGCGGAGGATCCGCTGACCGCGCTCCGCAAGGTCCTCGCCGAGAGCCGCATCGACCTGCCGGAGGGGCTGCCCGCCGCCTCCGCCGGGCTCTTCGGCTATCTCGGCTACGACATGATCCGGCTCGTGGAGCATCTGCCGGACGTGAACCCCGACCCGCTCGGCCTGCCCGATGCGCTGATGCTGCGCCCCTCGGTCATGGCGGTGCTCGACGGGGTGAAGGGCGACGTGATCCTCGTGGCGCCGGCCTGGGCGAATTCCGGGCTGAACGCCCGCGCCGCCTATGCCCAGGCGGCGGAGCGCGTGGCCGACGCCCGCGCCGCGCTGGACCGGCCGCTGCCGGCGGAGAGCCGCAGCCTTTCGGAAGGCAACCCGGCGCCGGAGCCGCACTCGAACTTCACGCCCGAGGGCTACAAGGCCGCGGTCGAGACGGCGAAGGACTACATCCGCGCCGGCGACATCTTCCAGGTCGTGCCCTCGCAGCGCTGGGCGCAGGAGTTCCGCGAGCCGCCCTTCGCGCTCTACCGTAGCCTGCGGCGCACCAACCCCTCGCCCTTCATGTTCTACTTCCATTTCGGCGGCTTCCAGGTGATCGGCGCCAGCCCCGAGATCCTCGTGCGCGTCTTCGGGCGCGAAATCACCATCCGCCCCATCGCCGGCACGCGGCCGCGCGGCGCCACGCCGGAGGCCGACAAGGCCAACGAGCTGTCGCTGATGGCCGACGAGAAGGAGCTGGCGGAGCATCTGATGCTCCTCGACCTCGGCCGCAACGACGTCGGCCGGGTGGCGAAGATCGGCAGCGTGCGGCCGACCGAGGAATTCATCGTCGAGCGCTACAGCCACGTGATGCACATCGTCTCGAATGTCGTCGGCGAGCTCGCCGAGGGCGAGGATGCGCTCTCGGCCTTCTTCGCGGGGATGCCGGCGGGCACCGTCTCGGGCGCGCCCAAGGTCCGCGCGATGGAGATCATCGACGAGCTGGAGCCCGAAAAGCGCGGCGTCTACGGCGGCGGCGTCGGCTACTTCAGCGCCAACGGCGACATGGACATGTGCATCGCGCTCCGCACCGCGATCCTGAAGGACGAGGTGCTCTATATCCAGGCCGGCGGCGGGGTGGTCTACGACAGCGACCCCGAGGCGGAGTTCATGGAGACGGTGCACAAGTCCAACGCCATCCGCCGCGCCGCCGAGGACGCCACCCGCTTCCGGCCAGACGGCAACCGCTAGGCGGTTGCACGCCCCCCCGGGGGGCGTCGATTTCCATATGGAAATCGAAGGCGGAAACCACATGGTTTCCGCCCCGGGCGGGTCCGTCAGTAGTGGTTCCCCGCCGCCTGCCAGCCGGTGACCTCGCCCGCCTCCTCCTTGCCGCCCGCGGCCCAGAGGAGCCCGCGGCGCAGCATCTCGAAGGCCGGGCCGTGCTCGATGACCGAAGCCTTGTGGCCGAGCGAGTTGTAATAGACCCGCCCGTGACCCCAGCGCCGCACCCAGGCGACGGGCATCTCCACCGGGCCGTTGGCGGCGTGATACCAGTTCACGGTCGGGAAATCGGTCACCGCCAGCACCTCGTTGGCGGGATCGACATGCAGGTAATATTGCTCCGACTCGACATCGAAATCCTCGATGCCCTCGGTCAGCTCGTGATCCTCGACCATCCGCACCCGGTAGCGCACCCCGTCGCCGCCCGGATGCGCCACCCAGTTGGCGCCGGTCATGAATTGCCACAGGACGTTGGAGCGGAAGGCATCGCACATCCCCCCGTGACAGCCGGCAAGCCCCGTGCCGCGGGCGACAGCTTCGGAGACGCTCTGCGCCGCCTCCTTCGAGAGCTCCGACATCGTCCAGACGGGGACGATCAGGTCGAGATCGCGCAGCGCCTCGGCATCGTCGAAACAGGCGAGGCTGTCGGTGACCTCCACCTCGGCGCCGGCCTCCGCGAGGATGCCGCGGAAGAGCTCCGCCACCTTGTCGGGCTCGTGACCCTCCCAGCCGCCCCAGGTGATCAGTGCTTTCATCTCAGGTCCCCCCTTTTCCGGCGCGAGATTAGCGAGGGGCGAGGGAGGTGCAAGGTCGGGTGCAGGATCAGGCGCGCATCCGGCGGGAGGACGACGCGCCGCGGGCGCGGCGGATCGGCCAAAGGATCAGCGTGACGAGCCCGGCGAGGATCAGCCAGCCGAGCGCATAGCCGATCCCGGCGGAGACGGCGCCGGCCGTCGTGGTGGGCACCGCGGGGGCGTAGTCGGCGAAGGTATCCTCGAGGAGGTCCCGGTCGGCGAAGCGATGCGGCATCGTCAGCCGCTCGAGCGGCGTCGCGGCGCGCAGGAGCGCAAGGTTGCCCGAGAGGCGCTCGTAGCGGGTGAAGGTCGCCTCCATGTCGTCATGGCGGCCGTCGAGGAAGGGCGTGCCCCGATACTCGGCCATCGCCTCGTCGCGGGTGAGGCCGGCCTCGGCGGCGCTCTCGTCGAAATCCGCGACGACAACGGAAAGCGCGTCGACCTGACCTGCCAGACGCTGCAGATATTGCTGCGAGAATTCGGGGAATTGCGACAGGGTCACCGCCCCGGCGAGGCCGCCCGCGAGATAGATCACCTTCAGCATCGGCCCGGCCCTCCCTCCCCCATTAGCTGGGCGCCGGCGCGCCGGCGTCAAGGGGGCTTCAGATCCCGGCGGCCTTGCGCAGCATGTTGGCCGCAACGAGGAAGAGGAAGACGCCGAAGATGCGCTTGAGGCGCGCCGCATCCGTCCGATGCGCGAGCGCGGCGCCCCAGGGCGTGGTGACGAAGGTCGTGGCGATGACGAGCACGAAGGCCGGCAGGTTGACGGCGCCCAACGTCCAGGGAGGCGGGGCGGCGATGTCGGTGAAGAGGAAGATGGCGACCGAGGGCAGCGCGATGGTCAGCCCGAAGCCGGAGGCGGTGGCGACGGCGCGATGGATCGGCAGGCCGTAGAGCGTCATCACCGGCACCCCGAAGGAGCCGCCGCCGATGCCCATGAGCACGGAGAGGAAGCCGATCAGCGGCGAGAGCACCAGCCGCGCCGGCCCGCGCGGCATGCCCTCCCCCAGCCGCCAGGAGCTGCGCCCGAAGACCATGTAGAGCGCCACGATCATGGCGAGCACGCCGAAGATCGCTTGCAGGATCTGCGTGCGCAGCGCCGTCGCCACCAGCCCGCCGAGTACGGCGCCGAGCGCGATGCCGATGGCCCAGCCCTTGAGGATATCCCAGTCCACCGCGCCGCGCTTGTGGTGGGAAAGGACGGAGCGGATGGAGGTGACGATGATCGTCGCCAGCGAGGTGCCGAGGCAGACCTGCATCAGCTCCTCCGAGCCGTAGCCGAGCGCCGTGAAGGCGTAGAAGAAGGCCGGCACCAGCACGATGCCGCCGCCCACCCCGAGCAGCCCCGCCAGCACGCCCGCGAAGGCGCCGATGACGAGGAGAAGCGCCCCCATGGCGAGGAGAAGACCGATGTCCATGTGCCTGTCATGACGGGAACGGCGGGTGCCGTCCAGATCGGGCGTGGAGGTGGGGTCGGTGGCGCGGTCTCGGCAGGCCCGCGCGGCACCCTAGTCAGGCGGCGCGCGCCGTGACCTCGGATAGCGCCGTCTCCACGAGCTCCGGCCCCGCCCCCTCGCGGGAGGCGCCTTCGGAGAGCATCCGCCGCCAGGCCCGCGCCCCCGGCCGGCCCTGAAAGAGGCCGAGCATGTGGCGCGTCACCTGGTGAAGCCGCCCGCCCGCCGCGAGATGGTCCTCGATATAGGGCAGCATGGCGAGCGCGGCCGCCACCGGGTCCACCCCCTCGCCCTCCCCCCAGATTGCCGGATCGGCGGGGGCGAGGACGCTGCCCGGGTCATGGTAGGCCGCCCTGCCGATCATGGCGCCGTCGAGCCCTCGGGCGAGCGCCGCCTTGGCGTCGGCCAAGGTGGCGAGCCCGCCGTTGAGCGAGATGTGGAGCCCCGGGAAGGCGCGCTTCATCTCGTCCACCAGATCGTAATCGAGCGGCGGGATGTCGCGGTTCTCCTTGGGGCTGAGGCCCTGAAGCCAGGCCTTGCGGGCATGGATCGCGAAGCGCGTGACCCCGGCGGCGGAGACCTTTTCAAGGAAGTCCGGCAGCACCTCCCGCGGCTCCTGCTCGTCGACGCCGACGCGGCATTTCACCGTGATCTCGGCGCCGGGGGCGGCGGCGATCATCGCGGCGGCGCAATCGGCGACGAGATCGGGCGAGAGCATCAGCACCGCCCCGAAGGCACCGGACTGGACCCGGTCCGACGGGCAGCCGCAGTTGAGGTTCACCTCCGGATAGCCCCGCTCGGCGCCGATCCGCACCGCCTCGGCGAGCTTGGCCGGCTCGGAGCCGCCGAGCTGCAGCGCCACCGGCATCTCGGCCGGGTGAAAGCCGATGAGCCGCTCCCGGTCACCGTGGATGACGGCATCGGCGGTCACCATCTCGGTATAGAGCAGCGCGCGGGCGGTGAGCTTGCGATGGAAGAACCGGCAATGCCGGTCCGTCCAGTCCATCATCGGCGCGACGGACAGGCGGGCGGCGTGGCTGAGGGGCGCGGCGGTCACAAAAGGCTCTTCCGGGGCTTTGGTAATCCCGGGGGATATAGGCGCAAGGACGCCGGCTGGCCAGCCGGAGCGCCCGGCCGAAAGCTCAGGGACGGGGCTCGTCGTCCCAGCGGTCGTCGAGGATCCGGGCGCGGGCGCCTTCGGGGTCGTCATATTGCCGGGCGCGGAGGCTCCAGACGAAGGCGGCCAGCCCGGCGAGGCCGAGCCCGACGGAGATCGGGATGAGGAGGACGAGCACGTTCATCGGCGCACCGCATTGAGAGAGACCGTCAGCGACGACGACGACATGGCGAGCGCCGCGAGGAGCGGCGTCGCCTGGCCCGCGAGCGCCAGCGGGATGGCGACCATGTTGTAGGCGAGAGCGAGGCCGATGTTCTGGCGCATCCGCGCCACCGCCCCCCGCGCCGCGCTCAGCATCGGCGCGATGGCGTCGAGCCGGCCGGAGAGGAGCACGACATCCGCCGCGCTCCGCGCCGCATCGAGCGCCGAGGCGGGCGCCAGCGAGGCATGGGCGACCGCGAGGGCGCCGGTGTCGTTGAGCCCGTCGCCGACCATCAGCGTGCGCAGCCCCTCGGCGGCGCGCGCCTCGAGCCAGGCGGCCTTGTCCTCCGGCGAGAGCGCCGCCTCGGCGGTCTCGATGCCGAGCGCCCCGGCGATGCGGGCGACGGAGGCCGGCGCGTCGCCGGAGAGGAGCGCGATGTCATGCCCGGCGGCGCGGAGCGCGGCGACGGCCTCCACCGCTTCGGGGCGAAGCGTCTCCTCGAAGGCGAAGAGGACGGGCGCGCCCTCCGCGCCCTCCCCCGCGAGCGCCACGCCGTCCCCCTCGAGCCCGAGCCAGGCGGGCCGGCCGAGGCGGAGGCGCTGTCCGCCCAGCCGTCCTTCAACGCCGGAGCCGGGGATCTCGGTGATCTCTTCCACCGGGGCGGGGGCGATGCCCCGCGCTTCGGCGGCGGCCACGATGGCGCGCGAATAGGGATGGGCGGAGCCCCGGGCGAGGCCGGCGGCCCTCGCCAGCGCCTCGGGCGCGGGCTCGCCCGTCAGCCGGGCGGCGCCGGTGGTGAGCGTGCCGGTCTTGTCGAAGACGACGAGGTCCACCTCCGCCAGGCGCTCCAGCGCCGTGCGCGACTTGACGAGCAGCCCCCGGCGGAAGAGCCGCGCCGTGGTGACGGTCGAGACGGCCGGCACGGCGAGCCCGAGCGCGCAGGGGCAGGTGATGACGAGAACGGAGATGGCGACGTCGAGCGCGCGCATCCCGTCGGCCGTCGCCCAGAACCAGGCGACGAAGGCCGCGGCCCCGAGGATATGGACGAGCGGCGCATAGATCGCCGCCGCCCGGTCGGCGAGGCCGGAATAGCGCGAGCGCTGCGTCTCGGCCGTGGCCACCAGCTCCGCCAGGCGGGCGAGAGCCGTGTCGCGCCCAGCGCGGGCGACGCGGACGAGGAGCTGGCCGGTCAGCGTCACCTCCCCCGCCGCGACGGCGCCGCCGGGGGCGACGGGCTCGGGCCGTGTCTCGCCGGTGAGCGCGGAGCGGTCGAGCTCGCTCACCCCCTCCTCCACCACGCCGTCGGCCGGCAGCCGGTCGCCGGGCCGGAGCCGGATGAGATCGCCCGCCGAGAGGGCGCGGGCCGCGACGATCTCTTCCCGGCCGTCGGCGCCGACCCGCAGCGCCTGCGGCGCCTCGAGCGCCGCGAGGTCGGCGGCGGCGGAGCGGGCGGCGCGGCGCCCGGCATGGTCGAGATAGCGGCCGATGAGCAGGAAGAAGGTCAGCGCCAGGGCGGCGTCGAACCACCCTGCCCGCTCTGCGCCGACGAGCGCGCCGAAGAACGAGGCGCCGGCGGCGAGGAGGATCGCCAGCGAGATCGGCACATCCATGTTGAGCCGGCGGGCCCTCAGCGCCCCGAGCGCCGAGCTGAAGAAGGGCCGCCCGGAGAAGGCCACGGCCGGTAGGGCGATGGCCGCCGAGATGAGGTGGAAGAGCCGCGCCGTCGTCGCCTCGGCGCCCGACCAGACGGCGACGGAGAGGAGCATGACGTTCATCATCGCGAACCCGGCCACGCCGATGCGCATCAGAAGGTCCCGCCCGGGCGCATCGCGCTCCGCCGCGCCATCGAGCCGCTGGGCGCGGTGGCCCGCGGCGGCTAGGGCCGCGATCAGCGTAGTCGTCAGCGCCTCGGGCTCCGGCCCGGCGGCGGTGACGAAGACCCGGCGGAGCGACAGGTTCACCCTTGCTGCACTGACCCCCGGCTCGGCGGCGAGCGTGCGCTCGACCGAGGCGATGCAGGCCGCGCAATGGATGTCGGGCAGGTGCAGCACCAGATCCGCCCGCGCCGGCGTCGGCGCCGCGGCGGCGCGCGCGGCGCTCTCCGGCAGCGGCGCGCAGGCCGGGCAGGCGGCGGTCACTCGGCCACCCGGATGACGAGATACCGCTCGAAGGGCGTGCCGTCCGGCGCCTCGGCGGTGATGTCGAGCCGCCAGCGACCGGGCGCGAGATCGAGCGCCAGGGGCTCGCCGGGGGTCACGTCATAGGCGTTATCGTCCTGCTGCTCCGTCGGGCGGCCGACGACCAGCGCCAGCGGCGTCGTCACGGGCTGGCCCTCGGCATCGGCGAGGTCGAGCCGGAGGCTGCCCGGCTCGTATGCGGCCGTCAGCTCCCAGCCGAGCGCCTCCTGTGCGGCGCGGCGGGCGTCGAAGCTCTGGCTCGCGACATAGCTGTTCGGCACCTCGAGCCCCGGGAAGGTGCGCACCGCATTGGTGGCGAGCGCGACATTCACGGCGATGATGATCGAGAAGCCGCCGGCGAAGATGGCGAAGACCTTGGGGCCGGTCAGCGGCCGGCCGGCGGCGGGGACGTCCTCAGTCATTGCAGGTCCTTCCCGTTGAAGGTGGTCTGGGTTTCGGCGCTGTCCCCGGTTGCGGGATCGCGCGCGATGATGGTGATGTCGGTGGCCCCGGCGTCGGCCGCGGCACTGCCCTGCGGCGCCGTGACATAGACGCGGTGGAGGCCCTGGGCATCCGTCGGCACGGTGACGAGGCGGCCCTCGGCCCCCTCGATGGTCAGCACGAGCCCGGGCGCATCCAGCGCCAGCTCGATCTCGCGCGGCGCCGAGGTCATGTTGCGCAGACGCACGTCATAGGTGTTGCGGACAGCGCCGTCGGAGAGCACGACATGCGTCGGGTTGCGGATCGGCGCCACGGTCATGTCCAGATCGTCGCGCATCAGAAGCGCCACGAGCATGGCCACGCCGAAGGCGACCCAGAGGCCCGTGTAGATGATGTTCCGCAGCCTCAGCGCATGGCGCCAGGGCGCCTTCGGCTCGGCGCCGGCGCGCTCGGCCGGGGCATCCGACAGCGCCACGTAATCGATCAGCCCGCGCGGCTGGCCGATCTTGCCCATCACCTCGTCGCAGGCGTCGATGCACAGCGCGCAGGTGATGCAGGCGAGCTGCTGGCCGTCGCGGATGTCGATGCCCATCGGGCAGACGTTCACGCAGGCATTGCAGTCGATGCAATCGCCGGCGACGCCGGGCAGCGGCGGCTCGGCCGTGCGCTCGGCGGGCTGCAGACGGGCGGTGACGCCGCGCAGCTGCATGGGGATCACCGGCGAGCGGCCGCCGATCTGCGGCCCGGCGGCGCGGACGGAGGCGACGGCCGCCTCGGCGCGGGCGCGGCGGCGCAGGCCCTTGCCGCGCGGCTCGCCCCGCCAGTCGCGATAGGCGACGGTCAGCGTCTCCTCGTCCATCATGGCGCCCTGGATGCGCGGCCAGGGGCAGGCATAGATGCAGATCTGCTCGCGCATGAAGCCGCCGAAGATGAAGGTCGTGGCGGTGAGGATGCCGATGGTCGTCCAGGCCACGGCCGGGGCGGAGAAGGTCACAAGATCGCGCAGCAGCGTCGGCGCATCGGTGAAGTAGAAGACCCAGGCGCCGCCGGTGCCGAGCGCGATGAGCAGCCACAGCGCCCATTTGGTGAAGCGCAGCCGCGCCTTGCGGGCGCCCCAGGGCGCCTCGTGCAGGCGCAGGCGCGCATTGCGGTCGCCCTCGACCCAGCGCTCGACGAGCAGGAAGAGATCGGTCCAGACCGTCTGCGGGCAGGCATAGCCGCACCAGACCCGCCCGAGCGCCGCCGTGAAGAGGAAGAGCCCGAGCCCCGCCATGACGAGCAGGCCGGCGACGAAGTAGAATTCATGCGGCCAGATCTCGATCCAGAAGAAGTAGAACCGCCGGTGCGCCAGATCGACGAGCACCGCCTGGTTCGGCATCTCGGGGCCCCTGTCCCAGCGGATCCAGGGGGTGAGGTAGTAGATGCCGAGGGTCAGCGCCATCAGCTGCCATTTCAGGCGCCGGTAGAAGCCGGAGACCCGGCGGGGAAAGATCGGCACGCGCGCGGCGTAGAGGGAGGAGGAGCTCATGGGTCATTGTCCTGTTCGCGGGGCCGTTCTGGCAGGCCGGCGCCCGCGCCGCCTTGAGATGGATCAAGACCGGCCCGAGGGCCGGCCCGAATGACGGTCGCGGGCGGCAGGAGGGAGGCCCCCGCCGCCCGCGCCTGGAGCGCGCCGCCCCGCCGGCCGGGAGTGGCCGACGGAGCGCCGGAGCGCGCGCTCAGTCCGCGGCCTCCTCCGCCGCGGGCTCTTCGGCCGGGGCGTCCTCGGCGGGGATTTCCTCCGCCGGAACGGCATCCTCGTCCGGAAGCTCCTCTGCCGCAGGGTCTTCTGCCGCCGGATCCTCTGCCGCCGGCTCTTCCGCGGCAGGCTCTTCGGCTGCGGGCTCCGCCGCCGGGGCGTCTTCGGCCACCGGCTCTTCAGCCATCGGCTCTTCAGCCACCTGCTCTTCCGCCGCGGTCTCGTCGGCCTCTGCGGCCGCCGTCACCGGGCCGATCTCCTCGATGGCGAAGTCGTAGGGGTCGCGGTCCGGGTCTTCCGGCTCGCCGCCGCCGAGCGCGTGGACATAGAGCGCCAGCGCCCGCACCTCCGGCTCGCCGAGCCGCTCGCCCCAGGCCGGCATGACGCCATAGGGCCCTTCGGAGATCGTCTTGGTCAGCCGCTCGGTGCTGCCCCCGTAGAGCCAGATGGCATCCGTGAGGTCCGGGGCCCCGAAGCTGCGGTCGCCCTTCGCGTCATCGCCGTGGCACGAGGCGCAATTGTCGGCGAAGAGCTGGCCGCCGTCCCCGCCGAGCGGGTCGGCCCCCTCCGGCAGCGATTGCACATGCGCGACCAGCGTCGCCACCTCGCCGCGGCTGAGGAAGTCGCCGAAGGCCGGCATCTGCGAGAAGCGGGCGTCGGGATCCTCTTCGTTGCGCACGCCGTGCCGGATCGAGAAGGCGATATCGGCAATCGAGCCGCCCCAGAGCCAGTCGTCGTCGAGGAGGTTGGGATAGCCCACCGCCCCCGCCGCGCCCGAGCCGTGGCAGGTCGAGCAATTGTTGCGGAAGAGCGCGCCGCCGGCATGGAGCGCGAAGGAGTTGAGCTCCTCGTTCTGCGGCACCTCACGGAGATCCGCCGCCAGAAGCTGCTCGTAGAAGGTCGCCTGGGCGGCATCCACCGCCGCGACCTCCTCGGCCACCTGGGCGCGGGTCGACCAGCCGAAGACCCCGGCCGTGGCGCCGGACACGAGCGGCCAGGCGGGGAAGAGGATCGTGTAGATCAGCCCCCAGACCACGGTCGCGTAGAAGGTCCAGAGCCACCAGCGCGGCAGGGGATTGTTCAGCTCCTCGATCCCGTCCCATTCATGGCCGGTCGTCTCGACGCCCGTGGCGTCGTCGATGCGTCGGTTGCTCATTCCTCGTCCTCCCGCTCGCGGAAGATCGAGGCGGCGGCGTCGGCGTGAAGCGTCCGCGCGCCGGGGCGCAGCGCCCAGAGGATGCAGCCGGCGAAGAAGCCGAACATGGCGATGAGGAACCAGCTGTCGGCGAAGTGCCTCAGGAAGGAATAGGTGTCGTGCATCTTGAGAACCTCAGCGGCTGGCATCGGCAGAGAAGGTCGAGAAATCGACCAGCGTGCCGAGCATCTGCAGATAGGCGATCAGCGCATCCATCTCGGTCAGCTCGGGCTGGCCGTCGAAATTGCGGACCTGGGCGCCCGGATAGCGCGCGAGCAACCCCTCCGTATCGCCGAAGGGATCGGTCTGGACCGTGAAGTCCGCCGCCGCCTCGGCGATCATCTCGTCGGTATAGGGCACGCCCACCAGCCGGTGGGTGGCCATCAGATCGGCGATGTGATCGGGCTGGATCTCGGCGCGCAGGAGCTGGTCGTAGCGCGGCATGATGCTTTCGGGCACGACGGCCTGCGGGTTGACCAGGTGGTCGACATGCCATTCGTCCGAATAGCGGCCGCCGACGCGGGCGAGGTCTGGCCCCGTCCGCTTCGAGCCCCATTGGAACGGATGGTCATACATCGATTCCGCCGCGAGGCTGTAATGGCCGTAGCGCTCCACCTCGTCGCGCATCGGGCGGATCATCTGGCTGTGGCAGACGTAGCAGCCCTCGCGCAGATAGATGTCGCGCCCCGCCAGTTCGAGCGGCGAATAGGGGCGGACGCCCTCCACCTCCTCGATCGTGTTCTCGAGCCAGAAGAGCGGCGCGATCTCGACGATGCCGCCGATGGTGACGACGAGGAACGAGGCGACGAGCAGCAGCGTGGCATTGCGTTCCAGCACGCCGTGCTTGTCGATCAGCGAGGTCTCGGGCGGCAGCTCGTTGGGGATCTCGCCGTCCTTGAGGTCGGCGAGGGTCTTCGTCTTGGGGTCGTCCTTCGGATCGGGGACGCTGTCATTGTGCTCGGTCATCGGATCACTCTGCGGGAATGGGGGCGCGCTGCCCGTTGCGGGCCGGGGCATGGCGGATGGTCATCCACATGTTCCAGACCATCAGCAGCGCACCGCCGAGGTAGAGCCCACCGCCCGCGGCGCGGACGACATACATCGGGAACTTGGCGGCAACGGTGTCGGCGAAGGAGTTCACGAGGAAGCCCTGCGCATCGACTTCGCGCCACATCAGGCCTTCCATGATCCCCGAGACCCACATCGAGGCCGCGTAGAGAACGATCCCGAGCGTGGCGAGCCAGAAGTGCCAGTTGATGGCGGCGACGGAATACATCCGCTCGCGGCCCCAGAGCTTCGGCGTCAGGAAGTAGAGGCAGCCGAAGGTGATCAGCCCGTTCCAGCCGAGCGCGCCCGAATGCACGTGGCCGATCGTCCAGTCCGTATAGTGGCTGAGCGAGTTGACGGCCCGGACCGACATCATCGGCCCCTCGAAGGTGGACATGCCGTAGAAGGCCAGCGAGGCCACGAACATGCGGATGATCGGGTCGGTGCGGATCTTGTCCCAGGCGCCCTCGAGCGTCATCAGGCCGTTGATCATTCCGCCCCAGCTCGGCATCCACAGGATGACCGAGAACACCATGCCGAGCGTCGAGGCCCAGTCGGGCAGCGCGGTATAGTGCAGGTGGTGCGGACCCGCCCAGATATAGAGGAAGATCAGCGCCCAGAAGTGGATGATCGAGAGCTTGTAGGAATAGATCGGCCGGCCGGCCTGCTTGGGCACGAAGTAGTACATCATGCCGAGGAAGCCCGCGGTCAGGAAGAAGCCCACGGCGTTGTGGCCGTACCACCATTGCGTCATCGCATCCTGGACGCCGGCGAAGACAATCACCGACTTAGAGCCGAAGAGCGACACCGGGATCGAGATGTTGTTGACGACGTGCAGGAGCGCGACGGTCACGATGAAGGCGAGGTAGAACCAGTTCGCCACATAGATGTGGGGTTCCTTCCGCTTCACGATCGTGCCGAGATAGACGGCCAGATAGGCGACCCAGACGATGGTCAGCCACCAGTCGACGTACCATTCCGGCTCGGCATATTCCTTCGACTGCGTGGCGCCGAGGAGGTAGCCGGTCGCCGCCAGCACGATGAAGAGCTGGTAGCCCCAGAAGACGAACCACACGAGGTTGCCGCCCCAGAGCCGCGTCGCGCCCGTGCGCTGCACGACGTAGAACGATGTGGCCAGAAGCGCGTTGCCCCCGAAGGCGAAGATGACCGCCGACGTGTGGAGCGGCCGCAGCCGGCCGAAGTTGGCATAGCCCTCCGCCCAGTCGAAGTTCAGCACCGGGAAGGCGAGCTGCAGGGCGATGAGCACGCCCACGAAAAAGCCGGCGATGCCCCAGAAGGCCGTGGCGATGACCCCGGCGCGGATCGGCCCGTCCATATAGACGGATGTGTCAATCGCCGGTCTGGGCTCGTCCGTGCGCCGCAGCGTCCACAGAAAGAGCCCGCCGGCGACCAGCATGATGATGATGGCGTGAACGGTGTAGGCGAGGTCTCGCCCGAAGTTCGCCGCCATCGCGGCCAGGAGCGTGATCGCCCCCAGAGCCGCCAGTTTGAGATAATCCATGTCGCTCCGCTCCGAATGGCAAGCCGGCCGTCAGATGCGGCCTTGCGCGGAGCTCTCGCGCATGCCCGCGCCGGGTGCCTTGATTTGGATCAAGACCCGGTGAACGGATGATTACCGCGACAGGAAATATCTGGAATTTCGGCGGGGGCGTTCCTAAGGGGCCGCCTGCCCCCTCAGATCGCGCCGTCAGATCGCCGTCAGATCGCGCCTCAGATGATGAGGCCGCCGTCGTCGTCCTCGCCCGCTTCGAGGGCGAGAAGCGCGAAATCGGGGATATGGACGGTGCGGGCCGAGGGCGTGTCGATCAGCCCGTCCTTCCGCAGCGCCGTGATCTGGCGGCTGGTCGTTTCGATCGTCAGGCCGAGGTGATCGGCGATGGCCTCGCGCGAGAGCGGCAGGTGCAGCGTCACCTCCCCCTCCTCTTGCGACCGCCCGCCGGTCACCGCGTCGCGCCGCGCCAGGCTGACGAGGAAGGTGGCGATCTTCTCGCGCGCCGTCATCCGGCCGAGCACCACGGCCCAGTCCCGCGCCGCGTCGAGCTCGTCGAGCGTCATCGTCAGAAGCCGCGTCGCCACATGCGGCGTGGTGCGCACCAGCTCCTCGAACTTCCGCCGGTCGAAACGGCAGAGCGTCACCTCGGCCACCGCCTCGATATCGTAGCCCGAGGTCGCCCGCCCGGGCCGGCCGATATAGTCGGACGGCAGGAGCAGCCCGACCGTCTGGCGCCGCCCGTCCTCCAGCGTGCGCGACAGCGTCGCGCAGCCCGAGACGATGGTCGAGAAATACTCGAGCGGCTCCCCCGCCTCCGCCAGACGCGCCCCGACCGGGAAGGTCTTGTAGGACTTGGCAGATTCGAGAATCGCCAGTTCCTCGGCGTCGCAATCGGCGCAGACGGCGTTGTGGCGGATCGGGCAATTGCCGCAGGCGATGATGGGGGTGAGCTTTACCATGCTCCCTCTCTAGACGGCGCCTTGATTTGCATCAATGCCGCCTGCCCGATTCCGCGGCAATGAGCGGACATGACCCAGGATGCCCTTCGCAGCGCGTTGCTCGACGCCCGTGTGCCCCGCTACACATCTTACCCGCCTGCCAACCGTTTTTCGGGCGCCGTCGGCCCCGAAACGGTCGAGGCCTGGATGGCGGACCTGCCGGCCTGCGCCGATGTGTCGCTCTATGTTCATGTCCCCTTCTGCCGCCGGCTCTGCTGGTTCTGCGCCTGCCGGACACAAGGCACGCGCACCGTCGCGCCGCTCGCCGCCTGGCTCGACACGCTCGAGGCAGAGGTCGCGCTGGTGGCCGAGCGGCTGCCGGCCGGGCTGCGGACCTCGGCGCTGCATCTCGGCGGCGGCACGCCCACGCTGCTGTCCTCGGAGCAGATCACCCGGCTCGGGTCGGTTCTGGCGCCGATCCTCAACGCCGATGCCGAGACCGAGGTCGCCGTCGAGATCGACCCCTGCGAGCTCGACGAGGCGCGGCTCGATGCGCTGAAAGCGCTCGGGCTCAGCCGCGCCTCCATCGGCGTGCAGGATTTCGACCCCGTCGTGCAGGCCGCCATCGGCCGCGAGCAGAGCGCCGAGGTCACCGGCCAGGCGGTGCGCTGGCTGCGCGAGCGCGGCATCGGCGGCATCAACTTCGACCTGCTCTACGGCCTGCCGCACCAGACAGAGGCGCGGCTCGCGGCGACGCTGGACGAGGCGCTCCGCCACCGCCCCGACCGGGTGGCGCTCTTCGGCTATGCGCATGTCCCTTGGGTCTCGCGCCGTCAGCGGCTGATCCCGGAAGAGGCGCTGCCGGGCGCCGAAGAGCGGCTGGCGCTGTCCGCCCTCGCCCGGGCGCGGCTGCTGGAGGCGGGCTATGTCGCCATCGGCATCGACCATTTCGCCCTGCCGGAGGATTCGCTCGCCGTGGCCGCCCGCGAACGGCGGCTGCACCGCAATTTCCAGGGCTACACGACCGACGGTGCCCTGGCGCTCATCGGGCTCGGCCCCTCGGCCATCTCGCGCTACCCGGGCGGCCATGCACAGAACGCCCCCGCCACCGGCGCCTGGACGGAGGCGATCCGCGCCGGCCGTCTGGCGACGCTGCGCGGCCATGCGATCAGCCCGCGCGAGGCCATGATCGGCGATGTGATCGAGCGGCTGATGTGCGACGGCCGCGTCGACCTCGCCGCGCTCGCCCGGCGGCACGACGCGCCGCTCGAGCGGCTGCTCCTGCCCGCCGAAGAGGCGATGGCCCGCCTGCCCGGCGTCGCCCGGATCGAGGGCACGGAGCTGGTGGTGGCGGATTTCGCCTATGCGCGGCTCCTCGCCGCCGCCTATGACGGCGGACTGCCGGGCGACAGCGGCCGCTTCAGCCTCGCGAGCTGAGCGCCCGCCGCGGCGCCCCTCAGACCTGGCGGAACCGGATGCGGATCCGCTGCCGCCAGGTCTCGCCAGGGGCAAGCCGCACCGAGGGATACTCCGCATGGTTCGGAGCATCGGGCCACATCTGCGGCTCGAGCGCCACCCCGGCGCGCGAGCCGTAGGGGGCGCCGGTCAGGCCGAGGTGCGGCGCCGTGTCGAGCAGGTAGCCGTCGTAGATCTGCAGGCCCGGCATGTCGGAGCTCATCTCCATCAGGAGCCCGCCCGCTTCCAGCGTGCAGACGGTCCGCAGCCCCTCGCCGTCGACGCAGAGGTTGTGATCGAGGATCGCATCCCCCGTCTCATGCACCGCCCGCCCCGCCCGGAAGTCGAAGCGCGTGCCCGCCACGGGCTCGGGCGGCCCGAGCGGGATCAGGTGATCGTCCACCGGCAGGTAGCGGTCTGCCGGCACTATCAGGATGTGCCCGGATAGGTCCGGCCCGCCGGTGAGGTTCCAGTAGCTGTGATGCGCGAAGGCGCAGAAGGTCTCGGCATCGCTCTCGGCCTCAAGGTCCAGCGACAGCCCGTCCGGCCCGAGCCGGTAATGCGCGCGCACCTCGAGCGTGCCGGGGAAGCCGCCCTCCCCGTCGGGCATCGTCAGAGCCAGCGTCACCGCATCCTGCGTGAGCGCCTCGATCCGCCAGTTCTTCTCGCCCGCCCCCTGCGGCCCGCCGTGCAGCGTCGCATGAGGCTCGTTCCGGTCGAGGAGGATCAGCTCGCCGCCGAGCTCCGCCTCGCCCCGGTCGATCCGGTTGGAGACGCGCCCGACCAGCGCGCCGAAATAGAGCATCGGGCCCAGATAGGCGGCGAGGTCCTCGCTGCCGAGGACGAGCGGGTGCTCCACGCCGTCCAGCCGCAGGTCCTGCAAGGTGGCGCCCCAGGTGAGGAAGCGCGCCGTCAGCCCGCCGCCCCGCAGAGTCACCCTCGTGACATCCTCGCCGGCCGGTCCCCGGCCGAAGTGCTCTTTCGTCATGCGCTGCCCCTGCTCTTCCCCTGCTTTGACCTTGCTCCCGCCGCCCGGCGACCTACGCTTCGGCAAAATCAGCAGAAGGATACCCCATGCTTGATCTGAAAATCGTTATCGGCAGCACCCGCCCCAGCCGCAAGGGCCCCGCCGTCGCCGACTGGGTCCACCGGATCGCGTCGAGCCATGCCGGCGTCACGGCCGAGCTGGTCGATCTCGCCAGCTTCGACCTGCCGCTCCTCGACGAGCCGAACCACCCGGCGATGCAGAAATACGAGCACGCCCATACCAAGGCCTGGTCGGCGAAGATGGCCGAGGGCGACGCCTATGTCTTCGTGACACCGGAATACGATTACTTCGCCCCAGCGAGCCTCGTAAACGCGCTGCAATGCCTGTCGAAGGAATGGGACCGCAAGGTCGCGGGCGTCGTCTGCTACGGCGGCGTCTCCGGCGGCCTCCGCTCGGCGCAGGAGCTGCGGCTCCTCATCGCCAATCAGGGGATGATGCCGCTGAAGCAGACCGTCCCCGTGCCGTTCTTCTCCGGCAAGATCGAGGAGGGCACGCTTGAGACCAACGAGGAGATGGAGAAGGGCCTGAACGGCATGCTGGACGAGCTCGTCCTCTGGGGCGAGGCGCTGAAGCCGCTGCGGGGCTGAGGCGCTAGGCGCGCCCGCCGTAGCTGGCTCGCGGGAACGAATCGCCCGCGCCGCGCCTTGCCTCTGCCCCTTTGCAAATACCTTCGGGGGGTGCGGGGAGCAGACAGCCCCCCGCACCTGCCCTCACGGCTCAGAGATACGAGTTGACCAGGTTCTCCAGCCGCTCCTGCCGGCCCGAGCGCGGCTCGGGGCTCAGCCCGTCTTCCGCGACCTTGGCGGCGATCGCTTCCAGATCCATGTCGAGCCAGGGAGCGCCCTTCCAGCCGGCGTAGCGGGCGGCGCGGGCCTCTTCGAGCTTGCCGTCCTCCAGCATCGCCGCGGCGGCCTTGAGGCCCCGGGCACAGACGTCCATCGCGCCGACATGGCCGAGGATCAGATCCTCGGGGTCGAGCGACTGGCGGCGGAGCTTCGCGTCGAAATTGGTGCCGCCGGTGGTGAAGCCGCCGTCCTTCAGCACCTCGTAATAGGCGAGCGCCACTTCGGGGACGTTGGTCGGGAACTGGTCGGTATCCCAGCCCGACTGGTAGTCGTTCTTGTTCATGTCGATCGAGCCGAGGATGCCGAGGCTAGCCGCCATGGCCAGCTCGTGCTCGAAGCTGTGCCCCGCGAGGATCGCATGGCCCTGCTCGATGTTCATCTTCACCTCGCCCTCGAGGCCGAATTCCTTGAGGAAGCCGTAGACCGTCGCCACGTCGTAATCGTACTGGTGCTTCGACGGCTCCTGCGGCTTCGGCTCGACGAGGATGGTCCCCTCAAAGCCGATCTTGTGCTTGTAGTCGACGACCTTCTGCAGCATCCGGCCGGCCTGCATCCGCTCCTGCGCGAGGTCGGTGTTGAGGAGGGTCTCATAGCCCTCGCGGCCGCCCCAGAGCACGTAGTTCTGCCCGCCGAGGCGGTGGGTCACGTCCATGCAGCCCTTGATGGTCGCGGCCGACCAGGCGAAGACCTCCGGGTCGGGGTTGGTCGCGGCGCCCGACATGAAGCGGCGGTGGGTGAAGAGATTGGCCGTGCCCCAGAGAAGCTTGGTGCCCGTCTCTTCCATCTTGCCGGCGAAGACATCGGCGATCTCGTCGAGGCGCGACTGGTTCTCGGCGAAGCTGTCGCCCTCGGGCCGCACGTCGAGGTCATGGAAGCAGTAGAACGGCGCGCCGAGGATGCGGAACATCTCGAAGGCGACCTCGGCCTTCATCTTCGCCGCATCCATCGAGGAGCCGAACCACGGCCGGTCGAAGGTGCGCCCGCCGAAGGGGTCGCCCCCCTCCCAGGCGAAGGAATGCCAGTAGGCGATGGAGAAGCGGAGGTGATCCTCCATCCGCTTGCCCATGACCACCTCGTCGGGGTCGTAATGCTTGAAGGCAAATTCGTTGCTGCTGTCCGGGCCCTCGAACTTGATCTCGGGGATGCCCTTGAAGAAATCGCTCATGTCGGTCCTCGTCACTCGGGATGGGGTCAGGCGCCGCGGATCGCGCCATAGGCGGCGCGGTAGCGGGCGTGGGAATCCTCGAAGGCGCGGGTCAGCCCGGCCTCGGGGTCGATGGTGCGGGCAATGGCGGGCGGGGTCGCGACTTCGGCCCCGGCGCCGGTGGCGGCCATGAGCCCGAGCCGCGCCGCGCCATAGGCGCCGCCGAAATCGCCGGCCTCCGGCAGCTCGATCGGCATGTTCAGCGCCGTGGCGATGGCCTTCAGCCAGTAGTCCGAGCGCGAGCCGCCGCCGACGGCGATCAGCCGCTCGATCTTGGTGCCCGTGCCGGTCAGCGCATCGAAGCAATCGGCGAGCGCGAAGGTCACGCCTTCCAGCACGGCGCGGGTCAGCGCGGCGCGGTCCGCCGCGTGATCGAGGCCGAGGAAGGCGCCGCGCACCTTGGCGTCGTTATGCGGCGTCCGCTCGCCGCCCAGATAGGGCAGGAAGAGCGTGCGGCCGGGCGCCTCGAGCGGCCCGAGCGCGCCGGTGAGCTCGGAGGCCGGGGCGCCGGCGATGCCGGCATACCAGTTGAGCGCATCGGCGGCGGCGAGGATCACCCCCATCTGGTGCCAGGTGCCCGGCAGGGCGTGGCAGAAGGTGTGCACGGCGCTCGCCGCATCGGGCTGATAGGCGTCGGAGGCGGCGAAGAGCACGCCGGAGGTGCCGAGCGAGACGAAGGCCTGCCCCGCCTTCACCACGCCGACGCCGACGGCCGAGGCCGCATTGTCACCGCCGCCGCCCGCGACCGGCACGCCGGCGGGGATGCCGTAGCGGCTCGCAAGCTCGGGGCGGAGCTGGCCGGAGACCTCCGAGCCCTCGACCAGTCGCGGCATGTGGGCGCGGCTGAGATCGGTGGCTGCGAGGAGCTCGTCGGCCCAGTCGCGCTTCGCCACGTCGAGCCAGGCGGTGCCGGCGGCGTCGGACATCTCGGCGACATGCTCGCCGGTCAGCCAGAGGCGGAGGTAATCCTTCGGCAGGAGCACCTTGGCGACCTTAGCGAAGATCTCCGGCTCGTGCCGCTTCACCCAGGCGAGCTTCGGCGCGGTGAAGCCGGGGAAGACGATGTTGCCGGTGAGCTTGCGGAAGGCGGGCTGGCCGTCGAGCGCCGCCGCCTCCTCCGCCGAGCGGGTGTCGTTCCACAGGATGCAGGGGCGGAGCACGGCATCGCCGGCATCGAGCAGCGTCGCGCCATGCATCTGGCCGGAGAGCCCGATGCCCTTCAGCCCACCGAGATCGGCCTTGGCGGCGAGCGCCGCGAAGACCTCCTCCGCCGCGAGGATCCAGCTTGCCGGGTCCTGCTCCGACCAGCCGTCATGCGGGCGCTGCACGGTGAGGGGCGCTGTGGCTTCGGCGATGACCTCCTGGCCCTCGCCGATGAGGATACCCTTGAGGCCGGACGTACCGAGATCGAGGCCGAGGAACATGGCAACCCTTCCTGAACTGTCGTTGCGATGGCTCTGGCGGCTCAGGCCGCCAGATGCTCCGGCTTCTTGCCGAGGATGATCATGGCGAGGAGATCGTCTTCCGACACCTTGTCGACATCGACGGTGCCGACGAGCTCGCCGTTCTTCATGACGCTCGCGCGGTCGCAGAGCTGCTTCACGGCATGGACGTCATGGTCGATGAGGAAGATGCCGAGCCCCTCCTTCTTGAGCTCCTGGATGAGCTCGGCGACCATCTGCGTCTCCTGCGGGCCGAGCGCGGCGGTCGGCTCGTCCATGATGAGGATGCGCGCGTTGAAATAGACGGCCCGGGCGATGGCGACCGACTGGCGCTGCCCGCCCGAGAGCGCCGAGACCGGGTCCTTGAACTTGCGGAAGTTCGGGTTGAGCCGGCCCATGATCTTGCGCGTCTCGGATTCCATCCGCGCATCGTCCACGAGGCCGAGCCCGGTGGTCAGCTCGCGGCCGAGGAAGAGGTTCGAGGCGGCATCGAGATTGTCGGCCAGCGCGAGGGTCTGGTAGATCGTCTCGATGTTGTAGCCGCGCGCGTCGCGCGGGTTGTTGATCACCGCCTTCTGGCCCTCCACGAACACGTCGCCGGAATCCTGCCGGTAGGCGCCCGAGAGGCATTTGATCAGCGTCGACTTGCCGGCGCCGTTGTGGCCGAGAAGGCCATGGACCTCGCCGGGGTAGAGATCGACGCTCACATCGTCGACGGCATGGATGCCGCCGAAGGAGATGCGGATGTTCTTCAGCTCGACGAGCGGGGTGCCGGAACGGTCGATCACGCGAGTCCCCTCCCTTGCCGGGAGCGCGCCATGGCCCGCTCCACGATGATTGCGACGATGGCAGCTAGGATGGCGGCGACGATCCCCGTCAGCAGGATGGACCAGAGCCCCCAGCCGACCATGAGGCCAAGCGAGACGGCCGTCTGCCGCAGGATCGTGTAGAGCACGATCAGAAGCGCAGCGCGGCTCAACGTCCGGATCAGCATGCCCGGTGCGGTGCGGTACTGGGTGTCGATCCAGACCGCGAAGACGAGCACCGCGCCGACGACGATGTTCTGGAAGGGCGCATCGACGCCCACCATGCCCATGCCCGATTGCAGCGACTGCATGATCAGCGCGCCGAGGATGGCGCCGTAGATCGTGCCGATGCCGCCGGCGAGCGCCGTGCCGCCGATGACGGCGGCGGCGATGACGCGCAGCTCGTCCAGCGTGCCGATGTCATTGGTGTGGAACGTGAGGCGCGCCGAGGCGACGACGGCCGAGAGGCCGCAGAGAAAGCCCATGATCGCGAAGACCTTCACGGTCAGCAGCTTGGTGTTGATGCCCGACAGCTCCGCCGCGTCCGGGTTGCCGCCGGTCGCGAAGATGTAGCGGCCGAGCCGCGTCTTGCGGGCGACCAGCGTCATGACGATGGCGACGAGGATAAGGACGAGCACCGAATAGGGCAGCCCGTGCCCCTCGACATAGCCCTCCGGCATCACCTCGCCCCGCGCCTCGAAGACCCGCTCCAGCCGGCCGGAGGGGATGAGATAGGCGTTGAGGATGGCGACGAAGCCGACGATGGCGCCCATGAAGATGAGCCCGAGCGCGATCTCGGCCCAGACTGGCTTCACCGGGAATTCGTGGGAGATCTTGTTCCGCCGCGCCGACCAGAGCGCCCAGGCGGTGGCGACGCAGGCAATCACGGCGGCGACCCAGCTCAGCGCCGTGCCCATCGTGCCCTCGGCGCCGCCGAAGATCAGGAAGGTCGGGTCGAGCGGCCCGATCGTCTGCCCGCCGGTGGTGTACCAGGCGACGTTGCGCCAGACGAGAAGGCCGCCGAGCGTGACGATGAAGGCCGGAATGCCCTGATAACCGACCAGCCAGCCGTTGAAGGCGCCGATCAGCGTGCCGACGGCGAGGCCGACGAGGATGGTGACCGGCGCGATCCAGAAGGAGCCGAAGCCCAGAAGCTCCGGCAGCCAGCGCGCCTGGGTCATCCCCATGACGGCCGAGCAGAGCGCGAGGAGCGCGCCGACCGACAGGTCGATGTGGCGGGTGACGATGATGAAGACCATGCCGGTCGCCATGATGGCGACGGAGACGGTCTGGATCGTCAGGTTGAAGATGTTCCGGGCCGAGAGGAACCGGCCGTCGGTGAAGATCGAGAAGGCGATGCAGATCAGGACGAAGGCCCCGATCATGCCGAGAAGCCGCGTGTCGATCTCGAGGGTCTGGATGAGGCTCCGCCGGCTCTTGGCGGGGGCGCTGGCGCCCGATGTCGTGTCGCTCATGGAAAGGCGGGCCCTGGCAGTGTGGGGGGCGCCCCGGCTTCAAGGCCGGAGCGCCCGGATCTTCGCGGGATCGTCAGATCAGTTGCAGGGCGACGGGCCGTCCGTCACGCCCTGGCAGAGCGCTTCCTGGGTGATCCAGCCGGCATCGACGACGACATCGAGGTTGTCGGCGGTGATCGGCACGGGCTCGAGGAACATGGCGGTCATCGTGGTGCCACCCGGGGAGGTCCACTCCTCGGAGCCCTCGACGGAGCCCATCTCGGTGCCACCGGCCAGCTCGACGGCGATCTCGGCAGCGGCGCGGCCGAGCTCACGGGCGTCTTTCCAGACGGAGACGGTCTGCGTGCCCTGGGCGATGCGGTTGAGGGCGGCGTGGTCGCCGTCCTGGCCCGAGACGGGGATGCCGTCCATGCCCTGCGCGGCCAGAGCCGCCACGGCGCCGCCGGCGGTGCCGTCGTTGGAGGCCACGACCGCGTCGACCATGTTGTCGTTCTCGGTCAGGATCTGCTCCATGTTGCGCTGGGCGTTCGCCGGGACCCAGCCATCGGTATAGGCTTCACCGACGATGGTGATGGCGCCGGAATCGATGGCCTCCTGCAGGACCTCCTGCTGACCGCCGCGGAGGAAGTCCGCGTTCGGGTCGGTCGGCGAGCCCTTGATCATGACGTAGTTGCCTTCCGGCTGGGCTTCCAGCACGGCGCGGGCCTGCATCCGGCCGACCTCGACGTTGTCGAAGGTCAGGTAGAAGGCGCGCGGGTCCTCGATCAGGCGGTCATAGGCGATGACCGGAATGCCCTCGTCGGCGGCGGCCTGCACGGCGGGGATGACCGCCTGCGTGTCCTGCGCCAGCACGATCAGCGCGTCAACGCCCTGGGCCATCAGGCTCTCGATGTCGGAGAGCTGCTTGGACGAGGACGATTGCGCGTCGGTGGAGACATAGGTGGCGCCGGCGGCTTCGAGCGCGGCGACGATCGCGGCCTCGTCCGTTTTCCAGCGCTCTTCCTGGAAGTTCGACCAGCTGACGCCGACCGTCAGATCCTGGGCAAGTGCGGACGTCGAGAAACCAACCGTCGCGGCGACGGCGGCGAGAAATGCGTTACGCATAGAATCCTCCCTTTCGTGCGCCCCTGCCGTTCTCAGCGGAGCGGCGAGCCTTGCGACTCTGCTCGCACAGCATGACTCTATTTGTTCGGCTGTCAAAGAATATTTCTCCGCTCAGCGAACAGATTTTGCCCCTTCACATCAGGGAGATGCCTTCTAAGATGCATCAAGGGTAGGAGACCGGCCCCCGGGGGCCATTAAATCACGCGAGTAAAGAATATGGAGGAGGTCATCGCCGCCGGCGAGGGGTCAGGGTCAGCCGTACCGGCGGGCTGCGGACCACTGGTCAGCATGTCCGGCCCGGCCGAGACCAAGGCGCTGCGCCAGCTCGTCTTCGAGCATGTGCGCGCCTCGGGCCGGGCGGCGCGGGCCGATGTCGTGCGCGCGCTCGGCATCTCCGCCGGCTCGGTGACGACCCTCACCTCGGACCTCATCGCCCAGGGCCATCTGCGCGAGGTGACGGACGCCCCCCGGGACCGGCTGGAGATCGGCCGTGGCCGCCCGCCGGTGGCGCTCGAGGTGGTGGGCGAGTCCCAGGCCGTCATCGGCATCAAGCTCTCCGACGAGCGGCATACGGCCGTGCTTGCCGATTTCGCCGGCACGATCCGCGCCCATGCCGCCGTCCCCGCCGAGACCGGCCGCAAGTCGATGACCGCGATGCTGGGCGAGATCGCCCGGCTCATCGAGCGGCTGCTGAAGGAGGCCAACCTGACGCTGGCCGATATCGCCGCCGCCGGCATCGGCATGCCGGGGATGATCGATCATCACGCCGGCACCGTGCCCTGGTCGCCCGTCCTCACCCGCCGCAACCTGGCGCTCGCCGAGGCCTTCGAGGAGCGCTTCGGCGTGCCGGCCTATCTCGACAATGATGCCAACATGCTGACCCTCGCCGAGCTCTGGTTCGGGGCCGGCCGCTCGACGGCCGATTTCCTCGTCGTGACCATCGAGGGCGGCGTCGGCATGGGCGCCGTCATCGGCGGCAAGCTCTGGCGCGGCACGCGCGGCATGGGGCTGGAACTCGGCCACACCAAGATCCAGATCGACGGCGCGCTCTGCCGCTGCGGAAAACGCGGCTGCCTCGAAGCCTATGTCGCCGATTACGCCCTCGCCCGCGAGGCGCGCACGGCGCTCGGCATGTCGACCCGCGATCCGGTGGATGTCCACCGGCTCCTCGCCGATCTCTTCGCCGAGGCCAAGGCGGGCAATGCCGCCGCCCGCTCGATCTTCGACCGGGCCGGCCGCATCCTGTCGCTGGGGCTCAGCAACATCGTTCAGATCTTCGATCCCGAGCTGCTGATCCTCTCCGGCGAGCGGATGCAATACGATTATCTCTATGCCGATGCAGTGCTGGCGGGGATGCACGAGCAGGTGCTCGATTCCGGCCGGTCGCCGGCGGATGTGCAGATCCACGCCTGGGGCGATCTCGTCTGGGCCCGCGGCGCCACCGCGCTCGCCCTCGACAAGGTGACCGACCGCGCGCTCGGCGCCGCCGCCGCGGCATGAGCCTGCCGCCACGCGCCGCGCGCCTCACAGGCCACCGCCGCGCCCCCCTCCTCGCTTTTCTCCTTGCCCTGGCCTCCCTTTCGCTGAGTTCCCCTGCCCTCGCGGACCCGCTCTTCGAGGACCGCTCCGCCACCATCCCCGAGCACATCTACGAAGGCGGCTGGGAGCATTTCGTCGGCGGCGGCGCCGCGGTCTTCGATTGCGACGGCGATGCGCGGCCCGAGATCCTCGCCGCCGGCGGCACCGCGCCGATGCTGCTCCTGCACAACGACGGCGATTTCCGCTTCTCGACCGCGAGCTTTCCGGAGGTCACCGGGGCAACGGGCGCCTATCCGCTCGACGTCGATGCCGACGGTCACATGGACCTCTTCATCCTCCGTGTCGGGCCCGATCACCTCTTCCTCGGCGACGGCGCCTGCGGCTTCACGCCGGCGGAGGGCGCACTGGCGATCCCGGAGGAAGACCGCTGGTCCACCGCGTTCAGCGCCTGGTGGGAGGACGAGACCGGCCCGCCCACCCTCGCCATCGGCCATTACGTCGACCGGGCGGATCCCGAAGGCCCCTTCGAGGCCTGCGACGGCAACGTGATCCTGCGCCCCTCGGCCGAGGGCTATGTCTCCGAGCCGCTGGAACCCGGCTTCTGCGCCCTCTCGATCCTCGCCGCCCGCGACGCACGGGGCCGGCTGGCGCTCCGCCTCTCCAACGACCGGCACTATTACGTGCGCGGCGGCTTCGAGCAGATGTGGGATATCGCCGAGCGGCGCTTCCTGGCGGAGGAGGACGGCTGGCCGCGGGTCTCCCTTTGGGGCATGGGCATCGCGTCGCGCGATCTCGACGGCGACGGGCGCGACGAGGTGATGCTCACCTCGATGGGCGACCAGCTCCTGCAGCTCGCCGGGCCTGATGGCGCCTATCGCGCCGCGCCCTTCGAGATCGGCACCTATGCCCAGCGCCCCTATATCGGCGACGACGGGCGGCCCTCGACCGGCTGGCATGCCGAATGGGGCGATGTCGACAATGACGGGCGCGACGATCTCTTCATCGCCAAGGGCAATGTCGACCAGATGCCGACCAACGCCATCCACGACCCCAACAACCTGCTGATGCAGGGGGTGGACGGCCGCTTCACCGAAGCCGGCCTCGGGGCCGGCCTCGCCACCACCGCCCGCTCCCGCGGCGCGGCGCTGGCGGATCTTGACGGCGACGGCCGGCTTGACCTCGTGGTCGTCAACCGCCGCGCGCCGATGGAGCTCTACCGGAACGTGACCGAGGGCACCGGCCACTGGCTGGGCCTCAGCCTCTCGCAGCCGGGCGGCAACCGCGCCACCATCGGCGCGGAGATCGTGGTGGAAACCGCCGACGGCCAGCGCCACACCCGCCAGCTCACCATCGGCGGTGGCCATGCCGGCGGCGAGGCCGGGCCGGAGCATTTCGGCCTTGGGCCGGCGGAGACGGCGACCGTCACGGTGACCTGGCCGGACGGGGTGGTGAGTGAGGCGGAGGTCGGGGTCGATCAGGTGGTGGAGCTGGCGCATCCGTGACGCGGACGGTGGGTTGAAAACCCACCCTACCCAAGAGGCCGACCGGTCGCCGCATCCGTAGGGTGGGTTTCCAACCCACCACTCCCCCTCAACCCTCCTGACCGTGCCGCGCAGGGCGAGCGCCGGCCCGTGGGTTGGCGCTCCTGCCGGTGAGGCGGCGCGCTTTATGGTGCAGCCGCTCCCCCGCTCACCGTCGTGCCCAGCCCCACCAGAGCGCCGACCCGCGGGACGGGCCGGCGCTCGCCCTGCGCTTGCAGCGCGCACCGGGCGGGGAAGACTTACAGACGTTGCGCAAACGGTGGGTTTAAAACCCACCATACGAGGGCGACCCGGCGTAGGGCGGGCTTCAGCCCGCCACCTCTGCCACCCCCGACCCGCGAGCCCGCCCGGCAGGGCGGGCCGAGCCCCTCAGCCGGCCCGGTAGTTCGGGCTCTCCCGGGTGATCTGCACGTCGTGCACATGGCTCTCCTTGAGCCCCGCCCCGGTGATCTTCACGAAGCTCGCGCCGCCGCGCATCTCCTCCACCGTCGCGCAGCCGGTGTAGCCCATAGCTGCCCGGAGACCGCCGACGAGCTGGTGCACCACCGCCGCCGCCGCGCCCTTGTAGGGCACCTGGCCCTCGATCCCCTCGGGGACGAGCTTGTCCGAGGCCGCGTCCTTCTGGAAATACCGGTCCGCCGAGCCGCGGGCCATGGCGCCGAGAGACCCCATGCCCCGGTAGCTCTTGAAGCTCCGGCCCTGGTAGAGGATCACCTCGCCCGGGCTCTCGTCCGTCCCCGCGATCATCGAGCCGATCATCGCGACGGAGGCGCCCGCCGCGATGGCCTTGGCGAAATCGCCGGAGAACTTGATGCCGCCATCGGCGATCACCGGGGTCTCCCCGGCCGCCCCGGCACAATCCATGATCGCGGTGAGCTGCGGCACGCCGACGCCGGCGACCATCCGCGTCGTGCAGATCGAGCCCGGCCCGATGCCGACCTTCACGGCATCCGCCCCCGCGCCGATCAGCGCCTTCGTGCCCTCGGCGGTCGCCACGTTCCCCGCGATCACCTGCACCTCGTTGGAGAGGCGCTTCAGCCGCTCCACTGCCTCGCCGACGCCCTTGGAATGCCCATGCGCCGTGTCGATCACCACGACATCGACGCCCGCGTCGATCAGCGCCTCGCTCCGCTCGAAGCCGGCATCGCCGACGGTCGAGGCCGCCGCGACGCGGAGCCGGCCGAGACCGTCCTTCGCCGCCGCGGGGTTGAGCACGGCCTGCTCGCTGTCCTTCAGCGTCAGAAGCCCGGTGAGCTTGCCCGCGCCATCGGTCACCAGAAGCTTCTCGATCCGCCGGGCCTTCATGAGGCTGCGCGCCTCGTCGAGATCGGCCGGCTCCTGCAGGATCGCCAGATCGTCGGAGGTCATCATGACGCTGACCGGCGTCGCATCGTCGGCCGCGAAGCGCATGTCGCGGTTGGTGACGATGCCGATCACCCGCCCGCCCTCGCCCACGACCGGAAAGCCGGTCACGGCATAGCGCGCCATCAGCGCCTTGGCATCGGCGAGCGTCTGGTCGGCGGTCAGCGTGATCGGATTGTAGACGATGCCGGAGACGAAGCGCTTCACCCGCGCCACCTCCGCCGCCTGCTCCTCGACGCCGAGGTTGCGATGGATGACCCCGAGGCCGCCCGCCTGGGCCATGGCGATGGCCATGCGGCTCTCGGTGACGGTATCCATCGCCGAGGAGACGAGCGGGATGTTGAGCGCGATGCTCTTGGTCAGCTTCGTGCGCGTATCCGCCGTCGACGGCAGGACGGAGCTCGCCGCCGGCACCAGAAGCACATCGTCAAAGGTGAGAGCCTCACGAATCTCCATGCTCGCCTCCTTGGAGTTCATCGTTTGGCGGCTCCCTATTGCACGGATGCGGCGGGGGGGAAAGGGGCCGCGGCGGCGCGCATCGCCGCATTGGCGCAAGGTGGGTTTGTAACCCACCACCCCCCCGCACCCTTTCCAAACGGTGCCGCGCAGGGGGAGCGCCGGCCCGTGGGTTGGCGCTCCGGCCGGTGGTGCGGCGCGCTTTATGGTGCAACCGATCCCCGCCCAGAGGCCGGGCCAGGCCCCACCGGAGCGCCGACCCGCGGGACGGGCCGGCGCTCGCCCTGCGCCGTGCCGGCGCGTACCGGGCGGGGAAAACAGCCCGACCGTCGGACAACCCTTAGGGTGGGTTTCCAACCCACCGCCCCCATGCCACCGGCCGCAACCATCTCCCGCAAGGCGCCCCGGCCACCCCCGCCCCCAACCGCGCCCCCGCGCCCCGATGACGCCTTCGGCGCAGGCGGCGCCGCTCCCAAGCGATTGCGCCCCGGCGGAGCCCTATTTAGTGAGGGCGCACCAGCCGCCCGAAGGACGCCCACCCGTGAGCCAGGATCCCCTTGTCGTCTTCATGCCCTCCGGCAAGCGCGGCCGCGTGCCCGCCGGCACCAAGGTGCTCGCCGCGGCGCGCCAGCTCGGGGTCGATCTCGATTCCGTCTGCGGCGGGCGGGGCATCTGCTCCAAATGCCAGGTCTCGCCCTCCTTCGGCGACTTCCCCAAGCTCGGGCTGACCGCCCGGCCGGACGGGCTCAGCGCCATCAACGCCGTCGAGGAGCGCTACGACCGCATCCGCGGCCTCAAGGAGGGCCGGCGGCTCGGCTGCCAGGCGGAGGTGCAGGGCGACATGGTGATCGACGTGCCGGCCGAGAGCCAGGTGCATCGCCAGGTCGTCCGCAAGGAGGCGGATGCGCGGCCCATCGTCATGGATCCCGCGACCAAGCTCGCCTATGTCGAGGTCGAAGAGCCCGACATGCACGAGCCCTCGGGCGATTTCCAGCGGCTGGTCGCGGCGCTGCAGGCCGAATGGGGCGTGGGCGCGGTCACCGCCCCCCTGCCCCTCATGGGCCGGCTGCAGACGGCGCTGCGCAAGGGCGAGTGGAAGGTCACCGTGGCGCTGCACAAGGGCCACCGCGACGAGGCGCACCGGATCATCGACATCTGGCCGGGCTTCCACGAGGGGCGGCTCTACGGGCTGGCCATCGACCTCGGCTCCACGACCATCGCCGCGCATCTGACCGACCTGCGGGAGGGCACAGTCAAGGCGTCGGCCGGGGTCATGAACCCGCAGATCCGCTTCGGCGAGGATCTGATGAGCCGCGTCAGCTACTCCATGATGACCCCCGGCGGCGCGGCGGAGATGACGCGCGTCGTGCGCGCCGCGCTCTCCGAGCTGGCGGCGGCTCTGGCGAAAGACGGCGGCGTCGCGCCCCGCGACATCGTCGAGGCGGTGATCGTCTGCAATCCGGTGATGCATCACCTGCTGCTGGGGATCGACCCGGTGGAGCTCGGTCAGGCGCCTTTTGCCCTCGCCACATCCGAGTCGCTCTCGCTCGATGCCGCCGAGCTCGGGCTGACCGGGCTTGCCGAGGCGGCGCGGCTCTTCCTCCTGCCCTGCATCGCCGGCCATGTCGGCGCCGATGCCGCGGGCGTGGCGCTGGCCGAGCGGCCGGACAGGGCCGAGGAGCTGACGCTGATCGTCGATGTCGGCACCAATGCCGAGATCCTCCTCGGCGACAGGACCGGCGTCCTCGCCTGCTCCTCCCCCACCGGGCCGGCCTTCGAGGGGGCGCAGATCTCCTCCGGCCAGCGGGCGGCGCCGGGGGCCATCGAGCGGGTCGAGATCGACGCCGAGACCAAGGAGCCGCGCTTCCGCGTCATCGGCTCCGACCTCTGGTCGGACGAGCCGGGCTTCGCCGAGGCCGTGGCGGCGACCGGCGTCACCGGCATCTGCGGCTCGGGGATCATCGAGGCGGTGGCGGAGATGCGCATGGCGGGCCTTCTGGATTCCCGGGGGCTGATCGGCTCGGCCGAGGCGACGGGCACGCCGCGGTCGGAGCCGACGGGGCGGACGCATGGCTACCTCCTCTACGACGGCTCGGCCGACGGCGGGGCGCGGGTCATGGTCACCCAGGGCGATATCCGCGCCATCCAGCTCGCGAAATCCGCGCTCTATGCTGGCGCGCGGCTCCTGATGGACGAGCGCGGGGTGGACGAGGTCGACAAGGTCGTGCTCGCCGGGGCCTTCGGGGCGCATATCTCGCCGAAACACGCGATGGTGCTGGGGATGATCCCCGACGTGCCGCTGGAAAAGGTCGTGAGCGCCGGCAACGCCGCCGGCACCGGCGCGCGGATCGCGCTCTGCAATGTCGGCGCGCGGGCCGAAATCGAGCTGCTGGCGCGGCAGATCGTGAAGGTCGAGACGGCCATCGCCCCGAGGTTCCAGGAGCATTTCGTCAATGCCAACGCCATCCCCCATGCGGTGGACCCCTTCGCGCGGCTCCGCGCCATCGCGCCCCTGCCGGACGTGAATTTCAACGCCGAGGGCGGCGGCGGCCGGCGCCGGGGCCGGCGGTAGGGCCTGCCATCGCCACCGGGCTCACGGAAATCGCGCGATTTCCGTGCACGATTTTCGCGCGAAGATCGTGGGTCCCTGCCTTTGAGGCCCGGCGCGGGGATGGTGGGTGAAGACCCCAGCCTGGACGCCGACCTACCGGCCCCACGCGCAATCTTGACGGCGCCCCGGTGGCGCTTTAGGTCGGCAGCCGCGGCGGGTATGATGTAATGGTAGCCTGTCAGCTTCCCAAGCTGAACGCGCGGGTTCGATTCCCGCTACCCGCTCCAGCGTCCTTTCTGATCCTTGCGACCGAAGCACGCGGGCGCCCCTGCCGGCGCCTTGGGGAATTGCATTTTCTGGCCGGCGTTGATTAACGTTTCCTGAACGGCCCCGAAGGACTCATGAAGATGACCGACGTTCAGGAAGCCCAGGAAAAGGCGCTGCGCGAGTTTACCCGGCTCTGGTGCAGGAAGGACAACCGCCTGGCGGCGCTGTCCTATTTCCTAACCTTCGGGATCTATCTGGCCACCTTTTTCGCCGCGCTCGCCGCCGTGAAGGCCGAGCTCTGGCTGCTCGCCGCGGTGATCGTCGTCGTCAATTCCTTCGCCGCCGTCCGCGCCTATGTGCTCGAGCACGATTGCGGGCATTACTCGCTCTTTCAGACGCGGCGGCAGAACGACTGGGCGGGCATCGCGCTCAGTTTCTTCACGCTGACGCCCTACCGGGCCATGCAGTACAACCATAACCGCCACCACGGCCATCTCGGCGATCTCGACATGCGGGACACCGGCGAGATCTACACGATGACCGTCGCGGAATGGGAGAAGGCCGGGCCGCTCAAGCGCACCGCCTACCGGATCCTGCGGAACCCGCTGTTCCTGCTGCCCATCGGCGGCACATTGACCTACGCGATCCGCTACCGCTGGCCGAAGAACACCATGAAGGTCGGCTGGAAGGGCGTGATGGTGCAGAACCTCGGGCTCGCCGTATGGCTTGGCGTCATCTGGCTGGCCGGCGGCTGGGCGGGGCTGGCGCTTTATGGGGTGACCATCGTCGTCTCCGCCATTCTCGGCGTCGCGCAGGTGTATCTGCAGCACAATTTCGAGCACACCTACTGGGATAGGAAGCCCACGCTGAAGCCGCGGATCGCGGCGCTCAAGGGCTCCTCGGCGCTCAACTTCGGCCATTGGTGGGATATCGCGACGGGCAATATCGCCTATCACGACCTCCACCATTTCAACGCCAACATCCCCTCCTACCGCCTGCGCAAATGCCATCAGGCGGCGCGCGAGCAGTTCCATCTGCCGATGATCGAGCCGCGGGAGGCGCTCTATTGCTTCTCGCTGAAGCTCTGGGACGAGGAGAAGAAGGCGCTGGTGCCCTTCCCCAATGCCGTCTGGGAGCGGGCGCGGCCCGTGGGCGGCGCGACCGCCTGAGGCGCCGTGACTTTTGGGGGGGTGGCCGCCTTTGGCGGCCAGTGGAGGCTCTGCCTCCACACCTCCGAGGTATTTTTGGCCAGATGAAAGGGGATCCGGGGAGGCTGGTCAGGCCCCGTTCGCCTTCAGGAAGGTGACGAGGGCGGCGGTGGAGCCGTCCTTGCCGGTGGCATCTTCCTTGCCCTCGACGATGGGTTGCAGGGCCGTGGCGAGCTCCTTGCCGAGCTCGACGCCCCATTGGTCGTAGGAATTGATGCCGAGAACGGCGCCTTCGACGAAGACCCGGTGCTCGTAGAGCGCCACGATCTGGCCGAGCATCTCGGGCGTGAGCTTCGGATAGGCGAGCGTGACAGAGGGGCGGTTGCCGGGGAAGACGCGGTGGGCGGCCTGGCGCTCGAGCTCGTCGCCCTCGAACTTGTCCGCGACCTTTTCGCGGGCCTCGTCCAGCGAGCGGCCCTTCATCAGCGCCTCGGACTGGGCGAGGCAATTGGCGATGAGGAGCTGGTGCTGGTGGTGGAGCTCGGGCTCATGCCCCTCCGCCGCGATCATGAACTCGCAAGGCACCACCCGGGTGCCCTGGTGGATGAGCTGGTAGAAGGCGTGCTGGCCGTTGGTGCCGGGCTCGCCCCAGACAACGGGGCCGGAGTCCTGCGTGAGCGCGTGGCCATCCATCGAAACGCGCTTGCCGTTCGATTCCATCTCGAGCTGCTGCAGGTAGGCCGGCAGGCGGCCGAGGCGGTTGTCGTAGGGCAGGACGGCGCGGGTGGCGTAGCCGCAGATCTGGTTGTGCCAGAGCCCGGTGAGGGCGAGGAGCGCCGGCATGTTCTCGGACCACTCCGCCGCGCGGAAGTGCCTGTCCATCGCCTGGCCGCCGCGGAGGAACGCCCGGAAGGCCTCCGGCCCGATGGCGATCATGAGCGAGAGGCCGATCGGCCCCCACATGGAGTAGCGCCCGCCGACCCAATCCTCGAAACCGAAGACCCGGTCCTCGGCGATGCCGAACGCGCCGGTCTTGTCGGTGGCGGAGGAGAGGGCGGCGAACTGGCGGGCCGGCTCGTCCACCGCCTCGCTCATCCAGGCCTTCGCGGTGCGGGCGTTCGTCATCGTCTCGATGGTGGTGAAGGTCTTGGAGGCGACGATCACCAGCGTCGTCTTGGGGTCGCAGGTGCGGAGCACCTCGGCAATGTCGCCGGGGTCGACGTTGGAGACGAAATGGCAGCGGGGGCCGTCGGCATAGGGGCTGAGCGCCCGGTAGCCCATGGCGGGGCCGAGGTCGGAGCCGCCGATGCCGATGTTGATGACATCGGTGATCGCGCCGCCCGCCCCCCGGAAGGCGCCGGAGCGGACATCGGCGGCGAAGGCCTCCATCCGCGAGAGGCCCTCGTGAACGCCGGGCATGACATCGGTGCCGGCCACATGGACCGGCCCGCCGTCGAGATTGCGGAGCGCGGTGTGGAGGACGGCGCGGCCCTCGGTCTCGTTGATCGGCTCGCCGGTGAACATCGCCTCGCGGCGGGCGGCGACGCCGGTCTCGTCCAGAAGCTCGATGAGGAGGCCGAGGCCAGCCGCGTCGATGTTGGTCTTGGAGAAGTCGAAGCGCATGGACAGCGCCTCGACGGAGAAGGCCTCGGCGCGGGTGTCATCGGCCTCAAAGAGGCTCTCGATCCGGCGGGTGGCCACCGCCTCGTGATGGGCCTTCAGCTTGTCCCACATGGCTCGTCTCTCCTCGGTTGCCGGTAGCCGGCCCTAGTCTTCGGCCCAGTGCACGATGGCGCCGCGGAGCACCGCGGCCACCGGCGCCTCGTCGGGCGACAGGTGCCGGGCCCGCTCCAGCGCCTCGCGCTTGGCGGCGCCCTTGATCAGGATGTGGCGGTTCATCGCGTCGTTCAGCACCCAGGCCGAGAGCGTGATCCGCGGCTCCGGCGCGCGGGGGGCCCGCATCGGCACCAGCACCTCGCGGCCGTGGAGCGCGTCGGCCAGCCGGTCGGCGCCGTGGAAGAGCGAGGCGGTGTGCATGTCCTCGCCCATGCCGAGGACGACGGAGGTGAGCGGCAGCGCCGCCTGCACGGCCTCGATGAGGGCCGGGAGCCCCTCCTCCGGCGTCTCTGTATCGGCGCGAAGCTGCACGAGGTTCGCCGCGGCCGCATGGCCCGTCAGCAGCCGCTCGCGGAGGAGCCGCGTGTTGGAGCGGGGGGAGTCTTCCGCCACCCAGCGCTCGTCGGTGAGCATCACGTCGACGCGCGCCCAGTCGAGCTGCGTGTCGGAGAGCGCATCGAAGGCCGGCCCGGGCGTGGTGCCGCCGGGGACGGCGATCGACACGCGGTCGTTCTGCTCGAGCGCCCGGCGCAGCTCGCTCGCGAGCCGGTCCGCCAGGTCGATCATCATGATCTCGGCGTCGGGATAGGTGACGAGTTCCATGGGTGCGTCCTCAGGCCTTGATGTCGCGCCAGCGGCGGTTGTCGCGATGCAGGAGCATAGCGGAATCGTCCGGGCCGGCGGTGCCGGGCTCGTAGAGCTTCGGCACGTCGCCGCGCGCCTCCCAGCCCGCGATGATCGGATCGGTCCAGGCCCAGGCGGCCTCGACCTCGTCGCCGCGCATGAAGAGCGTCTGGTTGCCGCGGAAGACATCCATGATCAGCCGCTCATAGGCGTCGGGCACGTCCTCCGCCTCGGGCCCCAGGGCATCCGCAAAGGTCATGTCGAGCGGCACGTCGATCAGCCGCATGCCGCCCGGGCCCGGCTCCTTGATCGTCACCTGCAGGTCGATCCCCTCGTTGGGCTGCAGGCGGATGGCGAGGATGTTGCGGTGCCGCTTCTCGTCGCCCTCGAAGATCGAATGGCCGAGGTCCTGAAAGACCACGGCGATCTCGGACGAGCGCGCCTTCAGCTTCTTGCCGGTGCGCAGGTAGAAGGGCACGCCGGCCCAGCGCCAGTTGGCGATATGGCAGCGCAGCGCAATGAAGCTCTCGGTGAAGCTGCGCGGATCCTCGGCATCCTCGCGGTAGCTCGGCTGGTCGCCCTCGGCATCGTACTGGCCGCGGACGAGGTGGTGGTAATCGACGGGCTGGAGCGCCCGGATCACCTTCAGCTTCTCGTCGCGGACGGCATCGGCGTCGAACTGGCTCGGCGCCTCCATGGCGATGAGGCAGAGAAGCTGCATCAGGTGGTTCTGCACCATGTCCCGCATGGCGCCCGACTTGTCGTAATAGGCGCCGCGCCCGCCCACGCCCACCGTCTCGGCGACGGTGATCTGGATGTGGTCGATGTAGTGGTTGTTCCACAGGGGCTCGAAGAGGACGTTGCCGAAGCGGATCGCCATCAGGTTCTGCACCGTCTCCTTCCCGAGGTAGTGGTCGATCCGGTAGATCTGATCCTCGCGGAAGTGGCTGCGCAGCGTGGCGTTGAGCTCCTTGGCGGACTGCAGGTCGCGGCCGAAGGGCTTTTCGACCACGATGCGGCTCTTGTCGTCGGCCACGTCGAAGCGGTTCAGCCGCTCGGCGATATCGCCGAAGAGCGAGGGCCCGACCGAGAAGTAGAAGGCGCGGATGATGCCGTCGCGCATCATGCCGGCGAGCTCTTTCCAGCCGTCGTCGCCCTTGGCATCGACGCGGACGTAGTGGAGCCGCTCGACGAAGGCGTCGATCCCGGCCTTGTCCTCCTTCTCGTCGCCGCCGAATTCGCCGATCGCGTCGCGGACGATCTGGCGGTATTCGGCATCGTCATGCTCGGAGCGGGCCGAGCCGATGATGCGCGATTCTTCCGGCATCGTGCCGGCGCGGAAGCGGCGGAAGAGGCCGGGGAGGATCTTGCGGCGGGCGAGATCGCCTGTGCCACCGAAGATGACGAGGTCGAACGGGTCGACGGGAATGACGCGCGATACCATGATCTCTCCATGTCTCGCCGCGGGGCCCCGGGGACGTCCCTGAGGCGGGCTGCGGCGCGTTAGCGCTAACTGCCCCGCACTTACCCACCGGGCGAGCGGGAGTCTAGCAGGCCAGCCTCTGGCCACAATCCCCCGGGCGCCTGGCCGCTGCCCGGGCCGTTGCGGCAGGGGGCGGTCGAAGGCTAGGCTGGGCGGGTCACGCCCAAGGAGCCCCGATGCACCGCCCTGCCCTCGCCCTTGTCCTAATGGCCAGCGCCGCCAACGCGCAGACGCCGGAGCTGATCTCCGCCGACGATCCGGAGGGGTTGGTCGCCTATCTCGAGGCGGAGGGGTATTCCGCCGAGATCCTGTCCGGCGTCGACGGCAACCCGAGGATCCTCACCGAGGCCCGGGGCCTTCGGTTCAACATCTTCCTGCGGCTGTGCGTGGATCACGCCAATTGCCAGGCGATGCAGTTCGACACCTCCTTCCATCTCTCCGCGCCCTTGCCGCTCGAGCAGCTCAACGAGTGGAACGGCAAGCAGATGATGGGCCTCGCGGCGGTGACGGACGACAATTGGGCCCTTCTGTCTCACCCGCTCATCACCACGGGCGGCCTTCCGGAGCCGATCTTCGCCGCGACCCTCGGCTGGTGGATGTACCAGATGGAGGAATACGGCCGCTATATCGGCTACATCACCGAGGACGAGGCCGGTCAGGCCTCCAGCTCGGCGTCCCAGTAGAGGAAGTCGAGCCAGCTCTCGTGCAGCCAGCCGGGCGGGAACTTCCGCCCCTGGTTCCGCAGCTCCTCCGCCCCGGGCTGGCGCGGCGGCTTGCGGAGCGCGAGGCCGGACTGGCGGAGGCTCTTGGAGCCCTTGCGCAGGTTGCACGAGCCGCAGGCGGCGACGACATTCTCCCAGCTCGTGACGCCGCCGCGGGCGCGCGGCACGACGTGATCGAAGGTCAGATCGCCGCGCGAGCCGCAGTACTGGCAGCGGAATTCGTCCCTCAGAAAAAGATTGAAGCGCGTGAAGGCCACGCGCTTCTGGGGTTTGACGAAGTCTTTCAGAACGACGACGGACGGCATCTTGAAGCTGGTCGAGGGACTTCGCACCCGCTCGTCATATTCGGCGACGATGTCGACCCGGTCGAGCCAGACCGCCTTCACCGCCTCCTGCCAGGGCCAGAGCGACAGCGGGTAGTAGGAGAGCGGGCGATAATCGGCATTGAGGACGAGCGCGGGGTTCTGGCGAAGCGCGCCGGGGCTGCGGACGAAACTGGTCCTGAACTCGGCTTCCATCACGGCACGTCTCCCCGCTGGTCTCACCACGGGCCGCCCGGATGCCCCGGGGGCATGAGCCAACTATATCTGGCGTCAGGGCCTCTGCAAGCCCAACATGTCGCGGGGCCCGCCCGTCTCTTGCCATGTGGATATGTCGCCGAAATGACAGGCGCCGGGCCGCCGGTCGAGGCGGCCGGTGGGGCGGCCGATCAGTTGCGGATCAGGCTGCCGGCACCGGGGATTCGGCGACGGCGAAGACGAGCCGGGCCCTGCCCTGCTCCTTGGCGCGGTAGAGCGCGCTGTCGGCGGCGCGCAGCACCTCGGCAATGGTGGCGCCCGGCCAGGCCTCGGCGGCGCCGGCAGAGGCGGTGAGCACGATCTGCGCGGCGAGATCCGTCTCGACCGGCAACTCGGCGACGACGCGGCGGCCGATGCTCTCGGCAAGGCCGAGGTTGGCGCCGTCGAGATAGACGGCGAATTCCTCGCCGCCGATCCGCGCGACCAGATCGTGCTCGCGCACGGTCGCGCGCAGATGCCGGCCGACGGCCAGAAGGCAGAGATCCCCCACCTCGTGGCCATAGGTGTCGTTGATGCGCTTGAAGTGATCGACATCGACGAGAATCAGCGTGCCGGGCCGCAATTCGCCCTCTCGCGCCGCCTGCTCGAAGAACTGCCGGCGATTGGCGAGCCCGGTGAGCATGTCGGTGCCGGCGAGATCGGATAGCCGGATCTGCAGCTTGTAGAGATGCTGCACCAGTGCCAGCGCGAAAATCGTGAAGGGCGTCGCCACCAGCGCCGTCAGGATGATGTCGTTGAAGAGCGAGAAGCTCTCGCCGCCCGAGAGCACCAGATCAAGGAACACGTTGAAAGAGACGATCGCGGCTACGAACGTCACGAACCTGCCTGCAAACCCGAGTCGACTTTGCGGCGCGAATACTCTTATCAACTTGTTCAACAGTGCACCCCTGCGCCCGAACGCTACACCATGGTCACGCGCCTGTGTAGCGCGAAGTCGCATGAGGGCCCTGCATTTTTGCGCGCGTGGTCAATGGCGCGCCCGGCAAGCGTCAGACCGCGATCGCGCTGGCGGCCGGCTGGGCCGTCTCGGCGTCGCCGTCGAGGACCATCTGCGCCCTGCCCCGCGCCTTGGCGCGGTAGAGCGCCCGGTCGGCATCGGCGACGAGCTCGCAGATCTTGCTGCTCCCCTTGGCGAAGGCGACACCGCAGGACAGCGTCAGCTCCAGAGCGATATCGTCCCGCCCGAGGTCGATGGCGAAGGGATGGACGAGCCGCGCCGCGATGGTCTCGAGCCGCTTCTGGGCGGCGGCGCGGCCGGAGCCGCCGGTCAGCGGCCCTCCGGCGGCCTTCGCCGTGATGACGATGCCGAATTCCTCGCCCCCGAGCCGCGCGGCGAATTCGCCGGGCCGCAGCGTCGTGCGGATCCGCTCGGCCACCTGCCGCAGGCTGCTGTCGCCGGCGGCATGGCCGTAGCTGTCGTTCACCCGCTTGAAATTGTCGATATCGGCGACGAGGACGGCGCTGACCTTCTGGTCCGCCGCCGCCGCCTCGAAGCCGCGCCGGTTGGGCAGGCCGGTGAGGACATCCGTCATCGCCAGCCGCGCGAGTCGCGCCTGCATGTGGCGCTGCCGCTGCAGAAGCGCGAGCGCGAGGATGACGAAGGGCAGGCTCACGGTCGTCGCGATCACGAATTCGACCGGGGGCACGGAATCCAGCCCCTTGATCCAGATATTCACGAAGACGTTGAAACTGTTGACGAAAATGACGATGCCGATGGCACGCAGGATGAAGTCCCACGCCCGGCGCGGGGCAACAAGATCGACCAGATCATCCATACTCATACCAACCTTTTCCCCAGCCCGGCATCATCACACCATCTGTGACCTGCTATCAGCGAAACAATGGCACGATCCGGCCCAATGCCGACAATTCGAACGGTCTGAAACCGGCCGGAGGCTGGGCGATCAACGTCTTGGTGGGGGAGCCCCGGAGGGCAGCGGCGGCGGGTCAGCCGCCGGCGGTGTAGCCCAACCGCTCGCGCAGGAAGGCGAGCGCGATGGACAGGCCCTGCGGCGCGATGCCATGGCCCATACCCTTGTCGACATGGGCATAGACCTCGCGCCAGCCGGCGCCCTGCAGCGCCTCGGCGGCGAGCTGCAGGTTTTCCGGCGCCACCACCTCGTCGGCATCGCCATGGACGAGCAGCACCGGCGGGCGGCTGACCACCTCGTCTTCCAGAAGATCAGGCTGCAGGAGCCGGCCGGAGAAGGCGGCGACGGCGGCCACGGGATCCTCCCGGCGGGGCAGGACATGAAGCGCCATCATCGCGCCCTGGCTGAAGCCGAGCACGGCCACCTGCTCGGGCAGGAGGTCTTCATCCACCATCAGCCCGTCGAGAAAGGCATCGAGATCGGCGGCGGCGCGGGCGAGGCCCTGGGCGGCCTCTTCCTCCGAGGAGCCGTCCATCCAGGGGATCGGGAACCATTGCAGGCCCATCGGCGCGGCGGCGCAGGCCTCGGGCGCGTCGGGGGCGAGGAAGAGCGTGTCGGGCATGTGCTCGGCCATGGGCTCGGCGAGGCCGATGAGGTCGGCGCCATTGGCCCCGTAGCCATGGAGGAAGACGAGCGCCGAGCGGAGGTCTCCGCTGAGGGGCTCCACCCGTTCGGCCTGCAACGCACGTGTCATGTCACCCCCGCCCGCTTCCTGAAGTGAGCGTAATAGGCCCAGAGCAGCCGTGCCGCAACCGCGCGCCAGGGCGACCAGGGGGCGGCGAGCTCGGTGAAGGCCCTGGGCGAAGGGCGAGAGGGCAGTTCGAAGAGCAGCCGCGCGCCCTCCTGCAGGGCGAGATCGCCGGCGGGCAGGATGTCGGGGCGGCCCTCAGCGGTGAGCGCATAGAGCTCCGCCGTCCAGCGGCCGATGCCGGGGAGCGCGGTGAGAGTCTTGAGGAGCTCTGCGTCCGGCAGGGCCTCAAGCGCGGCAAAGTCGAGATCGGCAGCGGCGAGAGCACGGGCCGTCCTCGCCTTGGCGCGGGAGAAGCCGAGGGCGCGGAGCGCCTCCTCCTCCACCCGGGCGATGGCGGCGGGATCGTGGAGCCCGGCGGCCTCGATCCGCGCCCAGATCGCCGCGGCGGCGGCGGTGGAGAGCATCTGGCCGTTGACGATGTGCAGGAGCGTCGCGAAGCCGCGCGGCCGGCAGCGGAGCGGCGGGTCGCCGGTGAGCGCATGGGCTGCCGCGAAGCGCGGCTCGAGGGCGACCAGAGCGCGGATGCCGGCGCGGAGGTCGTCTTCCGTGGCGAGAATCATCGCTCATCGCCCCCTTGCGGGAGCGCCTCGCGGGCCCAGGCGAGGGCGGCCTCCGGGGTCGTGACGAGATCGGAGGGGTAGCCCTGCGGCCGGCGCTGGAGCAGCACCGGCAGGCCGAGCGCCCGGGCGGCGGCGAGCTTGCCGTAGCCCGCCGCGCCGCCCGAGTCCTTGGCGATAACATGAGTCACGCCGTGGCGGGCCATGAGGGCGGCCTCCGCCTCTGGGTCCGCCGAGGGGCGGCCGATGACCCACTGGCCGTTCGGCCAGGGGAAGGGCTCGTCGGTCGGGTCGATGCGGCGGACAATGCAGCGGCGGGGGGCGAGCCCCTCGAAGCCGCCGAGGCTGCGCGGGCCGACGGCGAGCCAGATCGTGGCGTCGACGGGGAGGAGCGGCGCGGCCTCCTCCGGCCGGTCGAAGAACCGCCAGTCATCCCCTGGCCCCGGTCGCCAGCCGGGGCGGAGGAGGCGCAGGTAGGGCAGCCCGGCCTCGTCGCAGAGCGCCTTGCTGCGCGGCCCGATGCGGGCGGCGAAGGGGTGCGTCGCGTCGATGACGGCGGTGATGCCGTGCTCGGCGAGCGCGGCACGAAAGCCCTCCGCCCCGCTAAACCCGCCGCTTCGGGTCGGGAGCCCGAGGTCACGCGGCCGCGCCGTGGCGCCGGCGAAGGAGGCCATGGCGGGCAGCCCTGCGTCTGCGAGGAGACGCGCGAGGGCCAGCGCCTCCTCCGTGCCGGCGAGGAGGAGGATCATGCGATGGCCATGATGGCACCGTCGCGGCTGACCAGCACGACCTCAACCTCGACCGGCGCGCCGCCCAGGAGCGCCAGCGCGGCGTCGCGGGCGCGGGCGGCGATGGCATCGGCCAGATGCGGGGCGCGGGTGACGGCCTCGAGCACCGTGTTGGCGCTGGCGAGCGCGGGGTCGCCCGCCCAGTCGGCCAGCGCCGCCATATCGGCCTCGGAGCGCGAGGAATGCAGGTCCACCGCGCCCTGCGCCAGCTTGGCGAGCTTGCCGGGGCCGCCGCCGACGGTGAGGCGGGGCACCGGATGGCGCCGGAGGTACTTCAGCAGCCCGCCGGCGAAATCGCCCATGTCGAGCATGGCATGATCCGGCAGGCCATAATGCGCCTGCACCGCCCGCTCGCTCGTCGCCCCGGTGCAGCCGGCGACATGGGGCGTGCCGGTCGCCCGCGCCACATCGACGCCGCGGTGGATCGAGGCGATCCAGGCGGCGCAGGAGAAGGGGCGGACGACGCCGGTCGTGCCGAGGATCGACAGCCCGCCCTCGATGCCGAGCCGGCCGTTCCAGGTGCGTTTGGCGATCTCCGCCCCGCCGGGGATGGAGATGGTGATGGCCACGTCGGGGGCGCGGCCGTGATGGGCGGCGGTCTCCGCCACCGCCTCCTCCATCATCTTGCGGGGGACGGGGTTGATCGCCGGCTCTCCCGGCGGGATCGGCAGGCCGGGTTTGGTGACCATGCCCACCCCCTCGCCCGCCGCGAAGGTCACGCCGCCGGTGGAGGCCGCGACCCGGGCGACGATGAGGGCGCCGTGGGTGACATCAGGGTCGTCGCCGGCATCCTTGACGATGCCCGCCTCGGCCCAGCCCTCCCCCGCCGCGCAATGGGCGAGCGCGAAGCGAGGGGTCTCGCCGCGGGGCAGAACGAGGGAGACCTCCTCCGGGAAGGCGCCGCCCCAGAGCCGGGCAAGCGCCGCCTTGACCGCCGCCGTGGCGCAGGCGCCGGTCGTCCAGCCGCGGCGGAGGGGGGGCTCGCTCATGGGGCGGATCATATCGGGCGGCGCGGCGGGGCCAAGGGCGAAGGCGCGGGCCCGGGCGGCAGGCGACGTCGCGCCCGGGCACCGGGATGCCGCCCGGGGGGCTTTCACAAAGCGCCCGGAGGGGCGATATAGCGGCCCATGAAGCTGCCCGCGCATCACTGGCCGGAGTTCCAGCCCGGATGGGTCTGGCTCTGCGGCGCCGGGCCCGGCGATGCCGGGCTGCTGACACTCCATGCCCTCAACGGCCTCTCCCAGGCCGATGTGGTGGTGCATGACGCGCTGGTGGGGCCGGAGATCCTCGCCATGGCGCCGCAGGCCGAGCTGATCCATGCCGGCAAGCGGGGCGGCAAGCCCTCGGCCAAGCAGACCGACATCTCGCTGAAGCTCGTCGAGCTGGCGCGGGAGGGCAAGCGGGTGCTGCGGCTCAAGGGGGGGGATCCCTTCGTCTTCGGGCGGGGCGGCGAGGAGGGCGCGGCGCTGAAGGCGGCCGGCGTGCCGATGCGCATCATCCCCGGCATCTCTGCGGGAATCGGCGGGCTGGCCTATGCCGGCATCCCGGTCACGCATCGCGACGTCAACCAGTCGGTGACCTTCATCACCGGCCACGACCAGACGGCCGAGACGCCGCAGACACTGGATTGGCAGGCGATATCAAAGGCCTCCGAGGTGCTCGTCATCTACATGGGCATGAAGCATATCGGCCAGATCGCCGGGGCGCTGCTGGCGGCCGGGCGGCCCGCGGGCGAGCCGGTGGCCGTGGTGACCGACGCGACGCTCCCCAGCCAGCGGGTGCTGGAGACGACGCTCGGCGCGCTCGAGGCGGATATCGCCGCGGCCGGCATGACGCCGCCGGCGATCATCTGCATCGGCCGGGTGGTGGAGAAGCGGGCGGTGCTGAACTGGCTGGGGACGTGAAGGTTTCCGGCGTCGCGGGGGGCGCTGCCCCCCCCGGTCGCCCGAGGGGCGACTCCCCCCGCGGGTATTTGGAGAAAAGCGAGAGATGAGCCGGGGGCTCGTCATCGCGGCGCCCTCCTCCGGGGCCGGCAAGACCACGGTGACGCTAGGGCTCCTCCGGGCGCTGCGGCGGGCCGGAGTGGCCGTGAGGGGCGCGAAATCGGGCCCGGATTACATCGACCCGCGCTTCCATGAGGCGGCGACGGGGGTGCCCTGCGGCAATCTCGACGCCTGGGCGATGCGGCCGGAGCGGCTGCGGGCGCTGGCCGGGGGCGCGGGGCTGCTGATCGTCGAGGGGGCCATGGGGCTGTTCGACGGGGCGCCGCCGGACGGCGCCGGCTCGGCGGCGGAGCTCGCCAAGGTGCTGGGCGCGCCGGTGGTGCTGGTGGTCGATGCCGGGCGGATGGCCGGCTCGGTGGCGGCGCTGGTGGCGGGATTTGCGGGTTTCGACAAGGGGTTGCGGGTCGCCGGGGTGATCCTCAACCGGGTCGGGTCGGAGCGGCACGAGGCGATGCTGAGGCGGGCGCTGGCGCCGCTGGGCCTGCCGGTGCTGGGCGCCGTGCGGCGGGACGCCGGGCTCGCCCATCCATCGCGGCATCTGGGGCTCGTGCAGGCGGAGGAGCGGCAGGATCTGGAGGCCTTCTTGGACCGGGCCGCCGATGCCATGGCCGAGTTGGACCTCGCGGCGCTGGACGCGCTGGCGGCGGAGCTGACCCCAGGCGCGGCGCCGCTGCCCCGGCCCCCCGCCCAGCGGATCGCCGTGGCGCGTGATGCCGCCTTCGCCTTCGCCTATCCGCATCTGCTGGACGGCTGGCGAGCAGCGGGGGCGGAGGTGCGGCTCTTCTCGCCGCTCGCCGACGAACCGGCGCCGGCGGCGGATCTGATCTACCTGCCGGGCGGCTATCCGGAGCTGCATGCCGGGCGGCTGGCCGGGGCGGGCCGCTTCCTCCAGAGCCTGAGGAACGCGACGGAAGGCACGGAAATTCATGGAGAATGCGGCGGCTACATGGTGCTGGGGGACGGGCTGGTCGATGCTGACGGGCAGCGACATGCCATGGCCGGGCTCCTGCGGCTCGAGACCTCCTTCGCCAGCCGACGCCTGCATCTGGGCTACAGGGAGGTCACGGCCGAGGCCGGGCCCTTCGCCGGCCCATGGGCCGCACATGAATTCCACTACGCAACTACGCTTTCTGAAAGGGGAAATCCCCTCCTCACAGCGCGTGATGCCGAAGGCACCGCCCTGCCCGCCATGGGCCTCCGCGAGGGCCGCGTGCAGGGCTCCTTCGCGCATCTGATCGAGCCACGGTGATGCGCCGCCATGCGCTCCACCAACTGCGGCCTTCCGCGATCTTGCGGCGGCGGCGCGGCGGGGATACCGGAACGCCATGAGTATCGAGACCGAAAGCGCCCTCACCGACGACCGTGCCGCACGGCGCAATGTCGCCGTCCTCGTCGCCGCCCAGGCGGTGATCGGCTCGCAGATGCCGATGCTCTTCACCATCGGCGGGCTCGCCGGGCAGATGCTGGCGCCGAATGCCTGCCTCGCCACCCTGCCGATCTCGCTTATTGTCTTCGGCTCGATGACCACGGCACCCTGGATCTCGCCCTTCATGGCCCACTCGGGCCGCCGCGCCGGCTTCGTCGCCGGCTGCCTCGGCGGCGCCGCGGGCGCCCTGATCGGCGCCTGGGCCATTGCCATCGGCTCCTTCCCGCTCCTGCTCGTCGGCTCGTACCTCACCGGCATATACATGTCGGCGCAGGGCTTTTTCCGCTTCGCGGCGACCGACCGCGCCAGCGCCGAATTCCGCCCGCGCGCTATCTCTTACGTGATGGCCGGCGGGCTCGCCTCGGCGATCATCGGGCCGCAGCTCGTGAAGATCACGGCGGAGGCGACGGCGATTCCCTTCATCGGCACCTATCTGGCGGCCGCCGCGGTGAACCTCGTGGGGCTCGGGCTCGTCATGCTGCTCGACCTGCCGCCGCAGGCGCCGACGCCCGGCGCCCCGCGCGGGCGGAGCATCGGCCAGCTCCTCCGCTCGCCCCGCATCGCCGTCGCCATCATCTGCGCCATGGTGAGCTACGCGCTCATGAACCTCGTCATGACCTCGACGCCGCTCGCCGTCGTCGGCTGCGGCTTCACGCGCAACAATGCCGCCGATGTGGTGACCGCCCATGTGCTGGCGATGTTCGTCCCCTCCTTCTTCACCGGCCATCTGATCGCCCGCTTCGGGGTGCTGAAGATCATGGGCATAGGCCTCGCGATTCTCGCCGGCGCCGGCGTGGTCGGCCTCGCCGGGGTGGAGCTGACGAACTTCTTCGGGGCGCTCATCCTTCTCGGCCTCGGCTGGAACTTCGGCTTCATCGGCGCCACGACGCTTCTCGCCTCCAGCCACCGGCCGGAGGAGCGCGGGCGCGTGCAGGGCCTCAACGATGCGATCGTCTTCGGCTGCGTGACACTGGCGAGCCTCGCCTCGGGCGGGCTGATGAACTGCTCGGGCGGCGATGTCGTGCAGGGCTGGGACGCGGTGAACCTCGCGATGATCCCGCTGCTGGCACTGGCCGGCGCTTCGCTCATCTGGCTGGCGATGCGGCCGAAGGAGGCCTGAGCTACCAGCCGCCCGTGGCGGCCTTCACCAGAAGCGACAGCCGGCGCGCGAAGGGCGAGGCTTCGAGCCGCCCCTCCTCCACCAGCTCCGGCGCCTTTGTGGCGCGGGCGAGGATGCCGCCGGCCTGCCAATGGGCGCGGAGCGCCGGGGCGAGGCCGGTGAGGTCACGCTCCCGCGCCGTCTTCAGCCACGCAAGGCCGATGGGGGCGAGGATGCCGGCCCGCTCGGGCAGCGGCTCCATCCCCGCGGCGCGGAGGCGGGGAACGGCGAGGAACCAGTTGGCGAGGCCGCCGGCCCGCGCAGCGAGGCGGAGCGCCGGCTCCTGCCCGGGCGCCGCGCCAAGGCCGAGGGCGGCGGCCCAGGCGAGCGTGCCGGCGGTGGCGTCGAGATGCGCCTCGAGCGCGGCGCGGCTCTCCAGCGGGTCGCGGTTCGCCTCGGTCATCCGCGCGGCGATCATCGGGTCGAGCAGCGCCGCGGTGATCGGCGCCCGCCCCATCAGCTCGGCGAGCGGCTGGACGACCTCATGTTTGCGGACCTTGCCGGCCTCGATCTCACTCAGCGCCTCGCGCCACCAGGTCAGGCGGACGGCGGCGATCATGGGCTCGGAGGTGCCCCAGGCGGCGCGGGAAAGTTCGACATTCAGCGCATAGAGCGGGAAGAGCACGGCGCGCGCGGCGGGAGCCACCGACATGGCGGCGAGGAAGCGGGTCTCGTCGCCCGCCTTCACGATCTCGGCGCAGGCCTGCAGGCTCATGCGGGCCGCGCGGCGATGAAGAGATAGCCGGTCTGGCGCTTCACCTTCTCCCACACCGCCGCCTCGGCGCGGGCCTCGGCGACTGCGGCGAGGAGGGCCTCGCCCGCCCCCGGCTCCAGCGCGTCGCAGCGGGCGCGGAGGGGGCCGTAATAGGCCTGCCACGCGGCGTCGGAGAGGCGCCAGCTCTCCACCACCTGCCAGCCGGCGGCGGTGCACGCGGCATGCAGCGCGGCTTCGGAGAGCACCGGATCGCCGCCCCAGAAGGCGCGGGCCTCGGGGCTCTCCTCGAAGAGGCAGCCCTGCGAAAAGGCGAGCCCGCCGCCCGGGGCCACGAGCCTCCGCATGGCGGCGAGCGCCGCTTCGAGCCCCATCGTGTAGAGCGCGCCGGCCGACCAGATGAGGTCGAAGGGCCCGCCGGGGTTCGCCATCGGCGCCACCTCGGCGGCGACGCGAGGGTCATCCCCCCAGGCCTCGCTCACCCGCGCCACGAAGGGCGCATGGGTGTCGCGGGCGGTCACATGGCCCCCGGGCGCCGCCCCCAGCAGCGCCGCGATGTCGGCGCCGGGCCCGCAGCCGGCGTCGAGGATCCGGGCATCGGGCGCCACCCCGAGCACCGCCGTCGCCCGCGCCACATCGGCGGGCTCGCCCGGCCCCTCGCGGGGGATGCCGGCGTGGACGGTGAAGAACTCCGGGCTCACTTGCCCGCCGCCCTCAGCGTGCCGCCCGTCTTCTGCATCAGCTTCCAGCGGACGGCATCGACCAGCGCCTCCACCGAGGCGTCGACGATGTTGGCCGAGACGCCGACGGTCGACCAGCGCCGCTGCTCGCCATCCTCGCTGTCGATGATGACGCGGGTCACGGCCTCCGTCCCCGCCCCGGTGATGCGCACCTTGAAGTCGACGAGATGCATGTCGTCGACCTCCGCCTGGAAGCGGCCGAGGTCCTTCGCCAGCGCGTTCCAGAGCGCGTTGACGGGGCCGGCGTCGGGCGTTTCCTCACCATGGGCGTTCTCGTAGAAGGAGGTGATGCGCTCGCCGCCGATGGCGATGGTCACCACCGCCTCCGAGACGGTCACCACCTCGCCGCGGGCATTGCGCCGCCGCTCAGAGATCACCCGGTAGCGCTCCAGATCGAAGAAGCGGGGCAACTGGCCGAGCGCCTCCAGCGCCAGAAGCTCGAAGCTCGCCTGGGCGGTGTCGTAGGAATAGCCCTTCGATTCCCGCTCCTTGATGGTCTCGAGGATCAGCGGCAGCTCCGCCGCGCCCTTCTCCACCTCGATCCCCGCCTCGGCGAGCCGGGTGCGCAGGTTCGAGGTGCCCGCCTGGTTCGACATCGGCACGATGCGGGCATTGCCGACGAGTTCGGGCTCGATATGCTCGTAGGTGCGCGGATCCTTGGCGATGGCGGAGGCATGGAGCCCCGCCTTGTGCGCGAAGGCCGAGGCGCCGACATAGGGCGCCTGCTTCATCGGCACGCGGTTGAGGATGTCGTCGAGCATCCGGCTCACCCGGCGCAGGCCCTTCAGCGCCTCCAGTGTCACCCCGGTCTCGAAGCGGCTGGCGTAGGGCTCCTTCAGCAAGAGCGTCGGGATCAGCGTCGTCAGGTTGGCATTGCCGCAGCGCTCACCTAGCCCGTTGAGCGTGCCCTGCACCTGGCGGACCCCGGCCTCGACGGCGGCGAGCGAGCCGGCGACGGCCTGGCCGGTGTCGTCATGGCAATGGATGCCCAGGTGATCGCCCGGGATGCCGGCCTTGATGACCTCGCCCACGATCGCCGCGATCTCGCCCGGCAGCGTGCCGCCATTGGTGTCGCAGAGCACCACCCAGCAGGCCCCGGCGGCATAGGCGGACAGGACGCATCCGAGCGCGTAATCCCGGTTCGCCTTGAACCCGTCGAAGAAATGCTCGGCATCGAAGAGCGCCTCGCGCCCCTCGGCGACGAGATGCGCGATGGAGGCCGAGATGTTCTCGACATTCTCCTCCAACGTGATGCCGAGCGCCGTGGTGACGTGGAAGTCATGCGTCTTGCCGACGAGGCAGACCGCCTTCGTCCCCGCATTCATCACCGCCGCCAGCACGTCGTCATTGCCGGCCGAGCGCCCGGCGCGCTTGGTCATGCCGAAGGCGGTGATGGCGGCGCGCCCCGGCTCCACCTTCTCGAAGAAGCCCGAATCCGTCGGGTTGGCCCCCGGCCAGCCGCCCTCGATCTGGTCGATCCCCAGGCGGTCGAGCGCCCGGGCGATGCGCAGCTTCTCGTCGGTCGAGAACTGCACACCTTGCGTCTGCGCCCCGTCGCGCAGCGTCGTGTCATAGAGCCAGAGCCGCTCCGCCATCACAGCCTCCCGGACGCGCCGCGCCCCTCTCGCTTTTCTTCAGATACCCGCAGGGGGAATCGGCCCTCGGGTCGACGGGGGGCGGCGCCCCCCTCTCTTGCCGAAAGACTCATCCGAGCTTCCCCGCATCGAACCCCGGCCCGGGCCGCCAGTCGGCCCCGTCGGGCCTGTCCATCACCTCGACCCCGGCCGCCGTCAGCAGCGCCCGGATCTCGTCGGCCCGCGCGAAATCCTTCGCGCCGCGGGCCTCGTGCCGCTCCTGCAAGAGCGCCTCGATCTTCGCTCCGGCATCGCCCGCGCCCTCCCAGCCGCCAAGCTCGTCTGTCAGGAGGCCCAGAAGCCGCGCCGAGCCGAGAAGCGCCTCGGCCTCCCCCGCCCGCGCCAGCTCGTGCAGCCGCGCGAGCGCCCCGGCGGTATTCAGGTCATCGGCCAGCACCGCCAGCACCTCCGCATCCGGCGCCCCGGGCGCGGCCCCGGCGGTCAGCGCCCGCCAGTCGCGCAGCACGCCCTCGGCCTCGGCCCGCTTCACCTCCGTCCAGTCCATCGGCTTGCGGTAATGCGTGGAGAGCAGAACAAAGCGGATCACCTCGCCCGGCACGCCGCGGTCCAGCAGATCGCGGATCGTGAAGAAATTGCCGAGGGATTTCGACATCTTCCGCCCCTCGACCTGCAGCATCTCGTTGTGCAGCCAGACCTTGGCGAAGGCCCCCTCCGGATGCGCACACATGGACTGCGCCAGCTCGTTCTCGTGATGGGGGAAGGTCAGGTCCGTCCCGCCGCCATGGATGTCGAAGCTCGGCCCGAAGAGCGCATCCGTCATGGCGGAGCATTCGATATGCCAGCCCGGCCGGCCCCGGCCCCAGGGGCTCTCCCAGCCCGGCAGGCTGTCGTCGGACGGCTTCCAGAGCACGAAATCCATCGGGTCGCGCTTATAGGGCGCGACCTCCACCCGGGCGCCCGCGATCATGTCGTCGACCGACCGGCCCGAGAGCCGCCCGTAGTCCGGATAGCTCGCGACCGAGAAGAGCACATGGCCCTCCGCCTCATAGGCATGGCCCGAGGCCACCAGCCCCTCGATCATCGCCACCATGGCCCCGATATGCGCCGTCGCCCGCGGCTCCGACGTCGGACGGAGCGCGCCGAGGGCATCCATGTCGTCGTGATACCAGCCGATGGTCTCTTCCGTGATCCGCCCGATGGCCGCCTGCACGGACTCTCCCGTCTCCTCCGCCAGCGCCTGCGCGCGGGCGTTGATCTTGTCGTCGACGTCGGTGAAGTTGCGGGCATAGCGCACCGCGCCCTCGCCATAGACATGCCGGAGGAGCCGGAAGAGCAGATCGAAGGTCACCACCGGCCGGGCATTGCCCAGATGCGCCCGGTCATAGACCGTCGGCCCGCAGAGATAGATGCGCACGTCCCCCTCATCGAGGGGCGTGAACAGCTCCTTTTCGCGGCTCGCACTGTTCCAGAGCTTGATATCGGTCATGAGGCCTCACGCGCGGGGGTCGCGGGGGGGGGAGCTATCTCAGACGGAGGAGGTGTGAAAGAGCGGCCCGCGACGGATGTCAGCAGGGGATAATGCAGCAGATAATGATGCAGATGCTCTTCATGAGGCTGCGTTATCACGCCCCGGCGGCTGCGTCCACCATCTCGGCGAGCTTGCGGACGCTATTGAGATTGCGCGCCGTGACCTTGGTGCCGGTCACCACCTGCCCCAGCTTCTCGGCGAGCCTGCTGGTGCCGAAGCCCTCCGGGTGATGCATCCACACATGGCCGCCCACGACCTGCAGCGCCTCGCTCGGCGCCTTCAGCGCCTCGAGCAGGGCCTCGTCGATCCGGGGCGCGTCCCAGCAGAAGACGCAATGCGCCTGATTGCCTTTCTCGACCTCGAAGGGGCAGCTGTCCGCGATCTGCCGCATCTCCTGCGCCGTCAGCACCAGCACAGGGATCGCCCGCCCGACATCCGCCTCGATCTCCCGCTCCAGCGCCGCCGCCAGCGCCCCCGGCGCCCCCTCGGCGCAGAACACCATGTTCCCCGAGGCGATATAGGTCTTCGCCCCCTCCCAGCCGATGCCCCCGGCAAGGGCCTTCAGCCGCGCCATCTCCACCTTGACGCCGCCGACATTGACGCCGCGCAGCAGGGCCACGAAAGCCGGCATGTGCCTCTCCTTTTCCCTCGCCAGCCCCTGCCTAGCACGGCAGACTGCCCCCCATGAGCCCCTTTCGCGCCCGCGTCACCGCCATCTGCTCGGCCCTCCCCGGCGCCGAGGTCTCCGACCCCTGGGGCAGGCCGGAGGGCAGCCCCGGCCATGACGCGTGGAAGGTCGGCGGCAAGATGTTCGCCTGCATCGGCGCGGTGCAGCGGGGCGTGTCGCTGAAGACGGAGTCGATCGAGACGGCGCAGATGCTCATCGACACCGGCGTCGGGACCAAAGCCCCCTATTTCCACCGCTCCTGGATCCACCTGCCGGAGGATGTGGCGGAGGACGAGCTCCGCCACCGCCTCAGGACGGCCTATGGCATCATCCGTGCCGCCCTGCCGAAGAAGGTCCAGGCGACCCTCGCGCCCCTGCCCTGAGAGCCGGCCCCCCTGTCTTTGCTCCCGGGCATCCTCGTGGGGAGTCGCCAAAGGCGACGGGGGGCAGACAGCCCTCCGGGGCCCGCCCTCACCCCGCACACCGCCCGATGCAGCGCCCCCGGGGATCGCCCGGGCGGGCGGGCGATTGCCGAAGGCGAGGCCGCCTCGCCCGGCCTCTCAGCCCTTCCGGCCCTTGAGGTGCTTGGTGAGCGAGGTCGTGTTCGGCTTCTTCCGGCCCTTGTAGGGGTTCTTGTCGCCCTGCCCCCGCAGGTAGAGCCGGATCGGCGTGCCCGGCATGTCGAACTCCTCACGGAGGCCGTTCACCAGGTAGCGCGTGTAGCTCTCGGGCAGCGCATCGGGATGCGAGCACATGATGACGAAGCCCGGCGGCCGGGTCTTCGCCTGGGTCATGTAACGCAGCTTGATCCGCCGCCCGCCCGGCGCCGGCGGCGGGTGGGCGCTGAGCATGCCCTCCAGCCAGCGGTTCAGCCGCGCGGTCGAGACGCGGCGGTTCCAGGTTGCATGTGCCTTCACCACCGCCTCATGCAGCCGGTCGAGCCCCCGGCCGGTCTTGGCCGAGAGCGTCACCAGAGGCGCGCCGCGCAGCTTTGGCAGGAGCCGCTCGAACTCCTCCTTCAGCGCCTTCAGCCGCGCCTGCTTGTCGTCCTCGAGGTCCCATTTGTTGAGCCCCACGACCACCGCCCGCCCCTCGCGCTCGGCGAGATCGGCAATGCGCAAATCCTGCTGCTCGAAGGGGATCTGCGCGTCCAGAAGCACCACGACCACCTCGGCGAACTTGACGGCGCGGAGCCCGTCCGAGACGGAGAGCTTCTCGAGCTTGTCGTCGATCTTCGCCTTCTTGCGCATGCCGGCGGTGTCAAAGATCCGGGTCGGCACGCCGCCCCAATCCATCGTCAGCGCGATGGAATCGCGGGTGATGCCGGCTTCGGGGCCGGTCAGCAGGCGGTCCTCGCCGAGGATGGCGTTGATCAGCGTCGACTTGCCGGCATTCGGCCGGCCAACGACGGCGATCTTCAACGGGCGCTTGAGCGTTGGGACCCACGCGGCCTCCTCGGCCTCCTCCTCGCCCTCCTCGATATCGACATCGCCGATCTCGACATCCGCCTCGGCCGCCTCGGCCTCGGCGCGCTCGGCAAAGCCCTCGGCCAGCGGCGCGAGGACATGGGCGAGCTCGTCCATGCCCTGGCCATGCTCGGCCGAGATGGCGACGGGCTCGCCGAGCCCCAGCGAGAAGGCCTCAATGAGCCCCGCCTCGGCGGCGCGGCCCTCGGCCTTGTTGGCGGCGAGGATGACATGGCTCGCCTTCTTGCGCAGGATCTCGGCGAAGATCTCGTCCGCCGGCAGCACGCCGGCGCGGGCGTCGATCATGAAGAGGCAGATATCCGCCCCCTCCACCGCCCGCTCGGTCAGGCGGCGCATGCGGCCCTGCAGGCTCTCGTCGGTCGCCTCCTCGAGCCCGGCGGTGTCGATGACGGTGAAGCGCAGCCCCCCGAGCCGCGCCTCGCCCTCGCGCAGGTCGCGCGTGACGCCGGGCTGGTCGTCCACCAGCGCCAGCTTCCGGCCGACGAGCCGGTTGAACAGCGTCGACTTGCCGACATTCGGCCGGCCGACGATGGCGAGGGAAAAGGACATGGCGGCTACCTCAAGGGATCAAGCCGCCCCGATATAGCAGAGGTCAGCGGAAGGCCAGAAGCTCGCCATCGGTGTTGACGACATAGAGCGTCCCGCCGGCCACCACCGGATGGCTCGCCGCGCCGCCGGGCAGGGCCACATCGCCGAGAAGCGCGCCGGACACCGGGTCGAACTGATGCAGCGCCCCGTCGGAAGAGGCGACGATCAGCCGGCCGCCGGCGAGGACGGGCCCGAAATGCACATGGCGCCGGTTGCGGTTACGCCGGTCGGAGGTGAACTGCGGCAGCGTCACGCGCCAGAGCACCGTGCCATCCGCCGCCGAGAGCCGCACGAGCTCGCCGATGTCGTTGAGGAGGAACACCGAGCCGCCGGCGACGATCGCGGGCGAGGTCGCGCCCTCCGCCGCCGTCCAGAGCCGCGCGCCGGTGGTCAGATCCATGGCCGTGAAGCGGCCGGTGACATTGCCCACATAGACGGTATCGCCGACGATCACCGGGTCGGCGCCGATATCGACGGTGGCGACGCCCAGCGCCTCGCCCTCGCGGCCGCCGCCGATGACGCTCGACCAGCGGCGCACGCCGCCCTCGGGGAAGAGCCCCATCACCTCGCCGGAGGGATAGGGCATGACCAGCATCTGCCCCTGGATCGCCGGCCCGGCGCCGCCGGCGAAATTCGCCGTCGAATGCGTGCCGGTCTGCTGCCAGACGATGCGACCCGACGCCCGGTCGAGCGCCATGGCGAGCGAGCCGCGGGCGGCGACGAAGACGAGATCGCCCGAGACGAGCGGCGCGGAGCCGGCGGGAACGCCGAGGTCCTGCACCCAGAGCGTGGCGCCGGTGGCGGCATCCATGGCGACGAGCTCGCCGAAGCCAGTGGCGGCGAAGAGCTGGGCGCCGTTGGTGGCGAGCCCGCCGCCCGAGGCGTCGGAGGCATTCTCGCCGAAGGGCGTCAGGTCGCGCTGCCAGAGGAGCTGGCCGGCGGGCGTGAGCGCCGAGACGCGGCTCGAGACATCCATGGCGAAGACGCGGCCGGCGGCGATGACCGGATCGGCGGTGATGCGGCGCCGGCGGGAATTGCCGTCGCCGAGATCGGCGCGGAAGGCGAGGGCCAGCGCGCCGGGCAGCGCCGGATGCTGCAGCGCATGGGAGGTCGAGCCGCCCCGATGGGTCCAGTCCGCATTGGCGCGGATGGCGGGCAGGCTGATCGGCACGGCGATGTTGAGCGTCGCCGGCTCGGGCCGGATGTCCTGCCGCTCGCCGGGCAGGATGGTCTCGGGCCGCGCACAGGCGACGAGGCCGAGAAGGGCAAGAAGCGTCAGCGCCCGCATCGGCTCAGCCCTCCTCCGCCGGGGCGGCATCCGCTGCGTCCGCGCCGGGGGCGGTCGCATCCGGGGTCGCCTCTTCGGCCGGAGTACCGGCCTCATCGGGGCTCTCGGGGGCCTCTGCGGCCGGGGCCTCCTCTGCGGGGGCCTCGTCCGCCGGGGCCACCTCTTCGGCCGGAGTGCCGGCATCGGGGCTCGCAGGGGCCTCCGCGGCCGGGGCCTCCTCTGCGGCGGTCTCATCCGCCGGGGCCGCCTCTTCGGTCGGAGTGCCGGCCTCGTCGGTCGCCGGGGCCTCAGCCGCGGGGGCCTCTTCGGCCGGAGCCTCATCCACGAGGGGCTGCTCTGCGGGGGCCTCCTCCACGGCGGGCTCCTCCAAGGCGGGCTCCGCGACAGGCTCCTCCGCGAGGGTTTCTTCGGCGAGCACATCCTCGCTGTCGGCGCCGGCCTCTTCCTCGGCGGCGGTCGGGCCGGTGGCGCCGAGCGCGATCAGGAGCGCGTCGATCCGGTTCGTCATCGAGGGCAGCGCCTCGGCGTCTTCCTTGATGCGGCCGAGCCGGGCGCGGGCATCCTCGACCTGGCCGTCACGGAGTTCGGAGAGGGCGATCTGCTCCTCGGCGAGCAGCCGGAAGGGCGCGCCGGCGGTGGCGAGGGGTTCGAGCCGCTGGCGGATCTCGTGCTCGGGCAGCGTGCCGATGCGCAGCATGGCGGCCTTCAGCGCGGCGAGATCGCCATAGGGCGTCTCGAGCCCGGGCATGGCGGCGATGGCATCGAGCCGATCGGCGGCGGCCGCCGGGTCTTCGGCCACCATCTCCTCGGCGGCGGCGAGCATGGCCACCACGGGCGCGGCGGTGCCGTCGGCGGGGATGGCATCGAGCGCGGCCACGCGCTCGGCGGGTTCGGCGGCGTCCATCGCGTCGAGCATCGCGGCGCCGAGCGCCTCAGCGGCCGTGCGCGCGCGCAATTCGCGCCATTCGTAGAGCGCAGCGCCGCCCACGATGACGACGACGATCACGGCTCCGACCCACCACCAGCGCCGGAAGGCCCGGGCGAACTGGTCGCGGCGCAAGGCCTCGCTGACCTCGTCGATGAAGCTGTCCGGATTGCTCACTGCCACTCCCCCTGGCGCCGGACCTCCGCCCGGCTGCCGATCTGTCTTGCCTCCTTAGCCCGAAGCCCGGCTGGCCGGCAAGACCGGGAGGCGGAGGACGGCCAGTCAGGCGGCGCGCCGGTGGAGCGCGGGAGGGGGGCTGTCTGCCCCCCGCCGCCTGTCAGGCGGCTCCCCCCGAGGATGTTTCCGGAGCAAAGACGGGGGCGCCATGGGCGGGTGAAGGGGGGCGGACGGGAGGCGGGAATAGGGCGCGCCGGCTGAAGTCACCGGAGCGCCGGCTATTCGGCGGCGAGCGTGCCCTGATCCTCGGCCTGGCGGGTCCAGAGCGCGGCGTAGAGGCCGTTCTCGGAGAGGAGCTCGGCATGGCGGCCGCTCTCGGCGATCTCGCCGGCGTCGAGCACGATGATCCGGTCGGCATCGGCGATGGTGGAGAGCCGGTGGGCGATGGTGATCACCGTGCGGCCCCGGCCCATAGCCTTGAGCTCGCCCTGGATCTCGCGCTCCGTGCCGGTGTCGAGCGCCGAGGTCGCTTCGTCGAGGAGAAGGATCGGCGGGTTCTTCAGAAGCGTCCGCGCGATGCCGACGCGCTGCTTCTCGCCGCCCGAGAGCTTGAGACCCCGCTCGCCCACCTGCGTCTCGTAGCCCTGCGGCAGGCTGGCGATGAAGCGGTGGATGGAGGCAGCGCGCGCGACCGTCTCGATATCCTCCTGGCGCGCGCCCTCGCGGCCATAGGCGATGTTGTAGCGGATGCTGTCGTTGAAGAGCACCGTGTCCTGCGGCACCACGCCGATGGCGGCGTGGAGGCTCTCCTGGGAGACGCTCCTGATGTCCTGCCCGTCGATGGTGATCCGCCCGCCGGTCACGTCGTAGAAGCGGAAGAGCAGCCGGCCGATGGTGCTCTTGCCCGCGCCCGTCGCCCCGACGATGGCCAACGTCTCGCCCGCCGGAACCTCGAAGGAGACGCCCTTCAGGATCTGCCGCCCGTCGCCATAGCCGAAGGAGACGTTCTCGAAGGCGACCCGGCCCTGACGCACGGCGAGGGCGGGGGCGGAGGGCGCATCCTCCACCTCCGGCGGCTGGTCGAGCAGGCCGAACATGTCGGCCATGTCGATCAGCGCCTGCCGGATCTCGCGGTAGACGGTGCCGAGGAAATTGAGCGGCATGGTGATCTGCAGCATGTAGGCGTTGACGGCGACGAAATCGCCGACCGTCATCGTGCCCTGCTGCACGCCGATGGCGGCGAGCACCATGACCGAGATCAGCCCCGAGGTGATAATCAGCGACTGGCCGAAGTTGAGGAAGGCCAGCGACTGGCCCGTCGTCACCGCCGCATCGGCATAGGCGCGCATGGCGCCGTCGTAGCGGGCGGCCTCGCGGCCCTCGGCGCCGAAATACTTCACCGTCTCGAAGTTGAGGAGGGAATCGACGGCCTTCTGGTTCGCGTCGGTATCCTGGTCGTTCATGACCTTGCGGATCTTCACGCGCCATTCCGTCACCTTGAAGGTGAAGGCGGTATAGAGCGCAACCACCACGCCGACGACGACGAGGAACCACGCGTCGAAGAGGACAAAGAGCACGACGGAGATCATCAGGAGCTCGAGGACGAGCGGGCCGATGGAGAAGAGAACGAAGCGCAAGAGGAAGTCGACGCCCTTCACCCCCCGCTCGATGATGCGCGAGAGCCCGCCCGTCTTGCGGGTGATGTGGTAGCGCAGGCTCAGGCGGTGGATATGCTCGAAGGTCTCGAGCGCGAGGAGCCTGAGCGCCCGCTGGCCGACCTTGACGAAGACGACATCCCTGAGTTGCTGGAAGCCCGAGGTCGAGAGCCGCGCGATCCCGTAGGCAATCGTCAGCCCGATGGCGCCCCAGCCGACGAGCAGCCCGGTGGAGGGCGCCTCGCCCGAGAGCGTGTCGACGGCGTATTTGTAGACAAGCGGCGTCGCGACGCTGATCAGCTTGTAGAAGAGGATGAGGGCGAGGGAGGCGACGACGCGGACGCGCACCTCCGTCTCGCCCTTCGGCCAGAGATAAGGCACCGTGCGGCGGATCACCGACCAGCCGTCGACGGGCCGGCCGGAGAGGTTCGCCTCTGTTTTCTGGAGTCGGCCCATCCCGCGCATGGAAGGAAGGTAGGCTCACGGGAGCGAGAGTTCCAGATGGGCGGGCGAGATGGCGGCGGCGGGCGGGGCGGGGCAAAATTCTTCGAGGAAGGATTTTGGGGTGGCGGGGGGCTGCCGGGCGCCCTGAGGGGCCCGGCGCTGGCTGTCTGCCCCCGCGGGCTTCCCGGACCCAAGGGGGCATGACAAGAGCGAGGACCGCCGGCGCGGGCGCCTCAGGGGCTGGCGTTCTCGGGGAGCTCCGGCAGGGAAAAGATCTGGCCCGGATAGATGAGGTCGGGGTCGCGGATCTGGTCGCGGTTGGCCTCGTAGACATGCACGTAGAGGATGCCCTCGCCGTAGCGGTCGCGGGCGATGGCCCAGAGCGTGTTGCCGGGCTGGACGGTGCGCATGGCCACGGTGAAGGACGGGTCCGTCACCTCGTCGGCGAGCGCGGCGGCGAGGCGTGCGCGATCCTCGCGCAGGAACGGCGTCTCGATGCGGGAGAGGACGGCGCCGGTGTCGCCCACCTGATCCACGCGCATGCGGTAGACGCCGGGGTTGAGGCCCCGGAGCGGCAGGGTCCAGCCGCTGTCCGGCAGGATCGGCGCCTGCCCGGCGAGGGCATTGTCGAGATAGACGCGCACCTCGGCGCCGCCGTAGGCGCGGCCGGTGAGAACGACCTCGCCGGCCTCGTCATAGGCGATCGTGTCGAGCGCCACGGAGGCGGGCGTGTCGTGCTCGGCGCCGGGCGGCATGGCGGGCGCGGCGAGGCGGACGCCGGCCGCGTCGGAGACGAGCATCGCCGGGGCGCGCGGCGGCGTCCGGTCGGCGGCGGGCTCGGCGAGGGCCGGCGGGTCGAGGATCGGCGCAGGCTGCGGGGCGGCATCGGCCGGGGCGTCGCGGCCCGGGGCGGCGCCGTCCTGCGGCGGGGCGGCGGCGATGTCGATCGCGCCATCGGCGCCGGGTGCGGTGCCTGCTGAGGGGGCGGTGCTACCGGCCTCGGGCGCGCTGCCGGAGGCCGGCGCCGCGGCATCGGCCTCGGGGGCCGGCGTTGCGGTGCCGGCGGATGCGCCCGCATCGGGGGCCAGGGTGGCGAGTTCGGTCGGGGCGCCCTCGGATGGGGCGGCGCCTTCGGGCGGTGTGGCTTCGGAGGGGTCGGCGGTGGGGTCTTCGCCGGTGCCGGGCGCTGTGTCAGCCCCGGTTTCGCCCTCGGCGGTTTCGACTGCGCCACCGCTGGGGTCCGTTTCACCGTCAGCCGAGGCTCCGGATCTGGTCCCGGGGGCAGCGCCGGTCTCGTCCGCCGGGCCGCTGCCGTCAGCGTCCGTGGAGGGGGTAGCTCCCGAGGCATCGGCGGCAGATGCGCTGCCGGCCTCGCCGTCTGCCCCGCCATCGACTCCGGCATCGATGGCGTCAGCCAGGGCAATGCCGGGAGCCCCGGTGTCGGGAGCGTCGGTGGCGGGTGCGTCACCGGCTGCGCTGCCTGTGGAGGCATCCGGCGCGTCTGCGGCCGGGGCGCCGGAGGCATCACCCGCCGGGCTGGCCGGATCGGCCGCTTCGGCGCCTTCCGCCGGGGCCGTGCCGTTGCCGGGCGCCAACGGTGCGTCAGCCGTGGCCCCTTCTGTCTCGGCGGCACCCGTCTCCGGATCCTCTCCACCCGTGGCGGGGTCTGCCCCGCCGTCGCCCTCGGTCAGGGCGCCCGGGGGGGCGCTGTCCTGCGCGTCCAGCTCGGCGATGACGAGCGGGGTGGCGTCGGCATCGGAGGCGCCTGACGGGTCGGCCGGGTCCCCTGCCCCGCCATCCGCGCCGGCCTGAGGATCGGCGCCGGCTTCGGCGCCGGTCTCGGGCTCCGCCCTGATCCCGACGTCGGCCGCGGCGAGCTCGGTATCGGGCCCGGTGGCGAGGTCAATGGCGACCTCAGCATCGGGCCCGGCGATGGGGGCGACGAGGATCGTGGCGTCGGAGGCGAGCTCCTCCCCCGCCGGGCCGGCGAGCAGCGACAGGGCACGCGGGTCGGTCGAGGGGCTGAGCGAGAGGGCGACGAAGAAGTCTCCCGCAGCGTCGGCGACGGTCTCGGCGATCCGCGCCCCGTCGAGCAGCACCTGCACGGTGGCGCCGGCGGCGGCATGACCGGCGACGAGGCCCGTGCCGTCGGGCTCGATGAGCAGCGTGTCGATGGTCGGCGCGCCGGGTGTGCGAGCCCCCGGCTCTGCGCCCGCCTCTGCGGCCGCCGCGCTCTCGCCCGCCGCGCTCTCGGAGGCCGCGCTCCCGTAGGCGCCATCGCTCTCCGCCGCGGCCGCGGCTTCGGCCGCAGGCGCCCCGTCTCCGGACGCCGCCTCGGCAGGGGCAGATCCGTCAGCCGCCGGCTGACCGGCGGGCACATCGGCAGGGCTGCCGTCGCCGAAGCGCAGGTCACCCAAGCCGACGGTGACCGCGGCGATAATGACACCGGCCCCGAAGAGGCCCGCGAGAACCAGTCTGTTCGTGCCGGGCAAGGCCCGCATCCCCCGTGGCTATTCTCTGCGGTCTCGTGCCGCATGTGCAGTTGAGCGACAATAGCAATGCGGCTATTGGCGGTCAAAACCCTTCGCAGCCCCGCATCTTTTGCCCGAAACGGAGCAGACCATGCCCCAGACCGCCTCGATCTGCGTCTATTGCGGCGCGCGCGACGGCACCCGCCCCGCCTATGCCGAGGCGGCGGAGGCCGTCGGCACGCTGATCGCCCGGCGCGGCTGGCGGCTCGTCTACGGCGCCGGGGACGTCGGGCTGATGGGCCGGACCGCCAGCGCGGCGAAGGCGGCCGGGGGCAATGTCTTCGGGGTCATCCCGCTCCATCTCGTCCGCGCCGAGGTGGGCAAGCGCGATATCGACAGCTTCGTCGTCACCGAGACCATGCACGAGCGCAAGAAGGTCATGGTGATGAACGCCGATGCCATCGTCGTCCTGCCCGGCGGCGCCGGGACGCTCGACGAGTTCTTCGAGGTGCTGACCTGGGCGACGCTGGGCCTGCATGACAAGCCGATCTTCCTCTACGGGCCGGAGGACTATTGGGCGCCGCTGCTCGCCCTCCTCGGCCATATCGCCAACGAGGGCTTCGCCGATCCGGCGCTCGCCACCCGCGTGCCCGCCTTTACCGAGCTCGCCGCGCTGGAGGCGGCGCTGGCCGAGGCGCTCGGCTGAGCGTTTCGCCCCCGAAACCGCCCGCCGCGCCAAGATGGGGCCACAATCGCCTGTCAAACAAGGGGAACGCCCTGTTGCTTGCCGGAGTGCTCCCATGCGGTTGTCCTGCGCCCTTTGCCTTCTCGCCTCCCTGCCCGCCGCGGCCGCGGCCGAGGTGACCAACCATGCCGCCGCCGATACCTACGGCAGCCATGCGGCCGGGTTCGAGGAGGCGGCGCTGCCCGTGCTCGACACGACCGAATGGGAGGAAGGCGGCATCCGCATCAAGCAGGAAGGCGGCACCGGCGAGGGAATCCTGACCGAGATCCCGCTCGAGGGCCGCGAGGGCCTGCGCTCCTGGTATCCGAACGGCGCCGATTTCGGCTATACGGTCATCTCGCTGGCCGACGGCGCCGAGATGACGAGCGTCACGCTGCTCCTCGGCAACGGCAATTTCGAGACGCGGACGGGCATCTACCGGATGGTGCGCGCCGGGGCGACGGTGGCCGAGGGCTCCTTCGAGAACACCGGCCCCTTCACGCGCCTGCGCTTCGACGGCGAGACCTTCGATGCGCTCTGGCTCCGCAACCGGGCGACACCGGAAGATCCGGTGCCCGCCTTCGGCGACGGTACGGCGAACACGCTGGCCCTCGACGATATCGAGATCCGCCAGGTGCCGGCCGAGGGCTGACAGGCAGGCTTCTGCCGAGCCCGGCGCGGCGTCCCGCGCGGCTTTCCCCAAGGGCAGCGATCCGTGCTAGACTGCGGGCGAAGGCGGAATTTTCCCGCCGCCCGACCCTCAAGCCCTTTTCGCCGGAGCCTTTGATGACCCGCCTTTTCCCCGCTGCCCTCCTTGCCCTTCTCGCCGCCCTCGCCGCCCCGCTTGCCGCCCAGGATGCCGAGGGCCTCGCCGACCATCCCGCCATCGGCCGCTATGCCGGCGCGACGCTCGTGGAAGGCGAGATCGAGGAATACGGCATCCAGACGATGTATGTCTCCAACGACCCCGAAACCTACGAGGATTTCGAGGGCGGGGTGACGCGGCTGGTCTATGACCTGCCCGAGGGCGTCTCGATCCTGCAGGTGTTGCGGAGCTACGAAGAGGAGCTGGAGGCCGAGGGCTTCGAGACGCTGGTGAGCTGCCTCGAGCGTGCCTGCACCGGCGGCGTCGGGCGCCTGCGCGCCACCGCCTGGGGCCGGCTCCTCAACCTCGACCACGCCTTCCTGACCGTGGCGCGGGAGGAGGACGGGCGCGAGATCCACGCCCAGGTGATCGTCACCTCGACTTGGGTCAACGTGAACGTCGTCGAAAGCGGCACTTTCGAGAATGCGATGGTCGATGCCGAGGGGCTCTCCAGCACGCTGGCCGCCGAGGGGCGGATGGCCCTCTACGACATCCATTTCGCCACCGGATCGGCGGAGATCACCGAGGATTCGCTGCCCGTCATCGGCGTCATCGCCGAGGCGCTGGCCGGGGCGCCGGAGCTGTCGATCATTGTCGTCGGCCATACCGACAATGTCGGCGGGCTGGAAGACAACCTCGCCCTCAGCCGCAACCGCGCCCAGGCGGTGGTGGACCGGCTGGTGGCCGATTTCGGCGTGGCGGCGGAGCGGGTGACCGGCGCCGGCGTGGGCTACCTCGCGCCCGTCTCGACCAATGCCACCGCCGAGGGCCGCGCGCTCAACCGGCGGGTGGAGATCGTGGTGCGCTGAGGGGGGGGTCCGTCCGGGCGAGCCCTCCGCGCCGGGCGCGCACGGTCGGGGGTCCGCACACCAACCTAAAGGGCGACGGCCCCGTAGGGCGGGTTTCAACCCGCCACCCCGCCAGCCACACCTCCCAACCTCACCGCGCAGGGCGAGCGCCGGCCCGGGGGTTGGCGCTCCTGCCGGTGAGGCGGCGCGCTTTATGGTGCAACCGATCCCCCGCTCACCGTCGCGCCTGACCTCACCAGAGCGCCAGCCCGCGGGACGGGCCGGCGCTCGCCCTGCGCCGTTCCGGCGCGCACCGGGCGGGGGAACCGCACGACCGTCGGGATAGGGTGAAAAGCTCGTCGGGCGGACTTCACCCCCCCCACCCCCTCGCGCCCCCCCCACCCTCGCCGGTCGCCAAACTCCCGGCGGGGCATAGGTCACAACCGCTCCGCATCGCGCAGGGTGGGTTTCCAACCCACCACTCCCCAACGAAAAAGGGCGCCCCATCGGGGCGCCCTTTCCTGCCGAACCGGCGTGCCTCACATGCGCGAGGCGACGTTTTCCCAGTTCACCAGGTTATCGAGGAAGTTCTTCAGATAGGCCGGCCGCTTGTTGCGGAAGTCGATGTAGTAGGAATGCTCCCACACATCGCAGCCGAGCAGCGCCGTCTGGTCGAAGCAGAGCGGGTTCACGCCGTTCTCGGTCTTGGTGACCTTGAGCGCGCCGTCGGTGTCCTTCACCAGCCAGGCCCAGCCGGAGCCGAACTGACCGGCGCCGGCGGCGGCGAATTCGTCCTTGAAGGCATCGACGGAGCCGAAGCTCTCGGTCAGCGCGCTTTCCAGCTCGGAGGGCATGGAAGAGGCGCCCGGGCCCATCATCTGCCAGAACTGGCTGTGGTTCCAGTGCTGCGAGGCGTTGTTGAAGATGCCCGACTGGGCAACCGCGCCGGGCTGGTAGGTGCCCTTGACGATCTCTTCGACCGACTTGCCTTCCCACTCGGTGCCTTCGATCAGCTTGTTGCCGGTCGTGACATAGGCGTTGTGGTGCAGGTCGTGGTGATATTCGAGCGTTTCCTTCGACATGCCGTTCTCGGCGAGGGCGTCATGGGCGTAAGGAAGATCGGGGAGTTCGAAAGCCATGTTGAGGCTCCTTTCGGCAGTCGTGAACGTTGCCCCTAACATGGCCCCGAAGGGCGGAAGGTCAATGCCGCACGGAGCCGCAGCCTGTGTGATCTGACATATCTTCGCGCTGCGAAATCGGCAGCGTCAGAGCCAGGTGACGCGCTCGCGGAAGTCGGCTCTGTCGGGGAAGGCGGCGCTGTGCCGGTCCATCAGGGCGCGGGCCTCGTCGGGCCGGCGGAGCGGCCGGCAAAGGGTGATCATCCGCTCGAGCGCATCGGGGCGCGAGGGGTCGATCTCCGTCGCCTTGGCAAGCGCGGTCCAGGCCGTCTCCAGCGCATCGACGCGGCGGGCGGCCGTGGCCTCGAGGATCAGCGCCTCGGCGGAGGCATCGGCCAGCGCCCGGTTGCCCTCCATCAGCGCCAGGATATCCTGATATTTCTCCAGCCGGCTCAGCATCTTGGCCGACGAGATCAGCCCCTCGCCGGTCACGGCGCCCGGGTCCGCCCCCTCCTCCGCCGCGCCGGGCAGATAGCGGGTGAGGACGTTGGACATGATCCGGTCGACCAGTTCCGGCGCCACATGGCGGTAGTCGTTCCGCGTCCAGGCGACTTCGGGGGCCGAGAGCGTGACGAACTCGTAGGAGGGGAAGTAATCCACGCCCTCCTTGCCGATCAGGAACTCGTCGAGCGCCGCGCGCTGGACGGATTTGGAATAGGCGTTCGCCACCAGCACATCCATGTCACGGAACGTGGCGAGAAGCGGCACGGGACTGACCGTCACCAGCATTTTCAGCGGCTTCGTCCGGTAGCGGGTCAGGAGGGCATGCAGCGCCTCGAGCCCCTCGAGGACGTCGCGGTAGCTCAGCACGCGGAAGTCGAAGCGCTCCGGCTCGGCCTTGATGGCCTGCATGGGCGGCATGACATTGGTGTAGAGCCCGAGCTTCCGGTCATACCAGGTCTCGACATAGCCGAGGGTGAGGATCACCACATCCGCCTCCACCACCGCCTTCATCGCATCGAGATAGCGGTGGCGGAAGGCGAGGATCTCCTCGGGCGAGAAGTCGAGCCGCGCCATGCCGAGCTGCGCGTCGAACCAGGTGCCCTTGGGGCCCGGATAGAGGATCTCCTCGCCGGGGAACTTGTCGCGCTCCAGCGCCCAGGTGATCTCGTTCAGGACGGAGTGGATCGAGTATTTGTTGAAGAAATTCGCGGCGTCATCGAGGCTCTCGCCGATCTGCCCCAGGTCGAACTCCCGCGACAGCACCCGCATCCCCGCCCCGTCGAGCGCCCGCTCGATGTTGCGCGCGAAGCAGGAGCCGATGGCGAAGATCGTCTCGTCGCGGCTGATCTCGAACGTCGGCGAGCAGGAGGGCGAGGCGAGCGGATAGAGCCGCTCTCCATCCTTCTCCGGCGAGGGGAAGCGCCGCAGGGCATTGGTGCGCGCCCGGGCGAGGACGCTGGTGGCTGGGGTGCTCTCGATATTGCTCATGCCGGTCTCTTCGGTGTTTCGATCCCACCTTCCATTCTACAATGTCCAAATTAGGGCAAAATTCTATGGAATGTGAGGGCCCGAAGAGGGGGAATCTCCCCCCGGCAAGGACGAGCAGCATGGCAGAGACAAATCCCTTCACGGTGCCGGACATCTCCGGCTCCATCGCGGCGCATATCACCGAGCTCGAGCGCGCCTATGTGGTGCCGCCGCAAAAGGGCCTGCCCAACCAGTCGGTGCAGCGCTCCGGCGTGCTCACGGCCGACGGCGTGCCGGTGGAGAACGGCGTCACCTGGCGGGGGACGAATGCCGTCACCCTGCCGCCCGCCATGCCGGAGGGCGAGGTGGAGCAGCTCGCCGGGCGCTGGCTCTTCCTCGGGCCGCTCTTCGGGCATTTCGGGCATTTCCTGGTGGAGAGCATCTGCCGGATCTGGGCGGTGGAGGCGCTCAAAGGGCAGATCGACGGGGTGCTCTACGTGCCCAAGTTCCAGAACCGCCCCGAATATGTGGCCGAGACCTACAAGCCCTTCCTCAAGGCGCTCGGCGTCGACCTGCCGCTGCGCAATCTCGAGGATCCGGCGCAGGTGGAACGGCTCTTCGTGCCGCGCCAGGGCTTCGGCATGTTCCAGATGATCGAGGGCGCGCCGGAATTCCGCGACTTCATCCGCGCCCATGCGGGCAAGGAGGTGCCGCCCGAGGGGGACGAGAAGATCTACATCTCCCGCTCCGCCCTGCCCGGCGCCCGCGGCTCGGTGCTCTTCGAGGAGCGGCTGGAGGCCTGGCTGGCGGCGGAGGGTTTCACCGCCTACCATCCCCAGAAGCACAACCATCTCGAACAGATCGCCGCCTATCGCGCGGCGCGGGTCATCCTCGGCGTCGATTGCTCGCCCCTGCACCTTCTGGCGCTGGTCGGAGACGAGGCGCAGAAGGTGGGCGTCATCGCCCGGCGCGACGGCGATCTCGACCAGATCTTCGCCCGCCAGATCAAGGCCTTCCAGGGGTCGGAGGCGACGGCCTTCAACCATTTGAGGCGCAACTGGATCGAGGCGCATGGCAACCGGCCGAGCCGCACGAGCTGGGGTGAGCTGGACTTCCCGGCGCTGAAAGAGGCGCTGATGGCCGCGGGGCTTATCGAGGGCAAGGCCGACTGGGCCGAGCCGACCGAGGCGGAGCTGGAGGCCGAGATCGACCGGATCTCCGAGGCCGCCGGCCACCGCTTCAAGCCCTGGGAAGGCCCGAAGGGGGCGGCACCGGGCGACAGCGACTGAGGCCCCCCCGGAAGCGGAGGTGGGCGGAAACCCTGAGGTTTCCGCCTTCGCCGTCCTAGAAGTGGCCGACCGGCCCCGCCGCCGCCGAATGCTCCAGAAGCTCGCGCAGGTACCCCGCCACCGAGCGGAAGCAGATCACGTCGAAGCTGTCCGGCCCCGAGACCCAGAAGGCCGCCGGCACCTGCCCCAGCCGCGAGCGGCGGAATTCGCCCTCGGGCAACGCGCCCGGCGCCAGATCGGCCGGCGAGAGCTTCGCCAGCACCTCGCGGACGTAAGGCCCGGTGACGCGCAGCCGCACCCGCATGTCCGACACATCGAGCGCCAGGTGATGCACGCCCGTGAGCTTCTCGCCCAGGGCCCGCGCCATGCCCGGCCCGGCGCCCTCGGCGGCGAGGATCAGGATCTCGTCGGGAGACATCCAGGCCAAGGCCCGCTCCGCCCCGCCGGTGATCTGCCGCGTCTCCGGCATCGGCAGGCCGGCGACATGCGCCGCCGCTTCGCCGATTGCTTCATGGTCCCCCCGGAGGAGCACCATGGCGCCCGGCACCTCGAACACGCTCGTCTCAGCCATTGAGCCGCTCCCCTTGCGGGTCATAAAGGACGGTATCGCAGACCCTTGCACGGATCGCCCCGCCCGCGCCGTTGGTCACTTCCACCGTCTCGCCCATCCGCTCCGGCCCCCGGTGGAGGAGCGCCATGGCGATGCCCCGCCCGAAGGTCGGCGAATGGTAAGTGGAGGTGACGCGGCCCTGCGTGTTGCGCTGGCCATTGGCGTTGTCGCCGTCCGCGAGGATATAGGCGCCTTCGGGGAGGGTGGATCCGTCCTCCGCCTCCAGCCCGACCAGCCGCCAGCGGTCGGCGCCGGCCATGTGGCTCCGCTCCTGCGCTCGCTTGCCGATGTAGTCGTCCTTCTTCTTGCTGATCGCCCAGCCGAGGTTCAGATCCTGCGGAATCACAGTCCCGTCCGTCTCCTCGCCGATCATGACGTAGCCCTTCTCGGCGCGGAGCACATGCATCGCCTCGGTGCCATAGGGCGTGACGCCATGGGGGGCGCCCGCCTCCACCAGCGTTTCCCAGAGCTCAAGCCCCCGGGCGGCCGGCACGGCCACCTCATAGGAGAGCTCGCCCGAGAAGGAGATGCGGAAAATCCGCGCCGGGATGCCGGCGAGCTCGCCCTCGGCCCAGCCCATGAAGGGCAGCGCCTCCTTCGACACGTCCATGCCGCCTAAGGTCTCCAGCACCTCGCGGGCCTTCGGGCCGACGACGGCCACCTGCGCCCACGCCTCGGTGACATTGGCGGTGTAGACCTGCCAGTCCCACCATTCGCACTGCAGCCAGTCTTCCATATGGCCGTGGATGCTCTCGGCGCCGCCGGTGGTGGTGTGGCAGAGCCAGGTGTCCTCGCTCAGCCGCGCCGCGACGCCGTCGTCGATGAGGAAGCCGTTCTCGTTGCAGACGAGCCCGTAGCGGCACTTGCCGACCGGGATGGTCGAGGGCTTGCCGGTGTAGATCATGTCGAGGAAGCGCCCGGCGTCCGGACCCTTGACGATGATCTTGCCGAGCGTCGAGGCATCGAGGAGCCCGAGGCTCTGGCGCACGGCTTTCACCTCGCGGGTGACGGCGGCGTGGCGGTCTTCGCCGGGCTGCAGGTAGGCATAGGGCCGGCGCCACTGGCCGACCGGCTCCCAGATGGCGCCATGGGCCGCGTGCCAGCCGTGGATCGGCGTCTGCCGGATCGGCTGGAAGAGCGGGCCGCGCGCCGCGCCGGCGATGGAGCCCATCGAGATCGGCGTATAGGGCGGGCGGAACGTCGTCGTCCCGGTGGCCGGGATCGCGGCGTTCAGCGCGCCGGAGAGCACGGCCAGACCGTTGATGTTGCTCAGCTTGCCCTGATCGGTCGCCATGCCGAGCGTCGTGTAGCGCTTGGCATGCTCGACGCTCTCGTAGCCCTCGCGGGCGGCGAGTTGCACGTCGGAGACCTTCACGTCGTTCTGGTAGTCGAGGAACATCTTGCGCTTGAGCGCCGGGCCGGCGCCCTCGGGCATGATCCAGACCGGGGCGAGCGGCTGCTCCTCCGGCTCGCGCGCCTCCAGCGGCAGGCCGGCATCGGCGAGCGCCGCGCCCGTACCCAGATGGCCATTGGCGGCGCCGACGACGCTGGCGATGGGCTGGCCCTTGTCGCCGAGGGGCGGGCGGGCGGCGTCGGGGCGGAACATCGCCCCGGCCTCGTCCCATGTGAGCTTTCCGCCGGAATGGGACCAGAGATGCACGGCGGGCGACCAGCCGCCCGACATGGCGACGGCCTCGCAGGCGATGCGCTCCAGCGCCCCGCCCTCGCCGCGTTGCAACCCGATCTCGACGCCGGTGACCCGCTTGCCGCCCTCGACCTTGACGATGGCGCGGCCGGGCTCGACGCGGATGCCGGCATCGCGCGCCGCCTTCGGCAGGGCACCGGTGACCTCGGGGCGGGCGTCGACGATGACGGGGACGGAGAGCCCGGCGGTGTGCAGCGCCAGCGCCGTCCGGTAGGCATCGTCGTTGTTGGTGACGACGACGGTGCGGTCGCCCGGCGAGATCGCCCAGTTCACCAGATAGTCGCGCATGGCGGAGGCCAGCATCACCCCCGGCACGTCGTTGCCGGCGAAGGAGAGCGGCCGTTCCAGCGCGCCGGTTGCCAGCCGCGTCTCGGCGGCGCGGATGCGCCAGAGCCGGTGGCGGGGGCCGGGGGTGCCGGGCGCATGATCGGTCAGCCGCTCATAGGCGAGGAGGTAGCCGTGGTCGTAGAGCCCGGCGCCCATGCAGCGCAGGCGCATCCGCACATTGGGCGCGTTTCCAAGCTCTTCGATGGCATTCTTCACCCAGGTTTCGGCGGGCATCCCGTCGATCTCCGGTGCGTCCACCACGGCGCGGCCGCCCCAATGGGCGCTCTGCTCCATGAGCAGCACCTGCCGCCCCTCGCGCGCGGCGGCGAGCGCCGTGGCCAGCCCGGAGACGCCGCCGCCAATCACCACGAGATCGGCATGGGCGTGGAAATGCTCGTAGGTGGAGCCGTCGGGCTCCTTCGGCGGCCGCCCGAGCCCGGCGGAGGCGCGGATGAAGGGCTCGTAGACATGCTTCCAGAAGGCGCGCGGCCAGAGGAAGGTCTTGTAGTAGAAGCCCGCCGGCAGGAAGCGCGTGAGCAGGGAGTTCACCGCGCCGACGTCGGCCTCGAGGCTCGGCCAGCGGTTCTGGCTGATTGCGGTGAGGCCGTCGTGCAGCTCGGTTACCGTCGCGCGCTGGTTGGGCTCGAAGAAGGCCCCCTCGCCCAGGCCGACGAGCGCATTCGGCTCCTCGGCGCCGGAGGCCACGAGCCCGCGCGGGCGGTGATACTTGAACGAGCGGCCGAGCAGCATCTGCCCCTCGGCGAGCAGCGCCGAGGCGAGCGTGTCGCCGGCGAGGCCATGGAGGCGCTTGCCGTCGAAGGTGAAGTCCAGCGGCTGGCTCCGGTCGAGGAGCCGGCCGCCCTCGGGCAGGCGGGTGCTCATGAAAAGTCCCTCCAGCGCCAGCCGGGGTGGCGGGCGGTGATGGCATCGCGGATGTGCTGGGGCGGCTCGGTGGTCTGCGCCGGATAGGTGCCGTAGACCTCGAGCGTCGCGGTGTCGCGCGCGGCGAGGAACCACTTGCCGCAGCCGGCCGCATGGCGCCAGCGCTCGAAATGGGGGCCGCGCGGGTTCTCGCGCTCGAAGAGATAGGCCTCGAAGGCCTCGTCGCTCGCGCCGGGGCCGGCGCGTTTCACATGCGCCTCGCCGCCGGGGGCGAGCTCGGTTTCATCGGCGGCGATGCCGCAGCAGGGACAGGTGAGAGTCAGCATGCGCGGCCCCCTTGGATGGAGGCCGCGCGGCAGGTCCTCGCGTGAGGACCCAAGGGCAAGCCGTTGAACTTACTCGGTAACGGGCTCGTCAGCCGGCACGCCGGCATCCGTGTCATCGGCCGGCGGGGCATCTTCGAGCGCATCGCCGTCTTCGGTGACAGGCTCTTCGATGGTGGCGCCATCGGCGGAACCGGCGCTCGCGTCGACGTCGATATCGACATCACCGGCGGGCGCGGTCGCGGCGGCCGGGTCGCTCTCGAGCCCCTCCTCGATGGGCCCGCGATCGGGGATCGCCCAGGCGAGCAGCGCCACGATGACGACGATGGCGGCAACGGCCGCGGCGATGAGCCCGGCTGAGCCGCCGCGCCGGCTGGGCTCGACAACGACATTGGTGGATTCGTCACGCATCCCGGTACGGGTCTGCGGGTCGCGGTTGGGGTCGGACATTCTGGCCTCCGTGGGTCATTTGTCCGGCAAACGCAGCGACTTGCGTCCGGGTTCCACTCGCCCGCGGCAAGGATCCGCCGATGTGCCATCAATGCGCCACCCCGGCCGCGACGCTCTCGTCGATGAAGCGCCCCTCACGGAAGCGGTTCAGCCCGAAATCGGCAGCCAGAGGCGAGGCGCCCTTGGCCATCAGCTCCGCCATGGCCCAGCCGGAGCCGGGGATCGCCTTGAAGCCGCCCGTTCCCCAGCCGCAATTGACGAAGATGCCCTCCACCGGGGTCTTCGAGAGGATCGGCGAGCGGTCGCCCGTCATGTCGACGATGCCGCCCCACTGGCGCAGCATCTTGAGGCGCGAGATCATCGGGAAGGTCTCGATCAGCGCGCGCACCGTCTCTTCGATATGGTGGAAGCTGCCGCGCTGCGTGTAGTTGTTGAAGCCGTCGGTGCCGCCGCCGATCACCATCTCGCCCTTGTCGGACTGGCTCATGTAGCCGTGCACCGTGTTGGCCATGACCACCACGTCCATGCAGGGTTTCACCGGCTCCGAGACGAGCGCCTGCAGCGCCAGGCTCTCGATCGGCAGGCGGAAGCCGGCCTTCTGCGCCAGCACCCCCGAATGCCCGGCGACGACCAGCCCCAGCTTGTCGCAGCCGATGTCGCCGCGGGTGGTCTGCACGCCGGTGACGCGGCCGGCTTCGGAGGTGACGCCGGTCACCTCGCAATTCTGGATGATGTCCATCCCCATCGCCGAACAGGCGCGGGCATAGCCCCAGGCGACGGCATCGTGCCGCGCCGTGCCGCCCCGCGCCTGCCAGAGCGCGCCGAGCACCGGGTAGCGGGGCCCTTTCAGCTCGATGATCGGCACCAGCTCCTTCACCCGCTCGGGGCTGATGAACTCCGTCTGCACCCCCTGGATCGAGTTGGCATGGGCGGTGCGCCTGTAGCCGCGCACCTCGTGCTCGGTCTGCGCCAGCATCATGACGCCCCGGGGCGAGAACATGACGTTGTAGTTGAGATCCTGGCTCAGCGTCTCGTAGAGGCTCCGCGATTTTTCGTAGATCGCGGCGGAGGAATCCTGCAGGTAGTTCGACCGGATGATGGTCGTGTTCCGCCCGGTGTTGCCGCCGCCGAGCCAGCCCTTCTCGAGCACCGCCACGTTGCGGATGCCGAAATTCTTGCCGAGGTAATAGGCGGTGGCGAGCCCATGGCCGCCGGCGCCGACGATGATGACATCGTAGCGCGGCTTGGGGCTGGCCTTCGCCCAGGCCCGCTGCCAGCCGAGGTGATCTCTGAGCGCCTCCCGTGCGAGGGCGAAGGCGGAATATCGGCGCGTGGACATGCGAATCCCCGAAATGCTGGTGCTGTCTTCCTGCCGCGCTGCGGCGCTGTCCATCCTATCCGGAGCGGCGCATCTTTGCACGAATGCGACAGGGGGTCCCGGGGGCCTTTCGGCGCCCCTCCGCCGGCGCTAGAGAGGCAGCGATGTTCTGGGCTCTTGCACTCCTTATGGCGATCGGCGTCGGGCTGATCCTCTGCCTGCCGCTCCTGCGGCCCGGCACCGCCGTCGGTGACGATGACGCGGGCGGCGGCGGATCCGACCGGGCGCTCTACCGCGCGCAGCTCGCCGAGGTGGAGCGCGACCGCGCCCGCGGCCTTCTCGCCGAGGCGGAGGCGGAGCGCGTGCGCGCCGAGGTCGCCCGGCGGCTCCTTTCGGCGGAGGGCGAGGCGCGCGGCCGCGCCGCGCCGCGGCCGGCGGCGCTGGCCGGGGCGGCGCTGGTGGTGCTCGCCCTCGCCGGCGGCGGCGCCGGGCTCTACCTCGCGCTCGGGGCACCGGGCTATCCCGACCTGCCGCAGGGCATGCGCATCGACATGGCCGCCGAGGCGCGCGAGGGGCGGATCAGGCAGCCCCAGGCCGAGGCGCTGGCGGCAGAGGCCATGCCGGCCCCGCCCGAGGCGCCGGAGGAGTATCTGGCGATGATCGAGCAGCTCCGCGCCGCCGTGCCGACCCGGCCGGAGGATCCGCGCGGCTGGGAGCTTCTCGCCGAGCATGAATTCGCGCTCGGCAACTACGCCGCCGCCGCACGGGCGCAGGAGCAGCTCATCGTGCTGCGGGGCGAGAATGTCACCCCGGCCGACCGCGAGGGGCTCCTTGACCGGCTGGTGGCGGCGGCAGGCGGCTTCGTCTCGCCGGAGGCCGAGGCGCTGGCCCGGCAGCTCCTCGATGCCGATCCCGGCAATGCCGCGGGGCGCTATTACATGGGCCTCCTGCAAGCGCAGTTCGACCGGCCGGACCTCGCCTTCACGCTCTGGCGCCCGCTCGCCGAGGAGGGCACGGGCCCCTATGCCGAGCTGGCGCGCCTGCAGATCGGCGATGTCGCCTCCCGCATGGGCCTGCGCTACACCGCCCCCGAAGGCCGCGGCCCGAGCGCGGAGGACGTCGCCGCTGCGGAGGACATGACGCCCGAGGAGCGCGCGCAGATGGTCGAAGGCATGGTCTCCGGCCTCCTCACCCGGCTGGCGGAGGAGGGCGGCCCGGCGGAGGACTGGGCGCAGGCGATCCGCGCGCTCGGCGTACTCGGCCGGACGGAGCCGGCGGCGGAGATCTATGCCGAGGCGCAGGAGGCCTTCGCCGGCAATGCCCCGGCGCTGGCGCTGATCGACGAGGCCGCGGCGGGGCTCGGCCTCGTACCCGTGGCCCCGGGGGCCGGACCGGCCGAGCTCGGCACCCCGGACGAGGGGAGCGCCCCGTGATCTGCGAGAGCGCCGAGGCCTTCGCCGCCGCCCTGCCCCGCACCGGCGCGCTGATCGGCGGCGATCTCGGCACGGTGACGCTGGGCGTCGCGGTGTCGGACGGGCTGCGAGCCGTCGCCTCGCCGATCGAGACGATCAAGCGGAAGAAGTTCACGCTCGACGCGGCGCGCTTCCTCGAGATCGCCGCGGGCCGCGCCTGCGTCGGCATCGTCCTCGGCCTGCCGATCAACATGGACGGCTCCGAGGGCCCCCGCGCCCAGTCGACCCGCGCCTTCGGGCGCAACCTCTCCCGCCTGACCGAACTGCCGATCGCCTTCTGGGACGAGCGCTTGTCCACCATGGCGGCCGAGCGGGCGCTCCTGGAGGCCGATACCTCCCGGCGGCGCCGGGCGGAGGTGATCGACCATGTGGCGGCGGGCTACATCCTGCAGGGGCTGCTCGACCGGCTCCGGCATCTGGAGGGCGGGCGATGAGCGACGAGGTCTGGCGCCGCGCCGAGGTGGAGAGCCCCTGCGTGAAGGTCTGCGTGATCCATCCGCGCGCGCGGATCTGCACCGGCTGCTACCGGACGGTCGACGAGATCGCCGCCTGGTCGCGCCTCTCGGCGGAAGAGCGGGCGGCGGTGATGGCCGACCTGCCCTCCCGCGCCGGCCTCCTCCGCCAGCGCCGCGGCGGGCGCGCGGGGCGGAAGCAGGAGTAGGGTGGGTTTGTAGCTCACCTTCCGGTTTTCATACGGGTACAGCCGTGACGCGCGGGGCGGGGAGCAACTCGACGGGCCCGACATGGTAGGGTGGGTTTGCAACCCACCATCCCGCTCACAACCGGGCGCAACGGTGCCGCGCGGGGCGAGCGCCGGCCCGGGGTTGGCGCTCCAGCGTCTGAGCGGAGCAATTTATGGTGCAACCGATCTCGCGTTCACCGTCGCGCCTGCCCTCACCAGAGCGCCAGCCCGCGGGACGGGCCGGCGCTCGCCCTGCGCCGTGCCGGCGCGTACCGGGCGGGGGCGTCGTTCAACGGTCGGGACATGCGTAGGGTGGGTTTGTAACCCACCGCCCGCTCACAACCGGGCGCGACGATGCAGCGCGGGGTGAGCGCCGGCCCGGGGGTTGGTGCTCCCACCTGCTCCGCATGGCGCTTTATGGTGCAGCCAATCCCCCGCCCACCGTCGCGCCCGGCCTCACGAGAGCGCCAGCCCGCGGGACGGGCCGGCGCTCGCCCTGCGCCTTCGGCGCGCACCGGGCGGTGCACCGCACGAGCGTGGCGCGGGAGGTGGGTTGAAAACCCACCCTACGCGAGGCGCCCCACGGAGGGGTCGCCCCCTGCCCTCACACCCCCGCGTAGATCTCCGCCAGCCGGTCGGCCGCCGCCTCGGCGGACATCTCCTCGCTCTCGCCCGTCTTGCGGGAGGTGAGCTCGACGACGCCCTTCTCCAGCCCGCGCGGCCCCACCGTCACCCGCCAGGGCAGGCCGATGAGGTCCATCGTCGCGAACTTGCCGCCCGCCCGCTCGTCGCGGTCGTCGTAGAGCGGGTCGAGCCCTTTGGCCTTCAGAGCCGCATAGAGCGCCTCGCAGGCGGCATCCGTCGCCGCATCGCCCTGGCGCAGGTTCACGATCCCGGCGTGGAAGGGCGTCACGCCCTCCGGCCAGATGATGCCCTTGTCGTCATGGCTCGCCTCGATGATCGCGCCGAGAAGGCGCGAGACGCCGATGCCGTGGCTCCCCATGTGCAGCGGCACCTTCTGCCCTTCGGCATCGGTCACCACCGCCCCGAGCTTCTCGGAATACTCCGTGCCGAAATAGAAGATCTGCCCGACCTCGATGCCGCGCGCCACGCGGCGGCGCTCTTCGGGGATCTCGGCGAAGATCGCCTCGTCATGCGTCTCGTCGGTGCGGGCGTAGCGCGAGGTGAACTCGTCCAGCACCGCCTGGCAGGCCTCCTTCGAATCGAAATCGACCTCGCGGTCGCCGAAGGTCAGGTCGGTGATCTCGCTGTCGTAGAAGACCTCGCTCTCGCCCGTCTCGGCCAGCACGAGGAATTCATGCGTGTAATCGCCGCCGATGGGGCCGGAATCCGCCCGCATCGGGATCGCCTGCAGCCCCATGCGCTCGTAGGTGCGCAGATAGGTCACGAGGTGACGGTTGTAGGCGTGCAGCGCGTCTTCCTTCGTCAGGTCGAAATTGTAACCGTCCTTCATCAGGAACTCGCGGCCCCGCATCACGCCGAAGCGCGGGCGCACCTCGTCGCGGAACTTCCACTGGATCTGGTAGAGCGTCAGCGGCAGCGCCTTGTAGGACGACACATAGGCGGCGACGATGTCGGTGATCATCTCCTCGTTCGTCGGCCCGAAGAGCATCTCGCGGTCATGCCGGTCGGTGATGCGCAGCATCTCCGGCCCGTAGGCGTCGTAGCGCCCCGAACGCTGCCAGAGCTCCGCCGATTGCATCGTCGGCATCAGGAGCGGCAGATGCCCGGCGCGCTGCTGCTCTTCATGGACGATCGTCTCGATGCGCTTCAGCACCTTGTAGCCGAGCGGCAGCCAGGAATAGATCCCCGCGGCCTGCTGGCGGATCATCCCGGCGCGCAGCATCAGGCGATGCGAGACGATCTGCGCCTCGGCCGGCGTCTCCTTGAGCACGGGCAGGAAATAACGGCTGAGACGCATCGGGGGATCCCTCCTGGGGCAAGCAAATGGCCAAGGCGGTGTAGCGGGGCTTGCCCGGGAAGGGCAAGCCTCCCTGGGCCTCCCCGGGCGGACGGCGCGCGCCCTGTGGCGGCGGCCCGGCCCGGCGGTCGGATCGGGGCGCGGCGCGGATCACGCCGGGCCGCACCCGCTGTCCCTCCGTCACGGGCCGTCACGGGGCCGCCGCCCCGCCGTTTCCCCCTGCCCCGCCCTTGATCGGCGGGCCGCTTTCCGCCAAGGCTGGCGGGATGGCCCCGGCGGGGCCAAAGCAAGGGGAGGTGCGCCCGTGGCGCTGCCGGTGCGCAATCAGCTGGTCTACTGGGGGATCGCCGCATTGGCGCTCTTCTTCATTCTCTGGGCCGTGGGCAATGTCATCCTGCCCTTCGTGCTGGCGGGCGCCATCGCTTATGTGCTCGACCCTATCGCCGACCGGCTGCAGCGGCTGGGCTTCAGCCGCATCCTCGCCGTCATCACCATCACCGTCCTTGCGGTCCTGATCTTCGCCGCCGTGATCCTCCTTCTCGTGCCGACGCTGGTGCGGCAGACGAGCGACCTGATCGAGGCGGCGCCAGAGATGATTGACCGGCTGCGCTCCTGGGCCTCGGCGCATTTCCCGGCGCTGATCGACAGCGACTCGGCGCTTCGCGAGCAGATCCAGAAGCTCGGGCAGGCGATCTCCGACCGCTCGGCCGAGCTGGCGCAGAGCGTCCTGTCCTCCGCCGCGGGGGTGGTGAACGTCCTCGTCCTCATCGTGATCGTGCCGGTGGTGACCTTCTACCTCCTCCTCGATTGGGACAGGATGGTCGGCCGGGTGAACGAGCTCCTGCCGCTCGATTATGCCCCGACCGTCCGCCAGCTCGCGAAGGACATCGACAAGACGCTCGCCTCCTTCATCCGGGGTCAGGGCACGGTCTGCCTGATCCTGGGGACCTTCTATGCCGTCGCCCTCGCGCTCATCGGGCTCAACTTCGGCATCGCCATCGGCGCCTTTGCCGGCTTCGTGACCTTCATACCTTACGTCGGCGCGGTCGTCGGCGGCGGGCTTTCCATCGGCGTAGCGCTCTTCCAGTTCTGGGGAGAATGGTGGTGGATCGCCGCCGTCGCCGGGGTCTTCGTCTTCGGGCAGTTCGTCGAGGGCAACATCCTGACGCCGAACCTCGTCGGCTCCTCCGTCGGGCTGCACCCCGTCTGGCTCCTCTTCGCCCTGTCGGTCTTCGGCGCGCTCTTCGGCTTCGTCGGGCTCCTCGTCGCGGTGCCGGTGGCGGCGATGCTGGGCGTGATCGTGCGCTTCGCCGTCGATCAATATCAGCGCTCGCTTCTCTACATGGGCGTCTCGGCCAATCCGAAGGTCACACCGGGCGAGGTCGTGCCGGCCGCGCGGGAGAACGAGGTCCTGGCCGGCGAGCTGCCAGTCGATCCGCGCGTGACGCCAGAGACCGATCCGGAGCCCGACCCGCAATCCGATCCCCAGGCCGATCCGGAGCCCGATCGCTCGTGAGCGACGGCCAGCTCAGCTTTCACCTCCCCGGGCTCGTCTCGCAGGGGGCGGAGAACTTCTTTCTCTCCGACGGCAATGCCGCGCTCTGGGAGATGGTGACCGACCCCGCCCGCTGGCCCGCCGGCAAGCTCGCCCTCGTCGGCCCCGCCGCCTCCGGCAAGAGCCACCTGGCTCGGGTGCTGGAGCAGACGGAGGCGGCGCAGGTCGTGCCCGCGGCGCGCTTCGCCCTGCCCGTCCTGCCGCCGCCCGGGCGGCTGGTGGTGGTGGAGGATATGGAGGCGCTGCCGGAGGCCGCCGAGGAGCCCCTCTTTCACCTCCACAACCACCTCGCCGCGACGGGCGGGCGGCTGATGATGACGGCCCGCACCCCGCCCCGCGACTGGCCTTTGCGGCTGAACGACCTCGCCACCCGCGTGCAGGCGGCGCTGGTGATGCGTATCCCCGAGCCCGACGACGCGCTGCTCTTCGGGCTTCTCCTCAAGCATTTCGCCGATCGCCAGCTCCGCCCGGCGCCCGACGTGATCCCCTGGCTCGCGGGCCGGCTGGAACGGAGCCACGCGGCGGTGGCGGAGGCCGTGGCGGCGCTGGACGACGCCGGGCTCAGGGAGGGCCGTAACCTGACGGTGCCCTTCGCGCGGGATGTGCTGGGGGAGTGAGGGGGAGCTCCGCCCGAGGACGGCCGGTTGCCCGGAACCCTTCCAACACGGCGTAGGGTGGGTTTGTAACCCACCGCCCACATCTCAACCGGGAGAAACGGTGCCGCGCAGGGCGAGCGCCGGCCCGGGGGTGGCGCTCCAACGGTCGAGCGGCGCGCTTTATGGTGCAAGCCACCTCCCTGCTCTGAGGCCGGGCCCAGCTTCACCAGAGCGCCAGCCCGCGGGACGGGCCGGCGCTCGCCCTGCGCCGTTCCGGCGCGCACCGGGCGTGGGAATAGCTGGAACCTTGCTCCCGTGGCGTAGGGTGGGTTTGTAACCCACCTTCCCCCTCACAATCTGGCACACCATCGCCGCGCACGGCGAGCGCCGGCTCGGGGGTTGGCGCTCCAACGGTCGAGCGGCGCGCTTTATGGGACAAGCCACCTCCCCGCCCACCGTTGTGCCTGCCCCCACCAGAGCGCCAGCCCGCGGGACGGGCCGGCGCTCGCCCTGCGCCGTGCCGGCGCGTACCGGGCGGGGGAATGGCTCGGAGGTTGCGCGATCGGTGGGTTGAAAACCCACCTTACGCGAGAAGACGGGCGCACCTGTAGGGTGGGTTTGTAACCCACCATTCCCGCACCCCGCCCCCCGGCCTCACCCCTTGACGATCACCTCATGGCTCGCGCCGAGCGAGCTGGCGAGGGACGACAGCCGCGACGCGGCCACTTCGCCGAAGAGCGGCTCGGCACGGGGCGCGAGGCGGAGCGTCAGCTCCTTCTTCTGCGGGCGGAACTTCAGCTCTCCCGGCACCTCGCCGGCGCCGAGCCAGAGCATCGCGCCGAGGCGGAGCGCCTTGCCCAGCACCTCCGCCTCCTGCACCTCCTTCGGCTCCAGAAGCGCGAAGAGCCGCTCGTAGGGCGAGCCGTCGCGCTTGTTCTGGTAGCGGTGGAGCAGCGCCAGCCCCATGAAGATCCGCTCTTCATGCTTGAGGCCCCCGAGGTTGGCCCGCGTCGCATTGTCGAAGCAGACCTCGGCCCGGTAATCGGGATGCGCCCGCCAGCTCACGTCGTGGAGCAGGCAAGCCGCCTCGATGATGCGCTTCTTCTGCCAGTCGGCGCGCGGGAAGAGCGGCATGACGAAATCGAAGAGGAGATCGCCGAAGCCCGGCACCCGCGCGTCCTTCGCCTCGGCGAAGCGCGCCGCCTCGATCAGCGGGTCGCGGTCGCGCAAGCTCTGCGGCATCTGCTCGTAAAGCAGCCCCTCGCGGATCCCGTAGGAGGAGATGGCGATATCCTTCGGCTTGAAGACCTTCACCAGCTCCTTTAGCACCTGGGAGGCATAGGGCACGAGGCTCATCCGCTCCGACGAGATCGAGAGCTTGCCGCGCAAGGCCTCGAGATCCGAGGCGGCGATGTGCTTCTCGGTGGCGCGCACATCGGGGCTGGTCATCCGGTATTCGTGCAGGACGGTCAGCGGATAGCCGCGCCTGTCCATGTCGACCCGGGCGAAGGCCCGCCAGGAGCCGCCGACGAGGAAGAGCCGCTTGCCGGTCTCCTTCTGCATCTTCTCGTGCAGATCGGCGACGATCGCCTTGATATGTGCCTTCAGCGCCTTGCGGCCGCCCTGCACCTCGCGGAGCTTCAGCGGCCCGAGCGGCGAGGTCAGCCGCAGCCCCACCTCGCCATCGGCGAGGTTGGCGAGCTCCATCGACGAGCCGCCGATGTCGCAGACGAGGCCATAAGCACCCGGCCAGCCGAGAAGAACGCCCTGGGCGGAGAGCCGAGCCTCCTCCTCGCCGTCGATGACATAGAGCTCGATGCCGGTCTGGCGCTTGACCTCCTCCTGAAAGGCCGGCCCGTCCTCCGCCTCGCGCACCGCGGCGGTGGCGACGGCCGTGAGCGGCGCGATGCCCATGCCCTCGGCGAGGGCATTGAAGCGGCGGAGCGCCGAAAGCGCCCGCTCCTTGCCGGGGGCCGAGAGGCGCCCGGTGTCGGAGAGGCCGGCGCCGAGGGCGCACATGACCTTTTCGTTGTAGAAATAGGCCGGCGAGCGGCCGGCGCCGTCGAAGACCACGAAGCGGACGGAGTTGGATCCGACGTCCACCACGCCGACCCGACTGAGCGAGCGCGCCTCCTCGCCGAGGAAGATGGGCCGGGTGAACGGCCCGGGCCGCGGGGACCCGGACGGCGGTGGCGCGGTGATCGGTGCGTCGTCCATGCGCCCTGCTTGCCCGATTGCAGGGCCCCTGCGCAAGCATCGCGCAAGGGCCGGCAGCCTGGCCGGTCGCCCTCAGGGCGTCGACCTCGGGTCACATTGGCCCGCGGGGGCGGGAGTCAGGAGAGCCGGTCTGGGGCCCCGGGGCGTCCCCGGGGGTCGTGAGTGACAAGCGCCTCCTTAAGAGGCGGGTGCCCAGACACCGCGGGGGGAGCCGGCCTCTAGAGGCCAACCGGAGAACAGCCCCCCGGCCCCGCCCGGGATCAGAGCTCGGCTTCGTCGGGGTCCGCGGGCGCGTCCGTCTCGTCATCCTCGCGCGGCACATAAGGCGGGGCGTCGGGCTTGCGGCGGATGATGATATCGCCGTTCTCCATCACCTCGGGCACCTCGTAATAGCGCACGGAATCGACGGTTTCGAGCACGCGGGCGAGGCCGGCGGCCATCTCGGCGGTCATCTCGCGCATCGCGGGCTCCAGATCCTCCGCGAAGTCGCGCAGCTCCTGCAGCGCCGGGTCCATCTCGTCCATGAGGCCCTGCATGAAGAGCCGGGCGCCCTCTTCCATGAGGTTGAAGCCGTCGCCCTCGTCCTCCTGCGCGGCGACGGGGCCGGCGGGGAGAAGCGCGAGCGCAGCAGCGAAGGCGGGGGCCGCGAGGGCCTGGGTCATGTGTTTCATGGAAGGAAAGATAGGGTTGCGCGGCCCGGCTTCAAAGGCGGAGGCCGGATGGGGGGTGCAGAGGGGGGTTGCGACCCGTCCCCCTCGCCAACTTTCCCGACGCTGCCGCGCAGGGCGAGCGCCGGCCCGGGGGTTGGCGCTCCTCCCGGCTGAACGGTGCGCTTTATGGCGCAACTATCCTCCCCGCTCTGAGCGCGAGCCCAGCCCCAACCAGAGCGCCAGCCCGCGGGAGGGGCCGGCGCTCGCCCTGCGCGTACCGAGCGGGGGCAAAGCTCAACCGGTCCGACACGCCGTAGGGTGGGTTTGCAACCCACCACCCCATCCCCCTCAAAGGTCCAGCGTCACCGGAAAGTGGTCCGACGCCGCCACCAGCGCGGCGGCGAGCCCGGCATCCCCGGCCAGCGCCTCGTCCTCGAACGGGTTCCAGACACGCCAGCGGGGGCCGGTGGCGCGCAGATCTTCCGAGACCAGGATGAAGTCGAGGAGCGCCTCCACCGGGCCGAAGGCCGGCCCCTCCCCCGGGCCCGCCCCAGGTCCGGCCGGGCCGCTGCGGAACCGTGCCGTGGTCGCGGGGTGGAGGCCGGCGGCATGGGGGTCGAAGAGCGGCCCCGGCTCCCCGGCCCCCATCAGGACCTCGACGCCGGAGCGGCCGAAGAGCGCCTCATAGGCGTCGAGCCCCGGCCCGTCGTTGAAATCCCCCGCCACCACCAGGCTCTCCCCCTCCGCCAGATGCGCGCTGACGCGGGCACGCAGCCAGAGGCATTGCGCGAGCTGCTTGCGGCGGTTCTCGATGGCGATGCGGGTGGCATCGGCGGGGCCCGCGGCGCCGTAGGGCGCCTTCGACTTGGCGTGCACGCCGATGAACCTCAGGCTTCGCCCGAAGCCGCTCAGCACCGCCTCCAGCGGCGGCTTGGAGAAGGTGACCGGCTCCGGCAGCCCGTCGAGATCGAGATCGATCCGCCAGCGCCCGTCGAAGCGCGGCGCGCCAAGCCGGCTCGGCGCGTGTTCGGCCTTCAGCACCGCCGGGTCATGGAGGAGCAGGATCTCCTGCTGCGTCTCGGAGGGAAAGCCCGCCAGCGCCGAGCAGGCGCGGATCCCCGCGCGGGAGGCGAAGCGGGCCAGCGCCGCCCGCCCGTCGCGGTGGCGCGAGATATCGGGCGCCTCGATGATCAGCACCGCATCGGCATCGAGGGCGCGGAGCACCTCGGCGATGGCGCCGAGCTGTTCTTCGCGAGTCACGCCGAACCGGCCGGAGGGCGCGGCATCGGCGAGCGGATGGCCCGCGTCGTCGAAGAGCGCGTCGAACCATTCGACATTCCAGGTGGCGAGCCGCATGGGCTCAGGCAGCGCCCCGGGTGCCCTGGATCTGCTCCCAGGCCCGGTTGAGGGCCATCAGGCGCGCCTCGGCGAGGGCCAGAGCCTCCTCCGGCAGGCCGCGGGCGCGGAGCGCATCGGGATGGCTCTCCTTCACGCCCTCGCGCCAGAGCCGGCGGATCTCGGGAAGGGCCATCCCCGGCTCGGCGCCGAGGACGTCATAGGGGTCGCGCTCGGCATCGGGGACGAAGCGGGCGCGGAGCCGCTGGAAGGCGCGCTCGGACATCCCGAAGATCCCGGCGACGCGGGCGAGGAAGGCATCCTCCGCAGGATGGTAATCGCCGTCGGCCATCGCGATATGGAAGAGCCCCTCGAGCACGTCGGCCAGCGGCCCGTCTGGCGCATCGAACATGGCGGCAACCTTGGCGGCGTAATCCTCGAAGCCGGCGATGTCCTGCCGGGCGAGGTTGTAGACCCGCGCCGCCGCCGCCTCGTCCTCCTGCGCGATGGTGAAGACCTCGCGGAAGGCCGTCACCTCGTCGCGCGTGACCTGCCCGTCGGCCTTGGCCATCTTCGCGCCGAGCGCGATCACCGCGATGGTGAAGGCCACCGATCGGTCCGGCGGCGCCCGCAGCCGGTCGAAGACCGCCGAGAGCGGCTCGCCCTGGCGAAGCGCCGCGAGCGCGTCGGAGATGCGGGTCCAGATCGACATGGGCGCGAGTCTAGGCCGGGCGGGATGGGGGCGGAAGGGGGAAGGTGGGGCAGGTTTGTACAGCTTTCGGTGAGCAACACTCCGGGAAGACTGCGGGTTTGGGCGCGCGTGCGAGGGCTGCGGCACATCGCCGTTGTTGCTCGAACTCATGGCGCCCCCCGAGCCCCGCCCTGAGGCTTTTCGGGAGCTAAGACCGCGGGGTTAGAGGATCTTCTGCAGCACCACTGCGTCGAGCCAGCGGCCGAACTTCTGGCCGGTCTCGGTCAGCCGGCCGGTCTCGCGGTAGCCAACCGCCCGGTGGAAGGCGATGCCGGCGGCGTTCTCGTGGCTGACGACGCCGAGCATGACATGAAAGCCCCTTCCCTTCGCATCGGCCTCGATCGCCGCCATCAGCGCCCGGCCGAGGCCGCGGGCCTTGGCCTCGGGCGCGATCAGCACCGTATGCTCCATCGCCGCGCGGTAGCCGTTCGACGGACGGAACTGCCCGTAGGTGGCAAGGCCGGCGACAGTGCCCTCCACCTCGGCCACGAGGAAGGCCGGGCGGGAGGCGATCATGGCGGCGATGTCATCCGGCGTCTTCTCCTCGTCGGAGAAGATGATCGTCGTGTCGCGGATGATCGGGTTCCAGATCGCGGCGAGGGCCGGGATGTCGGCCTCGCTCGCCGGGCGGATGGTGATGCTCATGAGGGGGATCTCATCGGGAGGACTCAGGCCAGATGCCGCGGTCCGTGGGGCGTGTCGATCTCGGCGGAGAGGCGGAAGCGCTCGGCGCCGGTCAGGGTGATCGCGGGGTCGGGAAGCGCCCCGCCGAGCGCCTCCAGCGCCTCGCCGGCATGGGGCGCCTGGATCGCCAGCGACCGCAGGCGGAGCCCGGCATCGGGCAGCGTCTCGCCGGGGGGCGGGCTCTGCCATTCCAGGAGCGTCGGGAAGGCGCCGCCCATCGGCAGGGCGCCATCCGCCGGCACGGCGATCCGCCAGCGAAGCGCGCCGCGGGCGAGGTCGAGCGGCTCGCCGGCGAAGGGCGCGGCATCGAGCGCGGCGTCGAGGTCGTCCACGGCGCAGGCCCAGTTGGCGAGACGGGGCGGGCCCTCGAACAGATCGAGCCCGAACCAGCGGGGCCGCTCCGGCACCGGCGCCTCGGGGTCGGGCGCCAGCACCTCCAGATAGGTGCCGCCGCCGAGCGAGACGACGGCATTATGGGTGCCGAAAAGCGCGTGCCGCCCGCCAGGCGCGGGCGTGACGCCGAGCGCCGCCGCGACATGGGAGATGCCGTCTGCCAGATCGGCGCAGAGGATGACGAGGTGATCGAGCCGCATGATGCCACTCTGGCGGACGCGCGGGCGGGGTCAATGGGCGCCAACGAGCGGGCGAGCATTGACGGCGGGTCCGCCCCCGGGCAGTCCTCCCCCATGCTGATCTCGACCGCGCATCGCCTCATCTTCATCCATGTGCCGAAGACCGGAGGCACCTCCGTCGCCGAGGCGCTGGCGCCTGTCGGGACGGGCGCGGGCTTCGGCGCCGGGGCGGCCCTCAGGCGGGCGCTGCCGGGGCGTCTCGACCCCGGGACCGCCTGGTTCCAGATGCACGACCCGGCGCGGCTGGTGCGGGCGAAGCTCGGGCCGGAGGTCTGGCAGAGCTACCGGAGCTTCGCCTTCGTCCGCCATCCCTACGCCCATGCCCGCTCGCATTACGCCTATATCCAGACCTATCGATACCGCCGCTGGCAGCAGATCGCCAAGGCGCTGTCGTTCGAGAGCTTCCTGCGCTGGCGGCTCGCAGGCCCGCCCCATTGGGCGAAGAGCCGGACGGGGCTCTTCGCGCGGCTGCCGGATCAGGCGTGGTTCCTGACCGACGGGGAGGGCCGGGTGATCGTGGACAGGGTCGGCCGGTTCGAGCGGCTGGCGGAGGACCTGGCGGAGATCTGCGCCGATGCCGGGCTGCCGGCCCCCGCCCTGCCGCATCTGCGCGCCGGATCCGGCGCGGGCCCCGAGATCAGCGACGAGGCGAAGGCGCTGGTACAGCGGCTCTATGCGCGGGATTTCGAGCTCTTCGGCTACGAGCGCTGAGCGCCGCCGGGGCGCGCGGAAACCATGCGGTGCCCGCCGCCTAGCGGTTGGGGATCGCGCCCCTCAGAAGCCCGAGGATCTTCCGCGCCGCCTCGGGGATGTTCGTCCCCGGCCCGAAGATCGCGGCCACGCCGGCCTCCTTCAGGAAGGCGTAATCCTGCTGCGGGATCACCCCGCCACAGACGACGAGCACATCCCCTGCCCCCCGCGCCTTCAGCGCTGCGATGAGCTGGGGCGCCAGCGTCCGGTGCCCGGCCGCGAGGGAGGAGATGCCGACGACTTGCGCCCCGGCCTCCACGGCGCTCTCCGCCGCCTCCTCGGGCGTCTGGAAGAGCGGGCCCATGGCGACCTCGAAGCCGAGATCGCCGAAGGCCGAGGCGATGACCTTGGCGCCGCGGTCGTGGCCGTCCTGGCCCATCTTGACGACCATCATCTTCGGCGGTGCGCCCTCCTCCGCCGCATAGGTGGCGACGTCCTGCATGAGCGCCGCGAAGCCGGCGTCCCCCTCCCAGGCGCCGCCATAGACGCCGGAAAGGACCTTGGGCTCCGCCCTGTGGCGGCCGAAGACCGCCTCCATCGCCGCGCTGATCTCGCCCAAGGTGGCGCGGGCGCGGGCCGCCTCCACCGCCGCGGCGAGGAGGTTGCCGCCGCCCTGCGCCGCCGCCGTAAGCCCGGCGAGCGCCGTCTCGACCGCGGCGGGGTCGCGGGCCGCCTTCAGCGCGGCGAGCCGGGCGATCTGGCCGGCGCGGACGCCTTCATTGTCGACGCCGAGAAGCTCGATGGGCGCCTCCTCGTCCTGCCGGTACTTGTTCACCCCGACGATCACCGTCTCGCCCCGGTCGATCAGCGCCTGCCGCTCGGCGGCCGCCGCCTCGATCCGCGCCTTGGGCATGCCTTCGGCGACGGCCTTCGTCATGCCGCCCAGAGCCTCCACCTCCTCCATCAGCGCCCAGGCCTTCTCGGCCAGCTCGGCGGTGAGGCTCTCGACGTAGTAGGAGCCGGCGAGCGGGTCGGCGACCTTCGTGACCCCCGTCTCCTCCTGCAGGATGAGCTGGGTGTTCCGGGCGATGCGGGCGGAATGGTCCGACGGCAGCGCCATGGCCTCGTCGAGCGCGTTGGTGTGCAGCGACTGGGTGCCGCCGAGCACCGCCGAGAGCGCCTCGTAGGCGGTGCGCACGACGTTGTTGTAGGGGTCCTGCTCCTGCAGCGACACGCCGGAGGTCTGGCAATGGGTGCGGAGCATCGAGCTGCGCGGGTCCTCAGGCGCGAACTCCGCCATCACCCGGTGCCACAGGAGGCGGGCGGCGCGGAGCTTCGCCGCCTCCATGAAGAAGTTCATGCCGATGGCGAAAAAGAAGCTGAGGCGCGGCGCGAAGCTGTCGACTTCCATACCCCGCGCCAGCGCGGCGCGGACGTATTCGCGCCCGTCGGCGAGGGTGAAGGCAAGCTCCTGCACCAGCGTCGCCCCCGCCTCCTGCATGTGGTAGCCGGAGATGGAGATGGAGTTGAACCGCGGCATCTCTTTCGATGTGTATTCAATGATGTCGGCGACGATCCTCATGCTGGGTTCCGGCGGATACACATAGGTGTTCCGCACCATGAACTCCTTGAGGATGTCGTTCTGGATCGTCCCCGACAGCGCTGCCCGGTCCACCCCCTGCTCCTCCCCCGCGACGATGAAGCTCGCGAGGATCGGGATCACCGCGCCGTTCATCGTCATCGAGACGGAGGTCTGGCCGAGCGGGATGCCGGCGAAGAGCTCGATCATGTCCTCGACGCTGTCGATCGCCACGCCGGCCATGCCGACATCGCCCTCCACCCTTGGGTGGTCGCTGTCGTAGCCGCGATGGGTGGCGAGGTCGAAGGCGACGGAGATGCCCTGCTGCCCGCCCGCCAGCGCCCGCCGGTAGAAGGCATTGCTCTCGGCGGCGGTGGAGAAGCCGGCATATTGCCGGATCGTCCAGGGCCGGCCGGCATACATCGTGGCGCGGGGGCCGCGGGTATAGGGCGCCTCGCCAGGGGTGGAGCTGAGGTCGAGCCCGGCCACATCCTCCGCCGTGTAGAGCGGCGCGATCTCGATGCCCTCGAGCGTCGTCCAGGTGAGGGTCTCGGGGTCTTTGCCCTTCAGCTCCTTGGAGGCGCGGGCGCGCCAGTCGGCCTTGCTCATTGGGGCTCCTCCTCAAGATCCGTGATCGCCGATTCGGGTGGCCCGGGGCAAGGATCGGGGCAAGGATCGGGGTCCTCCACGAACCGCCCGAGCCCGCCGGCGCCGGCGCGCAGCCAGGCGAGGTCGGTCTCGGTCTGCTCCGCGAGGGCGCCCGCCTCGTCTTCGGTGAAGAGCGCCGCGCCCTCTGGCCGGGCGTTGTGCACGGGTGCGGGCTCGGCTGGCGCGTCAGGATCCTCTGCGACGCCGAGGAGCGCCGCCGCCGCCGCCGGCCGGGCGGCGAAGGCCTCGGACCAGATCGTCAGCGGGGCGCCGGGGAAGGCGGCGGCGATCTCCGTCACCACCTCGCGCCAGCCGCGCGGGGCAATGGCGATCTCCATCAGCGCCTGGCGGTCGGGCATCGGCGCGCCGCGGGTGGCGAGCACGGCAAGGGCCGAGGGCCACCAGTCCTCCAGCGGCCGGATGGCGAGCCCGAGGCGCAGCGCCCGCCCCTCGAGCGCCGGCGCGAGGCGGCCGAGCCAGTCGCCCGGCGCCGGATAGAGCGCCCGGGAGCGCAGGCAGTGGCGCATGGTGCCGAGGAGGTTCTCTTCCGACAGGATCAGGCGGGTGATCCCGCGATCCTCCAGCCGCGCAAGCTCCTCGCCGATCCGCCGGTGCGCGGCACTAACGACCTCGGGCGGCGCCTTGCCCGGCGTGCCGTCGAGACCGAGGAGCCAGCCGCCGCGGCGCGTGTCGTCCGGCAGCCAGAGCGCGGTGCCCTCGGCGAGAAGGCCCGCGCGGCGGGCAGCGAGGTGGCGCTGCAGCGTGGTGCTGCCCGTCCGGTGCGCGCCGAGATGCAGGATGATCTCCAGCCGTGCGTCCTCCCTGCCCTCAGGCGGCCCGGCGATGCCGCGGGCCCGGTAAATTTCTCTCTAGCGGCGGAGAGATACCCTTCGCAAGCGCCCCCCCGCCCCCTATATCATGAGCATGAGAGCAGCCCTCCGCCTGATTTCGGCCGCCGTCCTGGCGCTGGCGCCCCTGGCCGCGCAGGCGCAAGACGAGGATGTGATCGCGATCTGGCGGGAGGATCCGCTGCGCGTCTTCTCCGGCGAAGAGATCGACATGGACGCGCTGCAATATCGCGCCCGGCCGCTCATCATCTTCGCCGACAGCCCGTTCGACCCGAATTTCGCCGAGCAGATGGAGCTGATCGAGGCGGGGTGGAATGATCTCGTCGCCCGCGACGTGATCGTCATCACCGATACCGACCCCGATGCGGAAACCGAGGTGCGCCAGACCTTCCGGCCGCGCGGCTTCGTGATGATCCTCATCGGCAAGGACGGCCGCATCGCCCAGCGCAAGCCCGCGCCCTGGGCCACCCGCGAGATCGCCCATGCGATCGACAAGCTGCCCCTGAGGCAGCAGGAGATCCGCGAGACGGGGACCTTGGGCGGGCGCTGAGCGGGCTGGGGTGCACCCCCCGCGCCTGACGCGTTCCGCCCCCCGTAGGGTGGGTCTCCCACCCACCGCCCGCGCAACGCCCGTTCTGTGCCCCCGCCCGGTGCGCGCCGCAGGCGCAGGGCGAGCGCCGGCCCGGCCCGCGGGCTGGCGCTCTGGTGAGGCTGGGCGATCGCTCGGAGCGGGGAGGCTTGTTGCACCATAAAGCACGCTGTCCAGCCGTTGGAGCGCCACCCCCCGGGCCGGCGCTCGCCCTGCGCGGCACCGGTGGGATCGGCTGAGAGGGGCGCGGGTGGCGCCCGCCAGCTCCCGTAGTCGCATAGCGGCCTCCGACGGCGGCGCCCCACGCAATCGGGAGGCCTGCCCTCAGGCCCCCCCCCCTCACTCGAACTCCAGGATCACCGCATCCACCGCGAGGCTGTCGCCCTCCGCGACGTTGACCTTGGCCACCACGCCCTGCCGCTCGGCGCGCAGGATGTTCTCCATCTTCATCGCCTCGACGGTGCAGAGCGGCTGGCCCTCCTCCACCGTGTCGCCCGGCCCCACGTTCAGCTTCACCATCAGCCCCGGCATCGGGCAGAGGAGCAGCTTCGAGGTGTCGGGCGGCAGCTTCTTTGGCATCAGCGCCGCCAGCTCCGCCTGGCGGGGCGGCATGACGCGGGTCTTGAGGTCGGCCCCGCCCGTTCGCAGGCGGAAGCCGAGCGGCATCGGCTCGACCTTGAGGAGGAGCGGCAGGCCGCCGACCTCCAGCCGCGCAAGGCTCTGCCCCGGCGCCCAGGCGCCGGTGACGCGGAGCGTCTCGCCCCCCTCGAAGGTGACATCCGTCCCCTCCGGCTCGGCCGCGAGGCTCACCTCGAAGCGGGCATCCTGAAGCGTCACGACGAAATCGTCGCCCAGCGTCCGCCGGTGGTTGTCGAGCCGGCCCGAGATGCGGGTGCGGCGGATCTCGGCGATGCGGTGCATGGCCGCCGCCGCCGCCGCCACGCGGCGGAGCTCCGCCTCCGGCAGCTCCACCCCGGCGAAGCCCTCCGGCCATTCCTTGGCGATAAAGGCCGTGGTCATCTCGCCGGCCTGGAACTTCGGATGCGCCATCACGGCGGAGAGGAACGGCAGGTTGTGGCCGATGCCCTCCAGCTCGAAGCCGTCGAGCGCCTCGGCCATCGCGGCCACGGCCTTCTCGCGCGTCGGCGCCCAGGTGCAGAGCTTGGCGATCATGGGGTCGTAGAACATCGAGATCTCGCCCCCCTCGGTCACGCCGGTGTCGTTGCGCACCGCAAGCTCCGGCCCCGCCTCCGCCGCCGGGGGGCGATAGCGGGTGAGCCGGCCGATGGAGGGCAGGAAGTTGCGATAGGGATCCTCGGCATAGAGCCGCGATTCGATAGCCCAGCCGTTGATCTTGAGATCGCCTTGCGAGAACCCGAGCGGCTCGCCCCGCGCCACGCGGATCATCTGCTCGACGAGGTCCACGCCGGTGATGAGCTCCGTCACCGGATGCTCCACCTGAAGCCGCGTGTTCATCTCGAGGAAGTAGAAGTTACGCTCGCCATCGACGATGAACTCCACCGTCCCGGCGCTCTGGTAGCCGACGGCCTGCGCCAGGGCGACGGCCTCGGCGCCCATGGCGGCCCGCGTCGCCTCGTCGAGGAAGGGCGAGGGCGCCTCTTCCACCACTTTCTGGTTGCGCCGCTGGATCGAGCATTCCCGCTCGTGCAGGTAGACGGCATTGCCGTGGCTGTCCGCCAGCACCTGGATCTCGATATGCCGCGGCTGGGTCACGAATTTCTCGATGAAGATGCGGTCGTCCCCGAAGCTCGCCGCCGCTTCGCGCCGGCTGCTCTCGAAGCCCTCGCGCGCCTCGGCCTCGTCCCAGGCGATGCGCATCCCCTTGCCGCCGCCGCCCGCCGAGGCCTTGATCATCACCGGATAGCCGATCTCGCCGGCAATCTTCGCCGCCTCCTCCGCATCCGCAATGAGCCCCATGTAGCCGGGCACGGTCGAGACCCCCGCCTCGGCGGCGATCTTCTTGGAGGTGATCTTGTCGCCCATCGCCTCGATGGCCCCGGGCGGCGGGCCGACGAAGGTGACGCCCGCCTCGGCGAGCGCCTTGGCGAACTTCGGGTTCTCGGAGAGGAAGCCGTAACCCGGATGCACCGCGTCGGCGCCGGAGGCGCGCACGGCCTCCATCACCCGCGCGATGTCGATATAGCTCTCCGCCGCCGGCGAGGGGCCGATATGGATCGCCTCGTCCGCCTCGGCCACATGCAGGGCGCGCCGGTCGGCATCGGAATAGATGGCGACGGTCGGGATGCCCATGGCGCGGGCGGTGCGGATGATCCGGCAGGCGATCTCGCCCCGGTTGGCGATCAGGAGCTTCTTCACCCTTTTGGTCCCCTTACATGACGAAACCGCCGAGGCCCGAGGGCCCCGGCGGCTTCCATGGTCTTCAACGAGGGGCGGCGACGCCCCCTGCCTTGGTCGGCCTCAGCAGGCGCCGAAGCTGTTGGCGACGGCGCCAGCGCCGGCACCGATGAGGCCCGCGCCCACGGCTTCGCGCGCGTCGGCGCCGTTGAGCATCTGCGAGCCGGCGTAGAGCGCGGCGCCGGTGGCGGCGCAGTCAGCAGCCGAGGTCTGGTTCGGGTCATAGGCGCAGCCGGCAACACCGCCGGCCAGAGCCACGAGCAGAACGGAAGTCTTGAACATCTTGGGCATGGGTCTTCTCCTGTCGATATGGCCTCAAGCTGGGGCGATCCTGCCACGCGGCAAGTCGCCCGCCAAGTCACCACCGCAATTCCGTGCTGACATGCAATAACAACGCCCGGATTCCTCTGAAAAGTCCGGGTTTCGGCGGCGGATTGCCACCCCCTGCCGGGCGGAATGCAATGCCCCCGCGTCACGGAATCACAGGCCCGGCGGCGGCGCCCCGCCCCAACAGGGCAAGGGAATCGCTGCCGCTCGCCCCTCCGACCCTCGCCAGCAGACGCCCGGCCGCGACGGCTCGGCGCCGGGGCCGGCCGCGCAGCGGCGAAATCGCGCCGCTCCGCCCGTCTCACTCGAAGGCCTCGGGGAAGGCGATCTCCGCCTTCTGCCGGTCGATGCGCAGGAGTGCATCGTAGCTCTCGGGGTCGAAATCCTCCTCCGCCGGCACGACCTCGCGCCCAAAGAGCCAGGAGAGCCGCCCCGCATCGAGATTGCCGCGCACGAAGGGCTCCTCGCCGAAATGCGCCCAGAGCGCGGCCATGAAGGTGAGATCCGCCAGCCGGTCGGCGTGGCGCCGGTCGGCATAGCGCTCGCGGGCGATGAGCTTGGTGGCGCCGGCCTTGTTGGCGCGGCGGATGGTGAACTGGAAATCCGTCCCCGTCAGGCGGCCGGGAAAGCCGCGGTGCTTTTCCATCAGAACAGCTCCCAGATGCAGGCGCCGTCCTCGACGCGGTAGGCTTCGAAGAACTGCACGGCCTCGGGCACGATGGCGCCGAAGGGCAGCTCGCGGTCGGAGAGCGAGATGACGATCTCGCTCGGGGTGATCTCGCTGCCCTCGAGCGCCGGCAGGGCGAGGTTGTCGCAGAGCCACTGGAAGTCGCCCGCGATCGCCTCGAAATCATCGGCGGTGAGGTCTTCGGAGACGAAGCGCAGCCGCGCCGTCCCCTCCTCGAGCACCACGTCGAAGATGCGCCAGGGATGGCCGGAGGGGGCGGTGACATCCTGCGCGGCAGCGGGGAGCGCGGCGAGAAGGAGGAGAGGCAGAAGGCGTTTCATGACAACGACCTAGAGGGGGATGTTGCCATGCTTCTTCCAGGGCGATTGCTGCTGCTTGCCCCGAAGGCCCGCGAAGGCCCGGCAGAGCCGGCGCCGCGTGGAATGCGGCATGATCACCTCGTCGATGAAGCCCTTCTCGGCCGCGACGAAGGGGTTGGCGAAGCGGTCCTCGTAATCCTTCGTGCGGGCGGCGATCTGCTCGGGGTCGCCGAGCTCGCTCCGGTAGAGGATCTCGACCGCGCCCTTCGCGCCCATCACCGCAATCTCCGCCGTCGGCCAGGCGTAATTCACATCGCCCCGCAAGTGCTTGGAAGACATGACGTCATAGGCGCCGCCATAGGCCTTGCGGGTGATGAGCGTCACCTTCGGCACCGTCGCCTCGCCATAGGCGAAAAGGAGCTTCGCCCCGTGCTTGATGACGCCGCCATATTCCTGCGCCGTCCCCGGCATGAAGCCCGGCACGTCGACCAGCGTCAGAAGCGGGATCTCGAAGGCATCGCAGAAGCGCACGAACCGCGCCGCCTTGCGGGAGGCGTCGATGTCGAGGCAGCCGGCGAGCACCATCGGCTGGTTGGCCACCACGCCGACGGGCCGCCCCTCCATGCGGATGAAACCGGTGACGATGTTGCGGGCGAACTCCTCCTGGATCTCGAAGAAATCGCCCTCGTCGGCCAGTTTGTGGATCAGCTCCTTCATGTCGTAGGGCTGGTTGGGGTTCTCGGGGATCAGGCTGTCGAGGCTGGGCTCCAGCCGCTCCACATCATCGTGGAAGGGGCGGAGGGGGGGCTTCTCGCGGTTAGAGAGCGGCAGGAAATCGACCAGCCGCCGCACCTCGGCCAGCGCCTCGACGTCGTTGTCATAGGCGCCATCGGCGACGGAGGAGCGGCGGGTATGCGTCGTGGCGCCGCCGAGCTCCTCGGCGGTGACCACCTCGTTCGTGACCGTCTTCACCACGTCGGGGCCGGTGACGAACATGTAGGAGCTGTCCTTCACCATGAAGATGAAATCCGTCATCGCCGGGGAATAGACGGCGCCCCCGGCGCAGGGCCCCATGATGACCGAGATCTGCGGCACGACCCCGCTCGCCATGATGTTCCGCTGGAAGACCTCGGCATAGCCGGCGAGGCTCGCCACGCCCTCCTGGATGCGGGCGCCGCCCGAATCGTTCAACCCGATGACCGGCGCGCCGTTCTGCATGGCCATGTCCATGACCTTGCAGATCTTCTGGGCATGGGTCTCGGAGAGCGAGCCGCCGAAGACGGTGAAATCCTGGGAATAGACATAGACCTGCCGGCCGTTGACGGTGCCCCAGCCGGTCACCACGCCGTCGCCCGCGGGCCGCTGCCCGGCCATGCCGAAATCGGTGGCCCGGTGAGCCACGAACATGTCCCATTCCTCGAAGGAGCCCTCGTCGAGCAGAAGCTCGATCCGCTCCCGCGCGGTGAGCTTGCCCTTGCCGTGCTGCGCCGCCACCCGCGCCGCGCCGCCCCCGGCCCGCGCCTCTGCGCGCCGCGCCTCCAGTTCCGCCAGAATGTCCTGCATGCACCGGCCTCCCTGCCGCCCGATCCCCCGGTCTTAGCCTCTCGGGGCCCCTGCCCCAACCGGAAATCGCTGCAGGCGGCGGCCCGGCCGGCGCGGCGCGCGCCCGGCAACCGTCCGGCTGCGCCCCGCCCCCCGCCCACCGCAGGGATGCACCCCTGCCCGCCGGCGCCCGCGCCCGCCAGCGATCGAACAGTCAATGCCAGTGCGCCGCCCCCGACCTCCTCCTCGCCCTCGCTTTCTTCCAAGTACTCCGGGGGGAGTCGCCGTTCAGGCGACGGGGGGCAGCGCCCCCCGGCCCCGCCGGCCAACGGGCGCCACCTGGCCCCGGCGACAGGCAGCGCCGGGCGGGCCGGGGTGGGTGGGCGGGAGGCCTGCCCGGCGCTGCCTGTCGCCGCCCCGCACTAAACCCCCGACCCGCCTTTGACCCCACCCTTGAGCCCGCCTCCGCCCGGCCCTATCGTCGCGCGCCGGCGCCGCGCCGGCGTCAGCTCCGGCCCTGCCATGACCCTCCCCGTTCCCCTCGTCACCATCGGGCTTCTGGCCCTGTCCAACGTCTTCATGACCTTCGCCTGGTACGGGCATCTGAAGTTCAAGGCGGCGCCGCTCCTCGTCGTCATCTTCGTCGCATGGGGCATCGCGCTCTTCGAATACATGCTGCAGGTGCCCGCCAACCGCATCGGCCACGGCCGCTTCTCGGCGGCGGAGCTGAAGACGATCCAGGAGGTCCTCTCCCTCACCATCTTCTGCGCTTTCTCGGCGCTCTGGCTGGGCGAGCCGATCCGGCCCGCGCATATCCTCGGCTTCAGCCTCATTGCGCTCGGCGCCGGGGTGATCTTCCTCGCCCCCGGGCTCCCGGCGGGCGATTGACCCCGGCCCCGCCAGACCCTAGGCCTCGTACATGACAGCCTCCCCGCCCGCTGCCCGCGAGACCCCGGCCGCCCGCCCGACCGTGCGCTTTCTCGACCGGCAGACGCCGCCCCATATCCTGACGCTGACGCTCATCGCCTCGATGTCGGCGCTCTCCATGTCGATCTTCCTGCCCTCGCTCGCTGCCATGGCGAACGAGTTCGGGGCGGATTACGGGGTGATGCAGCTCGCCGTCTCGGGCTATCTGGGCACGACCGCGGTTGTGCAGCTCTTCATCGGCCCGATCTCGGACCGCGTCGGGCGGCGGCCGGTGGTGATCGCCGCGCTCGGGATCTTCGTCATCGCGACCATCGGCTGCGCCCTCGCGCCCACGACGGGTACCTTCCTCGCCTGCCGGATGCTGCAGGCCGTCGTCGCCTCCTGCATGGCGCTCTCCCGCGCCATCGTGCGCGACATGGTGCCGGCCGAGCAGGCCGCCTCGATGCTGGGCTATGTGACGATGGGCATGGCGCTGGTGCCGATGATCGCGCCGACCCTTGGCGGCACGGTCGATGAGTTCTTCGGCTGGCGCGCCGTCTTCTGGCTTCTTGCCCTCTTCGGCGTCGGGATGATCGCGCTCTGCTGGCGCGACCAGGGCGAGACGCTGGCCGGCGGCCGCGGCCTGACGTTCCGCGCCCAGGTGCGCAACTATCCCGAGCTCCTCGGCTCCCGCCGGTTCTGGGGCTATGTGGTCTGCGCCGCTGCCGGCTCCGGCGCCTTCTTCGCGCTCCTCGGCGGGGCGAGCTATGTGGCGCATGACCTCTTCGGCCTCTCGCCGATGATGACCGGCATCGCCGTCGGCTCGCCGGCGCTCGGCTATGCGGCGGGGAATTTCCTCACCGGCCGCTTCGCCACCCGCGCCGGGATCAACGCCATGTGCCTCGCCGGCACGCTGACCTCGACGCTCGGCCTCGCCGCGGCGCTGATAGCCGCCTATCTCTTCGAGCCCTCGCCGCTCCTCTTCTTCGGCTTCATGCCGCTCCTCGGCCTCGGCAACGGCATGATGATGCCCTCCGCCACCGCCGGCTCGCTTTCGGTGCGGCCGGAGCTCGCCGGCACCGCCTCCGGCCTCGGCATGGCCATCGCCATCGGCGGCGGCGCGGTGCTCTCGGCGCTGGCGGGGGCGCTCCTCTCCGGCGCCGGCAATGCGCTGCCGCTGCAATGGATCATGGAGCTCTCGAGCATCGTCTCGCTCCTCTCGATCCTCCTCGTCATCCGCCGCGAGCGCGCCCTCGCGGCCGCCTGACCGGCTTGCCATTCCCGGCGCGCCGCCCCAGTCTCGCGCCGGAGCGCATCAGGAAGGGAGCCCCATGGAACTCGACGGCAAGGTGACGATCGCGGCCCCCCGCGCCGCGGTCTGGGCGCGGCTCAACGATGCCGAGACGCTGAAGGCCTGCATCTCCGGCTGTCAGGAGCTGACGGGCTCGCCGGAGGAGGGGTTCGAGGCCGTCGTCGTGCAGAAGGTCGGCCCGGTGAAGGCCACCTTCAAGGGCGCGGTGACGCTGGAGGACATCGTGCCCGAGGTCAGCTACCGGCTGGTCGGAGAGGGCAAGGGCGGCGTCGCCGGCTTCGCCAAGGGCGCGGCCGATGTGGTGCTGGCCGATGTGCCCGAGGGCACCGAGCTCGCCTACGAGGTCGAGGCCAAGGTCGGCGGCAAGCTGGCGCAGCTCGGCGGCCGGGTGGTCGGCGGTTTCGCCCGCAAGATGGCGGACGAGTTCTTCACCCGCTTCAAGGAGCAGGTGGAGGGCTGAGGGGCTGGCCCGGCCTTTCCCAACGGACCCATCCGTAGGGTGGGTTTTCAACCCACGGCCCCCTGCCAAATAGTCCCACCTCGCCGCGCAGGGCGGGCGCCGGCCCGGGGGTTGGCGCTCCTGCCATCGCCGCACCGCGCTTTATGGTGCCACACACCTCCCACCCGCCGTTGCGCCCAGCCTCACCAGAGCGCCAGCCCGCGGGCCGGGCCGGCGCTCGCCCTGCGCCGTGCCGGCGCGCACCGGGCGGGGCACCGCTCGACCGGCGGACAAGCGCAAGAGGCTGTAGGGCGGGCTTCAGCCCGCCACCCCCCGCGACCACCCCGCTCAGAGCGTAATGAGGTGGTTGTCCCAGATCTCGTCATGCCGGGCGAGCGGGCGGGCGTTGTCCCCCTCGATGGCGAGGATGCCGCCCTGCTCGTCTGTGGTGAGGAACCCCTCCCCCAGCGGCGCCACGCCCATGAGCCGCGCCCGGGCGACGCTGCCGAGGAAGGTGCCGTCCAGCCCGTAGCGGTGGAGCACCCCGCCCGGCGTCGACGAGATCGCGACCTCCCGGCCATTGCCGGAGACGCCGACCGTGCCGGTGTAGTTTTGCAGCGCATATTGCTCCGCCCCGGGCGCGGCGCAGAGCACCGGCGCCGCCCCCCTCCGGTGGAGGCCGAGGAGCGGCGGTGCTTCGGCCCCCTCGCCCACCCATTGCATCGCGAAGGCGGTGACGCCGCCGGCCGCGAAGGCGAGGTGGCGGATGGAGTTCTGGCGGAGCTGCGGCAGCTCCACCTGCTCCTCCACCCCGCCCGCAAGGGTCAGGTAGGTGAGGTTGGGCTCCATCGTGGCGATGTTCAGCATCTCACGCCCGTCTTCGGTGTTGATACCGCCGTTCGCCACCGCGATCGTCACGCCGTCGGGCATCACCCGCGCCTCGTGGGGGCCGAGGCCGCCGCTGTCGACCTCGCCGAGCCGGGCATAGCCGTCGGAGGCGTCCCAGATGCCCAGCCGGCCGGCGGAATCCGCCGTGCGCTGCTCGGTGGTGACGAGGAGCCGCCCGCCGTCCAGGAAACTGCCGTGGCCGTTGAAGACCGAGCCCTCGGGCGGCGCCAGCTCGGCCGTCACGGCGCCAAGCGCGCAGTCGACGACCAGCGCGTAATGCCCCGGGCGGCGGCCGAAGACGACGGCCTCGGCGCGGATCGGATGGCCGGCGCCGGCATGGCCGCGGGCGGGGAGCGGCACGCGGAAGGCGGCCTCGCCCGAGCCCCGCAGCCCGACGAGATCGAAGGAGCCGTCCGCCAGCCGGGCGGCCGCGAGGTAGGCCGGCGCGCCGGCCGCGGCCCAGCCGAGGCGGGCGCCGGAGGCGCTGGCGGCGAGCGTGGCGAGGAAGGCGCGGCGGCTCGGCATGGCCTCAGTCTCCGTCGAAGCCGACGACGCCCATGGTGACGCCGAGTTCTTCGGAGAGGAGCCGGTTCAGCTTGGTCCAGAGCGCAGTATAGGCGGTGGCGGCGACATCCGCCTGGAAGCGCCCGCCCGGCTCGGCGAGGCTGGCGAGCGTCTGATCCTCGATGGCCGCGAGGCGCGCGCGCAGGTCGTCGAAATCCGCCATGAGCTCGGTGCGGGTCTCGGCATTCTCCGTCAGCGCCAGCGCCAGCGCCTCATGGCCGAAGGTCGACTGGATGAGGTTGGCGAGTGCACGTTCTGACAGACGCCCCTCAGCGAGCTCAGGCCGGGGCGCGCCGCCGGTGCCGAGCGGCAGGCCGAGCCGCTCCATCATGTCGAACTGCATCGAGACGACGAGCCCGGTGAAAAGCGCCTGACGCGCCTCGGCAGCGGTGAAATAGGTGGCGTTGCCCTCTTCGGCGCCGCGCATCACCGGGCCGAACGCCTGCCAGTCCGCCGCGAGCGCGGCGGCATTGGCGGCCAGATCCTCGGCCATGAGCTGCACCAGGGTGCAGCCCGGGCTGACATCCGGATAGTCGTTGAATCGCGTATCGTAGAGCATCGCCTCGATCGCATAGAGCCCGCGGAGCGAGATCGGCGCCTCGGCCATCTCCGCCGCCGTCTCGGGGTGCACGGAGGTGCTCAGCGCCCGGTTCAGGGCCCGCGGGCGGAAGCCGCGCTCGTCGGGCCAGAAGGCGATGGCTTCGCGGAGGCCGGTGCTCTCGAGCGGCCCGAAGCGGAAGTCCTGCACGCCGAGCCAGCCGTCCATCGCCTCCGCCCAGAGCGCCTGGAGGATCGGGCTCGACGCCCGGCAATCGAGCCGGGTCGCCTCCGCCAGCGCCTCGGTGCGCCGAGCGAAGGTCTCCACCGCCGGCTGGATCACCGTCTCGACCGCGCGGTCGAGGACGGGGTCGGCGGCGAGCGGGGTGGAGAGGAGCGAGATGGCAAGAACAAGGGCGCGCATGTCAGAGCGACTCCAGGAAAGCGATGAGGGCGGCGCGGTCTTCTGGGGTGAGCTCGACGACGCGGGTCCGCGCAGCCTCCGCCTCTCCGCCATGCCAGAGGACCGCCTCGAGCAGCGTCCGCGCCCTGCCGTCATGCAGATAGCTCTGCTGCCCGGTGACCAGCTCGGTGAGGCCGATGCCCCAGAGCGGCGCCGTCCGCCATTCGCTGCCGGTGGCGACGCCCTCGGGCCGGTTGTCGGCCAGCCCCGGCCCCATGTCATGGAGGAGGAGGTCGGTATAAGGCCAGATGAGCTGGAAGCTCTGGGCACTCTCGCCCTCCATCCGGCCGGTGACGAACTTCGGCACATGGCAGGCGGGGCAGCCGGCGGCGTAGAAGACTTCCTTGCCCACGAGCACCTCCGCGTCATCCGCGCCGCGCCGGGCGGGGACGCCGAGGTTGCGCGAGTAATGGGTCACGAGCTCCAGCGCCTCGTCGGAGACCTCGATGCCCAGAGGGATCGCCGGCTCTTCGGCGAGCGGGCTGGCGAGCGCTTCGGCCTCGTCTTCCGCCCCCGGGGCGGTGGCATCCACACCGTGGGGGGCAGCGAGGCAGAGCGCCTCGGCCAGCGTGCATTCGCCGGCGGGCTGGGGGAGGAGCGAGGTGGACAGGCCCACATCGCCGAGGAAGGCGCGGGCCGATTGCTCGCGGATCGTCGGCGTGCCGGCCTTGTAGCCGAAGCGGCCGAGCATGGGCGCGTCATGCTCCAGCGACCAGACGACGGAGGGCCGGCCCGAGATGCCGTCGCCATCCGCGTCGTCCGGGTCGGCATGGGCGAGGATGTCTTCGGCCGGGATCGCCTCGAGGAGGCCGAGGCCGATCATCTGCGGCGCGACGCGGGGGGAGAGCATGGTGGCCGGGTCCGGCGCGCCATAGGCGAGGTCGGCGAGCGCATAGGTGGGCGCGCGGAGCGTGGCGCTCTCACCGCCGGCCAGCGGCACGAGAATCTCCTCGTAGCTCACCGAAAGCCGCCCCTCCGCCGGGATGCCGGGGAGCGCGAAGTTCTGGAGCTGCCCGCCGTAGACGGGCTCGGGCGCGGTGCCGATCCAGCCGGCGATCTCCGCGATGGCGGCTTCGGGATCGGGCACGGAGAGGCGCAGGAACAGCGCCACCTCCGCCTCGCCCTCCGCCGCCGGATGGCCGCGCGCGTCCTTCACATGGCAGAGCTGGCAGGCGCGGGCGTTGTAGAGCGGCCCCAGCCCGTCGGAGGCCTGGGTCGAGGCGGGCGCCGAGACCCAGACCTTGCGGAAGATGCCGTTGCCGAGCGCGAAGTCCATCCGCCCCTCGCCATCGAGATTCGCCGACGGGTCCGAGAAGGCATCCGAGGTCGGCGAGGCGCGCACGGTGGCGGCGCCGGCCGGCAGCTCCTCGAAGGATTCGAGGGCGGAGAAATCGGTGGCGGGCGCGGTGACGGCGGCGATGCGCGCCGCCTCCTCCGCCGTCCGGGGCAGGAGCGGCAGATGCAGGTCCTGCAGCGCCGGCTCCTCGGCGCTCGCCGCCCCGGCCAGGGCGACGAGCAGGCTGATGATCCCGATGCGGCGCATGGTATTCCCCGCGGGTTACTCGAAGACGGCGGCCTCGTTGTCGAGGGCGTCGCTGCCTTCCATCACCACGCCTTCGGCGTCAAGCGCGGCGGACATGCGCTCGATGCTGCCGGCCATGGTGACGAGGTCTTCGACGAGCTGGGCGATGACCGCATTGCCGTCTTCGTCGACCTTCACGAGCATCATGTCATAGGCGCTGTCGCCGGCCGCGCGGGCGACGAGATCGTCGGCGGTGGCGAGGGCGGCCTCGAGCTCCGCCGTGAAGGTGGCTGCCAGATCGGCATCGGCGGCGGTCACGAGATCCTGAAGGCCGGCGCCTTCGGTGATCTCGCCGTCGGGGCCGGTGTAGCTGCCGTACCAGACATTGGCGATGCCGCGGATGTCGCCGTAATGGCTCGCCGGCGTATTGTCGGAGAAGCAGTCATGCTCTTCCTCGGGGTCCTGCAGCAGGAGGCCGAGCTTGATCCGCTCGCCGGCCATCTCGCCATAGGCGAGCGAGCCCATACCGGTGAGGATGCGCACCGCCGGGTCGGGATCGGCCAGCACCTCGCCGCGCGCTTCGCCGCCCTCGGCCCACTGGCCGGCCATCCACTCAAGGTCGGAGAGGAGGAGGTCGGTCGCCGTCACCAGATAGGCGGCGCGCCGGTCGCAATTGCCGCCGGTGCAGTCCGCTCCGGTGACGAAGTCGGTATAGGGCCGGTCGCCGGCCGCATCGGTATCGGCGGCGAGGTCCTGCCCCCAGAGGAGGAATTCGACGGCATGGTAGCCGGTCGCCACATTGGCCTCGTTGCCGCCGGCCTCCTGCAGCGTCTCCTCGAGAAGCGCCGGGGTGATCTCGGCCGCGTCGACATCCTCGCCGTTCAGCGTGAACGCGGGGGAGGCGATGACGTTGAGATCGGCAAAGGCGTTTTCGGCCCCGCCGAAATAGGAGGCGTCGACATAGTCGATGAGCCCCTCGTCGAGCGGCCAGGCGTTCACCTTGCCCTCCCAGTCATCGACGATCGGGTTGCCGAAGCGGAAGACCTCGGTCTGCATATAGGCGGGGCGGGAGGCGAGCCAGGCCTCGCGGGCGGCGGCGAGCGTCTCTTCGGAGGGCTCGGCGACCAGCGCGTCCACGGCGGCCTTCAGCCCCTCGGCGCCCTCCACGGCATCGGCATAGGCGGCGGCGGCGATGCCGGCATAGGTCTCGGCGACGTCCGAGGCCGTCTGCGCGGCGGCGCCGGTGGCAGCGAGGGCGAGGGCGGAGGTGGCGATGATGAGGCGCATGGGCGAGGTCCTTCCTGCGATGGCTGCCGCCCGCCCGGGGGGGTGCGCGGCCTGTCGGGGGTAAGTCCTAGCGTTTCAGTCAGGTTTGTAAAGGGCGGGATTGCGGGTGGCGGGATTGTGGGTTGAAAACCCACCCTACGCCCGGGATCGCCCGTCGGCGGCTTTCGCCCCGTAGGGTGGGTTTGTAACCCACCGCCCGTCTCCTCCCTGCACCACGCCCGCATGCCGGCCCGTGGGTTGGCGCTCCGACGCCCGGAGCGGCGCGCTTTATGGCGCAACATGCCTCCCCGCTCCGAGCGAAGCACCCAGCCCCACGAGAGCGCCAGCCCGCGGGGACGGGCCGGCGCTCGCGCGGCGGCCTGCGGCCTTGATTCCGCGCGGGGGGACAGGGGGCGACGCTTGGCTCCGGGCGACTCGGCCCCGCCCCGCCCCTACCCCCGGCGGTCGGGCTTCGGGGGGGCGGGCTCCTCGGAGGCATCCGCCTCGTCCTCGGCGGCCTGCTCTTCGGCGGCGCTGCCCTCGGGGAGCGGCTCGCGCTCGCCGGCCTCGGCCTCGTCCTCCTCGCCGCCGCCCGCGGGGGCGGCGTCGGGGGGCACGAGGGCGACGACGCGGGTGTCGGCGCCGGCCTTGGCCTCGTCCTCAGGGCCGAGGATCTGCAGGCCGGCGGGGCCGATCACCGCGAAGAGCAGCCCCTCGGGATGGCGCTCGCGCCATTCGTCATAGGTGAATTCCTCGGTCAGCCGGGTGACCCGCACCCGCCAGCCCTCGCCCATCATCTGCTCGAGCTCGCCGAGGCTCTTCTCGCCGAGCGGCGTCTGCCCGCCGAGGGTCGCCGGCAGGGCGTGGCGCGGGCTGTCCTCCTTCGAGCGGCGGAGCTGCCAGACGTTCTCCCGGCCGAATTCGGGCGCGAGGTCGGTGGCCACCAGCGTGTTGTGCGCATCGTTGTCGGAGGCGGCGAGGAGCGTGTTGTAGCGGATGAGCTCCACCCGGTGATCGGCGGCCTCGGACAGGATGTCGCCCGACCATGTCTCCACCCCCGCCTGCCGCGCGGGGGAGAGGCGGTAGTGGTTGGTGTCGGTCAGGATCACCGGCACCTCCGCCTTGGTCAGCGCCTCGGCCAGCGCCAGCGTGAAGCGGTTGGCGCCGAGAATCATCAGCCCCGGCACGGCGCGGCTGAGACCGAGCGCCCGGGCGAGCGGCTTCAGCCCGAAGCCGTGGATCACCACTGTGGCGGCGACGAGGAGGAAGGCGAGCGGCACGATCTCGGCGCCGTCCGGCACGCCCGCCGCCGCCAGCCGCTGGCCGAAGAGCCCGGCGACGGCGAGGAGCACGACCCCCCGGGGCGCCGTCAGGGCCACCAGCAGCCGGTCGGCCCGCGGAATGTCCGTGCCGATGAGCGACAGGAACACCGCCGCCGGCCGCACCAGAAGGATGACGACGGCGATGAAGACCGGCGCCCGCCAGTCGAGCGCCCCGAGCTCCGCGATGTCGAAATCCGCCGCGAGCAGCAGGAAGACGCCGGAGACGAGCAGGACCGAGGCATGCTCCTTGAAGCGGCGCACCTCCGCCAGCGAGGCGAGCCGCGAATTGGCGAGGACGAGGCCCATGATGGTGACGGCGAGAAGCCCGGACTCGTGCAGGAGCGCGTCGGCCCCGGCGAAGACGCCTATGACGGCGACGAAGATCACGGGCACCTTCATGTATTCCGGCACCCGCGCATTGCGGAAGGCGAGCGCCAGCCCGCGCCCGGCGAGGAAGCCGGCGATGGCGGCGACGACGATGCCGAGGACGAGGTCGAGCATCGCGTCTCCAGCACTCTCGGCGGCGCGGAGGACGAGCACGATCTCGAAGGCGAGCACGGCGGCGAGCGCGCCGAGCGGGTCGTTGGCGATCGCCTCCCATTGCAGCAGCGCCGCCGGCCGCCGCTCCAGCCGGGCCTGGCGGAGGAGCGGCGCGATGACCGTCGGGCCGGTGACGATCATCAGGCCGCCGAAGACGGAGGCACTCTCCCAGCTCAGCCCGGCGACGTAGTGCAGCGCCAGCACCGAGAACCCCCAGCCGAGCAGCGCCCCGGGGATGATGAGCCTTCGGACCCCCGAGGCGGCATCTCGGAGCCCGCGCAGGTTGAGCGTGAGCCCGCCCTCGAAGAGGATGATCGCGACGGCGAGCGCGATGAGCGGCTCGGTCAGCTCGCCGATCTGCTCCTCCGGCCGCAGGATGCCGAAGCCAGGGCCGAGCGCGAGCCCCGCCGCCAGCATGAGCACGATGGCGGGAAGTTGCAGCCGCCACGCCAGCCATTGCGCGCCGACCCCGGCGAGGCCGACGAGCGCGATGGCCCCGATGGCGGTGATTTCAGCGTGCATCCATCACACCCGGCGCCACGACGGTGGGCCGGCCGGTCAGGCGCTGGTGTTCCTGGATTGCGAATCTGTCTGTCATGCCAGCGATATAATCACAGACGAGCCGTGCGAGTTCCGTCTCGCCCGTGGCTTCCGCAACGTCCTTCCGCCACTGCTTCGGCAGATTTTCCGGCGCGGCCATGTAGAGCGGGAAGAGTTCGTTCACGACCTGCGTCACCTGTGTGCGCATCTCGACCACCGCCGGGGCGCGGTACATCCGGTGGAAGAGGAACTTGCGGATCACCTTCAGATCCGCCCAGAGCCCGTCGGAGAAGCGGATGACCATCCGACCCGCATGGCGGATGTCGGCGACGTTCTGCGGCTCCAGCTCCTTCAGCGTGGCGAGCGCGAGGTCGATCACATCCTCGACGAGGATGCCGAAGAACCGCCTGAGCGCCTCGTGGCGGCGGCGGTAATAGTTGAGATCGGGGTAGCGCCGGTCGACCTCTGCAAAGCAATCGTGAAGCACTGGAAGCTCCGCCAGCTCGTCGGTCGAGAAGAGCTCGGCCCGGAGCCCGTCATGCAGGTCGTGATGCGAATAGGCGATGTCGTCGCTGAGCGCGGCCGCCTGCGCCTCGGCGCTGGCATGGGTGTGCAATTCGAGGCTCTGGAGCCCGTCATAGGCCTCGAGCGCCCAGGGCAGCGGCGGCAGGACGGGGCCGTTGTGCTTGGCGATGCCTTCCAGCGTCTCCCAGGTGAGGTTGAGCCCGTCCCATTCGGCATAGTGGCGCTCGAGATGGGTGACGATCCGCAGCGCCTGGGCATTGTGGTCGAAGCCGCCATAGGGGGCCATGAGCGCGTCGAGCGCCTCCTCGCCGGTATGGCCGAAGGGCGGATGGCCGAGGTCATGGGCCAGCGCCACCGCCTCCGCCAGCTCGGTATCGAGCCCGAGCGCGGCGGCGATGGTGCGGGCGACCTGCGCCACCTCGATGGAATGCGTCAGGCGCGTGCGGAAGTAATCGCCCTCATGCTCGATGAAGACCTGCGTCTTGTGCTTGAGGCGCCGGAAGGCCGAGGCATGGATGATCCGGTCGCGGTCGCGCTGGAAGGGCGAGCGGAAGCGGCTCTCCTCCTCGGGGTAGAGACGGCCCCGGCTCTGCCTGGGGTCGGTCGCATAGATCGCTGCCATGATGGCGCTGCCTCGCCGATCTTGGATGTTGCTGTCCCGGGGCTTATATGCAGCCTTGCAGTCGAGACAAGCAGACCCGTCAGGCGAGAGGCCCTATCCATGCTCACGCTCCCCCCAGAAGTGACGCCGCGCGCCTACGAGCGGCTGACCGAAATCGGCGCCGGCGCCTCCGGCAAGGCGCTCCGCGTGGCGGTCGAGGGCGGCGGCTGCTCGGGCTTTCAATACGAGATCACGCTGGACGAGCCCGCCGAGGACGATTTCGTGCTCGAGGGCTCGGGCGAGAAGGTCGTCGTCGATTCGGTGTCGCTGCCGTTCCTCGCAGGGGCGAAGATCGACTTCTCCGACGAGCTGATCGGCGCGCGCTTCGTCATCGACAACCCGAATGCCACCTCGTCCTGCGGTTGCGGGACCTCCTTCTCGATGTGAGCCGGGGGGCCGGGGCGCCGGGCTGAAGCCCGGCCTACGTTCGTCTTGCCGCGCGCACTTTCAGAGCACACCTAACCCAACCGCCCCCGCGCGGAATCAAGGCGGCAGGCCGCCGCGCGAGCGCCGGCCCGTCCCGCGGGCTGGCGTTCTGCACCCTCGTGCATCGCTCGACGGTCAGGAGAGGCTGACCCATAAAGCGCGCCGTCTCACCCTCAGGAGCGCCATCCCCCGGGCCGGGGGGCAACCGGGCACCCGGTTGAGACCGGGCTTGGCATAGGCCCCCGCCCCTTCCCGCCCATGGCCTCCCCCGCCCGGCCCCGCTAGACTGCCCCCGAACGGAGGGCCCCATGCGTCTGGCAACCTACAACATCAACGGCATCCGTGCCCGGTTCGAGACGGTGAAGACCTGGCTCGAGGAGCAGAAACCCGACGTCGCCATGCTGCAGGAGATCAAGTCGGTCGACGAGACCTTCCCCCGCGAGCTCTTCGAGGACATGGGCTATGCCGTCGCCACCCATGGCCAGAAGAGCTTCAACGGCGTCGCCATCCTCTCGCGCCTGCCTCTGGAGGACGTCACGCGCGGCCTGCCGGCCGGCCCGGGCCCGGGCGGCGAGGCCGATGACCATGCCCGCTGGATCGAGGCGACGGTGATCGGCGAGGAACAGGCCGTCCGCCTCTGCTGCCTCTACCTGCCGAACGGCAACCCGGCGCCGGGGCCGAAGTTCGATTACAAGCTCTCGTGGATGGCGCGGATGCGCGCGCGGGCGGAGGCGCTTCTCACCCTCGAGGCGCCCGTCGTTTTCGCCGGCGATTACAACGTCATCCCCCAGATGGAAGACGCCGCCCGCCCCGACGCCTGGCGCGACGACGCGCTCTTCCGCCCCGAGACCCGCGCCGCCTTCCGCCGGCTTCAGGCGCTCGGGCTGACGGAGGCCTTCCGCACCCTGGAGCCGCGGCCCGGCTTCTATTCCTTCTGGGATTTCCAGCGCGGCGCCTGGCAGCGGGACGACGGCATCCGCATCGACCATTTCCTCCTATCCCCCGAGGCGGCCGACCTGATGACGGCCTCCTGGATCGAGAAGGAGGCGCGCGCGAAGGAGAAACCCTCCGACCACGTGCCCGTCTGGCTGGAGCTCGCCGCCTAGCAGGGCACCGAGGCGTGCGGCAGGCCGGCGCGGGCGGCTTCGGCCGCCTTCCACGCATCGAGCCAGCCGAGCCCCGGCGCCGCCGGCGCCTCGCAAAGGCCCGGCGCCTCCGGCGGCAGGACCCAGCCGTCCGGCGGCAGCGGCGGCGCCTCTGCCGCCATCAGCTCCAGCGCATCCGGGGCGGCCTCGGGCAGGGCCGCGGCGGAAGAGCCGAGGGCGATCAGCAGAAGACAAGGCAGGCGCGGTGACATGGCCGCCCGATCCCCCGCAATCGCGGCAGCGCCGGGGCGGAAACCGGGGCGGGCGCAAGGCGAATAGCGCCAATCCGACGGGCCGGCCCTGCCCCTCAGGTCGCCCTCAGCAGGACTTGCCGATCACCAGCACATAGACCTCGCCCGAGCTCGCGAGCCCATAGGCATCGGCCTCGGGGCGCAAAAGGTTGGTGCGGTGGCCGGGCGAGGCGAGCCAGCCCGCGACCGCGGCACTGAGCGTCGGATGGCCCGAGGCGAGGTTCTCGCCCATGCGCCCGCCCTGGCAGAAGCCCGCCGCCCGCGCCCGATCCGTGAAGCGGGAGCCGCCCGGCCCCGCGTGGGTGAGATCGCCTGTTGCGAGGATATGGCGGAGCTGCACCTCCGCCGCCCGCTCCAGCGCCGCATTGCGCGTCACCGGCCCGAGCCCCGCGGCACGGCGCGCGTCCTGGATCGGCCTGTCGGAGGCGGGAGTCGCGGCCTCCACCACCGGGGCGGCGGGAGCCGTGGGGGCAGTCGCGGGCGCGGCAGGCATTTCGCAGGCGGCGAGCAGCGCGAGAGCGGCGGCGGCGAGACAACGGTAGGACATGGCAGATTCTCGTTCTGTTGCGCGCCCCCTCCCCTCGCCCAAGCTAGGGCGGCGCGCCGCCGGGGCCAACCCCGCGAGCGGTCAGCCGGCAAGCGCTTGCGCAAGAGCCCGCTGCCGCTCCAGCACGCGGGGCAGGTCCAGCGTCAGGAGGGCCCCGTCCCGCACCACCGGCCGCCCCTCGACGATCAGGTGCCGCACCCGGCGCGGCCCGGCGAGGAGCAGCGCCGCCGGATCCCACGACCCGGCGGAGGCGGGGCCGGTCACGTCCCAGAGCGCCAGATCGGCGCGGAAGCCGGGAGCGATCTGCCCGAGCTCGCCGCCGCGGCCCAGCACCTCCGCCCCGCCCCGCGTCGCGATGAAAAGCGCCGCCCGCGCGCTCATCGCATCGGCGCCGGAGCGGACGCGCTGGAGGAGCATCGCCATGCGCGCCTCGCCTATCATCTCCCCCTCGTCGTTGGAGGCGGAGCCGTCGACGCCGAGGCCCACCTTGACGCCGGCATCCCGCATCGCCCGCACCGGCGCGATGCCCGAGCCCAGCCGGCAATTGGAGCAGGGGCAATGCGCGACGCCGGTGCCGGAGCGGGCGAAGAGCGAGATCTCCTCCCCGTCCAGCTTCACGCAATGGGCGTGCCAGACGTCGGGGCCCGTCCAGCCGAGATCCTCGGCGTACTGGCCAGGGCGGCAGCCGAAATTGGCGAGCGAATAGGCAATGTCCTCGTCGTTCTCGGCGAGGTGGGTGTGGAGCATCACCCCCTTGTCGCGGGCGAGGAGCGCGGCATCGCGCATCAGCTCGCGGCTGACCGAGAAGGGCGAGCAGGGCGCGAGGCCGATGCGCAGCATCGAGCCGGGGGAAGCGTCGTGGTAGCGGTCGATCAAGCGTATGGCATCGTTCAGGATGTCCGCCTCCCGCTCCACCAGGCTGTCCGGCGGCAGGCCACCGGCGCTCTCGCCTATGGACATGGCGCCGCGCGTCGGGTGAAAGCGCAGGCCCACCTCGGCGGCGGCCTCGATCGTGTCGTCGAGCCTTGCGCCGTTCGGGTAGAGATAGAGGTGATCGGCACTCATCGTGCAGCCCGAGAGCGCCAGCTCGGCGAGCCCGGTGAGCGCGGAGACGCGCATCTCCTCCGGCCCGAAGCGCGCCCAGATCGGGTAGAGTGTCTGGAGCCAGCCGAAGAGCAGCGCATCCTGCGCGGCGGGAACGGCGCGGGTCAGCGACTGGTAGAGATGGTGATGCGTGTTGACGAGCCCGGGGGTGACGACGCAGCCCCGCGCCTCGATGACCTCGGCACCGGGGGCGTGGAGGTCGGGCCCGACCGCGGCGATGACGCCCTCGCGGATCAGGATGTCACCGGGCGCCTCGGTGCCGGCATCGTCCATGGTGACGATGGTCTCGGCGCCGCGGATCAGGAGGTCGGGCATGGGCGGGCTCCGGTCGGGGGGCGGTCAGGGCGTCAGGGCGTCAGGGCGTCAGGGCGTCAGGGCGTCAGGGCGTCAGGGCGTCAGGGCGTCAGGGCGTCAGGGAAAGGCTCTCACCGGCGCGCGCCTTCGACAAGGGTTCGCGCCCCGCCCTCCACGACTGGCGGCCCGATTGCGGGACCCCCTGCCCCCGCGGCTCAGTCCCCCGCCTCCCGCAGGATCGCCAGCGCATCAGCATGGATCGCGGCATTCGCGGCGGCCAGCACCCGGCCGCCCTCATGCGCCGGGCCGCCCTGCCAGTCGGTCACCACTCCACCGGCCGCCTCGATGACGGCGATGGGGGCGACGATGTCGTAGGCGTTGAGCCCGGCCTCGATCACCAGGTCGATCTGCCCGGCGGCGAGCAGCGCATAGGCGTAGCAATCCATCCCGTAGCGGGTGAGGCGGGCACGGCGCGCCACCGCCTCGAAACCGGCGCGCTCGGCGGCGCTGCCCACCTCGGGGAAGGTCGTGAAGACCAGCGCCTCGGAGAGCGGGCGGGGGGCGCGGGTGGCGAGCAGGCGCTCGCCGAAGGGCCCGTCCATCCGGGCGAGCCCGGGGCCGCCCTCGAAGCGCTCGCCGATATAGGGCTGGTCGATGAGGCCGAGGACGGGGCCGTCCCCGTCCGTCACGCCGATGAGGACGCCCCAGGTGGGCGTGCCGGCAAGAAAGGCGCGGGTGCCGTCGATCGGATCGAGCACCCAGGTGAGGCCGGTGGTGCCGGTCTCGCGCCCGAATTCCTCGCCGAGGATCGCGTCGTCCGGGCGCCGCTCGGCGAGCACGGCGCGCATGGCCTCCTCCGCCGCGCGGTCGGCGAGGGTCACGGGGTCGAAGCCCTCCGCCGCCTTGTTCTCCGCCCCGATGCCGGTTCGGAAATGCGGCAGGATGGCGCCCCGGGCCGCATCGGCGAGGGCGCGGGCGGTGCCGATCAGCTCGGCGGCGAGGGGCGGCGGCAGACGGTCCATCCCTTGCGGGTAAGGAGCGGCGGCGGGCCGGTCAAGCCGGCGCCGGTTCAGGCCGCCTCCGACAGAACCCGCGCCAGCTCGAAGAGCCGCTTCCGCTGGTTTTCCGGGATGGCGTAGTAGGAGCGCAGGAGCTCCAGCGCCTCGCGGTCGGACAGGATGTCGCCGGGCAGCGCGCTGGCGGCGGCCGAGGCGCCCTCGCCCTCGCCCTCCAGCCCCTCGAAGAAGAACGCCACCGGCACGCCCAATGTCCGGGCGATCTCCCACAGGCGGGAGGCAGAGACACGGTTCATCCCCGTCTCGTATTTCTGGATCTGCTGGAACTTGATGCCGACCTTTTCGGCCAGCTGCTGCTGGGTCGTGCCATTGAGCCAGCGGCGATGCCGAATACGTTTGCCAACATGAACATCGACCGGGTGTTTCATGCCACTTCCTTGTAACCGTCCCGTTTGCCCACGCGGATACGGGCCGCAAACGGCCCGCCTCACGCCTGCCTCAGAAGGCCCTAATGCGGAGTGAACGCATGCTCGGGCGCATGGTCTGGATCAAACACGCGGCGGTTGAACTTGTCATCCTGACCTTTTGGGCAGGTCGCGTTGAGCCGGTGGGATCAATTTGCAGAAAATTCGCGCATCGTTGTCCGGATCGGGCCCGATCCGGGCCGCAAGTGGCTCTACGAGCTGCGAATCGCTCCGGCCCGGGGGGCGGCCGGGCGGCCGGATCGGAGGCGGGGCACCGGCCCCCCTGCCCGTTTCAGGCGATCTGGATCGTCAGCGCGTGGATGCGGCCGATCACATCCTCGCCAATCGCCGCGTGAACGGCGCGGTGCCGGGCGACGCGGCTGAGCGGGGCGAGCGCCGGGGCGCCGATCACGATCCGCCAATGGCTCTCGCCGGAGCCATCATCGCCTGCATGTCCGGCATGCAGGTGGCTTTCGTTGACGATCTCGAGCGCCTCCGGGGCGAAGGCCTCCGTCAGCCGCTGGTGCATCAGGGCTTCCACATCCATTTTTGCCAAAGTTCCTTCCATCTGCCGATGGGGGAGTTACACTCTCGCCTCCGAGTCGGAAAGGAGCCCCGAAGATGCCCAAGGCTGACCCTTTCGGTTTCGACATCTCCGTGTCGGCCTCGAAGAAGAAGAACCCGCGCGGGCGGCGCGGCATGTCGGGTGCCTTCGACACCTCGACCCGCGTCTGCGACCATCCCGGCTGCGAGGAGGCGGGCAAGTACCGCGCGCCGAAGAGCCCGGATTCGCTCGAGGACTTCTTCTGGTTCTGCAAAGACCATGTGCGCGAGTACAATCTGAAGTGGAACTTCTTCGACAGCACGAACGAGGAGGAGTTCCAGCACCAGGTCGACAACGACCGGGTCTGGGGCCGCTCGACCAAGCCCTTCTCGAGCGAGGAGCAACGCGCCTGGGCGCGGCTCGGCGTGGACGATCCGCATCAGGTGCTGGGCCAGAACGCGACGCGCAACCCGGGCAAGGCCGTCACCGGCCAGCGCCGCCTGCCGCCGACCGAGCGCAAGGCGGTGGAGATCCTCGAGGTGAAGGACAGCGCCTCCCGCGCCGAGATCCGAAAGGCCTACAAGGCGCTGATCAAGGTGCTGCACCCCGACATGAACGGCGGCGACCGCAGCCAGGAGGAGCAGCTCGCCGAGGTCGTCTGGGCCTGGGACCAGCTCAAGACCAGCCGGAACTTCCGCGACGAGTGACGGGGGCGGGCCTCGGCCGGCCCCAGGCGTAGGGTGGGTTTTCAACCCACCTTCCCCTTTCAACCGAGCGCCCCGTCGCCGCGCAGGGCGAGCGCCGGCCCGGGGGTTGGCGCTCCAGCGGCTGGCCGGCGCGCTTTATGGTGCAACCAACCTCCCCGCCCTGACGCGGCGCCCAGCCTCACCAGAGCGCCAGCCCGCGGGACGGGCCGGCGCTCGCCCTGCGCGGCGACGGGGCGTATCGGGCGGGGACGCAGCACGACCGTCGGACAACCCGTAGGGTGGGTTTGCAACCCACCGCCCACGGCTCAACCGGAAAAACGGTTCCGTGCGGGGCGAGGGCCAGGGGGTGGCGATGCAACGATTGAGCGGCGCGCTTTATAGCGCAAGCCACCTCCCCGCTCTGAGGCTGTGCCCAGCCTCACCCCTCCGGCTGCCAGCGCATAAGCGTGTCCCGCTCGCGCCGCCAGTCGATCATCGAGCGGTGAAGCCGGGCGAAGGCGACGAGCCAGATGACCGCCAGAAGCGGCGCGCCGGCGAGGATCGTCACCAGCGCGAAGGGGCCGAACATCGTGCCGTAGAGCGGCAGGGCGAGCGAGCCGCCGAGGATCCCGGCCAGAAAGCTCGCGAGGACCACGCCCCAGAGGAAGCGGACGAGCCCCCAGCGCCCCTCATGCCCGTAGTGCCGCCGGACGAGCCAGAGCCCCGCCGCCGCACCCAAAGCGCCGGCCAGAGCCACCCAGAGCCCGTAGAGCGGCCCGAGGGCGGCGCCGTCGTTCAGCCGCATCGCCCCGCGAAGCGCCACCGTGGCGCCCACGGCAGCGACCGTCGCCATGGCGAGCGCGACGCGGCGCTCGCCCCCATGCTCGGGGGTGAGCAGCCAGCCGATGCCGCGCAGAAAGGGGCCTTCGTCGTTCATCCGCCCCGCCTCGCAGGCGGGGGTGGCAGGGGTGTGGCGGTTTGGAGGCGGACCGGGGCCGCCTGCCCCCCCTATTCCAGCACCGGCGCCACGCGGGTGAGAATAGGCGCTTCGGGGGCGGGATCGCCGGAGACGCCGAGCTCGGCGCCCTCCGGCCAGAGATCGCCGGGAAGCTGCAGCATCACCTCGCCGCCCGGGCGGATGGCCCCGAGCGGCTGGGCCGGGCCGGCGGCGGGCAGCAGCCAGAGCCAGTAGCGCAGCTCCTCATCGCCCTCGGGCGCGAGCACCGGGCCGAGCTCCGCCGTCAGCCGCCCCGCGGCGACGCTGGCGTCGAGCGCCGGCCCCGTGGTGGCTGCCGGCGCGGCGGCCTCTTCCTCCGCGACCGGCGTCGTCGCCTCGGGCAGCTCGGCATCCGTTACCAGGCCGAAGCGCACGGCAAGGATGAGCACGAGCGCCGCCAGCGCCCCGCCCGCGATCGCCGGAACGATCCCGAGCCGCCGCCAGAGCGGCTGCGCCTCCTCGCCGAACAGGCGCGCGACGAGCCGCGCGCGGAGCTCCGGCTCCGGCGGCACCGGCGGAATATCCTCCGCGAGAAGGGCGAGATGCAGCTCCCAGGCCGCGACCTCCTCCGCCAGCTCGGGGAGGACGGACTCTGCCTCGGCGAAGGCCTCCGCCTCTTCCTCGGTCAGAAGGCCCAGCGCACGCTCGGCGGCGAGGACGCGGTATTCCGAGAGGTCCTCGAGCCCCGGCTCCTCGCCCGCCACCTCGCCGCGCATGAGCTCGAGATTGTCCTCCATCCAGTGGCGGACGCCGGCGAGCGGTAGGTCATGCAGCTTCGCCAGCCGGTCGTAGCCCAGCCCGAAGATCCAGGCCTGGCGGATGGCGATCAGCGCATCGGGGTCGAGCGCCCGTGCCTCGGGATTGGCGGCGAGATAGGCCTCCGGCTTCGGCAGTTGCGGCGGCTCGCCCATCGGCGGCCCGAGCCGCTGACCGGCCGCCGCCCGGTGAAGCCGGAGCGCCGCCCAGGGCCGCGCCGGGATGCCGCTGGCCGCGCGGCGGGGCGCCTCCGCCCAGATCGCCACCAGCGCCGCCTCGAGCGCCTGCTCCGCCGGCCTACCCTCGCCGAGCATGGCGCGCGCCAGACCGTTCAACCAGGGCACGAGCGCCGCGAAGAGCTCCGACGCCGCGCCCCGCTCTCCCCGGCCCACACCGTCCACAACCTTCGCCAGCGTCTCTTCGGCCACCCCGCCCGCCCCCGTTTTTCGCCCTGCGGACATGACCATGCCGCAAGCAGCCGAAAACGCAAGCAACGGCAGGAAAGGGCCGCCCCGGACCCTGCCCTCGGCTTGCGCTCGCCAAGCGAACGTTGCAGGAGAGGCGGGACCCGAAATGAGGAGGGATGGGAATGGCCGAGCAGGACCTCGACAGCAAGATGGTGCCGACGGAAGATATTTCGGTCCGTGAGGTCTTCGGCATCGACACGGACATGAAGGTGCGTGGATTTGCCAACACCACCGACCGCGTCCCCGCCATCGACTCGACCTACAAGTTCGACCCCGACACCACGCTCGCGATCCTCGCCGGATTCTCCCACAACCGCCGCGTCATGATCCAAGGCTATCACGGCACGGGCAAATCGACGCATATCGAGCAGGTCGCTGCCCGGCTGAACTGGCCGACGGTGCGCGTGAACCTCGATTCACACATCTCCCGGATCGACCTCATCGGCAAGGATGCGATCAAGCTGCGCGACGGCAAGCAGGTCACCGAGTTCCACGAGGGGATCCTGCCCTGGGCGCTGCGCAACCCCGTCGCCATCGTCTTCGACGAATACGACGCCGGCCGGGCCGACGTGATGTTCGTCATCCAGCGGGTGCTGGAGCATGACGGCAAGCTGACGCTGCTTGACCAGAACGAGATCATCACGCCGAACAAGCACTTCCGCCTCTTCGCCACGGCCAACACGGTCGGCCTCGGCGACACGACGGGCCTCTACCACGGCGTGCAACAGATCAACCAGGCGCAGATGGACCGCTGGTCCCTCGTCGCGACGCTGAACTACCTCAGCCACGACGCCGAGGCCGCGATCGTGCTGGCCAAATGCCCGCATTACAACACGGCGCAGGGCCGCGAGCAGATCAACCAGATGGTCACCGTCGCCGACCTCACCCGGACGGCCTTCATGAACGGCGACCTCTCGACGGTCATGTCCCCCCGGACGGTGATCAACTGGGCGCAGAACGCCGAGATCTTCCGCAACATCGGCTATGCCTTCCGGCTGAGCTTCCTCAACAAATGCGACGAGCTCGAGCGCCAGACGGTCGCCGAGTTCTACCAGCGCTGCTTCGACGACGAGCTGCCGGAGAGCGCGGTGAGCATGGCGGCGGGGTAAGACCTACGGCTTCGGGAGGATGGGGGGCGCCGCTGGTCGGCGCCCTTTGCTTTGGCGCCCTGCGATTGTCGCGCGACTTCCGGGCCTGCGCTCAAAAGCCGGAGAACACCATGTCGAGCGCGCGCCGGATGGCATCGGCCTCGGCTGCGCCAGACGCGACCGGCTCGCCCTTCAGAATATGCCGCGGAACCGCGGCCATCTCGGCCGTGTGAAGCACATGGCCCCGTCCGTCGATCTCGATGACCGGCTCCAGACGTGTGAGGGGCCGCGGCCCCTCTCCTGCGGGGATCAGCGGAGCGACAACGCGCGGCGGCAGGTCGAGAAGGTCGGTCTGCAGGTCGAGGACGAGCCCGACGCCCGGCAGGCGATAGACATCGAACTGGGCCATCAGCCGAGCTTCAGAACCTGCACACCGGCAAGCGGCGCGCCCCGCTCCTCGATCCAGGCCCGCCGCTCGGCGAGCGCCTCGGCATTCTCCTCCGCCCAGCGCCGCGCCTCGGTGCGCCGCACCTCCTCCGCCAGGGCCCGCTCGCTGATCGCCGAGACGTTGAGCCGAAGCGCCCGGGCGGCCGACAGCACCTCGCCGTCGATCGTCACGGTGGTGCGTTGCTTGGTCAGGTCCGACATGGGCACTCTCCGGGATGCATACTCATGATATGCACCCGCCGGTCGCGCCTCAAGCCCCCAGCACCTCCCGCCACGAGTGCTTCGGCTGGAACCCCACCAGCCGCTTGGCCTTACCGTTGGCGTAGAACGTCTCCCGCTCGCCCATCTCGCCCTTCATCGGCACGCCCTCGTAGAAGCGCCCCATGATCTCGGCGGTCGTGGCGCCGACCGAGGCATCGTCGTTGGAGACGTTGAAGACCTCGTAGCCGAGCCCGTCCGTCGCCAAACAGCAGTTCACCATCTGCCCGAGGTCGCGCGCGTCGATATAGGCGAAGATGTTGCGGCGGCGGAGGCTCGGGTCCTCCAGAAACGCCGGGAACATCTCAGCATATTCATGCGGTTCGATGACGTTGTTGATGCGGAGGCCATAGATATCCGCCCCCGTCCGCGCCTGGAAGCTGCGGGCCGTCACTTCGTTCGCCACCTTCGACATCGCATAGCTGTCCTCCGGGACCGTCGGGTGGTCCTCGTCGACCGGCACATAGTCGGGCTTGCGCTCGCCTTGGGCGAAGCACACCCCGTAGGTCGTCTCGGACGAGGCGAAGATCACCTTGCGGATGCCGAGCCGGGTCGCCGCCTCCAGCACGTTGTAGGTGGCGAGCACGTTGATCCGGTAGGTCTCGCTGTCCGGCACCAGCAGGATCCGCGGCACCGCGGCGAAATGCACAACGGCATCGTAGCGCGGCACGCCCGGCGCGGCGTCGAGATCGGCGAAGCTCGCCGCCCCCGCCATCGATGAGTACACCTGCCCGGCGTCGGTCAGATCCACCCTCAGGTTGTTGACCCCCTCCAGCTCCAGCGGCTGAAGGTCGATATTCGTCACCTCATGCCCCGCCGCCATCAGCTCGGGGATCGCATGGCGCCCGGCCTTGCCGGCGCCGCCCGTGAAATAGACCCGCATCCTCGGCCCTCCATTTGTGCTCCCCCCGTCCTCCCCCGGACGGGGCGGCGTGACAAGAGGGGCCGGCGCGGCTAGACCCTCCCCCGAAGAGGGGCACGCGCATGGCAATCCTTTACGGCACCTGGCGCAGCAGGGCGCTGCGGGTTCTCTGGCTCGCGGCGGAGATCGGCCTGCCGATCGAGTTCCGCCGCGTGATCCAGGCCTATCGGCTGGACGACCCGCTCGCGGACGGCGCGCCGCTCAACACGCTTTCGCCGGAGTTCCTCGCCGTCAGCCCCGCCGGCGCCGTGCCGGTCCTGGACGACGGCGGCTTCATCCTCAGCGAGAGCCTTGCCATCAATCTCTACCTCGCGCGGAAATACGGGCCGCCCTTCGGGCCCGAGACCCCGCAGGAAGATGCCGAGATGCAGCAATGGGCGCTCTACGGCGCCACCTCGCTGGAGGAGGACGCCCTCGCCATCCAGCTCGCCCTCACCGGCGGCGCCCCGGCGGAGGATGTGGCGGAGGAGGCCGCGCGCCTCGCCCGGCCCCTTGCCGTCCTCAACGCGCATCTGGGGCGGCACGGGCATCTCGTCGGCGGCCGCTTCACGGTGGCCGACATCAACATGGCGGAAATTGTGCGCTACGCCCAAGCGCACCCGACGCTGCTCGGCGCCTACGGCGCCCTCTCCGCCTGGCTCGCCGCCTGCCAGTCCCGCAACGCCTTCTGCGCCATCTGGGCGGAGCGCGAGAAGGAACCCGTCAACTTCGCCTGAGCCTTTCGTAACCTTAGTTGTTGCGGTACCTGCTCGTCCAACCTATATCGTCACCTCGTTCGTTACATGAATCAGGTGATACATGACCCAGGCAGACGTCCTCATCATCGGCGGCTCCTTCGCCGGCCTCTCCGCCGCCATGCCGCTCCTCCGCGCCCGCCGGCGGGTGACGATCATCGACGCCGGCGAAAGGCGGAACCGCTTCGCCGCCCAGGCTCATGGCGTCATTGCCCTCGACGGCCTGCCGCCGGGCGAGATCGCCGCCCGCGCCCGCGCCGATGTCTCCGCCTATCCGACCTTGTCCTGGGTTGAGGGCCGCGCCGAGGCCATCGAGGCCGGCCCCGCGGGCTTCACCGCCACCCTGGCGGACGGCACGACGCAGAGCGGTGCCCGGCTCATCCTCGCCACCGGCGTCACCGATGAGCTGCCCGATATCCCCGGCCTCGCGCCGCTCTGGGGGGCCCGCGTCTTCCACTGCCCCTATTGCCACGGCTACGAGCTCGGCGGCCGCCCCGTGGCGGTGCTGGCCACCGGCCCGGCGTCGCTCCATCAGGCGCAGCTTATCCGCGACTGGGGCCCGGTCACGCTCATCGCCAACGGCGCCCTGCCGCTCGACGCCGACACGCGCGCCGCCCTCGCCGCCCGAGACATCACCATCGAGGAAACCCCCCTCGCCCAAGTCGCCCCATCCGGCGCCACCGACATCATGCTCCGCCTCGCCGACGGCCGCGCCCTGACCTTCGCCGGGCTCTTCACGGCACCGCCGCAGCGCCCCTCCTCCGACTTCGCCGCCCGGCTCGGCTGCGAGATGATTGCCGGCCCAACCGGCCCCCTCGTCCGGACCGACGCCATGCAGGCCACCAGCCACCGCCATGTCTTCGCCTGCGGCGATGCCGCCGGCCCCCAGTCGCTGCCCTTTGCCATCGGCACCGGCACGATGGCCGGCACGGCGGCCCATCGCTCGCTCCTCTTCCCCTGACCCTCTCGCTTTTCTGCAAGTACCCGCGGGGGGAGTCGCCCTCCCGGGGGCCTACTGGGGCCGACGGGGGCAGCGCCCCCCTTCCGACATTGCCCATCGCCGCCCGCCCTGTCACAATGCGGCCCACAGGCTCTACCTAACGAGAAGAAGCGGCATGCCCGACGACCTCCTTTCCGGGGCCGAGCCCGGCTCCTACGACGCATCCTCCATCGAGGTGCTGGAAGGGCTCGAGCCCGTCCGCAAGCGCCCCGGCATGTATATCGGCGGCACCGACGAGCGGGCGCTGCACCACATGGTGGCCGAGATCCTCGACAACTCGATGGACGAGGCGGTGGCCGGTCATGCCAACCGGATCGAGGTCGAGCTTCATGCCGACCACAGCGTCACGATCCGCGACAACGGCCGCGGCATGCCCTTCGATCCCCACCCCAAGTTTCCCGGCCGCTCGGCGCTGGAGGTGATCCTCTGCACGCTCCATGCGGGCGGCAAGTTCTCCGGCAAGGCCTACGAGACCTCGGGCGGCCTTCACGGCGTCGGCGCCTCCGTCGTCAACGCGCTCAGCGACCGGATGGTCGTGCAGGTCGCGCGCGACCGGAAGCTGGTGGAGCAGAGCTTCTCGCGCGGCGTGCCGCAGGGCCCGGTGGAAGAGATCGGCGGCGCCCCCAACCGGCGCGGCACCACGACCACCTTCCACCCCGACGAGGAGATCTTCGGCCACCACCGCTTCAAGCCGGCGCGGCTCTTCCAGATGGTGCGCTCCAAGGCCTATCTCTTCTCCGGCGTCGAGATCCGCTGGAAGACCGAGATCGACGATGGCGAGACGCCTCTCGAGGCGAGCTTCCACTTCCCCGGCGGCCTTGCCGATTACCTCGGCGAGACGCTGGCCTCCGCCACCACCTATGCCGATGCCCCCTTCGCCGGCACCGTTTCCTTCCAGGAGAAGTTCGGCGAGCCCGGCAAGGTGGAATGGGCGATCAACTGGACGCCCGTCCGCGACGGCTTCATCCAGTCCTATTGCAACACCGTGCCGACGCCCGAGGGCGGCACGCATGAGGCGGGCTTCTGGGCGGCGATCCTCAAGGGCATCCGCGCCTATGGCGAGCTCGTCTCGAACAAGAAGGCCGCGCAGATCACCCGCGACGACCTGACGAGCGGCGCCTGCGCGCTGGTCAGCTGCTTCATCCGCGAGCCCGCCTTCGTCGGCCAGACGAAGGACCGGCTCTCCACCGAGGCCGCGGCGAAGATGACCGAAGGCGCGGTGCGCGACCATTTCGACAACTGGCTGGCCTCCGACACCAAGTCGGCCAACGCGATCCTCGATTTCCTGGTGCTCCGCGCGGAGGAGCGGCTCCGCCGCCGCGCCGAGAAGGAGACCGCCCGGAAGTCCGCCACCAAGAAGCTCCGGCTCCCCGGCAAGCTGGTCGATTGCTCGAATGCGGCGCGGGAGGGGACGGAGATCTTCATCGTCGAGGGCGACAGCGCCGGCGGCTCCGGCAAGGCGGCGCGCGACCGCAAGACCCAGGCGATGCTGCCGCTCCGGGGCAAGGTGCTGAACGTGCTGGGGGCGGCCTCGTCGAAGCTCTCGAGCAATGCCGAGATCAAGGATATCTGCGATGCGCTCGGCACGGGCATGGGCACGAAGTTCCGCCTGGATGACCTCCGCTACGACAAGGTCATCATCATGACCGACGCCGATGTCGACGGCGCCCATATCGCCTCGCTCTTGATGACCTTCTTCTTCACCCAGATGCGGCCGCTGATCGACGCGGGGCATTTGTATCTCGCCTGCCCGCCCCTCTATCGGCTCACCCAGGGCGCCAAGCGCGTCTACTGCGCGAGCGAGGCCGAGCGCGACGCCTGGCTGGCCAAGGGCCTCGGCGGCAAGGGCAAGATCGACACCTCCCGCTTCAAGGGCCTCGGCGAGATGGACGCCAAGGACCTCAAGGAGACGACCATGGACCCGGCGACGCGCCGGTTGATCAAAGTGTCTCTCGTCGACGAGTTTCCGGGGGAGACGGGGGATCTGGTGGAGCGGCTGATGGGCAAGAAGCCGGAGCTGCGGTTCCAGTACATCCAGGAGAACGCGCGGTTCGTGGAGGAGCTGGATTTGTAGTGGAAGTTGGCGAACCATATCCGGACCTTCCCATTGAATTCGCGGTGCCCGGAACGCCGGTTTCAGCGCAGGCTAAGGGCGGTTCGAAGAAGGCATGGAAGCTTGAAGTGGCGACTGCAGCCCAAGCTGTGGTCGCTACAGATGCTTGGATTTTTAGGGAAACGTCTCTATCTATTACGATCTATGACTTTCCCTCAGACCCAGTGTCGGGAGATGTAGATAACATTGTAAAACCGATACAGGATGCTTTGGTAAGAGTACTATATGTCGATGACAATATTATTCGAAGAGTAGTCGCGCAGAGATTTTTGCCCTTTGAGGTCGCTACCCTCTCACCCGTCCCGGCTTTGCTCGCCAGAGCTCTAGCGACTGACCCGCCATTTGTTTATATTCGGATATCAGGTGATCCGCTCGGAGAAGCCCAATGACTATCAGAGAAGAATTGGCAATTGCCAGCCAGGCAATTTTTGATGAGTATATCGGAAACGGCTACTCGGCAGCCTCTCAGCCTACGAATGCTGAGGCGCCAATACTTGCGCGATATCGACCTGATTTCATCTTCTCGAAGGATGGCAAGCGCGTGATCGTAGAGGTCAAGTATCGGCGCAATGGGGCGATCGACGGGCAGCTAAATGAAATTGCGCGAAAGGTCAGTGAACTCCCCGACACCGAGTTTCGCGTGGTATACGTTGAGGATGGGAGCCAGAGGAGGTTTCGGTCGTACACTTTTCCTCAAATCCAAAGTGCACTGGATGAAGTCGAGGAGCTTTCAAGGGCGGGCCAGACTCGACCTGCTCTATTGCTTTGCTGGTCAGCATTTGAAGCTGCCGCAAGGTATCTTCACGGACGCACTTTTGCAAAGCCTCAAACTCCAGGCCGAATCATCACGGAACTCGCCCAAAGAGGCGTCATTACACCCAATGAAGCTAATACAGCAAGAACCCTAGCTAATGCTAGAAATGCACTCATTCATGGAGAATTGCAAGTTACACCGACCAGTGGAGACATATCGAATCTAGCCGCCATTGCACGAAAGGTGGCGAGCGAAAAGCGGCAAAAGACGACATCCTGACCCCCTACTCCACCCCCCCTGAACACCACCTCCGCCACCACCTCGTCGCCATACATCAGCTCCACCCCCGGCAGGCCCTCCGGCACCAGGTAGACCATGCGGCGGAGCGCCGTTTCCCCCACGCTCACCCCGTTGAACTGCCTGTCCATCAGCTCGCTCATGAAGCGCTCGCCCACCAGCGGCAGGTCGCCGAAGGCCGGGGAGTTGAGGCGGAAGTCGGTCGTCATCCAGTAGAAGCGCTCGTCCTGCTCGAGCTCGTTCGACTTCAGCCCCGTGACTGCCATCTCGATGTCGGCCAGCACTCAACCGTCGGGCGGGGTCAGGCGGCTCTGGACGGCCGCCGTGTCGCGGCCCGTCGTCAGCTCCAGCTCCAGCTTCCGGCTTAGGGCCGCGTCCGTCACCGCGAAGCGCGCGAAGGCGGTGAGGGGCTAGGGCGTATGCTGGGTCGAGCCCGCAACCAACGACCCGCCCTCCGAGGAGAGCCCCCGGACGAGCACGCGAAAGTCAACTCGGGGGCCCCTTCCCTCCGCCCCGGCGCCGGTGCAGTCTTTCCCCATGCGTTCCCTCCTCGCCGCCCTCCTCCTCCTCGCCGCCTGCGGTCGCCCGCTGACCACCGACGAGACGCGCTTCGCCCGCGCCTTCCTCGGGCCGGATTTCGATACCGAGTCCGTCCGGCTGAGGGGCGATCTCGCAGAGGAGCGGCCGAGGTCGATTGCCGTGCGGCCCCGGACCACCTGTCAGGAGCGGATCTATCCCGAGTCGCAGACCGCCACGATCGAGGTCGTGACCGGCGCGCTCACGGCCTTTCAGACCGTCTACTTCCGCCCCGGCCGCTATCTCGACGATTACCTCGAGGGGCTCGGCGGCGAGGTGGTCTCGCTGCCCGCCGCCATGCTTTTCGCCCATGAGATGGTGCATGTCTGGCAATGGCAGAACCGCGCCACGACCGGCTATCACCCGCTCAAGGCCGCCTTCGAGCATGTGCAGAGCGCCGATCCCTATCTCTTCGACCCCGAGACGGAGGCGGATTTCCTCGACTATGGCTGGGAGCAGCAGGGCTCGATCTTCGAGGAATATGTCTGCTGCCGCACGCTCGCGCCCGAGGCGGCGCGGACCTCGCGGTTGCACGAGACCCTCGGCAAGTATTTCGACCTGCCGCCGCTCGATGCGAACCTCGCGCAGAACGTGCTGATCCCCGTCGGCGGCGATGCGCTCGAGGGGATCTGCGACTGAGGGGGGGCGCCGCGGCGAAGTTGGCCCCCCTGCGGCCGGGCCCCGCCCCGCAGGCCGCTGCTACTCCTGGATCCCCGCGAGGTAGTTGGCCACCGCCAGAAGCGCGGCCGGCACGGGGGTGCCGACGCCGGCCTCGTCCTCGACGATCACCGTCGGGCCGAGATCGCCGGCGCCGAATTCCGGCATGACCTCGGCGTAGAGCCCGCCGCGATGGTAGCCGTCCACGTAGCTCATCACCTGGTCGCGCGGGAAGACGCCGCCGTTCATCGCGGAAAGCTGCGTCAGGTCGGCCGGCGGCACCGGCAGGCCCTCGGCCAGCTCGCCGTCGCCGTGGCCCGTGGGCCCGTGACAGGCGGCGCAGTTGGTCTCGTAGAAGGTCGCGCCATCGACCTCCTCCGGGCCTTCGATGCAGGCGGAGAGCAGCGCCGGCAGCGCGAGGGTGGCGAGAATGCGTTTCATGGTCGATCCTTTCAGGTCAGTCCGGGCCCGGTGCGGCCGGGGGGCGCTCAGGGGAGCGCCACCACCTGGCCGGCGTCCAGCCGCAGCCGCCGGTCCATCCGGGCGGCGAGGTCGAGGTTATGCGTGGCGATGAGCGCCGCGAGGCCGGTGCCCCGCACCAGCGCCATCAGCGCCCCGAACACGCGGTCGGAGGTCTCGGGGTCGAGGTTGCCCGTGGGCTCATCGGCGAGGAGGAGCCGCGGCCGGTTGGCGAGCGCCCGGCAGAAGGCCGCCCGCTGCTGCTCGCCGCCGGAGAGCTCCGCCGGGCGGTGATGGCCGCGGTCGTCCAGCCCGACCTCGGAGAGGAGCGCCTCCGCCCGCGCCTCCGCCTCGCCCCTCGCCACGCCGTTGGCGAGCTGGGGGAGGATGACGTTCTCGGCCGCCGAGAACTCGGGGAGAAGGTGGTGGAACTGGTAGATGAAGCCGATCTCCTGCCGGCGCACGATGGTGCGCCGCCGCTCGGAGAGGCCGGTCATAGCCCGCCCGCCGATCTCGAGAAGGCCCCCATCCGCCGTATCGAGGAGCCCGGCGATATGAAGGAGCGTCGACTTGCCGGCGCCGGAGGGGGCGACCAGCGCCACGACCTCGCCCGGCTCGACGGCGAGCGAGATGCCGCGCAGCACCTCCACCGGGCGGGCCGTGTCGCCATAGGTCTTGGTGACCCCTTCGAGTTTCAGCGCGGTCTCACTCATAGCGCAGCGCCTCCACCGGGTTCATCCGCGCCGCGCGGCGGGCGGGAAAGATCGTCACGACCCATGAGAGGACCAGCGCCAGCGCCACGGCCGAGCCGACATCCCCCGCCTCCAGCTTCGCCGGCAGCGCGTAGATGCCGCGGATCGAGGGGTCCCAGACCCCGCCGCCGGAGAGGTAGTTCACCGCCGCGAAGATCGGGTCGATCCAGATGGCGAAGGCGCAGCCGAGGAGCACGCCGAGGAGCGTCCCGATCGTGCCGATCGAGGCGCCGCAGAGGAAGAAGATGCGCAGGATGGAGCCTTCCGAGAGGCCCATGGTGCGCAGGATGCCGATGTCGCGGCCCTTGTTCTTCACCAGCATGATGAGGCCGGAGATGATGTTGAGCGAGGCGATGAGGACGAGGATCGAGAGGATCACGAACATCACGTTGTCCTCCACCGTCAGCGCCCGGAGGAACGAGCCGGAGCTATCCTTCCACGTCCAGATCAGCGCGCCGTCACCGGCGGCTGAGCGGAGCGCGGGGATCATCGCCTCGATATTGTCCGGGTCCTCGACCATGACCTCGATCTCGTCGACGACGCCGTCGCGGTTGAAGAAGCTCTGCGCCTCGTCGAGCGGCATGTAGACCCGCGTCCGGTCGATGTCGTAGCGGCCGGCGGTGAAGATGTAGGTGGCGTCATAGGCCGACGTCCTCGGCGACGTGCCGAAGGCCGTCCGCGCGCCGTTGGGCGAGATGATGCGGATCCGGTCGCCGAGAAAGGCGCCGAGCTCGCGGGCGACGCCGGAGCCGATGGCGATGCCGGAAGGGAAATCGGCGAGGCTGCCCTCCGCCGCCTCGGGCCGGGCGATGCGGGGAATGTTGGCGAGGTCGTCGGGGGCGATGCCCATGACCTCGACGCCGACATTGGCATTGCGCAGGTTCGCCATGACCTGGGCGCGGACGAGCGGCGCGGCGGAGGTGACGCCGGGCACCGCCTCGAGCCGCTCCACGAGGGCGTCATACTCGGCGATGGTGCGCGAGGTCTGGCCCGTCTCGCTGACCGTCAGCTCCTGATAGATCGTCGCATGGGCATTGGCGCCGAGGATCGTGTCGACGAATTCGGCGCGGAAGCCGGCGCGGACGGAGAGCGTCGCGATCAGCGCGGCGACCGAGAGCATGACGCCGAGGAGCGAGATCCACGTCATGACGCTGACCCCGCCCTCGGCGCGGCGGGCACGCAGATAGCGCCAGGCGATCAGGAATTCGAACCGGGCGAAGGGCGGCGGGGATGTGGCCAAGGCCTGCTCCTTTTTGCGGCGACCATGCGGGCGCCGGAGGGCCGGGTCAAGGCGGGGCGGCCGCCGCGCGGGGGATCGGCGGCCCTATCGCTCCCCCGCGCCGGTCAACCGGCGGAGCGCCGCCGGCGCATGGGCGAGCGGCGCCCTTGGGCCGAAAAGCCGGACGGAGGCGAGGATCCCCTCGATTAGGAGCCAGACCGCCTCCGCCGCCGGCTCGGGCGGCTCCAGCCCCTCGGCCCGGGCGCGCCCGGTGAGATCGGCGAGGAGCCGCTTCTTGACGGAGGCGGCGGCGGCATGGACCGGGTGGAACGGGTCGGAATATTCCGCCGCCGCTACCTGGAAGGGGCAGCCCATCGCCCAGTCCCGCGCCGCCCGGCGGATCACCGATTCGCCCCAGGCGGTCAGCGGGCGCGGACCATCGGCCGGCGGGGCGGCATCCTGCAGCGTGGCGCCGACACGCTCCAGCCAGGCGACGATCAGCACGTCCTTGGAGGGGAAGTGCTTATAGAAGGTCGCCTTGGCCACGCCTGCCTCGGCCAGCACGCGATCGATGCCGGTGGCGCGGTAGCCATGCTGGTAGAAGAGAAACCCCGCCGTCTGCAGCAGGCGCTCGCGGAGGTCGCGGCGGCTGGCATCGGGCGGCGGGGCGAGGCCGGGCGCCGGCTGTGCGGCCCGGTCAGCTGCGGGGGGGAATGGATCGGTCTGAGACAAGGGCCCTCCGGGTCCGGCACCCCCCGGAGCCGGATGGCGGGAGGGTAACGCAGCGGCAGGGGGAAGGGAACAGGCGGCGGCGGGAGGGCTGGCGGAGGCGGGGGGCGCTGCACCCCGTCGCCTGAACGGCGACTCCCCCGCGGGTATTTGGAGAAAAGTGAGGGGGGGGAGTTCGGGGCGGCGGGCGCGGACCCGGATGCCCGGGCGCGGCGGGCTCAGTCGCGGGCGCGGTTGGTGGACAGAGAGCCGGCTGCCCGCGCGCCGCGGTCAGAGGGCCTTGAGGCGGGCCATGATCTCGGTCAGGCGGGCCTGTTCCTCGTCGAAGCCGTAGGGCGCGCCCAGGAGGATGAGGCCGGAGCCCTCCATCCGGTGGCCGGGCTTCGGCGGGCGGAGCGGCACCTCGAAGCGGAGCGCGCCGGGGAGCGCGGCGAGGCTTTCGGCCATCTCGCGGTGGGGCGCCGAGGCGAGGATGGGATACCACAGGATCTTCACGCCGACCGGCCAGCGCTTGTGGAGCCGGCGGAGGAGCGTCGCCATCGCCGCGTAATCCTCCTTCACCTCATACGAGGGGTCGATGAGCAGGAGCCCCCTCCCCGGCTCCGGCGGCAGGAGGCGGGTGGCGAGGGCGGCGCCGTCTTCCTTGACCACCTCCGCCCAGCCGCCCGCCAGCCGCTCAAGAGCCGCATGTTCCTGCGGATGGAGCTCGGCGAGGTGCAGCCGGTCGCCGGCCCGCGCGAAATGCTTCGCGACGAGGGGCGAGCCCGGATAGGCCGTGGCGCCATGGGCGGCGCGGGTGGCGTCCAGCACCGCGCGGAAGGGGTGGTCCGCCGGAAAGAGCGGCTCGGCGAGCGCAATGCCGGCGGCGGCCTCGCCGGTCTTCGCCGCCTGCGGAGCGGCGAGGTCGTAGAGACCCCGGCCCGCGTGGGTCTCCACATAGGTGAGCGGCTTATCCTTGGCGGTGAGGTAGGCGAGCACCCAGGACAGGACGGCGTGCTTGTGCACGTCGGCCCCGTTTCCGGCGTGGTAGCCGTGCTGGTAGCTCAGCATCAGCCGGCCTTTCTCAGCGCCCCGGCCATGCCCATCACCTTCGCCCGCGCCCGTGGATCGTTGTCGAAGAGCGAGGCGAGCTGCTCCGTCATCGCGCCGGCGAGCTGCTCGACATCGGTGATCGTCACGGCACGCTCGTAATAGCGCGTCACGTCATGGCCGATGCCGATGGCAATGAGCTCCACCGCCTTGCGCTTCTCGACCATGGCGATGACATCGCGCAGATGCTTCTCGAGGTAGTTGGCGGGGTTCACCGAGAGGGTGGAATCGTCCACCGGTGCGCCATCGGAGATCACCATCAGAATCTTGCGCTGCTCCGGCCGGCCGAGCATCCGCTTGTGGGCCCATTCGAGCGCCTCGCCGTCGATGTTCTCCTTGAGGAGCCCTTCCTTCATCATGATGCCGAGGTTCTCGCGGACCCGGCGCCAGGGCGCATCGGCGCGCTTGTAGACGATGTGGCGAAGATCGTTCAGCCGCCCCGGCAGCGCCGGCCGGCCGGCATTGCGCCAGGCCTCGCCCGCCTGCCCGCCCTTCCAGGCGCGGGTGGTGAAGCCGAGAATCTCCACCTTCACCTGGCAGCGCTCCAGCGTCCGCGCCAGCACGTCGGCGCAGATGGCGGCGATGGAGATCGGCCGCCCCCGCATCGAGCCGGAATTGTCGAGAAGGAGCGTCACCACGGTGTCGCGGAACTCGGTGTCCTTCTCGCGCTTGAAGGAGAGCGGCGTCGTCGGGTTCGCCACCACGCGGGCGAGGCGGCCGGCATCGAGCGTGCCCTCCTCGAGGTCGAACTCCCAAGAGCGGTTCTGCTGGGCCTGCAGGCGCCGCATCAGCTTGTTGGCGAGCCGGCTGACGGCGCCCTTCAGCGGGTCGAGCTGCTGGTCGAGATAGGCGCGTAGCCGCTCGCGCTCGGCGGGCTCGGCGAGGTCCTCCGCCGCGATCTCTTCATCGAAGCTCGAATCGTAGACCTTGTAGTCGGGGTCGGCCTCGGAATGCGGGGCGGGCTGCGGAGGCTCCTGGGGCGCGTCGCCCTCGGGGACGAGCTCTTCCTGCATCTCCTCGGCATCGCCGCCGTCCTGCTCCATCGAGGCCTGGGCCTCGCCTTCCTCTTCCTGCTCCTGCTGGCTCTGCTCGGGGGTGGCATCCTCGACATCGCCGCCGGAATTCTGGTCGTCCTCGCCCTCTTCGGTCTCGGGCTCGTCCTCGGCATTCTCCTCCGACAGATCGTCCTCGGCATCGGGATCGTCGCCGAGCTGGTCGCCGTAGCCGAGCGCCGAGATCATGTCGCGGGCGAAGCGGGCGAAGGCCTGCTGGTCGTCGAGAAGCGTGTCGATCTCGCTCAGCCGGTCGCCGAAGCTCTCCTCCAGATGGCCGCGCCAGAGATCGAGGACGTTCTCGGCCCCGCCCGGCAGCTTGCGGCCGGTGGCGAGCTGGCGGACGAGATAGCCGGCGGCGGCGGCGAGCGGCGCCTCGGAGGCGTCACGGACCTGGTCATAGCCCTTGCGGCGCGCCTCATTGCCGATCTTGGCGTCGATGTTCTTGGCGGTGCCGGGCATGTAGCGGGCGCCGAGCGCCTCGACCCGGGCGGTCTCCATCGCGTCATAGAGATCGCGGGCCATGGGGCCCTGCGGCAGGTAGCGGTTGGAGAGGGTGGCATCGTGCAGCTTGTGGCGGAGCGCCAGCGCATCGGCGGTGCCGCGGGCCAGCAGCACCTCCTCCGCCGTCATCCGGCGGGAGATCTGCGGCAGGCGGATCGAATCGTTGCTGCCGCCCGGCGGGTCGACGGAGAACGAGACGGCGAGCTCGGGATCGTCGGCCATCACCTTGGTGGCTTCGGCAAGCGCCTTCTTGAACGGATCGGCCGGGTTGTCGTTGGGCTTTTTCATGAGGGTCATTAAGCACCCGGGCGCGCTGGCGGCAAGCCGGGTTGGCGCTAACGGATAGGTGGGGGGAGGCCCTTGGACCGGGAGAGATGGGGCCGTGCGCGGCGAGCGCCCGGACGGTGGCGCTCCGGTTGGGGGCAAAGTTCCGACCGCCCCGACAAGGCGTAGGGTGGGTTTGCAACCCACCGCCCCCTTCTCATCCGGGAGAAACGGCGCCGCGCAGGGCGAGCGCCGGCCCGGGGGTGGCGCTCCTGCCGGTCCTGCATCGCACTTTATAGTGCCGCCACATCCGCCGCCCGACCGCCAGCGCTGCCCCACGAGAGCGCCGACCCGCGGGACGGGCCGGCGCTCGCCCTGCGCCTGCGGCGCGTACCGGACGGGGGAGCCGCACGGGCGTTGCGCCATCGTTGGGATGCGGCGGGTCGCCGGCCCCTACCCCACGCTCTCGTAGAACGCCCTCGTGTCCTCGCAGACAGAGAGCGCCCGCTCGTAGCAGGCCCTCGCGCGCACCCGGGCGAGATAATCGCTCACCACCTCGTCGAACTTGAACCGCGCGCCGTAGCCGGCCTGGTTCAGCGCGTAGACGACCGAGATATCGGCGGCGGTGAAGGCCTCGCCGGCCATGTAGGGCGCCTTGCCCAACTGGCGGCGGACGAGGTCCAGCCGGCTCTTGAAGGTCCAGAGCGTGTGGCGCGCCGTGGGGTTGGTGCGGTCGGCCTCGGTGGGGAGCCTCAGCGCGTTCGTGTAGTAGAACATCGGCATCGAGAGCCCCGCCTCGCCCATCAGCAGGAACTGCAGCCAGAGCGGATAGCGCGGATCCTCCGGTGCGACGGCCAGATCCGTCGGCCCGTGGCGGGCCATCAGGTACTGAAGGATGGCGATGGATTCGACCATCGTCACCTCGCCGTCGACCAGCGCCGGGATGAAGCCCGCCGGATTGATCTTGAGCAGCTCCGGGTCGTTCTCGACCCCGGCGAGGAGGTCGACGCCGCGCAGGCGATAGGGAAGCCCCATCTCCTCGAGGAGCCAGACGACGCGAAAGCCGCGGCCTTCGCCATTGACGGTGAGCATGCAATCCTTCGGGCGGCCCTTGTCCGGCCCATCATGCCCGCGCCCCGCGGGGGCGGAAAGCCCGCTCAGGCGGCGGCGGCCGCGCCGTCGCGGGAATCGTAGGCGCGGCGGGCGGCGTCGATCTTCTCGGCATTCTCCACCGTCCAGCTCGCCAGCGCGCCGACGGGGCAGAGGAGATCGCGGCCGAGATCGGTCAGCGCATATTCCACCATCGGCGGCGTCACCGGCGTGACCGTCCGCGAGACGAAGCCGTCGCGCTCGAGGTTGCGCAGCGTCGCCGCCAGCATCTTCTGGCTGATGTCGCCGATGTCGCGCTTCAGGGCATTGAAGCGCATCGGCGCGGGCTCGAGGGCGCGGATGACGAGGATCGTCCATTTATCGCCGACCCGGGACAGAAGATCGCTGATCCGCGAGCAGGTTTCCTCGGTCTCACCTACTTCCATTTCTGTGCCTTCCTTTCCAGATCGTGCCTTCTTGCGGGAGGAATCGCGCTCCCCAATATGCAGCTAGTTTCGAATCGTAACTACTGCAAGGAACCCCCGATGTCCAAACTTCGTATCGCGCTCATCCTCTCCACGACGCGCGAAACCCGCTTCGCCGACAAGCCGGCCGCCTGGCTCCACGAGGTCGCCGCCGAGCGCGACGACATGGTGCTCGAGACGCTCGACCTGCGCGATTTCGACCTGCCGTTCTTCGCCGCCCCGGCCTCCGACCTCTGGATGCCGGCGAGCGACCCCAAGGTCATCGCCTGGCAGGAGAAGCTGGCCGAATATGACGGCTATGTCTTCCTGACCGCCGAATACAACCACTCGGTTCCGGGCGAGCTCAAGAACGCCATCGACCAAGCCTACATGCCCTTCGTGCGCAAGCCGATGGCCGTCTTCGGCTATGGCGGCGTCGGCGGCGCCCGCGCGGCCGAGCACCTGCGCGGCATCGCAGTGGAGCTGCAGATGGCCCCCGTCCGCGCCGGCGTGCATCTCGGCGGCGGCGAGTTCATGAAGGTCTCCCCGCTCGGCGCCAATGGCCCGATGAGCGAAGTGGATGCCATCCTGAGGCCGACCGCCGTGACCATGCTCGACGATCTGGCCTGGTGGGCCAATGCCCTGAAGCCGGCCCGCGAGGCCGCCGCTTCGGCCTGAGCCGCGTCTGCCTGAGCCGCACTGGCACAGGCAAGCTGACAGCTTCGGGAGGGCGCTGGCATCGGCCGGCGCCCTGCCCTATCTAGGCGATCATGTTTCGCAACCTCCTCCAGCGCCTCAGCGAACCCGGCCCCGAGCGGCTGCCCGAGCCCGACGAGCGGCTCGCCCTTGCCGGCCTTCTGGTGCGCATCGCCCGGACCGACGGCGATTATGCCGAGGCCGAGATCCGCCAGATCGACGCAATCCTCATCCGCCGCTACGGACTTTCCCCCTTCGAGGTGGCGCGCCTGCGCGGTGATGCCGAGGCGCTCGAAGCCGAGGCGCCGGATACCGTGCGTTTCACACGTGCTCTCAAGGATGCCGTGCCCATCGAGGAGCGCGAGGCGATCATCGCCGCAGCCTGGGCCGTGGCGCTGGCCGACGGGCAGCGGGATACCGACGAGACCTCGCTGATGCGCCTCGTGGCAAGGATGCTCGGCATCGACGACACCGCGTCCAACCGCATCCGGCTGGGGCTCGAGGATGGCTAGGGCCGGCGCCACGGCGCCGGGTGGAGGCTCTGATTCCACACCTCCGAGGTATTTTTGGCCAGATGAAAGGGGATCCGGGGCGTGATCGCGGCTCTGCCGATGTACCAGCGGGCGGAGAATGCCGCGGCGCATGGCGTGCTCTGGGGGCTGATCCGGGACGGCCTCCGGGCGCGCGGGGTCTCGGCGCCGGACGCGCTCGATACCGAGACGGATCACAAGGAGGGCTGGGCGCGGCCGGATCTGGTGCTCAGCCAGATCTGCAACCTGCCCTACCGGGCGCTCTTCAAGGGCCGGGTGACGCTGATCGGGGCCTCGGATTACGGGCTGGATGGCTGCGGGCCGGGCGAGTATTTCTCGTGGTTCATCGTGAGGCGGGACGACCCGGCGGAGCGCCCCGAGGACGCGGCCGCCTATCCGCTCGCCCATAACGACCCGATCAGCCAGTCCGGCTGGGGCGCGGCGCAGCTCTGGGCGCGGGCGCGCGGCTTCACCTTCCCGGCCGGAGAGGAGACCGGCGCGCATTCCGTCTCGCTGCGGCGTGTGGCCGAGGGCCGGGCGCGGCTCGCGGCGATCGACGCCGTGACCTGGCGCAGCCTCGAGCGCTGGGCGCCGGAGGAGGTCGCCGCGGTGAAGATCATTGGACGAACGGAGGCGAGCCCCGGCCAGAGCTTCATCACCCGCGCCGGGGAGGATCCGGCGCCCTATGCCGCGGCCATCGCCGATGCCATCGCCGCCCTGCCGGCGCCCGAGGCGGCGCTCCTCGGCCTCAAGGGGATCGTGCCGCTGCCGCCCGAGGCCTATGACCTGCCGCTGCCGCCCAAGCCTGAGGCAACTGCCGCCTGATCGGGCATTTGCCCGACCGGAACGTGCCGGCACTTATTGCCATGGCCGGGAAAATAGGCTCGACTGGCCGGCAACAAGGGAAAAACCGCCAGCCGATGACGACACCGCCGAACCTGCCTCCGGTCATCGAGATCCGCGATCTCCATAAATCCTATGGGCAGCTCGAAGTGCTCAAGGGCGTCGATATCGCCGCCCCGGCGGGGCATGTCGTCGCGATGATCGGCTCTTCCGGCTCCGGCAAATCCACGCTCCTGCGCTGCTGCAACTTGCTGGAGGACAGCCAGCAGGGCCATATCTGCGTCAACGGCGAGGAGGTGCGCTGGCGGGGCCAGGGTCCGAACCGCCGGCCGGCGGACCATGCCCAGCTCGTCCGCATCCGCACGAACCTCTCGATGGTCTTCCAGCAGTTCAACCTCTGGGCGCATATGACGATCCTGCAGAATGTCATGGAGGCGCCGCTCACCGTGCTCGGCCGGCCGAGGGCCGAGGTGGAGGAGAAGGCGCGCCATTACCTCGACAAGGTCGGCATCGGCGACAAGGCGGGCGCCTGGCCCGCGCAGCTTTCCGGCGGGCAGCAGCAGCGGGCCGCCATCGCCCGGGCGCTCTGCATGGAGCCGAAGGCGCTTCTCTTCGACGAGCCGACCTCGGCGCTCGACCCCGAACTCGAGCAGGAGGTGGTGCGCGCCATCAAGTCCCTCGCCGAAGAGGGACGCACGATGCTGCTCGTCACCCATGACATGAAGATGGCGCATGACGTGTCGGATCATGTCGTCTTCCTGCACAAGGGCAGGATCGAGGAGGAGGGCCCGCCGTCCCGGCTCTTCGGCGACCCGCAGACGGAGCGGCTGAGACAATTCCTGTCCGCCAGCAAGGCCGCGTGAGGCCGGCGGACAGGCAAGACCCGGGCCCCGCCCGGACCAGAGAAACGACCCGGATCAACAGGGAGACCAACATGAAGAAGCTGATCCTCACCACCGCCACCCTGGCGCTCATCGGCGGCGCCGCCGCCGCGCAGGATGTCGTCCGCCTCGGCACGGAGGGCGCCTATCCTCCGTATAACTACATCGACGACACCGGCGAGGTCGCCGGCTTCGAGCGCGAGCTCGGCGACGAGCTCTGCGTGCGCGCCGAGCTGACCTGCGAGTGGGTCACCAACGACTGGGATTCGATCATCCCCAACCTCGTGGCCGGCAACTACGACGTCATCATCGCCGGCATGAGCATCACCGCCGAGCGCGACGAGGTGATCGACTTTACGCAGGATTACTACCCGCCGACCGCCTCCGCCTATGTGGCGAGCGCCGAGGATGTCGACGTCATGGGCGGCGTCGTTTCCGCCCAGACCGCGACGATCCAGGCCGGCTATGTCGCCGAATCCGGCGCGACGCTGCTGGAATATGCGACGCCGGACGAGACCATCGCCGCCGTCCGCTCCGGCGAGGCCGATGCCGTCTTCGCCGATTACGACTACCTCGCGCCGGTCGTCGAGGCCTCCGGCGGCGAGCTCATGTTCGTCGGCGAGCGCGTGCCGCTCGGCGGCGGCGTCGGCATGGGCATCCGCGAGAGCGACGCCGAGCTGAAGGAGGCGATGGACGCCGCCATCACCTCGATGAAGGAAGACGGTTCGCTGAACGAGCTTCTGGTGAAGTGGTTCGGCGACGCGGTCATGACCTACTGAGCCAAGACGGGCGGGGCGGCTCTGGCCGCCCTGCCCCCGCCGCTCGCCTCATGCGACAGTCCCGACCAGATAGCGCCGCGCCCGCCGGCAGAACCGAGGGGCGCTGATGTTCGACTTCTGCACCGACCCGTCGGAGCTGGCGCGCCTGCCGTGGCTCGCCTGCTACCTGACGACGGGCAAGCACATGGCGATCTACTGGTCGGTGGGCACCGTGCTCCTGCTCCTCGCCATCACGGCACCGGTGGCGCTGGCCTTCGGCTTCGGCGGAGCCGTGGCGGCGCGGAGCCGCTTCGCGCCGCTCAGATGGCTCGGCAAGGGCTATATCGCCATCGTCCGCGGCGTGCCCGACATCGCCTTCTTCCTCTTCTTCGTCATCGCTCTGGACCAGCTCTTCGAATACATCCGCCACCGGGTGAAATGCCCGGAATGGGAGAATTCCGTCTGGCAGGGCAACGATTTCATCGTCTGCCAGGAGGCGAAGCTGCCGCTCTCCTCGGCGCCGCAATGGGTGCACGAGGGCTACGGCTTCGGCCTCGCCGTCATCACCTTCGCCATCGTCTTCGGCGCCTTTGCGGCCAACGTGCTCTTCGGCGCCATGCGCGCCGTGCCCCATGCGCAGCTCGAGACGGCGGAGGCCTACGGGCTCAGCCGCGCCCAGACCTTCCGGCGCATCCTCGTGCCACAGATGTGGGTCTATGCGCTGCCGGGCCTCTCCAACCTCTGGATGGTGCTGGTGAAGGCGACGCCGCTCCTCTTCCTTCTCGGGGTGGAGGATATCGTCTACTGGGCGCGTGAGCTCGGCGGCACCAAGACACCGCAATTCACCGCCTATCCGCATGGCGACTGGCGGGTCTGGTATTTCGCGGCGCTGCTGGTCTTCTACCTGGCGATGACCAAGGTCTCCGAATGGCTGCTCGGCAAGCTCTACGACAAGCTGAGCCACGGCCAGGCCACCGCCTCGGGCGAGCGGCTCCGGCGGGCGGAGGTGACGGCATGAGCTGCGGCCTCGCGCTCCGGCGAACTCCCGATGGCTACCGCCGCCGGCCCGAGGGCCTGCGCCCATGACCTGCCTCGAGACGATCCAGGCCTATGCGCTCCGCTCCATGGGGATCGGCGAGCGGCTTCTGCCGCAGACGGATTTCACGCTCTGCCAGCAGATCACGCTGATCGGCTCCGGCATGCTCTGGAACATCTATTTCGGCACCATCGCGCTCGTCACCGGCTTTTTGCTCGCCAATGCCGTCGCCGTCGCCCGCAACTCCCACCGGCGCTGGCTCTCCTGGCCGGCGGACTGGTTCATCCTGATCTTCCGGGGCTCGCCGCTCTTCATCCAGTTCTTCTTCGCCTATTTCGCGTTTCTCTCGCTGAAATCGGTGCATCCGGCCTTCGACCCCTTCACCTCGGCCTGGCTCGGGGCGGCGCTCGTGCTCTTCCTCAACACCTCGGCCTATTCGGCGATGATCTTCTACGGGGGGCTGCAGTCGATCCCGAAGGGCGACCTCGAGGCGGCCGACGCCTATGGCCTCTCCGGCTTCGCACGCTGGCGCCGCGTCGTCTGGCCGACGACGATGCGGCTCGCTTGGCCGGCCTATACGAACGAGGCGATCTTCCTCTTCCATGCGACGACGCTGGTGTTCTTCTCGGGCTTCCCGGCGGTGCGTCAGCGCGGCGACGCGCTCTATTACGCCTCCTATTTCGCCGACAAGACCTTCAACCCTTTCGTGCCCTATCCGATCCTCGCCTGCTACTTCATCCTTCTGACGCTGTGCATCATCGGCGTCTTCGGGCTGGTGAACCGGCGGCTGAACCGCCATCTTCCAGGGGAGCGGCGGGCGCGCCTGCGCCTGCGGCCCGCGCAACTTATCCGGTAGTTTCCCAAATGAACGGCCCCCCATCGACGATCCGCAACATCCGCGCCGGCGCGGCAGACCTCAATGGCGTCGCCCGCGGCAAGCGCGTGCCCTGGCGCTTCGCGGCCAAGCTCGAGGAGGAGGGGATGCGCTTCCCGCTCTCCGTCCTCAATCTCGACATCTGGGGGGAAGACGTCGAGGACAGCCCGCTGGTCTTCGAGATCGGCGACCCCGACGGTGTGCTCATGCCGACCGAGCGCGGCTACGTGCCGATGCCCTGGCTCGAGACGCAGACGGCGCTGCTGCCGATGTGGATGTATACCGAGGAGGGCGAGGCCTTCGCCGGCGATCCCCGCCATGCGCTCGCGCGGGTGGTCGACGGGTTCAAGGCGCTCGGCCTCACCCCCGTCGTCGCCACGGAGATGGAGTTCTACCTCATCGACGACAGCGGCCACGAGATCCGCCAGCCGCCCTCCCCCCGCTCCGGCAAGCGCCGGCCGGGGGCGGAGATCCTGAGCCTGCGGGCGCTCGATGCGTTCGACGTGTTCTTCACCGAGCTCTATGACGCCTGCGACATCATGGGGATCCCGGCCGAGGCGGCGATCAGCGAAAACGGCGCCGGCCAGTTCGAGGTGAACATGGTCCATGCGCCCGACGCGCTGAAGGCCGCCGACGACGCCTGGCTCTTCAAGATGCTGGTCCGCGGCCTCGCCCGGAACCACGGCATGGCGGCGAGCTTCATGGCGAAACCTTACGAGGAATACGCCGGCTCGGGCCTGCACATGCATTTCTCCGTCCAGGACGAGGCGGGGGAGAATGCCTTCGCCAACGGCACCTTCGAGGGCTCCCAGCTACTCCAGTACGGCATTGCCGGCTGCCTACGCGGCATCCCCGACCTCGCGCTTCTCTTCGCGCCGCATGGCAACAGCTACGACCGGCTCGTGCCCGAGAGCCATGCGCCGACGGGGGTCTGCTGGGCCTACGAGAACCGGACGGCCTCCGTCCGCGTGCCCGGCGGCTCCTGGGGGGCGCGGCGCATCGAGCACCGCGTCGCGGGGGGCGATGTGAACCCCTATCTGTTCATGGCCGCCGTGCTCGGCTCGGCGCTGACGGGCATCCAGGATGCGGTCGCCCCGCCGCCGCCGATCTCGGGCAATGCCTATGAGCAGGAGATGGCGCAGATCCCCGCCACCTGGGAAAGCGCCATCGACGCGCTGGAGGAAAGCGCCTTCGCGCGGCGCATCTTCCCCAACCTCCTCATCGAGAACCTCGTGCGCACCAAACGGCAGGAGGCGCGCTACTTCGCCGAGCTGACGAAGCGCCAGCAGCTCGAACTCTATCTCGATACGGTCTGATCGGGGGCCGGGAGGTCTTCGGGGAAGGCTCTGCCGCGGGCGGTGGCTCCGGGTCGGGAGCATAGACTGGGGGATGGGGCCGCCCCGAGATCGGGGGCGGCCGCCGTTTTTACTCAGCTCCGGCGTTCGGCCATGAGGCCGCGCCAGATGGCGACGCACATCACCAGAAGCACGATGGTGAAGGGCAGGCCCGTCGAGATCACCATCGATTGCAGCGAGGCGAGCCCGCCGGCGGAGAGCAGCAGCACGATGGCCACCGCGCCCTCGAAGATGCACCAGAACACCCGCTGCGGCACCGGCGCGTCGACCTTGCCGCCCGCCGTGATCGTGTCGATGACCAGCGAGCCGGAATCCGACGAGGTCACGAAGAACACGATGACGAGCACGATGCCGATGATCGAGGTGATCCCGGCCAGCGGCAGCTCCGCCAGCATCTTGAAGAGCTTCAGCTCCAGGGGCGCGTCCTGCGCGGCCGTGTAGCCGTCCGAGACCACCTGATCGACGGCGACGCCGCCGAAGACGCTCATCCACAGGATGCAGACGAGCGAGGGGATCAGCAGCACGCAGACGATGAACTCGCGCACCGTCCGGCCGCGGGAGACGCGGGCGATGAACATGCCGACGAACGGTGACCAGGAGATCCACCAGGCCCAGTAGAAGCTCGTCCAGCCCTGCTCGAAGTTCAAGTCTTCCCGGCCGACCGGGTTCGACAGCGCCGGCAGGTGCTGCAGATAGGCGCCGAGATAATCGACGAAGCCGGTCAGCGTCGCCAGCGTCGGCCCGACGAGGAGCACGAAGAGGAGCAGCAGGAACGCCAGCCCCATGTTGATCTCGGAGAGCACCTTCACCCCGCCGTCCAGCCCGCGCAGGACCGAGACGAGCGCGATGGCGGTGATGCCCGAGATCAGCAGCACCTGCGTCGTCGAGCCGATCGGCACGCCGAAGAGCTCGTTGAGCCCGGCATTCGCCTGGGTGGCGCCGAAGCCCAGCGAGGTGGCGAGACCGAAGAGCGTCGCGAAGACCGCGAGCACGTCGATCACATGGCCCCACCAGCCCCAGACCCGTTCCCCGAGGATCGGGTAGAAGGCCGAGCGGATCGTCAGCGGCAGGCCCTTGTTGTAGGAAAAGAGCGCGAGCGCGAGCGCCACGACGGCATAGATCGCCCAGGGGTGCAGGCCCCAGTGGAAGATCGTCGCCGCGAATCCGAGCCGTTCGGCGGCGATGACATCGCCCTCGGCCCCGCCGAGCGGCGCCCAGTCGGTGCGCACCCCGTTCTCGCCGACGGTGACGCCGCCGAGCGACGTACCGAAATGCGTGAGCGGCTCAGAGACGCCGTAGAACATGAGGCCGATGCCCATGCCGGCGGCGAAGAGCATCGCGAACCAGCCGATGTAGCCGTAATCGGGCCGCGCCTCCGCCCCGCCGAGCCGGACGGAGCCGACCGGGGTGACGATGAGCAGCAGGCAGAAGAGCACGAAGATGTTCGCGGCCGACAGGAAGAACCAGTCGAAGCTCTTCGTCACCGTGTCGAAGAGCCAGGAGAAGACGGACCCCGCCTGCTCCGGCAGCGCCAGCGTGTAGAAGACGAAGACCACGATGGCGAGGCCCGAGATCATGAAGACCGGGTTATGGATATCGAGGCCGAAGGGGCCGATCTGTGTCTCGATATTGTCCTGACCGACGGAATATTCCGTCTCGATGACATCCGAGGCGCCCTCCGGCGCCGGGATGCCATGGTTTTCTGTGTCATCTGACATACTGTCCTTCCCTTTGGTCAGGCCGTTAGCCGGCCTTGTGGTGTGGGTGCCGGGCCGTCAGAGGCCGCGGATGATGAAGGTCGAGACCTTCGCGTGGCGCGCGATCTTGCCGCCGTTCGACGGCCAGAGGTGGTCGGCAAGGCCGGGCACATGGCTGGCCATGGCGATGAGATCGGCGCCGATCTCGTCCGCCGCGGCCAGGAGCTTGTCGTCGAGATCGACGGCGGGGTCGTGGCTGACGACGTCGTGCGCGGCGGTCTCGATGCCGTGGCGCTCAGCCTCAGCGGCCGCGAAAGCCCCGAGCTTGCTGGCAAATTCTTCGGGCGTATGCGCCACGCTGCCGGGCTCGCTGCCGTGGACGGCGACATAGGTGACGCGCGCGCCGTAGTGCCGGGCGAGCTCGCCGGTGGTTTTCAGCGCCGCCTCGATCCGACCCGCATGGGCAAGATCGACCGGCGCCATGATATGACGGAACATGTCCCCTCCTCATGGTTCTGGCCGCCGGAGGCGCCGGCGACCTCTCGGTCTCGTGACACTGTGTCATAGGATGGCGCTGCAGGAAACGGCAGCGACACGAAGTGTCGCATTTTGGCATCAAGGGCGGGAGGGGACCCGCCCCCGTGATCAGCCGTTCACATCGACGACGACGCGGCCGCGCACCTGGCCCTTGAGGATTTCCGCGCCCAGCCGCGGCAGATCGGCGAGGGTGGCGGAGACGCTGATCTCTTCGAGGAGCGCCATGTCCATGTCCGCCGCGAGGCGCGCCCAGATGGCGCGGCGCTCGTCCACCGGGACGTAGACGGAGTTGATGCCGAGGAGGTTGATCCCCCGCAGGAGGAACGGCGTCACCTTCATCGGCACCTCCGCCCCGCCGGCGAGGCCGATGGCGGCGACGGAGCCGCCCGCCACGACCTGCCCGAGCAGCCTCGCCAGCATGGCGCCGCCGACATTGTCGACCGCCGCCGCCCAGCGCTCGTGCTCGAGCGGTTTGCGCGTGACCTCGGCGAGCTCCTCCCGCGCGACGATCTCGGTCGCGCCGAGTGAGCGCAGATAGCCCTCCTGCTCCGGCCGGCCGGTGACGGCGGCGACCTTGTGCCCGGCCCGCGACAGGAGCGCCACCGCGACGGAGCCGACGCCGCCCGAGGCGCCGGTGACGAGGACGGGGAGCTCCCCCTGGGTGAGCCCCTGCGCCTCCAGCGCGCGAATGGCCATCATGGCGGTGAAGCCGGCGGTTCCGAGCGCCATGGCCTGGCGCGTCGTCATGCCCTCCGGCAGCGGCACCAGCCAGTCGGCGCTGACCCGCGCCTTCTGCGCATAGCCGCCCCAATGCCGCTCGCCGACACCCCAGCCGGTGAGGATCACCTTGTCGCCGGGGGCGAAGCGCGCGTCGTCCGAAGCCTCGACCGTGCCGGCGAAGTCGATGCCGGGCACATGCGGATAGGTCCGCACGAGGCCGCCGCCGGGCCCGATGCAGAGCCCGTCCTTGTAGTTGAGCGTCGAATGCTCGACCGCGACGGTGACATCACCTTCCGGCAGGCGCGACTCGTCCAGCTCCTGCACGCTGGCGCTGGTGCCGCTGTCCGTTTTCTCGACGAGGAGTGCTTTGAACATGGGGGCCTCCGGTGGGGCTGCTGCTCGCGCGAGCTTGGGCGGGCGGAGGCACTGGGTCAAGCGACGGCGCCTGGGGGCCCTGCCCTCCGTGGGCCTCTGCTGGCCGACTCCCCCCGCTTGTATCTGGAGAAATACGAGGGGGAGCGGCGGCGGCGGCTCGAGCCCCTTGCCGATGGCGGGTCAGCGGCGGCGGAGCGTGGCGATGATCTCTGCGAGGATCGAGACGGCGATCTCCGCCGGGGTGACGGCCTCGATGTTCAGCCCGATGGGGGCATGGATGCGCTCGAGCGCCTCTGCAGGCTGGCCGGCCGCGGCCAGACGCTCCAGCCGCGCCGCATGGGTGCGGCGGGAGCCCAGGCTGCCGATGTAGAAGGCGGGCGTGGCGAGCCCGGCAAGGAGCGCGGCATCGTCGACCGGGTGGTCATGGGTGAGCGTGACGAGCGCCGTCCGGGGGTCGGGCCGGGCGGCGGCGATGGCCTCCGCCGGCGGCGCCGTGATGACCGGCGCGGCGGAGAAGCTCGCGGCGATATCGGGGCGCGGGTCGATGACCTCCACCGTGAAGCCGGCGAGGCGCGCCATCGGCACGAGCGCCTCGGCGATCTGGCCGGCGCCGGTGACGAGGAGCCGGAGCGGCGGCGTGTAGAGGGCGACGAAGACCCCCTCCTCCTCCCCAGAGCGCCCGGTGCGGAAGCGCTCGGGCCAGGCGGCGGGGCCGTCGAGGCGGGGCGGTGGCCCGGGCGGCAGCGGGGTGACGAGGGCGAGCGAGCGGCCCTCTGCCTCCGCCTCCGCCAGTTCGGCGAGGAGCGGCTCGGGCAGCGCCGGGCCGACGGGTTGCAAGAGCACGCGGATCGCGCCGCCGCAGGCGAGCCGGGCGGCGCGGGCGGTCTCGTCGGTGACGATGAGGCTCAGCTCGCGGGCAGCGCCCTCGGCGAGCGCCGCGAGGGCCTCGGGGATGACCCGGGCCTCGACGGCGCCGCCGGCGAGCGTGCCCCGGCTCTCGCCGCTGCCGCAGATCGCCAGCATGGCGCCGGGCCGCGTGGGCGCGGAGCTCCAGGCCTCCGTCACCGTGGCGAGCACGGCGCCCTCGCCGGCGCGGTGCCAGGCGAGAAGGGCTTGCAGGATCGTCGGCTCGGCCATGGCGGGCTCCTTTGCCGGGAGCCTAGCGCCGACCTTTGCCCCCGAAAAGCGGAACGGCCGCGGAGGTGCCCCCGCGGCCGCTCGTCAGGATGCTGGGACCGCCTTACCAGCTGTTGAGCTCGGTGATGACGAGCTGGCCGGGGTTGCGGCGCGAGCCGTCATAGGTGCCGATCCAGATGTCATAGAGCCCCTGCTGGGGGTTCGAGAAGGTGATGGCCGGATTGAAGCCATTGGCATCGTCATTGTACCAGAACGTCCCGTCCGGGGCGCTGACGAGCAGGATGGAATCGACGTTGGCCTGAACGGCGATCGTCAGCTGGCTGGAGCTGCCCGTCCAGTAGAGGTCGAAATCGGGGCGCGAAGTCGTGTAGCCGGCCCAGTTCTGGCCGAGGCAGCCCGCGAGGCTCTGCGTGCCGCCGGCGGTGATGTTGCGCCGGTAGGGATCGGGCACGAAGCCGGCGTTGAGCCGGATCTCGCCGAAATAGGGCGCGCCGCGCCAATCGGGGCAGGCTTGCGCGGCGCTGGCGCCGAGGCCGAGAGCAAGCACCAGACCCACGATAAATTTCTTCAACATGTTCTTCCTCCTTGGCGCCGGAAATGGGCGGCGCTCCCTATGATGCGATGTAAATTCCCTCTTCACGATCGATTGAGTCAACGGGGAACCGGCCCCCGTCGCTCCCCGGTGGGGAAATCCTGACCCCGGCCCCACGCACCGACCGGCGAGCTGACCTGCGTGCCGCAATTCACCGGGGCGTGAACGCCGTGTTTCCATTCCTAAGACTTTGCTAAAATGCAAGCAAATGTCACAATGGGGGCCAGAGCAGCCGCCACTCAAGAGCCCCGATGCCGGATTACGACGAGATCCCGAGCCCCGATCTGTCGCTCAGCGACCTGCCGGCCGAGGCCTGGTCGGCCGAGCTGGCGCGCCTCGGCGAGGCGCAGGGGCATTACGAGCAGGTGGGCCCCGATCACGCCGCGCTGTTCTGCGAGGCGGGGCGCAACCTCCTCGTCACCTTCACGAGCTTCGAGGAGGCGCGGCGGGCGCCCGGCGCCCTGCCCTTCGGCTACCGGCTCGCCGCGCGGCTCGGCTGGTCGCATCTGGCGGTGCTGTCCCGCGGCGAGACCTGGTTCCGCGACAGCAGGCTCTGGGGCTATTTCGACAGGATCTGCGACGACGGCTTCCTGGAGGATTTCGACCGCGTCCTCTTCTACGGCGCCCATGCGGGCGGCCATGCGGCGGCTGCCTATTCGCTGGCCGCGCCCGGCGCGCGGGTGCTGGCGCTGCGCCCCGTCGCCACGCTGGAGCCGTCGCTGGCCGGCTGGGACAGGCGGCATATGGAGGCGCGGCGGCTCGACTTCACCAGCCGCTACGGCTTCGCCCCCGACATGATCGAGGCGGCCCGCGCGGCCTATGTCGTCTATGACCCACATCTCGGCGCCGACGCCGCCCATGCGGCGCTCTTCCGCTCCGAGCCCTGCCTCGCCCTGCCCGCCCGCTTCGCCGGCGCCGGGCTCGAGCCGATGCTGAAGCGGCTGGGGCTCCTCGAGCCGATGCTGGAAGCGGCGATGGAGGGGAGCCTTGAGCCGGAGGGCTTCGCCCAGCTCTGGCGGCACCGGCGAGAGGATCCCTCGTGGCTGCGCGCCCTTGCCCGCCGGCTGGAGGGGCCGGCGCATCGTCGGCGGCTGAAGGCGGTCGCGACCTATGGGGCGACGACGAAGGACGCCGGCTATTACCGCCGGGTGCTCGAGACGCTGGAGGCGGTAGAGGCGGCCTGAGGGGTTGCGCGGGATGAGGGGTGAAGAGTGGGGGCGCTGCCCCCACACCCCCGAGGTATTTCTGGCCAGATGAAAGGGGATCCGGGACCGGATGGACGGGGCGCGCGCGCCCTGCCAAAAGGGCGCATGGCCAAGGATCTGCCCTATGTCTGCTCCGCCTGCGGCGCCGCCCATCCCAAATGGTCGGGCCAATGCGATGCCTGCGGGGCCTGGAACACCCTCGTGGAACAGACCGCCCTCAGCGCAGGGCCGGGCTCCAAGAAGCTCGTCGCCCGCGGCACCAAGCTGGCGCTGACCGACCTCTCCGCCCAGGCGGAGGAGGCGCCGCGCCGCCCGGCCGGCGTCGCGGAGCTCGACCGGGTGCTCGGCGGCGGGCTGGTGCCGGCCTCGGCGATCCTCCTCGGCGGCGATCCCGGCATCGGCAAGTCGACGCTCCTTCTGCAGGCTGCCGCCCGCTTCGCGCGGGGCGGGCTGCGCACCGTCTATGTCTCCGGCGAGGAATCCGCCGCGCAGATCCAGCTCCGCGCCCGCCGGCTGGGGCTGGAGGAGAGCCCGGTGCAACTTGCCGCCGCGACCAGCCTCCGCGACATCCTGACGACGCTGGACGAGGACCCGCCCGGGCTCGTCATCATCGATTCGATCCAGACCATCTGGCACGACGGGCTCGAGGCGGCGCCCGGCTCCGTCAGCCAGCTCCGTGCCGTGGCGCAGGAGCTCGTGAGCTTCGCCAAGCGCCGGGGCTCTGCGCTGGTGCTCGTGGGGCACGTCACCAAGGAGGGCGCCCTCGCCGGGCCGCGTGTCATCGAGCATCTCGTTGATACGGTTCTTTATTTCGAGGGCGAGCGGGGCCACGCCTTCCGGCTGCTCCGCGCCGTCAAGAACCGCTTCGGGCCGGCCGACGAGATCGGCGTCTTCGAGATGACGGGCAAGGGGCTGGCGGAGGTGAAGAACCCCTCCGCCCTCTTCCTCTCCGAACGGGGGGCGGAGGTGCCGGGCTCGGCCGTCTTCGCCGGGATCGAGGGTACGCGGACGCTGCTCTGCGAGATCCAGGCCCTCGTCGCCCCCGCCCCGCCCGGCCAGTCGCGCCGTTCGGTGCTGGGCTGGGACGCGGGCCGCCTGTCGATGCTGCTCGCCGTCCTCGAGGCGCGGGCCGGCATCTCCTTCGCCGGGCATGACGTCTATCTCAACGTCGCGGGCGGGCTCAGGATCACCGAACCGGCCGCCGATCTGGCGGTGGCGGCGGCGCTCCTCTCCGCCCGCGAGGGCAAGGCGCTGCCCGGCAGATGTGTCTTTTTTGGCGAGATCAGCCTCTCGGGCGGGCTCCGCCCGGTGCCGCAAACCGAAAATCGGTTGAAAGAGGCCGAGAAACTTGGTTTCACCGCGGCGGCGCTGCCCCGGCTTCGGGGCCGCGGCGCCGGCAGCCGCAGCACCTTGCAGCTGACTGAACTGGACGAGATCGCCGGCTTCGTCGCGGAAACCTTCGGGGAGACCGCGGGAGACAGCCGAGACAGCAGCCCTCGCGAAGATGGGCGAAGGCAGGAGAGCTGATGGACGGTTTCACCCTGATCGACGGCGTGGTCGCCATCGTCATCATCCTTTCCGCGCTTCTCGCCTATGCCCGCGGGCTCGTGCGCGAGGCGCTGGCCATCGCCGCCTGGGTCGGCGCGGCGATTCTCGCCTTTATCTTCGCCGACGAGGTCCGCCCGCTGGTCGAGCAGATCCCGGTCGTCGGCGATTTCATCGGCGATTCCTGCGAGCTTTCGGTCATCGCCGCCTTCTTCACGGTCTTCGCCGTGGCGCTCATCGTCTTCTCGCTCTTCACGCCGCTCTTCTCGAGCCTCGTGCAGCGCTCCGCCGTCGGCGGGATCGATCAGGGGCTCGGCTTCCTCTTCGGCGTGGCGCGCGGCATCCTGCTCGTCGCCGTGGCCTTCTTCGTCTACGAGACGGTGCTCTCCGCCCAGGCGATCCCGATGGTCGACAACAGCCGCGCCGCCGCCGTCTTCTCGCGGCTGACCGGCTCCATCGCCGAGCAGAACCCCGAGGGCGCGCTCACCTGGTTCCAGACGCAGTATGCGTCGCTCGTGGCCGATTGCACCGGCGAGGCGATCTGAGGCGAGGCACCCGCCGAGGGTGAACACCGGCGGGGCGCTGTGGCGCCCCTGCCCGCCTGCCGCCGGGTCAGGCCCGGCTCATGTGATCGTTCCGTGACAGCGGCGCCGCGAGCGTCTATGCAGCGGCCAGCTGCCCCAGACAGACGGAGCATGACTTGCCCCATCCTGCGCCCGCGCATCCCTTCGACGATGACAAGCTGAAGGAGGAATGCGGTGTGTTCGGCGTCGTCGGCACCGCCGATGCCGCCAATTTCGTCGCTCTCGGGCTTCATGCCCTGCAACATCGCGGCCAGGAGGCCTGCGGCATGGTCACCCATGACGTGGCCACCGGCTTCCACTCCGCCCGGCGGATGGGAATCGTGCGGGACAATTTCACCTCGCCCGAGGTGATGGCCACCCTGCCCGGCGAGATCGGCATCGGCCATGTCCGCTACTCGACCGCCGGCAACAAGGGCCAGACGGCGATTCGCGACGTGCAGCCCTTCTTCGGCGAGTTCTCCATGGGCGGCGCGGCGCTGGCCCATAACGGCAACATCACCAATGCCGCCTCGCTGCGGCGGGAGCTGATCGAGCGCGGCTCGATCTTCCAGTCCTCCTCCGACAGCGAGTGCATCATCCACCTGATGGCCCGCTCGATGGGCAAGACCATCCCCGACCGGATGGAAGAGGCGCTGCGGAAGACCGAGGGCGCCTTCTCCGTCGTCGCCATGACGCGCACCAAGCTGATCGGCTGCCGCGACCCGCGCGGCGTCCGGCCTCTGGTGCTCGGCAAGCTGGCCACCGGCTGGGTCCTGTCGTCGGAGACCTGCGCGCTCGACATCATCGGCGCAGAGTTCATCCGCGACATCGCCCCCGGCGAGATGGTCGTCGCCTCCGCCGAGGGCGGCGTCGAGAGCTACTTTCCCTTCCGCCAGAAGGGCTCGCGCTTCTGCATCTTCGAGCATGTCTATTTCTCGCGCCCCGATTCGATCCTCGGCGGCCGCTCCGTCTACGAGACGCGCGAGGCCATCGGCCGCGAGCTCGCCCGCGAGGCGCCGGTGGAGGCGGATCTCGTCTGCCCCGTGCCCGATTCGGGCACGCCGGCCGCCATCGGCTATGCGGCGGAGAGCGGCATCCCCTACGGGATGGGCATCATCCGCAACCAGTACATGGGTCGGACCTTCATCGAGCCCTCCGAGCAGATCCGCAACATGGGCGTCAGGCTCAAGCTCAACGTCAACCGGGCGCTCATCCGCGGCAAGCGGGTGATCCTGGTGGACGACTCGGTCGTCCGCGGCACCACCACGCGCAAGATCAAGGAGATGATCCTCGATGCCGGCGCGGCGGAGGTGCATTTCCGCATTGCCTCGCCGCCGACGGCCTGGCCCTGCTTCTACGGCGTCGACACGCCGCAGCGCGAGAAGCTGCTCGCCGCGACGATGACCGAGGAAGAGATGCGCGAGCATCTGGCCGTCGATTCGCTGAAGTTCATCTCGCTCGACGGGCTCTACCGCGCCGTGGGCGAGGCCGGCGGGCGGGACCCGGCCCGGCCGCAATATTGCGACGCATGCTTCTCGGGCGAATATCCGATCGAGCCGGCCGACATGATCGAGCAGGGTTTCCAGCTCAAGACGGCGGCCGAATAGGCTCTATTCGGCCAGCCGCGCCAGCACCTCCGCCACATCCACCGACCAGGCCCAGGCCTGACGGCCATAGAGCCGCCGGGGCAGCGTCTTGACGCGCGCCGCGAGCGGCGGGGCGGCGAGCGGGGCGCTGCCGCTGACGACCTCGTGGCGGAGGCCGAGCGCCAGGGTGGAGACAGCCATCCAGGGCTCGTCCACCGCCGACGGGCGGAGCTCGACGACACGGGCGCCGGGGGCGAGGTGGATGAGGTTGCCGAGCGCCGCGCCGCTCGGGCCGGCGAGCGTCCGCGCCCCGCGCGCCGCCTCGGCCTGCGCCCGCGCGCTCATCCCCTCGGGCCGGATCACCCTGCCGCCGCCCTGCAGGATGGCCCGCTCGAGCCGCGCCTCCTCCAGCAGCACCCGGCTCCAGACGCCTCGCCGCGACAGGTAGAGCGCGCCGGCGAAGGGCCCGGGCCCGGGCGGCGGCGGGGGCGCCGCGGGCCGGCCGAGCCGCGCGGCGGCGGCGAAAAGGAGGCCGTCGCCCCGCTGCAGGTAATGGTTGATGCTGGTGAGGATCACCGCCTCCCCGACGTTCACGGCCGCCTCGCGCCGGATCAAGGGCGCCGGCAGGCCGGCCATGGCGAGGATCTCCCGCTGCCAGGCGGCAAGGGGCGGCGCCAGCGGCGGATAGGCGGCGCCGACGCCGCTCTCGTCCAGCCAGGTGAGCCCCGGCAGCCCGTCGAAGAGGAAATGCCCGTAGTTGCGGCAGGCGCCCTTGCCGAGCCAAATGGCGGCACGCGGGATCCGCGGGGCGGAGCCGGGCGCCTCCGGCAGCGGCCTGTCGCGAAGCCGCGAGGCGCTGTGCGCATGGGCCGGGACCCGCCCGTCCGCCAGCCGGACGAGCCCGAGCCGCGGCCAGATCGTCACGTCCCTCGCGTAGAGCAGCCGCACATCGCCGACGGCATGGCCCCCCGCCTGTCGCGGCGGCTCGATCACTGCCTGCGCCGGCCCCTCGGGCGGCGTGCCGGCCGCCAGTGCCGCCGCCAGCCCCTCAACCTCGGGGAAGAGCCGTGCCTCGTCCTCGATCTCGCTCATGCGCCCGCCGTCCGCCCTGCCCCGCTCTTCGGCCGGCACGCTAGGCGGCGGGCCGCCCCGGCACAACCGGGCGCGCCCACCCGGCGAGTCGGCGCCCCTTGCAAGAGGGGGGTTTTCCGCTCGGCTTGTCCTGGCCGATGCCGCCCCCCCTGTTGCGCAGATCGGCGCGCATGGACCCCGCCCCCCCTTTCGCCGCCGCGCCGCCGCCCATAGGCAGCGCCACGTCCCCAGTGCCCGCTCCGGCCCGCTGCCCCCGCCCGGGCGGCAGGCCGGGGCGGGCGCCTTTCTTCAAGAGTTGAGCCTTTAGCATGACCGACCAGACCCCGCCCGATGTCGACGCCGCCGCGACCACCCGCATCGAGGTGCCCATGGAGGGCATCCTTCTGCTCGGCACCTTCGCGGCGCCCGGCGGCGGGGCCGCGCTTCTCAGGCTCTCCGACGGCTCCATCGCGCGGGTGACGCCCGGCGAGGCGACGGGCGCCGGCGAGGTGCTGGCCATCGCGGCCGGTCAGGTGACCTTCCGCCGCAGCGGCGGCGAGGAGATCACGCTCGGGATGCCCGGCTAGGCTCCCCCGGGCCGGGGCTCCCGCCGCGCTCGCGCCGCGCGCCGCCCCTTGACCTCGCCCGCCCCCTGCCGCATCCCGCCGGCATGACGACGCCCGCCCTCATCACCGGCGCCAGCCGCGGCCTCGGCCATGCCATCGCGCTGGCCCTCGCCCCGACCATGCCCATCGTCGCCGTCGGCCGCACCACCGGCGCGCTCGAGGAGCTCGACGATGCCATCCGCGCCAAGGGCGGCGAGGCCGTGCTCGCGCCGATGGACATCAACGTCGACGCCGCCATGCAGCAGCTCTGCCGGTCGATCTACGACCGCTGGGGCGGCATCTCGCTCTGGGTGCACACCGCCATCCATGCCGGCCCGCTCGCCCCCGCGCCGCATCTGGCGGAGAAGGATTTCGACAAGTCGGTCAACACCAACATCACCGCCACCCGGCGGCTGATCACCTATGTGGCGCCGCTCCTCGGCAGCTCCGGCCGGGCGATCTTCTTCGACGATCCGCGCGCCGGCGAGCGCTTCTTCGGCCATTACGGGGCCACAAAGGCGGCGCAGATCGCGCTCGCCCGCTCCTGGGCGGCGGAGGCGGAGAAGATCGGGCCGCAGGTCCGCATCCTGACGCCCAATCCGATGCCCACCGCCACCCGCGCCCGTTTCTTTCCCGGCGAGGACCGTGCGCCTCTGGCCACGCCCGAGGCGGAAGCGGCGCGGCTTCTGCCCGAAATCCTGGGCTGAGCTTGCCGCAAGCTGCCCCCTCGCCTAGACGGGGGCAAAAGGGGCGGGGCATGCGGATCCTTCTGACGAATGACGACGGCATCAACGCGCCGGGGCTGAAGGTCCTGGAGCATATCGCCGCGGCCATCGCCGGCACCGGCGGCGAGATCTGGGTCGTGGCGCCGGCCTTCGAGCAATCGGGCGTCGGGCACTGCATCTCCTACACGCATCCGATGATGATCGCCGAGATGGGCCATCGCCGCGTTGCCGCCGAGGGCTCGCCGGCCGATTGCGTGCTGGCCGCCATCCATGACGTGATGCCCCAGCCGCCCGACCTCATCCTCTCCGGCGTCAACCGCGGCAACAATTCGGGCGAGAACGCGCTTTATTCCGGCACCCTCGGCGGGGCGATGGAAGGGGCGCTGCAGGGCGTGCGCTCCATCGCGCTCAGCCAGTTCTACGGGCCGGACAACGCCGAGCTCGACGATCCCTTCGAGGCCGCGCGCCAGTTCGGCGCCGGGCTCGTCCGGCGGCTGATCGACAAGGCGCCCTGGGGCGCCGGCGATTACGGGCTCTTCTACAACGTGAACTTCCCCCCTGTTCCGGCGGCGGAGGTGAAGGGCGCGGTCTCGTCCCGCCAGGGCTTCCGCCCCGATACGGGCTTCTCGGTCGAGCCGCATATGTCGCCCTCGGGCCGGCGCTTCCTCTGGATCAGGGGCGCCAAGCAGGCGGTGGAGACGGGCCGCGGAAGCGATGTCACCGCGAACCTCGCGGGCTATATCTCGGTCACGCCGATGCGCGCCGACCTCACCGCCCACGAGAGCCTCGCCCCCCTGGCGGAGGCGCTGCGGTGAGCGAGGCGGACGAGGACGGCCCCGACGGCCCGGCCGTCACCAAGATGCAGTTCCTCTTCGCGCTGCGCTCGCGCGGCGTTACCGACAGCGCCGTCCTCGGCGCCATGGAGAAGATCGACCGCGCCCCCTTCGTGCGCGGCATCTTCTCGGCCCGCGCCTACGAGGACATGCCGCTGCCGATCGCCTGCGGGCAGACGATCTCGCAGCCCTCCGTCGTCGGGCTGATGACCCAGGCGCTGGAGATCAATCCCCGCGACAAGGTGCTCGAGGTCGGCACCGGCTCGGGCTATCAGGCTGCGATCCTCAGCCAGCTCGCCCGGCGGGTCTACACGATCGACCGCTACCGGCGGCTCGTCACCGAGGCGCGGGTGGTCTTCGAGGACCTCGGGCTGCACAACATCACCGCCATCATCGGCGACGGCAGTCACGGGCTGCCCGACCAGGCGCCCTTCGACCGGATCCTCCTGACCGCGGCGGCCGAGGACCCGCCGGGGCCGCTCTTGGCCCAGCTGCGCGTGGGCGGTATCATGGTGCTGCCCGTCGGCCAGTCGGACCAGGTGCAGAGCCTCATCCGCGTCCGGCGGAGCGAGGCGGGCTTCGATTACGAGGAGCTGAGGCCGGTGCGCTTCGTGCCCCTGATCGAAGGGCTGGGACAGGAATGAAACCGGCCCCGAGAGCCGGACGAGCGAACGAACGAAGATGGGCAGAGCGGAGTTTTGACATGCGGGCAACGGTGACGTTGAGCGGGCCGGGCAGGATGCGGGCCGGAGCGGCGGCGGGGCTCTGCAGCCTCGTGGTGCTGGCAGGCTGCCAGGACGGGCGCTTCGACTTCGATCTCCGCGGCCTCTCCCGCGGCTCCTTCGAGACCAGCTCGGCGCTGCAGACGCTGCCCGAGCGCCCGGCGCCGGATGCGCGGGGCGTCATCTCCTACCCGACCTTCCAGGTCGTCGTGGCCCAGCGGGGCGAGACGGTGCGGGGCATCGCCCAGAGGCTTGGCCTCGATGCCGAGGCGCTCGGCGCCTATAACGGCATCAACCCCGACACGCAGCTCCGCCGCGACGAGATCGTGGCGCTGCCCGGCTCCGGCGCCGGGACGGGGGCCGGCACCGCAAGCGTGCCGGCCGCGCCGATCCAGCCCTCCGGCACCGCCGTCACCACGACGACGCTCGACCCCGCCCCGGGCGGCACCCCGGCCCCGGTGACGACGCCGAGCCCGGCGCCCGCGGCCCCCGTGCAGACCGGCACCGAGCCGATCCGCCACCGCGTGGCCAGCGGCGAGACGGTCTACATCATCGCGCGGCGCTACAACGTGCCCTCCGATGCCATCGCGCGCTGGAACGGGCTCGATGCGAACCTGACGATCCGCGAGGGGCAGACGCTGCTGATCCCGCAGCCCGGCGATGCGCCCTCCACCGCCGCGCTGGCGCCGCCGCCGGAGACCACGGCGCCCGGCGTCGGCTCGCCGACCCCTGTGCCGCCCTCGGCCGCCGCCCCCCTGCCCGCAGAGACGCCGGCCCCCGCCGCCGTGGCGGAGCAGACGCCGCCGCCCGAGACGGCCCCCGACCTCGGCGAGAGCCAGACCCCGGCCGCCGACACGTCGCAGCTCGCGATGCCCGTCTCCGGGTCGATCATCCGCGGCTATGCGCCGGGCCGGAACGAGGGGATCGACATCGGCGCCGCCGCCGGCTCCCCCGTCCGTGCCGCCGATGCCGGCACCGTGGCGGCGGTGACGACGGATACCGGCGGCGACAATATCGTCATCATCCGGCATTCGAGCGACCTGCTCACCGTCTACATGCGCATCGACAGCCTGACCGTGGGCCAGGGCGACCGCGTCAGCCGGGGCCAGCAGATCGCCGAGGTCGCCGCGGGCGATCCGGCGAACCTGCATTTCGAGGTCCGCCTCGGGATGGAGAGCGCCGACCCGACCGACTACCTGCCCTGAGGGGGCGCCCGGTTGAAAGCGGGGAGCCGGGGGGCTGTCTGCCCCCCGTCGCCTTGCGGCGACTCCCCCCGAGGATGCCCGGGAGCAAAGACGGGGGAGGCCCCGGGGCGCCGGGGCCTAGAGCATCCGCTTCCAGCGGAAGAAGGCCCAGGTCAGCGCCGCGCTCGCCACCATGGCGGCGACGGCGATCGGGTAGCCGAGCGGTGCGTCGAGCTCGGGCATGAAGGCGAAGTTCATGCCGTAGAGCGAGGCGATCAGCGTCGGCGGCAGGAAGATCACGCTCATGACCGAGACGATGCGCACCGTGGCGGACTGGTCGAGGTCGATCATGCCGAGCGTCGTGTCGGTGATGAGGCTGAGCCGGCTGCCGAGGAAATCGGCATGAAGCTCCAGCGCGTCGATATCGCGCTGCCGCGCCTTCACCGCCGCCTTCACATTGCCCCGGGCATTGCCCCGCCGCGCCAGGAAGAAGCCGAGCACCCGCTCGATGGAGAGAAGCCCGAGCCGCACCCGGCTCATCACCTCGCCCTGCCGCCCAAGCTCACGGAGAAGCTCGCGCATGTCGCCCTCCTCCCGGTCCTCCGCCTCGTAGACGCCGCGCGCCGCCGCATCGAGCGCCCGGCCCACCGCCTCCAGCAGGTCGGCGGCGCGGGCCACGATCTCTTCCATGAGGCCGAGGAACAGCGTCTCGACGCTCTCCGTCCCGACGGAGCTCTGCCCGGCCCGGGGCCCGAAGGTCTCGAAGGGCTGCGGCGCGTGATAGCGCACGGTCAGAAGCTGCTCGGGCGTCAGGATGAAGCTGACGGGGCCGGAGGTCTGCGTGCCGTCCGGCAGGCGGCCGGGCAGGATCGCGGTCATCACCTCGCGGCCGCCCTCGACATAGAGCCGGTTGGAGATCTCGATCTCCTCCATCTCCTCATGGGAGGGCACGGGGAAGCCCAGCGCCTCCACCTGTGCCACCTGTTCGGGCTGCGGGTGATAGAGGTCGATCCAGAGCGCGTCGGCCAGCGGCGCGCCGGGCTCGAGACGGGTGAGGGCCTCGCCGTCGCGGCCCCAGGCATAGAGCATGACTGTCCTCCCCTTTCGGCGCCGGTCCGGTCGGCCTCACCTCGCCCTGGACGGCGCCCGGGTCAAGGGGCGAGCGCGGCCTCGACCTCGGCGGCGTGAAGGGCGAAGCGCTCCGGCAGCGCCCGGCGGAGGATGCGGGCCGAGGCGGGGTCGATCGCCTCGATCCGGCCCGCGAGCCAGCCGGTGACGGCGCACCAGCCGGCGCGGAGGAACGCATCCGCCGCCGCGAGCCTGGCCGGCTCCGGCGCGGCGGCGATGCGCTCGGCGAGCGCGGCGAAGCGCGGCGCCTCCGCCCGGGCGAGGAAGGCGGCGAGCCCCGCCTGCCCCCGCACCACCCGCCGCTCGAGAAAGTCGATGGCCTGCATGCCCGAGGTGCCCTCGTAGATCGCCAGCACCCGCGCGTCGCGCAGCATCCGCTCCAGCGGGTAGTCGCGCGTATAGCCGGCGCCGCCGAGCACCTGGATGGCGCGGTGCGGCGCGTCGAAGCCCGTCTCGGCCCCGAAGGTCTTCACGAGCGGCATGAGGAAGGCCGCGAGCGCCTGCGCCTCGGCGCGCTCTTCCGGCTCGGGCGCCCGGGCGGCGAGGTCGATCTGGCAGGCGAGCTCGAGAACGGCGGCGCGGAGGAGCTCCGTCTCCGCCCGCAGCTGCCCGAGCTGGCGGGCGACGTCGGGATGGGTGGCGATGGGCACCGGCGGCGCGGCCGGGTCGCCGCCCTGCCGGCGCTCGGCGGCATAGGCCTCCGCCAGCTCGGCGGCGGCGGTGGCGAGGCCGAGCCCCTGCACGCCGGTCTGCAGGCGCATGAGCTCGATCATCGCGAAGAGCTGGGGCAGTCCCCGCCCCTCCTCGCCGATCAGCCGCGCCTCCGCCCCGTCGAAGGCCAGCGCGCAGGTGGGGGAGCCGTGAAGGCCCAGTTTCTCTTCGATCCGCAGGAGCGTGACGCCCGGCGCGCCCCGCCGCGCCGGGACGAGAAAGAGCGACAGGCCGCGGGTCCCGGGGGCGTCGGATGTGCGCGCCAGCAGGCAATGGCCGATGATCGGGGCGAGGTCGTGATCGCCGAAGCTGATCCAGATCTTCTGGCCGGTGACGCGCCAGGCGCCGCCCTCGCGGGTGGCCTTTGTGGCGATCCGCCCCACGTCGGAGCCCGCCCCGGGCTCCGAGATGCAGATCGTCGCCGCCCGCTCGCCGGCGATGAGCGCCGGCACCCAATCGGCGAGACCCTCGCCGCCGTGCTGTGCCAGAAGATGCGCTGCCGAGCGGGCGGCGCCGGGGGCCATGAGGAAGGCCGGCGCCTCGGCATCGAAGAGCGATTCCGCCGCGGCCTGAAGGGCGACCGGCAGGCCGGAGCCGCCCAGCGCCTCCGGCAGGTCGAGCCCGATCCAGCCGCCGCCGGCCACCTCAGCCCAGGCCCCCGCGAAGCCCTCGGGCAGCACGACGCGACCATCCTCGACGCGCGCGCCGACCCGGTCGGAGGCTTCGGCGATCGGCCGCAGCACGCCACGCGCCAGCCGCCCGGCCGCCGCGAGCACCTCGCCCGCCACCTCGTCATCGACATGGCCAAGCGCGCAGAGCCGCCGCCACCCCGGCGTCACCCCCAGCATAGCCAGAAGCCGTTCTTCCCCCGTCACCCCGTTCCCCCAGTCTTTGCTCCAAAGAAATCCTCAGGGGGGATCTCGGGGGGCGCGAGCGCCCCCCGAGGCGGGGGGACCGGGGGGCCTGCGGCCCCCCGCGCGCCGCCTCACTTCGGCGGCAGCCGCGTCGCCGCATCCAGCCGGATCACTTCCCCGTTCAGATAATCGTTCTCGACCATGTACTTGACCGTATGCGCATATTCCTCGGGCTCGCCGAGCCGCACCGGGCCCGTGATCGTCCGCGCCAGCGCGTCCTGCGCCTCCTCCGGCAGGCCGTCGAGCAGCGGCGTGCGGAAGATCCCCGGCGCGATGGTGTTCACGCGGATGGCGAAGCGGGCAAGCTCGCGGGCCGCCGGCAGCGCCATCGAGACGATGCCGCCCTTCGAGGCCGCATAGGCGGCCTGACCGATCTGCCCCTCGAAGGCCGCGACCGAGGCGGTGTTGATGATCACACCCTTGCAGCCCGTCGGCCCGTCCGTGAGGCTGATCTGATGCGCGGCGATGCGCATCACGTTGAAGGTGCCAATCAGGTTGACCCGGATCACCTTCTCGAAATCCGACAGCGGCATCACCCCGTCGCGGCCGACGATGCGGCTGGCGCCGCCGATGCCGGCGCAGTTCACCACGATGCGCGGCACGCCGAAGGCCTCGCTCGCCACGTTGAACGCCGCCCAGACCAGCTCGGAGGAGGTAACGTCGACCGCCAGCCCGTGGCCGCCGATCTCCTTCGCGAGGTCTATGGCGCCGCCCTCGTTGCGGTCCACCACCGTGACCTTCGCGCCTTCCCTCGCCAGCATCCGCGCCGTCGCCGCGCCGAGGCCGGAGGCCCCGCCGGTGACCAATGCGCTGGTTCCCTCGATCTTCATCCTACCTCGCCCTTTCGCCCGCATGAATGACACCGGGACCGCCCTCGTAGAGCGCGGCCACGGCCCCTTCCCTGCGGTTCAATACGGCGCGTTGGTTTACGGACCCTTTGTCCGTCACCTCTCCGGCATCGAGCTTTAGAGGTTCGGTTAAGAGCAGCGCCCGCACCACGCGGCTGGCGGAGCCGGTGGCGGCGCGGGCATGGGCGGCGAGCTTGTCGGCCAGCGCCGCATGGACGGAAGGATGGGCGAAGAGCTCTTCGTCGGAGAGCTTCGCGCCGCCCTCGACCAGCCGCTCGAGCCCGGGGCGGAAGGGCACGAGGAGCGCCCCCAGCTCCTCCTGCCCCTCGCCGGCGATGACGCAATCGCGGATCAGCCCGTCCATCGCGTCGATGAGCTTGGCCCTGAGCGCGCCGACGGCGACCCAGGTGCCGGTCTGCAGCTTGAAGTTCTCGGCGATGCGGCCGTCGAAGAAGAAGCCCTTCTCCGGCCGCCCGGGCTCGGCGAAGCGGAGCGCGTCGCCCATCCGGTAGAAGCCCTCCTCGTCGAAGGCCTCGGCGGAGAGCTTCTCCGCCCGCCAGTAGCCGGGCGTGACATTCGGGCCCTTGAACCGCGCCTCCAGCTTGTCGCCGGAGGGGACGAGCTTCAGCGTGACGCCCTGCGCGGGCACGCCGCAATTGCCGGGGCCGGGCTGCGGCTCGGTGCAGAAGATGGCGAAGGGCGCCGTCTCGGTGGAGCCGAGCCCGGCGCACATGAGCACGCGGGCGCCGATTGTCTCTTCCGCCAGTTCTTCGAGCCGCCGCCAGGTATGCGCGGCCATGCCGGCGCCGGCATAGAGCAACATCTTGACCCGGCTGAAGAATTTTTCGCGAAGCGCGGAATCCTCTTCCATCGCTTCGATCAGCATCTCGAATCCGGCGGGCACGTTGAAGTACCAGGTCGGCGCGATCTCGCGCAGGTTGCGGATCGTCTCTGCCATGTCGTCAGGCGTCGGCTTGCCGGCATCGATATAGAAGGTGCCACCGTTGTAGAGCGCGATGTTGAAGACCTTCGTGCCGGAGGCGACGTGGTTCCAGGGCGCCCAGTCGACCAGCACAGGCGGCTCGTCGCGCAGCCAGGCATAGCAGTCGAGCACCTGCTCCATGTTGGCGCAGAGCATCCGCTGGGTCTGGATCACCGCCTTGGGGCTGCCGGTGGTGCCGGAGGTGAAGAGGAACTTCGCCACCGTATCGGGGCCGGTGGCGGTGCGGGCCTCCTCGGCCTCGGGTCCGGCCTCCGTCGCCATGACATCGGCCCAGCGCAGCACCTGCCGGCCGGGGATCTCGCCACGGGCGGCGATGACCGGCACATCGGCGCCGAAAACCGCGGCGATGGCCTTGGCGAAGGGGCCGGCATCCTCGACGAAGAGCGCGCCGGGGGTGATCTGGCCGGCGATGTCCTTCAGTTTCGCGTAATCCTTGCTGACGAGCGCGTAGGCCGGCGCCACGGCGGCGGAGGGCACGCCCACATATTGCGCCGAGAGCGCCGCCACCGCATGGGCGAGCGAATTGCCGGAAAGGATCATGAGCGGCCGCTCGGGCGAGAGCCCTAGCCCCAGAAGCGCCGTGCCCACCCTGGCCATCGCGTCGGCGAGCCCGGCATAGGTCATCTCCGCCCAGCCATCGCCATCGCGCTCGGCCATCCAGGTGCGATCCGGCGCCGCCTCGGCCCAGTGGAGGATCCTGTCGGAAAGCCTGTCGGGATAGGCGCCCAGCGCGTCCTCGCGCCAGACCAGCATCGAGCCGTCGGGGCGCTCCTCAAAGCCGATCCGGGGCTCCCAGATCGTCACCTCGCGTATCGGCGCCTTTGCCGCCATGGCCATCCTCCCTGCCTTGCGGCCCGGAGTATCAGACACGCGGAATTAGTTTACAAGGAAAATACCCTCGCCTAAGCTGCGCCCGACTGAACGGGAGTGCGACGGGTGAGTGACGGCAGCGCCGAAACCATGGTGACTTATGAGCTGCGCGGCGATGTGGCGCTGATCGGCCTCAACCGGCCGGAGAAGCGCAATGCCATCTCCGACCGCTTCGTCGGCGAGATCGAGGCCGCCGTCCTGCGTGCCCGCTCCGAGGCGCGCGCCGGGGTGATCCACGGCCACGGCAAGCATTTCTGCGCCGGGCTCGACCTCGCCGAGCATGTGCAGAAGACGCCGCTTCAGGGCGTCGAGGGCAGCCGCAAATGGCATGACGTCTTCACGCTCATGGAATTCGGCCGCATCCCGTGGTTCTGCGCGCTGCATGGCGCCGTCGTCGGCGGCGGGCTGGAGCTCGCCTCGGCCACACATGTGCGCGTGGCGGACGAGACCGCCTTCTTCGCCCTGCCCGAGGGCACGCGCGGCATCTTCGTCGGCGGCGGCGGCTCGGTGCGGGCCGCGCGGCTGATGGGCGTCGCCCGGATGACCGACATGATGCTCACCGGCCGCTCGGTGGATGCCGAGACGGCGGAGCGGTGGAACCTCGTGCAATATGTCGTCCCCGAGGGGCGGGCGCTGGAGAAGGCCGTCGAGCTCGCCGCCCGCGCCGCCACCAACGCCGATTTCTCCAATTACGCCGTCATCAACGCCCTGCCCCGCATCCAGGCGATGGCGCGGGACGACGGGCTCTTCGTCGAGAGCTTCATCTCCTCCTTCTCCGCCACGACGCCGGAGGCGGAAGAGCGGCTCCGCGCCTTCCTCGAAAAGCGTGCCGGCAAGGTTGCCGCGCCGGGCCGCTCATGAGCCGGGCCGACACCCTCCCCGCCGCCGCCAACGCCGACGCCGGCACGGCAAGGGTCGAGCTCGGCGAGCTCGGCACCTCGCTCGGCTTCATGATGCGCATCGCGCAGCTCCGGCTTTTCGAGCGTTTCTTCGAGCGCTTCGGCGGGCTCGACCTGAAACCGGGCGAATTCTCGCTGCTCTGGGTGATCCATCTCAACCCCGGCATCCGCCAGGGCGGGCTGGCCCATGCGCTCCGCATCAAGCCGGCGCATATGACCAAGCTCATCCGCAAGCTGGAGGAGCAGGGCATCGTCACGCGCCACATCCCCGACGACGATCGCCGCTCGGTGGAGCTGACGCTCACCGAGCCGGGCAAGCGCTTCGTCGAGGAGCGGCAGGCCGATTTCTTCGGGGCGGACGATTACCACGGCAATGCCCTCACCCGCGCCGAGCGGCTGCAACTCGCGGAACTCCTCCAGAAATACTGCGGCCCGGACTGGTGGCACGAATGATAGACCTCGAGAAGATCCGCGCCATCGACATCCATACCCATGCCGAGGAGCCCTGCTGCGGCCCGCGCGACGATGGCTATGACGAGTTCCAGGCCGGCATGGCGCGGTATTTCAAGAACCCCGCCGGCAAGGAGGGGATGCTCCCCTCGGTTCAGGAGACGGCCGCCTATTACCGCGAGCGCAACATCGCGGCGGTGATCTTTCCCGTGGATGGCGAGCGCGAGACGGGCTTTCGCCGCTATTCCAACGAGGAGGTCGCGCAGATCGCGGCCGAGAATGACGACATCCTGATCCCGTTTGCCTCCATCGACCCCGCCAAGGGCCGCGCCGGCGCGCGGGAGGCCCGGCGGCTGGTGAAGGAGTTCGGCATCAAGGGGTTCAAGTTCCACCCCACGATGCAGGGCTTCTACCCCAATGACCGCTTCGCCTATCCGCTCTACGAGGCCATCGCCGAGGAGGGCTGCATTGCGCTCTTCCACACCGGCCAGACCGGCGTCGGCGCGGGGATGCGCGGCGGCATGGGAATGAAGCTGAAATATTCCAACCCGATGTATCTCGACGATGTCGCGGTGGACTTCCCCGACATGCCGATCATCGCCGCCCATCCCTCCTTCCCCTGGCAGGAAGAGGCGCTGGCGGTCGCGACGCACAAGCCGAATGTCTACATCGACCTCTCCGGCTGGTCGCCCAAGTATTTTCCGAAGATCCTGCTGCAATACTGCAATTCGATCCTGCAGGACAAAATGCTTTTCGGTTCCGACTGGCCGGCGATCACGCCCGATCGCTGGCTGGACGATTTCGCGAAGCTGGAAATGAAGGAGAGCGTGATCCCGAAGATCCTGAAGGAGAACGCTCGAAAACTACTGAAGCTTTGAACGCAATCCAGGGAGGACCTCATGTTCAAAGATAAAGTGATCGGCGCTTTCGTCGCCGCCGCTGTTCTCGGGGGCGGCGCTGCCGCCCAGGCTCAGGAGCTGCGGCTTGCCCCCGCCGCGCCGCCGGCCCACCCGGCCTATTACATGTACGAGCATTTCGCCGAATTCCTCGCCGAGGAATCGGACGGCGCCATGACCGGCACGATCCTCGGGCCGGAAGTCGTGGCCCTGCCGCAGGTGAAGGACGCGCTGCAATCCGGCCTCGCCAATGTGGCGAACGGCCTGCCGCTCTATTTCGCCGCCGACTTCCCCGAGACGGGCGTCGCCGGTGACCTGGCGCTCCTCGGCCGCAACCCCCATGCGATGGCCTGGGCGATGACCGAGTTCGGCGTCAATTGCGAGCCCTGCCAGGCGGAGTTCAACGCCTTCGGCTCGGTCTTCCTCGGCGCCGGCTCGTCGGATGTCTACGTGCTTCTGACCACCACCCCGGTGCGGACGGCGGAGGACCTGCAGGGCCTGCGCCTGCGCTCCGGCGGCGCGCCCTATTCGCGCTGGGCCGAGCATTTCGGCGCGACGCCCGTGAACATCGCCGTCGGCGACCAGTTCGAGGCGATGAGCCAGGGCACGATCGACGGCACGATGGCCTCCATCGTCGACATGCTGTCCTACCGGCTGATCGACGTGGCGACCTATGTCACGATGATCCCGCTCGGCACCTACCACGTGACGTCGAACTTCACGACCTCGCTGGAGACCTGGGAAGGCATGAGCGTCGAACAGCGCGAGATGTTCGTCGCCGCCGCCAACCGCGGTGACCCGCAGCTCACCGACCGCTGGGCCTTCCAGCTGCCGGCCGAGGCGACCGCCGCCGTCGAGGGCAATGCCAACATCGAGGTGATCCAGCCGGACGAGGCCTTCATCAGCGCCTCCAACGCCTTCGCCGCCGAGGACATCCAGGCCCGGATCGACGCCAACCCGCTCGCCGGCGACTTCGCCGCGCTGGTGGAGAAGTGGACGGCCATCGTCGAGGAGGTCGGGGAAGACCCCGAGGCCCTCGCCGCCCGCGCCCAGGAAGAGATCTGGTCGAAGGTCGACCTGTCCACCTACGGGCTCTGAGCCGAGCCGCAAGACCGGCCCCGGCCCGCACCACAGGCGGGCCGGGGCTTTCCATCGGGAGGGGACGTCAGGGATGCAGGGGCTGGCCAGGCTGGCAGGCGGGGTGAGCCGGGGGCTCGCCTATCTGGGGGCGTTCGCGGTCATCGCGATGATGCTGCACATCTGCCTCGATGTGCTTTTGCGCAATCTCTTCAACATCGCCATGAACACGACGCCCGAGATCGTGGCCCGCTACTACATGACCGGCATCGCCTTCCTGCCGCTCTCCTATCTGGAGTTCCGGCGGCAGATGATCTCTGTCGAGCTTCTCGATTTCGCCCTGAGCGACCGGATGCGCAGGGGCTCCGACGTGCTCGTCATGCTCGTCGCCTGCGGGACCTACGTGCTCCTCGCCTGGGCCAACTGGCCGAAGGCGCTGAAGGAGGCGCAGGCCGGCACATTCGTCGAGCTCGTGAGCCTGCAATTCCCCGTCTGGCACAGCTATTTCGTGCCGGCCGTGGGCTTCACGCTGGCGGCCGTCGCCAGCCTCTTTGCCGCCTGGGGGCTCATCAACCCGCGCGTCGCCACCGAGCTCGGGATGCAGGAAGAATGAATGTCGATATCGGTCTTTGGGGGATCGGCATCCTTGCCCTCCTCCTCGTGCTGCGCCTGCCGGTCGCCCTGTCGCTGATCCTCGTCTCCTTCGGGGGGATCTGGTCGCTGATCGGGCTGAACCCGGCCATCGGCATCCTCGCCAACACGCCGTATTCCTTCGTCGCCTCCTGGACGATGTCGGCCGTGCCGATGTTCCTCCTCATGGGCTTCGTCGCCTTTCACACCGGCATGACCGGCGGGCTCTTCGAGGCGGCCAAGGTCGTGCTGGCGCGGCTGCCGGGCGGGCTCGCCATCTCGTCGATCTTCGCCTGTTCGGGCTTCGCCGCCGTCTCGGGCTCGTCGCTCGCCTGCTCGGCCGCCATGGGCCGCATCGCCATCCCCGAGATGGTCAAGGCCGGCTACCGCCCCTCCGTCGCCGCCGGCTGCATCGCCGCGGGCGGCACCATCGGCGCGCTGATCCCGCCCTCGATCCTTATGATCATCTATGGCGTCATCGCCGAGACCTCGATCACCCAGGTCTTCGTCGGCGGCATCTCGATCGGCATCCTGACGGCCTTGGGCTATTGCCTCGTGGTGCTGGTGATCTGCTGGCTCCGGCCCGACGTGATCCCCTCCCGCGCCGAGATGGCGGACAACCAGGGCTATGGCGCCCTCGCCAAGGTGCTGCCGGTGCTGGCGCTGGTGCTCCTCGTCTTCGGCGGGCTCTTCTCGGGGCTCTTCACGGCGACCGAGGCGGGGGCCGTCGGCGCCCTCGGCACCATGCTTCTGGCGCTCGCGACGCGGACGCTGAGCTGGGCGGCGCTGCGCACCTCGCTGATCGAGACGGTGACGACCACCGGCTCGCTCCTCATCATCGGCATCGGGGCGACGATGTTCACCCGCTTCCTCGGCATCTCGGGCCTGTCGAACTTCATCTCGCAGGCGGTGGCGGGGTCGGACCTGTCCTATTTCGCGCTCATGCTCATCATCGTCGCCATCTACCTCGCGCTCGGCACCTTCATGGAGCCCTTCGGCGCCATGCTGGTGACGCTGCCGGTCTTCCTGCCGGTGCTGGAGGCCCAGCAGATCTCGCTGGTCTGGTTCGGTGTCCTCGTCGTGAAGCTCCTCGAGATCGGCATGATCACGCCGCCGGTGGGGATGAACGTCTTCGTCATCAAGAACGTGGCGGGGAAATACGTGAGCGTGACGCAGGTCTTCGCCGGCGTGCTGCCGTTCCTTCTGTCGGATCTCTTCGTGGTGGCCATCGTGGTCGCGGCGCCCTCGCTGGTGCTCTTCCTGCCGCAGCTTCTGCAGTAGGGGGGCGGCCGGGTGGTGGGTTACAAACCCACCCTACGCTAGGGCCGTCCGTTCGGCGCTGTCCCGCCCCACGCGCAACGTCGCAGCGCAGGGCGAGCGCCGGCCCGGGGGTGGCGCTCCAACGGTTCCGCGGCGCACTTTATGGCGCAACCAACCTCCCCGCTCACCGGCCGGGCCCAGCCCCACCAGAGCGCCAGCCCGCGGGACGGGCCGGCGCTCGCCCTGCGCCGTGCCGGCGCGTACCGGGCGGGGGCACATCTCGACCGTTGGTCCAGACGTAGGGTGGGTTTGTAACCCACCACCCCGCATCCCCGCGCCCAACGGTCCCACCCCCCGTCCCCGCCCCGCTCTTGACGGGCGCGCCCCACCTGTCAGAAGGGTGCCCATGAGCACAGGGCTTCTGACCATCCGCCTCGACGCGATTGCCGAGAACTGGCAGGCGCTTGCCGCCAAATCCGCCGGCGAGACCGGCGCCGTCGTCAAGGCCGATGGCTACGGGCTCGGCGCCAAGCAGGTGGCCCGCGAGCTGGCCCGCGCCGGCGCCCGCTCGTTCTTCGTCGCCGTGGCGGAAGAGGCCGTGCCGCTCCGCCCCGTCCTCGGCGAGGAGCCCGACATCTACGTCTTCTCCGGTCACATGGCCGGCGATACCGAGATGATCCGCGACCTCGGCCTCGTGCCGCTCCTCAATTCCATCGACCAGCTCACCCGCCATGTGGAGGCCCTTCCGGGCCATCCCTTCGGCATCCAGCTCGACACCGGCATGAACCGGCTCGGCATGGAATGGGAGGAATGGTCCGCCGTCGCCGAGATCGCGCTCGAGGCCGGCGCCTCGCTCCTGATGTCGCATCTCGCCTGCGCCGACGAGCCCGACCATCCGATGAACGCCTACCAGCTCGACCTCTTCCGCCAGATGACCGACGGCACCGGCGTGCCGCGCTCGCTGGCCGCGACCGGCGGCATCCTCCTCGGGCCGGATTACCATTTCGAGCTGACGCGTCCCGGCATCGGCCTCTATGGCGGCCTGCCCTTCGCGGGTGCCGCGCCCGCCGCCCGGCTTGACCTGCCGGTGGTGCAATGCCGGACGCTCACCCCGGGCGAGGTCGTCGGCTACGGCAACACCTGGCAGGCGGAGCGCGAGACGCGGCTCGCCACCATCAATTGTGGCTATGCCGACGGGATGCTGCGGAGCGCCTCCGGCAACGGCCTCACCCTCTGGTACGAGGGCGTGCCCTGCCCGGCCGTCGGGCGCATCTCGATGGATCTCATCACCGTCGACGTCACCGATCTCGGCCGCGACCCCGAATACTTGTCGCTCCTCTGCCCGGAGAGCCCGGTGGACGAGGTGGCCGCCGCCGCCGGCACCATCGGCTACGAGGTGCTGACCTCGCTCGGGAGCCGCTACCAGCGGCGCTACGCCCGCTCATGACCGCCGCCCTTGCCGGGATCGGCGCGCGGGCGCTTCGGCTCCTCGCCGCGCTCGGCGCGCTGGTGATCTTCACCGGCCAGGCGCTCGGCCGGCTCTTCCGCCGCCCCTTCGAGGCCCGCGCCTTCGGCACCGCGCTCCTGCAGATCGGCTGGCTGTCGCTGCCCGTCGTCGGGCTGACGGCGATCTTCACCGGGGGCGCGCTCGCCTTGCAGATCTATGCCGGCGGCTCCCGCTTCTCGGCCGAGCAGTTCGTGCCGCAGATCGTCGCCGTCGGCATGGTGCGCGAGCTCGGCCCCGTGCTCGTCGGCCTGATGATCGCCGCCCGCGTCACCTCCTCCATCGCCGCCGAGATCGCGACGATGAAGGTGACCGAGCAGATCGACGCGCTGGTGACGCTCTCGGCCTCGCCGATGGGCTATCTCGTCTCGCCCCGCCTGCTGGCGGCGACGCTGACAGTGCCGGCGCTCGTCGCCATCGGCGACGTCATCGGCATCCTCGGCGGTCAGCTCGTGGCGGTGGAGCGGCTCGGCTTCAACGCCTCGACCTATGTCGCCAACACCTGGGCCTTCCTCGAGCCGCTCGACATGGCCTCCTCGCTCGCCAAGGGCGCCGTCTTCGGCTTTCTCGCCGCGCTGATGGGCTGCTGGTACGGCATGGGCTCGGCGAGGGGGGCGGAGGGCGTCGGGCGCGCCACCAAGGGCTCCGTCGTCGCGGCGGCCGTGGCGATCCTCGCCGCCAACTTTCTGCTGACGGGGGTGTTCTTCTCGGCATGATCGCGCTCGACGGCCTTCAGAAGAGCTTCGGCGACAACGCGGTGCTTCGCGGGATCAGCCTCGAGGTGCCGAAGGGCCAGTCGCTGGTCGTCATCGGCGGCTCGGGGACGGGCAAGTCGGTGCTGCTCAAGTGCATCCTCGGGCTCGTGCGGCCCGACGCCGGGCACATCCGCTTCGAGGGCAAGGAGATGGACGGCCGCGCCCGCGCCGCCTTCCTCTCCCGCTTCGGGATGCTCTTCCAGGGCGGCGCGCTCTTCGATTCCCTGCCGGTCTGGGAGAACATCTCCTTCCGCCTGACCCGCGGCCCCGGGCGCCTGCCGCGCGAGAAGGCGAAGGCGCTGGCGGTGGAGAAGCTCGCCCGCGTCGGGCTCGGGCCGGAAGTGGCGGAGCGCTTTCCCGCCGAGCTCTCGGGCGGCATGCAGAAGCGCGTCGCCCTCGCCCGCGCCATCGCGGCCGATCCCGAGGTGATCTTCTTCGACGAGCCGACCACCGGGCTCGACCCGATCATGGCGGGTGTCATCAACGAGCTGATCCGCTCCATCGTCACCGACATGGGGGCGACGGCGATCACCATCACCCATGACATGGCCTCCGTCCGCGCGATTGCCGACGAGGTGGCGATGATCCATGCCGGCAAGATCCGCTGGAAGGGCCCGGTCGGCGAGATGGACGCGGCGGAGGATCCCTACCTCCGCCAGTTCGTCACCGGCGCCGCGGAGGGGCCGATCGAGACGATCCGATGAGGGGGCCGGTAGCGCCCGAGCTCCCGGTCTTCATCCACGTCCCCAAGACGGCCGGCTCGACGCTCAACGCCGCCCTCTTCGCCCATCACGCCGCCGGCCACCCCGCCCTGCCGCTCCTGCGGACGCTGCCCGGGGGGCTTCGCGACAATTCCGTGTTGCTCCGCCGCCTGGGCCCGAGCGTCGCCGAGGGCGTTCCCCATATCGGCCATTACGAGGGCGATCCGGCGCGGATGACGGGGCTCCTGCGGCAGGCCTCCTGGGTCTCCGGCCATATCCAGCGGCGGCGCTTCGCTTCGTTCCTGGAGGAAGCCGGCCGCATCCCCCGCTGGGTGTCGCTCATCCGCGACCCGACCGAGCAGGTCGCCTCGCATTACCAATGGTGGATCGAGATCCACGACCGCGGCTGGCTGCGCTTCCGCCGCTACCCCGCCTTCTTCCGCCAGCTCTCGGCGGACATAAGGGCGGCGGACAACAACGACCCCAAGGCGGTCATTCATTTCCTGGCGCTCCACCATACATTGTTCCTGAACCTGCAGGCGGATTACCTGATGCCGGACGGACGGGAGACTTCGGTGGAGGACATGCCGGCGGCGCTGGCCGATTTCGCCGGGCTCGGCCTCGGCAGCGACATCGCCCCGGCCTTCCGCGCCATGACGGGGGCGGAGGCGCCGCCGCTCCCCCGCCGCAACACCTCCCGTTCCGCCTTCGACCGCGCGGTCTTCCGCACCGAGCGGATGCGCGCCTTCCTCGCCGAGCACAACGCTTTGGACGAGCGGCTCTGGGCGCTGGCCGGGGGGCGGGGATGAGCCGGGCGCTCAAGGTCGCCAATCTGGCGCTCCTGGTGCTCTTCCCGCTCTCCTGGTTCGCGCCGCTCATGCGCGCGGGGATGCTGCCGCTCTTCGGGCTGGAGGAGATCTCGGTGATCTCGGGGCTCCAGTCGCTCTGGGAGGCGGATGTGGCGCTGGCGCTCCTCGTCACCTTCTTCGCGCTTGTGGCGCCGATGCTGAAGGTCATCGGGCTGGCGCTCATCCAGTTCGGGCTCCTGTCAGCGCGCGTCCACGGGGCGCTGATCTGGCTGGGGCGGCTGGCGATGGGGGATGTCTTCCTCATCGCGCTCTACGTCGCCATCGCGAAGGGCATCGGCATCGGCCGCGTGGAGACGGCCTGGGGGCTCTGGCTCTTCACGGCCTGTGTACTGGGGTCGCTGGCCGTGTCGGCGCTGTCTCGACGCGGCGAGGTGGGGTGAAGCCCCTTTAGCGGGGGAGACGACCGGGTGCCGCATGTCGTAGGGTGGGTTTCCAACCCACCACCCCCTTCGCCACCGGGCGCTACCTCGCCGCGCAGGGCGAGCGCCGGCCCGGGGGTTGGCGCTCCTGCCGGTGGTGCGGCGCGCTTTATGGTGCAGCCATTCCTTCGCTCTGAGGCCAGGCCCAGCCCCAGCAGAGCGCCAGCCCGCGGGACGGGCCGGCGCTCGACCTGCGCCGTGCCGGCGCGTACCGGGCGGGGGCACGGAACGAGCGTTGCGCCGACGGTGGGTTACAAACCCACCCTACGCCGGAATGCATGCCCCCCGATTTTCGCCCGAAAATCGCGCCCCGCCCCGCCGGCGCCCGAGCGCTGCCCTTGACCTCCTCCCGCCCCTCGCCCACCCATGGCGGACCATCGAGGGAGCATCACATGTGGGATTTCTGGATCGACCGGGGCGGCACCTTCACCGATGTCATCGGCCGCGCGCCGGATGGCCAGCTCCACCCGCTGAAGCTCCTCTCCGACAATCCCGAGGCCTATGAGGATGCCGCTGTAGAGGGCATCCGCCGGCTGCTCGGGCTGAAGGGCGATGCCCCCCTGCCCGAGGGCAAGGTCGGCCGCATCCGCATGGGCACCACGGTCGCCACCAATGCGCTGCTCGAGCGCAAGGGGGCGAAGGTCCTCCTCCTCACCACGCGGGGCTTCCGCGACGCGCTCCGCCTCGGCTACCAGGCCCGGCCGGAGATCTTCGCCAAGGAGATCCTCCTGCCCGAGATGCTCTATGCCGAGGTGGCGGAGGTCGACGAGCGCCTCGCCGCCGACGGCTCCGTGCTGACGCCGCTCGATCCCGCCTCCGCCGAGGCCGCCCTCCGCACCGCCTGCGAGAAGGGCATCACCGCCGTCGCCATCGCGCTCATGCACGGCTGGCAGAACCCGGCGCACGAGATCGCACTGGCCGAGATGGCCCAGGGCCTCGGCTTCACCCAGATCAGCACCAGCCACGAGACCTCGCCGCTCATCAAGTTCGTCGGCCGGGGGGATACGACGGTGGCGGATGCCTACCTCTCCCCCATCCTCTCCGCCTATGTCAGCCGGGTCGCCAAGGCGCTCGGCACGACGGCCGACAAGGGCCCGCGGCTCGAATTCATGATGTCCTCCGGCGGGCTCACCGCTGCCGACCGCTTCCGGGGGAAGGATGCGATCCTCTCCGGCCCTGCCGGCGGCGTCGTCGGCATGGTGCTCTCCGCAAAGGCCGCCGGCTTCGAGAAGGTCATCGGCTTCGACATGGGCGGCACGTCGACCGACGTCGCCCATTCCGCCGGCGATTACGAGCGTGCCTTCGACACCGAGGTCGCGGGCGTGCGCATCCGCGCACCGATGATGCGCATCCATACGGTCGCCGCGGGCGGCGGTTCGGTGCTGCATGCCGAGCCCGGGCGCTTCCGCGTCGGCCCCGACAGCGCCGGCGCCGACCCCGGCCCCGCCTGCTACCGCCGTGGCGGCCCGCTCACCGTCACCGATGCCAACCTCATGCTCGGGCGCCTCCGCCCCGAGTTCTTCCCCGCCATCTTCGGCCCCGGGCAGGACCAGCCGCTCGATGCAGACGCGGTCGAGACGGCGTTCCAGGAGATCGCCGCCCGCGAGGGCAAGGCGCCGGAGGAGGTGGCCGAGGGCTTCCTGCGCATCGCCGTCGCCAACATGGCGAACGCGATCAAGAAGATCTCCGTCCAGCGCGGCTACGACGTGACGCGCTATCTGCTCAATTCCTTCGGCGGTGCCGGCGGGCAGCATGCCTGCGCCGTCGCCGATGCGCTTGGGATGGAGGCAGTGCTGATCCACCCGCTCTCCGGCCTCCTCTCCGCCTATGGGATCGGCCTCTCCGGCATCTCGGCCACCCGCAACCAGGGGCTCCTGAAGCCGCTGGAGGAGGGCTCGCTCGACGCCATCGGCGCGCTGCAAGGCGAGCTGGCGAAGGCGGTCTCCGCCGAGATCGCCGCCCAGACGGAAAAGCCGCAGGAGGCCGCCACGCGGCTCCACCTCCGCTACGAGGGCACCGACACGGCGCTGCCCGTGGCCTGGGACGGCGCCATCGCCCCCGCCCGTGCCGCATTCGAGGCGGCGCACAAGGCGCAGTTCGGCTTCATCAGCCCCGGCCGCACCCTCGTCGTCGAGGCGGTCGAGGTCGAGGGCTGGGAGGTCCCCGACGATGCCGCCCCGCCCCGCGAGGAGCCCTTCGAGGCGCACGAGCCCGAGGCCCCCCGCACCGGCCGGCTCCATTCCGGCACCTGGCACGAGGCCGGCATCTGGCGGCGCGAGGAGCTGACGACCGGCGCCCGGATCACCGGCCCCGCGCTCATCATCGAGCCCAACCAGACCATCGTCGTCGAGCCCGGCTGGGCGGCCGAGCTGACCCGCGGCGACGAGATCCTGATGCGCCGCACCGAGGCGGCAACCCGGGAGGAGGTGCATGGCGCGGCGGAGGCCGACCCGATCCTCCTTGAGGTCTTCAACAACCTCTTCATGAACATCGCCGAGCAGATGGGCGTGGCGCTCCAGATGACCGCCCAGTCGGTCAACATCAAGGAAAGGCTCGACTTTTCCTGCGCGGTTTTCGATGCCACCGGTGCGCTGGTGGCCAACGCCCCGCACATGCCGGTGCACCTCGGAAGCATGGACCGCTCCGTCGAGGCGATCATCCGCCAGAACGAGGGCAAGATCCGCCCCGGCGATGCCTGGGCGCTCAACGCCCCCTATAACGGCGGCACGCATCTGCCCGACATCACCGTCGTCTCGCCGGTCTTCGACGAGGCGGGCGAGCGCCTGCTCTTCTGGGTCGCCTCGCGCGGCCACCATGCCGATGTCGGCGGCACGGCGCCGGGCTCGATGACGCCGCTCGCCACCAATGTGGATGAGGAGGGCGTCCTCATCGACAACCTCCTGATGGTGGATCGGGGCGAGTTCCGCGAGGAGGCGCTCCATGCCCTGCTGACCGACCACCCCTGGCCCTGCCGCAACCCGGGGCAGAACATCGCCGACCTGAAGGCCCAGCTCGCCGCCAACGAGCGCGGCGCCGCCGAGCTCCGCCGGATCACGGGCGAGTTCGGGCTCGAGGTGGTCGAGGCCTATATGGGTCATGTACAGGACAATGCCGCCGAGGAGGTCGCCCGCCTCATCGCCAAGCTGGGCGATGCGGAGTGCCGCTACGAGACCGACACCGGCCAGGTGATCGCGGTGAAGATCCGCGTCGACCGCGAGGCCCGGCGGGCGACGGTCGATTTCACCGGCACCTCGGAGGCGGCGGAGAACAATTACAACGCCCCCGAGCCGGTGGCCCGGGCGGCGGTGCTCTATGCCTTCCGCGTCATGGTCGAGGCGCCGATCCCGATGAATGCCGGATGCCTCAGGCCGATCGACATCGTGATCCCCGAGGGCTCGATGCTCCGCCCCGCCTATCCGCGCGCCGTGGTGGCGGGCAATGTCGAGACCTCGCAGCATGTGACCAACGCTTTGTTCCAGGCCCTCGGGGCGCTGGCGAATGCGCAAGGCACGATGAACAACACGACCTTCGGCAACGAGACCTACCAGTATTACGAGACGATCTGCTCCGGCTCCCCCGCCGGGCGGCTCAACGACGGCACGGGCTTTGCCGGAACGGGAGGGGTGCATACGCATATGACCAATTCCCGCCTGACGGATCCCGAGATCCTCGAGACCCGCTATCCGGTGCTCTTGGAGGAGTTCTCGCTCCGCCCCGGCTCCGGCGGCGGCGGCGCCTTCCCCGGCGGCGACGGCACGCGGCGGGTGCTGAGGTTCCTCGAAGAGATGGACCTCGCCATCCTCTCCTCCCACCGCCACCGCCCGCCGAGCGGCATCGCCGGCGGCGGCGACGGGCAGGTCGGCAAGACGGAGGTGCGCCGGGCGGACGGCACGCTGGAGGAGCTGCCCCACGCGGCGCAGACGCGGCTGAAGGCCAGCGAGGCGGTCATCATGACCACGCCGACCCCGGGGGGCTACGGCGAAAAGTAAGCGCCCCGCCCCCCTGTCTCTGCTCCCAAAAAATCCTCAGGGGGGTCGCCATTGGTGCGCCATCGGTTCGTGCGCCAATGGCGACGGGGGCAGAATGCCCCCCGTACTCAACCGCCGAGATCCGCCGGCCCGATGGCCACCGACTTGACGATGGCCGTCAGCGCCAGCCCCTCCCGAAGCCCCATCGCCTCCGCCGAGCGCGCGGTGATGCGGGCGAGGAGCGCCTCGCCCCCGCACTCCAGCCGCACCATGACGCCCGGGCCGCGCCCGCGGTGGAGGCCGGCCACCCGGCACTCCAGCATGTTGAGCGCCGAGAGCCCGACGGGCGGCGTCAGCGCCAGGATCACGTCGGAGGCCGCGATGCGCACCGGGATCGCCGCACCCGCCGCCGCCGTGACGCCGGGCAGGTGCAGCGTGCCGCCGGCGAGGCGCACCTCCGTCAGCCCGTCCGGCGCCGTCCGGCCGACCCGGCCCTGAAGCACGGCGCCCGCCTCGCGCGGGCCGAGGAATTCCGCCGCCTCCGGGTCGGCCAGCAGATCTGCCGCCGGCCCGGCGCGGAGGACCCGCCCCTCCCCCATCAAGACGATGCGCGCGGCGAGGCGGGCGACCTCGGGCAGGGAATGCGAGACGAAGAGGATGGGCAGGCCGGCATGATCGCGGAGGCGCTCGAGCCAGGGGAGGATCTCCTCGCGGCGGGCCGCATCGAGCGCGGCAAAGGGCTCGTCGAGCATCAAAAGCCGCGGCTCGGCGAGCAGCGCCCGGCCGATGGCGACGCGCGCCGCCTCGCCGCCCGAGAGCCCGGCCGGCCGGCGGGCGAGGAGCGCGCCGATGCCCAGCATCTCCACGATCTCCGCCTCGCGGGCCGGGTTGGCGGGCAGCCCCAGCGCCCGGCGCCCATAGCGGAGGTTCCGCAGGACGGAGAGATGCGGGAAGAGGCGCGGTTCCTGGAAGACCAGCCCGAAGCGGCGGCGGTGGGGCGGCAGGTCGACGCCCGCCGCGCTGTCGAAGACCGGCGCGCCCGCCATGGCGATGCGCCCCTCGTCGGGGCGAAGGAGCCCCGCAACGGCACGAAGCACCGAGCTCTTCCCCGCGCCCGAGCGGCCGAAGAGCGCCGTGACCCCGGGCGGCGCCTCGAAGGCGACGTCGAGCGCGAAGCCGGCGGAGAGCCGGTGGCGAAACGCGACCTCAAGCGTCATGCCGCCCCCATCAGGCCCTGATCCGGGCGGCGACGCGGCGCGCCAGCCATTCCGAGGCGAGAAGCGCGGCGAGGGAGAGGGCGATGGAGACCAGCGTCAGCCGCAGCGCCGCCCCCTCGCCCCCCGGCGCCTGCAGGAAGGCATGGATGGCGCTGGCGATGGTGCGCGTCTCGCCCGGGATATTGGCGACGAAGGTGATCGTGGCGCCGAATTCACCCAGCCCCTTGGCGAAGGCCAGCACCCAGCCGGCGAGGAGCCCGGGGGCGATGAGCGGCAGGATCACGGTGGCGAAGATGCGCGCCCGCGCCGCGCCGAGCGTGCCGGCGGCCTCCTCGAGCCGGGCATCGACAGCCTCCAGCGACAGGCGGATGGCGCGGACCATGAGCGGGAAGGCCATGACGGCCGCCGCCAGCACCGCCCCCGTCCAGCGGAAGGCGAGCGGCAGGCCGAGGGCGTCCAGCGCCCGCCCCGCCGGCGCCTCCGGCCCGAAGGCGAGGAGGAGCAGGTAACCGGTCACGACCGGCGGCAACACCAGCGGCAGGTGCACCAGGGCAGAGAAGAGATCGCGCCCCGGAAAGCGCCCCCGGGCCAGCGCATAGGCAGCGGCCAGCCCGAAGGGCAGCGAGACGAGAGCCGCCACCAGCGCCACCTTGAAGGAGAGCGCCACCGCCTGCCATTCCGCCGGGCCGAGCCAGGCCCCGGTCACCGGGCGGGCTCCGGCGGGTCGGTGAACCCGGCATCCGTAAAGAAAGCTCGGGCGGCGGGGGTCTCAAGGAAGGCGAGGAAGGCCTCGGCAGCGCCCGGGGTCAGCGCGGCGCCCGGATAGGTGATCGGGGCGTGGCTTTCCGCCGGGAAGGTGGCGACGACATGGACGCGCGGCTCGGCCCCGGCATCGGTCGCATAGACCACCCCGTAGGGCGCGGCGCCGAGGGCGACGAAGGCGAGCGCGGCGCGCACGCTGTCCGCCTCGGCGAGCCGGGGGGCGAGAGAATCCCAGAGGCCGAGCGCGGTCAGCGCCTCGCGGGCGTAGATGCCGGCGGGGACGGAGTCGGTGAGCCCTGTGGCGAGGCGCCCGCCGCCGAGGGCAGAGGGCAGGTCTTCGAGCGCCAGCGCCCCCGGCGCGGCCGCGACGAGGACGAGCGCATTCCCCCAGAGATCGCGCCGGCTGCCGGGCACGATCCGGCCGGCCGCCTCCACCTCGTCCATCCAGGCCGCATTGGCGGAGAGAAAGACATCGGCCGGCGCCCCGGCGAGGATCTGCCGCGCCAGCGTCGACGAGCCGCCGTAGGAGAGGACGGCCTCGTGGCCGCTCTCCTCCTCCCAGAGCGCCGACGCCGCATCGAGCGGTCCGGCGAGGGAGGCGGCAGCGAAGATCGTCACCCGCTCGGCCAGGGCCGGCAGGGGCAGGAGCGCGAGGAGGAGGGCAAGGCCGCGGAGCATGGCGCCATCCTCCTCCCTGCCGCGGGGCGTGGCAAGCGGGGGCGCGTCGTGCATCCGGCTGTTCAAAGGAGCGCCTGCGGCGCATTCCTTTGAGTGCGGTGGGGGCGCTGCCCCCACACCCCCGGGATTTTCGGGAGCAAAGACAAGAGCCTCCTGCCTCCTGCCCCTTTTCAAACACCCTTCGGGGAGCGCGAGGGGCAGACGGCCCCTCGCTCCTGCCCTCTCCACCCGCGCCACGCTTCAGAAGAGCGCCAGCTGATCCCCCACCTTCGGCGGCACCTTGAAAAGGTCCGTCCGGAGCGGCGGCAGGCTCCGCGCCAGCCCGTGGCGTTCGAGGGCCAGCATGAAGCGGTGGCGGAGGAGCGCGGCCCAGGGCCCCTGCCCGCTCATCCGCCGGCCGAAGGTCGCGTCGTAGTCGCGGCCGCCATGCAGCTCCTGCACACGGCCCATCACCCGCGCGGCGCGGTCCGGGACATGCGCCGCCAGCCAGTCGCGGAAGAGCGGCGCCACTTCGAGCGGCAGGCGGAGGACGATCATGCTGGCGGCGACGGCGCCGGCCTCGGCCCCGGCGGCGACGATCTTCTCCAGCTCGTGATCCGTCAGTGCCGGCACCACCGGCGCGATCATCAGCCGCACGGGGATCCCCGCCGCCGAGAGCCGCCGGATCGTCGCCAGCCGCCGCGCCGGCGAGGGCACCCGCGGCTCCATCGCACGGGCGAGCCCCGCATCAAGCGTCGTGACGCTGATGCCGACGCGCACCAGCCCCTCCGCCGCAAGCGGCGCCAGAAGCTCGATGTCGCGTTCGATAAGCGTGCCCTTGGTGGTGATCGCCACGGGATTCCTGTGCGCCGCCAGCACCTCCAGCACCTGCCGCATCACCCGCCGCTCCTTCTCGAGCGGCTGGTAGGGGTCGGTGTTGGTGCCGATGGCGATGACCTCGGGCCGGTAGCCGGGGGCGGAGAGTTCCTTCTCCAGCATCGCCGCGGCATCGGGCTTGGCGATCAGCCGGGTCTCGAAATCGAGGCCGGGGGAGAGGCCGAGATAGGCATGGCTCGGCCGGGCGAAGCAATAGATGCAACCGTGCTCGCAGCCGCGATAGGGGTTGATCGAGAGGTTGAAGGGCAGATCGGGCGAGGTGTTCTTCGAGATGATCCGCCCGGCGCGTTCGTCCGACACCTCGGTGCGGATCGGCGGCAGTTCCTCCGGCAGATCCCAGCCGTCCCAGACGCGCTGGCGCACCGCCGCCTCATAGCGGTTGGCGGGATTTCCCCGCGCGCCACGGCCGCGGCGCCTTTGCTCGTCCACCACATCCATGGCCCACATATAGAACAAACCGGGAACACATGAAAGGTCTTCATCATCTCTTCCGGCTATTTTCCATTGACCACTGGTCGGTTGCACCGCAACTGATGTCGCATTTCAGAAAGCCGCCCGCCGCGTCTTGCCGCAGGGAGGGAGGCGAGACACTTGCCGTGAAAGGGCACGCCCATGGCCGAGGACGACGCCGAGATCATCCTCTCCGAGCTGAACGACGAGGATCTGGTCAACCAGATGTTCGACGACCTCTACGACGGTCTGAAGGACGAGATCACCGAGGGCGTGAACATCCTTCTGGGGCGCGGCTGGGCCCCCTACCGGGTGCTGACCGAGGCACTCGTCGGCGGCATGACCATCGTCGGCGAGGATTTCCGCGACGGGATCCTCTTCGTCCCCGAGGTGTTGCTCGCCGCCGGCGCCATGAAGGCCGGCATGGGCATCCTCAAGCCGCTTCTGGCCGAGACCGGCGCGCCGCGCATCGGCAAAATGGTGATCGGCACCGTGAAGGGCGACATCCACGACATCGGCAAGAACCTCGTCGGCATGATGATGGAGGGCGCGGGTTTCGAGATCGTCGATATCGGCATCAACAACCCGGTCGAAAGCTACCTCGAGGCGCTGGAGCGCGAGGATGCCGACATCCTCGGCATGTCGGCCCTGCTGACGACGACCATGCCCTACATGAAGGTCGTCATCGACACGCTGAAGGAAAAGGGCATCCGCGACGATTACATCGTGCTGGTCGGCGGCGCCCCCCTCAACGAGGAATTCGGCCGCGCCATCGGCGCCGATGCCTATTGCCGCGACGCCGCCGTGGCGGTCGAGACGGCGAAGGCGATGATCGCCCGCAAGCACAACCAGGGCGTCGCCCGCACCGCCTGACCGTTCCGCCCCAATTGTCGGGGCGGGAACGAACCGCTACTCCGGGCAGGGCAAACCGCCCGGAGGAGACGCCCGATGCCCAGCCCCGAAGCACTCGCCGAAATCGGCAGGCTGCGCGCCCGGTCGGAGGCGCCCGCCGCCACGCTGGATGAAGCGCGCGCCGCCTGGGCGGCCGAGGCGGCGGCGGAGCCCTTGCCCGAGGGCACCCAGATCTCCGCAGAGACCATCGGCGGCATTGCCTGCGAGCGCGTGACGGCGCCCGGGGTGGCTCCGCCCGCCGGGGCGCAGGAGGCCGCCGAATGGGCGGCGCTCGGCGCGCTTTCGGGCGGGGCGCCGGGGGCCATGCCGCCGGGCAACATCGGGCTGATCGTCCTCCTTCATGGTGGCGGCTATGTCAGCGGCAGCCCGGTCACCCACCGCAAGCTGGCGGCGCATCTGTCGGCGGCGAGCAGGTTGCCGGTCATCGTGCCCGACTACCGGCTGGCGCCGGAGCATCCCTTCCCCGCCGGGCTCGACGATGCCCATGCCGTCTGGCAGGCGCTGACGGGCGGCGGGCTCGGGCCGGAGCGGATCGTGCTTTGCGGTGACAGCGCCGGCGGCGGGCTCGCCCTGGCGCTGATGCTGCGCCTGAAGGCGGAGGGCGCCGCCCAGCCGGCTGGCGCCGCGCTCCTTTCCCCCTGGACGGACCTTCTCAGCCGGGGCGACAGCTTCGAGTCCAACCGCGACAGCGACCCCTCGATGACTCGGCAGAGCCTGATGGAGGCCGCGGCGCATTACACGGGCGAGGCCGACCCGCTGGATCCGCTCCTGTCGCCGGTGGAGGCCGAGCTTGGCGGGCTGCCGCCGCTTCTCGTCCATGTGGGCGGCAACGAGATCATGCTGAGCGATTCCCTCGCCCTCGTCCGCAAGGCTGAGACGGCGGGCGTGTCCACCACGCTCACGCTCTGGGACGGGCTCTGGCATGTCCATCAGCATGCGCTGCCGCAAGTGCCGGAGGCGGCGGCCGCCGTGGCGGAGATCGCCGCCTTCGCCCGCGAGCGGCTGGAGCTCTAGAGGTTGCCGAAATCCCGCCCGAGGCGGCTGTAGGCGCCGTGCAGCGCCAGCCCGCCGGCGGCGGCGGCAAAGGCCAATGCGAGCATGAAGGGGATTCGCGCCTCGCTTCTCCGGGCGGCATCCTCGACGAGACTCTCTTCGGGATGTGCCCGCATGAAATGCACCTGAACCGGGTCGCCGGCATCGAGCTGGCGCCAAAGCGCCTCGCTCACCGCATGACCGCCACGGTACTCGGCCCCGCCCGTCTCGAACGCATAATCGAGCCGCCATTCCTCCGGCAATCGCGTGCCGGGAAGATCGAGCGGGCCTTCGGGGAAAACCTCTTCCTTCTGAACCACTTCCCCAGTGACGACGGTGCCGTGCATGATCCGCGCCGTTGCCAGGATATCGTAAAGGCCGATAAGGCCCGCAATTGCCGCCGAGACCACAAGAACGGCCAATAGAGAAAGCTGCCTTTTCACCGGGCGAAGGTTATTGCGGCCTTTCATCTCAGGCAATGGGCAGTGCTCCTCTTGTGCGAGATAAAGTCCGGGTCCATGCTCTTTTTCGGCGAAATCGCGATCCGGGGGAGAGCGATGGAAGACGAAAACCATTTCGCCGGCCTGGCCCGGCTGCAAACAGCCATGACGCCGCCGCTCTTTCAGGCCGGCTGGCCCGGCTACATGCGCGGCTGGCTCGCCTGCCTTGGTGTCGCACTGCTGCCGCTCCTCGTGCCGCTCCTCGTCGCCCTGCTCTCCGGCCCGGCCCCCGGCCAGCCGATTGAGGCGGCCGAGCCCCCGACACCCGCCGCGCTCAGTGCGGCGGAAGAGGCGAGCGGCACGCTCCTCGCCTCGCCATCGCCGCCGCTTGCCACCCGCCCCGCCGAGCTGGCGGAGGATATTGCGGCGCTCCGGGCGCTTGCCGCGGATGCGGAGCCGGCGCCCGCCGCCGCCGCCGATGACGCCGCCGACTCCGACGCCGCCGAACCTCCGGCCCGGCCGCCGCATGCCGTCTATCAGGCGCGGGTGCGGGCGCTGCTGGCGATCTTCGCGACCATCGCCCTGGCCCTCGCCATGGCGGCGGCGCAGCGGCAGATCATCGACCGGCATACCGAGGATTTCTGGCCCGCCGGCGATCTCGGCCTGCCCGTCCTTCGCGATGGCAAGCTCGAGGGCTACCGGCCGGTCTATCTCGGCTGGGCCATCCTCGGCACCGGCAGCATCGCCGGCGCGCCGCTCCTCGGCCATGCCGGGCTCGTGCCGCCCTGGCTGGCGCCGCCGGCGCCGCTTCTCGGCCAGCCGGGGCTCTGGGCGATCCTCCTCGCCTTCGCGCTTTCCTGCGTCGCGCTCGCCGTGGTGATGACGGCGCTCGGCGCCCGCATCTTCGCCGGCAATTACCCGGCGATCGGCGATGTGGAGGAGATCGGCAAGGCGATCCGGCGGGGCGCCACGCTCCGCCGGGCGAAGCTGGCCGCGCGGGAGGCGAACATCCTCTTCGACGCCCGCGCCGTGCCGGTGGAAGACACGCGCTTCGACGCCACGGAGCTCGCCAAAGATGCACTCTACCTGGCCGAGCAGGACCCGGCGCCCCGCCCGCCCGTGCCCGTCAACCGCAGCCTCGCGCCCGCGCATCTGAAGGCGGCGCTCGATGCGCTGATGGTGGCGCTTCTGCCGGTCGTCGTCGCCGGGCTCGTCGCGGGGGCGCTCTGGCTCGACCTCGCGGAAATCACCGGCAGCGGCGGCGCGCCGGTGGCGGAGGCGCTGGCCGGCAGCAGCGACGTTCTGATGATCGCGGCCGGTCTGGGCGCCTCGGCGATGCTGGCGCTGATCTACCTGCCGGCGGCGACGCGCCTTGCGCCCTATATCTCCGCCGCTGCCGATGCCGCGGCGAAGCCGGCCGCCGCCGCCCCGGCCGAATGGCGCTTCGGCGCCGCGCCCTCCGAAGCGGCCGACGGCAAGGGCCGCAGCGCCGAGATCGTCATGTGGGAGCCGGCGCCGGAGCCGGGCCCGGGCGAATGGGACAAAGAGATCCGCTTGCGGCTCGGCTGCACCCGGTCCAAGTTCATCGCCATCATGCAGGCCGCACATTACGGCGGCGGGCTGCACGAGATGCTCGAGAAACTGGGCTCCGCCCGCCTGAAGGAGGCCGCCGGCCTCCTCGCCCCCACCGCAACCGGATTGCTACTGGCCCTCATCGGATGATCCCCTCTGACGCGACCTTGACGGAGACCGGCCTCGCCCCGGCCGGCACCGGCCGCGTGCTGGTCATCGCCTGCGGCGCACTCGCCCGCGAGATCCTGGCGCTGAAGGCCGCGGGCGGCTGGGATCATCTGGATCTCGCCTGCCTGCCGGCGATCCTCCACAACCGCCCGGGCAAGATCCCCGCCGCCGTCGAGGCGGCGGTGGCGGAGCACCAGGCCTCCTACGAGACGATCTTCGTCGCCTATGCCGATTGCGGCACCGGGGGGATGCTGGCCGAAACCTGCGCCCGGCTCGGGGTGGAGATGCTCGAGGGCCCGCATTGCTACGCCTTCTTCGAGGGCAATGCCGCTTTCGCCGCCCGCGACGAGATCGACGCCTTCTATCTCACGGATTTCCTCGCCCGGCAGTTCGAGGCCTTCGTGGTCAAGCCGCTGGGGCTCGACCGGCATCCCGAGCTGAAGGAGATGTATTTCGGCAATTACACGCGGCTCGTCTATCAGGCGCAGACGGAGGATGCAGCGCTTACCGAACGGGCCGAGGCGGCGGCGCGCTATCTCGGCCTCGCCTTCGAGCGGCGGGTGACGGGCTATGGCGAGCTCGGGCGCGACCTCAGCCGGCTTGCGACGCGAACGCCTGGATCCGGCCGATCATCGCCCTGAGCCCGTTGGAACGCTGGGCGGAGAGGTTGTCCTCCAGCTTCAGCCGCGCCAGCTCGGCCTTCGCGTCGACCTTCGCCACCTCGGCCAGCGTCAGCCCGGCATAGAGCGCATGGAGGACGGCGATGAGCCCCTTGACGATGGTCGCGTCGCTGTCGCCCTGAAAGTCGAACCGCGCTTTTGGCCCCTCGCCTTCGAGCTCGGGGACCAGCCAGACCTGGCTCGCGCAGCCCTCGACCTTGGTGGAGGGGATCTTCAGCGCCTCGTCCAGGGGGGGCATCGCCTTGCCCATGTCGATCACATGGCGGTAGCGATCTTCCCAGTCGTCGAGGAAGTCGAAGGTTTCGGCGATCTCTTCGAAGGCTTCGGTGGCCATGGGCATCTCCTTGGCCCTCCGAGCTAATGTGCCGGGGGCCTGCCGTCCAGTGCACGCTTTTCAAGCGGGGGCGATTGCGCTACCCGGAGCCAAGGCCGCCGTTGAAGGAGAGCCCGAGATGATCCGCCCTGCCCCGCTCCTGGCCCTTGCCCTGGCGCTCGGCCTCGCCGGTTGTGCGAGCTGGCAGAGCTCGCGGCTCAACCCGATGACCTGGTTCGGCGGCGGCTCCGTGCAGGCGGCCGCGGCGCCCTCCGGCCCCGTGCGGCCGCTGGTGGAGCCGGGCCAGGTGGGGGTGGTCGCCGATGCCCGCGCCCCGATCGCGACCGTCACCGCCGTCGAGATCGCGCCGACGAGCACCGGCGCCATCGTCCGCGCCACCGGCACGGCCGCCGGTCCCGGCTGGTACAATGCCGAGTTGGTGCGCATCGGCATCGAGGGGTCGGTCCTGCGCTACCAGTTCCGCGCCGAGGCGCCGGAGGTGGGCGGCACGGGCGTGCCCGTCGCGGCCCGGCAGATCACCGCGGCCGACCTGCTGACCGCCGCCGAGCTCGCCGGCATCACCGGGGTGCGGGTCGAGGGCGCCAGCAACGCGCTGCAGGCCCGCCGCTAGGGACCCGGGCGCCGCCCGGCAGATCCATCGCCCTCCCCATTCGTCGTGAATGGAATCTTAAGCTTTGTGGGTCAGTTTCGACGTGTCCGGCCCTCCATTCCTCCCCGGGGAGCCGGATTGACTTCCTCCCTGTCAGACTTGCCGCGCCCTCGGGCGCGGCTTTTTTGAACGCTCCGGAGGGGCCCCGGGCCGCACCTCTATCAGCGAAATTTTGCCTGTTGACCTGTGGTTGGCCTTCGCCTAGCCTCCGCGTCAATTAGTCGGCCAAGTCCGGCAGGGAGAAAGCGAAAAAGGGGCCGCCGCTCGGCCCCTTTTTCCATTGTTGCAATAGCTTGCAGCCCTTTCCTCATGCGAACTCTCGCCATCGTCAGACCGCCGCCGGCCACCGCCCCCTGACAGGGCGCGACGGAGGTGCTACATGGGCAAAAAACGGATCACGGGAAGGCTTTCCATGCTCATCATGCCCAAGACCTGGCTGCCGGCCGCCGCCGTCGCGCTCGCCGCTCTCGCCCCGGCCCTGCCGGCCATCGCGCAGGACGACACGACCACCGAGCCGGCCGCCGACACTGCAGCCGAGACGCCAGCCGAATCAGACGATGCCGCGACGCCCGAGGCGGATACCGCCGCGGACGGCGAGACCGAAGGCAATGCCGAGACCGGTACGGAGCCCTCGACCGACCCCGATGTCTTCGACCTCGGCACCCCCGCCGATGCGAGCGGCGACAGCTCCACTCCCGGCAGCGCCTATGTTCGCGAGGAGTTCCAGGACTGGCAGATGCGCTGCCTCGTCGCCGAGGAAGGACCGGACCCGTGCCAGCTCTACCAGCTCCTCATGAACGAGGACGAGACGCCGGTCGCCGAGTTCACGCTCGTCCCGCTCCCCCCGGGGACGGAGGCCGTCGCCGGTGCCGTCGTCATCGTGCCGCTCGAGACGCAGCTCACCGAACGGCTGACCATCTCCATCGATGGCGGCCAGGCGCGGCGCTATGAGTATGACTTCTGCAATCTCGGCGGCTGCGTCGCCCGCTTCGGCCTGACCGCCGACCAGATCGCCTCGTTCAAGGCCGGCAATGCGGCGACGGTGAGCATCGTCCCCGCCGCGGCGCCCGATCAGCGCGTCGATCTCAACCTGTCGCTGTCCGGCTTCACCGCCGCCTTCGACTACACCGAGAACCCGCCGGAGGAGTGATCCTCCCCGGTCAGCGAGGGGGCGCGAGGGGGAGGCCCTTCGCGCCCTTTTTGCATTCGGGAGGGCGATTTCTCTCGAGACGCGTGCCGGGCACCATGGCCCTCGGGCCGTCAGGCCGCCTTCAGCGCCAGCACCGCGTTGTGCCCGCCAAAGGCGAAGGCGTTGGACAGCACCGCCCCCACCCGCGCCTGCCGCGCCTCGTTCGGCACCACGTCGAGCGCGCAATCGGGGTCGGGCTCGCGGTAGCCGATGGTGGGCGCGATGACCCCGTCCCTCAGCGCCATCAGGCAGGCCAGCAGCTCCACCGCCCCCGTCCCGCCGATCAGATGCCCGTGCATCGACTTGGTGGAGGAGATCATCAGCCGCTCGGCATGGGCGCCGAACGCCCGCGCCACCGCCAGGCATTCCGTCCTGTCATTGGCGGCCGTGCCCGTGCCATGCGCGTTGATGTAGCCCACCGCCTCCGCCGGCAGCCCGGCATCGGCCAGCGCGCCCGCGATGGCGCGCTCGGCACCCTCGGCGGAGGGGGTCACGATGTCGGAGGCGTCCGACGTCATGGCGAAGCCCGCCACCTCGGCGAGGATCTCTGCCCCCCGGGCCATGGCATGGTCCCAGTCCTCGAAGACGAAAACCGCCGCGCCCTCGCCCTGCACCATGCCGCTGCGATCGGCCGAGAATGGGCGGCAGGCCTCCTTCGACATGACGCGCAGACCCTCCCAGGCCTTGATGCCGCCGAAGCAGAGCATGCTTTCGGAGCCGCCGGTCAGCATCACCGGCGCCGCGCCGGAGCGCACCATCTGGAAGGCGAGGCCCATGGCGTGGTTCGACGAGGCGCAGGCGGTCGAAACGGTGAAGCTCGGCCCCATGAGCCCGTGCGCCATGCTGACCTGCGCGGTCGCGGCATTGTTCATCAGGCGCGGCACGATGAAGGGGTGAACGCGGTTCTTCCCCTCCTCGTAGACGGCGCGGAAGTTCTCGTCCTGCGTCGAGAGCCCGCCGCCGGAGGTGCCCAACACCACGCCCGCGCGCATCCCGAGCTCGCCGGCGAAGTCCAGCCCCGCCTGCCCCACCGCCTGCCTGGCGGCGAGCAGCGCGAATTGCGTGAAGCGGTCGAGGAGGCTCAGCTCCTGGCGGGAGAAATGCGCGGCCTCGTCATAGCCGCGGACCTGCCCGCCGATGCGGATCGCGAGGCGCTCGGCGTCGCGCACGTCCAGAGGGCCGATGCCGCAGCGCCCCTCGCGCATCGCGGCGAATGTCGCGGGCACATCGGCCCCGAGAGGGTTGATCGTGCCGGCGCCGGTGACGGCGACGCGCCTGAGGCCGCTCATACCTCGGCTTGCGCCTTCACCAGCCCGTCCACCTCGCGGATGATGCTGCCGACCGACGAGATGTCGAAGCCGGAGCCGGCGGGGTCGTTGGCGTTGAAGGGCACGGAGATGTCGAAGGCCTCCTCGATGGCGAAGATGCTCTCCACCAGGCCGAGGCTGTCGATGCCCAGCTCCTCCAGCGATTGCTCCTCGCTGATGTCCGAAGGTTCCAGCACCGCCTGTTCGGCGATGATGGCGATGACCTTGTCACGCACGCCCATGGCCGCCACTCCCAATCGTCACGCGCTCATGTAGTGGCTCGAGGCGCATTTGAAAACCGCATTTCGGGGGGAAGGCCGGGCTCAGGCGCCCCCCCGCCCCAGCCGGGCGATGAGCCGCGGCAGGCGGCGGAGCGCCTTGTAGCTCTCCAGATGCCGGGTCAGCGGCATGGCGGGATAGCCGAGCATCACCCGCCCCGCGGGCACGTTCGACAGAACGACGCTGCCGCCGCCCAGCACCACATCGGCCCCTATGGTGAGATTGTCCGCCACCCCGGCCTTGCCGCCGATCACCGTGCGGTCGCCGACGCGGGTGGAGCCGGCGACACCGGCCTGCGCGGAGAGCAGCACATGGGCGCCTAATGTGACGTTGTGTCCCACCTGGCAGAGGTTGTCGATCTTGCAGCCCGGGCCGATCCGCGTCGGGCGGATCGTGCCGGCATCGACGGTGGCATTGGCGCCGATCTCCACCTCGTCGCCTATTTCCACCCCGCCGAGGGAGTGGATCTTGTGCCAGCGCGGGTCAGTGAGGACGGGCGGCGGCGCGTCGCCGCCGGTCTTGCGCGACAGCTCCAGATGGTTCGGCTCGGCGGTGGTGAAGGAAAAGCCGTCGGCCCCGATCACCACGCCCGGATGGAAGAGGCAGCGGGCACCGATGCGCACGCGGGCGCCGATCCGGCAACCGGCATGGAGCACCGTCTCTGCCCCCACCTCCGCCCCCGGCGCGACGCTGACATGGGGGCCGAGCCGGGCGCCCGCGCCGATCTTCGCGCCTTGGCCGATGACGGCGAAGGGGCCGATGCCGGCGCCCGGGCCGATCTCGGCGCCCTCTTCGACGATCGCGGTGGGGTGGATCCCCTCGGGCAGGCCGGAGCCGCCGCCGAGCACTTCGGAGAGCCGCGCCATGGCGAGCCGCCCGCGCGGCGCGGCGATGGCCCCCTTGAGGCCGAGGCCCTGCCAATCGGCGCCGTCCCAGAGCAGCGCGGCCTCGGCGCGGCCCGAAGCCAGACCCTCCGCCCAGGCGGGGCTGAGCGCGATGGCGAGCTGGCGCGGGCCGGCGGAGGCGGGCTCGGCCGCTCCCTCGATCACGAGACCGCCGTCCCCCATCAGCTCAGCGGAGAGGGCGCGGGCGATCTCGGCGAGGGTCAGCGGCATGAGGCAGGCCTTTCGGGGGGCAGGTCCCCCCGAGGCTTAGCTCTGCGGGGCCGCGATCTCCACCCCTTCGGCGGCGAGCAGCTCCCAGAGCCGCGCGTCGCGGCCGTAGACATCATTGCGGAACTGCAGCTCGCCTTCGACATTCGTGAAGGCGGTGAAATAGACGAGATGCACGGGGATCTGCGTCTGCAGCTCCACCGGGGTCTCGGCACCGGTGCGCAGCCGCGCCTGGAAGAACTCGACCGGCTCCTCCACCTCGCGCGAAAGCAGCTCGTAGGCGAAATCGAGCGGATCATCGAGGCGGATGCAGCCATGGCTGAAGGTCCGCACCTCGCGCTGGAAGAGGCTCTGGCTCGGCGTGTCGTGCAGATAGATGTTGTAGGGGTTGGGGAAGAGGAACTTCACCTGCCCGAGCGCATTGCTCGGCCCCGGCGGCTGGCGCATCGAGAAGGGGAAGGACGAGGCGGAGAAGCGCGAGAAGTCGTTCGCGCGGCTCACCACCCGGCCCCGGCTGTCGATGATCTGCATATGGCCGTTGGAGCCAGGGTTGGCGCGCAGCGCCGGCAGATATTCGTTCACCACGATCGAGCGGGGCACATACCACGACGGGTTGATGACCATCCGCTCCATCACGTCGGAGAATTCCGGCGTCTGCCGGTCGGCGCTGCCGGCGCCGATGACGGCGCGGGTCTCGAAGGTCACCCGGTCAAAATCCACGATCTGTGCGGTGAAATCCGTGAGGTTCACCCAGACATGCCGGTCGCCTAGGTCGTAGTTCATCCAGCGCAGCCGCTCCATCGCCGCATAGACGGAATGGAGCCGCTCGGTGGCGGGAACGTTGATGGCGGCGAGGGTCGAGTCGCCAACGATGCCATCGGCCTCGATGCCGTGGTCAGTCTGGAAGCGCATGACCGCCGCCGTGAGCGCGCCATCATAGGCGGTGACGGCGGTGCGCGGCAGATAGCCCATGGCGATCAGCCGGTTGCGGAGCGCGACGACCTGCGGGCCGCTGTCGCCGGGGTCGAGCCGGCCGGGCCGAAGCTCCGGCCCCCAGCCGCCGGAGGCGATGGTCTCTTCCAGCCGCATCCGCGCCCGCATCAGACGGGCATATTCGGGGTTGGAGGGCGCGAGGGAGAGCATGTAGGCGGCCGGATCCGCCGCCTCCGCGAGGCCGGCGAGCACCGCGGCGCCGTCGAAATCCGGCAGCTCGCGCTTGATGAGGGAGGAAACCGCCCTCGGCTCGATCATCCCCCAGCCGACGTCATGCGCATAGGCGAGGAAGGCGCGGGACAGCGCCACCTCCATCTCGCCCTTCTCTTCATCCGTCGCCGCGGCCTGCAGGGCGGCGATCACCGTCTCGGGGTCATAGAGATGCGCGGGGATGCCATGAAGCGGCGCGTTGGCGAAGGCGGCCAGCAGCGCGTTCCGCCGGGCGATGGCGGCCTCGTCGGCGCCGGACCAGAGCGGTGCGAAGCCGCGCGCCCGGTAGAAGGCGGCGAGCCCGTCATCGCGCGCGGCGCTTTCGGCAACGGCCTGCCGGAAGGGCGAGACGACCTGGGCGGAGGCGGACAGGGCCGGCAGGGCGAGCGCGGCGGCGAGGGCGAGAACTTTGAAATGGGGATACATGCGTGACAAACCGAGATGACCTTCCCTTCGTTGATCGGGCCGGGCCACGCCCGCCGTCCAGTGGCTAAAGCCCCGGAAGGGGGCCCTGGTTCCCGTTTGTTGCGCCTCTGCCGCGCCGGCGTGGCGGCAAGGCCGCAAAAAGTTCCCTCCCGTGCAGGAAGATCCGGTTTTCTGTGCAACTTTCCGCCGATTACCCCCGCGTTCACCCTCTTTGGTTAAATCGTCCCTTGGTCAGGGAATCGAGCTATGGCATCAATGCCGTGCATCTGGGGATGAGATGAAAAACCCTCGCGTCAGCGGGGCAATGGGCGGCAGGACAGGCTGAAACCATGACAAAAAACGTGTCTACGGGCATTTCCCGGCGCGCGCTTCTGCGCGCCTTCTCCGCAACGGCCGTTGTGGCGGCCCCGACCTACTCCAAGGCGGCCGGCTTCCTTCGGGGCGGCGGCGACATCCGCAAACTCGAGATGTATTCGGGCCGGACCGGCGAGCAGATCAACACGATCTACTGGATCGACGGCGAGTATATCGGCGAGGCGATTCGCGAGATCACCATGTTCATGCGCGACTGGCGCAACAACAGGGCGATCAACATCGACACCCGCACGATCGACATCATGGCCGCCTCGCACCGGCTTCTCGACACCTCCGCCCCCTACATGCTGCTCTCGGGCTACCGCAGCCCCGAGACCAACGCGATGCTGCGCGCCTCCTCCTCGGGCGTCGCGCGCAATTCCCTGCACATGCAGGGCCAGGCCGCCGACCTGCGCGTCGAGGGCCGCTCGGTCAACCAGATCGCCGGGGCGGCGACCGCCTGCCATGCCGGCGGCGTGGGCCGCTACTCGAGCTCGAACTTCGTGCATATGGATTGCGGCGCCGTCCGCAGCTGGGGCGCCTGAGCCCCTGACCCCTCGCGGTTTTCAAAGGCCCCGCTCCGGCGGGGCTTTTTGATTCGGGGCGGAGGCAGGGCGATTTGCGGGCGCCGGTTGGTTCGGGGGGCCGGCCCGTACCGGGCCGGGTGGAGGCTCTGCCTCCACACCTCCGAGGTATTTTCGGCCAGATGAAAGGCAGATCCGCCTCAGGCGGAGAGCTGGGCGCGCATCTCGGCCCCGTCGCGGCCGGGCGGGGCGCCGAAGAGCCGGCGGTATTCGCGGCTGAACTGCGAGGCGCTCTCGTAGCCGATCGCATAGCCGACCCGGGCGACATCGGCCCCCTCGGCGAGGAGGAGGCGCCGCGCCTCCTGCAGGCGAATCATCTTCTGAAACTGGACGGGCGTCATCGCCGTCACCGCCTTGAAATGCCGGTGGAAGGTCGCGGGGCTCATCCCCGCCAGCGCCGAGAGCTCGGCGATGCTGAGGGGTGCCGCGAATCGGGCGCGGATATGCGCGACGGCGCGGGAGATGCGCGTCACATGGCTCTCGGCGAGGCCGATCTGGCGAAGGTTGGGGCCGAGCGGCCCCTGCATTAGCCGCCAGACGATCTCGCGCTCGGCGAGCGGCGCGAGGACGGCCACATCGGCGGCGGGGGCCCGGCAGAGCCGCATGAGCCGGTGAAGCGGCTCGATGAGCCCGGCGTCCAGCGGCTCGACATCGAGCGCAGCCCGGGGCGCCGGCGGCACCACGGCGGGGGCCGGCGGCAGGGCAAGCAGCAGCTCGGCCACCAGCGCCGCGTCGAGGCCGAGCGAGAAGGCGAGGTAGGGCTCCGCCGCCGAGGCGCCCGTGATCTCTGCCCGGATCGGCACGTCGAGTGAGGTGATCAGGCATTTGCCCGCGTCATAGCGGAAGGCCCGCTCGCCCAGCAACGAGGTCTTGGAGCCCTGCAGCACCACGCAGAGCGATGGCCGGTAGAGCGCGTGGATCGGCCCCTCCGGCTGGCGGCGGAGCGTGATGCGGAGGCCCTCGACGGGCAGCGGTTCGATCCCCGCCTCGCCCAGGGCCCGCGCCTCCGCCTTCAGATCGTCGAATGTGAGTGCCATGGGCCTGACTACCTTCCGGGCCGCCCCCGGTCACCCCCGAAGGCGTCGCTCTGAGAGGATCGTGCAGGAATTCGACAGGATCGGCGTCGCGCCCCGGCCCCGCCCCGGCCCATATCGGGGCAAGGGCGGCCCGCAGCGGGCAGCCGCCAGGAAAGGACCTCACCCATGCGCTATCGCAAACTCGGCCCCTCGGGGCTTCTCGTCTCGGAACTCTGCCTCGGCACCATGACCTTCGGCGGCGAGGGAGATCTCTGGGGCAAGATCGGCCAGCTCGGTCAGGACGAGGCCGACGGGCTCGTGAAGACCGCGCTCGACGCCGGCATCAACTTCATCGACACGGCGAATGTCTACGGCTTCGGCAATTCCGAGCGGATCCTCGGACAGAGCCTACGCAACCTCGGCGTGCCCCGCGACGAGGTGGTGATCGCCACCAAGGCCATGGGCGTGATGTCCGAGGGCCCGAACGGCGCCGGCGCCTCGCGCTATCACCTCCTCTCCCAGGCGGAGGAGAGCCTGAAGCGCCTGCAACTCGACCATATCGACCTCTACCAGATCCACGGCTTCGACTCGCTGACCCCGCTGGACGAGACGCTGGAGGCGCTGGATACGCTCGTCCGCCATGGCAAGGTCCGCTACATCGGGCTCTCCAACTGGGCGGCCTGGCAGATCATGAAGGCCATCGGCATCGCCGGCGCTCGGCAATTGGCGCCTATCCTGTCGCTACAGGCCTATTACACGCTCGTCGGCCGCGATCTCGAGCGCGAGCTGGCGCCGATGCTGAAGGATCAGGGGATGGGCCTGATGGTCTGGTCGCCGCTGGCGGGCGGCTATCTCTCGGGCAAGTATTCCGGCGAGGGAGCCGGCACGGAGGGGCGGCGCAAGGCCTTCGACTTCCCGCCCGTGAACCGCGAGCGCGGCGAGCCGGCGATCGAGGCGATGCGGGGCATGGCCGAATCGCGGGGCGCCAGCATCGCGCAGATCGCGCTGGCCTGGCTCCTCCATCAGGAGGTGGTGACGAGCGTCCTCGTCGGCGCCAAGCGGCCCGAGCAGCTCACCGACAATATCGGCGCGACGGAGATCCGGCTCGGCGATGACGAGCTCGCCACGCTCGACGGGCTGACGGCGCTGCCGCCCGAGTATCCCGGCTGGATGCTGGAGCGGCAGGGCACCTACCGGACCGGCAAGCACCAGCCCGGCCGCCCCGCCTGAGCGGGACGCGGCGCGCCGGGATCCCCTCGGCGCGCCGACGCTTGACGAATCCGACTCTTTCGCTCAGGTATTGGGAGACCTCTCAGCCGGAGCCCCGCCATGCCAGCCTCCTCCCCCCTGCCGCCGCGCGGCGCCGCCCCCGTCGGCCAGCTCGCCGAGCTCGGCACGATCGAGACCGGCGCCGTCCTGGCCCTCCGGCTCTGGGGCGACGGGGCGCAGGGCGATCTCGGCCTCTCCGGCGCCGGGCTCGATGCGCTGGGGGGCGCCATGACGCTCCTCGCGCGCCACGGCCGCCGGCGGCTGATGCGGCATGGCACCACCTGCGCCTGCCTCGGCGGCGACGAGGCCTGCTTCGCGCAGCTCGTCGCCCTCGCCGCCGCCGGCGAGGAGGAAGAGGCGCTGATGCTGGCGATGCTGATGGTGCGCGGCGACCGCGCGCCGGAATTGTCGCACCATGCCGGCTGCCTCGGCCGGGCCATCGCCGCGGCCTGCGCCCGCGCCCACATGTCCGGCGGGGACTCCCCCGCGCCCCGGACGCATCCGGGCCATGTGGTGCTGCACTGACCCCCATTGCTGCGGCGCCCGGACGGCTTATGTTAAGGATTCTCCGGCACAATCCCGCCGGGGCCGACCGATGCCGCGACAGATTGGGCCATGATCCGCTACGCACTCTCCTGTGCCGAAGGGCATGAATTCGAAAGCTGGTTCGCCAGCGCCGATGCCTATGACACGCTCGCCGCCACCGGTCATCTGAGCTGCGCGGTCTGCGGCTCGCCCAAGGTCTCCAAGCGCCTCATGGCGCCCGCCGTCGCGGCGGAGGAGCCGGCCGACAAGTCCAGGCTCGGCACCCCCCGGACCGAGGTGGAGCAGGCGCTCGCCGAATACCGCCGCAAGGTGGAGGCCGAGAGCGATTACGTCGGCCTCTCCTTCGCCGAGGAGGCGCGCGCCATGCACGATGGCGACCGGCCGAAGCGCTCGATCTACGGCGAGGCACGGCTGGAAGAGGCGAAGCGCCTCATCGAAGACGGCATTCCTGTCGCCCCCCTGCCCTTCCGCCCCCGCGCCAAGTCCAACTGAGCCCCCCGCAGCGCTCCGGCGTCCTCCGTGCCGGCGGATGCGAGGGGCTGTCTGCCCCTCGCGCTCCCCGAAGGTATTTCGAAAGGGGCAGAGGCAGATGCGCCCCCCTGCTCTTGCCCCTTTTCAAATACCTCGGGGGTGTGGGGGCAGAGCTCCCACGCAGCTCTCGCCCACGCGCAGCCATTGCGGAGCCCGCACCGCTTGATTAAGACCCGCCCGGACGTTTGACGGGAAGACCTCATGCCCATTCTGGTGATGAAATTCGGCGGCACCTCGGTCGCCACGATCGACCGCATCCAGCGGGCCGCCAAGCGGGTCTCGCTCGAGGTCGCCAAGGGCTACGACGTGATCGTCATCGTCTCGGCCATGGCCGGCAAGACCAACGAGCTGGTCGGCTGGGTGGGCGAGACCTCGCCGCTCTATGACGCGCGCGAATACGATGCCGTCGTCTCGTCGGGCGAGAACGTCACCGCCGGGCTCATGGCGCTCCGCCTGCAGGAGATGGACGTGCCCGCCCGCTCCTGGCAGGGCTGGCAGGTGCCGGTGAAGACCACCTCCGCCCATGGCTCGGCGCGGATCGAGGCGATCCCGACCGATAACATCCTGAAGAAATTTGCCGAAGGCATGCGCGTCGCCGTGGTCGCCGGCTTCCAGGGCGTCAGCCCCGAGGGCCGGATCACCACGCTCGGCCGCGGCGGCTCGGATACGACCGCCGTCGCCTTCGCCGCCGCCTTCGATGCCGAGCGCTGCGACATCTACACCGATGTCGACGGTGTCTATACGACCGACCCGCGCCTCTGCGAGAAGGCCCGCAAGCTCGACCGCATCGCCTTCGAGGAGATGCTGGAGCTCGCCTCGCTCGGCGCCAAGGTCCTGCAGACCCGCTCCGTCGAGCTGGCGATGCGCTACAAGGTGAAGCTGCGGGTGCTCTCCAGCTTCGAGGAACCGTCTGACGCGGCCGGCACCCTGGTCTGCGACGAGGAGGACATCGTGGAAAGCAACGTGATCTCGGGCATCGCCCATTCCCGCGACGAGGCGAAGATGACGCTGATCTCGGTCGCCGACCGCCCCGGCATCGCCGCCGCCATCTTCGGGCCGCTGGCCGAGGCGGGCGTGAACGTCGACATGATCGTGCAGAACATCTCGGAAGACGGCCGCACGGACATGACCTTCTCCTGCCCGACCGACCAGGTGCTCCGCGCCCAGACGGCGCTGGAGGCGGCGCGGGATGCGGGACACATCAACTTCCACGACCTCGATTGCGACAATGGCGTCGCCAAGGTGTCCGCCGTCGGCATCGGTATGCGGAGCCACGCGGGCGTCGCCGCCAAGATGTTCAAGGTGCTGGCCGAGGAGCGGATCAACATCAAGGTCATCACCACGTCGGAGATCAAGATCTCCGTCCTGATCGACCGCAAGTACATGGAGCTGGCCGTGCAGGCGCTCCATGATGCCTTCGGGCTCGACAAGGCCGCCTGAGCGGGCGCCCCCCCGGGCGCCCCCCGGGCGCCCCGCTGCCGAGATCCTTGCGCCACGCCGCCCGGGCGGCCACCATGGGCGCATGATCCGGCGCCTCGCCCTTCTCGCCTCGCTCAGCGCCGCCCCGGCGGCCGCCTGCGATACGGCGCTCCTTCTGACCATCGACGTCTCCAATTCCGTCGACACCGCCGAATACCGGCTGCAGGTGGACGGGCTGGCCGATGCGCTCCTCGATCCCGAGATCGCCCAGGCCGCCGTCGACGGCCAGGTGGCGCTGGCGGTGATGCAATGGTCGGGCGAGGATCGTCAGGCGCTGTCGATCCCCTGGCGCCGCATCGGGACGGCGGCGGATCTGCCCGCCCTCGCCGCAGAGGCGCGCGCCCTGCCGCGGGCCTTCACCCTCTCCGACACCGCGCCGGCGGAGGCGATCTTCGCCGCCCTGCCGCTCTTCGCCGAGACGGCCGATTGCCGGCGCCATGTCATCGACATCTCCGGCGACGGCACCGCCAATGCGGGGCGGGACGTCGCGCTCTCGCGGGCCGCCGCCGAGCGCGCCGGCGTCACCATCAACGCCATCGCCATCGAGGCTCTGGGCCGCGGCCTGCCGATCACCGGCTTCTACGCCCGCCGCGTCACCACGCGCGACGGGTTCACCGTCACCGCCCGCAGCCACGCCGCCTATCCCGCGGCCATCCGCCGCAAGATCCTGCGCGAACTCGCGCGCGTCTTCGGCTGAGGCCCCCGTCCCCCGGGGCACCTCGCCCCGGCCGCATCCGCCCTTTTCTCTGCCGGCGAATCCCTTATGCTCCCGCACGTCCCCCCGAAGGCAGAAGAGCGAGCCTCCCTTGTCTCAATCCATCGACTACGGAAAGATGATGCACCGGGCGCTCCGCGGCCTGATCCAGGCCGTGCTCACCCGGGTCTCGGACGAGGGCCTGCCGGGCGCGCACCATTTCTTCATCACCTTCGACACGCGGCATCCCGGCGTCGCCATCGCCGACTGGCTGACGGATCGCTATCCCGAAGAGATGACGATCGTCCTGCAGCATTGGTTCGCCGATCTGGAGGTGGGGGACGACGGCTTTGGCGTCACGCTCAACTTCGGCGACAAGCCCGAGCCGCTCTACATCCCCTTCGACGCCATCCGCACCTTCGTCGACCCCTCCGTCGAATTCGGTCTGCGCTTCGAGACGCAGGATGAAGACAGCGACGAGGATGACGACGAGGACGCGCCCGAGGCGGACGAGGCGGAGGAGGACGACGCCCCCCGCAAGGATGCCGAGGTCGTCAGCCTCGACAGCTTCCGCAAGAGCTGAGGGGCGTGCCCTTCAATCCCGCTCGTCCTTCAGGACGAGATTGAAGAGCCGGCCCTTCACCACCCAGCCGACGCCGAAGGCGACGAGGGCCGCGAATTCGCACCAGAACATCCCGTCCTTCGGCTTCCACCAGGCAAAGCCGTCGCCCCGCATCACGTCCTTCATGACGAATTGCGCCAGCATCAGCCCGGCCGCCACGGCGATGACCAGCGCGGTTGCGTAGTAGATCATGTTGCGCGTCGCCTTGGTGCGGGTGATCCGGCCCGTCCCGTCCGTCTGCTCGCCTGTCGATTTCGCCGGGAAGATCCGCAGCGCGTACCAGAGGAGGAAGAGGAAGAGCACGATGGCGCTCACGTAGTGGAACACCTCCGCCGCCGGCACGAAGCGGAAGGCATCGGCCCCGAAAAGCTCGAAGCGCGGCAGCGGGCCGCCGGAGGCCTCGTCGATCACCAGCGCCGCCCCGCCGTCGAAGCTCATGAGCGGCCGGCCGGTGAAGCCCCGCCCGTCGTCGCAGCCATGCTGCGATGTGGGGAAGAGCGCCACGGCGATGGCCGCGACCCCGGCGATGCTGGCGAGCACGTTCTCCATCAGCCGGTCGCCGCGATAGGCGATGAGGAAGGCGCCGATGAAGGCGAGGGCGGCGACGAAGACCGTCCCCGGAAAGGCGCTGTAATAGAAATGGCTGATGGAATCGCGCATGCATTCGCCCGTCGCCTTCGGCCAGAGCCAGAGGAAGACCGGCAGGAGGATCGCGACGAGGCCGACCAAGCTCGCCATGATCTTCTCGTTCAGCCTGTAGTGCCGTTCGGCGGCCAGGCGCATCGCCCCCGGCGCCACGCGCCGCTCCGGCGCCAGTTTCGTCAGCATCTGCCGCATGATCCGCCCCCTGCCGGCTCCAACCCGCTGGCGTCGAGACTGCCCTGCCCATGCGGCAGGCGCCAAGCCCGGAATTCCTGCCCTCATGCGGCCGGCCCTGCGACGCCCCGCCGTGCCGCCGCCGTGCCGCCGCCGATTGAACTGGCCTGCCCCGAGGGCTAGACACGCGCCAGCTTTGCCGCAGGGAGAGAGACAATGAGCGCCACCCGCACCGAGACCGACAGCTTCGGGCCCCTCGAGGTCGCCGCCGACCGCTACTGGGGCGCGCAGACCCAGCGGAGCCTCATGAACTTCCCCATCGGCTGGGAGAAGCAGCCCGTCGCCATCGTCCGCGCGCTCGGCGTCATCAAGCAGGCCTGCGCCGAGGCCAACAAGGCCCGCGGCAAGCTCTCTGGCGAGATGGCCGATGCGATGATCGCCGCCGCGGCCGAGGTCGTGGCCGGCAAGCTCGACGATCACTTCCCGCTGGTCGTCTGGCAGACCGGCTCGGGCACGCAATCGAACATGAACGCCAACGAGGTGATCTCCAACCGCGCCATCGAGATGCTGGGCGGCGAGATGGGCTCCAAGGCGCCGGTGCATCCGAACGACCATGTGAACATGGGGCAATCGTCCAACGACACCTTCCCGACCGCCATGCATATCGCCGTGGCGATGACGGCGCGGGACGTGACGATCCCGGGGCTGCGCAAGCTGCTGGAGGCGCTCGAGGCGAAGGTTCAGGAGTTCGACGGCATCATCAAGATCGGCCGGACGCATACGATGGACGCGACGCCGCTGACGCTGGCGCAGGAATTCTCCGGCTATGCCCATCAGGTGCGGATGGGGATCGAGCGGGTGGAAAGCGCCCTGCCCCGGATCTACGAGCTCGCGCAGGGCGGCACCGCCGTCGGCACTGGGCTCAACTCACCCGTGGGCTGGGGAGAGACGGTGGCGGCCAACATGGCGCGGATCACCGATCTGCCCTTCGTCACCGCGCCCAACAAGTTCGAGGCGCTGGCGGCGCATGACGCGATGGTCGAGATGTCGGGGCAGCTCAAGGTCGTCGCCACCTCGCTCTTCAAGATCGCCAATGACATCCGTCTGCTGGGCTCCGGCCCCCGCTGCGGGCTCGGCGAGCTGATGCTGCCGGAGAACGAGCCGGGCTCGTCGATCATGCCGGGCAAGGTCAACCCGACCCAATGCGAGGCGCTGACCCAGGTCTGCGCCCATGTGCTCGGCAACGACGCGGCGGTGGGCTTCGCCGGGAGCCAGGGGCATTTCGAGCTCAACGTCTACAAGCCGATGATGGCCTATAACGTGCTGCAGTCGATGCAGCTTCTCGGCGACGCGGCCTCTGCCTTCACCGACAATTGCGTCGTCGGCATCCGGGCGAATACCGACCGGATCGAGAAGCTGATGCGCGAGAGCCTGATGCTGGTGACGGCCCTCGCCCCGACCATCGGCTACGACAACGCCACGACGGTCGCGAAGACCGCCCACAAGAACGGCACGACCCTCAAGGAAGAGGCCGTCAGGCTCGGCTTCGTCGACGAAGAGACCTTCGAGCGCGTCGTTCGGCCGGAGGAGATGATCGGCCCGAAATAGGGCTGCGGGGGAGGCAATGGGCAACGGATGGCCCTTGGCGTAGGGTGGGTTTGCAACCTACCTGCCCGGCCCGCCAACGGCACCACGGCCCGCACGCCGGCCCGTGGGGTGGCGCCCCGACGCCGGTGCGGTGCGCTTTATGGCGCGACCCACCTCCCCGCTCCGAGCGAAGCACACAGCCCCACCAGAGCGCCAGCCCGCGGCGACGGGCCGGCGCTCGCGCGGCGGCCTGCGGCCTTGATTCCGCGCGGGGGGATCAGGCGGCGACGGTTCTCCAGCGGCCTACGGCGGGCCTCCCCCCCTCCTCTCAGAAGAACCCGCAATCCCGCGCCAGCACCTGACTGATCGCCGTGTCGGAGCCGTTCAGCCGCACATTGCCGAGCTCGCCGCGGCGGTAGAGCCCGAGCTTGAGAAGGCTGCCGATGCGCAGCCCCTCCACCGTGCTCTCCGCCATCTCCATCGAATCGAACTCCAGAAGGCAGCTCCCGCCGGTGCATTGCGCCGCGATGAGCTGCTCGCCGTAGCTGTCGACCTCCCAGACGAAGATGTCGCTCTCGGCGCCCGGGTCGTAGCCCTTCACGAGCACGGCCGGCAGCCCGCCATTGCCGCATTCGACAACGACGGAGAGCCCGCGCTCGCCCATGCCGATGGCCTGGCCGGAGGACAGCGGGCCGGGGTCGTAGAACCACTGCGCGGCGGCGGGGGCGGCGAGGAAAGCAAGGGCCGCGGCGAAGGTCGAGGCGAGAGGAATGCGCATGACGGGACTCCGGAAAAGGTCACAGGACAATGCGCCGAGAGTGGCGTCGCGCCCGAGCTCCGGTCAAGGTGGGAATGCCCGCCGCTTTTCCCCCTCCCGGCCCCGCGCTAGGATGGCGAGGCGGCGGGGGCCGCCAGAGCGCCGGCAAAAGGGAGGGCCGATGGCCGAAATCGTCAACTTCCGCCGCGCCCGCAGGGCCCGTGCCCGCAGCGACGCCCGCCAGGCCGCGGACGAGAACGCCGCCCGCTTCGGGCGGACGAAGGCCGAGCGCCGGCTCGAGGAGGCGCGCGCGGTGAAGGACGAGGCGCGGCTCGACGGGCACCGGCTCGAGCCGGAAGACCCCGACCCCGACCCCGACGCCGACCCCGACCCCGACCCCGACCCCGACGGGACGCCATGAGCGACGGCCGGCCGGTCAAGCGCTCGCTGACGCTGAAGGGCCACCGCACCTCCGTCTCGCTCGAAGACAGCTTCTGGCGGGAGTTCCGCCGGCTCGCCACCGCACGGGGCACCGGGATCAACGGTCTCGCGGCCGAGATCGACGATGGCCGGGGCGAGGTGGGGCTCGCCAGCGCCATCCGCGTCTTCGTTCTGGCCGAGGTGAAGGCCGGACGGTAGTCGCGCGCGGGGGCCGACGCCCCCTCGGCATCTGAAGATGAGCGGCGGCGCTGGCACTCCCGGGGAGGGGCTGGCATGTAGGGCCCGAAGGAAAGGGCGAAAGACATGTTCCAGACATTCGAGGTGGCCAGCAATCCCGAGCAGGGCCCGCCGCGGCTGGCAGCGCTGAGGGGCGCGCTGGGGCCGGCCGGGCTCGGCGGCTTCATCGTGCCGCGCGCCGATGCGCATCGGGGCGAATATGTCGCCCCCGCCGATGCCCGCCTCGCCTGGCTCACGGGCTTCACCGGCTCGGCCGGCTTCGCCGTGGTGCTGGACGAGACCGCCGCCATCTTCGTCGACGGGCGCTACCGCGTGCAGGTCCGCTCGGAGGTGGATCCGGTGTTCGCCCCCGTCGACTGGCCCGAGACCTCGCTCGCCGACTGGCTCATCGCCCATGCCCCGGCGGGCGCCGTCATCGGCTTCGACCCCTGGCTCCACAGCGCCGGCGAGATCGCCAAGCTGCGGGAAGCGCTAGAAAAGGAGGGTATCGCGCTGAAGCCCGCCCCCAACCTGGTGGACGGTCTCTGGGAGGATCGCCCCGCCCCGCCCGCCGCCCCCTTCTTCGCCCAGCCCGAGGAGCTGGCCGGCGAGAGCGCCGCGGACAAGCGGGCGCGGCTGGCCGGAGAGCTCCGCGAGGCCGGCCAGCGGGCGGCGCTGCTGACGCTGCCCGATTCCATCGCCTGGCTCCTCAACATCCGCGGCCGCGACATCGAGCGGAACCCGGTGCCCCATGCCTTCGCGCTCCTGCATGACGATGCGCGGGTCGAGCTCTTCTGCGGCCCCGGCAAGGCGGATGCGGTGGCGGATCACCTCGGCCCCGAGGTCGCCATCCTGCCGGCCGACGGGCTCGTCGCCGCGCTGCAGGATCTCGACGGGCCGGTCCGCTATGACCCCGCCTCCGCCCCCGAAAGGCTGGCCGAGGCTCTCGGCGACCGCGGCGTGGAGGGGCCGGACCCCTGCCTCCTCCCCAAGGCCATCAAGAACCCGGTGGAGATCGCCGGCATGCGCGTCGCGCATCTGCGCGACGGCGCCGCCATGGTGCGCTTCCTCGCCTGGCTCGATGCCGAGGCGCCGAAGGGCGGGCTCACCGAAACCGCCGTCGTCCGCGAGCTCGAGGCCTTCCGCCGCGCCACGAATGCGCTGGAAGACATCTCGTTCGAGACGATCTGCGGCGCCGGCGAGCATGGCGCCATCGTCCACTACCGGGTGAACGAGAAGACAGACCGGTCTGTCCGCCCCGGCGAGCTGCTGCTTGTCGATTCCGGCGGCCAGTACCGCGACGGCACCACCGACATCACCCGGACCATCGCCGTGGGCCCGCCGCCCGAGGGCGCGGCGGAGGCCTATACGGCCGTCCTTCGCGGCATGGTGGCGCTCTCCCGCGCCCGCTTCCCCAAGGGCGTCACCGGCGCGCATCTCGATGCGCTGGCGCGCTTTCCGCTCTGGCTCAAGGGGATGGATTACGACCACGGCACGGGCCATGGCGTCGGCGCCTATCTCTCCGTCCACGAGGGGCCGCAGCGCTTCAGCCGGACCTCCCACGACATCGCGCTGGAGCCCGGCATGGTGCTCTCCAACGAGCCCGGGCATTACCGCGAGGGCGCCTATGGCATCCGCATCGAGAACCTCGTCGTGGTGGAAGAGGCGGAAGCCCTGCCGACCTCCGACCCCGGCCGCATGCATCTCTCCTTCGAGACGCTGACCTTCGTGCCCTTCGACCGCCGGCTGATCCTCGCGGAGGTGATGGCGCCGGACGAGCGGGCCTGGATCGACAGCTATCACGCCGAGGTGCTGGACAGGATCGGCCCGCAGGTCGATGGCGCCGCGAAGGACTGGCTGGAGGCCGCCTGCGCGCCGCTCTGACATAAGTTGAAACTCCGCCCGTCATGCCCATGTCATGAGCTGACGCGCACATTCGGAGGCATGATGGCTGACCATATCAAGATCGCACCCGCCGGCGGGCACTGGGTGGTCCGGGCCGGCGGCGCCGTGCTGGGCGAGACCGAGCGGGCGCTGGAGCTGACCGAGGGCGACTACCCGCCGGTCATCTACTTCCCGCGCGAGGATATCGCCATGGCCTTCCTCGAACCCTCGCCGACGCGCTCGCAGTGCCCCTGGAAGGGCGAGGCGAGCTATTACGGCATCGTCGCCAAATCCGGCGTCATCGCCGATGCCGCCTGGTCCTACGAGACCCCGAAGGACGATGTGGCGGAGATCGCCGGCTATCTGGCGTTCTACCCGAACAAGGTCGCCGTCGAGAAGGTCTGAGGGGCGGACGGACCGGTCTGTCCGGGGCGGCATGCGGGCGCCGGCCCTCTCCCCCTCGCTTTCTTCCAAACACTCCGGGGGGGAGTTGCCGTTCAGGCGACAGGGGGCAGCGCCCCCCTTTGCCCCGGCCCCCGGCTATTCCGCCAGCACGGTCTGCAGAAGAAAAGCGGCGGGATAGACCCCGCCGCCGGTGATGACGATCGTGGGCAGCGGCGCCGCCGAGACGCGCCCCTCCGCCCCGGCCGGCAACCCGGCGGCGAGCGCATCGAGGAGCGCCCGCGCCTCCTCCGGCGCGGCGGCGGGGAGGATAAGAACGCCCGCATCGGGGCCCGGCGCCGCGATATCCGCGATGAGAAACGGCATGGGCCCGGCCGGCAGGATCACCACGCTCGCGAGGACGCTGCCCTCCGGCACGGGCGCCGCATCGAGCGCTGCGAGGAGCGGCAGGAGCGTCTCGCTCTCCGCCAGGCGCGGCGGGCCGGGGCGGCTCAGCGCCGCGATGCCCGCCCAGTCGGGCGCGCGGTAGACGAGGTCGCCCGCGATGGCGATGCGGGTCGGCCCGCCCTCCGCCCCGCCGAGCGGGTCGCCGGGGGCGGGCGGCAGCGCCTCGCCCTCGCCGCCGAGCGCCCAGATCTGCAGGTCATAGCCCGGCGCGAGGATGAAGCCCCGCGCCTCGAGCGCCAGGCCGATCCGCTGCCATTGCAGGCCATGGACGCGCATCAGCCGCCAGTCGAACCCCTCCCCCGTCACACGCAGCATCTCGTCGAGATCGCCAGCCCGGAGCCCGAGCGCTGCGTTGATCCCCCCGAGCATCGCCGCCACCTCCGGCACCAGCGCCGGGCCTGTCGCCCGCGCCACCGCCTCCGCCGCCGCCTCCGGCCCGGTGGGGGCGGTGGAGAGCGGGCGGAGCGCCACGGGCTGGGCATAATCGAGGCGGAGCACCTCCGCTGCCGGCAGGGCGGCGAGGAGGGCGCGGAGCGGATCCGTCAGCCCCTCCGCCGCGGCGGGCGGGGCGAGGAGGAGGGCGAGGGCGAGCGCGCGGATCATGGGGCGAGCGTGGCAAGGACCGCGGGCCGCGTCCATCCGCCATTTCGGGCGGGGCGCGGGGGGAGAGCTGCGTGGGGCGCTGCCCCCACACCCCCGGAGTATTTGAAAGAAAGCGGGAGGGGGAGCGGAGGAGATCGGGGCGGCGGGTGGCCCTGCATCAAGGGGGCGGCGCCCCTCCCCTCAGGAATGCGCCTCGGCCGCACGGCGGCTCAGGGCGCGGTTGAGGGTGCGGAGCGCGTCGACATGGAAGAGCGCGCCGCGCAGCTCCGGCGGGGCGTCGCCGCTGGCGAAATGGACGACGGGCAGCGCGGGGGCGCCGGTCGTCTCGAAGAGCGGCATCGCTTCCTCCAGCGTCTGGCCTTCGCGGAGCCAGGTGCCGCCGGAGATCAGCTCCCTCAGCGCCGCCTCGTCGGCCGCCCTTGGGTGGGACATGGCGCGCATGACGCTCTCCACCCGGAACGTGCCGAGGAGCCAGGCCTGCGGGCCGGCGGCGAGATGCACACCGCGGCGCTCCAGCTGGGTGAGAAAGAACGATCTGTCTACCATCGCCGAGGAGACGGCGGTCGAAAGCGAGACGGAGACCATGACGGCGAGCCCGGCCTGCCAGTCTCCCGTCAGCTCGAAGACGATGAGGATGGTCGAGATCGGCGCGCCGAGCACCGCCGCCGCCACCGCCCCCATCCCGGCGAGCGCATAAAGCCCGGTGCCGCCCGAGAGCTCCGGCGCAAGATGGGTGGCGACGATGCCGAAGGCGAGGCCGGTCAGCGCCCCCAGCATCAGCGAGGGCGAGAAGATGCCGCCGCCCATCCGCCCCGCCATGGTGATGGAGGTGGCGGCGACCTTCACCGCGGCGAAGATAACCGCCTGCCAGAGCACGAGCTCGCCCGTCAGCGCGCGGCTCGTCGTCTCGTAGCCGACGCCGATGATATGCGGGAAGGGGATGGCGATGGCGCCGAGGAGTGCGCCGGCCAGCGTCGGCCAGGCCCAGCCGGGCAGCGGCGCGCGCGCCCGGAGCCGGAGCGCCAGGCTGTCGGCCCAGAAAACGGCGCGCATCAGGATAACCCCGGTGACGCCGCAAACGAGGCCGAGGATCAGGAATGCCGGCAGCTCGACGTAGAATTCCAGCGCGTTCTGGAAGGGGAGCTGGAACTCCGTGATGTCGCCGAAGACCAGCCGCCCGGCCACCGTGCCGGCGGCGGAGGCGATGACGATGGGCGCGAAGGCCTGCACAGCGAAGTGCCTGAGGACCACCTCCATCGCGAAGAGCGCCCCGGCGATGGGCGCGTTGAAACTGGCGGAGACGGCGGCGGCGACGGCGCAGCCGAGCAGCTCCCGCCCCTCGATGCCGGAGGCGCGGGTCCAGGAGTTGACGTAGGAGGCCATGACGGCAGCCAGATGCACGACCGGGCCCTCGCGACCGGTGGAGCCGCCGGTCGAGAGCGTGATCAGCGAGGCGAGCGCCGAGACCAGTCCGCGCCGCCGCTGCACCCGCCCGTCATGGAGCGCCGCGGCCTCGATGACATCGGCGACGGAGCGGACGCGGCCATCCTCCGTCAGCCGGTCGACGAGGAGGCCGACGACGAGCCCGCCGCAGATCGGGATGGCGAGGAGCCAGTACCAGTCGAGCCCGGCGGCGAAGCTGTGGATATGGGCGGGGTCGTCGGTGCCGTAGACCAGCGCCTGCAGCCAGGCGATGCCGAGCCGGAAGAGCAGCGTCGCGAGCCCGGCGGCGAGGCCGATCACCAGGGCCAGCGCCCAGAGCCGCGCGCGGAGCCCGCCCCGCCGCGCCTGCGCCCGCATCCAGGCCCGTCTGCCACCCTGCCCCGCGTCCATGCCCCTACCTGCGCCGGTTTCGGGCGGCTCGGCAAGTGGGGCGCGCTTCGGGGTGGGCCGAGAGGGCGGGACTGGGGGCCGGCCCCCACACCCCCTGGGATGAGCGACGGGAGGGGAGCCATGGGCCCCGCACCGCGCAAGGGGAAGATTCGCCCCGCTTGCGCCTTTTCACGAAGCTGACCAGCCCGTAACCTTCCGGTGACGAAAGACCAAAAGACAATGGCTTATTCAGACGCCCTCGAGGATCTCTCCCAACTGCTCGGCCCGCGGCTGACGCGGGGCGAGGCCGAGCGCGCCGCGCATGGCCAGTCGGAAAGCTGGTTCGCCCCCGCCCCGCCCGATGCCGTCGCCTGGCCGGAGAGCACCGGGGAGGTGGCGGCGATCCTCAAGATCTGTTCCCGCCACGGCCTGCCGGTCATCCCCTTCGGGGCCGGCACCTCGCTCGAGGGGCAGACGCTGGCCCCCATGGGCGGCCTCGCGCTCGACATGAGCCGCATGGCGAAGGTCGTGGCCCTGGCGCCGGAGGACATGGACGTCCGCGTCCAGCCCGGGATCACCCGCGGGGCGCTCGATGCCGAGCTTCGGACCAGCGGGCTCTTCTTTCCGGTCGATCCGGGGGCGGATGCGAGCCTCGGCGGCATGGCCTCCACCCGCGCCTCGGGGACGACGACGCTCCGCTACGGCGGCATGCGCGAGAACGTGCTCGGGCTCGAGGTCGTCCTTGCCTCCGGCGAGGTGATCCGCACCGGGGGGCGGGCGCGCAAATCGGCGGCGGGCTACGATCTGACGGCGCTCTTCCTCGGAGCAGAGGGGACGCTCGGCGTCATCACCGAGCTGACGCTGCGCCTCCACGGCCGGCCCGAGCATGTCGCCACCGCCACCTGCGCCTTCCCCGATGTCGCCGCGGCCGTCGCGACGGTGACGGAGACGGGGCAGGCCGGGCTCCGCCTCGCGCGGATGGAGCTGATGGATGCGGCCGTTGCCCGGGCGGTGAACGCGGCCGATGACGCGGGCTTCCCCGAAGCGCCGCATCTGCTGGTGGAATTCCATGGGTCCGAGCAGGCCGTCGCCGCCGAGGTGGCGCTCTTCGAAGCCATCGCGGAGGGGCATGGCGCCAGCGGCTTCGCCTGGGCCAGCCGGGAGGAAGACCGGCGCGCGCTCTGGCGGATGCGCCACCGCGCCTATTGGTCGATCCTCGCCGGGCGGCCCGGCGCCCGGGCCATCGTGACCGACATCTGCGTCCCCGTCTCCCGCCTCGCAGAGGCCATCGCCGAGACGCAGGCCGACATCGCCGCCTCCGGCCTCGCCGGGCCGATCCTCGGCCATGTGGGGGACGGCAACTTCCATGCCATCCTGATGGTGGATGGCTCGGTGGGCGAGATCGCCACGGCCAAACGCCTCGCCACGGCCATGGGCCGGCGGGCGCTGGCCATGGGCGGCACGGTGACGGGCGAGCATGGCATCGGGCTCGGCAAGGCGGGGCTCCTCGAAGAGCAATACGGGCCCGCCGTCGCCACGATGGCGGCGCTGAAGGCAGCGCTCGACCCGCAGGGCATCCTCAACCCCGGCAAGATCTTCCGGGCGCCCCCGGCCGGCCAGGAGGGCGCGGCATGAGCGATGGCGCGCGCGGCGACGACAAGCATCTCGAAGAGGATGTGATCCACCGCATCTACGAGGTGGCCATCGACCCGAGCCGCTACGAGGCGCTCATCGACCGCTGGCAGAGCCTCATGAACCGCCGCCTGATGGAGGGCGGCGAGGCCGGCGACCTGCCCGGCGTCGCGCCGCATGTCGCCCGCGCCGGCCAGACGCTCGGCCGGCTGATGGAGGCGGAGGAGCGGACGGCCGAGGCGCTTCTGAGCACCATCCAGCACAATGCCGCCTTCGTCGTGGACGAGGGGCTGGTGGTCACCGCCGCGAACCGCGCCGCCACCGCCAGCCTCGGCCTCGCCGCCGGGGCGCGGCTCGGGGATCTCGGGCGGCTCCTGGTGGAACCGGCGCCGCTGGAGGACGGGGCCCGGCGGGCGCTCCGCGGCAATTCCGCCGCCCCGCATATCCTGCGCCTGCATGGCTCGCGCACAGGGCGGACGGTGCTCGTCTCGTTCCGCCGGCTCCTGGGCGAGAGCGGCGCGCCCGAGCTCCTCGCCATTACCTCCGAGCTGACATGGCCGCCGGCCTTCGGCGAGCTCCTGCGCGAGACCTTCGACCTGACCGGCGCCGAGACGGAGGTGATGCGGGCCCTCGCCGAGGGCACCTCGCTCACCGACATCGCCTCGGCCCGCGGCCGCTCGGTCGAGACGGTGCGCGCCCAGCTCAAGTCGGTGATGGGCAAGACCGAGACCTCCAGCCAGATCGAGCTGATGCGGCTGACGCTCTCAATGCTCGAGATCGCCCGCTTCTCGGAAGCGCAGGGCGACATGGGCGAGGCGGAGGGCGAGATCTCCCGCTCCGGCCTCGCGGCGCGGCCGGTGCAGAGCCTCGCCCTGCCGGACCGGCGGGAGATGGATTACCTGATCCTCGGCGACCCCAAGGGCCAACCCTGCCTCTACCTGCCGCTCGATTACGGGCTGACCCGCTGGCCGGCGAGCGCCGAGGCGGCGGCGCGGCGGGCGGGCATCAAGGTGATCGTGCCGATCCGCGCCGGCTACGGCCGCTCCACCCCCGTGCCCGGCAAAGCCGACGTGCTGGCGACGCTGGTGGCGGATCACATCGCGCTGCTCGACGCGCTGAAGGTGAAGGCCCTGCCGGTGATCGCCATGGGCGACGATGCCGCGCTGGCCTTCCGGCTTCATGCCATGGCGCCGGAGCGGGTGAGCGCGCTCATCTGCTGCGCCGGGGTGCTGCCGCTCGCCAGCGCCGAACAGGTCGAGCGGATGGACAAGTGGTACCGCTTCATCATGGCGGGCGCCCGCTACACGCCGCACCTTCTGCCTTTCATGGTGCAGGCCGGCTTCGCGCTGGCGCGCAAGGCCGGCAAGCGGGCCTTCCTCGAGAGCGTCTACCAGAACTCCGCCGCCGACATGGCGACGTTCCAGGTGCCGGAGGTCTTCGAGGCGCTGGTCAGCGGCTCCGACGTCGCCCTGTCAAAGACGCATATGGCCAACGAGGCCTTCACGCGGGAGCTGCTCTTCAAGGTCAACACCGACTGGAAGCCCGATGTCGCCTTCGCCGAGGGGCGGGTGCCCGTGCACTACCTCTCCGGCCTGCAGGATCCACAGGTGCCGGAGGCAACGCTGCGCGAGCATCAGCGCGACTATCCCTGGATCGATTTCCGAATCTATCCGGACGCCGGGCAGCTCCTGTTCTTCCTGAAATGGCGCGAGGTTCTGCCTCTGATCCTGCGCTATCTGGGCTAGGCCGTGGAAAATCGTTTCATCGTGATAAATTCGTTAATCCCTACCCCATATGGGGTATGCGAAATTTGACCATGCGGTCTAATCCCTACGTCATTGTTGAGCAGGGCCCAAAGCTTCGGCGGAGGGTCCGTATTTCAGGCCAGGGGCGGTGAGTGGCCCCGGTGCCGCAATGACGGACGGGGCGGGTCGGGCAACCGGGCCGCCCTTATTTCGCGTAGGCTCTCGCCGGACGGGCGGACCCAGGCTTGCGGAGCCCGCGCCCCCTCAGGAGGCCGCCAGCAGGGCCTCCGCCGCCGCTTTCGCCTCGGCCGTCACATCGGCGCCGGCGAGCATGCGGGCGATCTCGGCAATGCGCTCTTCCTCGCCCAGCGGCGCCACCTGGCTGAGCGTCGCCGTGCCGCCCTCCGTCTCTTCCTTCTGCACCCGGAAGTGATGCGCCCCGCGTGCCGCCACCTGCGGCGAATGGGTGACGACGAGCACCTGCCCCGCCTCCGCCAGCCGCGACAGCCGCCGGCCGATCGCATCCGCGGTGGCGCCGCCGACGCCCCTGTCGATCTCGTCGAAGATCAGGATCTGGCCCTCGGCCCCCGCATGAAGACAGACCTTCAAGGCGAGGAGAAACCGCGACAATTCGCCCCCGGAGGCGACCTTCTCCAAGGGCCCCGCCGGGGCACCGGGGTTGGTGGCCGCGGTGAAATGCGCGGCATCTGTGCCCGAGGCGCCCGGCTCGCCCGGCGCGATCTCGACGTTGAAGACCGCCCGCTCCATCTTGAGCGGCGGCAGCTCCTCCGCCATCGCTGCCTCGAGCCGCCCGGCCGCCGCATGGCGAAGGCCGCTCAGATGCGCCGCCGCAGCGTCGAAGGCCGCCTCCGCCTCCGCCACCCGCGCCTTCAGCGTGCCGATGTCGCCCTCGGAGGCGTCGAGCGCCTCGAGCTTGGCGGAAAGGTCGGCGCCGAGCGCCGGCAGCTCGTCGATCTGCACCCCGTGCTTGCGCGCGAGGGCGCGGAGGGCGAAGAGACGCTCCTCTGTCCGCTCCAGATCGCCGGGGTCGAACCCCAGCGCATCGAGCGCCGCGGCCACCCCCTGCTCGGCCTCGCCGAGCGCATCCACGGCGCGCGAGAGCGCCTCGAGCGGCGCATCGAGCGCGCCCTCGGCGGCATCGGCGGCGCCTTCGAGCCAGCGGATCGCGTCCATCGTCAGCCCCTCGGCGCCCTCGCCGGTGAGGGCGGCATGGGCGCGGGCGATGTCCTCGCGGATGCGGGCACCGGCCTGCATGCGCCGGCGGGCGGTGTCGAGCGCCTCTTCCTCGCCGGGCTCGGGGGAAAGCGCCTCGATCTCGGCGGCGGCGTGGCGGAGGTATTCCTCCTCCTCGCGGAGCGCCGCGAGCCCCTGTTCGGCCTCGGCCAGCGCCTTCCGCGCGGCGCGAAGGCCGGACCAGGCCATGCGGGTCGCGACCAGCGGCTCCTCGGCATCGGCGAAGGCATCGAGGAGGCCGAGGTGAGACCTGGGGTCTAGCAGCGCCCGGTCATCCCCCTGCCCGTGCAGCTCCACCAGATGCTCGGAAAGCCGCCGCAGGAGCTCGCCGGAGGCCGGCCGGTCGTTGACCCAGGCGCTCTTGCGGCCGGAGGGCGTGTTGACGCGGCGGAGGATCAGCTCGTCCTCGACCTCGATCCCCGCCTCCTCCAGCACCGCCAACGCCGGATGGCCGGGCCCCAGTTCAAAGATGGCCGTCACCTCGCCCCGCTCGGCGCCCTGCCGCACGAGCTCTGCCCTGCCCCGCCAGCCGAGCGCGAAGCCGAGGGAATCGAGAAGGATCGACTTGCCCGCCCCGGTCTCGCCGGTCAGCACGTTGAGCCCCGGCCCGAACCCGAGCTCGGCCCGGCGGATCAGCAGCATGTCGGTGATGTCGAGCTGCCTCAGCATGGGGCGCCCCGGGGGCTCAGAGCCATTCTCCCAGCACCATCTGCCGGTAGACCTGTGCCAGCCAGCTATCGCCCGCCGGCTGCGGCTCCAGCCCGCGGCCGGTCAGCAAGGCATAGCTGTCCTCGTACCATTCGGTGGACTGGAAGTTGTAGCCGAGGATCGCACCGGCCGTCTGCGCCTCTTCCGGCAGGCCGAGCGCCAGATAGGCCTCCACCAGCCGGTGCAGCGCCTCGGGCGTGTGGCTCGTCGTCTGGAAATCCTCCACGACGACGCGGAAGCGGTTGATCGCGGCGGCAAAATGGTTGCGGCGGAGGTAGTAGCGGCCGATCTCCATCTCCTTGCCGGCGAGATGGTCGAAGGCGAGGTCGAACTTCAGGATCGCCGAGCGGGCGTATTCGCTGTCGGGATAGACCTCGATCACCACGCGCAGCGCCTGCAGCGCCTGGAAGGTCAGCCCCTGGTCGCGGCCGATCTCGTCGATCTGGTCGTAATAGCTGAGCGCCAGCAGATAGGCGGCATAGGCGGCGTCGCTATCCGTGGGGTAGAAATCGAGGAAGCGCTGCGCCGAGGCGCGCGCGTTCTCGTAATCCCCGTCGCGGTGGTAAGCCATCGCCTGCATGACGAGCCCGCGTTTGGCCCATTCCGAATAGGGATAGAGCCGCTCGATCTCGCCGAAGTAATAGGCCGCATCATCGGCGCGGCCGCGGTCGAGCTCGACCTCGCCGCGCTGGTAGATCTCTTCCGGCCCGTAATTGTCGAGCGGCGGGCGGGATTGGAATGCGCCGCCGCCACAGGCGGCAAGGAGGGTCAGGCTCAGCCCCAGGGTCACGCCCCAGGCCAGCCGCCGCGCATTGGACCAGCTCGTCTGCCTCACTGTCAGATGCCCCCCGGGGTCTTTGTCTTGTCCGGCCTGCGGCTAGGATGCCCCGCCCGGCGGCCTCGGGTCTAACACGATTGCTTTGGGGGCAAAATGCCTTTTGCGCCATCGATGCGTGACGGCAGCGCTGCCCCGCCGTCAGGCCACCCGCGCCAGATCGGCGGGCGCGAGCCGGTAGCCCGGCAGGCGGCGCGCGGTGGCCTCGTCGACCTCCACCCGGCGCCATGCCGTGGGCTCGGCGAAGAGCGCCCGCAGGAGCTGGTTGGTCATCGCATGGCCGGCGCGCACGCCGGTGTAGCGCCCGAGGATCGGCGCGCCGGCGAGGGCCAGGTCGCCGAGCGCATCGAGCATCTTGTGGCGCACGGGCTCGTCCCGGTGGCGGAGCCCGCCGGGCGAGAGCACGCGGTCGCCCTCGACGACCACGGCGTTGAAGAGCGTGCCGCCAAGCGCCTTGCCGGTCGCGCGCATCGCATCCACATCCGCCTGCCGGCAGAAGGTCCGGGCATCGCAGAGTTCGCGGAGGAAGGCGCCGTTCGCCATGTCGAGCGTCTTCACCTGCCGGCCGATGGCGGCATCGGGAAAGTCGATCGCGAAGGAGACGACGAGCCCTGCCCCGGGGTCGAGCCGGGCGGAGGCGGCGCCGGCGCGCGCCTCGACGGGCCGCAGGATCTCGATCGCCTCGAGCGGCGCCTCCTGCCGGGCGAGCCCGGCGGAGAGGATGGCGCGCGCGAAGGGGGCCGACGAGCCGTCGAGCACCGGCACTTCCGGCCCGTCGATCTCGATCACCGCATTGGTGAGCCCGGTGCCGGCGCAGGCGGCCATCAGGTGCTCGACGGTCGAGACGGTCACGCCGAAGGCGTTCTGAAGCTGCGAATTGAGCGGCGAGGGCGTCACCAGATCCCACCGCGCGGGGATGCGGGCACCGGGGCCGGCGACGTCACGGCGCAGGAAGCTGATGCCGGCGCCAATGGGGGCCGGCTTCAGGACAAGCCGCGCCGGCCGACCGGAATGGAGCCCGGTGCCGCTGAGGCTGATCTCATGGTGCAAGGTCGTCTGCACGTCTTCCCCATCCATCGCACGTCTGCCCCGCCTGCCGGGGGCGCGCGTTTGTCAGGGAGGAGTTAAGGAAGGGTGAAGCGCGGGACAACTCACCTTTTGCAACATGATGTAACAGGCGTGGCCTGCCCGCCTGCCCTGCAGGCGCAAGCGCCCGCCCGCCCGTGATCGGGTCCCGCGAGTGTGATGCGCCCGTGACGCCGGTGGGAGGGGATCTGCCGATCCGGCCCCAAACGGAAACCGGCCGCCGGGGATCTCCCCCGGCGGCCGGTCCCTTCGAAGCGGTCCGGTTGTCAGTTTGCCTGGCGACGCAGGAACGCCGGGATCTCGATGCGCTCCTGTTCCGGATCCGCCTCCTCCTCGTCCCAGGAGTTGACGCGGGGCTGCTGGCGCGGCGCCTGCGGCTGGGCGGCCGCGGCGCTACGGGCGACGGTGTCGGGCTGGTTGGCCATGCGGCCGAGAAGCCCGCCGATGCCGGAGCGGCGCGGCGGCTCCTCCGCCTTGCGCGCGGCGGGCGCGGCGGCGGCGGCCGGAGCGCGGGCCGGGGCCTCGCCCGAGCGGCGGGCGGTGAGCGCACGGAGGCGCGCGACGGCCTCCGGCGTCGGCGTGCCGGCCGGCGGACGTGCAGGGGCGACGAAATCCTCGGCCGGCCGGGTCACCGGAGCCTCGGAGCGCGGGCGATAGGCCGGGGGCGGCAGGTCGTCGGCGACGGCCTCGTCCTCGTCATACTCGCCCTCCTCGTCGAAGGCGCTGTCGAAGAGCCCGGGCTCGGGCTCCTGGTAATGCGCCATCTCCTCGCGGCGGGCCGGCGCGGCGGCGGGCTCGGCCTTCGGCTGCGACACGGCCTCGACGGCGGCGGCGCGGCGGGCGGCGATGCGCTCGGCCGGGGTCTCCTCGACCTCCGCCGGGGCGGCGGTCGCCGGGGCCTGGGCCAGCGGCTGGGCCATCTTGCGGCGCGGCACCGGCATTTCGGCCGGGCGCTCCGCCGCGTCGATGCCGGTGGCGACGACGGAGACGCGCATAGCGCCTTCCATCGACGGGTCCAGCGTCGAGCCGACGATGATGTTGGCGTCGGGATCCACCTTCTCGCGGATCTTGTTGGCAGCCTCGTCGAGCTCGAAGAGCGTCAGGTCATGGCCCCCGGTGATGTTGATGAGCACACCGCGCGCGCCCTCGAGGCTGATCTCGTCCAGCAGCGGGTTGGCGATGGCATTCTCGGCGGCGATGATGGCGCGATCCTCGCCCTCCGCCTCGCCGGTACCCATCATGGCCTTGCCCATCTCGTCCATCACCGCGCGGACGTCGGCGAAGTCGAGGTTGATGAGGCCGGGGCGGACCATGAGATCGGTCACGCCCTTCACGCCCTGGTAGAGCACGTCATCGGCCATCGAGAAGGCCTCGGTGAACGTGGTCTTCTCGGTGGCGATGCGGAAGAGGTTCTGGTTGGGGATGATGATGAGCGTGTCGACGACCTTCTGCAGGGCCTCGACGCCCTCCTCGGCCTGACGCATCCGCTTGGAGCCTTCGAACTGGAAGGGCTTGGTGACGACGCCGACGGTCAGCACGCCGAGCTCGCGGGCGGCCTGCGCGATGATCGGCGCGGCGCCGGTGCCGGTGCCGCCGCCCATGCCGGCGGTGATGAAGCACATATGCGCGCCGGCGAGATGGTCGAGGATCTGCTCGATGCTCTCCTCGGCGGCGGAGGCGCCGACCGTCGGGCGGGCGCCGGCTCCGAGGCCCTCGGTCACCTTGATGCCCATCTGGATCTTGGCGGTGGCGCGGCTCTGCTGCAGCGCCTGCGCGTCGGTGTTGGCGACGACGAACTCCACGCCGTCGAGCGCCTTCTCGATCATGTTGTTCACGGCATTGCCGCCGGCCCCGCCGACGCCGAAGACCGTGATGCGCGGCTTGAGGTCGTCCTGCCCGGGCATGGAGAGATTGAGTGTCATGTCGGTCTGCCTGTCCTCATTGTTGTCGTCCGGCCCGTCCCCCGGGCGCCCTGCCTCTTTGTGCTGGTGATTCTAGCGGGCCGTTGGCGGTGCGTCACGCGTAAACCGCATAATAACCACGAAATATGCTATAAACAGGCCGGCGACCGGCGACATGATGCCGATCAGACGAGCCCTAGGAGGCGGCAGACTGCCGCCTACGACATATTGGGCAGACAGGAGCACGCGCCGGAGCGAAGCTCCGCCGGTGAGTCGGCCCTCTCGCGATGTTCAGACGACTGCCCGTCTGCCTTGATCGGCCGCTCGAACGGCGGCCTTCGGGATGTCACTACCATGACCCGGCGAGGCCGTCACCCCCGGTGGTGGGGAGGACTGCACGTCCAGCCTACTCCCGGGCGAACCGTCGCCGACAATTCCCCGCGCGGACTCCAGGCCGTCAGGCCGCCGCGCGAGCGCCGGCCCGTCCCCGCGGGCTGGCGCTCTGGTTGGGCTTGGCGCTTCGCTCGGGGAGGGGAGGTGGGTCGCGCCATAAAGCGCGCCGCGGTGCCGTCGGAGCGCCAGCCCACGGGCCAGCGTTCGGGCGTTGCGTGGGTTGAGAGCGGGAAGGTGGGTTACAAACCCACCCTACGCATCGGGCATCTCTCTGCCCGCGCAGGATCTAGGTCGCAGCTCCAAGATCGGGTCGTCCCGAGCCGCCCCTCACCAGTTTTCCTTGAACCACTTCACCGCGCGCCGGAAGGAGCGGGTCGACTGGCTCTCGGCCGGCACGTCGAAATCCCACCATTCGTCCTGCGGGTTGGCGGCGAAGAGCGCCAGGCCCACGGCCGAGGAGAAGGCCGGCCCGGTGGTCGCCTGCGGCAGGCCGGCGACGCGGAGCGGCCGGCCGAGGCGCACCTGCTGGCCGAGGATGCGGCTCGCGAGCCCCTCCAGCCCCGGCACCTGGCTGCCGCCGCCCGTCAGCACGATCTGCTGGGAGGGCATGTAGTCGAAGCCGGCGGCATCGAGCCGGGCGCGGACCTCCTCGAGGATCTCCTCCAGCCGCGGCCGCATGATGCCGATCAGCTCGGCGCGGGAGACGCGGCGGCGGTCGTGATCCCAGTCGCCGGTGTCGCCGCCGATCTCGATCATCTCGCGGTCGTCCATGCCGGTGGCGGTGGTGCCGCCGTGCTTGGTCTTGATCCGCTCCGCCTGGGCCCAGGGCACCTGCAGACCCATCGAGATGTCGCCGGTCACGTGATCGCCGCCGAGCCGCACGGCATCGGCAGAGATCATGTGGCCCCGGTAGAAGATCGAGATGCCGGTGGCGCCGCCGCCGAGGTCGATGCAGGCGGCGCCGAGTTCCTGCTCGTCCTCCACCAGCGAGGAGACGCCGGAGACATAGGAGCCGGAGGCGATGCCCGCGACCTCGAGGTCGCAGCGCTCGATGCAGGTCAGAAGGCTCTCCACCGTCTGCCCGTCGACCGTGAGGATATGCAGATCCGTCGATAGCCGGCCCCCCGCCTGCCCCCGCGGATCGGCGAGGCCGTTCCGGTGGTCGATGGCGAAGTTCACCGGCTGGGCATGCAGCACCTCGCGGCCCTCGCCGTAATCCGGGCTCTCGCAGGCGGCGAGCACCCGGCCGATGTCGAGATCGGTGACCTGCTGGCCATGGAGCTCCACCGCGCCCTCGAGACCGTAGGAGCGGGGCCGGGCACCGGAGATGCAGGCGATGGCGTGATCGACACGCGTCTCGGCCATCTTCTGCGCCGACTGGATGGCGGTGCGGATCGCCCGCTCCGCCTCGCCGATGTTCACCACCTCGCCATGGCGCATGCCGCGCGCCCGCGTCGTGGCGGCGCCGATGACGCGGAAGGCGCTCTGCCCCGCCATGGAGCCGACACCGTCAGCGCCCGAGAAGCGCTCCGGCCCGTCGAACCGCAGGATCAGGCAGGCGATCTTCGAAGTCCCGACGTCGAGCACGGCTATCACACGCCGCTGCACTGCCGCCTTGCGCAGAGCCCGCATCCGGCGCTGCCGCTGATAGAGGTCTTTCATCAACAATCTCCGTCAGGCGCGCCCCAGCGCGCCGGCTGGCCGTCAAAAAGCGCAGTGTCCCCTTGCGCCGCTCTGCGGTGATGCGCGTGCCCCGCGCATCGCCTTTGGGGGCGCCGCGCCTACCTCGCGCGCCGCTCCTCGCTGTGGCGGGGCGCATACCGGGCCCCCGCCCGCCACCGGGCAGCCCCTGCCCCCCGGCTCCGTCGTGCTTGAGGGCGCCCGTCACTGGCGCCGCTCCGCCACCGCGCGCAGGTGCTCTTCGGCGATCGTCGACAGACGGATCGTCGGGCGCTGCGCGGAGCGCATGTCGATGATGGTGATGTCGAGGTCGAGCATCCGTTGCGCCTCGTGCAGCGCGAGGACCCTCTCGAGCGCCGGCACGGCGCCCTCCTCGGGCAGAAGGATGCGCTGGCCGCGGTCGAGCACCACGTCCCACCGCCGCTCGCCCATGCGGACGAGGCCGCGCAGCCGCGGCATGATCGGCTCGGCGGCCCGGAAGAGCGCCATGGCCTCGGTCGTCGCCTCGCGGGCGCCGTCGCCGGCGATGAGCGGCAGGTCGGGCCGGTCGCCCCGCGTCTGGATCATGCCGGTCAGCACGCCCTCGCCATCGACGAGGCGGAGCCCGTCGACATGCCGCCAGATCGCGACCGGGCGGCGCTGCGTCACGTCGATCTGCAGGACCCCGCCGGGGCGGACACGGACGGCCGCATCCTTCACCGCGGTCAGCGCCGTGATCTCCTCCCGCAGCGCCGGCAGGTCCAGCGCGAAGGAGGTGACGGGGAAGCCGAAGTCGAGAAGCCCGTTGATCGCGCCGGCCAGCGCGATGTCGGCACCGCGGATGTCGCTGGAGGTCACCATGAATTCCGGCCGCTCCTGCACATTCTGCACGAGCGCCTGCCAGCGGCTCTCGATCGCAGCCCAGTGGTCGTCATCCGTGAGCCAGGCGACGGAGAGGACGAAGAGCAGGAAGACCGGCAGGAGCACCCGCAGGAAGATGCGGAAGAGCGGCGTCAGCCAGAGCCGGTGGAAGCGGTAGCCGAGCCGCGAGGGCGCCGGATCGCGCCGGGCGGCGGGTTTGCCCCCCGCTCTCAGCGCGAACATGACGCATCCTCCACCAGCATGGCGCAGAGCTCGGGGAAGCTGATCCCCTCCGCCGCCGCCTGTTCGGGGGCGAGCGAGGTGGGCGTCATCCCCGGCTGGGTGTTCGTCTCGAGGAGGTAGAGCCCGTCGAGCCCCCGGGTCTCGTCCCAGCGGAAGTCGCTGCGGCTCAGCCCCCTCGCGCCGAGCACGCTATGGGCCCGGAGCGAATAATCGAGGCAGGCCGCGAAGATCTCGTCGGGCACCTCGGCGGGGATCACATGGCGCGAGCCGCCTTCGGCGTATTTGGCGTGATAATCGTACCAGCCCTCGGTCTGGATATCCGTGACCGTCAGCGGCCGGTCGATGAGCACGGCCGTCGTCAGCTCGCGGCCGGGCACATAGGTCTCGACCATCACCTCCTCCGGCATCTCGCGGGCGAGCTGCGGCGGGCCGTTGGCGGCCTCGGTGACGATATAGACGCCGACGGAGGAGCCCTCGTTGTTCGGCTTGATCACATAGGGCGGCGGCAGGACATGCGCCGCCTCGGCCTCCCGGCGCGAGACAATGCGGCTGTCGCAGACGGGGATACCGGCGGCGGCGAACACCTCCTTCGAGCGCTGCTTGTTGAGCGCGAGCGCGGAGGCGAGGACGCCGGAATGGGTGTAGGGAATGCTCATCCATTCGAGGATGCCCTGCACGCAGCCATCCTCGCCCCAGCGGCCATGAAGCGCGTTGAATGCAACATCCGGCCGGTCGGCGGCGAGCCGCGCGGGCAGGTCGGGCCCGCAGTCGATCTCGGTCACGTCGTATCCGGCGGTGCGCAGCGCGGCCGCGCAGCCCTTGCCGGTCGAGAGGGAGACCTCTCGTTCCGCGGACCAGCCGCCCAACAACACGGCAACCTTCGGGAGAGCCCCGCTCGCCATTCCACTGCCTCAATGCGGGCCGTTGGCGGCCCTGCGTTATGGGTGAGCGCAAAGCGCTCTCTGCCTCCTCCAGCTCTGCCGGAGGTTACTGCTCGTCACCCGAGCGGCGTTCAGCTTCGTTTGAATGTGCCGGTTCGCCGACCCGCATGATTTCCCACTCTAGCGTGATGCCGGACGAGGCGTAAACCCTCTTTCGGATCTCTTCGCCCAATGACTCAAGGTCGTCCGCGGTGGCGCCGCCGGCATTGGTGAGGAAATTCGCATGTTTGGGATTCATGATCGCGCCGCCGCGCGTCGCCCCGCGCATCCCCGCCTCCTCGATGAGCTTCCAGGCCTTGAGGTCGTGCGTGTCGTCGGCGCGGCCGGTGGAGGAATAGCCCGCCGGATTGCGGAAGGTGGAGCCGGCGGTCCTGTCCTTCACGGGCTGGGTCTCGTCGCGGCGGGCGAGCTGCTCCTCCATCCGCTGGGCGAGCTCCGCCGGCTCGCCCGCGGGCGGGCGAAAGGTGGCGGAGAGGACGACGGCGCCGGGCGGGAGCTGCGAGGAGCGGTAGGCGAGGCGGAGCGCCGCGGCCGGCCGCTCCTCGATGGTCCCGTCGCGGAGGACGAGCCGGACGGAGACGAGCGTATCGGCGACATAGGTGCCGTAGCAGCCGGCATTCATGGTGACCGCCCCGCCGATGGAGCCGGGGATGGTGCGCAGGAACGTCAGGTCCCGCCCCGCCTCGGCGGCCCTGCGCGCCACGAAGCTGTCGGGGGCGGCGGCGCCGGCGGTGACGGTCTCGCCGTCGATCTCGACGCCGTTGAAGCCCCGCCCGAGCCGGATGACGACCCCCCGGATGCCGCCGTCCCGCACGATGAGGTTCGAGCCGACGCCCATGGGGAAGACGGGGATCTCCGCTGGCAGGTCGCGCAGGAAGGCCGCGAGGTCCGCCTCGTCGGCGGGTTGGAAGAACCACTCCGCCGGCCCGCCGACGCGGAGCCAGGTGAGGTCATCGAGAGGCCGGTTCGGGGTCAGCGCGCCGCGCGGGGTCGGGAGTGTCATGGGGGAGGTGGTAGGCGAGAAGGCGGGGGATGGGCAAGGTGGCCCTTAAAGCCAGAAATCTTTCAGCCACCCCAGCAGTTGCCCGATAGTGGTGATGCGTTTGTTCCACTTGATCGCGTCGTCCACTCCCTTGACCACCCTAGCGCCACGCTGCTGGTAGACCGCGACTGTCGCCCCGATCTTCGCCATCTGGAAATTGCGCTCCCGGGCGTAGCTCTCCTTCGCCGCCTCGCTCGAAGCGCCGTCCGCCCGGCGCATCAGCCGGTCGAGACCGTCGAGCACCTCCTGTAGCACGGCCCGATCAGCATCGCGCAAGGGCGGCAGAGCGCCGCTTTTGCCTGCCCTCGTTCGGTCCACCTGCTCGCGGAGGCCGACGATGATGGCCCAGGGCTCTTCCCCCTCCCCGAGCGGCAGGTCACGCAGCACGAGGGAGCGGGCGAGCGCATGCGCGAAATGCGCGCTGATCAGCCGCTTCAATTCCTCGATATTCGTCGTCAGCGCCCGCAGCGGGCCCGGCCCGAGATGGTCGCGAATGTCTTCACTGGTCGCTTCCTCATCGAGGATGCGGCCGATCTCGATGAGCTGGCCGATATTGAGATGCGGATAATCCTCCGCATCGGCCATGAGGTTGCAGACCTCGTCCAGGTAAGTGCGGATGAAGCCGACATTCCCGTAGCCGCCAGTGGTGGCCAATGCTCGCGCCAGCGTCGCCAGGCCACGCCGCAGCGCCTCGGCATCTCTGAGAAAGGCGGTGAGTTCGTCGGGGTCATCCAGATGCCGCCAATCCTCGATCGGCTGCACCGCGCGCATGACCCCTTCGATCTGATCGAAGGAAAAATCGAAGATCGCGCCTCGCAGTACGGCCTCTGTATCGACGGCTGAGCGGAAGTTGCGCTCTATTTCTGCGATCAGCGGGTTCACCTGTTCCGGGCCTTTGTCCCAATCGTCCGGCGCGATCAAGGCGACCTGTTCAAGCAGGGCCACGGGGAGTGGCTGGCCACAGAGGTGGCCTTCGTACCAGCGGATCCAGAAGTCCCAACCCTTTCCTTGCCAGCGTCTGCGAACCTGTTCCCACGAGTGCGCGTCGATAGAATGTTCCCCAAACAATGGCATCCAAACAAATCCGTCTGCGAGCCAGCTACAGTCATTCCGAACGTGTTCCCAGCTTTTTGCGGCGACAACGCGGGTGGCAAAGGCGGAAGATTGGGCAGCGCGGCCGGCAGCGTGGGCGGCACCGGCGTATTCAACAGCAGAGGCAGAGGCAGCTGCATGGGCCGCGGCATATGCAGCGTCGGCTGCGGGGGCCGAAGCGGAGAGAACAACGTCGGCGGCGTCGGAGGCGGCCGCGCTGGCGGCAGCGGTAGATTTCTGGATTGCCGGAGTTGGAAAATCAACGGAAACAAAAGCAATCAAACTTGCGCGCATCACCTGCCAGCTTGTCGAATCAGGAGCACCGGTAGCGACAATCGGCAAAACTCGCAGCGCGGCGCGGCTCGCGAGCGTCACGGCGAGAACCCGACGCAACTCGTCGTCGCCCGGAGAGGTCCTTATCCATCTCTCCAGTTTAGTAGGCCCGTCGATCTCATCCACATCCACCATAGGCGCAGCCTCGCCCAAGGCTGCCCCCGGCGGCAAGAGAAACCAGCGCTCAACCCGCAGTCACCCGCCCCCACACCCACCTGAGCGCGAACCACAGCGGCCAGCGCAGGATGCTGGCGGCGGCCACCAGCAGGGCGGTGCCGAGCCACCAGGGTTCCAGCCAGAAGCTGAACCCCACCAGCGGCACCAGCGCGGCGATCAGCCAGCGGGCGGCCGTCCAGTGATGGTCCGTCGAGGGGAGCATGCCGATGAGCCCCGCGACCAGCACCCAGAGGCAGTCGGCGGCGAGGATCCAGCTCACCGCAGGAGCTCCGGCGGGATCTCCGGCCGCTCGCCCCGGGCCCGCGCCCAGAGGTAGCGCAAGGCGTTGCGCATCATCGAGGCGAAGGCGGCCAGGCCCGCCGCCAGCCAGATCCAGCCGTGGTCATGGGCGAGCCAGACGAGCAGAACGGGCGCGGAGAGGAGGAGGAGGCTCCCCGGCACCATCTGCCGGCGCATCGGCAGAAGCGCCGTGACGGTGCCGGCGAGGACCCAGAGTATGGCGGCGAGGATCGAGGACATGGGCGCTCCCTTCACCCCCGGGAGATAGCCCCCCGAGGCGGCAGCAATATGGCCCTAGGAGGACAGGTGCCCGGGCAGATTGTGCGCCCAGGTGCTGATCGTCCCCGCGCCGAGGCAGACGACGATGTCGCCGGGGCCCGCCTGCTCGCGCACCAGCCGCGTCAGATCCTCTTCCGAGGTCACGGCGCGGGCGTGGCGATGGCCGTGGCGGATGAGCCCCGCGACGAGGCTGTCGCGGTCGGCCCCCTCGATGGGCGCCTCGCCGGCCGCATAGACCTCGGCGATGCCCACCACATCCGCCTCGTTGAAGCAGGTGCAGAACTCCTCGAACAGGCTCGAGAGCCGTGAGTAGCGATGCGGCTGGTGGACGGCGATGACGCGGCCCTCGGAGGCCTGGCGGGCCGCCTTCAGGACCGCGGCGATCTCCACCGGGTGGTGGCCGTAATCGTCGATGATGGTGACGCCATTCACCTCGCCGACCTTGGTGAAGCGCCGGTTGACCCCACCGAACTTGGCGAGCGCGGCGCGGATCTCGTCGGGCTCCATGCCGAGGTGCCGGGCGACGGCCACGGCGGCGAGCGCGTTGGAGACGTTGTGATCCCCCGGCATCGGCAGGGTGCAGCCCTCGATCACCTCGCCCTCGGCCTGGAGCGCCACGTCGAAATGCGCGATGCCGCCCTTGTAGCGCAGGTTCACCGCGCGGACATCGGCCTGGGAGTTGAAGCCGAAGGTCACGACCTTGCGGTCGGTGATACGGCCGACGAGCGCCTGCACCTCGGGATGGTCGGTGCAGAGCACCGCCACGCCGTAGAAGGGGATGTTCGAGACGAAATCGTAGAAGCCCTGGCGGAGGTTCTCGATCGAGCCCCAGTGCTCCATATGCTCGGGGTCGATGTTGGTGACGATGGCGATCGTGGCGGGCAGCCGGTTGAAGGTGCCGTCGCTCTCGTCGGCCTCCACCACCATCCACTCGCCCTGCCCCATCCGGGCGTTGGAGCCATAGGCATGGATGATGCCGCCGTTGACCACGGTCGGGTCGATGTCGCCGGCATCGAGCAGCGTCGCCACCAGCGTCGTCGTCGTCGTCTTGCCGTGGGTCCCGGCAACGGCGACGTTGCTCTTCATGCGCATGAGCTCCGCCAGCATCTCGGCGCGGCGGACGACGGGCAGGCCCCGGCGGCGGGCACCGTCGAGCTCGGGATTGCCCGGCTTGATGGCGGAAGAGATGACGACGACCTCGGCGGCGGCGAGGTTTTCCTCCGCCTGGCCGATGAAGATGCGGGCGCCGAGCGTCTGAAGCCGCTCGGTGATCGGGCTCGCTTTCGCGTCGGAGCCCTGGACGGTGTAGCCGAGGGTCAGGAGCACCTCGGCGATGCCTGACATGCCGATGCCGCCGATGCCGACGAAGTGGATCGGCCCGATGTCGAGCGGCAGTTTGGTGGCAGCGGCCATGAGCGTTCCGTCCATCTTTCAGGTCCCTTCCATCTGGCCCGCGGCGAGCCGTTCCACAAGGTCGGCCAGCGCCTCGGTGGCATCCGGCTTGCCCAGAGTCAGCGCCGCCCGCGCCATGGTCGAGGCCGGCTCGGGCCCGGCCAGAAAGTCCGATACGCGGGAGGCGACCGCCTCGGGCGTGAAATCGGGCTCCGCCAGAAGATTGGCGGCGCCGGCGCGGACCAGCCCGCGGGCATTGGCCGTCTGCTCGTCGCGGATGGCGCTGGCGAGCGGCACAAGCAGCGAGGGGCGGCCGATAACGGTGAGGTCGGCGATTGTCGAGGCGCCGGAGCGGGCGATCACCCCCTGGGCGGCGGACATCCGCTCGGGCACGTCGTCGAAGAAGCTGCGGACGGTGGCGCGGATCCCGGCGGCCGCATAGGCCTCGGTCACGCGGTCGATATCCTCGGGCCGGGCCTGATGCGAGACCTCGAGCCGGGCGCGCAGCTCCGGCGAGAGGCTGGCGAGCGCGGGTGGCACGACATCGGAGAGGATGCGCGCCCCCTGGCTGCCGCCGAGGACGAGAAGCCGCGCCGCCTCCGGCGGCGGCGTGTAATCGGCCCCGGCCTTCTTGCGGATCGCGGCGCGGACGGGGTTGCCGATATGGATGGCGTGAACGCCCTCGGGCAGCTCCGTCGGCCAGGTGCCGCAGGCCACGGCGTTGGCGCGGCGCGCGAAGAGCTGGTTGACCCGGCCCAGGACGCCGTTCTGCTCGTGGATCAGCCGGGGGAGGCCGAGCATCACGGCGGCGGTCATGGCGGGGATCGCCGGATAGCCGCCGAAGCCCGCGACCAGCGCCGGCGGATCGGCCCGCATGGCGCGGATCGTGCTGATCGTGCCGCCGGCTATGCGGAAGGGCACGGCGAGTTTCGCGAGCGGCCCGCCCCGCGCGAAGGTGGCCGAGGCGGCGACCTGCCGCTCGACGGCCTCGGGGAAGCCGCCGGCATAGCGCGCGCCCCGCGCATCGGTGGACAGGCGCACCCGCCAGCCGCGTGCCAGCATCTCCTCCGCCAGGGCCTGGGCCGGGAACATGTGCCCGCCGGTGCCGCCGGCCGCGATGACGAGCAGCGGCCGGGCGCCCGGGGCGCGCAGGGGCTCGGTGACCGCGTCGCTCACCGGCCCCGCCCGAGGAAGATGTCGGCGATGCCGCCCTGCGGCCGCGTGCGGGTGAAGGCGAGGAGCATCCCCACCGCCAGCCCGGCCGCCAGCACGGAAGAGCCGCCGTTCGACACGAAGGGCAGCGTCATCCCCTTGGCGGGCAGAAGCCGCACGGCGACGCCCATGTTGATCATCGCCTGCACGCCGAAGGCACAGGCGAGGCCGGTGCCGGCGAGGCGGATGAAGGGGTCACGCTCCTTCGTCAGGCGGAAGAGTGAGCGCAGCGTGATGAAGAGAAAGAGCGCGATGACGAGAAGGACGAGCACCAGCCCGTATTCCTCCGCCGCGACGGCGATGATGAAATCGGTATGCGCATCGGGGAGCGACCATTTCACCTGACCCTCGCCGACGCCGACGCCGAAGAAGCCGCCCTCGCGGATGGCGTTGGTGGCGTAGCCGATCTGGGTGGTCGGATCGACCTCGGCGCTGAGGAAGCCGTCGATCCGCCGGGCGAAGTGCTCCGAGGAGTTATAGGCGATGAGCCCGGCGCCGCCGACGAGGGCGACGATCGAGAAGATCAGCAGCATCGGCGCGCCGGAGACGAAATACATCACGCCCCAGGAGAAGAGCACCAGGCAGGCCTGGCCGAAATCCGGCTGCATGACGAGAAGCCCGGCGACGGTCACGGCGACCCCGAAGGACCACAGGCGCCCCGGCGGGCCGCCGATCTCCTGCCCCGCCGCCATGAGCCAGGCGCAGAGGACGACGAAGACGGGCTTGAGGAATTCCGACGGCTGGAAGCTGGCGAAGCCGAGCGAATACCAGCGGACGGCGCCCTTGCCGAAATCGGTGCCGAAGAACGGCAGGAGCGCCAGCGCCACGAAGGAGGCGAGGAAGGCGAGAACGGCGAGGCGGCGGATGAGCAGCGGCGACATCATGGAGGTGACGAGCATCACCACCATGGCCATCCCGCCGAAGAAGGCCTGGCGGGTGACGTAGTAGAACGGGTCGAGCCCGTTACGCTCGGCGAGCGGCGGCGAGGCGGCCAGCCCGAGCAGCAGCCCCAGGCCGCACAGCCCGAAGATCGCCGCCATCGTGAACTTGTCGACCGTCCGCCACCAGCGCGGGAGAACGGGATCGCCGGCCCGCACGGGGGCCGCACCGTAGACCATCTCTGTCATGATGCACTGCTGCCTCGTACATCGCCCGGATTGGCCCGGGTCGTTGAGGAGAGTGTAGCGCCGATGATTCGCGCTGGCCAGCCCCTTGCGAATCGCAGCGGCCGGTGTGGCCGGGTGGAGAGGGGGTCCCGGGGGGCTGTCTGCCCCCCGTCGCCTTTGGAGACTCCCCCCGAGGATTTTTCGGGAGCAAAGACATGGGGGCGGCGGGGGAAGGTCGGAGCGGGGAGCAATGATTGGCGCGCCGACTTCGGGAGCGCCGGGGCGAGGGCCTCCGCCGTCCAGGCGCCCGGGCGGAGTGGAGCGGGGCGCCGCGTCTTGCGCTCCGCTCCCGGCGGCGGCCCTTCCACCCGACGAGCCCCGGGAGGTCGACGGAGCATGGCGCGAGGCGCCAGCCCCAAGCCCCCGGCGGGTGAGGTGCCGCGATTAACGGGCAGTTGCGGAGGCGCGCGAGGCCCGCTTATCTGCCGGTCATGTCCGACGATCCGCGCCTGGCCCCGCTTGCCGCCGCCCTGCCCTCCTCCGTGCCCTTCGTCGGGCCGGAGGCGCTCGAGAGGGCGCGCGGGCGGCCGTTCCGGGCGCGGCTCGGCGCAAACGAGAACGTCTTCGGGCCGTCTCCCCGGGCCGTGGAGGCCATGGCGGCCGAGGCGGCGGAGAGCTGGAAATACGGCGACAGCGCCGGGCACGAGCTCCGCCGGGCGCTCGCCGCCCATCACGGGGTGGCGATGGAGAACATCGTCCTCGGCGCGGGGATCGACGGGCTCCTCGGCTCTACCGTCCGGCTCTTCCTCGCGCCGGGCGAAGTGGCGGTGTCGTCGCTCGGCTCCTATCCGACCTTCGACTATCACGTCGCGGGCTACGGCGGGCGCGCCGAGAAGGTGCCCTTCCGGAGCGATCACGAGGACCCGGGCGCGCTGATCGGCCGGGCGCGGGAGGCGGGGGCAAAGCTCCTCTACCTCTCCAACCCCGACAACCCGATGGGCAGCTGGCACTCGGGCGCGGCCCTGGCGGAGATGGTGGCGGAGGTGCCGGAGGGGGCGCTTTTGATCCTCGACGAGGCCTATGTCGAATTCGCGCCGGAGGGCACGGCGGCCGAGGTGGATGTGGAGGACCCGCGAGTCCTGCGGTTCCGCACCTTTTCAAAGGCCTACGGGCTGGCGGGGGCGCGGGTGGGCTATGCGCTCGGGCCGGCCGAGGTGATCCGCGCCTTCGAGAAGGTGCGCAACCATTTCGGCATGTCGCGGATGAGCCAGGCCGGGGCGCTGGCGGCGCTGGGGGACCAGGGCTGGCTGGCGGAGGTGCGGGGGCGCGTCGCGGCGGCGCGGGAGCGGATCACCGGGATCGCGGCGGCCTCGGGGCTTGCTGCCCTGCCCTCGGCCACGAATTTCGTGGCGGTGGATTGCGGCGGCGACGGCGCGCTGGCGCGGGCGGTGCTGGAGGAGCTGGCGGCGCGGGACGTCTTCGTCCGCATGCCCTTCGCGGCGCCGGGCAACCGCTGCATCCGCATCTCCGCCGGGCTGCCGGAGGAGCTCGACCTGCTGGAGGAAGTGCTGCCGGAGGCCCTGGCGGCGGCGCTGGCGCGGGGGGTGGCGGGCTGAAGCCCGCCCTACAGGGGGAGCGGGGTGCGGTGGGCCAGCGGCCCTTTCAACCGGGCCCGACATTGCCGCATTGCCGCGCAGCGCTGGCGCCGGCCCGGGGGGTGGCGCACCTCCCGTTCATCGGCGCGCTTTATGGAGCAACCCCGCCCTCGCTCAGGGGCCGGGCCCGGACCCAACCAAAGCGCCAGCCCGCGGGACGGGCCGGCGCTCGCCCTGCGCCGTGCCGGCCCGTCCCGGGCGGGGCAATGTGCGAGCGTGGCGACAATGGTGGGTTGCAAACCCACCCTACGCCAGACCCAGGGCGCAGCGCGCGGAAGCAGGCGTAGGGTGGGTTTGTAACCCACCGGGTGCCGGGCGGTGTCACGCGGCCCCAAGCGTCCCGGGACCGGGGCAAACCTCAGGCGTACCGCAGGCGGTGGGCTACAAACCCACCCGAGGCGCCCCCTACTCCGCGATCACCGCCATGGCCGCGTCGAGCCCGCCGGACCCGTGCGGGATGTCCAGCGCCTTCAGGCCGGCGCCGATGCAGGCGAGCACCCCGAGCACCATATGGGCATTCACATGCCCCATGTGGCCGATGCGGAAGAAGGCCTCCGGCCGCTCGGCGCCGAGGCCGATGCCGAGCGTGACGCCCGTCTTCTCCTCGACGAAGCGGCGGAGCCGCGCGCCGTTGTCCGCACCGGCCTCCACCGTCGTCACCGACCAGGCGCGGCTCGCGCGTTCGGGCACCGTCGGGCGGAAGGCGCCGCCGATGTCCCAGGCCTCGAGCGCCGCCCAGACGGCGCGGGAGAGGCGGGCGTGGCGGGCCCAGACCTCCTCCAGCCCCTCCTCGAAGATCATGTCGAGCGCGGCGCGGAGGCCATAGAGGTGATGCGTCGGCGCCGTGCCGCCGAAGTTCTGGAAGAACACCTCCGGCCGGGCGCGGGGGCGCCAGTCCCAGTACTGGCTGACGGCATCGCCCCGCTCCGCCGCCGCCGCCCGGGGGCCAAAGAAGACGAAGGCGAGGCCCGGCGGCGTCATCAGCCCCTTCTGGCAGCCGGCGGTCACCACATCGGCGCCCACCCCGTCCATCTCGAAGCGGTCGCAGCCGAGCGAGGCCATGCAGTCGACCATGAGGAGCGCCTCCGACCCCGCCGCATCCATGGCGGCGCGGATCGGGGCGATCTCGGTCTTGACGGAGGTCGCCGTGTCCACCTGGCAGACGAGGATCGCCTTGTAGGCGGCGTTCGCCCGCAGATGTTCCTCCACCTGCCCCGGATCGACCGGCTGGCCCCAGGGGAAACGCATGTGCTCGACGACCGCGCCCACCCGCGCCGCCGCCTCGCCCCAGCCGATGCCGAAGCGGCCGGTCGCCAGCACCAGCACCCGGTCGCCGGGGGAGATGACATTGGCCAGCGACGCCTCCCAGGCGGCATGGCCGTTGCCGGTGTAGATGGCGACGTCATGGGCCGTGCCCGCGACCCTCGCGAGGTCGGGCTTCAGCCGCGCCACCATGTGGTGGAGCTCACCCTCGTAGATGTTGGGCGCGGCCATGTGCATGGCGCGGAGCACCCGGTCGGGCATCACGGAGGGGCCGGGGATGGCGAGGTAGCTGCGGCCGGTGTCGGGCATGGGAGGATTCCGGGGGATTGTCGCGTCCGGCCCCGCCTAGCCCCGCCTCGCGGGGCGGTCAATCGCCGGCGCCCCGCTTGCCCCGGCGGCGGGCAGCGGCTACGCCGCGAAAGCGATGGAAAAGCCGGCGATCTCCTTCACCGACGTGGCGCCAGAGGTGGCCGAGGCCTACCGCCCGACCCTCGGCGCGCGGTGGAGCTACGCCATGAAGGATCACGCCATCCTCCGACGGCACTGGCACAATTTCGCCGAGGTCGCGCCCGGCGTCTTCCGCTCGAACCACCCGACGGTCGGGAGGCTCAGGACCTACCGGCAGGAAGGGATGCGGGCGATCCTGTCGCTCCGGGGTGCGCCGCCCTCGGCCGCCTTCCGCATCGAGGCCGCCGCCTGCCGCGAACTGGGGCTGGCGCTCTGGGCGACGCCGCTGCAGGCGCGGGCCGCCGCGCCGCGGGAGGCGTATCTGCGGCTCTTCGAGATCTTCCGGCGGATCGAGCGGCCCTTCCTGATGCATTGCAAGAGCGGCGCCGACCGGACGGGCATCGCCGCCACGCTCTACCTTGCCTCCACAGGAGTGCCCCTCGCAGAGGCGCGCGCCCAGCTCGGCTGGCATCACCTGCACCGGCGGAAGGGCAAAACGGCGATCCTCGACGACATTCTCGACCTCTATGCCGAGGACGCGCCCCGGATGGGGCCGGAGGAATGGTTCGCCACCCGCTACGATCCCGCCGCCATCCAGGCCGCCTTCGACGCCGGCGAGCTGGGGCCGAAATGAGGGGCGGGCAAAAAGCCGAGGGCCATCTGCGCTGGCTCTGGCGCGGGTATCTCCGCGCCCATCGGGGCCGCATCGGCCTCGCCCTCGCCGCCATGGCGGTGGAGGGCGCGGCGGTCGGCGCGCTCGCCAAGCTCATCGAGCCGATGTTCGACCAGGTGCTGGTCGGCGGCAATGTCGCGGCGCTGAAGGTGGTGGCCCTCGCCGTCTTCGGCATCTTCCTCCTCCGCGCGCTCACCTCGATGACCCAGCGGATCCTCATGACCTCCGTCACCGAGCGGAGCTCCGCCGCGCTCCGCGAGGGGCTCTTCGCGCATCTGATGAGCCTCGGCATGGGCTTTCACCACACGCATCCGCCGGGCGAGCTGATCGAGCGCGTGCAGGGCGACGTGACGCAGCTCGGCAAGTCGCTGATCCAGCTCACGACCGGCGTCGGGCGCGATGCCGTCTCGGTCATCGTGCTCTTCGGGGTCGCGCTCTCGGTCGACTGGCGGTGGACGGCGGTGGCGCTGGCCGGGATCCCGCTTCTCGTCCTGCCCTCCCTCCTCGCGCAGCGCTACGTGCGCCGGCGGGCGAAGGCGGCGCGGGTGGCGGCCTCGGCCATGTCCACAAGGCTAGACGAGGTGCTGCACGGCATCGCGCAGGTGAAGCTCGCGGGGCTCGAGGCCTATCAGGCCGCCCGCTTCGGCCGCGCGACGCAGGAGAAGGTGCGGGCCGAGGTGCGCGCCGCCTCTGGTCAGGCGGCGATCCCGGGGCTCATCGACCTGATGAGCGGCATCGGCTTCTTCCTCGTCTTCTGGCTGGGGGGCCTGCAGATCATCAACGGCGAGCGGACGGTCGGCGAGTTCATGGCGTTCTTTGCGGCGATCAGCCTCGCTTTCGAGCCGCTCCGCCGGCTCGGCAATCTCTCGGGCCTCTGGCAGGCGGCCTCCGCCTCCGTCGAGCGGCTGCGGGAGCTCTTCGCGGCCCGCCCCGCCATCACCGCCCCCGCCCGCCCCGCCGAGGCCCCGCAGGGCGCGCCGGAGATACGCTTCGAGGCCCTCTCCCTCGCCTATGGCGACATGCCGGCGCTGACGGGGCTGAGCTTCACGGCGGAGGCGGGCAAGACGACGGCGCTCGTCGGCGCATCCGGGGCGGGCAAGAGCACCGTCTTCAACGTGCTGACCCGGCTCGCCGAGCCGCAGGGCGGGCGGGTGACCATCGGCGGCACCGACATCACCGCCCTGCCCCTCACGGCGCTTCGCCGGCTCTTCGCCGTCGTCACGCAGGAGGCGCTGCTCTTCGACGAGACCATCCGCGAGAACATCGTCCTCGGCCGCGACGTGCCGGAGGCCGAGCTCCGCGAGGTTCTGGAGGCGGCGCATGTCGCCGAGTTCCTGCCCCGCCTCGCCGCGGGGCTGGAGACGCCCGCCGGCCCCCGTGGCTCGGCGCTCTCCGGCGGGCAGCGGCAGCGCATCGCCATCGCCCGGGCGCTCCTCCGCGCCGCGCCGATCCTCCTCCTCGACGAGGCGACGAGCGCGCTCGACACCGGCACCGAGGCCGGCGTACAGGCGGCGGTGGAGCGGCTTTCGGAGGGGCGGACGGTGCTCGTCATCGCCCACCGGCTCTCCACCGTGCGCGGCGCCGACAAGATCGTCGTCCTCGATGGCGGCCGGGTCGTGGACGAGGGCTCCCATGCCGCGCTCCTTGAAAGAGGCGGCCTCTATGCCGACCTCCATGCCATGCAATTCGCGGACGAGACCTCATGAGAACCCTTCTCAGCCTCACAGGCGCCGACCCGGCGGACTTCCTGCAGGGGCTCGTCACCAACGACCTCGACAAGCTCGCGGGCGACGGCATCCTCTACGCCGCGCTCCTGACGCCGCAGGGCAAGCTGGTGGCCGATTTCTTCCTGGTGGCGCGGGGGGAGGAGCTGCTGATCGACGTGGACGAGAGCCTCGCCCCGGCGCTCTTCCAGCGGCTCACCATGTACAAGCTCCGCCGCAAGATCACGATCGCGGAAAGCCCGCTCAAGGTCTTTTGCGGCACCGGCACGCCGCCCGAGGGCGCCCTGCCCGACCCGCGGCATCCGGCGCTCGGCTGGCGGCTCTACGGCGACAAGGCGGGCGACGACGGCACCGACTGGGCCGCGCTCCGCGTCGCGCATCTGGTGCCGGAGACGGGGGTCGAGCTGACGCCCGAGACCTATATCCTCGAGGCCGGCTTCGAGCGGCTCCATGGCGTCGACTTCCGCAAAGGCTGCTATGTCGGCCAGGAGGTCACGGCGCGGATGAAGCACAAGACCGAGCTCAGGAAGGGCCTCGCCCGGGTGGCGGTCGAGGGCGACGCCGCGCCCGGCACCGAGATCACCTCGGACGGCCGCCCCGTCGGCCAGCTCCACACGGTCGCCGGGGGCGAGGGCATCGCCTATCTGCGCTTCGACCGGGCGGAGGGCGGGATGCAGGCCGGCGAGGCGCGCCTCCGGCTCATCCCAGGAAGCTGAACCGCTCCGCCACCTTCTGCCACGCCACCTCGTTGCCGGCGGAGAGGAGCACGCCCTTGCGCCGCCCCGTCTCGTAGGCGCCGCCGTCGAGGAACCGCACGACCCCGCCCGCCCCGGTGACCGCGAGCGCGCCGGCCGCATGGTCCCACGGATGGGGGACCGGGCCGGTGAGAACGAATTCCACATGCCCCTGCGCCAGCATCCGGTATTCATGCGCCGAGCATCTGAGCGACTGGATGCGGTTGAAGGTGGCGCTTTCCTGCGCGATCCGCGCGCGGAGCGGCCGGGGATAGAGCCCCATCGGCACATAGCCGGCCATCCGGCTCTTGCGCTCCTCCTGCGAGGTCGCGAGCCGCCGCCGCGTGCCGGCGGAAACGAATTCGGTGACCCCGCCCTCGGCCGCCTCGATCCAGTCGTCCATCACCGGGTCGTAGATCATCCCCCAGACGGGCTGGCCCCCGACCGCCACGGCGACGATGACGCCGAACATCGCCAGACCCTTGGCGAAGTTCCAGGTGCCGTCGACCGGGTCGACGATCACCACCGGCCCCGGCCCGGCCATCTCGTCGCGGAGCGCCTTGTCGGCCGCCACCGCCTCTTCGCCGATGACGCGCGCCTCGGGCCAGGCGGCGGTGATCGCGGCGCCGATCGCGGCCTCGGCCTCGGTATCGGCGAGCGTCACGAGGTCCGTCGGGCCGGATTTGGTGGACACGTCACCCGCGCCCAGCGCGCGAAACCGGGGCAGGATCTCGGCCCGCGCGGCATCGCGGACGGCGGCGATCACCAGCGCCTTTTGTGTTTCCGTTACCACGATCTTGCCAGTTCACGTCGCTTTGAGCAGAGTTTTTTAACCGAAAATTCAGACACGAGGCGCAAGTCTTCCCTCAGGACCAACAGCTTAGAAGCCGTCTACTAGGAGGCGCGGCTCTGTTGCGGCCATACCTTGTCGAAAGCTGGGCTGACCCTATATGTCGCGTTGGTCCCGGTGCAACCCTCACAGATGCGGGAGCCTGGCGGCCCAAGCCATGCGCTGAGCGCATAACTGACATTCCGAATTTGGCAAACCCGAATCGCCAAAACAATGCGCATAAACGCCGGCACGCCGACAGCAAGAGCAAAAAGACCAAAGGACGTAAGATGAGAGACTTCGTGGACGGCACCGCCTACAACAATGAGCAGGGCAACCGCGCGCGCAAGCTCTTTGCCGCCGTTGTCCTGGCCGCCTTGGACGATGCCATCGCCGATGACAAGAAATACGGCAATGGTCCGGAACAGATTGCCCGTTGGGCCCGCTCCCGCGATGGGCGCGAGGTTCTCACCTGCGCCGGCATCGACCCGAACGAGCGCGTCGTTGAAGGCCTGATGGAATTCGTCGGCAAGGGGGTTCGCACCTCCGTCGCCCTCTCCCGCGAGGAGAGCGAGCGTCGTCAGGCCGCCGAGCTCGAGGCCCAGCGCGCCGCCTGAGCCCTGCGCCCTTATTCGGGCCTCACCGGATCGGGGTTGTGAAGAAAAGACCTGCCGTGCTGCCACGGCAGGTCTTTTCTGTTGCCGGCGGGCGCAAGCGGCGCTCCCGCCGGAACCATAGGCCCGCGCCTGTCATTGGCCCCCAAAGGCCCGACGGGAGACGCAGGATGACGTACGGTAGGTTCTTCGCGATGATCGCCACCTCGACGGTGGTCATGTTCGCGCTCATGTACCTCAACACCTACGCCGCCGAGCATCTGTTCTTCTCCGAGACCCGCGCCTGGATGGCGCTGCTCATGGGCGCCGCAATGGCCATCGTCATGCTGGCCTTCATGGCCGCGATGTATCCCAGCCGCCTCGTCAATCTCGCCATCTTCGCCGGCGCCGCGCTGGTCTTTGCTCTGTCGCTCTGGCTGGTGCGCAGCCAGGTGACCGTCTCCGGCACCTCCTACATGCGCGCCATGATCCCGCATCACTCGATCGCCATCATGACCTCCGAGCGCGCCGGCATCGAGGATCCGCGGGTCCGCAAGCTGGCGGACGAGATCATCGCCGCCCAGCGCCGCGAGATCTCCGAGATGCGCTACCTGATCGCCCATGCCGGCGAGGCGGCGGAGGTGATGGAGCCGCCGATGCCGCTCCCCGGCAGCGTGGATGAGGCTTTGGCCGCGCCGCAGGTCGCCGCGCTCGACCCCGCCCCCCTCGCCCCCGGCGAGGCCGACACGGTGATCGGCGGGCCGGGGACTTGCGTCTTCCACCAGAGCCGCGAGACAGGCCCGGTGCTCGCCGTCTCCTCCACCGGCAGCGCCGCGATGAAGCTGAACGACACGCTCGTGACGCTCGAGGGCCCGGCCCCCGGCCCGGCGGGCGGCCTCTGGGAGGCGGCGGGCGCCTCGATGGAGGTCACGCCCCTCGGCGATGCGGCGGGCTGGCGCGGCGATGCCGATCTGGTCTTCCGCATGGATCAGGGGCTCACCGTCGGCTACCGCGGCTTCTGGGCCTGCGGCTGAGCCCTTCCCCCCGCCGCGCCCCGCCGCTAATCGGGGCGGCATGAAGGCCATCATGATCCAGGGTGCCGGCTCCAATGTCGGCAAGTCGCTGATCGTCGCGGGGCTCGCCCGGGCGGCGCTTCGGCGCGGCCTGAAGGTCGCGCCCTTCAAGCCGCAGAACATGAGCAACAACGCTGCCGTCACCGCCGACGGGGGAGAGATCGGCCGGGCGCAGGCCCTGCAGGCCCGCGCGGCGGGGCTCGAGCCGGTGACGGCGATGAACCCCGTCCTCCTCAAGCCCGAAAGCGAGACGGGCGCGCAGGTCGTCGTCCGCGGCCGCCGCCGCGCCACGCTGAAGGCGCGCGACTACGGGGCCATGAAGGGCGAGCTCCTGCCCGAGGTGCTCGCCGCCTTCCGCGAGATCGGCGCGGGCCGCGATCTTGTCATCGTCGAGGGCGCGGGCAGCCCGGCGGAGGTGAACCTCCGCGCCGGCGACATCGCCAACATGGGCTTCGCCGAGGCGGCGGGCGTGCCCGTGGTGCTGGTCGGCGACATCGAGCGCGGCGGCGTCATCGCCCAGCTCGTCGGCACCCATGCGGTTCTGCCCGAGGGCGACCGCGCGCTCATCAAGGGCTTTGCGATCAACAAGTTCCGGGGCGATCCGGGGCTTTTTGCCGAGGGCATGCGCATCATCGCCGCCCGCACCGGCTGGGCGCCCCTGGGCATCCTCCCCCATCTGCCGGAGGCCGCGCGCCTGCCGGCGGAGGATGTGATGGACCTCGCCCGCCCCCTCGCCCGCGGCGGCGCCCTGAAGATCGCCGTGCCCCGCCTGCCCCGCATCGCCAATTTCGACGATCTCGACCCCCTCGCCGCCGAGCCGGGCGTCGAGCTCACGCTCGTCCCCCCGGGCGAGCCCCTGCCGGGCGATGCCGCGCTCGTCCTCATCCCCGGGAGCAAGTCGACGCTCGCCGACCTCGCCGCCCTCCGCGCCGAGGGCTGGGACATCGACCTCGCGGCCCATGTCCGCCGGGGCGGCCATGTCCTCGGCCTCTGCGGCGGCTACCAGATGCTGGGGAAGGTGATCGCCGACCCGGAGGGCATCGAGGGCCCGCCAGGCAGCCAGCCCGGCCTCGGCCTCCTCGACGTGGCGACGAGGATGCAGCCCGAGAAGCGCCTGACCTCCGTCGCCGGCCGCGACCTTGCCTCGGGCGCGCCGCTTACCGGCTACGAGATCCACATCGGGGTAACCGAAGGGCCCGACGCCGCCCGGCCCTGGCTGGAGGTAGAGGGCGCCCCCGAGGGCGCGGCCTCCCCCGACGGGCGCATCCGCGGCTCTTATCTCCACGGGCTCTTCTCCTCCGACGCCTTCCGCGCCGCCTATCTCGCCGGGCTCGGCGCCCCCTCGCTGCCCGGCTACGAGGACGGCGTCGATTCCGCGCTCGACGCCCTCGCCGCCCATCTCGAGACCCATCTCGATCTCGACACGCTCTTCAGCCTCGCCGCCCCTCCTCGCTGAGGCCCCCCAGTCTTTGCTCCCGGAAAATCCTCCGGGGGTCCGGGGGTGGAAAACCCCCGGCCTCTCCACCCTTGCCCCCGCCCGCCACTCCGCCCAGTCTCCCCCCAAAGGAGACTCCCGACATGAGCGACGACGACAACGCCCGCCACGCCCAGAAGATGGCCAAGAAGAAGGCCGCCCGCGACAAGATCATGGCCACCAAGACCGGCGAGAAGGGGCTGATCGTCGTCCATACCGGCAAGGGCAAGGGCAAGAGCACCGCCGCCTTCGGCATGATCTTCCGATGCATCGCGCATGAGATGCCCTCCGCCGTCGTCCAGTTCATCAAGGGCGGGATGGAGACGGGCGAGCGCAGCCTGATCGAGGGGCGCTTCAGCGACCTCTGCCAGTTCCACACCATGGGCGAGGGTTTCACGTGGGAGACGCAGGACAAGGCCCGCGACATCGAGATGGCCCAGGCCGCCTGGGGCAAGGCGAAGGAGCTGATCGCCTCGGGCGACTTCGCCATGGTGCTTCTTGACGAGATCAACATCGCCATCCGCTACGGCTATGTCGATGCCGCCGAGGTGGTGGCCTTCCTGGCCGAGGAGAAGCCGCCCATGACGCATGTCGTCCTCACCGGCCGCAATGCGGCGGAAGAGCTGATCGAGGCCGCCGATCTGGTGACGGAGATGGAGCTGGTGAAGCACCCCTTCCGCTCCGGCGTGAAGGCGCAGCGGGGCGTCGAGTTCTGATGCGCATCGCCGAGGCGAGCTGGGGCGATGTCGAGGCGTATCTCGAGGGCGACGACCGCTGCATCCTGCCGCTCGGCTGCACCGAGCAGCATGCACATCTGAGCCTGGCCACGGATTCCCTCTTGGCGGAGCGGGTGGCGGCCGAGGCGGCCGAGCCGCTGGGTGTCCCGGTCTTCCCCGCCCTCACCTATGGCATCACGCCCTATTTCATGGCCTTTCCCGGCACGGTGACGCTCAGCCTCGCCACCTATGCGGCTGTGGTGCGCGAGATCCTCGACAGCCTCTACGCCACCGGCTTCCGCCGCGTGCTGATCGTCAACGGCCATGGCGGCAACACGCCCGTCCAGCCGGTCACCGCCGAATGGATGGCCGCGCATCCTGGCGCCCGCTGCCGCTTCCACGACTGGTGGCGCGCCCCGAAGGTCTGGGAGGCGGTGCAGGCGATCGACCCGGTGGCGAGCCATGCGAGCTGGATGGAGAACTTCCCCTTCACGCGCCTGCCCGGCCATCCCGAGCCGGAGGAGCAAAAGCCCTATGTCCCCTTCGACCGGCTGAAAGACAGGGATGCCGCCGGCGTCCGCGCCCTCATCGGCGACGGTAATTACGGCGGGCATTACCGCAAGCCCGATGCCGACATGGCCCGCCTCTGGGAGGTGGCCGTGGCCGAGACGCGGGCGCTTCTGGAGGGCGATTGGGAGTAGGCCCATGATCTTCTCGAGAAAGGGCGCCGACATCGCCCATTGGGAGAGGGCCGCGCCCGGGTGGATCCGCTGGGCCCGCGCCCCGGGCCACGATGCCTACTGGGCCTATGAGGCGACCTTGCGCAGCTTCATCGGCCCGGGTTCGGGCGCCGCGCTCGACATCGGCTGCGGCGAGGGGCGGGTCTCGGCGCTGCTCAAGACGCTCGGCTACCATGTGACCGCGGTGGACCCGGTGGAGGAGATGGTGAGTGCCGCCCGCGACAAGGGCTCGGCCGATGCCTATGCCGTGGCGCCGGCGGCGAAGATCCCCTACGCCAGTGCCGCCTTCGACCTCGCGCTCCTCTGCAACGTGCTGGCGGATATCGAGAAGGTGCCGCCGGCCCTCACCGAGATCCGCCGGCTCCTGCGCGAGGACGGGCGGCTGGTGATCTCGCTCCCCCATCCCTTCACGTGCCGGGCCGAGGTCGAAGGCGAGGCGGGCGCCAGCGTCCTCGCCTGGGAGGCGGGCTATTTCAGCACCGAGCGTTTCGAGACCCGCGAGGAGCGCGACGGGCTCGCCCTGGATGTCGCCGGCTGGTCGCGGCCGGCGACCTTCTACACCGAGGCGCTGTGGAAGGCCGGCTTCCTCCTCACCCGCATGATCGAGCCGCAGCCGGCGCCGAAGAGCGCCTGGACCGGCCGGGAGCGCTGGACGAAGTTCCCGCTGTTCCTCTGGATCGAGGCGCGGCCGGTGGTGGCGTAGGGCCCGGCGGGCAGGCGGCGCGCCCGGCTGCATGGGCAGACGGTTTTTGAAGAAATGCGAGCCCATGATGCGCCGCCGCGGGATCAGGCGTAGGGTGGGTGTCCAACCACCGAGGCAGCGATGATCTTCACCGAACCGCGCGACCCGCGTTTCATGCGCCGCCACCGGGGCGGCAGCCTCACCGAGGCAGACCACCGGCTCCTCGCGCTCTGGGCGGCGGCCTGCGCGGAGCATGTTCTGCCGCTCTATGAGGCGGAGCATCCGGGCGACCGCCGGCCGCGCGAAGCCGTCGCCCTCGCCCGCGCCTGGGCCCGGGGCGAGATCGGGGCGCGCGCCGCCATGGCGGCCGGCCAGGGCCGGGCGGCGGCGCGGGAGGTGGGCGGCGCGCCGAAGTTCGTGGCGCTGGCGGCGGCGCAGGCGGTGGCCGTCGCCCATGTCGCCCAGCACGAGCTCGGCGCCGCGGCCTATGCAATCCGGGCGCGGGAGGCGGCGGAGGGGGCGGCGGCGGCGCGCGCCGAGCGCGACTGGCAGCGGGCAGAGCTGCCCGAGCCGATCCGGGCGCTGGTGCTGGACGACCAGCGCCTGCGCAACCATGCCTGCTGGGGCGTCTTCGGCTGAGCCGCGCGGCGCTGGCCCGGAGTGATGCGTCAGCGCTCCACATGCGCCTTCAGGCGCCCCAGCGCCGCGTCCCATCGCTCGCCGACCGCCTGCAGGAAGGCCTCCGCCTCCGCCACGCGCGCGGGCTCCAGCCGGTAGAGCACCTGCCGCCCCTCGCGCGACGCCGAGACCACGCCGCCCTCGGCCAGCACCGCGAGATGCTTCGACACCGCCTGCCGGCTCATCGGCAGCCCTTCCGCGAGGCTGCCGACCGCCAGCGCCTCCGCCCCCCTCAGCCGCTCGACGAGGGCGAGCCGCGTCGGGTCGCCGAGGGCGGCGAAGGTCGCCGCCAGCTCAAGCGACATGGGGCTCGACATGCGCCTTGATGCGGGCGCACTGGATCTCCCAGCCCGTCGCATTGTCCTTGAGCCGCCGGGCGCGCTCGCCCTCTGGCACCGCGTCGAAGCCGCTTTCGGTGACGGTGAGCCGCGTGCCCGCCCCCTCCGGCGCCAGCGTGAAGGTGACGAGCGTGGTCTCCTCCAGCGCGCCCTCCGGCGCCGCCTCCGCCCAGGGCCAGCGGAAGGAGAAGCGCTCCGGCGCCACCATCTCTTCCACCTGCAGCCAGAACGGCGTGCCCTCGTGGCCGGGCTCGGTGATCTCGCCGCTCACCAGCGCGCCGGTGGCGAAGGCGCCTTTGAGGCGGCAGTTGAACCAACGCCCGTATTCTCCGGCATCGCTGATCGCCGCCCAGACGCGGGCGGGGGGCGCGTCGATGAAGATGTCCCGCGTGATGCTATCGCTCATGTTCCGCAACCTCCTGGTTGCGCAACCGCTGACAGATCATCGCCCATCATGCAACCCATTCGTTGCGGATCACGCCCCCTTTCGCCCGCCCGGCCCGAGGTCTAGGCTCGCGGGAGACCTGCCAGACCAGAGGATCCCATGCCCGATACCGCCCGCGCCCCGAATGATCTCGACAGCTTCTGGATGCCCTTCACGCCCAGCCGGACGTTCAAGGAGAACCCGCGGCTGATCACCGGGGCCAAGGGCATCCACTATACCGACGTCTCCGGCCATCAGATGATCGACGGCACCGGCGGCCTCTGGTGCTGCAACGCCGGCCATGGCCATCCGGGGATCACAAAGGCGATCCAGGAGCAGGCGGCGACGCTCGACTACGTCCACACCTTCAACCAGGGCCACCCGATCGCCTTCGAGGCGGCCAGCCGCGTCGTGGCGCTGGCGCCCGGGTTCGACCATATCTTCTTCACCAATTCCGGCTCCGAGGCCGTCGATACGGCGATGAAGATCGCGCTCGCCTATCACCGCGCCCGCGGCGAGGCAGGGCGGCGCATCCTGGTGGCGCGCGAGAAGGCCTATCACGGCATCAACATCGGCGGCACCTCGCTCGCCGGCCTGCCGCTCAACAAGGCGCAGTTCGGCCTCCTCTACCCGCATGTCGCGCATATGCGGAACACCGGCACGGAGGAGAACCGCTTCTCGCGCGGCCAGCCGGAGAGCGGCGCCGACCGGGCCGAGGACCTCCAGCGGCTCTGCGACCTCCATGGCGGGCAGAACATCGCCGCCGTCTTCGTCGAGCCGGTTGTCGGCGCCGGCGGCGTCTTCCCGCCGCCGAAGGGCTATCTGGAGCGGCTGCGCGAGATCTGCGACGCGCATGGCATCCTGCTGATCTTCGACGAGGTCATCACCGGCTTCGGGCGGACGGGCGAGGCCTTCGCCTATCAGAGCTTCGGCGTGACGCCGGATCTCATCACCTGCGCCAAGGGCATCACCAACGCGACCGTGCCCATGGGCGGCGTCCTGGTGCCGGCGCGGATCCGCGAGGCTTTCCTGCAGGGGCCGGCGGCCATGCCGGACCTCTTCCACGGCTACACCTATTCGGGCCACCCGCTCGCCTCCGCCGCCGCCATCGCCACGATGGACGCCTATCGCGACGGGCAGATCTTCGAGAATGCCAAGGCCATGGCGCCGGTCTGGGAGGACATGCTGCACGGACTGGCCGACCTGCCGGGCGTCAGGGACATCCGCAACTACGGCATCCTCGGCGCGGTGGAGCTGGAGCCGGAGGGCGACGTCGGCGCCGCCGGCAAGGCCGCCCATGCGGCGCTCTGGGAGGCGGGGCTGATCATCCGCCCCGTCGGCGACAGCTGCGCCATGTCGCCGCCGCTGATCGTGACGGAGGACGACATCGGCCGGATCGGCGAGCTCTGGCGGGCCTATCTGACGCGGTGAGGGGGGCTTCGCGGCCCTGGGGTGGGTTGTTGCCCACCATGAACCGGGCGCGACCCGCCCGTCAGACGTAGGGTGGGTTTGTAACCCACCTTCCCCCTCGCAACCGCGCGCAACCGTGCCGCGAAGGGCGAGCGCCGGCCCGGGGGTTGGCGCTCCGACGCTTCCGCATCGCACTTTATGGTGCCGCCACATCCTCGCTCGAAGCGATGCGCAACCCCTCGGGAGCGCCGGCCCGCGGGACGGGCCGGCGCTCGCCCTGCGCCTGCGGCGCGTACCGGGCAGGTACTCTGAACGACCGGCGGACCCAAGCGTAGGGTGGGTTTGTAACCCACCTTCCCCCTCGCAACCGTGCCGCGCAGGGCGAGCGCGGGCCCGGGGGGTGGCGCTCCGAGGCTTCCGCATCGCACTTTATGGTGCCGCCACATCCCCGCTCGAAGCGACGCGCTTCCCCCACCGGAGCGCCAGCCCGCGGGACGGGCCGGCGCTCGCCCTGCGCCGTGCCGGCGCGTGCCGGGCGGGGGAACAGCACACACGTTGGATTGTGGCCGAGTTCGGCGTTCCGCACGAACCCGACCGCCCCCTCCCCTCTGGACCCGCCCGCGCCGTTGCCCCATCACTGGCCCGATCCACAAGGAGCCGCCCGATGATCCCCAAGCGTGACGCCTTTCTCCTGCCCGAGGGCCAGGCCTATCTCGACGGCAATTCCCTCGGTCCCCTGCCCGCCCATGCCCCCGCCCGGATGGAGGAGGTCATGCGCCGCGAATGGGGCGAGATGGCGATCACCGGCTGGAACCGCGCCGGCTGGATCTCGCTCCCCGAGCGGCTGGGGGACCGGATCGCGCCGCTGATCGGCGCCGGGCCGGGCGAGGTGATTGTCGGCGAGACGCTCTCCATCCGGCTCTGGCAGGCGCTGGCGGCGGCGCTGAAGCTCACGGACCGCAAGGTGGTGCTGACCGACAGCGGCAACTTCCCCTCCGACCTCTACATGGCCGAGGGGCTGCTGGCCCAGCTCGGCCAGGGGCACGAGCTGCGCGTCGTGGCGCCGGAGGAGGTGGCAGGCGCGCTTACCCCCGAGGTCGGAATCCTCATGCTCACCGAGGTCGACTACCGCTCCGGCCGGCGGCACGACATGGCGGCGCTGACCGCCGCCGCCCATGAGGCCGGGGCGCTAGCGCTCTGGGACCTCGCCCATTCCGCCGGGGCGGTGGACGTGGACCTCAAGAGCGCCGACGCCGATTTCGCCGTCGGCTGCACCTACAAGTACCTGAACGGCGGCCCCGGGGCGCCGGCCTTCCTCTGGGCGGCGCCGCGCTTCGCCGGGCGGCTCCACAACGCCCTGCCCGGCTGGCTCGGCCATGCGAAACCCTTCGACTTCGACCTCGGCTACGCGCCTGCCGCCGGCATCCGCGGCATGAGGGTCGGCACGCCCTCGATCCTCGCCATGGCGGCGCTCGATGCCGCGCTCGATGTCTGGGAGGGGGTGGACATGGGGCAGATCCGCGCCGCCTCCATCGCCCTCTCCGAGCGCTTCATCGCGGGGGTGGAGGCCGCCTGCCCCGAGCTCGCCCTCGCCTCCCCCCGCGACCCGGCCCTTCGCGGCAGCCAGGTGAGCTTCCGCCACCCCGAGAGCTACGCCATCTGCCAGGCGCTGATCGCGCGGGGCGTCGTCGGCGATTTCCGCGCGCCCGATCTCGTGCGCTTCGGCATCACGCCGCTCTATATCGGCGAGGAAGAGATCGACCGCGCCACCGAGACCCTCCGCGAGGTAATGGCGGGGCGGCTCTGGGAGGACCCGGCCTATGCCGCCCGCCAGGCGGTAACCTGACCGGCCGGCCCTTCAGGCTTCCCTAACCCTTTTCCGTCATGACATCCGGTGGGTGTTGGAAAAGGGGGGCGGGCCATGACCGCCAGGGAACCGGGTCCCGGATCGGGGCCGAAGGGCTGGCCGGCGGCGCCGGAGCCGCCGGAGCTGCATGTCCTTAGGATGGAGCGTCTGACCTTCCGGCAGGCTCTGGCGGGGGACCTGCCGCTCCTCCAGGCGATCCGCGCCGCGGCCTTCGCGCCGGTCTTCGCCAGCTTCCGCGCCCTCACCGGAGAGACCGTCGCCGCCCTGGCGCTGGCCAGGGCCGAGACCGACCAGGCCGGCGAACTCGCCCGCCTCGCCAGCCCGGCGAGCCCCGAGCAGCTCTATGTGGCGCGGCTGGGCTCGGCCACCATCGGCTTCGTGACCTTGATCACCGACCCCGGGACGCGGATCGGCGAGATCGGCCTCAACGCCATCGACCCGGCACATGCCGGGCGCGGGCTCGGGACGATGATGTATCGCTGGGCGCTGGCGGAGCTGCGGGCGCGCGGCATGGCCGTCGCCACCGTCGGCACGGGCGGAGACCCGAGCCATGCCGCCGCCCGCCGCGCCTATGAGAAGGCCGGCTTCGGCCCGCAGCTTCCGGCGATCTGGTACTACGCGGCGCTCTAGCGCTCAGGCCAGCCAGCTCCGGTAGTCGGAGACGAGAAGATGCCGGGGCGGCTCGTCTTCCTCGATCTCGGCGAAGCGGCCGATGGGTTCGCGGAAGATGTTGTCGGTCTCGTCGTCATTGACAGTGGAGACCTCGCCGATCAGCACATCGCCCCCCTCGCCCCAGAAGGCATGCCAGTCGCCGGGCATGAGCGTGACGCTCTCGCCGGGGGCGAGGCGGAGCCGCTCGCCGGGCGCGAAGTCGCGGGCGATGCCGTCGCAGAGCACCCGGCCGCCGGCGCTCTCGTCGAAGGCGCCCGTGGCGTCGGAGCCGAAGAGCTCGACCACCAGCGTCGCGCCGCCGCGGTTTATGATATCCTCGGCCTTCAGCACATGGGTGTGCATGGGCGAAAGCTGGTTTTCCTTCGAGATCAGGAGCTTCTCGGCGTAGCACATGCCGGTGCCCTTCTGCAGGTCGGCCAGCCGCCCGTTGCGCAGCGTGAAGAGGAAGAGCCCCATCTCGTCATAGCGGCCGGCGCCGTAATCGGTGATGTCCCAGCCGCAGCGGGCGTCGATCACATGGGCGGCCTCGGCCTTGCGGGCGCGGAACTCCTCGGGGCTCCAGCCGGCGAAGGGCGGCAGGATGAAGCCATGGGCGCGGATCATCTCCGCCGCCTCGTCCATGATGCTGTTGATGCGGCTGCGTTTCATCTCGGCCTCCCTCTTTGCGCCAGCGATGCTACATCGGGCCGCGCGTGGCAAGGAGGGCATCCCGGCGGAGGGCCGGCGGGCGTGCCGTCGCAGCGGCGCTGGGGGAGGGGCAGGAGCTCGTAGAAGGAGCCCCGAGGGGTCGGGCGCCAGCGCCGCCCCCGCCTCAGGCGCTCATGCGCAGCGGCTGGCGGCCCCGGGCCCAGGCGCGGGCGGCCTCGCCGAAGGCCTCGAAGAGCGGACGGGAGACGGGGTCTTCCCCCGCGCGGTACTCTGGGTGCCATTGCACCGAGAGCGTGAAGCCGGGGGCGCCGTCGATGAAGATCGCCTCGGGCGTCTCGTCCGGGGCGCGCCCGTCGATCACCACCCGCGCCCCGGCCCGGGCGATGCCCTGGCCGTGCAGCGTGTTGGTCATCACCTCCGTCGCGCCGAAGAGCTTGTGGAAGGGCCCGCCCTCCGAGAGCGTCACCACATGGCGGAGCGCGAATTTCTCCTCGATCGTGCCATCGGGCGGCATCCGGTGGTTCTCGCGGCCGGGGAGGTCGCGGATCTCGGGGTGGAGCGTGCCGCCCATGGCGACATTCACCTCCTGAAAGCCGCGGCAAATGCCGAGAAAGGGCTGGCCGCGATCGACGAGCGCCCGGATCAAGGGCAGCGCCACCGCATCGCGGCGCCGGTCGAAGGCGCCATGGGCGGGGGTCTCGGCCTCGCCGTATTCCTCTGGATGCACGTTGGGGCGGCCGCCGGTGAAGAGAAAGCCGTCGCAGGTCTCGAGCAGGTCCGGCACGCTGACCCAGGCCGGGTCCGCCGGCACGACCAGGGGCATCCCGCCCGTGACCTGCGCCACCGCCTCGATGTTCATGTTGCCGGCGATCTGCGCCTGATAGCTGTCGTTGATCAGCGCCGCATTGCCGATGATTCCGATGACCGGCCGTGTCATGCCTCAGCCTGTTTGCCTGGATCGCATGGGCCGATCATAGGCCGCGGGCGGCCCCGGGAAAAGGCCCGGGGGCTCCCTGAGGGCCGGCGGCGCCGCGCGGCGGCGCCGATTTGGGCAGCGGGCGGCCCCCAGGCGGCCTCAGTTGAGGATCGCGACGCCGAGGTTCAGTGCCGAGGCGAAGGACACCCAGGCCAAATAGGGCAGGAACAGCCCGGCGTTCAGCCTGTCGCCCGCCCGCCAGCTCGCAGCGATGAACGCCAGGATGCAGAGCCACACTAGGGTGATGACCAGCATCGCCGGCCAGAGCAGATGCATCACGAAGAACACCGGCGACCAGAGCCAGTTGAGAAGGAGCTGCGCCCACCAGATCTTCATGCGCCGGCTCTGCGGCCGGGATCGCCAGACACGCCAGCCGGCAATCGCGATACAAATGTAGAGGAAGGTCCACGCCGGGCCGAAGAGCCAGTTGGGCGGCGTGAAGGCGGGCTTGTCGAGCGCGTCATACCAGCTGCCGGGGGCGGTGGCATAGCCGATCAGGCTGCCGGCCCCCAGAACGAGGACGAGGAAGGCCAGGAGGCTGGCCCAGGGCGGGATGCGGTGTGTGAGGGTCGGGGTCATGGGAGGATTACGCCTCAGGGGCGCCTTTGGATCACGCGGGCGGGCCGCAAAAGCGGAAAGGCCCCGGGCGGCGCGTGGCCGGCCCGAGGCTCTCCTGCCCTCGAGAAGGGCGAAGAGGCCCGCCGGATACCAGCCCGGCAAGCCCCTCCAGGGCGGCGCCTAACACACGCGCGCCGCCCGCCGGCCCGCTCACATGGCCGGCATCATGACGGCGTCGATCACGTGGATGACACCATTGGACTGGCGCACGTCCGCGATCTCGATATTCGCGACGGTGTTGTTCTGGTCCATCAGCTCGAACGCGCCATTCTCGTAGGTGGCGGTCAGGATGCAGGTGCCGAGGGTCTTGATCTCGTATTCGCCGTCGTCATCCTCGATCATCTCTTCGAGCATGTCGGACATCACCTCGCCGCTGACGACGTGGCAGAGCAGGATGTTGCTGAGCGTTTCCTGGTTCTCCGGCAGCAGGAGCTCGTCGACCGTGGCCTGGCCGATCGGCGCGAAGGCCTCGTCGGTCGGGGCGAATACGGTGTAGGGGCCCGGGCCCATCAGCGTCTCGGCGAGGCCGGCGGCCTGCACGAGCCCGACGAGCACGGTGTTGACCGGCGAGTTCATCGCGTTCTCGACGATGTTCATGTCGGCCATCATCGGCGCGCCGCCGACCATCGGGTTCTCCTGTGCGGAGACGCCGGTGGCTGCGGTGGCGAGGGCGAGGGCGGTGACTGTGGTGCGGATCATGTGAATTCCTCCGTTTGCATGTCGCTGCGCTTTGCTGCGACTTGCCGGAAGACACGAAGAGCGGCGGCGTGGAGTTTCAGTTTCCGGCAAGAAAATTCGGGCGCCGACCAAGAGGTTGATCTGCCTTTATAACTTCCCGTGAGTGGCCCGTGAGCTGACCTCGCGGATCGTCCAGGAAAATAGGTTGGTATCCGAGTAATTCGCCCTTAGGGTGGCCCGGCAAGGGAAAGGACATCTGATGACGGAGCTTTCGTGCCGGTGCGGCGAGGTGGTGATGGAGGTGACGGGGCAACCCATCGTCTCTGTCGAATGCTGCTGCACCTCCTGCCGGACCGCCGCCGGGCGGCTGGAGAGCCTGCCGGGCGCGCCACGGCTCTTCGCAGAGAGCGGCGCCGTGCCATATGTCCTTTTCCGAAAGGACAGGGTGCGGATGATCCGCGGCGAGGAGCATTTGCGTGACTTTCGCCTCGGCCCGGAGGCCGCGACCCGCCGGGTCGTCGCCGGTTGCTGCGGCTCGCCCGTCTATCTCGAATTCAAGGGCGGCCACTGGCTGAGCGTCTTCGGCACGCTCTGGCCGGAGGGCGCGCGCCCGGCGCTGGAGATGCGCACCATGGCGAAGGACCTCCCCCCGGGGGCCACCCTGCCCGAAGACGTCCCCAATGCGCGGACCCAGCCGCTCGGCTTCATGGGGCGGCTCCTCGCCGCCTGGGTGGCCATGGGCTTCCGCGCCCCGAAAATCCAGGAACACGAGGCCCTTCATGTCTGACGAGACGATCGAGATCGAGAATGTCGGCCAACCCGGCAAGACCTACCGGGCGAACCGGCAGAAGTTCGAGGCGATGCGCGCGGCGGTGATAAAGGTCGCCCCGTCCGATCCGCCGGGTATGACCATCGAGGAGCTCAAGCAGGCGCTCCTGCCGCATCTGGACGAGACGCTCTTCCCCGGCGGCGAGAAGGCCGGCTGGTGGATCAAGGCCGTGCATCTGGATCTGGAGGCGAAGGGCGTGCTCGCGCGCACGCCCAAGCCTGTCCGGCTCTACCGGACCTGAGCCGCCGCGCCCGGGCCGGGGCGCTCAGGCTCCTCCCCTCAGGCCCCTGCCCTCAGGCCGGGGCTGTCAGCACCCCGGTGGCATGGATCGCGCCGGTCGGCTGGCCGGAGGGAGAGCCGCCCGGCGGCTCGTCGGTGATGGCGAGCGTGACGCCGCTGCCGAGCGCCTCGGCCAGCTCGGGCGCAATGGCCACCTCGCGGGCCTCTGCCCCGATGACGCCGAGCGAGACGGGCGCCGCCTCGCCGACGATGGCCCAAAGCTCCAGATCCCGGCCTTCAGGCGCCGCGCCGGCCTCGACGCGCACGACAAGCGCGCCGGTCTCGGCCTGATAGGCCGCGCTGGCGACGAGGCTGCGATCCTCCGCCGCAACATCGGCCACATATTCAGGGTCGCCCACGCCGGGCGTCAGGATGCCGGCGTAAAGGACGGCGAGCACGACCAGCGCCGCCACAGCGAGCGCGCCGAGCCCGGCCCAGAGCCCGCGCCGTTGCGGGCGGCCGAAGACATGTGCCTCGACCTTGCGCTTCAGCCGCGCCGGCGGCGCCACATCCGTGACCTCGGCATCGGCCATCAGCGCCAGCCGCTCGCCCCAGGCCAGCGCCTCGCCGGCGAGCGCGGGGTCGGAGGCCATGAGCGCCTCGAACGCGCGCGCCTCCACTCCCGGCAGGAGGCCGAGCGCGTATTCCGCCGCCAGAAGGCGGGGATCCTCGCCGGATATGGCCCCTCGGTCGCTCATGTCGTCAGGCACTCTCTCAAGGCGATCAGCCCCCGGCGGAGCCAGGTGCGGATGGTGTTCAAGGGGACGGAGAGCCGCTCGGCCAGTTCGGCGTAGCTGTCTCCCTCCAGATAGGCCCGGCGGACCGCTTCGGCGCGGCCCTCCGGCAGGGTATCGAGGCAGGCCTGAAGCCGCGCGGTTTCACCGGCGGCGATGGTCTGGGCCTCGGGTCCGGGGGCGGCATCGGCGAGGTCTGCGACCTCGTCCATCTCGCCGCCGGCGGATTTGCGGGCCCGCAGCCGGTCGATGGCGCGGTTGCGGGCGATCGTGATCAGCCAGGACATCGGGCTGAGTCCGTTGGCCGAGTAGCGGCCGGCATTGCGCCAGATGCGCAGGTAGACCTCCTGCAACACTTCTTCCGCTTCTGCCCGGTCGTTCAAGACACGAAGGATGACACCGAAGAGTTTCGCACTCGTTGCGTCATAAAGTGCGGAAAAAGCATCACGATCGCCGAGCGAACAGCGCCCGATCCAGTGTTCGACCTCTTCCCGCGTTGCCATTCAGAGCGCCTTCAATTCCAGCCGCCGGCGGTGCAGCACCGGCTCTGTGTAGCCCGAGGGCTGCACGCGCCCCTGGAAGACGAGGTCGCAGGCCGCCTGGAAGGCCAGCCCGTCGAACCCCGGCGCCATGGGCCTGTAGGCCGGATCGCCGCCGTTCTGCCGGTCGACCACCTCGGCCATCTTCTCCATCGCGGCACGGACCTGTGCCTCGCTCACCACGCCGTGGTGCAGCCAGTTGGCCAGCGCCTGGGAGGAGATGCGGCAGGTCGCCCGATCCTCCATGAGCCCCACGTCGTGGATGTCGGGCACCTTGGAGCAGCCGACGCCCTGGTCGATCCAGCGGACGACATAGCCGAGGATGCCCTGGGCGTTGTTCTCGACCTCGCGGGTCACCTCCTCTTCCGAGAAGTTGCGCCCGGTGGCGAGGGGGATGGTCAAGAGGTTCTCAAGCGTCCCGCGTGGGCCGCCCTTGGCGATCTCGTCCTGACGGGCGAGCACGTCGACCTTATGGTAATGCGTGGCGTGAAGCGTGGCGGCGGTGGGGCTGGGCACCCAGGCGCAGGTGGCGCCGGCCTCGGGATGGGCGATCTTCGCTTCGAGCATCGCTTCCATCCGGTCGGGCATGGCCCACATGCCCTTGCCGATCTGGGCGCGGCCCTTGAGGCCGGCGGCGAGGCCGATATCGACGTTGCGATCCTCATAGGCCTTGATCCAGGGCTGATCCTTCATCTCGCCCTTGGGGACCATCGGGCCCGCCTCCATCGAAGTGTGGATCTCGTCGCCCGTCCGGTCGAGGAAGCCGGTGTTGATGAAGGCGACGCGGTGCTTCGCGGCGCGGATGCATTCCTTGAGGTTCGCCGAGGTCCGCCGCTCCTCATCCATGATGCCGAGCTTGACGGTGTTGGCGGGCAGGCCGAGCGCCGCCTCCACCCGGTCGAAGATCTCGACCGCGAAGGCGACCTCCTCCGGCCCATGCATCTTCGGCTTCACGACATAGACGGAGCCCTGCCGCGAGTTGCGGGGGCACTCGGTCTTTTGCAAGTCGTGCATGGCGATGAGCGTGGTGACCATGGCGTCCATGATCCCCTCCGGCACCTCCTCGCCGTCGGGCAGGAGGATCGCCGGGTTGGTCATCAGGTGCCCGACATTGCGGACGAGCATCAGCGCGCGGCACTTGACGGTGATCTTGTCGCCTGAAGGCGTCAGGTACTCCGCATCGGGGTTCAGCTTGCGGGTGACGCTCTCGCCGCCCTTCTGGAAGGTCTCCTCGAGGTCGCCCTTCATCAGCCCGAGCCAGTTGCCATAGGCCAGCACCTTGTCCTCGGCATCGACGGTGGCGACGGAATCCTCGCAATCCATGATCGAGGAGATGGCGGATTCGAGGTAGATGTCGGAGATGCCGGCCGGGTCGCTGCCGCCGATCTCGGTCGTCCGGTCGACGAGGATCTCGAGCCTGAGGCCGTTGACCTGCAGGAGCACCTGCAGCTCGCAGAGGTCATCCTTGAGGTAGCCGGCGAGCTGGGCGGGGCTTTTGAGGCCGGTCGTCCCGTGCGGGAGCGTCGCGACCAGGGCGCCGTCCGCGACGTCGATCCCGGTGATATTGGCCCAGGACCCCTCGGCCAGCGGCACGACCGCGTCGAGATGCGCCCGCGCCCAAGCGATCACCTGCGCGCCGCGGTCCTTGTCGTAGCCCTTGCCCTTCGGCAGCGAGCCGAGCGCATCGGTGCCGTAGAGCGCGTCATAGAGCGAGCCCCAGCGGGCATTGGCGGCGTTGAGCGCGAAGCGGGCGTTGGTGATGGGCACGACGAGCTGCGGGCCGGGCTGGCTGGCGATCTCGGGATCGACATTGGCAGTGTCCACCTCGAAGTCCGGCCCTTCGGGAACGAGATAGCCAATTTCCGTCAGGAAGGCGCGGTAGGCGGCCGGGTCGGGCTCCTGCCCTGCCCGCTCGCGGTGCCAGGCGTCGAGCGCCGACTGCAGCTCCTCGCGGCGGGCGAGGAGCGCGCGGTTCTTCGGGGCGAGGTCGGCCAGGATGGCGGCGAAGCCCTCCCAGAAGGCTGCGGATTCCACGCCCGTGCCCGGCAGGGCCCGCTCCTCGAGAAAGGCCGCGAGCTCCTCCGCGACCTTCAGCCCAGCCCGTTCCACGCGTCCGCTCATGCCATTCTCCCAGAAATCACCTGTCGAGGTGACATGAAACCGCGGCACCGAACAACCCCCGCACGCTCATGGGGCCGCGGGCCGCCCTGCGGGCCTGCCGCTCTGCCACCGGGCTCAATCCTGGTCCGTGACCGGCTCCTCGGCCGTCACACCGTCATCGGCCAGGACGGCATCGCCCGTTGCGTCGATCTGCGTGTCGGCGCCTTCGGGCTGGGTGCCGCGGTTGACGGCGGTCACGGTCATGAAGATGGCGAGGATGATGCCGATGATGACGGCAATGCTGATGCCGATGATCGGGCCGCGGTGGCGGCGGCTCTGCTTGTCGAGGTCGGTCTTGTCGGCGGACATCGGGCGATTTCCTCTCTTGCGGTCACGGTTGCGGGCCCTCGGGCGGGCCTTTACGCTTCACCTAGTTTTTGCTCCCTGAAAGGCAATGGGATGGCCGATACCACGCCCGAAACCGGCCCCGATGCGGCCGCCGGCACGATCTATCTCGCCGATTACACGCCGCCCGGCTGGCTGATCGACAAGGTGGAGCTGACGTTCCGGCTCGCGCCCATGGCGACGCGCGTCCTGTCGCGCATCGCCTTCCGCCCGAACCCGGTCGCGCCGGAGCAGCCGTTCTTCCTCCATGGCGAGGACCTCAAGCTGATTTCGGCGAAGATCGACGGGGCGGAGATCGCGCCGGACGTGACGGAGAAGGGCCTCACCTGCGTCGTGCCCGCCAGGGCCTTCATCTTCGAGGCGGAGGTCGAGATCGCACCCGAGGGCAATACGCTCCTCGAGGGGCTCTACATGTCAGGGGACATGTATTGCACGCAATGCGAGGCGGAAGGCTTCCGCCGCATCACCTATTACCCCGACCGGCCGGACGTGATGGCCCCTTTCCGCGTGCGCATCGAAGGCGATGCGCCGGTGCTCTTGTCGAACGGCAACCCCGCCGGCGAAGGCCCCGGCTGGGCGGAATGGGACGATCCCTGGCCGAAGCCCTCCTATCTCTTCGCGCTGGTCGCGGGCGATCTGAAGGCCCACTCCGCCAGCTTCACCACCGCCTCGGGGCGCGACGTGGCGCTCAACGTCTGGGTCCGCGAGGCGGATCTCGGCAAATGCGCCTTTGCCATGGACTCTCTCATCGCCTCGATGCGCTGGGACGAGGAGGTCTACGGGCGCGAATACGACTTGGACATTTTCAACATCGTCGCCGTCGGGGACTTCAATTCCGGGGCTATGGAGAACAAGGGGTTGAACATTTTCAACTCCAAGTTGGTTCTCGCCTCCCCCGAGACCGCGACGGACAGCGATTTCGAACAGGTGGAATCCGTCATCGCCCATGAGTATTTCCACAACTGGACGGGCAACCGCATCACCTGCCGCGACTGGTTCCAGCTTTCGCTAAAGGAGGGGCTGACGGTCTTCCGCGACCAGTGCTTCACCTCCGACCTCCGCTCCGCCGCGGTGAAGCGCATCGAGGATGCGCAGATCATGCGCTCCATGCAGTTCCGCGAGGATGCCGGGCCGCTCGCGCATCCCGTCCGGCCGGAGAGCTTCGTCGAGATCAACAACTTCTACACGCGGACCGTCTACGAGAAGGGCGCCGAGGTCATCCAGATGCTGCACCGGCTCGTCGGGCCGGAGGCCTATCGGAAGGCCCTCGATCTCTATTTCGAGCGTCACGACGGCGAGGCGGCGACGGTGGAGGACTGGCTGCGCGTCTTCGAGGACACGACGGGCCGCGACCTCGGCCAGTTCAAGCGCTGGTATCGCCAGGCGGGCACGCCCCGGCTCAAGGTCTCTGAACGTTACGAAAACGGCACCTACAGCCTGACGCTCCGCCAGGAGACGCCGCCGACCCTGGGCCAGCCCGACAAGCTGCCCCTGCACATGCCGGTCGCGGTGGGCCTGCTCAGTCCCAATGGCGACGAGGCGCTGCCGACGCAGGTGCTCGAGCTGACGGAGGCGGAGCAGACCTTCACCTTCGACGGGCTCGGCGCCCGGCCGATCCCCTCGATCCTGCGGGGGTTCTCCGCCCCCGTCATCGTCGAGCGCAAGTCGACGGCGGCGGAGGAGGCCTTCCTCCTCGCCCATGACACCGACCCGTTCAACCGCTGGGAGGCCGGCCAGGCACTCGCCCGGCGGCTTCTCACCGACATGATCCACGACGACGCGCCCTCGGCCCATGTCTATCTCGGCGCTCTTGGCCAGGTGCTGGCGGAGCCCGGGCTCGACCCGGCCTTCCGCGCGCTGCTGCTCGGCCTGCCGGGGGAGGACGACCTCGCCGCCGCCGAGGCCGCCGCCGGCCGCAAGGCCGACCCCGCGCGCATCCGCGCCGCCCGCGAGGCGCTGAAGGGCCAGATCGCCGCGATGCACGGGCGGGCACTCCAGCGGGTCTATGAGGAAAACCAGGTGGATGGCCCCTATGCGCCCGATGCCGGGCAAGCGGGTCGCCGCAAGCTCGCCAGTGCGGCGCTGGCGCTTCTCACCCGGCAGGACGGCGGCGCGGCGGCACGCGCGCAATTCGCCGCGGCGGACAACATGACGCTCTCCATCGGGGCGCTCTCTGCGCTCCTGTCCATCGGCGAAGGCGCGGCGGAGCTTGCGACCTTCGAGGAGCGCTGGTCGGACGATGCGCTGGTCATGGACATGTGGTTCTCCATGCAGGTCACCCATTCGGCGCCGGAGAAGGCCGCCGAAACGGTCGAGCGGCTGACGGAGCACCCGGCCTTCACCCCGAAGAACCCCAACCGGCTGCGCTCGGTCGTCGGCGCGCTGGCGGGCAATCCTGCGGGCTTCCATGCGGCGGATGGCTCGGGCTACCGGCTCCTCGCCGACTGGATCATCCGCATGGACAAGACAAACCCGCAGATCTCCGCCCGGCTCTCCACCGCCTTCCAGACCTGGCGCCGCTATGGCGAGGCCCGGCAGAAGCTGATCCAGGCGGAGCTCGCGCGGGTGGCGGAGGCGGAGGGCCTCAGCCGCGACCTCGGCGAGATGGTGGGGCGGATGCGCGGGGCGGCCTGAGGGGCCTCCCCCTTCAGTCCAGCGCCACGACCAGCCGCTCCAGCGCCACGGGCCGGATCATCGGCCGCGCCGGCCCCTCGGTCGGCGGCACTGCGAGGTTGACCGGGGTGCCGGCCGCGGGCCGCGCCGGCGGGCGGGGCGCCTCCGTCGGCGCCAGATGCACCTCGCAATAGCTCTGCCGGCTGGTCCAGGAGGCCATGGCGGCGCGCTTGCCGCTGTCGGTCATCGGCCCCCAATCGGCCGCCACGCCCCGCCAGCGCCCGTCATGCAGCGCCACGGCGCCGTCGCGCGGCACGGTGGTGGCGAGGATGCGGATCGCGCAGGAGAGATTGTCCTCGGCATCCTGCAATGCGCTGCCCGACGCCGCCCGGCAGCCGTAGTGCCGCGCCGTCGGCGGGTAGATCTGCGTCAGCCCGAACCATTGCCCGCCGCCGCCGACCGCGGCGGGGCGGTGGGTGCTCTCGTACCAGGCGAGCGCCGAGAGGAGCCCGACCCAGAAGGCGCGCCGGTCCCGGTCGGAGGCCGTCGCATAGCCCGGGCACCAGGTGGCGATGTCGCGCGGCAGCGTCTCGATCAGCGGCTCGCCGTGATCCTCCATCGCCGAAAGCGCGGCGCGGGTCCACATGGCGTGGCGGGCGGTGGACGACCAGCGCGCCGCGGGCAGGAAGGGGTCGCGCGCCACGGGGCGGAGGCTGGCGCCCGTCTGCACCGGCGGGATGCGCTCGATCCAGAGCGGCCGGGGCGCCGGACGCGCGGCGGGCGCTTCCAGCAACGGCGCCGGGGGCCAGGCCGGGGTGACCAGCTCGGCGCGGGCAGACGTGGCGAGAAGCGCGGCGATCAGCAGAAGGGCGCAGCGCAGGGCAGACATGGCGCGGACCATGGCGCGCAATCGCCCGTCTGGCAATCGAAAACCCGGGGATATTAACCTCTTAGGCGCCCCGGCGCCGAGGCCCCTGCCGCGCCTCGGGATTCTCGCCCCCGCCCGCGCCCGCCTTGCGGCGCCGCCGCGCTTTGCCTATGCATCCGCATCCCCTGAAGGAGCGAGGCCGCCATGCTCGATCTGACATACGAATCCCCCAAGGCGAAGACCATCTCGGGCGCCACCGGCGACTGGGAGCTGGTGATCGGCATGGAGGTCCATGCCCAGGTGGCGACGGCGGCGAAGCTCTTCTCAGGCGCGTCGACGACCTTCGGGGCGGAGCCGAATTCCAACGTCTCCTTCATCGACGCCGGCATGCCGGGGATGCTGCCGGTCATCAACGAGGGCTGCGTGGCGCAGGCGGTGCGCACCGGGCTGGGCCTCAAGGCGGCGATCAACCTGACCTCGGCCTTCGACCGGAAGAACTATTTCTACCCGGACCTGCCGCAGGGCTACCAGATCAGCCAGCTCTACCACCCGATCGTCGGCGAGGGGGAGGTGCTGGTCGAAATGGGCGACGGGCTCGCCCGGCTGGTGCGCATCGAGCGCATCCACCTTGAGCAGGACGCCGGCAAGCTGATCCACGACATGGATCCGAACCTCTCCTTCGTCGACTACAACCGCACCGGCGTCGCGCTGATGGAGATCGTCTCGCGCCCCGACATCCGGGGGCCGGAGGAGGCGGCGGCCTATGTGCTGAAGCTGCGGCAGATCATGCGCTACCTCGGCACCTGCGACGGCAACATGCAGAACGGCAACCTGCGCGCGGACGTCAACGTCTCCGTCTGCCGGCCGGGCGATTACGAGCGCTACATGGAGAGCCAGGATTTCAGCCATCTCGGCACGCGCTGCGAGATCAAGAACATGAACTCCATGCGCTTCATCCAGGCCGCCATCGACTACGAGGCCCGCCGCCAGATCGCCCTTCTGGAGGACGGCAAGACCGTCGTGCAGGAGACGCGGCTCTACGACGCCGACAAGAACGAGACGCGCTCGATGCGCTCCAAGGAAGAGGCGCATGATTACCGCTACTTCCCCGACCCCGACCTCCTGCCGCTCGAGATCGAGCAGGCCTGGGTCGACGAGATCGAGGCCTCGCTGCCCGAGCTGCCCGACGCCAAGAAGGCGCGGCTGATGGGTGACTACGGCCTCTCCGACTACGACGCTTCGGTGCTCACCGCCGAGGCCGAGAGCGCCGCCTATTTCGAGGAGGTCGCCGCCGCCTCCGACGGCAAGCTGGCGGCCAACTGGGTGCTGAACGAGCTCTTCGGCCGGCTGAAGCGCGACGGCGACAAGGGGCTCTCCGAGAGCCCGGTGAGCCCGGCGCAGCTCGGCGGGATCATCTCGCTCATCCAGAAGGGCGATATCTCGGGCAAGATCGCCAAGGACCTCTTCGAGATCGTCTATACCGAGGGCGGCGACCCCTCGCAGATCGTCGAGGCGCGCGGCATGCGCCAGGTCACCGACACCGGCGCCATCGAGGCGGCGGTGGACGAGGTGATCGCCGCCAACCCCGATCAGGTGGAAAAGGCCAAGGCCAATCCCAAGCTCGCCGGCTGGTTCGTCGGCCAGGTGATGAAGGCCACGGGCGGCAAGGCCAATCCCAAGGCGGTGAACGAGCTGGTGGCGGCGAAACTCGGGCTCTGACGCCTCACGGCTTGATCCCCGGCCCCGTCCATCGCACCCTCGCGGCGAGGGGGCAGGCGGCATGAATTTCTTCATCGGCATCGTCATGGGCACGGGCGCGATGCTGCTCGGCTGGATCTTCACCAGCGGGGCGAGCGGCGCCGTCAAGGTCGGCGCCTTCCTCGCTTGGCTGGTCTGGGCCGTCCTCGCCTCTGCCTACGAGAACGAGGCGCAGAAGGCGCGGCTGCAGCGCTTCGCCCATTTCGCGCCCCTGCCCTACCGCCGCGCCTTCGCCGCCGCCCGCCGCGCCCTGCCGCGACTCTTGCTGCCGAAGACCATTGCCGAGGTGCCGCCGCCGCCGAGTTGGTGGCGGTACTTGACAGTTTGGGTGACGATCCCGCTGGCGCGGGACCGGGCGGACCAGGCCCGGCTTATCGCCAATCCCTGGAGCTGGCCCGTCCTCGAATTCGCGGTCCGTGTCGCGGTCATGTACCCGATCCTATTCGTTCTCGCGCAGCATGCCGCCACGGGTGCGGTGCCGCAGATCCCGGCGCTCGCGAACATCTTCGACGTGCTGTCCCGGGCATTTTCCGCCATTGTCCTCGCCCTCTTCGTTGTTCTCGGTGCCCTCCGACTGGCCGGGGTATTTTGGCCCCGGCCTTCGCTCACCAAGCTGAACGACGCGCTGATGACGCTCCTTCTGATCGCCTTCGTCCTCATCCTGCCGGTCGGCATCATGCGCGACGAGGCGCCCCCCTATTTCTTCGCGATGATCACGCTCATCATCATACATACAATTCTCGAGGGCGAGCGCAGCACACTGATGTTCGTGCTTGTCGCGGTACTGCCGATCGGCCAGGTCGCCATCGGCTTCACAGGCGTCGACGGATGGTCCTTCGGCTCCGTCAACCTGATCTCTATTGTCCCAACCCTCCTCGGCAGCTCCCTGCTGATGGCGCTGATCGGCTGGGGCTCGCGCCATCGGATGGGCGTTGCGATGTTCCTCTTCGTCCTGCTCATCGGCTGCGGCAGCGCGATCTGGGTGCTCGCCCTGATGGGGCCCTCGCAGTACAACGTCCTCATCATCGTCTTCGCGCTCTTCCCGCTGGTGAACGGGTTCTTCGACTGGCTCTCCTACGGGATCACTATCTGGCTCCTTTCCCGCGGGCACCGGCAGGGCGGCATCTGGCCGCTCCTGTCCGGGCTCGCCGATCTCGTCGCCGCGCTCCTTTGCCTGCTTCTGCTCGGCGGGGCGCTGATCACCACGATGAAGCTGATGATGCTCGCGGGCGGCAAGCCGATCTTCGACGTGATCGGGCTTCTGGAGGGCATCCGCGCGGCGCCGGGCGAGCATCTGTGGATCATCGCCATGGCCGGCTCAACCTTCGTGCCGACGGCGCTGCACCTGCTCCTGGCGCTCCTCAGCGCCGTCACGTGGCTCCGCGCCGGGCTCTGGAACTGGCTGGTGGGGCGGCTCGACGTGGCCGAGGGCACGGAGGTGGCGCTCGGCGCCTCGCTGGGGCTCGCCAGCCTTCTGTTGACCTATGTCGCACTGCCGGCCTTCCTCATCTACGCCATCGGCTGGCTGGTGGTCACCCATGGAGACATCGTCGGCCATGCGCTCCTCGATCTCCTCCGCCTCTATTCCGAATGGCTGGGCGTCTCCGGGGCGGGGATCCTCCCGTTCTGACGGCAACCGCCGCATCACCTTGGCGCCGCGCCCCGCGCTTGCTAAGGGCGGGTGTGGGATATTGGATGTGGCCAGATGCAGACGTATGAATACCGGGTGGTGCCGGCCCCCAAGAAGGGGCTGAAGGCCAAGGGCGTGAAAACGGCGGAGGCGCGCTTCGCCCATGCGCTGCAGGCGCTGATGAACGAACTCGGCGCCGAGGGCTGGGACTATATCCGCACCGACACGCTCCCCTCCGAGGAGCGCACCGGCCTCACCGGGCGGACCACCACAAGCTACCAGAACATGCTGGTCTTCCGCCGCCCGCTCCTGACGGCGACCATTGCCGAGGCCGCGCCGGCCGCCGAGCCGCAGGCCCCCGCCCTGCCCGCCCCCGAGCCGGCCCCCGCACCTGCCGCCGAGGCCGCCCCCGAGGCGAAGGAAGAACCGACGGAGCCCTCGCCCCTCGCCCCCTCCGGCCCCGCCCGCATCGAGCCGCCGGCGCCCGAGCGCATCGGCGCCTCGCTGACGCGGCCGGTCCTCGCCGCACGGCGGGAGGACGAGAAGCCGAAGCCGGCGGCCGAATAGCGGATTGGGGGGCCGGCCCGTGCCGGGCCGGGTGGAGGCTCTGCCTCCACACCTCAGAGGTATTTTCGGCCAGATGAAGGGATAGAGGCACTCTTGCCCCTGCCCCTTTTCAAATAGCCTTCGGGGGTCGCCATTGGTGGCGCCATTGGTTCGAGCCCCAATGGCGACGAGGGGCAGACAGCCCCTCGCTTCTGACCTCCCTTCGAGGTCAGAAGTCGGTCGGCGCCCCGCCCTCTTCCTTCCGCCGGGCCACGAATTCCTCCAGCGCGCCGCGCTCGGCATCGCCCATGGGCGGCGGCTCGAAGGTCGCGAGGATCTCCTTGTAGACCCGATGCGCGCGCTCCGGCGTCCAGACGGCGCCGGCGAGCTCCCAGCTCTCGAAATTGCGCCAGTCGCTGACGAAGGGCGAGTAGAACGCCGTCTCGTAGCGCTCCTGCGTGTGCTGGATGCCGAAGTAATGCCCGTGGCTGCCGACCTCGCGGATGGCGTCGAAGGCGATGTCGTCCGGCCCCGTCGCCACCAGCTCCGGCTCGAAATAGCGCTGGATCATCTGCAGGACCTCGCAGTCCATGATGAACTTCTCAGGCGAGGCGATGAGGCCCCCCTCGAGCCAGCCCGCCGCGTGGTAGACCACGTTGGCCCCCGATTGCACGGCCGACCAGAGCGCGTTCGACGTCTCCCACATTGCCTGCCCGTCGGGCACGTTGGCGGCGCAGGAGCCGGAGGCCCGGAGCGGCAGGCCGTAGTACCGCGCCATCTGGCCGGTCATCTGCGTCGCGCGCATGTATTCGGGCGTGCCGAAGGCCGGGGCGCCGGACTTCATGTCGACGTTGGAGGTGAAGGTGCCGATCACGCAGGGGCATCCCGGGCGGACGTATTGAAAGAGCGCAATGGCCGAGAGCGCCTCGGCGATCGACAGAGTCACCGCCCCCGCCATGGTCACCGGCGCCATGGCCCCGGCCAGCGTGAAGGGCGTCACCATCACCGCCTGCCCGGCCCGGATCAGGCGCAGGCAGCCGTCGATCATCGGGTAGTCGTGCTTGAGCGGCGAGGTGGAGTTGATGTTGGTATACATATGCGGGCGGGCGCGGAACTCGTCTTCCGAGAGGCCGCCCGCGAGGCGCACCATCTCCATCACGTCTTCCACCCGCGCCGGCCCCAGCGAATAGGCATGGGCGACCTTGTCGGTCAGCGTCAGCTTGTCGAAGAGCACGTCGAGATGGCGGACGGAGGCATGGACGTCCACCGGCTCCACTGGGTAGCCGCCGGCGAAATGGATGCAGTTGAAGGCCTGCGTGAGGCGGAGGAGGTCGGCGCATTGCTGGCGCGTGCCCGGCACCTTCCGGCCGATGGAAAGGTCGTAATAGTTGGGCGGCGAGGAGACATTCCCGAAGAGGATATGCTTGCCGCCGATGGTGATCTGCTTCTCGGGGTTCCGGGGCGTGATGGTGAACTGCGCAGGCGCCTTCCCCACCATCTCCATCACGAAATCCCGGCCGAGGCGGACGTTCTGGCCAGAGACGATGGCGCCGGCCTTGCGGAAGATCTCCAGCGCTTCGTCGTTGAGGAAGTCGATGCCGATTTCCTCGAGGATGCGCATGGCGCCGTCGTGGATCGCCTGCACCCCCTCGGGGCCGAGCGGCTCGGTCGGCGCATCGGTGTTCACCGGCAGGCGCCAGGCGCTCTGGTGAAGGTTGGCGCCGCCCCGGCGGGCCGTATTGGCGGCGCGGCCGCCGGCACGGCGACGGGCTGGGATGGTCATGAGCCGGGCGCTCCTCTGGCATTTCCTGCCCGGAGTCTCCCGCAGGCGGGGCGGCAGGGGTTTGCCCGGAGCGACAGGAAAGGTCGCTAAAGGCCCGAGAGCCAGCCCGGCAGCGCGGCGATGGAGGGCAGGACGGCCTCGGCCAGCGGCGCCAGCTCCTCCGGGCCCGCCGGGCCGGTCAGAACGCCGATGCCGCGCATCCCGGCGGCCTCCGCAGCCAGCAGATCATGGCGCGAATCGCCGATCATCAGCACCTCCTCCGGGGCGAGGCCATGGGCCGCGCAGAAGGCGAGGAGCTGGCCGGGCGCAGGCTTGCCGCCATGGCCCGAGTCGAAGCCGGAGAGGAAGGCGAAGGCCTCCGTGACGCCGACCTGGGCCAGATGCGCGCGCGCCGCCGCCTCGGTGTCGTTGGTGACGAGCGCGAGGATGCGCCCCTGCGCCAGCTCCGCCAGCAGGGGGCCGAGCGGCGCCACCGGCACCTGGCGGACGGCCGAGGCCGCAGCGTCGAGCCGGGCGAGGAGCGCCTCATGCGTGGTCTCGCCGGGCAGATGCGGCAGGAGGAGGTCGACGATCTCGCCGGTCGTCGCGGCAACGCCTAGAGCGCCGGGTTTGTAGAGGCCGCTGGCGAGGTCGAAGCCCAGAACCTCCGCCATCGCACTGGCCCGGTCGGCATCGCCGGCGGAGAGGCCGGCGATGGTCTTGGCCATCCAGCCGCCCCAGGTGGCGTTGAAGTCGAAGAGCGTGCCGTCCTTGTCGAAGATCAGGCCGCGCACGGGCGGCATCGGGGCAGAGGTCACGTCCAGTTCATCTCCTCGGCGCCGGGGAGCACGGCCCGGGCGAGGCGCAGCTCCTCCGGCCGGCAGCCGGCCTCGGCGGCGAAGGACTGCACCCAGCTATCATCCATGAGCAGGAAATCGAGCACCGAGGCGAGAACCGCCGGATCGCCGGCGGAGGCCCTCAGTTGCGCCAGATCCGCCCCCGAGGCGCCGAGGAACACCGGCAGAAGCTCCTCCTCCGCCACCAGCCAGGCGAGCGCCTGCAATCCCACGATCTCCGCCCGCTCCGGCGTCATCCTACCAACCCTCCATCATCGGAAACGATTTCTTAACCCTTGCAAGTTTTAACGAAATGCGACCCGCAATTGAACAGGATCCTCCGGTGCCCGCCCGCGTGCTGATCTTCGACCCAACGGTGTCGAGCCGCATTCTCACCCGCGCCGCGCTGGCCGAGGCGCAGTATGACGTCGTGGTGGCGGAAAGCTCGGCGGATGCCCAGCTCGAATCGATGCGGCGCAAGCCCGACATCATCCTCCTCGGCGTCGTGGCGCCGGCGGCGGGCGCCTTCGCCTTCCTGGCCGGGCTGCGCGCCGATCCCGTGGGGCGGACCATCCCCGTCATCGCCATCGGCCGGCTCGCCGACCCCTCGCTCCGCCTCGCCGTGCTGCGTGCCGGGGCGGATGACCTTTGCGACCGGCCCATCGATTCGGTGCTCCTGCAAGCGCAGGTCCGGCGGCTCCTCCGCCGTTCCGATTCGCTCGAGGAGCTCTGCCTGAAGGAAGAAACCCACCGTGCGCTCGGCTTCGCCGAGGATGGCGAGCCCTTCGTGCAGCCGGGGCGCGTCTCGGTCATCGTGCCCGAGGGGCAGGCGATGCTGCCCGCCGTGGTGGCGGTGCTCGACCGGCTGCCGAACGGCGGCGAGGTGGTCGACCCGCGCACGCTCCTGTCCCACATCGGCTCCGGCGAGGCGGCGGATCTCTTCGTGATCGACGCGGCGGCTGAGGGGATCCGGCCGGGCGAGCTCTTCCGGCTGATCGCCGAGCTGCGCAGCCGCGCCGCCACGCGCCATTCGGTGCAGATTGCCATCGTGCCGCCCGAGCTGGCCGACATGGCGGCCATGGCGCTCGATCTCGGCGTCGACGACGTGGTGACGGCGCAGGTACGCCCGGCGGAACTCATGCACCGGCTGAAAGCGCTTCTGGTGCAGAAGTTCCGCGCCGACCGGGCGCGCGACCGGCTCCGCAAGGGCGTCGAGAGCTCGGTGACGGACCCGCTCACGGGGCTGCATAACCGCCGCTATGCGCTTCCCGCGCTCAAGCGCGTGACCGAGCAATCGGAGCGGACGGGGCAGATGGCGGCGGTGATGGTGCTCGACATCGACCACTTCAAGACGATCAACGACCGCTTCGGCCATGCGACCGGCGACAAGGTGCTCGCCGAGGTGGCACGCCGCCTCGCCGCAAGGGTGCGGGTCGGCGACATGGTGGCGCGGATCGGCGGCGAGGAATTCCTCATCGTCATGCCGGAGACGGATGCCGAAGCCGCCGCCGAGGCCGCCGAGCGCCTGCGCTCGGGCATCGAAGACAGGCCCTTCGACGCGGTGCGCGAAGCGGGGGAAGACAGGCCCGCCGGCGCCGGCCGGGCAAGCACGGCGGTGCGCGTCACCGTCTCCATCGGCGTGGCGCTCGGCGCGGGCGAATCGCCGGGCGGGCCGACGCTCTTCGAGCGGGCGGATGCGGCGCTCTATTCGGCCAAGCTCGCGGGGCGCAACATGGTGAGCCTGAGCCGGCCGGCCGCCTGAGCGGGGCGGCCCTGTCCAAGGTAAGAAGGATCCGGCGACCACGCTTTCCCCTACGGTATTCCTGCGCCGCAAGGCCGCTCCGCGCCCCAGGCCCTTTAACCGGGCGGCATTCTGCGCCATCTAGGGAGGGCACGTCCCTGCCCGGCCATAGGCCGCGCCTGCTCCCCCTGCCCCCGGAGGTCACCTCATGACCCAGCCCGCCACCACGACCCGCAGCCTGCCCGTCGACGACCGGCCCCTCGGCCCGGCGCTCCGCCGCGGCTTTCGTGGCCGCTGTCCGCATTGCGGCGAGGGGCGGATCCTCCGCGGCTATCTGAAGGTCGTGCCCGCCTGCGAGGTCTGCGGCGAGGATTACACGGCGCAGCGGGCCGATGACGGGCCGGCCTATCTGACGATCCTGATCGTCGGCCATGTCATCGCTTTCCTCATCCACCTCATGTGGTCGCTCTGGCAACCGGCGCCGATGGTCATGGCGCTGACGCTGACAGTGACAGCCGTCGGCCTGTCGCTGCTCTTGCTGCCGCGGGTGAAGGGCGCCTTCGTGGCCCTGCAATGGTCGCGGCGGATGCACGGCTTCAGCAAGGCCTGAGCGCGGAAGGCGCCGGCGCAAGGTCAGGCGGGCGCGCCGCCGCGCTGCCCTTTACGCCCGCGCCGTAAATCCTTATCTTTCACTCAGGTATTCCTCGGAGGGACACATGCCCGACGACCAGCTCGAAGGCACGCCGCTGATCAAGCCGTCCTCGACCGACCATCCGCTCTATGAGCAGATCGTCGAGGCCTGCCGCACGGTCTATGATCCGGAGATCCCGGTGAACATCTACGACCTCGGCCTCGTCTATACGGTCGAGATCGACGACGAGAACGCCGTGACGATCCACATGACCCTGACCGCCCCCGGCTGCCCCGTGGCTGGCGAGATGCCCGGCTGGGTGGCCGATGCCGTCGAGCCGATCCCGGGCGTGAAGCAGGTGGAGGTCGAGATGGTCTGGACCCCGCAATGGGGGATGGACATGATGAGCGACGAGGCCCGGCTGGAGCTCGGCTTCATGTAAGCAAGGGATTTCCCTTGCTTTGCGCAGAGCAACGACATACCCTTGCTTTAAACCAAAGCAGGGGTTTTTCTTTGCTCAGACCCAAGAGCGCCATCGCTGCCGTGCTGACCGGCGACATCGTCGGCTCGACGAAGCTCTCCTTCGCAGCGCTGGGCGCGGCGCTCGAGGCGCTTGCCGCCGTGGCCCTGCGCGAGGGCGCCCCTTTCGACCGGCACCGGGGCGATGGCTGGCAGATCCACCTGGCCCGCCCGCGCCGGGCGCTCCGTCTCGCCCTTCGCCTCAGCGCCATCTCCGCCCTGCCCTCCCGGCCCGCCACCAGGATCGCCATCGGCATCGGCCAGGCAAGCCTGCCCGCGGAGGGCGATATCGCCGCCGGCAGCGGCCCGGCCTTCGAAACCTCCGGCCGGCTCCTCGACAGGATGCCCGCGGGCGACCGGCTGGCCATCGCCGGCCCGGGGGTGAACGCCCTTCACGAGGCCCTCCTCGCCACCTGCGGCGAGATCGCCGGCCGCTGGACCGTCGGCCAGGCGGAGGCCATCGCCACCGCGCTCGACCTTCTCGGCAGCCCCGACGATCCGCCCCGCCACGAGGATATCGCCGAGCGCCTCGGTATCACCCGGCAGGCGACGCAGGCGCGGCTTGCCGGGGCGGGGTGGAATGTGCTCCTCAGGGCCATCGCCGCTTGGGAGGAGGAGGCCCCGTGATCGAGACCTTCGCCATCGCCATCGCCGCCCATGCCGCGGGGGATTTCCTCTTCCAGAGCGGCGCCATGGCGCGGGGCAAGGCGGCTGGCCGGCTCGGCGTGCTTGCCGCGCATACGACCGTCCACCTCGCCCTTCTGCTCCTGCTCTTCGCGCCGACCACGCCCGAGGCCGCCGCCGCTCTCCTCGCCCTGGCCCTCGCGCATCTGGTTATCGACGCCGCCAAGGCGCTCTCGGGTCGCGACGGCCTTGCCGCCTTCGCCGCCGACCAGGCGCTGCACCTCGCCAGCCTCGCCGCGCTCGCGGCGCTGATGCCGGGGCTCTGGGACGCCAGCCTCTGGGCGCCCCTCGCGCCGGAGGCGCCCCGGCTCCTCCTCCTCGGCGCCGCGCTCATCCTCGCGACCCGCGCCGGCAGCTTTGCCATCGCCCGGCTCATGCAGGCGCTGGCGCCGGAGGGGCTGCCGGGCGAGACCGGCCTGGCGCGCGGCGGCGCCGCCATCGGCTATCTCGAGCGGGGGCTGATCGTCGTGCTGATGCTCGCCGGCCAGCCCGGCTCCATCGGCTTCCTCATCGCCGCCAAGTCGATCCTGCGCTTCGGCACGGTGGCGGAGAACCGGGCGGCGTCGGAATATGTGATCATCGGCACGCTCGCCTCCTTCGGCTGGGCCATCGCCGTGACCGCCGCAGCACAGGCGCTCGCCGCGCGCCTCTGAGGCTGGCCGGCGGCCGTGACCCGTTGCGCCCGTTGCAGGGGCCTCGGGGCCACCCGCGCCGGAGAACTCCCGGTGGGTCCCTTGAGAGAGGGCGGCGCCTGCCTTATCTTGGGGGTGTCAGGAGGCCCCGATGTTCTCGATCCCCGGAAAGCAGGCCGTCACACTCACGCCGGCCGCCGCCAAGCAGATCTCTTCGCTCATGGAGCGCAAGGGCCATGAGGGCCTGCGCCTCGGCGTCAAGAAGGGCGGCTGTGCGGGGATGGAATATACGCTCGACTATACCGATCAGATCGATCCCAACGACGAGGTGGTCGAGCAGGACGGGGCCCGGGTGATGATCGCGCCGATGGCGCAGATGTTCCTCTTCGGCACCGAGATCGACTACGAGGTGTCGCTGCTGGAATCCGGCTTCCGCTTCCGCAACCCCAACGTGGTGGATGCCTGCGGCTGCGGCGAATCGATCAAGTTCGACGAGAGCCTCGGCGCCTCCTGAGGCGGCCGCGCGCCCGTTGGCGCAAACAGCTCCCCCCGCCGATTGATCCGCCCCGCCCCGGCTGCTAGCCGTCGGGGGAAGGGGAGGATCCGTCATGCCGCAGAAGCTTGCCGCCGGAAACTGGAAGATGAACGGGCTGAGGAGCGCGCTGGACGAGCTCGGCGCCCTCGCCGCCGCCCATCCCGCGCCCGGGGTGGGTGTGCTGATCTGCCCGCCCGCGACGCTGCTGGCAGAGGTCGCCCGGGCGCTCGATGGCACGGCGCTGACCGCCGGCGGGCAGGATTGCCATGCGGAGCCGAAGGGCGCCCATACCGGCGACATCTCGGCAGAGATGCTGGCCGATCTCGGCGCCACCCATGTGATAACGGGCCATTCCGAGCGCCGGGCGGATCACGGAGAGAGCGACGCTGTGGTCGCCGCCAAGGCCGGGGCCGCCCACCGCGCCGGGCTCACCGCCATCATCTGCCTCGGCGAAAGCCGCGCGCAGCGCGAGGCGAGGGAGCACCTCTCCGTCATCACCGCCCAGCTCGCCGGCTCGCTGCCCGAGGGCGCGAGCGCCGCCAACACCATCATCGCCTACGAGCCCATCTGGGCCATCGGCACCGGCCTGACCGCCGGCCCGGCAGAGATCGCCGAGGCCCATGCGGCGCTCCGGGCGGCGCTGGAGGCGCGGCTGGAGGACGGGGCGGAGGTCTCGATCCTCTACGGCGGCTCGGTGAAGGGGGACAATGCGGCGGAGATCTTCGGCGTGGCCAATGTCGACGGCGCGCTCGTGGGTGGCGCCAGCCTGACGGAGGCGGATTTCTCGCCCATCATCCGGGCGCTGGCCGAAGCCTGAGGGAGGTACGGGGGCTGCCGCCCCCGGCCCCCCGCTTCCTGGGGGCCTTTGGGCCCCCAGACCCCCGGGCCGGTGGGGGCCAGCCCCCACACCCCCGAGGTATTTTTGGCCAGATGAAAGGGGAAGGCGCTCTCTTGCCTCTGCCCCTTTCCAAATACCGCGGGGGGGTCCGGGGGGCAGACAGCCCCCCGGCCTCTCAACACGCGCCGTCAGTTGACGATGATCTCCGGCCCCATCACCGCATTCGGCAGCACCGTCGAGATCCAGGGCACATAGGTGATCAGGATCAGGAAGACGAAGAGCACCGCGAGGAAGGGCAGCGCCGCGCGGACGACCCGCATCACCGGCATGCCGGCGACGCCGGAGGTGACGAAGAGGTTGAGGCCGACGGGCGGCGTGATCATCCCGATCTCCATGTTCACCACCATGATGATGCCGAGATGGATCGGGTCGATCCCGAGCTCGATGGCGATGGGAAAGACCAGCGGCGCCACGATGACGATGAGGCCCGAGGGCTCCATGAACTGGCCGCCGATGAGCAGGATCACGTTGACGACGATCAGGAACACCACCGGCCCGAAGCCCGCCGCCAGCATCGCATTGGCGATATGCTGGGGGATCTGCTCGTCGGTCAGCACATGCTTGAGGATCAGCGCATTGGCGATGATGAACATCAGCGTGATCGTCAGCCGGCCGGCATCCACCAGCGTCGCCACCGTGTCGCGGTGCCAGAGGGCGGTGACCAGACCCCAGGGCTTGCGATGCAGATGCGTGAGCTGCCCGCCGTTCGAGGCGGCCGAGAGCGGCCCCATGTCACGGTAGATGAAGGTCGCCACCAGGAAGGCATAGACCGCCGCGACCGCCGCCGCCTCCGTCGGCGTGAAGATGCCGGGCTTCCAGTGGAGGCCCCGGACGAGGCCGCGGGTGCCGTCGGCCAGTGTCTCGGTATGCAGCCCCCAGGCGGGGAAGCCGTAGATGCCGCCCATGATGATGACGATGAGCAGAAGCCCCCAGAGCGCGCCGCGGAACGACCGCCAGATCTCGCCCCAGCCCAGCCAGTCGCCCTTCGGCATGTTCTTGATCTTCGCCATGACGAAGATCGTCACCATCAGCATGACGCCGGCGAGGATGCCGGGGATCACCCCGGCGAGGAACATCCGCCCGACGGAGACGTCGGTCGCCGAGGCATAGACCACCATGACGATGGAGGGCGGGATGAGGATGCCGAGCGTGCCGGCATTGCAGATGACGCCCGCCGCGAAGTCGCGCGTATAGCCGACCTGCCGCATGGCCGCGATGACGATGGAGCCGATGGCCACCACGGTCGCCGGCGACGAACCGGAGAGCGCGGCGAACATCATGCAGGCCAGGACGCCGGCGATGGCGAGCCCGCCCTGCAGGTGCCCGACGCAAGCGACGGCGAAGCGGATGATCCGCTTGGCGACGCCGCCGGTGGACATGAAGCTCGACGCCAGCACGAAGAACGGGATGGCCAGGAGCGTGTAATGCCCCTCCATCGCCTGGTAGAGCGTCTGCGCGATCGAGGCGAGCGACGTCTCGGAGAAGACGAGGAGGAAGATGATCGAGGACAGGCCGAGGCTGACGGCGATCGGCACGCCGATCATCAGAAGGCCGACGATCAGCACGAAAAGGAGCAGCACATCCATCAGTCGACCCTCACCGCGGCAACGTCGTCTTCCGCCTCGTGTGAGACGATCAGGCTGTCCCGCCGCCCCCTGAGCACGCCGATGCTCGCCTCGATGATCCGCAGAAGCATCAGGAGCACGCCGACAGGCAGGATGACGTAGGGAATGAAGCGGGGCAGCTTGTCATAGGCCTCGCCGTAGTTGAACCGCTCGGCGAGGAACTCCTCGCAGCAGAAGAGCGGCACCTGCTCGGTCATGTAGAAGGCCTGGTCACGGGTGCGCTCATCGAAGCCGGTGGGGAACCAGCGGCCCTCGGTGCGCTCGTAGCCGGCGAACGGCGCCCAGTAATCCCAGGCCCCCTTCATCATCAGCCCGCCATAGGCGAGGCAGGCGAGGCACGACAGGAGCACCAGCCCCCGGCGGAGCGGGGCGCCGACGACGTTGAGTAGGGCATCCACCCCCAGATGCGCCGTCTTCTTGAACCCGTAGGAGATGCCGAAGAGCACCAGCCAGGCAAAGAGGATCAGCGTCACCTCCAGCCCCCACAGGAGGCTCTCGTTGAAGACATAGCGCAGGACGACGTTGACGAACGTCACGAGCGTCATGGCGCCGAGGAGGAGCGCGATCACGATCTCCTCCAGATACTCGATGATGCGGCCGGCGCGGCCCATGGCCCTTGGCTCGGTCATTTCCCCCTCCCCTCATGAAGGCGGCCCGGGGGAAACCCCAGGCCGCAAGGTGGCGCCCCGCCTCCCCCAAGGGGGGCGCCCAAATCGACGCTCACATGGCGAATTCTTCGTTGAACGCTTGCGCGGCGTCGATGTTCTCCTGGCCGACATCGCCGACGAACTGCTCCCAGACGGGCAGCATTGCGTCGACCCAGGCCTGACGCTGCTCGGGCGTCAGCTCGCGGATCTCGGTCCCGGCGTCGAGGATCGCCTGACGGGCCTCGGCATCCACCTGGTTGACGGCGGCGTTCCGCTCGGCGGTCACCTCGTCGAGGATGGTGAGGAGCTGGTCACGCACCTCGGGCTCGAGGCTGTCGAGGAAGTCCACCGAGGTCACGACGAGGTAGTCGAGCACGCCGTGGTTGGTCTCGGTGATGCCGTCCTGCACCTCGAAGAACTTCTGGCCGTAGATGTTTGACCAGGTGTTCTCCTGCCCGTCGACGACGCCGGTCTGCAGGGCGCCGTAGACTTCGGAGAAGGCCATCGGCTGGGGGCTCGCGTCGAGCGCTTCCATCTGCGCGACGAGCACGTCGGAAGGCTGCACGCGGAACTTGAGGCCCGCGGCGTCGCCCGGCTCGAGAAGCGGCACGTTGGCCGAGAACTGCTTGAGGCCGTTGTGCCAGAAGCCGAGCCCCTGCAGGCCGCGGCGCTGCATCGAATCGAGCATCGCGGCGCCGGCGTCGGAGAGCTGGAAGGCCTCGACCGCTTCGATGTTCGCGAACATGAAGGGCAGGTCGAAGATGCGGAAGACCTTGGTGAAGGTCTCGAACTTGCTGAGCGACGGCGCGGCGAACTGCACGTCGCCCTGCAGCATGGCCTCGAGCACCTGGTCGTCGTCATAGAGCGTGGAGTTCGGGTAGACCTCCATGCACATCGTGCCTTCCATCTCGGCATTGACGCGCTCGGCGAAGAGCGCGGCGGCGATGCCCTTGGGATGGTTGTCGGTGTTGGTCACATGGGCGAACTTGACGACGATCTCGCCGTCGTCGCAGCCCATGGGGTCGGCGCTGGCAGCACCCGCAACAAGCGCGGCGGCGGCGGCAACAGTGAACAGATTTCTCATGGCGATCCTCCCTCTCGGTCCGGGCGTCGGACCAGATCGGCGCCAAGATGCGCTCACTCGGCAATCACGCAAGCGTCATGAGGGCCGAGACAAGGCGCCGGCGATTTTCCATTGTTAAACAATTGGTTGCGCCGTCACCGCGGCGCGGCCGGCCGGAAATGCTGCGCTGCGGATGCGGATCACCGCACAGCGGCGGGCGGCTCTTGTGCGGAAATCCGCACAATCTTGCCGGAGGCCCGCGCCAGGCGCGGCCGGGCCTCCGGGGCGTTCGGAGTCTCAGAGCGCCGCCACCGCCTCTTCCAGAAGGCCCCGCACCCCGCCGGCGATCTCGCCGAGCGAGGGGTTCTCGACGGCGGACATCGAGGCGATCGGGTCGACGGCGCTGACCTCCACCCCGCCCTCGACTTCGCGCAGAATGACGTTGCAGGGCAGCATGGCGCCGATGCGCGGCTCGGCCCCGATGGCCTGGAAGGCAAGCTTTGGGTTGCAGGCGCCGAGGATCTTGTAGCACGGCAAATCCTCGCCGATCTTCGCCTTCATTGTGGCCTGGACGTCGATCTCGGTCAGCACGCCGAAGCCGCGCTCGCCGAGCGCCGCGCGGGTGCGCGCCTCGGCCTCTTCCATGGTGCAGCCGGTCAGAATTCGGTCGATGGTATAGGCCATGATGCCCTCCTCTAGCGCCCCGCTCCCGCCCCGATCCTCGCGTGCCGGGACGGGCGGTGCAATGCCGCTGACGTTGTGTCCATGAGGGCCCGGCGCAAGGCCGGAGCCGCGCGGGGGGTCACTCGCGCGGGCGTCGGAAATCCTCGGGCTTCAACCCGTGGCGGGCGAGCTTGTCGTAGAAGGTCTTGCGCGGCAGTTGCAGCGCCTCGGCGGCGGCGGAGGCATTGCCGTTCTGCCGCCCGAGCGCCGCGGCGAGGAGAGAGCGCTCGACGATGGCCATCTGCTCGGCGAGCCCGAGCCCCGCCGCCTTCTGCGCCTCCTCCGGCATGCCGAGCACGAAGCGCATGGCGGCGCTCATCAGCGAGCGGGCATTGCCCGGCCAGTCCTGCGCCATCAGCGTGGAGAGGTGCTCGGGCGTGATCTCCGGCTCCGGGAGGCCGGCCTGCTCAGCGGCCTGGGCTACGTAGTGGCGGAAGAGCACGGGGATGTCCTCCGTCCGCTCGCGGATCGCCGGGATGCGCACCCGCATGAGGTCGAGCCGGTAGAAGAGGTCGGCGACGAAGCGCCCGGCGGCCACCTCCTCCTCCAGCGAGCGCGTGGTGGCGGCGAAGAGCCGCGCGGCCGGCCCCGCCTCCAGCGCCTCGAGCAGCGCATATTGCACGCCGACCGGCGCCATGGCGATCTCGTCGAGATAGAGCGTGCCGGCGCCGGCGGCATCGAAGGCGGCGGCGAGGCTCTCGGGCGTCAGCGCCGCGGCGGCGCGCTTGACGAAGGGCAAGGCGGCACTGGCGGAGAGGAGGTGCAGCACCTCGCCGACCTTTGACGTCCCCGTGCCCGGCTCGCCGGTGATGAGCGCCCCCGCCCCGGCCCGCGCCACGGCCCGCACCCGGGCGCGCAGTTCCTCCACCAGCGCCGACTGGCCGAAGATCATCCGCGCGGCGGCGTCGCCCTTTTCGAGCTCGCGCTTGAGGCGCCGGTTCTCCAGCACCATCGCCCGCACCTTCAGGGCCTTCTCGACGCAGGCGAGGAAATCCGCCGGCGCGCAGGGCTTCTCGAGAAAGGCATGCGCCCCCTCCTCGATGGCCTTCAGCGCCATCGGCACGTCGCCCTCGCCGGTCAGCAGCACCACCGGCAGCTCGGGGTCGAGGGCGCGCGCATGGGCGAGGAGGTGAAAGCCGTCGCGCCCCGGCATGCGGATGTCGGTGACGACGATGCCGTCAAACCGGGCGCTGAGGAGGTCCTTCGCCTCGATGAAGCTGCCCGCGAGGAGCGGGTCGAGATCGGCGAGCTCCAGCGTCTGCCCGAGCGCCGCCCGGACATCCGGCTCGTCATCGACCAGAAGCACCTGCCGCGTCATGTCCCCTCCCCGGGGGCCCGCCGGCCCCTCACGCCATCGCACCGATGCATAGGGGCCCCGACCCTCCTGCGCCACCGATCTGCGCCATGGGCCAGCGCCGCGCCGGTGCCGCCGCCCCCCTGTCTCTCGCTTTCTTCCAAATACTCCGGGGGGAGTCGCCGGTCAGGCGACGGGGGGCAGAGCCCCCCACACAAGCACCCCACAAAGCCCCCGTCACGCCGCCACCTCCGCCTCGCTGAGCGCCAGCTCTACCGTGAAGATGGCCCCCGCGCCCGGCGCGTTCCGCCCCCGGATCACCCCGCCGAAGCTCTGCACGAGCCCGTAGGAGATCGAAAGGCCCAGCCCCATGCCGCCCCCCGCCCCCGAGGCCTTGGTGGAATAGAACGGGTCGAAGATCTTCTCCGGCTCGGCGATCCCCGGCCCGGTGTCGCGCACCTCAAGGACGGCCCGCCCCGGCTCGCGCCGCACGGCGACCTCGACCCGCTTCGGCTCGCAATCCGCCATCGCATCGATGGCGTTCGAGATGAGGTTGAGCGCCACCTGCGCCAGCCGCACCTCGCCGCCCCGCACGATCACCGGCTGGTCGGGCCGGCTCCAAGCAAGGGCGACACCTTCCTCCCGCACCCGGGCGGCGATCATCTCGACCGCACTGTCGACGGCGGCGACGAGATCGACATCGCCGATGGTCTCCTTCTCCTGCCGGGCGAAGGCGCGCAGGTTGCGGATAATCTTGCCCATGCGCTGCGCCAGCGAGGCGATGCGCTCGAGGTTTGCCGCCGCCACATCGGGCTTGCCGCGGGCGAGAAAGCCGGTGGCATTCTCGGCATAGGAGCGGATGGCCATCAGCGGCTGGTTCAGCTCGTGGCTGATCCCGGCGGACATCTGCCCGAGGGCAGAGAGCTTGCCGGCCTGCACGAGATCGTCCTGCGCCCGCTTCAGCCGCGCCTCGGCGGCGGCGCGCTCGGCCACCTCGCGGCGGAGCTCGGCATTGAGCGCCGTCAGTTCCGCGGTGCGCTGCACGACCCGCCCCTCGAGCGTGCGGTTCGCCTCCTTCAGCGTCCGCCGCCGGACTGTGGCGACGAGGAGGAGCGCGCCGAGGCCCAGGAACAGCGCCGCGACGGCGCCGGATTGCAGCAGCGCGATCTGCCGGGCGAGGGCCGTGTCGCTCAGCGCCTCGGCGGTCAGGCCGATGACCGGCATGTCGCGCGACAGATGCAGCCCGTCCCGCGGCAGGTAGCGCCCGCCCTCGACGCGCCAGAGCTCGTGGCCATCCCAGATCCGGCCCTGATAGGGCACGAAGCCGGCGCCCCGGCCCCGCAGCACCAGCTCGGAGCGGTTGGAGATGAAGACGAGCCCCGCCTCGTCGGTGAACCAGACGGCGGGCGTGTCGCCGCGCCAGATCGCCTCGACCCGCTCGGCATCGGCGACGACGGCGAGCGCGCCGATGGCCGGCCCGTCGGCGCCGAAGATCGGCGCCGCGAAGGTGAAGATCCGCCGTTCGTAGCGCGCGCTGTGCTCGTGGGAAAAGCCCAGCGCGCCGTCGAGCGCGCGGAGATAGGCGGCATCGTCGACGCCCGTCTCGGCGGGCAGACCGGCACGGGCCGAGGCGGTGGCGATCTCGCGCCCCTCGGTATCGAGGAGGATGAGGTCGAGCGCCCCGGTCTTGTCCGCCGTCTCGCGCAGGAGCCGCGCTGCGGTGGCCTCGCCGAGGTCGATCTCGACCGGCATGCGGATCGTCGGGTGGTCGGCCATCAGGACGGCGAGCTGGCGGAACTCCCCGAGCTCGCCGGCGAGCCGATTGGAGGCGAGCGCCAGATCCGCCTCCGCCCGCCGCGCCACCCCGTCGAGCGCCGAAGACCAGGCCACGAGCCAGACCGCCACCGCCGCGAGCGCGGTGAGCGCGAGATAGCCGGCCACGAGGGCGGCGCTGGTGCGGCGAAGGCGGCGCATGGGGCGGCAGGGTAGCAGGGCGCGGGGCATGGGGCGAGAGGATTGGGTGGGGGCGGGGGGGGGGCGGGGGGGACCGGGCGGCGCGACACGTCGCGAGACAGACCGTTCTGTCCTCGGGAGGTAACGGTCGCTCCGCCGTCGTCCTCCGACTTGCGGCGCGCAACCCGTGCCGCCCCCCTCAGGAGGCCAGCCGGAAGCTTCTTCTCCCGCCTGCTCAAAGCCGGGCGCAACGTTGCCGCGCAGGGCGAGCGCCGGCCCGGGGGGTGGCGCTCCTGACGGTGACGCGGCGCACTTTATGGCGCAGCCGCATCCCCGCTCGAAGCGGCGCGCTGCCCAACGAGAGCGCCAGCCCGCGGGACGGGCCGGCGCTCGCCCTGCGCCGTGCCGGCGCGTACCGGGCGGGGGGTCTGCATCAGCGTTGCGCCAAAGGTGGGTTGAAAACCCACCCTACGCCTGCCTCTCAGGTCGGAACCTGCCCCCCTCGCCCTCAGGGCACCCCACCCGCCCCCTTGCGCTCCCCGCCGCGCCGGGCGAGCTTTCGGGCATGCGCCGCCTCTCCCAATCGCCCACCGATCCCGCCTTCGTCCAGGACCCCTATCCCTTCTACGAGACCGCCCGCGCCGCCGGCGATCTCTTCCACTGGGAGGAGTACGGGCTCGCCTGCGCCGTCTCGCATCGGGCCGTCACCACGCTGCTGCGCGACCGCCGCCTCGGGCGCGAGGCGCCGCCCGAGGTCGCGCCCGACATCCCCGACCGGCTCCGCCCCTTCTACGACATCGAGGCGCATTCGATGCTGGAACTCGAGCCGCCGCGCCATACGCGCCTGCGCAGCCTCGTCCTTCGGGCCTTCACCTCGCGCCGTATCGCGGCCCTCCTCCCGGGGCTCGAGGCGCTCTGCGCCGAGCTCACCGCCGCCTTCCCCGAGGGCCCGTTCGACCTCCTCGATTTTTACTGCAAGCCGATCCCCGCCATCACCATCTGCCGCCTGCTCGGCACCCCGGCGGAGGACTGGCGGCTGCTGGTGGACTGGTCGAACGCCATGGTCGCCATGTACCAGGCCCGGCGGACGCCCGAGATCGAGGTCGCGGCCATGGCGGCCTCCACCGCCTTCGCCGATTACATCCGCCGGATCATTGCCGCCCGCCGGACCCGACCCGGCGACGACCTGATCACCGAGCTCATCGCCGCCGAGGCCTCAGGCGAGAAGCTCTCGCCGGAGGAGCTGGTGACCACCTGCATCCTCCTCCTCAACGCCGGCCACGAGGCGACGGTGCACACTTTGGGCAATGCCGTGGCCCTGCTCCTTCCGAGTCCACCCGACAGGGTGGACGAGGCACTCATCGAGGAGGTCCTCCGCTTCGATCCGCCGCTCCACATGTTCACCCGCTGGGTCTACGAGCCCTGCGAGCTCTTCGGGCATGAGTTCCAGCGCGGCGACCAGATCGCCTGCCTGCTCGCCGCCGCCGGGCGCGACCCTTCGGTCTACCCGGACGCCGCGACCTTTGACCCCGCCCGCTTCACCGCCAAGGCCCCGGCCCATGCGGCCTTCGGGGGCGGCATCCATTTCTGCGTCGGCGCGCCGCTCGCGCGGATGGAGCTGCTCGCCGGCCTCAAGACCCTCTTCGAGCGGGCCCCGGGCCTCCGCCTCGCCGAGCCGCCGGCCTTCGCCGATCTCTACCATTTCCACGGCCACGACCGCCTCATGGTGACCCGATGACCCCCGACGATTACGCCCGCCACGACGCCACCGCTCTCGCAGCCCTCGTCGCCTCGGGCGAGGTGACACCCGACGAGCTTCTCGACCTCGCCCTCGCGCAGACGGAGCGGCTCAACCCCGAGCTCAACGCCGTCGTGCTGATCCGCGAGGAGGTCGCCCGCAAGACCATCGTCGATGGCCTGCCGCCGGGGCCCTTCCGGGGGGTGCCCTTCCTCCTCAAGGATCTCGGCTGCGAGGCGATGGATTTCCCCTCGCACAACGGCTCCCGCCTCCTCGCGAACACCACCTACAGCCAGGACAGCGCCATCTTCACCCGCATCCGCGCCTCGGGCGTCGTCACCTTCGGGCGGACAACGTCGCCCGAGGGCGGCATCGGCCCGGCGACGGAGGCGGCCGTCTACGGCGGGCCGACCCGCAACCCCTGGGACCTGGCGCGCACGCCCGGCGGCTCCTCCGGTGGGGCCGGGGCGGCGGTGGCGGCGGGGATCGTGCCGATGGCCCATGGCTCCGATGGCGGCGGCTCGGTCCGCATCCCCGCCGCCTCCTCCGGGCTCTTCGGCTTCAAGGCCTCCCGCGCCCGTTTCCCCGACGGGCCCTATGCGGGCGAGGGCTGGGCGGGGATGGCGATCGACGGGTTTCTCACCCGCTCCGTCCGCGATGCCGCCACCATGATGGACGAAACGCAGGGCCCCGACCTCGGCGCCCCCTATTACGCGCCGCCCCTCCGCATGGGCTTCGCGCGGGCCATCGAGGCGCCGCCGGCGCGGCTGCGCATCGGGCTTTGCCCCACCCGCTTCGACGGCGCACCCGTCGCGCCGGAGGTCGCCGCCGAGGTGGAGAAGGCCGCGACGCTCCTCGAGAGCCTCGGCCATGAGGTCACCCCCTTCCGCCCCGAGGCGGATCACGAGGGCATGATGCAGGCCTGGACGCGCATCGTCGCCTGCGGCACGGCGCTCTCCGTCCGCAAGGCGCTGGCCCGCGCCGGGCGGGCGCTCGCCCCCGAGGATGTCGAGCCCGTCACCCGTGGCACCATGGCCTATGCCGAGAGCCTCTCCGGCGCCGATTATCTGGAGGCGGTGGGCAAGATCCATGCCTATGGCCGCCAGATGGCCGCCGCCTTCGAGACAATCGACGTGCTCCTCTCCCCCACCCTCGCCGAGCTGCCGGCCAAGATCGGGCGCTTCGATCACCGGACGGAGGATTACGTCGCCTTCCGCACCGGGCCGGAGGGCGTCTTCGCCTATTCGCCCTTTTGCGCCGCCTTCAACGCCTCCGGCCAGCCGGCGGCCTCCGTCCCGCTCGGCGAGGCGGAGGGCCTGCCGGTCGGCATCCACCTCGCGGCACCGATGGGTGAAGACGAGCGCCTGCTCGCGCTCTGCGCAGAGCTTGAGCAGGCAGCGCCCTGGGGGGGGCGCAGGCCGGCCATGGCCCTTGCCACCGCGTAAACTGCCGTTCAACATCGGGGCAACGACAGGGAGCCGCATGACACACGCCATCGAAGCCCGCGATATCACCAAGCGCTTCGGCACCGGCACGGATGCCGTCACCGCCCTCGACGCCGTCTCCATCGAGATCGCCGAGGGAGAGTTCTTCACCCTCCTCGGGCCCTCCGGCTGCGGCAAGACCACGCTCCTGCGCTGCATCGCCGGTTTCGAGACGCCGACCTCCGGCACGCTCCTTCTCGCCGGGAAAGAGATCACCCATGCCCCGCCCAACAAGCGCAACGTCAACACGGTCTTCCAGAGCTACGCGCTCTTTCCGCACCTGACCGTCGCCCAGAACATCGGCTTCGGGCTGAAGATGCGGGGCGACGCGGCCGAGACGGTCAAGGCGCGCACCGAAGAGATGCTGGCGCTGGTGAAGATGGAGCCGATGGCGGCCCGCTATGCCGCCCAGCTTTCCGGCGGGCAGCAGCAGCGCGTGGCGCTGGCCCGCGCCCTCGCCCCGGCGCCGGAAGTGCTGCTGCTCGACGAGCCTCTTTCGGCGCTCGACCTGAAGCTCCGGAAGGAGATGCAGGGCGAACTCAAGCGCCTGCAGGCCGAGACCGGCATCACCTTCGTCTTCGTGACCCACGATCAGGAAGAGGCGCTGACGATGTCGGACCGGATCGGCGTCATGTCGGGCGGGGTGCTCCAGCAGGTCGGCACGCCGCGCGAGATCTACACCAAGCCGGTCAACCGCTTCGTCGCCGATTTCATCGGCGAGACGAACTTCCTCGTGGCCAGGGCGGAGGGCGACAGCGTCACCCTCTCCACCGGCGAGCGGCTGGCGCTGCCGGGCGCGGGGACGGGCGAGATCACCCTCGCCGTCCGCCCCGAGCTCATCCGCCTGACCGAGCCAGCGGAGGGAGACCTCGCCGCCAAGGTGACGGGCACCGTCTATTTCGGGACCGACTGGCACTGCCATCTGGCCCTCGGCGACGGCACGGAGGTCGTCGCCCGGCTGCAATCGCCGCCCTCGGGCGAAAGCGCGCTGGCCCCCGGGCAGGAGGTCGGGCTGGCCTTCGCCCCGGGCGCGCTCCGCGTGCTGGAGGACTGAGCGCATGGCGACGAGCCCCACCCGCACGGCCTGGCTCCTCTCCGCCCCCGCGCTCTTCGTGCTCTTCATCGGCGCGGTCGGCCCGCTCGCCATCGTGGTGATCTATTCCTTCCTCGAGCCCGGCGAATACTCCGGCGTCGTCTGGAATCCGACACTCGAGGCCTGGTTCCGCGTGCTCTTCCGGCGCGACATCTTCGACGGCACGGTGCATCTGGCCGATGCCCATCTGACGATCTTCTGGCGCTCGGTGAAGCTGTCGCTGCTCACCACGCTGATCACCTTCATCGTCGGCCTGCCGACCGCCTGGTTCATCGCCACGCGCTCCGCCCGGTCGCGGCCGCTCTGGCTCTTCCTCATCACCATCCCGTTCTGGACGAACCTGCTCATCCGCACCTTCGCCATCATGCAGGTCATCCGGAACGAGGGGCTGCTCAACGTCGTCCTCCTCAAGATCGGCATCATCGAGCGGCCGCTGCAGCTACTCGCCACCGATACCGCCGTGCTCATCGGCATGGCCTATGTCTACCTGCCGCTCATGGTGCTGCCGCTCTTCGCGGCCATCGACCGCTTCGACTTCCGGCTCATCGAGGCGGGCTACGACCTCTATGCCTCGCGCCTGAAGGTGCTGCGGCGGATCATCCTGCCGATCATCCGGCCGGGGATCGTCGCGGGCTCGATCCTCGTCTTCGTGCCCTCCCTGGGAGCTTACGTGACCCCCCGCCTCCTCGGCGGCGGCAAGAACATGATGATCGGCAATTTCATCGAGCTGCAGTTCGGCCAGGGCCGCAACTGGCCGCTGGGCGCGGCGCTGTCGATGGTTCTTCTCGTGATCGTCTGCGCGGCGCTTCTCGTCTATGTCCGCGTCTCCAGCCGGGATCAGCCCCATGGCTGAGCGCGCCTTCTCCGTCACCCGCCTGCCGGGCTTCACCACGATCGCCATCACGGCCTTCGTGGCGCTCTATGCGCCGATCCTGGTGCTCGTCGTCTATTCCTTCAACGCGTCCAACTCCGTCGCCACCTGGGGTGGCTTCTCGCTCGACTGGTACCGCGCCGCCTGGGAGAACGAGGCCGTGCAGGAGGCGGCCTTGCGCTCCGTCATCATCGCGGCCTTCGCGGCCTGCTTCTCCACCATCCTCGCGACGCTGACCGCCGTCGGCACCACGCGGCGGGGCCGCTTCAAGGGCGAGACCTTCATCTACGTGATCATCAACCAGCCGTTGATGGTGCCCGAGATCGTCACCGCCGTCGCGCTGCTCATCCTCTTCGGCGCCATCCGGCAGGCAACCGGCCTTCACGGGCTCGGCTACCTGATCCTCGCCCATACCGCCTTCTGCGTGCCCTTCGCCTATCTGCCGATCCGCGCGCGGCTGGAGGGGATGGACATGAGCCTCGAGACGGCGGCCGCCGACCTCTATGCCACGCCCTGGCAGGCCTTCCGCCATGTGACGCTGCCGCTGCTCCTCCCCGGCATCATCGCCGGGGCGATGCTGGCCTTCGTCGTCTCGCTCGACGACGTCATCATCACCGAATTCGTGAAATCTGCGGGGCAGGACACGCTGCCGACCTATATGCTCGGCCAGCTCCGCCGCGCCATGACGCCGGAGGTGAACGCCATCTCCACCGCGCTTCTGGCGCTGACCGTGCTGCTCTTGACGATCTTCTTCTTCATCACCCGGGGCCGGGACCGCTGAAGGCCCCCAAAGCCGACCGCAACAGGGAGAAAGACCATGACACGGACACTGACGCTGACCACCGCGCTCACGTTCCTCGCCGGCGCCGCCGCCGCACAGGAGCTGCAGCTCTACAACTGGGGCAACTACACGAGCCCCGAGCTTCTGGAGAAGTTCACCGAAGAGACCGGGATCACGGTGACGGTCACCGATTACGATTCCAACTCCACCGCGCTCGCCAAGATCGAGGCCGGCGGCCACGGCTTCGACCTCGTCGTGCCCTCCGCCAACTACGTGCCGATCTATGTCGAGAAGGGGCTCCTGATGGAGCTCGACCACGAGCGCCTCGCCAACATCGGCAATATCGAGCCGCAATGGGTGGATGTGCCCTGGGACCAGGGCCGCATGTACACGGTGCCGTGGCAATGGGGGACGACGGGGATCTCCGTCAACACCTCCGCCTACGACGGCGACATCAACACCTCGGCCATCTTCCTCGACCCGCCGGACGAGCTGGTCGGCCAGGTCAACGTCGTGCCCGAGATGGCCGACGTGATGTCGATGGCGATCATGTATGTCGGCGGCGAGCCCTGCACGGAGGATCTCGAGGTGCTCCGCGAGGTGCGCGACCTCCTCGCCGCGGCCAAGCCCGACTGGATGTCGATGGATTACGGCATGACCGAGCGGATGACGGCGAATGACGTCATGGCCTCCGTCAACTGGAACGGCTCATCGATGCGCATCCGGCTCGACAACCCGGACGTCGCCTATGGCTACCCGGTCGAGGGCTATCCGGTGTGGATGGATTCCGTCGGCATCCTCGCCGATGCGCAGAATGTCGATGAGGCCTACCTGTTCCTCGACTTCATCATGGAGCCGGAGAACGCCGCGATGATCTCGGGCTTCGCGCGCTATGCCAACGGCATCGCCGGCTCCGGCGAGTTCATGCCGGAAGACATGAACACCGCCCCCGAGATTGCCATTCCGGCGGAATATGCCGATGCCGGCGTCTTCCTGCCGACCTGCCCGAGCTCGGCGAACGATCTCTACACGCAGATCTGGACGGAGCTCATGCAGTAGCGCCAGGTCGAGAGGCCGGGGGGCCGTCTGCCCCCCGGACCCCCCGAAGGGTATTTGGAAAGGGGCAGAGGCAGGGTGGGTCCTGCCAACTCTCGCTTTTCTCCAAATACCCGCGGGGGAAGTCGGCCTCGCAGGCCGACGGGGGGCAGAGCCCCCCTCTTCACGCCCCCTCGAAGCCCGCCAGCACGTTCACGGTGTTGATCCCCACTGCCTCGATGGCATAGCCGCCCTCCATCACGAAGAGCGTCGGCAGACCCAGCGTGGCGATCTTCGCGCCGGCACGGGTGAAATCTTCCGACTGGAGCTTGAAGAAGCTGATCGGGTCGTCCTTGAAGGCATCGACGCCGAGCGAGACGACGAGCGCCTCGGAGCCGTGGTCGCGGATCCTGCCGAGCGCGTCATCGAGGGCGGCGCCCCATTCATCCCAGGCCGTGCCGGGCTTCATCGGATAGTTGCGGTTGGCGCCCTCGCCGGCGCCCGCGCCTCGCTCGTCTTCATGGCCGAGGAAATAGGGATAGGCCTCCATCGGGTCGCCATGGAGCGAGGCGAACAGCACGTCTTCCCGGTCGTAGAAGATGTTCTGCGTGCCGTTGCCATGGTGGAAGTCGATGTCGAGCACCGAGACCCGGGCGCCGCCCTCCGCGAACATCTGGGCGGCCATGGCGGCGTTGTTGACGAAGCAATAGCCGCCGTACTGATCCGCCGTCGCATGATGGCCCGGCGGGCGGCAGAGCGCGAAGGCGGCGCCGGCCCCGCCCGCCACGGCGCGCTGCGCCGCCTGGGCCGAGGCGGCGGAAGAGAGGACGGCCTCCCAGGTGCCGGCGGTGATCGCCGTCTCGGACGCGTGGCAGTAATAGCCCGCCTTGCCGTCGATATTGTCCGGGATCCGGTCGGTGCGCATGCCGCGGGGCGCGATGCAGCCGGCGATGAGCTCGCCGGCATTGCCGTCGGCCTTCCACTCCGCGAAGGCGCTCTCAAGGAACGCCAGATAACCGGTGTCGCAGATCGCCTCGATCGGGCCCATGTCGGCGGCGCCCGGGGCGAGGATCTTGCCCATGCCCCGCGCCAGAAGCTCGGCGCGCACGTATTCGACGCGCGACGGCCGCTCGAAGGGCGTCACGAACTGCCCACCGGAGAGCTCGGCCTGCGGAAAATGCTTGCGGTGGTCTTCGGAGAAAAAGGTCTGCATCTGGGGTCCCCCTCGTCTGCCGCTCACGCTGCCCTGCCCCGAGCCGGCCCGCAAGGGCCGGCCGAGGGGGGCCGCCCCGGGGAGGCCTCAGCCGTCGCTCACCCCGGCCTCGGCGAAGGTCGCCATGCCCGAATGGCAGGCGAGCGCACCGCGCAGGATGCCGATGGCCAGCGCCGCGCCCGAGCCCTCGCCGAGCCGGAGGTCCAGCGACACGAGGGGGTTCTTGCCGAGCCGCACGAGCATGGCGGCATGGGAGGATTCCGCGCTGCAATGGGCGGCGACGCAGTGATCGAGCGCCGCGGGCGCGGCACGGTGGAGCACGGCGGCCGCCGCGCTGCAGATGAAGCCGTCGAGCAGCACCGGGATCCGGTGATGGCGCGCGGCGGCGATGGCACCGGCCATGGCGGCGATCTCGCGCCCGCCCAAGCGGCGGAGCACCTCGAGCGGGTCGCCGAGCGCGTCCCGGTGCAGCGCGAGCCCGGCCTCGACGATCTGCCGCTTGCGGGCGAGGCCGGTGTCATCCACGCCCGTCCCCCGCCCGACCCAACCGCTCGCCGGTCCCCCGAAGAGCGCCGCGGCGATGGCGGATGCCGCCGTCGTGTTGCCGATGCCCATCTCACCGGTGACGAGGAGATCCGCCGACGGGTCCACCGCCGCCCAGCCGGCGGCGAGCGCCTCGACGAATTCCGCCTCGCTCATCGCCGGGGCTTCGGTGAAATCCGCGGTCGCCGTGTCGAGCGACAGCGGCGTCACGCTCAGGCGCGCGCCGAATTCCCGGGCGAGCTGGTTGATCGCCGCGCCGCCCGCTTCGAAATTCGCCACCATCTGTTCCGTGACCTCCGGCGGGAAGGCCGAGACGCCGCGCGCGGCGATGCCGTGATTGGCGGCGAAGATGCAGATGAGCGGCGCTTTCAGCTCCGGCCGCGCCTCGCCCCGCCAGCCGGCATACCAGAGCGCCAGCTCCTCCAGGCGGCCGAGCGCGGCCGGCGGCTTGGTCAGCTGCGCATTGCGCTCCGCGGCGGCGACAAGGGCGGCGGCATCGGGCCCGGGCTGGACGGCGAGCAGGGCGCGGAATCCGGCGAGATCGGTGAAGGGGGCTGACATCGGGCTGGCCTCATTGCAATCGGGACGCCCCCTCTCTAACGCTCGGGCCAGCAAACGAAAGGCCGGGGGCGGACCCAATGACAAGGATTGGCGACATCGGGACGCAGGGTCTTCGCGATATCGCCGCGGCCATCGGGCTTCTGACCCGCCTGCCGGTCGGCCAGGGCGGCGCGGCGGCGCGCGGCGCCCGGGCGGCCTGGGCCTTCCCCGTCGCCGGGCTGGTCGTCGGAACCCTCGCCGGGCTGGTCGGCACCCTCGCGCTCTGGCTCGGCCTGCCCGCCGGGCTGGTGGCGGCGCTGGTGCTCGCCGCCCAGGCACTCGCCACCGGGGCGCTCCACGAGGACGGGCTGGCCGACACGGCGGACGGGCTCTGGGGCGGCTGGGACAGGGCGGCGCGGCTCGCCATCATGAAGGACAGCCGGACGGGCGCCTATGGCGCCATCGCGCTCGTCCTCACCACACTCGCCCGCTTCGCGGCTCTGGAGCCGCTGATCGCCGCCGGGCTTCTCTGGCCCGCCCTGCTGGTGGCCCCGGCTTTCGCGCGGGGCGCCATGGCCTGGGTCATGGCCGTGCTGCCGCCGGCGCGGGCGGACGGGCTGTCGCGCGGGGTCGGCCGGCCGGGCAAGGCGGGCTGGGCGGCGCTGGGGCTCGGCACGCTCTGGGCGCTGATCCTGATCGGCGGGGCCGGGCTGGTGCTGGCCCTAGCCGGTTTCGCGGCGGCCGCCGCGCTCGCGCTGGTGGCGCGTGCCAAGATCGGCGGCCAGACGGGAGACATCCTCGGCGCCGCCTGCGTGCTCGCCGAGATCGGCGGGCTCGCGGCGCTGACAGCGCTGATCTAGGGCGCCTCGCAGCGGAGCGCCCGCGTGAAGGCGGGCCGGCCGGCGGCGGCGGAGCCGATGTCGCGGGCCGTCAGCTCCGCCCCGTCGAAGGTCACGGCCAGCACCCGCGCCCAGTCGGGGCTGGCGACGATGATCTCCGGCCCCACCCCGCAATCGCGGATGCCGCCGGAAATCCAGTCCTCGCCGATCCGATGCGCGGTGACGCCGGAGAGCGCCGCGACCTCCACCAGCGCCGCGCCGTCCTGCCGCACCACGCGCAGCACCCGCGCCAGATGCGGCCGGTCGACATAGGCGAGTTCCACCCGCCCGTCCCCGTCGAGATCGGCGGCGCCGAGGGGAGCGAGCCAGCGGTGGGGCTGGCCGATGAAGGGCGTCGCCGCCATGAGGCCGGAGGGCGCATAGACGGCGAGCCGGGCGCCGAGGGCGAGATCGCTCTCGACCGTGATCGCCTCGGCCACGCCGTCGCCGTCGATATCGGCAAGGCGCGGCTCGAGATCCTCGAAGACGCGCGACTCCGGCAGGGTCAGGCGGCGGTGAACCGGCTGGAAATTGGCGCAGGCCGGGCAGCGGTCGAAGGTGAAGACCAGCGCGCCCCATTCGATGGCATCGCCGAGGACGCCATGGTCATAGCGATCCGTCGGCGCGTCATAGACGGCACGGACGGGGCGGTCGGCCCCCTCGATGAGGGCAAGCCCGTCCTCCGCCGCCGCTCCGCCGGCCCAGAGGGCGAGGAGGAGCGCGGCGCCGCGCATCTCAGATCTGCTTCTCGGGCATCTGGACGACGAGCCCGTCGAGCGCGTCGGAGACCTTGAGCTGGCAGGTCAGCCGCGAGCGCGTGGGATCGGGCTCGAAGGCGAAATCGAGCATGTCCTCCTCCATCGGCTCGCGCGGGGGGAGCTTCTCGACCCAGTCGGGATGCACATAGACATGGCAGGTGGAGCAGGCGCAGGCGCCGCCGCAATCGGCCTCGATGCCGGGGATGCCGTTATCGCGCGCCCCCTCCATCACCGTGAGCCCGTTCGGCACATCGACCTGATGCTCGGTGCCGCCATGTTCTATATAGGTAATCCGCGCCATAGATGCCTCTTGCCTCACCTCGCCCCTAGATAGGGGAGCCTGCCCGGCATGGCCAGAGGGGGCATGGGACGGCATGACGACGCGGCAGGTGAGGACGCGCCGCCACAACGCCCGGGGGCCGGGGCGGCGGGCCTTGCGGGCCCCCGCAGGCGCCCCCTAGGATCGGCGACCAGAATGCGGCAGCGGTGACCGGCAGCCAGATGAGACGCGCCCTCCTTCTCCTGACCCTTGCCGCCTGCGCGCCCGCCCCCGACAGCCCGGGCCAGGGCGGCTCCGGCGCCATGCCCCCCGCCTTTTCCGGCGCCGAGATCGAGATCGGCGAGGAGGGGCGCTGCTACGGGCATGACATCACCCCGGCGGTGATCGAGACCTTCACGGCGCAGGAGCTCGTCCGCCCCGAGGTGCGCGCCGAGGACGGCACGGTCGTCTCCCCCGCCAGCTACCGCACGGCCACCCGGCAGGACATCACCCGCGAGCGGCAGGATGTGCGCTTCGAGACGCTCTGCCCGCCGGTCTATACCCAGGCCTTCGTCGAAAGCCTGCAGCGGGCGCTGGCCGTCCGCGGCTTCTATGCCGGGCCGGTCAACGGCCAGATGGACGTGGCGACGGGCCGGGCGATCCAGGATTTCCAGCGCGGCAACGGGCCGGACAGCCCGCTCCTGTCGCTCGCCGCGGCGCAGGCGCTGGGGCTGGTGGCGCTGAGCGAGGCGCAGCTCGACCGGCTCTGATCCGGGGCTGCCGCCCCCACAGCAAAAGGGCGCCCCGAAGGGCGCCCCTGCCGCTCCCCGCGAGGGGGAGGCGTTTACTCCGTGTCGACGCTGTCGTCGATCACCAGCGCGACGAAGCGCGGGTCACCGCCGCGGCGGATGAGGAGGAGGAGCGAGCGGCGCCCGGCCTCCACCGCCTCGTCGATGCGCGCCGTGAAATCGTCGAGCGAGGCGACGGGCTGCTGGCCGGCCTCGGTGATGACGTCACCGGGCAGGATGCCCTTCTCGCCGGCGTCGGACAGCGGGTCGACATTGGTGACAAGCAGGCCCGCGAGGTCGCCGAGGTCATATTCCTCCGAAAGTTCGGGGGTGATCTCGGAAAGCTCCAGCCCGAGGATCTCGTCGCTCTGCGGCATCAGATCGTCCTGCTGCGCAGCGGGGAAGACCTCCTCGACATTCTCCTCGCGGCGGCCGAGCGTGACGCCGATGGTCACCTCTTCGCCGTTGCGCAGGATGTCGACCTGGACTTCCTTGCCCACCGGCGAGTTGCCGACGATGTTGACGAGCTCGCGGGTGCTTTCGACCTCCTGACCGTCGAAGGTCAGGATGACGTCGCCGGCGAGCATCCCGGCATCCTTGGCGGGCCCGTCCGGCACGTCGGTGACGAGCGCGCCCTCGACCGAATCCATACCCTCGATGGCATCGACCATGTCGGGCGTGATGTCCTGGATATGGACGCCGAGCCAGCCGCGGCGGGTCTCGCCGAATTCGATGAGCTGGTCGACGACGCGGGTGACGACGTTCGACGCCATCGAGAAGCCGATGCCGATGGAGCCGCCGTTGGGCGACAGGATCGCGGTGTTCACCCCGATGACCTCGCCGTCCATGTTGAAGAGCGGGCCGCCCGAGTTGCCGCGGTTGATGGCGGCGTCGGTCTGGATGAAGTCGTCATAATTGCCGGAGAGCGCCCGGTTCCGCGCCGAGATGATGCCGGCGGAAATCGAGAAGCCCTGCCCCAGCGGGTTGCCCATGGCCATGACCCAGTCGCCGACCTCGGCGGTCTCGTCGTCGCTGTCGCCGAATTCGACGTAAGGCAGCTCGACGCCCTCGACCTTCAGGACGGCGATGTCCGTGTTCGGGTCGGTGCCGACCAGCTCGGCAGAGAGCGTATCGCCGGAGAAGAACTCGATCTCGATCTCGTCGGCGCCCTCGATGACGTGGTTGTTGGTGACGACATAGCCGTCAGACGAGATGACGAAGCCCGAGCCGAGCGCGGAGGAGCGGCGCGGCGCCTCGCCGCCCCGATCCTGGAAGTCGCGGAAGAAATCCTCGAAGGGCGAGCCCTCGGGCACGACGCCCTGCGGCGAGGTGCTGCCGGCCACCATGGTGGTGGTGGTGATGTTCACCACCGCCGGGCTGACGATGCGGGCGAGGTCGGCGAAGGAGGCCGGCCGGTCGAGCCCGGGATTGCCGAGCGGCGGGGTGTCGCTGTTCTCGGTGACCTCGGGATTGACCCCGTCGTCCTGCGTCTCCTGCGCGCCCACATGGACGGGCGAGAAGGCCAGGGTGAGGCCGACGGCGGCGGCGCCAAGGCCGAGCGGCCCGACCGTCGTGATTTTGGACCTGTTCGACACTTGTATCTCTCCATGTTGTTTGCGGCTCGTCCCGCCGGCCCGGGAAGGGGGCGGGGCGGATGCGCGACCATCGCGCGTTCGGGGGCCCGGGCACAATCGCTCATTGCAAGGCGTCAAGGCCATGTGAATGCCTGCAATCGGCATGTGAGCTTAGCGTGAACAGGCGGTTAACAGGGCGGCCGGCACCGTGGCGATCGGCCTGATGCGGCCGAGGGGCCTTATAGCGGGGCGTCAGGCGCCGAGGCTCTTGGCCAGCCAGAGCAGCGCCACGCCGGCGGCGAGGGCACCGAGCCCGAAGAGCCGCCGCTGGGCGTGATCGAGCGCGCGGAGCGCCTCGAGCATCGCCTCGATCAGCCCGGGCGCCAGCGCCCAGAGCAGACCCTCGGCCACCAGAAGGAGGCCGAGGGCGAGGATGGCTGTCGCCATCAGGGATTGGTCGCCGGCGCGGTGGCGTCGTCCGCCGCCGCATCGTCTTCGGCGGCGGCGTCATCGGCCGTGGTGTCGTCAGCAGCGTCGTCAGCCGGGGCTTCATCCGCCGCAGCGTCGTCGGCCGGAGCCTCGTCCGCCACAGGCTCGTCGGCAGCCTCGTCGGCCGGAGCTTCCTCCGCCGCATCGGCCTCCTCCGCCGGGGCGTCCAGCAGAGCGTCCTCCGCCTCCTCGGCCGGCTCTTCGAGCGCGGGCGACGGGACGTCGTCCGACTCATCGGCCGGCAGCACCGCGGAAGCCTCCGCGCCGCCATCGCCGGAGCCCGCGATATCGTCGGTGTAGAGGTAATCGAAGAACTCGCTCGAGGGCGTCAGCACCATCGAGGAATTCGCCGAGCCCAGCGCCACGCGATAGGCCTGCAGAGAGCGGTAGAAGTCGAAGAACTCCGGATCCGCCCCATAGGCCTCGGCGAAGATGCGGTTGGCTTCGGCATCCGCCTCGCCTCGCGTGATCTGCGCCTCGCGTTCGGCTTCGGACTGGGTCTCGACCACTGTCCTGTCGGCCAGGGCGCGCACGCGCTGCGCCGCCTCGTTGCCTCGGGCGACCTCGTCCGCCGCCTCGCGCTCACGCTCGGCGCGCATCCGGTCGAAGGTCGCATCGAGGTTCTGCGGCGGCAGGTTGGTCTGCTTCAGCCGCACGTCGACGACGTCGAGCCCGAGGTTCAGCGCCGAGGCGCGGGCCTGATCGCGGATCCGGGTCATCAGGAGCCGCCGGTCGGAGGACAGGATCGTGTCGGAAGTCACCTGATCGGCGCCGAGGACCTCGCGGATCTGGGCGTTGAGGATCGACTGCAGCCGGTTCTCGGCCGTGGCGATACCGCCCACGCCCACCGCCTGGCGGAAGCGGACGACATCGTTGATCCGGTAGCGGGCAAAGGCATCGACCACCAGCCGGCGGTCATCCGACGGCGTGACCTCGATGGTCTGCGTGTCGAGGCTGAGAATCCGGTCGTCGTACTTGACGACCTCCTGGATGATCGGGATCCGGAAGCCGAGGCCCGGATCCTCCTTCACGGTGACGATCTGGCCGAATTGTAGGACCAGCGCCTTTTCCTTCTCGTTGACGACGTAGATCGACGAGAGCGCGAGCGCGAGCACCACGACGATGGCGGGGATCAGATAGACGGCGCGGCGCATGTCAGTTGCTCCCCGATTGCGTTGTGATCGCGCCCGAGGGCGGCGGTGCCGTGCGGCCGAGCTCGTTCAGCGGCAGATAGGGGATGACCCCCTGCCCGCCACCCGAACCGCCGGCGATGGCATCGTCGAGGATGATCATGTTGGTCTCGCCCAGCACCTCTTCCATCGTCTCGAGATAGAGACGGCGGCGGGTGACATCCTCGGCCGTCTGGTAGGCCTGGAGCACCGAGGTGAAGCGGCTCGCCTGGCCGAGCGCGTCGTTGACGGTCTCGGCGCGGTAGGCCTCGGCCTCCTCCACGATCTGCGCGGCGGCACCGCGCGCCTCGGCGAGGGCACGGTTCGAATAGGCATCCGCCTGGCGCTGCAGCCGGTCGCGTTCCTGCTCGGCGGCCTGCACGTTGCGGAAGGCGTCGATCACCTCGGCCGGCGGGTCGGCCCGCTCGAGGTTGACCCGGACGATGTTGATGCCGCTTTCGTATTCGTCGAGCGTCGCCTGGATGCTCTCCTGCACGGTCGCGGCGATGAGGCCCCGGTCGCGGTTGAGGATCGGCGCGAGCGTCGAGGCCGCGATGACCTCGCGCATGACGCTTTCCGACACCGCCTGCACCGTCTCCTGCGGCTCGGCGATGTTGAAGAGGTAGCGCGCCGGGTCGGCGACGTTCCAGACGACCTGGAAGTTGATGTCGACGATATTGGCATCCGTCGTCAGCATGAGGCCCGTCTGGTCACGCGCGGTGCCGGTGGAGCCGATGCTCTCCGTCCGTTCGGAGGTGACGTTGACGACCTCGTGGGTGACGAAGGGCCAGGGCGCGAAGTTGAGGCCCGGATTGCCGGTGGAGGAATACTGGCCGAAGAAGAGCTCGACCGACTGTTCCTCGGGGCGCACCGTGTAGAACGACATGAAGGCCCAGGCCGCGATGACGACGAGGGCGGCGAGACCGACGGTCCCGCGGGTGATGCGGAACTCGCCGCCCCCGCCCGGGCCGCCGCCGGTGCCGTTCGGCCGCTTGTTGCCGCCGCCGCCCATCAGGACGCGCAGTTGCTCGCGGCCGCGGTTCATCAGATCGTCGATCTCGGGGATGCCCTCCTGCCGGGGCGGACGGCCCGTCGGGCGGCGCCCGCCGTTCGGGCCCCCGTTCGGCCCGTTCCCCTGACCATTGCCAGAGCCGTTGCCCTGGCCACCATCATCACTTCCTCCGCCCTGTCCGCGACCACCGCCGCCCCAAGGCCCCTGGCTGTTGCCTGCCATCGGCTCCCTACTTTCTTTTTGCCGCTCCCGGCCGTTCCCCTCCATCTGGACTGCTCTGGCCCGATTTTCAAGCCGGGCGCGACGCCGCGGCAGGCTCCGGCGCGGGCGCTGGGCCGGTTCAGGGGACCTCGCGAAGAGATCGTGGATAGGCCAGACGCGGGGGCTGCCGCCCCGTCGCCATGGGTGCTCGAACCCATGGCGCACCCATGGCGACCCCCGCCTCGGGGGGCGCTCGCGCCCCCCGAGATCCCCCCTGAGGATTTTCCGGGAGCAAAGACGAATGGCCCCGGATCCCCTTTCATCTGGCCGAAAATACCTCGGAGGTGTGGAGGCAGAGCCTCCACCCGGCCCAACGGGCCGGCCCCCCGCGAGCCCTCAGCCCAGCCGCCGCACCGGCATCTTCATCGTCACCAGCTCTTCGGCCATGGTCGGATGCACGGCGCAGGTGCGGTCGAAATCCTCCTTCGTCGCGCCCATCTTCACCGCCACGGCGGCGAGCTGGATCAGCTCCCCCGCCTCGGGCGAGACGATGTGGCAGCCAAGGACGCGGCGGCTCTCCGTTTCCACCACCAGCTTCATGAGCACCCGGTCGGGCGCCCCGGCGAAGGCGGAGCGCATCGGGCGGAAGGACGTGGCGTAGATCTCCACCGGGCCCCGGCCCCCGGCCTCGTCCTCCGTCAAGCCGACGGAGCCGAGCTCCGGCTGGGTGAAGACGGCCGAGGGCACGAGCTCGTGATCGACGGGCGTCGGGTTGCCGCCGAAGACCGTCTCGACGAAGGCCATGCCCTCGCGGATCGCCACCGGCGTCAGCGCGATGCGGCCCGTCACGTCGCCGACGGCATAGATCGAGGGCACATCCGTCTGGCTGTATTCGTTGACGACGATCTCCCCGGCCTTGCCGATTTTCACGCCGGCCTCCTCGAGGCCCATCCCGTGGGTGTTCGGCACCCGCCCGGTGGCGAGGAGGACCTTCTCGTAGACCTCCGCGCCGCCGGTCGAGGCGGTGATGCGCGTGCCGCCCTCCACCTCTTCCGCCGCCTCGATGGTCGTGCCGAGCCGCAGGTCGACGCCCCGCTCGCGCATACCCTCGGCGACGAGGTCGCGCGCCTCGCCGTCGAAGCCGCGCAGGATCTGCTCGCCGCGGTAGAACTGCGTCACCTTCACGCCGAGCCCGGCGAGGACGCAGGCGAATTCGCTGGCGATATAGCCGCCGCCGATGATGAGGATCGACTTCGGCAGGGTCTCGAGATTGAACACATCGTCCGAGACCATGGCGCTCTCGCAGCCGGGGATCTCGGCCCGGAAGGGCCGGCCGCCGGTGGCGACGAGGATATGGCGGGCGGTGAATTCGGTGCCGTCGGCGAGCCGCACCCGGTGCGGATCGGCGATCACCGCCCGCTGGTCATGGATGGTGACGCCGGCATTGACGAGCCCGGCGCGGTAGATGCCCTCCAGCCGGTCGAGCTCGGAATGGAGCTTCTTGCGGAAGACCGGCCAATCGAAGGAGGCGGCGCCGACGCGCCAGCCATAGCCCGCCGCCTCGGCCAGCGTGCCCGGCACGGTGGAGGCGAAGACCATCAGCTTCTTCGGCACGCAGCCGCGGATCACGCAGGTGCCGCCCATGCGGCTCTCCTCCGCGAGCGCCACCTTGGCACCGCCCTGCGCCGCCACCCGCGCGGCGCGCACGCCGCCCGAGCCGCCGCCGATCACGAAGAGATCAAGGTCGAAGGAAGTCGCCATGGCCTGCCCCTTTGCTGCCCGCCCGGCCCCTGAGATAGGCCAGCGGGCGGCAGAGTGCCAGAAGGGGGCGGCTAGAGGCCCGCCCGATGGGCCGGGCGATGGCGGCGCCGGAGCCGGCCGGGGCTCAGTCCGTCATGTCGGAGAAGGCGTTGCCGTCCTCGACGAAATCGTAGCTCTCGCTGGTCGTCTCGCCGGTGGCGAGGTTGCGCATCTCGACACGGCCGTCGCCATGGCCGATGACCACGGCGTCGCAGATGTCGATGAAGAGCCCGTTCTCGACCACCCCGGGGATCTGGTTGAGCACGAGGCTGAGCTGCCGCGCATTGCCGATCCGGTTCAGATGCAGATCGAGGATATGGTTGCCCTCGTCGGTGACGTAAGGCGCCTCGCCGTTCATGCGGAGCGCCGTGGTGCGTCCGAGCACGTCGAGCCCGATCAGCGTCTCCTCGATCAGAAGCCGCGTCGTCTGCCAGCCGAAGGGGATGACCTCGACGGGCAGCGGGAAGGCACCCAGGGTCTCGACCTCCTTGGAGCCGTCGGCGATGACCACCATCTGGTCGGAGGCGGTGGCGACGATTTTCTCCATCAGAAGCGCCCCGCCGCCGCCCTTTATGAGGTTGAGCTTTTCGTCGAACTCGTCGGCGCCGTCGATGGTCAGGTCGAGCCAGCGCGCCTCGTCGAGCGATATGACCTCGATGCCCACGTCCCGCGCCAGCGCGGCGGTGCGAGAAGAGGTCGGTACGCCGGTGATCTTCAGCCCCTCCTCGCGGACCATCTCGCCGAGGCAGCGCACGAGCCAGGCGGCGGTGGAGCCGGTGCCGAGCCCGACGCGCATCCCCGATTCCACCATCTTCGCCGCCCGCTTGGCGGCGACGAACTTGGCCTTGTCGATGGGGGAAAGATCGGCGGGCATGGGCGGGCTCCTCAAGACGTTGGGCTCTTATAGGAAGGTTGGCGGCGAAGGGCGAGAGGTCTGGCGGCGGCCGGACGGGCGCAGAGGCGGCCGGGGCGCAGGGGGGCGCGGCTGCCCCCGGGGCCGGATCAGCCCGGGCACCGGCCGGCCTTGACGGGGGCGGGAGGCGGCGCCACTTCCGGAAAGGGCGAGAGGCCAGGCCAGAGAGGAAGCCGCGATGCAGCGATGGGTCTATCTCGGGCTCGGCTGGCTGATGATCGGGCTCGGGCTCATCGGGATCGTCCTCCCCGGCCTGCCAACCACGGTCTTCATCATCCTCGCCGCCTTCTTCTTCGCCCGCTCCAGCCCGGCGCTCCATGCGAAGCTCCTCGCCCATCGCCGATTCGGGCCGGTGCTGAGGGATTGGGAGGCGCGGGGCGCCATCCCGCGCCGCGCGAAAGCCTGGGCCGTGGGCAGCATGGCGGCGATCCTGATGCTCAGCCTCGTCCTCGGCCTGCCGGCCTGGGTGATCGGAGTGCAGGTCGTCGGCATGGGCGCCGGCGCCGCCTATATCCTCACCCGGCCGGACTGAGGCTTCGGGGTAGCCCGCCCTGCACCTCCGCCCCCCCCGGATCCCCCTTCATCTGGCCCAAAATACCTCGGAGGTGTGGAGGCAGAGCCTCCACCCGGCCCGGCACGGGCCGGCCCCCTCCCCGCGCAAGACGTCGCTTTCTGGCTGCGGCCTGTCTGTCCCGGCTGGCCGGACGGGCGGCGAGGTGCTTAGCTGCCCCCATGACCCCACTCGTCCTTCACTACGCGCCTGACAATGCCTCGCTCTGCGTCCGGCTGGCGCTGGAGATGCTGGGCACGCCCTATCGGACGCAGCTCGTCGACCGACGGGCGCGGGCGCACAAGATGCCGGAGTACCTGCTGCGGAACCCGATGGGGCTCATCCCCGTCCTCGAGACGCCGGGCGGGCCGATGTTCGAGACCGGCGCCATCCTTCTCTGGCTCGCCGACGATGCCGGGCGGCTCTTTCCGGCGCCGGCCGAGGCGGCGCGGGGGCCGGCGCTGAGCTGGCTCTTCTGGCTCTCCAACGCGCTCCACCCCGCGCTCCGGGCGCGTTTCTATCCGCGCCAGTTTCCCGAGGCGGCGCCCGAAGCGGCGCGGGCGCGGGTGATGGAGCTGCTGGAGATCGCCGAGGCGCGGCTCTTCCCGGTAATGACCGAGATGGAACCGGGCATCCTCGATTGCTACCTCGCGCCCATGCTCCGCTGGCTGGCGCTCTACCCCGAGGAGGGCGACTGGCCGCCCCTTTCCCGCTGGCCGGGGCTCGAAAGCCTCGCCAAGCGGATGGAGGCGGAGCCGGCGACGGCGCGGGCCGCCGAGGCCGAGGGGTTGGGGCCGGCGCCCTTCACCCGGCCCGAGCCCTGCCGGCCGCGCGAAGGGAGTGCGCTCTGATGTTCCTCTCCGTCTTCGAGATGTTCAAGGTGGGGATCGGCCCCTCCTCGTCGCATACGATGGGGCCGATGGTGGCGGCGGGCCGCTTTCTCGATCACCTCCGCGCCCAGCCCTTCAGCACCGCGCGCATCCGCGCCACGCTCTACGGCTCGCTCGCCTTCACCGGCATCGGCCATGCGACCGACCGGGCGGTGATCCTCGGCCTCGCCGGCTTCACCCCCGAAGGCTACGATGCCGAAAAGGCCGAGGCGGCGCTGGCGGCGATCCGCGAGGAGAAGGCGCTGACCCCCGAGGGCCTGCCCCGGCTGGCCTTCGACCCCGAGCGCGACCTGCAGTTCGATTACGGCGGCCCCCTGCCCGGCCATGCCAACGGCATGGTGCTGCAGGGGCGCGACGCCGAGGGCGATGTCATCACCGAGGTCACCTATTACTCTGTCGGCGGCGGCTTCGTGCTGACTGCCGAGGAGCTGGCATCGGGGGAGGACAAGGCGGGCGGCCCGCCCGTGCCCTACCCGTTCAAGACCGCCGCCGAGATGCTGAAGATGGCCGGCGCCTCGGGCCTGACCATCGCCCAGATGAAGCGCGCCAACGAGGAAAGCCGCATGGGGCGCGGCGATCTCGATGCCGGCATCGCCCGCATCTGGGAGGTGATGGAGGCCTGCATCGCGCGGGGGCTGGAGGCGCGGGGCACGCTCCCCGGCGGGCTCGACGTCCGCCGCCGGGCCGCCGCGATCCACGAGGCGCTGAAGGCCGAGGCCGGGCAGAACCTCGCGGCGCCGCATGTCATCAACGACTGGATCAGCGCCTATGCCATGGCGGTGAACGAGGAAAATGCCGCCGGCGGGCAGGTCGTCACCGCCCCCACCAACGGCGCCGCCGGGGTGGTGCCGGCGGTGATCCGCTACTGGCTCTCTCATGTGCCGACGGCGCAGGCCTCGAAGCTGCCGGACTTCCTCCTGACGGCCGCCGCCATCGGCGGGCTCATCAAGTACAACGCCTCGATCTCCGGCGCCGAATGCGGCTGCCAGGCGGAGGTCGGCTCCGCCTCGGCCATGGCCGCCGCCGGGCTCTGCGCCGTTCTCGGAGGCAGCCCCGAGCAGGTGGAGAACGCCGCAGAGATCGCGCTCGAGCACCATCTCGGCATGACCTGCGACCCGGTGAAGGGGCTGGTGCAGGTGCCCTGCATCGAGCGGAACGGCCTCGGCGCCATCAAGGCGATCTCCGCCGCCTCGCTGAGCCTGCGCGGCGACGGCCAGCATTTCGTGCCGCTCGATGCGGCGATCGAGACGATGCGCCAGACGGGCAGCGACATGAGCGAGAAATACAAGGAGACCTCCCTCGGCGGCCTCGCGGTGAACGTCCCGAATTGTTGATCGGGCTGGTCAGTGGAGCGGCCAGGGCCGCATTTCCCTTGTGACGCTGGGGGCATTCTGCCCCCAGACCCCCTGAGGATTTTTCGGGAGCAAAGACAGGGAGCGCGCCCGCGGAACGGCGTGGCGGGGGGCGGCGTTCTCCTTCCAAAGGGTCCGGGTAAAGGGCCGCAACGGAAGGAGTTTTCCCGATGGGCGAGATCAGCCTCAAGCACGACACCTATGTCATGGTCGCCGATGGCGAGAAGGCGCTGCTCTTCCGCAACGAGGGGGACGAGAAGTTCCCCAATCTCGAGGTCGTCCGCGAGTTCCATGAAGAGAACCCGCCGACCCGCGAGCAGGGCACCGACCGGCCCGGCCGGATGAACGACGGCGGCGGCCGGGTGCAGAAGAGCGCCCTCGACGAGGCCGACTGGCACAAGCTCGCCAAGGAGCGCTTTGCCGACGAGCTGGCGGAGCGGCTCTACAAGCTCGCCCACAAGGGCGCCTTCGAGCATCTGGTGATCGTCGCGCCGCCGGTGGTGCTCGGCGAGATGCGCCAGAAGCTCCACAAGGAGGTGGAGGCCAAGGTCATCGCCGAGGTGCCGAAGACGCTGACGGGCCATCCCGTCGACAAGATCGAGGCGGTGCTGACCGCCGCCTGACCCTCCCCCTTGGCCCCGGCCTGCCCTGTGTGGCGATACGCCGCCGGACGCGCCTGCGGCCCGAGGCTGGACCTGATGCCATGGCGCGGCTAGCGTCGCGCCATGGCTCAAGACCGCCCGCTCCTCGGCATCCTCCTCATGCTCGGCTTCTGCATCATGGCGCCCATCGGCGACGCCATCGCCAAGGTGCTTGGGGAGAGCCTCGCCATCGGCCAGCTCGTGGCGATCCGCTTCGGGGTGCAGGCCGCGGTGCTGGTGCCCCTGGTGCTCCTGACGGGCGGGACGCTCGTGATGTCGCGGCGGGCGATGGGGCTGACGCTTCTGCGGACGATCCTCCATATCCTCGGGCTCTTCGGCATGTTCACGGCGCTGCGCTATCTGCCGCTGGCCGATGCGGTGGCCATCGCCTTCGTCATGCCCTTCATCCTCCTCCTCCTCGGCTGGGCCATTCTCGGCGAGAGTGTCGGCCCGCACCGGCTGGGCGCGGCGGCGGTGGGCTTTGTCGGGACGCTCCTCGTCCTGCAGCCGAACCTGCGCGAGGCGGGGGCGGTCGCGCTTCTGCCGCTCGGGGTGGCACTCGTCTTCGCGCTCTTCATGCTCGCGACCCGCGCCGTCGCGCGCGAGGTCGGGCCCGTCCCCCTGCAGGCGATGAGCGGGGCGATGGCGAGCGTGATCCTCGTGCCTCTGGCGCTGATCTTCGCGGGGCCGGAGGGGCTTTTCGCCTGGTCGGCGCCCGATGCCGCCACCTGGGGGCTGATCGCGGCGCTGGGGCTGACGGGGACGCTGGCGCATCTGGTCATGACCGCGTCGCTGCGCTTCGCGCCCGCGGCGACGCTGGCGCCGATGCAATATCTCGAGATCCCCTTCGCCACCTTCATCGGCTGGCTGGTCTTCACCGATCTGCCGGGGCCGATGGCGACGGCGGGCATCGCGCTCACCATCGCCGCCGGGCTCTATGTCATCGCGCGGGAGCGGCGGGCGGCCAGGCCGGCGCCGCCACCAGCGCCCTGACGAGGGCGCCGAGCGCCTCCAGCGGCAGGATCAGCAGCATCCCCGGCGCATCGGGGCGGAGCCGCACCTGCCCCGCCACCTCGTTCGACGTACCGATGCGCCCGCCCATCTCGAAGAAGAGCCCCTCCGTCGGCCAGAGAAGCCCCTCGCTCTCGCAGCGGCAGGGCGTGAGCGGGAAGAGCGAGAGATCCATCCCCGCCGGCAGGTCCGGCGCCAGCTCGGGCGGGCAGAGGCAGGCGAGGTCCTCCTCGCCGACGAGGAGGCACGGCCGCTCGGGATGCGCGGCGAGCACCGAGAGCCCCGCCAGCTCGTGATCGAGCCGGCCACCGCGGAGGCCGAGGCCGATCACCAGCGGCGCCGAGATGAGGCGAAGCGCCTTGTCGAAATCCGTCGTCTCCTGCTCTGGGACCTCGACGAGCCGCCCGGCGAGCGCAGCCCGCGCCGGCTCCGACAGGCTGTCCATGTCGCCGATGACCGCCTCGGGCCGGTGGCCGAGCGCCAGCGCCCGGTCGGCGCCTCCATCGGCCGCAAAGAGCCGCGGCGCGAGGGCCAGCGCCGCCGCCAGTGCCTCGGCGGCCACGGGGCCTCCGCCGACAAGCGTGACGGGAGCGGTGCTGACAATCACCGGGCGTGGTGCCACAATGTGCCCCTATTCGGGATGGATTGCCCAGAAAAGGTCCTGAAAACAGCCATGGCCGACCTACTTCTTCCGTCTGAATGGAACGTCAAGAGGGGCCCTTTCGGCCCGATGCACCGAGCCAGACAGCGAAGTGAGTGACGAATGGTCGGATCGAGCAAGATTCTTACCGTCTCCTACGGGACGTTCAGTTGCACCCTCGAGGGGTTCGACGATTCCTTCGGGACGATGAAGGCCATTGCGGAATACTTCCGCGATCTGGCGGCGGATGACAGGTATTTCGGCGCGGAACCGCCGACGCCCGATGCGGACATGCTGGCCCGCATCGCAGAGCGCGAGATCGCCCGCCGCGTCGAGGCCCGTCAGGAAGGCGGCGGGATCGTGCTGCGCGCCGCGCAACTGACGGCGCCGGAGGCAGCGCCCGCGCCGGTCGAGCCGCCCGAGGCCGCCTCGCAAGAGGCGGATGACGAGGCCCCCGCGCCGGCAGAGGCTGCCGAAGACAACGCGGCGGACAGTGCCGAGACCGCCGAGGATCACACCCCCGCCATGCCCCCCTCCCCCCGGCAGCCCGCCGGGGCCGGCGGCTCCGTGGCCGACAAGCTGGCGCGCATCCGTGCCGTCGTCGGCACCGGCGCGGCCGCTGTGGCCGGCGCCGCCGCCGCAGAGGTGGAGGATGCCGAAGAGGTGGCCGGCGCTCCGGCCGAGCCGGCTCCCGAGGCTGCGGGCAGTGCCGAGATGTCGGCGGAGCCCGAGGTGGCCGAGGCGACCGCGTGGGAGACGGCCGAAGATACCGCCGCTGAGGCCGAGGTCGAAGAGGAGGCGAACGTCTTCGCCGAGCCCGACCTGGCCGAGCCCGACCTCTCCGAGACCTACGAGCCCGCCCCCACAGGCGAGCCGCCCTTCTCCGAAGAGGCGTCCGAGGCCCGTGCCGAGGATCTCGGCCTCGATCTCGACGTCCCCGCCGGTGCCGAAGACGAGGCGCTCGCGGAGGAGGACGAGCTGACCGACGGCATGACCGACGAGGAGCTCGAAGCCCTCGCCGCGGCGCTCGAGGCCGGCGACGGCCCGGCGTTCGAGACCGCCCTTGCCATGCCCTACGACAGCCTGTCGCCGGCGGAGCAAGAGGGGGCGCAGGCCCCCGCCGCCGCTGACCCCGCCCATGATCCGGCCCAAGAGGCCGCGCCCGCCCCGCAGCCCGATGCCGCGGGCACGGTCGGCCCGGCCGTGCCGGAGAGCGAGGAGGTCGGCGCCGAAGAAACGGATTCGCCCTTCGTCGGCACCCTGTCCGACAGCGAGGAGGCGGAGCTTCTTGCCGAGCTCGCCGCGCTCGAGGCCGACGACGAAGACGCCGCCTTCGCCTCGGCCGCGCCCATCGAGCCCGAGGCGCGGGTCGGCCAGCACATGCCGACCGAGAGCATGGATACGGCCGGCGAGATTCCGGCCGAAGAGGCGCTCGACCTGCCGGACGAACCCGAAGACGACCTTCCCGAGCCGACCCGCTTCGCGACGGCGCCCCAGGCGCCCGATGTCGACGCCGCCCCCGCGGCGGACGGCTGGCCGGTGGGCGAAGCGCCCGAGGCGCTCGGCGCCCTCGGCGAGGAAGAGCCGCCGCGCCCCGACCCTGCCGAGCTCGCCGCCGCCGAAGCCGAGCTGCAGGACTGGGCCGAGGATGAAGCCCTCTTCGCCGACCCCGAGGAGCCGGCCCTCTCGGACGAGGCGATCGGTGAGGCCGACGGCTGGGACGACGATGAGGACGACATCGAGGACGACGAGGCCGGCGATGCCTGGCCCGGCCCCGCGAACGCGTTCGACAACGGGGCCGATGACGACACCGCGGACGATCTCGATAGCGACGCGGCCCCCGTGCCCGCCGCCGACTCCGGGGCGCCGGCCCAGGCCGCCTGGGACGAGCCGCGCCCCTTCGCCGCCGCGCCCGAGGCGGATGAGGCCGGGCTCAACCGCATCCTCACCCGCACCGACGAGCAGCTCGCGGAGCCCGGCAATTCCCGCCGCCGCGCCGCCATCGCCCAGCTCAAGGCCGCCGTCGCCGCCACCGAGGCCGCCCGCCGGCTCGGCGAGGGCGACGGGCGCGAGGGCAAGATGGCTGCCTTCCGCGAGGATCTCGATCAGGTCGTGCGGCCCCGCCGCCCCGTACGCGGCGGCGACCACCAGTCCGAGCGGCCGCGGACGGCGCCGCTGAAGCTCGTCGCCTCCCAGCGGGTCGACATGACGGCCGAGGAGCCCGCCGCCGCCCCCGCCTCGCGCCCGGGCGAGCCGATCCGGCCCCGCCGGGTCCTCCCCGGCGAGGCCCCGGCGCCGCGGCCGATGCCGCCCGCCGCCGAGGCCCCGGAGGAAGAGCTCGAGACCTTCCCCGTCTATGCCGCCGATGCCGGCGCCGAATCGCTCTCGGACCTTCTCGAGGCCGCCGCCGCCTACACCTCGCAGATCGAGGGCGCCGAGGATTTCTCGCGCCCGCAGCTCATGCGGCTCGTGGGCGAGGCCGCGCCGGAGAGCTTCGACCGCGAGGAGGGTCTGCGCAGCTTCGGCACGCTCCTCCGCCAGGGCCGGATCGTGAAAGTCCGCTCCGGCCGCTTCGCGCTCTCGGGCACCAGCCGCTTCCATCCCGAGCGCCGCGCTGGCTGACGCGCCTTACCTTCTCTCCAGTGAGGGGCCGGCCCGGTGGGTCGGCCCTTTTTCTTTGCGCCCGGGCACCCTAGCTTGGGGGAGAGACCGCAAAGGAGGCTCAAGATGGATCGCACCGCAGTTTTCGTCGCCCGTCCCGCAACGAACGCCCCGGTGATCCATGCCTGCCTTTCTGACCCTTTCGGATGTCTCTCTCGCCGCGCCTGACGGCACCCCCCTCCTGCCGCCCCTCTCGCTCGCCTTCGGGGCCGAGCGCACCGGTCTGACCGGCGCCAACGGCGCCGGCAAGTCCACGCTTCTTTCCGTCATGGCCGGCGCCCTGAGCCCGGGCTCTGGCAGCGTTGCCCGAAGCGGCACGCTCGGGCGGCTCCTGCAGAGCTGGCCCGACGCCGGCATCCCCGTCGCCGAGGCCATCGGCGCCGGCCCCGGCCTTGCCCGCCTCGCGCGGATCGAGGCGGGCGACGGCACGGAGACGGATTTCGCGGAGGCCGACTGGACGCTTCCCCAGCGCGTCACCGCGGCGCTTGCCCGCGCCGGCCTGCCGGAGGATGCGCTGGAGAGCCCGCTCGGCACCCTCTCTGGCGGCCAGCGGACCCGCGCCGGCATTGCCCGTGCGCTTCTCGAGGCGCCGGACCTCCTCCTCCTCGACGAGCCGACGAACAACCTCGATGCCGAGGGCCGGGCCCTGATCGCCGGGCTCGTCCGGGACTGGGCCGGCGGCGTCGTGATCGCCAGCCACGACCGGGCGCTTCTGGAGGGGGTAGACCGGATCCTGGAGCTCGCCCCGACCGGCGCCACGCTCTTCGGCGGCGGCTGGAGCGCCTATGCCGAGGCGCGCGCCGCCCGCATCGCCCGGGACGCAGCGGCGCTGGAGGAGGCCGAGCGCGACCTTGCCCGCGCCCGCGCCGAGGCCCGCGCCCAGGCGGAGCGGCAGGCGCGGCGCATGGGCGCCGGGCGGCGGCAGGGCAAGGCGGGCGGCATCCCCCGGATCGTCATCGGGGCGATGAAGCAGCGCGCCGAGGGCACCGCCGCCCGCACTCGCACGCTCGGCCAGCGGGCGGAGGCGGAGGCACGCGCCGCCCGCGACGCCGCCGAGGCCAGGATCGCGCGCCGGGCGCCCCTGAAGATCGGCGCCGAGGCCGGCGAGGCGCATGGGCTCGTCCTGTCGCTGGACGGCGTCACCGCCCGGCGCGGTGCCTTCCGGCTCGGGCCGCTCGACCTGGGGCTCCGCGCCGGCGAGCATGTGGCGCTCGACGGCGCCAACGGCGCCGGCAAGTCAACGCTGCTGGCGGTGATCCGCGGCCGCCTTCCGCCCGAGGCCGGCGCGCTCCGCCGGCCCGCCCGCCTCGCCATGCTCGATCAGCATGTCTCGGATCTGCAGGCGGGAGAGACGCTCCTCGCCGCGCTCCGCCGGACCCACCCGGCGCTGACGGACGAGGCCGCCCATGCGCTTCTGGCGCGCTACGCCTTTCGCGGCGAGCGGGGGGAGGCGGAGGTCTCGACCCTTTCGGGCGGCGAGCGGCTGCGGGCGGGGCTGGCGCTGGCCCTCGGCGGCGCGGAGCCGCCGCAGCTCCTCATCCTCGACGAGCCGACCAACCATCTCGACATCGAAGCGGTGGAGCTGCTGGAGGCGGCGCTCGCCGATTACCCGGGCGCCATGCTGGTGGCCAGCCACGATGCGGCCTTCCTCGCCGCCATCGGCATCGACCGGCACCTGCGGCTGGCGGCGGGGCAATGGGCAGAGCCGTAAGCGCCTGCCTGCCCCTGCCCTGCCCCGGCCGCCCTAGCTGGGCGCCCCGCCCGGCAGCTCGTAGAGCACCAGCTCGGGGAGCGCCGTGAAGGGCAGCTCCAGAAGCCGCATGGCGGGCAGCGACAATTCGGCGCCGGCGCCGGGCTCGCCGCCCGTGGGGCGCAGCTCCAGGCTGATCGCGGCGCCGGTCGAGGGCACCTCGACGCGGCCCCAGGTCAGCTCGGTCACATAGCCGGTCTTCACCCAGATGCCGGGATCGGCGGGATCGCCGAGGGAGCCTATCGTCTCCCCCAGTCGCCGCTCGCCGCCGGCGGCGACGGGGCTCGCGAGCGCGGCGGTGCGATCCTCCTCGCTCGTCGTGTCGAACTCATCCGCCGTCGTGGCGCCCGCCGGGGGCGGCGGCGGCGGGGTGGGATCGAGCGTCGGCGCGGCGGTGGGCGCGGCGGCCTCCGTCGGCGGCGTGGCGAAGAGCCCGGCGAGATCCGCCTCGGTGCAGGCAGCGAGGGGCAGAAGGAGGGCAGCGAGCGCGATGTGTTTCATGCGCCGATTTTAGGCCGGCGCACCGGAGCGCGCAACGGGGCGCGCGTGCGCCGGGTGCGGCCGGCCATGCCGCACCCGTGACCGGCGCTTGCGCGCCCGCGGCGCGGCCCTTACGTTCCGCCCATGGTGCTGACCGACCCTTTCCAGCGGGATATCCGCTATCTGCGCGTCTCCGTGACGGATCGCTGCGATTTTCGCTGCGTCTACTGCATGTCCGAGCAGATGGAATTCCTGCCCAAGAAGGAGCTGCTGACGCTCGAAGAGCTCGACCGGCTCTGCTCTGCCTTCATCCGCCTCGGCGTCGAGAAGCTGCGGATCACCGGCGGCGAACCGCTCGTCCGCCGCGGGATCATGACCTTCTTCGAGGCGATGGGCCGGCATCTGAAATCCGGCGCCCTCAGAGAGCTGACGCTGACCACCAATGGCAGCCAGCTCTCGCGCTTCGCCGATCAGCTGGCGGCGGCGGGGGTGCGGCGGGTGAACGTCTCGCTCGACACGCTCGACGAGGGCAAGTTCAAGGACATCACCCGCTGGGGCCGCCTGCCGCAGGTGATGGAAGGCCTCCGCGCCGCCAAGGAGGCGGGGCTCAAGGTCAAGATCAACACCGTGGCGCTCAAGGGCTTCAACGATGTGGAGCTCTTCGACCTCGTCGAATGGTGCGCCGCCGAGGGGCACGACCTGACCTTCATCGAGGTCATGCCGATGGGCGACATCGGCAACGAGGATAGGCTCGGGCAATACTGGACGCTGAGCGACCTCCGCGCGCAGCTCGCCGAGCGCTATCACCTCGAGGGGCTGGCGGAATCGACCGGCGGGCCGGCCCGCTACAGCCGCCTGGCCGAGACGGGGCAGAAGATCGGCTTCATCACGCCGCTCACGCACAACTTCTGCGAGAGCTGCAACCGGGTCAGGATCACCTGCACGGGCGAGATATACACCTGCCTCGGGCAGGAAGGGCATTCGGACCTGCGCGCGCCCTTGCGGGCGTCGGAGGGCGATGCGCCGCTGGAGGACGCGATCCGCGCCGCCATCGCGCTGAAGCCGAAGGGCCACGATTTTGACTATTCGCGGCAGGACGTGGCGGGCCGCGTCAGCCGGCACATGAGCCACACGGGCGGATGAGCCGCGGATGAGTCCGCGGGCCCCGACGCCGCTTCTCTTCACCTATATGACGGCCGCGAACCTCGCGGCGCCCGTTGTCCTTAGGCAGGTGACGCGCGGGCTCGCGCGCGCCGGCGTCGATGCGGCGCGGCTCGGCGAGCGCGCCGGGCGCGCGACTCTGGCACGGCCGGAGGGGAGGCTCGTCTGGCTCCACGGGGCCTCCGTCGGCGAGGGTCTGTCGCTCCTGCCGCTCGCGGGTGCGCTGCGGGCGGAGGGGGCTGGGGTGCTCCTGACGACCGGCACGGCGGCGGCGGCGGAGATCCTGCCCGGGCGGCTGCCGGAGGGGGCGCTCCACCAGTTCGCGCCGCTCGATGCGGCGTGGCCCTTGCGGCGGTTCCTGAAGCATTGGCGGCCGGATGCGGTGGCCTTCGCGGAAAGCGAGATCTGGCCGCAGACGATCCTGCGGCTTCAGGCGGAGGGCGTGCCGCTGGCGCTCGTCAACGCCCGGATGTCGGCGCGCTCGGCGGCCCGCTGGGCGAAGCGGCCGGCCACGGCGCGGGCGCTCTTCTCTGCCTTCGGCCTCGTGGCCGCGCAGGGGGAGGAGATGGCCGCGCGCCTTGCGGCGCTTCGGGGCGGCGATGCCGAAGGGGCCGCCGTCTTCGACGGCGGCGATGCCAAGGCGGCGGCGGCTCCGCCGCCCGTTGACGAAAAGGTGCTCGCCGCGCTCCGCGCCGCGCTCGGCGGCCGTCCGGTCTGGGCGGCCGTCTCGACGCATCCGGGGGAGGAAGCGGCGGTGCTGGCCGCGCATCGCCAGGTGCTGGCCGCCCAGCCGGACACGCTCCTCATCCTCGTCCCCCGTCATCCGGAGCGGGGGGAGGACGTGGCGCGCCTGGCGCGCGGCCTCACCCTTGCGCGGCGCTCGTCGGGGGAGAGCATGGCGGCGGCGGTCTACCTCGCCGACAGCCTCGGCGAGACCGGGCTCTGGTTCCGCCTCGCCGGGCCGGTGTTCCTCGGCGGCTCGCTGGTCGAGGTCGGCGGGCACAACCCCTGGGAGCCGGCCCAGCTCGGGCGCGGCGTGCTCCACGGGCCGCATGTGGCGAACGCCGCCGGCGCCTATGCGGCGCTGGGGGCCGTCGGGGCGGCGGAGGAGGTCACGGCCGAAGGGCTGGGCGCGGCGGTGCTGCGCGGGCTCGCCGGCGGCGGGCCGGACGGGGCGGCGGCTTTGAGCGTGGCGGAGGGGGCAGGGCGGGCCTTCGCGGCAGGGCTGGCGCGGCAGGTGGATTTCCTGATGGGCGGGGGTGGGGTGAAGACCGACACTGCCTGAGCGGCGCCCGGCGGGCACGCGTAGGATGGGTTTTCAACCCACCGTCCTCCCTCACCACCGAGCCCTGACCTATCCGCGCAGGGCAAGCGCCGGCCCGGGGGTTGGCGCTCCTGTCGGTGCCGCATGGCACTTTATGGTGCAACCAATCCCCCGCCCGGAGCTCACGCCCAGCCCCGCCAGAGCGCCAGCCCGCGGGACGGGCCGGCGCTCGCCCTGCGCCTGCGGCGCGTACCGGGCGGGGGCGCCGTCCCACGAACATCGCGGCCCGCTCAGCCCGCCAGCGGCAGCCGCCGCTCCACGATCTCCGCCCAGAAGGAGCAACCGGCCGGGATGGCCTCGTCGTTGAAATCGTAGCCCGGGTTGTGGACCATCGCCGTGTCGCCGTTGCCAACGAGGATATAGGCGCCCGGGCGCTCCTCGAGCATGTAGGCGAAATCCTCGCCGCCCATGACGAGGTCGGCCTCGGCGCAATCGCCGGAGACCGCCGCCGCCGCCTCGCGGGCATATTCCGTCTCGGTCTCGGCATTGACCATCACCGGATAGCCGTTGATCCACTTCACGCGCGCCTCGCCGCCGAAGCCCGTGGCGATCGCCGCCGCCAGCGCCTTGATCCGCTCCTCGCCCAGCACCCGCATCTCGGGCGCCAGCGTCCGCACCGTGCCGCGGAGCGTCACCTTCGGCGGGATCACGTTGAAGGCGGTGGAGGAGGTGATGAAGCTCGTCACCGAGACGACGATCTGCTTCACCGGGTCGGCATTGCGGCTGACGATGGTCTGCATCGCCAGAACGAGCTGCGCCGCCATGACCGTCGGATCGACGCTCTCGTGCGGCTTGGCGGCATGGCCGCCGCGGCCCACCATCTCGATCTCGAACTGGTCGGTCGAGGCGAAGAAGCCGCCGGGGCGGATCGCGAAGCTGCCGACCGGCGCGCCCGGCCAGTTGTGCATGCCGTAGACCTCGTCGATGCCGAAGCGCTCCATCATGCCGTCCTCGCACATCTCGCGGCCGCCGCCGCCGCCCTCCTCTGCCGGCTGGAAGATCACGGCGACGGTGCCGGCGAAGTTCCGCGTCTCGGCCAGATACTTGGCCGCGCCGAGCAGCATCGCCGTATGGCCGTCATGGCCGCAGGCATGCATGGCGCCGGGGGTCTTCGAGGCATGGGGCAGGCCCGTCTCTTCCGTGATCGGCAGGGCATCCATGTCGGCGCGAAGCCCGATGGTGCGCCCCTCGCCGCGCCCCTTGATGAGCGCGACGACTCCGGTCCGGCCGAGGCCCGTCACCACCTCGTCGCAGCCGAAGGCCTTCAGCTTCTCGGCGACGATGGCGGAGGTGCGGTGCGTCTCGTAGAGGATCTCGGGATTCTCGTGCAGGTCGCGCCGCCAGGCGGTGATCTCGGGCAGAAGTTCGGCAAATCGGTTGCGGATGGGCATGGGAGGGTCTCGCTGTTGGCTGTCGCCTCAGCCTCTGCCTCCGCCGCGCCGGGTGCAACCCCCGAGCCCCTCCCCGGCTAGTCGCGCCACATCCGCACGGTGAAGACCGCCATCACGACGAGCATCTCGAGCCGCCCGAACCACATGGCGAAGGAGAGGATCCACTTCGCCACGTCGTTCAGCCCGCCGAAATTCCCCGCCGGCCCGATCTCGCTGCCGAGCCCGGGGCCGATATTCGCCAGCGCCGTCGCGGCGCCCGAGACCGAGGTGATGAAATCGAGCCCCGTCAGCGACAGGCAGACCGAGACGATGCCGACCGAGATGATGAAGGCCACGAAGAAGGCCATGACGGAGTTGAGAACGTCCTCGCTTACCGGCCGCCCGTCGAAACGCGGCACGAAGACACCGTGGGGCGAGTAGATCTTGCGGATCTGCGCGCCGATGGAGGCCATGAGGATCTGGTAGCGGAAGATCTTCACAGAGCAGGCTGTCGATCCGGCGCAACCGCCGATGAGGCCGATGAAGAAGAACAGCGTCACGCAGAAGCTGCCCCAGGTCATGTAATCGGCCGAGGCATAGCCCGTGCCCGACATGATGGAGACGACGTTGAAGAGCGCCTCTCGGAAGGCCTGCTCCTCGAAGCCGTGCACGAAGCGGAAGAGCGCCAGCGTCACGAAGATCACGCAGACGAGGATCACGGTCAGAAAACCGCGGACCTGCGCATCCTTGAAAAGCGGCAGGGCCTGGCCGTTGATCATCTGCACGTAGCGCACGAAGGGCAGCGCCGCGAGGATCATGAAGAGCGCCGAGACGTAATGCGCCCCGGCGCCATAGGCCGAGAAGGAGGCGTCGGAATTGGCGAAGCCGCCGGTCGAGAGCGTCGTCATCGCATGGACGACCGCATCGAAGGGCACCATGCCGCAGGCCATGTAGGCGAGCGCGCAGGCCAGCGTCAGCGCGACATAGATGACCGAGATCGACTGGGCGATCTCGGCGGCGCGGGGCAGGATCTTGCCCATCGTGTCGAAGGCTTCCGAGCGGAAGACCTGCATCCCCCCGACCTTGAGCTCAGGCAGGAAGACCATGGCGAAGACGATGATGCCGATGCCGCCGATCCATTGCAGGATCCCCCGCCAGAGCTTGATGCCCTCGGGCAGATCCTCGATCCCGGAGAGGACCGTGGCCCCGGTGGTGGTGAGGCCCGACATGCTCTCGAAGAAGGCGTCGGTCACGTTCATCCCCGGCAGGCCGATTATGAATGGGAGCGAGCCGAAGGCGGGCAGCGCCAGCCAGACGCCGGCGGACATGAGGAAGGTCTGCCGGAGCGTCAGCCCCTCCTTGACGCCGTTGGACGAGGCCAGCGCCATCATGCCCCCGGTCAGAAGCGTGACGACACCGCTTTCGAGGAAGGTCGGCCAATGGCCGTTGCCGGCGAGCACATCGGCGACGAAGGGGCCGAACATCGTGAGCCCGAGCACCGCGACAAGGAGGCCGATGACATATCCGACGGGGCGCAGATCGAGCATGGACTGCAGCGTTGGCGCGGGCCGCGGGCGATGTCAACGAGCGGCGTGAGGGGGGCCGGCCCTTTGGGCCGGGGGGGGGCCCTGCCCCCACACCCCCGGCATATTTCCGGCCAGATGAAGGGGCATCGGAGGAGCTTGGGGCGGGGGCAGCGCTCAGCCGGCGTGATGCAGCGTGCCGAAGAGTTTCGGGTCTAAGCTTTCGGCGGCGAAGGTGGGGCCCTCCGTCAGGATGGAGACGGCATCGTGGCTGTGGAGGCTCTCCTGATGGCTCGCCACCACGCGGAAGTCGCCGATGCGGGGCTCGTCCTTCAGTTCGGCCGCGAAGAGGCGCACCGCGTCTTCCACGAAGATCGGATTGGCGGCGTTGAGCTCGGCAAAGGCCTGCTCGTCCTCGCGCTTGACCATCACCTGCGTCTCCGTCGGCACGGCGCGGCGGGCCATGGCGATCAGCTCCTCGAACCAGAGCCGGTCGCCGGCGTCGCGCGCCTCCACCGAGATGCGCGCCACGGAGCGCTGCGAATGCGGCGTCGCGAGCTGGCCGCGCGAGGCGCGGGCATGTTCGGAGAGCTCCAGCGAGCAGGGGCAGGTGGAGGAATAGACGTAGTCGAGATGCATGATGCGCTTGCGCTGGCCGCCCTGCTCCACCAGCTCGAGCGCGATGTCGTAATATTGAAAGCCGGCGAGGCCGGAGCGCAGGGAGCGCACCTTCTCGGGGTAGGAAAAGCGCATCTGGATGCGGGCGTCGAACGTGTCGTGATCGTCCTTGTAGGCGTCGAGCGCCCGGGCGATCACGTCGAAGCTGAAGGTCTCCTCCGCATGGGCATAAAAGCTGCGCATGATGCGGCTCATGTTGATGCCCTTGCGGTTGGCATCGAGGCTGACCGTGCCCGTCACCGAAGTTTCCAGCGTCAGCTCGCCCCCGCCCTTGGTGCGGAAGCGCACCGGCAGGCGGAAGTTGGAGATGCCCACATGCTGGATCGGCGCGCGGGCGCCGCGGATGAGGCTTTCGGGGCCGTTCTGCAGGTCGGGGAGCGTGGCGAGGTAATCGGTATCGGCCTCGAACTCCTCGGGATAGGCCCGGGCGAGCGCCGGGTAATTGCCCAGTGTGGGGTCGGCGATGAGACGCGAGATCGCCGGATCGAGGTCTGCGACCTCTTCGGGCAGCGCGGCATGGGCCCAGGCGCGAAGGACGGCCAGCGCGGCTTCGGCCTCCGCCCGGGCCGGGCCGGGCGCGCCGTCGGCCCCGACACCGGATTCGGCGAGCTTCGTGTCGACGTTCATGTCAGCCTCCAACGGTCGGGGGCCACCCCCGAGGCCCTATGTAGGGCCTCGAAGGCCGCGACTCAAACCTCCGCCGGCTCCAGCGCCACGTCGAGCGCCGCCGCGATGTCGGCGAGAAGGTCCTCCGGCGCTTCCAGGCCGATGGACAGCCGCACGAGGCCGGGGGTGATGCCGAGCTCGGCGCGCAGCTCCTCGGACAGACGCTGATGCGTCGTCGTTGCCGGATGGGTGACGATCGACTTGGCGTCGCCGAGATTGTTCGAGATGACGATGATCTCCAGCGCATCGAGAAAGCGGAAGGCCGCCTCCTTGGAGCCGAGGTCGAAGGCCAGCACCGTGCCGCCCGCGCCCATCTGCCGCATCGCCAGCGCGTGCTGGGGATGGGCCTTGAGGCCGGGGTAGATGACCTTCGGCAGCCGCCCGTCCTCCACCAGCGCTTCGGCGATCTCCTGAGCACCGGCCGTCTGGGCGCGCACGCGCAGCTCCATCGTCTCGAGCCCCTTGAGGAGGAGCCAGGCCGAGAAGGGCGAGAGCGCCGCGCCGGTGTGCTTGAGATAGGGCTCGGCCACCTTGCGGATGAACTCGCGCGTGCCGAGGATCACTCCGCCGAGCACCCTGCCCTGCCCGTCGATATGCTTGGTGGCGGAATAGACCACCACGTCGACGCCCTGCTCGATGGCCTTGGAATAGACCGGCGTCGCGAAGACATTGTCGGCGATCACCAGCGCGCCCTCGGCATGGGCGATCTCGCAGACCGCCGCCACGTCGATGAGGTCGAGCGTCGGGTTCGAGACGCTCTCGAAGAACACCGCCTTGGTGTCGGGCGTCACCGCCGCGCGCCACTCGTCCAGCTTCGTGCCGTCGACGAAGGCGACCTCGACGCCGAAGCGCGGCAGGATCTCCTGCAGAATGTAGAGGCACGAGCCGAAGAGCGCCCGGCTCGCCACCACGCGGTCGCCGGCCTTCAGCATCGAGACGAGCGCGCCGTTGACGGCGGCCATGCCGGAGGCGGTGGCGAAGGCATCCTCCGCCCCCTCGAGCGCGGCGATTCGCTCCTCGAACATGCGGACGGTCGGATTGCCGTAGCGCGCGTAGATGAACTCGTCGTCGCCGGTCTTGATGAAGCGCTGCTCCGCTTGGGCGGCATCGTCATAGACGAAGCCCTGCGTCAGGAAGATCGCCTCGCTCACCTCGCCGTACTGGCTGCGGCGGGTGCCGCTGTGGACGGCGCGGGTGCGGCGCGAAAGCGCGCGGGGGGAATGGTCTTGGGTCATCGTGTCGCCTCCTTCGGGGCCCTCGCCCCAATGAAAAACCCCGACACCGGCAAAGGTATCGGGGCCAGCGACCCGTCAGACCTCTTTAGCGGCATGTTTTACGTGGCCCGCAATCCGGTAACAAATCGCCACGAGGTCAGCCCTACGCCCGGGCGCCCCGTCGGTCAAGACCCGCCGGGTGGGGCTTCGCGGAGAGGCCCCCTCGTCTTTGCTCCCGGAAATCCCGGGGTCCGGGGCAGAGCCCCGAAAATCCCGCACTCTCCACCGAGGCGAGAGCTCGCAGCCGGGGCGCCGCGCCAGGTTGCCGTACGCGTAACCTTGATGTGCAACGTCACCCGCACGTCACCTGTCCTTAACGCCGTTGTCGTAGTCTTCCTTCAATGGGGGCACCATATCTTGTGGGTTTGGCATGGCATTGCTGCGGGCAGATGCGAATGACCTCCCCTCCGGTGCCACCATCGCCGGAGCGCTGGCCTGGCTCGCCCCCGGCGCCCCTATCGTGGTGATGATCCACGGCTACCGCTTCTCCCCCGCCGATCCGGCGCATGATCCGCACCGGCATATCCTCGCCCTCTCGCCGTCGCTGGGCGACTGGAAGGCGATCTCCTGGCCGCGCCATCTCGGCCTCGCCGGCAATCGCGGCCTCGCCATCGCCTTCGGCTGGGAGGCGCGGGGCACGCTCTTTCACGCCCACGCCGAGGCCGGGCGGGCCGGGGCGGCGCTGGCAGAGCTGATCGCCCGGCTGCGGGTGGCGGCACCGGGCCGGCCCGTGCATCTCCTCGGCCACAGCCTCGGCGCGCGGGTGGCGCTGTCGGCGCTGACGCGCTCGGCGCCCGGGGCGGTGGCCCGCGTCCTCCTCCTCTCCGCCGCGGCCTTCCGGGGCGAGGCGCGGCGGGCGCTGGCCAGCCCGGGCGGCGCGGGGGCGGAGATCGTGAACGTCGTCTCGCCGCAGAACTTCGTCTTCGACCTGCTCCTGCGCCTCGCGCTGCCGCATCACGGCGCGACGCTGGGCGGCGGGCTGGCCCTCGCCGATGCGGCGCGCTGGCTCGACGTGCCGGCCCAGCGCCTGCCGGAGCTGGGGTACCGGCTCGCGCCGGCGCGGGCGCGGATCTGCCATTGGTCGAGCTACCTGCGGCCCGGCATCTGGCGCTTCTACCGCGACATCCTGCTGACGCCCGAGGCGACGCCCCTGCCCGTGCTGGCGGCGCGGCTCTCCGCCAGCCGGCGGTGGCGGCTGCCGGCGGTCAGGTGGGGGTTCCGGCGGTCGGTGTGAGGGGCTCGGCCCGCCCTGCCGGGCAGGCTCGCGAGCGAGGAAGGCGGGCTCAGGCGGAGCCGTCCTCCTCCTCCACGCCGTAGCGCTCGAGGAGCCGGCCCTGCGTCATGAAGAACAGGAAGAGCGCCGCCGTCAGCCCGAAGGTCTTGAAGCTCACCCAGAATTCCGTCGAGAAGAGCCGCCAGACGATCTCGTTCGCCAGCGCCAGCGCAAAGAAGAACCACATGATGCGCTTCGTCAGCACCATCCAGCCCTCGCGGCGCAGCGGCATGGCCTCGCCCATCAACCCCTGCAGGTAGCTCTGCCCGCGCATCAGCCCGATGGCGAGCGCCGCGCCGAAGATCACGTAGATGATCGTCGGCTTCATCTTGAAGAAGCGCTCGTCGTTGAACCAGACGGAGAGCGAGCCGAAGACGACGACGAGCACCGCGGTGACGACCTGCATCTTCGAGAGCTTGCCCGTCAGCCACCACAGGATCCCGGTGCACAGGAGCAGGAGCGGCACGAAGAGCGCCGTGACGACGATGAAGCCCTGGTATTCCGTGCCGCCGATCTCGAACACACGGTCCTTCAGCCGCCCGTAGGCGAGGAAGAAGAGCAGGATCGGCCCGAAATCGAGGCCGATCTTCAGCCAGGCGGGGACTTTGCGGGGGGCGGTGCTGTCGGTCATGCCTGCTATCTAGCCTCCGAATTCGACGATGACAGCCCCCGCCGCGATCACAGCCATGAGGAAGAGGCGCCGCGGCCCCACCCCCTCGCCGAGGATGAACCATCCGATGAGCCCCGCGAAGACCGTCGAGGTCTCGCGGAGGACGGCCGCCTCCCCCACCTTGTCGAGATAGGTGGCGAGCATGACGCCGCCGAAGCTGATCCAGGCGATGAAGGCGCCGATGAGCCCGCGGAGCGCCAGCGGCGGCAGGCGCGGCGGCGCGGCCATCCGCCGGTAGCGGAAGGCGGCGATGAAGGGAAAGTCGAGCGCGGTGATGAAGAAGAACCAGGCGAGGAAGGTCATCGGCGAGGCGCCGGAGCGGATGCCCCAGGCGTCGTAGGTCGTGTAGATGGCCACCATCACCCCGCCCCAGAGCGCGAAGACGAGCCCCATCCGCATGGCGCGCGGGTCGAGCGACACCTCCGAGAGGTTGCGGATCGCCAGCATCAGGATGCCGCCGGAGAGGAGCGCGACGCCGCCCCATTGGACCAGGGTGAAATGCTCATGGAAGATGATCGAGGCGGCGGCGACGGTCACCACCGGGCCGGAGCCGCGGACCACCGGATAGACGAAGGAATAGGCTGCCCGCTCATAGGCGAGCGCCATGGCGAGCTTGTAGACGAAGTGGATGACCAGCGCCCCGGCGAGGATCGCCCACATCGTCGCATCGGGCCAGGGCACGAGGAAGAGCGCCACGGGGGCCGAGATGAGGGCCAGCGACGCGTCGATGGAGCCCCGCGACAGCCAGGGGTCATGCGCGCCCTTCTGGAGCGCCCCGAAGACCGCATGGGCGATGGCCGAGGTGAGCGCGAGAAGCGTCGCGAGCTGCGCCCCCGCCGCCGTCCCTGCCAGTGAAGCGAACCACTCTCCCATCCGCTCCCTCTCGCCCGAGGCGCGGGGAATGGCAAGAGAGGCGCCGGCGACGGGGCTGGTTGCCCTGAGGTTGGACCACGGCCCCGTGCAGGGTGAGCGTCAAAACGCCCGTAGGGTGGGTTTGTAACCCACCGCCCCCCCCTTCAACCGGGCGCAACGGCGCCGCGCAGGGCGGGCGCCGGCCCGGGGGGTGGCGCGCCGACGGCGGAGCGGAGCGCTTTATGGTGCCGCGCATCCTGACCTGCCAGCGATGCGCGCCCTCTCGGAGCGCCGACCCGCGAGACGGGCCGGCGCTCGCCCTGCGCCTTCGGCGCGCACCGGGCGGGGGCTCAGTTCATCAGGTGTGACCAGGCGTAGGGTGGGTTTGTAACCCACCGCCTCGCTGGCAACCGGGCCAACCGCTGCCGCGCAGGGCGGGCCGAGCCCCGCCTCAGGCCGGCGCCAGCTCCGTGCCCACAAGGGCGGCCGCGAATTCCTCGGGGTCGAAGGGGGCGAGGTCGTCGATCTGCTCGCCGACGCCGATGGCGTGGATCGGCAGGCCGAAGCGGTCGGCGAGGGCCACGAGGACGCCGCCCCGGGCCGTGCCGTCGAGCTTGGTCATCACCAGGCCGGAGACATCGGCGATCTTGCGGAAGATCTCCACCTGCGTCAGCGCGTTCTGGCCCGTCGTCGCGTCCAGCACCAGAAGGGTGTTATGCGGCGCGTCCGGGTCCTTCTTGCGGATGACGCGGACGATCTTCGCCAGCTCCTCCATGAGGTCCTGCCGGTTCTGCAGCCGCCCAGCCGTGTCGATTAGCAGAAGGTCCGCGCCATCTTCCTGCGCCTTCGTCATTGCGTCGAAGGCCAGCGAAGCCGGGTCGCTCCCCTGCGGCGCGGTCATCACCGGCACGCCCGCGCGCTCGCCCCAGACTTGCAGCTGCTCCACCGCCGCCGCGCGGAACGTGTCGCCCGCGGCAATCACCACCTTCTTGCCGGCACCGCGGAACTGGCTCGCCAGCTTGCCGATCGTCGTCGTCTTGCCCGAGCCGTTGACGCCCACCACCAGAACCACCTGGGGCTTGGACGGGTAAAGCGGCAGCGGCCGGGCGACCGGATCCATGATGCGGGAGATCTCGCCGGCGAGCGCGCCCTTGATCTCCGCCGAGGTCAGGCGGCGGCCCATGCGGCCCTCGGCGATGTTGGCGGAGACGCGCATCGAGGTCTCGACGCCCATGTCGGAGGCGATGAGCAGCTCCTCGAGCTCCTCCAGCATCGCGTCATCCATCAGCCGGCGCGGCGCCTCGACGGCCGGTCCCCGGCGGAACATGCGCGAGACGATGCCGCCCCGGGGGGCGGGGTCGGCGGCGGGCTCAGTTGAGGGCGCGGGCTCCGGCGCGAGGGCTACATCCGCCGGGTCGTCGACCATCGGCTCGTCGGCATCGGGGCCGGCCCCCCGGGGGGAGACCGGCGCGGCGGGCGCGCCGGGCGGCGGCGCCTGGGGCACATCCGGGCCGGGGGTGGGTTGCGGCATCTCGGGCACGTCCGGGCCGGGCGTTGGCTCGGGCATCTCAGGCACATCGGGCCCCGGGGGCTCGGGCACCTCGGGGACCTCCGGCACGTCGGGCGTATCCGGCGGCTCGGGGAGCGGCGGCTGCGGGGTCTCCGGGGGCTCGGGCACCGGCGGTTGAGGCGTCTCCGGCGGCTCGGGCACGGATGGCGGGGGGACTTCGGGCGGCTCCTGAACCGGGGGCTCGGGCGCCTCCGGCGGGCGCGGCGTCTCGGGGACCTCGGGCACGGGGGCGGCGGCATCGACAGGCGCAGCCTCCTCCCCCTCGCCGACCAGCGCATCGATGCCGGACTCGAGTTTCGAGGAAGACGACAGGAGCCTGTCTTTCAGCTTTCGGAAGAACGACATCGGCGGGGCCTTTCTTTTCTACCCTCCGACCTAGTGCGTCGGGCCAGTCAGGGAAAGGGGTCGGGAGGCGGGAGAGGGCCGGCCCGTTCCGGGCCGGGTGGAGGCGCTGCCTCCACACCTCCGGCATATTTCCGGCCAGCTGAAGGGGGAGCCCGGAAGGCGGGGCGGATCGCGAGTGATCCAGGAGGGCGCGCCCTGCGTCTTCCTCCGAAAGGGAGACCCGATCCATGACCGCCTTCGTCCTCTACGGCGCCACAGCGCTGATCTTCCTCATCGCTGACGCGCTGATGCTGAGCTTCGTGCTCAAGCCGCTGTTCGAGCGGCATCTCGGCGACCAGCTCCGCGAGAGCATCCGTGCCGTGCCGGCGCTGCTCTTCTATCTCGCCTATGTCGGAATCCTCAGCTGGATCGTCACTTGGCCGGCCTTCCGCGATGGCACGCCCCTGCCGCAGGTGGCCCTGACCGCCGCGCTCATGGGCTTCTTCGCCTATGGGACCTACGAGTTCACCAGCTACGCCGTCATGGCCCGCTGGCATGTCTCGATGCTGGCGGCCGATCTGGCCTGGGGGACGCTGCTGACCGCCGGCGCCGCCACCGCCGGGCTCTGGATCGCGCGCACGGTGACTTGAAACGGGTCACCTGACACGGTGTCTTGAGCGGGCGGGGGCTTTCGCCCCGGCGCGGGACGCGGCAAGGTCGGGGGCATGTTGCGCCATGCCCTCTGCCCTGCCCTCCTCGCCCTTCTCGTCGCCGGCCCCGCCACCGCGGAGCCCATGAGCGCCGAGGAGTTCGAGGCGTATGTCACCGGCAAGACCTTCGGCTATGCCTCGGGCGGCGAGCCCTATGGGGTGGAGCGCTATACCGAAGGCCGCCGGGTGCTCTGGGCCTTCGTCGGCGATGAATGCGTCGAGGGCGAATGGTATCCCAGGGGCGAGGACATCTGCTTCTTCTACCCGGACTTCGACGACGAGCAGTGCTGGCAGTTTGAGCTGTCCGGCGGCGGGCTGACGGCGCGCTTCACCGGCGAGGGCGCGACCGGCATGGTCTATTCCGTCAGCGAGGCGCCGCTCATCTGCCCCGGCTACGGGGTCTGAGCGCTCAGAAGAGGCTGCCCTGCTCGGGCGGTTTCGACGCCTTCGCAGGCTTGGGCGGCTCCGGCTTCGCGCGCGGGCTGCCGCCCGAGGCGCCCCCCGCACCCCCCTCCGGTGTGAATCGGCCATCGGCGAATTCGATTTCCAGATGCGCGGCGGCGGCGGCCTCGGTGGCGGAGGTGACGACCCGCGCCCCCTCCCCGGCCCCGTCCCGCACAACCGCATAGCCGCGCGCCAGCGTCGCCTTGTAGCTCAGCGTCTCGAGGAGCCGCCCGGCCCCGGCGAGCCGCTCGCTTCGCCGCTCGGCCAGCCGCCCTTCGGCGCCATCGAGCCGCTCGGCGGCGCGCAGGAGCCGGGCGCGCCCGTCCGAGAGCTGCCGCTCGAGGGGCGCGGCCGCGAGCTGCAGCCGCTCGAGCCGATGGCGGCGGGCGCGGACGACGTCTCTGAGGCCGGGGCCGAGCCGCGCCGCCACCCGCTCCAGCCGACCGGCGGCGCCCTCGCGGGCGCGGGCGAGGAGGCTCGGCGACAGCGGCACCCGGGCGAGCGCCAGCCGGCGCCGGTCGACGACGCGGGTGAGTGCGCCGGGCAGCCGGTCACCGGCGATGTCGAGCCGCTGGCGGGGCGTCGCCAGCAGCGCCTCGGGCCGCGGCAGGGCGCGGGAGAGGTCGGCGAGCCGCTGGCGGCGGCGCATCACCGCGCCCTCCGTCGCGCCCGCGAACCTCTGGCCGAGCTGGCCCACGGCGCGCTGCAGGTCCGCCCGGACCGGAACCGCCATCTCGGCGGCAGCCGTCGGCGTCGGCGCGCGGCGGTCGGCGGCGTGGTCGATGAGCGTCACGTCGGTCTCGTGGCCGACGGCGGAGATGAGCGGGATGGCGGAGGCCGCCGCGGCCCGCACCACCGCCTCCTCGTTGAAACCCCAGAGGTCTTCGACGGAGCCGCCGCCCCGGGCGACGATCAGCACGTCGGGCCGGGGGATCGGCCCGCCGGGCTGCAGCGCGTTGAATCCCTCGATGGCCCTCACCACCTCCGGCGCCGAGGCGGCGCCCTGCACCACGACGGGCCAGAGGAGCACATGGCGCGGGAAGCGGTCGTGCAGACGGTGGAGGATGTCGCGGATCACGGCGCCGGTCGGCGAGGTGATGACGCCGATGACCTCCGGCAGATAGGGCAGCGGGCGCTTGCGGGCGGGGGCGAAGAGCCCCTCCGCCTCCAGCGCCTTCCGGCGCTTCTCCAGCATCGCCATCAGGGCGCCGGCGCCGGCAGGCACGAGGTCGTCCACCGTGAGCTGGTAGCGCGATTGCGGCCCGAAGGTGGTGAGCTTGCCGGTGGCGATGACCTCCATCCCCTCCTCCGGCATATGCGCGAGCCGGGCCGCCTGGCCCTTCCAGCTCACCGCCGAGAGGACGGAGCGCTCGTCCTTGAGGTCGAAATAGAGATGCCCCGAGCGGGCATGGGTGACGCGGCCGACCTCGCCGCGCACGCGCACGCGGCCGAACTCGCCCTCGATCACGCGCTTCACCGCGCCGGTGATCTCGCCGACCGTGTAGTCATGGGCATTGCCCGGGGTGGGGCCGGGGCCGTCGTCTTCGAAGAGGTCCATGGGGTCTTGTCGCCCGGCGGGCGGGCGCCCGCAAGAGAAACGGGCGGCCCCCGGGATGGGGACCGCCCGCTTTGCAGGACTGTTCGCGAGGGGGCGCCGGTCAGGCGGCGCGCTTCTCGTGGCGGCCCTCGGCGATCTCTTCGACCATCTTGGCGCAGAAGGCGTCGAGGTCGTCGGGGCTGCGCGAGGTGACGATCGCCTGGTCGCAGACGACCTCGCTGTCTTCCCAAAGCCCGCCGGCGTTGACGACGTCGGTCTTGATCGACTTGAACGAGGTCACCTTGCGGCCCTTGAGGACGTCCGCCTCCACCAGCAGCCAGGGCCCGTGGCAGATTGCGCCGATGGGCTTCTTCGCTTCGAATATCGCCTTGACGAAGGCGACCGCCTCGTCATTGGCGCGCAGGATGTCGGGGTTGATCACGCCGCCCGGCAGCACCAGGGCGCTGTATTCGGCGGGCGAGACCTCCGAGAGCACCCGGTCGACCTTGACCGGCTGCCCCCAGTCCTTGCCCTTCCAGCCCTTGATCTCGCCGGATTCGGGCGAGACGACATGGACCTCGGCGCCGGCATCCTTCAGCTTCTGAAGGGGCACCTCCAACTCGGACTGCTCGTAGCCATGGGTGGCGAGGATCGCGACGGTTTTTCCTTCGAGAGTTGGCATGTGAGCCTCCTTTCGGTTTCGTTTCGGATTTGACGGACCAACGGCCTCCCCCCTCCTGGTGTTCCATCGGATCGGGCAAACGGGCCCTTCCCTTGCCTCACGATCCCGTGGCCCCTAGAGGAGCGGCAGGAGATCGAAAGGGCGGCCGATGAACATCCTCATTCTGGGCTCGGGCGGGCGCGAACATGCGCTGGCCTGGGCGGTGCAGCAGAACCCCAAATGCGACCGGCTGATCGTGGCGCCGGGCAATGCCGGCATCGCGGCCATCGCCGAATGCCCGGCGCTCGACATCCTCGACGGCGACGCGGTGGCCGCCTTTGCGGCCGACAATGCCGTCGATCTCGTCATCATCGGCCCCGAAGCCCCCCTCGAGGCCGGGGTGGCCGATGCCTGCCGCAATGCCGGACTTTCCGTTTTCGGACCGTCGCAGGCCGCAGCGGAGCTCGAAGCGTCAAAATCTTTCACAAAAGCGATCTGCGACGCGGCCGGTGCCCCGACGGCGGCTTGGGCACGGTTCAGCGAGCTCGACGCCGCGAAGACACATGTGGACGCGGCCGGCGCCCCCATCGTCATCAAGGCCGACGGGCTCGCCGCCGGGAAGGGCGTGACCGTGGCGATGGATATCGCCACCGCACACGCCGCCCTCGAAGACTGCTTCGGCGGCGCCCATGGCGGCGCCGGCGCCGAGGTGGTGATCGAGGAGTTCATGACGGGGGAGGAGGCGAGCTTCTTCGTCCTCGTTGACGGCGAGGTCTGCCTGCCCATCGGCACCGCGCAGGACCACAAGCGCGCCTATGACGGCGACGAGGGGCCCAATACCGGCGGCATGGGCGCCTATGCGCCGGCGCCGATCCTGACGGAGGCGCTGCAGGCCGACGTGATGGCCCAGATCGTGCGCCCGACGATGGCCGAGATGGTCCGCCGCGGCACGCCCTATCAGGGAGTGCTCTATGTCGGGCTGATGATCGAGGACGGGCGGGCCCGGCTCGTGGAATACAATTGCCGCTTCGGCGACCCGGAGACCCAGGTGCTGATGATGCGCCTCGGCGCCCAGGCGCTGGACCTGATCCAGGCCGCCGCCGAAGGGCGGCTCGGCGAGGTCTCCCCCAGCTTCGCCTCCGATCACGCGCTGACGGTGGTGATGGCGGCGGAGGGCTACCCAGGCGCCTACGAGAAAGGCAGCGAGATCAGGGGGCTGGAGGCGCTGCCGGAGAGCTCGACGCAGGTCGTCTTCCATGCCGGGACCAAGGCGGAGGGGGGCAAGATCCTCGCCGATGGAGGGCGGGTCCTCGGCGTCACGGCGCGGGGCGCGACCCTCGCCGAGGCGCAAAGGGCTGCCTATGCGATGGTCGATGCCATCGACTGGCCGGAGGGCTTCTGCCGCCGCGATATCGGCTGGCGGGCGCTCTAGTCCTCGACCTTCAGGCGCTGGACGAACTGGACGGGGTTGCCGTCGGGGTCGGCGATCCAGCCCGCCTTCAGCCGCCCGCCCAGGAATTCATGCGCCGCCGAGATCACCGGCGCGCCCGCGGCCTCCGCCGCCGCCATGGCGCCGTCGACATCGTCCGTCCAGAGGATGATCTCGATCCAGCGGCCCTCGCCCATCGGGTTCAGCCCGTGATCTTCCCGCGCCACCTCGACCGTGGCGATGCCGATGGTGAAGCCCTCGAGCCGCAATTCCACATGCACGGGCGCGCCGTGCCTGGGCGTGCGGAACGTCTCTTCGAAGCCGAAACGCTGATAGAAGGCCAGCGCCCGGGGCAGATCCGTCGAATAGAGATTGATGCTTGCTTCGCTGTATGTCGGCATGGGCGCCCCCTTGCCAAGGGATAGAGCGCCCGGCGAAAATATGGTCAAGACGCGAAGAAGCCGCGCCCGGAAAGGCGCGGCTTCTCATGGCCCTGAAGGGCGAAGCTCAGGTAGCTCAGGCGGCAGCGCGCCCGACGAGCACCTGGTCGATCTCGCGGGCGGCCTGCGTCTCGTCATTGCCGAGGGCGGCCGCGATCTCGCGGGTCAGCCGCTCGAGTGCCGCCTCGTAAAGCTGCCGCTCGGAATAGCTCTGCTCGCGCTGGTCATCGGCGCGGTGCAGGTCGCGGACGACCTCGGCGATGGCGATGAGGTCGCCGGAATTGATCTTCTGTTCATATTCCTGCGCCCGGCGCGACCACATGGCCTTCTTGACCTTGGCCTTGCCCTTCAGCGTCTTCATCGCATGGGCGACGACGTCCGGCGAGGACAGGGCGCGCAGCCCGGCCTCGGTGGCCTTCTGCGTCGGCACGCGGAGCGTCATCTTGTCCTTCTCGAAGGAGATCACGAAGAGCTCCAGCTTGAAGCCGGCGACCTCCTGCTCCTCGATGGAGACGATCTTGCCGACGCCATGCGCCGGATAGACGACGAAGTCGTTGGGGCGGAATTCATTCTTCTTCTTGGTCATGATGTCCTTTCCGGCCGGAGCGGCAGCCGACACACCCCCTTGACGACGAAACCCGGCGGGACCCTCGAAGGTACCGTCGGGTTGATGGGCCATCAGCGGGATCAGCTTTCCAGCAGCAGCATTTGCAGCATCATAGCACAAAACTGCCATATATGGAAGCAGATCGCGCTAAGCGATTGTCAGGGCGTCAGAATCCGGCCCGGGCGACGGGGCCGGAGGCGCGAATCAGCCGCCCTCGCCGGCGGATTCGGAGAAGAGCTCCATCTTGCCGGGCTTGCCGTCCATCTCTTCGGCGCCGGGCAGCGGGTCCTTCTTGGTGACGATGACCGGCCACATCTCCGCATACTTGCGGTTGAACTCGACCCATTTCTCCATGTCCGGCTCGGTATCGGGGCGGATCGCGTCGGCCGGGCATTCCGGCTCGCAGACGCCGCAGTCGATGCATTCGTCGGGATGGATGACGAGCATGTTCTCGCCTTCGTAGAAGCAGTCGACCGGGCATACCTCGACGCAGTCGGTGTATTTGCAGGCGATGCAGCTGTCGTTGACGATATAGGTCATGCGGGCTTTCGGGTCAGCTTGGAAGCGGGTCGGGCTGGTGAGCGCCCGCCTCAGTTAGAACGCCCGTTGCGGAGATTCAAGCACCGGCGGGCGGAGGGGTTTCGAGGTCCTCATAGAGCGCCGCCGCCTCGCTCGCCGGGCCGCGCCGCTCGCCGCAGGCGAGGACGCGGATCACGCGGATATTGCCCGCCTGGGGAAAGGTGAGCACGTCCCCGGCCCCCACGGCGCGCGCCGGTTTGTCGGTCCGCTGGCCGTTGACGCGGATGCGGCCGGCGGAGGCGAGGCTGGCGGCGAGGGCGCGGGTCTTGAAGAACCGCGCCTGCCAGAGCCACTTGTCGAGCCGGATGGTCTCGCGCGGGCTCGTCGAGCCCGGAGCGGTCAAACGCGGCTCCGCAGAGCGGCGCTCACTTCGGCTTGAAGCCCGCGAGGGCCGCGGCGAAGGGATTGTCGGGGTCGATCTTCTGCTCGCGCTTGGGCGGGCGGGCGGAGGCGGTCTTGGGGCCGCGCTCGTCGTTGCCGCCCTTCTTCGGGCGCTTGCCGCCCTGGCCCTTCGGGCCGGCGCCGCGGGGCTTGCCCTGCGGGCGACCGCCCTCGCGCGCGCCCTCACGGGCCGCGTCACGCCCGCCTTCGCGGCGGGACTTGCCGCCGGCCTGCTGGCGGCGGCCAACCCAGGTGAAGGTGTAGAAGGTCTCGAGCTCGGGCTCGGCAGCGGGCTCCGCGACGGCCTCTTCGGCCAGCGCCTCGTCCGGCTCCGCCTTTGCGGCCTCCGGGGCGGGCTGCTCCTCGGAAGGCTCTTCCGCCGCCTCCGGCGTCGCCTCGACCTCGCTGGCGCCTGCGACGCCCGCATCTGGCTCGGCCGCCGGCGGCTCCGCCGCCTCGGGGGTCGCCTCGGCCTCGCTCGCGCCGTCGGCGCTCTCGGTCGGGGCGGCGCTCTCGGCCGGGGCCGCCTCTTCGGCCGCTGGCGCGGCCGCCTCGGGTTTCACCTTGGCGCGCTCGCCCTTCTCGGCCTTGTAGCCGAGGCCCTCCATCAGGCCGGCGAACTGCTCCAGCGTCAGGCCGGTGATCGACAGCATGTCGGGATTGGCCTCGAAGCCGCCGCGGCTGTCCTTGTCCCTCAACAGGTCGGCCAGCCGCTCGGCCATGTCGATGCGGATCGCCCGCTCGCCGGCGCGGCGGTAGCCCTGCATGGCATCCTGCCCCTCGGGCCCCTCCTCGGCGGGGATGGTCACCAGCCCCGGCGGCGGGGCGGAGGGGAAATGATCGAGCCCGTTCCAGAGCGACCAGAGCACGAGGCGAAGGCGCGTCGGCGCCGGCTTCAACAACGCAGGCAGGAAGATCGTGTATTGCCCGAAGCGCACGCCATGCTTGCGGAGCGCGCCGCGCGAGTCCTGGTCGAGCGATTTCACATCGTCGGCCACCTTGGCGCGGGGGATGACCCCGAAGGCCTCCACCAGCTGATAGGCGAAGCCCTTGGCGAGGCCGGTCAGCGCCTCGTCCTTCTGGAGCGCGACGAGCGGCTCGAAGGCGGCGGCGATCTTGCGGTCGATAAAATGCTGCAGGCGCCGCTGCACCTTGGCGGCGACATCCGGGCCGGCCTCGTCATCGACGAAGGGCACGATCTCGGGGCGGAGCGCCTCCGGCCCCTTGGCGAGGCGGCCGACGGCGTCGGAGCCCCACATGAGGCCCCCCTGCTCGGTCACGTCGATCTCGCCGTCGGGGGCGTTGTAGAAGCGGTCGGCGCGCAAGTTGAAGAGCGGCGCCAGTGCCTCGCGCGCGGCGCGGGCCAGTGTCTTCTGCTCATCGGCATTCGCCGCCTTGTCGGCGCGGAAGCGGAACCCTTCCAGACGCCCGACAAATTCTCCCTCGACGGTCACTTCGCCGCTCTCGGTCACCTCCGCCACGAGACTATCCTTCTCCTTCAGCCGCCGGGCGAGGACGCTCGTCCGCCGGTCGACAAATGCTTGAGTCAGGGCGCTGTGAAGCGCATCCGACAGTCGGTCTTCTACCGCGCGGGTCTCCCCCCGCCAATGGCTTTCGTCGTCCAGCCAGCCGTTGCGCTGGGCGACATAGGTCCATGTGCGGACATAGGCGAGCCGCTTCGAGAGCGTGTCGATGTCGCCGTCCGTCCGGTCGATGCGGTGCACCTGCTCGGCAAACCAAGGCACATTGATGCGCCCGTGGTCGTGCAGGTCCCTGTAGATACGCCCGAGGAGGGTCGCATGTTCCCCGCGCGATATGCCGCGGAAATCGGGGATGCGGCAGACGTCCCAGAGCAGCCGCACGTCGGGCCCCGTCGTGGCGCGCCCGGCGATGTCAGGCTCGGCGGCCATGGCCTTCAGGGCCGCCAGATCATCGGATTCGCGGACGCGGGAGAGCCAGGGGTTCTCCGTCCGCTCCTCCAGCCGCTGGATCAGCCGGCCGGGGGAGCCGAAGTCGAGCGCGGTGTTCCGCCACATGAGGCGGCGGACGGGGGCGAAGCGATGCTCCTCGACGGCCTCCACCACCTCGGGGTCGAGCGGCGGCGCCTCGCCGGTGGTGCCGAAGGTGCCGGGCCGCTCGTGCCGGCCGGCGCGGCCGGCGATCTGGGCGAGCTCGTCGGCGGCGAGGGGGCGCATCCGCTGCCCGTCGAACTTGGTGAGGCCGGAGAAGGCAACGTGCGAGATGTCGAGATTGAGCCCCATGCCGATGGCATCGGTGGCGACGAGGTAATCCACGTCGCCGTTCTGGTACATCTCCACCTGCGCGTTGCGCGTCCGGGGGGAGAGCGCGCCCATGACCACCGCCGCCCCGCCCCGCACCCGGCGGAGGAGCTCGGCGATGGCATAGACGTTGTCGACCGAGAAGCCGACGATGGCGGCGCGGGCCGGCATGCGGCTCAGCTTCTTCACGCCGGTGTAGCTCAGCGTCGAGAAGCGGTCGCGCGAGAGGATCTCCACCCCCGGCACCAGCGCCTGCACGGCGGGGCGCATGGTGGCGGAGCCGAGGAAGAGCGTCTCGTGCCGGCCCCGCGCATGCAGCAGCCGGTCGGTGAAGACATGGCCGCGCTCGGGATCGGCGCAGAGCTGGATCTCGTCGATGGCGAGGAAATCGGCGCCCATCCCCTCGGGCATCGCCTCGACCGTGCAGACCCAATAGGCGGTGCGCGGCGGCACGATCCGTTCCTCCCCCGTCACCAGCGCCACGACGCCGGGGCCGCGGACGGCGACGATGCGGTCATAGACCTCGCGGGCAAGAAGCCGCAGCGGCAGGCCGATGATGCCGGACTTGTGGGCGAGCATCCGCTCGATGGCGTAATGCGTCTTGCCGGTGTTGGTCGGCCCCAGCACGGCGGCGAGGCGGCCCTGCCTGTTGAGCGGCGCGGTCATGGCGAGGTGATGTCTTCCCTGCTTGCCGGCCGGCGGTGCCGGCCTGTCAGAGGCTTTGGCCGAGCAGCTCGGTCTCGAGCCGCTCTACCGAGTCCTGGCTGACAGCATCACCCGGATAATACTCCAGCACAACGCGATAGACCTCGAGCGCCTCTTCGGGGCGTTCGAGCTCTTCGAGGATGATGGCAAACCCGCGCATGGCGATGAACTGGTCTGGGTTGAGCGCCAGCGTCCGCTCCAGATCGGCGAGGCCGGGGCCGATCATGCCCAGATAGTAGTAGGCCTCCGCCCGGGCGTGATAGGCCTCGGCGAAGTCCGGCGCCCAGTCGATGGCGGCGGTCAGATGGTCGACGGCGCCCTCGGCATCGCCCTCCTCCATCGCGTCGCGGCCCCGCTGGAGAAGGAGGTCGACGGTGGCGGAGCCGGATTTCGACCATTCGTTCACGATCTCGCCGACGATCCTGACCGACTGCCCCTCCGGCGCCTCGCGGAGCGCGCCGAAGAGATCCTCCAGCCGGTCGGCATGGGCGGCGGCAGCGGGTAAGGAAAACCCGACTGCAAGGGCAAACGACGCAAGGATACGTTTGATCGACGTGAACGAGGCTTCCATATCTTCGAGTGTACCCAAGGCCGGGGCGCGGGCAAGCGCCCGGGCCATCACGAATGATGGAAGGGAAGAGACATGAGCGACGTGGTGGACAAGGCAGTGATCGCCCTGAACGAGAAACTCGGCGGCAGCAGCCTCGGCGGCACGGCGAAATTCGTCATCGAGGACGAGGGCACGATCCTCGTCGATGATGCCGGCGCCCGCGCCGAGGATGGCGAGGCCGATGTCACTCTTTCGGCCTCGGCCGAGACCTTCGAGGCGATTCTCGATGGCAGCGAAAACCCCACCGCCGCCTTCATGTCCGGCAAGCTGGCCGTGGACGGCGACATGGGCATGGCGATGAAACTGGCAGGTGCCCTTGCTTGACATGACCCCGATCCGGGCCCCGTTCTACGCGGATGTGGCCGACGCCCCCGAAGGCTGGACCTGTCACTGGATGACGGCGGCCGACGGGCTGAAGATCCGCGTGGCAAGCTGGCGGGCGGAGGGGGAGCGGGGCACGCTCCTCCTGATGCCGGGCCGGACGGAATATATCGAGAAGTACGGCAACGTGGTTGGGGATTTCCTCGCCATGGGCCTGTCGGTCGTGGTCATCGACTGGCGCGGCCAGGGCATCGCCGAGCGGATGCATCCCAACCGCGACCTCGGCCATGTGGGCCGGATCAGCGACTACCAGCACGATGTCCGGGCGATGATCGCCCATGTGGAGGCCGAGCGGCTGGCGAAGCCGCTCTATATCCTCGGCCATTCCATGGGCGGCGGCATCGGCTTCCGCGCGCTCGAGGAGCGGCACGACATCGCCGCGGCGGCCTTCACGGCGCCGATGTGGGGCATCCAGATGGCGGCGGCGCTGCGGCCCGTGGCCTGGGGCCTGTCGAGCATCGCGGGACCTCTGGGCTTCTCCGCCCTCTTCGCACCGACGCAGAAGGCGCAGGCCTATGCGCTGCGGGTGGCGGTGGAGGACAACGTCCTGACCACCGACCGCGCGCAATACGAGCGGCTGACCCGCCAGCTCGTCGCCCATCCCGACCTCGCGCTCGGCGGGCCGTCGCTCCACTGGCTCGGCCAGGCTCTGCGCGAGATGAAGCGCATCCAGTCGGCGCCGGCGCCGAAGGTGCCGTCGATCACCTTCCTCGGCGGTGACGAGGCGATCGTGCATCCCGGCGACATCGCGGCGCGGGTGAAGAGCTGGCCGGGGGCCGAGCTCGTGACCTATCCGGGCGCGATGCACGAGCTGCTGATCGAGCGGCAGGAGGTGCGCAGCGACATCCTCGCCCGGCTCGACGGGCTCTTCCGCCCGAGCTGAGCCGCGCGGCGGCGCAGTCTGCAGGGACTGCGCCCGCGGGAGCCCTTTGGCTTCCATCGCCCGGGTGGCCGGGCTTTCCCCTCCCCGCGCGAGCGCCTATCTAGGGCGCGAACGCCGACAGGAGGCCCGAGATGACCCGCACACCTCTCTTCGATGCGACCGCCGAGAAGGGCTCCAACGCCTTTGGTCCGCTGCCCGAATGGGACCTCACCGACCTTTATCCCTCCATCGATTCCTCCGAGCTGCAGGACGACCTCGCCTTCGTGAAATCCGCCTGCGCCGAGTTCGCCGCCGCCTATCAGGGCAAGCTCGCCGACCTCGATGCGGCCGGGATGCTGCACGCCGTCCAGCGCTATGAGGAGATCGACATCCGCGCCGGGCGCGTCATGTCCTATGCCGGGCTCGCCTATTACCAGAAGACCACCGACGCGCAGCGCGCCAAGTTCCTCTCAGACTGCCAGGACCGCATCACCGAGGACACGACGCCGCTGGTCTTCTGGTCGCTCGAGGTCAACCGGCTCGACGATGCGCATGTCGATGCGCTCTTCGACGCGAATGACGAGCTCGCCCGCTACCGCCCGATCTTCGAGCGGATGCGCGCGATGAAGCCCTACCAGCTCTCCGACGAGCTGGAGCGCTTCCTGCATGACCAGTCCGCCGTCGGCGCCACCGCCTGGAACAAGCTCTTCGACGAGACCATCGCCGGCATGACCTTCGAGGTGCAGGGCGAGCGGCTCGGCATCGAGGCAACGCTCGACCTTCTGTCCGAGCAGGACCGCCCCCGCCGCGAGGCCGCCGTGCGCGCCCTTGCCGAGGGTTTCCAGAAAGACATCAAGCTCTTCGCCCGCGTCCACAACACGCTGGCGAAGGAGAAGGAGATCGAGGATCGCTGGCGCGGTCTGCCTTCGCCGCAGATGGGCCGCCACCTCGCCAACCATGTCGAGCCCGAGGTTGTGGAGGCGCTGCGCAACGCCGTGGTGAAGGCCTATCCGCGCCTCTCCCACCGCTATTACGCGCTGAAGGCCAAGTGGATGGGCCTCGAGCAGATGGAGGTCTGGGACCGGAACGCCCCCCTCCCCATCGAAGAGATGCGCATCATCCCCTGGGACGAGGCCTGCGACATCGTGCGCACCGCCTATGCCGGCTTCTCGCCCGAGATGGCCGAGCTGGCGGAGCCCTTCTTCACCAAGGGCTGGATCGACGCAGGCGTGAAGGAGGGCAAGGCCCCCGGCGCCTTCGCCCATCCCACCGTCACCACGGCGCATCCCTATGTGATGCTCAACTACCTCGGCAAACCGCGCGACGTGATGACGCTCGCCCATGAGCTCGGCCATGGCGTCCACCAGCGGCTGGCCGCCGGGCAAGGCGAGCTCCTCAGCGCCACGCCCCTGACCCTCGCCGAGACGGCCAGCGTCTTCGGCGAGATGCTGACCTTCCGCAAGCTCCTCGCCGAGGCGCCGGATGCGAACGCCAAGAAGGTGCTCATCGCCGGCAAGGTCGAGGACATGATCAACACGGTCGTCCGCCAGATCGCCTTCTACGATTTCGAGTGCAAGCTGCACGAGGCGCGGCGGCAGGGCGAGATGACGCCGGAGGACATCAACGCGCTCTGGATGTCGGTGCAGGCCGAGAGCCTCGGTCCGGTCTTCAATTTCGCCGAGGGCTACGAGACCTTCTGGGCCTATATCCCGCACTTCGTGCACTCGCCCTTCTACGTCTATGCCTATGCCTTCGGCGACGGGCTCGTGAACGCGCTCTATGCCGTCTACGAGGAGAGCGGCCCGGGCTTCGTGGAGAAATACTTCGACATGCTGAAGGCCGGCGGCTCGAAGCACCACAGCGAGCTCCTCGCGCCCTTCGGCCTCGACGCCTCCGACCCGGCCTTCTGGGACAAGGGGCTGAGCATGATCGAGGGCTTCATCGACGAGCTGGAGGCGCTGGAGGATTGAAGCATAGGCAAGAGGCTTTTGGGGTAGTCCCTGCATTTCGGAACGTGGGAGGAGGACATGCGAAGGCTGATTGGGTGGGTCGCGGGGCTCTTCTGCCTTGCTGCACTACCCCATAGCTCTGGTGGTGTAATTCTTGCTGAAGGTGGCGCCTACGTCGCTGGGGGCTTCCTAGGCCCCGCAAGCATCATGGCTTTATTCGCCCTGGTGGTCTTTCTGGTCTGTCGAAAGTGAAGAACCCTTCTGCAGGTGGCCTCATGTCAGCCGTCACCCTCGCCCCCCTGCCCCGCGCCCAGGGCGCGGCCGTGCAGCATCTTGAGGTGCCGGAGCCGCAGCTCTCCTTCGTCGCCCCCATCCGGCAGATGCTGGGGGAGGAGCGGGAGAGCGTGGAGTTCCACAAGGTGCTCGCGGGCGCCGAGGCCGTCGGCTTCTTCAAGATCGACAGGGCCTACGGGCAGGACAGCGGCTTCGCGGGGCCGAAAGATACCGGGCTCCGCGGCTTCCTGATCGGCGGGCAATATCAGGGCCGGGGCTATGGCCGCGCGGCGCTGGAGGCGCTGCCGGCCTATCTGCGCGAGACCTATCCGGGCCTCGCGCTCGTGCGCCTGACGGTGAACCACCAGAACCCGGTCGCGCGGCGGCTCTACCTCGCCACCGGCTGGCGGGAGACGGGGCTCGTCTGGCGCGGCGGGCGGCACGGGCCGCAGGACGTGCTGGCGCTCGACCTCTGAAGGGGTGGGGGGCCGGGCTGAAGCCCGGCCTACGGGTGCTAAGCCCCGGGGCGGCGGGCGCCCGGTCAGGCGCCCGGCAGAAGCTCCAGCGTCACGGTACGTTCGCGGCTGCCGCGGCTGAGGGTGATCTCGACGCTCTCGCCCACCGCCTTGCGGTCGATGGCGGCCATTAGATCCTCCAGCCGCTGCACCGGCGTGCCGTCCACTCCGACCACGACGTCGCCCGGCGCGATGCGCCCGTCGCGGCTCATCTGCGCCGGCTGGATGCCTTCCGCTGCCGCGGCGGAACCCGGCTCCACCGCCAGCACGAGCGCACCGTCGAGCCCCTGCCGGTTGACGGCGGCATTGACGCGGGCGTCGAAGGTCAGCCCGAGCGAGGGCGGCAGGTAGCGGCCCTCCTCGATGAGCTGCGGCACCACCCTTGCCAGCACATGCGCCGGGATGGCGAGGCCGATGCCGGAGGACGAGCCCGAGGGCGACAGGATCGCCGTGTTCACCCCGATGAGCTCCCCCCGCATGTCGATCAGCGGCCCGCCGGAATTGCCGGGGTTGATCGCCGCATCGGTCTGGATCAGCCCGGTGATGGTCACGCCCGTGCTCTCCGCGAGGTCGCGGTCGAGCGCCGAGACGATGCCGGTGGTCAGCGTCCAGTCGAGCCCGAAGGGATTGCCGATGGCCAGCACCCCCTGCCCCACCCGCAAATCGGCGCTCTCGCCTATAGGCAGGGGCGCCGGCAGGTCGCCGCCCGCGATCTTGAGGACGGCGAGGTCATGGCTCGGGTCGCTCCCCACAAGCTCCGCCTCGAAGCTGCGGCCGTCGGCGAGGGTCACCGAAACGGCGCTGGCGCCCGAGATCACATGCGCGTTGGTCACGACATGCCCCTCGGCATCCCAGATGAAGCCCGAGCCGGAGGCGAGCGGCCGGTCGACGCTGGCGCGGGTGAAGGGGTTCATCCGCCGCTCGGAGGTGGTGATGGCGACGACGCTGTCGCGCGACGCCTCGAAGAGCGCGATGAGATCGGCCTCTTCGCCCGAGAGCACGATGGGCGCCGGCGGCACCGGCTCGGGCGCTTGGGCCTGCGCCCAGCCCCAGCCGATGAAAATGCCGAGCCCGCAGGCGAGGAGCATTCCGGGGCCGATCAGCGCCCCGCCCAAGGATCTGTGACGTCTTGCCATCTCTGCTCCGTTGGTCGCACCGGCTTGCGCGTGATAGGCTCTCCCTAGTGTTTGACGCTTCTCACCTCAAGGAGACTGCTCCAGTGTTGCCCCGTTCCCTCCGTTCCGCGATCTTCGGCCTCTCGGCCCTGGTCGCCCTGCCCCTCGCAGCCCCGCTCGCCGCCGCGCCCTGCGGCAATGATGCCAGCGGTTTCGCCGCCTGGAAGGCCGTCTATGCCCAGGAGGCGGCGGCCCAGGGCGTCGGTCAGGCCGGGCTCGCGGCGCTGGCGAATGCCTCCTACGCGCAATCGACCATCAATGCCGACCGCAACCAGCGCGGCGTGCGCTACGAGCTCGACGAGTTCATGCGGATCCGCTGGTCGGATGCCTACACACGCCAGGCGCGCGGCTTTCTGGCGCAGTATCCGGATTTCTGGGCCTCGCTCGAGAGCGCCTATGGCGTGCCGGCCGAGGTGATCCTCGCGATCTGGGGGATGGAGACGGGCTTCGGCGGCAACACCGGCAATTCCAACGTGCTCAACGCCATCCTGACGCTGGCCTATGATTGCCGGCGGCCGGAGTTCTTCGCCCCCCATGCGCTCGCGGCGCTGAAACTGGTGGATCGCGGCACGATCTCCGGCGGCTCGATCGGGGCGCTGCATGGCGAGCTCGGCCACACGCAGTTCCTGCCCGGCAGCATTCTGTCCTTCGGGGTCGACGGAGACGGCAACGGCCGGCTCGACATGACCAACATGACCGACGCGCTCGCCTCGACGGCGAATTACCTCCGCCAGCACGGCTGGCAGCCGGGGCAGCCCTATCAGGAGGGCACCGCGAACTTCCGCGTGATCGAGGAATGGAACGCCGCGACGGTCTATCAGCGCGCCATCGCGCTCATCGCGAGCCGCATCGCGGCCGGCTGAGCCGCGCCCTATTCGGCGGCGGCGCGCACATCCTGCGCGGCGCCGTCATAGATCGGCGCCAGTTCGACGATATTGGCGCCGATCAGCGTGAAGGGCGACGTGCCGCCCACGTCCATCCAGGATTCATAGGCCGAGCGCACGGCCGCCGTGGTGAGCGCCGCCATGAGCGGCGCGCGCTCGCCGCCGACATTGCCTCCCCGCTGGCGGAACAGCTCGGTCAGCTGCGCCTCGACACTCCTCAGAAAGTCGAAATGCAGCGCCATGAGCCGCGGGTTGCCCTCCGCCAGGTCGCGAAGGCCGCTCAGCATGTCGCGGTCCTGCGGCATGGCGGAGGCGACGGAATAGAGCAGCGTCAGCAGATCCTCCGCCACCCGCCCCTTGCCCTTGCAGAACCGAATCCGCGCCTCTTCGGGCAGCTCGACCTGCGGCGGCACAAAGGCCGCCTCCTTGAAGGGGAAGTAGTTGAAGAAGGTCCGCGGCGAGATCCCGGCCGCCGTTGCCACCTCTTCGGTCGTGACCTGGGCAATCCCGCGGTCTCTGGCCAAAGAAAGGGCACAGCGCTGGATCGCCTCCATCGTCCGCTGCCTGTTTCTCTCTCGTAAACTTGACAAGGGTACTCCGTGAACCTACCTCGCGCTCGTCTGCACTTAGTGCAAATATTGCACCATGTGCAAATAACAAGTCGCCTCGCCGGTTCTCATTTGCGGAAGTCTTTATGCGCGCGCTCAAGTCCTATGGCCTCGCCATTGTCATCACCATCATCCTTGCCCTGTGGCTGTCCACGGGCGTGTTCGTGGAGGGGGGACAGGGCCCGCATGACAGCGAAATGACCGTGGCCCAGCTCATCGAGGGCGAGGATGGCGGCCCGGTGACAGAGTTCGTCGATGCCACGGGCATCGGCCGCGAGGTCGAGCATGGCGAGGGCGAGAACGATCCCACGCTCACCATCGCGGAGCGCAACGAAGAGCGCGACGGCCCGCAGGACGACGCCCGCTCCGTCCGCACCCAGCTCTTCATCCTGGAGCAGATGCCCCTTGAGGTGACGCTGCGCGGCACCACCCGGTCGCCGGCGACCCGCGACGCGGTCGCCCAGATCAGCGATACGGTGGCCGCGATGCACGTCGTCGAGGGCCAGCGCGTCGAAGCGGGCGACCCGATCTGCACGCTCAACACAGGCACCCGCGAGGCGGCGGTGCTGCAGGCCTCCGCCCAGGTGGCGCAGGCCGAGGCGGCGCTCGAGGCGGCGCAGACCGATTTCGACACGAACACGCGCCTGCGGGAAAGCGGCATCGCCTCGCCGAACTCGGGCGAGGCCGTCGCCTCGCAGCTCCGCCTCGCCGAGGCCAATCTCGAAAGCGCCCGCATCGGGCTCCGCCAGCGGCAGGACGATCTCGCCCATACCGAGCTGACGGCCACCGCCGCCGGCTTCGTGCAGCGGCCGGTCGCCAATGTGGGCGACCTGCTGCCCATCGGCGGCTCCTGCGCCCAGATCGTGCAGCTCGACCCGATGCGCTTCCAGGGCTCGGTGCCGCAGGCCTATATCGACCTGGCGCGCCGCGGCCTGCCGGCCGAGATCACGACGATCACCGGCCAGGAGGCGACGGGCGAGATCACCTATGTGGCCGTCTCCGCAGACCCCGCCACGCGCAGCTTCGAGGTGGAGATCGAGTTCCCCAACCCCGACGGCGCCATCCGCGACGGCGTCACTGCCGAAGCAGACATCAGTCTCGGCACCGTCCCGGCGCATCTGCTGCCGCAATCCGCCCTGACGCTCGACGAGAACGGTCGGATGGGCGTACAGCTCGTGGATGAAGACAGCGTGGCGCGCTTCGTCGAGATCGAGGTTCTGAACGATACGACCGAGGGAATCTGGGTTTCCGGCCTGCCGGCCGAGGCGCAAGTGATCACCATCGGTCAGGAATACGTAACCGATGGTCAGGTGGTGAATGCCACCCTGGTCAGCGAGGAGTAGACCCCTCATGGTCGATTTCATCGAAAAACTGCTGAGGATGCCGCGGGCGGTCCTGACCGTCATGATCCTGCTGATCCTCGGCGGCGCCTCGGCCTATGTCTCGCTGCCGAAAGAGAGCTTTCCGGCTATCGACGTGCCGTATTTCTACATCTCGGCAAGCCAGACGGGCATCTCGCCCGGCGATGCCGAGCGCCTGATCGCCAAGCCCATCGAGGACCGCGTGAAGGATCTCGACGGGATCGAGGCGGTCACCTCGACCTCGACCCAGGGCCATGTCTCGGTCTTCCTCGAATTCGACGTGAACACCGACAAGGACGAGGCCTATTCGGACATCACCGACGCACTCAACGGCATCGCCGCCGACCTGCCGGAGGATGCCAGCGAGCCCGGCGTCTTCGAGATCGCGCTGACGGACATCCCCGTCCTCTCCGTGGCGCTCTACGGCGACGTGTCCGAGCGGACGCTCATCAACCGCGCGGAGGAGCTTCAGGAGGTCCTCGAGAATGTCGAGGGCGTCCGCGAGGCTGAGCTGCGCGGCGTGCGCGACGAGGTGCTGGAAGTCACCGTCGATCAGCTGACGATGGAGGCCTACAACCTCACGGCGCCGATGCTGCTGAATGCGCTGCGCCAGAACAACACGATGGTGCCAGGCGGCACGCTCGACACCGGCCAGGGCTCGTTCAATGTCGAGATGAACGGCCTCATCACCAGTTCCGCCGATGTCTTCAACATGCCGGTGAAGACCGTGGACGGCACCGTCGTCACCTTCGGCGACATCGCCACGGTGACGCGGACCTTCCTCGACGCGACCGAGTATTCCTACGTGAACGGCTCGCCGGCGATCATCATCGAGGTGGGCAAGGAGCTCGGCTCCAACATCATCGAGGTGGCCGAGATGGTGCGGGAGGCCAGCGACGCCGTCACGGCCGACTGGCCGGACGGGGTGCAGACCTCCTTCCTCCTCGATCAGTCGGTCTCGACCCAGTCGATCTACCTCTCGCTCGAGGCGGCGGTGATGACGGCCGTCGTGCTCGTGCTCATCATGTGCGTGGCGACGCTGGGCCTCCGGCCCGCGATCCTCATCGGCATGTCGATCCCGCTCAGCTTCATGATGGCCTTCCTGGTGCTCCAGATCATGGGCATCACAGTCAACATGATGGTGATGTTCGGGCTGGTCATCGCCGTGGGCGTGCTCGTCGACGACCCGATCGTCGTCGTCGAATATGCCGAGCGCAAGCTGGCGGAGGGCGTCAGCCGCAAGGAGGCGTTCATCCTCGCCGCCCGCAAGATGTTCATCCCCGTCGTCTCGGCGACGGCCACCACGCTCGCCGCCTTCGTGCCGCTCCTCTTCTGGCCCGGCATCATCGGCAAGTTCATGAGCTACCTGCCCATCGTGGTGATCGTCACCATGTGCGCCTCGCTCGTCTCTGCCCTCCTCTTCATGCCCGTGATCGGCGCCTTCATCGCCAAGCACGAGACCAGCAAGGAAGAGCAGGAGGCCGCCGACGTCGTCATGTATCCCGAGAAGTTCCACCCCTCAAAGGTGCGGGGCATGATCGGCGTTTATGTGCGGATGATGAACAAGCTCCTGCACCGGCCGATCATCACGCTAGCGCTCGGCTTCGCTCTGATCGCCGGGGTCTTCGTGCTCTATGCCAAGAACCCCACGGGCGTTGAGGCCTTCCCCTCGATGGAGCCCGAATACGGCACCGTCTCGGTCGTCACCCGCGGCAATTACTCGCCGGTCGAGGTGCGCGACATGCTGCTCGAGGTGCAGGACGAGGTGCTGCAGGTCGAGGGCATCCAGGACGTGATCCTGGCCTTCGGCGGCGGCGACGGCTCGCCGCCCGACACGATCGGCAACCTGCAGCTGCAGCTCCAGCCCTGGTCGGCCCGCCGCACGGCGGAGGAGATCTTCGCCGACATCCGCGAGCGGACGGCCGACATCTCCGGCCTCGAGATCCAGATCTCCGAGCAGGAAAGCGGCCCGCCGGCCGGCAAGGCCATCAACCTGCGCATCGAGGGCTCGAGCTATGCCGATGTCGAGGCCGCCGTCGCGCGGATGCGCGAGCATCTCGAGAGCATCGAGGGCGCCGTCGACATCGAGGACGGCCGCCCTGCCCCGGGCATCCAGTGGAGCCTCGATTTCGACCGGGCGGAGGCCTCCAAATACGGGCTCGGCCTGACCGACATCGGCCCCTATATCCAGCTCGTCACCTCGGGCGTCACCATCGGCTCCTACACGCCGAGCGACGCCACCGACGAGATCGACATCGTCGTGCGCCTGCCCGAGGCCGACCGTACGCTCGACACGCTCGACGAGCTGCGCATCGTCACGCCGCAGGGCCTCGTCCCCGTCTCCAACTTCGTGGAGCGCCGGGCGGCGCCGAGCGTCGGCGAGATCACGCGGCGGAACGGCATCTACTCGATCAACGTCGCCGCGGGCCTCCTGCCCGGCTACGACACCGCCGCCACCGTGGCCGCGGTGCAGGCCTGGGATGCCGAGCAGGAGTGGCCGGGCGATGTCGACGTCATCTACGGCGGCGCCGAGGAGCAGATGGGGGATGCCAATGCCTTCATCGCGCAGGCCTTCACAGCGGCGATGTTCCTGATCTTCTTCGTGCTGCTCCTCGAGTACAACAGCTTCTACCAGGTGTTCGTGACGCTCTCGACGGTGCTCATGTCCATCGCCGGGGTGCTTCTCGGCATGGTGGTCACCGGCATGAGCTTCTCGGCGATCATGTCGGGCCTCGGCATCGTGGCCCTGACGGGGATCGTGGTGAAGAACGGCATCGTGCTCATCGACACCTACAACCACTACCACCGCGACGATAATGTCGACGCCATCACCGCCATGCTCCTGACGGTCGCCCAGCGCATCCGCCCGGTGCTGCTGACCGCGACGGTGACGGCGCTCGGCGTCATCCCGATGGCCTTCAACATCGAGTTCGACTTCATCCGCCGCGAGATCCAGCTCGGCGGCCTCGCCGGGCAGTTCTTCGTGCATCTCTCAGCGGCGCTGGTCTCCGGCCTCTTCATGTCGACGCTGCTGACGCTGATCATGGTGCCGGTCATGATCACCGCGCCGACGGTGATCCGCGGCAAGCTCGCCTCCGTCTGGAGCCGCATCCGGCGCCGCAAGCCGGAGACCGAGCCTGAGCCGGAGGAGGAGGTGCGCCTGACCCCGGCCCACAAGCCGGCGCCACCGCTCGCCGCAGAATAACACTCAAGGGCGCCCCGTCGGGCGCCCTTTTGCTATGCCCTAGGGCGCGTCGGCCGGATCGTCGGGATCGGTGAACGAGCGCGTCTGCGCCTTCTTGGTCGCCCGATAGCCGAGCCAGGCGCCCAGCGAGAACAGCAGGATGAAGGCGACGATGGCGATGAGAATGTAGAGTTTCACGTGGCCCCCTCCGGCGGCAGAGCGCCGCCTTGCCGGAGTTTGTCTCGACTTCCGCCCCAAAAGAAAAGACCCTTGCCGGGTCAGAGAGCCGGAGGCCCCCATGAAGGACGAGATTGCCACGCCCTCCCCCCTCGCCGAGCTGCGCGACGCCCTTGCCGGCCCCTTCGCCGAGGCGCGCGCCATGCCGAAGAGCGTCTATACCTCGCCGGAGTTCCTGGCGCTGGAGCAGGAGCGGCTCTTCGCCCGCGACTGGGTCTCCGCCGGCCGCGCTTCGCGCCTCAAGGTCCCCGGCGACTACCTGACGCTGGAGGTGGCGGACGAGCCGGTGATCGTGCTGAGGGACAGGGACGGGGCGCTCCGCGCCATGTCCAACGTCTGCCGGCACCGGATGTCGGTGCTGCTGGAGGGCGAGGGCAACACCCGAACCATCACCTGCCCCTACCACGCCTGGACCTACAATCTCGATGGCACGCTCCGCGGCGCCCCGGGTATGGGGCTGAACGAGGCCTTCTGCCGCGGCGACATCGCCCTGCCTCAGATCGCCTGCGAGGAGTGGAAGGGCTGGATCATGCTCTGCCTCGACCCCGCGGCGCCGCCGCCCTCCGAACGGCTCGGCGCCCTCGATGCCCTCATCGGCCACTACCGGATGGAGGATTACGTCGAGCTCTTCCAGGAGCGCTTCCGCTGGGCGACCAACTGGAAGGTGCTCGGCGAGAACTTCATGGAAAGCTACCACCTTCCCGCCTGCCACGCCGGCACCATCGGCGGCACGGTCAGCCTCGAGGAGATGACCTGCCCGCCGGGCGAGGAGGGCTTCAACTACCACTGGATCCTCAAGAACGAGAGCGCGAAACTCGCCCTCGCCCATGAGGCGAACACCTGGCTGGAGGGGGAGGACCGCCGCAAGACCTGGCTGATCTCGCTCTATCCCTCGCTCTTCATCACGCTCACCCCCGGCTATTTCTGGTATCTATCGCTGACCCCAGTCAGCCCCGGCGAGGTCGACGTGCTCTATGGCGGTGGCCTTGCGCCTGAGTTTCTCGGCGAGGCGGAGGCGGAGGAGAATTTCCACGCGCTGAAGACGCTCCTCGACGAGGTGAACCGCGAGGACAAGGGCTGCACCGAGGCCGTCTACCGCGGCCTCACCTCCCGCCTTGGCAAGCCCGGCCCGCTCAGCCATCTGGAACGCCCCAACTGGGATTTCGCGCAGTATATCCTCAGCCGGCTCGACGCCTGAGGCCCCCCAGTCTTCGCTCCCAGAAAATCCTCGGGGGGTTCGCCATTGGTGCGCCATTGGTTCGAGTACCAATGGCGACGGGGGCAGGCAGCCCCCGGCCTCTCAGCCAGCGCAACGCCCGCATCTTGCTCCCTCCGCCCCCCCGGGCTATCCGCCACCCCGGAGGGACCTTGCCCATGCCCATCACGCTCACCACGACCGACCCCGATTTCGAGACCGCCTTCACGCAGCTTCTCTCGATGAAGCGCGAGGAGGCGCCGGATGTCGCCGAGGCGGTCGCCGGCATCATTGCCGATGTCCGCGCCCGGGGCGATGCGGCGCTGATCGAGCTCACCTCGCGCTTCGACCGGCTGGACCTCACGCCCGAGACCTTGCGCATCTCGCCAGAGGAGATCGCCGCCGCCGTGGCCGAGGTCCCCCCCGAGGAGGCCGAAGCCCTTGCCCTCGCCGCCGAGCGCATCGCCGCCTATCACGAGCGCCAGCTGCCGGAGGATGCGCGCTTCACCGACGCGGCCGGCGCCACATTAGGCTGGCGCTTCACGCCCATCGAGGCCGCCGGCCTCTACGTGCCGGGCGGGCTCGCCTCCTACCCCTCCTCCGTCCTGATGAACGCCCTGCCCGCCCGCGTCGCGGGGGTGGAGCGGCTGGCCATCACCGTGCCGGCGCCTGATGGCGTGCTGAACCCGCTGGTGCTGCTCGCGGCGAAGCTCGCCGGGGTGGACGAGATCTACCGGGTGGGCGGCGCCCAGGCGATTGCCGCCCTCGCCTACGGGACGGAGACGATCGCCCCCGTCGACAAGATCACCGGGCCCGGCAATGCCTTCGTTGCCGCCGCCAAGCGCGCCGTCTTCGGCAAGGTCGGCATCGACATGATCGCGGGGCCTTCCGAGATTCTCATCATCGCGGACAAGACGGCGGACCCGGAGTTCCTCGCGCTCGACCTCCTCGCGCAGGCGGAGCATGACGCGAGCGCCCAGTCGCTGCTCGTCACGCCTTCCGCCGAGCTCGCCGCCGCCGTCGCGGCGGAGGTTGAAAAAGTGCTGCAAACACTGCCCCGTGCCGCGATTGCCGGGGCAAGCTGGTCGGATTTTGGTGCATTGATCGTCACGCGCGACCTCGCCGAGGCCGCCGCGATCTCAAACCGGGTGGCCCCCGAGCACCTCGAGATCTGCACGGAGGAGCCCGAGGCGCTCCTCGATCACATCACCCATGCCGGCGCCATCTTCCTCGGGCAATGGACGCCGGAGGCCATCGGCGATTACGTCGGCGGGCCGAACCACGTCCTGCCGACGGCGCGCTCGGCGCGGTTCTCCTCCGGGCTCTCGGTCATGGATTTCCTCAAGCGGACGACCATCGCCCGGATGACGCCCGAGGCGCTGAAGGCCATCGGCCCGGCGGCGGAGGTGCTGGCGCGGGCCGAGGGCCTCCATGCCCATGGCGCCTCCGTCACCGCGCGCCTGCGCAAGCTCAACCTCTGAGCTATAGGGGGCTCCCCCCTCACCCTTGCCCAACGGTGCCGCGCAGGGCGAGCGCCGGCCCTCACCAGAGCGCCGACCCGCGGGACGGGCCGGCGCTCGTCCTGCGCCGTGCCGGCGCGTATCGGGCGGGGGCGTCGTTCGAGCGTTGCGCCAACGGCGGGCCAAGCCCGCCCCAACTTGTCAGCCCCGGCCCCGGCCGCTAGGCATCGAAGACATGCCCCGGGGGCCTCATGAGCCGCATCTGTCAGATCGACATCGACGATTCCAACCTGCCGCCTCCGACACCGGAGATAGAGCAGGAGCGGCGCGTCGCCATCTTCGACCTCCTCGAGGAGAATTCCTTCACCCCGCTCCGCGCCGGCGTCTCCGTGCCCGAAGGCCCCTACCGCCTGTCGCTCTGCATCCGCGAGCGGCGGCTGGTGATGGACATCGCGGCAGAGGACGGCGCAGAGGTCGGTGCCATCCAGCTCGCCCTCGGCCCCTTCCGGCAGGTGGTGAAGGATTACGCGCAGATCTGCGAAAGCTATTTCGACGCGGTGAAATCCATGCCCGCCAGCCAGATCGAGACGATCGACATGGCCCGCCGCGGCATCCACAACGAGGGCGCGCGCCTCCTGGTCGAGCGGCTGGAGGGCAAAGCCGAGCTCGACATCGACACCGCCCGGCGGCTCTTCACGCTCATCTGCGTTCTCAACGTAGGCGGGTGAGCGCGATGGAGGGGCAGACGCGCAAGACCTCCGCCGAGCTGCCCCAGTCCGTGCTCTTCTGCTGCGATCACAACGCCGTCCGCTCGCCCATGGCGGAGGGCATCATGAAGAAGTTCTACGGCACGGATTGCTACATCCAGTCCGCCGGGGTGCGCAACGACATGGAGATCGACGGCTTCGCCATCTCCGTCTGCGCCGAGATCGGCGTTGCGCTCGAGCGGCACCGCTCGCGCAGCTTCGAGGAGATGGTGCAATGGGGCGACGACCTCACCTCCTTCGATCTCATCGTGGCGCTGACGCCGGCCAGCCACCGCATGGCGCTGGAACTGACCCGCGTCGTGCATCTGGAGATCGAATACTGGCCGATCCTCGACCCCACCGGGCTCGGCGAGGGCCGCGAGGAGAGGCTTGCCTCCTACCGCAAGACGCGGGACATGATCGCAGAGCGCCTTCAGGCGCGGTTCGGCCCGCCCCGCAACCCCTCATGACGGAGCTCCCATGCGCGAGACCACCGAAGCCCTGATCGCGGCCTATTACGAGGCCTTCAACGCCAAGGACACCGGCGCCATGCTGGCCCTCGTGTCGGAGGATGTGGCCCACCACGTCAACGAGGGGCAGGTTCGCACCGGGCGCGCGCTCTTCGCGGAGTTCTGCGACCACATGAGCCGCAGCTATGACGAGCGGCTGACCGAGATGGTCATCTTCGCGACGCCCGACGGCTCCCGCGCCGCCGCCGAGTTCATGGTGAACGGCACCTATCTGGAGACGGACCCGGGCCTGCCCGAGGCAAACGGTCAGGGCTATCGCCTGCCGGGCGGCGCCTTCTTCAACGTGGCCGAGGGCAAGATCAGCCGCGTCACCACCTATTACAACCTGGCCGACTGGGTCGCGCAGGTCTCGTGAGCCTCCGCTTCGAGACCCTGACGGGCGCGGAGGTCGAGGCGCGGCTCGATGCGCTCGCGGCGCTGCGCATCGAGGTGTTCCGCGACTGGCCCTATCTCTACGACGGCGATCTCGCCTACGAGCGGCGCTACATGGCGAGCTATCAGGGCAGCCCCCGCGCCATACTCGTGGGCGCCTTCGCCGGCGAGGCGCTGGTCGGCGCCGCCACCGGCACGCCGATGGAGGATCATGCGGAGGATTTCGCCGCCGCCTTCGCCGGGCGGGACCTGACCGAGATCTTCTACTGCGCCGAATCGGTGCTCCTGCCGGAGCATCGCGGCCAGGGCGCCGGCCATGCCTTCTTCGACGCGCGCGAGGCCCATGCGCGGGCGCTCGGGCGCCGCTATTCCGCCTTCTGCGCGGTGGAGCGGCCCGCCGATCATCCGCTCCGGCCCGAGGGCTACCGGCCGCTCGATCCCTTCTGGCGGGCGCGGGGCTATGCGCCGCTCCCCGGCGCCGCGGCGACCTTCCACTGGAAGGATGTGGATAAGGCGGCGGAGACGGACCACCGGCTGCACGTCTGGATGAAGTCACTCTAGGGGCACGAGATGAAGATCGCGGTATCGGGATATGCGCCGGAATGGCGGGAGAGCTGGGCGGCGCTGGAGGATCACCTCGACGCCCATGTGGCCGAGGCGGCGGGCGCGGGGGCGGAGCTGCTCGTCTATCCCGAATACGGCGGCATCGCCTCGGCCCTGATCGGGGCGCGGCAGGACGCCACGGCGGCGGACTGGGCCGCCCGGCTTGCCGAGACGGCCGAGGATTGGGCCGCGCTCAACCGGCGGCTGGCCGCGGCGCATGGGGTGCATATCCTCGCCGGGTCCACCTGTGCGGAGGCCGCGGGCGGCCTCGTCAACCGCACCTGGCTCTGCACGCCCGAGGGCACGGCCGGCGTCTATGACAAGGCAATCCTGACGCCCTACGAGCGGCAGGAGATGGGGCTGATCCCGGGCGAGGCGCTCCCCGTCTTCGACACGGCGCTCGGCCGGATCGGGGTGCTCATCTGCTATGACAGCGAATTCCCCCTCCTCGCCCGGGCGATGGTGGAGGCGGGGGCGGAGCTGCTGCTCGTCCCGTCCTATACCGACCTCCCCGCCGGGGCGACGCGGGTGCGGCAATCCTGCCGTGCGCGGGCGATCGAGCAACAATGCCTCATCGTCAACGCGCCGCTCCTCGGCACCTGCCCCTCCTGCGAGCTCTATGACCTGGGCCGGGGCATCCCCGCCCTCTTCGGCCCGCCCGACAAGGGCCAGCCGCCCTCCGGCATCCTCGCCGAGGCGGCGGACGAGACGCCCGGCTGGCTGATCGCCGAGGCGGACCCGGCGGCCATCGCCGCACCGCGCCTCACCGGCGAGGTCGGCAACCATGCCCACTGGCCGGAACAGGCGCGCTTCGGGGCCGCGCGCATCGTGACGCCAGGCTGAGCCCCCCAAGCGAAACGGGCCGCCCGAAGGCGGCCCGCTTGCAGTGCTTTCCTCAGAGAGGGGGCGGAGCTCAGTCGAGCTGGGCCGGCTCCATCTCTTCGAGCTGCTCTTCGGTGTAGTCGGCATAGACGCGGATGTCGTCACCGTCGTCTTCCACCATGACCGTCAGCGTGTCGAAGGCGATGGCAACGTCCTTCTCGCCGAGGCCCAGGAAACCGCCGACTTCGACGATGACCGAGGTCACCTGGCCGCTCTCGTCAAAGACGAGGTTGCCGATGTCGCCGATGGCGTTGTCGTCGACACCATAGAGCGTCCGGTCGAGGAGCTGGTCAGCCGGGATCGCGTTGAATTCGGCGGCGGTGTAGCCGTCGAGCGCAACTTCGGGGCCGCTGCCGACCATGGCCTCGCCATCCATCTCGGCGTCGGCTTCCGCCATCTCGCCTTCGACTTCATCAGCGGCTTCGTCGATCTCGGCACCGGCTTCCGCCACTTCGCCTTCGATCTCTTCGCCAGCATCGTCCATCTCGGCTTCGGCTTCGGCCATTTCGCCTTCGACAGCGTCACCGGCTTCTTCGATCTCGGCGCCGGCTTCCGCCACTTCGCCTTCGATCTCGTCGCCAGCTTCATCCATCTCGGCTTCGGCTTCGGCCATCTCGCCTTCGACTTCCTCACCGGCGTTGTCGAGGGCGGCATCGGCCTCGGCAGCTTCCTCCTCGATCTCGTCACCGGCTTCGGTCATCTCGGCTTCGGCTTCGGCCGTGACCTCTTCGGTCTCTTCGGCCATCTCATCACCGGCCTCGTCAAGGGCGGCAACAGCTTCGGCGGAGTCGTCATCCGCCTCGGCGTCGACATCAGCCTCGGCAGTATCGGTCTCGGGCTCGTCCGCCTCGGCGGTGCCTTCGGCCTCGGCGAAGGTCACAGTGGCCTCGCCGCTCTGCACCCAGTCGACGACCGGCTCGCCGGAGGTGGCGATCTCGATGTTCGGCTCGGCGCTCTCGTAGGTGACCGTCGGCTGGCTGCGCTCGATCGACACATTCGCGGCAGTGTCGTTCTCGGCGAAGGTGACGCGCGGCTGGTTGGCCGTCATGTTCACCTGCGCATCGGTGACCTCACGCTCGGCGCCGGCCTGACCCGTCTGGTAGGTCTCGCCGGTCGCGCGGTCGGAGACCTGCACGCCTTCGCTCGCCTCTTCATCGGTGGCGCGGCGCAGCTCGAGCTCGACGCGGGGCTGGGCCTGCGTCACCGTGATGATCGGCTCGGCCTGGCGCACCTCGACCTGCGGCTCGGAGGTGGCGACATCGACGCCCGGCTCGGGCATCGTGATGATGATCTCCGGCGCCGGCTGCTCGATGCGGATGGTCGGCTGCGGCATCTCGAGCGTGATGGTCGGCGCGGCCTGGCGGACGACGATCTGGGCCTGACCTTCGGTCACGCGCACATCGGGGGCCGACTGGCTGACCGAGACTTCGGCGTCGCCGCCTTCGATATCGACGGTCGGCGGGCTCTGCTCGAGATAGACCATGCCCTCGATGACGGCTTCGTCCTCGAGTTTCACGGTCGTCTGCTCCTGATCGACGAGCTCGGCGTCAGCCATGTCTTCGTCCATGTCCTCATCGGCCATGTCCTGCGACGTCTCGCCGTCCGTGGTGAACTGAACCAGAAGCAGCTGGCAGCTTTCGACGTCGCCGGCTTCGATGGCGGCCATCATTTCTTCGGTTTCGGCATCCGTCGCCTCGATGGCGCCGTCGTCGAAAGCCGCCTGCAGATCGGCACAGATTTGAGCTTCCGCATCCTGGGCAAGCGCTGCGCCGCCCATCGGGATGGTCAGCGCCGTTGTCATGAGACACGCGCGGGTGATAGCGTTCATGGGGTGGTCTCCCTGTCGTTGCTGTTCGTTGACACACACACAACGGCGGGAGCGCGGTGACGTTCCTAAAAAAGTGAAGGCAATGTCATCGCAGCAGCCGATCCGGGGCCAAAGCTCCGGGTCGGCTGCGTTTACGGCCTTGAATTTCTGCGGCTCCGGTAGCATATCCCACGGCACCCGTCTGGAGCGGGTGACGAAGCATGGAGATCACATGGCCAAGGAAGACACGCTCGAATTCCCTGGTGTCGTGAAGGAACTCCTGCCGAATGCGACGTTCAGGGTCGAGCTTGAAAACGGCCATGAGATTATCGCGCATACGGCGGGCAAGATGCGCAAGAACCGCATCCGTGTTCTGGCTGGCGACAAGGTCCAGGTAGAGATGACCCCCTATGATCTGACCAAGGGTCGGATCAACTACCGCTTCCGGTAAGCCGGAAGCGTGACTCCCTCCTCCCCGAGGCTGATCCTCGGCTCGGCCAGTCCGCGCCGGCTGGAGTTGCTTGCGCAGCTCGGCCTGACCCCCGCCGACATCCGCCCGCCGGAGATCGACGAGACCCCGGCGAGGGCCGAGACCCCCCGAGACTACGTGCGCCGCATGGCCCGCGAGAAGGCCGCCGCTGTCCCCGTAGGCGCCGGTGAGGTGGTGCTCTGCGCCGACACGACCGTCGCGCTCGGCCGCCGCATCATGGGCAAGCCCGAGGATGCGGCGGAGGCGGAGGCGTTCCTGCGGCTCCTCTCCGGACGGCGCCACCGGGTGATCACAGCCGTCGCCGTGGCCCGCGAGGGGCGGCTCTGGGAGCGCGACGTGGTGACGACCGTCGCCGTGAAGCGCCTCTCGGATGTCGAGATCCGCGGCTATCTGGCGACGGATGACTGGCGCGGCAAGGCCGGCGCCTATGGCATCCAGGGGCCCTTCGGGGCGCTCTGCCCGTGGATCCAGGGCTCCTTCTCCGCCGTCGTCGGGCTGCCGCTCGCCGAGACGGCGCAGCTTTTGCAGGCGGCAGGTCTGGAGGTCTGGCGATGAAGGGCCGGCGTATCGTGCTCGACCATCTGGGGGCGCGCCCGGCCGCGGCGCTGATGGTGGACGGGCGGCTCGACGATCTTCTGATCGACGATGAGGGCACCCGCCCCGGCGCCATCTTCCGCGGCATCTGCGACCGGCCGATGAAGGGCCAGGGCGGCATGTTCCTCCGCCTTGCCGGCGGCCAGCGCGGGTTCCTGCGCGGCGCGTCGGGCCTCAAGCCCGGCCAGCCGCTACTCGTGCAGGTCACCGGCATCGCCGAGCCGGGCAAGGCGATCCCGGTCACCGAGCGGCTGCTCTTCAAGTCCCGCCTCGTCATCGTCACCCCCGGCGCCCCCGGCATCAACATCTCCCGCGCCATCAAGGGCGAGGAGGAGCGGGCGCGCCTACGCATCGCCGCCGAGGAGGCGACGGACGGCGCCCATGGCCTCATCCTCCGCTCCGCCGCCGAGACGGCGGAGGAGGAGGAGATCGCCGAGGACATCGCCACGATGGAAGCCCTTGCCGCTGCCGTGCTGGCCGATGCGGAAGGGTCCGAGCCCGAGGCGCTGACCGAGGGCGACGGCCCGCATGAGCTCGCTTGGCGCGACTGGTCGGCGCCCGAGGTGGTGACCGAGCCCGGCGGCTTCGTCCGCGAGGGCGTGCTCGACGCCATCGCGATGCTGGAGAGTGCGGATGTCGACCTCGGCGAGGGCTTCCTCAGCATCGAACCGACGCGCGCGCTTGTGGCGGTCGACGTCAACACCGGCGGCGACACGACGCCCGCCGCCGCGCTGAAAGCCAACCTCGCCGCCGCCCGCGCCCTGCCCCGGCAGCTCCGCCTCCGCGGTCTAGGCGGCCAGATCGCCGTCGATTTCGCGCCGATGCCGAAGTCCCAGCGCAAGCAGCTCGAGCAATCGCTCCGCGCCAGCTTCAAGGCCGATGCCATCGAGACCTCGCTGGTCGGCTGGACGCAGATGGGCCTCTACGAGCTGCAACGGAAACGCGAGCGCGCGCCCATGGCGCCGATCCTCGCCGGCCTCCGGGAGCACCTTTGATGACCTGTCCGACCTGCGGCAAGCCCGCGACCCCTGAGCACCGCCCCTTCTGCTCCGCCCGCTGCAAGGAGGTCGACCTCGGCCGCTGGCTGAAGGGCGCCTACCGCATCCCGACACCGGAAGCGCCGACCGACGAGCCCGACGAAGAGTAGGGTGGGTTTGTAACCCACCATCCGGCGTCGGCCGCCCCCCTCAGTCGTGCATCCCCTTCCCCTGAAGGATCGCCGGCCGCCACTTCTCGATCCGCCGCTCCCGCGTCTCGGCCCTCTTGGCGTCCGAGATGTGGATCACATAGCCCCGCTGCCGCCCCGGCGTCAGCGCCTCCCAGGCCTCCTGCAGCTCCGGATCGCCCTCGAGCGCGGCCACAAGCTCCTCGGGATAGTCGAGCTCCTCCGGCTCCAGCTCGACCTCGCGCCCGTCCTTCACGAGCTGGATCGCCTCCTCGACGTAAGCGGTGATGAGTCCCTCGGCCGCCTCCACCTCCTCGAGTGAGCCGAAGACCAGCTTGCGCATCGCCCGCGAATGCTTGCCGGGCGCCACCAGCACCCCCTCGGGGTCGCTCAGGAGCACGCCCCTGTGAAAGCCCACCGCGCAATGGTCCTTGTAGCCCCAGATGACGCAGACATTGCCCTCCGCCGCGCCCTCCCCCCAGACGTAGCAGGGCTGGTTCCACTTCCAGGTCTCGCGCGCCTCGGTGGCGCGGACGATCCGGCGGAGGAGCCGCCGCTCCTCCACCCAGATCTCCCGGCTGGCATACCACTCATCGGCCTTGGTCATCGGGGGCCCTCCTTGGCTCCCAAAATATCACCCGGCAGTTATACGTCCACCGGCTCCCCCTTCACCTGGCCGAAAGTACCTCGGAGGTGTGGAGGCAGCGCCTCCACCCGGCCCGGAACGGGCCGGCCCTACCCGTCCACCCGGATCCGCGCATTCGTCGGGTCATATGGCGAATCCTCCGCCACCTCGGCGTCATAGAGCTCCCGGAACATCCGCACCTTGAGCTTCGTGCCCACCGCCGCCAGCGCCTCGGGCACATAGCCCATGCCGATCTGCTTACCGAAGGCGACGGACCAGCCGCCGGAGGTCAGCCGGCCGACCTTCTCGCCCTCGTGGAAGATCCCCTCCTTCCCCCAGGGGTCGGCATCCGCCGGCCCGTCGATCAGCAGCGTCACGCATTTCGAGCGGATGCCGACCGCCTCCATAGCCGCCTTGCCATGGAACTCCTTTCCGAGGTCGACGAACCGGTCGAGGCCCGCTTCCAAAGGCGTCGCGTCGCGGCCGAGCTCTGTCCCGAAGGCGCGGTAGCTCTTCTCCTGCCGCAGCCAGTTCTGCGCGCGGGCGCCGACCAGCTTCATCCCCAGCGGCTCGCCCGCCGCCATCAGCCGATCGAAGAGGTGGTTCTGCATCTCGATCGGGTGGTGCAGCTCCCAGCCGAGCTCGCCGGTATAGGCGACGCGGATGGCGTTCACCGGGACCATGCCAAGCTCGATCTGACGGGCCGAGAGCCAGGGGAAGCGCTTGTTCGACAGCGCCGTCTCCGGCTCCGCATCGCGGATCAGTTTCGCGAGGATCTCCCGCGACTTCGGCCCGGCGAGCGCGAAAACGCCCCACTGGGTCGTGACGTTCTGCACCTCGATCCGGCCGAACTCGGCCTCCTTGTCCTCCACGGCTTTCCGCAGGAAGTCGGCATCGTAATCCGTCCAGGCGCCGGCGGAGACGAGGTAGTAGCGATCCTCGGCGAGCCGCACGATCGTGTATTCCGTCCGCGTCGTTCCCGCCGCCGTCAGCGCATAGGTGAGGTTGATCCGCCCGACCTTCGGCAGCTTGTTGGTGGTGAACCAGTCGAGGAAGGCCGTCGCCCCCGGCCCCGTCACCATGTGCTTGGTGAAGGCGGTGGCGTCGATCAGCCCGGCGGTCTCGCGGACGGCCCGCGCCTCGGCCTCGGCGAACTCCCACCAGGCGCCCCGCCGGAAAGACCGGCTGTCGTGATCGAACCCCTTCGGCGCATCCAGCGGCCCGAAGTAGTTCGGCCGCTCCCAGCCGTTCACCTGGCCGAACTGGGCGCCGCGCGCCGCCTGCCGGTCATAGGCGGGCGAGGTGCGCAGCGGCCGCGCCGCCTCGCGCTCCTCGTCCGGGTGGTGGAGGATGAAGACGTGGGAATAACATTCCTCGTTCTTCTTCTCCGCATATTCCGTGGTCATCCACGAGCCGTAGCGCTTGGGATCCAGCGAGGCCATGTCGATCTCGGCCTCTCCCTCGACCATCATCTGGGCGAGGTAATAGCCCGTGCCGCCCGCCGCCGTGATGCCGAAGGAGAAGCCCTCGGCCAGCCACATGTTGCGCAGCCCCGGCGCCGGGCCGACCAGCGGGTTGCCGTCGGGCGTGTAGCAGATCGGGCCGTTGAAATCGTCCTTCAGCCCTACCTCCTCCGACGAGGGAATCCGGTGGATCATGCTCATGTATTCCTCCTCGATCCGCTCCAGATCGAGGGGGAAGAGGTCGGCGCGGAAGCTGTCCGGCACACCATAGGAGAAACGCGCCGGGGCACCCTCCTCATAGGGGCCGAGGATCCAGCCACCCCGCTCCTCGCGCACATACCATTTGGCATCGGCATCGCGGAGCACCGGGTGCTGGTCGTGGGTCTTGCGCCATTCGACCAGCGCCGGATCCGGCTCGGTGACGATATACTGGTGCTCGACCGGGATCGCCGGGATCTTCAGCCCGAGAAGCTTCGCGGTCCGCTGCGCATGGTTGCCGGTGGCCGTCACCACATGCTCGGCGTGGATCACCTCATGCTCGTCCGAGGGCACGAGATTGCCGCCCTTCTCGACCATCTTGGTGACCGAGACCTCCCATTCGGAGCCCGTCCAGCGGTAGCCGTCCACCTGCCACTTGCGCTCGATCGCCACCCCGCGCTGCCGGGCGCCCTTGGCCATGGCCATGGTGACATCGGCGGGGTTGATGTAGCCGTCCTGCGGATGGAAGAGCGCGCCCTTGAGGTCCTCCGTGCGCACCAGCGGCCAGCGCTCGCCGATCTCCTTGGGGCTGAGGAATTCGTGGTAGACCTCCGCCGTCTCGGCGATGGAGGAGTAGAGCCTGTACTCGTCCATCCGCGCGTCGGTCTGCGCCATGCGCAGGTTGCCGACGATGTAGAAGCCGGCGTTGAGCCCGGTCTCTTCCTCCAGCGTCTTGTAGAAATCCACGGAATACTTGTGGATATGGGTCGTGGCGTAGCTCATGTTGAAGAGCGGCAGCAGGCCGGCGGCATGCCAGGTCGAGCCGGAGGTCAGCTCGTCGCGCTCCAGCAGCATCACATCGGCCCAGCCGGCGCGGGCGAGGTGATAGGCGATCGAGGTGCCGACGGCGCCGCCGCCGACCACCAGAGCTTTGACATGGGTCTTCATGAGATCTCCCCGGGGGTTGCCGGCGCCAATCTGGCGCAAACCCGTGAGAAAGGGGAGAATACGGCGACGCCTCGCGCGCGAAATGCGACGCGGGGGGGTGCGCGGGGGGGCCCGCAGGTCCGGGCTAGCCTAGTCGGAGAGCGCCCCGGCGCGGCGGATGCGCGGCAACGCGGAGCGCTCGGTGGCGGCGATTGTCAGTTGCCCCGCCTGGGCGTCGATCCCGTAGAGATGCTGGAAGGGCGCGCGCCGGGCGGTGTCGAGCGCCTCGACATCGAGCCCGACCCTGTGCTCCGCCTCGATGGCGATGAGGCCGCGCGCCTCGGCGGCGGCGAAGGCCTGCCCGCCGGTCTCTTCCGGCTCCTCCGCCGGGGCGACGGTGGCGGTGAGCGACTGGGCGATCGGGCCGGCCGCGAGGATGAGCCCGAGGCCGAACACGAGATGCTTGATGCCGAATTGCGCCATGGCAGGACTCCCGCCGTCAGGTTGGAATTCCTGAAAATTGGCGGAAAAATCGGGCTGAATTTAGGCGATATGCGCGAAAAATCGAAAGGTCAGTCGCTGAGCGCGCCCGCCCGCCGGATGCGCACGGCCCCCTCCTCGCGGCTCGCCCCGCCCGGCAGGACGCCGGAGGAGAGCTGACCGGGCGGCAGCGCCCCCTCCTCCATCGCGGGCCACTGGCCGGGAATCTGGGACGGGACGGCCCCGGCGTTCGTCAGCGCCTCGGGGAACAGCTGCGGCAGGCGGCCTTCCGCGACATGGGCGTTGTAATCGTCGAACGCGCCGGCGTCGTTCAGGAGGTTTCCGGCGACGGCGGTGATGTACTCGCTCATCGCCCGGCCGGCGGCACTGTCGGCGACGCCGTGGAGGAAATCGAGGTCAATGCCGGTGATCTCGCCGGTGGCAAGGTCGATGCCGAACTCGGTGCCGAAGACGGCATTCAAGGGCGATTCGCCGCCGGTCAGCACGCCGGTATTCGCCGTCACCGCGGCGCTGAGGAGGAGATAGTTGAGCGTGCGAAAGATCATCCGCGCCCCTCGCTGAAAACCCCTCCCCTCCTTGCCGGGAAGACCGGCACAAATGGGGCGGGGCCGGCACGATGATGTGGCGCCGCCCCCTCGCCAGTCGCGCCCCAAAGACCAACAGCCCCCAAAGCACGGCGGTTGCGGCCCCTCCGCCGCCGCCGTATCACGGGGCGCCGAAGACCGAGGGGGCGCTCATGAAGCTCTGCCGCACCATTGCGGACATCCGCGCCGATGTGGACGGCTGGCGGCAATCGGGCGCCAGCGTCGGGCTCGTCACCACCATGGGCGCGCTTCACGCCGGCCATATGGCGCTGGTGGCGGCGGCGCGCGGTGCCTCCGACCGGGTCATCGCGACGATCTTCGTGAACCCCACGCAGTTCGGCGACCCGAAAGACCTCGAGGCCTATCCCCGCACCGAGGCGGAAGACCTCGCGCTTCTGGAGGAGGCCGGCGTCGACGCCGTCTTCCTGCCCGATGTGGCCGAGATGTATCCGCCCGGCGACGAGACCATCGTCGAGACGACCGGCCTCGGCCAGCGCTACCACGGCGCCGTCCGGCCCGGGCATTTCCGCGGCGTGGCGACGGTGGTCACGAAGCTCTTCAACATCACCGGCGCCGACGCCGCCTGGTTCGGCGAGAAGGATTACCAGCAGCTCGCCGTCATCCGCCGCATGGTCCGCGACCTGCACATGCCCATCGCCATCCATGGCGTGGCGACGCTGCGCGAGCCCGACGGGCTTGCCATGTCCTCGCGCAACCGCCGCCTGACGGCGGAGGACCGCGCCGCCGCGCCCGTCCTCTCCCGCGCGCTCGATGCGGCGGAGGCCATGGCGCCCGGCTCCAGCGTCGAGGCCATCGCCGAGATCATCCGCGCCACCATCGCCGCCGAGCCGCGCGCCCGCCTCACCGGGCTCGACATCGTCGACGCCGCGAGCTTCGAGCCGGCCACGGGGCCGATCACCCGGCCCGTCGGCATCATGATCTCCGCCCTCTTCGGCGAGATCCTTCTCATCGACCAACGGGAGATCGCCCCATGAGCGCAGAGCCGCAGATCCGGCGCACCACCGCCCCCGAGATTGCCCGCCGCAAGGGCGGCGAGCCCATCGTCTCGCTCACCTCCTACCACGCCCACACGGCCGCCATCGTCGACAAGCACGCCGATTTTATCCTCGTCGGCGACTCGCTCGGCATGGTCATGCACGGCATGGAATCGACGGTCGGCGTGCCGATGGAGCTGATGATCATGCATGGCCGCGCCGTGGTGCGCGGCACGCGCCGGGCGCTCATCGTCGTCGACATGCCCTTCGGCTCCTACGAGGAGAGCCCGAACGTCGCCTTCCGCAACGCCGCGACCATTATGAAGGAAACGCAATGCGGCGCCGTGAAGCTCGAGGGCGGCGCCCGCATGGCCGAGACGATCCACTTCCTCACCCAGCGCGGCATCCCGGTCATGGCGCATGTGGGCCTCACGCCGCAATCGACGCACACGCTGGGCGGCTTCAAGACCCAAGGGCGCGACGAAGAGAGCTGGCCCGCCCATATCGCCGACATCAAGGCGGTCGCCGAGGCCGGCGCCTTCGCGGTGGTGATCGAGGGGGTGGTCGAGCCGCTCGCGGCCCAGATGACGGCGGTGGTGGAGATCCCCACCATCGGCATCGGCGCCTCGCCGGTCTGCGACGGGCAGATCCTGGTGCTGGAAGACATGCTCGGCCTCAACCCCCGGCCGCCGAAATTCGTGAAGGTCTATGGCGCGCTCTCCGACGCCATCGAGGAGGCGGTTGCGGGCTATGCCGAGGACGTGCGTACGCGCAGCTTCCCCGGGCCGGAGCATGTCTACAAGCCGAAGAGCTGAGCCCCTCATAGCAGAACGCCGGGCCCATTGGGGCCCGGCGCTTGTCTCTACAGGCGTCTAGAGTGACGCCGATCGGGCCTGGATCAGACCGCTTCGTTCTGGCGGGCAACCCAGTCGTCGACCGAGCGCTGCGCCTCTTCCTTGGTCTTGCCGTAGCGCTCCTGAATGAGCCCTTCGAGCTGGGTGCGGTCACCCTCGATGCGGTCCATGTCGTCGTTCGTGAGCTCGCCCCATTCGGTCTGGGCACGGCCCTTGAACTGCTTCCATTGGCCTTTGACTTGATCCCAATTCATGGCGTTTCCTCCATTCTGCGCCCCCGCATGGGGGCATTTGACAGGAAAACGCGGGCGGGCGCGGGCAAGTTCCCCTTCACGTCAATCGTGATCGCCCGCCGCCTCGGGCCCGCCTGCCGGCAGGGCGGCGCGCCCCTTCTCCGTCAGGCCGTAGACCCCGCGCGAGACGCGCTCGAACCAGCCGAAGTAATCGTCCGCCATCATGCGCGTGGCCCGGGCCACCCCCGTCGCCCGCGCCACCTCGGCGCCGCGGCAGGGGCCGTGGGCGGCCAGATGCGCTGCGATGCGCTGCGCCTCCTGCCTATAGGCGGTGACGACGCCGCCCCGCCGCGCCATGCCGCCCACATTGGGGTCCCCCTCGCGGCGGGCGAATTCCTTGAGAAGCCGCGCCTTCCGCGCCGCGCTCTGCCGGGGCGTGTAGGGCGCGGGGTCGAGCGCCACCTCGACGGTCTCGCCCGCCACGAGGATCAGCCCCAGCCCGAGCCGCCGACAGAGCGCCCGGTTGGCCCGCATCGCCGCCTGCCAGCGCCGCCCGCGGCCCCGCTCGACGGCGAGGTAGACGGCATCCGTCACCGCCTGCCGGGCGATGCCCTGATGAACCAATGCCAGAGAGAAGGCGCGCTTCAGCTCGACGATGAGCGGCGGCTCCTCGCCGCGAAGCGCCACGAGATCGGCCGCGCCGATCTCGGCCTTGACCACATAGCCCTGCCCCTCGAGCAGCGCCTTCACCGGCGCGTAGAGATCCTGCTCGCGGGGCGGGGCGGCCGTCACCCGGCGCTCACTCCTTGAAGCGCTCGACGTAGGACAGATCGTCGGTGTTGATCACCACCTTCGTGCCGGCGTCGATATGCGGCGGCACCATGATCCGGAGGCCATTGGTGCAATCGGCCGGCTTGTAGGAGGAGGACGCGGTCTGCCCCTTCACCACCGGCTCGGTCATCTCGATCTCGACCACCGTCTTCTGCGGCAGCTCGATGGAGATGGCGCGCTCCTCGTGGATGGCGAGGATTACCTCGATCCCGTCGGTGAGGAAGACCTTGCTGTCGCCGATGATATCGGGCGAGACGGCCACCTGCTCGTAGGTGTCGGGCTGCATGAAGTGGAAGCCCTCTCCATCCTCGTAGAGGAAGGTGAACTTCATCTCCTCCACATGCGCGCGCTCGACGCCCTCGGTGGTCTTCCAGCGCTCGGAGACCTTGGTGCCATCGGAGATGCGGCGCATGTCCACCTGCGTGACGGGCGTGCCCTTGCCGGGGTGGAAGTTCTGGGCGGTGAGCACGACATAGAGCTTGCCGTCGATGTCGAGCACGTTGCCCTTGCGGATCTGCGAGGCGATGACTTTCAAGGTGGTCTCCTGTCGCCGCCCGGCGTGACGGCGGGGGCATTGAACTCTGTGGCCCGAGGGCCTAGCGGAAAGCGCCCGGGAATTCCAGATGGGACCGACATGACAGAGAAGCCCTGGTGGCATCCCGCACGGCACGAGGGCCGGCGCCCGCTCCTTCACGCCCGCGCAAGGCTGGCGGCGGCGCTGCGCGGCTGGTTCGCCGAAGAGGGATTCTGGGAGGCCGATCCGGCGGCGCTCCAGGCCTCGCCGGGCAACGAGGTGCATCTGCACGGGCTGGCGGCGGAGCTCACCCTCCCTGACGGGAGGTCTCGCGGCATGTACCTCCACACCTCGCCCGAATTCGCCATGAAGAAGCTGCTGGCGGCGGGGGAGGAGCGCCTCTTCTCCATGGGTCATGTCTGGCGCGGCGGCGAGCGGGGGCCGCTCCACCACCCCGAGTTCACCATGCTCGAATGGTATCGCGCCCGGGCGCCCTACGAGGCGCTGTTCGAGGATTGCGCCGTGATCCTGCGACTTGCCGGGGAGGTGGGCGGCGGCCCCCTCCGCTGGCGCGGCGCCACCTGCGACCCGAGCCTGCCGCCGGAGCGGCTGACGGTGGCGGAGGCCTTCGCCGCCCATGCCGGCATCGATCTGGACGCGACGCTCGGCCCGGATGGCACTCCCGACCGCGCTGCCCTCGCGGCGCAGCTGCCGGAGGGGATCCGCGCCGCCGAGGACGATACCTGGGCCGATCTCTTCGCCAAGATCCTCACCGCCCGCGTCGAGCCGAATCTCGGGCAGGGTCGCCCCACGATCCTCGACCGCTACCCCGCCTGCGAGGCCGCCCTCGCCCGCCGCGCCCCGGGCGATCCACAACATGCCGAACGCTTCGAGCTCTATGCCTGCGGCGTCGAGCTCGCCAACGGCTTCGGCGAGCTGACGGACCCCGCCGAGCAGCGCGCCCGCTTCACCGCCGACATGGACGAGCGCCGCCGCCGCTACGGCTCCGCCTATCCGCTCGACGAGGAGTTCCTCGCGGCGCTCGAACACATGCCCCCCGCCTCCGGCATCGCCCTGGGGTTCGACCGGCTGGCGGTGCTGGCGACGGGCGCCCCGAACATCGAAGCGGTGCTCTGGGCGCCGGTGCCGGGCTAAGGGGGCGCTGCCCCCGCGAGCGGCCAATTCACTCCCGGAGTATTTGCAAGCGAGAGGCAGGGCGCGCCCCTCCTCGCTTTTCCGCAAATACCGGCGAGGGAGGTTGAGGGGGCTGCAGGCACCTCATCGCACAAAGGGAATGCGCCGCAGGCGCTCCGCCGAGCAGCCGTCACGGCGCGCCCGGCACCACGAGGTCCGGAGGCCGGTGCCCGTCCTGGAAGGTGCGGATGTTGACGATGACCTTCTCGCCCATCTCCACCCGCCCCTCGATCGTCGCCGAGCCCATATGCGGCAGGAGCACGACGTTCGGCAGTTCGCGCAGCCGCGGGTTGATGTCGGCGCCGCCCTCGTAGACGTCGAGCCCGGCCCCGGCGAGCTCGCCGGCGCGGAGCCCGCGGGTGAGGGCATTCTCGTCCACCACATGTCCGCGCGAGGTGTTCACGATCACTGCCGTGGGCTTCATCAGCTTCAGCCGCCGGGCGTTCATCAGGTGATAGGTCGCGGGCGTATGCGGGCAGTTGATCGACAGGATGTCGACATGCGCCACCATCTGGTCGAGGCTCTCCCAGTAGCGGGCGCCGAGCTCCGCCTCCGTCTCGGCGCGCAGGCGATGGCGATTGTGGTAATGCACGGAGAGCCCGAAGGCCCGCGCCCGCCGCGCCACGGCCTGGCCGATCCGCCCCATGCCGAGGATGCCGAGCGCCTTGCCGCCGACCCGCCCGCCGAGCAGCGTCAGGGGCGACCAGCCCGACCAGACACCGGCCTGCATCATCGCCAGCCCCTCCGTCATCCGGCGGGTGACGGCGAGGATCAGCGCCATCGTCATGTCGGCGGTATCCTCGGTCACGACGCCGGGCGTGTTGCTGACGAGGATGCCGCGCTGCCGGGCGGCGGCGACGTCGATATGATCGACCCCGGCGCCGTAATTGGCGATGAGCCGGAGGCTCGCCCCCGCTTCGTCCATCAGCGCCGCATCGACGGGCTCCGACAGCGTCGGCACCAGCACCTCCGCCCCGCGCATCGCCGCCGCCATCGCCGCGCGGGTCATCGGGCCGTCGTCCTCTTCGCGCAGGCGCGCGTCGAAGAGCTCGCGCATCCGCGCCTCGACAGGCGCCGGCAGCCGTCGCGTCGTAACCACACTCAGCGGTTTGTTGGCCATAAGAGCGCCTTCCGCTTTCCTGCCCCGTTCCTTCGGGTCTAATAGCATGAGCCGGCGGACGGGGCACAAGAACCCCGCTGACAAGACCCGCCGGCCCCGGGGCGATCATCGAGAGGGAGCATGTCCAGACGCGCGACCGGCTGCGGCCTTCTTCTGGCCCTGGCGCTTCTCGCCGCCCCCGCCGGCGCCGAGCTGCGCCCCGTCGCGCGCCCGGCTGACCTCACCGGCCCGATTGCCGCGCCCGAGGCCTCTCTCGCCCCGACAGACATCGCCGTCACGCCCGAAGCGCGGCCCGCCGAGCTCGGGTCAGGAGCCGGGGCCGAGGACGCGCCGGCGCTCGCCAGCGCCGACCCGGCCCAGCGCCTCGGCCCCGTCACCCATCTGCCGCTGCCCCGTTTCGTCACGCTCAAGACCTCCGAGGGCAATGTGCGCCGCGGCCCCTCGCTCACCCATAGGATCGACTGGGTCTTCGTCCGCCGCGGCATGCCGCTCATGGTCACCGCCGAATACGGCCACTGGCGGCGGGTGGAGGATGTCGAGGGCTTCGGCGGCTGGGTCCATTACGCGCTGATCTCCGGCACCCGCAACGTGCTAGTGGAGGAGGATCACGCCCCGCTCCACCGCCGCCCCGACGCCAGCTCCCCCGAGGTCGCCGAGCTCGAGGAGGGCGTCATCGCCCGGCTCGAGGAATGCACCCGCGACTGGTGCCGGCTGAGCGTTTCAGGCTTTCGCGGCTGGGCCGAGAAATCGGCGCTCTGGGGCGTCTTCCCCGAGGAAGTGCTCGACTGAGCGCCCCCACCCGCCGCCCGCTCTTGCCGCTCCGGGCCCGGGTGGCTAGGTGAGCGACATGGAGAGCCAGGGTCCGCAACGCCACGCGATGAACCTCTCCGCCGGCGGCCTCGCCGTCGGAATGGCCGGCCTCCTTGTGCTCCTCAAGCTCTGGGCGCTCCTGCAGACCGGCGCGCTGTCCATCGGCGCCTCGCTGGCCGACAGCGGGCTCGATCTGCTCATGTCGGGCGGCGGGCTCTTCGCCATCGTTTATGCGGCCCGGCCGGCCGATGAGGACCATGCCTTCGGCCACAGCGCCGTCGAGGATATCGTCGGCCTGTTCCAGGCCTCCTTCATCACCATATCCGCCATCGTCCTCCTCACCGCCGCCCTCGCCCGGCTCGCCTCCGGCGCCCCGCCGGAGCTGGAGGCGGAGGGCTTCGGCCTCGCCATCATGCTTCTGGCGCTGGCGCTGACCTTCGGCCTCGTTCTCTGGCAGCGCCGCGTCGTGGCGAAGACCGGCAACCGCGTCGTCGCCGCTGATGCGCTCCATTACACCGGCGATCTCGTGCCCGGCCTCGGCGCGCTGGCGGCGCTCGGCGCCTCGGCGCTCTGGGGCTGGACCTGGGTCGACCCGGTGGTGGCCATCTGCGCGGCGCTCTTCCTCCTCCGGGGCGCCTTCGGCATCGGCCGCGGGGCGTTCGACGCGCTGATGGACCGGCGCGTGGATCCCGACGTGCTGACCCGCATCACCCGTCTCGCCGACAGCTTCCCCGGAGTGCTCGGTCATCACGACCTCAAGACCCGCCGCTCCGGCTCGCGACTCTTCATCAACCTGCATCTGGAGCTCGACGGCGCCCAGACGCTGGAGGAGGCCCATGCCATCGGCGCCGCGCTCCGCCGCGCCATCGTGGCGCTCTATCCCGAGGCCGACGTCCTCATCCACAAGGATCCCGTCGGCACCCCGCGCCACCCCGACGATCCGCGCCGGCAGGGCTTGCCGTAGCGGGCGGAAGCTCCTAGCCCTGTGACCATCCAGGGAGGAACCCCCATGTCCACCAGCCCCGAAAGCCTCGAAGGGCGGCTCATCGCCCAGCGCAAGCTGCTCGTCCGCCTGATCGCGGCGCTCGACCTGCCGGAGGTCGAGGATTTCCTCGCCAGCCGCGACCATGTCGAGCTGCAATCGGAAGATCCGGGCGCGGAACCCGACCCGGCCTTCGCCATCGAGGAGGGGATCGCCGCCGAGCTGCGCCTCATCGCGCGCCTCGTGACCGAAGTGCGGGGCTCGCCGGCCGACTAGCCGGCCTGTCCGTCCCCCGTCTTTGCTCCCGAAAAATCCTCGGGGGGAGTCGGCCTTCAGGCCGACGGGGGGCAGACAGCCCCCCTCCCCGTCCGCAACCGGGCGCGCCGCCGCCGCGGGGGCCCAAAATTCTTCTCGGAGAATTTTAGGCCCGCCCGCACGCCTCAGCCCGCGACCAGCCCCCGGCCCTTCAAAAGCGGCTCCACCCCCGGCATCCGGCCGCGGAAGCGGGTGTAGAGCTCCGCCGCCTCTTCGGATCCGCCCTTCGAGAGGATGTTCTCCTCGAGGCTCTTCGCGAGGCCCGGGTCGAAGGCATCGCCCGCCTCGGTGAAGGCGGCGAAGGCGTCGGCATCCATGACCTCGGACCAGAGGTAGGAATAATAGCCCGCCGCATAGCCCGAGCCGGCGAAGACATGGGCGAAATGCGGGGTGGCGTGGCGCATGGTGATGGCGCGCGGCAGGCCCGCCTCTTCCAACACCTCGGCCTGGCGCTGCATCGGGTCCGCCGGCGGCGGACCCTCGTGGAAGGCGAGGTCGACCATCGCCGAGGCGAGATATTCGACCGTCTGGAAGCCCATGTCATAGGTCGAGGCCGCCAGCACCCGGTCGCGCAGCTCCGCCGGCATCGGCTCACCCGTCTCGGCATGGGTCGCGAATTCGTCCAGCACCGCCGGCACTTCCAGCCAATGCTCGTAGAGCTGGCTCGGCAGTTCCACGAAGTCGCGGGCGACGGAGGTGCCCGAGATGCTCTCGAAGGTCACGTCCGACAGCATCTGGTGGAGCGCATGGCCGAACTCGTGGAAGAGCGTCCGGGCGTCGTCCCAGCTCAGGAGCGCCGGCTGGCCCTTCGGCGGCTTCGAGAAATTGCAGACGTTGAGCACGATCGGCGTCACATCGCCATCGAGCCGGTTCTGCTGTCTCATGGCGGTGCACCAGGCGCCGGAGCGCTTGGAGCCGCGGGCGAAGTAATCGCCCATGAAGAGCGCCACATGCCTGCCGTCCCGCGTCACATCCCAGAGGCGCACATCGGGATGGTAGAGCGGCCCCTCGGCCGGGGTGAACTCCAGCCCGAAGAGGCGGTTCGCGCAGGCGAAGGCCGCCTCGATCATCCGGTCCAGCTGGAAATAGGGCTTCAGCGCCCCCTCATCGAGGTCGTGCTCCGCCACGCGGCGCTTCTCGGCATAGTAGCGCCAGTCCCAGGGCTCGAGCGGCCCGGCGTGGCCGTCGGCATGGAGCATCTCCTCCAGCACCGCCGCATCGGCCTCCGCCGCGGCGCGGGCGGGGCCCCAGACGGCCTCCAGAAGCTCGCGGACGGCGGCCGGCGAGCCGGCCATCTCGGTCTTCAGCTTCCAGTCGGCATAGCTCGTCTCGCCGAGGAGCGCGGCGCTCTCGGCGCGGAGCTTCAGCGTCTCCGCCGCGATGCCGCGGTTGTCGGTCTCGCCGCCATTGGCGCCGCGGGCGGCCCAGGCGGCGAAGGCTTTCTGCCGGAGCGCGCGGTTGTCGCAAAACTGCAGGAAGGGCGTGATGAGCGAGCGCGAGGTGGTGACGACCGGGCCTGTCCCCTTCTCCTCCCCCGCCGCCGTGGCGGCGTTCTGGACGAAGCCGGGGAGCTTGGCGAAATCCTCCTCGGGGATCTCCATTGACCAGCCGCGCTCGTCGGCGAGGAGGTTCTGGGTGAACTCCGTTCCCAGCACCGAGAGGCGCGAGCGGAGGGCGGCCATGCGGTCGGCCTCCTCCCCCTCGAGCGCCGCCCCGGCGCGGACGAAGCCGCGGCGGGTGAGGAAGAGCACACGCTCCTCCTCCGCCGAGAGGCCGAGCTCGTCCTTGCGGGTCCAGAGGTCGTCGATGCGCGCAAAGAGCGCCTTGTTGGAGATGACCTCCGAGCTGAAGGCCGAGAGCTTCGGCGCGAAGTCGCGCTGCAGCGCCTCGCGGGCCGGCGTCGAATCCGCGCCGGCCACGCCGTAGAAGGCGCCGAGGATGCGGCCGAGCTCTTCGTCGTTGCGCTCCATCGCGGCGATGGTGTTGGCGAAGGTCGCAGCCTCCTCGTTGCCCGCGATGGCGGCGATGCCCTCGCGGGCGCGGGCGAGCGCGGCATCGACCGCGGGGGCCCAGTCGTCGTCGCTTATGGCGTCGAAGGGGGGCAGGCCGAAGGGCGTCTCCCAGTCCTGCAGCAGCGGGTTCGACATCGGGGGGCTCCTCTTGCGGTGTCCCCCCGAGGTATTTTGCACCGGGGGCCGGTGCAAGGGCGCGGGCCGCCCCCGCCGCTCAGCTCCGGCGGAAGAACGCCGCCGCGCCCGCGAAGAGGGCGGCGAAGCCGGCGTTGAGGCCCAGGATCTCCACCACCGGGCTGCCGCCGCCCCAGCCGGCCGGTATGGCGAGCACGCCGACGGCGATCAGCGCCACGGCGGTGGCGATCATCGCCCGCGCCATGCCCGCCGGCTCCAGCCGCGCGCCGATGGCCCCGCCGAGGCCGATGCCGATCACGCCGAGATAGAGAAGGTTCGCCGGATTGCCCTCGCTGCCGAGAAGGCCGACCGCGCCGCAGGCCCAGACGAGCGTGACGGCGCCGAAGAGCGCCAGCGCCAGCCCGGCGCGGTAGCGCCAGGACCGGCCCGCGCGGATGCCGATCTCGAAGGCGGCGCCGGCGCCGCCGAGCATGGTCGCGGCGAAGAGGAAATCGCCCGCCGACCAGTCGACCCCGGTGCCGAGCTGCATCGCAACGAGGGGCACGAGGAGCAAAAGCCCCGCCCCGCCCCAGAGCGCCAGCCGCAGCTGGCCGGCCCGTGCCAGATTGCCCATCGATGAAATCTCCCCTCGACATGATCGGTTCAAAGGGAGGCTAGCACCGGGGCGGGGCCGATGTGCGCAGCACTCGTGCAGGCGGCGGCGGGGCCGGCCCCGCCCTCAGCGCGGCTTGGCGCCGTCCTGATAGAGCGAGACGATATGCCCGTCGGGGTCCGTCACCTCGGCCGACCAGCCGCCCGGGGCATGGCTGACGGGGGTCATCAGCGTCGCGCCGCCGGCGACGAGGCTGTCCACCACGGCATCGATGCCGCCCTCGTCGAGATCGAAGACGATCATCGGGCAATTGCCGGTCTTCGGTTCGCCCTTGAAGAACAGCAGGTCCACCCCGCCAGCGGTCGGCGCCATGAGGAAGTCGCCGGTGTCGTCATCGAGAATGCGCGTGACCTCGAGCCCGACGACGTCGCGCCAGAAGGCCTCGGTCCTGTCGATGTCGCTGACCCAGTAGAAGATGTTGGTGATGGTCTTGGCCCCGAGCATGGCTGGCTCCTTTCAGGTTGTCTCACCGGGATGTTGCCGCGGCGGGCGGTTCCGTGAGGCGGAGACGAGAAAAAAATGTCCGTCGGGGTCGTGGCTGGCGAAGAGCGCCTCCGGCCGGCGGGCCAGCGCCGCGCCGAGCGCGGGGCGGAGCGCCCCGCCGGCGCCGGGCCGCTCCGGCGGGCGGGGCCGGCCGGCGAGCTGACGGCGGAGCGCCGAGAGGCGCTGGCGCAGCGCCGTGTCGGTGAGGCCGAGGAGCCAGCGAATCTCGGCCCGGGTGCAGCCGGCGGCGGCGAGCCGGGCCACCTGCGCGAGGGCGGGCGGCAGCGGCGGCAGCGGCCCGGTCTCGGGCGGCTGGTCGGGGGCCGCGGCCTCCGCCCAGGCAATCTCCCGCGCGCGCCGGCGCCCCGCCCCCCGCGCCGCCATCGCGGCCTGGCGGCGGATCACCCCGGCGATCCAGGGCAGGTCCGCCTCGGTCAGGCGCCCGGCCTCGTGGGCGGCGACCAGCGCCTCCTGCACGAGATCCTCCGCCTCCTCCGCCCGGCGCGCATGACGGCGCGCGAGCGCCAGGAGCCGGCCGCGATGCGCCGGCGTGAGGGCACTCACCGCCGGTTCATCCCGCGCTCGATGCGCCGGAGCCCCAGGGACAGGCCGATGGTCATGGTGAGGTAGAGGAGCGCCACGACATTGTAGGTCTCGAAATAGCGGAAGTTGCCCGCCGCCGTGACCTTGCCGAGCTGGGTGATGTCGGTGACGCCGAGCACCGAGACCAGCGAGGAATCCTTCACCATGGCGACGAAATCGTTGCCGAGGGGCGGCAGGATCAGCCGGAAGGCCTGGGGAAAGGTCACGAGCCGGAAGCGCTGCCAGCGCGACAGGCCGAGCGAATCTGCCGCCTCGAGCTGGCCCTTGTCGACAGCCAGAAGCCCGGCGCGGAAGACCTCCGCCAGAAAGCTCGCATAGGCGAGGATGAGCGCGATCACCGCCCGCCAGAGCAGCGGGAAGTCGCGGCCCCGGAGCGGTTCCATCCCCGTCCAGGCGGTCGCCCAGTTCCAGAACGAGACGAGCGCCGGGGCGAGGACGAAGGCGACGTAGAGCAGGAGCACGATGATCGGCACCCCGCGCATCACCTCGACATAGAGCCGCGAGACCTCGCGCAGGATCCGGCTCTTCGAGAGCTGCATCGCGGCGAGGCCGAGCCCGAGAAGGCAGGCCCCCGCATAGCCGATCACCGTCACGAGGACGGTGATGAAGATCCCCTTGCGCAGCGTGGAGAGGACGGCGGCGTAATGCTCGTCGGTCAGCACCTGCCAGAACAGGTAGACCCCGGTGACGGCGAGGATCGCCAGCCACCAGGGGAATTCCCGATCGGGGGACCGTCCCGTGCGGGGCGGCAGAAGCAAGCCTTATTCGCCCATCTTGTAGTCGAGGAACCAGGTGGTGTTGAGCGCGTCGAGCGTGCCGTCGGCTTCCATCGAGGCGATGGCGGCGTTGATCGGTTCGACGAGCTCGGAGCCCTTCGGGAAGATGAAGCCGAAATCCTCGGTGCCGAGCGGCTCGCCCACGACCTTGAGGCTGCCCTCGGAGGCGGCGACATAGCCGTTGCCGGCGGTGCCGTCGGTCAGGACGAGGTCGACATCGCCGTTGCGGAGCGCCTCGACGCCGGCGCCGAAGGTCTCGAAGAGCTTGATGCGGGGATTGGCCTCGTCGCCGTCGAGCACGTCGTAGACGCCGACGTAGAAGGGCGTCGTGCCCGGCTGGGCGGCCATGAGGAGGTCTTCGTCGGCGGCGAAGGAGGCGGCGTCGGAGAAGCGCTCCTCATCGCCGCGGACAAGCATGACCATCTGCGAGGTCATGTAGCTGTCGGAGAAGTCGACGACCTCGGCGCGATCCTCGCGGATGGTGATGCCGGTCATCCCCATGTCGAACTGGCCCTCGGCCACGGCGGGGATCATCGCATCCCAGGAGATGGTCTCGTAGGTCACCGTGGCGTTGAGGCGCTCGGCGATCTCGGCCATGGCGTCATATTCCCAGCCGATGGGCGTGCCCTCGGCATCGAGGAATTGCAGCGGCGGATAGGCGTTCTCCGTCGCGATGACGATCTCCTGCCCGCCGAGGTCCGGCAGGTCCTGGGCGGCGGCGGGGGCGGAGAGCGCGGCGATGGCGGCGGCAGCCGCGGCGGCGAGGGTGAGGCGCATGTGAGGGAACTCCCTGTTGAGGTCAGGATTGCGGCGGCGAGTATGACCCGCGGCGGGGCGGAGGCAAGGGTCGTGACGACTTTATCGCTGGGGTTGGAGGGGGATCTCAACGTGCTGTCGGAGGCGTGGGCGCGCCTCCCAAAAAATTCTTCGAGAAGAATTTTGGCCCCCGATCCGGCCGGCGGACCCGGCGGAGAGGGCGGAGCCGGGGGGCTGTCTGCCCCCGGTCGCCCTGAAAGGCGACTCCCCCCGAGGATTTCGGGGAGCAAAGACATGGGGGGCCGGGCGCTGGCCTAGCCTGCCGCCTCCCCGCAGACCGGGCAGTCGGGGCGGCGCTTGATGGCGATGACCTGCGTCTCGGCATGGAGCCCGTCGTAGATCATCAGCCGGCCGCGGAGGCTCTCGCCCGCGCCGGTGATCGCCTTCACCGCCTCCATCGTCATCATCGCCCCCAGCACCCCCGGCAGCGGCGCGGCGACGCCCGCGACGGCGCAGGAGGGCACGAGCTCGGGCGCCGGTGCCTCGGGAAAGATGCACCGGTAACAGGGCCCGCCGCCGGCTGGGTGCCAGAGGCTGATCTGCCCCTCCCAGGGCGTCAGCGCCGCGCCGATCAGCGGCACGCCCGCCGCCACGCAGGCGGCGTTGACGGTGTAGCGGGTGGCGATGCTGTCGGTGCCGTCGAGGACGAGGTCATGGCCGGCGACGAGCGCGGGCGCGTTGGCCTCGGTCACCGGCTCCGCCACCGGGACGATGTCGACATGGCGGTTGAGGGCGCGGAGGGCGGCTGCGGCGCTCTCGACCTTCGGGCGGCCGACCATGGCCTCGGTATGGATCACCTGGCGCTGGAGGTTCGTCTCTTCCACCACATCGCCATCGGCGATGGTGATCCGCCCCACCCCGGCGGCCGCGAGATACTGCAGCGCCGGCGCTCCCAGCCCCCCGGCCCCGATGACGAGCACCCGCGCCGCTTTCAGCCGCGCCTGACCGGGGCCGCCGATCTCCTGCAGGATGATGTGGCGGGCATAGCGGCGGAGCTCGGCCTCGCCGAGGGCGCCCGGGGGCGGCGGCTCCTCCGCCCCGGCGTCCAGATGCCCCGGCCGCGCCCGGGCGCGGAGCCAGCGGAGCCCGGCGCCATAGGCCGCGGCGATCACCAGCGCCGCCAGCACCAGCGCCCAGAGGCGGGCGTCGCCCCCCGTCGCCATGCGGAGCGGATGGCCGGCCGGCAGGGCAAGCTGCGCAGCGAGGACCAGCGCGAAGAGCGCGCCGACGGTCACGAGCCGGGCCCGCCGGCTGGCCCCGAAGAGCCGGCCGAGGAGCCACAGGCCCAGCGCCAGCGCGAGCACCAGCAGCATCAGCCCGTCCCGGTGGAGCCGAAGCCGCCGCCGCCCCGCGCCGTCTCGCTCAAGGCCCCCACCACCCGGAAGGCGGCGCGCGTCACCGGGGCGAGCACCGCCTGCGCCACGCGCATCCCGTGCGTCACGTGGATCGGCTCGGCCCCGGCGTTGAGGAGGATCACCCCGAGCGGCCCCCGGTAATCGCTGTCGATGGTGCCGGGGCTGTTGGGCAGCGTCAGCCCGTGCTTCAGCGCGAGGCCGGAGCGGGGGCGCACCTGCAGCTCATAGCCCTCCGGCACCGCGATGCGGAGGCCGGTGGGGATCAGCGCCCGCCCGCCGGGGGCGATCTCCACCCCCTCCCGCGCGCCCTCGGGGAAGTTGGCGCGCAGATCCGCGCCCGCCGCGCCCGCCGTCTCGTAGGCCGGCAGCGGCAGGGAGGTGTCGGCGCCCTCCACCCAGGTGATCTGGACCTCGATCTCCATCCTGTCTCCTCGACGGCGGCCTGCCCCGGCTAAGCACGCCGGAAGAAAGGCCGCCCCCCTCTCGCTTTCTTTCAAATACTCCCGCCGGAGGCTCCCGACCCTGTCGCCAGCGCCTCCGCCAGCTTCATGGCGAGCCGCTGCGCCACCTGGCGCTTCGACATGCGCGGCCAGTCCTCCGCCCCCTCGGCGGTGATCAGCGTCACCGCATTCTCGGTGCCGCCCATGATGCCGGTGCCGGGGGAGACGTCGTTGGCGAGGATCCAGTCGCAGACCTTTCGCTGCCGCTTGGCGGCGGCGTGCTCGGCCACCCGCTCCGTCTCCGCCGCGAAGCCGACGACCAGCCGGGGGCGCTGCGGCCCGGGGGTGGAGAGGCGGGCGAGGATGTCGGGGTTCTCGACGAGGCGGAGGTCCGGCAGGCCGCCCGCCTCCTTCTTCATCTTCTGGCCCGAGGCCTCCGCCACGCGCCAGTCGGCGACGGCGGCGGCGCAGATGGCGGCATCGGCGGGCAGCGCCGCCTCGGCGGCGGCCAGCATCTGGGCGGCGGTTTCGACGCGCACGACCTTGACGCCCCCGGGCGGCGGCACCTCCGCCGGGCCGGTGATGAAGGTCACCTCCGCCCCGAGGCCCGCCAGCGCATCGGCAATCGCCGCCCCTTGGGCGCCGGAGGAGCGGTTGGCGATGTAGCGCACCGGGTCGATCGGCTCATGCGTGGGGCCGGAGGTCACCAGCACATGGCGGCCCTTGAGCGGCCCGTCGGCCAGCGCGGCGCCCACCGCGGCGACGATGGCCGGCACCTCGGCCAGCCGGCCGGGGCCGAATTCGCCGCAGGCCATCGGCCCCTCGTCCGGCCCGACGAAGAGGATGCCGTCGCCCTCCAGCACCTCCCGGTTTCGCCGGGTCGCCGGGTGGCCCCACATGCGCACGTTCATCGCGGGTGCGAGGAGCACCCGCTTGTCGGTGGCGAGGAGCAGCGTCGAGGCCATGTCATCCGCCAGCCCGGCCGCCATCTTCGCCATCAGATTGGCGGTGGCCGGGGCGACGACGATCAGGTCGGCGGCGCGGGAGAGCTCGATATGCCCCATCTTCGCCTCCTGGGAGAGGTCGAAGAGCTCGGTGATCACCTCGCGGCCCGCCAGCGCACCGACGGAGAGGGGCGTCACGAATTCCGCCGCCGCGCGGGTCATCACGGGCGTGACCTCGGCGCCGGCATCGCGCAGGCGCCGGATCAGATCCAGCGCCTTGTAGGCCGCGATGCCGCCGCCGATGATGAGAAGGATGTGCCGTCCGGCCAGCATGCCCGTGCCCCCTACTGCACCCGGTAGTCAGGCGCAAAGCTAGGCGCTCCGCCGCCCGGGGGCAATGAGGGCGCTCAGTGCAGCAGTTCGCGCAGGCCTGGCTGATGCGTCTCGAGATCGCGGCGCATCTTGCCGAAGGCGCCGGCCTCGAGCTGCCGCACACGCTCCTTGGAGAGGCCGAGCTCCGCGCCGAGGCTCTCCAGCGTCCGCGGGTCTTCCGTCAGGCGCCGTTCGCGCAGGATGAACCGCTCGCGCTCGCTGAGCGCATCCATCGCGACGCGGAGCCAGCTTTGCAGCGCTTCCAGCCCCTGGCGGCCCGAGACCTCGGTCTCGGGATCGGCATCCTCCGAGGGGATCGTCTCGATCCAGTCGCGGCCGCCCTCCTCGTCGCCGCCCTGGGCGACGTTGAGCGAGAAGTCGGAGCCGGCGAGCCGGCCCATCATCATCTCGGCGTCGCGCTGCGGCACACCCAAAGCCTTGGCGATCGCATCGGCCCGCTCGACGGGCGACACCTGCCGCCCCTCGGCGGCGGCATTCGCGTCGATCTCGGCCGAGACCCGGCGGAGGTTGAAGAAGAGCGACTTCTGGCTGGCCGTCGAGCCCGTCCGCACCAGCGACCAGTTGCGCATGACGTAATCCTGCACCGAAGCGCGGATCCACCAGATGGCATAGGTCGAGAATCTGAGCTGCCGTTCGGGGTCGAATTTCTCCGCCGCCTTCATGAGGCCGAGCGAGGCTTCCTGCACCAGATCGGCCATCGGCGCGCCATAGCGCCGGTAGCGACTTGCCACCGAGATCGCCAGCCTTAGGTATGCGGTGGTGAGGCGGTGCAACGCCGCCTCGTCCCGGTCATCCCGCCAGGCGCGGGCAAGTGCGAACTCGGTCTCGGCGTCGAGCCATTCGGCGCGGAGCGCCTCGTCCTTAAGATCGTGATCGGGGTCCGTTCTTGCCATACTTTTTTTAAGGCCAGCGGGCTGGCCCTTCCCTCTCTGTGGCTCCACTCTGAAAAGTCAAACGCGCGGAGCGGCCGAAGGGTTCTTAAAAAATGTTGAACGGACTCACTTTGGTGATCGGCGGGGCGGCCTCAGGCAAGTCCGCCCATGCCGAAAGGCTGGTGATGGAGGGGCCGGGGCGCCCCGTCTACATCGCCACGGCCGAGGCGCATGATACTGAAATGTCAGAGAAAATCTTGCGCCATCGAGAGCGGCGGGACCAAGCCTGGCGCGAGGTCGAAACCTCCGCCGGGCTGCCGGCGGAGCTCCGCTCATGCGCCGCGGACGAGGTCGTGCTGGTCGATTGCGCCACCATGTGGCTGACGGCGCGCTTTCTTGCCGAGGAGGACCTTGCCGCCGCGACCGAGGCCCTGCTGGACGCTCTCGCCGCCTGCCCGGCGGCGGTGGTGATCGTCACCAACGAGATCGGCCTCTCGCCGGTGCCGGACCATCCGATGGCCCGCGCCTTCCGCGAGGCGCAGGGCGCGCTCAACCAGCGGTTGGCGGCAGCGGCGGATCGCGTCGTGGCCGTCTGGGCCGGCCTGCCCCTGGTGCTCAAATGAGCGGCTGCACCTGGCACTGGGTCCGCCACGGGCCGACGCATGAGAAGGCCTTCACCGGCTGGCGCGACGTGCCGGCCGACCTCTCCGACACCGCCGCCATCGCCCGGCTCTCCGCCGCGCTGCCGGAGGAGGCGATCCTCGTCGCCTCCGACCTGGCCCGCGCCTCCGCCACGGCGGACGCGCTCGGCACGTCGCAACAGCACCGCCGCCGCCTGCCCGACAGCCGCGCCCTCCGCGAGTTCGACTTCGGGGCCTGGGACGGCGCCACATTCGATGTCGTCGCCAGCCGCTGGCCCGACCTCTCCCGCGCCTATTGGGAGGATCCCGGCCCCCATGCCCCGCCCGAGGGCGAAAGCTGGGACGCGGCCGCCGCCCGCGTCGCCGCCGGCGTCGCCACGTTGGAGGCCGCCCACCCGCGCGCGACCTTCATCGCCGTCGCGCATCTGGGAGTGATCCTCACCCGCTTTGCCGCGGCGGCGGGGCTCCCCCCGCGCAAGGCCATCGGCCAGCACATCGCCCCCCTGTCGGTCACCACGCTCTCCCCCGGCAGCGTACAGCGCATCAATCACTGTCCGTGATCGTCTTCGCCACAATTCATCGCTTCCCGTGATGCGGGGGCGCCCCTAGGCTCCGCCGAAACTTGCAGGAGACACGCATGGGCTACCGCCTCTTTATCGGCGATCAATCCTTCTCCAGCTGGTCGCTGCGCGGCTGGCTGATGTTCGAGGCCTTCCACCTGCCGGCGGAGGTGGTCGAGGTCGGGCTCTATTCCGGCACGATGGCGGAGGATCTCGCGCCCCTCGCCCCGGCGCGGCTGGTGCCGGCGATGAGCACGCCCGAGGGCGCGGTGGTCTTCGACACGCTGGCGATGGCGGAGACACTGGCCGAGCGGCACCCGGGCCTTTGGCCCGACGATCCCGCCGCCCGCGCCTTCGCCCGCTCGATCACGGCCGAGATGCATTCGGGCTTCACGGCGCTCCGCAGCGAATGCCCGATGTATCTCCGCCACGCCTGGGCGGGCTTCACGCCGTCGGAGGCGGTGACGGCCGACCTCGCCCGCATCGAGCTCCTCTGGCGGACCGCCCGCGCCCGCCACGGCGCGCCGGACAGCCCCTGGCTCTTCGGCCGCTATTCTCTGGCCGATGCCTTCTATGCGCCCGTGGCGCTCCGCATCGCCGGCTACGGCCTGCCGGTCAGTGACGAGGCGGCCGCCTATGTCGCCGCCCATCTGGCGCATCCCGCAGTCATCGCCTGGCGCGCTGCGGGTCAGGCGAAGAGCTACGAGACCCTGCCCTACCAGCAGGACCTGCCAGAGGCCCCCTGGCCCGGGCCGGAGGAGCCTTAACGCTTTCTAAACCATCCCGCCGCAGGCTTGCCCGAGGGCAATCACGCGGGGGCACATGGTGGCACTGGCCTATGGCGTCGCCTTCGAGGGCGTGGAGGCGCGGCTGGTCGAGGTGCAATGCGCGATGTCGCCGGGCCTGCCCGGCTTCGCCCTCGTCGGCCTGCCCGACAAGGCGGTCAGCGAGGCGAAGGAGCGGGTGCGCGCCGCGCTCGGGGCGCTGAACGTCGCTCTGCCGTCGCGGCGCATCATCATCAACCTCTCCCCGGCGGATCTGCCGAAGGAGGGCGCGCATTTCGACCTCGCCATCGCGCTCGCCCTCCTGGCCGCGCTCGATGTCGTCCCCGCGGAGGCGGTGGCCGGCGCCGTCGCCATCGGCGAGCTGGCGCTTTCCGGCGCGCTCCTGCCGGTGATCGGCGCGCTCCCCGCCGCCATGGCGGCGGCGGAGGCGGGGCGCGGGCTCTTCTGCCCGCGCGCCGTCGGGCAGGAGGCGGCGTGGGTCGGCGGCGCCGAGGTGATCGCCGCCGCCAGCCTCGGCGAGATCATCGGCCACCTGACCGGCGCGCATCCCCTCGCCCCCTCCGAACCCGGCCTCGTCACCGAGCCTCCGGGCGCCCGCGACCTCGCCGAGGTCAAGGGGCAGGAGCGCGCCAAGCGGGCGCTGGAGATCGCCGCCGCCGGGCGCCACCATATGCTGATGGTCGGCCCGCCCGGCTCCGGCAAGTCGATGCTCGCCGCCCGGCTGCCCTCGATCCTGCCCGATCTGACGCCCGAGGAGGCGCTCGAGACCTCGACGATCCATTCCCTCGCCGGGCTGATCTCCGAGGGCGGGCTTTCCCGCACAAGGCCCTTCCGCGAGCCGCATCACTCCGCCTCGATGGCCGCCATCGCCGGCGGCGGGCGGAAGGCGGCGCCGGGCGAGATCAGCCTCGCCCACAACGGCGTTCTCTTCCTCGACGAGCTGCCGGAATTCTCCCGCGTCGTGCTCGAGACGCTCCGCCAGCCGATCGAGACCGGCGAGGTGGTCATCGCCCGCGCCAATGCCCACAGCCGCTATCCCTGCCGCTTCCTGCTGATCGCCGCCGCCAACCCCTGCAAATGCGGCCATCTGGCCGACCCGAACCGCGCCTGCAACCGCGCGCCCAATTGCGGCGAGGATTACCTCGGCCGCATCTCGGGGCCGCTGATGGACCGGTTCGACCTGCGCGTCGACGTGCCGCCGGTCGCCTTCCGCGACCTCGACCTGCCGGCCTCGGGGGAGGGCTCGACGGAGGTGGGGGCGCGGGTCCGTGCCGCGCGGGCGCTGCAGGCGAAGCGATTCGCGGGCAGCCCCCTCCGCCAGAACGCCGATGCCGAGGGAAAGGCGCTGGAGGAGTTGGCGACGCCCGATGCCGAGGGGCGCGAATTGCTCCTCAAGGCCGCCGAGCGCTTCTCGCTGACGGCCCGGGGCTATCACCGGGTGCTGCGCGTGGCGCGGACGATCGCCGACCTCGCGGGCTCGGCCGAGGTCCGCCGCCCGCATGTGGCCGAGGCGGTGAGCTTCCGCCTGAAGATCGCGCCGCCCTCCTAGGCGCGCTTCGCCTCGATCGCGTCCCAGATCAGCGCGGCGCCATTGGTGCCGTCGAAGCGCTCCAGCTCCTGCAGGCCGGTGGGGGAGGTGAGGTTGATCTCCGTCAGCCAGTCGCCGATGACGTCGATGCCGACGAAGATCTGCCCCTTCTCCTTGAGGAGCGGGCCGATGGCCGCGCAGATCTCGCGGTCGCGCTCGGTCAGCGCCACCTTCTCCGCCCGGCCGCCGACATGCATGTTCGAGCGGGTCTCGCCGGCCTGCGGCACGCGGTTGATGGCGCCGATGGGCTCGCCATCGACGAGAATCACCCGCTTGTCGCCCTTCGCGACGGCCGGCAGGAATTTCTGCGCGATGAGCGGCTCGCGGCTGATCTGGCTGAACATCTCGTGGAGCGAGGCCAGGTTGCCGTCCTCCGCATGCAGCTTGAAGACCCCGGCGCCACCGTTGCCGTAGAGCGGCTTGACGATGATGTCGCCGTGTTTCGCACGGAAGGCGCGCAGGGTGGCGAGGTCGCGGGCGATGGCGGTGGGGGGCGTGAGCTCGGGGAAGGAGAGGACGAGCAGCTTCTCGGGGTAGTTCCGAACCCAGAACGGGTCGTTGACCACGAGCGTACCCGGGTGGATCAGGTCGAGAAGATGCGTCGAGGTGATGTAGGACATGTCGAACGGCGGATCCTGCCGCAGCCAGACGACGTCGAACGCCTTCAGATCGACCTCCTCCTCCGCCCCGAAGCTCACATGGTCGCCGCGCACCCGGCGCAACTCCGCCCGGCGACCCCGCGCCGTCACCCGGCCCTCCTGGAAGGCGAGCTTGTCCGGCCCGTAGACGAAGATCTCGTGCCCGCGCTCCTGCGCCTCCAGCGCGATGCGGAAGGTGGAATCGGCGTCGATATCGACGCCCTCGATCGGGTCCATCTGGAAGGCGACCTTGAGGGCCATGGCTGCTCCGGCTTTGTTGCTGCGATGCCTCGCCGATCAGCCGGGAGGTCCTCCCGCCGACTTAGGCCTCAAAGACGGCATTGTGAAGGACGCGCACCTCTCCCCTGCCATCGACCAGCGCCACGTCGATACGGAACGGGGTCATCAGCCCGCGCGGGCGGCGGGAGACATAATCGCAGGCCGATTGCATGATCCGCTCCTGTTGGCGCCGGCTCAGGCGCAGCGCCGCGGCATCATGGGTGGCGGCCTTCTTGACCTCGATGAAGACGATGTCTTCGTCGTCCTCGGCGATGATGTCGATCTCGCCGTAAAGGCCGCGCCAGCGCCGCTCCATGATCTCGTGGCCGTCGGCGGCGTAATGTTCGGCGACGATCTCTTCGGCCGCCTGCCCGGCGACATGGCTGAGCCGCCCGCGCCGCGCGCGGATCTCGCCGAGACTGGCGGCAGCAGTCATCGCTGCTTCTCCAGCTCGAGCGCCGCCTGATAGACCTGCCGCTTCGGCAGGCCGAGGGCGCCGGCCACCGCATTCGCGGCATCCTTCACCCGCATCGTCTGCATGGCCTCGCGCAAGGCAGCCTCCATATCCCCGGTTTCGGCGCCGCCCTTGGGCGCCCCGCCGATCACGACCACGATCTCGCCCTTGGGCGCCTCCGCGAGCCCCTCCGCCAGCGCGCCGAGGCTGCCCCGGCGCACCTCTTCGAAGCGCTTGGTGAGCTCGCGGCAGAGTGCCGCCGGCCGGTCTGTTCCCAGAATATTCACCAAATCACTGAACAATTCGCTAACGCGCCGCGGCGATTCATAGAGCACCATGGTGAAGGGATGCGCGCGAAGCTCGGCCAGCGCGGTCCGCCGCGCCTCGGCCGCGGCCGGCAGGAAGCCGAGGAAGGTGAAGCGGTCCGTCGGCAGGCCGGCCACCGCCAGCGCCGCCAGCACGGCCGAAGCGCCGGGCGCCGAATGGACGGGCACGCCCGCCGCCACCGCATCACGCACCAGAGCATAGCCGGGGTCTGACACCAGCGGCGTTCCCGCCTCGCTGACATAGGCGAGCGAGCCGCCGGTCTTGAGGGGCTCCAGCAGCGCCGCCCGCGCCGCCGCGCCCGAATGGTCGTGATAGGCCGTCAGCCGGCGCCCGCCGAGCTTCACCCCGTGGATATCCATCAGCTTGCGCGCCGTCCGCGTGTCCTCCGCCGCCAGCGCATCGGCCCGGGCCAGAAGATCGAGCGCCTTCAGGGTGATGTCATCCGCCGCGCCGATCGGCGTGGCCACCAGATGCAGCCCCGGAGGGATCGGCGCGCCGCCGGAAACCTGTCTGCCGGAATTCATGCCTAGACCCTTTCGTCCCCCGCCCTATGATATTGGCAACCGCCGCCCCGGCCGCGCGCCCCCCGCGCGCAAGGCCTCGGCAGGACAACCATGCCCCGAAGAGCCAGACCGGCCGAAGGGGAGCGAGGGAGAGGACCCCTATGTTCGCCCAATTTACCATTACCGGCAAGGCCGCCGCCTCGCGCCTTCTTGCCATCCTGTCACTCGTCTGGCTCTCGGCCTGCGCCGTCTCGACGGCGCCCGGCAGCGGCCCCGCGCCCGAGCTGGAATCCGGCGCCGCCGTGCCGGTGGCGCTGCTCGTCCCCGCCGGCTCGGGCGTTTCGACCGATGAATTCGTCGCCCGCTCGCTGGAGAACGCCGCCCGGCTCGCGATGGCCGATCTCACGGGCGTGCAGATCGACCTGCGGGTCTATCCGACCGGCGCCTCGCCCTCCGGCGCCACCTCGGCCACGGTGCAGGCGATCAACGACGGCGCCAAGATCATCCTCGGGCCGCTCTATGCCGAAAGCGCCAATGCTGCCGGCGTGGCCGCGGCCAGCTCCGGCGTCAACGTCCTCGCCTTCTCGAACAACCCCTCCATCGCCGGGGGCAATGTCTTCATCCTCGGGCCGACCTTCGCCAGCATCGCCGACCGGCTCGTGAGCTACGGCGGGCGCCAGGGGCTCGACACCTATCTCGTCGCCTATGGGGACGACCTGCAGGGCCAGCTCGGGCGCGACGCCATCGTCAGCGCCGTGAACCGCTTCGGCGGCACCGTCGCCGCGGTCGAGAGCTACAACCTCACCCAGCAGGACATCGTCGCCGCCGCGCCCGGCATCGCCGCCGCCGCCCGCTCCACCGGCGCCGATGCGATCTTCCTGACGGCCGGCGTCAATGCCGACCTGCCGATCATCGCCACCGCCCTGCCGGACAACGGCATGACGCCCGATACCGTCCGCTATCTCGGCCTGACGCGCTGGAATGCCGTGCCGCAGGCGCTGACCCTGCCCGGCCTGCAGGGCGGCTATTTCACCCTGCCGAACGAATCGACCACCCGCGCCTTCGAGAGCCGCTACTCCGCCGCCTATGGCGAGGCGCCGCACCCGGTCGCCGGGCTCGCCTATGACGGCATGGCCGCCATCGGTGCCCTTGCCGCCTCGGGCCGCGGCGACGCGCTCAGCCGCGCCGCGCTCACCCAGCGCCAGGGCTTCTCGGGGACGCAGGGCATCTTCCGGCTCCTCGGTGACGGCACCAACGAACGCGGCCTCGCGGTCGCCACGATCCAGAACTCGCAGGTTGTCATCGTTGACCCAGCTCCCAGCAGCTTCGGTGGCGCCGGCTTCTAGGCCCGGCGACACCGACACGTTCCAACGCTTCACCGCACCGCCCCCCGGCGGGCTCTGCCGTCCGCCGGAGGTCATCTTCGACGAGCCCCGGGTGCGGGCCGAGCTCGCGGAGGCCCTAGCGGCCACCGCCGAAGCCGGGGGCGGCCCGCGTGACAAGCGGACCGCCGCGGCGAAGGTGCTCATGGCGGCCCGCCAGCGCGGCATGGCCGAGATCGAGGCAGCGCTCGCCGCCGAGCCCCGCCGCGCCGCGCCCGTCACCCATGCCATCGCCTGGCTGACGGATTGCCTGACGACCCTGGTGCTCGAGACCTGCCAGACGCATCTGCATCCGCAGGGCACCCCGAGCCAGGCCGAGCGCATCGCGATCGTCGCCGTGGGCGGCTACGGCCGGGGCGAGATGGCGCCCTCCTCCGACGTCGATCTGCTCTTCCTGACCCCCTACAAGATGACCGCCTGGGCGGAGAGCCTCATCGAATCGATGCTCTATCTGATGTGGGATCTGAAGCTGAAGCTCGGCCACGCCTCGCGCACCATCAAGGAATGCCTCCGCCTCGCGCGCGACGATTTCACCATCCGCACCTCGCTCCTCGAGGTCCGCCACCTCGCCGGAGACCCCGCGCTCACCAGCGAGCTCTCCCGCCGGCTCCGCCGCGAGCTCTTCATGGGCAGCGAGAGCGAGTTCGTCGCCGCCAAGCTGCAGGAGCGGGACGAGCGCCACCGCAAGCAGGGCGGCCAGCGCTATGTCGTCGAGCCGAACGTGAAGGAGGGCAAGGGCGGCCTCCGCGACCTGCAGTCGCTCTACTGGATCGCCAAATACGTCTATGACGTGCGCTCCGCCGCCGCGCTCGTCCGCAAGGGCGTCTTCCGGCCGGAGGAATATGCCGCCTTTGCCGCGGCGGAGGATTTCATCTGGGTGGTGCGCTGCCACCTGCATGTGCTGACCGGCCGCGCGATGGACCAGCTCACCTTCGACCTGCAGGTCGAGGTGGCCGAGCGCATGGGCTACCGCGACCGGGGCGGCCGCCGCGCCGTCGAGCAGTTCATGACCGAGTATTTCCGCCATGCCACCCAGGTGGGCGAGCTGACGCGGATCATGCTGACGGCGCAGGAGGCGATCCACGTCAAGGCGGCGCCGAAGCTGACCTCGCTCATGCGCCGCCGCCCCCGCGTCCGCCCGCCCTATGCGATCAAGCAGAACCGGCTGACAATAGGCGACGAGGCGCTCTTTCTCGCCGACAAGCTGAACATCCTGCGGATCTTCGAGCAGGCCCTGCGCGCCGGAACGCTCGTCCATCCGGATTCGCAGCGGCTCCTCTCGGCCCATCTCGACCTCATCGACGACGAGATGCGCGAAGACAAGACGGCGAACCGGATCTTCATCGACCTGCTTCTGAAACACGGCAACCCGGAGCGGGCGCTCCGGCGGATGAACGAGATCGGCGTCCTCGGGGCCTTCATCCCCGAATGGCAGCACATCGTCGCAATGGTGCAATACAACATGTATCACCATTACACGGTCGACGAGCACACGATCCAATGCGTCTCAACGCTGGCGCAGATCGAGCGCGGGCTCCTCAAGGAAGAGCTGCCGATCGCCAGCCGCATCCTCGAGGCCGGGGTCAACCGCAAGGTGCTCTATGTCGCCGTGCTGCTGCATGACATCGGCAAGGGGCGGGACGAGGATCATTCGATCCTCGGCGCCCAGATCGTCCGCCGCCTCGCGCCCCGGCTGGGGCTCAGCAAGCGCGAGGTGACGACGGTCGAATGGCTGGTGCGCTACCATCTGCTCATGTCCGACATGGCGCAGAAGCGCGATATCTCCGACCCGCGCACCGTGCGCGACTTCGCCAAGCTCGTGACCAGCAAGGAGCGGCTGGACCTGCTGACGGTGCTGACGGTCTGCGACATCCGCGGCGTCGGCCCGGGCACCTGGAACAACTGGAAGGCCATGCTGATCCGGGGCCTCTACCGGGCGACCGAACAGGCGCTGGCCGGCGGGCTCGAGGCGCTCAACCGCACGGCGTTGGAGAACGAGGCGAAGCGCGACCTCCGCGCCGCGCTGGAAGGCTGGGACGCGAAGGACGTCCGCACCGAGATCGCCCGCCATTACGGGCCCTACTGGCAGGGCCTGCCGGTGGAGGCGCATGCCCGCATCGCCGAGATGCTGCGCGAGCTGGGGCCCGACGAGATCCGCCTCGACCTCACCCCCGACGAGGGCCGCGACGCGACGCGGGTGCTCTTCTCGATGGCCGATCACCCGGGCATCTTCAGCCGCGTGACCGGCGCCCTGGCCCTCGCCGGCGCCAATGTGGTCGACGCGCGCATCTACACGACCCGCGACGGCTTCGCGACGGCGGCCTACTGGGTGCAGGATGCGGAGGGCCATCCCTACGAGACGGAGCGCCTGCCCCGGCTCCGCCAGACGATCCTGAAGAGCCTCAAGGGCGAGGTGGTCACCCGCGACGCCATCCGCGGCCGCGACAAGATCAAGAAGCGCGAGGCGCGCTTCACGGTGCCGACCTCGATCACCTTCGACAACGATGCCTCCGACATCTTCACCGTGATCGAGGTGGATACGCGCGACCGGCCGGGCCTGCTCTACGATCTGACGCGGCAGCTCGCGAACATGAACGTCTACATCTCCTCCGCCGTCATCGCGACCTATGGCGAGCAGGCGGTGGACACGTTCTACGTGAAGGACATGTTCGGCCTGAAATTCCAGTCTGAGTCGAAGCGCGCCCAGGTGGAAAAGCGGCTCCGCGAGGGCATCGCCACCGGCGCCGAGCGCGCGCGCTCCTGACCCTGCCGCGCGCCGCCCCCTTGCGGTAGCGTCTCGTGAGCCGGCTGGCGGGGCGCGCGCCCTGCCCTTATGATCGCCGGCGACCGCGCCCGCGAAGAGGCGCCAGGGGGCAGTCATGACCGAGCACAACCTCATCCACCCGATCCTCCTCCCCCTTTCATCTGGCCGAAAATACCTCGGGGGTCGCCATTGGTGCGCCATTGGTTCGAGAACCAATGGCGACGGGGCTGGCCCCCACTCCCGCAGGTGCCACCCGCGCCGCCGCCCGCAGCTTCAGGAGCACCGCCCGTGAAGGCCCCCACCCTCATCCGCGGCTTCGTCACCGTCGGCGGCTGGACGCTCCTCTCCCGCGTGCTCGGCTTCGCCCGCGACATCGCCATCGCCGCCGCGCTCGGCGCCGGGCCGGTGGCGGAGGCCTTCCTCGTCGCCTTCTCGCTGCCCAACATGTTCCGCCGCTTCTTCGCCGAAGGGGCGTTCAACATGGCCTTCGTGCCGCTCTTCTCCAAGAAGCTCGAGGGCGATGCGGAGGAGGCGGGAGACTTCGCCGCCGATGCCTTCGCCGGCATGGCCTTCGTCCTGACGCTCTTCTCGGTGGCGGGCGTGCTCCTGATGCCGCTGCTCGTCGTCGCCATGGCCTCGGGCTTCCTCGAAGACGAGCGCTTCCCGCTCGCCGTCGCCTATGGCCGCATCGCCTTTCCCTATATCCTCTTCATCTCGCTGGCGGCGCTCCTCTCCGGCGTGCTCAACGCCTCGGGGCGCTTCCTCGCCGCCGCCGCCGCGCCCGCGCTGCTGAACATGATTTTCCTCGCCGCGCTCGTGGTCGGCTGGCTCCTCTTCGGCGCCGAATTGGGGGAGGCGACAGTCGAGCGCTTCGGCCTCGCGCTCGCCTGGGCCGTGCCGCTCGGCGGCGTCTCCCAACTCGCGCTCGTCTGGCTCGCCGCCGCCCGCGCCGGCTTCCGCCTGAAGCTCCGCCGGCCGCGCCTGACGCCGGACCTCCGCCGGCTCTTCCGCATCGCGGTGCCCGCGGCGCTGGCGGGCGGCGTCGTGCAGGTGAACCTCCTCGTCGGCCGTCAGGTCGCGAGCTTCTTCGAAGGTGCCGTCGCCTGGCTCAACTATGCCGACCGGCTCTACCAGCTCCCCCTGGGGACCGTCGGCATCGCCATCGGCATCGTGCTCCTGCCCGATCTCTCGCGCCGCCTCGCCGCGGGGGACGTGGCCGGCGGCCGCGACGCCTTCTCGCGCGCGGTCGAATTGTCGCTCGCCCTGACGCTGCCCGCCGCCGTGGCTCTGGTGGCGATCCCGCTGCCGCTGATCTCCGTCCTCTTCGAGCGGGGGGCCTTCGATGCGGGGGACACCGCCGCCACGGCGCTGGCGCTCGCCATCTACGGCGCGGGCCTGCCGGCCTTCGTGCTGCAGAAGGCGCTCCAGCCGCTTTACTACGCCCGCGAGGACACGCGGGCGCCCTTCCGCTTCGCGCTTGTCGCGATGGTGGTCAATGCCGTCGTGGCCATCGGCCTCGCGCCGGTCATCGGCTTTCAGGCGGCGGCCTGGGCGACGACGCTGGCGGGCTGGGCCATGGTGGCGCTCCTCTGGCACGGCGCGCGGGCCATGGGGCCGGCGGCCCGGCTCGACGCCCGCGCGCTCGCCCGCCTGCCGCGCATCCTCGCCGCCTCCTTCGGCATGGGCGTGCTGCTGGTGCTGCTGGCCGCCGGGCTCTCGGGGCCGCTCGGCTCGGAGCATTGGCGCTACCCGGCGCTGGCGGGGCTCGTGCTCGCCGGAATGGTCAGCTACTTCGCGCTCGGCCACCTCGTCGGCGCGTTCCGCCTGTCGGAGTTCCGGCGCAACTTCCGGCGGCGGCGCTAGAGGGTCCGGGCGCGCTCAGCGCATCCGCAGGCGCGCGACGAGCTGTCTCGTGCCGCCGGGGATGAGCAGGATGGAAAGGAGGAAGCCGGCGACGAAGCCGCCGAGCTCCGCCACCCAGACCGGGTCATTGCCGAAGAGCAGCGAGAAGACGAGCTGGATCGCCAGAAGCACGCCGACGAGCCGGAAGGCGACGAGCTGGTTGCCGCCGGTCTGCCGCAGGCGCAGCCACATCAGGCAGGTGAACCCGCCGATCAGCCCGTAATCGAGCGGCCAGAGCCCGAAGAGCGGCACCCGCCCGGGCACGAAGATGCCGAAGGCCACCGCCCCCGCCGCGCCCGAGACGATCATCAGGAGGAGGAGCCTCCACGGGCCGATCACCTCCCCCACCCATTTGCCCAAGGCGAGCAGGATGGCACCGCCGAAGAGCGCCTGGATCGCCGAGCCGTGGACGACGAGGTAGGTCAGGAGCCGCATCACCATATCGGGCGCCAGGTTGCCGCGCCAGATCTGCTCCCAGACCGCCGGCGAGAAGCCGAAGCGGCCGATCGCCTCAAGCCGCCAGCCGATACCCGTCGGGCCGCCGACGAGCCCGTAGTCGGCGAGGCTGAGCACCACTTCCATCGCGACCACGATGGCGGCGACGGCCAGCACCGGCCACGGCAGGGCATTGATGGCGCTCTCGCGTTGCATGGGCGGCGGCTCCGGTTGACCTCAATTCCGCGCCTCTGGTAAGCCAGCCCGCAGCCTTTTGCCAGCGAGACGCCTCATGACATCCCCCAGCTTCGCCCCCCGCGTGTTTTCCGGGATCAAGCCGTCCGGCGGCCTGACGCTCGGCAATTACCTCGGCGCGATCAAGCGCTGGGTCGGGATGCAGGGGCCGGATTTCGAGACGATCTACTGCGTCGTCGACCTGCACGCGATCACCGTCTGGCAGGACCCGGCCGAGCTGGCCGCCGCGACCCGCGAGGTTGCCGCCGGCATGCTCGCCTCGGGCATCGACCCCGAGCATTCGATCCTCTTCAACCAGGCTGCGGTGCCGGAGCATGTCCAGCTCGGCTGGATCTTCAACTGCGTCGCCCGGGTCGGCTGGATGAACCGCATGACCCAGTTCAAGGACAAGGCCGGCGACAATGCCGAGGCCGTGTCGCTGGGGCTTTATGCCTATCCGGCGCTGATGGCCGCTGACATCCTTCTCTATCACGCGACGCATGTGCCGGTCGGCGAGGACCAGAAGCAGCATGTCGAGCTCACGCGCGACATCGCCCAGAAGTTCAACCATGACTTCGGCCGCGAGTTCTTCCCGCTGACCGAGCCGGTCACGGAAGGGCCGGGGATGCGGATCATGAACCTGCGCGACGGCACCAAGAAGATGTCGAAATCGGGCGAGAGCGACATGGAGCGCATCAACATGCTCGACGATGCCGACACGATCGCCAAGAAGTTCAAGAAGGCGAAGACCGACCCCGAGGGCCTGCCGGAGGATGTCGCGGGCCTCAAGGCCCGGCCGGAGGCGAAGAACCTCGTCGACATCTACGCCGCGCTCTCCGACCAGTCCGCCGAGGCGGTTCTGGCGGAGTTCGGCGGGGCGGGCTGGGGCCGCTTCAAGCCGGCGCTGGCCGATCTGGCGGTCGACAAGCTCGCCCCCATCTCCAGCGAGATGCGGCGGCTGATGGCCGACCCGGCGGAGATCGACCGGCTCCTCGCCCGCGGCGCCGAGCGCGCCCGCGGCATCGCGGCGCCGATCCTGAAAGAGACCTACGAGATCGTCGGCCTGGTCTCCTGAGACCCCCATCGGTCACCTCCGGGTGACCTCTTGCGGCAAGGGCGTGGCCGCCCGATCTTTGCAGGGCAGATGCAACAGGAGACGGCCATGATCGCCATCGCTCTCTCAGCCCTCGCCCTCGCGGCGCTCGCCCGTGCCGCCCGGCCCGCTCCGGTGCCGGTCCCCATCCCGGTGGAGACCCGGCGATGAGCAAGGCCCCGCCCGAGACGCGCATCGGCCATGTGCACCTGAAGGTCTCCGACCTCGAGCGGTCGATCGCGTTCTACCGCGACGTGCTCGGCTTCGACGAGGTGATGCGCTACGGCCCCTCCGCCGCCTTCCTCTCGGCCGGCGGCTATCACCACCATATCGGCCTGAACACCTGGGACTCGCGCGGCGGCCCGCCGGCGCCCCGGGGCAGCGCCGGGCTCTATCACACCGCGATCCTCTATCCCGACCGGGCCTCGCTCGCCGAGGCGCTGCAGCGGGTCATCGCCGCCGGCGTGCCGCTCTCCGGCGCTGCCGATCACGGCGTCTCGGAGGCGATCTATTTCGACGATCCCGACGGCAACGGGGTGGAGATCTACCGCGACCGGCCCCAGGCCGACTGGCCGCGCGCGGCGGACGGCAGCATCGCGATGAGCAACACGCCCCTCGATCTGCAGGCCCTCCTCGCCGAGGCGGCGCCAGACAGGCTGTCACAAGACTGAATCGGGGCGCGCCTAACCTGCCGTCACCCGGGACTCGCATCCCGGCGTCCCCCGCGTCGGCCCGACCCTGCCGATGTACCTCAGCGCGCCCGGGCCTGCCTCCCGGGCGCGCTTTTTCGCGCCCGGTCCGGCGGCGCGCCGTTCCGACCCCCGCCCCTCTCGCCGTCCCCGCCCCTCTTGGCGCCCCCGCCCACTTGCCGCCCCCGCCCCGCCCGCCTACCCTCCGCCGGTCTGGCAAGGGGCCGGTCTGGCAGGGGAGCGCGCGATGGCGACGGGGCAGAACATCCGGACTTGGTTCGAGGGACGCTGGCATGAGGGCGACGCCTATATCCTGCGCGCCGCCGATCATGGCGCCTGGCTCGGCTCCGGCGTCTTCGACGGGGCCCGCCTCGCCCATGGCCTCGTCCCCGACCTCGGCCGCCACTGCGCCCGCGTGAACCGCTCCGCCGAGGCGATGCTGCTGCAGCCTTCCATGAGCGTGGAGGAGATCGAGGCGATCACCCGCGAGGGGCTGAAGCTCTACGCCCCCGGCAGCGCCGTCTATATCCGGCCGATGTACTGGGCGATCGAGGGCGGGCTCTCGGCCATCCTGCCGGCCGAGGCGCCGCCGGGCTTCGCCATCTGCCTCGAAGAGATTCCAATGCCGCCGGAGGATGCCGCCGTGCGGCTCTGCCGTTCGTCCTTCCGCCGGCCGGTGCTGGAAAGCTCGGTGGTCAATGCCAAGGCCGGGGCGCTCTACCCGAACAACGCTCGGATGCTGGCGGAGGCGCAGCGGCGCGGCTTCCAGAACGCCCTTGTCGCCGACGCGCTCGGCAACCTCGCCGAAAGCGCCACCTCCAACGTCTTTCTGGTGAAGGACGGCGAGGTCTTCACCCCGGTGCCGAACGGCACCTTCCTCGCCGGCATCACCCGCGCCCGGCACATCGCGAACCTCCGCGCCGACGGGGTGATCGTGCACGAGACGGTGCTGAGCTTCGCCGATGTCCATGCGGCGGATGAGGTCTTCCTCACCGGCAACATGGCCAAGGTCACCGCCGTCTCCGCCTTCGAGGAGACTGTGTTCACCCCCGGCCCCATGACCGCCCGCGCCCGGTCGCTCTATTGGGACTGGGCGGCTTCCGAGCCGCTCTGACGCTTTTCATCCGGCCGGACATTTCCCGGGAACGCGCCGGAGCCAGCCCCCGGCCTAGGCCCTGCCGCCTCAGCCGCGGCGCCGGAGCCGGATCACCACGTCGACGGAGGCCACCTCCGCGCCCTCGGGCGGGGTCGGCAGGCGGGCGATCTCCAGCTCGGCAAGAGGCGCATCGGTGAGCGTGCCGCTCTCTTCCCAGTAGAAATGCGGGTGATCGGTGTTGTTCGTGTCGAAATAGCTCTTCGACCCATCGACACGGATCTCACGCAGGAGCCCGCAATCGCAGAAGGCGCCGAGCGTGTTGTAGACCGTGGCGAGCGAGACGCTCTCGCCGCGCGACAGCGCCGCCTCGTGCAGGCCTTCCGCGGTGACATGCCTGTCGCGCCCGTCACCGACGAGAAGGGCGGCAAGGGTCAGGCGCTGGCGCGTCGGGCGGAGGCCCGCCTCGCAGAGCCAGTCTGAGGCGCGCGCCTCGAAGGTTGGGGTGTCATCATGCATGGCGGTGACAAGATAAGACCCGAGGGCCCGCAGTTTCAACGGCTTTCGACGCAGCGATGCATCCAGGCGCCTCTGACGCCCCCTCCCCGGCGCGTCGCGGCCCCGGCCCTTGCCCTCTTTCGCCTCCGGGTGATAGTGGGGCACCACACGGCCGGGGGCTCGACGCCCGCCGGCGGCAGGTGATGTTTGCAAGGGGAAGGCATGGCGGATTTTCCGACCCGGTTTGACAAGGATGCCCTTCTGGCCTGTGCCCGGGGCGAGCTCTTCGGCCCCGGCAATGCCCAGCTTCCCGAACCTCCGATGCTGATGATGGACCGGATCACCGAAGTGTCCGGCGATGCCGGCGCGAACGGCAAGGGCCATATCGTCGCCGAGCTCGACATCACGCCCGACCTCTGGTTCTTCCCCTGCCACTTTCCCGGAAATCCGGTCATGCCCGGCTGCCTGATGCTCGATGGCCTGTGGCAGCTCACCGGGTTCAACCTCGGCTGGCGCGGCTGGCAGGGCCAGGGCTTCGCGCTCGGCGTCGGCGAGGTGAAGCTCTCCGGCATGGTGCGGCCCGACCGCAAGCTCGTGCGCTATATCGTCGATTTCACCCGGGTCATCGACCGGCGCCTCAAGATGGGCGTGGCCGATGGCCGGGTGGAGGCGGACGGCGAGACCGTCTGCGAAGTCAAGGACATGAAGGTCGGCCTTGCGGCCGCCGAAGGCTGAGGGGGAAGCGATGCGCCGCGTCGTCGTCACGGGCCTGGGGATCGTCTCGCCCATCGGCAATACTGCCGCCGAGGTGACGGAGGCGCTCCGCGCCGGCCGCTCCGGCATCGAGGCCAGCGAGGAAATGGCCGAACACGGCTTTCGCAGCCAGGTCGCGGGCACGCTGAAGATCGACCCCAAGGAGCATCTCGACAAGCGGACGCTCCGCTTCATGGGGCCGGGCGCCGCCTATGCCTATCTGGCCATGCAGCAGGCCATCGCCGATGCGGGGCTTGAGGAGGCGGAGGTCTCGAACATCCGCACCGGGCTCATCGCCGGCTCCGGCGGGCCCTCGACCTCTGCCCTCTTCGCCGCCCATCAGGCGGTGCTGAACACCGGCAGCCCTAAGCGCATCGGCCCGCTCGCCGTGCCGAAGGGCATGAGCTCCACGATCAGCGCCAACCTCTCGACCGCCTACAAGATCAAGGGGATCAACTATTCGATCACCTCGGCCTGCTCGACCTCGCTGCATTGCATCGGCGCGGCCGCCGAGCAGATCCAGATGGGCAAGCAGGACGTGATGTTCGCCGGCGGCGCCGAGGAGCTCGACTGGACGCTCTCCTGCCTCTTCGACGCCATGGGCGCCATGAGCTCCAAGTACAACGACACGCCCGCCAAGGCCTCCCGCGCTTTCGACGCCGGCCGAGACGGCTTCGTCATCGCCGGCGGCGGCGGCATCGTGGTGCTGGAGGAGCTGGAGCACGCCAAGGCCCGCGGCGCGAACATCCTCGCCGAGGTCACCGGCTTCGCCGCGACCTCCGACGGGCACGACATGGTGGCGCCCTCCGGCGAGGGCGGCGAGCGGGCGATGCGGCTGGCGCTGCAGACGCTCCCCGAAGGCCGCAAGGTCAGCTACATCAACGCCCATGGCACCTCGACCCCGGTCGGCGACGTGGGCGAGGTGGAGGCGGTGCGCCGCGTCTTCGGCGAGGGCACCACGCCCCCCATCTCCTCCACCAAGTCGATGACCGGCCACGCGCAGGGCGCGGCCGGGGCGCTGGAGGCGATCTTCTGCCTTCTCATGCTCAAGGACGATTTCATTGCCCCCTCGATCAACATCGAGGCGCTCGACGAGGCGCTGAAGCCCGAAGAGATCGCGATGAAGACCGTCGAGAGCGCCGGGCTCGATACGGTCATGACCAATTCATTCGGCTTCGGCGGCACCAACGGCTCGATGCTGCTCTCGCGGTTCAAGGAATAGATTTATGAACATGAGCGGAAAGCGCGGGCTGGTGATGGGGGTCGCGAACGACCATTCCATCGCCTGGGGCATCGCCAAAGCCCTCGCCGGCGCCGGCGCCGAACTGGCCTTCTCCTACCAGGGCGAGGCCTTCGGAAAGCGCGTCGAACCGCTCGCCGCCTCGCTCGGCTCCGACTTCCTGCTCGATGTGGACGTGACCGACGATGCCTCGCTCGATGCCTGCTTCAAGGCCATCGAGGAGCGCTGGGGGCGGCTGGACTTCGTTGTCCATGCCATCGCCTTCTCCAGCAAGGCGGAGCTGACGGGGCGCTTCCTCAACACCAGCCGCGAGAACTTCCGCAATTCGCTGACGATCTCCTGCTATTCGCTGATCGACGTGGCGCGGCGGGCGGAGCCGCTCATGACCGAGGGCGGCAGCATCCTGACGCTGACCTATCAGGGCTCGACCCGGGTCACGCCCTTCTACAACGTCATGGGCGTCGCCAAGGCGGCCCTCGAAGCCGCCGTGCGCTACCTCGCCAACGATCTGGGGCCGCAGGGCATCCGGGTGAATGCCATCTCTCCCGGCCCGATGAAGACCCTCGCCGGCGCCGCCATCGGCGGGGCGCGGCGGACCTTCCGGCACACGCAGGAAAACGCACCGATGCGCGCCAATGCGACGCTGGAAGCGATCGGCGGCACGGCGCTCTGGCTCTGCTCCGACGGTGGCGCCTGCACGACCGGCGAGATCGTGCGCGTCGACGGCGGCTACCATGTGCTCGGGATGCCCCAGTCTGAGAACCTCTGACCTCTGAGGATCGGGTGAGGACGTCGCGTCGTCCCTAGGCGAGGTCCTGAACGAGTTAGCCCCCGCCGAGGGGTGCGGCGGGGGCTGAGCGCGGATCAGGGGGGTCCGCGCCGGGGGAGCGAGATCCGGAACGGTACAGGCATGCCGTTCGATCTGACGTAGATACGCACCAACCCCCGATATGGTTTCCGCCCCGATACAAAGTTTTTTACGCCGCGCGGATTTTTTTCGGGCGGGGCCTGAAAACCCCCTGCTTTCAAGGCCTCAGCGGGTGACGATCCGGATCGCCGTTGCCGCCATGACAAGGCTCGACAGCTTCGAGAGCAGCTTCAGCCGCTCCGGCGTCGCCAGACGCGCCCGCGCCCGCGCGGCGAGAATCGCATAGCCGGAGAGGACGGAACTCGCCACCAGCGCCGTCGTCACCGCCAGTTCGGCCAGCCCCGCACCGGTCAGCCCGCCGAGGTCCACCACGCTCGGCAGCACCGCGAGGTAGAAGGCCACCGCCTTGGGATTGCCGAGGTTGATGGCGAGCCCTGTGAGGAAGAGCCTCCCCGCGCCCTCCGCCGGGGCCTCTCCCGCCGCCAGCATCCGCGGCTCGGCCCGCCAGAACTTCCACGCGAGATAAAGCAGATAGGCCGCCCCGGCGTAGCGGATCGCCACGAAGAGCGGCTGGAAGCTGGCGGCGATGAGCGCCAGCCCGGTCGCCGCCACCATCAGCCATGTGAGCGAGCCGAGCACGCAGCCGGCGATCAGCGCCGGCGCCCCCTGCCCGCCCCGCGCCAGAACCCGGGCGACGAGCGCGGTCACCGCGGGGCCCGGCAGGACGATGATGGCGAAATAGGCGGCCGCGAAGGCGGCGAGTTGTGCGAGCTCCATCGGGACCTCCGGCAGGGCGTGTCGCCGGCGACCCTGCGCCCCGGCCTCGCCGCAGGCAAGCCCTCGCGCCACTTCCCCTCCCCCGCGCCTCGTGCCACCTTGGCGCGGGTCCGCATCGGCGGGGGGATCATGCCGGTCACCACCATCATCTTCGACGCCTATGGCACGCTCTTCGACGTGGCGGCCCCCGTCCGCGCGGCCGCCGAGGCGGAGGGCTCGCCGCTAACCGCCGAGAGCTGGCCGGCCCTCGCCGCGCTCTGGCGGGACAAGCAGCTGGATTACACCTGGCTCCGCGCCGCCGCCGGCCGCCATGCCGATTTCGAAGCGGTCACCGCCGATGCGCTTGATGTCTCGATGGCGGCGCTGGGGCTAAGCGATCCGGCGCTCCGCCAGCGGCTCGTCGATCTCTACACCCGCCTGCCCGCCTATCCCGAGGTGCCCGCCACCCTCGCCGCGCTGAAGGCGCGGGGGCTCGCCACCGGCATCCTCTCCAACGGCACACCGCAGATGCTGGCGAGCGCCGTCGCCGCCGCCGGGATCGGCGCACATCTCGATCAGGTGCTCTCTGCTGAGGCTGCCGGCATCTTCAAGCCGGCCGATGCCGTCTATGCCCTTGTCGGGCAGGCCTTCGGCACGGCCCCGGCGGAGGTGCTCTTCGTCTCCGCCAATGGCTGGGACGCGGCCGGCGCCGCCGGCTACGGCTTCACCGCAGCCTGGATCAACCGCCGCGGCCAGCCCCGCGAGCGGCTCTGGGCCGAGCCCGCGCATGAATTCCCCGATCTCACGCCCCTCCTGGAGCTCACCTGATGCCCACCTTCCCCGCCGATGACGGCACGGAGATCTTCTTTACCGACGAGGGCAGCGGCCCGCCGCTTCTCTGCCTCGCCGGGCTCACCCGCAACGGCGAGGATTTCGCGCCGATCCTGCCGCATCTGAAGGCCGTGCGCATCATCCGCATGGATGCGCGGGGCCGCGGCCGCTCGGCCCATGCCGACTGGCGGAGCTACAACATCGCGCAGGAGGCGCGCGACGTGCTGACGCTGCTGGCCCATCTGGCGCTGCCGGCAGTGGGGGTGCTCGGCACCTCGCGCGGCGGGCTCGTCGCCCTCGCCCTCGCCGCCGCGGCGAAGGACAGGCTCCTTGCCGTGGCGCTCAACGACATCGGGCCCGAGATCATGCCCGAGGGGCTCGCCGTCATCTCCGGCTATCTCGGCCGGCGCCCCACGGCGCGGACGCTCGAGGCCGCCGCCGCCAGCCTCTCGCGCGATCCGGCCTTCCCCGGCGTGCCGATGACGCGCTGGATGGAGGTCGCCGCCGCCCGCTTCGCCGAAGGGCCGGGCGGCCTCGCGCTTCGCTACGACCCGGCGCTCCGTGATGCCGTCCTCGGCTCCGAGCGCACCGGCGAGGCCGGCGATGCCGGCCCGCCAGGCGACGGCTGGAGCCTCTTCGCGGCGCTGGACGGTCTGCCGCTGGCGCTGATCCGCGGCGTGAATTCCGACATCCTCGCCCCCGAGGTGGCCGACGAAATGGCCCGCCGCCGGCCGGACATGATCCGCGCCGAGGTGCCTGACAGGGGCCATGTGCCCTTCCTTGACGAACCGGAGGCGCTGGCGGCGCTCTCCGCCTGGCAGGAGGAATGGGCATGAGCCTTGCCGTTTCCATCGACGATATCCGCGCGGCAAGGGGCCGCATCGGCGAGGCGCTGAACGTCACGCCGCTCCTGTCCTCTCCCGGGCTCGACGCGATGGCCGGGCGGCGGGTGCTGGTGAAGGCCGAATGCCTGCAGGTCACCGGCTCGTTCAAGGCGCGCGGCGGCTGGTCCGCCGTCTCGAAGCTGGCGGCGGAGGGCGTGCGGGGCGTCATCGCCTTCTCCTCCGGCAACCACGCGCAGGGCGTGGCCCATGCCGCCCGCGCCCACGGGCTCGCCGCGACGATCGTCATGCCGGCCGACGCGCCCGCCGCCAAGGTGGCGGGGACGGAGGCGCTCGGCGCCGATGTCGTGACCTACGACCGGGCCGGCGAGAGCCGGGAGGAGATCGGCGCACGCCTCGCCGAGGAGCGGGGGCTGACGCTCGTGCGCCCCTATGACGAGCCGCTCGTCATCGCCGGCCAGGGCACCGCCGGGCTGGAGCTGGCGGCGCAGGCGGCGGCGAAGGGCGTGAGCCAGGCGGAGGTCATCGTGCCCTGCGGCGGCGGCGGGCTCGCCGCCGGCATGGCGCTGGCGCTGGAGGCCGAGGCGCCGGGCCTGCGCCTGCGCACCGCCGAGCCGCAGGAGTTCGACGACATGGCCCGCTCGCTGGCCGCGGGCGAGCGCCTGCGCAACGCCCGCCTCTCCGGCTCGATCTGCGACGCGATCATCACGCCGGAGCCGGGGGAGCTGACCTTCCCGGTACTCTCCGCGCTCGCCGGCCCCGGGCTGGTGGTGACGGAGGACGAGGCGCTCCGCGCCATGGGCGCCGCCTTCCGGCACCTGCGCATCGTGGTCGAGCCCGGCGGCGCGGTGGCACTGGCGGCGGCGCTCTTCCACAGAGAGGAGATCCCGGGCGAGACCGTGATCGCCGTCGCCTCCGGCGGCAATGTCGACCCGGCGATGTTCGCCCGGGCGATGGAGCTGGCGCCCCTCGCCTGATGGCGGTCGGCCGACCCGCGATGGCCCCGCCCACGATTTCCATGTGGAAATCGCCGCCCGCCCCGGGATAGGTCTGCCCCCATGACCCTTCCCCGCCTGCCCATCGACGAGGCCCTGCCGGAGCTGATCGCCGCGCTCAAGGCCGGTGGTCAGGCCGTCCTCCAGGCTCCGCCCGGCGCCGGCAAGACGACGCGCGTCCCCCCGGCGATGCTCGAGGCCGGCCTTGCGAGGGACGGCCGCATTCTCATGCTCGAGCCCCGCCGCCTCGCCGCCCGTGCCAGCGCCGAGCGCATGGCCGCCGAGCGGGACGAGCGCCCGGGCGAGACGATAGGCTACCGGATGCGCGGCGAGGCGGTGGTCTCGAAGGCGACACGCATCGAGGTCATCACCGAGGGCATCCTCACACGGATGATCCAGTCCGACCCCGAGCTCCCCGGCATCGCCGCCGTGATCTTCGACGAATTCCACGAGCGGAGCCTGCAGGCCGACCTCGGCCTCGCGCTCTGCCTCGAGGTCCGGGGCGCGCTCCGGCCAGACCTCTCGCTCGTGGTGATGTCGGCCACGCTCGACGCCGCCCCCGTGGCGGCGCTCATGGGCGATGCGCCGGTCATCACGTCGGAGGGCCGCACCTATCCGGTGGAGCCGGTCTGGCTGCCCCGCCCCCTGCCCGCCCGCGCCCGGCTTGAACAGGAGATGGCGGCGCTGATCCTTCAGGCCCTTGCGGAGACCGAAGGCGGCCTCCTCGCCTTCCTCCCCGGCCAATCCGAAATCAGACGGGTGGAGGCCGCCCTCGCCCCCCGCCTCCCGAAAGGCGCGCAGGTCTTCCCCCTCTACGGCGCCCTGCCGCCCGCCTCCCAGCGCGCGGCGCTGGCGCCGTTCGAGGGCCGCAAGATCGTGCTCGCCACCTCCATCGCCGAGACCTCGCTGACCATCGATGGCATCCGCGTCGTGGTCGACGCCGGCCTCGCGCGGCGCTCGCTCTTCGACCCGGGCTCGGGCATGGCCCGGCTGGTGACGGAGCGGGTGACGAAGGCCGAGGCCGCTCAGCGCGCCGGCCGCGCCGGCCGCGTGGCGCCGGGCCGGGCCTACCGGCTCTGGACCCGCGGCGAGGAGGGCGCCCTCGCCGCCCAGCCCCGGCCGGAGATCGAGGCCGGCGACCTCGCGCCCCTCGCGCTCGACCTCGCGCTCTGGGGCTCCGCCGAGCTGCCCTTCCTGACCCCGCCGCCGGAGGCCGGGCTCGCCGAGGCGCGGGCCCTCCTTCAGGGCCTCGGCGCCCTCGATGGCTCGGGCGGCATCACGGCCCACGGCCGCACGCTCGCCGGCCTACCGCTCCACCCCCGCCTCGCCCATATGCTGGCACTCGCCGGGGCGCCCGCCGCGCCGCTCGCCGCGCTCCTCTCCGAGCGTGATCCGTTCGGCCCCGGCGCCGGCAGCGACATCGGCCCCCGGCTCGCCTTGCTGGCCGGCCGGCCCGGGCCCACGGCGCCGCCGCCCGCGCTGCAGCGCCTCCGCGCCGAGGCGAAGCGGCTGGCCCGCGGCCTGCCCGCCGGCTCCGCCTCCCCCGGCGCCGCCGCCGCGCTCGCCTTCCCCGACCGCATCGCGCTCCGCCGCCCCGGCGATGCGCCGCGCTACCTCCTCTCCGGCGGCAAGGGCGCGCAGCTCGCCGAGGCCGACCCGCTCGCCGGCGAGCGCCTGCTCGTCGCCATCGAAACCGACGGCCACCCCCGCGAGGCGAAGATCCGCCTCGCCGCTCGGCTGACGGAGGCGGAGCTGCGCGAGACCTTCGGCCCCCGCATCGCCTGGGTGCAGAGCTGCGCCTGGTCGCGCCGCGAGCGCCGCGTCGTGGCGCGGGAGGAGGAGCGCCTCGGCGCCCTCACACTCAACACCCGCCCCTGGGACGCGCCGCCTGAGGCCCGCGCCCGCGCCATGCTCGAGGGCGTCCGCCTCGCCGGGCTCTCCCTCAGCGGCGCCGCGCTCCGCCTCTGCCAGCGGGCCGAGCTCGCCCGCTCCGCCGGGGCCGCGATCCCGGCCTTCACCGAAGAGGCCCTGATGGCGGAGGCGGAGGACTGGCTCCTGCCCTATCTCGCGCCGCTGACGACAGAGGCCGACTGGCGGGCGCTCGAGCTCCTCCCCGCGCTCGAGGCGCGTCTGGGCTGGGAGGGCGCCCGCGCCGTCGACGCCGCCGTTCCCTCCCATTACACGACGCCCCTCGGCCGCCGCGTGCCGATCACCTGGGAAGACGGCCAGCCCGCCATCGCACTCCGCCTGCAGGAGATGTTCGGCGAGACGCGCCACCCGCAGGCCGCAGGCCGGCCGATCCGCGTCACGCTCCTCTCCCCCGCGCAGCGGCCCCTGCAGGTGACGCTCGACCTGCCCGGCTTCTGGGCGGGTGAATATGCCGAGGTCCGGAAGGAGATGCGCGGCCGCTACCCGCGCCACCCCTGGCCGGAGGACCCGACCGCCGCCGATCCCACCTTGCGCGCCAAACCGCGGGGGAGCTGAGCCCCGGGGGCAGGCAAACCGCGCTTTGTTTTGCGGGTGACGCATGGTAGCTTTACGTAAAATCAAGATAATCGAGCAATCTACGCCCATGCCGGCCAAAGCCCTCCCCACGTCGAAGACGCGCAAGGCCTTCACGGGCCCCAAGCACCGCCAGCTGGCGGCGCTCTGCCTGCGCAAGGGAAGCGAGGGCACGGAGGTGCTGCTCGTCACCTCCTCTGAAGGGCGCTGGATCCTGCCGAAGGGCTGGCCGATCAGCGGCCTCTCCCCCGGCGAGACGGCGATGCAGGAGGCATGGGAGGAAGGCGGCGTCAAGCGCGGCAAGGTCGGCCGCAAGGCGCTCGGCAGCTTCATGGCCACCAAGATCACCGAGGCCGGCGATGAGGAGCCCTGCCTCCTCGATGTCTTCGCGGTGAAGGTCAGCAAGACCGTCTCGGACTACCCCGAGGCAGACCGCCGCGACCGCATCTGGGTCTCGCCCGAGAAGGCCGCCGAGATGGTCACCGAGGACGGGCTCCGCGAGATCCTGAGATCCATGTGAGCCGCGACCGCCTGATCGCCCTCGGCCCCGGCGAGGGCCGGCATTACGACATGGGGCTCCTGCAGGCCCGCTTCCTCGCCGACGAGGAAGAGACGGGCGCCGCCTATGCCATCTCCGAATGGATCCTCGCGCCGGGGCAGGACGGCGTCGGCGACCACAGCCACGCGGCCAATGACGAGATCTTCCTCGTCCTCGAAGGCGAGCCGGAGCTCCTCACCGGCGAGACATGGGCCCGCTACGCCCCCGGCAGCTTCCTGCGCATTCCCGCCGGCATGACCCACAACTTCCGCAACCCCACGGCCGCGCCCGCGCGGCTCCTCAACATCTTCCTCCCCGGCGGTTTCGAGCGCGACATGCCGGCCATCGTGGACTGGTTCGCGCGGAATGGCTGAGGACGAAGGGGGCGCTGCCCCCTCTTGCCCGCGAGCGGCCAAATCACCCCCAGGAGTATTTGCAAGAAAGCGAGAGGCACGGCGCGCCCCTCATCCTCGCTCATTTTCAAATACCGGCGCGGGAGTTTGAGGGGGCTGCAGGCCCCCTCATCGCAAGCAAAGGAATGCGCCGAAGGCGCGCCGCTGAACGGCCGGTCAGACGCCGAGGCACCAGCGCATGATCGCCTTCTGGGCATGGAGCCGGTTCTCCGCCTCGTCGAAGATCACCGAATGCGGCCCGTCCATCACGGCCGAGGTCGCCTCGTCGTCGCGATGGGCCGGCAGGCAATGCATGAAGAGCGCATCGGGCTTGGCCTGCGCCATCAGCGCCTCGTTGACCTGATAGGGGCGGAGCTGGTTGTGCCGCCGCTCGCGCGCCGATTGCGGGTCGTGCATCGACACCCAGGTGTCGGTCACCACGAGGTCCGCCCCGGCCACGGCCCGCTCCGGGTTGCGCTCGATCTCGATCTTGGCGCCCTTGGCGCGGGCCTCCTCGATGACGGCGCGCTCGGGGTCGAGCGTCTCGGGGCCGGTGAAGGTGAGGTCGAAGCCGAACTGCCAGGCCGCATGGGCGAAGCTCGCGAAGACGTTGTTGCCGTCGCCCGACCAGACGACCTTCCGCCCGGCGATGGGGCCGCGATGCTCCTCGTAGGTCATCACGTCGGCCATGATCTGGCAGGGATGCGTGCGGTTGGTCAGCCCGTTGATCACCGGCACATCGGCATATTCGGCCATGTCGAGCAGCGTCTGTTCCTCGAAGGTGCGGATCATGATGAGATCGACGTAGCGGCTCAGCACCCGCGCCGTGTCGGCGATGGTCTCCCCGTGCCCGAGCTGCATCTCGGAGCCGGAGAGCACCATGGTCTGCCCGCCCATCTGCCGGACGCCGACGTCGAAGCTCACCCGCGTGCGGGTCGAGGGCTTCTCGAAGATCAGCGCCACCATGCGGCCCGCGAGCGGCTGCTCGGCATCGGGCTCGCCCTTCGGGCGGCCGGCGCGCGCGTCCTTCATGGCGCGGGCGCTGTCGATCATGGCGCGGAGCTCGGCGGCGTCGGTGCGGTTGATATCGAGGAAATGGGTCATCTTTGATCTCTTTTCGGGCGGCCGCGCCGCCTCTTGCAAGTCAGGTCAGGGGGAAAAGGTCATGACGAGGACGTCATAGCCCTCCCCGTCGGTGCGGATCGCCTCGCCGTGAAAGCCGGCGCGTCGGTAGGCCGAGATGGCGCGGGCATTCTCCGGGTCGGGGTCGATCACCACCTCGGGCGCCCCGGCGACGAGGAGCTCCAGCGCCCGCGCGCGGAGGTAGCGGGGCGCATGGCCCTTGCCGAGCCACGAGGGCTCGCCGAGGAAGGTGTCGACGGCGCGGGAGCCGGGCGGGACGGAGCCGAATTGCGGGCCGGTCGTCGCGTCCCAGTCCTGCACGAAGGCGAAGGGCGTCTCGCCATGGTGGACGATCCGCATGTCGGTCGGCCCGATGCCGATCTCCTCCTCGATGAGCGCGATCTCCTCGGCGGGATCGCCCCACCAGGGCGACATATGGGCGCCGGAGAGCCAGCGCTCCAGCAGGGGAAGGTCGGCCCGGGTCACGGGGACGAAGCGGTAGCCGCCGGCCATGCGCCCCTCCCCCTGCCGCCGGGGGCGGTCGCGTGCCGCGTCATGCCCCCGCCCCCTTGGCCTCGACGGCGGCGGCCGTCGCCTCGAGCCGCGCCAGCGCCTCGGCGATATCCTCGTCGGGGATCGTCAGCGCCGGCAGGAGGCGGATCACGTTGTCCGCCGCCGCGACGGTCAGCACGCCCTCGGCATAACCCGCCGACACCACATCGGCGTTCGGCGCGCGGCACTTGAGGCCCAGCATCAGCCCCTCGCCGCGCACGGCCTCGAAGACCTCCGGATGCGCGGCGACGAGCCCTTCGAGCCCCTGCCGGAAGAGGGCGCCCTTGCGGTTCACCTCGGCGAGGAAAGCGGGGTCGGAGATGATCTCCGTCACCCGCTTGCCGATGGCGCAGCCGAGCGGGTTGCCGCCATAGGTCGAGCCATGCGTGCCGGTGGTCATCTGGGCGGCGGCGGCCTCGGTCGCGAGCACGGCACCGAGCGGGAAGCCGCCGCCGATGCCCTTGGCGACCATCATGATGTCGGGCGTGATCCCCGCCCATTCATGCGCGAAGAGCCGGCCGGTCCGGCCCATGCCGCATTGCACCTCGTCGAGGATGAGGAGCACGCCGGCCTCCTCCGTCGCCTGCCGGAGCCGCTTCAGCCAGGCGTCGTCCGCCGCGCGGATGCCGCCCTCGCCCTGCACAGGCTCGACGATCACGGCGGCGACGTCGGGGGCCGTCAGCGCCTCGAAGACCTCCTCGCCGCCCAGGTCGAACTGCGCGAAGCCGGGCAGGAGCGGGCCGAAGCCCTTGGTCATCTTCTCCGATCCCGACGCAGCGATGGCGGCGGAGGACCGGCCGTGGAAGGCGCCGTGGAAGGCGAGGATCTTCGTCCGCTCCGGCTCCGCCTCGGCGAAGTGCTTGCGCGCCATCTTCACGGCCAGCTCGCAGGCCTCGGTGCCCGAATTGGTGAAGAAGACGGTGTCGGCGAAGGTCGTCTCGACGAGCAGCGCCGCCAGCGCCTCCTGTTCAGGCACCCGGTAGACGTTCGAGACATGCCAGAGCTTGCTGCCTTGCTCGGTCAGCACCTTCACCAGCTCGGGATGCGCATGGCCGAGCGCGTTGACGGCGATCCCGGCGCCGAGGTCGAGATATCGCTGCCCATCCTCCGCTACGAGCCAGGAGCCCTCGCCCCGCTCGAAGGCGAGGGGCGCGCGGTTATAGGTGGGAAGGATCGCGGGGATCATGTCATAAGACCTTTCGCAGGGACGCCCATTGGTGGCCGAAGCCGGGCGGATGGTCAATCAAGGGGGAAGATGAGCGCGCGACAGCTCGCGCCGGGCCTGCGGTTCAGGCGCGGATTCGGCGGCGGAGAAGGGTCGCGGCGGTGCTCATGGCCCGCTTCATGGCGCAAGACGGGCCCGGGGCGCAAGAGAATTTCTCTTTGGGGGAGAAGTCGGGGCCTGAGCCCGGCGCCTCGGCGCCGGGGGGCAGGCGTCAGGCGTCCTCGCCGACCCGCCGCATCATCAGGATCTCGTCCACATAGGCGCCATCGATACGGAGCGCGCGGGGGATGACGCCGATCCGCGTGAAGCCGTGGCGCGCGTAGAAGTCATGGGCGGTGCGGTTGTCCTCGGCGACCGTCAGCTCGAGCTGGCGGATGCCCGTCGCCTCGGCCTCGGTCACCAGCGCCTCCAGCAGCATCGCCGCCCCGCCCTGCCCGCGCAGCTTCTCGCGCAGATAGACCTGCGTGATCGTGGCACGGTGGCGGGTGTTGCTGCCGCGCTCGCGCGCAAGGCACATGAGCCCCTCGAGCCCATGCGCGGTATAGAGCCCGAAGATCGCCGCCTGCTCCAGTCGCTCGGCGAAGGCGGCATGGGGGGCGTTGGCCATGTCGGCGAAGGTCGTGCCGAAGGCTGCGGGATGCTCGCGGAGCGCCTCGAGCCGCACATGGCGGTAGGCGATGACATCGGCCGGGCCGAGCTTGCGGACGGTCGCCTCCAGCGGCTCGGCCGGGGCGGCCGGGGCCGCTGGCGGTGCGACGGCCGGCACCGGCCGCCGGCTTTCGGCCGGGCGCTCTGCGGCCTGCTCGGGCACCTTCGTCGGCGCGCGCTCCGGGGCACGGGCGGCCGGCGGCATCCTGGGGGTGCGCTCCTCAGCCATCGTCATGCCCCGGCGCCTTGCCCGAGGGGGCCACATAGGGGCGGGTGACATCGCGCAGCGAGATCTCCAGATCCTCCGCCGCGACGGCAATCGCCCCGTCGCCGGCGAGGGTCAGGATCACCCGGCCCGCACCGTCCTCCTCCGGCTCCCAATGCATCGCGAGCAGAGACAGCACCGTGTCCTCCGCCCGGGGCGGCAGGCCCTGGCTCTGGACGGAGAGCACGTCGGAGATGACGATGACCGCCTGCACGCGCTCGGGCGACCGGCCGCGCGCCTTCGCCTGCGGCAGATCCTCCCAGCGGAAGCGGTTCACCAGAAGCGCGAAGCGCCGCGACGCCCGGTCCCAGCGCATCTCAGAGGCGGGAAACACGGCATCCTGGCAGAGGGAGGACAGCACCGCGAGGTCTTCGGCATCGCGCGCGAGGAGCCGCAGGGGCGCTTCGCCGCCATCCTCGAACCGGGCATCGCCGCTCTGGTCTCGCCGTTCGTTCATGCCGTTCTCTGCCCTCTTCTGGCCGGGCCGCGCTCTTTGCCCATCCCTCGGGGAGATGGCCCCCGCGGGCGCGGATCGCAAGAGCCGGCGCCCCGGGCCGGCCCGATCCCGCTCACCGCGGTCGAGAGAAACGCGGCAGGGTCAGTCCCGGATCCGCTCGATCTTCGCGCCGGCGCCGCCCAATTTGGCCTCGAGCTCTTCATAGCCGCGGTCGAGGTGATAGACGCGGTTCACCCGCGTCTCCCCCTCCGCCGCGAGCCCGGCGAGGATCAGCGAGACGGAGGCGCGCAGGTCGGTGGCCATCACCGGCGCGCCCTTCAGGCGCTCGACCCCCGTGACGGAGGCGGTGCCGCCATGCACCTCGATCTTCGCGCCCATGCGGGTGAGTTCGGGAGCGTGCATGAAGCGGTTTTCGAAGATCGTCTCTTCCAGATGCGAGGTGCCCTCGGCGGTGCAGAGCATCGCCATCATCTGCGCCTGAAGGTCGGTCGGGAAGCCGGGGTACGGCGCCGTCGCGACATCCACCGCATGGACCCGGCCATTGGCCCGGCGCACCTTCACGCCGCGGTTGGTCTGCTCGATCTCGACCCCGGCGTCATGGAGCTTCTCGGCGAAAGCCTCCACGAGGTCGAGCCGGCCGCCGAGGCATTCCACCTCGCCGCCGGCGATCACGGGGGCGAGCATGTAGGTGCCGAGTTCGATGCGGTCGGCGACCACCTCATGGGTGGCGCCATGCAGGCGGTCGACGCCCTCGATGGTGATCGTGTCGGTGCCCTCGCCCTCGATGCGGGCACCCATGGCGCGCAGGCATTTGGCGAGATCGACGATCTCGGGCTCCCGCGCGACGTTCGACATCACGGTCGTGCCCCGCGCCAGCGTCGCCGCCATAAGCGCGTTCTCGGTGGCGCCGACGGAGGGGAACTTCATCGCGAAGCGGGCGCCCTTGAGGCCGCCCCGCGCCACGGCATGGAGGTAGCCGTCCTTCAGTTCGATCTCGGCGCCCATGGCCTCGAGCGCGCTCACATGGATGTCCATCGGCCGGGCGCCGATGGCGCAGCCGCCGGGCAGCGACACCGTGGCCTGATGCTCGCGGGCCAGCAGGGGGCCGAGCACGAGGTTCGAGGCGCGCATCTTGCGGACGATCTCGTAATCCGCCCGCGTCGAGGTGAGCTGATGCGAGGACATGGCGATGACCTTGCCGCCGGCGAGGAGGCTGACCTCGGAGCCGAGCGAGCGCAGGAGCGCCGACATGGTGGCGATGTCACTGAGGCGCGGCGCGTTGGTGAGCGTCAGCGGCTCTTCCGACAAGAGCGTCGCCGGCATCAGGGCGAGGCAGGCGTTCTTGGCGCCGGCGATGGGGATGTCGCCGGAAAGCGGGGTGCCGCCGGTCACGATGATCGAATCCATCAGGGATCCTCCTGCTCTGCTGCCTCCGGCCCGGGCGCGTCGGGGTCTGGCGCCCCTGATGCCTCGGCCGCTTCTGCCCTTGCGCGGGCCTGCGCCTTGCGGCGCGCGATATTGGCCTTGAGGGCCGCCTTGCGTCGCGCGTCGCGGGCGTCTTTGTCGGATCCCGCGCTCATGGATTGTCGATACTGCGGCGGGGCTCGCCCGTCCAGCGGAACGGCGCCCGTCAGCCGTTCATCGCCGCCTCGGCGCCGGCGAGGATCCGCTGGCCGGTGGCGGTCAGCCTTCCATGCTCGCGCACGGTGCCGAGCCCCTTGACGAAATTCTCCCGGTCCTGCGCCGCCGCCTTGCGGACGCGGTCGCGCTCATCGGCGGAAATGAGGTCGCTTTCGGCCAGGCGCTCCATCGTCCAGGCCATGCGGGCGGAGACGAAGGTGGCATGGTAGATGCCATCCATCGGCCTGGGATCACGGCGAAGCGGCGAGGAGAAGAGCTCGTCATCGGGGTTGAGCACGAGCGGCTCGTCCCGGGTGAGTCCGAAGAGCAGCGCATGGCCCGTCTCATGCGCCAGCACCTCGACGACGGCGAGCGGCGTCGGATGGTGTTTGGGGTTGAGCAGGACCATCCCCCAGAACTGGAAATGCGAGGCCCCGTCGAACTCGATCTTCGAGTCGGGCGGCGACTGGGCGAGGACGATCTGGCTGAGGATGCCGCCGAGCTCGTCGTGAAGGTCGGGGACCGTCCGGGCCATGAGGTCCATCCCCTCGGAGAGAAGCGCCGCGAAGGGCGCCTCCGCTGCCGGGTCGATGGGAGCGAAGGTTTCGGCCTCCTCGCCCATGCGCGCATCGAGCACGCGGTCGAAGAGCGGATCGGCGCCCCGGCGGTCGATCGTGTAGCCGAGGGGCGCGCCGGGCGCGGCGGAGAGGGCCTCGGCGGCCTCCAGCGCCTCCTCCGGCCGGCCGCCGTAGATGGCGCTGACAAGCTGGTAGTAGAGCCCGAAGGCCACAGGCGCGAGCCGGGCGCCTTCGGTCAGGCGGGCACGGGCGGGCGAAAGCGCCTCCGCCACAGCCTCCCACCCCGGCGGGCCGGCGTCGATGGCGGCGGAAACATGATCGAGGCTGGCGGCCAGATCGTCATGGACGATCCGGTCGAGCCTGTGCCCACGAGCGCCGCTCGGCGCGAAGGCGCCAAGGAGCTCGTCATCGGCGCTTAGCGCCGTGTCCATGCCGGGCAACCCGCTATCAGCCCGTCGTGCCCTTGTCGCCCGCCTTGATGCCGGCCTTTGCGCCGAGCTGGCCGGCACGGCCGATGAGGGCGGAGGCTTCGGCGTCGGTCCCGGCGATGATGCGCAGGCCGAGAAGCGCCTGAGGGTCGAGAATGGGGCGCTCGATCTTGGTCATGACAATGGGAGTCCTTTTGGGAATGAGTGAACCGAAATGGCAGGGGCAGCCGCCACGGGAGCGGCCGCCACCCCTGCTCAGCGCTTGGGATGGGGCTTAGATCGGGACGCCGCCCTTGTCGCCCGCCTTGGTACCGGCCTTCGCGCCAAGTTGGCCAGAGCGGCCGACGAGCTCCGCGGCCTCTTCATCGGTGGCCGCGACGATGCGCAGGCCGAGAAGCTGCTGGGGGTCGAGAATGGGGCGTTCCATCTTGGTCATGTGGTTCTCCTGGGGATGGGAGCGGCCGGGGATCGGCCGCCAATTCGGGTCGTTGCGTTAATCGACGGTTCCCTTGTCGCCGGCCTTTTCACCGGCGCGGGGGCCGAGGCCGGCCCCGCTTTCAAGCTGTTGGGCCAGGGCGGCGCGTTCCGTTTCGGTGCCGGCAAGGGCCCGCAGGCCGAGCAGGCGGCGGGAATCGAGGGCAGGGCGATCGATATGTGTCAACTCGGGCTCCTTTAGGCGGCGCGCCAGAAGCGCGGACGCCAGGTTAATTCTCGTCTGCGCCAGAATAGGCGGCGCCGAATATCTCAATTCTCGACCTGCCCATGAAAATAACGATTGCCAGAAACGGTCAGGTGAGCACATCTTCTGGTTAACATGTTTTCACGCCAATTATTTTCGGTCAAGCGCCTCAAACGGTCCACCCCCGTTCTGCGGATGGTGACGACCGCAGACCACACCTATACGAGCGCAACACTTGAGCGGCAGATCGCCGATGCCGGCGCCCGGCTCGAGGTCGTCTCGTGGGAATCGCTCCTCGGCCGCCGCTCCTTGCCGGGCGGGACATGGCTGTTCACGGATTTCGACCGCCTCGCGCCGGCAGAGCTGCATGCCGCCGGCATGATCGCCGGCAAGCTGAAGGGCGCCCGGGTGCGCGTCGTCAACGATCCGCGCCGCTATCTCCGCCGCGAGCAGCTCATCAACCGGCTCTGGCGCGAAGGGCTCAATTCCTACCGGGCCTGGCGGCCCGCCGATGGCGAATGGCCCGACCGCTTCCCGGTGTTCCTGCGCCCGGCCTCCGGCCATGTCGCGCCGAATCGCAAGCTTCTGGAATCGGAGGAGGAGGCCCGCGACTGGCTCAAGGAACGGCTCCGCCGCGGCGACACGCTCAGCGATCTCGTCTTCATCGAATACCGCGGCGAGCCCGTGGGCGACCCGCCGTATTTCTCCCGCTACAGCGCCTTCCGGGTCGGCTCCGCGATCCTGCGCGCCAATACCGTCAACCAGGACCATTGGGTGGTGAAGGGCGGCCAGCGGGGCCTCGCTTCGGCTGAAGACTACAAGGAAGAGCGCCGCGAGATGGACGCCTACCCCCATGAGGCCGCCGTGCGCCATGTCTTCGATGTGGCGGGGATGGAGTTCGGCCGCCTCGACTTCGGCGTCACCGAAGGGCGGGTGGAGACCTGGGAGATCAACACCAACCCCGACATGACGCTCGCCCCCAGCCATCCCGACCCGGTGCGGGAGGAGGTGATGCATCTGCTGCGCAGCCGCCTCGCCGGGGCCCTCGCGGCGCTGGCGAGCCCGGCAGCGGGGCGGGTCGATATCTCGGAAGCCTACCGCCGCTCCAAGGCGCTTCGCGGCCGCGTCTTCCGCAGCTGAAAATCGGGCTTGCGCGGGCGGGTGCGGTTGCTAAAAGGGCGCCCACCCGGCGCTGCTGTAGCTCAGGGGTAGAGCACTCCCTTGGTAAGGGAGAGGTCGAGAGTTCGAATCTCTCCAGCAGCACCATTTATGTCCCTGATATCTCTGGCCCCCCTTGCAAATAAGGGGTTTACGCGCGCGATGCACTGCATGACGCACGGCGCCGACAACATTGCGCGGGTTAACCCGTGCTCATTGCTGCGATGCCAAGGAGAAAGGGCTCAGCTTGCGAAAGCCCGCCTTCGTCGGCGCGATCCTTGCTGATGGTTGCAGTCTCGCAATTCGGAAGACCGTCCATGACGACAGGCACAAGCACCACAATGCTCGCAGCCACCAAGCACATCGCAACGGCATAGAGAGCCCAGCTAAGAACCTGAGAGATCCTGAGAGCCCGCTCGCTTGTCCCAACAATCTCAAGAACTGTCGCAGAGAAATGAAAAACCCCGATCAAATAGACGATGAATGCAGCAATGATCGCGAGGAGCCCGCTGTAGGTACTGAAGGCCGTAGGCGCGCAGCTCAGCGAGCGAATTGCCGCGGTGCCGATTAAGCCAGAAATGGCGGCTAACGCCGCGAGCTTGAGGATCGCATCGACAAGTTCTCGAATGTTCGAGTTTCTAGACATCGTTGGCTAAAACTTTGCCTTTCCCTAGAACATACGCAAGTGCTCACGACGCTGACCAGAGTCCAAATCTCTCCAGCAGCACCGGGGGTTGGCGCCAACAATGGGCGCGCCCCGCCCGTCCCGCCCAAGAATCGACAATTTTAGCGGTATCTTCGCCGGCGCGGTGGCCGCGTGGCCCCGAGGCGGGAGGCGTCAGCCGGGATGCTCTTCACTGATCTGACGTTCTGGGCCTTCTTCGCGGTGGTCGGCGCGCTCTATGTCGCCCTGCCCCACCGGGCGCAGAACCGCATGCTGCTCATCGCCAGCTACGTCTTTTACGGCGCATGGGACTGGCGGTTCCTCGGGCTCATTCTCTTCAGCACGCTCGTCGACTATCTCGTCGGCCTCCGGCTCGGGGCGGAGGAGCGGCCGGCCCATCGCAAGCGGCTCCTCGGCGTGTCGCTCGCCTGCAACCTCGGGCTGCTCGCCGTCTTCAAGTATCTGGGATTCTTCGCCGAAAGCTTCGAGGCGCTGGCGGGGCTCTTCGGCTATGCCCCCGGCTGGGTGACCTTGCAGATCGTTCTGCCCGTCGGCATCTCGTTTTATACCTTCCAGACGCTCAGCTACACGATCGACGTCTACCGGCGCGACCTGCGGCCGACGCGCGACTTTCTCGACTTCGCGCTTTTCGTCGCCTTCTTCCCCCAGCTGGTCGCCGGTCCGATCGAGCGGGCGCGCACCCTGCTGCCGAATATCGAGCTGCCCCGCCAGCTCAGCTGGGAGGCGCTGCGGCGCGGCACCGTCCTTTGCCTTCTGGGGCTCATCAAGAAGGTGGTGATCGCCGACGGCATCGCGCCCTCCGTCGATGCCATCTATGCCAGCCCCGATCCCGCGCGGATCGACATCCTTTTCGCCACCTGGCTTTTCGCCATCCAGATCTATTGCGATTTCTCCGGCTATACCGACATTGCCCGCGGCGTCGCCAAGATTCTCGGTTTCGAGCTGATGCGGAACTTCGCCCAGCCCTATTTCGCCGCCGACCCGCAGGAATTCTGGCGGCGCTGGCACATCTCGCTGTCGTCGTGGCTGCGCGATTACCTCTACATTCCGCTCGGCGGCAGCCGGGGCGGCCGCTGGCGGACCTATCGCAACCTGATGCTGACCATGCTTCTCGGCGGGCTCTGGCACGGGGCGGCGTGGAATTTCGTGCTCTGGGGCGCCTGGCAGGGAGGGCTTCTGGCCGTGCACCGGGCCTTTGCCGGCCGGCACGGCCGCGTCGGCGAGGGCGAGCGGCGCGGCGCGCTGGCATGGGGTTGGCGGCTCGTGAAGATCGCCGCCTTCTTCCAGCTCGTGGCCTATGGCTGGCTCCTCTTCCGCGCCGGCTCCTTCGCGCAGATCGCCGAGTTCACCGGAAGGCTCGCGGGCGCCATTCCGGCGCCCGGCCCCGGCGCCATGCCGGCCCCGCCGCTGGCGGTGCTGCTCGGGATGGGGTTCCTCCTTCTCTGGGACGGCTGGATCGAGCTCTCGGGCGATATGCGCTTCTACGCCCGCTGGCCGGTGTGGCTCCGGGCAGCGCTTTACGCCGGCATGGTCTATCTCTTCGCCTTCGGGGCGACGACGGCGACCTCGGCCTTCATCTACTTCCAGTTCTGAGGAGGGCGCGATGCGGCAGACCTTGCGGACCTTCCTTCTCACCCTCGCGGCGCTCGCGCTGATCGATCTCGCCGCCGCCGGCGCTCTCGGCTGGGCGGCGGGGGCCGGGCGGCTCGGCGGGCTCGTCGCCTATTTCGACTACGGCCGCTCGGTGCCGGGCAAGCTCGCCGCCTGGGACGAGGCGCCGGATGCCCCCGGCAACCTCGCCGATATCGCCTGGCGGCCGGCGCAGCTCGCCGCCTCGGCGGAGGGGTTCGCGGCCGAAGACCCCGGCGCCGGGCCGGTCCTGCGCGCCTACGGGATGTCCTTCACCTCCAACATCCTGGCGGAGGCGGAGGCGCTGGACCCCGCGCTTTCCGTCGACCGCCATGACGGGCCGAGCGCGCCGCCCAACTTCACCTTCGCGCAATTCCTGGACGACCGGCCGAACCGGCGCGCGGGGGATGTCGTGGTGCTCGGCATCCTGTCGTCCTCCCTCCCCGCGATGGCGGCGCTCTCGAACCAGACCTGGGCCTTCGAGCAGCCGGCGCCCTTCACCTATCCGGTCTTCCTGCCGGAGGGGGATGGCCTCGCCCGGATCGAGCCCGTGATCGAGACGGCGGACGAGGCGCGCGACCCTGCCCTCGCCGGCGCCTGGCGCGCGCAGCTCCGCGAGGTCGACGCCTTCCACGCCCCGGTGACCTTCGGGGCCACCTGGGCCGATGCCTCCCCCTTCCTGCGGCTCGTCCGCCGCTCACTCGCCAAACGACATATCGCGCGGGTGGAGCGGCGGATCGAGGCGGGCGAGCTCTATCCCGTCGCCGAGGTGCTGCCCCGGATGATCGCGGCGTTCGCCGCGATGGCGCGCGAGGACGGGCAGGTGCCGGTGGTCCTGCTGATCCAGGGGCGGGACGGGAGCGATCTCGACCTCCTCGCCCTCACGGCGCCGGTGTTGGAGCGGGAGGGCATCCCCTATCTCGCGACGGCCGAGATCGCCTCCCCCTCCGACCCCGCCAATTTCGCCGCCGACAGCCATTACCGCCCGGAGGTCGACCGGCGCTTCGCCGAGGCCCTCCTCAGGCTGCTGCCCTAGCCCCGCCGCCCCGCGCGCTCCACCAGTTGAGCGCCAGAAGCGCCGCGAGCAGCCCCGCGCCAGCGGCCTCCACGGCAATCGACGGCCAGAAGACGGCGATGGTGCCCGGCAACACCAGCACCCGCGCCCAGACCGGCATGGGGCCGAAGAGGAAGCCCTCCAGCGCCGCGGCAAAGGCGGTGAGCGCGAGGATGACGATCACACCGTTCCAGAGCACGAGCGGCAGCGGCCCGCCGAGGATGATGACCGGGTTGAAGACCATGAAGAGCGGGATGAGGTAGAGCCCCTTGGCGTATTTCCACGCCTGCACGGAGGTCTCCATCGGTTTCGACCCCGCGATGGCGGCCCCGGCGAAACCGGCGAGGGCCACCGGGGGCGTAACGTTGCTGTCCTGGCTCCACCAGAAGACCACGAGATGCGCAACGAGAAGCGGCAGGCCGAACTCCTCCGACAGCGCCGGGCCGACGAGGATGATGAGCACGATATAGGCCGCCGTCACCGGCAGCCCCATGCCGAGGACGAGGCTCGCCAGCACCACCATGAGGAGCGCCAGAAGCAGGTTCCCCTGGCTGAAGGCCAGCATCATGGCGGAGAACTTGAGCCCAAGCCCGGTCAGCCCCACGACGCCGACGACGATCCCCGCCACGGCGCAGGCGAGCGAGACGGCGACGGCGTTGCGGGCGCCGAGGCTGAGGGCCTGCAGGGTCTTCTCGATGCCGGCGCGGGTGAGCGCCACGAGCCCGGGCAGCGTCGCCCCAGAGGTCACCCAGCCGATCACCCCGCGCAGCACCGCCGCGCCGATCACCGCGAGGATGGCGTAATAGCCGACCCGCATCGGCGAATAGCCCGCCACCAGCAGCCAGACGAGGGCGACGAGGGGCAGCAGGAAATGCCAGCCCTCGGCCAGCACGTCCCGCACCCGCGGCAGTTCGGCGGCGGGCAGCCCCCGCATCCCCTGCTTCACCGCGGCGATATGGACGAGGAGGTAAACCGAGCCGAAATAGAGCGCGGCCGGGAAGATCGAGACGAGGACGATGTCGATGTAGGGAATTCGGGTGAACTCGCTCATCAGGAACGCCCCGGCGCCCATGAGCGGCGGCATGATCTGCCCGCCGGTCGAGGCCGCCGCCTCGATCCCGCCCGCCTGCGCTGGGCGGTAGCCGAGCTTCTTCATGAGCGGGATCGTGAAGGCGCCAGTGGTCACAACATTGGCGATGGCCGAGCCGGAGATGGAGCCCATTCCCGCAGAGGCGATGACCGCCGCCTTCGCCGGCCCGCCCCGCTGCCGCCCGGTCGCCGCATAGGCGAGGTCGATGAAGAACTTGCCGGCGCCGGTCACCTCGAGGAACGCCCCGAAGAGCACGAAGACGAAGATGAAGGTCGCGGCGACGCCCAGGGGCAGGCCGAAGATCCCCTCGGCCCCCAGCGTCATCTGGCTCGAGAACCGCTCTAGCGTATAGCCGCGGTGATGGAGGATGCCGGGGAGCGTATCGGCCAGCCAAGGCAGCTCGCCCCGCTCGCCGGCGAAGGCATAGGCGATGAAGACCACCCCGATGATCGTGAGCCCGAGCCCGATGGCCCGCCGCGCCGCCTCGAGCACCAGAAGCGTGGTGATGATGCCGACGGTCACGTCGATCCCGCGCGGGATGATGGCATTGGCGATGATGTCGATATGGGCGGGAACCCAGTAGCCGACGAGCACGCCCCCGGCGATGAGCACCCCGTCGACGGCCCAGCCGAGAGGCCCCCGGCGGCGGCGGCCGGTCACGGGGAACATCAGGAACGTCAGGACGAGGATGAAGCCGAGGTGGATCGGCCGCTGGAAGAAGAGCCCGAGCGGCTGGATGCCGGCGGCATAGAGCTGGAAGAGCGACAGGGCGATGCCGATGACCGCGATGGCCCGCAGGACGAGGCGCGGCTGGTCCGGCTCGCCGGGGGTGGTGATGTCGCTGGTCTCGGTCATGGGGCGGCCTGCATGAGGATCGGTCGGGGGGCCGGCCCTGCGGGCCGGATAGAGGTTCTGCCCGCACCGCTCCGGCTGGCTTTCGGCCAGATCATGTGGCGACCGATATGCAGGATCGCGCGGCGGGGCATCATTCCCTCATGTGCTTGCAAGCGAAGTGGTTTTCAGCAGATCGATATCCGGCTCGGCCCGGGGGACGAGCCTGTCCCTGTAGGTCCAGTTGAAGTAATCGGGGATCTTTCCGACATGGCTGCCCGGCACCCAGTATTCCGACAGCTTCTCAAAATCCGCGCGGAAGAGGTCGTCGAAAAGGTCGGATTGGGTCTCGGCACTGAAGTCGCGGGTCCAGAGCTCCTGGGCCTCCATGCAGGCGGCGGCCGTTTCGGGATCCATGTCCCTCATGATCTCGTGCCCGCGCTCATTGCAGATATAGAACTGCCCGGCCGGCAGATGCGCCTCGTCCCCGGCGCTGTTGCGAATGCAGAGATCCTCATCCCGCGCGTAATAATATCCCGGATGCCCCCGGCCCCTCGCAAGCTTGGGAATTTCCGCGCCGCGGCGCGTGTTCGGCGTAGGAAAGCCGGTCCGGTCTATGACGAAATCGTAGAAGCGGTCGAAGGCCGCCGCGTCTTCCTCGAGAAAGAAGAACAGCACATTGTCCTGACCGAAGCTGTCGACATAAAGGCCGACGATGTCCGACAGGAGGCACCCGACCATCTGATCGGACCGGACCGCCTCATCGAACGTCTGCCCATAGGGCTCCGCCAGGCAACGCTCTTGCTCTGAATGCCGCTTTCCGCCGAATCGTGAATAGGATTGGAGAAAGTGATGATAGGCTGACATGCTGCGCGACACGGGCTCGCGGATGGTGAAAATCACGAACGGATTGTCGACGCTCTTGCGGATTCTCTCCACAATTCTCTTGTTCCAGGTAAGATCGGCGACTGTCGTGTAGGTCGGGCTGAATTCGAACCTCAGGGCGCCGGCGTCACTCCCGCCGACGTCGAAGACATCCTCATAGGGGAAATCGCGATCCGTCGCGAAATAGGAATATTCCTTCCCCTCGCGCGGCCCGTAGCACCCTTCGATGTTCTCAAACAGAAAGTTCAGGAGGGTCGTCCCCGACTTTCCCGGCCCGGGGCATATCACTGCAGACTTCATCTCTCTCCGATCCTGTTCCCTGCCACCGCAAAAGCCGGGCCGCGCCCTCGGCCACACGGCGGCTCCAGCAATCGAGCAGGTCGCGCCAAGTGGTCTAGAAGGGATAGTCTTGGCGGTGTCAGGCACCCGCAGGTCGGCATCGAACGGCCGGCGGACGCCCTGCCCCGCCTCATTCCGCCACCAGCGCGATGCGCACCCGCGCATGTTCGGCAAGGGCGGAGAGCGAGACCTCGCCGGCCGCGGCCACCAGCCGGTGGTCCACCGCCATGGCGCCGGGGCGGAGGATATAGGCATCCCCCGGCACCGGCTCGTCGATATTCTCGATCCAGTAGCCATGTGTGTCGTCGGAGGTCTCCTCCCCCCGGCCGATGATATGGCCGAGCCCGGCGGCGTAATCGGGCTGGTGGGAGCGCATCAGCACCATGCGGCCGGCGCGGTTCTCGTAGCAATCCTGCACCTCGAAGCCCTGCACCGAGTGGTTCCAGACGACGCACCAGCCCTGCCCCTCCGGGATCTCCAGCCGCGCGATCTCGGTCTCCCCGGTCTCGGGGCCGCCGAGGATCGTGGCGGTGAGATCGGCCGCCCCGGCGGGGGCGGTGAGGAGGAGGGCAAGGAGCCCTCCCCCGATGGTGCGGATCACGGGCGCAGGTCGTCCGGGATCTCGGCGCCGATCTCCTCGTAGTAGCGCAGCGCCCCCGGATGCAGCGGCACCGGCGTCGCGTTCATCGAGAACTCGACGGTGGTCTCGTTGGCGGCGGGGTGGACAGCCTGCAGCTCGGCGATGTTCTCGTACATCGCCTTGGTGATCTGGTAGACCGCCTCCTCGTCCATCTCGGAGGAGACGACGAGCACGTTCGGCACGCCGACGGTGGCGATGTCATCGGCCACACCCTCGTACATGCCGCCAGGCAGCGACAGGGACGCGAAGGTCGGATCGGCCCCGAGCGCCGCCTCGACCTCGGCCTCGGACAGCGGGATGACCACGATATCGTTGGTGGTCGCGAGGTTGAGGATCGAGGAGGTCGGCGCGCCGACGCTCCAGAAGCCGGCGTCGATGTCGCCGTTGGCAAGCGCATCGGCCGTCTCGTTGAAGTTCAGCCGCTCGGCGGTGAAATCGTCGAAGGAGATGCCGTTGGCCTCGAGAAGCGTCATGGCATTGACCTCCGTCCCCGAGCCGGGCGCGCCGACGGAGACGCGGTGTCCGGGCAGGTCGGCGATCGAGGTGATGCCCGAGCCCTCGAGCGTCACAATCTGCACCATGTTCGCATAGAGCGAACCGACGGCGCGGATCATCGGCAACTCCTGCCCCTCGAAGCGCCCGGTGCCGGTATAGGCCTGCTGGACGGTATCGGCGAGCGCGATGGCGAGGTCGGCATCGCCGGTGGCGATGAGGCCCATGTTCTCGACGGAAGCGCCGGTCACCTCGGCGGTGGCGCTATAGCCCTCGACATGGCCCTCGATGACCTGGGCGAGCCCGCCGCCCATGGGATAATAGACGCCGCCGGTCCCCCCGGTGGCGATGGAAAGCTGGGTCTGGGCGGCGGCCGGCGCGGCAAGGGCGGCGGCAGCGAACCCGATGGCGAAGAGACGTCCGTAAGACATGGTATCCTCCCTTTTGACTTAAGGGAGCCTAGCGGCTGGGGGCGAACAATCAATGGGCTTGGGCGGCGAAGTGTCGCGGGGGGCGGGGTCGGGAGCCGGGGGGAGAGCTCCGGGCGCGGGATGGGTTTGTGACCCACCGCGCCGCGCCCGGGACATCCCGTAGGGTGGGTTTTCAACCCACCTTCGGCGGCGGCGCCCCGCCCCGCCTGCCCCGTCAATCCGCCGCGCAGACCTGCCGCTGGACGCCGAGCCCCTCGACGCCGAGCTCCATGATGTCGCCGGCCTTGAGAAAACGCGGCGGGTTCATGCCCATGCCGACGCCGGGGGGCGTGCCGGTCGAGATTACGTCGCCCGGAAGCAGGGTCATGAACTGGCTGAGGTAGCTCACCAGATAGCGCACCCCGTAGACCATCGTCCCGGTCGTGCCCTCCTGCATGGTCTCGCCATTGACCTTCAGCCAGAGCGGCAGCGCCTGCGGGTCGTCCACCTCGTCGGCCGTCACCAGCCAGGGGCCGAGGGGGCCGAAGGTGTCGCAGCTCTTGCCCTTGGTCCATTGCCCGGCCCGTTCGGTCTGGAAGGCGCGCTCGGAGATGTCGTTGGCCACGCAATAGCCGGCCACATGGTCCATCGCCTCGTCTTCGGAGACGTATTTCGCCGCCTTGCCGATCACGACGGCCAGCTCGACCTCCCAGTCGCTCTTCACCGAGCCGCGCGGGATGCGCACCTCGTCATCCGGCCCGACGATGGCGGAATTCGCCTTCATGAAGATGATGGGCTCCGGCGGCACCTTCTGGCCGGTCTCCGCCGCGTGGTCGGAATAGTTGAGCCCGATGCAGATGAGCTTGCTCGTGCCGGCGACCGGCGGGCCGAGCCGGGGGTTGCCCTCGACCTTCGGCAGGGTGGCGGGATCGGCGGCGGCGATCTGCGCCAGGCCTTCGGGGGTCAGCGCCTCGCCGGCGAGGTCGGGCACCACGCCCGAGAGGTCGCGGATCGTGCCATCCGCATCGAGGAGGCCGGGCTTTTCGGCACCCGGAGGGCCGTAGCGGAGAAGTTTCATGGGCGGGCTCCCTGTTGTCGCGTTTGCCCCAAGGCATAGCCGTCCGGGCGCCCGGGGGCCAGCGGGGCGGCCAGCGGCGCCTGTCGTAGGGACGGCATAGGCGGCCCCCTCGGGGTGTCCGCCCTAGGCCAGCAGCCCCCGCGCCGCGAGGTTCGCCATGAGCGCCCCGATGCCGACCCGCCATTCCGGCGCCTCGGTCGAGAGCGTCACGCGGTTCTCCAACGCGCCGAGCCCGGGCGCCGCGATCCGCACCCTGTCGCCCGGCTTGTGGGTGAAGCCCTCGCCCGGCACGTCGCGATCCTCCACCGGGGCGAAGAGCGTGCCGAGGAAGAGCATCACCCCGTCGGGATACTGGTGATGCCGTCCGATGGTCTGGCGGACGAGATCCTCGGGGTCGCGCGAGATCTCGGCCATGGAGGAATGGCCCGTCAGCCGGTAGCCGTCCGCGCCCTCGACCGTCAGCGTCAGCTCGGCGCGGCGGACGTCATCGAGCGTGAAGCCCGCGTCGAAGAGCCGGATCATCGGGCCGATGGCGCAGCTCGCGTTGTTGTCCTTCGCCTTGCCGAGGAGAAGCGCCGAGCGCCCCTCGACATCGCGGAGGTTCACGTCGTTGCCGAGCGTGGCGCCCCTGATCTCGCCGCGGGAATTCACCGCCAGCACGACCTCCGGCTCGGGGTTATTCCAGCGGGAGGCGGGATGCAGGCCGATCTCGGCCCCCGTCCCGACCGCCGAGAGCACCGGCGCCTTCGTGAAGACCTCGGCATCCGGGCCGATGCCGACCTCCAGATACTGGCTCCAGAGGCCTTCCTCGATCAGCCACGCCTTGACCTCCGCCGCCTGGGGCGAGCCCGGCTGAAGGTCTCGCAGCGCCCCGCCGATGGCTTCGGCAACCCGGGCGCGGATCGCCTCGGCGCGGGCGGGGTCGCCGGCCGCGCGCTCCTCGATCACGCGCTCGATCATCGAGCGGGCAAAGGTGACGCCGCAGGCCTTGATGACCTGCAGATCGCAGGGCGCGAGCAGCGCCACGGCCTCGAGCGGGCCGAGGGCCGCGCCCTCCGCCCCGGCCAGCCAGGCCGCGGCATCGGGGCGCTCGAGGAGCGCGCTCACGGTCGGCACCTCGCGGCAGGTGACGTCGATCACCTGCCCGCCCCTCAGCGTCACCACGGCCGGACCCTCGGGCCCCGCCGCGCGGCCGAGCCAGAGCCCGTCGCCCGGGTCTTCCATCCGCACCTCCGTCACGGCTCAGGCGTCTTCCGAGACGGCGGAGGTCTCCGCCCAGGCCCAGGGCCGGGTGAAGCCGCCGAGCGCCCGGGCGACATCCTCGTCGCCGACCGTGCCGGTGGGTCTGAGATAGGCCACGAGGCCGCGGCGCCGGTCTTCCTCCACCCGCTCCACCTCGGCCGCGACATCGGCGCGGGCCAGCGCCTCGTTGTAGACGCGGGCGATGGCGCGCTTGCGCAGATCGGGCTTGAAGATCTTGCCCACGGCCGTCTTCGGCAGTTCGGGCAGGATCTCGATATGCTTGGGATAGGCCGCCCGCTCATGGACCCGCGCGATGGTGTGAGACATCAGATCGTCGACGCTCGCCTCGCCGCCGGCGACGAGCTCGACATAGGCGCAGGCCACCTCGCCCGAATGCGCATCCGGCTGGCCGATGGCCCCGGCGAGGGCGACGGCGGGATGGGAGGCGAGTGCCTCCTCGATCTCCGCCGGGTCAATGTTGTGGCCGCCGCGGATGATGAGATCCTTGGCGCGGCCCGTGATCCAGATATAGCCGTCCTCGTCGATCCGGCCGAGATCGCCCGTGCGCAGGAACTGCGCGTTGGAGTCCGGCCCCGCGCGGTAGAGATCGGTGTTCTTGGTCTCGTCCATATAGGTCTCGCCGCGCCAGACACCGGGATTGTCGACGCAGATCTCGCCGACCTCGCCCTCCGGCCGCTCCTCGCCGCTGTCGACATCGAAGATCTTCACGTCGCAATGGGGGAAGGGCACACCGATGGAGCCGATCTTCTTCTCGCCGTCGGGCGGATTGATCGAGACGAGGCAGGTGGCCTCGGTCAGCCCGTAGCCCTCGCAGATATTGACGCCGGCCGCCGTCTCGAAGCGCCGGTAGAGCTCTGCCGGCAGGGGCGCCGAGCCGGAAAAGGCCAGGCGGAGCGAGGAGATGTCGGCATTGACGGGCACCTGCATCAGCCGCGAGATCGCGGTCGGCACGGTGATCATGAAGGTCACCTTGTAGCGCTCGATCAGCTTCCAGAAATTGTCGTAGACCCCGTCGCCGCGATAGCCCGCCGGCGTCGGAAAGACGATCTGCGCCCCCGAGCCCAGCGCCGCGCCGAGCGCGACGACCGCCGCGAAGACGTGGAACATCGGCAGCGGGCAGATCATCACGTCGGTCTCCTTGAAGAGGAGCCGGTCGCCCAGCCAGGCGTTGTAGACGATGCCGGAATAGCGGTGCCGCGCGATCTTCGGCATGCCGGTCGTGCCGCCGGTGTGGAAGTAGATCGACACCCGGTCGGCGCCGGAATCCGCGAAGCCCAGTGTCGTGCTCTCGCGGGCGACCTCCTTGTTGAAATCGAGGACGCGGGCGGAATGGTGCACCTCCATCTTCGGGCGGATGAGCGGCACGATCAGCTTCTTGATCCCGGTCATGTAGCGCAGGAGGTCCACCTCCAGCACCGTCTTGACATCGGGCGCATGGCGCAGCGCCTCCGCCGCCTTCTGGGCCACGTCGCTCTTGGGGAAGCTCTTTAGCGTCACCAGCACCTTGGCGCCGGTTTCGCGCAGGAGCGCGGCGATCTGGCTGGGGTCGAGGAGCGGGTTGATCGGGTTGACGATCCCCGCCACCTGACCGCCGAGATAGGTGGTGATGACCTCGGTGCAGTTCGGCATGAGATAGGCGACGACATCGTCCTCGCCGATGCCGAGCCGGCGGAAGAGATTGGCGGTCTGCGCGGTGCGGGCGCGGAGCTCCGCCCAGGTCAGCGTCTCTTCCTTCGCGCCCTCGTCGGCGAACATCTGGAAGGTCGTCGACGGCCGGTCGGGGCAGCGCGAGGCGACGCGCTCGATCATGCCCCAGGTCGTTGTCGGCAGGTCGCGATCCGCCCAGGCGCTTTCCGCTGTGATGGCGCGGCTGTCGTCGATCGAAGCAAAGCTCATGTCATCCTCCCTGCCAGGCGCCTTTGCCGGCCCCTTTTGAGACAACATCGGTGCAGAGCCCCCGGGGGGCAAGAAAATTGCCCGCCGCGCCGCAGCGATACGGGCGGGTGCCCGTGCAGATACAGGCCGGCTGAGAGGGGGCCGGGAGGGGCCCGCGAAGCTGCGGCAGACTGCCTCTTCCACCGGGGCGCGGGGCCCCCCATATCGGGCGCATGGAGCCCGTCGCCACCGCCGAAGCCCTGACCGACCTCGCCCCGCCCGACCCCTTCGCGGCGGCGCGGGCGCGGGTCGACGCCTTCTGCGACAGGCATTTCACGTTCCGCGGCTCGCTTCGGCTCCACCGCGCGGCGCTTGGATGGGATCTCCTCCGCGCGCCCGCAAACGTGGTGCTGGCGCCTTTGCAGATCCTCTCCCGCCTCGGCCAGATGCTGCTCCGCGCCCTTCGCCTGCGCCGCCCGGCGGACTGGCTGGCCCGGCATCCGCTGGTCTTCGAGACCGACCTGTCGGACAGGGTGGCCGCGCATATCCGCGCCGAGCTGCTGCCCGAGGGCGCCGAGCCGCATCTGCCCGCCTATGCCGAGAGCCGCGGCGCCATGGCGGAGCTGGCGACGCAGATCGGCACGCTCGGCACCGGCGCGGTGCTCTTCAAGAGCCTGACGCCGGGGATGCTCTCCTTCGCGCCGGCCGTCGCGCTCGGCGTCGCGCAGAGCGCCGCCATCGCCGCCTTCCCGCTCGGCGCCATGCTCGGCTCCGGCTGGTATGCGCTCTTCCCCGCTGCTGCCTCGACGGGGCTGACCGCCGGCACGATGCTCGGCTTCGCGGCCTTCGGTGCGCTCCTCACCGCCTTCGCCGGGGTGATCGCCGACCCGATCCAGCGGCGCCTCGGCATCCATCAGCGGCGGCTCCTGCGGCTCATCGCCGCCGCCGAGGGGCGGGCGCGCGGCTTCTCGGCCCGCGAGCCCTATCTGGCGCGGCTGGGAGACGCCGCCGACCTCGCCGCCACGCTGACGAAGGCCTTCCGCAGCTAGCCCCTTGGCGCCCCGCCCGGGGCCGGCCTATAAGCCCGGCGACGAAAGGGAGCCCCATGCGCCGCGCCAGCATCACCCGCACCACCAGCGAGACCGCCATCACGGCGGAGATCGCGCTCGACGGCACCGGCAAGGCGGAGATCGCCACCGGCATCGGCTTCTTCGACCACATGCTCGACCAGCTCGCCCGCCACGCGATGATCGACATCACGCTCTCGGCGGAGGGAGACCTGCATATCGACGATCACCACACGGTGGAGGATTGCGGCATCGCGCTCGGCCAGGCGCTGAAGGAAGCCGTCGGCGACAAGGCCGGCATCCGCCGCTACGGCGCCTGCCACCTGCCGATGGACGATGCGCAGATCCGCGTGGCGCTCGACCTCTCCGGCCGGCCGTTCCTGATCTGGAACGTCACCTTCGCCGCCCCGAAGATCGGCACGTTCGACACCGAGCTCGTCCGCGAGTTCTTCCAGGCCTTCTCGACGCACGGCGGCATCACGCTGCATGTCGACCAGCTCCACGGGATCAACGCCCACCATGTGGCGGAGGCCGCCTTCAAGGCGCTGGCCCAGGCGCTCCGCCAGGCGGTGGAGCCTGACCCGCGCCGCGAGGGGGCTATCCCGTCGACCAAGGGAACGCTGTGAGGCGGCCATGAGCGTCGCGCTGATCGACTACCAGTCGGGCAACCTCCACTCCGCCCGCAAGGCCTTCGAGCTCGTGGCGGCGGAGGTTGGCGCCGGCGCGGTGACCGTGACCGACAGCCCCGACGTGGTGGCCGCCGCCGACAGGATCGTCCTGCCCGGCGACGGCGCCTTCCCCGCTTGCGCCCGAGCGCTCCGCGCCATCCCGGGGATGGAGGAGGCCTTGAGCGAGGCCGTCCACGCCCGCGGCCGGCCTTTCTTGGGCATCTGCGTCGGCATGCAGCTTCTGGCCACCACGGGGTTTGAGTACGAGGAGACGCCGGGCCTCGGCTGGATCGACGGAGCCATCCGGCGGATCGACGCGCCGGGGCTGAAGGTGCCGCATATGGGCTGGAACGACCTGGTGCTCGCCCGGCCGCATCCGCTGCTCGAAGGGATCTCCACCGGCGATCACGCCTATTTCGTCCATTCCTATGCGATGGATGTGGAGAATGAGGGCGACCGCCTCGCCCATGCCGAGTACGGCGGGCCGGTGACGGCCATCGTGGCGAAGGGCAATGTGGCGGGCATGCAGTTCCACCCCGAGAAGAGCCAGGCCACCGGCCTGCAGCTCATCCGCAACTTCCTGACCTGGGCGCCCTGAGCGAAGAATTTTCTGCGGAAAATTCTTGTGCCCCGCCGCGGGCGGCGCGCAGGGAGGAGAGTGCGGGAGCGAGGGGCCGTCTGCCCCTCGCGCTCCCCGAAGGGTATTTGGAAAGGGGCAGAGGCAGGGGAGCGCCTATTTCAGCTGGCTGTCCTTCGAGCCGCGGCGGTTGATGCCGCCGCGCTGGGTCTGCCGCTTGTCGCGCCCGCCCTGGCATTCGACGCAGAGCTTCACGCCCGGGATCGCCTTGCGGCGCGCCTCGGGGATCTCTTCGCCGCATTCGGCGCATTCGGTCAGGCTTTCGCCCTCGGGCGCCCGGCGGAGCGCCTGCATCCGCTTCAGCTCGTCGGCGATCGACGCCTCGATCTGTTCTTCCACCGCTCCGTCGCGGGACCAGCCTCCGGCCATGGTCGCCTCCATTCGTTTGCCCTTAAAAGATAGGGCGCGGCCGGTCGGGCGCCCAGCCCCTCAAAGGTTTTTCGCCCGAGGAGGGAACCTCGGCGCGCGCCAGCCGCTTGTCTGTCGCCAGACCGCTCTTGCGCCCGTACTTGCCCCCCCGCCCTTTCCCGCCCTGACCCGGAGCCCTTCCTTGCAAATCTTCACCTGCCCGGCCTGCCAAGCGCCGCTGTATTTCAACAACCTCACCTGCGGCTGCGGCGCCGACGTCGCCTTCGATCCCGAGGCGCAGGCGATGGTGCTGGATGCCGACACCTGCGCGCACCGCGCCGATATCGGCTGCAACTGGGTGGCCGAGGACGGGCCCTACTGCCGCTCCTGCGTGATGACCGAGGTCGTCCCCGACCTGTCGCTGCCCGACAACCTGCCCCTGTGGTCGAACACCGAGCTCGCCAAGCGCTGGATGCTCGCCAATCTCGGCCGATGGGGCTGGTTCAGCCGCGCCGACACCGGCGCGCGGCCGCATTTCCGGCTCCTGTCGGAAGAGACGCGGACGGGCGAGACGCAGGTCACGATGGGCCATGATGCCGGCGAGATCACGATCAACATCTCGGAGGCCGGCGCCGCGACCCTGGCCGTGCGGCAGGAGCAGATGGGCGAGCTCTACCGGACGATGCTCGGCCACATGCGCCACGAGATCGCGCATTTCCTCTTCGAGCGGTTGGCCGCGGGCCCCTCGGGCGAGACGGAGTTCCTGCCGGCCTTCCGCGCCCTCTTCGGCGACGAGCGGGAGGATTACGCCGCCGCGCTCCAGCAGCATTACGCCGCGCCGCAGCCGGCGGACGAGACGCATATCACCAGCTATGCTACCTCGCATCCGCATGAGGACTGGGCGGAGACCATCGCCCATATCCTCCACCTGACCGATCTCGCCGACAGTGCCGCCGCCGCGGGGCTGTCGCTGCGCGACGGCGCGGCGCTGCCGCAGCGGCGCGGCATGTTCCGGCGGAAGGCGGGGGCGGGCGCGCCGCCCGATGCCTATGCCGAGGCGGATACCGAGGCGCTGCTGACCCGGGCGATCGATCTCTCCATCGCGGTCAACCACGTGAACCGCACGATGGACCTGCCCGATCTCTACCCGTTCGTGCTGCCGCAGGGCCTGCACGACAAGCTGACCTTCGCCCATCAATCGGTGCGGGAGCTGCCGGCCTAAACGCCGGCCGCCCCGTCTTTGCTCCCGATATATCCTCGGGGGAGTCGCCGAAGGCGGCGGGGGCAGACAGCCCCCCGGTCTGCCGTCAGCCGACCCGCGCCCAGGTCTGGCTGGCGCAGAACAGCCCGCCGGCCACGCAGCCCCTCAGCTGCATCCGGTCGCCCGAGACGGCCACCTTTCCGAGGTAGATCTTGTCGTTGGACGGCCGCCAGACCTGGCCCTCGTATTCGCTGCCGCCGACGGGCACCATGTCGATGACGATCTGCCGGCCGAGCGTCTCGGATTGGAACTCGCCATCGGCGTTGAACGTCCGCGAGATCACGCCGCAGAAGGCCGATCCGCAGGGGGCGATGGTGACAAGCGCATAGGCGCCCTCATCAACCTGGGTCTGCCAGAGCCCCTCGATCGGGTCGGCCGCGGCAAGGGTGGCGCTGGCGATCAGGGCGGCGAGCGCGGCGGTCATCGCCGCGGTCAGGCGGGCAAGAAACTGGGTCATCGGAAGCTCCTCCTCTTTGCCTCACGCTGGGGCAGGCCGGCCCCGGCCGTCCAGTCTGACGTGAGGTCGCTTGCCCCCGGCCCCGCCCCGTGGCACCCCCCGCCCCGAGACAAAGGAGTGCCCCTAAAATGATCCTCTACCCTGCCATCGACCTCAAGGACGGCCAGGCCGTGCGGCTCCTGCGCGGCGAGATGGCGGCGGCGACGGTCTTCAACGACAGCCCCGCCGATCAGGCCCGCGCCTTCGCCGCCGCCGGCTGCTCCTGGCTGCATCTGGTCGATCTGAACGGCGCCTTCGCTGGCAAGCCGGTCAATGCCGCGGCGGTCGAGGCGATCCTCGCCGCCTGCCCCGATCAGCAGATCCAGCTCGGCGGCGGCATCCGCGACATAGCGACGATCGAGGCCTGGCTCGACAAGGGCCTCACGCGGGTGATTCTCGGCACGGTCGCGGTGGAGGAGCCCGAGCTCGTCCGCGCCGCCGCGAAGGCCTTCCCCGGCCGCATCGCCGTCGGCATCGACGCTCGGGCCGGCCGGGTCGCCACCAAGGGCTGGGCGGAGGAGACGGAGGTTCTGACCACCGAGCTCGCCCAGCGCTTCGAGGATGCCGGCGTCGCGGCCATCGTCTACACCGATATCGAGCGCGACGGCGCCATGGCGGGGCCGAATGTCGCGGCCACGGCGGCGCTGGCGCGGGCGGTGAGCATCCCGGTGATCGCCTCGGGCGGGGTCTCTTCCCTCGCCGATCTGACGGAGCTGAAAAAGAACGGCGTCATCGCCGGCGCCATCTCCGGCCGGGCGCTCTACGAGGGGGCCATCGACCTTGGCGAGGCGCTGGCGCTGCTATCGGAGTGAGGGCCCAAAGATCTTTCGACGAAAGATCTTTCAAAGATTTTTCTGCGAAAAATCTTCGGCCTCAGCCCAGCACTCCCGTCTGCCAGAGCCGGATCTTCAGGGGCCCGTGCGGCACCGGCGGCCCCGGCGCCTGCCAGGGCAGGCCGGTCGCCCGGGCCAGCTTCTCCTCGCTGGTCACGAGACCCACGCGCCAGCCGGCGAACTGCTCCTTCAGCCGGGCCCCGAGGTCCCGGTAGACGCCGACGAGCACGCCGCGATTGCCGATCCGCTCGCCATAGGGCGGGTTGACGATGACGAGCCCGGGCGGCCCCTCCGGCCGCTCCAACTCCGCCACCGGGCGCGTCTCGAAGCGGCAGGCCGCCGCCACCCCGGCCCGCTCGGCATTCTCGGTGGAGAAGCGCACGGCGCCCGCGTCGCGGTCGAAGCCGAGGAACCGGGGGCCGGGCATCGCCCCCGCCCCGCCCCGCAGCGCCGCCACCGCAGCCGGGTCATAGCCCGCCAGAAGCTCGAAGGCGAAGGGCCTGTCCCGCCCCGGCATCAGCCCGGCGGCGATCTCGGCGGCTTCGAGGAGGAAGGTCCCCGAGCCGCACATCGGGTCGAGGACCGGCTCCGCCCCGTCATAGCCGCAGGCGCGCAGGAAGAGCGCCGCCATCGTCTCGCGCATCGGCGCCTTGCCGACCGCCACCTTGTGGCCGCGCCGGTGGAGCGGCTCGCCGGAGGTGTCGACGCTGAAGGTGACGACATTGCGCTCGATGCGCGCCATCAGGCGGATGCCGCCGTCGCCGAGGGGCGCGCCCAGCTCCTCGGTGATTGCCCGGCCCACACGCTCCGCCGCCGCGCCGGCGTGGTAGATCTTCGAGGCCCGCGAGCTCGCCTCGACCTTGACCGGCACATCCGGCCGCAGCACCTCGCCCCAAGGGAACTTCCGCGCCCGCTTGTCGAGCTGCGCGAGGTGCAGCGCCGGAAAGCCGCCGATCCGCGCCAGCACCCGCCCGGCGCCACGGAGCGCGATGTTCGCCCGCCAAACCTCCGGCCAGCCGCCCTGCAGCGTCACACCGCCCGGCACCTCCGCCACCTCGTTGAAGCCCGCCTCCCGCGCCTCGGCGGCGAGGAGGGGCTCCAGCCCGGGCTGGGTGGCGAGGAAGATCTCGAATGTATCCATCCCGCCCCTCTACCCCGCCCCGGCCGCGACGGCGAGGCCCCCTCCTCCCTCGCCGTCTCGCCTCTTTCCAAGCCCGCCGCCCGCGCCTAGAACGCCCCCATGCTCAAGACGCGCATCATCCCCTGCCTCGACGTGGCCGACGGCCGCGTCGTCAAGGGCGTCAACTTCGTCGATCTCATCGACGCCGGCGACCCGGTGGAGGCGGCGAAGGCCTATGACGCGGCCGGCGCCGACGAGCTCTGCTTCCTCGACATCCATGCGACGCACGAGAACCGCGGCACGATGTTCGACCTCGTCACCCGCACGGCAGAGAGCATCTTCATGCCGCTGACCGTCGGCGGCGGGGTCCGCACATCGGAGGACGTCCGCGCCCTCCTCCTCGCCGGGGCCGACAAGGTGAGCTTCAACTCCGCCGCCGTCGCCGACATCACCGTGGTGGCCCGCGCCGCCGAGCGCTTCGGCGCCCAGTGCATCGTCGTCGCCATCGACGCCAAGGAGGTGGCCCCCGGCCGGTGGGAGATTTTCACCCACGGCGGCCGCCGCCCCACCGGCATCGACGCCGTGGCCTTCGCCCGCTCGGCCGAGGCCCATGGCGCGGGAGAGATCCTCCTCACCTCTATGGACAGGGACGGCACCAAATCCGGCTTCAACCTCGGGCTGACCCGGGCCGTGGCCGATGCGGTCGGCGTGCCGGTCATCGCCTCGGGCGGCGTCGGCACGCTCGATCACCTCGTGGACGGCGTGACGGAGGGCCATGCCTCCGCCGTCCTCGCCGCCTCGATCTTCCATTTCGGCACCTTCACCATCGGCGAGGCCAAGGCCCATATGGCCGCCGCCGGCATCGGGATCCGCCCATGAGCCTCCAGCGCCTCGCCGCCACCATCGCCGCCCGCGCCGCCGCCCCCGACCCGGAGGAAAGCTGGACGGCCCGGCTCCTCGCCGCCGGCCCCGAGAAGGCGGCGGAGAAGTTCGGGGAGGAGGCGGTGGAGGCCATCATCGAGGCGGTGAAGGGCGACCGCGAGCGGCTGACCGCCGAGGCGGCCGACGTGCTCTACCACCTGCTCGTCATGTGCCAGACGCGCGGCGTGACGCTGGCCGAGATCGAGGCCGAGCTCGCCCGCCGCGAGGGCACCTCCGGCCTCGCAGAGAAAGCCGCGCGCTAGGTTCCCGGGAGGGGGGGCGTTCAACCGCCCCGTCTGAGGCGCGGCCCCCGCTACAATGTGTGCCCCGTAGGCCGGGCTTCAGCCCGGCCCACCCCATACGACCCAGAGCGCCCTCCCCGCCCTCCGTGTCTGTTGGCCTGCCCCCCAAGCCCGCCCCCCGCCACCCGCCTTGCCCGACGCCCCGGCCCCGCCTATACGCGGCGCCGATGCTCCGAATGGCGCCGGGTTTCCCCCCGGGCCCGGACTCCCTTGAACGAGAGACCAGACCGATGACCTTCACCAGACGATCCGCCCTCCGCCTGGGCGGCGCGGCCGCTGCCATGGCCGCCTTCCCCCGCCTCGCCGCCGCCTCCTACGCGCCCCGCCCCGAGGGCTGGCGGAGCTATGAGCTGACCACCAGCGTCACCATGCCGCGCAACGGCGCCCCCGCCCAGGCCTGGGTGCCGGTGCCCTATCACATGGATGCCGACTGGACGCTCCCCGGCGAGACGACCTTCGACACAAACGGCACCGCCGAGCTCGTCCGCGACGACGCGCAGGGCATCGCCTTCGTCCATGCGATCTGGGAGGCGGGCGATTCCCCCGCCGAGCTGACCGTCGTCTCGACCGTGCAGACGCAGAGCCGCGCCGTCGACCTGACCACCCGCGGCGACGCCACCCTCCCCGTGGCCGAGCGCGCCCGCCTGACCGCACCGACGGAGCTCCTGCCGACCGACGGCATCGTCCGCGAGACCGCCGAGGGCGCCATCGGCTGGGCGCGGGGCGATCTCGCCCAGGCCCGCCGGCTCTACGATTTCGTAGTGGAAAGCACCGAGCGCGACCCGAATGTCCGCGGCTGCGGCCTCGGCGACATCAAGTCGATGCTCGAGATGGGCGCGCTCTCCGGCAAATGCGCCGATCTCAACGCGCTCTTCGTCGGCCTCGCCCGCGCCGTCGAGCTTCCGGCGCGCGACCTCTATGGCCTGCGCGTCGCGCCCTCCGCCTTCGGCTACAAAAGCCTCGGCGCCGGCTCCGAGGTCGTCTCCAAGGCCCAGCACTGCCGGGCGGAAGTCTTCCTCGAGGGCTACGGCTGGGTCCCCGCCGACCCCGCCGACGTCCGCAAGGTCGTGCTCGAGGAGCCGCCGCAGGACCTGACGCTGGAAAGCCCCGAGGTCGAAGACGTCCGCGCCGCGCTTCTCGGCGCTGCGGAGGGCAACTGGGTCTGCCTCAACACGGCGCATGACGTGACCCTGCCGGGGTCCGAGCAGGGCATGCTGCCCTTCTTCATGTATCCCCAGGCCGAGATCGGCGGCGTCGCCCAGGACGAGCTCTCCCCCGATACCTTCACCTACGAGATCATCGCCCGCGAGGTCTGACAGGAGTAGCGGCCGGCCTCATCCGGCGCCGGCCGCCCCCATGTCTTTGCTCCCGGGCATCCTCGGGGGGAGTCGCCAAAGGCGACGGGGGGCAGACAGCCCCCCAGGCCCGGCCTCAGCCGGGCACCCCGCCCGCAGCGGGGCCCAAAATTCTTCGCAGAAGAATTTTTGCCCGAAGATCTTTCTCGAAAGATCTTCGCCCCGCTCAGGCGTCGCCCAAGAGCCGCGGGATCTCGATCGCCGGGCAGCGGTCCTGCACCACCTTCAGCCCCTTGGCGCGCGCCACTTCGGCGGCGGAGAAGCTGGTGATGCCGAGCTGCATCCAGATCGATTTCAGCGTCTTGAAATGCGACATGGCGGCGAGCGCCACCGAGGGCACGTCCTCGGGCTTGCGGAAGATGTCGATCATGTCGACCTCCTCCTCGATCTCGCGCACATCGCCATAGACGCGCTCGCCGAGCAGCTCCTTGCCGGCGAGGCGCGGGTTCACCGGGATCACCCGGTAGCCGCGGGACTGGAGGAACTTCATCACCCGGTGCGACGGGCGGTCTTCCTTGTCTGACGCGCCGATGAGGGCAATGGTCTTCGCCTCCGTCAGCACATCCCTGATGTAATCGTCGGGCTGAATGAGTCGCATGGCTTCCTCCTCGTTCTGCCCCATCTGAGGAAAAAAGCGCCCGGAGCCAAGGGCCCGGGCGCGGAAGGTGTGGAACGAGGGACAGTGATCAAGGGCACCGGTGTTCCAGAGTGGCGCCCTCATGCGACAATATTGGCACAGGCAAGCGCCAAGGAAAGCCCGGGTCAGGGAAATGTGATCGGGGCGGAGCGGCGCTCCGCCGGGCGCTCAGGCCGGCGCGTCGCCCTGCGCCGCGCGCGCCGCATAAAGCGCCACGGCGGCGGCGTTGGAGACGTTGAGCGAGCCGAAGCTCCCCGCCGCCTCGATCCGCACCAGCGTGTCGCAAAGCTCCCGCGTCCGCTCGCGGAGCCCCGGCCCTTCGGCGCCCATGACGAGCGCGATCTTCTCGGTCTCGCCTTGGGCCAGTGCGGCACCGATGGAGGTCTCGCCTTCGCCGGCGAGGGCGAGGAGCCGCCAGCCCTCGTCCCGCAGCCGCTCCATCGTGTCGGCGAGGTTGCGCAGGCGCAGATAGGGCTGCCGCTCGAGCGCCCCGGAGGCCGCCTTGGCGAGCGCCCCCGTCTCGGGCGCCGAATGGCGCGCGACGCCGATGACGGCGCGGGCGCCGAAGACCTCGGCCGAGCGCAGGACGGCGCCGACGTTATGCGGATCGCTCACCCGGTCGAGAAGCACGAGGATCCCCGGCCCCGGCCGCGCCAGCACCTCGTCGAGCCCGCCCCAGTCGAGCGGCTTCGCCTCCAGCGCCGCGCCCTGATGGACGGACGAGGGGTCGAGCGGCACGTCGAAGCGCCGGGCATCGACGATCTCCGCCTCGATCCCGGAGGCGGCCACGGCATCACCCAGCCGGTCGGCGGCATTGCGGGTGAGGACGAGGCGCAGCTTCTCGCGCGCCGGATTCTCCAGCGCATCGCGCACGGCATGGAGCCCGAAGAGCCAGACGGTCTCCGCCGCCGCCGCGCGCTTGGCGCGCTCCTTCTCGATGACCCAATGCGGCTTTTTCATCCGCCCTCCCTGCCCCGCCGCGCCCCGCAGCGCAAGGCCGGACGCACCCATTCAGACCTGCCCGGAAAGTGATTGACCTCCCGCCGCCGCCCGACTATTCCCCCGCGGGCGTCGGGCGACGAGCTGCAAGGTGCGGCAGCGGACTGTAACTCCGCCGGGGAGACCCATGCCTGGTTCGATTCCAGGGTCGCCCACCACTCCCCCCTTTTTGTCAAAGAAATCAATGCAGTGGTGTCCCGCAGCACCGCTGAGCAGGGCATTACAAATCAATGGGTTAGCAGGCAGGTGTCCCGCAGATCAGCGCATGATTGGGACGGTCTTGCCTCTATGATCGCGGTCCTGCGGAGCGTCCACATTGCGCGATTCTGCCGAAGCGCAGTTCACTGCATTCAAACGCGCCAAGAGAACTTGCGCCACTTGCCTCGAGACCGGATCCCCGACGAAGAGCTACGCAGGACTAGATGCAGAGCTCGGCAAAGAAAAACTACCGCTCCCCGTTGATTGAAGCTCCGGGCTTCATCTAGTCTGGTTGCCGTCAGGTAACGGTGAACTCCGGTCGTCCGGAGCGGAGAGACGCATGAAGCCCCACGTCCTTTTGCATATCGGCGCACATCGAACCGGAACGACATCACTGCAGAACTTCCTACGCCAGAATCGAGATTTCCTCGACAAAGCTGGCATCGGAACAATACACCCACCAGAGACGCGCCAATACGCCGAATGGGCCGACGAGAAAATATCCCGACGCTTCATCGTCAGCGAGGAGAACATCTGGGGCACGATGGAGCAGAACATTCGGACCGGCGAGATCTATCCAGGCGGTGCCGACAGAGTTTCTCAGCTACTGGTTAGTCTTGATTGCCCAGCAACGATCTTTGTCACAATACGAAGCACTTTCGAGTGGTGGCGGTCTCAGATCAATTTCGGGATCTCTCGCGGAACCTTTATCCCGGAGGCGGCGCATATCGATGGCATCATCAGTGCAGGAAGCCGCTGGCACAAGGCAATTGAAGATCTCTCAAGAGCATGTGATGCCAGAATAATCGTCCGGGAATTTAATTGGAAGACAGACAACCCCAAGCGACAGCTGATCGAAGTCACTGGCTGGAAAGAAATTGAACAGGCCAAGGTGTCACGGGACATCAACAATAGATCGCCGAACGAAATTGAAATTGCGACCCAGCTTGCAGGAGCATCCGCTCATGAGCTGCTTAAGAAGTATGAAACCGGGAGCCGGTCAAGCCCATTCACTGAAGACGATATCTCCGTTATGAATGAGCAATATGAAGAGTCCCTTTCCACGGTTGCAAGTCTTGAACGCGTTGAACTCAAACAGGAAAGCGAGCAGGAGAGAAGGAAGAGAGCGGATTTGAAAACTGGCACTATGCCGAGACCGACAGCAATAGCATTCCTGCACATCGGCAAGACCGGCGGAACGTACTTCAAGTCGCGATTGGCGTCTAGCGCCGAAGAGAACCCCAATCTGAAGTTGGGCAATCACTCCGACACCCTCCTCACAACAGCGGAAGAGCTCGGAGATAGCCGCCGGGTTGGATTCTTCTTCAGAGATCCGGCATCTCGATTTGTGTCAGCCTTCCATTCCAGAATGAGACAGGGAAGACCGACTTACGATGTGCTGTGGTCTCCGGCCGAAGCCTCCGCATTTAGCTTTTTCGAAGATGCTAATTCGCTGGCCGAAAGCATCTATAGCGACGACAAGCGCATGGAGTCGGCCGCTCGCTTTGCGATGGCGAGTATCCAGCACCTTAAGAACGGCTATCAGCACTACCTGATCTCACCTGAAGCAATCGAGTTCGAACATCGTTCGAAGAGAGTGTTGTTCTGCTGCCCAACTGAGCTCATCGACGCACACTGGGCGCGCATTTGCGAGCTCTTTCAATCGGCGTCACCGAGGCGTGAGAATGTCAACTCCGAGGGGATAAGGCACTCAATTGGCCAGCATGAAGAACTTTCGCCCACGGCAGTTTCTTCCCTACGAGAGTTTTGGCGTCGCGAGTACGAAATCTATGAGGCGTGTTTGCGGATCTCGCACGACCTACATTTCGACTGATCGGCTAGAGAAGCGCATCCCGATCCCAGATGAATTCATCGCAACCGGCAAGAGTGATGTCGACAACCACATTACCGTCTTCGATGATGTCAATGTCATAGCCACCAGCCTTTGACCTTGCCCGGACCTGAAGATTGCCGTACTCAACGGTATCATCAACGCAATTGAATACGTATCTTTCGAACTTGCCAGCATCAATATTGAAGCTGCGAGAAGCCTGGATGATTTCTCTTAGGTCCAATTTGTCGACGCCGACCTCAAAGTCGAGGATCTGGAGCGAGTCGGTATCATCATTCACCACAAACCTATCGTGGCCGGACTTTCCCTCCATCCTGTCTGATCCCCCGTCACCGTCTAGAACGTCGTTGCCGGGTGTCCCAAATATGAACTCATCTACCGGCAACTCGACCTTGCTCTTGCTGTCATCCACTATCAGCAGGATCTCGTGCGGCCGGAGTTCGATCTTGAGCTTCCCTCCCTCCACCAGGTCGCCTTTCGAGACCGCCGTCAGCGATGCTTCAGCATCCGGGTCAGCCCAGTACGCAGGGACCTTTGTTCCTTTGTAGAAACCGTCCGCGGTGCTCTCGTCCACACCCAGGATGTAGGCCTTGAAGGTTCCCGAGAGGCTATCGGGCAAGTCGATGACTTTGCTCTGCGCCTTGTCGCTATGAGAGGCGACGAGAAGAGCGTACTTCTTCCCACTTTCGAAAGAGAACGCTTCCAGTCCAGGCCCTAGCCTGGGGGCGTCGGTAACCTCCATGCCGCGCAGGTTCGAAGACATGAAGCGGATGAGCTCACCCGCCGGCGACAGATCTGCGCCGTCCTGAGCTATGCTGGTCGGCTTGTACTGGCTTGACCAAAAGTCGGCCTCATCTATGCCGGCTTCGATGAAGCTCGAGAACATCTTTAGAACTATTGGAGCCTGCTGCAGTCCCCACGTCGACGCGTTTTTGTGGTTGACGTTCCATTCGGACACGATCGACGTGAGATCGCTGTCGAACTTCCCATAGGTCTCCCAAAGCGAAAGCTGCTTTGCCGCCCAGTCCACAATTTCATCGATATTGTCGTACCGGTGCGTGTTCCAGGTATTCTTGTGGCTGCCTTCGTCGAAGTAGAAGTGCGTAACAAGCGCATCGACCGCTGCCGCTTCTTTTGCGTCGAACTCTGCGATCACCTTTAGGTTCTTGTCGGCGAGAACTGACTTCGGTGTCCCCTCATTGGCGGCTTCGGTCCAGACTTGGACAGCGATCTCTGGCTCATCCCAGTTGGTCAGGCCTCTCGCGGATTTGAAGTTGTCGATCGCCTTCTGTGCTATTTCCGCTATCGCACTGGCCACGCGCCCATACTCGACGGCGCTCATGTGAGTCTCGTACTCATTTCCAATTTCGAAACGACGCACGGAGGATACTCCACCGGAGCTGAGCGCCGTCATGACGTAGTCGTATACGTGACGCTCCATAGCGACGTCGAAATCACGATGTCCACCTCTGGTGGAATCTGTGAGTGTGCACAACGTTGGGATGATCACCGATGCTCGCACGTTCTCTGTCTTGCAGAACTCCATGAAGCTGGAGAGCGACGAGACATTGGTCACGTCAGCGCCGTCCGTCACGTAGGATGCTCGGTTTGGATCCCTGATGTCCAACGTGGTTTCTGCGCCAATGCCGCCAGGATACCTAATCGTCCCGGGAGAGACCTTTTGAACTATCTCATCGAACTTCTGCCACGGCTTGTCACCGAACTGCTCGTAGTCGTAGACGAAGTTCATGCCAAAGTGCGCTTCACCAACGGTGTTCGCTCTCGGCTTTCCGGCATAGTCGTTCGTCGATAGGTTGATTTCGGCTAAGCGCGCACCGTGGGTCGCGCTTGGTAGCGATAAATCCCCATCGTGACCGTAATCGATTTCAATTTCGATTGGATTGCGCGAAAGCGAAGACCAGTCAAAAGCGTCCTTGACTTCCTCCGGAGCGAAAATGCTCCATTCGACGAAACTTTGAATTGAGTCCTTCACAACTCATCCCCTCATTAACCCGAGGGAAATGTGCGTCGAGAACCTTTCGAAGTCATTATTGCAATAGACAAGCTACGTAGACATTGAATAAAGAACTTGATAAACGATCCGTTGTTGTTGTGAGTAGGTCGTTCTGATGATCAGCCTTTTGGACGCCGCGGATATGAGGGCTTTGCTGCGTAGCCTTCAGATAACCACGAGATGTGCAGGCAACAGACTGGTGCTCAAGGAGGGCGCGTGTCTGCACTGTGGCTCGGGTCGACCCAAGCATAACTGTCTCAGGCCGGGTCGGCCGCCTTCGGAAGACGGCGTGCCGTCATCGAGCGCCCCGCAAGAAAGTGAAAAATGGATCATTGGAGCGACATTTCGCGCTTCGCGCGCGGTCTCGCAGTACTCATTTGAGCAACTGGGCGCCACTTTTACTGTCACGGGGTTCAGAGAAAACTGCGTCATCGCAGTGGGAGTTGTTGACCTTCGGCTCTTAAGCGGAAGGCTCTTCCACGGGCGACGCGAGATTGGGAAAACTACTTTCTTTGAAGGTGTCGAATTGCACCCAGAAGAAGGGATTCCCCCTTGGGTCTCAATATAGCTAGCTGCGATTTTTTGTCGACAGAATTTCAGCGAGCTTCGGATAATTGGTTTATAACCGCTTTACCAACTTTTCACTTGGTCGTGCTAGGTTGATTCGTGGTTAAGTTGCGGTTCTGGTTGAGGTTTGTGCATGGGCTGTTCGAAGGCTGAATACATCGATTCACGACTAAGGCGCGGATCGGTTTCGAGCGTGATATGCATAGGCGGCGGCGTTTCGGTGACCTATATTGTGGGGCCCAGCGAGCAGTGGCTGCCGATCTCGGAGCTTCCAGTCTTCATGAGTTTGCGTGATGTAGTCAGGATCGACAGGAAGCTGGGAGTGCCAGATGAGCAGCTTTCGCTGTTGAATTGAAGTTGCGTCCACAGGCGCCCCTGCTCGTCAACAGGGGCGCTATGGATCATCGAACGGTCGAAGACTAGGCTTCAGTCGGGGGGAACGTAGGTCGTCCCCTTGTTGGGCGTGATGTAGGTGGTGATCGCGCCGGCGACGCTGGCCACGAGTAGCTCCAGGACATCGCCCACGGTCATCTCGGGAGAGATGCCGATGAGGCTTAGTAAGTACACCAGCGCGCCCACGATCAGCGGCGCAAAGGCTTTGTCAAAAGTGGTGAGCATAGGTGGCTCCTTTCAGAGGTTGAGGCCGAAGCGGTTGACGGTCTGCCCGGAGGGGCGACGAGAGTGAATTGACGTTGGTGGCTGGGGGGCTGAGCTTCGCTGCTTCGGTTAGCTTCAAAGCAGAGCAGCCCAGGTCATCGGTCCGACGATGCCGTCGGGCAGAAGCTGGCGCATGGTCTGGAAGGCGACGACACGCGTCCGCGTGCGAGGGCCGAATTCGCCATCGATAGCGAGCCCGCCGAGGCGCGCCTGAAGCTCCCGGACAGATTGGCCGATGCTGCCCTGGCTGAGCACCGGTTGAGAGCCGCTCGGAGCGGTCAGGCTTGTCGGCATCATCGGCTCGACATGCCGGCCGATCGCACGGCATATCTCTTCGCGGAGTTCGTTGCCGATTGCGATCGGATCTCGGGAGCTGGTGCCACCACGGGGCGGATAGTCGTAGTCCCATTTGGCATGCTGCCGCACCCCTAGAACCAGGTCGACCTCTGCATGGCTCAGAACGAAGCGGCCAGTCGGCTCGATGCGGTAGATCTGGCAGAGCCGCGCCGCCTCCGCGACCAGGGCGTCGACCTGTCCCGGCCTGATCGGCGCCGCCCCGTCGAACGGCCGCGCCCACGTGGCGCCAGCGAGAGCGCATACCGAGATCCCGATCGATCCTGAATTGAGGTGGCGGCAATGCGCCGCATAACGGCCTGCGACGAGGGGGCGACCGGGCTCGTTCGCCGAGATCGGGTGCTCGCCGTCATGCAGCTTTCCGTCGCCATCGATGAGCCGATGATAAGCGCGGAGGTCGACGCTGTTCGGCCGGTACGCCCCCCCGGTATGGTGGAGGATGATGCGGTTCATCGGCATAGGAATCTCCAATGTGGAAAACCCCGCCGGCGGCGGGGCGAAGAGGGTTGTCGGATGGATCTGGAGCTTTCGGAGAGCGATTGATGCGGCCGCCCTGAGCCCTATCGGGCGGTCCGGTCCTTCAGGATCGCCATGTCGCGCTGCAGATCCTCGACGCGGCCGTGCAGCTCCTCCTGCCCCTCCCTCAGCGCCTCGAGGGAGGGCAACAGGTCCGGGACACGGCAGGAGGCAGCCTGGACGGCGGCAGCCACTGCTGAGCTCGTGGGGCGGCCCTTGCGCGCGCCGATGATGAAGGAGCCGATGGCCGTGAGGCCGAGGCCTGCGGCGGTGGAGAGGGCGGCGAGCGCCTCAATGCCCGAAGATGTGAGCCAGTCGAGCATCGGCGCCGCTCCTGTAGGCTGCGAGGATTTCGAACAGGGCGAGCACCGTATATGTCCCGGCGCCGGTCGAAGGGGCGACGGCTGCGCCGATCACGTAGGGCCAGCCGAACGCCATCGCGAGAAAGCCGAAGATGCCGGCCCCCACGACGGCGCCGGCCATGCGAAGAGTGGGGGTGCGCCGCCAGCTGCCGTTGATGTAGAGCGCTACCAGGCGCATCGCCGCAATCAGAGCCAGCGGCGTCGAGACCATGGCATCGTCGAAGCCAATTCCATCGAACGTGCTGAAGCTCGGCTCCGCCATGGTTTCGCCCGGCAGCATCAGTGCAAGGGCGAAGCCCAGGAGCACGAGCGACGTCAGCCACTCCGTGGCCCTGCCGTGCTGCACGAGAGCGGAGGCGATGCGGCGCATGGGCGACGGGCCCCTTGGCGTCACGGCGCCGATCACGCCCACCTCCCTCTCATTTCGACATCGAGACTCACTGTGTTTCCGGAGACGAAGTTCGCTTCGCCGCTCTGGCGCGGGACCACGATGGAAATCGAGGGTGCGCTCGGGAACACCCCGGTCGCATAGGGCAAGCCGACGCTAAGATCGCCCGGCCCGCCGGAAAGGCTGGAGCCCACCTTGTTCAACGCCGTAAGGTAGACCGTGCCCACCGGGGCAATAGGGAAAGACCAGGTGACCGACAGGCTGAGCCCCGATCCGCCATAGGCGGCCGTCACGCGATGGCGGCATACGAGCCGGCCATCGCTCCACTTCTCGTAATAGCCGTTGCCGCCCGTGCCGCTATTGATGAGGAATGGCTGCTCCGTCCAGCTTGACCACGACACTCCGTTATAGCTCCGCGTGAAGGACCGCCGGGGCCAGATGACGTTGCCCGTGAGTTCGGTGGCTGTCTGCAGCAGCCGGCCAGCCAAACCGTCGGTGTGGAGCAGCCAGACCCGCGTTCCGCTGCCGCCGAGCGCCGGGAAGCTCTTGGCGACGGCGTTCGCTTCGGTGTCAGTCAGGCTGTAGCCAGAGAGGATCTCCGCATCATTGGCGGTATAGCCGTCCGGGAGCGCCGGCACTTCCTCGCCGATGAAGCGCCCGGGGTAGAAGAACGGCGCGCCATCCGCGATGCCGAGGACCATGCCGTTGTAGGGCGTCAAATCGCCGCTCAGGACCTCTCCGGTGAGCGCCGTCGCCGCGATCGTGTTCATGTCGGCCTGAAGGGCCGCACGAAAAGTCTCTCGGAAGTCGTGATCTGCCTCAAAGAAGGCGTAGAGCGCCGCGACGGCGGCATCGAAGGGGACCTGCCCCATGTTTCGGAGGGGATAGGTGCCCGGCGTCGCCGGGGGCACCAGATTGGCGACTTCGCTCATGATTCAGAGCCCCACTATTCTCAGGTTAAGGTAGGAGTGTCGGGAGGTCCGGGCTGTCATGACAGCGCTCTCGAGGACCCCGTAAACCGTGTATTCTGGATTGCCATCCGAGAGCTCCCAGACGGCGGCCAGGCCGTCGAGCGCTCGCAAGACCTCCTTGACAGCCCTCTGGCCGCCGGCCGGAACCTTGACTTCGCAGCTCACCATTTCGCCCGGCAAAAGGCGGATCAGCGTGGTTTTGCGACCATCGCTCTCCTTGATGCTGAAGCTGTCGATCTCCCAGCTCGGCTTGACGAGGGTAGCGCCGACTTCTTGCACCAGCCCCATGACGATCGCTCCGACTCGCGCGGTTCCGCCGGGATGGCTGATCGCGATGTCGATCGGCACCGAAGGCGCCACGTTGAGGTCAGTCCGTCGGTATTCTCGCTCCGGCACGAAGGGAAGGTTGAAGTAGCGCCAGAAGCTCTCCTGGATATTCGCAAGATCCTGAAGCTGGTATTCGATATCGAGGTTGTCACCCGGCGAGATATCGGTGGCGATGGCTTCGATGGACGAGCCCTCGACGTTCTCGAAACACAGCCCCATCACGCGCCCGGGGGCGGCGACAGTATACGTGATCTCTTCGGGCCATTCCGCATGGGTCTCGATGACCCGCGCCTGATCCACCCCGCGCTGGATGTCGAAGGGGCGAAGCCGGTTCGGCGGCCCGAGCAAGACCCAGTCAGGTTGGTCCGGCAAAACAGGATTTGCGTGAGCATAGGCCGCGCCGCTGTCGCCGATGAACTCGTAGATCTGGCCATCGGATGCGAGAACGATGGAACCCGGGGCCCCCCTCGAATAGACATCACCGTGATCCCATTCCGGCTCGAGGGGGATGTTCGTGGCTACGATCTCGGCGGCGGTGATCTCGTAAGGAGTGATGATCCGGAAAGTCATGCGCTCACCTTCGCCGCACCTTGAAGGCCGAGCATCTTGCGCGTGTTGCCCTCCGTCCGCTTGGTCGCGGCAACAGTCTCCCGAGAGGAGCTCGCCATTTCCTCCATGGATGTCTGGATCCGGGTCAGGATCTGCTCCACCCGCGGCATCTCGATCGTGGTCGGGCCGTTGGAGGACGACCCGCCATAGTCGCGGAGACGCTCGCGGCCGGCACGGGCGTCCACGACGGCCCGACGCTCGTCATAGAGGCTTGCGTAATACTTGTAGCCCTCGGCCGCGCGCACGGCGTCCTCGATGCTGCGGAGGCGCTCCTCTTCGGCGCGCTTCGCCTCTTCGGCGACACGAGTTGCCTCCTCCTGCAGGTAGATCTGCTCGATGAGCTTCTTCGCGTGCTCGGTCTGCGCATCGGCAAGCCGGGCTTCCAGCTCGAGCTGACGCACCAGGTCGTCATTTCCCTGAGCCCGAGCGAGTTCCAGCTCGAGGTTGTCGACCTCATCTCTGGCGCTTTCGACCTTCGCCAGCTTCTGGTCACGGGCCGCATCCCGGGCCGTCTGCATGGCGGTGCGCAGATCTTCGACCTGATCCACCAGCCCGGCGAGGCTGATCGCCCCGGCGGCCGCAGCGGCCCGCCCGGCGTCCATGAGCTTGTCGACGACCTCACGCAGATCCTCGGCGCTCTCCACCGATGCCGTGATGCCGAAGCCGCGGAGCTGCTTGTCGAGATCCCGCTGCAGGATCGCGAGCTGCTCGGCGTCGTCGTACATTCGGAAGTAGGCGTCGGCACCGGCCGAGAATTCCGAGGCCCCTACCCTGTCAAGAATGTCGGCGGCCTTGGCGGCGTTCTTGATGGTCTCTGGCAGCGTGTCCATGCCGAGCATGCGCTGAACATCGTTGTAGGTGCCCATGGCCTCCGTGAGGCGCGCCATAGTTTGCAGCGCCGTCTCGCCGGCAAGGGTGTAGGCCTTGGTGCCCAGAGCGGCCTGCGCTGCTTGCTCCTGATAGTCGCTGAGCTCGTCGGTGAGAGCCGACATCGCCTGATCGGCACTCATGCCTTGCGTGTCGAGGTCGAACTTCGTCACGACGCCAGAGAGGCTCTCTGCGGTCAGGCCGAGCCCGCCGGCGAGGTCGCGGACCTCTCCTCGGATCACTGCGGATGCCTCCCGCAGATAGGCCGTGACCTCCGCGTTGATCTCGCTGGAGGTGGAGTCGTTTTTCGACAGGCCCCAGAAGCTCGTGCGGCGGGTGGTCTCATAGTCCGAGGCTCGGCTCCCGCCACCGATCTGGCCGCGGATGCCGCCGGCGATGACCTCGCTCGACGAGAATCCCTGGATGAGCTGGATGGCGGTGGTGACTGCGCCGATCGCCGGCATTGCGGAGGACAGCGCCGCGCCGATGCCGGCGAGCCCGTCGCCGGAGAACAGGCCGCCAAGTTCTACGCTGCCGAAGATATCGCCGATGCTGCGGCCCTCGCCGAGCGCGTCGTAAAACGAGCTGCCAGCCTGCCGGCCAAGATCACGGAAACCGCCTAGGAGATCGCCCGCCGCGGCTGCCTCGGTCAGGGACTGGATCGTCGAGGACGCGAAAGCGATGTTCGCCTCTCGCGCCTCCTGCGCAGCCCTGGCGACATCGAGGAGGTCGTCCATCAGCTCCTCGGCCGCCTCGGAGGCCTCGGTCATCGCCCCAGCGGCACCTCCGCCACCGCCAGCGGCCGCCGCGGCCAGCGCATCCATGCCGGCGGCGATAGAGTGGGTTAATTCTTCAGCGCGCGCAGCCTTTGCTGTGCCAGCTTCGTAAGCCGCAGCAATCTGATCGGCCGTAAAGGTGGCGGCTGATGCCACGCCCCCCAATTCTCCAGAGAGTGCGGCGAGTTCGTCCCGTTGCGCGAGAATAGTCGCCGAGGCCGCCCCGACGCCGAGTTCGACCTGATAGCGGACGGCCGCATCCTGTCTTTCAAGACCGGCGATTACACCGTCGATCTGCCCCGCAATTCCCGCCATGGCCGCAGGAACCTGCCCGAGGCGCGCGACCAGTTGTGCCGCGAGCGAGGTTGCCGAGCCAAGCTGAATGGACAGCGTGCCAGCGGCAGTGGCGGAAGCTTGGGTTGCTCTCTCGGACGCCTCTGCGTTGCCAAGAAGCACCTCCCATTCCCAGGTCGCGGCGGCGAGCTTGTCGTTGTAAGTGCCCAGTTCCATCCCGCCGTTTTCCCACAGGCGGGCGAAGGCTTGATCGTCGACATTGCCCAAGGGCATGAGCGCTTCGACAAATTGCGCGCCCATCTGGCGGGCCTGATCCTCGGCCACGATGAGCTGTTCGATGACTTCGGTTGAGATATCCTGGCCGGTGGCAACGAGCCCGCGGCGGAACTCCCCGAGGCCTTCGGCGACCCCGTAAAAGTCGCCCATCTCGACGGCCTTCGAGAGAGCCTCCTGCACGGCGGCGATGTCATAGAGCAGCGATCGGTCGAAGGTGATCTCATTGGCCAGGTTGCCGATGCCGGAGACGCGACCCTCGATCGCCGCGAGTTCCTGCTTCGCAACTGTCAGGTTGTCGAGCATAGACTGGGGCACGAAGGTGCCGAGAGCATTCATGTTCGCGATATCGGTCTCGAGTTGCCGGATAACCGCCCGCGCCTCGTCCGCCCCGTCGGCCATGCCTCCGGTGAGCGCACGGCCGACGTCGCCGAAGATCCGGTCGACCTCAATCGACGCCGGGGCGAGCGCGTCTTCGATGAGTTTGGAGAGGCTCGCGACCGCACTCGCCTCCTCCATCCGGGCCATCTGGTTGACCATGTCGCGAACGGTTTCGGTTGCCGCACCATAGGTCGCGATGAAGTCGTCGCCCCCATTGGGCCCAGCCAGCCTCATGGCTTCGGAGGCCCGCGAGATTGCCGTCTCGGTCTCCGACAGTTGTTCAGTGAAGGTGCGGGCCTCCTCCTCCGCTTCTTCAGTATCCCGCGCGGCCTTGAGAATATTGCCGCCCAGCATCAGGGCCGCAGAAGCGGCCATACCGATGCCGATTGCCACCGGACCGCCAAATAGCATCCCGATATCGGAGCCCTGCACCGCCAGGGCCCGGAGCGGGTCGCCAGTGGCAATCGCCATGTCCCCGACCTGGCTAAGCTGCATCATCCCCATGCGGAAATCGAAGCCACGCCCGAGGCCCCTGGCAGCAGCGGCGGCGCGAGAAGACCCTGCCGTCACATCATCGAGCCTCAGCTTGGCGAGCGCGAGCGTCGCGTTGGCCTCCGCCTGAGAGACTTCGCCCAGCTCGACGGCCGCGCGAGTCGTCCGAACTGCATCGGCATACCGCTGCTGGGCGGCGAAGGTGGGATCAAGCGAAGCACGCAAGGAGGCGTACTCTCGCGCCTGGTTCTCGATGTTCTGAGTGAATACGGCCGCACTGTCCGCCGCCGATTTCGAAGCCTGCTCGACCTGGCCGTACTTCACGGCCGCGGTCGAGATCAGCTCATTGGCCTCGGCCTGCGACAGCCTCCCACGCGCGACCGCCTGCTCGAGCGACGTAACGGCGGCCTCATAACGCTTCGTCGAGGCGTAGGTCGGGTCGAGCGCCATCCGGAGCGCCTCGATTTCCGCTTCCTCCCGGTCCAGCGCCGCAGCAAGGACAGAAGCACTATCGGCCGCCGACTTCGAAGCCTGCTCGACCTGGCCGTACTTCACGGCCGCCGCGGAGATCAGTTCGTTCGCTTCTGCCTGCGAGACCCGGCCGCGTTGGACGGCAACGTCGATCTGGCCCAGTGCGTCCTCGTACCGTTTGAGGTTCGCGTTGGCTGGGATCAGAGACGCCTTAAGGGTATCGAAACTTGCCGACTCCTTGTTGAGCATGTCGACGAAGACAGACGCGCTCGAGGCGGCCGATTTTGAGCCGGCCTGGACCTCTTCGCTCAGGCGCCGCGCAGCGCCGGTGTTCTGGTCGAATTGGCGGAGAACGAGATCCCCACCCTCCGACACCCACCGAACCGCAAAGCGCTTCTCAGTCATTCGACAGAATCCTTCATGCGACGGAAGCCAGCGAGCGCGCCGTCTTCGATACGGGGGAGGAAGTGGCTGAGGGCGGCAAGGTCGATACCTCGGCCCTCGGCGAGCTTGAAGATGGCCGAGAAGTCGAGCCCATAGGCGCCCGCCATTGATGTGCGGACTTGCCCGCCGATGACGGGCAGCAGTCCTTCGATCATGCGCCCTTCGACGCTTTGCGCTGCCTGGGCGCGGAACGGGCACTCTTCGCACCGCGACGGGCAGCTCCGGCAGTATTCTTTCCCGCCCCCGAAGTGCCATTCCGCGAGGCGGTAGAGACGTTTCCCTCTTCGATGACCTGCAGATAGGGGCTGACATACTGCGTCACGAAGGACTGCCAGACGACGGCATCCTTCATGAGCTGGGGGATCAGGGCGGCATCGAACGGCTGCTCTTCCTCGCCGGCAAGATCGCCGATGCCCGACCAGCCACAGATCGTGCGTTCGGCCAGGAGGACGACCCAGGCAGCAGGACGGGTGCTCGGGCGCACAGAGTTGTCCGGGGCTTCCTTGGTCGAGGCCGCGTCGTCCATGGCCTGGATGACCATCTCGCGATCGAGCGGGATGCAGTGAAGGGCGGCGCCATGAAGCAACTCGACCCGCGCCTCGGTGTTGGTGAGGTTCAGCCGGAACATCAGTAGGACGCCTTCTCGTTGACGAGCGTGACCACCATCATCGGCTCGCCGTTGGTCTGCAGGGCGGAGGTGAAGTCGAAGGTGACGTCGACACCGTTCGGGCCCTGCACCTCGCGCTTCGGCACCGTCAGGTGGGAATTGGGGGCGGCGATCGTCAGCTTCTTGCCGGCGCTGATCTCCCAGTCGAAGGTGAGCGCCATGGCGGTGCCCGCGACGGCGAGATCGTACATCGCCGTGTCCGCGAACCGGGCGCGGACCTGACCCGTCAGGGCAGTCTTCCCCGGCGAGAAGTGATCCACCAGACCGTCGGCGCGGATCGCCTCCACCGCCTCGAGGTTCTTGGTGTACTTCACCGAGGCCGACAGAAGCTTCGCCGCGGACCCGTCACGGAGGATCGAGCCATTGGCATGCGAGAAGCGCTCGGTGGAAAGGGTTGCGAGCGTCCCGGCGTCGCTCGTCGCCTCGCTTGCGAACCCCTGCCCCATGAGGTCGAAGCTGCAGGTGAGCTTCTGACCGCGCCCGAAGGCCATGTCGATGTTCATGCCATTGGCGACGACGCCGGAATACATCGTGTAGAGCGGCACCTCGGGGTGCCCTTTCTCGATCGACGCGGAGAGAATGTCGCTGCTGCCGCTCTCGAAGACGTGCGTATAGGGGGCGCTGCCGGTCGTACCCGGATCGCCGAGAAGGAGCTTCAGCCAGAGGCCGAAGGACTCGACGCCGACCGGCACCACCATCCCGCCCTTGACTTCGATGACGTCGGCGGTGCTCTCGAGCGGGTCATTGCCCACGCCGAGCAGGTCATCGGGCACCCTGCCCTGCATCTCCCCGAGGGTGTTCTGCACGAAGGGGATGGTGAAAAACCCACTGGCCGGCGGAGTGCCGTAGGTGGATTCGAAGGCGAGCGCCGTTTCGGTCGTCGCTCCGCGAGCATCGGGCATCGTTTGTCTCCTTCAGGATCTCTGGTTGTGGTCGTGGGAGGGCAAGGGTCTGCCTCTCGTCATTCGGGCCAGTTGGCCGCGATATCCGCCGCGAGCTGTGACGCGACGACCTGGGCATCCTCGGCGAGGTTCAGGCGCTTCCTCAGCTGGACGCTCGGAACGAGGATAAAGATCGGAACGGTTTGGGCGCCGGTCAGGATGCCGTCCGTCTTGCGACGACGGCCCAGCTTGCGCTTCGCAATGCCGCTCTTCTTGAGGCGAGCATCATTCGCCACGAGCAAAGAGGCCCGGCCCGGGCGATAGACGAAGCGGAGGGGGACACGGTGCATGCGTTCCCACATCGCGGGCGTCATCCGCTTGCCACGCGACCCGAGGCCGGCGGCGTCGGTCGGAATGGCGAGCCAGGCGCCGCCGCTGGAAACGATCGTGCCCCCCTGCTCGTGGGCGGCGATGACCTTCGGTGATTTCACCCAGACCATCGCGGCGGCGTTCACGGAGATGTCGCCCCGGGGGTATGTCGCGCCCTGCACCGAGTTGGGCAGGCGTTCGCCCTTGAGGTTTTGGCGAATCTGGCCGCGCCAACGTTGGGTCAACCGCGCCTGAGCGGTCGCCATCGCATTGGTCACCGCCCGCTTGGCCCTGACCTTCTCGAGAGCGAAGCTGGCCACATACTCCCGCTCGTCGACCTCGAGCTTGAAGCCGATCACTTCGTGGCCGGTCCTTCGTCCTGAGCCTGGTGCTCGGCCTCGGCCACGCGCTCGGGAACCGGGCCGGAGCCGCTGGCACTGGCCGGCTGTGCCTCCGGCCGGGGCGCATGTTCGGCCCGCTGCTGGAACGCCTTGCCGGGCGCAACACCCACCGTCTGCGCCGGGGCGAGGTGCACCTCCTGCCCGGCAGGCAGATCGAAGACCCCACCGACTCGCCAGCGCGCGCCGGCCAGCTGACCCGCGAGGGCCCGGAACTGCACCATGTTGAGCTTGATCTTGGCCGGGCCCGAGACGAGGGCCCCTTTCTGGCCGGAGGTGAACTTCTTCATGGGGGGATCTCTCCTTATCCCAGCGGGTTGCTGGTCTTGTAGGTCACGAAAAGCACGATCACGGCCGCCTTGACCGGCTCATGCATCGCGAGATCATCGAGGTCGGCCGGAGGCGTCGCCTCTAGCCAGATACAGAGCCCGCCGAGCGTGCGGTTGGCGAGAACGGCGGCGCCGATGGCAACCTTCAGGGCATCGAATGTCGCATCCCGATCGGTGCCTGAGACGAGCACCTCGATGTCGATCTGGTGCTCGTATTCGTACTCGAGCGGCGACATGGTGACGTAAGGTTCGCCCGGGTCGGCCTCGCGGAGCGTTACATGACCCTGCGGGCCGATGCGGTCGGGCATCGAGGTATTGCGCTCGACGGTAGCCCCGAGCGGCGTCAGCGCCGCTGAGATGACCCCCTGAAGTGCCGCGAAAATCGTCTCAGCCGTGCTGGACATCAGACGGCCTCGATCCGGACCGGAGCCCGCCAGACCAGCCCCTCGGCATCCGAAAGCGGTGCACCAGCTATCACCAGCCGTTCATCACCAACCTCGAAGACGTCGTTGGTCCCGAGGGCGGGGACCGCCGCCTTCATCACTTCGATCTCGAAATCCCCGGTCACGATCTGCGTGCCAGCGAAGCCCCGCTCGATGTCCGGGCTGGAGCGGATGATGCGCACGGCGATACCCTCGCTCGAACCGCCGGCGTAGAAGGTGGCGTCGACCGCCATGTTCGGATCGGCGAACATGACGGCCGCAGCCCTTGCGAAAGCCGTCACGCCGATCAGGCCTCGTCGGTCACGGCGACAGCCGCGCCGAGGCCGCCGATGCCATTCAGCCGGACCAGCCCGAGGACCTCCTCGGCGCCGGAACCGCGGGCTTCCATGGCCACGCCGATCAGGCGGTTGTCCTCGGCCACCGTCGTGGCTTCCGCCGCGCTTTCGTCCCAGAAAATGGCGGCGCCGACGGTCCAGGCCTGCGACGCGGCCTTCGGCAGCTCGTAGACGCCAAGGAGGTTCAGCACACCCTCTTCGCCCGAGGCCACGTCATTGACCGCGACGCCGAAGATCGTGCCGACCACCACGCCATCGCCGGACGCGTAGGCAGCACCGGCCGTGAACGTCAGGGTCTCGCCCTGCGCCTTGAAGTTCTTCATGTCTGTCTCCAGGAAATCTGAGGGCTCTTCCGGCTCACGGGCACCTTGCCGGCCGGCAGAGGGTCGCCCGGCCCGCGAGGGGCCGGGCTTCGCGCGTCAGCCGGCTCAGGCGCCGGGGTTCTTGTAGAAGGTGCGGTAGTCGAGCGGCGCCACGCCGGCGTCGATCCGCACCTTCATTTCGACCCCATCGACGGTCCAACCCTGTTTCTCTTCGAGGTAGGGCTCGTCGGCGCCGTCGAGATAGGCCACCTCGATGGTGTCGAAGGCGTTGGGGTCGGCGGAGAGATACCAGGCCGTGGTCGAATTGGCGTCGAGCCGCCCGTCGACGACGATCTCCGCCATATTCGCGACCGGGTTGGTCGCCTGGCCCTTGCCGGAGGTGGGATCGACCGTCGAGGTCATCAGCTGGCGGGCGAGAGTTTCTTGCGCCGCCGGCACGATCAGGAAGCGCGGCGCGATGTTGAGCGTGGCGGCATCCTCCTTGGCGCTTTCCTTCTGCACCCGCATCGCCCCCCGGGCAGCGCCGAGGCTTGCCACCGACAGGGCGGCGGCGCTGTCGGCGAGGTTGTTGTGGTCCCCATGGAAGAGCGACTTGCCGTCGGCCATCGCCGGGTTGCCGGTCAGCACCGCATAGACGAGGTTGCCGATCGTGCGACGGGAGGCGCGACCCATCTTGCGGGGAGTATCCCCGATGACCATCAGGTCGTCGTTGATGATCGCCTGCCGCGTGATGGCGAAGATCTTGCCATAGGTCGCGAGCGCGATGCTCTCCGCCCGGTCGTCGGCGGTCCCGTACGTGTACTCGGCGCCATCGGGGATCTCCGGCAGCGAGCCGAAAAGGCCGAGGCCGACACGCTTCGACGGCTTGAAATCGGTGAGCGTGCCGGCCCGGGTCCAGAGCGGATAGGTCTCGGCGGCCTCTTCCCAGCCGACGAGGGCAGCCTTGTGAGCGACATCGGCCAGAACGTGGGCGAAGTCGGAAGTGGAGTGCATCCCCGACATGGTCAGAGCCCGGCCCACCATCTCGCGGCGGTCGCGGATGTTGCCGCGGAAGCCGGACATCTCGAGCGACTGGCGGGCCAGCTCCGCCATCGTCATCGACGTGAACTCGTTGCGCTCGCCGCCGGTCAGCCGCGCCTTGTGCATCAGCGCCAGGCGCGCGCCTTCGACGAAGCGCTCGCGGCCGTCGGCGGTGATGCGCGTGGTCGGGCGGCCATGCATCGGCGTGTCGGAATCGCCGGCGCCGGCCCAGGCGGCGGAGATCTGGTCGAGGGCCGACCCGAGCTCGGTGCCGTCGTCGATCAGCTTTTGGGCGACGCTCATGTCGATGCCCGCATGCTGGGCTGCGGCGTTGATGCGGCGGGCGCGCTCGCGCTCCTCGCGCAGGATCTCGGCGCGATCCATGGACGGCGCCGAGGCGGCACCGGGCTCGGCGGCGGCGGGCGGCGAGGTCATGGGCGACACGGCGGCGGCGGTCGTCGGCGTGGGCGCCCCGGCACCCGGGCCACCATTGGTGGGTTTCGGCATGGTCTTCTCCATCGTCATGCGGGGGGCTCCCGCGATCATGGCCATCACGGCCTTGCGGTCCCGGCTCTCGCCGAGATCTTCGGACGCCTCGCGGAGGGCGCGCGGCGCATTCTTGTAGAACCGGTAGTCGAAGCGGGCGGCGGTCGCGGCGCTCGTGTCGCCGTCGTAATCGTCGGCGAACCCCTGCTGCACCGCGTCGGGCCCATCGAGGACTGTTTCCACGCGCATGATCTCGCGCGCTTCATCGCGACCGATCTGCGCCTTCTTGGCGTAGATATCGGCGTAGGCGCGCGAGATGACGGCGAGCATGTCGGCGGTGTTCCGGTGCTCGTCTTCGGTGCCCCGGCCCTCAATGTACCACTGCGCCGGGTCGTGGATCAGCATCCAGGCACCGAGCCGCATCGTCACCCGGTCGCCGGCCATGGCGATCAGGCTGGCGGCCGACATGGCAACGCCATCGACGATGACGTGCACCTGATCCGGGTAGTCGACCAGCATCGTGTAGATGGCCTGCCCTTCATGGGCGAGCCCGCCGGCGGAGTTGATCCGCACCGTGAGCGGGCCGCTCCGGCCCTCCAGGTCGGCGCGGACGCTCGCTGCGGTAAAGTACTCCTCCTCCCAGAAGGAGAACCCCACCGTGCCGTAGAGGTGGATTTCATTCTCGGACATTGCTCGCTCCATCGCTGTTGTCGGCGGGTCTCTGCAGCACGCCGGAAATGGCGACCTTTCGCGGGTCGCTGTCGAAGATCAGGCCTTTGCCATCGGCAAGCTCGTTGTCGGCAATGACTTCTTCCATCACCCGCTCGGGATCGAAGCCGAGCTCACGGATCGCCGCTTGCCGACTGCCAAGGCCGGCGCGCAGCTTGTAGAGCTGGCCGCGAACCTCCTTCTCGGGGTCGATCAGAGCCGGGCGCGGCGGCACCCACGACAAGCTGACCGGCGGTTTGGATCCAATGCGCCGGGTCTGCAGCTGCCAGGCCTCGACGAACCACGCGCCGATCTGCTGCATCGCCGGCACCATCATGTGCCATTGCCACCCCGAGACGGCACGATTCATCTCGATCCGGCCCGCCTTGTACGATGTCCAGTTCGTGCGGTTGAGATCGCCGGAAAGCGCCTCGTAGGTAATGCCGAGCCCCGCCGCGACCATCTGGATCACGGCCGTCGTGAACTGGTCATACCCCCCGACGCCAGGCGGCTCGGCAAACTTGATGTCTTCGCCGGCGCCGAGGAGATCGATCCGGCCGGGCGAAAGCGTCTTCAAGCCCCCCGGGTTCTCCGTCGCCACCGGCTCATCGTCGGCCCTCGTGCGGAAAGCGACGAAGCACGCCGCGATCTTCTGCCGCATCAGCTGGGCATCCTGATGGTCGTCGAGATCCTGAAGGGTCAGCGCCACCGGCGCAAACCAGCTGACGCCCCGCATCTGCCCCGGCCTGTCTTGCCGGTAGATGTGGATGATCTCGCTCGCAGGCACCCGTCGCGAAACTTGCCGGAGCCCCCGCCATCCCCGCGCCCCGGGATGCTCGTCATAGAGCCAATAGGCGATGCGCCGCCCGATGGCGTCGAATTCGATGCCCTCGCGAATGGTCGTGCCAGCCTTCGTCGGCCCGTCGCGCGTCACGTCTAGAAAGTCGGGCTCGAGTACCTGAATCTGGAACGGCAGCGGCAGGCCATCCGTCGGCAGGCGACGGCGCCGGCGGAGAAGGACCTCGCCCGCGGCGACCACCGTATTGATTGCGAGCCGCTGCATGCCGTAGAGCGTCGTGCGCCCGTCGGCGTCGATGGCGTTCGTGTCGAGATGCGCTTCGATGAAGCTGAGCACCTCCCCGCGCAGCTTGTCATCCGCCGTCAGGATCTTCGGGATGATCCCGTCGGCGATGACGTTGTTGGCGATGACCTGCTGTCCGCGCGTCCCGAGAGGAGTATTGCGGATCATGTCGTAGGAGATCGCCGCAAGCCGGGTGCGCGCACCGCGCGCGGCCGCATCGGCATCGCCCCGCACAGGGCGCCAGGAACCGTTGCGGCTCTGCGTCTCGGCCGCCTCATAGCGCATGACCACATCCATCGCCCGCCGCGCACGAGCGCGGCGCAGCCCTTTCTCCGGCGCGACGCTGGCGATCACCCTGTCGAAGATGTTCATGCTGTCAGGCCCGGCGCTGGAAGTCCGGGTGCACATGCGTCGGTCGCGGGCGAACTGCGAGAGCAGCCTCGACAGTCCGCATCGCCGACTGGATCTCTGCCACGGTGCGATAGGTAACTTGCCGCCCATCCGAGAAGGTCACCGACTTCGTGGGGTCGACCAGCGCCCTGCGAAGCGTGGCCAGATCGTCGCTCGTGTAGCTCATAGCCAGTCGCTTCCCTTGTTTCCGAGCCAGTCATCGCCTGGTTCCCGTCTGTCGGCCTTCACCTTCCGGTCCTCGCCCGGCGCGCCTTTCGCAGGCGTCGAAGGTTGCCGGATAGGCGCGGCATGGTCAGACGCTGGATTGAGCGCCTGTTCGAAGAGATCGCCCTGCGATTCCGCCACCTGGCCGCCTCGCTCGTCCTCGAGCTTCGCCCATTGCGCCTCGGTCATGGACGCCCACCCCAGTCTCCGGGCGGCGGCCTCCGAGTAGAGCATCGTGTCGAGACCCTCATTGCGGCGCGAGGGCTCAGCCAACTCCCAGGCGCTGGTCACCACCCCTGAGCGCGCCCGCTTCAGCACGCGGACCTCCGCCGTGAGCTGCCGGAAGTACTCGTCGCCGAGACCGCGGGCGATGTGCACGAAGCCGCGGTCGAGCGGGTCTTCCTTGGCGAGCCAGGCGTAGAAATCCGCCTTCATCTGGCTGACGTTGACCATGAACGCCCGCTTCTGCCGGCGGCGGGCCGAGCCATCCTTGCGCCGCTCGAATTTCATGGGCATCAAGAGCGGCCCTGTCTGGGTCGAAGCACCCTTGACGATTATGACCTTGGTCCAAGGATGCCGCTTGGCGAAGCGCCACACCGCATCGTTGTATGTGCCGCCGTCGATCGCGAGCATGTCGAGCCCTTGGCGCCGACCGCCAGCGGTGCGCCAGCTCGCCTTCAGAAGCGCGTCGAGGGCATCCCAGCCCTCCTGATCGCCGATGAAATGCGGGATGACCCGATAGTCTACCACCCACCGCTGGGCATTCGGGCCATAGGCCACCACCTGGACCTCAAGACGGTCATCCTGGCAATCGACCCCGGCGACGAGGAGGACACCCCGAGCCGGCACAATGGCTTGCGGTAGCACATCCTCGGCGGAAAGGAGTGCCTCGGGTTTGCCCGCCTCCTCCACCCGGTCGCGCAGCTTCTCCCAGTCCGGACCCTTCGAGGCCTGCTCATAGGCGAGGCCGAGCACGTCATTGTGGAAGGTCTGCTCGGTCTCGGCCTCGACGGTCTGCCGGATGAGCCCTTCGCCGCTCTCGCTCACCTTCAGCCGCGTCCAACCCATGACCTGGGCATATTCAACCGCGATCGAAGCCCAGTCCCGCTGAGGCGCGTAGGCGCGCCAGATGTGGAAACCCGGGTGATCGCCGGAAGCGTGGGTCGATCGCCAGAAGCCGCCCGCCAGCATCGCCACCTTGTGCTCGTGCCCGATGACGCAGCCGCATGCGTCGCAGGTAAAATGGGCCGCCGCCAGCCGCTCCGGATCGAGGTTCTTGCGGAAATTGTCCCACGTCAGAGGCGCCGCGTTCCCGCAATGGGGGCACGGCACGTTGTAGAGCCTACGGTCAGACCTGAGCCAAGCCCGGGTGATCCTGCAGGTGCCGGCGACCTGCGGGGTCGAGTTCCGGAGGATCTTGGCGTCCTCGTAGGCACTCGCCCGGCTGACCGCCATCGCTTCCGGGTCACCCTTGCTCGTCATCTCGAACTTCGCGAGGTCGTCCAGCAAAACCAGCGGGCGCGAAGTGCCGGCGAGATCATCTGGAGAGCCGGCAGACGCAACCTTCAGCGACCCGTTGCGGTTCGCCGTCTCCTGGTTGAATTTGGCGTCCTTGTTGTCGCCGCCGCGACCGGTGCCGAAGGTCGCGAGCAGGCTCGGCGCCTGGCGCCGCATCGGCAGCCACTTGTTGTCCACCCATTCGGTCGCCGACGACATCGTCGGGTGCACCACCAAGCTGTCCACGGGACGATACTCGTGCCAGGCGCCAAGGGTCGGGTTGATGACGGACACCGTGCCGCCGATCTGCGCCGACTTTATGAACGTCACCTCGCGCGCCGGATGTTCGGGCGAGAGCACCTCGTGGATCTCCCGCAGGAACGGAAAGCGGTTGATCCGGAACGGGCCGGGCATCGGCGACCGCTCATCGAAGACGATGTTCTCCTCGCACCACCGCGTGATGTCTGGCGGCGGAGGCGGAGCCATGCCGGCGGCTAGGGCGGAAGCGACTGCAGCCTCCGCCGAGCTGAGAAAGCCCATCTAGCTGTCGGCCTGCCGCTCGTCGACGGTCATGCTGGCGGCATCCGCGGCGGCGGAGAGAATGCCCGCTCTGGCACCGCGATGCTCCCGCCAGGCTCCGAGCAAGATCGCCCTGGCCGCCTTGAAATCGACGCCGAGCTGGTCGGCGATGGCGCGCGCGGCCTCCCGAAGCATCGCTTCGAACTCGGCAACTTCCTTGCCGAGCTGGCGGGCTACCTGGCGCTCCACCTCTCGCTTGAGGAGGTAGGTACCCTCCTCAGCCAGATTTTCGCGGCGAAGCTTGCGCGCGCGCTCTTCGGTTTCCTGCGTCCGCGCGAGCTGATAGCGATCGCTGTCGGTCGGGCTCAGGGGGCCGTCCCGCGACGGCCCTGGAGGGACTTCCTTGCCTGGATTCCCGCGCCCTTCGGATGTGATCCGATCGAGCGCCACCTTCGTGCCCCGGCCATTGCCGAGCATCTGGCCCGCATCGAGCTTCTTCCCCAGCACCTTGGCGACCTTCCCCAGGTCATAGCGCCGAGACTGGCCCTCGCCGGTGTGGCAGCCGTCGAGAGTGCCAGCGCTGGTTAGCTGGCTGATGCGAGCCTTGCTCACTCCCAGCTCCTGCGCCACCTCCACCGCTCGCATGCTCGCCTGCATTGCCACCTCGTTTAGGCGACGCCCCCGTTCGCGCCACCGGGTTTAGACCATGGGTTTAGGCTTCGCTGGCCGTTAAGCCCTGCGAAACCACTGCGCCTAGCGCGCCCGTATGCATTTTCACCAAGGAAGGACCCGTTGGGACCCAGCTGAGGGCAAGCTCAAGGGGGTCGGCGGCGGCGCCAAACAGTTGCGCCCGGTCGGGACATCCCCCGCCGGGCGCAACTTTAGATCATGGCACAAGTGCTAGTCCCGAATGACAGCCCCTGTCAATAGGGGTTGTGCTAGAGGCCGTGGAGATCATCGAGGAGCGAGCCGAGCGCGGCACGCAGGCGGGCCGAGTTTGTAGCCCGGGCGGCCCATCCGTGGGCGGCGAGAATATCGCCCAAGCTCCGCCCGGCGATGAGAGCTTGCCATGCCAAGACGCGGCGCCGGATCGTCCGCCGACCAGGCATGGCCAGCGCGCCCTCGGCGAGGAGAGCCGGCCCATCCCCAATGGCACTCTCCATCCGGCGGAGCCGTCGGGCCGTCTCGATCATCGCGTCCGTTACACTGTCGCCGCTGCCCCCCGGCATCCCATCGAAGTTGGAGAGCTTGCCGCCCGATGCCGCCATCAGGTGGACAACATCCGCATAGGCCTCGGCCGCCAAGTGCTGGCCGACGGTGAAGGGCTTACCCTTCCCTCGCCCCCGACACGACAACGCTTCGATGGCGGAGAGCGGCGAGGTCACCCGTGCCGGCAGGCCGTCTGGCATCGGTTCATCGCGCACCCGAACGTTGCCATCTTGCGTGATGACGGCCTCTTCCGGTCGGAATGCCCGCAGCGGAGCGCGGGCCGGGGCGATATGCTCCCAGATTGCCGGCGAGCAGTCTGCCGGGGGGCGTGCCTCGCGGTGCATCCTCGCCAGCCGCGTCGTCTCCTCCGCGCGGCGCGCGTCAGCCGCCTGTCGCGCAGGTGGCCTTTCCATTGTGCCAGTGCGGGTGGCGCCTTCATCGGTGCTCTTGCTCATCATCTGCCTCAATATCTTGTTCTATTTTTGAGATCGGGCCCAACAGGTTGTTTTGCCGGGAGGAGAGACGGGAGGTCAGGGAGGACGCAGGGAGGACCGTTGAAGGATTTTTCCCCAACTCACCGCCCTTTAACCCTCTGTTGTTTCGTTGTTTTTCTACTTCGAAAGGGAAGACAGGGAGGTCAGGGAGGATAGGATGGGGGTAACGCATAAGACGGTATTCTCCCATTGCCCCCTTACCCCTCGTGCGCGCGCATGTAGCGAAACCCCGGCGCCGTCTTCCCTGTCCTCCCTGTCTTCCCGGCCTGCCAGCCAACCACCTGTAACCATTCGCCTTCCCCCGAACCCCCGATGCCGTGCCGACCTCCCGCCATGGGCGGTTGTCCTCCCTGACCTCCCGCTAGAAATCAGGATCGGGGTCCGGGGGCGGCGAGGCGGCACCGCCGCGAAGGCGGGCGAGCTGGTCACGCATGTCAGTCGTCAGCCGGATGCCGCGATAGCCGCTCACCGACACCTTTGAGTATTCGAAACTGGAGCCCCCACCGGGCGGGCGCCATCGGCCGGCCCTGTCCTTCAGCCCGTTCTCGATAGTGCGGGGCTTCCACTGTGTCGTGCCGTTGGCCTCGGCCCAGATATTGAAGGCGGCGACCAGGTCTTTCGTGGCCGTCCAATGGCCCACATCGCCGGTCACCTCGCAGCCGTCGGCGAGGAAGTTGCCGAGCGGGTCGCTCTCTTCCCGGTAGCTCTGCGTGGCATCTGAGACGGTGTCCGGCACTTGGAGCCCGCGCTCCAGAAAGTCGATCAGCCCGTCGATCAGCCAGTTGAGCATGCCTGATCGCTCGGCCTTCAGCTTGCGACCGAGATCCTGATCGCGCTCTGCTTCGGGGATCTGCACGTCGAAGGGCACAAGCAGCACCCGCCGCCAGATGCCGTCATCCGTTCCGCGGATCTCCGGCTTGTGGTTGCCGGAGAGGATCAGCTTGAAGACAGGGCGCACCTCGACGAAGTCGGAATGCAGAGCCCGCACGAGGATAGGCTCGCCGCCCGTCAGCTCCTTGATCGTGCCTTCTTTCAGCCGCTCGCCCTGCTCGGGCTCCGAAGCCCGCACCATGCGCGCGCCCATCAACGGGATGAGGTCTGGCGTGGCATCTGAGCCGCCGCGCTTCGACTGGCCGGTCAGACTCTCGATCTTCGCCGACGAGGCGTAGTCTCCCATCAGGTCAGCCATGGCGTCGACGAGCACCGATTTGCCGTTGGCCCCGTGGCCGTAGAAAAACCATATCCGCTGCATGGGCAAAGCGGTCATGGCAAGGCCGAAGGTGCGCTGCAGGAACCGGCGGATCACGCTGTCGGGCTGCACCCGCGTCAGGAATCTACCGAAGAGCGAGGAGCTGGCCTGAGGGTCGTACTCGACCTGCATCAGCTTGGTGAAGCGGTCGGCCTTGTCGTGCGGGGTCAGGGTGACGGATGCGACTGGAGACATACCCTCGTCCTCAACACCGCGCTCGACGGTAAAGCGCAGGGTGCCATTGAGGCAGTTCACCGCGAGAGGGTCGGCGTCCATTGTCTCGAGCGGACAGGAGAGCAGCACCTCGGCTTCCTTCAAAAGCTTGGTGATGCGGTCCGAATTGCCGGTTGTCTTCGCGAAGCCGCGCATTTCGCTCTTCAGCTTCGAGAGCCGCGTCTTGGCGCGGATCCCCGTTTCCAGGGTGGCCTCGGCCTTACGCAGCGCCTCAGCGCGATCTTCGCTCTCTTCCTCGGCGCGCAGGCGCTTGATCTCCTGCTCAGCCGAGGGGATCGCCGCGATAGCCTCATCCTCCCACCGCTCCAGGGCGATGTGCGGTATCTCTTCAGTGATCCGCGCAGATATGCCTTGCGCAAGCCGGCGGACAACGAGCCCATCGGGATCTTTCGCCCACCGTCGACCGTCCCAGGCGTGCCAGCCGACCCGCGGCACGTGCAGCACGTCCTCGCCATGATAGATGCGGAAGCGCCGGGCATTTCCCAGGTCGTTCAAAGGCTCGCGCGCCGCCCTCTCCGAAGGCGTCAGTCTTTCCTCTGCATCAGCCGAGGGTGGCTCGCCGTTCGGCGGACCATCGTCACCACAGGGGTGCGGGGTCTCGACGCCATCCATGTCGATATCTTCCGGATCGCCCAGGGCGGCGCGCACTTCGTCCCAGCGGTCGTCGCTCATGCTGCCGACCTTGTTCCAGCGCGCGCCAATCGGCGAGCAATGCGTGCAAGATCCATGGCGACGGTCGCGTACACCCCTCGGGGGTGCTTCGCGGCCAGGCTCTCGAAATGGGCACGCGCGAGGTCGAGCCGTTCGACGGGGTGCTCTTCGGTCCAGAGACCAAAGTTGAGGAGCAGCGTTGTCCTGTCGCCGCTCAGTGAGGCGCCGTAGGCATTCTTCGTTCGGGTCTTTTTCATGCTGCCCCCTCCATCACGATGTCATTGAGGTCCCTGCCCTCGCCGGCGTGCACGATCGAAATGCGCTCGAGCATCGGGTTGCGTGCCCGAGCTCGCCGGAGGCCGGCCATGAGCTGGGCGCGCGTCAGGCGGGGCTCGGAATCGCCATCCTGGATGAAGACCAGCCAGCGCACCCACGGCGGCGGCAGGAAGCCATCGACATCCTCGCCGTCGAGATCGGGGATCCCGCGATAGAGCATGCCCTTGCGGCGTGTGATGCGCCGGCCAGCCATATTGGTCAGGTCAACGCCGGCCCAGTGGGCTGCAGCCTGAAAGGTGCCTGCCTCGAGGGCGGTGGCGGTCGTCTCGATCCCTTCCCCCATCACCAGCGTGTCGAAGCCGCGGGCGTTGGGATGCGTCAGTCGGATCGCGCCGGCCTTCTTGTGGCCCCAGCTCTTCTTGGCAGACAGCACCTGTCGGTCAGGATCTCTGATCGTGGGATCGACGATCCGCGCCTTGCCCTTCGGGCGCGAGAGATCGAGCCACGTCCGATGGATGGCGCCGAGTGAGCCGTCGGGCTGCGCGATGGCGGCGAGCATCACCGGGCCCTCATGGATCGTCCGGGCATCCCGCCCCTGCCCGACCAGATAGGGCAACGAGGGGGCGAAGCGCAGGCAGGGCGGGGGTGCGGCAGCCATCGAGGCCAGACCACGGCAAGCCAGATAGTCGGCGACCGCCGACCCCTTCGCCGGCTTGCCGGCCGCCCACATCTCGCGGGCCATGGCAACGGCTTCGGCGCGGCGCCGGGCGGCCTCCTCTTCGCGCTCGCGCTTCGCCTGGGCGCGCTCACGAGCACGACGCTCTGCGACTTCGGGCGAGAGCTCGACCTCGGCCGAGCCCACGAGCCATGCGATGGCGGCCGGCAGATCGCAGCTCAGCACCAGCCGCACGAGCGCGATCCCGTCGCCGCCATCAGGGGTGCAGTGCCGGCAGAGCCAGACGTCTTTCGCGACGTTGAGCGCGAAGCGATCCGTGCCGCCACATGCCGGGCATGGCCCGACCCGCTCAGCGCCGGACTTGTGAAGCCCTTCCAGCGCCAGGCGCTCGGCGATCTCCGCGATCGAGAGCCCTCGGGCGGCTTCGAGCTGTGCATCGGTGACACGCGACATCAGCCCCCCTCGCCCGGCCAGCCGAGCGCGCGAAGCTGGTCCTCTGACCGCTCGGAGAAGAACTTCGCCAAAGCGCCGGCCGTATGCAGCGCCCGGAGCCCAGCCTTGCCTTCGCGGGCGAGCCGCAGAGCGGCGGCGACGTGGTAGGGCGGCGCGCCATTGCGCACGGCCTCGTTGTCGGCGAGCCAGACGAGGCGATCCATGACCAGACCGGCGGCATCGGAGTGCATCCGCTCGAGCATCAGCCACGCGAGCACGGTGGAGACCACGGCCCGGTCAAACGCCGCGGCGTCTTCGATGACGAAGGGGCGGACGCGCTCAGTCAAGGCCGCAGTCCTTTCTGGACTGCCAGCTATCCGGCAGGCGCTCGAGGACATCCTCTGCGCGCCGACCGGAGGCTGCGGCCTCCGGGGTCAGCGCATCCAGCAACGCCTCGCCGGAGGCCGACAGGGCGGAGAGGATCGCATCACGGAAGGCCTCTGCGGCGAGGATGTCGGCATGGCCTTCCGGATGAAGGGCGCGCGCGAAGAGGACCAATTCCGATGCCTCTGCCGGGCGCAGAAGACCCGCCTTCGCCTTGAGGGCGAGCGAGGTCGCCTTGAGCCCGAAGGCGATCGAGGGATTGAAGCCCGGATGGCCATCGTTGCGACGATGGTCGGCGCCACCGATGATCCGCTCCGGTGCCGGGCGCGGTGGTTCGGGCGGGGGCTCTCCCGGCCAACCTTTCGCCTTGGGGGCGACGCGTTGGGTCATCAGGCCTCCCCCTCTGCCTGGAGGTCGCCGATCGCCGCGGCGACAGCGTCCCGCAGGTCGATCAGCTCCTTGAGCTGGAGCGCCGCGTCACCGCCCTCGAGAAGGGCGACACTCGCCTCGCCGTGCTCCTTGATCAGTCGGGTCGCATGCTGGATCCCGGAAAGTCCGGGCGCCGAGGAGGTGACCTGGCCGAGCTCGCACACAAGGTCGGTCACCGCCGTCGATCCGGTGAGCGCCTGCAGAGCGAGCATGTCGTCGATCGTCCAGCGGCGGGTGCCGTGCATCTTCCGCGACAGGTCGCCGGCATCCCAGACAGCGGCGCTGCCGGTCTCGCTCCAGTAATCCGCCATCATCTTGGCAGCGGCATCCTGTTTGCCGAGGCGAAGCACGAGGCCGCGCAAGAGGGCGTGGATGGACTGGCGCGGGTCAGGCACGAGCAACCTCATTGGTTTGGTCATTGACCGGGGATGGGCGATGAAGGGGCCATGAGAGGAGCGCCCGAGAAATGGGGCCCGCCGGGGCCGAGCCTCCGGCGGGCGTTGCCGCGGTCAGGGTCTTGGTGCCTGTCGGCCAGCTGCCGCGGTTCTTGGGGCCCGCTGCGGGAGGAGGTGCAGCGGGCCCGCCTGCCCTCGCCGGGAGGAGGATGGCGGAGCAGGATCGGGAAAGGGGGGGTGAGAGACGGGAGGCAGCCCGTCGGGGGCGAGCGCCGAGCGAGGAGGTTCGCAAATCCGTGGGCCCGGGGCATGCTGCGGGCGCGCGCAAGGCGCCAGACATGAGGGAGACAGACATGCAGGATGACCGGTTTCTGGTCGGCCCCGACGGCCTCCTGCGGCGAGAGAGCGGCGCCGTTGCGACCGAATTTGCTGACGGCGTAGTCTGCGGCATTCTCGAATATGAGGAAGGCTCATTCATTGTGCTGCGCCTCTTTGAAAGAGGGACCGCAGCCAGCGGCGAATACGTGAACGCGGCCGACGCTCATCAGCTGGTTCTGAGTGAAGACAGCGCACGCCAGTTGGCGCGCCTGCTGATAGATCGCGCAGACGAGCTTCACGGTGTCGGCCATCCTCGTCATTAGGCCCGCTGATGGTGATGCTGCGAACACTGGGCATGACCGATTGCCCATCATCAGATCCGGGTTTCATGACGCGACCTCGTTGGCCGGCATGTAGTCGCGCGGGCGGCCGCTGGAGGGCGCGGCTCCCCCGGCGGAAGCATCGTTGCGCCAGGAATTGGCGGGGACGGCGCCGGCTGTCGCGTCTTCGATCCGAATAGCCAGATCCAGGCTCGGCAGCGAAGTCCCGGCGGAGAGTCTGGAAATAGTCGCTTGCGTCGTACCGCAGCGCTCCGCGAATGGAGTCTGACGGATGCAGTTCGCGGCCAGGTACTGAGCAAGTGCGTTCATGGGCGCTATGTATGCGCTACAGGTATATACGTGTCAAGTATCTACATGCGCACAGCGAATTTGATGGAGACGCAGCATCCTGCGATTGTCTGACCATGAGCAATATCGCCAACATCAGAAAGCTGAGAGGCCTAAAGCAGGCCGATCTCGCCGATCTTGTTGGCGTCACGCAGCCGCATATCTCCCGGATAGAAGGAGGAGACGACGGCATTCCGCTGCGGCTCTACCGGGATATCGCGACAGCGCTTGGCGTTGAGCTAGCGGACCTCTTCACAGAGGAACGCTCGACCACCGAGCGCCTCTTGCTCGATGCATTCAGGCGTCTCCCGAAGGATATGCAGGCTTCTTGGGGCGCGATGGCGCAAGCGGTTGTAGACCAGAATTCTCCAAAAACTTGAGAAACTGCGCCATTTGCGAAGGGGTAAACGCCGCAATCGTCTCCTCAAATTGCCTCTCGGTCATCAAGCGATTCTCAACCTCCATTGAGAGAACATAACGGGAACACTTTTCCACGTCACCCGGCTCTGAGCTAGCCGAGCGCCTGGCGGATTCCGGTTTGAACCTGAACACAGACTTCAGAACCAGCGCACTATATACCTGTAGCGCATATGCATACTTGACACGTATATACCTGAAGCGCATAAGTGGCTTCCATCGCTCACCCGATGGAGGCCCCGATGCAGCTCCCTCTCACCGAACCACGCGCGCTCTCCGACGCCGCGCAGATCCTCGATAATCTCGAGGTTTATGCCGAACGGCCGTCCCTGATCGAGCTGGCCCGGCTCGTCGCCAGGTCGCGCGAGGGTCTCGCCCTGCGCCAGGCTCACCGCGAACCTCAGGCCGGAAGTGGCACGCCGTGAAGGGCCGCCCGCTCCACGACCCGCGCCCCGTGATCGTCGTGTACGTCCCGGTGAGCACCACCGACCTCGTGGGCATACGCTGGATGCCTGTCACCCTTCCCGCGCCGCCGTGGCCGTTCGAGCCGCCGAAGGTGCCCGCATGACCGCCCTTCCTGTCGAACCGTCGCACCTCGCCCACAACCGGGCCTTCGCGGTCGACTGCCTGACGGGGGCAGAGGATCGGGCGAGCACCATGGTGCGCCTGACCATCTGCAACGGCGGCGCGATCACCCCTGCCTGCGATGGCTGGGGGCCGCACCAATGGGAGATTTCCCTTTTCGGCGTGATGGGCATCGGTCCGGACCAAGACGCCGCCGTCGCCAACTGGATCAAATGCGCCGCCCGCGCCATCCCCCCGACTTCGGAGCCGCCGCCCATGCCTGACGACAGTACCCTGCGCACGATCTGCGACCGCTTGGACGCGGCGAGACCGCTGGCGATGATCGATATCCTCCGGCAGGAGATCGAAGCCCGCGAGAGCACCTTTCAGGATCCGGCTGGCGATGCCATGCCCGCGGGGGTTCGGGCCTTCGTCGAGGTCCACCTCCTGGGCATCACCGGCCATGGCTGCACCCCGCGCGAAGCTGCGGAGCACTGGCGCTGCCGGGCCCGGACGGAGCTCGGCGGCTATGCCGCCCCCGCCGCCCCGGGCGACCTGGCGCGCCTGCGTGCGCAGTTGAGGTGGCTCGCTCGCACCCCCATCGTTTCGCTGAGGCAGGACGACGCCCGGCTGGCCTGGGCGCGGTTGGTGCTCGCGATCAGCTCCGACGCCGCCCTGCATGACCGGGCGCGGCGCGTCTTCCAGCAGCTCGGGGAGGCGGCATGATGCCCCGCAACCACCTCCAACCTCCCCCGCAGAAGCGAACCGGCGGCGCGACCGATGACGAAATGGGAATCTGCCAGTGCTCTACGCCGGAGATCTGCGGTCGCTTGGGCTGCCGTTTCGAAGCTGAGAAATCGCGCGGCCGCTTGGCGGCGGGCTATTGGATCGCATGGGCGGTTCCAGTCGGCCTCGTGACGCTGGCCGGCATTTTGCCGTTCCTTCGGGCCGTCCTTCGGGCCGTCCTCGGAGGCGAGGGATGACCCCCGACGGCACCGCCCTCCGCATCCTCATTGGCTGCGAGACGAGCGGCATCGCTCGCCGGGCTTTCTCCGCGCTCGGGCACGACGTTTGGTCGTGCGACCTCGAGTCGGCCGAGGACGGCAGCAACCGGCACATCCGCTGCGACATCCGCGACGGTATCCTCGGCTGGGGCTGGGACCTGCTCGCGGTCATGCATCCGCCGTGCACGCGCCTTTGCCGCTCCGGGCGCCGTTGGATGAGCGGACCGGGCAAATGGACGCCGCCCCGCCAGCTCCCCGCGGGTCGCAGCTGGGACGACATGCGCGCCGAATTCGAGGAGGGCATCAGCGTCTTCACTGCGTGCTGGGAATCGCCCATCAACCGCGTGGCCATCGAGAACCCCGAGATGAACGACCTCGCCCGCGACCGTATGCCGGCCGACCTGCCGCGTGCCCAGATGGTCCAGCCGTTCTGGTTTGGCGAACCCGCCTACAAGGCGACGGGCTGGTATCTCCGAGGGCTTCCCGAACTCGTCGAGACGGATCGCCTGCCCGAGCCGGCGCGCGACAGCGACGAATGGCGGCGATGGAGCGCCGTGCACCGGATGCCGCCCGGCCCGGATCGGACGCGCCTGCGCAGCCGGTCATACCCGGGGATGATGTGCGCGGCGGCGGAGCAATGGGGAGGTTGGGTCGTGCCGGAGATGGAGGCGGCGCGTGCCCTTTCCAGAATTCAGCCTTGCTCAGGCACACATATGAGGAGCGGAACCAATGCCCTCAGCAACCCCGTCTAAGGCCAGGTTGACCAATGCCCTCGCAGCTTGGGCGGAGGCCGGCCTCGAGGTCGGCGCGCTGCGGGTACTTGCAGACGGTTCCTTTCAAATCGAGACGCCCGCAGCAGACCAGCAATCTGCGAAACCAGTTCCCGAATCGGAAGAGGTCGCGCACCCTCGTCCGAAGAAGTGGAAAACCAGGTGAACGAGATGCGTGTCGACTTCCCCGGCCTGCTTATCGAACGGCACCGTAATGGCAGCCTCCGCTACCGGGTGCGGGTTGAGGGTCGGAAGGCCGAGCGCATCCGGATCCCGGTCTCACCGGATCACCCCGATTTCGCTAACTACTACTACGCCGGGCGCACAGGCGAAGTGTGGAAGCCGCCACGCCCGGAAGCTGTCGATCGATCTCTCGATTGGCTCTGCCAGAAGTATCTTGGACACCTCGAGGCAATGGTTGACGCCGGCCAGATGTCGGCTGCGACGCTCCGGCAGCGTCGGAGCGTCCTAACACGGCTCTGTGACCACACGGATGAAGATGGCGAACGCTATGGCGACTTCGACATGGATGCCCCCGCCGGCGCCTTTGTGCGGGTCCGCGACGCCTGGGCGCGAAGGCCCGGCGCGGCAGACAACCTGATCAAATCGGTGCGGGCGGTCTACAAGTGGGCAATGGAGCGCGACGAGATCGGCCACAACCCGGCCGCAGGCATCGGCCCGATTAACACCAGCCCGAAGGGTGGGGCCAAGCCTTGGACTGCCGCAGATCTCCGCAAGTTCAAGGAGCACCACCTGCCAGGCACGACTGCGCACCTCTGGCTCACGCTGCAAGCCTTCACCGCCTGCAGGATTGGCGATGCCATATGGCTTGGTCGAGAGCAGGAGGCTATGCGGAATGGCGAGGTCTGGCTGGAATGGCAGCCGCGAAAGAAGGGGAGCGCGTTTGTTTCGATACCAATGCTGCCGCCGCTCCTAGCAGCGACCCGGGCATCAAAGGTCGTGGGGCCAGCCTACTTACTCCGAAGCACCGGTGCGCCATTTACGTCGAGCGAGGCACTGAGAGTGCAAGTGCAGCGTTGGTGCACCTCGGCAGGAATCCCAGGACGTTCCTCGCACGGCGTAAGAAAAGCGGTCGCCGAGCTGATGGCTGAAGCTGGATGTTCGCAGCACCAGATCATGGCGGTGATGGCGCACACGCAAGCTAAGACGAGTGAAGTCTATACTAGAGGCGTGGCTCGGCGGCTACTGGCTGCAGATGGAGTGAAGGCGCTGGCAGGATTGGAGTGGTAAGACATCGACCTTCGGCCTCTCTTGCCCTTCAGACTGCTGCCTGGTGAATGAAGGTTGCAGCACGATGCTACCGCGCAAGGGGGGTGTTTGCCTCGATGGTTCGCAACCCTTCCCCAACGTTCGATCAGCAGCGTCGGCGCGCCCCTCACGACCCTGAGCGGACGTTCAATTCCTCTCTCTGACTCAGGCGTTCCCGGCCCGAAACCGCCGTTCGGCCCCCTGCTTGGTCGCAGTCGCTCCCGGCCCATCGCGGACCTTCGCCAAGTCGCAGAAGATTCATCGCAAGTCACCATAGCCGCCGTTCATTCGTCCCGCGGCGACGGTTTCTTTGAGCTTAAGGACCGACCCGCAGACGCGCGGCGACCACGATCGATGACCTTGATCCGAAGCGCTATTGCTCCCAGCTTCAAGCCGGCATTCGATGGCAGGCGAAGAGGGCCGGTAAGTCAAACTTGCACGACCGTCTGAGCCGCTACCAAGGCATCGATCGCGACCTGAACCTCCGCATATAGCTCAGTGTCCAGGTCTTCAGCATCTATTTCCACGATCAACGAATAGCGAACGGAGGGTAGACCCCCAGCCAATATTTTTTTCGACTTCCACCATCCGGTAACCGGGTGAACGGCCAAGAGATTACGTCGCGCGAGATCTGACGCCTTGCACTTCAGTTGATCAATATGAAGCGATCCGACATGGCGTCGATTGCTGCCGTAGTCCCAAAGATCTTCCTCGTCGCTTGCGGGACCATCCGGTTTCTCTGCCGCCTTGCTGATCCGAGCCAAGAATTGGGCTTCACCCTCGTCAGCACGATTGAGTTGGAACCGCAGATTATGTGAAGCGTAACGATACCGTACGCCGCGCGACGCTTCTGACGGGTTCGGGGCAATAAAGCTGCTGAGAGCCACACGTAATGTCACATCGGCACTCCCGAGCGCGCGCAAAGCCTCGACGGGCCATGGCAGGGCGAAGAGCTTCAGCTCATTGTGTACGTCGCCGCCTGTCTTTTCTGAGATCCCATATGGGGTAATCGTGTCTTCCACGATGAGGGTCAGCGCGTTTGACGCACTGCGGCGAGCGCGAGCCATGTCGGGAACACCAAACCCATATCTCTGGAAGAGCGGCGTGTAATGCCCCTTGTTCGCCTGCGCCGGCAGATGTGCTCGCATCTGCTGCGTCCATCGTGCCGAGGACACATAGAGACCGCGAACCGTCTCGGGCCAAAGCGTCGGATAATCCGACCAGAGCTCGGTCACATCTTTGGCCGCAAGCGCCGTCGCGGCGCTGGTGTCGGAGGTGAACGTGAAGGATCGAACCGGAAAATTATGATGTGTCGAAAGGAGAGACAGCCATCCGTGCCGCATCGGTGGCGGCATGGCACTTAGCGCCCAGTTCCCGCCCTCGAGGACAACATCCGGCTTGTTGGGCCAATGGGAGGACCACGACGCGGTTCGCGACGCCGGCGAAAGATCTCCGAACGGTGCGAGAGCTTCCGCCGGTTCGCCGTCTGGCAGAACGGTCTTCTCGGTATAGGCGCCGACAGACAGCGCGTTCCAAGCCTGGGCCGGCGACTCGATCTCGTTGTCCTCGTGATCGCATCGATCAAGATAGCTTCCTGCGCCAAAGGTGAAGTTGTCAGTATTCCCCGCCGAAACTAGCACCAGACGCCGCTGTCGGATCTCTCCTGACACGCCAGCCGCCAGCTGATCGACCTCCGTCGACCAGGAGGTCGGCGCGCCGTCATGCGGCGTGTCCTCACCGGTCGTCGTCGTCATTGTGAAAGTACGGCGGCGGGGGCCGACCAGCTCGACCGCATTTATCGCATGTCTTGTCACCGCGCCGAGGAGATGATGCGGGTTCACTCCTGCATCAGGCAGCAGCTTCACGGATTCCAGACGGTTCACGACTGAAACCGGGTTCGCCTGGTGCAGTTTAGGCGTCAGATCGCCAAAGAGCGCCAGGCCCCCCATCTCCGTGCCATGGCCCTTCACGTCCTCCAATCCCCAGGCCGGGTTGGCGGTATGTCTATCGCCCGGACTGAGCGCGGGCTGAAGGAGAGGATGCGCCCGACTGACGCCGGTATCCATAAGCGTAACGTAGCCAGGATCGGGATTGTCGGTATAGGTCGTCCGGCCCGCGAGCTCGTCGACCCACTGCGCCTGTTCGGCCACCGGCAAGCCGTCGAAGAAATCTGCGGTGATGGTCGGAGCGGCAAGGGCGCGCACGCCACCGAGTCGGCGGACGGCTTGGGCGAGCTGATTGCGATCGGCCTGCACGACCACGACGGTATCTTCGGGAAACTCCAGCCGATCCGCTCCCACCGTGACGCCATAGTTGGGCGCGGCCGCGACGAAGACTTCGGTCATTTGAGGCTCGAGCCAAACCTCCCAGACGGTCGCAATATCCGCCGCAGGAAATTTGCCTGCCGGGCTGCGCCAGAGGGCACGCAAGCCCGCTTCCGTGATGGCTGCGACGCTCTGCACCAGATCCGCATTCTTCGGACGGCCCGGGATGATTTCACCATCCTTTTCCCGTTCGGCTGTGTCCTCCGTCCGAAACTGCTCGACCTTCTTACGCAGGTTCTCGACACCCTTGGCTGTCGCAAAGACCGTCGCAAGCTCCTGGCCACCTCCGGGATCAGGGACCTCGGCGACACGAAGGAGCGTCAGGCCACTAGCGTCGAGGCTGTCCTTTTTCAGGCGCTCGTCGACACGCGAGCGTACTTCCAGATAGACGCCGGGAAGCTCAGCAGCTGGAATATCCGGCAGCGCATCGATGGACTGGAGCAGCGCTTGCGCGTGTGCGGCCCGATTGGGGACATCACTTGGTCCTTTGGGCCCGCCCCCGCCCTTTGCCCTGAACGGGCGCGGCTGTCCGAGATTGCGAAGGTGGAAGTGTCGAAGGTCTCGTGCCATTTTCATCGGTCCCTAGTTCTTGGAGCGACCGTCGGCGTTCGAGGGCATCAAGCAGATCCTGTGTCGCAATCTTGTCGATGTCGTTCAGCACAGCACGTCGGGCGGCATCTTCCGCCGCCGCCACTACATCGGCCGTCGATAGGCCCGTGGCCGCATCCGTCACCCGCTTCCATCCCATCCGAGCCAGCGAGAATCCGATCAGGCGGCGTTCGAGCGCCTGCCGGATGGCCGGGCCATCGGGCATTACATAAGGCAACACGAGGTCGAAGCGGCGCAGCACCGCGCGGTCAAGGATTCCCGGCAGGTTTGTGGTGGCGATAACGATGGAAGGCCCGGTATCCTCATCCAAGAACTGCAGGAATGAGTTTAGAACCCGCCGGGCCTCGCCGACATCGTTATCACCGCCCCGGGCAGCGGCCAAAGCGTCGATTTCGTCGAAGAGATAGATACCGCGCGTCGTCTTGACGGCATCGAAGATCATCTTCAGCTTCTGCGCGGTTTCGCCCATGAACTTCGTGATCAGCCCATGCAGCATGACCGAGAACAGGGGGTACTGCAGCTCGCCGGCGAGTGCTGACGCACTCAGGGTCTTGCCGGTTCCGGGAGGGCCGGAGAGGAGAACGCGCCGTCGTGGCTTGAGTCCTTTTGCCTCGAGCTTTTCGCGCATGCGCGTCTCAACGACGAGATGCGCGAGCTCGCTCTCGATCCTGTCCGGCAAGATGACATCGACCAGACGCTCGGTCGGATAGGACGCGGCAAGGAACCCTGCCAGATCGCCGCGCGGTTTTGCGATAGGGGTGATTGCAGGGGTCCGCTTCGCCGGTGGTCTTTGCCCCGCTTCGGCCCATTGTCGCAACTGTTCCGCCAGCCGGGTGTGCCCCTTCTGCTCTTCGGCCGCAGAAAGTTGCATCGCCAGATCGTAAAAACGATCGGCGTCTCCTTCCGCGTGGCTCTTGATGAGGCCGATGAGTTGTTGGGCGGATGCCAAGGTCTAACTACTCACAATGAAAATTTTTCGCCCTGATGACTTCATTCCTTAAGACCAAAACGTCTCCCCCTCCAGAAAATTCCCGAAGGCCGCGCCTCAAGTGCGTCGGAAGGAACACACGCTTCAGCCACTCCTGCTTGATAGTTAGGTTTCCAACTGAGTTGCGACCAGGTGGGCTGTACATGCCTGCTTCCCAGTACTGTGGCCAACGACCATTTGCCACTCTGCCGCGACGTTTGCAGCCAGTGCAGGGAACGTCCGCTCTCCGCCGTTTCTAGACGCTCGTAGGTGCCGCAGCGAAGGACCGCTCTCCTCCTTTCACGTTCCTTCGACTGAGCAAGGTTCCAGAGCTGAGAGGCCGTTCGTCATAGTCGCCTCCATGCCGGCGGCGAACAGCCGCAACGATCACAGAGCGAGCCGCCGCCGCACCAAAGTGTCCCGCACTACAGCTCTGCGGGACACTTTGGCCAAGGAATGAACGCGATTTGCGCGACGTCCTATTCCAGGGTCGCCCACCACTCCCCCCCTTTTGTCGGCAGACTTCAGTGAGCTGGTGTCCCGCAGCCGCGGAACGCGGGCGCCGGGAAAGCCGCGCAAACCACTTGCGCACAGGCCGTTCCCGCACAAGCGGTCCGCTCGGCGCCCCGGCTGCAACGGATCAAGACCCGCCCCTAGGCCGCCCCGCAGGTCACCGAGTTGCCCGCGTGGCCACGATCACCCGCCCTGGCCCGTTCTCGGCGACACCCCATCGGCGCCGAATTCCCTCAGCAGGCAGGGAACATAAGACACCTCGCCGGCCGGAGCCTCCTCGCCGACCATGCCGAGGACGCGGGAGAGCATGGCTTCGACGTCCTGTTCCACCATGCCGACATTGCCGGGCAGGTAGCCGCCGAACGGGTCCCAGTCGAAGCAGCCGTAGCGGACGAGGTCCATCGCGGGGCCGAGCTCGCCGAGCCAGCGGACGACGCCTTCGAGGGCGATCGTGGAATTCACGAAGAGACCCGTGGGTCCGGTCGGCCGGAAACCCGACAAGGCGGCGGCGGCCTTGTCGGCCGAATAGCCGGTGGCGAGGACATGGGCCTCCGGCACCTCGATCCCCCGCGCCCGGTGCTCCTCCAGGAAGCCCTCGAGCCGGCGGGCAGAGTTGTGGTCCGACAGGCGGCCGCCCACGAACCGCAGGGCGCCCGACGTGCCGAATTCGGCGGCGCAGCGGTCGAGGATCAGGGCCGTCAGCACGCGCGCGCCGGCCCGGTTGTCCGATACGACCGACGGCGCGGCCGTGCCGGGCAGATCGAGGTTGAGCGACTGCACCCCCGCCGCCGAGCAGAAGGCGCTGATGCGATCGGGGTCGGTCGCCCCGGTGGAGATCACGCAATCGGCCTGCCAGGAGACGAGCTCCTTGGCCGCCTCGAATTCGAGCTCCGGGTCACGCTGGGTGCAGGTGACGACGGGAAACAGGCCGCGGGCGCGCGCCATCTCCTCGAAGCGCTCGGCGATCTGGCCGAAGTAGCGGTTGTCGTATTTGGGGACGATCATGCCAATGACGTTGGATTTCTCGCGGCGCAGCAGACTGGCCTGCGCATTGACCGCATAGCCCTGCGCCTCGGCCACCTGCGTCACCCGCTCGGCCAGCTTCACGCTGATTCGCCGCTTCTTCCAGGTGCCGTTGAGGACGGAACTCACCGCACTGGGAGACGCATCGGCGAGCTGCGCGATGTCGTAGATCGTCGTGCGCCGCGGCGTTTTTTTCATGTCCCGTCCGTTCCTTGAGCGGTGCTTCCTCGCCCGGCACCGCAAACCATCTTGACCACGTTCCATCGATGGAGCAAAGATGCGCAATCGATTGTGCAAAAAAGCGCATCGATTGCGCACGAGGAGGTGCGCAGGGAGGACACGCTCTGGCGGCATCCAGGCTGGCCTATCGGCCGGGGCCTGCCGCGCCCCCTCCCTGTGGTCTGCCCCGGCGCCCAACAGTGGAGGAGAGACACCTTATGACTTCCCGATCCCTCGCAGCCGCCACGCTGCTGGCGACCCTGCTCGGCTCTGCCGCGACCGCGCAGACGGTCGCCTTCCTGATGCCCGACCAGGCCTCTACCCGTTACGAAGAGCACGACTGGCCCGGCTTCGAGGCCGCCATGGGCGAGCTCTGCCCGGACTGCACGCTGATCTACCAGAACGGCAATGCGGACGTCGCGCTCCAGCAGCAGCAGTTCAACTCTGTCATCGCCCAGGGCGCCGAGGTGGTCGTGCTCGACCCCGTCGACAGCGCCGCCGCCGCCGCGCTGGTCGAGATCGCGCACAGCCAGGGCGTGAAGGTCATCGCCTACGACCGGCCGATCCCCGACAGCCCGGCCGACTTCTACGTCTCCTTCGACAACGAAGGCATCGGCTATGCCATTGCGCAGAGCCTCGTCGAGCACCTGCAGGCCGAGGGCGTGCCCGAAGGTGCCGGCGTGCTGCAGATCAACGGCTCGCCCACCGACGCGGCCGCGGGCCTGATCCGCGACGGCATCGACCGGGCGCTCGACGCCTCCCCCTACGAGACGCTGAGCGAATTCGACACGCCCGACTGGGCCCCGCCGCGGGCGCAGGAATGGACGGCCGGCCAGATCACCCGCTTCGGCAGCGACATCATGGGCATCGTCGCGGCCAATGACGGCACCGGCGGCGGCGCCATCGCGGCGCTGAAGGCAGCGGGCACCGATCCGCTGCCGCCCGTCACCGGCAACGACGCCACGATCGCGGCGCTGCAGCTCATCATCGCGGGCGACCAGTACAACACGATCTCCAAGCCGTCCGAGATCGTGGCCGCCGCGGCTGCCGAGGTCGCCGTGCAACTCCTCAACGGCGAGACCCCCGAGGCCTCGACGACGCTCTACGACACGCCCAGCCAGCTCTTCGTGCCGGCGGTCGTGACGCAGGAGAACATCAAGGCCGAGATCTTCGACGCGGGCATCCAGACCGCCGCCGAGGTCTGCACCGCCGAATATGCGGAGGCCTGCGCCGAGCTCGGAATCGAGTAAGGTCAGGTCAGGCGGGCGCGGCGCACCTCCCGGCGCCGCGCCCGGAATTCAAAGGGGGCCGCAGGAGGACACCCATGACCACATCGCAACGGCCGGGCGAGCTGCTGCTCCGCCTGCGCGGCGTGACCAAGCAGTTCGGCGCCGTGACCGCGCTCGAGAACATCGAGCTCGACATCCACGCGGGCGAGGTCGTCGCCCTTGTCGGCGACAACGGCGCGGGCAAGTCCACGCTGGTGAAGGTGCTGGCCGGCGTGCATCAGCCGACGGCGGGTCAGATCGAGTTCCTCGGCAAGCCGGTCACGCTCGACAGCCCCGGCAAGGCCCTGGAGATGGGCATCGCGACCGTGTTCCAGGATCTCGCGCTCTGCGAGAATCTCGACGTGGTCGCCAATCTCTTCCTCGGGCACGAGATGAACCCCTGGGCGCTCGACGAGGTGCAGATGGAGGTCCGCGCCTGGACGCTCCTGCGCGAGCTCGCCGCCCGCATCCCGTCCGTCCGCGAGCCCATTGCCTCGCTCTCCGGCGGGCAGCGGCAGACCGTCGCCATCGCGCGGTCGCTGCTGCTGGATCCCAAGATCATCATGCTGGACGAGCCGACTGCCGCGCTCGGCGTCGCGCAGACCGCGGAGGTGCTGAACCTCATCGAGCGCGTCCGCGACCGGGGGCACGGCGTGATCCTCATCTCCCACAACATGGAGGACGTGCGCGCCGTGGCCGACAGGATCGTCGTGCTGCGCCTCGGACAGAACAACGGCGTCTTCACGGCCGAGACCTCCCATGAGGAGCTGGTCGCCGCCATCACCGGGGCGAACGAGAATTCCGTCTCGCGCCGCGCCGCCCGCAAATCCGAACCGACCGAGGTGGTCCAATGAGCCCGTCCGACGCCAACCAGCCCCGCCTCGACCGCGCCGATACGCGCGTCCGCCATGATGCCGGCCTGGCAGGTGCGGTGCGGGCCTTCATCGACCGGGTGCGCTCCGGCGACCTGGGGATGCTCCCGGTCTTCGTCGGGCTCCTGCTGATCTCCATCGTGTTCAGCACGCTGAACCCGGTCTTTCTCGCCCCCAACAACCTCGTGAACCTGCTGTTCGATGCCGCGGCGGTGGGCTTCATCGCCCTCGGCGTGGTCTGCGTGCTGCTTCTGGGCGAGATCGACCTCTCGATCGGCTCCATGTCCGGCCTCGCCTCCGCCATCACCGGGGTGCTCTGGGTCGGCGTGGGCCTGCCGCTGCCGCTGGTGATCCTCGCCGTCATCGCAACCGGCGCCATCGTCGGCCTCATTTACGGCGTCCTGCGCAACCAGTTCGAGATGCCGAGTTTCGTCGCCACGCTGGCGGGGCTGCTCGCGCTCCTCGGCCTGCAGCTCTACCTTCTGGGACCGACCGGCTCGATCAACATGCCGTTCACCTCCTCGCTAGTGCGGTTCGGGCAGATCCTCATCATGCCGATGTGGCTGTCCTATCTCGTGGCTCTCCTGCCGGGCGCGCTGATCCTGTGGAGCGCGCGCCGCACCAATGCACAGCGCGAGGCCGCGAACCTCTCTTCCGGCGGCATGAGCGTGCCGCTGGCAAAGGCGCTGATCCTGACGGCGGCGCTGCTCTTCGCGGTCTATTACCTCGAGCTCGGCCGGGGCGTGCCGTGGATGTTCGGCGTCTTCGTCGCCTTCGTGGCCGGGCTGGACTACGCCCTGACCCGCACGAAATGGGGCCGGTCGATCTTCGCCGTCGGCGGCAATGCCGAGGCGGCGCGCCGCTCGGGCATCAACGTCCGCCGGATCCGCCTGTCCGCCTTCGTGGTCTGCTCCTCCTTCGCGGCCCTGGGCGGCATCTTCGCTGCCGCCCGGCTCGCCTCTGCCAGCCAGCAGGCCGGCACGGGGGACGTGAACCTGAATGCCATCGCCGCGGCGGTGATCGGGGGGACCTCTCTCTTCGGCGGGCGCGGCTCGGCCTGGTCGGCGCTTCTGGGGGTGCTCGTCATCATGGCGATCTCCAACGGCCTGACCCTGCTCAACCTGTCGTCGTCGCTGCGCTACATGATCACCGGCGCAGTTCTGGCCATCGCGGTGATCGTCGACAGCCTCGCCCGGCGCTCCCGCGCCAGCCACGGCCGCGCCTGAGGAGGGCAATCATGACCGGACGACTGGACGGAAAGACCGCGGCGATCACCGGCGCGGCGTCGGGGATCGGGCTCGAATGCGCCCGCATCCTGATCGAGGAAGGGGCAAGCGTCGTGCTGATCGACCGGGCGGAAGACCGGCTCGGGACGCTCTGCGCAGAACTCGGGGAAAGAGCGCATCCGCTGGTCGTGGACCTGCTCGACGGCCCGCAGGTGGACCGCATCGCAGAGCGCTGCGAGGCGCTGGTCGGCCCGCTCGACATCTTCCACGCCAATGCCGGCGCCTATGTCGGCGGCGCGGCGGCCGAGGGCGACCCGGACCAGTGGGACCGGATGCTGAACCTCAACGTCAACGCCGCGTTCCGGTCGGTCCGGGCGGTGCTGCCGGGGATGGTCCAGCGCAAGTCGGGTGATGTGATCTTCACCTCCTCAGTTGCCGGCGTCGTCCCTGTGGTCTGGGAGCCGATCTACACCGCGTCGAAATTCGCGGTGCAGGCCTTCCTTCATGCGACCCGCCGCCAGGTCGCCCCCGCCGGGGTGCGCATGGGCGCCGTCCTGCCCGGGCCGGTGGTCACGGCGCTGCTTGACGACTGGCCGAAGGAGAAGATGGAAGAAGCACTCGCCAACGGCTCGCTCATGCAGCCGCGAGAGGTGGCCGAGGCCGTGCTCTTCATGCTCACCCGCCCCAAGGGCGTGGTGATCCGCGACATGGTGATCCTGCCCAACAGCGTGGACCTCTGAGGATGGCGCTGATCGGCATCGACGTCGGCTCGGGCAGTGCCCGCGCGGGGGTCTTCGACGAGGGCGGGACGCTCCTCGGCACCGCCAGCCACCCCATCGCCCTGTACCGCGACGGGCTGCGGGTGGAGCAGTCGAGCGACCATATCTGGGCGGCCGTCTGCACCAGCGTGAAGGGCGCGATGGCCGAGGCCGGCCTCACGGCGGGCAAGATTGCCGGCATCGGTTTCGACGCCACCTGCTCGCTCGTGGTGCTGGGGCCGGACGGCACCCCCCTGCCCGTCGGCGACGCGCCCGAGCGCAACATCATGGTCTGGATGGACCACCGCGCGCTGGAGCAGGCGGAGCGGATCAACGCCATGGGCCACCGGGTGCTCGACTATGTCGGCGGCCGCATCTCGCCCGAGATGGAAACCCCCAAGCTCCTCTGGCTCAAGGAGAACGCGCCGCAGGTCTATGCCGACGCCTGGCAGTTCATGGACCTGACGGACTTCCTGACCTGGCGCGCGACGGGCGACCTCGCCCGGTCGATCTGCACCGTGACCTGCAAATGGACCTATCTCGGCCATGACGGCGGCTGGGACGACAGCTACTTCCGCCAGATCGGCCTCGGGGACCTTGCGGACGACGGGTTCCGGCGGATCGGGGCGCACGTGGTCGATGCCGGCGCGGCGCTCGGCTCCGGCCTCACGGCCGAGGCGGCGGCGGAGCTCGGCCTCTCGCCCGGCACGCCGGTCGGGGCGGGCCTGATCGATGCCCATGCGGGCGGCGTGGGCACCGTCGGCGCCACCGAGGGCGGCGGGGCGGAAGCGAATCTCGCCTATGTCTTCGGCACATCCTCCTGCACCATGACCTCCACCAGCGAGCCGGTTTTCGTGCCCGGCGTCTGGGGGCCCTATTACTCGGCGATGGTCCCGCGGCTCTGGCTCAACGAAGGCGGCCAGTCCGCCGCCGGGGCGGCGGTGGACCAGCTCATCGATTTCCACCCCGCCGCTCCCGCCGCGCTGGATGCGGCACGGGCCGCGCAACTGTCCCTGCCCGCCTGGCTTGCCCGGCGCGCCGAGGCGATGGCCCCGGACGGAGACGTGACCGAGCTCTTGCGCGGCCTTCACGTCGTGCCCGAGGTGCTCGGCAACCGCGCCCCCCATGCCGACCCCCATACCCGGGCGGTGATCGCCGGCCTCGGGATGGAGCGCGACGAGGATCACCTCGTCCGCCTCTACCTCGCCTGCATCAGCAGCATCGGCTACGGGCTGCGCCAGATCGTCGAGGCGCAGACTGAGGCGGGAGCGGGCGCGGAGAGGATCGTCCTGAGCGGCGGCGCCGGCCGGAGCCCGCTGATCCGGCGGCTGCTCGCCGACGCCGTGGGATTGCCTCTGGCCATCCCCGAGACGGCGGAACCCGTGCTTCTCGGCAGCGCCATCCTCGGCGCCGTCGCCGGGGGCGTTCACGGCGACATCCCGGCCGGCATGGCCGCAATGAGTCGCCTCTTGGCCATCATCGAGCCCGACCCGAAGGCCCGTGACCAGCATCTCGAGCGTTACCGCGTCTTCGAGGCCCTGCAGACCACCGCCCGGGCCTCGCGGGCCGTCTAGCCGGCAGAGGCTCGGGGCCTCGCAGCGGGCGCGCCGCCTGGAGCGCCCGCGACGCGCCCCACCCCGTCAGGCCCGGGACGTCACATTGGTCAGATAGCCCCGGACGGCCCTCTCCACCCGCTCCGCCAGCCCGTCCTGCGGCAGCAGCCCGTCGCCCGCGGCGTTGACGATCGTCCGGGCGATGAGGACCGCAGTCAGCAGGTCCGTCCTCTCGACCGGCGCGAAGCGGCGCCCGAGAAGGTCGGATGACAGCGCGGCGATCTCCTCGGCCATGGCGGCGGCCTCGGGGCCGAGAGGGAAGGCCTGCTCGATATGCTCGAGCGCCGAGGCCAGCTTCGGCCGGTCGAATTGATGGCGGATGGAGGCGGCGATCATCTCTCCGAGCGCCGCGTCGCCCTCCGCCTCGATGCCGCGCAGCTCCGACAGGAGCGCGCCGCGTTCGCGCCGGATGAGGCTCACCAGGATCGCGTGCTTGTCGGGGAAGTACTGGTAGAGCGTCCCGATGCCTACCCCGGCGCGCTCGGCGATCCGGTTGGTGGTGAGCGCCTCCGGCCCCTGCTCTTCCAGAATGCGAGCCGCGGCCTCGACAATGGCGGCGCAGGTCGCGATGGCGCGCGCCTGTTTCGGTATTTTCTTGGGCTCCGGCGCGGCGGGCGTCATGGCCTCTCCATGCGAGTAGCGAAGTCGAGCAATTGCTCGGATATTGCGGGCATTCCCCTCCGCTTCAAGCTGAAAGTGCCCAGACATGACCGAGACCATCCTCCGCCCCCAGCCCCTCACCCTGTTTCTCCTCGTGCGCGCGCTGCCGTCCTGGCTGGCCCTGCCGAGGGCCCGGCGCCGCGAGATCGCCGCTGCCGCCGCGCCGTCGGGCGGCGAGACGATCCGCCAGTTCGATTGCGAGGCCTTCACCGCCATGTGCTCCGACATCTGGATGGTCACGGCCGCCTCGGCCGAGGCGCTCAACACGGGGATGGAGCGGCTGCGCGACACGCCGCTCTTCACCCATCCGCATTTCGAATTCGTCGCGATCCTGCCCGCCATCGAGGACGGCTGGCAGGCCTTCGAGGCCGGGGAGGCGGCGCATGTCTGAGCCGCGCCCTATCGTCGTCACCGGCGCCAGCCGGGGCATCGGGCTGGAACTGGCGCGACAGCTCGTGGCCCGCGGCCAGCCCGTCATCGGCATCGCGCGGCAGGTGCCCGGGCCGGACGCGCCGGGCCTCCGCTTCCTCCGCTGCGACCTGTCCGACCGTCAGGCGACGGCCGCGCTGGCCGAAACGCTCGCCGGGCTGTCGCCGCGCGGGTTGATCAACAATGCGGCGGTGCAGACGGAATGCGATCCGCTGCGCCTGTCGCCCGAGCGGCGGGCCGCCCATATCGGCGCGGAGCTGGAGGTGAACCTCGCCGCCCCGCTGATCCTGGCCACGACGCTCCTGCCGGTCATCGGCGATGCGCCGGATGGCTTCGTCTGCAACGTCAATTCCTGCCTTTCCCTCGCCCCCAAGACGCGCGCGCTGGCCTATTGCGCGGCCAAGGCCGGGCTTGGCAACGCCACCCATGCGCTGCGCGCGCGTGCGCGGGAATGGCCGGATCTTCTCGTCAGCGAGGCCCTCTTGCCGCTGGTCGCGACCGACATGACGGCGGGCCGCGGCCGCGGCAAGATCAGTGCCGAGGCGGCGGCAGAGGGCATCCTGCGCGGCATCGACCGGCGGCGGGAGACGATCCGCATCGGCGGCGCGAGGGCGCTGCATGGCATCTGGCGCCTGTCGCCGGGCGTGGCGCGCCGGATGCTAAGCGGCCCCGGGCCGGGGCCGGCACAAGGGCGGAGGGGCGGCGCATGAGAACCCCGGCCATCATCCTGGCGCTGCTCGTCCTGCCCTGGCTGGCGGCTCTGCTGCTCTGGCCGAGCGATGCGGCCCGCGCCGAGCTCTTCGGCCTCGCCGGGCTGGTCCTCGCCTTCGCCTTCTTCTCGCTCGGCCATTTCGCCATGACGGGGCAAATGGTCGAGATGCTGCCCCGCTGGGTGCCGCTGCGGCGGCCCATCGTCCTCGCAACAGGCGTGATGGAGGCCGGCATCGCCCTCGCGCTGATGCTGCCCGCCTCGCGGGTCGCGGCGGGCTGGGCCTCGATCGCGGTGCTGATCGGGTTCTTTCCCGTGAATGTCTACGCGAGCCTGACCCGCCGCGGCGGCGGCGGCCACGAATGGGGGCCGGTCTACCTGCTCCTGCGGCTTCCGCTGCAACTGCTGCTCGTCGCGTGGTGCATCCTCTTCGCGCTCTGACGCGGGACGGCCTCCCTCGCCGGAATCGCTCGAGCCTGCCCGGCGGGTCGCCGCCCGCCGGGCGCTCCGGTCGAAACCGGCGCCTTCCGCTAGGCGGAGGCGCCGTCCTCCGTGCCCGCCCCGGCCCAGTCCATCGTCTTGAAGTTCTCCCGGAAGGCGAAGCGCTCAAGATGGCTGTCGACGATGCTGCGGGCCGTGACGAGCCCCGCGGCATCCTGCGCGTTGACGGTCACGACCAGCTCGTCCTCCGTCGCCGCAAGAACGACGGGCCCCGGCGGCAGCGACACTTCGCCCCGGGTCGCATCGAAGCGCACCTCTCTCTTGTGGCCGAAGTGCTTGCAAAGCTGCTGCAGGTAGCTGCTGGCCCGCGACGTTCTGAACCGGCCCTCATCCGAAACAGTCTCTTGCATCCCGATAACTCCTGAGTATTTCTGTCAGTTGTTGATTCTGACTAAAACAGTCGGATAAGTAAAGCGCCACCGGCGCACCAACTGGAAGTGAGACCCATGAGATCAATTGCCCTCGTCGCCGCCCTCAGCTTCGCCGGAGCCGCACAGGCCCAGACGGTCACGGTCGAGACCTACTCCGGCCCCGTGGAGGTTCCCGCGGCGCCCGAGACCGTCGTCGTCCTCGATCTCGCCGGCGTCGATGCGCTGCAGGCCCTCGGGGTGCCGATCGCCGGCGTGCCGGACATCCAGCCGCCCGCCTATCTCGCCGATGTCATGGCCGAGGCCGAGATCGTGGGCACGCTCTTCGAGCCCGATTTCGAGGCCCTGGCCGTGATGGCGCCGGACCTCATCATCGCCGGCGGTCGCTCGCAGACCCAGGTTGAGCCGCTCTCGGCCATCGCGCCCACCATCGACATGACCATCTGGGAAGACGTGATCGGCCAGGGCCGCGCGCGCGTCGAAGCCTATGGCGACATCTTCGGGAAAGAGGCCGAGGCCGACGCCCTGCTCGCCGATCTCGACGCCGCCATCGAGGGCGCCCAGTCCGCCGCCGAGGGCATGGGGGACGCGCTGATCCTGCTCACCAACGGCGGCAAGGTCTCGGCCTATGGCGATGACAGCCGCTTCGGCTGGATCCACACCGATCTCGGCCTGCCGGAGGCCTTCGCCGAACTCGACGCCGAGACCCATGGCGAAAGCGTCTCGTTCGAATTCATCGCCGAGGTCGATCCCGACATCATCCTCGTCATCGACCGGGGCGCCGCCATCGGCCAGGACGGCGAAGCCGCCGCGGTGACGCTGGACAACCCGCTCGTGGCCGGAACGACCGCGGCCGAGACGGGCCGGATCATCTATCTCGACAGCGCGGCGCTCTACCTCGTCGGCGGCGGCATCCAGTCGCTGATGCTGACCATCGAAGAGATCACGGACGCGCTGCAGAACGCCCGCTCCTGATCCATGCGCCGCATGACGTTCCTTGCGGCCCTGACGCTCGCGCTGTTGATCGGCGCGAGCGTTCTGGTTGGCGCCGCGAGCCTCACCTCCGGCGACATCGACGCCGGGCTCCTCCTCGCCGTCAGCCGCCTGCCCCGCACCTTCGCGTCTTTGCTTGCCGGGGCCGGCCTGGCACTGGCGGGGATCGTCGTGCAGATGGCGGTGCAGAACCGTCTGGTCGAGCCGGGCCTCGTCGGCACGCCGGAATCGGCGATGCTGGGCCTTTTGGCGGTGACGCTGATCGCCCCCGGTGCGGCGCTGATCGTCAAGATGTCCGTCGCCGCCCTGGCCGCGCTTCTGGGGACGCTGCTCTTCCTCGTGCTCGCGCGACACGTGCCGCGGCGCGACCCCGTGCTCCTGCCGCTCGTCGGGCTGATCTATGGCGGGATCATCGGCTCCGTCGTCCTTGGCATCGCCTGGGTCACCGATCTCGTGCAATATGTGGGCGTCTGGCAATCGGGCGAGTTTTCGGGCGTCCTTCGGGGGCGCTACGAGCTCCTTTGGATCGTCGCCGTCATCGCAATCCTTCTGTATCTCGTCGCCGACCGGATCACGCTTCTCGGCCTCGGCGAGGATGCGGCGCGGAGCCTCGGGCTCAACTACCGGCAGACGCTGCTCGCCGGGCTCTTGCTCGTCGCCATCACCACCGCCGTGGTGGTGGTGAGCGTCGGCACGATCCCCTTCGTCGGGCTCGTGGTGCCGAACATCGTCTCGCGCCTCCGGGGCGACAATCTGCGGCGGAACCTGCCCGTCGTGGCCTGGGCCGGGGCGGCCATGGTGCTGGCCTGTGACATCCTCGGCCGCGTGGTGCGCTGGCCCTACGAGATCCCCGCCGGCACGATCTTCGCTATCCTCGGCGCGGGGCTGTTCCTCTGGCTCCTGCATGCGCCGCCGCGCCGGGCCCGGGCCGATGCCTGAACGCCGGCTTCTCCTTCTCGCCCTCGGGCTCGTCCTCCTCTGCGCCGTCTATCTCGGCTGGGGCCTCCGCGCGCCCTATGGCTTCATCCTGTCGCTGAGGGTGACGAAGCTCGCCGCGCTGGTCGTCACCGGGCTGGCCGTCGGCGCCGCCACGATCCTCTTCCAGACCGTCGCGGCCAACCGCCTGCTGACGCCGGGGATCGTCGGCTTCGATTCGCTCTTCGTCTTTATCCAGACGACCCTGGTCCTGACGCTCGGGGCGGCCGGCTTTGCCAGTCTTCCGGGGCTCGCGCAATTCGCGGCGGAGACGGCCTGCCTGATGATCGCAGGGCTCGTCATCTTCGGCACGCTCTTCCTGCGGGGCAGCGGCGACCTGCTGCGCATGATCCTGACCGGGGTCATCCTCGGGGTGTTCCTGCGCGGCCTGTCGAGCTTCGCTGGGCGGCTCCTCGAGCCCTCGGAATTCGCCATCGTCCAGCAGGCGAGCGTCGCCTCGTTCGGGGCCGTCGACCGGACGGAGCTCGCCGTGGCGGCCTGCGTGCTCGTGCTGGCGCTCGCGGCGGCGCTTCGCCTCGCGCCGGCGCTCGACGCCGCGGCGCTCGGTCGGATGACGGCGCGGGGGATCGGCCTCGATCATGACAGGGTGGCGATGGCCGCCCTGGCGCTGGTGACGCTTTGCGTGGCGCTCACCACGGCGCTGGTCGGGCCCGTGGCCTTCCTCGGGCTCCTCGCCGCGAGCCTCGCCCATGCCGCGCTCGGCACCTGGCGGCACCGGCTCCTGATCCCCGCCTCCGGGCTGATCGGCGCGATGATCCTCGTCGCCGGGCAGACGGTGTTCGAGCGGGTCCTCGGCCTGCAATCCGCGCTGGCCATCGTCGTGGAATTCGCCGGCGGCCTCCTGTTTCTCACCCTCGTCCTCAGAAGGCCCGCACGATGATCGAGACGGAAACCCTCGGCGTCGCCCTCGGCGGCAGAACCATCCTCGACGGGCTGAACCTCCGCTTCGGGCAGGGCGGCATCACCGCGCTCGTCGGCCCGAACGGCGCGGGCAAGTCGACGCTGCTCCATGCGCTCGCCGGGCTCCTGCGCCCCGCCCGTGGCCGGGTGACCGTGGAGGGGCTCGACATGGCGCGCGCCGCGCCGATCGACCGGGCCAAGGCCGTGGCGCTCCTCACCCAGTCCGAACGGGTGACCGCGCGGCTGACGGTGGCCGATCTCGTGGGCTTCGGCCGCTGGCCGCATCACAAGGGCCGGCCCGGCGCCGAGGACCACCGCCAGGTGGCGGAGGCGATGGAGCTCTTCGATCTGACGGCGCTCTCCGGCCAGCTCCTCGATTCGCTCTCCGGCGGGCAGCGCCAGCGCGCCTTCACGGCGATGGCCTATGCGCAGGAGACGCCCTGGATGCTCCTCGACGAGCCGCTCTCGGCGCTCGACCCCCGCTACAGCCGCGACCTGATGGAGCGGCTGCAGGGGCTGACCCGGCCCGGCCCCGGCGCGCGGAGCGTCATCATCGTGCTGCACGATCTCAGCGCCGCCGCGCGCTATGCCGACCGGGTGGTGGCGCTGAAGGGGGGCCGGCTCGTCACCTCCGGCCCGGCCTCGCTCAAGCTGACCGGCGAGATGCTGAGCGGTCTCTTCGGCACCGGTCTGGCGGTGGAGACGGTGCGCGGGCGGCGGCTGGTCGCCCCGGTGTGACCGGGGCCGGCCAGCCGGCCGGCGCGCGAAGGAGATCGCCGACCCCGCTTTGAGGGTTGCAATCCGGCTGTGGTCTGACCCAAATTCCATCAGGGTAAACTGAAGCGGAGGGGCCGCACATGGCGGGCAAGTTCGAACTCTACAAGGACAAGGCGGGCGAATACCGCTTTCGGCTGAAGGCCGGCAATGGCGAGACCATCCTCGTCGGCGAGGGCTATACCGCAAAGGCGAGCGCCGAGAACGGCATCGAGTCCGTCCGCAAGAATGCCCCGAACGATGACCGCTACGAGCGCAAGGACAGCGGCTCCGGCAAACCGATGTTCAATCTCAAGGCCTCCAACGGCCAGGTGATCGGCACGAGCGAGACCTATTCGAGCGCCTCGGCGCGCGACAACGGTATCGAGTCGGTCAAGAAAAACGCCCCGGACGCGGCGCTGGACGACCAGACCTGACAGGCCGCCCCGGGCGCCCCGCTGATGGGAGCCGGAAACCACGTGGTTTCCGGCCACGGTGCCCGCACGGGCATCGCCAGTGCCGCGCGGCGCCGCGCCTGATCGCCCGCCTCTGCCTGCCATGCGGCGGGAAAAAACCATAAGCTCGCCCGAAAGACCGGGCATGGGCAGAGAATGACGCGCGAAACCCGAGGCCAGCCGTTCAACATCCTGATCGTCGCCCAGGCCGGCCGGCTGGAGGCGGAGGCGCTGCTGTTCGCCGCCTCGCTCCGCGCCAATTCTCCCGCCTTCGAGGGGCGCCTGATCGTCGCCGAGCCGGAGCGCGGCGGGCTCTGGCGGAGCGAGACGGCGCTCTCTGCGGAAGGCGGCGCCGAACTCGAGCGGCTCGGCGCCGAGATCCGCCCCTTCACGGCGCGGCTTTTCGGCGAGGCCTATCCGCAAGGCAACAAGATCGAGGCGCTCCAGCTCCTGCCCGAGGGCGAGCCCTTCTTCTTCTTCGACAGCGACACGCTGGTTATGGGCGAGCTCGCGGGCCTCTCCGCCCACCGCCCCGCCGCCTCGATGCGGCGGACGGGCACCTGGCCGGTGGAGGAGCTCTACTGGCCCGGCTACACCGCCATCTGGCGCTCGCTCTACGACCGGTTCGGGCTCGATTTCGAGAGCTCGCTCGACCTCTCCCAGCCCGACGAGCATTGGGAGCGCTACCTCTATTTCAACGCCGGCTGGTTCTGCGGGCCCGATCCGGCGCCCTTCCACAAGCGCTTCTCTGAGTGGGCCGTCAGCGTCCGAGACGCGCCCCCGAAGGAGCTGGAGATCCAGCCGCTGACGCCCTGGCTCGACCAGATCGTCCTGCCGCTGGTGATCCATTCGCTCGGCGGCGGCCGCCCGGGGGCCGAGCTCTCGGGCCTCGACGGCGCCCTCACCTGCCACTACCGGCTCTTCCCGCTCCTTTATGCGCGCGAGAGCGACGAGGTCGTGCGGGTGCTGGAGGAGGTGGCCGCGCCGAACCGGCTGAAAAAGCTCCTCAAACGCCATCCCCCGGTCCACCGCATGGTGTACCGGGGTCAGGGCGCCGAGGTGCGGGCGATGTTCGACCGCGCCGCGCTGCCGCGCGACGAGGCCGATCTGCGCAAGGCGATCCGCGAGGCGGGGTTCTGGCTGCGCTGAGGCCTCAGTCGGCCGCGTCGTCCGCAATCTCCCACGAGATGCTGACGCTGGCCGAGACGGTGAGCTCGCCCGCGGCGATCGGCATCGAGCCGCCGGCATCCATCATCCGCATCTCCTGCGCCGCCATCGGCGGCAGCGAGGCACCGCCCTCGGTGAGGGCCGCGATGGGGCCCAATGTCAGCCCGGCGGCATCGGCATAGACCTGCGCCTTCTCCAGCGCATCGGCGACCGCCGCGCGGCGGGCCTCCTCCAGCGCCGCGGCACTGTCGGAGAGGCCGAAGCTGATGCCCTGGAGCTGGTTGGCCCCGGCGCTGACCACCGCGTCGATCAGCGCCCCGGCGCCATCCAGATCGGTGATCTTCACCGTCAGCGTCGAGCCGGCGACGAAGCCTGTCTGCTCCGGCGGGCTGACATCGTAGTTAAGCTCGGCATCGAGGCGGAGGCCGGAGGTCTGGATATCCGCCGGCGGCACGCCGAGGGCGCCGAGCTCCTGGATGACCGGCTGCAGCGCGTCCGAGACGGCCGCAAGCGCCGCCGCAGCCGTATCCGCGCGGCGCTCGACGCCCATCGTGATCGTGGCCATGTCAGGCTTGGCGGCAGCCTCGCCGAGGCCCGAGATGGTGATGAGACCGCCCTCGGCAAGGGCGGGCGCGGCCGCCAGAGGGGCGACGGCAAGGGTGGCGGCGAGAAGGGCGGGGGTGAAACGCATCGTTAACTCCGTTGGTTGATGCTTCATCTGTGATCTATGACGCAGCCGGCAAGCCCGGCCTTGGCGGCAGGGCGCAAGTTTTCGTGTAAGCCCTTCGGCGGGGCGAATCTTTGCCCCGGGCGGAAAGTTGCTCTATGGTCGGCGAGCGCCCGCGGCGCCCTTTCCGCCCCGCGCCCCTGGATGATAATGACCCACCGATGAAGCCCGCATTCGCACTCTCGCTTTCGGTGGAGGGAATCCGCCTGCTGCACCGCCCCGATGGGGCGGACGGCGCCTGGCAGCTCGTCGGCGAGGTGAAGCTCGACACCAGCGATCTCGCCGCCGACCTCGCGGCGCTGCGCGACACCGCGCTCAAGCTCGCGCCAGAAGAGGGGCTGGCGACGAAGATACTCATCCCCAACGAGCAGATCCGCTACATCGCGCTCGATACGCCGCGCGCCAGTGCGGAGGATGTCGAAGCGGCGCTCGACGGGGCGACGCCCTATGCCGTCGAGGATCTCGCCTATGCCTATTCGCGCGGCGGCGGGCGCACCTATATCGCCGCCGTGGCCCGCGAGACGCTGGACGAGGCGGAGGGCTTCGCGGTGGAGCATCGCTTCGCCCCGGTCGCCTTCGTCGCGGCGCCCGAGCCCTTCACCTTCAACGGCGAGCCTTTTTTCGGGGCCACCGCCTCGGCGGCCATGGCCCTGCCGGCCGGCGAGATGCCGGAGGCGGACGACACGGCGATCGACCCGCGCGACCTCCGCCGCCCCCGCGCCCGCCTGCCCTGGGAGAAGGGCTCGATCGGCCGGGCCGCGCCGGTCATCACCGCAACGCCCGAGGCGGCGTCGGAGGCCGTGAGCCCGCTGCTCACGCCGCCCGAGCCGCCGCCCGCCGACCTCGGCGAGGTGGAGGCCCCCGCGGTTGAGCCGGCCCCCGCCCCGGCGGAGGAGGCCGCGCCCGCAGAGCCGCCGGCCGACATCAGCCCGGAACCTGCCCCCGCACCTACGTCGGCCGGCGAGGTCGGCTTCGCCAGTCGCCGGCGGCGCCCCGCTGCGCCGGAGCCGGCTCCCGAGCCCTCCCCCGAGCCCGAAGGCCTCGCGCCGCAGCCGCCGGAGCCGGAAGCCCCTACCGAAGCGCGTGAGCCTTCCCCGGTGGAGGAGCCCTCGCCGGAACCCGACGCTCTGCCCGAGCCGGCCGCGAAGGAGATCCCGGCGCCGCCGCCGAAGTCCGAGCCGGTCTTCGCCTCGCGGGGCCGCAGCCCCATTGAGGCGCCCGTTCCTGCCGGGCCCGCCTCTGCCGGGATCGATCCGGCGCCGCCCGCGGCGCTCGGCCCGGCGAAGGCGCCCGCCATGGCGGGCCGCCCCGGCCCGCCGCCCATGGCCGCGACCAAGCCGGGCCCCAAGCTCGCGGCAGACCCGACGCGGGCCCCCGCCGGCGTCAAGCCCGCCGCGCGCAAGCTGCCGCCGCCGCGCCCCAACGGCGGCCCGGTGTCGCCCGTCGCACCCGCTGCCGCGTCGCCTGCCGCGCCCGTTGCAGCGGCGCCCGCCCCTGCCCCGGCCGCCCCCGCCCCGGTGCTCGCGCCGCTGTCGGCCGAGGGGCTCGCCCCCGTCATCACCGGCGTCTCGCCCGAGGCCCGCGCGCCGGAGGAGATCCGCGCCGATGTCTCGCCGACGGAGGCCGAGGCGCTCCGCCCCGGCGCCGCCGCGGCCGAGCCCGGGCTCTTCGCCGCGCGCACCGTTGCCGCGCCCCGGAATGCGCCCGCGCTGACGCCGCCCGGCGCCGCGCCTGCCCGGCCCCGGGCTCCCGCCCCGGCCCCGCTCGCGGGCGCCCCGGCGGAATCGGGCGCCGCCGCGCCCCTCGCCTTCGAGAGCCCGGCGCCCGCCCCGCGCGGCGCCCGGGCCCTCGCCGCCCGCCTCCTCCCGGCCCGCGCCAAGCAGGCGCCCGCAGCAGCGGCCAGCGCCGCACCGGCGCCCGCCATGCCGAGCCGCGCCGCACCGACCCGTACCGCCGCCAAGCCGGAGGACCCGGAGGAGCGCGCCCGGATGACCGTCTTCGGCGCCCGCGACACGGCAGCGCGCGGCAAGCCCCGTTACCTCGGGCTGATCCTGACGGTGCTCCTCATCCTCGTCATGCTGGCCGTCGCCGCCTTCGCCGCGCCCCGCGTCGTGGCCGCGCTCTTCGGCCCGTCAGAGGAGCCGGAGACCGAGTTCGCCGCCCTGCCGGAGGACGAGGCCGGGACCGAGCTCGACAGCGCCATTGCCGCCACCTCGTCGCTCATCTCCGGCGCCGCCGCGCCCGAGGAGGCGCCGACCTTCGCCGAGACCGGAGAAGCGCTCCTGCCGCCCGAGGCGGACGAGGCAGACGAGATGGACGAGGCCGGCACGGCGCCCCCCGTCGCCGCCCGGGGCGCCGTGCCGAGCCCGGCGGAGGCGGAGCGCTTCTATGCCGCGACGGGCGTCTGGCTCCGCGCTCCGCGCCTGCCGCTTCAGCCCCGCACCGCCGATCTCGACGCGCTGACCGTCAGCCTTGCGGAGCCGGCGCCGGCCGAGCTTTCGGCGCCCCGCCTCGCGGCGATGGGCCCGGATGCCGGGCTCGGGATCCAGCCCCTGCCGCCGCCGCCCGGCGCCGAATTCCCCCGCGATGCCCGCGGCTTCTTCCTCGCGACGGAGGAGGGCACGGTCACGCCGCAGGGGCTCGTCATCTACGCAGGCCGGCCGGATATCCTGCCCCCGACCCGCCCGGGAACGGAGGCGCCGGACGAGCCGGTCTTCCCGACCTCCTATGCGCCGCTCTCGCCGCCCGAGAAACGCCTGCAGGCGCGGCCGGAAAGCGTCGCGGCCGCCGCGGCAGCGGCAGCAGCCGCCCAAGTGGAGGCCGAGGAGCCGGAGGCCGACCCTGCCGCCTTGCCCGCAGATGAAACGCCGGGCGAGACCCCCGACGAGATCGCCCCCGACGAGCCTGTGGTCACCGCGCTCGGTAGCGACGCCTCCCCCGGCGGCGTCGGCCTCGATGCGCTCACGGCGCCGGGCGAGCCTGAGGCGGGCTCCGAAGAGACCGCCCCCGAAGAGACCGCCGCCGATATCCTCGCGCCCTGGACGGGCCCCGGCCCCACGCTCCGCCCGGAAGACGCCGCCGGCGCCCTCGCGTTGCTCGCCCCCGATGCCGCAGAAGCAACCGGCGACGTGACGGGCGAGGCCACGGGCGACGAGACGGCCGACGAGACGGGCGAGGCAGAGGCCGCCGCCCCGGGCGACGACGAGCAGGGCGCCGCGCCCGCCACGCCCGAGGCCCGGCCCGGCGAGCCGCCCCCTGCGATTCTCGCCGCCTGGGAGGGCCCCGCGCCGGCCACCCGCCCCGCCAGCCTCGCCCCCGCCGATTTCCCCCAGATCCTCGCGGCCTGGGAAGGCCCCCGGCCCGGCAACCGCCCCGAGGGGCTCGCGCCCGCGAGCGAAGAGGAGCTGGCGGAGGAAGAGGGCTCCGGCCCGCCCGAAGGCGCCAGCCTCGCCACGGCGCTGCTTGAGATCACCGCCGGCTCGACCGATCCGCTGGCGACCGCCACCGCCTCCGCCGTCGCGCAGGCCCGCCGCCCCGGCGCGCGGCCGCGCAACTTCGCCCAGGTCGTTGCCCAGCAGCGCGCCCGCGGCCTCTCGCCCACCCCGGCCCCGGCGGCTGCGCCGGCCTCCGCCCCGGCCGTTGCCGCTGCCGCCCAGCCCACCGGCCCCGTGCCGCAATCGGTGGCCAGCGCCGCGACGGTTTCCGACGCGATCAACCTGCGGCAGATCAACCTGATCGGCATCTACGGCCGGCCCGGGGACCGCCGCGCGCTCGTCCGCCTCGCCAACGGCCGCTATCTGCGCGTCGGCGTCGGTGACCAGCTCGACGGCGGCCAGGTGACGGTGATCGGCGACAGTGCGCTCAACTACGTGAAGCGCGGCCGCACGCTGTCGCTCCAGGTCGCCGAGGGCTGACCCCCCCCGGCCGGAGCCACCCCGCCCCCGCCGGGTCGCTTGCTTCTGAGGCAGAGCCCCCCGAAAGCCGCCGCTTCCATCCCGTCCGGCCCCTCTCCCCTGTTGCCGACGCCCCGAAGCGCGGGCAACATCACCGGCATGGATTCCCTCCTCCTTCAGGCCGTCATCTATCTCGCCGCCGCGGTCATCGCGGTGCCGCTCTCGGCGCGGCTCGGGCTTGGCTCCGTCCTCGGCTATCTGGCCGCCGGCATCCTGATCGGCCCGGTCTTCGGCCTCGTCGGATCGGAGAGCGAAGACCTCCGCCACGTCGCCGAATTCGGCGTCGTCATGATGCTCTTCCTCATCGGGCTCGAGCTGGAGCCCAAGGCGCTCTGGGACATGCGGCACAAGCTGATCGGCTTCGGCGGTCTGCAGGTCGGGCTCACCGCCGGCGCCGTGGCCCTGGCGATGATCTGGGGCGGCGGCCTGCCCTGGCAGCAGGGGCTCGCCATCGGCTTCATCCTCGCGCTTTCCTCCACCGCCATCGTCCTGCAGACGCTCGACGAGAAACGGCTGATGCAGACCGCGGGGGGCCGAAACGTCTTCTCCGTCCTCCTCACGCAGGACATCGCGGTCATCCCGCTCCTCGCGCTCCTGCCGCTCCTTGCCTTCGGCTCCGGCGGGCGGGTGGCGCTGGCGCCGGACGGATCGCTCCAGCATGTCGAGGCCGAGGAGGCGCATGCCACCGCGCATTTCCTAGAGAACATGCCCGGCTGGGGAGTGACGCTCGTCACGCTCGGCATCATCGGCGCCATCCTGCTCGCCGGCATCTACGGGGCCCGCCCCGTCTTCCGCTACATCCACCAGGCCCGCCTGCCGGAGATGTATACCGCCCTCGCGCTCCTCATCGTCGTCGGCATCGCCGTGCTCATGGGGGCCGTCGGGCTCTCCCCCGCGCTCGGCACATTCATGGCCGGGGTCGTCCTCGCCTCTTCGGAATTCCGCCACGAGCTCGAGAGCGACATCGAGCCCTTCAAGGGGCTGCTCCTCGGGCTCTTCTTCATCACCGTGGGCGCCGGTTTCTCGGTCAATGCCTTCCTGAACGAGCCGCTCCTGCTCCTGGGCCTGACCTTCGGGCTGATGGCGCTCAAGGGCGCCGTTCTCTACATCCTCGCCCGGATCTTCCGGCTGGAGAGCCGCGACCGCTGGCTCTTCACCCTGTCGCTGGCACAGGCGGGGGAGTTCGGCTTCGTCCTCGCCTCGTTCAGCCTGGCGCAGAACGTGCTGCCGCCGATCTACGAGCAGCGGCTCAACATGGTCATCGCGCTGTCGATGCTGATGACGCCGCTCCTCTTCATCCTCTACGAGCGCCTCGCGAGGCGCGGCCCCGGCGAGGCGGCGGGCGAGCCCGACGAGGTGGAGGATCAGGGCCCCGTCATCATCGCCGGCATCGGCCGCTTCGGGCAGGTGGTGAACCGCCTCGTGCGTTCCGCCGGCTTCGAGACCGTGGTGCTCGACAACAACATGGCGGCCATCGAGACGATGCGCACCTTCGGGATGCGCACCTGGTTCGGCGACCCGACGCAGCCCTCGGTGCTGAATGCCGCCGGGCTCATGCATGCCAAGGTGCTGGTGGTGGCGCTGGACGACCGCGCCTCGGCGCTCCGCCTCGTGCGCCACGCGCGGCGCCAGCGGCCGGACCTGCACATCGTCGTGCGCGCCTATGACCGGGTGCATGCCTACCAGCTCTACCACGCCGGCGCGAACGACATCGTGCGCGAGCTCTTCGATTCCTCGCTCCGGGCCGGGCGCTATGTGCTCGAGCAGATGGGCCTGTCGGACTGGGAGGCCTCGGAGGCCGAGATGACTTTTTACCACCACGACCGGCACAACCTCCGCGAACTGGCGGAGCTGTGGAAGCCCGGCGTGCCGGTGGCCAACAATCCCGACTACGTCACCCGCGCCCGCGAGCTGGATACCGAGATGGAGACATCGCTCATGTCGGGCATCGCCGCCAACAAGCAGGCCGAGGCGCCGCCGATGGGCTACCGATCGAAGGTCGGCGAGCGCGACCGGCGGGGCTAGAGCCCCACCCGCTAGAGTTCGACGGGTCGGCCCACCTGCACCGCCCGGCCCTGAAGCACGAGCGTCGCGGAGGCGATGCGGCCGGCGGCCAGAAGCGCCTCGGCCCGCGCCCGGCCTGATGCCAGCGCCGTGGTCCGCGCCGCCTCCGTCAGCTCGGGCACGGCGCGGGTCACGAGACGCCCCTGCAAGGGGGCGGTGAGGATCCCCTCGGCCTCCACGATCACCGCATCGGCGATCTCTACCGCCGCCGCCTCGGCCGCCGCCGCGCTTGCGGCCAGCACCGTCACCGCATCGGCGATGCCCGCCGAGCCCGCCCGCCCGCGCCAGCCGGCGGAGGCCATGCCCCCGACCCCGGCCCGCGCCGAGATCATCGCATCCTCGGCGATGCCGGGCACCTTGATGACCAGCCGCGGCCCCGGCGTCAGATAGAGCGCCTTCACCGCGCCCACGATCACCACCGCTTTGGTGAGCCCCGCCCCGGGGAGCCTTGCGGCGAGCGCGTCTGCCAGCGGCCCGTCACCGGCCTCCCCAGCCTCCGCGAAGGTCGCCTCGACCCGCGCGAAGGCCTCCGCCAGCGCCGCCTCCGGCCCGGAGGCCTCCACCACCGCCTCGCGCGGCCCGTCCTTCAGGAAGAGCCGCCGGCCCTCGCGTGCGCTCTGCAGCACCGCCGGTCAGCCCGGCAGGCGCGCCGCCACATGTGCGGCCGCCGCTTCCACCGCCTCGGCGATGCTCATGAGCGAGGTGTCGAGTTCCAGCGCGTCGGGCGCCGCCACCAGCGGCGAGGTGGCGCGCTCCATGTCGCGCCGGTCGCGGGCATGGACGTCGTCCAGCACATCCGCGAGGCTCTGCCCCGCGCCATCGCCGCCCAGCTCCCGCCAGCGGCGCTCGGCCCGGACCTCGGCGCTGGCGGTGACGAAGAGCTTCACCTCCGCCTCCGGGCAGATCACCGTGCCGATGTCGCGCCCGTCGATCACCGCGCCGCCGTCCCGCCGCGCGAAGCCGCGCTGGAAGTCGATGAGCGCCTCCCGCACCGCCGGGATCGCCGCCACCCGGCTCGCCTCGGCGGAGACCGCCGCCGTCCGCAGCCCGGCCTCCGAAAGGTCGGAGGGGTCGAGCCCCTTCGCCGCCGCCTCCGCCGCCTCGCCCGACAGCGCGCGGCGCGCCACGGCGCGGTAGAGGAGGCCGGAATCGAGATGGGCGAGGCCGAAACGCCGGGCGATGTCGCGCGCGATCGTGCCCTTGCCGGCGGCTGCCGGCCCGTCGATGGCCACCGTGAAGATCATGCCGCCCTGCTGCACCGCGAGGGGCGGCTTGTCAATTCGCCCGCGCCCGCGCCCGGCCCCGCCGCCCGCTCACCGCGAGGAGCAGCACCGCCACCGCCAGAAGTGCGAATTTCGCCATCGTCACCTGCGCCGTGAAGCGCACGGCCGGCTCCGTCACCGGCGCGCCCGCGGCGAAGGCGCGGATCAGCCAGTTCTCGCCGAGGTCGGCCCCCATATAGGCGAGCGCCGCCAGCGCCGCGGCCCACGCGAGCGCCCCGCGGTTCCACCGGAAGGCGAGGAGCGCGAGGAAGAGCCCGAGGCAGATGGGGAAGATCGTGTCGAGCAGGGCGACGGCCAGGGGCCAGATGTCGGTCACGCCCGCCAACCCGGCGAGGTAACCCTCGATCTCGGCCACGCCATAGCCCGTGACCATCAGGTCGGGCGGCGCGGCCCCGGCCGGGCCGAGCACCAGCGCGCCGATGGCGATGAGCCCCAGGTAGTTGATGAGCGCCACAAAGCCGAGCGCCCGCGTGAGCCTCCGTGCCATGGACCTGTCCCCCTCGGGGGTAATCCTGCCCCGGCGTCAATCGCCCTGTCCAGCCGGAAGGGCGCCGGGGGCGGCGGCGGCAGACCCGCTGCCTCCCTTTTCCGCAGGGGCGGGCTCAGGCGTCGGCCGGCTCCGCCTCGCGGGCGATATCGGCGCCAAGCCCCGCCATCAGCGGCTCGAAGATGGGGAAGGAGGTGGCGATCGGCCCTCCGTCATCGAGCCGCATGGGCTTTTCGGTCGCGAGGCCCATCACCATGAAGGCCATGGCGATCCGGTGATCGAGCCGGCTCTGCACGGTCACGCCGCCCGTGACGCCGCCCATGCCGCGGCCATGGACGATCCACCAGTCCTCGCCCTCCTCGACCTCGACGCCGGCGGCGCGGAGGCCCACGGCCATCGCGTCGATCCGGTCGCTTTCCTTCACCCGCAGCTCCTTGACGCCCCGCATCACCGTTTTCCCCTCGGCGAAGGCGGCGACGACGGAGAGCACCGGATATTCGTCGATCATCGAGGCGGCCCGCTCCGGCGGCACCTCGATGCCGCGCATGGCGGGCGAGAAGCGGGCACGGAGGTCGGCGACGGGCTCGCCGCCCTCCTCCCGTTCGTTCTCGAAGGCGAGGTCGGCCCCCATCTCGCGGAGCGTCGTGTAGAGCCCGGCCCGCGTCGGGTTGAGCCCGATGCCGGGGATGAGCACGTCCGATCCCTCGGCGAGGAGCCCAGCGCAGACCGGGAAGGCGGCGGAGGACGGGTCGCGCGGCACGGCGATGGTCTGGGGGCGAAGCTCCGGCTGGCCGGTCAGCGTGATGATCCGGCCCTCGGCGCTCTCCTCGACCGAGAGTTCCGCGCCGAAGCCGCGCAGCATCCGCTCGGTATGGTCGCGCGTCGCCTCGGGCTCCACCACAACCGTCTCGCCCGGGGCGTTCAGCCCGGCGAGGAGCACGGCGGATTTCACCTGCGCGGAGGCGACCGGCAGCGTGTAGCGCACCGGCCCGGGGCTCCGCGCGCCCTTCAGCACCAGCGGCAGCCGGCCACCGGCGCGGCCATGCGCCTCGGCCCCGAAGAGCGCCAGCGGCTCGGTGATCCTCCCCATCGGGCGGGAGCGGAGCGAGGCATCGCCGGTGAAGGTCGCGGCAATCGGCGTCGTCGCCATGGCGCCCATGACGAGGCGGACGCCCGTGCCGGAATTGCCGTAGTCGATGACATCCGCCGGCTCGCCGAAGCCGCCGACGCCCACGCCATGGACGGACCAGGCGCCCGGCCCGTGCCGCGTCACCTCGGCACCGAAGGCGCGCATCGCGGCGGCAGTGTCGAGCACGTCCTGCCCTTCGAGAAGGCCGGTGACCTTCGTCTCGCCGACGGAGAGCGCGCCGAGGATCAGCGAGCGATGCGAGATCGACTTGTCGCCGGGCACCTCGGCCGTGCCGGAGAGCGGCTTGCCCTTCCGGGAGATCATCGGGATCGGGTCACCATGGGCGGACATCGGGGGCCTCCTTTGCCCGGCGGTTCTAGACCGGCCGGCGGGGGAGGTCCAAAAATTTTTCCTCGAAAAATTTTGGCCGAAAATTCTTCTAAAGAAGAATTCTGGTCTCCGCCCCCCCGGGGGCCGTCAGTCCAGCCCAGTGACCTCGAACTCCCCGCCGACACCCTTGGCGGCTTCCGCCCAGGGCGTCGCCTCGCTCCGCGCCTGATGGGCGGAGAAGGCGGCGGCGTCGGTGAAGACCTCCTTCACCTGCCAGACCAGAGGGTCGTCGGTCGGCGTCACCTCGAAATGGAGACAGCCCGGCTCGGCGCGGGAGAGGCGGATATGCTCCGGCAGCGCGGCTCGCACCAGGGCAGCCTCCGCCTCGCCCGCACAGATCAGCCGGCCTTGCAGCCGCACCGGCGCCGCGCCCCTGAGGAACGTCATGTAATGCGGCGGCCGGCCCTCGCGGAGCGCCTTCTGCTCGTAGCGGGTCGAGAGCCAGTCGTCCCAGGGGCTGCCGATCGGGTGATCCACCCGGGTGAAGCCGACCTTCGGCACCTCCGCCAGCGTCTGGGTCACATAGCTCGGGATATCCGTCGCCACACGGAACTCGGCCCCCGGCGCCATCGCCCGGTGGAGGAGCGCCAGATAGCCCTCCGTCACGAAGCGGCGCCGGTGGTGGCGGCGCTTCGGCCAGGGGTCGGGATAGTTGAGGAAGGCCTTCGAGACGCTCCCCTCCGGCAGCACGTCGAGGAGGTCGCGCACGTCGCCGGGATGGATGGTGAGGTTCTCCACCCCCGCCGCCCGGATCTTGCCGAGGAGCATGGCAATGCCGTTGACGAAGGGCTCGGCGCCGAGGATCTGCACCTCGGGATAGCGTGCCGCCATGTGCACCAGATGCTCGCCGCCGCCGAAGCCGATCTCGAGCCAGACAGGTCTGTCTGCGAAGAGCCCGGCGAGGTCGAGCGGCGTGCGGGAAGGGTTCTCCTCACGGGTCACGCCTCGGAGGGTCAGCTCATCGAGGTCGCGGGACAGCGCCTCCTTCTGCGAGGCGCGGAGCGTCTTGCCGTGGATGCGGCCGTAGAAGTTGCGCCAGGGCTCCCCGTCGGGGCCTTTCTCGCGCGCGTCGGAACTGTCATCTTTGTCGGCCATGGCCCGGCCCTCTAGCAAGGGCCGGGCGGCCGGGCAATGAGGGGCCCGCCCTGGCGGGCCCTTTCCCGTCAGGCGCGCCCGTAGGCCTCGGCGATGGCGACCTGCAGGGAATCGGCGGGCGTCCGGTCTGTCCAGCTCACGAGCTGGAAGGCCGGATAGAACCGCTCGCAGCTCATGACGGCGGCGCCGATCATCGTGTCGATCTGCTCGGCGCTGGCCACTTGATCGCCGGCGAGGACCAGCCCGTAGCGCCAGACCATCAGGTTCTGCTCGGCCCACCAGGCGAATCCGCCGGCCCAGCACATGTCGTTGACGCGGTTGAGAAGATCGTACATCGCCGGAAGCCGCGCCTCGGGCGGCTCCATCTCGAAGGTGCAGATCAGCCTGAGCGTCTGGTCATAGGCCGACCAGGCGAGGGTGATCGAATAGGTGCGCCACTGGCCCTCGACGGCCATGGCGATCTGATCGTCGGCGATCCTGTCGAACTCCCAGTCATGGTGCTCGGCAAGGTGTTCGACGACGTCGATCGGGTCGATCTCGTCTGCCTCGAAATACTGCTCGGAAAGCGTCATGGCGGCCTCATCTGGTTTTCTAGCGCAGGGGCGGCCAGCCGCCTCTAGCGCTATGTGCCTGCTCTACGGGAGGTGAGAGAGCTCCCCTCCCATACGAGATATGGTTGCAGGGGGCTCCGGCGGCTGTCCAGCAATTTCGTGGGGATATCTCGGATATTTTGGGGAGGATGCGAAATGAGGCACCGGATGCTGTGGGTAACCACAAGCATCCCGGCGGCACGCTTGACCCTGCGCGGCCCCGATGCAGGATCGCGGCCGAATCCCGACCTTGAGGAGACCCCCATGACTGCCCCCCTGAACCTCGATCTTCTGAAAGAGCTCTGCGAGACCCCGGGCGTCCCCGGCCATGAAGAACGGGTGCGCGACCTCATCGCCCGCGAGGCGGAGGGGCTCTTCGACAAGATCACCACCGATCCGATGGGCTCGCTCCATTGCGTCCGCAAGGCGGCGGCCGAGGGCGCGCCGAAGGTCATGCTCCTCTGCCACATGGACGAGATCGGGTTCCTGGTGAACCACGTCTCCGACAAGGGCTTCCTCTATGTGCAGCCCGTCGGCGGCTTCGATCCGCGCAACCTCTTCTCCCGCCGCGTGCTCGTCTGCACGGCGGAGGGCGATCTCAAGGCGGTGATGAACCCCGGCGGCAAGCCGGTGCACATCGCCTCCGCCGAAGACCGCAAGAAAATCCCCGAAATCAGCGAGTTCTTCATCGACACCGGCCTCGGCGCGGCGGCGAAGGACAAGGTGCAGGTCGGCGATTACGTGGTGATGGACGAGCCCTTCCTCGAGCTCGGCGACAAGGTCGTCTCGAAGGCGCTCGACAACCGCATCGCCTGCTGGCTGGGGCTGGAGGCGATCCGGGCGCTCGGCGACGCGGGCCGCGGGGCGGAGGTGCATGTCGTCTTCACGGTGCAGGAGGAGGTCGGACTCCGCGGTGCGCGGACGGCGGCGTTCCGCGTGCAGCCCGACATCGGGCTCGGCATCGACACGACGCTCGCCTGCGACACGCCCGGCGTGCCGGACCAGGACCGGACGACCGAGCAGGGCCGCGGCTTCGGCCTGCATCTGCGCGATTCGAGCTTCATCGCCGACAAGGCGCTGGTGGGCGAGATCGAAGCGGTGGCCAAGGCGAAGGACATCCCCTTCCAGCGCACCATGCTTCGCGCCGGCGGCCAGGACGGCGCCGCCGCCCAGCAGTCCGCGGCGGGCGCCCGGGCGGTGGGGATCGTGGTGGGGACGCGCTACATCCACACGGTGACCGAGATGGCCGACAAGGCCGACCTCGCAGCGGCCCGCGACGTGCTCGCGGCGTATCTCGAGTCGCTCTGACGACAGCGCCGCCCCGGGGCGGCCACTAGAGCCGCGTCAGCACCACGCCGCCGGCGATTAGGCCGGCGGCCACCCAGCGCCACGGGCCGACCGGCTCGCGCAGGACGAAGGCGGCGATCAGCGTCGCGAAGAGGATCGACGATTCGCGCAAGGCCGCGACGAGCGCCAGCGGCGCCTGGGTGAAGGCCCAGACGGCGATCCAGTAGGCGCCGAGCGACATGGCCCCCGCCGGCACCCCGGTGCGCCAGGCTCGCACCAGTCCCCGAAAGGCGGCGCGGCCGCAGGTGAGCCCGGCGGCGGCGGCCATCAACACCGTGTCGACAAGCACCATCCAGAGCACGAAGCCCGAGGCGGTGCCGGCCAGCCGTGCCCCCACCCCGTCGGCCAGCGTGTAGCTGGCGGTGAAGCCGGCGGTGGCCAGCGCGTAGAAAAGCGCCCGCCCCCTGAGCGGCGCGCTCGCCCCCCGGAGCGCCATCAGCAGCACCCCGGCGGATATCGCGGTGATGGCGGCAAGTTCGGTGATCCCGAAGCTGGCGCCGAGCCAGAGGGCAGAGACGACCATCACGATGAGCGGCGCCGTGCCGCGCGCCATCGGGTAGGCCATGCTCAGATCGGCATGGGCATAGGCCTGCGCCAGCATCAGCTTGTAGCCGGCGTGGAGCGCACCGCCCGCCAGCACCCAGGGCCACGCCTGGGCGGCCGGGAGGGGGACAATGAAGAGCAGCGGCAGCGCGATGGCCCCCTGCACCAGCGCCAGAAGCAGCATCGGAGCCGGGCCGCCGGCCGCGCGCTTGATGACGGCGTTCCAGCCGGCATGGAGGAGCGCCGCGGCCAGCACGGCGAAGAAGACATGCGGCGCCATGTCAGCGGGTGGTCCGGGGGAGGTCATGTGCCATGCCGCTCTCCTCCCCCATTGCGGGGCCGAGGAAAAACGAGGATATCTTCAGGCATCTGTGAGGAAATCGCACATGAAGCGCGGCGCCCTGCCCCTCAATGCCCTCCGCGCCTTCGAGGCGACCATGCGCCACGGGCAAATGGGGCTTGCGGCGGCGGAGCTGGGCGTGACGCACAGCGCCGTCTCCCGGCAGGTGCGCGGGCTGGAGGGGGTGCTGGGGGTCCGCCTCTTCGACGGGCCGCGCAACCGGCTGGTGCCGTCAGAGGCGGCGCGGGCGCTCCACCCGGCCCTCAAGGAGAGCTTCGACCGGATCGAGGCGGCGGTGGCGCGCATGATGCGGGCAGAGCGGCAAGCGCTGGATGTCTCCTGTACCTCGACGCTGGCGATGCGCTGGCTGATCCCCCGGCTCTTCGGCTTCCAGGTGGCGCATCCCGAGATCGAGATCCGGCTGACGGCGGCGGACGGTCCGGTGGATTTTGCCACGGCCCCCTTCGACCTCGCCATCCGCGTCGGCCCCGGCCCCTGGCACGGCGCCGAGGTGACGGAGCTCTTCGCCGATTGCTCCGGCCCCGTGGCCCGGCCCGACCTCGTGGAGGGGGCGAACACGCCAGCGCAGCTTCTCGCCCTGCCCCGCCTGCACACCAGGACCCGGCCCAGCGCCTGGAGCGAGTGGTGCCGGGCGCGCGCCTGGCCGAAGCCGGGCCCCGAGGGGCGGCACTTCGAGCATTTCTATTTCATGCTGGAAGGGGCGCGCGCCGGCCTTGGCGTGGCCATCGCGCCGGAGGTGCTGGTCTGCGAGGATCTGGCGTCAGGCCAGCTCGCCGCCCCGTTCGGCTTTGCCGACACCGGGCGCCGCTACGTGGTGCTGAGCCGGCCCGGCGCGCCGCGGGCGGCGGCCATCTTCACCGGCTGGCTGGCGGCGGGCGCGGGCGCGCCCTGAGCCGCCTTATTCGCCGGCGTGCTTGCCCTCGAGCGCCGCGACGCGGGCCTTGAGCGCCTCGTTCTCCTCGCGGGCCTTCTGCGCCATGGCGCGGACGGCCTCGAACTCCTCGCGGGTCACGAAGTCGCGGTCGGCCAGCCAGCGGTCGACGAGGCCATTGAAGGCCGTCTCCGCCTCCGTCCGCGCGCCCTGCGCGACGCCCATGGCGTTCGACATCAGCTCCGAGAGGTCGTCGAAAATCTTGTTGCGGGTCTGCATCTTTGCCCTCCATCTGTCCCCCCTCATATGGTCCGGCCCCAGCGCTGCCGCAAGGGCGGGCGATTGACAGAGGCCCGGCGGCGTTGGAGGAAGGCCGCATGAACGGCATCCCCTTCCCCGACATCTCGCCCGATGTCTTCTCGATCGAGCTCTTCGGGATGACCCTGGCGCTCCGCTGGTACGCGCTCGCCTATATCGTCGGCATCCTGATCGGCTGGCGGATCCTCGTCGCCGCGCTTCGCCGCCCCCGGCTCTGGTCCGGCCCGCCGCCCATGCAGCCGGCAGAGACCGAATCGCTCCTCACCGCCGTCGTCCTCGGCGTCATCGCGGGCGGGCGGCTCGGCTTCGTGCTCTTCTACCAGCCCGCCTATTACCTCTCCAACCCGCTGGAGATCATCCGCATCTGGGATGGCGGCATGTCCTTCCACGGCGGTTTCCTCGGCGTGGTCATCGCCGTCTCGATCTTCGCGCGGCAGCACAGGGTGCCGCTCTCGGCGCTGGCGGACCTCGTGGCGATGACGGCGCCGGTGGCGATCTTCCTCGTCCGCTGCGCCAATTTCGTGAACAACGAGCTCTGGGGCCGGCCGACGGATCTGCCCTGGGGCGTGGTCTTCCCCGGCGAGGCGGCGCAGGATTGCGGCTCGACGCTGCTTCTCTGCGCCCGCCACCCCTCGCAGCTCTACGAGGCGGGGCTCGAGGGGCTCGTGATGGGCACGATCCTCATGCTCGCCGGCTTCCGCTGGGGCGCCTTGAAGCGCCCCTGGACGATTTTCGCGATGTTCCTCGTCATCTACGGCACCTCGCGGTTCCTCCTCGAATTCGTCCGCCAGCCGGATGCGCAATTCGTCTCGGAGGGCAATCCGCTCGGCCTCGCGCTCCATTGGGGCGGCTACGGGCTGACGATGGGCCAGCTCCTGTCGCTGCCAATGGTGCTCTTCGGGATCTGGCTCTTCGGCTTCGCGCGGGCCCGGGCGCGGCGCCGGGCCGCCCCGTGACGCCGCTCGCCGAGCGCCTGGTCGCCCGGATCGCCCAGACCGGCCCCATGACCATCTCCGACTACATGGCGGAGTCGCTCTTTCACCCCGAGCATGGCTATTACGCCACCCGCCCCGGCATCGGCCGGGGCGATTTCACCACCGCGCCCGAGGTCAGCCAGATGTTCGGCGAGCTCCTCGGCCTGACGCTCGCCGCCACCTGGGCCGCGCAGGGGCGGCCGGGGCGCATCGTCCTCGCCGAGCTCGGCCCGGGGCGGGGGGTGCTGATGGAGGATGCGCTGCGTGCCACCCGCGCCGTGCCGGGCTTCCATGCGGCGGCGGAGGTGCATCTGGTCGAGGCCTCGCCGGTCCTGCGAGAGGAGCAGGCGCGGCGCCTGCCCGGCGTCACGCATCATGCGCAGGTCGCCTCGCTCCCCGAGGGGCCGCTCTTCGTGATCGCCAACGAGTTCTTCGACGTGCTGCCGATACGCCAGTTCCTCCGCCGGGGGGAGGGCTGGGCGGAGCGGGTGGTGGGCGTCCGCGACGACGCGCTGACCTTCGGGCTGACGGAGCCGGGGCCCGTCGGCGCCCTCGCCCACCGGCTCGGCGACACGGAAGAGAACCAGATGGTCGAGCTCTGCCCCGCCGCTCCCGGCATCGCCGCCGAACTGGGCCGGCGGATCGCGGAGCATGGCGGCGCCGCGCTGATCCTCGATTACGGCGATTGGCATTCCCGGGGCGACACCTTCCAGGCGATCGAGGCCGGCGCCAGGGCCGACCCGCTCGCCAATCCCGGCCAGGCCGACCTGACGGCGCATGTGGATTTCGAACCCATCGCCGCGGCCGCCGCCCCGGCCCGGGCCACGCGGCTCGAGACGCAAGGGGCGTTCCTCGAGCGGCTCGGCATCACCGAGCGCGCCCGGGCACTCGTTGCCGCCGGCGGCGATGCGGCGGAGATCGCCGCCGCCCATCGCCGGCTCGTCCACCCGGACGAGATGGGCGGGCTCTTCAAGGTGCTCGGCCTCTACCCGGACGGCGCCGCGCCGCCGCCCGGGCTGGAGGCCTGAGGTCAGAGCTTCACTGACCGCAGCCGCAACGCATTGCCGATCACCGAGACGGAGGAGAGGCTCATCGCCGCCGCCGCGATCACGGGCGAGAGCACGATCCCGAAGAACGGATAGAGCAGCCCGGCCGCCAGCGGCACGCCCGCGGCATTGTAGACGAAGGCGAAGGCGAGGTTCTGGCGGATGTTGCGCATCGCCGCCTCCGCCAGCCGCCGGGCGCGCAGGATGCCGGCGAGGTCGCCCTTCACCAGCGTGATCCCGGCGCTTTCGACGGCGACATCGGCGCCGGTGCCCATGGCGATGCCGACATCGGCCGCCGCCAGCGCCGGCGCATCGTTCACCCCGTCACCGGCCATGGCGACCGAGAGCCCCTCGCCTTGCAGCCGCGCGATCAGCGCCGCCTTGTCCTCCGGGCTCGCCTCGGCGGCGATCTCGTCGATGCCGAGCCGCTTGGCCACCGCCTCTGCCGTGGCGCGGGCGTCGCCCGTCGCCATGACGAGGCGCAGGCCCTCGGCCCGGAGCGCCGCCAGCGCCTCGGCGGCGCCCTCCTTCACCCGGTCGGCGACGGCGATGAGGCCGAGCGCCCGGCCGTCGGCGGCGATGTAGATTGCCGTCTTGCCCTCGGCCTGCAGCCGGGCTGCGGTCTCGGTGAGCCCGCCCGGCTCGACCCCCTCGCCCTTGAGGAGCGCCGCATTGCCGAGGGCCACCCGGCGGCCGGCGATGGTCGCGGTGACGCCCTGGCCGGTGACGGCGGCGAAATCCTCCGCCGGCGGCAGGGAGAGGCCCTGAGCTTCCGCCCCGGCGAGGATCGCCGCGGCCAGCGGATGCTCCGAGCCGCGCTCCAGCGCCGCGGCGAGAGTGAGGAGGTCGGCCTCCGCCTCGCCCTCCACCGGCACCACGTCGGTGAGGCTCGGGCGGCCCTCGGTGAGCGTGCCGGTCTTGTCGAAGACGAGCGCGCCGGTGGCGGCGAAGCGCTCCAGCGCCTCGGCATCGCGGATCAGCACCCCGGCATGGGCACCCCGCCCTGTTGCCACCATGATCGACATCGGCGTCGCGAGGCCGAGCGCGCAGGGGCAGGCGATGATGAGCACGCTGACCGCGGCGACCACGGCGTGGGAGAGCCCCGGTTCCGGCCCGAAGACCATCCAGAGGAGGAAGGCGAGCAGCGCGATGCCCACCACGGCGGGCACGAAGTAGCCGGCCACCCGGTCGGCCAGCGCCTGGATGGGGGCGCGGCTCCGCTGCGCCTTGGCCACCATCTCGACGATCCGCTGCAGCGTGCTGTCGGCACCGACGGCGCCCACGCGCATCAGGAAGCTGCCGGAGCCGTTGCTCGTGCCGCCGGTGACGGCGGTGCCGGGGGCCTTCTCCACCGGAATCGGCTCGCCGGTCAGCATGCTCTCATCGACGCTGGAGCTGCCTTCCGTCACCTCGCCATCCGCCGGCACCGTCTCGCCGGGGCGGACGCGGAGGATGTCTCCGGTCTTGAGCGAATCGAGCGGCACGTCGCGCTCGCCCTCCTCCGTCACCCGCCGTGCGGTCTTGGGGGCGAGCGACATCAGCGCACGGATCGCGTCGCCCGTCCGCTCGCGGGCCGAGAGCTCCATGATCTGGCCGACGAGGACGAGAACGAGGATCACCGCCGCCGCCTCGAAATAGACGGGCACCATGCCGCCCGGCCCCCGCATCGCCTCGGGGAAGGCGCCGGGCGCGAGAAGCGCGACGATGGAGAAGATCCAGGCCGCCGCGGTGCCGAGGCCGATCAGCGTCCACATGTTGGGGCTGCGGTTGGTCACCGAATTCCAGGCGCGGCGGAAGAACGGCCGGCAGATCCAGAGCACCGGCGTCGCCAAAGCTGCCTGCACCCAGCCGAAGGCGCGATGGCCGATCCAGTCGGCGAAGGGAAGGCCGAGATGGCTGCCCATTTCGAGCACGAAGACCGCTGCCGCGAGCGGCGCCGCGATCCAGAGCCGGCGGCGGAAATCGGCGAGTTCGGGATTCGGGCCCGCATCGGCCGAGGGCATCATCGGCTCCAGCGCCATGCCGCAGATCGGGCAGTCGCCGGGATGGTCCTGCACGATCTCGGGGTCCATCGGGCAGGTGTAGAGCGCGCCTTCGGGCGCGGGGGCCGGCGCCGGGCGGCCCGAGGCGAAGGCCTCCGGCTCGGCCGTGAAGCGCTCTTCGCAGCGCGCCGAGCAGAAATAGTGCTTCTGGCCCTCGTGCTTGACCATGTGCCGGGCGGTGGCGCGGTCGACGCTCATGCCGCAGACCGGGTCCTCGGCGGAGAGATACTCCTCCGGCGCCGCGACGAACTTGTCCCGGCAGCCCGCGCAGCAGAAGTGGAAGACGCGGCCCCCGTGTTCGGCCTGGGGTTTTCCGGCGTCGGGATCGACGGTCATCCCGCAAACGGGGTCGCGGGTGACGGGCGGCAGCGAATCGGGGCTCATGCGGCACCTTCTGGTCAGATCGGGCAGGACCCGTTAGATAGGGCTTCCAGTCACTGGAAGGTCAAGGAGGCACGGCCATGAATATCGGCGAAGTGGCGGAGGCGAGCGGCCTCCCGGCCAAGACGATCCGTTATTACGAGGATATCGGCCTGATCCGCCCGGCGCGGGGCGGCAACGGCTACCGCGTTTTCTCCGACGCGGATCGGCACAAACTGATCTTCCTGACCCGGGCGCGCGGGCTGGGCTTTTCGGTCGCCGAATGCCGGACGCTCCTGTCGCTCTACGAGGACAAGTCGCGGGCCAGCTCCGATGTGCGCGAGCTGGCCGAGGGCGCGCTGACCCGGATCGAGGCGAAGATGGCCGAGCTTCAGCAGATGCGCGGCGCGCTGAGTGAGCTCGTCCACCGTTGCCACGGCGACACGCGGCCCGACTGCCCGATTCTCGAGGGTCTCGCCAGCGCCTAGACCCGATTGCGCAGCCAGGCCGCGGCCGTGATGGCGAGGCCCAGCGCCGCCACCTTGTAGACGGGCGTCACGCCGAGGAGGAAGCTGACGTTCAACGACAGCGTGAATGCCGGATCGGCATCGAGAAGCCACCAGGGCATCAGGGCTTCGGCCGCCAGCGTCACCGCCGCCGCGACGGCGGTGAGGGCGAGCAGCGCCCCCGGTGCGGTGCCGCGCCGCCGCGCCTCCAGCCAGCGCCAGCCCATGAGCCAGGCGAAGCAGCCCAGCACGAGGAAGGGCATCCCGGCGAAGGAGCCGGGCGAGAGCAGGAAGTGGATCACCGCCAGCGTGGTGACCGGATAGGTCCACCAATGCAGCCGCCGCCAGCCCGCCCCCATGGCGCGCACGGCGGCATCGAAGCTGGTGGCGCCGAGCGCGATCAGGCCGATGAGCGCCAGCGTGGCGAGGATCAGCGACAGGCGGGTCACCACCTCGGTGCCGATCTCCGCCCAGTTCCAGAAGCGCAGCCAGAAATAGATGACCAGATGGGCGATGGTGTAGAGCAGCGCCGCGACACCGATCATCCGCCGAACCTGCAGGAGCCGGCCCCAGCGCAGGATTCGCCGGGCGGGCGTGACGGCGAGGCTCGCGAGCAGCACCCAGATCGCCCAGACGCCGGACCAGTAGGTCAGGTCGGCCTGCGGCACCATCCAGATGCCCTTGTTCCATTCCAGCAGCATCCAGCCCGCCGGGTAGAGCAGCGCCAGGAAGACTGCGAGCTTCAGCGGCGACAGGCGCCCGTCGGCGCCGGTCCAGGGCATCCACCGCAAGGCGGTGGCTCGGCTCGGATTGCTGTGCATGGGCCTCCCCCCGCGACACATCTGTCGAGCGGCAAGGATGCAGGTTCCAGCGGCGGGAAGGTCAAGCCTGTCCTTGAGGAAGGCGGCAGCCCCCCGAGGGGGAGCCGGCAAAGACTGGTGCGGTCGAGAAGACTCGAACTTCCACGGGAGTTACCCCACAGCGACCTCAACGCTGCGCGTCTACCAATTCCGCCACGACCGCACTGTCTTGGCTGGTGCGCGGCTCTCTATCTAAGGGCGCGGGGGATGTGAAGAGGGAAAGCGGCGGCGCGGGGAGATTTCGCCATGGCGCCCGGCACAGCCCTGCCGGTGCCCTGCCCGGGCACGGCGCCAACCCCGGCCCAGCGCCCCTGTTGCGCCCTCACCACTCCGTGACCTGACGTTGCGGAATGCATCGAACGTTGCTTGCGGCGCGGGCCAATGTCTATGTCTGTGAACATCTCGATCCCAGACAGGTCTCGCCCATTGACGGTTCCCACCCCCCGCGCCCTTCCGTTGCGCCTTGCGCTTCGTGAAACGAAGGATGCGGTCTTTTCAATGCGGTCGCTGAGCGTCGTGACGGCGCTGGCGGTGATCTTCACGATCGTCGCGCCCTTCGAGACGGATGTCCTGCTCCAGCCGCCGGCGCGGTTCGGATACTGGCTCGTCGTCGTCATGCTCTCGGCCGTCGCGGGCAAGCTGGCGCATGCCTATGTCCATTGCCGCGCCCCCGATCTGCCGCCGGCCCGGCTCGCGCTGGCAACGGCGATCCTGACGACCCTGATGGTCTTCGGCGGCGTGGTCTTTCTCAACGGAATCTATTTCGACATCTGGCCCGGCGCGCCGGATTACGAGCGCGTGCTGCTCGTCAATGTCGGCGGGGTGACCTTCCTCCTCAGCCTCGCGCTCAGCTATGTGGAGGAGACGCGCCACCAGCCCCCGCCAGCTGAAGCCCCGCCGGCGCCGCCCCGGCTTCTCGACCGGCTTACGCCCGAGGCGCAGGGCGAGCTCGTTTCCATCTCGGTGAAGGATCACTATGTGGTGGTCACCACGACCCGCGGCTGCGAGCAGATACTCATGCGCCTTCGCGATGCCATCAGCGAGACCGGCGACACGCCGGGCCTCCAGATCCACCGCTCCCACTGGGTGGCCCTGCCCCAGGTGCAGGCCGTCCGCCGCGAGGGCGCGCGCGGCGTCGTCATCCTGCGCGACGGCCGCGAGCTGCCGGTGAGCCGCACCTATCTGCCCGATCTGCGCAAATCCGGCCTCCTGTCGTCGCCCCATGGTTGAGTGGCGCACGAGCGAGGGCCTCGTGCCCTACGAGATGGCGCTGGCCGAGATGGAGGCGCGAGCGACCGCCATCGCCGAGGGCCGCGCGGAAGAGCTCGTCTGGCTCCTCGAGCATCCGCCCCTTTACACCGCCGGCACCTCGGCGCGGGCGGAGGACCTGCTCGACGCGCGTTTCCCCGTCTTCGAGGCGCGGCGCGGCGGGCAATACACCTATCACGGGCCAGGCCAGCGGGTCGCCTATGTGATGCTCGACGTCGGCCGCCGCGGCCGTGACGTCCGCGCCTTCGTCGAGGCGCTGGAGGCCTGGATCATCGGGGCGCTCGCCGCCTTCAACGTCACGGGCGAGGTCCGCCCGGGCCGCGTCGGCGTCTGGGTCCCCCGGCCGGACAAGCCGCCCCTGCCGGACGGCTCCCCGAGGGAGGACAAGATCGCCGCCATCGGCATCCGTCTGCGCAAATGGGTATCGTTCCACGGGATCTCGATCAACGTGGAGCCCGACCTCGGCCATTTCAGCGGCATCGTGCCCTGCGGCATCTCGGGCCATGGCGTCACCAGCCTCGTCGATCTCGGCCTGCCGGTGACGATGGCCGACCTCGACCTGGCACTCCGCACAAGTTTCGCCGCGGTGTTCGAGGAGGGGCCGGCGGCCCTGCGGGAGGCCGAGGGAAAGGCGGCGGACTAGCGGCCGGACGGCCCCGCGAGGGTCGCTCAAGCCCGCCCGCGAGGGCCGCTCGAGCCGCCGTTTCCCGCTGCGCGCCGCCGCCCGGGGTCCGCCCGTTTCCCCGCGGCCGAACGGACCGGCGAAATCTTGCCCTTCCGCGCCCCACGGACTAGAAGCCCCAAAAGAGAGTCCGGCGCGGCGCCCGTGCCATCCCATGTATTCGCAGGAGCACCCCCATGGCAGATGCGGCCATCCACGGATCGGAGCACCACGACGAGCGGGGGTTCTTCACCCGCTGGTTCATGTCCACCAACCACAAGGACATCGGGATCCTCTATCTTGTGGTCTCCGGCGTCGTCGGCTTCATCGCCGTGCTCTTCACCGTCTACATGCGGCTCGAGCTGATGCACCCGGGCGTCCAGTTCATGTGCATGGAAGGCATGCGGATCTTCTCCGCCGCCGATCCGGGCACCTGTACGCCGAACGGCCACCTGTGGAACGTCATGATCACCTATCACGGCGTCTTGATGATGTTCTTCGTCGTCATCCCGGCGCTCTTCGGCGGCTTCGGCAACTACCTGATGCCGCTGCAGATCGGCGCGCCGGACATGGCCTTCCCGCGCATGAACAACCTCTCGTTCTGGATGTATGTGGCGGGCGTCTCGCTCGGCATCGCCTCGCTCTTCGCCCCCGGCGGCGACGGGCAGCTCGGCTCGGGCGTCGGCTGGGTGCTCTACCCGCCGCTCTCCACCAGCGAGCCCGGCATGTCGATGGACCTCGCGATCTTCGCCGTGCACCTCTCCGGCGCCTCGTCGATCCTCGGCGCCATCAACATGATCACCACCTTCCTCAACATGCGCGCCCCCGGCATGACGCTGCACAAGGTGCCGCTCTTCGCCTGGTCGATCTTCGTCACCGCCTGGCTGATCCTTCTGGCCCTGCCCGTGCTCGCCGGCGCCATCACCATGCTGCTGACGGACCGCAACTTCGGCACCACCTTCTTCCAGCCCTCGGGCGGCGGTGACCCGATCCTCTACCAGCACATCCTGTGGTTCTTCGGCCATCCGGAGGTCTACATCATCGTGGTGCCCGGCTTCGGCATCATCTCCCACGTGATCGCCACCTTCAGCCGCAAGCCGATCTTCGGTTACCTGCCGATGGTCTACGCCATGGTCGCCATCGGCGTGCTCGGCTTCGTCGTCTGGGCGCACCACATGTACACGGTCGGCATGAGCCTGACGCAGCAGAGCTACTTCATGCTCGCCACCATGGTCATCGCCGTGCCGACGGGCGTGAAGGTCTTCAGCTGGATCGCCACGATGTGGGGCGGCTCGGTGGAGTTCAAGACGCCGATGCTCTGGGCCTTCGGCTTCCTCTTCCTCTTCACCGTGGGCGGCGTCACCGGCGTCGTGCTCTCCCAGGCCGGCATCGACCGCGCCTATCACGACACCTACTACGTCGTCGCACACTTCCACTACGTGATGAGCCTCGGCGCCGTCTTCGCCATCTTCGCGGGCATGTATTTCTACTTTCCGAAGTTCACCGGCAAGATGTACCCCGAATGGGCCGGCAAGCTGCACTTCTGGGCCATGTTCATCGGCGCGAACCTGACCTTCTTCCCGCAGCACTTCCTCGGCCGTCAGGGCATGCCGCGCCGCTACATCGACTATCCCGAGGCCTTCGCCTTCTGGAACCAGATCTCGTCGATCGGCGCCTTCATCGCCTTCGCCTCCTTCGTGTTCTTCATCGTGGTGACCTTCTGGGTGCTCTTCGCCGGCAAGCGCATCACCGTGAACAACCCCTGGAACGAATGGGCCGACACGCTGGAATGGACCCTGCCCTGCCCGCCGCCGGAGCATACGTTCGAGACGCTCCCCAAGCAGTCGGACTGGGACAAGAGCCACGCGCATTAAGTGCCCTACGCCTGGGTAAGGGATTTCGAGGCGGCCCCGGATGCATCATCCGGGGCCGTTTCGCATCAAAGCCACGCGCAGGGCGACCCGCCCTGCTGCGAGCTCACGCTCTGGCCGAACAATTCGCTCGCCCCCTCCGGCTTCGTCACCTTCATCGTCGCGACCACCGCGCTGATGACGCTGCCGCTGATGGCGCTGCTCGGCACGCCGGTGCTCTGGGTGCTGCTGGCCTTCCTGCTCGCGGCCCTCGCCGGCATCTGGTGGGCGCTGCGCGCGAATGCCGCCACGCGCGAGCGGCTGAGCGAGCATCTGCGGATCTGGGAGGACAAGCTGCACCTCACCCGGCGCGACCCGTCGGGCGTCGAGCTGAGCTTCGAGGCGAATCCCTACTGGGTCGAGGTCAAGCTCCACAAGGCGGGCGGCCCGAGCGAGGATTACCTGACGCTGAAGGGGGCCGGCCGTGTGGTGGAGCTCGGCGCCTTCCTCGCGCCGGAGGAGCGGCGGCAGCTCGCGGGGGATCTGGAGCTGCGGCTCGCACGCGTGCGCCACGGGGCGCGGCCGGCGGGGCGTCAGCCGCCGCCGGAAGGGTGAGGGCTCAGCCGAGCCGCGCCTTCACCATGGCACCGACCTTGCCGAAATCCATGCGGCCGGCATAGCGGCCCTTCAGCTCGGCCATGACCTTGCCCATGTCGCGGATGCTGTCGGCGCCGACCTCGGCGATCGCGGCATCCACGGCGTCTTCCGTCTCGGCCTCGCCGAGCGGCTTCGGCAGGAACTCCTCGATCACCTTGACCTCGGCCTCTTCCTTGCCGGCCAGCTCGACACGGCCGGCCTCGGCATAGGCCCGGGCGCTCTCGTGGCGCTGCTTGACCATCTTGCCGAGGATGCTGGTCACTTCGGCATCGGAGACACCGCCGTCCTCGCCCTCGCCGCGGGCCGCGATGTCGCGGTCCTTGATCGCGGCGTTGATGAGGCGGAGCGTCGAGAGGCGATCCGCCTCCTTCGCCCGCATGGCATCCTTGAGCGCCACATTGATGCGGCTGCGCAAATCCATATGGTTCGGTTCCCTCTGGGCCCCCTGCGGGGCGACAAGAGGCCCTTGTAACGATTTAGCAGCACGCCCACAACCGTGCCGCTCCGTCACGTCAACTTGCGCACCGCCCGGGTCAGCCCCCGTGCGCCCCCGTGCGGCCCCGCCCCGGCCCCCGCCAGCTTGACGCCCCCCGGGCCCGCTTCTAGATAGCCCGGAACACCCGACATGCCGCCGCCAAGGAGCGCCCCGATGCAAAACGCCGCCCCGGCCAGACCGACCGCCTGCCTGGCTCTCGCCGACGGGACGATCTTCTACGGCCGCGGCTTCGGGGCGACGGGCAAGGCGGTGGCGGAGCTGTGCTTCAACACGGCCATGACCGGCTATCAGGAGATCATGACCGATCCCTCCTACGCCGGGCAGATCGTCACCTTCACCTTCCCCCATGTCGGCAATGTCGGCACCAATCCCGACGATGACGAAACGGCGGAGCCGGCCGCCGCCGGGCTGGTGGTGAAGTGGGACCCGACCGAACCCTCCAACTGGCGCGCCGCGCAGGATCTGGAGGGCTGGCTCGCCTCCCGCGGCCGCATCGGCATCGGCGGCGTCGACACCCGCCGTCTGACCCGGGCGATCCGCCAGCAGGGCTCGCCCCATGCCGCATTGGCCCATGACCCGGAGGGGAATTTCGACATCGCCGCCCTGGTGGCGGAGGCGCGGGGCTTCCCCGGCCTCGTCGGGCTCGACCTCGCGAAGGAGGTCTCCACCCGCCAGAGCTACCGCTGGGACGAGATGCGCTGGGCCTGGCCCGCCGGCTACGCGCGGCTCGAGGCGCCCAAGCACCGCGTCGTCGCCATCGACTACGGCGCCAAGCGCAACATCCTGCGCTCGCTCGCCTCGGCCGGCTGCGACGTGACCGTGCTGCCGGCGACCGCCACGGCGGAGGATGTGCTGGCCCACGAGCCCGACGGCGTGTTCCTGTCGAACGGCCCGGGCGATCCGGCGGCGACCGGCGTCTATGCCGTGCCCGCGATCCGCGACCTGGTGGAGAAGACCGAGCTGCCGCTCTTCGGCATCTGCCTCGGCCACCAGATGCTGGCCCTCGCGCTCGGCGCCCGCACGGTCAAGATGAACCACGGTCACCACGGCGCCAACCATCCGGTGAAAGACATGGAGACGGGCAAGGTCGAGATAACCTCGATGAACCACGGCTTCACCGTCGACAGCCAGACCCTGCCCGTCGGCGTGAAGGAGACGCATGTGAGCCTCTTCGACGGCTCCAACTGCGGCATCCGCATCGAGGGGCGCCCGGTCTATTCCGTGCAGTACCACCCCGAGGCCTCCCCCGGCCCGATGGACAGCTACTACCTCTTCGAACGCTTCGCCGCCGCCATGGCCGAGCGGAAGGGCGCCGCCGTCGCCGGCTGAGCCGGCGGGAATTGGTTAATTTAACAATGCGTTAAGCATGCGGCGCCTAGGCTGGGTCACAGCCTGGGGAGGCCCATGCAACCCGAATCGACCCTTCTCTGGCGTGTCGAGCGCCCGGAGGTCCGCCCGCCCGCGCCCGAACGGCCCGACCCGCGCGGGCCCTGGCGGGTCGACCCCGTCGCCCAGCCTGCCGATCCCGCGCTGATTGCCCGGCTCGGCGGAGAGACCTGCATCGCCGACCAGGTTCTGCCATGGCGGCGCTGCGGCGGGGCGGTGCTGCTGCTCGCTGCCGAGGCCGGGGCGATCCGCCACCGGCTTCCGGCCTATGAGGCGGTGCTCGGCCCCGTGCGTCTGGCGGTGGCGGCGCCGGACAGGCTGCGGGCCGCACTGATGCGCGATGCGGGCAGCGGCGTCGCGGCGCGGGCGGAGATGCAGCTGCCGGAGGACCTGTCCTGCCGCGGGCTCGGCCGCCGCTCGGCGGAGGATCAGGCCCGGCTGGTGGCGCTCTGGCTTCTGCTGCCTCTTGCCGCGCTCCTCGCCGCGCCGCTCGCCGTCACGCTGGGGCTCTGCCTCTTCGCCAGCCTCGTCGGGCTCGCCTTCACCGGCCTCCGCCTCGCGGCGCTGATCCTCGGGCGGGCCGTCACGGCGCCCGCCGCCCAGGCTGGTGCGCTCCCCGAGCTCCTGCCCCGCATCTCGCTTTTCGTGCCGCTTTTCCGTGAGCGCGAGATCGCCTCCGCCCTCCTCCGCCGCCTCGGCGCGCTCGACTATCCGACCGACCGGCTGGACCTTTGCCTGATCCTCGAGGCGGACGACCCGCAGACCGAAGCCGCCATCGCCCGCGCCACCCTGCCCCCCCATGCCCGCGTCATACGCGTGCCGGAGGGGGGCCTGCGGACCAAGCCCCGGGCGATGAACTACGCGCTAACGCTGGCGCGCGGCCGCATCGTCGGCATCTACGACGCCGAGGATGCGCCGGCCCCCGACCAGCTCCGCCGCGTCGCCGCCCGCTTCGCCACCGCGCCGCCCCGGGTCGCCTGCCTGCAGGGCGCGCTCGATTTCTACAATCCGGGCGCCAACTGGGTCACCCGCTGCTTCACGCTCGAATATGCCGCCTGGTTCCGCGTCGTCCTGCCCGGGCTCGCGGCCATGGGCCTGCCCGTCCCCCTGGGCGGCACGACGCTGTTCCTGCGGCGCGACATCCTCGCCCGGCTCGGCGGCTGGGATGCGCATAACGTCACCGAGGACGCCGACCTCGGCCTGCGGCTCCACCGCGCCGGCTACCGCACCGAGCTGATCGATACCGTGACGAAGGAAGAGGCGACAGGCCTGCCCCGCCCCTGGATCAGGCAGCGCTCGCGCTGGCTGAAGGGCTATGCGATGACCTGGGCCGCCCATATGCGCGCGCCGGCGGCGCTCTGGCGCGACGTCGGCACGGCCGGCTTCTGGGCGGTGCAGCTCATCTTCCTAGGCACGCTGCTGCAATTCCTGCTGGCGCCGCTGGTGTGGAGCTACTGGCTTCTCGCCCTCGGCCTGCCGCATCCGCTGGCGGCCCTGCCGGGCTGGGCACTGGTGACGCTACTGGCGACGCAAGGCGCGGCGCTGGTGGTGAGCCTTCTCACCTTCGCCATCGCCGCCGCCCGCTCGGGCCGGCCCTGGCTCGCGTTCGCCTATCCGCTCCTCTGGATCTACTTCCCCATGGCCACGCTGGCGCTGCTCAAGGCGCTCTACGAGATCGTCGTGACGCCCTTCTACTGGGACAAGACCGCCCATGGCGTGATGGCGGAGGAGCCGCCCCCGCCTAGGGCCGCGCCGCCTCCACATCCCGCGCGTCGAGCTTGAGCCGGGTAATGAAGGCGCGCGAGATATGCTCGCGGAGCGCCTTGCAGGCGCCGTCGCCATCGCCCGCCTCGATGGCGGTCACGATGGTCTCGTGTTCGTCCAGCGTCCGCGCGCCCCGGCCCTCGGCGGCGATGGAGGTGCTGGCGAGGAGCGCCATCGAGCGGTGCACGAGGTCGAGCTGCCGCACGAGGAAGCGGTTGTGCGACGCCAGGTGGATCTGCTTGTGAAACCGCCGGTTGGCCCGCGCCATGGCGTCGGGGTCGCCCACCAGCGCCCGGTCGGCCTCCAGCATGTCGCGCAAAACGCGGATCTCCTCCGGCGTGGCATTGCGCGCCGCGAGCCGCGCGGCCAGCCCCTCGAGCTCGCCGCGCACGACGTAGAGCTCGGCGAGCTGGTTGTGATCGAGGCTCGCCACGATCATCGAGCGCCCGTCCCGCGTGAGGATCGCCTGGGTCTCCAGCCGCTGCAGCGCCTCGCGGATCGGCGTGCGGCTGACGCCGAAGCGCTCCGCCAGCTCGCTCTCCACCAGCCGGTCGCCCGGGCGGTACTGGCCGGCGTCGATGGCGTCGAGGATCAGCCGATAGGCATCTTTCTGGGGGGTCTTCTGGGTGGACATGGGCGCTCCCGAGGGGTGGCGGCGAGCCTAGGCCCCCCACACCGGCCGATCAAGCGGCCTTGCGCCGGCCGCCCCGGCGCGGCAGGGGAGGGGCATGTCCGGCTTCGATCATGTCCGCGTCTGGGTCTTCGACCTCGACAACACGCTCTACCCGCCCGCCGTCCGCCTCTTCGACCAGATCGAGGCGCGGATGCGCGCCTGGGTCGCGCGTGAGCTGGGCGTGAGCGAGGCGGAGGCCGACGCGCTCCGCTCCGCCTACTGGCGCGACCACGGCACGACGCTCGCGGGGCTGATGGCGATGCACGACATCGCGCCGGGGCCCTTCCTCGCCGATGTGCACGACATCGACTTCTCCGTCCTGCCGGAGGATCCGGCGCTGGCCGACGCCCTCGCCGCCCTGCCCGGCCGGCGGATCGTCTACACGAACGGCGACCGGCCCTATGCCGAGAAGGTGCTGGCGGCGCGGGGGCTCACCGGGCTCTTCGACGCGGTCTACGGCATCGAACATGCCGGCTACCGCGCCAAACCGGCGCAGGCGGCCTTCGAGGCGGTCTTCGCCCTCGACGGCCTCGCGCCCGCGGAGGGCGCCATGTTCGAGGACGACCCGCGCAACCTCGCCGTGCCCCATGCGCTGGGGATGCGAACGGTGCATGTGGCCCCCGAGCCCCTGCCGCAGGACCATATCCACCACCACACCGACGACCTCGCGGCCTTCCTCTCCCGGCTCGTCTGAGCGCGGGCCTAAGGCTTCGGGCAGGCCGCCTCGGCGCGGGGCCCGAAGACCGCCTCCGGCGTGCCGCCCGGCGGGAAGGCGGCATAGGCGGCCCGCGCCCGGCTCATGTCGACGGACCCGGCCGAGGCCTGATCGATGAAGGTGCAGCGGATCGGCGTGCCGTCCGGCAGCGTCGAGGCATAGGCCACCCCGAAACCGGGGCGAGAGATCATGGCCCCCGCGATCACCGCCTGGGTCTCGGTGATCTCCAGCGGCGTGAGCGAGCCGGGGCCCGTCGTGCAGGCGGCGAGGCAAAGCGGCAGGGCAAGAAGGCGTTTCATGGCAATCTCCATACGAAATGACCCGGCCATGCGACCCCGGACCCTGCCGTTGGGTCAAGACCTCCGGGCCGGGCCCGCCCCCTCGCGCCCGCCCGCGCCCGGGCGTAGAAGGGCGCATGGACAGCGACCTCCTCATCGCCGGCGGCGGCATCGCCGGGCTCACGTCCGCGGCCACCTTCGGCGCGGCGGGCTATTCCGTCACCCTCGTCGACCCCGCCCCGGCCGACGCCCCGATCGATCACCGCTCGACCGCTTTCCTGCAGCCGGCCCGGGCGCTTCTGGAGGAGGCGGGCATCTGGGCCCATCTCGCGCCCCATGCGACACCGCTGCGCATCATGCGCCTGGTGGATGCCGGCGGCCCCACGCCCGAGCCGCGCGTCGTCGCCGATTTCGACAGCCGCGAGGCGGGCGACGGCACCGAGCCCTTCGGCTGGAACATCCCCAATGCCCTCATCCGCGAGGCGCTGACGGCGCGGCTCGCCGAGCTGCCCGTGACGCTCCGCCAGGGCACCGGTTTCGCCGGCGTCACCCCGCGCGACGCCGAGGCGCTCGTGCGGCTGACGGATGGCAGCCGCCTCGCCACGCGGCTCCTCGTCGGCGCCGACGGGCGCGGCTCCGCCGTGCGCCAGGCCTATGGCATCGGGGTGGAGACCTTTCGCTACGGCCAGAAGGCGCTGGTCTTCACGGTCACGCACGAGCGCCCGCATGAGGAGGTCTCGACCGAGGTCCACCGGACGGGAGGCCCCTTCACGCTGGTCCCCCTGCCCGATATCGCGGGCCGCCCCGCCTCCGCCGTCGTCTGGATGGAGCGGGGGGAGGAGGTCCTCCGCCTCGCCGCCCTGCCGGAGGAGGCTTTCGCCGCCGCCGCCACCGAGCGCTCCGCCGGTGTGCTCGGGCCGCTCACGCTCGCCTCCCCCCGGCAGGCCTGGCCGATCATCGCCCAGCGCGCCACGGCGCTGACGGAGAAGCGCATGGCGCTGATCGCCGAGGCCGCCCATGTCGTGCCGCCGATCGGCGCGCAGGGGCTCAACATGTCGCTGGCCGACCTCCGCGCCCTCCTCGATCTGGCAACCCCCGAAAGCCTCGGCACGCCGCAGATGCTGGCCGCCTATGCCCACCGCCGCGCCCCCGACATCCGCACCCGCATCGCCGGCATCGACGCGCTCAACCGCGCCGCCATCGCCGGCCTGCCGCCCCTGCGCGATCTCCGCGCCGCCGCCTTGCAGGTGCTCCACGGGGCGGCGCCGGTCCGCCACGGCCTCATGCGGCTCGGCCTCGGCGCCTCCTGACCGCCTCCTTCATCTGGCCAAAAATACCTCGGAGGTGTGGAGGCAGAGCCTCCGCCCGGCCCGGCACGGGCCGGCCCCCCCGAATCGTCAGATCGGCCCCGGCCGCCGCTCCTCGCTCAACAGCACATTCGCCTCCAGAGCCCCCACCCCCGGCAGCGTCATGATCCGCCGCCGCAGCACCCGCTCGAAATCGGCGAGGTCGCGCGCCACGACGCGGAGACGGAAGTCGTAGAGCCCGAGCACATGCTCGACGAGCTGCACCTCGCGGATCGCCCCCACGGCGCGCTCGAAATCGGCGAGGTTGACCTGGCTCTTCGCGGCGAGCTTCACGCCGAGGAAGACCGTCACGCCGAAGCCCAGCGCCGCCGGATCGAGCCTCAGACGCCGCCCGGCGATCACCCCCGCCTCCTTCAGCCGCTTCACGCGCCGCCATGTGGCGGGCTGGCTCAGCCCCAGCCGCCGGCCGAGCTCCGCGGTCGGCAGGGAAGCATCGGCGACCAGAAGGCGCAGGAGCTGCCGGTCGGTCTCGTCGAGCTCGATCATAAGGGCAGCGCCTCGTCGCGCTTCACCTCGGTCAGCGTCATCAGGCTCTCGATATCGGCGATATGGGGCAGCGTGAGGATGCGCCGCCGGTAGATGTCCTGGTAATGGCCGAGGTCGCGGGCGATGACATGCAGCCGCACGTCGACGCGGCCGAGGAAGGTCTGGATCTCCGTCACCTCGGGGATCGCCCTAGCCCCCTGGAGGAAATCTTCGAACGCCCGGGGGGCGGTCTTGTCGAGCGTGATGCGCAGGCTCACGGCGACGGCATAGCCCAGCGCCCGCCAGTCGATCACCGCCTCCTGCCCCCGGAGCACCCCCGCCTCCTCCATCTTCGCCACGCGCCGCCCGGCCTTCAGCGCCGAGATCCCGGCGCGCTCGGCGAGCTCGGCCAGAGGCAGCTCCGGCTCGGCCTGCCAGAGGCGGAGGAGCCGCCTGTCCACATCGTCGAGCATGATATCTCCGGTTTTTCGCCAATCCGCGCATGATCGCATCCCGCGAGGCGCAAAATACCGCCAGCCTCCCTCTCGAAGCAAGGGGCGGGAGCGGCTACACCCGCCCGGCAAATCCAAGGAGGACCCGATGCGCGTCTATTACGATCGCGACTGCGATGTGAATCTCATCAAGGACATGAAGGTGGCCATTCTCGGCTACGGCTCGCAGGGCCATGCCCATGCGCTGAACCTTCGCGATTCCGGCGCCAAGAACGTCGCCATCGCGCTCCGCGAGGGCTCGCCCTCCAAGGCGAAGGCCGAGGCCGAAGGGCTGCAGGTCATGGGCATCGCCGAAGCCGCCGCCTGGTGCGACCTCATCATGTTCACCATGCCCGACGAGCTGCAGGCCGCGACCTACAAGAAGCATGTGCATGACAACCTCAAGGAAGGCGCCGCCATCGCCTTCGCGCACGGGCTGAACGTCCACTTCGGCCTCATCGAGCCGAAGAAGGGCGTCGACGTCATCATGATGGCGCCCAAAGGGCCCGGCCACACGGTGCGCGGCGAATACGTCAAGGGCGGCGGCGTGCCCTGCCTCGTCGCCGTCGATCAGGACGCGACCGGCCGCGCCATGGAGATCGGCCTCTCCTATTGCTCCGCCATCGGCGGCGGCCGCTCTGGGATCATCGAGACCAACTTCCGCCAGGAATGCGAAACCGACCTCTTCGGCGAGCAGGCCGTGCTCTGCGGCGGCCTCGTCGAGCTGATCCGCATGGGCTTCGAGACGCTGGTCGAGGCCGGCTACGAGCCTGAGATGGCCTATTTCGAGTGCCTGCACGAGGTGAAGCTGATCGTCGACCTCATCTACGAGGGCGGCATCGCCAACATGAACTACTCGATCTCGAACACCGCCGAGTACGGCGAGTATGTCTCCGGCCCGCGCATCCTCCCCTATGAGGAGACCAAGAAGCGCATGAAGGAGGTCCTGACGGACATCCAGACCGGCAAGTTCGTCCGCGATTTCATGCAGGAGAACGCCGTCGGCCAGCCGATGTTCAAGGCGACCCGGCGTCTCAACGACGAGCACCAGATCGAGCAGGTCGGCGAGAAGCTCCGCGGCATGATGCCGTGGATCGGCAAGGGCAAGCTGGTCGACAAGGCCCGGAACTGAGCTGAACCGCGGGGCCGGGGGGAGACCCCCGGCCCTGTCACGTTCCGGGGAGCGGCGCGACACATGGGCGACCGGCGCGCGGCGCGGGCGTATCCTGCCGCCACATAACGCCTGAACCCCGGAGGACCACATGACCAGACTGCTCCTAGCCGCTGCCGCCGGCCTCGCCCTGACCGGCAGCCTCGCCCTCGCCGCGCCGGAGGGCGTCGGCCCCACCGATGCCGGCGTCCTCGCCGATGCCGACGGCATGACGCTCTACACCTTCGACAACGACAGCGAGGGCACATCCGTCTGCTACGACGATTGCGCCGTGAACTGGCCGCCGTTCCTCGCCGCCGAGGGCGCCGAGGAAGGCGACGGCTACACGCTCGTCACCCGTGACGACGGCTCCCTGCAATGGGCGCTGGACGGCATGCCGCTCTACTACTGGATCGGCGACACCGCCCCCGGCGACACCAACGGCGACGGCGTCGGCGGCGTCTGGCACGTCATCCAGTGACGCGGCCCCGATGACCAGACGGCCCGGCAGCGATGCCGGGCCGTTTGCCTTTCCAACATCTTGCGCATATATTTGCGCATGAAGCGCAACAGCCGCCTCATCGTGAAACGGCTCGAGGCCGAAGGGTTCGAGCTCGTCTCGGTGCGCGGCTCGCATCACAAGTATCGCAAGGGCGCGCGGACGGTCATCGTCCCGCATCCGAAGAAGGACCTGCCGGTCGGCACGGCACGCGCCATCGCACGGGCAGCGGGATGGGAGACAGGATGAAGCATTTCATTGCCGTCGTGCATCAGGAGGGGGACAGCGCCTACGGCCTGCATTTCCCCGATCTGCCCGGCTGTGTCTCCGCCGCCGACAGGGTGGACGATCTCCTTCCCAAGGCAATCGAGGCGCTGCAGCTCTGGTTCGAGGACATGCCGCCTGTGTCCCCCGGGAGCATGGCCGACGTGCGGCGCGCGGCGGCGGAGGACATTGCCGCGGGCGCGGTCCTCATCGCCGTGCCGCTGATCCAGTCGGAGGCGAGGCCCGTCCGCGCCAATATCAGCCTCGACCGGGGCATGCTGGCCGCCATCGACGAGGCGGCAAGGGCGCGGGGGCTGACGCGGTCGTCCTTCATCGCCGAAGCGGCGCGGAAGGAGATCGAGGGCCGGCACTGAGGCGCCTCCGGATCTGACGCGCCCCGCCCGTAGGCCGGGCTTCAGCCCGGCCCCCCTCACGCCCGAAGCGCCCCCACGATCTCGCGTCTCAGCGCCCCCCAGGCGGGGAGGAGCGCCATCAGCGCCGTGAGGCTCACGAAGCCCGCCGCCATCTTCACCTCCGGCCAGCCAAGGGTGGCGGTGACGAGCACGTCCGTCCGCGCGGTGACCACTGCCGAGAGCCCCGCCGCCGCGCCGTAGCCGAGGGCGAGGCCGAGGAGGGTGCCGACCGACAGGAGCCCCATCGCGTAGCTCCAGACCACCGCCGCGACGAAGCGGGGCGGCGCGCCCAGGGCGCGGAGCAAAGCCAGCGCCCGGGCGAAGAGGCGGACGAGGATGGCCAGCGCCAACAGCACCGAGAGCGTCACCAGCACCTGCGCCGCCGTTGCCATGAGGCTCAGCGCCTCGCGCACGTCGCCGAGCCGCGCCTGAAGCCCCGCCAGCACGGCGCCGGGGAGGAAGGCCATCAGGTCGTCGCGGCCGTAGCGCGAAAGGAGCTGATAGGTGCCGCCCAGCGTCTGGGCCCGGACCAGCATCGCCGGGGTGCCGGGGAAATAGGCCGCATCGAACGGCGGGCCGATCTGCTCCTCCGCCTCCAGCGCATGGCCGTTGGCGAGGCCGTGGACCTCCCAGACCGCCTCGATGGGCACGATCACCGCCCGGTCCCAGGGGGAGCCGGTGGGCGCCATCCGGCCGACCACCTCGTAATGGTGGCCCTCGTGGGCATGTTCGTCGGCGGCATCGCCGGCGCCATGGGCCGGCTCGATCTCGTCGCCGAGCGCGAAGGGCGCGAAGGCGCCGATCACGGCCTCCTCATGGGCGGCGAAGCTGCGGCCCTCGGCGAGCTCGGGGGAGAGATGGGCGACGAAGGCGGCGACCGTGCCGACCACCGGCGCCGACCCGGCGCTGTCGCCGAAGGCGAGCGGCGCGGCGAGGGCGACATCGGGGTCGCCCGAGACCTCCGCGAAGGTGGGCCCGTCGATCAGCGGCATGTCCGAGGCCTGCAGATAGACCGCCGCCATCATCGCCGTCAGCTCGCTGCCGGGCGCGGCGAGGATGAGGTCGAACGGGTCGGCGGCGCGGGCGGTGCCGGCGCGCAGGCCCCTTTCGGCGGCGAGAAGCCCGGCGCCGATGGCGATGGCGGCGGCGATCAGCGCCACGAAGGCGAGGTTCGCCGGCAGGAAGCGCCGGCCCATGTCGCGGATGAGTGCCCCGGGGGCGAACCCCCGGAGGAGGATCACGGCGAGGATCAGCGCCGGGAGGAGAAGGGCGAGGGTAAGGAGCAGGTCCTCCGCCCAGAGCGGCAGCGACAGCCAGAGGTTACGCATGGGCGGGCACCTCGGCGAGGGGGCGGGCGGGCTCTGCCGCCGGGGCGCCGTCGCGGATCTCCAGCCGCCGGCCGAGCGCGGCGGTGAGGGCGGCATCATGGGTGACGGCGACGAGGGTCCGCGTGCCGGCGAGCCCGGCGAGGTCGGCGATCAGCCGGTCGGCGGCGGCGCGGTCGAGGCTGGCCGTCGGCTCGTCGGCGAGGAGCACCTCGGGATCGGCCGCCAGCGCCCGCGCGATGGAGACGCGCTGCCGCTCGCCGCCCGAGAGCGTCGCGGCGCGCTGGTGGAGCCTGTTGCCGAGCCCGAGCCGCTCCAGCCAGCCCTCGGCCCCGGCGCGGAGCGCCGCCCGCTCGGAGGGCGGCGCATAGGCGGCACTGAGCGCGGCATTGTCGAGCGCCGTCATCTCGTCGAAGAGCTGATGGTCCTGAAAGACCAGCCCGACCCGCCGGCGGCGCCAGCGGGCGCGGGCGGGGGCGTTCATCGCCGTGATCTCGTCGCCGCCCCAGACGATCCGGCCGGCGCTGGCGGGGATCAGCCCGGCGAGCGCGTAAAGGAGCGTCGACTTGCCGGCGCCGGAGGGGCCGTTCACGGCGAGGGCCTCGCCCGGGGCGAGCGCGAGGGCGGGGAGCGTCAGCAGGCGGCGCCCGCCGGCCTCGATGGCGAGGCCGTGGAGCGCCAGTGCGGCGCCGTTCGGGAATGTCATCGCTCAGACCCGGTCGAAGCGCGCTTCGGTCAGGCGCAGCCGGCTGACGAAGCCGGTGTCCGGCTCGGTCTCGGGGCCGAGCTCGAGGATGCCGGTGGTCAGGAGCTTCACGTTGAAGGGCTGGACGTCGTAGATCCGCCGCGTGTGGATGGCGGCGATGTCATCGGGCCATTCCGCCTCGGTCTCGCAGAAGGGGCAGACGGTCAGCGGCCGGCGGGTGAGGACGAAGAAGGTGCTGTCGGCCTTGAGCGGCGGCGCCATGTAGCCTTCGAGCGTGACCTCGCGCCCTTCGAGCGAGAGGGCGAGCTCGGTGAAGGTCATATCGCGGTTGTAGAGATCGCGCAGGAGGATGGCCTCGGCGGCGAGCGCCGGCCGGGCGGCGACTGCAGCGGCGGCGGCGGCGGACGTGGAAAGGAAGCGGCGTCGGTTCATGTCGGATGCTCCGGCTGCGGCGAGTCGCTGGCGGGCTCACCCTCAGGTCAAGGGAAACGGCGGGCCGCCGGAGAAGGCAGCCCGCCGCAGGATCAGGCGAGGGTCACTCGGCAGAGATCGCGTGGTTGATCACGTGGAAGATCTCGTTCTGCTCCATCGTGCCGTTGACGAGATGCGCCCAGGGGCCGTTGGCCCAGATGGCGACGTCTTCACCGGAATGCGTCTCGGAGCCCATCGGCACGAGCGCCTGCTGGAGGTAGTCGAGGTCGGTGGCTTCTTCCTCGGTCAGGTCGGGGCGGGCGCCGGACCAGGTGCCGTCTTCCTGCTCGGTGATGACCGAGCCGGCGCCGTTCAGGTAGCCGGCGACGGTGTAGGGCTTGCCGTCGGCCGCGAGGAGCGGCTCGGTGCCTTCCACGCCCTGGGTGTTCACGTCGAGGCAGAGGCCGAGGATGTCGGAGCCGCGGCCGCAATAGCCGTTGAAGGCGATGGCATGCTCGTGGTCGGCGGTGACGATGATCAGCGTCTCGGACGCGTCGGTCATGTCGATGGCCATCTGCACGGCCTCGGCGAAGGCGACACCGTCCGCCACGGCGCGGGCAAGGTTGCCGCCGTGGTTGGCGTGGTCGACCCGGCCGCCCTCGACCTCGAGGTAGAAGCCGCCCTCGTTCTGGGAGAGCGTCTCGATGGCGAAGGCGGTCATCTCGGCGATCGACGGCTCGTCGGAGCGGTCGGCCTCGTATTCCATGTGGGAATTCTCGAAGAAGCCGAGGATCGGGCCGGTCTCGAGCGAGGGCGTCAGGCCTTCGAGCGTCTCGGCGTTCCAGGCGAACTGGCCGCCCATCTCGGTGATTTCCGAGATCATGTCACGGCCATCGGCGCGGACACCGGTGTAGCCCTCGTCGAGGGTCACGTCGGCGGAGACGAAGTAGCGACCGCCGCCACCGAGGGCGAGGTCGAGCGTGCCGGCCTTCATGGCCTCGATCATCTGGGCGGCGATGTCGACCTGACCGCAGCCTTCCGGGATCGCGGTGTCGTCTTCCCAGTTCCGGTTCACGGTGCGGGCATAGACGGCAGCCGGGGTGGCGTGGGTGAGACGCGCGGTGGAGATGATGCCGACGGACTTGCCCATGTCGGTCGCGATCTCGGAGAGCAGCGTCAGCGGCGCGGCGTCGAGCCCGCCCTGGCAATCGTCGACCATGACGTCGCCGGTGACGTTGATCATCTCGTTGCGCTGCTTGATGCCGGTGTTCATGGCGCCGGCGGTCGGGGCGCTGTCGGGGGTCTGGCCGTTGATCGTGTAGGTCTTGACGAGGGCCGAGTTCGGGAAGGCTTCATAGGGCAGGACGTAATCGTCGCCGAGCCCGCCCGCCTGCTGGCCGGCGAAGAGCCGGACGGCATAATTCGTGCCGACGCCCATGCCGTCGGCGACGAACAGGATCACGTTGCGCGCGGTGCCGGTGTTCGGCGTGGCGGCGGCACGGGCCTCGACGGCGGCGGCGCCGTTGGTGAACCACTCGGAATCGGCCTGGACGATGTCCTGGGCGAAGGCCGGCGCGGCCAGCGCAACGAGCGCGACACTCGCCTTGAGCGAAGTTTTCATGGATGTGCTCCCCTGGGGTTTGCTTCGTGCGGCGAGGCTTAGGAGCGGCGGGACTCCGCGGCATGACAGGGAGGTAAACGTTTCATGACTTGGCGCCGGGGAAGCGGCGGGGGGCCGTAAGGGGAGGCGCCCGGGGGATTGCATCCCCCGAACCCCCTGCCCTCACGGGGGCTTGAGGGCCGCCGGCCCCCGTTTCCGGTAGGGGCCAGCCCCCACGCCCCCGAGGTATTTGGAAAGGGGCAGGAGCAAGAGCGCATCTGCCTCTGCCCCTTTTCAAATACCCTTCGCGGGTCGCCATTGGTTCGAGCCCCAATGGCGACGAGGGGCAGACGGCCCCTCGCGCCCGCCCTCTCCTCCGGCGCCGGCCATTGCGGCAGAAACCCGTGCCGCTATAGTGCCGCCTCCTGACGAGAGGGGGCGAGGCATGGCCGAGGTCGGCATCATCATGGGCAGCCAGTCGGACTGGGCCACAATGAGGGCCGCGGCCGAGGTGCTGGACGAGCTCGGTATCGCCCATGAGGCGCGCATCGTCTCCGCCCACCGGACGCCTGACCGGCTCTGGACCTACGGCAAGGAGGCGGCGGGGCGCGGGATCAAGGTGATCATCGCCGGCGCCGGCGGCGCGGCGCATCTGCCGGGGATGATGGCCTCGAAGACCCGCCTGCCGGTCATCGGCGTCCCCGTCCAGACCAAGGCGCTCGGCGGCGTCGATTCGCTCTATTCCATCGTGCAGATGCCGCGCGGTTTCCCCGTTGCCACCATGGCCATCGGCGGCGCGATGAACGCCGGGTTGATGGCGGCGGCGATCCTTGCGATCTCCGATGCCGCCCTCGCCGCGCGGCTGGAGGCCTGGCGCGAGGCGCTGGCCGCCTCGATCCCCGAGGTGCCGCAGGATGACTGAGCCGGCGCGCCGCATCGGCATCCTCGGCGGCGGGCAGCTCGGGCGGATGCTCGCCATGGCCGCCGGCAAGATCGGCCTCGCGCCGGCGGTGCTCGACCCGGCCGGGGACGCCCCCGCCGGCCAGGTCGCCCCGCTCACCGCGGCGCGCTGGGACGATGCCGAGGCGCTGGCCCGCTTCGCCCGCTCGGTCGACGTGGTGACCTACGAGTTCGAGAACATCCCCGAGGCGGCGCTCGACGCCATCGAGGCCATCGTGCCGATCCACCCGCCCCGCCGGGCGCTCGCCGTCAGCCAGGACCGGCTGGTGGAGAAGGACTTCCTCTCCGGCCTCGGCCTCACTACCGCCCCCTATGCCAAGGTGGACCATGAGGAGGAGCTCTCGCTCGCCCTCGCCACCATCGGCACCCCGGCGATCCTCAAGACCCGCCGGCTCGGCTATGACGGCAAGGGCCAGGCGCGGATCATGAGCCCGGGGGATGCGGAGGCGGCGCTCGCCGCGATGGCCGGCGCTCCGGCGGTCCTCGAGGGCTTCGTCGATTTCTCCGCCGAGATCAGCGTCATCGCGGCCCGGGGGCAGGACGGCCAGGTGGCCGCCTTCGACCCCGGCGAGAACCGGCACGAGGATGGCATCCTCCGCACCACCCGCGTCCCCGCGACTATCCCCGCGACGCTCGCCGCCGATGCGGTGCTGCTGGCGGGCCGCATCCTCAATGCGCTCGACTATGTGGGCGTCCTCGGGGTGGAGCTCTTCGTCACCCCTGGCCGGCTCGTCGTCAACGAGATCGCGCCCCGGGTGCACAATTCGGGCCACTGGACGCAAGCCGGCTGCCTTGTCGACCAGTTCGAGCAGCATATCCGCGCCGTGGCCGGGCTGCCTCTGGGCGACGGCGCCCGGCACAGCGATGTGGAGATGGAGAACCTCATCGGCGAGGACGTCGCCAAGGTCCCCCGCCTCCTCGCGGAGGGCGCGGACCTGCATCTCTACGGCAAGGCCGAGACCCGGCCCGGCCGGAAGATGGGGCACGTCAACCGGCTGATCCGCTATCCGTGAGGTCGGAGCGAGGGGCTGCCTGCCCCTCGTCGCCATCGGGGCTCGAACCAATGGCGCCAGCAATGGCGACCCCCGGAGGGTATTTGAGAAGGGGCAGAGGCAGCAGGAGCCCTTGGTCCTGCCCCTTTCCAAATACCTCGGGGGGTGTGGGGGCCCCCGGGGCCCCCACGACGGCGGGGGATTCGGGGGGCTGGCAAGCCCCCCACGCCTACCCCTCCGGCTCCGCCTTGCCGATCCCGAAAAGCCCCGTCAGCCCGCGGCTCACCAGATTGGTCACCGAGGGCTTCTTCAGCGCCACGAAGGGCAGCGGCCGGCAGATCTCCATCGCTGCCACGCCCACGCGGGCGGTGAGGGCACCGTTGACGATGCCCTCGCCGAAGCGGCGGGAGACGCGCGTCAGGATCGAGCCGCCGGCGACGGAATGGATGAGGTCGTCCCCTACCGCCACGGCGCCGGTCGCCACCAGATGGGTCAGCACCGCCCGCACCAGCCGCCAGGCGCCGAGCGTGCCGGCGCGGCCGCCGTAGATCTCGCCGATCCGCCGGATCATCCGCATGTTGGCGGCGAGCGCCGTGAAGACATCCGCCAGCGCCAGCGGCACCAGCGCCGTCGCCATGGCCACGGCGCGGGCCGAGGCTTCGATCTCGCGGCGGGCCTGCATGTCGAGCGGCTCGAGAAGCGAGCGCTCGGCGAGGGCGAGAAGCGCGCCCGCGTCCATCACCTCGTCCTCGGCATCCTTCAAGCGTTCGAGGCCCCAGGTGAGCTCCCCCCTGCCCCGGTAGAGGCGGGCCATGCCCTCCGCCACCGCCCGCGCCTCGGTCAGCGTCGCGGCCTTGGCGGCGGCGGTCTGCAGCGTCTCAAGCCGGCCGAGCCGGGCAAAGGCGGCGAGCTCGCGAAGGGCGATGAGCGCGAGGATCAGCACCGTCCCCAGCAGAAGCACCGTGGCGATGAGGCCGAGGAGCGGGTGGGAGGCGATGAGCGCGTCGATGGCGGCCCAGGCAGCCAGCGTCAGCGCGAAGAGCACGAGCGAGCCGAAGAAGCCCCAGAAGAGCCGGGCGAGCGGCGAGCGGCGGCGGGCGGCCATGGCGGCCGCCTTCTGCATCGCGGCGCCCTGCGGCAGCGCGTCGGGGACGGGCGGCGCCACGTCGGGCCGCGCGGCCTCGGTCTCGTCGAGCTCGATGGTGAAGGGGCCGCGGCTCATGGGGCCCCCCTTGTGCGGCTGCGCGTCACAACTTGTCTCCGAACAGGAACTCGGCGGCCGAATCGAGCCGGATATGCGGCGGGCCCTCGCCCGGCTTCAGCGTCACGCGGGCGGGGAGGAACTTCGCGGCGGCATAGCCGTCATCCGCCCAGGCCTCCTCCCCCGCCCGGGCGGGGTGGAGGAGATGGCCGGGATCGCTCGGCAGGGCGCCGGGGTGAAAGGCCACCTGCCGGTCGCCCGCCGTCCGCCCCTTCACGACGGCCATCTCCCGGCCGCCATGCATCACCTTGTCCTCGACCGTGCAGCGCAGGCTCGCGACCGACATCGCCGCCGTGGTCGCCCCGGCGAAATCCGCCCGGTCCTTCGCTTCGCGGAGGAGCGCGGCGGCGATATTGGCGAGCGCCGGATGCTGCTCGTGGTGGAGGTGGTCGGCCTTGGTGGCCGCGAAGAGGATCTTCTCGACCCGCTTGCCGCCGAGGAGCCGGCCGAGCCAGGAGGCGCGCCCCGGGCGGAAGGCGGTGAGGATGTCGGCCATGGCGAGGCGGAGATCCTCCACCGCGCGGGGGCCAGAATGGAGCGCGCCCAGCACGTCGATCAGCACGACCTGCCGGTCGATCCGCGAGAAATGATCGCGGAAGAAGGGTTTGACGACATGGCGCTTGTAGCTCTCGAAGCGCCGCTCGAACTCATGGGCGAGCGAGCCGCGGGGCGCCTCGCCGGGGGGGAGCGGCGCGAAGGTCAGGACGGGCGAGCCCTCCATGTCCCCCGGCAGGAGGAACCGGCCGGGCCCGAGATCGGCGAAGCCCTCCTTGCGGGCGGCCTGCAGGTAGTCGGTGAAAGCGCCGGCGAGCGCCTTGGCCTTCGGCTCCTCGAGCCGCTCGGCGGGCTCGGCCTCGGAAAGGGCCTTGAGCCAGGGCGCCGCCACGGGGCGGGCCGCGGCGCGGGAGAGGACCTCGGCCGACCAGTCGGCATAGGATTTCTCCATGAGCCCAAGGTCAAGGAGCCACTCGCCGGGATAATCGACGATATCGAGATGCACGGTCTGCGGCCCCGCGAGGCGCGAGAAGAAGCCGGCGGGCTCGATGCGGAAAGAGAGGCGCAACTGGCTGATCCGCCGCGTTCCCTCCGGCCAGGTGGGGCTCGCGCCCGTCAACCGCGCCCGGTGCTCTTCGTAATCGAAGCGGGGCAGCGTGTCGTCGGGCTGCGGCTGCAGCCAGACGGAGCGGACCTCGCCGGAGGCGGCGGCGCGCAGCGCCGGCATCCGGCCCCGGTCGAGAAGATTGGCGACGAGCGAGGTGATGAAGACGGTCTTGCCCGCCTCGCTGAGGCCCGTCACCCCGAGCCGCACGACCGGGTCCGAGAACGGCGCCGTCAGCCGTTCCGTCGCCCCTTCGACGCCGCGCAGGAGCCCCTCCGCCATGTTCGAGATGACCAATGGGGCCCCCTTCCTCGCTTGCAGGGCAATGTAGGGGCGCCACAAGCCCTTGTGTAGGGATTGATTTTGGCGCGAGCCCGGGCGAGGGAGGCGAATGCCCCGCTACGCCCTTCGCATCGAGTATCACGGCGCCCCCTTCGCCGGCTGGCAGCGCCAGTCGGACCAGCCCTCCGTGCAGGGCGCACTGGAGGCGGCACTGGCGAAGCTGGAGACAGGCGAACATGGCGTCGCGGCCGCGGGGCGCACGGATGCGGGCGTCCATGCGCGCGGCCAGGTGGCGCAGTGCGACATGGCGAAGGACTGGGAGCCCTTCCGCCTGTCGGAGGCGCTGAACCACCACCTCCGCCCCGATCCGGTGGCGGTGACGGCCTGCGCGCGTGTGGCGGAGGACTGGCACGCGCGGTTCGGCGCCATCGAGCGGCGCTACACCTACCGCATCCTCACCCGCCGGGCGCCGGCGGTGCTCGAGGCGGGGCAGGTCTGGCGCGTGCCGGGGCCGCTCGATGCCGGCGCCATGGCGGAAGGAGCGGCCCACTTGCTCGGCAAGCACGATTTCACCACCTTCCGCTCGTCGATGTGCCAGGCCAAGAGCCCGGTGAAGACGCTGGACCAATGCGAGGTCGAGGAGGTTGAGACCGAAGCCGGGGTGGAGATCCGCCTGCATCTGCGCGCCCGGTCGTTCCTGCACAATCAGGTTCGCTCCATCGCCGGCACGCTGGAGCGCGTCGGCTGGGGCGCCTGGCCGCCGGAGCGGGTGCGGGAGGCGCTGGAGGCCGCCGACCGCGCCGCCTGCGGGCCGGTCGCGCCGCCCGAGGGGCTCTGCATGACGGGCGTGAGCTATAAGGTCGATCCCTTCGGCTAGGCCCGGAATGTGCCAGCCGCCGGGGTGGCCGGTGGGCCTGTCTGCCCCCGTCGCCCCTGGCCGCTCCCACGAGGATTTGCGGGAGCACGGACGGGCAGCCGAAGGCGGGCGGCAGCGAAAATTTTTTTCGGCGGAACCCCGCCGTGGCAAAGAGTTGACTGGTCGCCGCCGGGGGGAACGTTAAACTCGACGGGACTGGAAGTTCGGGGGGCGCGATGAGCAGGCAGCGGATTTGGGGCAAGGGGCTGCGGCAGGGCGCGGCGACGGGTCTGGTGCTGGCGCTTCTCGGCGGCGCGGTGGCGGCGCAGGAGATCGAGCTGATCCTCCCCGACGGCACCGATGACCTCCGCACCAGCATCGAGAATGCCTCGCTGCTCTTCGCGCTCGAAAGCGCCGACATCCCCGAAAGCGGCCCGCCCTCGCCGGCGGATTACGTCGCCGCCGCCCGCGCCGATTACCGGCGCATCCTCACCGGGCTCTATGCCGAGGGGCATTACGGCGGCGCCATCTCGATCACCGTCGACGGGCGGGAGGCGGCAGGAATCCAGCCGCTGGAGGCCCCCGGCCGTGTGGAGCGCATCACCATCACCGTCAGCCCGGGGCCGGCCTTCACCTTCGGCCGGGCCGAGGTGGTGCCGCTGGCGCAAGGCACCGAGATGCCGGACGAATTCGCCGCCGGCGAGCCCGCCTATTCCGGCGTGATCGAGGAGGCCGTCGGCGCCGCGGTGGATGGCTGGCGCGAGGTGGGCCATGCCAAGGCCGAGCCCGGCGCGCAGGAGATCACCGCGATCCATCCCGAGACCCGGCTCGACGTCGCCGTTGCCATCCAGCCCGGGCCGCGGCTGAGCTTCGGGCAACTCCTCGTCTCCGGCAACGAGGCGGTGCGCACCGAGCGCATCATGGCTATCGCCAACCTGCCGTCGGGGCGCACCTTCTCGCCCGATGCGCTGACCCGCGCCACGCGGCGGCTGCAGCGCTCCGGCGCCTTCTCGACCGTCGCCATCCGCGAGACGGATGCCTACAACGCCGACGGCACGCTCGACATCTTGGTCGAGCTGGTCGAGGCGCCGCCGCGGCACCTGAGCTTCGGGGCCGAGCTCTCCTCCGTCGAGGGGGTGACGCTCAGCGCCTCCTGGCTGCATCGCAACCTCCTCGGGGGCGCCGAGAGCCTGGAGCTCTCCGCCGAGGTCAACGGCATCACCGGCACCTCCGGCGATGCCGATTACATCCTCTCCGTCGCCTTCGACCGGCAGGCGACCTTCCGGAACGACATCGACTTCTCGGCCGAGGTCACGCTCCAGCGCCTGCAGGAGCCGGAATATGCGCTCGACAGCTTCACGATCGAGACGGGCCTCACCCGCGAGGTGCTGATCGAGGATCTCATCATCACCGCCGGCCCGGGCTACACCTACGCCCGCGAGCGCACGCCCTTCCGCACCCGGGAATACCAGCTCCTGACGCTGCCGACCGGCGCGGAGTTCGACCGGCGGAACGACCCGCAGAACGCCACCGGCGGCTATTACGTCGATGTCGAGCTGACGCCCTTCTACGGGCTCGAGGGCATCGGCTCCGGCGGGCGGGCCTATATCGACGGGCGCTATTACCGCAGCTTCGGCGAGCGCTTCGTCCTCGCCATGCGCGGCCAGGCAGGCGCCGTGCTCGGCGTCGGGCCGGAGGAGGCGCCGGCCGATTACCTCTTCTATTCCGGCGGCGGCGGCACCGTCAGGGGCCAGCCCTACCAGGCGCTCGGCATCGAGATCACCGAGGATTTCGGCCAGGGGCCGGTCACGGTGGAGGTCGGCGGCGCGCTGTTCCTCGGGCTGCAATCCGAGGCGCGCTTCGCCATCAACGACAGCTTCGGCGCCGTCGCCTTCGTCGATGCCGGGCTCGTCGGGCCCGATCCCGGCGATCCTTCGGTCAACGACTGGCACGCCGGCGCCGGGCTCGGCATCCGCTACAACACTCCCATCGGGCCCATCCGGCTCGACCTCGCCACCCCCGTCACCGGCCCCCGGGCCTTCGAGCGGGTCGACGTCTATGTCGGGATCGGACAGAGCTTCTGATGCGCAAATTCCTTCGCCTCCTCGCCACTCTCACGCTTCTCGCCGCCCCGCTCTCCGCGCCGCCGGCGCTGGCGCAGGACAGCGGCATGAGCCTTCTGGAGGAGGCGGCCAATGCCACGTCGGATCAGGATTTCATCACACGGCTCATCACCGGGGCGCTGAGTGACACCGGGCGCAGCGTGGTGATCGAGGGGTTCGACGGCGCGCTGTCGTCGCGGGCGACCATCGAGCGGATCGTCATTTCCGATGCCGAGGGCGTCTGGCTGGTGCTATCCGGCGTCGTGCTCGACTGGGATCGCTCGGCGCTTTTGCGCAAGCGCATCGAGGTGGGCGAGATGAGCGCGGAGGTCATCCGCCTCGTCCGCCCGCCCGTCGCCAGCGCCGATGCGCCCGCACCGGAGTCCACGCCCTTCCGCCTGCCCGACCTGCCGGTCTCGGTCGAGATCGAGACGATCTCCGCCGGGGAGGTGGTGCTGGGCGAGGCCGTGCTCGGCGAGGAGGCCTCCTTCTCGCTCGACGGCACGCTCAGCCTGGTGGACGGCGAGGGCGAGGCGCGGATCCTCGCCAACCGGCTGGGTGGCGAGGGCGGCTTCGCCATCCGGGGCTCCTATTCCAACGAGACGCGCGTCCTGGGGCTCACCGTATCGCTGGAGGAGGGCGAGGGCGGCATCGTGGCGGGCCTGCTGAACCTGCCGGGCGACCCCGCGCTGCAGCTTGAGCTGACCGGCACCGGCCCGCTCGACGATTACAGCGCCGACCTGACGCTCGCCACCGACGGCGAGCCGCGGGTCACCGGCACCTTCGGGCTCGTAACGGTCGACGGCGCCAGCCAGCTCCGCGCCGATGTCTCGGGCGACGTGACGGCGCTGGTGCCGCCGCAATATGTGCCCTTCTTCGGGCCCGACAGCCGCATTGCCCTGCAAGGCCGCCGCGAGGCCGACGGGGCGCTGATTCTCGACAGCCTGACGGCGGAGGCGGAGACGCTCGACCTCACGGCCTCGGGCGCGCTTCAGCCTGACGGCTGGCCGGTGCTCCTCCATATCGACGGCAGCTTCGGCGCGGCTGATGGCGGCATGATGCTCCTGCCCTTCAGCGGCGGCGGCATCGAGGCGCGGCGCGCCGAGATCGCGCTCGACTACGACCAGGCGGAGGGCGACGCCTTCACGCTCGCCTTCACCGCCGAGGATTACACGCAGGCCGGCATCGACATCGGGGCGCTGCGGCTCGAGGGCTCCGGCGCCATCTCACCCGCGGCCGAGACCTTCTCGGCCGAGTTGCGCTACGGCGCCGAGGGGCTCGTCTTCGCCGATGCCGCCCTGTCGGAGGCCGTGGGGCCGGAGATCTCGGGCGAGATCGCGCTCGCGCAGCCGGCCGAGGGGCCGCTGGAAATCTCGCGCCTGACGCTGACCGGCCCGGGGCTGGAGCTGTCGGGCAGCGCCGCCGTCGACACCGCCTCCGAGCGGCTGCAATCGCGGCTCGACCTCGCGCTCGAGGCGGGCGACCTGTCGCGCTTCGCCGCCCTCGCCGGCACCGACCTCACCGGCGCCGCGGCGCTCGAGCTCGGTGCCGACATCGCGCTTCTCGACCGGGCCGGGCGCATCACGCTCGAGGGCACCACCGAGGGGCTCGGCATCGGCGTGCCGGAGCTCGACGGGCTCTTCTCGGGCGATGCGCGGCTCCAGCTCACCGCCGCCCGCGACGGATCGGGCACGCGCATCGAGGCGCTCAATCTGCGCAGCGACGGCGTTGTGCTGGTGGCGGAGGCGAACATCTCCTCCGCCTCGGCGACGGGGGATTTCTCGCTGACCCTGCCCGACCTCAGCCGCGCCCTGCCGGAGCTGAGCGGACCCGGCACCTTCAGCGGCACGGCGCGCTGGGGCGCCGCCTCCGGCGCCGAGATCAGTGCCGATCTGGCGGCCGATATCGTCAGCGCCGATATCGACGTCGTGCAGGACAGCGAGGGCTGGCGCGGCACGATCCTCGCCGCCGTGGCGGACCTCGCGCCCTTCTCCGACCTCGCCGGCCGGCCGCTGACCGGGGCGATCGACCTCGACATCGAGGGCCGGGCCGCCTCCGACTTCAGCACCTATGAGGGCCGGCTCGACGGCACGACGGAGGATCTCTCCATCGGCATCGCCGCGCTCGACCCGCTGCTCGCCGGCACCGGCCGCCTCGCCGCCCGGGTGACGGGCCGCGAGGGAGAGATCACCTTCGAGACGCTCTCGGCCCTGACGGACGAGCTGGCGCTCCAGGCCTCCGGCACGCTCGCCGGTGAGGACCTCGATGCGGAGTTCTCCGCCCGGCTCGACGACCTCGGCCTTCTGGCGCCCGGCCTCGACGGGCCGGCGACGGCAGAGGGCGAGGCGCGGCTCGCCGGCGGCGGCATTGACGTCACGGCCGACATCACCGCGCCCGGCGGGCTCGGCGGCGACCTGAGGCTCCTCCGCGAGGGGGAGAGCGGGCCGCTCTCCGTCGATGCGCGGCTCGCGGTGCCCGACCTCGCGCCCTTCTCCGATCTCGCCGGCCTGCCGCTCGGCGGCGCCGCCGAGATCACCGCCACGGGCGCCCTGCCCGAGGGCGGCGAGCGGCTGGAGATCGCGGTCAGCGGCACCACGCAGGACATCGCCATCGGCATCCCGCAGGTCGATGCGCTCCTCGCCGGGCCGGGTCGCATCGCCGCGACCATCGTGCGCGAAGGCGACGCCCTCTCCGCCGAGGGGATCGACATCGCCACGGAGACGGTGGCACTCACCGGCAGCGCCGCTCGTGCCGGGGACGGCGCGCTCTCGGCCGATCTGTCCGCCACGCTCCAGCCCGGGGCGCTGCCCGGCTCCAACGGCGGCGGGGAGCCTCTGGTGGTTGGCCTGCAGGGCGGGCTCGCGGCCGACCGGGCGCTCGACCTCACCGTCTCGGCCCGCGCCGGCTCCAACCGGCTCCGCGCCACGGCTGCGGGGCCCTTTGTGGCGGGCGACTGGCAGCTCGACACCAGCCTGACGCTGGACGCCCCCGAGCTCGCCGCCCTCGCCGGGCCCTTCGGCCTGCCCTTCTCGGGCCGGGTCACGCTCGATGCCTCGGGGAGCGTGCAGCCGAATGCCCTGACCTTCGCGCAGGAGGTCAATGCCAGCGCCTCGAACCTCGGCCTCGGCAGCCCGCTGGTGAACAGCATCTTCGCCGGCACCGGCACGCTCACGGCCTCGGTGGCGCGCGGGGCCGACGGGCTCATCACCTCCGACGGGGTGGCGCTGCGCTTCCCCAACCTCACCGTCAACGGTGCGGTGCGGCAGGAGGGCGACGGCGGCTCCGCCGATTTCGACGCCCGCCTTGCCGATATCGGCCTCCTAGCGCCCGGCTTCTCCGGCCCGCTCAGCGCCACCGGCGCGGCGGAGCTTTCGGGCGGCGCCTGGACGATCAGTGCCGATGTCGACGGGCCGGGCGGGCTCGGCGCCCGCATCGCCGGCAGCTACGGGCCGGCGGGCGCCGTCGATGTCTCCGCCACCGGGCAATTGCCGCTCGGGCTCGCCAATGCCTTCATCGAGCCGCGCCGGCTCGACGGGACGGCCAGCTTCGACCTCGCCCTCACCGGCACCTCGCTCGATGCGCTCTCCGGCACGGTCACGCTGAACGGCGCGCGGCTGTCGCTGCCCACCTTCACGCTGGCGGTGGAAGGGATTTCCGGCACCGTCTCACTCGGCGGCGGTCGGGCCGATCTGGCGCTCGCGGGGGGGATCTCCACCGGCGGGACGCTGGAAATCGGCGGCTCGGTCGGGCTCTCGGGCGGCTTCGATGCGGCCATCCGCGCGACGGCGAATGATCTGATCCTGCGCGACCCGGCGCTCTACGAGGCGCGGCTCAGCGCCGCCATCTCCATCGACGGCCCGCTCACGGGCGGGGCGCGCATCACCGGCCGGGCCGATCTGGCGGAGGCGGAGATCCGCGTCCCCTCCTCGCCCATCGGCCCGCTTGGCGACCTGCCGACCGTGCGCCACATCAATGCGCCGGCGACCGTGGCGACGACGCTGGACCGCGCCGAGCTGACCCTCGCGGGGACGGAGACGGGCGGCGAGGGCGGCGCCGGCGGCGGGGCGGCCTACGGGCTCGACATCACGCTGAGCGCCCCGAGCCGCATCTTCGTGCGCGGCCGCGGGCTCGATGCCGAACTCGGCGGCGAGCTGCGGCTGACCGGCACGACGGCCAACATCATCCCGACCGGGGCGTTCGAGCTGCAGCGCGGGCGGCTCGACCTCCTCGGCCAGCGCTTCGACCTCGACGAGGGCTCGGTGACGCTGCAGGGCAATTTCGACCCCTATCTCCGCCTCGTGGCGCGGACGGAGGCCCCGAACGGCACGGTCGTGACCATCACGGTCGAAGGCCCGGCGCTGGAGCCTGATGTGACCTTCGATTCCGAGCCGAGCCTGCCGCAGGACGAGGTGCTCTCGCAGCTTCTCTTCGGCACCTCGATCGCCGACATCTCGCCGCTCCAGGCTGTGCAGCTCGCCTCGGCGGTCTCGACGCTGGCCGGGCGCGGCGGCGTCGGCGTGCTCGGGCGGCTGCGGATGGGTCTGGGGCTCGACGACCTCGACGTGCAGACCGACGAGGAGGGCAACACCGCCATCCAGGCCGGCAAGTACATCTCCGAGAACATCTATGCCGACATCACGCTCGGCGACGAGACGGCGGTGACGCTGAACCTCGACGTGACGGACAACGTCACGGTGCGGGGCGGCGTCTCGTCGGACGGGGAATCCCGGCTCGGGGTGTTCTACGAGCTCGATTACTGACGGAAGGCGCCGGGTGAGGGTGCAGGAGCGAGGGGCTGCCTGCCCCTCGCGCTCCCCGGAGGGTATTTGAAAAGGGGCAGAAGGCAGGTGCGCCCTGCCCTCTGCCCCTGTTCAGATCCTCCGGTGCCGGTCAGGAGGCGCGCAGCGCCTCGGTGCCGAGAACGGGATCGTGCTCGGCGGCGTAGTGCCCTGGCGCGATCTCGACGAGCTGCGGGCGGTATTGCTCCGCCTCGGGATCGTCCACCAGCTTCGACTTCATGAAGCGCAGCTGCGCGCGCGTGTCGAGCGGGCTCGGCAGGTCGCCCTCGAGCCGGACGCGCTCGCGCGAGCGTTCGGTCCTCGGGTCAGGGCGCGGCACCGCGGCGAGGAGTGCCTTGGTATAGGGATGCGCCGGGTTCTTGTAGATGTCCGGCCCGTCCGCCAGCTCCACCACGCGGCCGAGATAGAGCACCATGATCCGGTGGCTGACCTCGCGCACGACCGAGAGGTCGTGGCTGATGAAGATCATCGCCAGGCCCATCGACTTCTGCAGTTCGATCAGCAGGTCCACCACCCGCGCCTGCACGGAGACGTCGAGCGCCGAGACTGCCTCGTCGCAGACCACCAGCTTCGGCTCGGTGATCATCGCCCGCGCGATGCCGACCCGCTGGTTCTGGCCGCCCGACATCTCGTGCGGGTAGCGGTTGATCATGTTGCGCTCGAGGCCGACGCGCTCGAGCATCGCGCGCACCTTCTCGTCCCGCTCCTTGCGGGAGAGGTTGGGCCGGTGCACCTGCAGCGGCTCGGCGATCGAGGCGCCGACGGTCATGCGGGGGTCTAGGCTGGCCAACGGATCCTGAAAGACGATCTGCAGCTCCTCGCGGAGCTTGCGCATCGCCTTCTTGTCGCCCGCCGTCACGTCGCGGCCGAGCCAGACGACATCGCCATCGGTCGGCGGGATGAGCTGCAGGACGCCGCGCGCCAGCGTGGACTTGCCGCAGCCGGATTCGCCGACGACGCCCAAGGTCTGCCCGGGCCGCAGGTCGAAGGACACGCCGTCGACGGCGCGGAGCTGGCGCGTGCGCTTGAAGAGCCCCTTGCGGTCGATCTGCACGGGGAAGTGCACCTTCATGTCGCGGACCTTCAGGATCGGCTCCTCCCCCTCGCCCGCATCGGCGATGATGGAGGGGCGGTCGCCCCGGTCGGTGCGCTCCAGATGCGGCACGGCCTCCAGCAGCATCTGCGTATAGGGGTGCTTCGGCGCGTAGAAGATCTCGTCCGCCGTGCCGCGCTCGACCACCTCGCCATGGCGCATGACGATGATGTTGTCGGCCATGCGCGCCACCACGCCCATGTCATGGGTGATGAGGGCGATGCCGGTGTTCATCTCGCGCTTGAGGTCGTCCATCACGTCGAGCACCTGCGCCTGGACGGTCACGTCCAGCGCCGTCGTCGGCTCGTCGGCGATGAGCAGCTTCGGCCGGCAGAGGAGCGCCATGGCAATCATGATGCGCTGCCGCATGCCGCCGGAAAACTCGTGCGGATACATGTTGAGCCGCGCCTTGGCGGCCGGGATGCGCACGAGGTCGAGAAGCCGCACGGCCTCGGCCAGCGCCTCCTTCTTCGACTTGCCCTCGTGATGCTGCAGCACCTCCGCCATCTGGTCGGAGATGCGCATGTAGGGATTGAGCGAGGTCATTGGGTCCTGGAAGATCATGGCGATCTCCCGGGCGCGGATCTTGTTCATCTCGGCAAGCGGCATGCCGATCAGCTCGCGGCCGTTGTACTTGGCCGAGCCGGAGGCATAGCCGTTCTGGGCGAGAAGGCCGACGGCCGCGAAGGCCGTCTGGCTTTTGCCCGAGCCGCTTTCGCCGACGATGGCCAGCGTCTCGCCCCGGTCGAGCGTGAAGTCGATGCCCTTCACGGCGCTGACCACGCCGTCATTGGTTCGGAAATCGACCTTGAGGTTGTTGATCTCGAGCAGCGCCATGTCAGCGGTCCTTCGGGTCGAGCGCGTCGCGCAGGCCGTCACCGACGAAGTAGAAGGCCGTGAGGATGAGAACGAAGAAGGCGAGCGGGAAGTAGAGCATCCACAGCGTGCCGTAGTTCATGTTCTTGGCGCCGAAGTTGATGAGCGCGCCGAGCGAGGTGTTCGGCTCCTGCACACCGAGGCCGAGGAACGAGATGAAGCTCTCGGCGAGGATCATGCCGGGCACCAGCAGCGTCGCATAGACGATGACGATGCCGAGGAGGTTCGGCACGATGTGGCGCAGGATGATGACGATGCCCGGCACGCCGGTGGCATGGGCGGCCTCGACGAACTCCTTGTTCTTGATCGAGAGCGTCTGCCCCCGCGCGATCCGCGCCATGTCGAGCCACGAGATCAGGCCGATGCCGACGAAGAGCATCCCGATGGAGCGGCCGAAGATCACCAGAAGGATGATGAGGACGAACATGAAGGGGATGGCCATCAGGATGTCGACGGTGCGCATCATCAGGCTGTCGGTCTTGCCGCCGGCATAGCCGGCGACGGCGCCGTAGAGCGTGCCGACGATGACGGCGACGAGCGCGCCGAGAACGCCGACCATCAGCGAGATGCGCGTGCCCTGCACGGTGCGGGCGTAGAGGTCGCGGGCATCCTGGTCGACACCGAAGTAATGGCCGTTCTCGAAGCTTGGCGCGCCCTTCTGGGTGATGCTGCCGAGGATGCTCCAGTCGATCGTCTCGCCTTCCCACGTCGTCAGATACTGGCCGAAGAGCGCGAAGAGCAGCACGAGGATCAGCACGATCATCGAGACGACGGCGGCCTTGTTCTGCAAAAAGCGGTGACGGGCGTCGGCCCAGAGCGAGCGGCCGGCGATGTCGGTCGGCGGGGCGCTCTCGGCGCTTTGGTCCACTGCGGTCATGGCGCCCTCCGTCAGTAGCGGATTTTCGGGTCGATCCACGCGTAGAGGATGTCGACCACGAGGTTGAACAGGATGGTGAGCACACCGACGAGAATGGTGATCCCCATGATCACCGAATAATCGCGGTTGAAGGCCGAGTTCACGAAGAACTGCCCGATGCCGCCGGTGGAGAAATAGACGTCGATGATGACCGAGCCGGTGATCATGCCGACGAAGGCGGGGCCGAGATAGCTGAGCACAGGCATGAGCGTCGGCTTCAGCGCGTGCTTCCAGATGATCCGGCGGGTCGGCAGGCCCTTGGCGCGGGCCGTGCGGATGAAGCCGGTGTTGAGGACCTCCAGCATCGACGAGCGCGTCAGGCGGGCGATGGAGGCGAAATACGAGGTCGAGAGCGCGATCACCGGCATGATGATGTATTCGATCTGCCCACCGTTCCACCCGCCGCCCGGCAGCCAGCCGAGCCAGAGCGTGAAGATCAGAAGGAGGATCGGCGCGAGGACGAAGTTCGGCAGCACGCTCGCGCCGATGGCGACGCCGACGGCAGCGTAATCGACGGTCGAGTTGTGACGGATCGCGGCGATGGCGCCTAAAGTCACGCCCAACACGACCGCCACCACGAACGACCAGAAGCCGTAGGTCAGCGTCACAGGGAAGCCGTGGGCGATGATGTCCGAGACCGACTGATCCTTGTATTTGAACGAGGGACCGAAGTCGAAATGCAGGACGATGTTCTTGATATAGTTGAAAACCTGCATCGGGTAGGACTGATCCAACCCGTAGCGTGCCTCGATGTTCGCCAGCGTCTGCGCCGGCAGGGGACGTTCGGAATTGAACGGCCCGCCGGGGGCGGTGAACATCAGCACGAAACTGATGATGACCAGAAGAAGAATGGTCGGAATGGCGACGGCTAGGCGTCGCAGAATGAAGGAGAGCATGGCGGCGACCCCGGAAATGGCGGCGCACGCCCCGCTCCGTTCTGGAGCGGGGCGTGCCCTGTTGTCATGTCAGAGTGTCACTCGGACGAGGCCAGCGAGAAGTCCTTGACGTAGAAGTTGCCCTGGACGTTGTCGTAGGGCCAGCCCTCGATGTCGGGGTTCAGCATGAACACCGACGTGTAGTGATAGAGCGGGATCACCGGCATGTCCTCGGCGACGATCTCCTCGATCTGGGTGTAGAGCGGCTGCGGGTCTTCAGCCGTCTTCGCCTCGTCGAGCAGGGCATCGACATCCGCGTTCACATAGGCGGCGTCGTTGTAGCCCGAGTTGGAGTCCATCAGGTCGAGGAAGGTCGAGGCCTCGTTGTAGTCCCCGCACCAGCCGGCGCGCGAGATGTCGAAGTTGCCGTTGCCGCGCTCTTCGAGGAACGTCTGCCATTCCATGTTGGCGAGCGTGGCTTCGATGCCGAGGTTCTGCGCCCACATCTGCGAGACAGCGACGGCGATCGACCGGTGGCCTTCGGAGGTGTTGTAGAGGATCTCGACCGAAAGCGGCTCGCCGCCTTCACCGTAGCCGGCACCGGCCAGAAGCTCCTTGGCCATCTCGTTGCGCTCTTCCTGCGTCATCGACGCGAAGGGCACTTCGGGGACCGTGAAGCCGGCGGTGGCGCCGGGCGTGAAGGTGTAGGCCGGGATCTGGCCGGCCTGCAGCACGTTCTCGACCAGGATGTCGCGGTCGATCGCGAGGCTCAGCGCCTTGCGGACATCGGCGTTCTGCGCCCATTCAGGCCCGGTGTCGCGCAGGTTGTAGTTGTAGTAGTAGGTGCAGAGCGACGGCACGGAAACCGCCTGATCCGGGTATTCTTCGGACAGAGCCGGGAACTGGCCGGTCGGCACTTCGGTGCGGTCGAGCTCACCGGCGAGGTAGCGGGTGAGCGCCACGTTCTCGTCGTTGATGATGAGGAACGTCACCGTTTCGATCTCGGTGTTGGCGTTGTCCCAGTAGTTCTCGTTGCGCTCGGCGACGAGACGCTCCTGCGGGACGCGCTCGGTCAGCACATAGGCGCCGTTCGAGACCATGTTGCCCGGCTGCACCCAGTCGGAGCCGAACTCTTCGACGACATGCTGCGGTACCGGGAAGGTCGTGGTGTGCGTGACCATCTGCGGGAAGTAGGGCAGCGGCTGCGTCAGGTGCACGACGAAGGTGTGGTCATCCGGGGCTTCGACGCCCAGCTCGGACGGCTCGACCTCGCCGGCGATGACGGCCGAGGCGTTCTCGATCGACATCAGCTCGATGTACCAGGCGTAGGGGGAGGCCGTTTCCGGGTTGGCGGCGCGCTGCCAGGAATAGACGAAGTCCGACGCCTTCACCGGCTCGCCATCGGACCAGACGGCCTCGGGGCGCAGCGTGAAGGTATAGGTCAGGCCGTCGTCCGACATCTCGTAGCCGGTGGCGACGCCGGGAATCACTTCGCCGGCCGCATCCTGGTTCATCAGGCCTTCGAAGAGCTGACGAGCGATGTCCGACCCGCCGACGTCCTCGATGAGGCTCGGGTCGATCGACGGGCTTTCGTCGAGCATGCGCATGGTGAAGCTGGAGCCGTCCTGGGCGATGCCGGCGGTGCCGACGAGGCCGAGGACGAGGGCTGCGGTGCCGCCCTTGAGAATGGTTTTGACTGTCATTGAAGTCTCCCTGTCAAATGAAGCGCGCGGAGCTTGTCCCGTCTCCTACGCGTCGTGAATGACTGCCGCGCGGGGAGCCGCGCGCCATGACCCCGATCCTTTGGCCTGCCGAAGAAAAGTGCAAGAGCCTTTGAAAATGACATGACGGCAAAGTCTGACCTGCACGTGAGCTTTGCCGGTTTGCTGCGCTTTTGCAGGAACACTCGTCAGTCTGACGAGGCAACCTTCGATATGTCGGTCAGTTTTCGCGCAGTACCGCCCCGGGATTGAGCAGCCCCCGCGGGTCGAGCGCCCGTTTGAGCGTCGACATCGCGGCAAGTTTACCCGGATCGCCATAACGCGCCAGGTCGTCGCGTTTCAGCCGGCCGATGCCGTGCTCGGCGCTGATCGTGCCGCCGCGGGCGACGGTCAGATCGTGAACGATCCGCGAGAGCTCGGGCGCGACATCGCGATAGGCATCGCGGGATTTTCCTTTTGGCGGGAATAGGTTGTAGTGAAGATTGCCGTCGCCCAGATGGCCGAAGCAATTGACGCGCAGATCCGGCGCGACCTCCGCCAGGCGGCCGGGAACCTCGGCGAGAAAGCCCGGCAGCTCGCTCAGCGGCAGCGCGATGTCATGGCTGGCGATGGCGCCGATGCGCCGGTTCGCCTCGGGGATGGATTCGCGCAAGGACCAGAGCGCCTGCCGCTGCGCCTCCGACGAGGCGATGATTCCGTCGGTGACGAGCCCCTCCGCCTCCGCCGCCTCGTAGAGCCCGGCGAGCAGCGTCTCGGCATCGCCGCCGACCGGCAGGCCCACCTCGGCGAGCACCATCCACTCCGGCGTCTCGGCGAAGGGATGCGTCACGTCGAAGCCCGTCTCCTCCAGGAAATCCGGCCCCTGCCGGTGGATCAGCTCGAAGGCGGAAAGCGCCTCGCCCGAGCGCGACTGTGCCAGCGCCAGGAGCTTCAGCGCCGCCTCGGGCGACGGTACCGCCAGCGCCGCGGTGCCGATCTCGGCCGGGCGCGGCACGAGCTTCAGCGCCGCGGCGGTGATGATAGCGAGCGTGCCCTCTGACCCGATGATGAGATCGCGCAGGTCGTAGCCGGTGTTGTCCTTCCTCAGCCGCGTGAGGGCATTCAGCACCGTGCCGTCCGCCATCACCGCCTCGATGCCGAGGCAGAGGGCGCGGGCATTGCCCCAGCGCAGGACGTTGATTCCCCCCGCGTTGGTCGCGAGGAGCCCGCCGATCCGCGCCGAGCCCTCCGAGGCGAGCGAAAGCGGAAAGAGCCGCCCCTCCGCCTCCGCCGCCGCCTGCACCTCGGCCAAGACGCAGCCGGCCTCGGCAATGAGCACGTTCTCGGCCGGGTAGACGGCCCGGATCGCCTGCATCCGCTCCAGCGACAGGACGAGCGGCACCGGCCCCTCTGGCATGATCTGCCCGCCGACGAGCCCCGTGCCGCCGCCATAGGGCACGATGCCGACGCCCGCCTCGGCGCACAGGCGCACCACCTCCGCCACCTCCTCCGTCGAGCGAGGCGCCACCACGGGGCCCCGCCCCCGCCAGCGGCCGCGCGGATCCTCGTGATAGGGGCCCGTGTCGGCGCGAACCGCATCGGGGCCGAGACGGTCGGTGATCCGCGCGATCAGCGCATCGGAGGCATCGGTCAACATGGGCGGGAGCCAAGCACCGCCGGCGCCCGGGGGCAAGCCGGTCGGAACGGGCGGGGGGCAGATTTAGAGCGGAGAGTTCCGGGGCGAGAGCCGTCCCCGAAGACTGTCCGGCTCAGCCGGCGCCGGTCTTGCCGCGCCGGTCGCTACGCAGGTTGGCGTAGAGCACGTGGTTCCGCCAGCGGCCGTTGATCTGCAGATAGCTCTGCGCCACACCCTCGTATTTGTAGCCGCAGCTTTCGAGGAGCCCGCGCGAGGGCGCGTTCTCCGGCAGGCAGCCCGCCTCGATGCGGCTGAGATCGAGGACGGAGAACGCGTGGTGCACGAGCGCCCGGATCGCCTCGCGCATGTAGCCCTGCCGCTGGTAGGGCTCGCCGATCCAGTAGCCGGTCGTACCGGCCTGCGCCGGGCCCCGGCGGATGTTGTCGAGCGTGATGGCGCCGAGGAGCGCGTCATCCTCGCGCCGGATCAGGAAGAGCGGCAGGGCCGAACCCTGATTGATCGAGCGCTGCGCCCAGTAGACGCGGTTCGTGAAGCTCTTGCGGGTCAGGTGATCCGCGGCCCAGGTCGGTTCCCAGGGCTTGAGGAACGCCGCACTTTCGGCCCTCAGACTCGTCCAGGCGCGGAAATCGGCATGGGCGGGAGGGCGCAGGGTCAGGCGCTCGGTCTCGAGCCGCACCCGGCGGCGGGGGCCGAGCATCAGAGGGCAAGACGCCGGCGGAGCGTCTCCATCTCCGGCGCCTTCCCCGCGGGGCCGTAGAGCGCCATGGCCATGCCGGCCTGGCCGAGCCGGCCGCCCTCGGCCTTCACATCGGCCAGTGTCACATCGGCGATGCGCGCCTCGGCCTCTTCCAGCGTCGGCACCCGGCCCCAGATCTGCAGCATCCGCGCCAGACGCTCGGCGCGGTTCGACGGGCTTTCCAGCCCCATCATCATGCCGGCGAGGATCTGCGCCTTGGCGCGCGCCACTTCCGCCTCGCTCATGTCATCGGCCGAGCGGCGGATTTCCTCCACCGTCAGCTCGGCGAGCTGGGCGATCTCCTCCTCCGAGGTCCCGGCATAGATCGTCAGCATCCCGGTGTCGGCATAGGCGCCGGCCTGGGCGAAGATCGTGTAGCAGAGCCCCTTTTCCTCGCGCACCTTCTGGAAGAGGCGCGAGGACATACCGCCGCCCAGCGCCATCGAATAGACCTGCGCCGCGAAGACCTTGGGGTCGCGGTAATGCGGCCCCTCGATCCCCAGCGTGAAATGCACCTGCTCGAGCCTCTTGAGCTCGCGCCGCTCGCCAGAGACGAAGCTGGCGGGCGCCGCCGCCTCCTGCCCGCCATCGGCCGGCAGGTCGCCGAAGAGCGCCTCCGCCTGGGCGACGATGGCGTCGTGATCGACGGCGCCGGCGGCGCAGAGGAGCATCTCCTCCGGGCGATAATGCTCGGCCACGAAGCGGCGGAGGTCGGCCTTCGAGAAGGCCGAGACCCGCTCGGCGGGCCCGAGGATCGAGCGGCCGATGGACTGGCCCGGATAGGCAACCTCCTGCAGCCAGTCGAAGATGATGTCGTCGGGCGTGTCGAGCGCCTGGCCGATCTCCTGCAGGATCACGTGGCGCTCGGTCTCGACCTCGGCATCGTCGAAGGCGGGGTTACGCAGGATATCGGCGATCACGTCCAGCGCCAGCGGCACGTCGGCCTCCAGCACGCGGGCGTAATAGGCGGTCATCTCGCGGCCCGTATAGGCGTTGATATAGCCGCCCACGTCCTCGATCGCCTCGGCGATGGCGAGCGCGCTGCGGGTCTTGGTGCCCTTGAACGCCATGTGCTCGAGGAAATGCGCGATGCCGTTCTGCTCTTCGCGTTCATGCCGGCCGCCGGCCTGCACCCAGATGCCGATGGCGGCGGAGCGCATGGAGGGCATCTTTTCGGTGGCGACGCGCAGGCCGTTGGAAAGCGTATGAACCTGGACTGTCACGAGCGGCGTCTCTCCCGGATGAAGGCTTTGAGGGTGCCGAGGTCGTCCGCCATCGGCGTCACCGTTTCCGGCCGGTCATACAGGTCCGCCATCTGGCTGGGAAGGGGCGGGCGGAGGCCGATGGCCTTCTCCACCGCGTCGGGGAACTTGGCCGGATGGGCGGTGGCGAGGGTGATCATGGGGTTCCGCCCGAGGTGATCCTCGGCGACGTGATAGGCCACGGCCGAATGCGGGCAGAGCACCTCGCCGGTGAGGAGCTGCGCCCGGAAGATCGCCTGCAGCGTCTCGTCTTCGCTGGCGCGGCCCGAGGCGAAGCGCTCCTTGAGGAAGCCCCAGGCCCCCTGCCCCAGCGCATAGCCGCCCTCGTTGGCGAGCCCCTCCATGGCCGCGGTGACGGCGGTGCCGTCGCCGTCATAGGCCTCGAAGAGCACGCGCTCGAAATTCGACGACACCTGGATGTCCATCGAGGGCGAATGCGAGGGCACCACGCCCTCGCGCCGCTGCTCGCCGGTGGCGAGGGTGCGGTGGAGGATGTCGTTCTGGTTTGTGGCGATGACGAGCTTGCCGACGGGCAGCCCCATGCGCCGGGCGATATGGCCCGCGAAGATATCGCCGAAATTCCCGGTGGGGACGGTGAAGTCCACCGCGCGATGGGGCGCGCCGAGCGTCGTGGCGGAGGTGAAGTAATAGACGACCTGCGCGAGGACCCGCGCCCAGTTGATCGAGTTCACCCCGGCGAGGCCCACCTCGTCGCGGAAGGCGTGGTCGTTGAAAAGGTCCTTCAGCCGGCCCTGACAGGTGTCGAAATCGCCTTCGAGCGCGATGGCATGGACGTTGTCGGCCCCGGCGGTGGTCATCTGCCGGCGTTGCACCTCTGACACCCGGCCCTCGGGGAAGAGGATGAACACATCGACATTGGCGAGGCCCTTGAAGGCCTCGATGGCCGCCGAGCCGGTATCGCCGGAGGTGGCGCCGACGATGGTGATCCTTTTACCCGAGCGCGCCAGCGAGGCCTGCATGAGCTGGCCGATGAGCTGCATGGCGAAGTCCTTGAAGGCCAGCGTCGGCCCGTGGAACAGCTCGAGGAGGAAGTGTTTCGGCCCGAGCTGCTTCACCGGCGCGCGGGCGGCATGGGCGAATTCGCCATAGGCCGCCGCGATGAGCCGGATGAGCTCGCCCTTGGTGAAGGCGTCGCCCACGAAGGGAGAGATGACCCTCAGCGCCACCTCCTCATAGGGCTGGCCAGCGAGCGCCGCGATCTCGCTCTCGCTGAACTGGGGCACCTCTTCGGGCACGTAGAGGCCGCCGTCGCGGGCGAGGCCGGTCAGCATCGTCTCCTCGAAGCCGAGGGCGGGGGCGCGGCCGCGGGTAGAGATGTAGCGCATGGGGCGTCAGTCCTTGGATCGAAGGGTGCGGCGGATGAGATACACGCTCATGCCCGCCCAGACGAGGGCAATCCCGAACCACTGGATCGCATAGCCCAGATGGTTGTTGGCAATCCCCTCGGTCGTGACCGGCAGAGGGGCGACGAAGGTGAGGGGCGGCGCGACCTCGCGCGCGACGACGAAGACCGGCCCGGTGCCGAGCACTTCTGCCATGCCCTCGGGGCTGCGGGCGGCCCAGGGGTTCTGGACCATGGGCGCCGGCGTGCCCTTGCCGACCGGCGTGTCGAGATTGCCGGCGATGGTCAGCGGCCCCTCCGGCAGCGCCGCGGCGGCGCCCATGGGCGCGAGGCCGAGGTCGACCATGATGCGGCGGCCCTCCTCCGTCTGCACCGCGACGACAAGATCCTCCTCGCTGCCGGAATAGATGAAGCGCAGCGGGTCGCCCTCGATCCGGCCGGTGAGTGTGACGGGGGTATAGTCGGGGGCGCCCAGCGCCGCCTCAAGCGCCAGCGGCTCCGCGGCGATGCGGGCCTCGATCTCGGCGAGGATGGCCTCCTTCCACTCCAGGCGGCGCAGCTGCCAGAGCCCGAGCGAGACCAGGACGGCACAGCCGACGATACCGAAGATCAGCGGAACGAGGATGCGGCGCATCGGCCCTCCCGGAAAAAGCGAGGGGCGCGCGAAGGCCCTGCCCCCGCGCGCCCCGCTAGCTGTCAGGCCGGTGTCAGCCGCCCCAGATGTAGACGGCGCAGAACAGGAACAGCCAGACCACATCGACGAAGTGCCAGTACCATTCGGCCGCCTCGAAGCCGACATGGTTCTCCGGCGTGAAATGGCCGCGATAGGCGCGGAACAGGCAGACGGCGAGGAAGATCGTGCCGATCACCACGTGGAAGCCGTGGAAGCCCGTCGCCATGAAGAAGGTCGCCCCGTAGATATTGCCGGAGAAGCCGAAGGCGGCGTGGCTGTATTCGTAGATCTGGAAGGCGGTGAAGAGCATGCCGAGAAGCACGGCGAGCCAGAGCCCGGCCTTCAGGTCCTTGCGGTTGTTCTCATGCGTCAGCGCATGGTGGGCCCAGGTGGCCGCGGCGCCGGAGCACAGGAGCACGAGCGTGTTGATCAGCGGCAGGTGCCAGGGGTCGAAGGTCTCGATCCCCGCCGGCGGCCACTGGCCATCGACCATCGGGCTCTCGGGGCCCATCGGGTAGAGGGCGTTCTTGAAGAAGACCCAGAACCAGGCCGAGAAGAACATGACCTCGGACATGATGAAGAGGATGAAGCCGTAGCGCAGGCCGATGCGCACGACGGGCGTGTAATCCACCCCGCTCTCGCCCTCGGCCACCGTGTCGGACCACCAGGCATACATGGTGTAGAGCACACCCACGAAGCCGATGAGGAACATGTAGGGGCCCGAGTCATGCATCCACAGGACGGCGCCGAAGAGCATGACGAAGGCCGAGACCGCCCCGGTCAGCGGCCAGATGGACGGGTTCAGGATGTGGTAATCATGGTTCTTGGCATGGGCCATTGTCGCCGTCCCTCGGGTGGTTCTTCAATAGGTGTCTATGGCGCCTTCAAGAGGGGCTGTCAAAGCCCCCGGCTGGGCTTGCGGGGCCAGGGAGGCATACTCCTCCGGCAGGTCGATCTCGTAGAAGGTATAGCCTAGGGTGATCGTCGTCGTGCCGCTCGCGTCGCGGTCGCGGGTGATCTCCGGGTCGACGAAGAACGACACGGGCATCATCACCGTCTCGCCCGGCTGGAGCACCTGCTCGGTGAAGCAGAAGCACTCGATCTTGTCGAAATAGCCGCCCGCCTCGTAGGGCGTGACGTTGTAGGCCGCCTGGCCGGCCACCGGCCGGTCGGTCGGGTTCGACGCCTCGAAGAAGGCCAGGGCCGTCTCGCCGATGCGCACTTCCATCTCCCGCTGGGCGGGGCGGAAGGTCCAGGGCATGTCGCGGTCGAGCGAGGCGTCGAAGCGGATGGTCATGGTGCGGTCGAGGATCTCGTCCGAGCCGGCGGTTGCCACGCCGGTCTCGCCGCCGAAGCCGGTGACGCGGCAGAACCACGAGTAGAACGGGACGGCGGCGAAGGAAAAGCCGACCATGACGATGGCGACGCCGACGAGGCTGAGGGCCATCTTTCCGGGGGTCATCTTCATTGGCGCGCGCCCTCCTCCTCCTGTGGGACCAGCGCCGGATTGGCGACATGGTCGAAGCTCTCGAAGGCCCGGGCATCGCCGAGCCGCGTCACCTTCACCACGGTCAGCCCGAAGACCAGCCCGACGAAGGCGATGAGGATGATGAGCAGCCCCCAGTTCCGCCCGGAGCGGCGGCGGTGAAGCTCGTGTTCGACGCGGATGGCCATCAGGACCCCCAGAAGGCGCTGAGCGCCGATTGTGCAAGAAGGGCGCCGAAATGGCCGAAGAGATACCAGAGCGACACCATGAAGACCCGCTTCTCGGTGGCGTAGCTGTCCGCCTCCGCCTCCGCCTCGCTCCGGCGCGCGATGGCGAGGACGCCGAGCGCGAACCAGATGTCGAGCGCCAGCGCCGCGGCGAGGTAGATCCAGCCGCCGATGGAGGTGAAGCCAATCCCGAGCGAGACGGCGACGAGCGGCAGCGTATAGGCGAGGATCTGGCGGCGGGTGGCGGCGCGGCCATGCGTCTCGGTCAGCATCGGCACGCCGGCATCGCCGTAGTCGGACTTCACGAAGAGCGCCAGCGCCCAGAAATGCGGCGGCGTCCACATGAAGATGAGAAGGAACATCAGCACCGATTCGAGGCTCACCCCGCCCGTCACCACCGCCCAGCCGATCATCGGCGGGAAGGCCCCGGCGGCGCCGCCGATGACGATGTTCTGCGGCGTGCGCCGCTTCAGGATCATCGAATAGATGACCGCATAGAAGAAGATCGTGAAGGCGAGGAGCCCCGCGGCCAGCAGGTTCGTCGCCAGCCAGAGCAGCACCACGGCGAAGCCCGAGAGCGCCAGCCCGAGGCCCAGCGCCTCTTCCCGGCGGACGCGGCCGCCCGGGATGGGGCGCGAGCGGGTGCGGCGCATCTTGATGTCGATGTCGCTGTCCCACCACATGTTCAGCGCGCCCGAGGCGCCAGCGCCGACCGCGATGCACAGGACCGCCACGAAGGCGATGTAGGGATGCACGCCGCCCGGCGCGACAAGCAGCCCGACCAGCGCCGTGAAGACGACGAGCGACATCACCCGCGGCTTCAGCAGCTGGAAGTAGTCGCCGAGCCCGGCTTCCGCCGGGACGGCAGCACCCTCGGTGAGGCTGGCATCCTGCATGTCGTCTCTACCCTTGTCGGCGCCGCGGAGGGCCGCGGCGCTCCCGCCGGTCCTCAGACCGGGAACTCGTCCTGCGCCATGGCGAGCCAGGCGTCATACGTCTGCCGGTCGACGACCTTCACGACGATCGGCATATAGGCGTGATCCTTGCCGCAGAGCTCGGAGCACTGGCCGAAATACACGCCGGGGCGCTCGGCCCGGAACCACAATTGCGCGAGCCGGCCGGGCACCGCGTCCTGCTTCACGCCGAAGGCCGGCATGGCCCAGGAGTGGATCACGTCGGCGCCGGTGACGGTCATCACCACGGTGGCGCCGAGCGGCACGACGACGGCATTGTCGGCCGCGAGGCGGAAGTCATCGTCGGAATAGCCGTAGGAGGCGAGATCGGCCGAGACCTCCTCCGTCAGCGCGCCATTGCCGGAGCCGATCATGAAGGCGTCGAAATAGACGCCGTCGTCGACATATTCATAGCCCCAGTACCACTGGTAGCCGGTGACCTTGATGTGGATGTCGCCGTCCGGGATCGTTTGCTGCTTGAAGAGCACCGGCAGCGAGAAGGAGCCGATGAAGACGAGGATGACGATGGGCACGATCGTCCAGGCCACCTCGAGCGGCGAGTTATGCGTGAAGCGCTTCGGCTCGGGGTGCATCCGGCGGTTGTAGCGGACGATCACGAAGGCCAGGAGCAGCAGCACGAAGACCACGATGCCGGAGATGATCCACAGCAGCATCGTGTCGAGCCAGTGAATGTCGCGGGCGAGCTCGGTCGCGGCCGGCTGGAAGCCGATGGCGCGGTCTTCGGGGTGCCCGACGACGGGCAGGCCGGAGAGCAGCTCCTGCATCTCGGCGCTCTGCGCGGCGGCCTGGCCGGCCACGACAAGGCCGGTGACGGCGGTGGCGAAAGCGGCGAGCCCGCGACGGATGAGACTGGAACCTTGCATCTTGTCCCCTGGGGTTCTGGCGCTCGCGCGCGGGTGGTGATGCGCTGCCGGCGGGCCCTCCGGGGGTCGGCCGATTGCGGTTTGGCGCTCTATACCCATATCCTTGCGGTCAGAACAAGAAGGGCGACCGGCAATTATGCCGCCCCAGAAGATGCCGCCCGGCCCGGCCCCGGGCCCCGATGAGGAGAGCCCCATGTCCGACGCCCCCTTCCGCCCCTTCGAGACGCTGATCGGCGAGGCCGAGGCGCTCGCCCGCCTGCGCGAGGCCGTGGCCGGCGCCGATGATGGCGAGCTCTTCCTCGAGCGCCGCTCCACCGAGGCGCTCGGCTTCGACGACGGGCGCCTCAAGACGGCGAATTTCGATGCGACGGAGGGGTTCGGCCTGCGCGCCGTGCGCGGCGACGTGGCGGGATATGCCCATTCGACCGAGATCTCCGAGCGGGCGCTGGCCCGGGCCGTCGCCACGGCGCGGCTGGCCGTGGGCGACGGCGGCGGCACCATGGCGCCGCCCCCCGCCGCCACCAACCGCAAGCTCTACGGCGACGAGAACCCGATCACCGGCGCGAGCTTCGGGCTGAAGGTCGACCTCCTCCGCGAGATCGACGCCTATGCCCGCGAGCGTGATTCCCGCGTCGTGCAGGTCTCCGCCTCCATGGCCGCCAGCCATCAGGAGGTGGTGATCCTGCGGCCCGAGGGCCATGCGGTCTCCGACATCCGGCCCATGGCGCGGCTGAACGTGCAGGTGATCGTGGAAGAGAACGGCCGCCGCGAGAGCGGCCATTCGGGCGGCGGCGGGCGGCACGGGATCCAGCTCCTGATGGCGCCGGACGCCTGGAAGCCGCATGTCGACGAGGCGCTCCGCATCGCGCTCGTCAACCTCGGGGCCGAGGCGGCGCCGGCGGGCGTCCTCGACGTGCTCCTCGGGCCGGGCTGGCCGGGGATCCTCCTCCACGAGGCCGTCGGCCACGGGCTGGAGGGCGATTTCAACCGCAAGGGCTCCTCCGCCTTCGCCGGGCTCATGGGGCAGGAGGTCGCCGCGAAGGGCGTGACCGTGCTCGACGACGGCACCATCGAGGGCCGCCGCGGCTCGCTGACCGTCGATGACGAGGGCACGCCCTCGGGCAAGAACGTCCTCATCGAGGACGGACGGCTCGTCGGCTACATGCAGGATCGCCAGAACGCCCGGCTGATGGGCGTGGCGCCGACCGGCAACGGCCGCCGCGAGAGCTTCGCCCACATCCCCATGCCGCGGATGACCAACACCTACATGCTCGCCGGCGATTCGGAGCCCGGGGCGCTGCTCGGCGACCTGAAAGACGGCATCTGGGCGGTGGGATTCGGCGGCGGACAGGTGGACATCACCTCCGGCAAGTTCGTCTTTTCCTGCACCGAGGCCTATCGGGTGAAGAACGGCAAGAAGGGCGCCGCCATCAAGGGCGCGACGCTGATCGGCGACGGCGCGACGGCCCTGAAGCAGATTCGCGGCATCGGCAACGACCTCGCGCTCGACCCCGGCATCGGCAATTGCGGCAAGGCCGGGCAATGGGTGCCGGTGGGCGTCGGCCAGCCGTCCCTGCTGATCGGGGGGTTGACGGTGGGGGGCTAGCGTCCGGCACGAAAAGCTCAGATAGATTTTTATCCAAGAGGTCTTTGATGCATTTGAGTTATCCTCACTGGCTCGCGCAGGCAGTTCCTTCCCGAAGCACTGCTCAGACCAAGCTCAGCGACCTGCGAAGAGTCGAGGCGCACTACGGCGACCTGGACGAGCACTTCGACAAGGACGAGTTGCAAGGCATCGCTGACGAGCTCACCTACAGTGCCGACGATGCGAGGCTCGGTCGACCGAACCCCTCACGGTTGGAGATCAATGGCGACCTCCGTAGCAGTCTCTCCTCCTACAAATCTGCCGTTACAAAATACATTCGCTTCCGACAGGAAGTAGAGATCGAGAGTGCCAGGGGCACCTTGGTAGAAGAGGGTCTGGCCTCTCCTGATCGGGCAATGGAGCCGGGGCAGACCTTTTCCCTCGAGCGCGACCTGCAGGCGGCGCTTCGGCGAGACATCACCCAGCTCGAACCCGGGCTGACCATCATCGACGGCGGGGCGGAACGGAGTGTTGCGTCAGGCCGCATCGACATTCTCGCCCAAGATACGGAAGGCCGCACAGTGGTGATCGAACTCAAGGCGGTGAAGGCGACGCGCGACTCGCTGGCGCAGCTTATGGCCTACATGGGCGATCTGGTCGACGACGAGAATCACAGCAACATTCGCGGATTTCTCGTCGCGCCGGACTTCGATGCAAAGACCATCTCCGCCAGTCGCGTTGTCCCGACAATAGCACTGCGCGCCTACAGCTTTTCGTTCAAGTTCACCGAGATAGGGACGCCGGCCCTCCCGTCTTGAAGCGACAAGGGCGCCGGACGATGAAGTTCAGACGCCCCGAGATCTGAGAAAAACAATTTGATTCAATTCATCACTCGTTAACCTCGTGACCCTAATCCTTGTCTTGCAACAGGACGAGGTCAGGATGGCCGGGGAAACCCCTTCTTCCACTCACCCCCCACTCCCACCCACCACGGAAGATGAACGGCTGTCCTGGCTTCGCCTGTTGCGCTCCCGACGCGTCGGGCCGCAGACATTCCATCGGCTGATCCGGCAGCATGGCAGCGCAAGGGCCGCACTCACGGAACTCCCCGCTCTCGCCAGGGCCGCCGGTGACATGGAGTATCAGATCTGCCCCGAGGGCCCTGCCCGCGCCGAGCTGAAAGCCGCGCGCCGCGCCGGGGCTGCCCTGCTGTGCTGGGGCGCCCCGGACTATCCCGCCGCGCTCATGACCATCCCCGATGCCCCGCCGCTCCTCTGGGCGCTCGGCGACATACGGTTCGCGAACCGACCCGCCGTGGCGCTCGTGGGCGCGCGCAACGCCTCCTCCCTCGGGCTCCGCATGGCGCGGCGGCTCGCCGGCGAGCTGGCGGAGGCGGGGATCACCGTGGTCTCGGGCCTCGCCCGGGGGATCGACGCGGCCGCGCATGAGGCGGCGCTCGGGGCCGGCAAGGGCGCCGGGGCGGGGTCGCAGGAGCGGCCCCGGGGCAGCGAAGGCGCGGGCCGCATGGCCGGCCCCAGCCAGCCCCCGGCAGGCAGCACCATCGCCGTCTTCGCGGGCGGCGCCGACGTGCTCTACCCGACTCAGAACGCCGCCCTCGCCCGCGCCATTGCCGCACGCGGGCTGATCCTCACCGAGCAGCCCTTCGGCCTGCAGCCGCAGCCGCGGCACTTCCCCTTGCGCAACCGCATCGTATCCGGCCTCGCGCTCGGCGTCGTCGTGGTCGAGGCCGCTGCGCGCTCCGGCTCGCTGATCACCGCCCGCACGGCGCTCGATCAGGGGCGGGAGGTGCTGGTCGTCCCCGGCCATCCGCTCGATTCGCGGGCCTCGGGCTGCAACATGTTGCTGCGCGACGGCGCGACGCTCGTCCGCAGTGCCGAAGACGTGATCTCCGCGCTCGGCCCGCTCCTTGAGCCCGCCTTCGACCTCCGCCCCGACGCCCCCGCCCTGCCGCTCGGCGAAGAGATCGCCGCCCTGCCCGCCCCCGCCCCCCGCCCTTCGGGCGAGACGCGAGCGCTCCATGCCGCGATCCTCGAAAAGCTCTCCGCCGCGCCCCTGGGGGAGGACCAGCTCCTGCGCGATGTCGGCGCCGCGGCGGGCGAGTTCGGCCCCGCGCTCACCGAGCTGGAACTCGGCGGCAGCATCCGCCGCGAGGCCGGCGGGCTCTTGACCCGGGCGGTCTGACGCCCCACTTGGCCCGGGCTGACCGGCGCCGGAGCTCGCGGGGGGCCCGGGCCGAATGCCCCCTCCCCGCCCTTTCCGGCCCCGGATTGACAATCGCCGCGGCGCGCCCCCATGGTCGCGCCCCAATCGCCGGCCCCGGCCGGCCCGCCTGGCCCGGCTCTCGGGCCGCCCCCGAGGGAGATCCGTCCGCCCATGCCCGTCGTCGTCGTCGAATCTCCCGCCAAGGCCAAGACGATCAACAAATATCTGGGGCCGGATTACATCGTCCTCGCCTCCTACGGCCATGTCCGCGACCTGCCGCCAAAGGACGGATCCGTCGACCCCGACGCCGATTTCGCCATGACCTGGGAGATCGCTGCAGACAGCCGCAAGCATGTGAAGGCCATCGCCGATGCGCTGAAGAACGACCCCTCGCTCATCCTCGCGACCGACCCCGACCGCGAGGGCGAGGCGATCTCGTGGCACCTGCAGGAGGCGCTGACGGCCCGCAAGGCGATCAAGAAGGACACCGCGGTCTCCCGCGTCACCTTCAACGCCATCACCCAGAGCGCCGTGACCGAGGCCATGGCCCATCCCCGCCAGGTGGATGCGCCGCTGGTGGAGGCCTACCTCGCCCGCCGCGCGCTCGACTATCTCGTCGGCTTCAACCTCTCGCCCGTCCTCTGGCGGAAGCTGCCCGGCGCCAAGTCGGCGGGGCGCGTCCAGTCGGTGTGCCTGAGGCTCATCGTCGAGCGCGAGATGGAGATCGAGGCCTTCCGCGCCCAGGAATACTGGAGCGTCAAGGCCGAGCTCGCCACCCCGCGCGGCCAGACCTACGAGGCCCGGCTCGTCACCCTCGCCGGCAAGAAACTGGAGAAATTCGACCTCGGCGATGCCGGTGCGGCCGATATGGCGGTCTCCGCCATCCAGAAACGCGACCTCAAGGTCACCTCCGTCGAGGCCAAGCCCGGCACGCGCAACCCTGCGCCGCCCTTCATGACCTCGACGCTCCAGCAGGAGGCCAGCCGCAAGTTCGGCTTTGGCGCCCGGGCCACGATGTCGGCCGCCCAGCGGCTCTACGAGGCCGGCCTCATCACCTATATGCGGACGGACGGGATCGACATGGCGCCCGAGGCGGTCATGGCCGCCCGCGAGGCGATCAAAGCGAAATACGGGGCGGAGTACCTGCCGGATTCCCCCCGCATGTACAAGAACAAGGCCAAGAACGCGCAGGAAGCCCACGAGTGCATCCGCCCGACGGACATGACGCTCTCCGCCGACCGGCTGAAGATCTCAGACCCCGACCAGCGCAAGCTCTACGATCTCATCTACAAGCGCACACTCGCCAGTCAGATGGCGGCGGCGCGGCTGGAGCGGACAGAGGTCAACATCGGCTCGTCCGACGGGCAGGTGGGCCTGCGCGCCACCGGCCAGGTGGTGCTCTTCGACGGCTTCATCCGCATCTATGAAGAGGGCCGCGACGACAGCGTCGATGACGACGAAGACGGCAACCGCCTGCCGCAGATCGCGCAGGGCGAAGCCGCCGACAAGCGCGCCGTCACGCCGGAGCAGCATTTCACCCAGCCGCCGCCCCGCTACACCGAGGCGACGCTGGTCAAGCGCATGGAAGAGCTCGGCATCGGCCGGCCCTCCACCTATGCCTCGATCGTCACGACGATCCAGGACCGGGAATATGTGAAGAAGGACAAGGGCCGCCTCATCCCCGAGGACAAGGGAAGGCTGGTGACGGCGTTCCTCTCCAACTATTTCAACCGCTACGTGCAATACGATTTCACGGCGGCGCTTGAGGAGCAGCTCGACAGTGTCTCCGCCGGCGATGCGCAGTACAAGGACGTGCTGGCGCGGTTCTGGCGCGATTTCTCGGCGGCCATCGCCGAGACCTCCGAGCTGCGGATCACTGACGTCCTCGAGAAGATCAACGAGGTGCTCGAGCCGCATCTCTTCCCGCCGACGGAAGACGGCTCCGACCCGCGGGCCTGCCCGAACTGCGGCACGGGGCGGCTGTCGATGCGCACCGCCCGCTCCGGCGGCGCCTTCATCGGCTGCTCGAACTACCCCGAATGCCGCTACACCCGGCCCTTCGGCCCGCCCGGGGCTGAGGAATCGAACATCCCCGCCGAGGGCAAGCTCCTCGGCCACGACCAGGGCGACCCGATCACGCTCCGCGACGGGCGCTTCGGGCCTTACGTCCAGCGCGGCGATGTGACGGAGGAGGTGCCGAAGCCGCCCCGCGCCTCGCTGCCGAAAGGCTGGGAGCCCGAGGCGCTGGATCTGGAGAAGGCGCTGCGGCTCCTCTCCCTCCCCCGCGAGGTCGGCAAGCATCCCGAGGATGGCGAGCCGGTCGAGGCCGGCATCGGCCGCTACGGGCCCTTCGTGAAGCACGGGCGGCTCTATGCGAACCTCAAGGAGGCCGACGAGGTCTTCGAGATCGGCATGAACCGCGCCGTCGAGCTTCTCGCCCAGAAGGCCGCCAGCCGCGGCGCCGGGCGGGGCGCCGCCGCCAAGCCGCTGAAGGAGCTCGGCGAGCATCCGGACGGCGGCGCGATCTCTGTCATGCCGGGGCGCTACGGACCTTACGTGAAGTGGGAGAAGGTCAATGCGACCCTCCCCAAGGACGTCGAGCCCGAGGCGGTGACGCTGGACCAGGCCGTGGAGCTCGTCAACGAGAAGGCGGCCAAGAGCGGCAAGGGCAAGAAGAAAGCCGCGCCGAAGAAGGCGGCCGCGGCGAAAAAGCCCGCCGCGAAGAAGGCGCCGGCCAAGAAGACCGCGGCCAAGAAGCCGGCCGCGAAGAAGCCGGCCGCCAAGAAGGCCGAGCCCAAAAGCGACGCAGGCTAAAGGGCGCGGGAACCTGCCCGCCACCGGCGGCGTTTATCGGGGCGGCCCTTCCCGGGCCGCCCATGTCCACCGCAGGAGCCAGATCGCCGCCCCGACCTTCCGGCGGCGCCCTTCAGGACCCCCCCATGACCTTCACATCCATGTCCGCCCGGCTTGCCCGGGCCTATCGGCATCTGACCGAGCGACCGGCGCGCGGCCTTCTCATCGGCTATCTCGCCTATATGCTGGCCGGCTGGCTGCTGCTGCTCCTGCCGTTTTCGCGCACGGTGCCCGTCGCGGCGCTCGATTCGCTCTTCATCGCCACCTCGGCGGTCTCCACCACGGGGCTGGTGACCGTGGACCCGGGTAGCAGCTACACCTTCTTCGGCGAGCTGGTGATCCTCGCGCTCATCCAGATGGGCGGGCTCGGCTACATGACCATCGGCTCCTTCGCGCTGATCGCCGTGCAGCGGCATCTCTCGGCGGAGCGCGAGCGCAACGCCCGCACCGCGTTCGAGCTGCCGGCAAAGATGGCGCTGCAGCCCTTCATTGCCTCCGTCGTCATCTTCACGCTGATCGCCGAGGCGGCCGGGGCGGCGGCGCTCTATCCGATGCTGAAGGCGGCCGGGGTGGAGGCGCCGCTCTGGTCGGCGCTCTTCCATGCCGTCTCGGCCTTCTGCACCGCCGGCTTCTCGCTTTTCCCGACGAGCCTCGAGGCCTTCAGCGCCCATCCGGGCGTCGTCGCCGTGATCTCGGCCCTGTCGCTGATGGGCGCCATGGGCTTCCTGATCGTCGTCGACATCTGGCGGTCGCTCCGCCGGCGGCGGGCGCGGGCCTTCTTCACGACGAAGATCATAGTGCGGATCACGCTGGCCTTCCTCGTCCTCGGCACCGCGCTTCTCGCCATCGACGACCCGGTCATCGCCGCCCTGCCCCTCGGCGAGCGGCTGCTCGCCGCCTTCTTCCAGACGATGTCGGCCGCGACGACCGTGGGCTTCGACACCGTGCCCATCGCCGCGCTCGGGCCGGCCTCGATCATGGCGCTCATCGTGCTTATGGTCATCGGCGCCTCGCCGGCCGGCACCGGCGGCGGGCTCAAGACCACTTCCTTCGCGGCGCTCTTCGCGCTGGTGCGCGCCACGCTCCGCGGCGAACGCGAGGTGCGCTTCATGAACCGCCGCCTGCCGGAGGAGAAGATCCGCACCGCCGCCGCCTCGCTCGCCTATTACGCCGGGGTCATGAGCGTCGCCATGATCCTCCTCCTCACCACGGAGGCCGGCCAGCCTTTCGAATCTGTGCTCTTCGAGGCGGTCTCGGCCATCGGCACGGTCGGCCTGTCGCTCGGGCTGACGTCAGAGCTGACGGCGGCGGGCAAGCTGATCCTCATCGTCCTGATGACGGCCGGGCGGCTCGGCATCCTCACCTTCGGCATCGCGCTGGCGGTGAAGCACATGCCCGAGCCGGGCAGCGAGACGCCGCCCGAACCGGGCGCCGGCTGAGCCTGCCGCACCGCAGCAATTATCACCATCCCGGGGCCTGTGGCCGCGTTGACTTTGCCAAGGCTGCAAGCGACAACGTCTTTTGACGACAGCGAGGAGGGGTGTCATGCAGAAGGTTTACGGCTCGGCCGCAGAGGCTCTGGACGGCCTCCTTTTTGACGGCATGATGATTGCCGCCGGCGGTTTCGGGCTCTGCGGCATACCCGAACTGCTGATCGAGGCGCTGGTCGAGGCCGGCACCAAGGACCTCACCGTCGCCTCCAACAATGCCGGCGTCGACGGCTTCGGGCTCGGCAAGCTGCTCGAGACGCGCCAGATCAAGAAGATGCTCAGCTCCTATGTCGGCGAGAATGCCGAATTCATGCGGCAGTACCTCTCGGGCGAGCTGGAGCTGGAATTCAACCCGCAGGGCACGCTCGCGGAGCGGATGCGCGCCGGCGGCTGCGGCATCCCCGGCTTCTACACCAAGACCGGCGTCGGCACGGTCATCGCCGAGGGCAAGGAGCACAAGGAGTTCGACGGCCAGACCTATATCCTTGAGCGCGGCATCTTCGCCGATCTCTCCATCGTCAAGGCCTGGAAGGCGGACGAGACGGGCAATGCGGTCTTCCGCAAGACCGCCCGCAACTTCAACCCGCCCGCCGCCATGTGCGGCAAGGTCTGCGTGATGGAGGTGGAGGAGATCGTGCCGACCGGCAGCCTCGAGCCCGATTCCATCCACCTGCCCGGCATCTATGTGCACCGCATCATCCAGGGGCAGCACGAGAAGCGCATCGAACAGCGCACCGTCCGCCAGCGGGAAGAGGCCTGATGGGCAGCGGCCGTGATGTCATATGACGTTTCGGCCGGGTGCCGCGGGCTGATAGGTTTGCGGTACACCCCAAGGCACCTTATGGACCCCCGATGACCGAGACCTTCCCTTCCCCCATCCCGCCCGAGGCCTTCTCGGACAGGGAGGCGATGGCGCTTCTGGACCATTCGAACATCTCGCTGCTGGTGACGGATCCGCGCCTGCCGGACAATCCGATCGTCTACGTCAACGCCGCCTTCGAGACGGTGACGGGCTACACGCGCGACGAGGTGCTCGGCCGCAACTGCCGCTTCATGCAGGGCCCGATGACGGATCCCGAGGATATCGAGCTCCTCCGCCGCGCCATCGCGGACGGGGTGGAGACGACGATCGACATCCTCAATTACCGGAAGAACGGCTCGAGCTTCGTCAACCGGCTGGTGATGACGCCCGTGCGGCAGAATGGCGAGATCCGCTACTTCCTCGGCATGCAGAAGCCGCTGACGCGGGCCGAGCGGCTGCGGTCGATCAACTTCGGCACGCGCATGGTGCGCGAGCTGCAGCACCGGGTGAAGAACCACCTGGCGATGCTGGGCTCGCTCATCCGCATCGAGGGCCGCCGCGCCGCCGAGCCGGGGCCCTTCCAGCATCTCAGCGAGCGGCTCGCCGGGCTGCAGGCGCTTTACGAAGAGCTGTCGGACCCGGCCGGCGACCGCGCGGCGGGCGATGTGGCTCTCGGCCCCTTTTTGCAGCGCATCGCCGATGCCGTGGCGCGGACGGGCGGCGCCGAGGGCGTGACGATCGGCGTCGACGCCCCCGAGGGCGCCCGCGTCTCGACGCTGGTCGGCGGCAAGATCGGCTTTCTGGCCTCCGAGATCGTCACCAACGCCGTCAAGCACGCCTTCGAGGGCCGCGAGAGCGGCCGCGTCCAGATCGTGGCCACCGCCGACGGCGACGACCTCCGCCTCATCTTCGACGATGACGGCACCGGACTCGCCGAAGGGGCCGAATGGCCGCGCGCCGCCTCTGTCGGCGGCCGCATCCTCGCGGGGCTCCTGGCCGAGCTGGAGGCGACGCTTGCGATCGACACCGGTGCGGACGGCACGCGCATCACGATAGACATTCCCGGCGGTCTCGACGCCGGGACCCTTTGAGGAGGACGGGAAATGCCCTGGGATCGGAGCCAGATGGCGGCGCGCGCCGCTGAAGAGCTGGAAGACGGCATGTATGTGAACCTCGGGATCGGTATCCCGACGCTCGTCGCCAATTACGTGGGCGACAAGGACATCACGCTGCAATCCGAGAACGGGATGCTCGGCATGGGTCCCTTCCCCTATGAGGGCGAGGAGGATCCCGACCTCATCAACGCCGGCAAGCAGACGATCACCGAGCTGAAGCGCACGGCCTATTTCGACTCTGCGCAGAGCTTCGGCATGATCCGCGGCGGCAAGATCGCCGCCGCCATCCTCGGCGCGATGGAAGTGGCGGAGAATGGCGACCTCGCCAACTGGATGATCCCCGGCAAGCTCGTGAAGGGCATGGGCGGCGCGATGGATCTCGTCGCCGGCGTCGGCAAGGTCATCGTGGTGATGGATCACCAGAACAAGCACGGAGAATCGAAGGTCCTGAAGGAATGCTCCCTGCCGCTCACCGGCGCGGGGGTGGTCGACCGGATCATCACCAATCTCGGCGTGCTCGATGTCGTCGAGGGCGGGCTCAGCATCGTCGAGCTGGCCGACGGGGTCACCGAGGACGAGATGCGCGCCGCGACCGAGGCGACGATTGTCTGACGTCCGCTACGACGAGGGGGGCGGCAAGGGCCGCTACTTCATCGAAAGGCCGGAGGGGGTGGCGGAGCTGGTGCTCTCGCTCTCCTCCCCCCGGCTGGTCATCGCCGAACATACCGAGGTGCCGACGGCGCTGGAGGGCCAGGGCCTTGCCCGGCTGCTGCTCGACGCGCTCCTCGCGGATGCGCGCGAGAAGGGCTTCCGCATCGTGCCGCTCTGCCCCTATGTGAACGCCCAGCGCCGGCGCCACCCCGAATGGGCGGAGCTCTTCAGCGGCTGAGACCGGTCAGAGGTTGTTCACCGTGAAGACGCAACCGTCGGAGAGCAGCTCCGGCGGCGTCTGGCAGAGCCCGCGGGCGAGGCGCCAGGCGGCGAGCACCTTCGGCACATAAGCCCGCGTCTCGGCATAGGGCGGCACGCCGCCATTGTCGCGCACCGAGCCTTCGCCGGCATTGTAGCCGGCCAGCGCCAGCACCGCGTCCCCTTGGAAATGACGCATCAGCCAGTCGAGATAGGCCGTACCGCCGCGGATGGACTGCACGGCGTCGAGCCGGTCGCTGACGCCGAAGCGCGTGGCCGTGTCGGGCATGAGCTGCATGAGCCCCGCGGCGCCGGCATGGCTCTCCGCCCCCGCATTGCCGGCGCTTTCGACGGCGATCACCGCGAGCACAAGCGCCGGGGAGACATCGGTGCCGATGGTGGCGGCGAGGATGTCTCGGCCATGCGCCTCGGCGATGCCCTGCAACGTCGCGAGCCGGGGGACGGGCAGCGCCGCCGCCTCGTCCGGCGGGGCGGCGAGCGTGCCGAGCGCGGCATTGACCCGTTCGGCGGCGCCCATGCCGAGCTCGGCCGGCACCACGGCCCAGAACCAGTCGACAGCGCTCGGCGCGGCGCCGGGCTGCATGGCGACCGGCAGCGCCTCCGGCGCGGCGGCGAGATCGGTCACCGGCTCGCGCGGCGCGAAGGCGGAATTGCCGGCGCGGATGGCGCTCGGCGCCGTGGGGTCGATCTGCACCGAGATGCGCGGCGCGGAGCCGGCGGGCGGAGCAGAGACGCGGCGAAAGGTGAAATCGGGCTGCAGGCGCGTGTCCTGGCCTGCGGCGGGCCCCGCGACAGCAAGGACCAGCCCGGCCAGCGCCGTGCCTAGGATGCGTTTCATGCTCTGCCTCGTCTCGCGGGTGGTCTGGTCGCCCCCGTCGTTGGCCGATCCTCGCATGAAAGGGCCGATGAGGGCAGCCGCCCCGGCCCGCATTGCCGCATTCCTGCGGACTTTCGGTGACAATTGGCGAGGTTTGCCAATAATATCAATAGTTTGACAATTTTAGCGGTGCCACGGAGATATACCACAAACGGTCGAAAGGTGACAAATTCCCGCCCGATTCCGCCGGCTATATGGGGCCATCCGAGACGGGGATCGGGCCAAGGAGAGGCCGGCCCGACGAGAACCGCTTGGTGTGTGAAAACCGAGTGAAACCCTGAGGAGGGATTTGAAATGCTCAACGTCCTGAAGAAATTCCGCGCTGACGAATCTGGCGCTGTCACCGTCGACTGGGTCGTGCTGACCGCCGCCATCGTCGGCCTCGGCATCGCCGTTCTCGGCTCCATCCAGTCCGGCGCCGGCGACCTCGCCGACGATATCGGTGCCGATCTGACCGGCATGGTCACGGCCGACAGCTGATCCGTCAGCGCTTGAAAGATCGAAGGCCGCGCTCCTCCCGGGCGCGGCCTTCGCCGTTTGAAACGCCTGCTTTTACAGGGGCTAAACCATCGGCCCGGCTTCACCAAACCACCTAGCGGGTGGCGCAGTTCCGCCACATTCCACCGCGAGTACGGGTCCATGAACTTAACGAGGAGGGCTGCCGACATGCGTCGACATCTCAGAGCCTTCGGCAAGAGCGAAAGCGGGGCGGTCACCGTCGACTGGGTCGTCCTGACCGCCGCCATTGGCTTTCTAAGCGTCGGCCTCGTGGTGACCATCCGCGATGCCGCGACAGATCCCGCCGATTCCGTCGGTGCCCAGCTCAGCGGCATGGTGACGGAAGACTAAGGCAGGGCGCCGGGGCCGCCACGGCCCCGGTTCGAGCAGAAAGGGAAAGACATGCGCGCCGTTTTCGGCCTCGTGCTCATCATCGGTCTCGGCCTGGCCGGCTTCGCCGTCTACACGGTGAAGGGCTACCTCGATACGCAGCAGCGGGCGCTCGCCAACGAGCGCGCCGCCGCCGCCTCCCGCGTGCCCACCGTCGAGATCTATGCCGTCACCCGCACCATGGAATTCGGCGAGCGTCTGTCGCCGGAGGATGTGCGGCTGATCCCCTATCCCGCGCCCTTCCTGCCCGAAGGCGTCTTCCGGACCGCGGAAGAGCTCTTCCCCGACGGGTCGGATTCCTTGCGCATGGTGGCGCGGCAGATGGAGCCGAACGAGCCCGTGCTGGCCGCCAAGGTCACCGAGCCCGGCGCCGATGCCGGCATCACCACGCGGCTCCAGCCCGGGATGCGCGCTTTCGCGATCTCCGTCGATGTCGCCTCCGGCGTCTCCGGCTTCCTGCGGCCCGGCGACCGGGTGGACGTGTTCTGGACGGGCTCCATCGCCCGCTCCGTCTCCGGCGGTGGCCGCGAGGTGACCAAGCTCATCGAGACGGGGCTGCGCCTCGTCGCCGTCGACCAGACCGCCGATACCGGCCGCTCGCAGGCCGCCGTCGCGCGCACCGTGACGGTCGAGGCCAACCCCCAGCAGGTCGCGGCGCTCGCCCAGGCGGCGGCCACCGGCAAGCTGTCGCTCGCGCTCGTCGGCTATTCCGACGAGACGGTGGCCGTGGCTGTCGAGGTCGATCAGCGCTCGCTTCTCGGTATCGTCGAGGAGGAGATCCCCGTCGAGGAGGCACCGCCGCCGCCGATGGAAGAAGAGGTCTGCACGATCCGCACCCGCCGCGGGTCCGAGGTGGTGGAGATCCCGATTCCCTGCCCGAGCTGAGGCGGAAAAGGCCGGCGCGTCGGCTTGCCGAAATCGAACCAAAGGACAAGCGGCGCCGGACGACCGGCGCCGTCGGCTGTTGCGGTTTGCCCACATGAGGTAAGCCGCCCAAGCCACTGTTTCTTGAATTGATGACCTTCGGGTGCAAGGGTGACGCAAAGGCGGGCAGAAGACCCGCATGTCGCGCGTGACTGGAGAGGCAGGTCACATGAAATTTCACAAAGCTCTCAGGGTGGCGACTCTCGCCCTCCTTGCCGGTTTCGGCAGCGTCGCTGCTGCGCCGGCCATGGCGGAGACCCTTCAGGTCCTCCGCGGCCAGCCGTCGCGCGCGCTGCAGGTGCCGATGAACCGCGCCGTGGTGGTCGAGAGCGACACGCCCTTCGCCGAGCTTTCCATCGCCAACCCCGGCATCGCCGACATCTCCTCCCTCTCCGACCGGACGATCTACGTCCTCGGCAAGGAGCCGGGCCGCACGACCCTGACCATCCTCGATGCCGAAGGCCGGCTCATCACCAATGTGGAGGTGCAGGTCACCCCCGATGTCGGCGAGTTCCGCGAGCGCCTGGCGCAGGTGCTGCCCGGAGAGCCCATCGAGGTGCGCACCGCCAATGACGGCATCGTCCTGTCCGGCACCGTCTCGTCCATCGTGGCGCTCGACCGGGCGCTCGAGCTGGCGCAGCGCTATGCGCCCGACCGCGTGTCGAACCTCATGGATGTCGGCGGCCAGCAGCAGGTGATGCTGCGCGTGCGCTTCGCGGAGATGCAGCGCTCCGTCGCCAAGTCGCTGTCGTCCTCGCTGACGCTGCAGGGCACCGCGCTCGGCGGCAATCTCGGGCTGTCCGGCGGCGCGAACACGCTCAACACCTCCGGCGCCATGGCCAATGCCTTCGGCGGCAACATCCCGGCAGCGAACCTCAACAACGGCGCCTTCCTCTTCGGCTTCAACGCCGGCGGCGTCGAGGTGGGGATGCTGCTCGAGGCGCTGGAATCCCGCGGCGTCGTCCGCACGCTGGCCGAGCCGAACCTCACCGCCCTCTCCGGGCAGGAGGCGCATTTCCTCGCCGGCGGCGAATATCCCGTGCCGATCAGCGACGGCAGCGCCGTCTCGATCTCCTACAAGCCCTTCGGCGTGGAGCTGAACTTCATCCCGCGCGTCGTCGACGGCGATCTCATCAACCTCGAGCTGTCGGCCGCGGTGTCGTCCATCGACCCGACCAACGGCGTCAACGTCAACGGCTTCTCCGTCGATGCCTTCCGGCGCCGCGAGACCTCGACGGTCGTCGAGATCCGCGACGGCGAGAGCTTCGCCATCGCCGGCCTCTTGACCGACGACTTCCGCGACCTGAACGGCCAAGTGCCGTGGCTCGGCGACATTCCGATCCTCGGGGCGCTCTTCCGCTCGGCGGAATACCAGCGCGAGCAGACCGAGCTCGTCATCATCATCACCCCGCATCTCGTCACGCCCACCCGCGGCGATACGCTGGCCCTGCCGACGGACAGGGTGCGCCCGCCGTCGGAGCGTGACCTCTTCCTCTTCGGGCGGGTCACCGGCAATGATGCGCCGACGACCGGCGCGGCCGGCGAGGTGGCGCGGCAGGATTTTTCCAGCCCCTACGGCTATGTGCTCGACGATTGACGGGGTGAGGACGATGCGCAGACTGATCTCCACCACGGCGTTGCTGGGCCTCCTGGCCGGCTGCGCGCCGGGCCCCGCGGGCGATGTCGGCTTCGGCGTCGCCACCGCCAACAACCTGGCCGTGCAGACCGGCGAGGTGGCCTATCTCGGCGACGTCAACGCCAGCTTCACCGCCAGCGTCACGACGACGATCAACTTCGCCTTCGATTCCGCCGTGCCCGACAGCGCCGCCCGCGCCGCGCTGAACGCCCAGGCCGCCTTCATCGCCCAGTACCCGGATCTGAAGTTCCGGGTCTACGGGCATACCGATCTCGTCGGCAGCGAGGCCTACAACTACAATCTCGGGCTGCGCCGCGCCAACGCGGCCGTGGCCTATCTGACCTCGCGCGGCATCTCGCGCGGTCGGCTGGAAGCGGTTGTTTCCTATGGGGAAACCCAGCCGCTCATCGCCACGACCAACCCCGAGCGCGCCAACCGGCGGACGGTGACGGAGGTCTCCGGCTTCGCCTCGGGCAGCGGCACGGTGCTCAACGGCGAATATGCGCATGTCATCTACAATGACTATGTCGCCTCCGCCGCGGCCGAGCCCACGGTCACCGGCGCCGGGGCCGCGATCTCCGGTGGAGGTGGCGGCGGCGGCGGAGGTGGCGGCGCCTCCGGCGGCGGCGGCGACACGGGCGGCGGCGACAGCTAGCGTCCCCGCCCCGGAAACGGGGTCACGCGTTCGCGAGGATCGTACCCCCTGCCCCAACAATTCCAACATTGGGGCCCGATTCCTGCCCCGATTGACCCTCATCGTCTGACATCGACGGCGCGGATTCTGTTCGCGCCGCGTCGGCCAGGCCCCGCGCCTGTTCCGACGCCCCGCGCGTACGGGGGCCAGACATGAGGACGAAGGCGAAATGGGAAGCACTGCCGTCTTGCAACCCGATCCCCAGCCGATCGTGGCCTGCACCGTCAGCCGCGACGTGCAGATCTTCGACCTGCTGATCGAGGATATGGAAGCCTCGCTCGGCGAGCGCTGGGGCGATCTCAGCTTCACCGATGCGCTGACCTTCCTCGACCAGCCGGAGGCGGATTCGCTCGAATTCATCGCCCTTGCCCTCGATTCCGAGGACGAGGCCGACCTGGCGCTGCTGATGGAGGTCATCACTTCCGCCAAGGCGCGGGGGATCAAGGTGATCCTCATCGCCGAGGATGTCTCGCCCGCCGCGCTGCACCAGCTTCTCCGCGAGGGGGGTGACGAGTTCATCCCCTATCCGCTGCCCGAGGGCGAGCTCGACCGCGCCATCCGCCGCATGGGCGAGCCGCCCGAGCGGCAGGATGCGGCGCCGACCCCGATCAAGGCGAAGGACGACCGCTCCGGCGTGGTGATCCCCGTTCAGGGCCTCGCCGGCGGCACCGGCTCCACCACCTTCGCCACCAACCTCGCCTGGGAGCTGTCGCTGGCGGCCGATGGCGAGGGCGCGCGGGTCTGCCTGATCGACCTCGACCTGCAGTTCGGCACCGTGTCGACCTATCTCGACCTGCCGCGCCGCGAGGCGGTGCTGGAGCTCCTGTCCAACATCGACGCGATGGACAGCGAGAGCTTCCTGCAGGCGCTACTGCCCTACGAGGAAAGGCTGCAGGTGCTGACCTCGCCGGCCGAGCTGGTGCCGGTCGACCTGCTGACGCCGGCCGATGTCGAGCGGATCATCGAGACCGCGCGGCTCAATTTCGACTATGTCGTCATCGACATGCCGACCACGATGGTCGAGTGGTCAGAGACGGTCCTGCAAGCCTCCCATGTCTATTTCGCGCTGATCGAGCTCGATATGCGCTCCGCCCAGAACGCGCTGCGCCTCAAGCGGGCGCTGCAGGGGGAGGATCTGCCCTTCGAGAAGCTGCGCTTCGTGCTCAACCGGGCCCCCGGCTTCACCGATCTCAACGGCAAGTCGCGGGTCAAGCGCCTGGCGGAGAGCCTCGGCATCTCCATCGAGGTGCTCTTGCCCGACGGCGGCAAGCAGGTCGTGCAGGTCAACGATCACGGCGCGGCGCTGGGCATCGGCGCCCCCAAGAATGCGCTCCGCAAGGAGATCCAGAAACTCGCCAAATCCGTGCATGAGGTGAATGCCGAAGCGGATGCGCGCGCCAAGGGCTGATGTGAGAGAAACCCATGTTTTCCAAGTACAAGAAGCCTGACGCCCGCCCCGCCGCCGCCGCCCCGCGGCCCGGCCAGACCGCGGCGCCTGCCGCCCCGGCGGCCAGGCAAACCGCGACCCCCGCCGCCACCCCGGCGCCCCAGCCCGACCCGCAGCCCGCTGCCGCCCAGCGCAAGGCGCTGATGCGGGCCATGCCGGGCAAGAACGCCGAGGCGGCGCCGGCCGACAAGGAGCGCAAGCGCAAGGAACGGCTCGGCGAGATCAAGCTGGAGCTGCACAAGGCGCTGCTGGAGAACCTCAACCTCGCGGCGCTCGAGAAGGCCTCCGAGCAGGAGCTGAGGACCGAGATCCAGGCGATCTCGGCCGAGACGCTCGAAGAGCTCGGCATCGTCCTCAACCGCGACGAACGCGCCCAGCTCAACCAGGACCTCTATTTCGAGGTCACGGGCCTCGGCCCGCTCGAGACGCTGCTCAAGGACGACAGCGTCTCGGACATCCTCGTCAACGGCCCGCAGCAGATCTTCGTGGAACGCGGCGGCCGGCTGCAGCTGACCGACGTGACCTTCAAGGACGAGCGGCACCTGCAGCGGATCATCGACAAGATCGTCTCCGCCGTCGGCCGGCGGGTGGATGAATCGAACCCCTATGTCGACGCCCGCCTCGCGGACGGCTCGCGCTTCAACGCCATGGTGCCGCCCATCGCGGTCGACGGCTCGCTCGTCTCGATCCGGAAGTTCAAGAAGGACAAGCTCGGCATCGACGATCTCGTCCGCTACGGCGCTTTCTCGGAGGAGATGGCGGCGTTTCTGCAGGCCGCGGTCGCGACCCGGCTCAACGTCATCGTCTCGGGCGGGACCGGCTCGGGCAAGACGACGACGCTCAACGCCCTGAGCTCCTTCATCGACAATTCCGAGCGCATCCTCACCATCGAGGACACCGCCGAACTCCAGCTCCAGCAGAGCCATGTCGGCCGGATGGAGAGCCGCCCGGCCAACGTCGAGGGCCGCGGTGCCGTCTCGGCGCGCGACTGCCTGAAGAACGCCCTGCGGATGCGGCCCGACCGCATAATCGTCGGCGAGACGCGGGGCGAGGAGGTCATCGACATGCTGCAGGCCATGAACACCGGCCACGACGGCTCCATGACCACGATCCACGCCAACTCCGCCCGCGACGCCATCTCGCGCCTCGAGAACATGATCGCCATGGCCGGCGTCGACATGCCCCTGAAGGCGATGCGCAGCCAGATCGCCTCGGCCGTCAACCTGATCGTGCAGGCCTCCCGCCTGCAGGACGGCTCGCGGCGCATGACCTCCATCACCGAGATCACGGGCATGGAGGGCGATGTCATCTCGATGCAGGAGATCTTCCGCTTCCAGCGCACCGGCCTGACGCCCGAGAACAAGATCATCGGGCATTTCACCGCGACCGGCGTGCGCAGCCACTTCTCCGAACGCTTCCGGCTCTGGGGATACGACCTGCCGGCGGCGATCTTCGAACCTTTCAACGGATAGGCGCCATGACGCTTTCGCCCGAACCGATCATCTACGGCCTGATCTTCGTGGCCGTCCTCGTCCTGGTCGAGGGCGTCTATCTCGTCGCCTTCGGCAAGTCGATCAAGCTCAACTCCCGGGTCAACCGGCGGCTGGAGCTGCTCGAGAAGGGCGGCCGCCGCGAAGAGGTGCTGGACCAGCTCCGCAAGGAGATGACCCAGCACATGAAGAGCCAGAGCATCCCGCTCTACTCTCTCCTCGCCAGCAAGGCCCAGCATGCCAATATCGCCTTTACCCCGGTGCAGCTCATCGGCGTCATGGCGGCGCTGGCCGCCGTGGCCTTCATGGGGCTGACCTATGCCACCGAGGCTAGCACTCCGGTGCGGGCGCTCGTGGCCGTCGCGATGGGGATCGGCGGCGTCTACACCTGGATCAACAACAAGGCCAAGAAGCGCATGGCGCTGATCGAGGAGCAGCTGCCCGAGGCCGTCGAGCTCATGGTCCGCAGCTTGCGCGTCGGCCATCCCTTCTCCAGCGCCATCAACATCGTCGCCAAGGAGGTGCCCGACCCGCTCGGCTCCGAGATGGGGGTCATCGCCGACGAGGCCGCCTATGGCCGCGACATGGGCGAGACGCTGAAGGCCATGGCCGAGCGGATCGACATGCAGGACCTGCGCTTCCTCGCCGTGGCCGTGACGATCCAGCAGCAGGCCGGCGGCAACCTTGCCGAGATCCTCGACGGGCTCGCCAAGGTGATCCGCGCCCGCTTCCGCCTGTTCCGCCGGGTGAAGGCCATCACGGCCGAGGCGAAATGGTCGGGGATGTTCCTCTCCGCCTTCCCGCTGCTCGCGCTCATCGGCATCAACGTGATGCAGCCGGGCTATTACGACGAGGTGAAGGAGACGGCGGTCTTCATCCCCGCCTGCCTGGTCGTCGGCGCCTTCCTGGTGGTGAACCTCATCGTCATGCGTGCACTCGTGAACATCAAGGTCTGAGGGGGAGCCATGCTCGACAATCTGACGACCCAGGCGCTCGGCCTCTGGACCTCCCTCGGCCCGCTCGCCCCCGTGGTGGCGGCGGGCGTGCTCGGCATCGTGCTCATCGCCGTCGCCCTGCCCTTCTACCTCAAGCGCGAGGCCGATCCGCTCGACCGGCTGAAGGAGAGCAACCGCGCCGCCACCGCCACGGCGGCCCGCCCCACCAAGGACAAGCTGCGCACCGCCAGCCGCACCGACAAGCTGGAGCGCTATTCCAACTTCCTCGAGCCGAAGGACGAGGAGGAATATTCCGCCTCGCGCCTCAAGCTCCTGCAGGCCGGCTATTCCAGCAAGAATGCCGTACGCATCTACCATTTCTCGCAGTTCGCGCTCGGCCTCGCCGGGCTGGTGCTCGGCGTCGCCTATACGTTCTATCTCTCGGCCACCGGCGATCCGACGACGCGCGACCTGGTGCTCTACGGGCTCGGGCCCGGAATCGTCGCCTACATGCTGCCGAAATACTGGGTCAACAAGCGCCAGCAGGAGCGGCAGAAGGCCATCACCAACGGCTTTCCGGACTCGCTCGACATGATGCTGGTCTGCGTCGAAGCGGGCCAGTCGCTCGACCAGTCGATCATCCGCGTCGCCCGGGAGCTCCGCACCGGCTTCCCCGAGCTCGCGCATGAATACGAGATGGTCGCCTACGAGATGAAGGCCGGCAAGGACAAGACCGCGGTCCTGCGCGACATGGCCGAGCGCTGCGGCGTCGCCGATGTGACGAGCTTCGTCACCGTGCTGATCCAGAGCCAGCAGTTCGGCACCTCGATCGCCGAGGCGCTGCGGATCTACGCCGCCGAGATGCGCGACAAGCGCGTCATGCGGGCGGAGGAGAAGGCCAACACCCTGCCCACCAAGATGACGCTGGCGACCATGATGTTGACCGTGCCTCCGCTTCTCATCATCCTGATCGGGCCGTCGGTCTGGGATATCTACCAGACGCTCGGCGGTGGTGGGGCAGCAGAAGAAACCGGCGTTGCGGAAGGTCACGAGATCGACCAGGGGCAGAACTAGGCGGCGCGCCGGCCTGGCGCTGGCGGCCTTCGCCCTTCTTGCGTCCTGCGGCGGCGGCCAGCTCAACGAAAGCTCCGGCGGCGTCTATGCGCCCGGCCCCTCCGGCGAGCCCGATGTCGACGGGCTCATCATCGGCCACCGGCTGATGGAGGCGGGGGAATACGAGCTGGCGCTGCGCGCCTACACCCGCGCCGCCACCGAGGACGGGCTGACCATCGACACGCTCTCCGCCATGGGCTCCGCCAACCTCCGGCTCGGCCGGCTGAACCAGGCGGAGGAGATCCTCCGCCGCGCCGTGGAGGAGGATGCGACCTTCCCGCCGGCCTGGAACAACCTCGGCGTGATCCTCATGGAGCGCGGCGAAGTGGCCGAGGCGGCGGAGGCGTTTCGTCGCGCCTACGCAACGGACAACGGAAATTCCGACCAGATTCGCGACAACCTGCGATTGGCGCTCGCAAGACGCGACGCGGCGCTCTATGCTGAGCCCCAAGAGAACGAAGAGTTCCAACTGGTTCGGCGCGGGCAGGGCGATTACCTGATCCTCGCGCCGCTCTGAGGCAGAAAACGAGGGCAGCCATGCTCCGCGCGATGCAGTACACCCTTCTGGCGGGGGCCCTTGGCCTGTCCGCCTGTTCGCAATCGGGCGACGAGATCGTCGACAGGGCGATGGCGGATGTCGACCTCGCCGCCGATGCCGATCTCTCCGACGTCATGCTCACCGTGGCCGACCCCTCCGAGGCGGTCAGCTACTTCTCCCGCGGGCTCGAGACCAACCCCGGCCGCATCGACCTGCAGCGCGGGCTCGCCATCTCGCTGGTCCGCGCCGGGCGCGCGGCGGAGGGGGTGACCGCCTGGCAGACCGTCCTCGCCCATCCGGAGGCGACCAACGAGGATCGCGTCTCCCTCGCCGGTGCCCTCATCCGGGCCGACCGCTGGGAGGATGCCGGCGCGACGCTCGACGCCATCCCGCCCACCTATGAGACCTTCGAGCGCTACCGGCTCGAGGCGATCATCGCCGACAGCCGCGAGGACTGGGCCCGCGCCGACAGCTTCTACGAGACGGCGGCGGGCCTGACCACGACGCCCGCGAGCGTCCTCAACAACTGGGGTTTCTCGAAGCTCTCGCGCGGCGATTTCCGCGCGGCGGAGGGGCTTTTCGAGGATGCGCTCCGCCACGACCCGCAGCTCTTCACCGCGAAGAACAACCTCGTCATGGCGCGCGGCGCCCAGCACAATTACGAGCTGCCGGTGATCCCGATGACCCAGGTCGAGCGGGCCGAGCTGCTCTATACGGCCGCCCTGACGGCCATCAAGCAGAACGACATCAACATCGGCAAGCAGCTCCTCGCCGAGGCGATCGACACCCATCCGCAGCATTTCGAAGAGGCCGTCCGCGCGCTGCGGGCGCTCGAAGAGAACGTGGCCCTGTGACGATGCTGGCGGTGACCATGCGCGAGGCGGCGATCTTCCTGCCGCTGGTGGTGCCGATCTGCCTTTACGTCTGCTGGTCCGACCTCCGCGACATGAAGATCACCAACCGCGCGGTGCTGGCGCTTCTCGCCGTCTTCGTGGTGCTGGGGCCGGTGGCGCTGGATCTGCCGGATTACCTCTGGCGCTACAGTCACCTGGCGGTGGTGCTGGCCATCGGCATCCTCCTCAACGCCGTCGGCGCCATGGGCGCGGGCGATGCGAAATTCGCCGCCGCCGCCGCGCCCTTCATCGCGCTGGCCGACCTCCGGCTGATCCTCCTCCTCTTCGCCGCCTGCCTGCTCGCCAGCTTCGTGGCGCACCGCGTCGCCCGCGCGACGCCGCTCCGCCGCCTCGCGCCCGATTGGGAGAGCTGGGAATCCGGGCGCCGCTTCCCCATGGGTCTGCCGCTCTCGGCGACGCTGGTCTTCTACCTCGCCCTCGGCCTGATCGGCGACTGACGGGCGCGGGTCGCCGCCAGGGTTTCAGCCGGCACTGCCCCTCCGCGCCCCCGCCCTTTCCATCCTTTCGCCACCATTCCCCGCCATCCTCGCCGCCGACCCGACGTTCGGAGCCGAGCCGATGAACATGGAACCGCAGCCGCCCCTCGCCCCCCCGGCGCCCCGCCAGCTCAACCAGATGCAGCTGCCGCTGGTGATGATGCGCGACATCCTCCTCAAGACGATGTTCCGCACGAATGCCTCGGAGGTGAGCGAGATCGCCCGCGCCATCTGCCTGCCCCGCCCGGTGACGCAGGAGCTCGTCGACCTCGCGCGTGGCCAGCTCCTCCTCGAGGCGACGGGCACGCTTTCGGCCAATGCGGGCACCGAGATGGGCTATCGCCTCACCGAGGCCGGTAAGGCCCGGGCGCTCGATGCGCTCGCCCAGTCGGAATATTACGGCGCCATGCCGGTGCCGCTCGAGATCTATGCCGAGCAGGTCGACCGCCAGTCGATCCGCAACATCCAGATCACCCGCGAGCAGCTCACCTCCGCCATGGGCCATCTCGTCCTGCCGCCGAAGCTTCTCGACCAGCTCGGCCCCGCCGTCACCTCCGGCCGGTCGATCCTGATGTACGGGCCTCCGGGGAACGGCAAGAGCTCGATCTCCAACGGCATCCGCGACGCTCTGGGCGACCGGATCTACGTGCCGCGGGCCATCGAATATTCCGGGCAGGTCATCACGGTCTACGACCCGATCGTGCATACGGCGGCGGAGGAGGATCTCGACGATCCCAACGCGCTCCGCCGCACCTCCGGCCGCTTCGACACCCGCTATGTCCGCTGCGACCGGCCCACGGTGATCACCGGCGGGGAGCTGTCGCTCTCGATGCTCGATCTCGTCTACAATCCCACGGCGCGGACCTATCAGGCGCCCCTGCAGCTCAAGGCCACCGGTGGCATCTTCATCGTCGACGACCTCGGCCGCCAGGCGGTGCCGCCGCAGAAGCTCGTCAACCGCTGGATCGTACCGCTCGAGGAGGGCCGCGACATCCTGGGGCTCCAGTCCGGCGAGAAGTTCGAGGTGCCCTTCGACACGCTCGTTATCTTCTCCACCAACTTCCATCCGGGCGAGATCTTCGACCAGGCGGCGCTCAGACGGATCTTCTTCAAGATCAAGATCGACGGGCCGAGCCGCGCGGACTTCCTGAAGATCTTCGCCATGGTGGCCCGCAAGCGCCGGATGCCGCTCAACGAAGAGGCGCTCATCCACCTGATCGAGAAGAAGTACCCGACGATCGACAATGTCTTTGCGAATTATCAGCCAGTCTTCCTGATCGACCAGATCGCCGCCATCTGCGATTTCGAGGGCATCCCCTACCAGATGACGAAGGAGCTGATCGACCGGGCCTGGGCGAACATGTTCGTCAAGGACGAGGTGATCGTGAAGTAGGGTGTGCGGGGGCTGCCGCCCCCGCCCCCCCGCTTTCCTGGGGGGCTTCGGCCCCACAGACCCCCGATCGGTGGGGGCCAGCCCCCACGCCCCCGAGGTATTTGCGAAGGGGCATGAACAAGAGAGCTCCCGCCTGCTGCCCCTTTTCAAATATCTCCGGGGAGCGCGAGGGGCAGGCGGCCCCTCGCTCCCGGACCCTCCACGCCTCCCGCCGCATGGACTGCACGCCAAAGCCCCCCTACATCTGGCGCATGACCGCCCTCCCCGCCGCGCTCGACGCCTTCTTCGCCCGCCGCGGCTGGGCGCTGCATCCGCATCAGGCGGAGATGCTGGCGCGGGCCTCCGAGCCGGCGCTCCTCCTCATCGCGCCCACCGGCGGCGGCAAGACGCTGGCGGGCTTCCTGCCGACGCTGGCCGAGCTGGCGTCAGGCCCGCATGACGGCCTCCACACCCTCTACATCTCGCCCCTGAAGGCGCTGGCCGCCGACATCCGCCGGAACCTCGGCACCCCGGTCGCCGAGGCCGGGCTCGACATCCGCATCGAGGACAGGACGGGCGACACCTCCGCCACCACCCGCCGCCGCCAGCGCGCCGACCCGCCGGAGATTCTGCTGACGACGCCGGAGAGCCTCGCGCTTCTCCTCTCCTACGAGGACGCGCCTCGCATCTTCGCCGGGCTCCAGCGGGTCGTCGTCGACGAGATCCATGCGCTGGCGGAATCGAAGCGGGGCGACCAGCTCCTCCTCTGCCTGACCCGGCTCGAGGCGCTGGCGCCCGGGCTCCGCCGGGTGTTCCTTTCTGCCACGGTGGAGGACCCCGAGGCGCTGGCGGCCCTCGTCTCCATCCCTCCCTGCCCGGTGCTTCATGCCGATCCCGGCCCCGAGCCCGACATCGGCATGTTGCAGACGGAGGAGCGCCCGCCCTGGGCCGGCGGCGGCGGCGCCTATGCGATCCCCGCCGTGCTGGAGGAGGTGCGGCGCCACCGGACGACGCTCATCTTCCACAACACCCGCGCGCAGGCGGAGATCTTCTTTCACAACCTCTGGCTGGCGAATACCGACAACCTGCCGATCGGCATCCATCACGGCTCCCTCGCCCGCGCTCAGCGCGAGAAGGTCGAGGCGGCGATGGTGGCGGGGGAGCTGCGCGCCATCGTCTGTACGGGGAGCCTCGATCTCGGCATCGACTGGGGGGATGTCGACCTCGTCATCCAGATCGGCGCGCCGAAGAACGTCAAGCGGCTGATCCAGCGGATCGGCCGGGCCAACCACCGCTACAACGCGCCGTCGAAGGCGCTGCTCGTGCCGGCCAACCGCTTCGAGATCCTCGAATGCCTGGCCGCGCTCGATGCCGCGAAGGCGCATGACCTCGACGGTGACCCGCGGGGGCCGGGGCCGCGGGATGTGCTCTGCCAGCACATCCTCATCCGCGCCTGCGCCGGACCCTTCGACGAGGGCGAACTCTACCGCGAGGTGAAGGGCTGCGGCGCCTACCGGAGCCTTTCCCGCGCCCAGTTCGACGAGGCGCTCGATTTCTGCGCGACAGGCGGCTACGGGCTCGGCGCCTATGACCGCTGGCAGCGGCTCATGCTGCGGGACGGGCTCTGGACGCTCCGCGACCCGCGCTCGGCCGCCCGCATCCGCATGAACATCGGCACGATCCAGGACAGCGACCTTCTGAAGGTGCGGATGCGGGGGCAAGGCACGCCCCTCGGCGAGATCGAGGAAGGCTTCGCCGCCTCGCTGACGCCGGGGGATACCTTCCTCTTCGGCGGCAAGATCGTCCGCTTCGAGGGGCTGAAGGAGATGGCCGTCGAGGTCTCCCGCGAGCGGGGGCGCAAGCCGAAGATCGCCGTCTACACGGGGACCAAGTTCTCCACCTCCACCCGGCTTTCGGAGCGGCTCCTCCGGCTCTTTGAGGCGCGGGATTTCGCGCGGCTGCCGGAGCATACGCGGAGCTGGCTCGCCCATCAGGAGGAGGTCTCGCGCCTGCCCGGGCCGGGGGAGCTGCTGGTCGAGAGCTTCCCCCACGAGGGGCGGCACTACGCCTGCTTCTACGGCTTCGCCGGGCGGAACGCGCAGCAGACGCTGGGGCTGCTCCTCACCCGGCGGATGGAGGATGCGCGGCTGGCGCCGCTCGGCTTCGTCTCCACCGATTACGCGACGCTCGTCTGGTCGCTGGAGCCGGTGACGGACCCGGGCCCCCTCCTCGCCGCCGCGCCGCTTCGCGAGGAGTTCGAGACCTGGCTGCAGGGCAACGCGGTGATGAAGCGCACCTTCCGAGCCTCGGCGACCATCGCCGGGCTCATCGAGCGCAACATGGGCGCCGGCGGGCGGAAGACCGGGCGGCAGGCGACCTTCTCCTCCGACATCCTCTACGACACGCTGGTGCGCTACGCGCCCGAGCACATCCTGATGGGCATCACGCGGGAGGAGGCCATGCGCGGCCTCGTCGATTTCGGGCGGATCGAGGAGATGCTGGCACGCAGCCACGGGACATGGGACTTCCGCGTGCTGCCCGGCCTGACCCCCTTCGCGGCGCCGCTCTTCCTCGAGCACGGGCGGGTGCCGGTGGATGGCGAGGCAGGCGAGCGGCTGATGGTGGAAGCGGCGGAGAAGCTGCTGGCCGAGAGCGAGTGAGGCGGGAGATGGGATGAAGGCCCGCCCGGCTCACCCCCGTAGGGTGGGTTTTCAACGCACCGTCCGCGCAACGCCCGAGCGGCGCCCCCGGCCCCGCACACCCCCGGCGCAAGGCGCCCTTTCCCACGCGTCCCGGCTTGCGCGGGGGCGGCACGGGGCGCATAGAACACATCATGAACTCCTGCGAGATATCCTTCGCCGGGATGGGCCTCACCGCCCTGCACTCCGGCGCGCTCTACCTGGCCGGCGATGGCATGCTCGTCGTCTCCGACCTGCATCTCGGCCGGTCCGAGCGTGTAGCGCGCGAGGCGGGGCCGCTCCTGCCCCCCTATGAGGTGCGGCAGACGCTGGAGCGGCTGCAGGCCGATCTCGCGGCGACGGGGGCGGGCACGGTCCTGTGCCTCGGCGACAGTTTCGACGACACGGCCGCCGCCAGTGGGCTCGGGGCGGCAGAGCGGGCGCAGCTCCTCGCCCTGCAGGAGGGGCGGCGCTGGATCTGGGTGGAGGGCAACCACGATCCCGGCCCCCTCGGCCTTGGCGGGACGCATCTGAGCGAGCTGCGCCTCGGGCCGCTGACCTTTCGCCATATCGCCCTCGCCGGTGAGGTGAGCGGCGAAGTCTCCGGCCATTACCACCCGAAGCTGGGGCTGCCCGGGGCCGGGCGGGCGCGGCCCTGCTTTCTCTTCGACGCGCATAGGCTGATCCTGCCGGCCTATGGCTGCTATACCGGCGGCCTCTCTGCCCGGTCGCCTGTTCTGGCCGCGCTCTTCGAGGGGCCGGTGCAGGCGGTCGTCACCGGGCGGCGGGCGCTCCGCGTGCCTGTCACGGCCGGGGCTGCTGACGCCCGGAGCGCCGCACCCGGCCCAGGCCAACGTCGCAAGGCAAGCTAACCGCGGCCAACCGGCCGCCCGGCGCTACGGCGCGCCCCGGCCGCGCGGAAGCGCCATGGCGGAGGAGCCGGGCGCACCCTCCGACCGCCAGCCCGCCTCCTGCGGCTCGGCCGCCTCGCCGGTGCCGCGCTCGGGCAGCAGCCCCAGCGCCACCAGCTCGTCACGATAGGTGCGGCTGACCGGCAGACGGGCGCCGTTCCTCAGCACCACGACCTCCTTGCTGCCCTCGCGCCGCGCCTCGCGGATCGCCTCGCGCGCCACCCAGTGCGAACGGTGGACGAGGAAGCCCTCGACATTGTCCATCTCCGTCACCGCATCGGAAAACCGCAGGAGCAGCCGCTCCTCCTCCCGCCCGTCGATGAGGACGCTCACGTAGTGATCGTCCGCCGAGAGGCGCCAGATGCGGCCGCCCTCATGGCCCGGCAGGCGGGCCAGCAGCCGCGGCGGCGCGGCGATCCAGGGCTGCGAGACGCGCAGCGCCCATTGCACCGCGTGCAGGATCAGCCCGACGAGCAGCACCTTCAGGATGACGGCGAAGAGGCCCGGCGCCTCGGCGAGGAGCCATGGCTCGAACAGTATGTAGATGCCGACCATCACCGGGGCGAAGACCGCCGTGAAGAGCAGGGCCCGCAGCACCGCCAGCACGCCGGGATGCAGACGCGCCCCCACCGTCGCTGTCAGCCGGGTGATGCCCCAGGTGAGCGGCACGGCGGCGAGGATCGCCAGCTTGAAGAAGAGAAGCCGCGGCACCAGCTCCATCAGGCCCCAGGTCCCGAAGGGGCCGGTGAGCCCGAGGACCGCCGACAGCGCCAGCAGCGCCGCCGCCCAGACCACCCAGGAGCCCTGGCCCACGTTGCCCTGACCTACAGGGCCCTGCCAGCGGACCGGTCGCAGGAAATCTTGCACGAGAGCCTTCATCGGCCATCCTCCCTGTCCTGTCGGCCCCTTGGGGGGACGCCCCCCGGGAGCCAAGTTTTGTGGGGAAACCAGATAGGACAGCGCGCAGATTGACCAAGGGGCAACTTGAGAGTTTTTCAACCCTCGCGCGATTGGCGGGGCAGCCGCCCGCGGGGGCGGCCGCTCTTCGCAGCGTCTCTCTTAAAGCGCCGGCTCGGGCAGGCCTCGGGCCCGGCAGCAGGCGGTCAGCGTGTTGGACAGAAGGCAGGCGATGGTCATCGGGCCGACGCCGCCGGGCACCGGCGTGATGGCGCCCGCCACCTCCGCCGCGCTGGCATAATCGACATCGCCGACCAGCCTGTGGCCCTCGCCGTCCGCCTTCGCCACCCGGTTGATGCCGACGTCGATCACCGTCGCGCCCGGCTTGATCCAGTCGCCCGGCACCATCTCGGGCCGGCCGACGGCGGCGATGACGATATCGGCGCGGGAGACGACCTCGGCGAGATCCTTCGTGCGGCTATGGGCGATGGTCACTGTGCAGCTCTCTCCCAGAAGAAGCTGCGCCATCGGCTTTCCGACGATGTTCGAGCGGCCGATCACCACGGCCTCCATGCCCGAGAGCGAGCCATGGTGAGCTTTCAGCATCATCAGGCAGCCGAGCGGCGTGCAGGGCACGAGGCTCTTTTGCCCCGTGGCCAGAAGCCCGACATTGGAGATGTGGAAGCCGTCCACATCCTTCTTGGGGTCGATGGCATTGATGACGAGATCGGAATCGAGGTGACCGGGCAGCGGCAGCTGCACGAGGATGCCATGCACCTCCGGGTCGGCATTGAGCTCGCGCACCTTGGCGAGCAGCTCCGCCTCCGTCGTCTCCGCCGGCAGCTTGTGCTCGAAGGAGGCCATGCCGGCCTCCAGCGTCTGCTTGCCCTTGGAGCGGACATAGACCTGGCTCGCCGGATCCTCCCCCACCAGCACGACGGCGAGGCCCGGGGTGATCCCGTGCTCGTCCTTCAGCTTCGCCACATGGGTGGCGATGCGGGCGCGGAGGTCGGCGGCGAAGGCCTTGCCGTCGATGACCTCGGCCGCCATCAGAAGAGCCCCTCGATCTGCCCGGCGTCGTTGAGGCGGATCGCCTCGGCCGACGGCACGCGCGGCAGGCCGGGCATGGTCATGATCTCGCCGCAGATCACCACGACGAAGCCGGCCCCGGCCGAGAGCCGCACCTCGCGGACGGGCACGGTATGCCCCTCCGGCGCACCGCGGAGGTTCGGATCGGTCGAGAAGGAATACTGCGTCTTGGCCATGCAGACCGGCAGATGGCCGTAGCCCTGCTCTTCCCAGGCATGAAGCTGCTGGCGGATCGACTTGTCGGCGATCACCTCGTCGGCATGGTAGATGCGCTTGGCGATGGTCTCGATCTTCTGGAAGAGCGGCATCTCGTCGGGGTAGATCGGCGAGAAGTTGGCGGCGCCGGACTCGGCGAGCTGCACCACCTTGTGCGCCAGATCCTCGATGCCGGCGGAGCCGTCGGCCCAGTGCTTGCAGAGCACCGCCTCGGCGCCCTGGGATTTCACGTAATCCTTCACCGCCTGCACCTCGGCCTCGGTATCCGAGACGAAGTGGTTGATGGCCACGACCACCGGCACGCCGAAGCTCTTCACGTTGGAGATATGGCGGCCGAGGTTGGCGCAGCCCTTCTGGATGGCGGCGACATTCTCGGTGCCGAGGTCGCCCTTGGCGACGCCGCCGTTCATCTTCATGGCGCGGCAGGTGGCGACGAGCACCACGGCATCGGGCGCCAGCCCGGCCTTGCGGCATTTGATGTTCATGAACTTCTCGGCGCCGAGATCGGCCCCGAAGCCGGCCTCCGTCACCACGTAATCGGCTATTTTGAGCGCCGTCGTCGTGGCGATGACCGAGTTGCACCCGTGGGCGATGTTGGCAAACGGCCCGCCATGGACGAAGGCGGGGTTGTTCTCGAGCGTCTGCACGAGGTTCGGCTGCATCGCGTCCTTCAGGAGCACCGTCATCGCGCCGTCGGCCTTGATGTCGCGGCAATAGACCGGCGTCTTGTCGCGGCGATAGGCGACGATCATGTCGCCGAGGCGCTTCTGCAGATCCTCGAGGTCGCGCGCCAGGCAGAGGATCGCCATCACCTCGGAGGCGACGGTGATGTCGAAGCCCGTCTCCCGCGGGAAGCCGTTGGCGACGCCGCCGAGCGAGGCGGTGATCTGCCGGAGTGCCCGGTCGTTCATGTCGACCACCCGGCGCCAGACGACGCGGCGGATGTCGATCTCGAGCTCGTTGCCCCAGTAGATGTGGTTGTCGATCATCGCCGCCAGCAGCGAATGCGCGGAGGTGATCGCATGGAAGTCGCCGGTGAAATGGAGGTTCATGTCCTCCATCGGCACGACCTGCGCATAGCCGCCGCCGGCCGCCCCGCCCTTCATGCCGAAGTTCGGGCCGAGCGAGGCCTCGCGGATGCAGATGGCGGTCTTCTTGCCGATGCGGTTGAGCCCGTCGCCGAGCCCGACCGTCGTCGTCGTCTTGCCCTCGCCGGCCGGCGTCGGGTTGATCGCGGTCACCAGGATCAGCTTGCCGTTCGGCCGGTCCTGCACGGACTGGATGAAGTCCTGGCTGACCTTGGCCTTGTCATGCCCGTAGGGGAGGAGGCTCTCGGACGGGATGCCGAGCTTGGCGCCGATCTCGGCGATCGGCTTCTTCTGCGCCTCGCGGGCGATCTCGATATCGGTCTTGTGGGCCATGGTGCACTCCCCTCGCTGTCGCTGTCCGGCGGCGCTCCGCCCGTCGGCCCCACGGATAGCCGGGCGCGCCTTCCGGCAGAACGGCAATTCCGACACTTTCCACGCCGGTAACGGCGACGATCGGGGAGCCTGTTTCCGATGGGAACCTCCCGCCCCGGCGCAGGGCGCTCAGCCCCCTGCCTCTCCCCCCGCCCACGCCCGCTGCGCCGGCACATGCAGCCGCAGACGCTCGCCGAGCCGCAGGGGGCCCTCCCGCTCGACCCAGGCGGTGACACCCCGGCGGCCCCGCGCCGCGGCCTTGAAGGCGCGGCCATGGCCGGGGCGGGCCTCCTCGATGGCGCGGGCGGGGATGTTGCAGGGCTCGTTCAGCATGTCGACCGTCAGCGTCGTGCCGCCCTCCCCCTGCAGCCGCGACGAGGGCGGCAGATGGGTCAGATCCGGGATGCCCTCGATCACCAGCGAGGCCCCGAGCCAGGTCGGCTCCAGCGCTTCAAGCCCGAGCGTGGCGGCGATCTCCGCCATCTCCTCGGCGGAGACGATGGAAAGCTGGCGCGTGTTGCGGATCTCGGTTCCCCGGGGATATTGCGCCGTCACCCGGCTGCAGGAGAGCCGCGTCAGCCCGGCGTGATGCTCCCCCGCCGCCCCGGCGAAGGTCAGGCGCATCTCCGCCACCGCCTCGCCCACGAGCCCGCCCTCGCGGTGCGGCACGCGCCCCATCCAGGTGATCGTCCCGTAGTGATCCGTCGGCACCAGCGCCACCATCGCCTGCTCCCTTGTCGCCCGCCCTCTCCTAGCCCCCGGCAGCCTGCCCCCTCAACCGCCCTCATGTCTTTGCTCCCGAAAATCCTCGGGGGGAGTCGCCCTTAAGGGCGACGGGGGGCAGACAGCCCCCCAAAGAGCCGGCCTCTCGCCTAGGCCGCCCGCCGGAGCACGAAGAACAGCCGGCGGAAGGGGAAGAGCACCCCGCCATCCGCCTCGCGCGGATAGGCGGCCTCCAGCGCCGCGTCGTAGGCTTTGGTGAAGCGGGTGAGCTCCCCGGTGTCGAGCCGCTCGGCCACCGGCCGCAGCGCGGTGGACGCGGTGAAGGCCTGCACCGGATGCCCCTCCGGCACGGGGGCGAGGCGCTGCAGATACTCCGTCTCCCAAAGATTGACCTCACCCAGCGGCGCCAGAAGGCGCTGATAGACCGCCGGCTCCGCCACCGGCGCCTCCCAGCCGTCGAAGTCGAACCGCTCCGGGAAGAGCTCGGCGGCCAGGTCGCGGATCAGCTGGTGCGAGGGCGCGGCGAACTGGCGGGGCATCTGCACGGCGAGCGTGCCACCGGGCGCGAGGAGCCCGGCCAGCCGCGGCAGGAGCAGCGCGTGATCCGGCAGCCAGTGCAGCGCGGCGTTGGAAGAGATGAGCCCGGGCGGGCTCTCGGGCGCCCAGCCGGCGATGTCGGCCTCGATCAGCGCGTCATAGCCCCGCGCCTTGGCCAGCATGGCGGCCGAGGCATCGACGCCGAGGAGCCGCCGCTTGGGATAGCGCGCCCTGAGGCTCGCCGCCGCGGCGCCGTCGCCGCAGCCGAGGTCGATGATATCGCCCGGCCCGGGCGATCCCGCCTGCATCAGAAGGTCGAGCGCCGGCCGGAGCCGCAGCTCGCGGAACCGCGCATAGCTCCCCGGGTCCCAATCCTTCGCCATCCGCGCCTCCCGCCCTTGCTGCCTGCAGACTACCGAAGGCGCCGCGGCCGCGACAGCCCGGGGCGGCGGGGCTCGATGCCCCGGCGCGCCGGCCCCGGCTTGGCAGAAGCTCGGGAGCTCACGGGAGCCCCCAACCGCGTGACCAAAAACGAAAACCCCCGCGAGCCTGGCTCGCGGGGGTCTTGATCGTGCAGGCGGAGAGCTCAGGCGGTCGGCTCGGGCTCCAGCCCGCCGCCGTCATCCTTGCGGCGGCCCTTGGTCTTGGGAACAACGGCCAGCGACGGCTTGCGGGAGGCTTCCGACGGGGCGTCGCCGCCTTCGTCGTCATTGCCGCCGGGCGCCTCGCCGCGGATGACGCGAAGCATGTCCGCGCCGGTCAGCGTCTCGTATTCCAGAAGGCCCTCGGCGAGGTTCTCCATCTCGGTCCAGTTCTCGCGCAGGATCGTCTTGGCCCGCTCATAGGCCTCGTCCACCAGCCGGCGAACCTCCTGGTCGATGATCGTGCGGCTCTCCGCCGAGGCGTTGAACTGCGACTGGCTGCCGAGATAGCTCTCTTGCGTCGAGGTGTAGTTGATGTTGCCGAGCTTGTCGGACATCCCCCACTGGCTGACCATCGACGTGGCGATATTGGTCACATGCTGGATGTCGCTATAGGCGCCGTTCGTCACGTTGTCCGGGCCGAAGACCAGCTCTTCTGCCGCCTTGCCGCCCATGGCGGAGGCGAGCTTCGACAGCGCCGATTCCTTCGTCAGCGACAGCTTGTCCCGCTCCGGCAGGTAGAAGGTCACGCCGAGCGCGCGGCCGCGCGGGATGATCGTCACCTTGTGCACCGGGTCGTGCTGCGGGACGTGCAGGCCGACGATGGCATGGCCGGCCTCGTGATAGGCGGTCAGCTTCTTCTCGTCCTCGGTCATGACCATGGAGCGGCGCTCCGGACCCATCATGACCTTGTCCTTGGCCATCTCGAAATCTTCGAGCGTCACATGCCGGCGGCCGACGCGGGCCGCCATCAGCGCAGCCTCGTTCACGAGGTTGGCGAGGTCGGCGCCCGAGAAGCCGGGCGTGCCGCGCGCGATGACGCGCAGGTCGACATCGGGGCCGAGCGGCACCTTGCGGGCATGGACAGCGAGGATCTTCTCGCGGCCCTTGATGTCGGGATTCGGCACCTGCACCTGACGGTCGAAGCGGCCGGGGCGGAGGAGCGCGGGGTCGAGCACGTCGGGCCGGTTGGTGGCCGCAACGATGATGATGCCCTCGTTGGCCTCGAAACCGTCCATTTCGACCAGAAGCTGGTTCAGCGTCTGCTCGCGCTCGTCATTGCCGCCGCCGTAGCCGACGCCGCGCGAGCGGCCGACCGCGTCGATCTCGTCGATGAAGACGATGCAGGGCGCGTTCTTCTTGGCCTGCTCGAACATGTCGCGGACGCGGCTGGCACCGACGCCGACGAACATCTCCACGAAGTCGGAGCCCGAGATCGTGAAGAACGGCACCCCGGCCTCGCCGGCGATGGCGCGGGCAAGCAGGGTCTTACCGGTGCCAGGAGGGCCGACCAGCAGGGCGCCTTTCGGGATCTTGCCGCCGAGGCGCGAGAACTTCTGCGGGTTGCGCAGGAACTCGACGATCTCTTCCAGCTCTTCCTTGGCCTCGTCGATGCCGGCGACGTCATCGAAGGTGACGCGGCCGTGCTTCTCGGTCAGGAGCTTCGCGCGGGACTTGCCGAAGCCCATGGCGCCGCCACGGCCGCCGCCCTGCATCCGGTTCATGAAGTAGATCCAGACGCCGATGAGAAGCAGGAAGGGCAGGAGCGAGACGAGGAAGGTCGTGAACGAGCTTTCCTCCTGCGGCTTGGCCTCGACGGGCACGCCGCGGGCGATGAGCTCGTCGGTGATCGTCGCGTCCTCGGGCTTGATCGTCGTGAAGGTCTGGCCGCCCTCGGTGGTGTATTGCACCTGCTCGCCATTCAACTTCACGGAGTTGACCTGGCCGTTCTCGACCGCCTGAACGAAGTCCGAATAGTTCCGCGTGGAGCTTTGCAGCCCGGCGCTGCCGTTCGAGAAGATGTTGAAGAGCGCCAGGATGAGGAGGAACAGGACCACCCAGAAAGCGATGTTACGCGCGTTGCCCAATGCAAGGCTCCTTGAAAGCGAGATATCCGGCGCGGCTCCTCCGCGGCTCCGGTTGCTGTCCTAAAATAGTGTCACAAGCGTGGCCTTCAATGCGATAATGCCGCCGGGGTGAATTGAGCGACAAGCTGCGCGCTGCCGCCACGGTCCGGATCGGCCAGCGGGGCGGCGATCAGCGCGGCGCCCGCCCAGATCGAGGGGGAGGCCAGAAGCGACTGGCGCGGCAGGCCTGAGGCCCGCCAGTCGGGGCAGAGAAGCAGCCCCTCGGCCCCGAGCGCGCGCACCTCGCAGGCGCCTTCCGCGGGGGCGCCAGACGGGGCGGTCACGATCCAGCGACCGTCCCAGAGCGCACCGGGTGCGGCGCGCCGCTCCGCCACCGCCTTCCATTCGCGGGTGAGCCGCGTGGCGCCGGGCGCGGGCAGCGTCAACGCGCCGGAGAGGCTCTGCGCCTCGCCGATCCGCGCCCGCGTGATGGCGGCGGCGAGCGGGGCGCGGCGGGGGGGATAGGGCTCCGACGAGATCCAGCGGAGCGCCGCGATCCAGAGCCGGCGCTGCACCTCCTCCGGTTCGGCATAAAGGCTGTGGGCCAGGATCAGGTCCCCCGCCTCCTGCCGCACATGGGCGGCGATGGCGGCCTCGAGCTGGGCATCGAGCGCCGCGCGGGCGGAGCGGAGCTGCGCGGCCGTCTCGGCGAGGGTCTCGGCGGTGATGCCCAAGGGCGCGAGCGCCGCCAGCGCCTCGCGGGCCCGGACCCGCTCGTAGCGAGGGTCTTGGTTGGAGGGGTCCTCGGCCCAGTCATGCCCCGCCTCGGTGAGCGCGGCGCGCAGCTCGGCGCGGGCATAGGCGAGGAGCGGGCGGTGGAAGGTCACCCCGTGGCGGGTGACCTCCGGCGCCATGGCGGAAAGGCCGTCGACCCCGGCCTCGCGGGCGAGGCGCATGAGGAACGTCTCCGCCTGGTCGTCCTGCGTATGGGCGAGCGCCACGGCATCGAGCCCCCGGCGCCCGGCCCAACCGGCGAGGAGCCGGTAGCGCCCGGCGCGGGCCTCGGCCTGGAGGTTGCCACTGGCGGGCGCCTCCCAGCGGAGCACCTCGGCGGGGAGGCCGAGCGCCTCGGCCCTCGCGGCAACCGCCGCCGCCTCCGACGCCGCCTCGGGGCGGAGCCCGTGGTCGATCGTGGCGACCTCCAGCGTGACGCCCCAGCCGGGCGCCCAGAGCGCCGCCATCTCCATCAGCGCCCGGCTGTCGGAGCCGCCGGAGACGGCGAGGCCGAGCCGGCGGGGCGGCTCGGCGCCGAAGTGTCGAAGAAGGTCATCCGCGAGCCCGGCCAGCCGTGAGGGCGCGCCCCCGGCCGGCCGCTCGCTCAGGGGCATCCGAACTCGCCGCGGAGCGCCGTGACATCGGCGAGAAGCGGCGAGGCGGGAAAACGGACCGGCAGCTCCGCCAGCGTCACGCAGGCATCCGCCGCCTGCCCGAGCCGGCCGAGCGCCCGGCCGAGCCGGAAGAGCGCGTCATCGGCGAACTCGCCGGAGGGGTTCCCGGAGAAGGCGTCGAGATAGGCCCGCGCCGCACCCTGCATGTCGCCCGTCTGCTCCAGCGCATCGCCGCGCTTGTAGAGCGCCGCGGTGGAGAGCGGCCCGCCCGGATAGGTCGTCAGGTACTGCTGGTACAGCGTTGCGGCCTCCGCGAAATTTCCGGCGGCGAAGGCGGCTTCGGCGGCGTCGAAGGATTCCTGCTCGCCGACGGCGAGCTGCGGGCCGTCCACCGGCGGCGGCGCCGGCACGGGCACTTCGGCGGCGCTGTCGATGCCGCCGAGGCTCGGCGTGTCGCCGAGCGCGCCGATGTCGCAGCCGGGCTCGATCTCGCAGAGCCGGAACTCCAGATCGCCGATCCGGTTGGTGCCGTCCACGGTGATCTGGTTGATGCGGAACTCGAGCTCCTCGGTCTTGGCGGTGAGCCGCTGCAGCTCGGCCTCGATGGCGTTCAGCCGGTCGAGCGGCGTGGCGCCGGAGATGCCCTCGGCGGGAAAGCCGGAGGTGTTGAGCTCGCCCCTGAGCCGCTCGACATCGACATAGAGCGTCGAGAGCTGCTGCCGGATGTCCGCCAGCGTCTCGCCGTCCTGCGCCGGAGCGGCGACAGGCGCAGCGAGCGAGAAGGCGAGCGCGAGGCCGAGAGCGAGCCGCCGCATCAGCTGAGCGCGCCCGCCGCGATGACGGTCACAGCCCGGCGGTTCTGCGTGTAGCAGGCCTCGTCGGAGCAGACGGCCACCGGCCGCTCCTTGCCGTAGGAGACGGTGCGCAGCCGTGCCGGGTTGATGCCGCGCGAGATGAGATATTCGCGCGCCGCATTGGCCCGCCGGGCGCCGAGCGCGACGTTGTATTCGCGCGTACCCTGCTCGTCGGCATGGCCCTCGATGACGGCGATGAACTCGGGGTGGGACTGCAGCCACCCGGCCTGGCCGTCGAGCGTCGCCTTGGCGGCATCGGAGAGCGTCGACTGGTCGACGGCGAAGAAGACCCGGTCGCCCACGACCTGGTTGAAATACTCAGGGCTGTTGGGGTCGCCCGGCCCGCCCGGGATGACACCCGTGCCCACGCCGCCTGCGCCCGGGCCGCCCGGCCCCATGCCGTCCCCGGCGCCGCCAAAGCGATCCGGCCGCGTACAGGCCGACAGCGCCAGCGCCGCCACCATCAGGACAATGGAAAGATATCTCATGCCGCTCACCCGCTGCTCGTTTTGGCGAGCTTACCAAGGGGGGCGCCCGCAGACCAGAGGAAGGGTGGGCGGTCACGGGGGCGTGTGGTGGGGGGACCCCTGCTGGGTCGGGCGACCCGCCGGTGCGGTCCGTAGGGTGGGTTTTCAACCCACCGTCTGGCGTAACCCTGGAGCTTGGGGCGCGCCCTGCGCGGGCGCTCGATTGGTCGAGTGGGGCGTCCGACGTTCGTTCTGTGCCCCCGCCCGGTACGCGCCGCAGGCGCAGGGCGAGCGCCGGCCCGTCCCGCGGGCTGGCGCTCTGGTGAGGTCAGGCGCGACGGTGAGCGGGGGATCGGCTGCACCATAAAGCGCGCCGTCCAGCCGGCAGGAGCGCCAACCCCCGGGCCGGCGCTCGCCCTGCGCGGCCCCGTTGGGCCGGGTGGAGAGGCCGTGGTGGGTTGAAAACCCACCCTACGCCAGACCCGTAGGGCGGGCTTCAGCCCTCCACCGGCTCCATCGCCTTCACGGCTGGAGCGGCCCCCACGAGGGATCCGACGCGAAGCCGCCCGTCGGCACCTGGCGGAGGTTCCGGCCCGAGATGTCCACCGTGTAGAGCGACGGGCCGCCGGCGGCGCCTTGGGTCTCGCGCGTGAACATCAGGACCCGGCCGTTTGGCGCCCAGGTAGGGCTTTCATCCAGGAACGAAGCCGTCAGCAGCCGCTCCTCCGAGCCGTCCGTCCGCATGACGCCGATGTGGAAGCGCCCCGCGTTTTGCTTGGTGAAGGCGATGAGATCGCCGCGCGGGCTCCAGACGGGGGAGCCGTAGCGCCCCTCGCCGAAGGAGATGCGCCGCGGCTCGCCGCCGCCGGCCGGCATGATGTAGATCTGCTGGGTGCCCGAGCGGTCGCTCTCGAAGACGATCTGGCTGCCGTCTGGGCTGAGGGAAGGCGAGGTCTCGATCGAGGGCGCGTTGGTCAGCCGCGTGTGCTGGCCCGTCGCCAGATCCGTCCGCCAGAGGTCGGTATTGCCGCCCGAGGAGATGGAATAGATGATCTGGCTCCCGTCGCGGCTGAAACGCGGGGTGAAGGCCATCTCGCCATCCGCCGTCGTCAGCGTCTGCGTGCCGACCGAGGCGACCTGCAGCATGTTGATCCGGGGAAAGCCGGAGGAATAGCTCGTGTAGAGCAGCCGGTCTCCGGTGGGGGAGAAGCGCGGCGACAGCACCAGAGAGGAGCTGTCAGTCAGATACTGGATGTTGGCGCCGTCGTAATCCATCACAGCGAGCCGGCGGGCCCGGTTGTCCTTCGGACCGCTCTCGGCGACGAAGGCCACGCGGCTGTCGAAATAGCCGCCCTCGCCGGTGATCCGCGAATAGACGGCATCGGCCACCTTGTGCCCCATCCGCCGCCAACCGGCCGGCGTGCCGGTGAACTGCAGGCCCGCGCCGAGCTCGGCGCCGGAGAAGACGTCGTAGAGCCGGAATTTCACGTTGAGCGTGGAGCCCGAGACGGACACCGCCCCGGTGATCAGCGCCTGCGCATTGATCGCCCGCCAGTCGGCATAGGGCACCGGCGCCGCGAAATCGGAGACCTGAGAGATATAGGCATCCGTCGGGATCAGCCGGAAGAGCCCGGTGCCGGCTAGATCCTCCGCCGCCAGACGGGCGATGTCGGCGGCGAGCTGCCCGGCGCCGCCTTCGTCCTGAAAGGTCGGCACCGCGACGGGGATGGGCTCGATGACCCCCTCGGTGATCTCGATCTGCAGGGGGCCGCCCTGGGCGGTGGCGGGCTGGGCCGGCCCGACCACGAAGACCGGGGCCAGAAGGAGGCTGGCGCAGATGGCGCCGAGAAGTCTCGTCAGCATAAAGATCGTCGTCCCTTCCCACCCGGGCGCGCGGCGCACCGGCCCCCGCAAAGTCGTTCCTAACGCCATTTGGCCCGGAGGCGTTTCACATCAACCGGCATTTCGCCGCGGCCCGGCGCCAAGCGCGGCCTTGGCGCCACACTCCCGGCCCGCGTCCGCGAGGGGAAGGCGGCGTTCGGCAGATCGAGGCGCCCCCGACCCTCGGCCCGCGCCGAGACGGCCTGCGCAGGGCCGGTGAGGGCCCGGTCCGGCACCGCCCCTCACCGCAGCCGCATGTCATCGGGGTTGAAGGTCATCTCGACCATCCGCCAGCTGTCGTACTTGTCGCCCGGCAGCGGGTAACCCGTCTCGCCCTGGCAGCGCAGCACGGCGCGGCGGGCGGCCTCGAAGGCGGAGTTGACGGCGCCGGGCGTGCCGCCCGAATTGCCGATCATCACCACCTGGTTGCTCTCCACCCGCCCCTCGCGCGTCAGGCCGAAGGCGACGGTGACCGTCACCCGCGCCGCTTCAGACCCCGGATCGAGCACCCAGCAGCCCTGGACGGCCACGCGGAACGTATCCTGCTCGGCGGCGGTGAGCTGGGCGGCGCCGCCCGGCTCGGCCCCGGCGGAGCTGGCACCGGCCCCGGCGGCCGCGAGCGCCTCGGCCAGCGCATCGGCCTCGCTGTCGTCGGCGGCGGCCGGAGGCTCTTCGCTCGCCGCGGCGGGCGTCGCGCGGGCGAGGTTGGCGGGCCGCACCGGCGGGCGGGGGGCGCTGTCGAGAACGCCCGAGGGCGTCTCCGCCTCGGTGACGATCTCGGGCGCCGCCTCCTCGGGGGCGGTGGCCTCCTGCTCGGGCTCCGGCTCGGCCGTCTCGCCTTCGGGCTCGATCGCCTCGGTCACCTCGGGCGCGATGGCGGCGTCGATATCCGGCGCGGCTTCGGAGGCGATGCGGTCCGCCGGGCGCGGCTGCGGGCGCAGCGCCTCATCGGGGGCATTCGCCTGCGGCGGCGGCGCGATCTCGGGCGCGGTATCAGGCAGCGCGTCGGGCTGCTGCTCCGGCAGGGGCGGCAGGACGGGCAGGTCGCTCGGCGCGGGCTCCGGCTCCGGTTCGGGCTCGGGCATCGGCTCGGGTTCGGGCTCCGGTTCCGGCTCGGGGGCGAGGTCGGGCGCCTCGGTCGGCGGCGGCGTCACCTCCTGCGGCGGCTCGGGCGCCTCGGGGGGCGGCGTCTCCTCCACCGGCGCCTCGGGCTGCGGTTCGGGGGCGGTGGTCTCGACGGGGGCCTCGGCCTCGGGAAGCGCCGGCTCGGCCTCCTCGTCCACCGAGGGGGGCTCGGGGGCGGGCGGCAGGTCTGCCTCCGCCTGCGGCGTCGTCGCGGCGACGATGGAGGCATAATCGGCGGCGGAGACGACAGAGACCTCGGCGACCTCGAACTCCATCGGCTCGTGATCGAGGCCCCATCCGGCAAGAAGCCAGACGATCAGGGCGGCATGGCCGGCGCCCGAGACATATCCGCCGGGGCTCATCGCAAGCGCCCTATTCGCCCGCGCCGTCCGCAGCCGGCGCGCCCCCGGCATCCGGGCTGGCCTCGCCGGCCCCGGTCGCGCCGAACCCACCGCCCAGACCGCCTCCCAGCCCGCCGTCCAGCGTCGGCCCGCCGGAATCGGTCACGAGGCCGATGTTGGTGAAGCCCCCGGCATTGAGCGCGCCCATGATCTCGGCGACCAGCGCCCAGGCATTGGCGCCGTCGGCGCGCAGGAAAATGCGGTCGGAGGTCCGCTCGGCGGCGATGGCCGTCAGCCGCGGGATCAGCTCCTCGGCCGGCACCTCGGTCGTCTGGATCAGAAGCTGCCCCTCGGCGGTGACGGTGACCGTCAGCGGCTCTTCCTGATCGCTCGGCAGGGCGCCGGCGGCGGTCTGCGGCAATTCGACGGGCACGCCCACGGTCATGAGCGGCGCCGCCACCATGAAGATGATGAGCAGGACGAGCATGACGTCGACGAAGGGCGTGACGTTGATCTCGGCCATCGGCACGGCGCGGCCGCGCCGCCGGCGCCGCCCGCCTCCGCCATCGGCCTTCTTCTGGATGCCGGCGGCCATGTCAGCTGTCCAGCTGGCGGGAGAGGATCGTGGCGAATTCGTCGGCGAAGGCCTCGTAACCCGCGACGATCCTGTCGGAATCGTTGGACAGCTTGTTGTAGAAGATCACCGCCGGGATGGCGGCGAGGAGGCCGAGGCCCGTGGCGAGGAGCGCCTCCGAGATGCCCGGCGCCACCACCGCGAGGTTGGTGTTCTGCGCCTCGGCGATCTCGATGAAGGCGTTCATGATGCCCCAGACCGTGCCGAAGAGGCCGATGAAGGGCGCCGTCGAGCCGACCGTCGCAAGCACCTGCAGGCCGCGCTGGAGCCGCCCCGCCTCCTTGGCGATGGCGACATCCATCGAGCGGTCTATGCGCGCCTGGGCGCCGGCGATCAGCCCGCCGTCCTGCCGGTGCGAGCGGCGCCATTCCAGCATCCCGGCCACGAAGATCTTCTGGCTGGGGCCGTCGGGATTGGTGCCGATCTGGTCGAAGAGCCCGTCGAGCGGCTCGCCGGACCAGAAGGCCTCGTCGAAGATGCGCGCCTCGCGCCGGGCGCGGCGGTATTGCATGAGCTTGTCGATGACCACCGCCCAGCACCAGATGGAGGCCGCGATCAGCAGCACCATGACGATCTTGACGATAAAGGTCGCGCGGGCGAACAGCGCCCACATCGTGTAATCGGCCGCGATATCCATGTTCTGCTCTTTGCTGCCTCGGCCGTCTCATCGGGCCGTTTTGCGAGGACATTAGCGCAGGCGGGGGAGGAAATCCAACGCCGCCGCGGTCACGCCTGCGTTTTGTCGCCGGTGGGCACGGCGCGCATGGCCGCCGGCAGCCGCTGCGGCCGCCCCGACGCGCCGATGGCGACGATGGTCACGAGCGCCGAGAAGAGCAGCGCCCCGCTCCGGCGCACCTCCTGGCGCAGGACCGCGCGGGAGGCCTTGAGCTCTGTCACCTCGGTCGTGGTGCACAAGAGATCGTCGAACCGCGCGGGGGCGAGGTAATCCGCCTCGATCCGCCGGACGGCGAAGACCGTCCCCTCGTCCTTCAGCGCCGTCTGGTCGATGCCGAGGCCCCGTACCCATTCGGAGCGGGCGCGCTCGATGTAGCGCAGGTAGTTGGCGTAATAGACGATCCCGCCGAGATCGACGTCTTCGTAATAGACCCGGGTGGTGAACTCATGCGCCATCGCGCCAGTCTCGCCCGCCGCGCGCCGAATGGCAAAGCGCAGGCGGCGGGGCGGCGAAATTTTCCGGCAGAGTGGCTCGGCCCGGCGGCGACGGGCGCGCGCCCGCCGCAAGGCCGGCCGGGGGGAACCATTTCTTAAATCGGTGGCCCTAGGAGTTGCCGGGATGCAGCCGCCCCGTGGGGGCCGGCGGCAGCACGACGGAACAGCCGGGAGATTTCGACGTGAGCGACATGGGGCAGACCCACCGGATGGCGGCCCAGCGGGCACAGAGCGGCGCCGATCCGCTCTACAGCTTCCTGAGGGAGGCGGCAGGAGGGCCGGCCACGGTCGACCTCGAGGAGGTGGGCCTGTGCGATTCGCAGCGCCTGCAGATCCTCGTCAGCGCCAGCCGGCACTGGCGCGCCGCCGGCTCGTCGCTGCGCCTCACCGGCGCCGGCGAGACCTTCCTGAAGGGGCTGGAGCTCTCGGGGCTCGATCCTGCCGAATTCGATTTTGAGGACAAGTGAGCATGACAAAGGTTCTGGCGATCGACGATTCGCGCACCATCCGCAACCTCCTGCGGATGTCGCTCGAGAATGCCGGCTTTGAATACCATTGTGCCGAAGACGGGCGTCTCGGCGTCGATGCCTTTCCCGAGGTGCAGCCCGATGTGGTGATCACCGACATCAACATGCCCAATCTCGACGGCTACGGCGTGATCGACGAGCTGCGGCGCGGGCCCAATGCCACGAAGGTGCCGATCATCGTGCTCACCACCGAGAGCTCCGACGAGCTCAAGGCCCGCGCCCGCGAGGCGGGCGCCACCGGCTGGATCGTCAAGCCCTTCGACGATGCCTCGCTGATCTCCGTTTTGAAGCGTCTCACCGGCCACGCGGCCTGAGGAGAGATCCATGCAAGCCTCCATCCGCGATACTTTCTTCGAGGAATGCGAAGAGCTCCTTGAAGCCATGGTCGAGGGCCTCGGCGTCATCGACGAGGGCCAGTACGATTCCGAGACGGTCAACGCGGTGTTCCGCGCTGTCCATTCCATCAAGGGCGGCGCCGGGGCCTTCGGGCTGACCGACCTCGTCTCCTTCGCCCATACGTTCGAGACGGTGTTCGACGAGGTCCGCTCCGAGCGGCTGCCCGTCACGCCGGAGCTCGTGGCCGTCCTCTTCCGCGCCGGCGACCAGCTCGCGACGCTGGTCGAGGCGGCGCGTGACGAGACGGGGATCGACGAGGTGCCGCGCGATGCCGTCCTCAAGGAGCTGAAGAGCTACCTGGACGAGCCGGAGGAGGTGCATGGCGGCGCCGAGGCCGGCCCGCCGGGCGGCTTCCAGCCGATGACTCTCGATTTCTCGGCCCTGGCGCTGCCCATGGCCGGCGGCGCCGATGGCCCCCTTGCCGGCGGCGAGAGTTTCGCGGCGCCCGAGCTGCCCGCCGCCCCGGCGGAGCACCTGTTCGACATCCGCTTCCAGCCCGACCGCGCGCTCATCGCCAACGGCCATGAGCCGATGCTGCTGATCCGCGCGCTGAGCGAGCTCGGCACGCTCGCCGTCACCGCCCAGTCAGAGGAGCTGCCGGCCTTCGACGAGCTCGACCCGGAAGAATGCTACCTCAAGTGGTCGATGACCCTGCGCAGCGAAAGCGACAGGGCTGCCGTCGAGAAGATCTTCGAATTCGTCGAGGGGCTCTGCTCGCTCGACATCAGCGAGATCGGCGGCGACACCCCGGCCGCGGCACCGGCAGCGCCGGCGGCGCCCACCCCGTCTGCTCTCCCGTCCGCCGCCGCGTCGGCCCCGCGCCCTGCCGCCCCCGCGGCGCCGCAAGCCCCGCCGGCCGCCGCGCCCGCGGCCGCGCCGCCGCCCCGCCCGCGCGCTGCGGCCGACGAGGATGCCAAGGCCAAGGCCGGCGCCCATCAGGCCCGCGCCACGCTCAGGGTGGAGCTCGACCGGGTCGACCGGCTCATCAACACTGTCGGCGAACTCATCATCAACCAGGCGATGCTCAGCCAGCGCATCGCCGAGCTCGAGCTGCCAAAGGGCGCCGATGCCGAGGTCGAGCTGGAGGATTACAAGCTCCTCGCCCGCGAGATCCAGGAAGGCGTCATGGCGATCCGCGCGCAGCCGGTGAAGCCGCTCTTCCAGCGCATGGCGCGGATCGTGCGCGAGGCCTGCACGGCCACGGGCAAGCGCGCCCGGCTGGTGACGGTGGGCGACCATACCGAGGTCGACAAGACGGTCATCGAGCGGCTCTCCGACCCTCTGACCCACATGATCCGCAACTCCATCGACCACGGGCTCGAAAAGCCCGAGAAGCGGCGCGACGTGGGCAAGGATCCCGAGGGCGAGGTGCGGCTCTCGGCCTCGCAGCGCTCCGGCTCGATCTTCATCGAGATCGCGGATGACGGTGCCGGCCTCAACCGGCCGAAGATCCTCGAGATCGCCATGTCGAAAGGGCTCGTGCCGCAGAATGCCGAGCTCTCCGACGCCGAGATCGACAACCTGATCTTCGCCGCCGGCTTCTCGACGGCGACGGAGGTCTCCAACCTCTCCGGCCGCGGCGTCGGCATGGATGTGGTGCGCACCTCGATCCAGCAGCTCGGCGGGCGGGTCTCCATCGCCTCCGAGACGGGCAAGGGCACGACGCTGACGATCATCCTGCCGCTGACGCTGGCGGTGATGGACGGCATGGTCGTCTCCGTCCGCGGCCAGACCATGGTCGTGCCCATCGCATCTGTGCTCGAGACGATCCGCCCGAAGGAGGGCGACGTGCACCGGATCGGCTCCGACGAGGAGGTGCTGTCGATCCGCGGCTCCTACGTGCCGATCATCGACGTGGCCGCCAGCCTCGGCATGCACGGGCAGGGCAAGTCGCTCAGCTCCTCGGTGCTGATCCTGGTGGAAACCGAGCAGCGCGGGCAATGCGCGCTGGCGCTCGATGCGATCCACGACCAGCGCCAGGTGGTCATCAAGAGCCTCGACCGCTCCTTCGGCGACATCCCGGGCGTCTCGGCCGCCACCATTCTCGGCGACGGCAAGATCGCCCTGATCATCGACCCGGACGGGGTGGCCCAGATCGCCGGCCGCCGCTCCGAGGCCGGCCCTTCCTCCGCACCAGTCATGGAGTTCTTCGATGAGTGACGATCACACCAAGGCGGTCTCCGGGTCCGAGCTGAAATTCGTGACCTTCACCGTGGCCGGGCAGAACTACTGCCTCGACATCCAGCAGATCCGCGAGATCCGCCGCTGGGCGCCGGTCACGCCCCTGCCCCATGCCGCGGGCGGCGTCCTCGGGGTCATGAACCTGCGCGGGGCCGTGATCCCGATCTACGACATGGCCTCGCGGCTGGGGCTTGGCATCACCGAGCCGTCGGAGCGCAACGTCGTCATCGTCGTGGCGATGGACGACAACCTCTTCGGCCTCCTCGCCGAGACGGTGCAGGAGATCCTCTCCGTCAACGAGGATCAGCTCTTGCCGACGCCGGATGTGAAATCCGAATCGACCCGCGAGGCGATCCAGGGCGTAATCTCGCTGGCGGATGACATGACGCGGATCCTCGATCTGCGCTTCGTCACCGGCTCCTTCTCGCGCGCCGTGGCCTGACCCGCCATGCTCGAAGCCCCGGATCCAGGCCCGCCGCAAAGGCAGGGAGGCCAGGAATTCGCGCTGACCGGCGCGGATTTCGCCGCGATCGCGCGGCTGGCCTATCAGCATTTCGGCCTGCACCTGACGGAGTCGAAGCGCAGCCTCGTCTATTCGCGGCTGGCGCGCCGGCTGCGCAAGAAGGGGCTCCCCGATTTCGCCGCCTATGTCGTCCTTCTCAATGGCCCCGAATGGGAGGCCGAGAAGCTCGACTTCCTGACGGCCCTGACGACCAACACCACGCATTTCTACCGCGAGGCGCATCACTTCACCCGGCTGGAGAAGGAGGTGCTGCCACCCCTCATCGAGGCGGCCCGCAAGAAACGCGGGCGGGTGCGGCTGTGGTCGGCCGCCAGCTCGTCGGGGCAGGAGCCCTATTCGATGGCGATGTCGGTGCTGCGGGTCTGCCCCGAGGCGGCCAGCCTCGACATCAAGATCCTCGCCACCGACATCGACCCGGTCATCGTCAACAAGGCCCGCGAGGCGGTCTATCTGCCCGAGGAGTACCAGTCGATGCCGGCCGACATGCGCGCCGAATGCACCCAGCCGGTGCCGGGCAATTACAAGCTGAGCCCGAAGGTCACGGGGCTCGTGACCTTCGGCATCCTCAACCTGATGGACGAGCTGCCCTTCCGCGGCCCGTTCGACGCCATCTTCTGCCGCAACGTGGCGATCTACTTCGACAAACCGACGCAGGTGAAGGTTTTCACCAAGCTCACGCACGTCCTCCGGCCCGGCGGTGAACTCTTCATCGGCCATTCCGAACGGCTCTCGGGCGAGGTGAGCAATTATTATGAAAACTCTGGCATCACCTCCTACAAACGCCGCGCTGATGCGGCCCGGCCGAAGCCAAGGAGCTTGAACGTATGAGCCTGAAGGACTCGCTCAGAATCATGGTGGTGGACGATATGTCGACCAGCCGGGCGATCATCACCAACACGCTCGACGAGCTGGGGATCGTTCACAATTACGCCGAGAATGACGGCCAGGTCGCGCTGAGCAAGCTCGCCGCCAATCCGGTGCATCTCGTCCTGTCGGATTACAACATGCCGAAGATGGACGGGCTGCAGCTTCTGCAGGCCCTGCGGCAGAACCGCATGACCCAGCAGATCGGCTTCATCCTCGTCACCGGCCGCGCCACGCCGGAGATCGTGCAGGTCGGCCAGCAATGGGGGCTGAACAACCTGATCGAGAAGCCGTTCACGACCCCGCAGATGAAGGCCTGCATCGAACGTGTCGTGGGGCCGCTCTGAACCCATGTCCGATCATTTCCATCCCCTGCGCGAGCTTTTGCAGAATGTCGCCAACGAACTTGAGCGCGCCGACCGCGAGCTGCGCGATCTCGAGGGCACGGTCGTCGAGGCGCTGGCCGATCGGCCCGCCACCTCGACGCACGATATCGAGACGCTGCAGAATTTCGACACGCTGTCGCAATGCCTGCTCGCCGTGGCCGGCTTCCTGAAGGTCGCGCTGAAGGGGCTGCCGGAGGATTACGGAATCGACGCCGCCGACGCATTCGGAGGGGTGCCGCTGCACGCCCTGGCGGCGCGCCTGGCGGGCGAAGCGCGGGAGAAACCCGGAAGCCCCGTGACGAGCGAGGCCATCGAACTCTTCTAGCCGCCCGAGGGGCCGGGCGGTCGGGGCAGCGCGCCCCTAGGGAACGCCGCGGAGGCGGCAGCAGACGGCGGATCCAATCCGGCCGCACTGAGGGAATGTGACCATGACGGTTCTGAACAACACCAAGATCGCCATCAAGATCCCGCTCGGCATCGGCATCGTGTCGCTGACGCTGATGGCCGCCTTTTCGGTGGTTTGCTACGCCACGCTGAAGACCGCCGTCGTCGACAGCACGCGCACCAGCTTCATGCAGATCGCCGAGCAGCGCAGCCGCGATCTGATGCACATGTTCAACATGATCGAGGAAGACCTGCGCGTCGCGGCCGAGGCAAGCGCCACGCAGACGGCGATCCAGCGCTTCGAGAATGCCTTCGTCGGTCTCGGCGAGGCCGCCACGCAGCAACTCCAGGCGGATTACATCACGGGCAATCCCAACCCCGCCGGCGAGCGCCAGCAGTTCATGCGCGCCGAGGCGCCGACGGCCTACAACATCAACCACGAGATCTACCACAACACCTTCCTGTCCCTGCAGGCCACGAAGGGATATTACGACGTGCTGCTCCTCGATGCGGCGGGCAACGTCGTCTATTCGGTCTCGAAGGAGGCCGATTTCGCCACCAATGTCCTGAGCGGCCCCCATGCCGGCACCGGGCTCGGCGACGTCTTCCGCGCCGCCAGCACCGGCCCGAACGGGCAGATCTTCCTGTCCGATTTCGAGCCCCATGCGGCCAGCGGCGGCGAGCCGGCGTCCTTCGCCTCCATCCGCGTGACGGATTCGGCCGGCGAGCTGCTGGGCATTCTCGCGGTGCAGATCCCCGGCCGACAGATCGACGAGGTCATGAACAACCCCTTCGGCATCGGCGAGACGATGGATGTCTTCATCGTCGCCCGCGACGGCACGATGCGCAGCGATGCCGTCGACGGCACCAGCTACCGGATCTTCGATCCGCTGCCGGCCGGCACCGAGCTGGATCAGCTTCTCTCGCCCGACTATGCCGAAACGGGCCGGGTCGTCTCCGGGCTGACCGGGCTGACCGGCGAGGCCGTCTATGCCTACGGGCTTCCCTTCAGCGAGCTCGGGGTGGACTGGATGGTGGTCGTCGAGCAGGACGAGGCCGTGATCCTCTACATGGTCCATGCGCTGCGCAACATCTTCATCGTGGCGACGGCGGTGGTCTCGGCCCTCCTCTGCCTCGTCTACTGGGCGGGCGTCACCTACATCACCCGCGGCATGAACCGGGTGCGCGAGTCGATGGGCCGGGTCAGCAATGGTGACTATGGCGCCGATATCCCCGATGCGGCCCGCGGCGACGAGATCGGCGAGATCGCCACCGAGCTCGTGGAATTCCGGGACCGGCTCCGCGCCGCCGACGAGACGCGCGAGATCAGCGCGCGACGAGAGGCCGAGCAGGATGCCGTCGTCGCCGCCCTGTCCCAGGGGCTCGTCACCCTCGCCCAGGGCGACCTGACGCGCAGCATCGACCAGCCCTTCGCGGCCGATTACGAGGCGCTGCGCAAGAACTACAACGCGACGCTGACCAACCTCGCCGCCGTCATCGACCAGGTGGTGGAGACCGCCCGCTCGATCAGCCACGGCGCGACGGAGATCAGCCAGGCCTCCGACGACCTGTCGGGCCGGACGGAAACGCAGGCGGCCACGCTGGAAGAGACGGCCTCGGCGCTCGACGAGCTGACCACCTCCGTCGTCGCCGCCGCCGACAACGCCAAATCCGTCGAGACCGTCGTCGATCAGGCGCGGGAAGAGGCGCGGCGCTCCGGCGAGATCGTGCAGAACGCCGTGACGGCCATGACCGCGATCGAGACCTCGTCGCAGCAGATCAGCCAGATCATCGGCGTCATCGACGACATCGCCTTCCAGACCAACCTTCTCGCCCTCAACGCCGGCGTCGAGGCGGCGCGGGCCGGCGAGGCGGGCAAGGGCTTCGCCGTGGTGGCGAGCGAGGTCAGGGCGTTGGCCCAGCGCTCGTCCGACGCCGCCAAGGAGATCAAGGAGCTGATCTCCGGCTCGACGGAACAGGTCGGGGCGGGCGTGACGCTCGTCGGCAAGGCCGGCGAGGCGCTCAGCACCATCGCCCAGCGGGTGAGCCATATCTCCGAGCTCGTCAGCGAGATCGCCTCCGGCGCCGTCGAGCAATCGACCGGCCTCGGCGAGATCAACACCGGCGTAGGCGCGCTCGATCAGGTGACCCAGCAGAATGCCGCCATGGTCGAGGAAGCGACGGCCGCGAGCCACATCCTGAAAAAGGATGCGCAGGTCCTGAGCGGGCTTGTGAGCCGCTTCGTCACCGCTCCCGGCGCCTCGGTCGCCTCGACGGCGGGCTGGCAGCCGGCCGCGGCCTCCTACGGCTCCTCGGGGGACTATGCCGATTTCGGCGAGCCGGGCGAGCCGATCCGCAGCCCCAGCGAGCTGACCGGCAAGGCGACCGAGGAAGAGGTGAAGCCGCTGCCGATCGAGGCCGCCATCACCGGCACGCATGACCAGGCCGGCATCTGGCAGAGCTTCTGACGGCAGATCCCCGGGTCGGCGCCAGCGCGCCGGCCCACCGGCACGGCACTTTTGGCGCGAGGCGGCATGTCCCCCACCCTGATCATCATCGCCAGTCCCGACAGGGCCCGCCGCACCTGGCTTCACCAGTTGCTCCGCGGGCAGATCGAGGCCGAGGTGCTGGACGCGCCGACCCTGCGCGACACGTTCAACCTCACCGAAGAGCGTGAACCGGGGCTTGTCATCGTCGATGACAAGCTGGCGATCCTGCCGGAATTCCGCGCCCTGCAGATGCTCTTCACCGCCATCGACACCAGATGGCTGACGCTCTGCTCGAACCCCGGCGACGGTGTTTCCGTCGCGGCCCGCGCCTCGTCGGGGCTCTTCTGCCTCGACCCCTCGGCGCCGCCGCACCGCACGCTCGAGCAGCTCCGCGCGGTGCTGCGCAATCCCAAGAAGCGCCATGCGGCCGCACCGCCCGAGAGCCAGACCCCGACGCGCTGGAAGCGCCATGTGCTGATCGGCTCGTCGACGGGGGGGATCGAGGCGCTGATCTGCATCCTCGGCGGCTTTCCGGCGCATTGCCCGCCGACGGCGATCGTCCAGCACACCGGCCGGGGTTTCGGCGCCAGCCTGACGAACCTGCTCGCCCGCAGATGCGCGGCCGAGGTGCGCCCCGCCGAGCCGGGGCTGCAGATGCGGCCCGGAAGGGTCATCATCGCCGCGGGCACTCCCCGCCATATGGAGCTGGAGGGGCCGTCCGAGCCGAAGGTGCGCTTCGGCCATGACGCCAATGTCTCGGGCCATTGCCCCTCGGTGGACGCGCTCTTCCTGTCGGCTGTGCCCTGCGCGCGCAAGGTGGTGGGGGTCCTCCTCACCGGCATGGGCTCCGACGGGGCGCAGGGGCTGCTGGCGCTGAGGCGCGGCGGCGCGATGACGCTGGCGCAGGATGAGGCCTCGTCGGTGGTCTACGGCATGCCGCGGGTTGCCTTCGAGCGGGGCGCGGTCTGCGAACAGGTGCCGATCGGGGGAATCGCGGGGGCAATCTTGAAACATGCCGGTGCGCCGGCCAGGGCAGGAGACAGCGTATGAGCCACGTGGCCATGGGCGGACAGGTGGTGACGATCTTTCAGGGAGAGTACCACGTCTCCGACACGCCGGGCGCGATCATCAACACGCTCCTCGGCTCCTGCATCGCCGTCTGCCTGCATGAACCGACCCGCAGGATCGGCGGGATGAACCATTTCCTGCTGCCCGAGGGGCAGCCGAGCGCGGCGCCCGACGTCAAGCAGGGCGCCTATGCGATGGAAATCCTCATCAACGAGATGGTGAAACGGGGGGCGCTGCGCAGCAAGCTGACGGCGAAGGTCTTCGGCGCCGGGCGCATCACCCAGCGCTTCTCCTATGTCAGCGAGGCGAACATCGCCTTCGTGCGCAGCTTCCTGCGGGCCGAAGACATCCCCTGCCTCAGCGAAAGCGTCGGCGGAGATTCCGCGCGGCGGATCCGCTTCGAGCCCTATTCGGGCGATGCGCGGCAGATGCTGGTGCCGAAGGGGGACGCCAAGGAGGATATCCGCCCCGCGCGCCCGGTGCCGCCGCCGGCGAACGCGGTGGAGCTCTTCTAGGCCCGGGCCTCAGGCGCCCGCGCCGAAATAGGCCTCGGCGCCGAGGTAATGGGCGAGCCGCCCGGCCTCGGCCCAGAGCCGCTCCTCCGCGGTGTCGCCGACGAGCACGACGGCATCGCCCGGCCGCCCCTCGAGCGCCGCCGTCACCCCCGCCCGCGCCTCGGCCCAGGGGGCGAAGGGGCGGGGCGCCGGATGGGCGGCGTCCATCAGGGCCGCCAGCGCCTCTTGCGCCACCGGCGGCCGGGCGAGCCCGATGCGGGCGGCGCCGCGGATGGCGCCGAGCCGCTCCGCCACTTCGGGCGGCGGCAGCGCGCCGGCGCGGAGCATCCGCAAAGCATTGGTCGAGAAGAGAAAGCCGATCACGTCGCGCCCGGTCGAGGCGCGGATGCCGGCATAGGTGCGATAGGGCAGCCCGAGGTCCTTCGCCCGGGCGACACGGCGGCGCACCACCTCCAGCGGCAGATGGGGCATCAGCTCCGCCCGCGCGCGGGCCCAGGCATGGCGCCGCCAGCCGAAGCCCGGCTCCATGCTCGGCCCGCCGTTGTGGCCGATGCCGGGGGTGGGGCCGGCAGCGGTGTCTCCGCCGCTCATTCCCATTCCCTCAGCCGCGCCACATAGCGGGCCATCGTGTCGACCTCGAGGTTGATGCCGTCGCCGACCTTCGCCCGCCCCCAGGTCGTCACCTCCTTGGTATGCGGGATGATGTTGACGCCGAATTCGGCCCCATCCACCTCGTTGACCGTCAGCGATGTGCCGTTCAGCGCCACCGAGCCCTTCGGCGCGATGAATTTCGCAAAGGCCTCCGGCGCCCGGAAGGTCAGCCGCGTCGAGTCGCCCTCGTCGCGCATCGCGATCAGCTCCGCCACGCCGTCGACATGGCCGGCGACGATATGGCCGCCGAGCTCGTCACCGACCTTCAGCGCCCGCTCGAGGTTGAGCTTCTGCCCCTCCGCCCAGCCGTTGCGGCCGATATTGGTCTTCGACAGCGTCTCGGCCGAGACTTGCACCTCGAACCAGGGCCCCGGCTCCGCGCCCTTGGTCACCACCGTCAGGCAGACCCCGTCGCAAGAGATCGAGGCACCGATGTCGATGCCGTCGGGATCGTAGCTGCAGCCGATCCGCGCCCGCATGTCGCCCTCGGCGCGCACGGCGAGCACCTCGCCGATATCCGTGATAATCCCCGTGAACATGGCTCTGCCTCCTGATGCCCTGACCCGTAGCTCCGCCCGCCCGGCCCAGCAAGGCCGGGGCCTGCGGCATTTCCCCAATGCTGCCCCTTTTCCGCCCAAAGCCGTGCTTAGGGCGATAAAAGGGATATTCAGGCTGAAGATGTAAGGGGTCGCCATGGTCATGCCAGCACCCGACAGGCGCTTTCTGTTTCTGCAAGGGCCGCACGGGCCCTTCTTTCACCGGCTGGGGCGGATGCTCACCGCGGCCGGCGCCGAGGTACATCGCATCGGCTTCAATGCCGGCGACCGCGCCTTCTGGATGGGCGCGCCCGGCTACATCCCCTATCACGGCTCGCTCGACGCCTGGCAGGAGGCCTTCGCCGGCATCGTCCATGCCCATGCCATCACCGATATCGTGCTCTACGGAGACACACGGCCCGTCCATGTCGCCGCCATCGAGCGCGCGCGGGCCCTCGGCCTGCGCATCCACGTCTTCGAGGAAGGCTACATGCGGCCCTGGTGGGTCACCTACGAGCGGGGCGGCTCGAACGGCCATTCGCGGCTGATGGAGATGTCGATCGCGAGCATGGCGCGGGCGCTCGAGATGTCGGATCTCGAGGTCCCCGAGCCGCCGGCCCATTGGGGCGACATGCGCCAGCACATCTTCTACGGCGCGCTCTATCACTGGTTCGTTCTCTTCCGGAACGGCGACTACCGGAACTTCACGCCCCATCGCGCCCTGCCGATCTGGTCTGAGGCGAAGCTCTACACCCGCCGCCTGGCGCTCATGCCCTGGCTGGCGCTGGAGCGGCGCTGGCTGACGCGGCGCATCACCGGCGGCGGCTTTCCCTATCACCTCGTGCTCATGCAGCTCGAGCATGACAGCTCCTTCCAGGTGCATTCGCCCTTCGAGACGATGGAGGAGTTCATGTCGCTGGTGGTCGAGGGCTTCGCCGCCGGCGCGCCGCGCCACCACCATCTCGTCTTCAAGGCCCATCCGCTGGAGATGGGCCGCAACCCCTACAAGCGCCAGCTCGCGGATCTGGCGAAGCGGCACGGGCTGGAAGGGCGGGTGCATTACGTGCCCGGCGGCAAGCTGGCGCGGCTTCTCAACCACGCGCGGACGGCCGTCACGGTGAATTCCACCGCCGCCCAGCAGGTGCTCTGGCGGGGCATTCCGCTGAAGGTCTTCGGGCGCGCCGTCTATGCCAAGGACGAGTTCGTCTCTGCCCAGCCGCTGCCGGAGTTCTTCTCGCAGCCGACCCGCCCCAATGGCCACGCCTATCGCGACTACCGGCGGTATCTGCTGGAGACGAGCCAGCTCCCCGGCGGCTTCTACTCCACCTCCGGCCGGCGGCAGCTCCTCCGCCAGGTGGTGGACATGATGCTCGCCGACGAGGACCCCTATGACGCGCTCCTCTCCGGCACCGCGGCGCCGCGGCAGAGCTTGCGTGTGGTGACCTGAGGGCAGCCAGATGTTGCGGCCCGCGCCCCCGGGCGCGGCGCCCGGGCAACACCCGGCCTGCCGCGCCACCCTGCCCGTCTGGCTTTTTTGCTGCCTCCCCGATAGCTTGCAGCCCAAACGTGAGGCAGAATAACAGGTCGAGGAGACCGGGCAGTGATCACCAAATCCACGCGCTTCGCGCGGGGCGTCGCCGCGATTGTGGCGCTCACGCTCCTGGCCACCTGCGGCCTGCCGCGCTCTGGCCCCAACCGCAACGAGATCTACGCCGGATCGGTGCTGCGCGAGGGCGACAGCTTCATCCTGATGGTCGATGATCGCATCAACCTGATCGCCGGCGTCTCGCCGGCGCTCGGCTTCACCGAGAGTTTCGTCAATGCCGGGATCCTCGGCTCCGACACGATCCAGCCGGGCGACGTGCTCGGCCTGACGATCTGGGAGAATGTCGACGACGGTCTGATGGTGCCGACCGGGCAGAACGCCACGGTGCTCGACGAGGTGCAGGTCGACGGCGCCGGCTTCATCTTCGTGCCCTATGCGGGCCGCATCCGCGCCGCCGGCAACACGCCGGAGGCGATCCGCCGCATCATCTCCGAACAGCTCGAAGAGCAGACGCCGGACCCGCAGGTGCAGGTGCGCCGGCTGGCCGGGGACGGCTCGACGGTCTCGGTCGTCGGCGCCGTCGGCGCCCAGGGCGTCTATCCGATCGAACGGCCGACCCGCACGCTGGCCGCCATGCTGGCCGAGGCCGGCGGCGTCACCATCGAACCCGAGATCGCCCTCGTCACCGTCGTGCGCGGCGGCCAGCGCGCGACGGCCTGGTTCACCGACATCTACGACTACCCGCAGAACGACATCCCGCTCCGCGCCGGCGATCGCATCGTCGTGGAGGAGGACACCCGCTCCTTCACCGCGCTCGGCGCCACCGGCCGGCAGGATCTGGTGCCCTTCACCTCCAAGACGATCAGCGCCATCGAGGCCATCGCCCAGGTCGGCGGCCTGTCCTCGGCCGCGGCCGACCCGACGGGTGTCTTCATCTTCCGCAACGAGCCGGAGGAGATCGCCCGCCAGCTCACCGGGGTGAACACGCTCACCGGCACGCAGCGCGTCGTCTATGTCCTTGATCTGACGCGGCCGAACGGGCTGTTCTTTGCCCGCGACTTCGCGGTGCGCGACGAGGATACGGTCTATGTGACCGAGGCGCCCTTCTCGCAGTTCAGCAAGGTGATCGCCTCGATCACCGGCACGCTGGCCTCGGTGGACGCCATCAATTCCGTCGCCAGCAGCTTCGAGTGAGCCAAGGCATGGGCGCCGCGGGGGAGACCTCGCGGCGCCTTTTCGTCTTCAACGGCGGCTTCCTCAACCGGCGCATCCGGCGCATCCTCGCCCTCTCCGGCTATGACGTTTCGCTGGGGGTGCCGTCCGAGGGCGACCTCGTGGGCCTCTGGGGCGCCTCCCCCACCGCCTGGCGCGGCGAGCGGGTGGCGGCGCGGCGCGGCGCGAAGCTGGTGCGGGTAGAGGATGCGTTCCTTCGCTCCCTCCGCCCCGGGCGGAGCGGCGAGCCGCCCATGGGGCTCCTGATCGACGAGACGGGCCTGCATTTTGACGGGCGGCGGGCCTCGGATCTCGAGACGCTCCTCGCCACAAACCCGCTCGACGATCATGCCCTTTTGCAACGCGCCAAGGCGGCCATCGCCCGGATCCGCGCGCTCCATCTGTCGAAATACAACTTGCACGATACCGTGCTCCCCCCGCCGGAGCCCGGCTATGTGCTGGTGATCGACCAGACGGCGGGGGATGCCTCGCTCCTCGGCGCCGGCCGCAACACCTTTCTCGAGATGCTGACGGAGGCGCGGCTGGCCCATCCCGGCGCCCGCATCCTCCTCAAGACCCATCCCGAGACGCGCGCCGGCCATCGCCCCGGCCATTTCCGCGCCGACGATCCGGGCGAGCTCTACGACGCGCCGGTCTCGCCCCATGCGCTTCTCGAGGGGGCCATCGCGGTCTATACCTTCTCCTCCCAGCTCGGCTTCGAGGCGATCCTCGCCGGCCACCGGCCCCATGTCTTCGGCCAGCCCTTCTATGCCGGCTGGGGGCTGACGGAGGATCGCGCCGACCTGCCCCGCCGCCAGCGGCGCCTCACCCCGGCGCAGCTCTTCGCCGCTGCCATGATCCTCGCGCCCCGCTGGTATTGCCCCTATCGCGACCGCCTCGCCTCGCTGGAGGAGGTCATCGACACGCTGGAGGCCGAGACCCGCGCCCATCGCGAGGACCACCCGGGCTACGTCGCCACGAACATTCGCCTCTGGAAGCGCCGCCCCCTCGCCGGCTTCCTGCAAGGCCCGCTCCGCTTCGCCGACCCAGCCGAGACGGCCGCGCGGCTGGCGGAAGAGAGCGGCCGCCGCCTTCTCTCCTGGGCCGGGCGCGAGGTGCCGGGCGCGGTGCAGATCGAGGACGGGTTCCTCCGCTCGCGCGGGCTCGGGGCGGAGCTGGTGCCGCCCCTCTCCCTCGCCCTCGACGACCTCGGCATCTACTACGATCCGCGCACCGAAAGCCGCCTCGAGCGCCTCATCGCCCAGAGCGAGGATCTGCCCGCCACGGCCCGGGCCCGGGCCGAGGCGCTGGTGACGCGCCTGACAGAGGCGGGGATCACCAAGTACAACCTCGGCGGCGCCGGCCTGCCGGAGGGGCTGCCCCATGGCCGCCGCATCCTCGTGCCCGGCCAGGTGGAGGACGATGCCTCCATCCGCCTCGGCGCCGGCGAGGTGCGCACCAACCGCGCCCTGATCGCCGCCGCCCGCGCCGCCAATCCCGGGGCGCTCATCCTCTACAAGCCGCATCCCGACGTCGAGGCCGGGCTCCGCCCCGGCGCCGTGCCCGATGCCGCCGAGCTCGCCGATGCGGTGCTGACCAAGGCCGACCCCGTGGCCCTCCTCCGCGAGGTGGACGAGGTCTGGACGATCACCTCCACCCTCGGCTTCGAGGCGCTCCTCCGCGAAATCCCGGTCACCACCCTCGGCCAGCCCTTCTACGCCGGCTGGGGCCTGACGAATGACCTCGGCGCCCCCCTCCCCCGCCGCTCGGCCCGCCCCGATGTCATCGCCCTCGCCCATGCGGCGCTCATCGCCTATCCGCGCTACATGGATCCGGTGACGCGCCGCCCCTGCCCGCCCGAGGTCGCGCTCGAGCGCCTCGCCACCGGCACCATCCCGCATCCCGGCGCCGCCAACCGGCTCCTCGCCAAGGCCCAGGGCCTCCTCGCCAGCCGCGCCCATCTCTGGCGCTGAGCCTCTCTCGCTTTTCTGCAAATACCCGCGGGGGGAGTCGCCGTTCAGGCGACGGGGGGCAGAGCCCCCCTCCTCCAGACGCTCATCACATCCCCGCCGACGGCCCGCAGCTCCGCCAGCTCCAGCCGCGGCGCCTCCGCCAGCGCGCCGAGGCCCATGGCGGCGAGCGCCGGCGTGCCCTCCGCCCCGATGCCGGTGCCGGCGGTGAAGAGCACCAGCTCATCCACAAGCCCGCCCGCGAGGAGGGAGGCCGCGAGCCCGCCGCCGCCCTCACAGAAGACCCGCGTGATGCCCCGCGCCGCCAGCGCGGCCAGCGCCCCGGCCGGGTCGATCTGCTGGGCAGCGACCGGCGCCTCGATCAGCTCGGCGCCGAGCGCCTCCCACGGCGCGCCCGCCTCGGGGCCGAGCCCGGCGCCATGGACGAGCCAGAGCGGCACCTCGCGCGCCGTCCGCGCCAGGTAGCTCTCCGCCGGCAGGTCGAGCCGGCGGGAGAGGACGACGCGCACCGGCGCCCGCCGCGCGCCCATGCCGCGGAGCGTCAAGTTCGGATCGTCCGCCCGCGCCGTGCCGCCGCCGACCATCACCGCGTCATGGGAGGCGCGCATCCCCTGCACCGCCGCCCGCGCCGCCGGGCCGGTGATCCACTGGCTCTCCCCCGTCGCCGTGGCGATGCGCCCGTCGAGGCTGGCGGCGAGCTTCAGCGTCAGCCAGGGGCGCCCGGTGGTGAAGCGGGTGAGGAAGCCGGCGAGGTCGCGCTCGGCCTCGGTACGGAGCACGCCTTCCGTCACCTCCACCCCGGCCGACCTCAGGATCGCCACCCCCTTGCCGGCCACCCGCGGGTCGCGGTCGGGCGCGGCGATGACCACGCGGGCGACCCCCGCCGCCACCAGCGCCTCGGCGCAGGGCGGCGTCTGGCCGTGGTGGGCGCAAGGTTCGAGCGTGACATAGGCCGTGGCGCCGCGCGCCGCCTCTCCGGCGGCGGTCAGGGCAGCGACCTCCGCATGGGGCCGCCCGCCCGGCGCCGTCCAGCCACGGGAGAGGACGCGGCCGTCCTTCACCAGCACGCAGCCGACGGCGGGGTTGGGCCAGGCCTGCCCCATGCTCCGCCGGCCTATAGCCAGCGCATGGGCCATGTGGCGGCGGTCAGCCTCGGCGCCCGCGGCGGGTGTCACTCGTCCGACGGAGCCTTGGGGCGCAGCTCGGCGACGAATTTGTCGAAATCGTCGGGATCCTGGAAGTTCTTGTAAACGCTGGCAAAGCGCACATAGGCGACCGTGTCGATCCGGTGCAGCGTCTCCATGACGATCTCGCCGATCACCTTGGAGGGGATGTCCGTCTCGCCCATGCTTTCGAGCCGCCGCACGATGCCGGAGATGATCTGGTCGATCCGCTCCGGCTCGATCGGCCGCTTCTGCATGGCGATGCGGATGGAGCGCTCGAGCTTGTCGCGGTCGAAGTCCTCGCGGCGGCCGGAGGTCTTGATGACGACGAGGTCGCGGAGCTGCACCCGCTCATAGGTGGTGAACCGCCCGCCGCAGGCCGGGCAGAACCGCCGGCGGCGGATGGCCACATGGTCCTCCGCCGGGCGAGAATCCTTCACCTGGGTGTCGACATTTCCGCAAAACGGGCAGCGCATGCTTCGCCTCTCTGACGCCGCTTGGGGCGCCCCTCATTCGTCCCACTGGCACTATAGGGGCCTTGGCAGGGGTTGGGTAGGGGCGAATTGGCGCCGCAAGATAGAGGGCGACACCAGACACTCCCGCGCTCTCGGCTTAGCGCAGCATCGCCACCACCTCGCGCCGGTGCGGGCGGCGGCGGTGCTCGAAGAGGTAGATCCCCTGCCATGTGCCGAGCGCCATGCAGCCCCCCAACACGGGGACAGACAGGCTCACCGGCAGGATCGCGGCCTTGATATGGGCCGGCATGTCGTCCGGCCCCTCATAGGTATGGGTCAGGTAGGACATGGACGGATCGTCGGAGGGCGGCACCAGCTTGCCGAGCCAGACAGACAGGTCTGTCTGCACCTCCGGATCGGCATTTTCCTGGATCAGGAGCGAGCAGGAGGTGTGGCGGACGAAGAGGGTGAGCACGCCCTCTCCCCCCTCGGCCCGCGCGACCCAGCGGGCCACCTCATCCGTGAACTCATAAAGGCCGGGGCCGGAGGTGGCGATGGTGAAGGTCTCGTGCATGGGCCGAGCCTCACCCGCGGGCGGCCGGCTTGCAAGGGGCGGGCTTGCAAGGGCCCGGCGTGCAAGGGGCAGACTTGAAAGCCTCCCGCCGGCATGGTCTGGCTCGGGGCAAAGGGGAGATGATATGGCACTCCGGCCAGCGGCAGCACCAATCGGCCAGCGCATCACCGCGGCGATCCGCGCCGGGCGGGGGCGCGAGGCGGCGGGGCTGATCGAGGCGGCGCTGCGCCAGCGGCCGAAGGATGCGGCGCTCCTGCTGACCCTCGCCCAGGTGCACAACCGGCTGACCCGCGAGCCCGGCGCCGCCCGTGCCGCCGCCGAGAAGGCGGTGAAGGCGGCCCCCTCCTCCGCCCGGGCGCGGCTGGAGGCGGCGGAGGCGGCGGCGCTCCTGCAGGACTTCCCGGCGGCCGAGGCCCATCTCTCCCGCGCCCGCGCGCTCGCCCCGAAGGAGGCCGATGTCCATTACGTCGCCGCCGCGCTCGCCGAGCGCATGGGGCAGAGCGAGGCGGCGCTCGCGGCGGCGGAGGAGGCGCTCCGCCTCGCGCCCGGCCACCTGCCCGCCCGGCTGCAGATCGCCACGAGCCTGCGCAATGCGGGGCGGTTGGAGGAGGCGGCGGCCGCCTGCCACGCTCTCTTCACGGACGCGCCCGACAATTCGCATCTCTACGGCATCTGGGCCCGCACGGGCCGCATCGCCGAGGACGACCCGCTCTACCTGCATCTGAGGGACAGCCTCGTCCCCCGCCTCCGCAAAGCCGGCGGCCCGGCCCTCTCCGCGCCGCTCGCCGCGCTCGCCAAGGCGCGGGACGATCAGGGCGCGCATGAGGAGGCGCTGGCGCTCCATGCCGAGGCGAAGGCGGCCGAGGGGCTCACCTACGACGCCGCCGCCTATGAGGCCTTCGTCGATGCCCTCACCGCCGCGCCGCCCGGCGCCCCGGTCGGGCCCGAAGGCCCGGCGCCGGTGCTGATCACCGGCCTGCCCCGCTCCGGCTCGACGCTGCTCGAACAGATGCTCGCCCGGCATCCGGCGCTCTCGGCGGCGGGCGAATCCGAGGCACTGGCGCTGATGGTCAAGGGCGAGGGCGTGGCGCTCCGCGACGGGCCGGCGCTCGCGGCGCTGACCTCCGGCCTCGGCCACGGACAGGCGGCGCGGCTGGCGAAGGGCTATCAGGCGATCGTGGCGCGAAGCGCCGGGGAGGGGCGCGCCATCGACAAGAGGCTCCACAATTTCGAGCTGATCGGGCTCTTCTCGCGGCTCTTCCCGGAGGGGCGCGTCCTTGCCATGCGGCGCGATCCGCTCGACATGCTCACCTCCTGCTACCTGCAGCCGCTCGGCCCCTTCCACAGCTACACGCGCAGCCTTGAGGGGCTGGCCGCCCACTACCTCGCCCATCGCCGGCTGATGGCGCATTGGCAGGCGGCGCTGCCGGGGCGCATCCACGAGGTGAGCTACGAGGCGCTGGTGACGGGCCCCGAGCCGGTCCTTCGCGAGGTGCTCGGCTTTCTCGGGCTGGACTGGGAGCCCGCCTGCCTCGATCACCGCAGCGGCGGCTCGGTGCAGACGCTCTCCACCTGGCAGGTCCGCCAGCCGCTCGGGCCCGGGGCAATCGGCCGCTGGCGGCGCTACGGGGCAAGGCTGGAGCCGCTGAAGGCGGCGCTGGCGGAGGTCTATCCGGAGGGGTTCGGCGCGCCGGCCGTGTAGGGCGGGGGGCTTGGGCTTTCGGGGCGAAGGGGTGGCGGGCTGAAGCCCGCCCTACTCTCGCCCGGCCCTTCAGGAGGGCGGCGAGCCACCCAGAAATCGCTTGAGCCGGCTGAACGCGGCCTCGCGCGGAGGCCGGAAGAGGGCGTTCCATGCGCTGTCGTTGCCGTGCCATGTCTCGCCCGGGGCGACCGAGGCGTAGCGGATGGCGGGGGTCGAGGCCGGGACCGGGTCGCCCTCGGCCATCACGAAGAGCAGGTCGCTGACCGCCCTGGGGCGGCTGCGGGCGAGGGCCTCGCTTAGGGCACGGGATTCGGCGCGGATGAAGCCGGCGGGGTCGGTGTAGCCGACCAGCTCGTTCGGGCCGCGCAGGCGGACGAAGAGGATCGGCTCGGACGAAGCGAGAAGCGCGTGCCAACGGCGCTTGAGCTCGGCGATCCGGGGGGCGTTGGCCGCGATCATTCCGGCGAGACTGTCGGCGGACTTGGCCTCATGGACGAAGCGGATCTGCGTGGCCCTGTCGACGGGTATGCCGGCCGGGTGCAGATCGGTCGCCTCCTCCGTCAGCAAGCCGTCCACGCGGCCCTCGCAGGCGGCCAGCGCGCCGGCCTGGGGAGTGACGAACCAGTCGAGGAGCTGGGCCCCGTCCTCCCCCGTGATGCGACGAAGCTGGTGGGTGACCTGGCAATTGCAGCCGAGCGAGATGACATGGACGTAGCGGGAGAGGTCTATGGGGCGGGACAGATCGATGTGGCGGCTCCGGCCGAACAGCCTCATCGCGGGGCGCCCTCAGTCGAAGATCCGGTCGCCCTGCTGGTCGATCATCAGCTTCGCCTTGCCGACCGCGGCCTCGGCGGCGGAGCTGTGATCGTCGAGCAGGTCGGCTCGGACGAGCTTGTGGGTCTTCACCGCGCCGCCGATCTCCTTCTCGATCCGCGCCGCGATGCGATGCTTGCCGCCGTCGGGGATCGGCTCGGGGTAGATGGCGTAGCCCTTGTATTCCAACGGCTTGGCCTCTGGCCCCGAGGCACCGCCACCTCCACCGAAGAGCTTGCCGAAAAGCCCCACCCTACTGGTCCAGGAACGAGCGCAGCTTCCGGCTCCGCGAGGGGTGCTTGAGCTTACGGAGCGCCTTCGCCTCGATCTGCCGGATCCGCTCGCGCGTCACCGAGAACTGCTGGCCCACCTCTTCGAGCGTGTGGTCGGTGTTCATGCCGATGCCGAAGCGCATGCGCAGCACCCGCTCCTCCCGCGGCGTCAGCGAGGCGAGCACCCGCGTCGTCGTCTCCTTCAGGTTCTCCTGAATGGCGCTGTCGAGCGGCAGGATGGCGTTCTTGTCCTCGATGAAGTCGCCGAGCTGGCTGTCCTCCTCGTCGCCGATGGGCGTCTCGAGCGAGATCGGCTCCTTGGCGATCTTCATCACCTTGCGGACCTTCTCGAGCGGCATCTGCAGCTTCTCGGCCAGCTCTTCCGGCGTCGGCTCACGGCCGATCTCGTGCAGCATCTGCCGGCCAGTGCGGACGAGCTTGTTGATCGTCTCGATCATGTGGACCGGGATACGGATCGTCCGGGCCTGATCGGCGATCGACCGCGTGATGGCCTGACGGATCCACCAGGTTGCATAAGTGCTGAACTTGTAGCCGCGGCGATACTCGAACTTGTCGACGGCCTTCATGAGGCCGATGTTGCCTTCCTGAATGAGATCAAGGAACTGAAGGCCCCGGTTCGTGTATTTCTTGGCGATGGAGATCACGAGGCGAAGGTTGGCTTCCACCATTTCCTTCTTCGCCTGACGGGCTTCCTTCTCGCCCTTCTGCACCTGCTGGACGATCCGCCGGAACTCCGAGATGTCGACGCCGACATATTGGCCGACCTGGGCCATCTCGGCGCGCAAGGTCTCGATCCGCTCGGAGGAGCGCTCGATCAGCGCCTGCCAGCCGCGGCCGGTCTTCTCTGCCATCTCGTCGAGCCACGAGGGGTCGAGCTCGCGGCCGCGATAGGCGTCGATGAACTCGCGGCGGTTGATGCGGGCCTGGTCGGCCAGCTTCACCATGCCGCTGTCGATGGCCATCACCCGGCGGTTGAGGCCGTAGAGCTGGTCCATCAGCGCCTCGATCCGGCCGTTGTGCAGATGAAGCGAGTTCACCAGCTCGACGATGCCGGCGCGGAGCTGCTGGTAATTCGTCTCTTCGGTGGCGGAGAAGCTGTCGTCCTCGTTGAGGGTCGCCGACATCCGGGCGTCCTGCATCTCGGAGAGCTTGCCGAAGTCGTTGGCAATCTTCTCGAGCGTTTCCAGAACGCGCGGCTTCAGCGCCGCCTCCATGGCGGCGAGCGACATGTTGGCCTGCTCGTCGTCATCGTCGTCGTCGTCGCGCGCGATGGGGTTGCCATCGGCGTCGAGCTCAGTGCCCTTGTCGCGCTCGCCGGAGCCGCCCTCTTCCGAGCCGGAATTCTCGACGACGGGCTCGTCGCCCTCGTCATCGCCGAGCTGGTTGCCGAAGGTCGCCTCGAGGTCGATCACGTCGCGGAGCAGGATGTCTTCGCTCAGAAGTTCGTCGCGCCAGATCGTGATGGCCTGGAAGGTCAGCGGGCTCTCGCAGAGCCCGGCAATCATCGTGTTGCGGCCGGCCTCGATGCGCTTGGCGATGGCGATCTCGCCCTCGCGGGAGAGGAGCTCGACCGAGCCCATCTCGCGCAGATACATGCGCACCGGGTCGTCGGTGCGGTCGAGCTTTTCCTGTTCGCCGGAGCCGAGCGTGACCTCGCGCCCGCCGGAAGAGGTCGTCGCCACCTCGCGGGAGCCGCCCTTGCCGTCGTCGGCGTCCTCGTCCTCTTCGTCGTCCTGATCGGTGACCTGGATGCCCATTTCGGAGAGCATCGACATAACATCCTCGATCTGGTCGGAGGAGACCTGATCGGGCGGCAGGACGGCGTTGAGCTGATCGTAGGTGATGGACCCTTTCTCGCGCGCCTCGGCAATCATGCGCTTGACCGCGGCCTGGCTCATGTCGAGCGAGATGTCGCCGTCCTGATCTTCGCTTTGCGGGGCGTCGTCGGTGTCCTTCGCCATGGGGCGCTCCTCATTCAGGGCTCGAACGAATCAGTGATTCGCCCTCAACCGATTCATCCGAATCAATCGCGCAGTCCGGCGATTCGCAACCGGCGTGCGTGAAAATCCAAAAACACTGCGGCCCGGCTGTGCCGGATCGCCCTCCCGAACCCCTCTACCGGGGTCTAACGCTGCCGCCCTTTGGGCGGTTTCATCTGGCCGAGCTGGCCGATCAGCGCATCGAGAGCAGCGCTCTCTTCCCTGTCGATGGCGGCACCGTTGGGTGCGGTCAGGGTGGCCCGCTTGTCGCCCGCCTCCAGCCGCCGCGTCGGATCGAGCGCCGCTGCGGCCTCCTCGAGGCGGCGGGTGAGCCATTCGTCCTCGACCTCGCCGATGTCCTCCATCGCCTCCGCGAGCGCCGCCTGATGGCCGCGCCGCGCCTTCAGCCCCGCGAGCCCTTCGGCGACCGAGAGCCGGGCAAGCTCGGCATCTCCGGCGCGGCGGATGGCGGGGATGACGGCCAGATGGCGGTCGTTGCGCAGATTTTCAAGGGCCTCCGTCCCGATGGATGCGCCGAGCGCAACACCCGGCTCCGGCGCCTCGGCGGCGGCGAGGAGCGCGCGGCGGAGCGGCTCGTGCGGCGCGTGGCGGCACTCGAACATCTCGAGCTCGGAGAGGAACTCCGGCAGCACACCCGGATTGAGCGCGAGGATGCCGAGGAGCGCCGCCTCCAGAACCCTGTCCTCGCTGCCCTCGGGCAGGACGGTGAGCCGCGTCTCGCTGCGCGCCGGCGGCTGCGACGGCAGCCATTTGCCGTCCTTCCACTGGCCGCGCGGGCGGGGCTGCCAGTCACGCCGGGGCGCGCCGTCGCGGGGGGCGCCGCCGCCACCGCCGAAGGCCTCGCGGCGGAGGCGGCCGATCTCCTCGCCGTAGTGGCGGCGGAGCGCCTTGTCCTGAATCGTGCCGATCACCTCGCGGAGCCGCTTGTCGAGCGACGCCCGGCGCTCGGGACTGTCGAGCACCTTTCCTTCCGTCTCTCGCTGCCAGAGGAGGTCGATGAGCGGTCGCGCGCCCTCGATCACCTCCGCCATGGCCTCGCGGCCCTTCGCCTTGATGAGGTCGTCCGGGTCCTGCCCCTCGGGCATCAGCGCGATGCGCAGCGACTTACCGGACTGAAGGAGCGGCAGGGCGAGGTCGATGACGCGGAGCGCCGCCCGCTGGCCGGCGGCATCGCCGTCGAGCGCCAGCACCGGCTCGTCGGAGAAGCGCCAGAGGAGCTGGAGCTGGTCGGCGGTGACCGCCGTGCCCAGCGGCGCGACGGCAGCCTCGAACCCCGCCTCCGCCAGCGCGATCACATCCATGTAGCCCTCGGCCACGACCAGCGGATGGCCCTTGCCGGCCGCCTCGCGGGCGCGCTGCTGGTTGTAGAGCGACCGGCCCTTGTCGAAGAGCAGCGTCTCCGGCGAGTTGAGGTATTTGGCGCGGGCATTGGGGTCCATCGCCCGCCCGCCGAAGGCGATAAGCCGCCCCCGCCCGTCGCGGATGGGAAAGAGGATGCGCCCCCGGAACCGGTCATAGGGCGCGCCGCCGCCCTCCGGCACGATCACCAGCCCCGCCTGGTCGGCGAGCTCAGTGGAGACGCCCTGGCCCTGGAGGTGCTGGGCGAGCGCGGTGCGGCTGTCGGGGGCGAAGGCGATCTCCCACCTGTCCTGCGCCTCGGAGGAAAGGCCGCGCTTCGCCAGATAATCGCGCGCATCGGCGGCGGCGCCGGTCTTGAGCTGCAGCCTGTAGAACCGGAGCGCCGCCTCCATCACCTCGGCGAGGCGGGTGCGCTCGTCGGCCTTCTGGGCGGCGGCGGGGTCGCGGGCCGGCATCTCCATCCCCGCCTCGCGGGCGAGAAGCTCGATGGCCTCCATGAAGCCCATGTTCTCGGTCTCGCGCACGAAGGAGACGGCGTCGCCCTTCGCGTGGCAGCCGAAGCAATAGTAAAAGCCCTTCCGGTCATCGACATGGAAGCTCGCCGTCTTCTCTTGATGGAAGGGGCACGGCGCCCAGAGGTCGCCCTTGGCAGGGTTCGACTTCTTGCGATCCCAGATGACCTTGCGCCCGACGACCTGAGCAAGGCTCAGGCGGGTCTTGAGGTCATCGAGGAAGGTGGGCGGCAGACTCATGGGGGGAGTATCGGGCCTGGGGGGTGTGGCCACAAGCGGCGGGACATGTGAGGGCGGCGGGACATTCGGGGCTCTGCCCCGGACCCCGAGGTATTTTTGGCCAGATGAAAGGGATCAGGGGCGGAGGGGGCCGAAGAAGGCGCGCAGAAGCGCGGCGGCCTCGGCCTCGGCGATGCCGTCGATCACCTCGGGGCGGTGGTGGGCCTGGGGGTGGGAGAAGATGCGGGGGCCGTGGGCGACGCCGCCGGACTTGGGGTCGGGCGCGCCGTAGACCAGCCGGGCGATCCGCGCGGCGGAGATGGCGGCGGCGCACATCGGGCAGGGCTCGAGCGTGACATAGAGCGCGGCGCCGGGGAGCCGCTCAGACCCGGTGGCGGCGCAGGCGGCGCGGATGGCCAGCATCTCGGCATGGGCCGTGGGGTCGGCGAGCTCGCGGGTGCGGTTGCCGGCGGCGGCGAGCACCTCGCCCGCCGCGGAGACGATCACGGCGCCAACCGGCACCTCGCCGCGGGCGGCGGCGGCGCGGGCCTCGGCGAGAGCGGCCTCCATATGGCTGATAAACTCCATGGCCGGGACATGCCCCGGCGCGGGCGGCGCTGGCAAGAGCGGGCGGGAGCGGATAGGGGAGGCGGCATGAGTGACACGCCCAAGCCCCCCGGGAAAACCCCGCCGACATCTCCTGACGGAGACCGGATCGCCAAGCGCCTCGCCCGCGCCGGCGTCGCCTCGCGCCGCGAGGCGGAGCGGATGATCGCCGAAGGGCGCGTTGCCGTGAACGGGCAGGTCATCGACAGCCCGGCGCTCAACGTCACCGGGCGCGACCGCGTCACCGTCGACGGCAAGCCCCTGGCCGAGCCGGAGCCGGCGCGGCTCTGGCTCTATCACAAGCCGAAGGGGCTGGTGACCTCGGCGAAGGACGAGAAGGGCCGCGAGACGGTCTTCGACAAGATGCCGGAGGACATGCCGCGCGTCGTCTCCGTCGGGCGGCTCGACCTCAATTCCGAGGGGCTCCTCCTTCTCACCAACGATGGCGAGCTGAAGCGGAAGCTCGAGCTGCCGTCGACCGGCTGGCTCCGCCGCTACCGGGTGCGCGTCAACGGCACGGTGGACGAGGCGGCGCTCGACCGTCTGCGCAAGGGCATCGAGATCGACGGCGAGCGCTTCCAGCCGATGGAGGTGCGGCTCGACCGCCAGCAGGGCGCCAACGCCTGGCTGACCATCGGCCTCCGCGAGGGGAAGAACCGCGAGATCCGGCGGGCCGTGGAGGTGATCGGGCTGGTGGTGAACCGGCTGATCCGCATCTCCTACGGGCCGTTCCAGCTCGGCAACCTCGCCGAGGGGGCGGTGGAGGAGGTGCGCGGGCGCGTCCTGCGAGACCAGCTCGGCGAGCGGGAGGCGCAGGGCGAGGGCACGGCGAAGCGGGCCGGCAAACCGGGCGGCAAGGCGGGCGGCAAGCCTGGCAAGCGGCCGCAGCGGCCGGAGGGCAAGGGGCCGCGCGGCGCGCGGCCGGAAGGCTCCGGGCGCCGGTTCAGCGCGGGCGGGCCCGGCAAGACCGAGCGGGGCGACGACAGCCCCGGCCGCGACGGGGCCAAGGGCCCGCGGGGCGGCAAGCCCGAGGGCACGGGGCGGAGCTTCAAGGCGCGCGGCGCGGCGGGGGCGGACGCGCCCGGCAAGCCCGGGCGCAGCGGCGGGCCCAGGCGCGAGGGCAGCGCCCGGCCCGAGGGGCGGAGCTTCGGCGTGGCGCGGCCCGGCGGAAAGCCGAAATCCGGGCCCCGGACCGGCCCGAAACCCGGGGGGCGGGGGCCGAAACGGGGCGAATGAGCGGGATTTCCCGATTTTCCCCCTTTCAGGGCGCCCCCTGCGGCCCAATCTATTGCCTGCCCCCTGCCCCGCCCTAAAGTGAGGCCTGATGATCCGTTTGATGCTCTTCGTCTTCCTCCTCCTGCTCGTCGCCACCTGCGCTCTGGCGGCCATGGTGCTCTTTCGGCTTGCCCGAGGGCGCCCCGGCCCCGCGCGGCTGACGCGCGAGGGCGCCCTGCCCCCGGCCGTGACCGGCACCGCCTATGGGGTGCTGATCGCGCTGCTCGTCGGTGTCTCCACCGGCCTTCTGGGGGGCCTGTGATGGCGCGCGAGTTCGGCGGCCGGTATTCTCCGCAGGTGCCCAAGGCCGGGCAGAAGCCCCCGGCCGAGGCGGCGCGGCGGCAGGCGGTGCTCGACGAGGCGGTGATCGACCAGGCGGGGGCCGGGGCGAACCTTCTCTATCTGCCGGCGGTGCTGCTTCTCGTGACCTCGTTCTTCGGGGGCGCCATCTCGCTGCTCGCGGGGCTCGCGGGCAGCGCCATGATCGCCGGCGCCGCCTGGCTGATGCGCGAGGGGCTGCGCGCCGAGGCGGCCTGGAACGCCCGGCCCGCCGCGCGGCGGCCGGCACTGCCGCGGAAGATCCTCGCCAGCCTCCTCCTCGGCCTCGGCACCCTGGCCGCCGGCTTTGCCCATGAGGACGGGCTGGCCGGGCCGGCGCTCTACGGGCTCGCGGCCTTCGCGCTCAGCCTCGTCGCCTTCGGCATCGACCCGCTCAGGAACAAGCGCCCCGAGGGCGTCGACAGCTTCCAGCAGGGCCGCGTCGCCAAGGTGGTGGACGAGGCGGAGGCCTATCTTGCCCAGATGCGCGCCGACATCGCCGCCCTGGGCGACCGGCAGCTCGAGGCCCGCGTCGAGGGCTTCGAGGCCATGGCGCGGCGGATGATCCGCTCCGTCGAGGAGGACCCGCGCGACCTGACAGAGGCGCGCCGCTTCCTCGGCGTCTATCTGATGGGCGCCCGCGACGCCTCGGTGAAGTTCGCCGAGCTCTACCGGCGCCGCCACGACGCGGGAGCGCGGGCCGATTACGAGGCGCTCCTCGCCGATCTGGAGCGCAATTTCGGCGCCCGCACCGAGAAAATGCTGGAGAATGACCGCGCCGGCATGGACATTGAAATCAAGGTGCTGCGCGAGCGGCTGGAACGCGAGGGGGTGTGACCCGTGGCTGACGACAGAACGATCTCGAAGACCATCGACACCGTGACGGCCGTGGTGCTGCCCGAGCCGCTACCGGCCGAGGCGGTGGTGCCCCTCAGCGAGGCGTCGCCCGAGATGTCGGAGGCGATCCGCAAGCGCATGGCCGAGATCGACATGAGCTCCACGCAATCCATCGTCGGCTTCGGCTCGGCGGCCCAGTCCGAGCTGCAGAGCATCAGCCAGACGATGCTGCAGGGCGTGCGCAACAAGGATGTCGGCCCGGCCGGCGACTCGCTGCAGGAGATCGTGGCGGCGCTCCGCGGCTTCTCCGTCAGCGAGCTCGACCTCGGGCGGAAACCTTCCTTCTTCGACAGGATGCTCGGCCGCGCCAAGCCGCTCGCCAAGTTCCAGGCGAAGTTCGAGGAGGTGCAGGTGCAGATCGACCGGATCACCTCCGACCTGCAGAAGCACGAGCACCTCCTGTTGAAGGATATCGAGAGCCTCGACCTGCTCTACGAGAAGACGCTCGCCTTCTATGACGAGGTGGCGCTCTACATCGCCGCCGGCGAGGCGAAGCTCGCCGAGCTCGACGGCGAGACGATCCCCGCCAAGGCCGCCGCGGTTGCCGATGACGACGTGATGGCGGCGCAGGAGCTGCGTGACCTGCGCGCCGCGCGCGACGATCTGGAACGGCGCGTGCATGACCTCAAGCTCACGCGGCAGGTCACGATGCAGTCGCTCCCCTCGATCCGGCTGGTGCAGGAGAACGACAAGTCGCTGGTCACCAAGATCAATTCGACCTTGGTCAACACCGTGCCGCTCTGGGAGACGCAGCTCGCCCAGGCCGTGACCATCCAGCGCTCCGGCGAGGCCGCGAGCGCAGTGAAGGAGGCGAACGACCTGACCAACGACCTCCTGAAATCCAACGCCGAGAACCTGCGCACCGCCAACAAGGCGATCCGCACCGAGATGGAGCGCGGCGTCTTCGACATCGAGGCGGTGGATGCCGCCAACAAGGCGCTGATCGGAGCGATCAACGAGAGCCTCGCGATTGCCGACGAGGGCAAGAAGAAGCGTGCCGCGGCGGAGGCGGAGCTGCAGCGGATGGAAGGGGAGCTGAAGGGCGCCCTGTCTTCGGCGAAGGCGCGGGCGGAGGGGTGAGGTGAGGGTGGGGGCTCTGCCCCCACACCCCCGAGGTACTTTTGGCCAGATGAAAGACGGATCGGAGGGCCGGGGCGCGGTTGGGCGCCCCGGCCTTTTGCTCACTCGCAGGTGAAGCTGTCCGCCGACGCTTCGTCGCCGCCCTCGTAGCGGGCCACCTGCGGCCAGGGGCAGAGCGGGCGGGAGATGGCGCCGAGCGTCGCCTCCGCCTCGCTGCCGGCCAAGGTCGCGGCCGCGATGGGCCCCGGGGCGGTGCCCTCCTCGACCCAGGCTTCCAGCGCGCTCATCAGGTCGAAATCGCCGGTGGAGGCGGCGCCGGTGCCATGCGGCATGCCGGGGACCGTGTAGAGCATGGCGAAGTCCTCCGCCGCGTCGCCGTTGTTGGCGTCGAGCGCCTCGTACCAACTGATGGTGTCTAGCACCGAGAAGACCGGGTCGGATACGCCGTGCACGATGATCATCTTACCGCCCGCGTCGCGGAAAGCGGCGAGCTCGGGGTCATCGGCGCCGGGGGGCGTCATCGCCTCCATAGCCGATTCGCCGAAGGTCTCGTCGCTGGCGTAGATCTTCGGCGCGTCTTCGTCGAAATCGAAGCCGAGAAGATAGGCCTCGAGCTCCTCCGGCGAGCCGCCCACCTCCGTCGGCGGCGTCGTGAAGATGTAGGATAGCGAGCCCGCCCCCATCACCGCGATGAGGGGCATGTTGCCCCAGGGTGGGATCGGGCTTTCCAGCTTCCAGAAGCGCCAGTCGCCGGAGGAGAGGCCCGTGTCCCACGCCCAGTTCGTATAGAGCGGCTCTCCGGCCGAGTTGGTCGGCCCCTCGAACATGCGGCCGAGCGCGGTGACCTGCGCCTCGCTGAGGCAGCCCTCGTTGGCCCCCGCCTCGCACTGGACGGCGGCGAGGTCGAAGGCGCCCTGGCAGGCGGCGCTGTCGCCGACGATGCCGTCCTCCAGCCCGTCGAGCCCGTCGCAGGCGGCGAGGATGGCATCCGACACCAGCGCGAGGTCCTCCGGCGCGAAGGCCGTGCGGATGTCGCCGGTGACCGGCTTGACGCTCTGCACGTCCCAGGCGTGCTGGACGGCAGCCTGCGGCAGGTTGAAGCCGGGATAGCCGATGAGGAGCCCGTCGAAGGCCTCCGGCATCCGGGCGGCGGCGATCATCGCATGGCGGCCGCCATTGGAGCCGCCGATGCCGTAGGCCTTGTCGATCCCGGCACCGTAGAAGGCCTCGACGACCTGCCGGGCGAGCGGATCGACCGTCGCCACCGCGCCGTAGCCGTAGTTGCGCCGCGCCTCGGGATCGAGGCCGAAGCGGTTGCCGGCGGCGAGCCCCGCGGTCTCCTCCTGAGCGGTGCCGTCGTGGCCGGCGTCGCTCGAGGTGACGGCATAGCCGCGCGACAGCGCCGTATCGCTCGTATCCGCCCCGAGAAGCCCGCCCATGGCCGGCACCACGGCGCCGTCATTGCCGCCGTTGAACTGGTGAACGAAGGAGCCGTTCCACTCGTCCGGCAGGCGAAGCTCGAAGCGGATGGCGTAATCCTGCCCGTCCGCCCCGGTCCGCTCGGCGGTGACGAGGCTCACCTGGCAATGCGCGACCGGCATCTCTCCGCCGGCGTCGATATGGGCCACGGCAGTGACGCGCGTGCCCTCTGCGAGGCCGAGCGCGCCGGCGAGGCTCTCGTCGCAGGGCAGCGCCTCGGCGAAGGCGGCTTGGCCCAGAAGGGTCGCGGCGCCCGCGAGAAGGGCGCCCTTCAGTGATCTGAACATGTCTTCCTCCCATTCCGGCGGGTGACCCACCGGCAAGGGGATTGTTTCCCGGGAAAATGTATCTGGCAAGAATGAAGCTGCGGGCCGGCGGGGGGCCGCCGCTGTGGCGCTCGTGCCATGGCCCGTGATGCCCTGCGGCCTGCGGGAACCGGCGGGGCCCCGCGCCAGTTGGAAAGGCGCCTGTCCCTTGCTAGGACCGGATCGAGAGAAGGGGGACGGCGTGGGCAGATCAGACCGGGGAGCGACCCTGAAATCGCTGGCATTTTCCGGGCTTGCCGCGCTTGCCGCCTGTGCGGCGCCGGTCAGCAACCCGCCCCCGGCCCCGACCCAGGTGGCGGCCCCGAGCGTCGCGCCCGTGGCCCGGCCGGGAAGCGTCGCCCCCTCCGCCGCAAGTTCGGACCTTGCCGCCTATTACCGGCGCGAGGAGGCGCGGCTCCTCGCCCAGGGGCTCCTGCGCACCGATGGCGGCGGGCCGGATACGCCCTTCACCGACACGATGCTGGCGCGCAACTTCATCGCCATCGCGCTCTTCGACGAATATGTCGAGACGGCGGGCACCTACCAGGCGCGCGCGACGGCGGCGGTGCTGAACCGCTGGGAACAGCCGGTGGTCTTCAATGTCGAGGCCGGCGCTTCCGTGCCGCCGGCCCAGGCGGCGGAGGACCGCGCCAATGTCACCGCCTATGCGGCGCGGCTGTCGCGCGCGACCGGCCTGCCGATGAGCGTGAGCCCGGTGGCCGGCCAGGGGAATTTCCACGTCCTGATCCTCGGCGAGGATGACCGGCCGGGCTATGCCGCCCGGATCCGCGCGCTTCTGCCGGGCATCCCCGATGCCTCGCTCCGCGCGATCCTCTATCCGCCGCGCGAGACCTATTGCCTCGTCGTCTCCTTCGCCGACCGAACGGGCAACGCCTTCGGCTCGGCCGTGGCGCTGATCCGCGCCGAGCACCCGGACCTCCTCCGCCTCGCCTGCATCCACGAGGAGCTGGCGCAGGGGCTGGGGCTGACGAATGACAGCGCCGGCGCCCGGCCGTCGATCTTCAACGACGATCAGGAATTCGGGCTCCTGACCACGCAGGACGAGCTTCTCCTGCGGATCCTCTACGACCGCCGGCTCCGGCCCGGCATGGGCTCCGCCGAGGCCGCGCCGATCGTCCGCCAGATCGCGACGGAGCTCATGGGCCGCGGCCCGGCCTGAGCGGGCGGTGAGGTCCCGCCCTCCCCGCGAGGCGTAGGGTGGGTTTGCAACCCACCTTCCGCGCCCGCCGGGGCGAAAGGTTGCCGCGCAGGGCGAGCGCCGGCCCGGGGGTTGGCGCTCCTGCCGGTGCCGCATCGCGCTTTATGGTGCAACCTGCCTCCCCGCTCCGAGCTCATGCCCAGCATCACCAGAGCGCCGACCCGCGGGACGGGCCGGCGCTCGCCCTGCGCCGTGCCGGCGCGTACCGGGCGGGGGTACCGCACAAGCGTCACGCCACGGTGGGTTACAAACCCACCCTACGCACTTCGGCACGTGTCGGTCTCCACCCCGAAAAGGGGGAAAACCTGCCCCCCTTCCTCCCTTGATCCGCGGGACCTCCGGGGCCAGTCTCTTGCCAAGCCGGCACGGCCCGGTCCACATCAGGCCATTCATCAAGCGAAGGTGACCGCCATGGGCATTCTCGATTTCCTCTCCGGCCAGTTCATTGACGTCATTCACTGGACCGATGACACCCGCGACACCATGGTCTGGCGCTTCGAGCGCTATGGCCACGAGATCAAATACGGCGCCAAGCTGACCGTCCGTGAGGGGCAGGCCGCGGTCTTCGTTCACGAGGGCCAGCTCGCCGATGTCTTCAAGCCCGGGCTCTACGAGCTCGAGACGAACAACATGCCGATCATGACCTCGCTCCAGCACTGGAGCCACGGCTTCAAGTCGCCGTTCAAGAGCGAGATCTATTTCGTCAATACCGCCCGCTTCAACGACCAGAAGTGGGGCACCAAGAACCCGATCATCTGCCGCGACCCCGAATACGGGCCGATCCGCCTGCGTGCCTTCGGCAATTACTCCATGCGCGTCACCGATCCGGGCGTGTTCCTGAAGGAGATCGTCGGCACCGACGGCGAGTTCACCACCGACGAGGTCTCCTTCCAGATCCGCAACATCGTGGTGCAGGAAGCCTCCCGCGTGCTCGCCGCCTCCGGCATCCCGGTGCTCGACATGGCGGCGAACACCGGCGATCTCGGCAAGGTCGTGGCCGAGGCCATCAAGCCGACGATCGCCGCCTACGGGCTGGTGATCCCGGAATTCTACATCGAGAACATCTCGCTACCGGCCGAGGTCGAGGCGATGCTCGACAAGCGCACCTCGATGGGGATCGTCGGCGACATGGGCCGCTACATGCAGTATTCCGCCGCCGAGGCGATGCAGAACCCCGAAAGCGCCGCCGGCTCGGCGATGGGCATGGGCATGGGCGCCGGGATGGGCATGAACATGGCCGGGCAGGTCGGGCCCTGGGGCGCCGCCCCGCAGCAGCAGCCCGCTGCCGCCCCGCCCGCGCCGCCGCCGCCCCCGGTGGAGAGCGTCTGGCATATCGCCGAGAACGGCGCGACGGAAGGCCCCTTCTCCCGCGCCACGATGGGCCAGAAGGTGGCCTCGGGCGCGCTCAGCCGCGACACGCTGGTGTGGACGGCCGGGCAGGATGGCTGGCTGAAGGCCGGCGACGTGCCGGAGCTGGCGCAGCTCTTCACCGTCCATCCCCCGCCGCCCCCGCCGCCGGGCGCCTGAGCCATGGCCGCGAGCCTGACCGGCCGGTGCGACTGCGGGGCGGTGACCATCACCGTCCCGTCCCTGCCCGACGAGATCAACGCCTGCCCCTGCGACTATTGCCGCCGGGCGGGCGCGCGCTGGGGCTATTACAAGGCCGGGAGCGCCGGCATCTCCGGCGAGACGGCGACCTACCGCCGCGCGGCGAAGGTGGCCGATTTCCACCGCTGCCCGACCTGCGGCATCCTCACCCATTGGGACGGCAACGGCGTGACCCCGCATATGGGCGTCAACATGAGCAATTTCGATCAGGAGGCCCTGAGCGGCATTCCGGTCGTCGAAGATCCTTGACCCTTTTCAACCAGAGCCCCTTTTCATGACCGATTTCGACGGTGCCGCGCCGCCCCCCGCCCCGGAAGAGGAATTCCGGTTCCCCTGCAACGAATGCGGCGCCAACATGCGCTTCGAGCCCGGCACCGGCCGGCTGATCTGCGATCATTGCGGCAATGTGGCCGAGCTCGAGGGCGGCGTGGATGACGCCGCCGAGGCGCTGAAGGAGAACGATTTCGAGGCGGCGCTCTCCGCCGGCGTCCCCGCCGCCGAGATGGAGGAGGTGCGCGTCACGCCCTGCCCCAATTGCGGCGCCCGCATCGAGTTCACCGGCGCGGATCACGCCACCGAATGCCCCTTCTGCGCCACGCCGGTGGTCGCCGATACCGGCACCCAGCGGCAGATCAAGCCGGCGGGCGTCCTGCCCTTCGTGCTGTCGGAATCCGAGGCGCGGGCGGCGATGACCAAGTGGCTCGGGCGGCTCTGGTTCGCCCCGAACGGCCTCAAGGACTACGCGCGCAAGGGCCGCAAGCTCTCCGGCCTCTATACGCCCTACTGGACCTATGACGCGGATACGAAGTCGAAATACGTCGGCATGCGGGGCGTCTATTACTACGTCACCAAGACCGTGATGCGCGACGGCAAGCCGACGCAGGTCCGCGAGCGGCGCACGCGCTGGACGCCGAAATCCGGCCGTGTGGCGCGCTGGTTCGACGATGTGCTCGTCCTCGCCTCGCATTCGCTGCCGAAGCGCTACACCGATGCGCTCGAGCCCTGGGACCTGACGAAGCTCGCGCCCTATCGGCCCGACTTCCTCGCCGGCTTCACCGCCGAGGGCTATCAGGTCGAGCTCGACAAGGGCTATGAGGAGGCGCGCCAGATCATGGACCGCCAGATCCTCCGCGACGTGCGCGCCGATATCGGCGGCGACGAGCAGCGGGTCATGAATGTCTCCACCCAGGTCTCGGATGTGACCTACAAGCATATCCTGCTGCCGGTCTGGATGGCGGCCTACAAGTTCAAGGGCAAGAGCTACCGCTTCGTGGTCAACGGGCAATCCGGCGAGGTCCAGGGCGAGCGGCCCTACAGCGCCATCAAGATCGCCATCGCCGTCATCCTCGGCCTCATCGTCGCGGGCGGCGTCGCCTATGTGGCCTATCTGCAGAACGGCGGCTGATGCGGGCGCTCTTGCCGCTCCTCCTGCTGGCCGGCCCCGCCGGTGCGGAGCCTCTGGTCACCGGCGGCCACCTCACCCTACCCTACCCGGGCGCCCCCTCCGCCGCCGCCTATGTGAGCCTCGCCAACCCCGGCGGGCCGGACGATGCGCTCACCGGGGCCTCGAGCCCGCTCGCGGCGGAGGCCATGCTGCATGAGAGCGTCGAGGCCGAGGGGATGATGCGGATGGAGCCGGTCGGCGCCCTGCCCCTCCCTGCAGATGGCGCGATCGTGATGGCGCCGGGGGGCCTGCATCTGATGCTGATGGGGCTGGAGCCGATGGACGAGGGGGATCTCCTCTCCCTCACGCTGAGCTTCGAGAGCGGCGCGACGCTGGCGCTCGAGCTGCCGCTCAGCCTGCCCGGCGGCTAGCCGCAGGCGCGCTCCGCCGCGGTGGCGAAGGCCCGGTAGCGGCGCCAGAAATCTTCCATCGCGGGAGTATCGGCCGTCCGGGCCTCCTGCGCGAGATGGGGATCCTCAAAGAAGGTCGCGGCGCGGCGTTGGTCGCTGTTCGACAGGCTCTGGTCGGCCACCCGCTGCACGCAGGAACACAGCGCCGGATTTGCCGCCGACCGCCCGCCTGCCATGCAGGCATTTGCAACATCGCCCGACACCCGGGCACAGCTCGCTAGGGCGAAAAACGCCGCCGCAATCATCAATGGACGCATGGTCTGCCTGTCTCCTGCCTTGCGCGCATCATGCGGCAAATGCGCCTTCGGCGCAATCTCCGGGCGCGCTCGCGATCGGCCGTTTCAGGCTCACCTGCTCTCGCAATATTCCTGTGATCTTGGCATGATTGAAGGCGCGGATGACGACGGAGGCTTCATGAAAATCGGCGCGAACGGCAGCAGGGACTGGCTGGAGGCAGAGCTCGCCGACAGTCTCGACGAAGAGATCGAGATGGAGCTGGAGGATTCGATCCTCAGCCAGGAGATCGCGGCCATCTACGACCGCGCCCATCCCGACGCCCTCTCGCGCCCCGCCTATCTGCAGGCGCTCCTGAAGCTCCAGGCCGAGCTGATCCGCCTGCAGGACTGGGTGGTCCACACGGGCGAGAAGGTCGTGGTGCTCTTCGAGGGCCGCGACAGCGCCGGCAAGGGCGGCGTCATCAAGCGGATCACGCAGCGGCTCAACCCGCGCGTCGTGCGCGTCGTGGCCCTGCCGGCGCCGAACGACCGCGAGAAGACGCAATGGTATTTCCAGCGCTACACGCCGCATCTGCCGGCGGGCGGCGAGATCGTGCTCTTCGACCGGAGCTGGTACAACCGCGCCGGCGTTGAGCGGGTCATGGGCTTCGCCGACGAGCGGCAGGTCGACGAGTTCTTCCGCGACGTGCCGGATTTCGAGCGGATGCTCGTGCGCTCCGGCATCCGGCTGGTGAAATACTGGTTTTCCATCACCGACGAGGAGCAGCAGATGCGCTTCCTCATGCGCATCCACGACCCGCTCAAGCAGTGGAAGCTGAGCCCGATGGATCTGCAGAGCCGGGTCCGCTGGGAGCAGTATACCAAGGCGAAGGAAGAGATGTTCCGCTCCACGAACATCCCCGAGGCGCCGTGGTACATCGTCGAGGGCAACGACAAGAAGCGGGCGCGGCTCAACTGCATCGACCACCTCCTGTCACTCATCCCCTACGGCGACGTGCCGCATGAAGAGGTGACGCTGCCCGAGCGCATCTACAATCAGGACTACGAGCGTGCGGTACTGCCGCGCGAGCTCTACGTGCCGTCGAAATACTAGCCCCGGGGGCGGGGCCGGAGCTGGCGCCGGAGCGCGTCGCGGGGCCGTTCAGCCCCGCGTCGCCCGGGCGCGAAGCCGCTCTGCGAGCTCCACTTCGTCGATGCGCCCCTGCGCCACCTCGATGATGAGCGGGCCGATCCAGGCGGTTTCCCACTCCCCCTCCAGCCCGTTCAGCGCGAGGACGGCGTTCATCGCGCGAAAGGCGGTGCGCTTGTTGCCATCGTTGAAGCAATGGCCGGTCGAGACGGCCACGGCCGTCGCGGCGGCGAGGTCGTAGCCGTCGGCGATCATGCCGTAGGAGAGGCGGGTTTCCACCCGGAAGAGCGCGCCCTCCAGCGACTTGTCCCTCGCCAGCCCCGGCAGCTCGCCGGGATTGAGGACCGCGTCATGGATGGCAACGACAAGCTCCGGGGTCAGCGTGACCCAGCTCATTTGTCCCGCAGATACTCGAGCACGGGCTGGGCGCGCTCACGGCTCTCTTCCAGGTGCGCCATCACCTCGTCCATCGTCGCCGGCCGGCTGTCGCCCTCGTCCAGCGTCGCCTCGGCGGGGACGAAATAACCCACGAGCTTGGAATTCCTGAGCACCGCCACGGGCTTGCCATGGGCGCGGTCGAGCACCTTCTGCGGGTCGCGCATCTCGGTCATCGTGGCGATCTGGTTGGTGAGCAGGCGGGTCATCATCGGCACTCCATTGGCTACTCCAATATGCACCCTACCACGCAATCCTTTCAAGAGCCTTAATACCGCCCCCCGACCCCGCCCCATCCGCGCCCGATTGACGAAAGGCCCGGCTGGCCTCATATCGGCGCGCATGACCGAGCTCGCCCAGATCCGCAACTTCTCCATCGTCGCCCATATCGACCACGGGAAATCCACCCTGGCCGACCGGCTGATCCAGCTCACCGGCACCGTCGCCGAGCGGGACATGAAGGCCCAGCTGCTCGACGCGATGGATATCGAGCGCGAGCGCGGCATCACCATCAAGGCGAACTCCGTGCGGATCGAGTATCCGGCGAAGGACGGCAAGACCTACATCCTCAACCTCATCGACACGCCCGGCCACGTCGACTTCGCCTATGAGGTCTCGCGGTCGATGCAGGCGGTCGAGGGCTCGCTGCTGGTCGTCGATGCCACCCAGGGCGTCGAGGCGCAGACGCTCGCGAACGTCTATCAAGCCATCGACGCCGATCACGAGATCGTCCCGGTGCTCAACAAGATCGACCTCCCCGCCGCCGAGCCGGACCGGGTAAAGGAGCAGATCGAGGATGTGATCGGCATCGAGGCGCATGATGCGGTGCTCATCTCGGCCAAGACCGGGATCGGCATTCCCGACGTGCTGGAGGCCATCGTCACGCGCCTCCCCGCCCCCAAGGGCACGCGCGACGCGCCGCTCAAGGCCATGCTCGTCGATAGCTGGTACGACAGCTACCTCGGCGTCGTCGTCCTCATCCGCGTGATGGATGGCGTGATCCGCAAGGGCGACACGATCCGCATGATGAAGACCGCCGCGACCTACAAGCTCGACACGCTCGCCGTGCTCAAGCCGCAGATGGTGCAGATCGACGAGCTCGGCCCCGGCGAGATCGGCGTCTTCACCGCCTCGATCAAGCAGGTCCGCGACACCCGCGTCGGCGACACGATCACCCATGAGAAGAAGCAGACAGCGAAGGCCCTGCCCGGCTTCAAGCCCTCCGTCCCCGTGGTGTTCTGCGGCCTCTTCCCGGTCGATGCCAACGATTTCGACGACCTGCGCGACGCGATGGAAAAGCTGGCGCTCAACGACGCCTCGTTCTCCTTCGAGATGGAGACCTCCGCCGCCCTCGGCTTCGGCTTCCGCTGCGGCTTCCTCGGGCTCCTGCATCTGGAGGTCGTGCGCGACCGGCTGGAGCGGGAGTACGACCTCGACCTGATCACCACGGCGCCCTCGGTGGTCTACAAGATCCACATGAAGGACGGCGCGGTGGACGACCTCCACAACCCCGCCGACATGCCCGACCTGACGCTGGTCGACCATATCGAGGAGCCGCGGATCAAGGCGACGATCCTCGTGCCGGACGAGTATCTCGGCGACGTCCTCAAGCTCTGCCAGGACCGCCGCGGCATCCAGCTCGACCTCACCTATGCCGGCCCCCGCGCGATGGTGGTCTATGACCTGCCTCTGAACGAGGTGGTCTTCGACTTCTACGACCGTTTGAAGAGCGTCACGAAGGGTTATGCGAGTTTCGATTACCAGATCACCGGCTATCGCGAGGACAACCTCGTGAAGATGCAGGTGCTGGTGAATGACGAGCCAGTGGATGCCCTGTCCATGATGGTGCACCGCGACCGCGCGGAGATGCGCGGCCGGGCGATGGTGGAGAAGCTGAAGGAGCTGATCCCGCGCCACATGTTCAAGATCCCGATCCAGGCGGCCATCGGCGGCAAGGTCATTGCGCGGGAGACGCTGAGCGCGCTACGCAAGGACGTGACGGCGAAATGCTACGGCGGCGATGCGACGCGGAAGCGCAAGCTCCTCGACAAGCAGAAGGCCGGCAAGAAGAAGATGCGCCAGTTCGGGAAGGTCGAGATCCCGCAGGAGGCGTTCATCTCGGCGTTGAAGATGGATGGGTGATGTTTAACTTGACTCCTAAACCCGAAGAAGTTTTTACCCCCAAAGCGCCCACTATCAATGAAAAGATGTATGTGGACCGCTCCGAATTAGAGAACAGGCTCAAAGAGCTGATTTCCGGATCGAAACACATAATCGTTCATGGCGAAAGCGGAAATGGAAAGACTTGGCTATACAAGAACGTATTTTCGGAGACCAAAACGCCTTACTCAGTCGTAAATCTGGGGAACGCCTCCAGACTGGGCTCGATTTCAGCCGCAATCACCGAGAAAATTAATCGAAGCAAGGGAGATGATAGAGTCCTCTCTCAGATAGTAGTAAGCGGCGGCGTCGAGTTTTTGCCCGGCGGCGTGGGACTCAAGGGCGCAAAGGAATGGCTCTATGAGGCTGTAGAGAGAGAGCCGTATGACGCGATGATGCGCCTTATCCGCTCTTCCGAAAAGTCGAAGAAAGGGATATTGGTACTCGACAACTTCGAAACCATTCTCCAGAACGCCGCTCTTGTCAAAGAGCTCGCTGATATGATCATATTGCTTGATGACGACGACTACGCAGAGCATGACGTGAAGCTATGCATTGTCGGCGTGCCGACTAATATCCGCGACTACCTTTCGACCGCCAATGCAAGTCAAAGTCTTGCAAATCGCCTCTCCGAACTGCCCGAAGTTGCAAGAATGAGCGTCGATGAAGCTCGATCCCTGCTCACACGGGGCCTCAGAGATCTTCTCAAGATCAATATCTCAGATTCAGTCATTGATGACATTAGCTGGTCCACTGACAGGATTGCTCAATACTTGCATGAACTTGGACTCGAGGTCGCTCGGGTAGCGCTTAGGAACGACGCTACTGCTGAGGGTGAAGAGTTTCGCATGGCGGAAGAACTGTGGTTCAACCAGAATTTCTCAGCAGCACGAGAGACTCTTGAACAGAACTTGAATGCTCGCGAAACAAAGCGAGGTCGCAGAAATCAAGTCATCTACTCTCTAGGAATTATCCAGATTGAGGACTTTAAGTATACGGATGTTGAGAAGCTCGTGCGGAAAGAGTTTCCCCAGTCAACGCAAGGAATTACTCTCAACGTCACACAAAGACTGGGAGAACTCGAAGGCGGCACACATCCCATGATTAAAAGAATTCCGCGAGGCGATGCATATCGAGTAATTGATCCAAAGATAAAAATTGCGGCTCGGGTCATGCTTCAAAAGGTGGACGGTCGTGTGGAGCGCTCTAGCAACTATCGAGGCTGACTGATTGACAAAGTCATACTGCTTCGTCGTTGCGGTCAAACTCAGCTCCATCGCAAACGGCCTTAGGCCGACATCTTCTGAATTACCCACAGCGTCTACCACTAGGCGGCTATAAAGTAGCGCAGAGCTATTGTCTGCTAAATCCCCCCGGGAACCCTCCCCCCACCTCCCGCATTACCCCCGCAGGAGGTCACGCCCATGCAGCACGCGTCCCAGCTCATCCGTCCGGTCCCGACGAGCGCCGTTGCCGTCGCCGCCGCCGCGATCATTGCCCTCGTCATCGCCATCGCGCTCGGCTGGATCGATTGGTTCTACCTCTCCGCCATCGTCGGCGGGCTGGCTGTCGGCTGGGGGCTCGGCGTCCTTCTCGCAGCACGCGACAGGCGTGACCCTGCCGCCTGAGGCGCCCCCTTCCCATCCGTGACGATGCCGCGCGCCCTCTCTGCTACCGGGAGCGCGGCGCGCCCATGCCCTCTCCCCGCCCCCGATCACGAGCCTGAGCGCGGGGGAACCGGAGCCCCTCGCCGGCGCGTTGGGCCTCCGAACAAGCGACAGGAGGCTCCCATGCCCGACCATTCCCCCGAAGAGCTCAAGGACAAGTTCTGGTCCAAGATGACCAGCGAGCGGACGATCATGCTCGGCCTGCCCGGCAAGGCCGCCGGCCGGCCGATGACCGCGATCAGCGACGGCGAGACGCCCGGCGTCCTGTGGTTCTTCACCTCCACCGACACCGATCTCGGCGAGGTCACCTTCGCGGCGGATGCCGAGATGGTCTTCGTCGGCAAGCATCATGACCTCTATGCCACCGCCCATGGCCGCCTCGCCCCCGAGCCGGATCATACGAAGGTGGACGAGCTCTGGTCGCCCTTCGTCGCCGCCTGGTTCGACGGCAAGGACGACCCGAAGCTGCGGCTCCTCAGGCTCGACCTCCATCAGGCCGAGATCTGGCTGGAGGCGAACACGCTCGTCGCCGGGGCGAAGATGCTCCTCGGCAGCGACCCCAAGGAGAGTGCCGGCGAGAACGCCGAGGTCTCTCTCTAGTCGAGGAACGCCCGGACGGCCGCCTCCACCTCGCGGGGGCGGTCGGCATGGACCCAGTGGCCGGCGCCGGGGATCTTCGCGAAGCGCGCCGCCGGGAAGAGCGCCTTGATGCGCTCCCGGTGCTCGGGCTGCACGTAGTGGCTCTCGGAGCCGGAGAGGAAGAGGACGGGGCCGTCGAAGACCCCCGAGACCTCGGGGAAGCCGACGACGCGCTCCATCTCGCGCTCCAGCACATCAAGGTTCAGCCGCCAGCGCCGCTCTTTCATGTCTAGGCTCTGCAGCAGGAACGCCGCATTGGCGGGGTCGAGGCCCATGGCGGCCTCGGCCTCCTTGCGGCTGGAGACGCTGCCCACATCCACCTTCCGCGCCGCCTCGATGATATGCGCCTGGCTGTGGCTGTAGGCTACCGGCGCGATGTCCAGGACGATCAGCCGCCGCACCAGCTCCGGCCGGGTGAGCGCCACCACCATCGCCGCCTTGCCGCCCATCGAATGGCCGAGGAGGTCGGCCTCGCCGCCCGCCTCCGCCTCGATAAGCTCCGCCAGATCGGCAGCCATCTCGTCATAGCCCTGGCTTTCGGCCCAGGGGCTGTCGCCATGGTTGCGCATGTCGGGGAGGATGACCTCGCCCCGGTCGGCCAGCCGCTTGCCGATGACCCCCCAGTTCCGCCCCGAGCCGAAGAGCCCGTGGGCGATGATGAGGGGCAGGCCGCCGCTGCCGTATCTGGTCACGTTGAGCATGCCCCTCTTTGGCAAGAGTGGCCCGCAAAGCCAAGAGCCCGGCAACCGGCGGCGCCGGGGGCCGGAAAATGATCGCGGGAGGATTTTGGCCCGCGGCGAGAATTGCCCGCCGGCCGCCGCCGCCCTAGAAGGGCCGGATGGACCAGGGGGAGATCTTTCAGAGGACGGAGACCGTCCGCCAGCTTCTGGTGGAGCGGCTCGGCGCGCGGGGCGACACGCTCTCGGGCGCGCTGGCCTCGTGCCGCCGCGAGTTGCCGCACCGCATCCGGCGGGCGGTGGGGGTGATGGTCGAGGGCGAGGAGCTCGGCCGCAATCCGCGCCTCGCCCGGCAGGTCCCGCCCGCGCGCTTCGCCCGGGCGGAGGCCGACGTGCTGCGCTACCTGCGCCGCATCGGGCGAGGCCAGCGGCTGAAGGCCCGTGCGGTGCGGATCGGCGCCATCCTCGCCTTCAACATCCTGCTCTTCGGCGGGATCGCGGTGGCCTGGCTGCGCTCTCAGGGGCGGATCTAAGGGCGCCCCCGGCGCTTCCCCGCCCCGGCCCCGCCCTTGCCGCTTGACGCCCCGGGCGATTCCGCCTATCTGGCGGAACCGATTTTCGAGGGCCCCTCTCACGGGGCCCCGCTGTTTTGAGCCGGGGCGCGACGGGCCCCGATAGACCTGAGGATGAGACCATGTCGCGCCGCTGCGAACTGACCGGCAAGGGCCCGATGACGGGCAACAACGTGTCCCACGCCAACAACAAGACCCGCCGCCGCTTTCTGCCCAACCTGCAGGATGTGACGCTGATCTCCGATACGCTGGGCCGCTCCTTCAAGTTCCGCGTCTCCTCTGCCGCGCTCCGCACGGTCGATCACCGTGGCGGGCTCGATGCCTTCCTTTCCCGCGCCAAGGACGACGAGCTGTCCGATTCGGCGCTGAAGGTGAAGAAGGACATCGCCAAGGCGAAGGCCGACGCCGCCGCCTGAGGCGGACGGACCAACGGATTGCGAGGGCCCGGTGGCAGATGCCGCCGGGCCCTTTGCTTTGCGGCCCGGCCCAGTGCGCTCTGGCCCGCTCCGGCGGGCCCTGCCTTTGCGTTCCCCGGCCATGCCGCTAAGGAGAGGCAAAGGGGAGGGGTCCGATGCAGGAGCGTTTCGTCAGCCGCGAGGAAGGGCAGAAGCTCTTCTCCACCGCCGAGGGGCCGGAGGGTGGCCATGCGCTCGTCTTCGCCAATTCGCTCGGCACCGATCTGACGAGCTGGGACACGCTCCTGCCGCTTCTGCCCGAGGGGCTCCGCCTGATCCGCTGGGACAAGCGCGGCCATGGCCGCTCGTCGGTGCCCGAGGCGCCCTATCACATGGGCACCCTCGTCTCCGATGCCGAGGCGGTCTGCGAGGCCTGGGGGCTCAGCGGCGTCACCTTCGTCGGCCTGTCCATCGGCGGGCTGATCGCGCAGGGGCTGGCGGTGAAGCGGCCCGATCTGATCGGCAGCCTCGTCCTCTCCAGCACCGCCGCCAAGATCGGCACGCCGCAGCTTTGGGCGGACAGGATCGCCGCCCTCCGCCGCGGCGGCATGGAGGCGATTGCCGACGGGGTGATGGAGCGCTGGTTCTCCGCCGCCTTCCGCGAGGGGCCGGAGCTTGCCGCCTGGCGCGCCCGGCTCGCCGCGACGCCGCTCGAGGGCTACATCGGCTGCTGCGCCGCCATCTCGGGCACGGATTTCTGGGCGACCACGGCGACGCTGACCCTACCGACCCTCGGCATCGCCGGGTCGGAGGATCGCTCGACGCCGCCGGACCTCGTCCGCGAGACGGTGGCGCTCGTCGCGGGCTCGCGGACCGAACTGATCCGCGGCGCCGGCCACCTGCCGCAGATCGAGGCGCCGCGCGACTATGCGGCGCTGCTCACCGCCTTCCTGAAGGAGACCGGCCATGTCTGACGATTCCACTGACACGGACCGCCCCGACCGACTCGCCCAGGGCCGCAAGACCCGTTCCGAAGTGCTCGGCCCCGCCCATGTCGCCCGCTCGGACGCGAACCGCACACCGGAGGATGCCCGCTTCATCGAGCTCATCACCGAGGCCGCCTGGGGGCATGTCTGGTCCTCCGAGGCGATCAGCCGGCGCGAGCGCTCGATGCTGACCATCGCCCTCCTCGCCGCGCTCGGCAATGAGGAGGAGCTGCGGCTGCACCTGCGCGCCACGGCCAACACCGGCGCCAGCCGCTCGGACGTGATCGAGGCGCTGCACCACGTCGCCATCTACGCCGGCGTGCCCCGCGCCAATTCGGCAATCCGCATCGCCAAGGAGATCTGGGCGGAGGAGCCTCAGGCCAAGGACTAGCCGAAGGCGAGGGCGCCCCGGCGACATCTCATGTCGCTGCGAGCCAAGCCCGGCCGGCGGGGCGGGCCGACAAGGGCCCGGCCAGTGCCAGCCTGACGAGAGCGCCCATGAGCCTAGACGCCGCCCCCGCGACCGCCGCCACCACGACCATCCGCGCCGCGATCTGCCGCGCCTTCGGGCAACCCCTGTCGCTGGAGGAGGTGGAGCTTCGCGCCCCGCTCTCCGGCGAGATCCAGGTGCGGCTCGGCGCCGTCGCCATCTGCCATTCGGATATTTCCTTCATGGATGGCATCTGGGGCGGCGCCCTGCCCGCTATCTACGGCCATGAGGCGGCGGGCATCGTCAGCGCCATCGGCCCGGGCGTCACCGGCCTCGCCCCGGGCGACCGGGTGGTGGTGACGCTAATCCGCGCCTGCGGCGGCTGCGGCTCCTGCGCCTCCGGCCATCCGGTCTATTGCGAGAGCCCCGCCTCCGCCCATCCGCCGGCGCTGACGCAGGGCGGCGCGCCGCTCACGCAGGCGATGAACGCCGGCGCCTTCGCCGAGGCGGTGACGGTGCATCACAGCCAGGTGGCGAAGGTGGCGGAGGCGATCCCGATGGAGGCGGCGGCGCTTCTCGCCTGCGGCGTCATCACCGGCGTCGGCGCCGTGGTGAATGCCGCGAAGCTCCGCCCCGGCGAGGATGCCGTTGTGATCGGCTGCGGCGGCGTCGGGCTCAACGCCATCCAGGGCGCCCGCATCGCCGGCGCCCGCCGCATCGTCGCCGTTGATCCCGTGCCGGAGAAGCTGGAGGCCGCTCGCGCCTTCGGCGCCACCGACCTCATCGACGCCCGCCAGGAGGCGCCGTGGGAGGCCGCCCGCCAGGCGCTCGGCCGCGGCGCCGATGCCGTCTTCGTCACCGTCGGCGCCATCCCCGCCTTCGACGCGGCACCAGCCTATCTCGCTCCCCGTGGCCGGGCCATCGCCGTCGGCATGCCGGCCTCCGGGGCGCTGTCGCATTACGAGCCGGTGAACCTCGCCGCCTACGGGCAGAGCCTCACCGGCACCAAGATGGGCGACACGGTCGTGGCGCGTGACATCCCCTGGCTCGCGGATCTCTACCTGCAGGGGCGGCTGGAGCTCGATGCGCTGATCTCCCGCCGCTGGCGTCTCCACGAGATCAACGAGGCCATCGCCGACAGCCGCAAGGGCGCCGCCCGCCGCAACGTGATCGTGTTCGACTAGGGCGCCAGATTCTTCGCCGAAAAATCTGCCCCAAAATTCTTCGCAGAAGAATTTTGCCTCAGACTCCGAGGTCCGGCGGCGGCAGCATCATCACCGCGTCGATCTTCCAGGCGCCGTCCAGCTCGATCATCTTGTAGGCAAGGGCATGGACCCGACCGCCCGCATCGCTCACCCAGACCTCCTGCCAGAGCGCCCCGCCGATCTCGCGCTGATCCATCATCCGCGCGCCCTGGTTCTGCCAGACCATCGGATAGCCATCCTCGACCATCACGCCGAAATTGCCGGGGCTGCCGAAGATCGCCTGGATGCCGGGGCTGGCATAGTCCCACGCCTCCTCGATATCGCCGTCGTTGAAGGCGTCGAGCTGGCCGGTGATGACGGCTTCGATCTCCTCCTCCGCCTCGGCGGCGGCCGGCTGGGCGAGGACGGCGAGGGCGATGGCGCTGGTCAGGGGCAGGATGCGGTGCATGGGGTGCTCCTTTCGGATGTCCGTCATCGTAGACACGGTCCGGCCGCCGCGGAAGTTTCAACGCCACACCGGAACCGCCGGGCCGCCCCCGGCATTCGCCCCGCATGAGCTATGCATGGATTCCGGGCGAGCCGCCCGCCACCTTCCTCACCCGCGTCGCCGAGACGCAGCTCCGCAAGGCGCTGGCGCCGCTCGAGGGTGAGGAGATGCCCTCCCCGGACGAGATCCACGACATCCGCAAGCGGCTGAAGAAGCTCCGCGGCCTCCTCCGCCTATTCCGCGGCGCCGCGCCCTTCTACGCCGAGGAGAATGCCGCCTACCGCGACGCCGCCCGCATCCTCGCCCCCCTTCGTGACGCCGCCGCCGTGCTCGAAAGCTACGAGCGGCTCCGCGCTGCGGGGCTGATCGACGCCGAGGCGACACGGCCCTTCCGCGAGGGGCTCGAGGCGGCGCAGGCGGAGGCCGAGACGGGCGGCGAGGCGCCCGGCCGCCGCGACGAGGTGCGCCTGAGGCTCGAGGCGGCGCTCGGCCGGGTGGCGGACTGGGAGCTGACGGAGGACGGCTGGGGCGCGGTCGCCCCCGGCCTCACTGAAACCTACCGGCGGGGCCGCAAGGGCCTGAAGGCAGCAGAAAGCCGCGAGGGCGAGGCGCTGCACGACTGGCGCAAGCGCGTGAAATACCACTGGTATCACGCCCGGCTTCTCTCGCCGGTCTGGCCCGAGGCGCTCGCCCCGCATGTGGCGGCGGCGAGCGCGCTTTCCGACCTTCTGGGCGACCGGCATGACCTTGACGTGCTGGCCGCCGCCCTCCCCGGCGGGCTGGAGAGTGCCGCCGAGGAGGGCCTCCGCGAGGCGCTCTGCACAGAGGCCCGCCGGCTGGAAGACGCCGCCTTCGCCATCGGGCAGAAGCTCTACGCCGAGCGCCCCAAGGCACTCGCCAGACGCTGGGGCGCCCTCTTCCGGCTCGCCTAGATGTCGATCGGCTCCTCATGGGCAAGGTCGCCCCGGAGCGCCTTGACGATCAGCGCCTTGGTCTCCTCGATCCCGTAGAGCGCGATGAACCCGCCGAAGCGCGGCCCCTCGGAAGCGCCGAGCAGCACCTCGTAGAGCGCCTGGAACCAGTGGCGGAGCGGGTCGAACCGATGCTCCTTGCCGATGGCATAGAGCATGTTCTGCAGCGCCTCGGCATCCGCCTCGCCCTGCCATTCGTCCAGCGCCGCCAGCACCTCCTCCATCGCCGCCCGCTCGGAGACATCGGGCATCCGGTAGGTCTTATGCGGCTTCACCCGGTCGTTGTAGTAGCGCACGGCATGGCCGACCGCCGCATCGAGCCCCGGGTGGCTCTTCGGCGTCGCATCCGGCGCATAGCGGCGGATGAAGCCCCAGAGCGTCGCCTTGTCCTCCGCCCCGGCCACGCTGGCGAGGTTGAGGAGCATCGAGAAGGGCACCACGAGATCGCTCTCCGGCACCTGCCCGCCATGGATATGCCAGGCGGGGTTGGCGAGCTGCTGCACCGGTTCCTGCCCTTTGAAGCCGCGGATCTGCTGGTGGTATTCGTCCACCGCCTTCGGGATCACGTCGAAATGCAGCCGCTTCGCCGTCTTCGGCTTCTGGTACATGAAGTAGCTGAGGCTCTCGGTCGAGGCATAGGTCAGCCATTCGTCGATGGTCAGCCCGTTGCCCTTCGACTTCGAGATCTTCTGCCCGGTCTCGTCGAGGAACAGCTCGTAGGTGAAATGGTGGGGCGCCCGCCCGCCCAGCACCTCGCAGATGCCGTCGTAGATCGGCGTATTGGTGGAATGGTCCTTGCCATACATCTCGAAATCGACGCCGAGCGCCGCCCAGCGCGCGCCGAAATCGGGCTTCCACTGCAGCTTCACATGGCCGCCGGTGACGGGGAGCGTCCATTCCCGGCCGTCCTCGTCGTCGAAGGTGATGGTGCCGTCTTCGGCATTCACCTCCTTCATCGGCACATAGAGCACGCGGCCGGTCTCGGGATGGATCGGCAGGAAGCAGGAGTAGGTCTGCTGGCGCTCCTCGCGGAGGCTCGCGAGCATGATCTTCATCACGTCGTCATACTTGCGCGCCGCCTCGCGCAGCGTCTCGTCGAAGCGGCCGGAGGCATAGAACTCCGTCGCCGAGATGAACTCGTATTCGAACCCGAAGGTATCGAGGAACCGCCGCAGCATGGCGTTGTTGTGATGCCCGAAGCTCTCGAACTCCCCGAACGGGTCCGGCACCGAGGTGAGCGGCCGTTGCAGGTTCTCGCGCAGCATCGCCTGGTCCGGAACGTTGTCCGGCACCTTGCGCATCCCGTCGAGATCGTCGGAAAAGCAGATGAGCCGGGTCGGGATGTCAGAGATCAGCTCGAAGGCCCGGCGGATCATCGTGGTGCGCAGAACCTCGCCGAACGTGCCGATATGCGGCAGGCCCGAGGGGCCGTAACCCGTCTCGAAGAGCACATGGCCCTTCTCGGGCGGGGCCTTCTCGTAGCGTTTGGCGAGGGCGCGCGCCTCCTGGAAGGGCCAGGCCTTGCTGTCCATCGCCACGTCTCTGAGGTCCGCCATATCGCACTCCATTGCCACAACTCGGGGCGCCGCATCCCTATTGCGGGGCGGGGGGGCCGTCAATAAATGGGCAGGGAACGACAGGAGAGAGTGATGACCGACGACAGCCCGCTGACGGAAGCCGATGCCCTCGTGGCGCTGATGATCGCCGTCTCGGCCTCCGACGAGACCATCCGCACGGCCGAGCTCCTGCAGATCCAGAACATCCTCGATCACCTGCCGATCTTCGCCGATTACGACGGCGCCGCCCTGCCCCGCGTCAGCGAGATGGTCTTCGACCTTCTCGAGCAGGAGGACGGGCTCGACGCGCTCTTCGGCCTCGTCCGCGACGCCCTGCCGGAGCGGCTGTTCGAGACGGCCTATGCGCTGGCCTGCGACATCGCCGCCGCCGATGGCCAGATCGGCCAGGTGGAGGCGCGGATGCTGGAGGAGACGCGCCACGAGCTCTCCATCGACCGCCTTCACGCCGCGGCCATCGAGCGCGGCGCCAAGGCCCGCTACCAGAGCCTCTGAGCCGGGGTCCGGGCGGCGCGGCGGCCTCGGGCGCCCTGCCTCCTGCCCCTTTCCAAATACCCTTCGGGGGGTCCGGGGGGCAGACAGCCCCCCGGCCTCTCAACCCGCGCGCGCCGCCAGCATCTTCGTGGCCCGGCCGAGGTCATGCAGCAGCGACCCCGCCATCGAGCGCATGACGGCGAGCTCCATCGCCTCCGCCCCGACCCGCGTCACCGATGCTGTCATATGGCCGATGAACGTCCGCACTGTCCGGCCCTCGGTCAGGGCCTCGGGAGAGAGGTCCACCGGCACCAGCCGTGCCAGCACCGCCTCCACCGCCGCGCCCTCGGCCAGCAGCACCGCCTGCGCCCCCGTCTGATCCGTCAGCGCCGCGCGGAGGCCGTCGGGCGGCGCCACGCCGATCAGGAGGGCGCGCCCGGGGCCCACCCAGAGCGCCCGCGCCGCGCCCGCGCGCGGCGCCTCCCCGGCGGCGGGGAAGGCGATCCCGTGCGCTGCCTGAAGGGCCGCCGAGACATCGCCCTCCGCTCCCCGGAAGGGCGCGATCTCGGTGACCGGACCCCAGTCGACCTCGCGCAGCTCCAACCCTGGCAGGGCCGGCAGCTCGGCGAAGGCGGGGGCCGCGAACAATCTAGCCACGCATCCGCCCTCCCGGCTGGTCCACGAAGACCGGCGAGGTGACGAGGCAAAGCGCCTCCGTCCCGCGCAGGTGGTCGGTGAAGCGCACGACCTCTCCGATCCTCTCCGGGCCGCGCTTCAGGAAGGCCAGCGCGATGTCGCGCCCGATGATGGGTGAATGGCCGGCGGAGGTGACATAGCCTTCCGCATTGGCCCGCTCCGCCGCCGCGCCGCGCGAGAAGAGGAAGCCGCCGGCGGTCAGCCGCGCGCCGTCCACCGGCTTCAGCCCGATCAGCCGCTCGCGGCCCGGGTCCGTCAGCCCCTCGCGCGCCGCCGCCGCCCGGCCGATGAAATCCTTCTTCGTCGACATCATGCCCTGCAGGCCGACGTCATATGCCGTCGCCCGCCCGTCGATCTCGGCATGGGTGAGGAAGCCCTTCTCGATCCGAAGGACGTTCAGCGCCTCCATCCCGTAGGCGCCGCCGCCGAGGCTTTCGGCCTGGGCCACCATCAGCCGCCAGAGCGCGGCGCCATAGGCCACGGGCACCGCGATCTCGAAGCCGAGCTCGCCCGAGAAGGAGATGCGGAAGAGCCGCCCCGGCACGCCCATCACTCCGATCTGCGCCGCGCCCATGAAGGGCAGCTCGTCCACCACCGGGCGGTCATCCACCAGCGTCCGCAGAAGCTCGCGGGCCAGCGGCCCGGTGGCGGAAAATTGCGCCCAGGCCTCGGTGACGGAGGTGAAGGTCACGTCCAGATCCGGCCGCAGCACCTGCGCGGCGAAGTCCATGTGCCGCATCACCAGCCCGGCGGCCGCCGTGGTCGTGGTGATGAGATAGCGGTCGTCGCCCAGCCGCGCGCAGGTGCCGTCGTCCATGACGAAGCCGTCCTCGCGCAGCATCAGCCCGTAGCGGACGCGGCCGATGCCGAGCGTCGACATCGCCCCCGTATAGAGGAAGTCGAGAAATTCCGCCGCATCCGGCCCCTGCACGTCGATCTTGCCGAGGGTGGAGACATCGGCGACGCCGACCTTGTAGCGGACCATGCGCACCTCGCGGTCGCAGGCCTGACGCCAGTTCGTCTCGCCGGCCCGGGGGAAGTAGCTGGCGCGATACCACAGCCCCGCCTCCACCATCGGCGCCGAGCGCTCGCGGACGGCGGCGTCGGAGGCGGTGCGCCGGATCGGTGCGAAGCCCTTGCCGCGCCCGCCCGCGCCCATCGCCGAGATCGGCACGGGCACGTAAGGAGGCCGGTAGGTCGTTGTGCCCGCCGGGGTGGCCGGTGTGCCGGTGGCCGCGGCGAGGACGGAGAGCGCGTTGACGTTCGACATCTTGCCCTGGTCGGTCGCCATACCTTGCGTCGTGTAGCGCTTCATGTGCTCGGGGGAGGAGAAGCCCTCCTCAGCCGATTGCTTGACGTCCTTCACGGTCACGTCGTTCTGGAAGTCGAGCCAGGCCCGCCCGGGGCCCTCGAAGACCCAGGAGGAGGGGCTGGCATCGGCCTCTTCCTCCGCCTCCGGCAGCTCGGGGGGCGGCGCGGTGAAGCCGCTCTCGACCGCCGCCTCGGCCCCGGCACGCCAGCCCTCGGCGAGGCAGGCGGCGGTGGCGAAGGTGCCGGCGGCGGCCCCCGCCGGCACGAGTCCCGGCACGCCGCCTTCGGGCGGCAGGAAGGCCGAGAGCCCCGCATCCCAGGCGGGCTTGCCGCCCATATGGCAGGCGATGTTCACCTGCGGGTTCCAGCCGCCGGCCATGGCGAGCGTGTCCGCCCGGATGCTCTGCTCGACGAGGCCATGGCTGACCTTCACCAGCGACAGGCCGAGCCGCCCGTGGGTGGCGGTGACGCGCCCGCCCGGGAAGACCGGGTAGTCATGCGCCTCCTTGGCGTCCGGATCGGGGTCGATGAGGCCGGTCACCGCGACGCCGGCATCGAGGAGCTGCTCGGCGGTGGCGCGCGCGGCGCGTCCCGTGCCGAAGATCGCCACCTCCTTGCCCGGGGCCACGGCCCAGCGGTTGAGATAGGCGCGTACGGCCCCCGCCATCATCACGCCCGGCCGGTCGTTGCCGGGGAAGGTCATGGCGCGCTCGAGCGCGCCGGCGGCGAGGACGGCCCGCTTCGCGGCGATCCGCCAGAAGGCATAGCGCGGGCGGCCCCCCGCCGGGGCCAGATGGGCGCCGACCCGCTCGAGCGCGCCATAGGTGCCGCCGTCATAGGCGCCGGTCACCGCCGTGCGGGTCATGACGCGGACGTTGGGCATGGCCTCCAGCTCCGCTGCCACACCGGCCGCCCAGTCGGCGCCGGGCTGGCCGCCGACGCTTTCGCGCTCGGCGAGGAGCCGGCCGCCGAGCGCCGTATCCTCCTCCGCGAGGATCACCCGCGCCCCGGCCCGGCCGGCGGCCAGCGCCGCCATGAGCCCCGCCGGCCCCCCGCCGATGACGAGCACGTCGCAGAAGGCAAAGGCCTTCTCGTCCTCCCCCGGCCCCGGATCGCGGTGGAGCGCGCCGAGCCCGGCGGCGCGGCGGATGAAGGGCTCGTAGAGCAGCTCCCAGGCCTTCCGCGGCCACATGAAGGTCTTGTAGTAGAATCCCGCGCCGAAGAAGGGCGAAAGCAGGTCATTGACCGACAGTACGTCGAGCGACAGGGCCGGCCAGTTGTTCTGGCTCGTCACGTCGAGCCCGTCCCAGATCTCCTGCACCGTGGCGCGGACGTTGGGCTCCCGCCCCGCCCCGCGCCCGACGGTCACCAGCGCGTTGGGTTCCTCCGACCCGGCGGTGAGGATGCCGCGCGGCCGGTGATACTTGAACGAGCGCCCGACGAGGCGGATGCCCGAGGCGAGCAGCGCCGAGGCGACGGTATCGCCCGGATGCGCCGTGATCCGGCGCCCGTCGAAGCGGAAATGCAGGTCCTGCGAACGGTCGATCCGCCCGCCCTTGGACAGCCTCATGGGACCTCCCCGGGCTCGATCATCTGATGGCTGCGCGTGTCGCGGACCGCGCGCACCATCGCCCCGCAGGGGTCATGGTGCCACAGCTCGGCCAGCGGGCCGGCGGGGTTCTCGCGCAGATACACATAGGCATGCATCTCGTCGCCCCAGGCGCCGCCCGTCTCGGGCCGGGCGAGCGCGGCCCCCATCCAGGTGAACTCGCGCCGGTCGCGGGCGCCGCAATGCGGGCAGGCGATGCGCATTCAGCAGCCCTCCAGGATCTGGTCGAAGAAGGGCTCGCCCCCCTGCGCCAGATAGCGCAGGCGGATGGCGGCGCCGAGCGCAAAGAAGGCCTCCGACGCCGGCGAGCCGTCGCAGAAGGCGGCCTTCATGTCGGCGCCGACGCCCTCCTCGATCTCGGCGGAGGGGGTGGCCGCAAGCTCCTGCAGCGCCAGCGGGAAGCGCGATTCGATGAGAAGGACGGGGCCCTCCGCCTCGATCCGCTCGACCTCGACGCCGCGATAGGCAAAGGCCTCCCGGCCCTCCCACATGTCGGCGGCCAGAAGCTGGGTGAGCTCGCAGGCGGCGGCATTCGGGCAGCCCTCGGGCACCGGCGGCGCCGCGACCGGCCCGCCCGTCTCGCAGGCGGCGAGAAGCGGCAGGGCAGCAAGGGCAAGGAGAGCCCCGCGCATCACTTCTCTCCCGACATCATGCTGCAGACATTGTTATGGGCGGTGTAGAGCCGGTAGGTAACCGGCTGGCCCGGCACCTCGGCCAGCGTCTCGGTGCCCGCGCAGGGCCCGTTCACCAGCCCCTCGCGCAGCACGCCGAAGCCGGAGGTCACGACATCGACCCCGTCCTGCCGGGGCACGACGGTCAGCATGCCGCCGCCGCAATCGGCGGAGCAGGTGACGCCGCCCTCCCCCTCGACGCAATTGGCCCATTGCTGGTGCCAGGCCCCGGCGGCGGCGGCGGTGCCGGCGACGCGGCCCTGCGCGGCAAAGCGCGCCGCAACGAAGCCGGTGTAGAACTCTCCCTCGTCGAGCGTGAGCTGGACGACGAGCTCCTCCACCACCTGCGCGGGGGCGGCGGCCAGATCGGCGGCGTCATAGGCGCGCGTGAAGCAGCCGTAGATCGGCTTGGCCGCGGCCGGCGTGGCGGCGGCCAGAGCGGCCGCCAACGCGGCGGCGGCCCTAATGCAGGTTATGCTGCGCACCGGTGCCCTCCTCGTCCATGATGCCCACGCCATCGCGGAAGCGCTCCAGCCGGAAGCGCTCGGCCGTGGCATGGGGCGCGCCCGTGGCGATCAGATGCGCCGTTGCCCAGCCGGAGGCGGGGACGGCCTTGAACCCCCCGTAATTCCAGCCGCAATTGAGGAAGAGCCCGCCGATATGCGTCGTGTCGATGATGGGCGAGCCGTCGGGCGACATGTCCATGACCCCGCCCCAGTGGCGCAGCACCTTGGCGCGGCCGATCATCGGCATCAGCGTCATCGCGGCTTCCATCACCTGCTCGACGCCCGGCAGGTTCCCCCGCTGCGCGTAGGAAGGGTAGAAGTCGAGGTCGCCCCCGAAGACCAGCCCGCCCTTGTCGGACTGGCAGATGTAGAAATGTCCCATGCCGTAGGAGATGACGTGGTTGACCGCCGGCTTGATGCCCTCGGTCACATAGGCCTGCAGCACATGGCTCTCGATCGGCAGGCGCATCCCCGCGAGCGCCGCCACCTGGCCCGAGCGGCCGGCGGTGATCATCGCGACCTTCTTGGCGCGGATCGGGCCGCGGGAGGTCTGAACGCCGGTGACGCGGCCCGCCTCGATGTCGATCCCCGTCACCTCGCAGTTCTGGATGAGATCGACGCCCCGGCTATCGGCCCCCCGCGCGTAGCCCCAGGCGACGGCATCGTGCCGTGCCGTGCCGCCCCGCCGGTGGAGGAGCCCGCCGTGGATCGGGAAGCGCGTCTGCTCGAAATCGAGATAGGGCACATGGCGGCGGAGCTGCTCCTTCGTCAGGAGCTCGGCATCGTCGCCCTGGTTGCGCATCGCATTGCCGCGCCGGGCCATCGCGTCGCGCTGGCCGTCGGAATGGAAGAGGTTGATGAGCCCCCGCTGCGAATGCATGACGTTGTAGTTGAGCTCGGCCTCGAGCCCTTCCCAGAGCTTCAGCGAGTGGCTGTAGAACTCGCTGTTGCCCGGCAGGTAGTAATTCGCCCGCACCATCGTCGTGTTGCGGCCCACGTTGCCGCCGCCGAGATAGCCCTTCTCGAGCACCGCGACATTGGTCAGCCCGTGGTTCTTCGCGAGGTAATAGGCGGTGGAGAGCCCGTGGCCGCCGCCGCCGATGATGACGATGTCATAGGCCGGCTTCGGTTCGGGCTGGCGCCATACCGGCGCCCAGCCGTTGCCGAGGCCAAGCGCCTGTTTCACGATCTGAAAGCCCGAATAGCGCACGTCTCGTCCCCTGCTCGGGCCGGATGGAACCACGGCCCGCCGCAAATGACCAGCGCCAGTTTCGCCGTTCCGTAGGGGCCGGCTCGGCGGCGCCCGAACTTGCCTCAAGGGCGCTTGGTCGCGCCGGCATACACGTTCAAGAACGGCCGGCGTAACGCTTCGGAGACCCATTTTCACGGCGTCGTTACGGCTACTTTTGTGGCCCGACGAGGGGCCCCAGTTACGTCTCACGACACAGACGATGGTGCAGACAATCCCGGGTCAGCTCCGCTCCTCGCCGCCACGTGTCGGTAGCGAAAAATCAGGCACTGCCCTGAAAAGAAAGGAAACGACCCATGACCAAATTCACCATTCTCGCCCCGCTCGCCGCTGCCCTCTCGCTGGCCGGCATCTCCGCCTCTGCCGCCGAAGCGGAGACCACGGGCACCATCGGCCACTATAGCGCCGGCTCGCAGATCATCTGGCTCGAAGGCGACGGGGTGTATCACTTCCGCCTCGACCAGGACTTCCCGGACGATCTGGAAGCAGGCGACCAGGTGCAGGTCACCTACGAGACCCGTGACGGCATCCGCTTCATTACCGAGTTCACCGACCTCTCCTGAGGACGATGATGCGGGGATCGGGCGCGCCTCCCTGACGCCCGTCTCCCCTTTCCAAGCCGGCTCTGCTGTCCCGCAGGGCCGGCTTTTCGCTGTCGGTGGGCTGCCGGGGGGTTGCCTCCGGCCGCCGGCTCGCATGACATCGGCGCGACCCCGCGCCCCGGCCCCCAGGAGCCCTGTCATGACGGAGCCCGACCGCCCCACCGAGGAGGCTGACCGCGACGCCGCCGCGGGCCTCGTCGGCCGGCCCCTGCCGATCCGGCCCATGGTGGAGATCGCGGGCGCCGAGCGCATTGCCGAACTCCTCCCCGCCGGCGGCTATGTTCGGGCGCCGATCCTCCGCCGCCGGGGCATCGCCACCGCCTTCGACGACGAACTGCAGCGCAGCCGCGGCGCGCGGATCGAGACGCCGCCCGTCGAGGCTTGGCGGCTCCGTGACGCCATCGTGCTCGACCTCGGCATCGTCATCAGCGCCGGCGGTGAGGTGGTGCGGGAGTCGCTCGCCGAGCTGAAGATCCCGCAGGACGGGCCCAACTACGCCTGTGACGGCGAGAGCCTCACCCTGAAGAGCCCGCCCCAGGGGCGCTTCCCGCGCGGGCATCTTCTCAAGAAGCGGGGCGCCCGCAACTACGGCCACTGGCTGGCGGAGCTGCTGGTGCGGGAAGAGGCGCTGCGCCAGGCCGGCCTCCCCCATGGCTGGCCGCTCGTGCACAAGAGCCGCCATGCCGAGCTCACCGAGCTCTACCGCCGCTCGCTGCAGATGCTGGGCGCCCCGCCGCCGCACCCCTGCGGGCCGGAGCCGCTCTCGGTGGACGACCTGACACTCGTCACCGGCCTCTCCGCCCATCCGGACCGCAAGCACCCTCTCTTGCGCGAGATGGCCGCGCGGCTCCGCCGGGTGGCGGCGGCGGAGGGCGCGACCGGGCTCGGTGAGCGGCTGCTCGTGACCCGCGCGGCCGGGCACGGGCGGGGTTTTGCCAATCGCGAGGCCGTCCATGCCTATTTCACCGACCGCGGCTTCCGGATCATCGAGCCGCAGAGCCTGAGCTTCCCCGAGCAGATCGCCGCCTTCGGGGCGGCGAAGGAGGTCTGGGGGATCATGGGCGCTGCGATGACCAACACGCTCTTCGCGCCGCCGGAGGCGAGGATCGGCTACATCGCCTCCGCCCATATGAACGGCCAGTTCTTTGCCGATCAGGAGGCGATCGCCGGCCGCGACGCCTTCAACGTGCTCTTCTGCGCGCCGGTCTCGGGCAGCGGGCCCAGCTCGCCGCGCGGCAACATCAACGACAAGATCACCGTCGACCTCGCGGCGCTGGAGGCGCTCCGCGCCGAAATGCTGCCGGCGGCGCCGGCGCCCGCCCCTCCCCCGCCGCTGGTCCGGCGGCTGATGAAGCGGCTGCGCCGGCGGCGTTCCGGCGCCTAGAGCCCCTTGGCCTTGTAGCTGGCCGCCACCCGGCTGATCGAGACGATATAGGCGGCGGTGCGCAGGTCGGCGACATCGCCGCGGCCGTGCCAGACCTCGCGCATCGACTGATAGGCCGAGCGCATCGTGTCATCGAGACCGGAGCGCACGAGCTCCAGCTCGCCGGCGCCCCGCAGATACTGGCTCTTGAAGCCCGGCGAGAGCGTCCAGCCGAGACCGCGGTCTGCCGAGAGCCGCTCCAGCTCCTCGACGATCAGCTCGTGGCGCGCTTCCTCCTGGCGCCGCTGCATCCGGCCGAAGCGGATATGGCTGAGGTTCTTCACCCATTCGAAATACGAGACGGTGACGCCCCCGGCATTGGCATACATGTCGGGGATGATGATCGTGCCCTTGCGGCGGAGCACCTCGTCCGCCCCCGCCGTGATCGGGCCGTTGGCGGCCTCGACGATGAGCGGCGCCGAGATCCGCTCGGCATTGCCCATGTGGATCGTCCCCTCCATCGCGGCGGGGATGAGGATGTCGCACTCATGCTCCAGAAGCACGGCGCCATCGGCCACCAGGCTGGCATCGGGATAGCCCTTGATGCCGCCGTGGCGGGAGATCCAGGCCTTCACCGATTCCACGTCGAGCCCGCTCTCGTTGTAGAGCGCGCCGTCGCGTTCGATGATGCCGGTGATCTTCGCGCCGTCCTCGTTCTGCAGGAAGGTCGCGGCGTGATAGCCCACGTTGCCGAGCCCCTGCACGATGACGCGCTTGCCGTCGAGCCCGCCCGAGAGGCTCGCGGCGGCGACATCCTCGGGATGGCGGAAGAACTCGCGGAGCGCGTATTGCACGCCCCGGCCCGTCGCCTCGACGCGGCCATGGATGCCGCCGGCATTGAGCGGCTTGCCGGTGACGCAGGCGGCAGCGTTGATATCCGTCGTGTTCATCCGCCGGTACTGGTCGACGATCCAGGCCATCTCGCGCTCGCCGGTGCCCATGTCGGGCGCCGGCACGTTCTGCGCCGGGTTGATGAGGTCGCGCTTGGCGAGCTCGTAGGCGAAGCGCCGGGTGATGAGCTCGAGCTCATGCTCCTCCCACTCGCGCGGGTCGATCCTGAGCCCGCCCTTGGAGCCGCCGAAGGGCGTTTCCACCAGTGCGCATTTGTAGGTCATCAGCGCCGCCAGCGCCTCCACCTCGTCCTGATGGACGCTCATGGCGTAGCGTATGCCGCCCTTCACGGGCTCCATATGTTCCGAATGGACGGCCCGGTAGCCGGTGAAGGTATGGATCGAGCCACGGAGCCGGACCCCGAAGCGCACCGTATAGGTCGCGTTGCAGACGCGGATCTTCTCCTCGAGCCCGGGGGAGAGATCCATCAGCGCCATGGCGCGGTTGACCATGATGTCGACGGATTCGCGAAAGCTCGGCTCTGTGAACGTGGCGGCCTCGTTGGGCATGGCAGATACCTTCCTTTTATGGGTCCGACCGTTCGGGGGTCGGCGGGCCTTCGGGTGCCGGCCATCGGGCCAGCGGGCCCTCTCTGCCCCCTTCTATCGCGGGAGGGTAACGAGTGGCAAAACATCCCGCTTCGAATCGCGCCCCGCCCCGGGGGCGCAGGCGTTTCCCTTAAGTCGTCGATCCCGCCGCGTGCCCGGGGATTGTCGCCAGCCCGCCGAAACGCAGCAGGATTGAATAAGCTTTGCCACAATTTTGCCCTAGCGCGAGCCCAGGGGAGCCACGCGCGCGCGTCAAGCATCCGGTAACCAGATTGCCCCGGCGCAAGCGCAAAACCCGAGGGTGGGGCCTGAGGGACGAGCGATGACGACCGCCTTGAGACCGACATCAATCCTCCGCGCCGCCCGCCGGGCCGGCGGGCGCCTTGGCCGGTTCCACCGGGCCGAGGACGGCTCGATGATCATCTTCTCCCTCTTCATCATCCTCATGATGCTCATCGTCGGCGGTGTCGCCGTCGACGTGATGCGCGCCGAGGCGCATCGCCAGCGCCTGCAGACGCTGGTCGACCGCGCCACGCTGGCCGCCGCCGACCTCAACCAGACGCTCGACCCCGAGGAGGTGGTGCGCGACTACTTCACCCGGGCCGGCCTGCTGGAGGATCTCGTCAGCGTCGATGTCTCCTCCGCCTTCAACCGGCGCGAGGTCACCGTCCTTGCCCGCACCAACGTGCCGACGACGCTGACGCAGCTCGTCGGCATCGAGGAGTTCAACGTCCCCGCCGTCGCCACCGCGACGGAGAGCGTCACGGATCTGGAGATCCTGCTCGTCCTCGACGTGTCGGGCTCGATGGGGGATTACAACAAGCTGGAGGATCTGAAGGACGCCGCGCAGGAATTCGTCAACACGATCTTCGATACCGATACCGAAGGCCGCGTCTCGATGGGCATGGTGCCCTTCAACGGCCAGGTGAACCTCGGCCGGCGCTTCTTCGAGCAGTACAACACCCACGATTACGGCGGGGTCGCCGAGAATTACTGCATCGACCTGCCGCCCGAGGCCTATGCGTCGCTCGACCTGTCGACCGACCTGCCCATGCCGGCCACCGGCTTCTACGACAGCTATTCGACGACCTATACCTACGACAATTACTACAGCCCGTCGGACAACCGGCCGCGCAACGACCGGGGGTACTACACCAACTCCTGGTGCCCGCCGATGACGGAGAACCAGGTGCTCGTCCCCTCCGACGACAGGCAGGAGCTGCTCGACGCGATCGAGAACCTGCATGCCATCGGCGCCACCTCGATCAATGCCGGGATGCGCTGGGGGATGGAGCTGATGGATCCGGGCTCCGCCGCCATGATCACCGAGCTCAACGGCGGCACTGTCGCCGGGCAGATCCGCCCGCTCGCCTATGACGCGCCGGATGCCGGCAAGATCGTCGTGCTGATGACCGACGGGGAGCATTTCCCCGAGGAGCGCCTGAACGACGGCTGGCGCGCCGGCGCCTCGCCGATCTTTCGCTCGAGCGACGGCTATTACTCCATCTACCATCCCGGGGTGTCGGGCGGGTTCCAATGGTATGTGCCGCACAAGGATTTCTGGATGCGCGAGCCCTGGCAGGGCAGCAACCCGAACTACCGCGACAGGGCGACGAGCGTCTCCACCGGCTATCGCGCCCAGGACATGCTGCGCGGTGGCGAGAGCCTGCCCGCGCGCATCGGCAATGCCACCCGGCAGGACTGGCAGGACATCTGGGAGGACATGCGCGTCCAGTATGTGGCCTGGCAATTCTACGCCCGCGCCTTCGGCACGAGCAATTACAGCCGCAGCAGCGTCTTCACCACGCAGATGGACAGCTTCCGCACCCAAACCTCGACCGCGACGATGGACAACCAGCTCCAGGCCCTGTGCACCGATGCCAAGGACCAGGGCGTCGCGATCTACGGGATCTCGTTCATGGCGAGCGAGCATGGCGCCGGCGAGATCTTCGACTGCGCCTCCTCGCCCTCGCATTTCTATCCCGCCACCGGCGAGGGCTCCTCCGACGGGACGGACATCATGACCGTCTTCCAGTCGATCGCCGGGTCGATCAACACGCTGAGGCTGACGCAATGAGGCGGCTCCTGCGGCGCATCCTTTGGGCCGAGGACGGCAGCAGCACGGTGGAATTCGTGCTGATGGCGCCGGTCTTCATCCTCATCTTCGTCTCGGCCTTCGAGGTCGGCGCGCTGATGCTGCGCAATGTCATGCTCGACCGGGCGCTCGACATCGCCGTGCGCGACGTGCGGCTGGGGCTCGTCGGCGGCGCGGATGACGAGGAATACTACGACAACCTCAAGGAGCGGATCTGCGACCGGGCGCTGGTCGTGCCGAACTGCATGAGCGAGCTGAAGCTCGAGATGCGCCGGGTGCATCCCGTCGCCATGCGCCTGATGCCGGTGGATGCCGATTGCGTCGACCGGGCCGAGCGGGGCAAGCCGGCCCGCGAGTTCACGCATGGCGGCGATCATGAGCTGATGATCCTGCGCGCCTGCACGCTCTTCGACCCCTTCTTCCCCACCGGCGGGCTCGGCTCGCCGATCCCCCGCCGATCGGACGGGACCTATGCGCTGGTCTCCGTCTCCTCCTTCGTGATCGAGCCGAGCTGATGACACGCATCGCCAGATTCCTGCGCCGTTTCGCCGGGGGCACCGAGGGCTCGGTGATCATCGAGGGCGTGATCATGTTCCCGGTCGTCGCCTGGTGCTTCGTCGCCTGCTACAGCTTCTTCGACGCCTTCCACGCGCGGGCGAACAACATCCGCGCCGCCTTCACCATCTCCGACACGCTGACGCGCGAGACGGATTACATCACCCCGGCCTATATGGACGGGCTTCTGCAGCTCCAGCGGTTCCTGATGATCGGCAGCGACAATGCGCGGCTGCGGATCACCGTCTTCCATTACGACGACGACCGCGACCGGCTGGAGCTCGACTGGAGCCAGGGGCGCGGCGGCTATGCGGCGCTGACCAGCCGGCAGTTGCGCGACATGGCCGACAGCATCCCGACCCTCGCCCCGGGCGACAGCGCGATCCTGGTGGAGACCGAATCGGATTACGAGGTGCCCTTCAAGGTCGGGCTCGCCGATGACACGTTCTACGAATTCGTCGTCGCGCGGCCCCGCTTCTCCGGCCAGCTCTGCTGGAACCCGGTGGAGGACGGCGCCAACGACACGGCGGTCTGCTAGAACCGCCCGTCCTCGCTGCCCGGCTTCCGCAGTGCCAGCTGCGCCGAGATCTCCGTCGCCATCGCGCGGGCGGCCCGCCCGTCCGTCACCCCGCCGATGCCGACGCGGCGGCCGAGCCGCCACCACAGGCCCGGCGCCCAGGCCGCCCCGGCCGGGGTGTGCAGACGAAGAAGAAAGCCGTTCGACGGCTTGAAGGCGAAGGTGCCGCTGTCGACGCGGGCGATCTCGTCCCAGCCGGCGATCAGCCGCCCGGGGCTCTCGGCGAGCCCCTCTTCCGTCAGCACCAGCGCCCGCGCCGTGGCCCGGCGGAGCGCCTCGGCCACGACGAGCACGCCGATGGCCAGCGCGCCCAGCGCCAACGCGGCCAGCGTGCCGGCCGTGCCGGTCAGCGCCAGCCAGAGCGCGATGGCGCCCAGCGCATAGAGAACGGCGAGCGCGAAGACCCGCCGCGACCCGGCCGGCCGCATCTCTGCCAATGGTTCGCTCATCCCGCCCCCCTGTTTCGGGCCATCCTGCCGGAGGCCGTTAAGGATTGCATCCCCGATCCTCCCGCTTTCCTGCGGGCGGGACCTGCTCGGGGCCGGTCGCAACAAAAAGCCCCCGCCGGTGAGGGCGGGGGCCGGGACCGGGGCCGAGGCCCCGATGAAAGGCGCTTACTCGCTGCCGAGGATCGTGATGCGACCGTCGGTATAGGGCTCGTAAGGCGTGTTTTCGGCGAGGAATTCCGCCGTCACATCCGCGAGGTCCGGCCCGAAGTCATAGGCATTCTCGGCCTCGACGAACATGGCATAGCCGTCGCCGCCGTTGCGGACGTAGTTGTTGGACACAAGGCCGTACATCGCCTCGGTATCCACCGCCTCGCCGGCGACCATCACCTCAGAGACGCGGGCGCCCGGCTCGGCCGAGGGATCGACCGTGAAGGTCAGCCCCGCCACCTGCGGGAAGCGGCCGGCGCCATCGGCGATCTGGCTGACGCCGTTCTCGAGCGCATCGAGCAGCACCTGGCCGGAGACCTGGAAGGTGGAGAGCGTGTTCTGGAACGGCAGCACCGTCAGCACCTCGCCCATGGTCACTTCGCCCTCGTCGATGGAGGCGCGCAGGCCGCCCGAGTTGGCGATGGCCACCTGGATGCCCTGATCGGCCACGCGGTCGAGCATGGCATCGGCGACGAGATTGCCCATCGAGCATTCCATCGCGCGGCAGACCGCACGGTCGCCCTCGATGAAGCCGGCCGCCTCGGCGACCACCTCGTTGCGGATCTCGTCGAGCGGCACGGCCAGCTCGGCAATGCGGTCGACCGTGCCCTGATCCTCGGCCACGGCGGCATCCATGATGATCGGCGCGCCGGAAGCGGAGGTCACGACGCCCTCGTCGTCGAAGGTGACGTTCAGCTCGCCGAGGAACTTGCCGTAGGCATAGGCCGAGACAATGGCCGTGTCGCCGACCATGGTCGGATAGGCGCCCTCGGCACCTTCCATGTCACCCAGAAGGGTGTTGGTGTGGCCGCCGACGATCACGTCGACGCCGGTCGTGTTCTCGGCCACCGTCTGGTCCACGCCATAGCCGGAGTGGGAGAGGACGATGATCTTGTTCACGCCCGCCTCGGTCAGCGCGTCCACTTCGCCCTGTACGGCCTCGGACGGGTCGGAGAAGGTGATGTTCGGCCCCGGCGAGGCGAGCTCGTCGGTATCCTGCGGGGTCAGGCCGATAAGGCCGATGGTCTCGCCGCCCACCTCGATGGTGGTGGATTTCATCAGGACGTCGGCCAGAAGCTCCTCGGCGGAGACATCGGCGTTGGACATCAGGATCGGGAAGTCGATCGCATCCATGAAGCCGCGGAGCACCTCGGGGCCGTCGTCGAACTCGTGGTTGCCGACGGTCATCGCGTCATAGCCGAGCTGGTTCATGAACTCGGCCGCCATGGCGCCCTTGTAATAGGTGTAGAACAGCGAGCCCTGGAACTGGTCGCCGCCGTCGACGAGGATCGAATTCTCGTGATTGGCGCGGGCCTCGGCAATCGCCGTGGCCAGACGCGCGGTGCCGCCGAAGCACTCGCCGGCGGTGTTGTCCTCGGGCGAGCAGGTCGAGTCGGAACCGGAGATCGGCTCGAAGCGCGAGTGGAAATCGTTGGTGTGAAGGATCGTCAGATCGAAGTCGGCCTGCGCGGTGCCGGCGGCGAGCGCCAGCGCGGCGGAGGTGGCCATGAGGCGAAACGACATGTCATGTCTCCCTGTTTTGGTTATGCGGTGACCTTGGGCCGAGCGGGACAAGGCGTCAACGCCCTGCCCTTGCCAGCCGGTCGTGACAGGCGGGTGACGGCCCATGCGCTGCTCAGCCATCTTGACCGCTGCGCAAACCGCAGGCAGGAGCGACAACATGTTGATCTACAAGATCCTCCGTGGGGCAGAATGGGCGGCGCTCCAGGATATGGCGGAGACGCCCGGCGCCCCGATCGACGTGGCCGACGGCTTCATCCATTTTTCGACCGCCGCCCAGGCGGAGGAGACGGCCGCGAAGCATTTCGCCGGCGAAGAGGGGCTGTGGCTCCTGACGCTCGAGGCCGAGACGCTGGAGGCGCTCAAGTGGGAGCCCTCGCGCGGCGGGCAGCTCTTCCCGCATCTTTACGGGCCGCTCCGGCTCGCCGACGTGATCGCCGCCGCGCCCCTGCCGGTTGACGACGGGCGGCACATCTTCCCCGAACTCGCATGAGCGGCCGGGGGAACGGCCAGAAGACCGGGCGGGGGGAGGATCGTGGCTTCGTCGCCGCCTTCCGCGCCCGCGGCGGCGCCTTCATGGACAGGCACGGGCTCGCCATCGTCCGCCGGCTCGACCCCGAGACGGGCCACCGGCTGGCGCTCCGCGCGCTCGCGATGGGGCTCGGGCCGCGCGGCGGGCCCGTCACCTCGCGGCGGCTCGCGATCAACGTGGGCGGGTTGCAGCTGCCCAACCCGCTCGGCCTCGCGGCCGGCTTCGACAAGGATGGCGAGGCGATCGAGCCCATCTCGCGCATGCCCTTCGGCTTTGCCGAGATCGGCGCCGTCACGCCCCGCCCCCAGCCCGGCAACCCCCGCCCCCGGCTCTTCCGCCTGAAGGAGGACGAGGCCGCCATCAACCGCTTCGGCTTCAACAACCAGGGCATGGATGCGCTCGCCGCCCGGCTCGCCTGGCGGCCGCATGGCATTCTCGGGCTGAACATCGGCGCCAACAAGGACAGCCCGGACCGCGCCGCGGATTTCGCGGCCGTCGTGCGTCGCTGCGGCGACCTCGTGGATTTCGTGACGATCAACGTCTCCTCCCCCAATACCGAGCGGCTGCGCGATCTGCAGGGGCGCGAGGCGCTGACGGCCCTGCTGGAGCAGGTGATGGCGGCACGAGCCGATATCGCGACGATCCTGCCGATCTTCCTCAAGATCGCGCCCGACCTGACCGAGCCCGAGCTCGCCGACGTCGCCGAACTGGCAGAGCGAGCGCGGCTCGACGGCATCATCGCCACCAACACCACGCTCGCCCGCGACGGGCTTCGCTCGCGCCATGCCAGCGAAGCGGGCGGGCTCTCGGGCCGGCCGCTCTTCGGGCGCTCCACCCGCGTTCTGGCGCAACTCGCCGGCATGACCTCCCTGCCGCTGATCGGGGTCGGCGGCGTCGGCAGCGCGGAGGAGGCCTATGCGAAGATTCGTGCCGGCGCCTCCGCGGTGCAGATGTATACCGCGCTGGTCTTCCAGGGGCTGAACCTGCCGGGAGAGATCCTCGAAGGCCTCGATGCGCTCCTCGCCCGCGACGGCTTCGCCAATGTCGCCGAGGCGGTGGGCACCGACCGCGAGCGCTGGCTGCCCTAGGCGGCCCGGCGGGGCGGCTCCGCGCCGATCCCGGCCTCCAGCGCCGGATAGAGCCGGCCGAGCGTCACGGCGCGCACCACGAAGAACAGCAGCATCGCCGCCCAGAGCCCGTGGTTGCCGAAGAGCGGCACCAGCACGGCCAGCAGCGCCGCATAGACGAGCCCCGACTGGAACATCGCGATGCGCATCGCCCGCGTCCATGTGGCGCCGATGAAGATCCCGTCCAGCATCCACGAGGCGATGCCGACCACCGGCGCCAGCGCCACCCAGAAGAGGTAGTGCTCCCCCGCCTCGCGCACGCGGGGGGCCGTCGTCATGATGGCGATGATGTCGGGGCCGAAGACCCAGAAGACCAGCGCCATCGGGATGGAAAGCCCGAGCCCCCACCAGCTCGTCATCAGCGCCGCCCGGCGGAAGGCCGCGCGGTTGCCGGCACCGAGCGCCGCGCCGACCAGCGCCTCGGCCGCGAAGGCGAAGCCGTCGAGCGCGTAGGCGGTGATCTGGAGGAACTGCATCAGCACCTGATTGGCGGCCAGCACCACATCCCCCTCGCCGGCGGCGATGAAGAGGAAGGAGGTGAAGCCGGCCTGCAGGATCACCGAGCGGATCATGATGTCGCGGTTGACGCTCATCATCCGCTTGATGCGGACCCGGTCGAAGATGCGCAGCCAGTCGCGCCACTGGTCGCCCGAGAAGGCGGCGCGGCAGAGCCAGAGCCCGAGCGCCAGGCCGCTCCATTCGGCGATGAGCGTGGCCGAGGCCACGCCGCCCACGCCCCAGCCGATGCCGAGGACGAAGAAGAGGTCGAGCGCGATGTTGAGCCCGTTCATCCAGAGCTGGAGGACGAGAACGCCCCGCGTCCGCTCCATGGCGATGAGCCAGCCGGTGACGGCATAGATGGCGATGGCCGCGGGCGCGCCCCAGATGCGGATGGCGAGATAGCGGCGGGCCAGCTCTTCCACCTCCGCCGAGGCGGGGGCGAGCTTGAAGGCCGCCCAGAAAACCCCGACCTGCGCGAGAATGAAGACGAGCCCCGCCGCGCCGCCGATCATCAGCGCCCGCATGAGGATCGCCCCCGTCTCGCCGGCGTCACCGCCGCCGCGGGCCTGGGCGACGAGGCCGGTGGTGCCCATGCGGAGGAAGCCGAAGATCCAGTAGATCGACGACAGGATCACCGCGCCGATGCCGACGGCACCGATGGGCGCCGGCAGGCCGAGCTGGCCGACGACGCCGGTGTCGACGGCGCCGAGGATCGGCACCGTGGCGTTGGAAAGGACGATGGGCAGCGCGATGGCGAGGATGCGCCGATGCGTCAGCGGGCCGGCGGCCCGGGCCTCGGCGCTCATGCATCGCCCTCATGCTGCGGCATCAGGAAATGGCCCGTACCTTGCGCGAAGAGCCGCGCGCGATTGTCCTGCCAGGCCTCGACATGGACGGAGGCATAGCGCCGCCCCGAGCGGTTGACCCTCGCGCGGGCATAGGCGTCCCTCGGCAGGCCGGGGCGCAGGAAATCCGTGGTGAAGTCGATGGTCTTCGGCAGGCGCGGCGCGCCTTCCGGCAGGCCGCCGCCCGCCTCCATCTCTTCCCAGGCGAAGGCCCAGGCGAGTTCGATGATGGCTGTCACCTCCAGGAAGGCGGCGGTGACGCCGCCATGCAGCGCCGGGCGGATCGGATTGCCGATCAGCATGTCCTGAAAGGGCAGGACGGCCGTCAGCTCGTCGCCCCTCCGGTCGAAGCGGATGCCGAGAAAGCCGAGATAGGGCAGGTGCGAGACCAGTTGGCCCAGCGCCGCATCCCGCCGCGCCTTGACCTGCTGGACGCTCTCGAAGGCCATCAGCCGCGCTCCACGGTGAAGGCGGCCGTCGCGGCCGCGACGGGGCGGCTCGGGTCGTCGTCTCGCGCCTCGGCGCGCACGAAGGCGACCGTCCGGGTGATGTGATAGCATTCCGCCCGCGCCACGATGGTCTGCCCCGGCGTGGCGCTGCGCATGTAGTCGATCCTGAGGTCGAGCGTCGCCGTGCCCGCCGGGCAGTCGGGATGCGCCATGACCGCGGCGCCGGCGCAGGTGTCCATCAGCGCCGAGACGGCGCCGCCGTGGATCACCCCCGTCGCCGGATCGCCGACCAGCCGCTTGTCCCAGGGCATGGAGATTTCCGCCGTGCCGGCGCCGACCGCCACGAGGTCGAGCCCGAGCGCCCGCCCGTGCGGCAGCCCTTCGATGAACGCCCGCGCGATGCGCTGGCGGCGGGCCTGGTCCTCGTCCGACATGGGTCACCTCCGGGGCAGAGACTTCCCCATAAGACGCGCGCCGTCCAGCCACCTCGCCGCATGTTGCCGCACCGGCGAGGCGGCGCTAAGGTCTTGAAGGAGGTCCCGCATGCCCGATCAGGACGCCACCGTCCGCTTGTCCTTCAAGGAGATGTGCGCGCGCTTCGACGTGACGCCGCGCACCTTGCGTTATTACGAATACATCGAGCTGCTTTCGCCCGAGCGCGAAGGCCGCTCGCGCTTCTACGGCCCCCGGGAGGTGGCGCGGATGACGCTCATCCTGCGCGGCCGGCGCTTCGGCTTCTCGCTGGAGGATATCCGCCAGTGGCTCCTGATCTACGAGCGGGAGGGCACGGAGGCCCAGATGCGCCGCTGGCTGGAGCTGGCCGACCGGCAGCTCGCCGAACTCGACACCCAGGCCCAGCAGCTTCAGGAGACGATCGAGGCGCTGCAATCGCTCCGCGAAGAGACGGCCAGATCGCTCTCCTGACCGGCGTACTGACCGGCCGTTCGAGCGGGGTCATTTCCTTGAGCTTTTTCTCGCGTTCTGCATAGAGAAAAGTGGGCCCGGGGGCGAGACGAATGGTCGCAGGCAAAATGACGCGCCGGCCGGCCCGCCGGCGCCCGCCGCCCCACCCCTCCGGAAATCCTCCACGGTTATCAGGGCGTTAACGGCTCGGTCCGGAACCGCGGCGATTCGTGACGGGAGGTCACGGCCGCGCGGGGGCTCCGCGCTGTTTACGTTGACGTCAGCCACCCACTATCTTCCGCCCCAAAAGATTGTAGACGGGCCGCTTCCGCTGCAATCGAGAAACGGACATGACGGAAGACACGATGACTATCCGTGAGATGTGCGAGGCGTTCGAAGTGACCCCGCGCACCTTACGGTTCTACGAATCCAAGGAGCTGCTCAGCCCCATCCGGCAAGGGACTCGCCGTCTCTACACGCGCCGCGAGCGGGCAAGATTGAAGCTGATCCTGCGCGGCAAGCGCTTCGGCTTCTCTCTGGAGGAAATCCGGCAACTTCTGGAGCTCTATTACGTCGGCGACGACGGCCGCACGCAAACGGCCCGCGCGCTCGACGCCGCCCGCACGCACCTGTCGCGCATGGTCGCGCAGCGTGACGAACTGGCCTCGGCCATACAGGATCTGGAAAGCCTGATCGCGCAGGCCGAGAAGGATCTCGAAGGCAAGGGGCCGGGGATTGCCCAGGCCGGCTGAGCCGGCTTCGCCCGAGGTGCCGGCCCGGCCGGCCCTCGCCTTCGAGGAGTGACGACATGCCGAGCTACACCGCCCCGATCGACGATATGCAATTCGTCCTGCACGACTTGCTGAGGATCTCTGAAGGGGCGGTCCCCGGATATGCCGATCTCGACCGCGACTTTACCGGCGCCATCCTCGAGGAGGCCGGCAAGGTCGCCCGGGATCTCCTCGCCCCCCTGAACGCCACCGGCGATGCCGAAGGCTGCCGGCTCGAGAACGGCGTGGTCCGCACGCCCGAGGGCTTCAAGGCGGCCTTCGACACGGTCCGCGAAGGGGGCTGGACGGCCATCGATGCGGGCGAGGAATTCGGCGGCCAGGGCCTGCCTTACGTCATCCATACGGCGGTGAACGAGCCCTTTGTCTCCGCCAACATGGCGTTCAACATGTACCAGGGCCTGACGCATGGCGCCTATACGGCGATCCTCGCGCATGGCTCCGAGGCGCAGAAGGCGCTCTACCTGCCGAAGCTCGCCTCCTGCGAATGGACGGGCACGATGAACCTGACCGAGCCGCATTGTGGCACGGATCTGGGGCTCATGCGCACCAAGGCCGAGCCGCAGGACGACGGCTCCTACCTCATCACCGGCCAGAAGATCTTCATCTCCGCCGGCGATCACGACATGGCGGACAATATCGTCCATCTGGTGCTGGCGAAGATTCCCGGCGGCCCCGAGGGCACGAAAGGCATCTCGCTCTTCATCGTGCCGAAGGTGCTGCATGATGAGGACGGCGCGCTCGGGCAGCGCAACGGCGTCTCGGTCGGCAAGATCGAGGAGAAGATGGGCATCCACGGCAATGCCACCTGCGTCATGAATTACGACGGCGCCAAGGGCTGGCTCCTCGGCGAGGCGCACAAAGGCATGCGGGCGATGTTCACGATGATGAACGAGGCCCGGCTCGGGGTCGGCCTTCAAGGCTTCGCGCAGAGCGAGGCGGCCTATCAGGCGGCGCTCTCCTATGCCAGGGAGCGGCTGCAGGGCCGCGCCGTCACCGGCCCCGCCCAGCCCGAAAGCCCCGCCGACCCGCTGATCGTCCACCCGGACATCCGGCGGAACCTGATGGACATGAAGTCCTTCACCGAGGGCGCGCGGGCGCTGACCTACTGGGGCGCGACGCTGATCGACGCCGCCCACCGCGCGGGCGATGCCGAGGCGGAGGCGCTGATCTCGCTCCTCACCCCCGTCATCAAGGGCTTCCAGACCGACAAGGGCTTCGAGATGGCCACCGCCGCCCAGCAGGTCTGGGGCGGGCATGGCTACATCGAGGAATCGGGCATGTCGCAATTCGCGCGCGATGCCAGGATCACGATGATCTACGAGGGCGCGAACGGCATCCAGGCGCTCGATCTTGTCGGCCGCAAGCTCGCCTCGAACGGCGGCAAGACGGTCATGGCCTTCTTCGAGATGATCAAGAGCTTCTGCAGCGAGAACAAGGGGATGGAGGGGCTCGACGAGCCTTTCCTCGTGCCCCTGAAAGCGGCTTCGAAGGATCTGCAGGCGGCAGCGATGTACTTCATGCAATCGGGCATGAAGGAACCGAACAACGCCCTCGCCGGCTCCTACGACTTCATGCACATGATGGGGCATGTCTGCCTCGGCTTCATGTGGGCGAAGATGGCCAAGGCCTCGCTCGAGGCTCTTGAAGCCGGCGCCGAGAACGCGGGTTTCTACGAGACCAAGATCGCGACCGGCCGCTACTACATGGCGCGCCACCTGCCGGCGACGAAGATGCACCTCGCCCGCATCGAATCCGGCGCCGAGTCGGTGATGGCGCTGGCCGAAGAGGCGTTCTGAGGGCCGCGGGCGGGGCCGACACCGCCCCGTCCGCCCCCACGACCTTCGCGCGAAGATCGCCTGCCCGGCCGCGAGGACGCGCCCGCCCCCGGATGGCCTCCCCACGCCCACCGGTCTAGACTGGCCCCGCCAACCCGGGAGCCGCCCCATGCCCAAACGCCTGCGCCTCACCCGCCGCTTCCCCGTCGCCATGACGGAGGACGGCTACCGGCGCCTCAAGCGCTTCGCCCGCGAGGCGGGGCTCGACGAGGGGGAGGCGCTGTCCTTCCTCTTCGAGAATTTCGATTCGATCCTGGATGAAGAGACCTTCGGCCACCGGCTCCGCCTCTTCAATCTCGAGCTCGAAGACCGCAAACGGTGACGCCGCGCACCGCCCCGGGCGGCGGCGCGGGCTGAGGGTTGGGGAGCCTCCGGCGGCGGTATTTGGAAATGAGCGATTGCAGAGAGGCTCCCCCCGCCCCGACGCATTCTCCAGGAGGCACGGGACGGGGTTCGCTCATTGCGGTCATCGGCTCCGCAGCCTGTACCGCAACGCCGATCTTGTCGTGTCAGGGTTACCAATAGGTAAAGCCCTTCCCTCTCGCTCATTTTCAAATACCGTCCGGGGGGTGCGGGGGGTGGAAAACCCCCCGCTGGCGCAACGGGAGAGACGAGCATGACGGCAAAGCTCTATTGCTTCGGCGAGAGCGGGCATTCCTACAAGGTGGCGCTGGCCCTCGCCCTCACCGGCACCCCATGGGAGGCGCGTTTCGTCGATTTCTTCAACGGCGAGACCCGCTCCCCGGAGTTCCGCCAGACTCTCAACGTCATGGGCGAATGCCCCGTCTATATCGACGGCGATCTGAAGCTCACTCAGTCCGCCACCATCCTCCTCCATCTCGTGGATGAGACCGGCAAGCTCGGCTGGGCCGATGCGGCGGAGAAGGCGGAGGTGCTCCGCTGGATGTTCTGGGACAATCACAAGATGTCCGGGCAGATCGGCGTGCAGCGGTTCCTGATGAACTTCCTGCCCGAGGAGAAGCGCTCGCCGGAGATCCTCGCCTATGTCGGCGGGCGCTGCCGCGCGGCGCTGCAGGTGCTGGAGGCAGCGCTCGAAGGCCGCGACTGGATCGCAACGTCACGAGAGGTTTCCATCGCGGATCTGAGCTGTTGCTCCTATCTCTACTACCCGGAACCGTTCGGCTTTGACCGGGCGGACTGGCCGAATATCGACGCCTGGCTCGACAGGATCGCAGCCCTCTCCGGATGGGCGCATCCCTACGATCTGATGCCGGGCAGCCCTGCCGACCGGGCGTGAACGGGGCGTGAAGAGGAGGGACCCATGACCGAGGCCTATATTTACGATTCCGTCCGCACTCCGCGCGGCAAGGGCCGCAAGGACGGCGCGCTGCAGGAGGTGACCTCGGTCCGCCTCTCCGCCGGGATCCTCGATGCGCTCGCCGAGCGAAGCGGGCTCGAGGGCCACGCGGTCGAGGATGTCATCTGGGGCAATGCCACGCAGGTCGGCGAGCAGGGCGGCTGCCTCGCACGCACGGCCGTCCTGGCCTCGACACTCGACGAGCGCATCCCCGGCCTTTCGATCAACCGCTTCTGCGCCTCCGGCCTCGAGGCGGTGAACCTCGCCGCCAATCAGGTGCGGGGCGGGGCCGGCGCCGGCTATATCGCCGGCGGTGTCGAGATGATGGGCCGCGTGCCCATGGGCTCCGACGGGGCCGCCGTGGCTGTGGACCCCACCGTCGCGATGGATCGCTACTTCGTCCCTCAGGGCATCTCGGCCGACATCATCGCCACCGAATACGGCATCACCCGCGAGGAGGCGGATGCCTATGCCGCCCAGTCACAGCACCGCGCCGCCGAGGCCTGGGCCGACGGGCGGTTTGACCGCTCCATCGCCCCGGTCAGGGACGTGAACGGCCTCACCATCCTCGACCGCGACGAATACATGCGCCCCGAGACGACGGCGGAGGCCCTCGGCGCCCTCAAGCCCTCCTTCAAGGAGATGGGCGAGGTCATGCCCGGCTTCGACAAGGTCGCGCTGATGAAATACCCGCATCTGGAGGCGATCAACCACATCCACCATGCCGGCAATTCCTCCGGCATCGTCGACGGCGCCGCGGGCCTTCTGATCGGCTCCCGGGAGTTCGGCGAGGCCCATGGCCTCACCCCCCGCGCCCGCATCCGCGCCACGGCGAAGATCGGCACCGATCCGACGATCATGCTCACCGGCCCCGTGCCGGTGACGGAGAAGATCCTCGCCGACAGCGGCATGTCCATCGGCGACATAGACCTCTTCGAGGTCAACGAGGCCTTCGCCGCCGTAGTGCTCCGCTTCATGCAGGCCTTCCAGGTCGGGCAGGACAAGGTGAACGTCAACGGCGGCGCCATCGCCATGGGCCATCCGCTCGGGGCCTCCGGCGCCATCATCCTCGGCACGCTGCTCGACGAGATGGAGCGGCGGGGCCTCGGCACCGGGCTCGCCACGCTCTGCGTCGCCTCCGGCATGGGGGCCGCGACGATCATCGAGCGGGTCTGATGACCATCATCCGCCGCAGCGACGTCGCCCGGCAGACAGCGCCCTCCTCCTACCCGGAAGAGTTCAACACCGCGCCGTCCGACTTCTCCTTCCGGCCGATCAGTGACGCGCTCGGGCTCACCCAGTTCGGGCTGGCGGAGGAGGTGCTGGAGCCCGGCTCCTCCGTCTCGCTGCTCCACTGGCACGAGGAGGAGGACGAGTTTCTCTACCTCCTCGCCGGCGAGCTGACGGTGATCGAGAGCCGGGAGGGCGACGAGACGCGCACGATCCTGGAGCCCGGCGATTGCGCCGGCTGGCCGGCGGGCGAGCCGGTCGGCCATGCGATCTACAATCATACGGACATGCCGTGCCGCTACCTGATCCTCGGCACGCGGAAGGCGGCGGAGGTCGGCCACTATCCGGGGCGCGACCTCCTCTTCATCCGCGACGAGACCGGCGCGAGCTACACGCATCTCGACGGCACCCCCTATCCGAAGAAGGAGGGCTGACATGGCGATCTTCCGCAAGGCCGACCAGACGCTCAAAGATGCCGGCGCCAGTTACCCGGCGCCCTACACGCTGCCCGCCGGGCGGATGCTGACGCATCACCTGACGGAGCGGGGCGGGCTCACCCAGTTCGGCGTCGTCCTGCAGCAGCTGCAGCCCGGCGGCCAGTCGAGCCAGATGCACTGGGAAAGCCATGAGGACGAGTTTCTCTACGTCCTCGATGGCCGGCTGACAGTGGTGGAGGACGGGGTGGAAACCGAGATCGGCCCCGGCGACAGCGCCTGCTGGCCGGCGGGCGTCGCGGTGGCCCATTGTCTGCGCAACCACTCCGATGCCCCCGCCACCTACCTCGTCGCCGGCACGCGCGACGAGGCGCACAACATCTGCACCTATCCCGGCCTCGACATGCTGGCGACGCCGGCCGGCCGGACGCATGCGGACGGCACGCCCTATCGCGAGCCGGACCCCAAGGGAGAGACCTCATGAGCGATTTCAGCTACGAGACGGAAGACGGCGTCGCGATCATCACCTGGGATGTCGAGGGCAAGAGCATGAACGTGCTCAACCTCGCCGGGGCGGACGAGCTCTCTGCCCTCATCGACCGCGCCCATGGCGACGAGGCGGTGAAGGGCATCGTCATCACCTCCGCCAAGAAGGATTTCGCCGGCGGGATGGATCTCAACGTCATCGCCAAGATGAAAGAGAGCGCCGGCGACAACCCGGCCAAGGGGCTCTTCAACGGCATCATGGGCTTTCACCGGCTCGAGCGGAAGATCGAGCTCGGCGGCATGGACCCGAAGACGAAGAAGGGCGGCAAGCCGACGGTCGCCGCCCTGCCCGGCACGGCGCTGGGCATCGGGCTGGAGATCCCGCTCTCCTGCCACCGCCGGATCGCGGCGGACAATCCCAAGGCCAAGATCGGCCTGCCGGAGATCAAGGTCGGCATCTTCCCCGGCGCCGGCGGCACGACGCGGCTGACGCGGATGATGGGGGCCATGGCGGCGGCGCCGTTCCTTCTGCAGGGCAAGCTGTCTGACCCGAAGGCCGCCAAGGCGGCGGGGATCATCGACGAGGTGGTGCCGGCGGATGAGCTTCTGGCCCGCGCCAAGGCCTGGGTGCTGGAAGCGACCGAGGCCGATTGCGTCAAGCCGTGGGACCAGAAGGGCTACAAGTTGCCGGGCGGCACGCCCTTCCATCCGGCGGGCTTCCAGACCTTCGTCGGCGCCTCCGCCATGGTCAACGGCCAGACCTGGGGCGCCTTCCCGGCGGCCAAGGCGATGCTCTCGGCCATCTACGAGGGCGCCATGGTCGATTTCGACACGGCGCTCCGGATCGAGGCGCGCTGGTTCACCAATGTGCTGATGAACCCCTCGAGCAGCGCCATGATCCGCTCGCTCTTCATCAACAAGGAAGCGCTGGAGAAAGGCGCCAACCGCCCCGAGGCGCCCGACCAGAAGGTCGCCAAGCTGGGCGTGCTCGGCGCCGGGATGATGGGCGCGGGCATCGCCTATGTCTCTGCCAATGCCGGCATCGAGGTGGTGCTGATCGACCAGGATCAGGCCGCCGCCGACCGCGGGAAGGCGCATGCCGAGGGGATCCTCGACAAGGGCATCTCCCGCAAGAAGGTCACGCAAGAGGGCAAGGAGGAGGTGCTCGGCCGGATCACGGCGACCACCGACCTGCAGGCCCTCAAGGGCTGCGACCTGATCATCGAGGCGGTCTTCGAGGATCCGGGCGTGAAGGCCGAGATCACCGGCCGCGTGCAGCAGATAATCGGGCCGGAATGCATCTTCGCCACCAACACCTCCACCCTGCCGATCACCGAGCTGGCCAAGGCCTTCGGGCGGCCGGAGGATTTCATCGGCATCCATTTCTTCTCGCCGGTCGACAAGATGCTGCTGGTCGAGATCATCAAGGGCGAGAAGACGGGGGACCGCGCCGTCGCCAAGGCGCTCGATTTCGTCCGCCAGATCCGCAAGACGCCGATCGTCGTCAACGATGCGCGGTTCTTCTACGCCAACCGCTGCATCATCCCCTATCTCAACGAGGGCGCCCGGATGGTGACGGAGGGCGTGGCCCCCGCGCTCATCGAACACGCCGCGCAGCTCGTCGGCATGCCGCTCGGGCCGCTGCAGCTCATCGACGAGACCTCCATCGACCTCGCGGTGAAGATCTCCAAGGCCACCAAGGCGGCGATGGGCGATGCCTACCCGGCCGACATGGCGCCGGTGGACGATCTGATGTTCTGGCTGGCGGACGAAGGCCGGCTCGGCCGCAAGGCGAAGGCGGGCTTCTACGCCTATGACGACAAGGGCAAGCGCACCGGCCTCTGGCCCGGCCTCGCCGAGCGCCACAAGGTCGCCGGCGAGCAGCCCGACGTTACCGAGGTGCAGCACCGGCTCCTCATGGCGCAGGTGCTGGAGGCGGTGAAGGCGCTGGAGGAGGGCGTGCTCGAAGACATCCGCGAAGGCGATGTGGGCGCCATCCTCGGCTGGGGCTTCGCGCCTTGGTCGGGCGGGCCATTCTCGTGGCTCGACATCATCGGCGCCGCGAAGGCGGTGGAGATCTGCGAGGGCCTCGCCGCTTCCGAAGGGCCGCGCTTCGAGCCGCCGCAGCTCCTGCGCGAAATGGCCGCCTCGGGCGAGACCTTCTACGGACGGTTCTCGCAACAGGCCGCCGCCTGAGCGCGACCGCCCTGGGATCTTTCTTGGAAAGATCCCGGGGCCCGCCTCACCGCGCCAGCACCGCACCCACGAGGATCAGCCCCATCCCGCCCAGCTCCCGCGGGTTGAGCGTGTCGCCCCAGAGCCACCAGCCCCAGAGCGCCGCGAATATGAGGAGCGAGTTCTCCATCACCGCCATCCGCGCGGGCTCGCCGAGCTGATAGGCGCGGATGAGGAGCCCGACGGCCAGAAGCGAGCCCAAAGCCTGCGCGAGGCTCACCGCCGTGAAGGTCGCGCCCGCCCGCCCCCACGCCCGAAGCGCCCAGCCCGCCGCGCCCTCCGGCACCTCCGGCCCCCAGAGCGCCAGCGCGAGGCAGCCGAGCGCCCCCACGGCGCCGAGGAGGAGGTAGTAGCCGAAGAGGAGCGACAGGGGCGATTCCTGCGAACAGCGCAGCCGCGTCACGAGGTTCCCCGCCCCGTAGAGCAGCCCCGCCAGCACCGCGAGCCCCGTCGCCCAGCCGCCGCCGCTGCCGAAGGGGTCGAGCATCACCACGACGCCCGCGAAGCCGAGGCCCACCGCCAGCGCCCGCCCGGCACCGGGCCGCGCGCCACGCAGCCCCCAGTCGATCAGCACCAGCCAGATCGGCGCGGTGAAGAGCCCCGCCGCCACCAGCGCCACCGGCAGCGTGCCGAGGCAGCCGAAGTAAAGGAGCATCCCTCCGGTCGCGAGCACGGAGCGGAGCGCCACGGCCCCCGGCGCGACGGGCCAGACCCGGCGCCACGCCATCAGCGGCACGAGCACCACCAGCGCCATGCCGGCACGGACGGCCTGGAACTGCCAGAGCCCGGCCGTGGGCGCGATCAGCGCCACGAAATTGTCGATGAGCCCGATGAGCGCCATGCCGCCCAGCACCATCGCCCCGGCCCCGCCGCCCGAGGCCATCCACCGCACCGCCATCCCCGCCCCTCCTGTCGCCCGGCGCGCCACTCTCCGCCCCGGCCCCGGCGCGCGCAAGCCCTCGCGGGCCCATCTCGGCACCCGCCGCCGCTTTCGCTTTCCCCTCCCCGCGCGGGCCCCTATGATCGGCGGAAAAGAGGTGCGGGCAGTGACAGCCCTCTCGCAATATCAGCGGTTGGAATCAGGCGGGCTCTGGCGGGCCGACAGTGACGCGGAAGAGCGCGAGGTCTTCGTGTCCTTCGGCGACGCGACGCTCGTCATCGCCGCCCCCGACGGGCGCCCGCTCGCGCATTGGTCGCTCCCCGCCATCGAACGGCAGAACCCCGGCACGCGGCCCGCGCTCTTCACGCCGGGTCCGGACAGCGGCGAGGTCCTGCAGATCGAAGAAGCCCTGATGATCGACGCCATCGAGCGGGTCCGCAAGGTGCTCGCCCGCTCGCGGCCCCGGCGGGGGCGGCTGCGCTATCTGGGGCTGGGCACCTTCCTCGCGGTGCTGCTCGCGGTGGTGGTCTTCTGGCTGCCGGGGGCGCTGCAGCGGCAGACGCTGGCCGTCGTGCCGCTCGCCAAGCGGCTGGAGATCGGCGCGAGCCTTCTTGGCAACCTGCAGCGCCTCGCGGGCGCCTCCTGCCGCGACCCGCTGGGTAGCCAGGCGCTCATCACCCTGCAGGAGAGGCTCTTCAGCGACGGCGACGGCCGGCTGGTGGTGCTGCCAGAGGCGCCCGATTTCGGCATCATCCTGCCGGGGCGGATCGTGATCCTCTCCGCCGAGATGATCGAGGCGTCAGAGGAGGCGGCGATCCCCGCCGGCCATGCCCTCACCGCCTGGATCGCCCGTCAGGACGACGACCCGATGGAGGCGCTCCTCAAGGATGCCGGCCTCGGCGCGACGCTGACGCTTCTGACCACCGGCGATCTGCCGCCCGGCGCGATCGAGGATCATGCCGCGCATCTGCTGGTCGAGCCGCCGCCCGCGCCGCCCCGCGCCGAGCTGGCGGCCGGCTTCGAGGCGGAGGGGCTGAGCTTCGCCGCCTGGGCCGCGGCGGTGGACCCGGAGGGCGCCCGCTTCGGCACCAATCCCGGGCCGATCCCCGAGACGCTGACGCGCGTGCCGCTTCTCACGGATTCCGACTGGATCGCCCTCAAGGGCATCTGCCAGGGCTGACAGCTCAACCGCGGGGGGCGCTTTCACCGGGCAGGAGATGCGCCGGGGGGCTGGCCCCCCGGCCGCTCACTCTCACCGAACGTAGGCATCCGCATAGCCCGCGCCCCGCGCCGCGTTCAGCGCGTTCTGTAGCGCCTGGGCGCTGGAGAAGGGCCCGGCCGCCACGGCCTGCATGCCGCCGGCCTGCATGATGCCGACCGGCAGGCCCATGGCCTGCAGCCGCGTCACGGCGCGCTGCGCATTGCCCGGCTCGGCATAGGTGCCGACCTGCACGTAACGGCCCGCGGGAGCGGCGGAGGGCGCGGCGGACGGCGCCGAGACGACCGGCGCGGAAGAGGTCGAGAGCACGCCGGCGGCCCCGGCCGTGCCGCGGTGGAGGTTCACCCGCCCATCGTCCCAGGCTCGCTCGTAGCCGGGCGGCGGGGCGTTCGGCACGACGCCAACGACGGGGTTCGAGATCGGCACGGCGGCCCCGGCCGCCGCCGGCGCCGGGGCGCCGAAGGTCGACAGCGTGCCCGGCGCGCTGGCCGTCACCGCCGCGGCATTGCCGGCGGAATGCGGCGCCTGGGCCTGCGGCCCGCAGCGGATCGGCAGGCCGCCGCCGCCAGAGAGGAACTCGGTATAGGAGAAGACGCCCGACGGGCAGGACGCGGCGAGCCCGGCCGGCAGCGGCTGCGCGGCCGAGGACGGCGTCGAGACGACGACCATCGGCGCCGTGGCGGTGACCGGCCTGCCGGCCATCGAGGGCGCGCCCGGCAGCACGGGGCCGGACGGCGCGGTGGTGACCGGGATCGGCATCGGCGCGGCGGGGCAGCTCAGCGGCCGGCCCGTCGACTGGTCGATCAGCGACCGGCCCGCCGCCACCTCGGCGCAGGCGCTGGCCAGCGTCAGCCGGCGCACGGTCGGCCCGGTGGGGATCGGCGCGCCGATGGGCCCCGAGGCCGCCACCGGCGCCATGGCCGGGATCAGCATCGCAGGGGCGGCGGCTGCGCTGGCCACGACGGTCGGCGCCGCACTGCCGCAATCGACAGGTTGGCCGGTCGAGGCGCGGATGAGCCCGGGCTGGACGCCGGTGCGCCCGGCGCAGGCCTCGGCCAGCGTGATGCGGCGGGGGGCCGGCGCGGCCGGGGCTGCGGGGGCCACGCGCGCCGGGGCGGCAGGCGCCGCGGCGGTGGCGACCGGGCCTGTCGGCGCGGCCGTGCCGGGCCGGATCGGGCCGGAGGAGCCATCGATATCCGGCAGGCCGAAGAATCCCTGCGGCTGGTTGGTGGCGATGGTCTGCGCCGGCGGCGTGTCGAAGGTGGGCACATAGCCGCAGAGCTGCTCGCGCTGCGGGCTCATGCGCGGCACCCATTCGAGCCCGCCGTCGAGCCCGGCACGGATGAAGGCGCAGCCCTCGCTGTCGACGAACTGGTTGCCGGCGTAATTGGCCGGCGGAAACTCGGCCGGTACCTGCGCGAGCAGCGCGGCAGGCGCCGCTCCGAGCGCCAGAGCCAGACAAGCGGCATATCGGACAGGTTTCATGGCAGACCCCCACTAGATGTGGGAGAGGATGCCGGATCGGCCCTGCCAAGTAAAGGCCGGGCCGGGGTCTGGTTAACCCTGCGCTACTTGGTGCCGAACATCCTGTCGCCGGCATCGCCGAGGCCGGGGACGATGTAGCCGTGGTCGTTCAGATGGCTGTCGATGGCGGCGGTGACGATGGGCACGTCGGGATGCGCCTGACGCATCCGCGCGATCCCCTCGGGCGCCGCGAGAAGGCACATGAAGCGGATGTTGCTGGCGCCGGCAGCCTTCACGAGGTCGATGGCGGCGGCGGAGGAATTCCCCGTCGCCAGCATCGGATCGACCACGATGGTCAGCCGCTCGTCGAGGCTGCCGGGGAGCTTCGAATAATACTGCACCGGCTCCAGCGTCTCGGGGTCGCGGTAGAGCCCGACGAAGCCGACGCGGGCCGCCGGGATCAGCTCGAGGATCCCGTCCAGCAGCCCGTTGCCGGCCCGCAGAATCGACACGAGCGCCAGCTTCTTGCCCTCGATCATCGGCGCGTCCATCGGCTGGAGCGGCGTCTCGATCCGCTCCGTCGTCATCGGCAGGTCGCGGGTGATCTCGTAGGCGAGGAGGTGGCTGATCTCGCGCAGGAGCCGGCGGAAGGAATTGGTCGAGGTCTCCTTGTTCCGCATCAGGCTCAGCTTGTGCTGCACAAGGGGGTGGTCGACGAGGGTCACGCCGTCGGGGATCCCGCCACCGGAGGTCACGCCGTCATCTGTCATCGCTTCAGCCTTTCTCTCACCGCATCCCGCGTCTCCTCGTCGCAGAAAGCCGCGGCGAGCGCCACCTCGGTCAGCTCGGTGAACTCCTCCTCCCCCCAGCCGAAGGCGCGCTCGAGCCCCTCGAACTCGGCGGTCATCGTCGTGTGGAAATAGGGCGGATCGTCGGTCGAGATCGTGACCTTCACGCCCCGCTCGCGGAGCTTGGCGATGGGATGGCTCTCCCAGCTCTTCGCCGCGCCGAGGAAGACGTTGGAGCCGGGGCAAACCTCGAGCACCACCCCCGCCTCGGCGATCCGCTCGCAGAGCTCGGGGTCGCGGGCGGCGGAGATGCCGTGGCCGATGCGCTCCACCTTCAGGTCGCGGAGCGTGTCGGCCACCATGTCGGGCCCACCCCATTCGCCGGCATGGGCGGTGAGGCGCAGCCCCGCCTCCCGCGCCATGTCGAAGGCATAGGAGAAATCCCCCGGCCGCCCCATCAGCTCCGCTCCCGCAAGGCCGAAGCCGGTGAGGAAGCGGCCCTTCGTCTCGGCGGCGCAGAGCGCCGTGGCCTTCGCCTGCTCGGGGCCAAGATGCCGGATGGCGGTGACGATGGCGCGGAGCGTGATGCCATGCGTCCGCTCCGCCTCGGCGGCGGCATCCTCGATGGCGGCGAGGTAATCGCGCCAGGCGGCGACATCGCCGCCGCCGCAGAAGTCCGGCGACAGGAAGGTCTCGGAATAGACCACGCCATGGGCGGCGCTTTCCTCCAGCACCGCGAGGGTGAGGCGGCGGAAATCCTCGGGGGATTGCAGCGTCGTGCAGGCGGCCTCATAGACGGTCAGGAAGTGGTCGAACCCCTCGTAGCGGTAGCCTCCGGCCTCGGTGAAGATGCCGGAGAGGTCGATCTTCTTCTCCATCGCCAGCCCCTTGATGAAGGCCGGCGGCGCGGCGCCTTCGAGATGCAGGTGCAATTCTACCTTCGGGAAGTCACGCCAGCTCATCGGGGGATCTCCAGGTGGGCGGCGATGAGCGCCGCGACATCGGTGAAGGCCATCAGCCCCAGCTCCTTCCGGCCCGCCCCCGCCACCAGCACCGGCACCCGCTCGCGGGTGTGGTCGGTGCCGGCGAAGGTCGGGTCGTTGCCGTGATCGGCGGTGATGACGAGGAGGTCGCCCTCGCGAAGCGCCGCCACGACCCGCCCCAGCTCGCCATCCGCCCATTCCAGATGCCGCGCATAGCCCGCCACGTCGCGGCGGTGGCCGTAGAGGCTGTCGAACTCGACGAGATTGGCGAAGGTGAAGGCGCCCTCCTCCGCATCGGCCACAAGCCGGTGGAGGTCGGCCATCAGGCTCTCGTCCGTCCCCTTGGTCACGTCGTCGATGCCCTGCATCGAGAAGATGTCGCCGATCTTGCCGATTGCATGCACGGGGTGGCCAGCCTCTTGCGCCCAGTCGCAGAGCGTCGGCTCCGGCGGGGCGATGGCATAGTCGCGGCGATGCGGTGTGCGCTTGAAATCGGCTGCGGTGGCGCCAAGGAAGGGCCTCGCGATGACCCGGCCGATCTTCATCGCATGGAGCCGCGGCGCCAGCGCCTCGCAGAGCTGGAGCAGCCGGTCCAGCCCGAAGACCTCCTCATGCGCGGCGATCTGGAAGACGCTGTCGACGGAGGTGTAGCAGATCGGCCAGCCGCTCTTCAGATGCTCTTCCCCGAACTCCTCGATGACCGCCGTGCCGGAGCCGTGCCGGTTGCAGAGCGTGCCTTCAGTGCCGGCGAGGCGGGCGACCTCGGCCATGAGCTCCTCGGGGAAGGCCGGGTCACTGTCGGGAAAATAGCCCCAGTCCCAGGGCACGGGCACGCCCGCCAGCTCCCAATGGCCCGAGGGCGTGTCCTTGCCCGGCGAGATCTCGGTCGCGGCGCCGAAGGCGCCCGTGACGGCGGCATCGGGCCATGGGTCGGGGAAGCCGGAGGCGAGCGTGATCGCCCGCCCGAGCCCGAGCGCGGCGAGGTTCGGCAGGTGGAGCGGGCCGGAGCGCCCCTCCTCCGCCCGGCCGGCGGCGCAAGCCTCGGCGATATGGCCCAAGGTGTTGGCGCCGGTATCCGGCACGCGGCCGTTGAAGAAATTGGCGGCATCGGGCGCCCCGCCCACGCCGGCCGAATCGAGAACGACGAGGAAGGCGCGGCTCATCGGGCGCCTCCCGCCAAGCGGAGCCATGTCATGACCGCACCTCCTCAAGGATCAGGGGCATCTGGGGCGGCGGCGCCTCGCCCAGCGTGAAGGCCGCCCGCACCGCCTCCGCCGCGGCGAAGGCATCCTCCTCGGTCGCGGCATGCAGCGTGCAGAGCGGCGCGCCCGGGGCGAGCTCCGTGCCGAGCGCCGCGATGTCGGAGAGGCCGACCGCCGGGTTCACCCGGTCGCTTTCCACCTGCCGCCCGCCGCCGAGGGCGACGACGGCATGGCCCAGCGCCTCGCCGTCGATGGCGGTGACGAAGCCGCCCTCCGGCGCCGTCACGTCGCCAACGATCTCGGCCGCCGGCAGATGGGTGCGCCAGTCCTCCGCCATGTCGGGCGGCCCGCCGAGGGCGGCCAGCATCTCGCACAAGCGCTCGAGCGCCTCGCCGGACGCGATCGCCGCCGCCGCCTTCTCCGCCCCGCCCGGGATGCCGCCGAGCTCCAGCGCCCGGCCCGCCAGCGCGACGGAAAGGTCATGGAGACGCGGCGCCGCCGCCCGCCCCTCGCTGAGGACGGACATGCAGACCGCCACCTCCAGCGCATTGCCCATGGCGGGCGCCAGCGGCTGCGACATGTCGGTGATCAGCGCATCCGTCGGGCAGCCGGCGCCGGTGCCGGCTGCAGTCAGCGCCTCCGCCAGCGCCCGCGCCTCCTCGGGCCGCTTCATGAAGGCGCCGGACCCGCATTTGACGTCGAGCACCAGCGCGTCGAGCCCCGCCGCCAGCTTCTTCGACAGGATCGAGGCGGTGATGAGGTCGATGCTCTCCACCGTGCCCGTGACGTCGCGGATCGCGTAGAGCCGCCGGTCGGCCGGGGCGATCTCGCCGGTGGCGCCGACGATGGCGCAGCCGACCTGCTCAGTGATCGCCCGGAGCTCCCTCTCACTGACCTGGGTGGAGACGCCGGGCACCGCCTCGAGCTTGTCGAGCGTGCCGCCGGTATGCCCCAGCCCCCGGCCGGAGATCATCGGCACATAGGCCCCGCAGGCGGCCAGTGCCGGGGCGAGGATCAGCGACACCGGATCGCCCACGCCGCCTGTCGAATGCTTGTCGATCACCGGGCCCGGCAGGTCCCACGCGAGCACCCGGCCCGAATCGCGAAAGCCCGCTGTCAGCGCCACGCGCCCCGCCTCGCCGAGCCCCTTGAGCATGACGGCCATGGCGAAGGCCCCGGCCTGCGCGTCCGACACCTCGCCCGTGGCGAGCCCGGCGGCGAAGCGGGCCAGCGCCCCCTCCGGCAGCGCCTCCCCCCTCCGGACGGCGGCGATGAGCGCGCGCGGCTCCATCCTCAGCTCATGTAATCGCGGGAAAACCCGCCGGGGAGGAGGTCGCCTATCGTCGTCACCTCCACCTTGCCGTCCATCGTCGCCATATGGACCTGCACCTCCGCCGCGCCGAATTCCTTCAGCTTCTGCCGGCAGCCACCGCAGGGCGTCACCGGCATGGGCGAGCCGGCGATGACGGCGACCTCGCGGATCTCGGTCTCCCCCGCCGCCACCATGGCGGCGATGGCCCCGGCCTCGGCGCAGGTGCCTTCGGGATAGGCGACATTCTCGACATTGACGCCGAGATAGACCCGCCCCGAGGCCGCGCGGATCGCCGCCCCGACCTTGAAGTCCGAATAGGGCGCGTGGGCATTCTCGCGCACCGCCTTCGCCGCCTCGATCAGATCCATCGCTCGCCTCCGTCCGAAAGGTCCCGCCAGCCTGCGGCGCCGCCCCCGGGGATGCAAGGCCCGACGCCGCGCGCACCCGAGCGTCGCCTCAGCCCGCCCAGTCCTGTCCACCCCCTGCCTCTGCCCCTTTCCAAATATGCTTCGGGGGGTTCGGGGGGCAGACAGCCCCCCGAACCCCCCGTCCCACCCTCTGGACAACTCACGCTTTCCCACGCTAATGCACGATCATGCACGTTTCACCCCCAGACGCCCGGCGCGAAGCCATCGCCACCCGCCTCTCCGCGGGCAGCCCGGTGAGCTCCGCCGCCCTCGCGGCGGAGTATCGCGTCTCGGAGGACGCCATCCGCCGCGACCTCCGTGCCCTCGCCGCCGCCGGGCGCTGCACAAGGGTCTATGGCGGGGCCCTGCCGCTCTCCCCCGCCGGCCGCCCCCTGGCCACCCGTCAAACCGAGGATCTCGCCGCCAAGCGCGCCCTCGCCGAGGTCGCCGCCCGCCTCGCTTCCCCCGGCCAGACGCTCTTCCTCGACACCGGCAGCACGGTGGCGATCCTCGCGCCGCTCCTCCCCGCCGGCGTCACCATCTTCACCAATTCGCTGCCCGCCGCGGCCGCGCTCTCGGGGCGCACCGATCTCCGCCTCCACCTCATCGGCGGCCGCGTCTCGGCAGAGACCGGCGGCACCACCGGCGCCGCCGCGATCCGCGAGGCCCGGAGCCTCCGCCCCGACCTCGCCTTCCTCGGCGCCTGCGCCCTCTCGGCCGAGGGCATAGCCGCCTTCGACCCGGAGGATGCCGAGCTCAAGCGCGCCCTCATCGCCTCCGCCCGCGCCACGGCGCTGATGATGACGAGCGCCAAGCTCGAGACGCATGCGCCCCACCCGGTCGCCCCGCTCACCGCCCTCACGCATCTCATTCTGGAACAGGGCGCCCCCGGCTATGACGGCCCGGCGCTCCACCGCCCCCCGAAGGATCCCTCATGACCCTTGCCCCCGCCTCCCGCGCTACCCGGCTCGCCTTTCTCGTCGGCGGCTTCCTGCCCTCGGCCTGGGCGCCGCTCATCCCCTTCGCGAAAGAGCGGGTGGGGGCGGACGAGGGGCTCCTTGGCCTCCTCCTCCTCTGCCTCGGCATCGGATCGGTGATCGCCATGCCGCTCACCGGCACCATCGCCGCCCGCACCGGGCCGCGGCCGGTGATCCTCATCGGCGGCGCCGGGCTGGTGCTGGCGACGCCCTTCCTGATGATCGCGGCCGGGCCCCTCGCCCTCGGCGCCGCGCTCTTCGTCTTCGGCGCCTCGCTGGGAAGCCTCGACGTCGCCATGAACGTCCATGCGGTGGAGGTCGAGCGGCGGGACACGCGGCCCCTCATGTCGGGCTTCCATGCGATGTTCTCCGTCGGCGGCATCCTCGGCGCCGGCGGCGCGACGCTGATGCTGACCCTCGGCGCCGGGCCGATTGCGACGGCGCTGACAGCGGCGGTTCTCGCCGCCCTGGCGCTCGCCGTCGCGGCACCCGGGCTCCTGCGCGCCGGCGGCGAGGAGCCGCCGCCCCTCGCCCTGCCCCGCGGCATCGTCCTTCTCTTCGCCGGGCTGGCGGCGGTCTGCTTCCTGGCCGAGGGCGCGGTGCTCGACTGGGGCGCGCTGCTGCTGACGGGGCTCGACCGGCTGGACGCGGCGCAGGCGGGCCTCGGCTACATGGCCTTTTCGGTGACGATGACGGCCGGGCGGCTGACCGGCGACCGGATCGTCGCGGCGCTCGGCCGCTTCCACGTGCTCTTCTGGGGCGGGCTGATCGCCAGTGCCGGGATCGTGCTGGCGGTGATGCTGCCGGGCGCCGCCGCGCTGGCGGGCTTCGCGCTGATCGGCGTCGGGGCGGCGAACCTCGTGCCGGTGGTCTTCTCGCTGACCGGCAAGCAGACCCTCATGCCCCCGGCGCTCGCCATCGCGGCGGTGACGACGACGGGCTATGCGGGCGTGCTCCTCGGCCCGGCGCTCATCGGCTTCCTCGCCGACTGGACGAGCCTGCCCCTCGCCTTCGGAATGCTGGCGGTGCTGATGCTGGCCTTCCCGCTGACGGCGCGGCGGGCCTGGAAGGCGTGAGGGGGGGCCGGGCTGAAGCCCGGCCTACGGGGGCCGGGGGCCGGCCCTCGCTTGGAGGGCGCCGTCCTGGGAACCAGCCGTAGGGTGGGTTTTCAACCCACCGCCCTCCCTCACCACCGCGCCCTGACCTCTCCGCGCAGGGCGAGCGCCGGCCCGGGGGTTGGCGCTCCTGCCGGTGAGGCGGCGCGCTTCATGGTGCAGCCACCTCCGCCCCAACCGCATCGCCCAGCCCCACCAGAGCGCCAGCCCGCGGGACGGGCCGGCGCTCGCCCTGCGCCTGCGGCGCGTACCGGGCGGGGACACCGCAGAAGCGTTGGAAAGGGCAATCCTTCGTAGGGCGGGCTTCAGCCCGCCACCCCCCGCGGCAAGCCCCCCCGCCCTGTGCTCCCGCGAAGGGACGGCGGGCGGGGCGATTGCCGGAGGCGAGCGCCGTCCGGCGTCAGAACGCCTCGGGCACCGCCTCGCGGGCCATGTGGTCCAGCACCGCGTTGACGAAGCTCGGCTCCTTCCCCTCGGGGAAGAACGCCCGCGCCACGTCGACGAACTCGCTGATCACCACGCGCGGCGGCGTCTCCTTCGCCACCATCTCCGCCCCCGCAGCCCGGAAGAGGGCCCGCAAAGTCGGGTCGATCCGGGCAATCGGCCATTTGGCCACCAGCGCCCGGTCGGTCATCTGGTCGATCACCGCCTGCCGGCTCACCGCCTCGGTCATCAGCGCCCGGAAGAGGTCGATATCGCCGTCCTGATATTCGCCCTCCTCGTAGACCGCGCCGAAGCGGTGCATCTCGAACTCGCGGATGACCTTATCGATCCGCTGGCCCTGCGCCTCCATCTGGAAGAGCGCCTGCACCGCATAGAGCCGCGACGCCGATTTCATCTTTCGCCGCTGGTTATTGCTGAGGTTGTCGCCGCGGAGGCTCATGCGGGCGTGCCCCCGCGCGCCATCAGGATGTCGGAGGTGAAGCCCGCCCCGCGGCTCCGCCCGCCCCATCTGCGCGAGAGCGCCAGCAGATGCAGCGCCGCCGCCGCCGCACCCGCGCCCTTGTTGGCTTGCGCCGGATCGGCGCGGACGACGGCCTGGCCGTGGTTCTCCACCGTCAGGATGCCGTTGCCGAGCGGCAGGCCCTGCAGCGCGAGGAGCTGCAGCGCGCGCGACGAGTCGTTGCAGACCGTCTCGTAATGCGTCGTCTCGCCGCGGATCACGCAGCCGAGCGCCACGAAAGCGTCGAAATCGGCGAGCTTCGCGGCCATGGCGATGGCCGGCGCCACTTCCAGCGCGCCGGGAACCTCGACGGTCTCGTGGGTCGCGCCGGCGGCCTCGAGCTCGGCCCGGGCACCCGCCAGCGCCATGTCGGCGATGTCGCGGTAGAAGGGCGCGACGACGATCAGCGCCTTGACCGGCCGGTCGAACTCGGGCCGCGGCAGGGCGTATTCGGAGGCTCCGGCCATCGGATCAGCCTTTCGGAATGGGCCGCGTGCCGGCGATCTCGATGCCATAGGCCTCGAGTCCGACGATGCGCGGTTTGGGAGAATTGGTGAGAAGCTCGATCCGGCTGAGGCCGAGCGTCGAGAGGATCTGCGCGCCCACCCCGTACTGGCGGAGCGTCTGCGGCGAGACCTCGCCGGCGCCGGAGATCTTCATGTGCAGGTCCCGCAGCAGCACCAGCGCCCCACGCCCCTCGGCGGCAATGGCGCGCATTGCGTCGGCGAAGAGGCTCGCCCGCCCCGCCGGCCCGCAGCCGACGATGTCCTTCATCGCGTCCTGGGCATGCATCCGCACCAGCACCGGTTCCTCGCCCGAGATGTCGCCCTTGATGAGCACGATATGCTCGGCGCCCTGCGTTACGTCCGAGAAGATGCGCAGCTCCCACTCCCCGCCGAATTCGGAGGTGATGGTCTGCGCCTCGGTCTGGCGGACGAGATTGTCGTGCCGGCGGCGGTAGGCGATGAGGTCGCTGATCGTGCCGATCTTGAGCCCGTGCTTCTGCGCGAAGGCGACGAGATCGGGCAGCCGCGCCATCGAGCCGTCCTCGTTCATGATCTCGCAGATCACGCCGGAGGGGTTGAGGCCGGCCAGCCGGGCGATATCCACCGAGGCTTCGGTATGCCCGGCGCGCACGAGCACCCCGCCCTCACGGGCGCGGAGCGGAAAGACATGGCCCGGCGTCGCGATATCCTGCGCGCCCTTGCCGGCGTCGATGGCGACGGCGACGGTCAGCGCCCGGTCGGCAGCGGAGATGCCGGTGGAGACGCCCTCGCGCGCCTCGATCGAGGTGGTGAAGGCCGTCTCGTGCCGCGAGGAATTCTGCTGGGCCATGAGCGGCAGGCCCAGCGCGTCGATCCGCTCGGAGGTGAGCGCGAGGCAGATGAGCCCGCGGCCATGGGTGGCCATGAAGTTGATGGCATCCGGCGTCGCCATCTGCGCGGGGATGACGAGGTCGCCCTCGTTCTCGCGATCCTCGTGATCGACAAGCACGAACATCCGCCCGTTGCGGGCGTCGTTGATGATCTCGTCGACGGTGGAGATCGCGTCGGACCAGTCGCGCTCGATCGGGCCGGGATTTTCGAAGGTCATGGGCATGGGGCTTCCCGCAAATCTGGGCGGGAGATAGTGGATGAGGGGCCGCTTGGCCAGAGGCGGGGCGCGGCGCATGGCTGCCATGCGGGCGGGAAAGGTCGGCTGGCGGTTGGCCCTTCGGGGCGGAGGGGTCTCAGCCCCCTCCTGCGCGGCTCCCCCCGTAGGGTGGGTTTTCAACCCACCATCCCCCTCGCAACCGGGCACACCCGTCACCGCGCAGGGCGAGCGCCGGGCCGGGGGTTGGCGCTCCAACGGTTACGCGGCGCACTTTATGGTGCCGCCACCTCCCCGCTCACTGGCCGGGCCCAGCCCCACCAGAGCGCCAGCCCGCGGGACGGGCCGGCGCTCGCCCTGCGCCTGCGGCGCGTAACGGGCGGGGGAACAGCTCGGCCGTCAGGTGCGGGCGTAGGGTGGGTTTGTAACCCACCTTCTCCTCGCAACCGGGCGCCCCGGCGCCCTGCGCCGTGCCGGCGCGCACCGGGCGGGGCACCGACAAACCGTCGCGCCATCGGTGGATTGCAAACCCACCCGACAGGGCCGCCCGCGTAGGCCGGGCTTCAGCCCGGCACCCCCTCCCTCAATGCCCCGCGCCGAACGCCCCCGCGCGGACGCCATATTGCGCCGCAACGCCATAATCCGGGTCGTCCTCCGAGCGGACCACCAGCTGGTCCGCCCGGTCGAGGAGGCGGACGCAATCGTCCGAGAGGTGCTTCAGCTCGACCCGCTTGCCCAGCGCCTCGTAGCGATGGGCGAGCGCGTCGATGGCCTCCAGCGCCGACTGGTCGGCCACCCGGCTCTTCGCGAAGTCGACGACCACCAGCTCGGGGTCCGCCTCCGGCGTGAAGAGCTCGCCGAAGCCCTGCGCCGAGCCGAAGAACAGCGGCCCTTCGATCCGGTAGACCTTCACGCCCTCGTAGCTCACCCGCTCCGCCCGGATGCGCACGGCATTCTCCCAGGCATAGGCGAGGGCCGAGACGATGACGCCGACGATCACCGCCGTCGCGAGATCGGTGAAGACCGTCACCACGGTCACCAGCACGATCACGGCGGCATCCGTCCGCGGCACCTTGGTCATGATGCGGAAGCTCCGCCAGGCGAAGGTGCCGATGACCACCATGAACATGACGCCGACGAGCGCCGCGAGCGGGATGAGCTCGATGAGCGGCGCCGCGACGAGGATGAAGAGCAGGAGGAACACGGCCGCCGCGATGCCGGAGAGCCGGGTTCGCCCGCCGGAATTCACGTTGATCATCGACTGGCCGATCATCGCGCAGCCGCCCATGCCGCCGAAGAAGCCGGTGACGGTGTTGGCGGCGCCCTGCGCCACGCATTCCCGGCTCGCCCCGCCCCGCTGGCCGGTGATCTCGCCGACGAGGTTCAGCGTCAGAAGGCTCTCGATCAGCCCCACGGCCGCGAGGAGCGCGGCATAGGGCAGGACGATCCGCAGCGTCTCCCAGGTCATCGGCACGGCGGGGATGTGGAAGGCAGGGAAGCCGCCGGAGATCGAGGCCATGTCGCCCACGCGCGGCACGTCGACGTTGAAGATCATGACGATGCCGGCGGTCACGGCGATGGCGGCGAGCGGCGCCGGCACCAGTTTCGTGACCTTCGGCATGCCCCAGATCACCACCATGGTCAGCGCCGTCAGCGCCAGCATTGCATAGAGCCGCGTGCCGGTCAGCCAGGCCCCGCCGCCGACCCCGCCATGGCCCCCGACGCCCCCGCCGCCGGCGCCCGGCACCTGGAACTGCGCGAGCTGGGCGATGAAGATGACGATGGCGAGCCCGTTGACGAAGCCGAGCATCACCGGGTTCGGCACCAGCCGGATGAACCGCCCCAGCTTGAAGAGCCCCGCGGCAATCTGGATGAGGCCGGTGAGCACCACGGCGGCGAAGAGATATTCCACCCCGTGCTCGGCGACGAGCGCCACCATGACGACGGCCATGGCCCCGGTCGCACCCGAGATCATCCCCGGCCGCCCCCCGAAGGCCGAGGTGATGAGCCCGACGAAGAACGCCGCATAGAGCCCGACCAACGGATGCACCCCCGCCACGAAGGCGAAGGCCACGGCCTCGGGGACGAGCGCGAGCGCGACGGTGAGGCCGCAGAGCAGCTCGGTGCGGATCTGCCCTCCTGTCAGCGGCGCGGTGGGCGCGACGGCGTCGTGCAGCGGGCGGGCGAATTCGGCAAGGCTGGCGCGGGCCAAGGCAGGCTCCTGTTGAGGCTGATGCGGGCGGGATACCCCTCGGCCCTAAAGAACCCCCTCCCCCACCGCCAGAGCGCCGGGCGCAAGGCCGCCATGCGTGATGCGGCGAGGTCACGCGAACAACCGCGAGCCCGCCCGTCTGGGCGGGCCGAGCATGTCCGGACCGTACCGCGCAGGGCGAGCGCCGGCCCGTGGGTTGGCGCTCCCACCTGCTCCGCATGGCGCTTTATGGTGCAACCACTCCCCCGCTCACCGTCACGCCTGACCCCACGAGAGCGCCAGCCCGCGGGACGGGCCGGCGCTCGCCCTGCGCCTGCGGCGCGTACCGGGCGGGGGCCCTGCTCCAACCTCGCGCATTCGGTGGGTTAGAAACCCACCCTACCCAGCAACCTCCGCCCATCCGCCCTTGCCTCCGCCGCCTCCTGCCACCATCTGTCAGGTGCCAGCCTTGCACCGGAACAAAAGAAGACCGACACTCGCGCGCCAGTCCTTGGGGGATGTCACGATGCACAACAATTCGCCCGAACAGATGCCCATGCTCCAGCGGGCGCCCGAGCGGCGCGAGAAGCTGGAGGGCGGCAAGAGCTTCGTGATGCACACGAGCTTCTCGCCGGCGGGCGACCAGCCGACGGCCATCGTCGAGCTCGCCTCGGGCATCACTGCCGGCGAGCGGGATCAGGTGCTCCTCGGCGCCACCGGCACGGGCAAGACCTTCACCATGGCGAAGGTCATCGAGGAAACCCAGCGCCCCGCCATCATCCTCGCCCCCAACAAGACGCTGGCCGCGCAGCTCTATGGCGAGTTCAAGGGCTTCTTCCCCGAGAACGCCGTCGAGTATTTTGTCTCCTACTACGATTACTACCAGCCGGAGGCCTATGTGCCCCGGTCGGACACCTATATCGAGAAGGAGAGCCAGATTAACGAGCAGATCGACCGGATGCGCCACTCGGCGACCCGGGCGCTGCTCGAGCGCGACGATGTCATCATCATCGCCTCCGTCTCCTGCATCTACGGCATCGGCTCGGTGGAGACCTATTCGGCGATGACCGTCGATCTCCACAAGGGCCGGCCCTATGACCAGCGCCAGCTCATCGCCGATCTCGTCGCCCAGCAATACCGCCGCAACGACGCCGGCTTCCAGCGCGGCGCCTTCCGCGTGCGGGGCGACACGATCGAGGTCTGGCCCGCCCACCTCGAGGACCGCGCCTGGCGCCTGAGCTTCTTCGGGGAGGAGCTGGAGTCCATCACCGAATTCGACACGCTGACCGGCGAGAAGACCGACACGTTCGATCGCGTCCGCATCTATGCGAACAGCCACTACGTGACGCCCCGCCCGACGCTCGCCCAGGCGATCCAGGGCATCAAGAAGGAGCTGAAGGTCCGGCTCGACCAGCTCGTCTCGGAGGGCAAGCTCCTCGAGGCGCAGCGGCTCGAGCAGCGCACGAATTTCGACCTCGAGATGATGGAGGCCACCGGCTCCTGCGCGGGGATCGAGAACTATTCGCGCTACCTCACCGGCCGCGCCCCCGGCGAGCCGCCGCCAACGCTCTTCGAGTTCATCCCCGACAATGCCATCGTCTTCGCCGACGAGAGCCATGTCTCCGTCCCCCAGATCGGCGCCATGTACCGCGGCGACTACCGGCGGAAATTCACGCTGGCCGAGCACGGCTTCCGCCTGCCCTCCTGTATGGACAACCGACCCCTCAAGTTCGAGGAATGGGACGCGATGCGCCCGCAGTCGATCTATGTCTCCGCCACGCCGCAATCGTGGGAGCTCGACCAGGCCGGCGGCGTCTTCGCCGAGCAGGTGATCCGCCCGACGGGGCTGCTGGACCCCCAGGTCGAGATCCGGCCCGTGGGCACCCAGGTCGACGACCTCCTCGACGAGATCCGCAAGGTGACGGCCCGCGGCTTCCGCACGCTCTGCACCGTGCTGACCAAGCGCATGGCGGAGGACCTGACCGAATACCTGCACGAGCAGGGCATCAAGGTCCGCTACATGCACTCCGACATCGACACGATCGAGCGGATCGAGATCCTCCGCGACCTCCGCCTCGGCGCCTTCGACGTGCTGGTCGGGATCAACCTCCTGCGCGAGGGGCTCGACATCCCCGAATGCGGGCTGGTGGCGATCCTCGATGCCGACAAGGAGGGGTTCCTGCGGTCGGAGACCTCGCTCATCCAGACCATCGGCCGCGCGGCGCGGAACGCCGAGGGCCGGGTCATCATGTATGCCGACCGGATCACCGGCTCGATGGAGCGCGCCATGCGCGAGACCGACCGGCGCCGCGAGAAGCAGGTCGCCTACAATATCGAGCACAACATCACCCCGGCGACCGTGAAGAAGAACGTCGAGGACATCCTCGCCGGGCTCTACCATGGCGACGTCGACATGAACCGCGTGACCGCGAAGGTCGACAAGCCGCTCCACGGCGGGAATTTGGAGGCTGTGCTGGACGGCCTCCGCGCCGACATGCGCAAGGCCGCCGAGAACCTCGAGTTCGAGGAGGCGGCGCGGCTTCGCGACGAGGTGAAGCGGCTGGAGACGGTGGACCTCGTGATCTCCGACGACCCGCTGGCGCGGCAGTCCGCGGTGGACTCGGCGGTGGACGAGGGGCGGAAGGCGTCCGGCCGGTCGACGGCCGGGCGGCCGGGGCAAAGAGGCGGGGTGAAGCGGCGGGGGAAGCGGTAGGGCAAGGCGCCCCAACTTTCCCTTAGGGAAAAGACTGTCCCCCTTTTAACGTTTCGTTAAGAATCGTTAACGCCCTCGGGGGACAGAATGCCGCGCAACACCGTGTTCCTGGCCCTGGGCGCCGTCGCCCTGGCCGGTTTCTTCTTCGGCTCGCCCCCTGCACCCGTCGCCCAGACGCAAACCCAGCTCGCCCAATCCCAGTGCGACCCGAATTATCGCGGCGCCTGCGTGCCTATCGCCTCAGACGTCGATTGCGCCGGCGGCTCCGGCAATGGCCCGGCCTATGTGCGCGGCCCTGTGACCGTCGTAGGGCGCGACATCTATGATCTGGACAGGGACGGCGACGGGATCGGGTGCGACCGCTAGGCTGCCGCGCCGCGCCATGCTAGATTGGCCCGCATGAACGCCCGGCTCCAAACCCTGATGACCGATGCCGCCGCCCTCCCGGACGGCGCGCAGTCGGATCTGGCCGAGATTGTCGAAGGGTTCCTAGCGGCCCATGCCGGCCCCTTGCCCTTTGATCCGGCCGAACTGGCGGATCTGCGGCGGCGCGAAGCGGCGCCTTTCGATCCGGCGGCCCCGGCAGACGTGAGCCGCGCGCTCCGGCGTGGCTGACATCCGCTGGTCGCGGGAGGCGCTGGCGGACCTCATCGCGCAGACGGACGAGCTTGAAAGCCAGAACCCGCAGGCAGCCAGAAGACTGCTACAGGACGTCCAGCGCCTTGCCGATCACCTCGCGCAATTTCCCGCGCTTGGCCGGGCCATAGATGGCACCGGCCTGCGCGTCCTCCTGACGCGATCCTACAGATATCGACTGGTTTACCGGGTGGCCGGCGACGCCGTGGAGGTCATCGCCGTCCTGCACCCGCGGCAGGCGTGACTCACACGTCCCGCCGTCCCCCCTTCACCGCGCGCACGATGGCCAACACGATCACGGCGCCGACGATCCCCGCCAGCAGCACGACCAGGATGCCGCCCGCCGCCAGTGCCGTGACGCCCACGGCCGCGAGGATGAACGGTGTTGCCAGTGCCGCCAGCACGCCGACGGCCATGTAGAGGCCCTTGTCGCGGCCCGCGACGAGGCCGGCAAGCCAGCCGGCGACGAGGCCGATGAGGGCCAGGATGATCAGCATGAAGATGCCGATGCCTTGCAGTAGCTCTTCCATCTCACTCTCCCGTGATTGCAGAGCCTTAACCCCGCCGGCCCCCCGGCGGTTCCCTCTTTCCTCCGCGCGCCGGCTCCGTCACGCTTCCGCCATGCGCATCGCCCTTGTCCTCGGCTCGGCCAACTGGCCCGACGGCCCCTCCCCCAACCTCCTCCGCCGCGCCCGCCATGGCGCGCGGCTCTGGCGGGAGGGCAAGGTCGATGCCGTCCTCGGCACCGGCGGCGTGGGCAACGGCGCCGCGAGCGAGGGCGCCGCCATCGCGGCGGTGCTGGCGGCGGAGGGCGTGCCCGCTCACGCCATCCACAAGGAGGAGGCGGCGCGGACGACGATGGAGAACATCGCCTTCTCCCTGCCCCTCCTCCAGATGCTCGGCGCCACCGAGGTGCTCATCGTCACCGACGCGCCGCATTGCCCGCGCGCCGTGATGACGGCCCGGGCGCATGGGCTGCCCGCCCGCGCCGCGCCCCTGCCGCTAAAGGGCGCGAGCCCCCGGGCGCAGGTCCGGCTCGCCCTGCGCGAGCTGGTGGCGCTGCCCGGCTATCGCTGGCGGCTCTGGCGCGAACCGCCGCACCGCCCATACGTCACAAAACGTTGACAGACTCGGCGAGCGGCTCCTACGCTTCGTATAGAGAAACTTTTTTCGTCTAGCGAAAAGGGTGGGGCTGCGAGTGGAGGCGCGGCCCGGACGTCCCCGCAGACGCAAAGGATTCGGTCAGCACCCTCGAGGAGGAAACGGGGCGCTGGCCGAAAGGCCGCCAGGCGGCCGATCCCGGGAGGAGGAGGGCGGCGGCCTCCGGGCCGCCGCCAGCGGCGACCTGCCGTGCTCCCGGTTCATGAAACGGGAGGATATCATGGACGACCACACCCAACGGCCGGACTCCGGCCTGCCCCAGGCGGAATCCGCGCCATCTGCGGAGCACACCACCCCCGATCTCGGGCTTGCCCCCAAGTCGGGCATCTCGCGCCGCTCGATGCTCACCAGCGGCGCCATCGGCATGGCCGGCGCCGGCCTCGCCACCCGCGCCGCCGCGCAGGACGAGCCGGCGAGCCCGGCCCTCGCCTCCGGCTCCGTCGAGGGGCAGGAATTCCGCGCCTTCGTGCGCTACGGCACCGGCTCCGAGATCATGGATCTGAAGCTCAACGCCATCGCCCCGCGGCAGGTGGTGGTGCGCTGCACCGCCTCCATCGGCTGCTACACCGTCACCCGCTCGGTGCTCGGCGGGCAGGACCTCGCCACGCCGACGATCCCCAACCACTCCGGCTTCGGCGTGGTCGAGGCGGTCGGCTCCGAGGTGCGCCGCGTGAAGGTCGGCGACCGGGTGCTCGTCTCCGGCTCCACCGAATGCGGGCATTGCTACCAGTGCCTGCACGGCAATCCCGAGGCCTGCGACTGGCTGGCGCCCTACCAGAACGAGCCGGTGGCGCAGATGGCCGACGGCACAGGGGTCATCGAGAGCGCCCAGGTCGGCGGGCTCTCCGAGCTCATGGTGGCGTGGGAGGCCTATTGCGTGCCCTGCTACACCGACCTGCCGGACGAGCAGCTCTGCATGCTCGGCGACACCTTCGGCGTCGGCGTCACGGTGACGGCGATCCATGCGCCGGTGACGGCGGGCTCCGATGTGGTGATCTTCGGCGCCGGCTGCATCGGCCTCTCGGCCACGCAGGGCGCCCGCGCCCGGGCGGCGGGGCAGATTATCGTCATCGAGCCGATCCCCTACCGCCGCGAGCGGGCGCTCGAATACGGCGCGACGACGGTCATCGACCCCAATGTCGACCCCGACGGGATCGTCGAGCAGGTCCGCGCGCTCTGCAGCGGGCCGTCGGAGAATATCGACGCCGGCGGCCGCACGCCGCGGGGCTTCTTCCAGAGCCGCGGCGGCGATTTCGTCATCGAATGCGTGGGGGGCGATCTCTTCCCGCCGACCGAGGTGGCGGGGCCCGACCCCTCCGGCATCCTGCCGCTCCGGCAGAGCTGGGAGGTCACGCGCGGCGGCGGCTATCTGACGCTGCTCTCGGCCTTCCAGTATTCCGACATCTCCTTCCCCTCGACGGAGTTCTGCCTCTCCACCCGCACCGTCTACGGCGGGCAGATGGGCGGGCAGCATCCGCTGCGGGACAATCCCCGCATCATCAAGATGATGGAGCGCGGCTATGTCGATGCGGGCTCGCTCATCACGGCGCGCTACGGGCTGGAGGGGATCGTCGAGGGCTTCCAGGGCGTCGCCGACCGGCGGGAACTCGGGGTGATCTTCAACCCGAACGCCTGACATGACGGAGGGGGGCGACGCCGCCCCCCTCGCTTTTCTGCAAATGAGCGGAGGGCAGACGGCCCCCCGCCCCTGCCCGCTCAGCCGTTCCGCCGGGCGCCGAAGCGCCAGACGGCGACGCCGAGCCCGGCCACGGTCAGCACCGTGCACCAGATCAGCGAGCCCGCCACCGGGTGCAGCAGCATCCAGCTCGCATCCGCCGGGATCGGGTTCGGGTTGCCGAAGAGATCGCGCAGCGCCGCGACGACCGGCGTCACCGGGCTCCAGTCCGTCACCAGCCGCACCACGGCGGGCATCCCGTCGATCGGCACGAAGGCGTTGGAGGCGAAGGTCAGCGGGAAGATGACCAGAAAGCCGATGGCCTGCGCCGCGTTCTGGGTCCGCACCGAGAGGCCCAGGCCCGCGCCGAGCGCGATCATCGCGAAGGAGAAGTAGATCATCAGCGCGAAGCCGCCGAGCGCCGGGCCGAGCCCCGCTTCGGGCGACCAGCCAATCAGCAGGCCGCAGAGCGCCATGACGACGATGCCGAGCAGCCCTTCGATCATCTCGCCCGCCGCCCGGCCGACCAGGATCGACAGAGACGAGATCGGCAGCACGCGGAAGCGGTCGATCACCGCCTCGCCGAAATCGGTGACGATGCCGGTGGCGGTCGACACGCAGCGGAAGGCCAGCGTCTGGATGAAGATCCCCGCCATCAGGAACTCGCGGTAGTTGCCGCTGTCGCCGACGTCGATGGCCGAGCCGAAGATATAGCCGAAGAGCAGCACGAACATGAGCGGCTGCAGCGTCACGTCGAGCAGCTTCTCGGGCACACGCGGGATGTGCTGCAGGTCGCGGGCCATGAAGACTCCGATCTCGTCGAGCATCTTCATGATGCCCCGGCGCGTGGCGGGCCGTGTGGTGGTGTGGGTGGCGGTTTGCGTCGTGCCGGTCATTCTGCAGGCTCCAGGCTGGGGGCCGGCTCGGCCGTCGCGGGCCGGCCGGTCAATTCGAAGAAGACGTCGTCCATGCTCGGCCGCAGGACGCTGACGGCGTCGAGCGACAGGCCGGCGCCCGCCAGCGCCTCGACGAGGCGGGCCGTCCCGGGCAGGTCCTTGAGCGGGACGATGAGCTGCGGGCCCCGGCGGAAGGCCGGGCCGGCGGCGAAGGGCGCGGCGAGCTCTCTCAGCGCCGCCTCGGCCCCTTCCCCCTCGCCGAGGTCCACGGCCAGAGAGGCCCGCCCGACCCGCGCCTTGAGGGCGGAGGGCGTGCCCTCTGCCACCACGCGGCCATGGTCGATGACGGCGACGCGCTCGGCGAAGGTGTCGGCCTCTTCCAGGTATTGCGTCGTCAGGAGCACCGTGGTGCCGCCCTTCGTCATGTCGGCGATGATCTCCCAGGTCGCGGCGCGGCCCGAGGGGTCGAGCCCGGTCGTCGGCTCATCGAGGAAAAGGACGGGCGGCGCCACCACCAGCGAGGCGGCGAGGTCGAGCCGCCGGCGCATCCCGCCGGAGAAACTTTTGATCGGCTTGCGGCCCGTGGATGCGAGGTCGAAGCGCTCGAGCAGCTCGTCGGCCCGGGCCCTGGCGTCGCGCGGGCGCAGTCCGTGGAGCCGGGCGATCATGACGAGGTTCTGCCGGGCGGAGAGCAGCTCGTCGACGCTGGCATATTGCCCGACGAGGCCGATGTTCCGCCGCACCATGGGCGCGGCGCGCACCACGTCATGGCCGGCGACGAAAGCGGTGCCCTCATCGGGCGTCAGCAGCGTCGTCAGCATCCGCACGGTCGTCGTCTTGCCGGCGCCGTTGGGGCCGAGAAGCCCGAAGACCGAGCCGCGCGGCACCGAGAGCGAGATGCCGTCGGCGGCGCGGTTGGATCCGAAGCTCTTGCCGAGCCCCCGCGCCTCGATGGCGAGCGCGGGATCGGGAGGGGAGGAGGATGTCATGAGGAAGAACTCCGCAGGTGGGCTTGCCCTCTCGGGCGCGCCGTTGGTACGATGTACGAAGCGACCTAATGGTACGGTGTACGAATGTCAAGGATCCCTTCCGACCCCGCGCTCCGCGCGCGGATGCAGGCGCTGACGGAGGCCATGCAGGCCGAGGGGCGGGCGATGCGCGGCGGCGATGTCGTCGCCGGAATGCGCCGCATGATGGCTCTGAGGGACGAGATGCATGCGCTCCGCGCCGAGATCGCCGCGCAGGATGCCGCCACCCGCCAGAGCGCCCGCGCCGGCCGTGGCGGGCGGCCGCAGCTCGATCGCGCCAGCATCGCCGCTGCCGCGCTCGCCATCGCCGATGCGGAGGGGCTGGAGGCGGTCTCGATGCGCCGTGTGGCCCAGGCGCTCGGCGCCGGCACCATGTCGCTCTACCACCATGTCGCCACGAAGGAGGCGCTGCTCGGCGAGATGTCTGACCGGATCATGAGCGAGGTGCTTCTGCCGGCGGAGGCCATGACGGGGCTCTGGCGGCAGGACCTGCGGCTGATCGCCCATGCGACCCGCGCCAGCTTCACCGCCCACCCCTGGGTGCTGACGGAGCGGCCGCCCGGCCCGTCGGGGCCGAATGCCATGGCGCATTTCGAGCAGAGCCTCGCCGCGCTCGCCGCGGTCGACATGCCCCTCGCCGACCGGCTGACGCTCATCGCCACCGTCGACAATTACGTCTTCGGCCATTGCCTGCGCGCCGGGATGGAGCGGGGCGGCCCGCCCGCGGAGGAAGAGCTCGATGCCCGCGCCTTCGCCGGCATCGCCGAAGACGGCGCCCATCCCGAATTCGCCCGGCTCATCGCCCGCGAGGGGGCGGAGGCCTTCTTCAGGCAGCTCACCCTCTCGACCCGGGCCGAGGCGATCTTCGAGGAGGGGCTCGGCCTCATCCTCGACGGCGCCGCCCGCCGCTTTTCGCTGCCGGATTGAGGGGGAGAGAGGCGCGGGCAGGCCCCGGCGCGAATGCCGCCCTGCGGTGCTTGACACCACCCCCGCGCTCGCCCTATCAGCACCCGGTCTGGGGCCGTAGCTCAGTTGGGAGAGCGCGTCGTTCGCAATGACGAGGTCAGGGGTTCGATCCCCCTCGGCTCCACCATTCTTCTTTTTTCCATGTTTTTGCCTCCTAAGGCCCTGAACGGTAACGATAATTCGGGGGTTCGAAACCCTGTATCTCGGTCGTAGGCTAGACCCTCGGTGAAGGCCAATCGGAGCACCGTCTGCTGTAGTGGAAGCTGGCGGGTTTCCCATAGTTTCGAAGGGTTTGCGAGGAAGTCGAGCGCGAGTTCGAACGTCTCCCGGTAGCTACGCTTCGGCTTGCCCATTTCGGCGAGTTTGTCAGCGAGGAGACGTTTCTCGTCCTCCAGCTTTTCGACGCGGCGCTCCAGCGCTGCAGAGACAGTGCATGACTCCGTTTCGACGATCCGGTCGAGCAGTTGTTCGATGGATGCATCAATACGCTTCAGGTCCATCTTTAGGTCGCCACCGAGGGAGTTGGCTTGTGCCAACCGCATTTCCCAGGCGGCTCGGAACATCTCCTTGACGCAGGCGAATAAGGCGGGGGTTGGCTTGAGGGTACGCAGGACATCCTCGAATGAATCCTCGATATCCGCGCGGCGGATGGATTTGCGCTTTTCATCGCAGTCCTTACGCACGCACAGGTAGTAAGGGTGCTTCTTGCCGGTCTTGCTCTTGGACCAGCAGGCGCTCATGGGATTGCCGCAGCACCCACAGCGCACGAAACCCCGCAACGGGAAGTCGGCGCTGAAATCCTTGCGGATCGCGGCAACGGGCTTGTCGTCGAGCCGCTCCTGCACCTTCTTCCAGGTCTCGTAAGAAGTCAGCGCTTCGTGCTTGCCGGGGTGGAGGCGGATGCCCCACTTCTCAACATCAATCAATCCGGCATAGAGGGGCCGGCGCAGCGTCTCTGCCACGAGTGTGAAGCGCACCTCGCCATGCCGGTCGCGCGGGGTCGAAGGGAAGCTTTCGAAGAACTGCTTCACCTCCGAGATGGATTGGAAGCGGCCCGCGGCATAACCTTCGAGAGCTTCGCGAACGATAGAGGCGTTCGGCTCGTCCGGCACTAGCATCTTGCCGTGGCCAGGCACCTTCTCGTAGCGATAGCCCAAGACGGGAGCGAAGATGTAATAGCCCGCGAGGACACGGGCCGTCATCTTCTGCACCACCTGGCGGCCGTTCTGCTGGCGTTCCAGCTCCCCCTGCGCAGCCATGATGGTCTCGATGAAACGCCCTTCGGGCGTGTCTTCGAACTTGAAGTTCAGACATTCAACGCGGGCATTGCGAGATGTCAGCTCCCGCCGCAGCTTGATATGAAACTCTGTATCGCGGGCGAACCGCTTGAGGTCGTCGAAGATGACCGCGTAAGGCTTGCCGTCCTGCGCATCGAGATAGCTGAGCAGCGCCACCAGGCCGGGGCGCTTCATGAAGTCGCCTCCCCCCGACGCATCGTCGGGGAAGACTGCCTCAACCTGGTATCCCTTCGAGATCGCGTAGTCGCGGCAGCGGGCCTCCTGGCTATCGAGACCATGGCCATGGATGGCCTGCTTGGTGCTCGACACCCGGCAATAGATAATCGCTCTGGTTACTTCGTCCTCGCTCATCGGTGCCGCCCTTCATCGCCTGTTGGCAAAACGTGCCGCCGGGCGCGATCGTGATCCTCATGGTCAAACCCCGAGCTCAGTCTAGCACCGGAGGCCGGCAGGTCGCTCAGCATTTTGGCTAGGTCGAGGACTTGTCCCCCATCTTTTACTACCCGATCTTGCGGCGCGATGCCGAAGCCAAGATCGACAAAGGCAAGGATGATAGACCAAAGTGTTTCGATGAATTCGCGCTTCTGATCCTCGCTCAAATCGGACTGTTCGAGGTGATGGCCAAAAGTCGTCCAGTCGAAGGCGATACGCGGTTCAGGAGGGGGAATGGCAGAGCTAATATTGGTGGGGCTGGTCATGGCGGTTTTGTCTTTCTATTCTGTCTGGTTCTTTCTCCCTCTTGGGAACAATGGGAGAACATAATAGGCATAAATTCCTAGATTTGGCAAAGTCTTTATTTGATTATCCTCGCTTCATCGAATTGAACCCTACTTCAAAGAATTGATTGCTTGGGTGCTCTCCGATCGCCCCCGGAGCGGCGCTCGGAGACTTGGGCAAAGGCTTTCCGAGCCATGCCATCAACCTGATCCCGTTCATGGGCGCGAGTGATCAGGGCTTCGATTTCACCGCGCTCCGATGCTTCCAATCCTCGCAGATCGCGCTCATGAGCCTGCTTTACGATGGCATGAGCCTCCCGCGTGATATCTTTTGCGCTCGTGCCGCTGCCAGCAGGTCTCGGCGATGATGGCGTGAAGTCGGCATGACGGTTTAATAGCTCAGCGCGCTGGGTATCGACCCGCGCATGATATTCCTCGTGGTATCTGCCGATCATCTTCTCTCGCGCATCGGCAAAGCGTTCCTTGATATCGCGTAGGTCCTGCCAGTCCTCGGGCTTACGAACCTGGCGTTCTTCGAACCGCAGGACCGCTTCGTGAAAGACTTTGCTGAGTTCCCGGTCGATAAAGTCGGACACGTCAATTCTCCTCCGGTGCGCCAATATTTGCTTTCGGTAAGGCTGTTTCGGTATCCTGATTTCATGGTTGTATTTCAGGACATTCAGGACGTCGAAGAGTGGTTGGAGCCGCTGGGCTACATCGCGTTTTGGGAAGCGGTCAGGCCCTATCATCTGAACCTGCAGGATCGCGATCACTGCGACGAGCTGATCGCGAGCGGAAAGGTTGACCCCACCCTGATCCTCGACGGGCTTAAGTATCTTGCCGTCGTTGAGATGCGCGTGGCTTTCGGTTTGACGGATCGCATAACCGAGCCGCTGGCTGCGCAAAGCCTGGCGTCCATCCACTAGCCAGCCTCCTTGAAGAAGCGGAACCAGCCGCATTTGCCGTTGCTTGCAGCAACGGTATGGACGCCGGTCCAACCGATGAAGGTGCAGGATGTGTAGGTGCGATCGGCGAGTGGGTCCCAGCGGGCACCGTTGTCGAGGAACATGTAGCTGGCGATGATGTGCGGTGTGCCCCAAGTGGCATAGATGCCGTAAAGGCCGAGCGGCAGCAGGACCCAGAGGAAGAGCGCGACCACCCTCATGACTCAGCCTCTGTCGGCAACGGAAAGCGCAGCTTCGGATCGGACGGCAAGCGTCCCCCTTCGAGAGGATTGGCAGCCACCAGGTCGCAATAGGGCGCGATATTGTTCTGACTGATCTTGTCGGCGACGAAGAACCCGACCCCCTTCACGTGGATCAGTTGCTGATGGGCGGGCATCGCCATGAGCTCGGCGGGCGACATCCATTTCTGGCGGATCAAGCTCCAGTTAGTCTGCAACCGGAAGCTTTCGGAATCGGCACCCAGCCCTTGCTGCACGGCGTGCTGCTCGCCCATCATGTCGCTGACGAGCTTGGCCTCAGTGAACCCAGAGAAGCCAAACCACTGCTTGACGATGGCGTTCTCTTCGATCGTCTCGACGGCGTGTTTGCCAAGCTTCTTTTCGATCTCGGAACGGGACTGGGCGATGTTGTGGGCTTCGGTCCCTCCGAACGCCCTGAGGGTTGTCAGCGCGTCCACATACGGCTTCAGAGGCGCGTTGGTGACTTCCTCTCCGATCAGAGTAAGCCCGCCCGCCTTGCGATAGAGAGCGTTGATGAAGCCCATCAGGTGGAGGGCGTAGTATGGCCCCAGACGGCTCATATGCGCCTGCGGGCCAACCAGGAAGATCACGGCGCGCTTCTGGATCAGCTCAAAATGCGTTGTTGTGGCGCCGATACCGACTTTGTTGAGACGGGTGCCGATGGCGAAGATGCGAAGCGCGTTTTCCGCCGCCTCGCAGTGCTGTGGCCAGTGCTCGTGGCGGGTCATACCGAGGATGTTTCGAGCCAGCACCCGCAGCATGCCTTCACCCTCGGCAGCTTCGATTTCAGCAAAATTTGCAAGCATCATCGGGTCGCTCAGGACTTGCCAGACACCGCCAGGCGTGGCGAGCTTCGGATTTCGCTTGAGAAGCATCAGGGTAACGAACTCGACCAGCAACCGGGGCCAGCTCCTGAAGTACCGGTTTCGAGCGTCGTCCTGCGGCTCTTCGATCATCGAGTGGGTGAAGAGCTCATTCGCATAGAGCAGGTCGTCGGGCGCGTTGAGGTAGGTATCGACTACGGCTGAAATCGGGTTGATGGACACACGGTGCCGGTAGTCGGCTGGAAAGACCCCCATGTCGTCAATAACCGCGACGGGAAGCCCGAGGTCCGCGATCATATCCGCCGATTGTGCCGCGAGTTCACCGTCCTTGGAATCTGTCAGGAGGATGGCGCTTCGGGAAGTGGAGGACAGAAGCGAGAAGAGCCAGACGTTCGACCCTGCGGTCGTTTTCCCTCCGCCGTTGGCGGAAAGAAGGAGGGAATGCCCCTTAGGGGCGAAAATCGGCTCGCCAGTCTGGGGAACCAGTCCAATCAGACGCTTCCCCACTGGATCGACCTCGTTGACGAAAGGCTTACGCCCGGAAGCGAAGCGGCGCTTTCGAAAAGGTAAACTCATCGGATCATCCCCCGCTTGCGCAGGTCATCCTCGCTCGCCAGATGGTCGGCGCGCGGGACGCCGCCCATCCGCTTCATGCGGGCGAGCTGACGGCTACGGGAGAAGAAGCGCCACAGATGACGCATGCCGTCCAGAACTTGCAAAACGCCGGTCAGGCCGACCAGCACGGCGAAGATATATAATTGCCACCATTCCTTGGTGACATTGGACCAGGCCAACCACGCCGCGCCGAGACACAGCGTCCCCAGCGCGAAATGGGCGTTAATCTTGAGGATGGCGCGCCATTCGGGATTACGTTCGATCATGACCGCGCCTCCTTCTTGGCGCGATCCGACGCTTCGAGGATCTGGGGCCGCATCCGGTTGAGGTGACGGTAGGTCCCCATCACGGAGTCCGAAAGCTTGGAGCCTCGGAGGTCCCGGCTGACCAGTGTGAGCTGACCGATGCAGAGCCCGCCGGTCACCGCTAGTCCAATGACCGCCAGTGCGGTCTTGATCTCACCAGGGTAGAGGATGTCGGCAAAAGACCAGGCGAACCCGCCAAGCATCGTGGCGACTATCAGCCCCGCGGCAAAGAACGGCCTCCGCGTGGATATAACTGACAGGTCTTCTAGCCGATATGAATCATTGTGGGTATGCAGGGCGGATGGGCCGATAAAGAGCTTGCCAAAGATCATGGCTCAGCCCTCCATCCGGCAGGCAGGCGAATGCAGAGCGCGGCTCAGCGCCGCCTCTCGTTCCCGGACTTCGATCGGAGTAAAGAGCCGCCCCGAGGCGGCATAGAGCGCCAGCTCAAGCCGGTTCTCTTCGACATACACGGCTTGCGCGCAGGAGCAGCTGTCAGACACTCTGGTGAGTGTTCGCTCTACACGAGCAGTCTTTTCGGAATTCTGAAGACGCTCGGCCCCGCCGATGATGATGGCAGGATCGGGAATATATCGACACAGCTGCGCCAAGTCCGGATCGCCGGCCGTCAGCATGGCACAGAGGCCCGGCACATCGGGAAGCTGCGGTGCCGGCGTGCGCACGGATTCGATTTCGGAGGCAACGCCGGCCTCACACTTCAGCAGCCAACCATCACGGGCCATCTCCCGGGCGGCTATCTCCGGGCCAGCCCACACCCAGGTGAAGGCGGCGCAGGCCGCCCCCACGATCATCGTCGTGCCGCCGATCGGCAGGGCCGAAATATCGAATGGCATCTTCGTACCCCTCAGCGCCGAGCGGAAGCTTGCTGAACTCTCTTGGCCTCGACTTCCTGCACGAGGCGAGCGGGCGGCAGCGTCACGAGAGACTCAAAGCTGTTGGGGTCAGGGTCGTCTGGCTCCCTCGGGTTCTCCTGCTGGACCCGGCCGAGCAGCGTCGTGAAGGTGTAGAACCAAAGGCACAGCGGGAAGATTAGCTCAATCACGGCGACGATCATCGCCAGCGGCAGGAAATGTCCCATCCAGGCGAAGGTGTCGGTCACACCAGTCTTGGCCGGCAGGTGCGGTCGAGATACGTCGATAGTGTCTTCCCGTACAATCGCCGCGCCAAGTGCGCCGGCATGTCGCTGCATGATCGCAGAGAGGTTTGCGCTCGCCCTGTCCCGGTCAGGAATGTTCGCCCCGCTGGCGAGCTGCGCTGCAAAACCCTGCAGCGTTGCCGTGGGGGCGGATTGCTCCAACTGGGTCAGCAGCCGAGAGATTTCCGACATGTCTGCTTGAAGTGCCGCTCGCCTCTGGTTTGATGAAAGCGAGGGATCGTCCAGCGCATCTGTGAAGTCTGCTTGCTTGTCAGCCAGAGCTTCAAGCGCGACGGAGACATCGCGCCCGGAGCGTTCAACTTCGGAGAGAACAGCAGCCGCAGCCAAGCTTTTCAGCTGCGCTTCCCGGTAGACGGGGCCGGTTCCGCCGATGCCGGACTCGTTCAGGCATCCAGCATCAAACTCGCACTGCGCCGTCGCAGTGAGATCGGACGTGATGGCCCGGACCAGAGGCACCGCATCCATGCTTCGCCTCGCCTCGGCCTGGGCTATGTCAACATAATCAGCATACTCACTTGCAAACTCCTGAAGCCGGAGCTGGTCGACCTCGCTGCGCGTGAAACCGGCGTAGGTGGCACCGAACATTCCGGCACCGACAACCACGATCGAAGCAACACTTACTAAGCCGGCTCCGGGAGCCCCCAGGGCAGCCTGGAGGGTTCCTTTCTCCACTGCGAGACGCGTAGTGCCGTAACTGACACCCGCTCCGGTCAAGCCGATGAGAACGATCTTGCCCCAGTCGAGCGCTGTCGCCGGTTCCAAGAGGCCCGGCAAGGCCGCGCCTAACATGAGCCCCGACCCGAAAGACAGTCCGGCAGCCAAACGCGTCGCGATTGGCTCCTTTGATCGACGGCTCATCGGCTTTAAGGTGGCATTGGAGAATGCTTCGTTCTGTGTCACTCGTTTCGCTCCTCAAGTAACTTTGCCCGCCGCTACGCTACGAGCCCGAAGACCCAAGCAAGCTGAACTTCCAAGAGAAGAGCACGAGGACGATGACCGAGCGCGCAAAGTCCGTTTGCATTCCCGGAAACGCAAAGGGATTTAGCGTTCTTGATGGCGGCCAAGGCCGCTCATTCCCGATGGCGTGGCAAAACGTCTGCCGAGACCTTCTAGAGTTCTACCGGAAGACCAAACAGGAGACGCTGCACAGAAAGCGCGTGGGATGGACCGCGATCCGCGACGACATCATGGCTAAATTCGATGAGAGGCGGCCTGACGGAAAGTTGCAGCGCGATCCAATGCTAACCCGGCAAGATTTGGAAGCATGGCAAAGGGGTGTGAAATTATCAAACGTCAAATTCCAATACATCGACATATTTGCTAGATCGCTCCTAATGGACCCCCGATATGACAGCTTCTCGACAGAGGCCATCCAGAGCAGAGATGCCGCAGTGTTGGAATCATTGTCGAACATTTATTTGCCGAGGACTGGAAATACCTCATCCGCACAAATAGTCAGGGAAACCCTTTCGGGGATAGCAATCACGGAAGCGCTTGAGGATACATGGTTTCGCCACATCGCCATACAGCCTCTCTATGAGAGCTCAGGCATTTTCAAGGCAATCTTTGCGTATATCCCTGAGAAAATATCTGATTTCAGGAGAGCCCATTTTTCAGAGGTAGTCTTCTTCGAAGGCTACATAATTCCAATAGATGCACCTATGGAGTCTAATGTCTTAGCGGCCCTCGCAGATCAAGATTTGGAAATAACAACAGCGAGTTGCTTGGTAAAGCTAACCAGGGCAGAGTTTAAGGGGAGTCAGGCGTTCGGTCATGCCGACGGCATGATCTCATTAAGCAGGCTCATCTCAGGCGAAGAGACGATCTTGGCGGGCGAGGTCCGTTATCCCAGCCCTATTCTTCGACCTTCAATAGTCACAGAAGATATTGATAGCCGATATCATGAGGCTAAAGAAGAGGAGAAACTTGGAACAAAAAGGACATCGCGTACCTCTCAATCAATCGCAGAAATTTGGAAGGACGAGAGTGACCACGACTTTCTTGAGACTTTCAGGTGGAACGCCAATATTGCTCCGGCAGAGATGTATGAAGTTATTCTTGGCGAATTATTTTCTCAATGTTATAAAGGATACCTATTTTGAGGAATGTCGCGAGAAAGATGAACTTCGGTGAAGATGAGCCGACGCCAGATATTTTCCGAGCTGCTGTTGAGAATGACATCGGCGAACTTTCTCGCGCCCTCGCAGAGGGTCAAACGTTAGACCAAGTTAGCACCAACAGACTTCACATGACGCCTCTTCATCTCGCCTGCATCCACTCAAGCAATGACTTTCTACTAGCGGCATCGCGACACAAGTCTTTCGATCCATGGGCAAGAGACGACAATATGCGTACTCCGTGGGATCACGCTGCCGCCAAGCGTAACTTGGAGGCGCAGTCTCTACTGCTGAGCGTAATGCAACGGACGATCATTCGCTGACGTGCGGAGTTGGTGCCTCACCGAGAGGTCTCGTCCTATCCACAGAGCCAAGGGTAAGGGCAAGGGCAAGATGTGTGGGGTCAGACCCCACTACCTTGGCAAGGGAGACGCTGCGCTCTCCCGTTGCATCCCTCTCTCCCGAATTGGAATTTCATCGAAACTCAGGAAGTTATCAGGGGATAACAGCCTACAATATCTGGGGAAGGCTAGCATAGCGTGCACTACCTATGCTAGAAATGAGCCTATGTTCTCTAAATGTTCGACGAGGAACCGCCCTGTGACCGCATCACTCGCCCTACAGCCCGCTTGCCCTAGCTTCTGCGCTGTGACTGAGGCCGTCGAGAAGCTTGCTGCTGGCGCCGGCATCGAAGAGCGGGGTGCTATCTACACCAAGCGTGAAGTGGTCGATTTTATGCTCGATTTGACGGGCTACACCGCCAATGCTCCGCTCAGAGAGTACCGACTTCTTGAGCCGTCCTTCGGCGACGGCGACTTCCTTTTGCCAGCTATCGACCGCCTTCTGGAATCAGCGGCGCGTGATGATGCCCTGACCTATGAGGCGCTTGCTCCTGCGATCCGAGCCATTGAGTTGCATCGTCCGACCTTTGAAGGAACGCGCACGCTTGTCGCCGAGCGGCTTCGAAAAGCTGAATTGTCTCGTGAAGATGTGGCGCGACTATGCAAAGCGTGGCTATATCAAGGTGACTTCCTGTTGGCTGAATTCGAGACTGCCTTTACTCATGTGGTGGGTAATCCGCCCTATGTTCGGCAGGAATCCATTCCTGATATTCTGATGGCTGAATACCGCGCGCGATACAAGACTATATACGACCGCGCTGATATCTATGTGCCGTTCATCGAGCGCTCTTTGGCGCTATTGGGGTGGGGTGGAAAGCTCAGTTTCATTTGTGCCGACCGATGGATGAAAAACAAATATGGCAAGAAGCTTCGTGAGTTGGTCAGCACGAAGTACGCGCTTACTACATACGTCGATATGTACGGCGTTGATGCCTTCCATGCCGAAGTCAGCGCCTATCCTGCGATCACCGTGATAAAACGGGCGGAAGGCGATAAGACTCGAGTCTTTTCCCGTCCTGCCGTCGATGCAAAATTTCTCAAATCCTTGTCCGCCGACTTGACGGCCTTCAAGCTACCAGAGATGAGCAAGGCTCGCGAAATCGAGAACGTCACTGCAGGCAGTGAGCCTTGGGTTCTCGACTCCTTTGACGAGCTTGCCTTGGTTCGGCGCTTGGAGGCGCATTTTCCGACCATCGAGGATGCGGGCTGCAAGGTCGGGATTGGCGTTGCGACAGGAGCGGACAAGGCTTTTATCGGTGACTTTCAAAGCCTCGATGTAGAGGCCTCGCGCAAGCTGCCGCTCGTGATGACGCGTGATATCCTCGAAGGGCATGTCGCATGGCGCGGCAAGGGCATCGTCAACCCGTTCGGTGATGACGGCAAGCTCGTGGATCTCGAGGACTTCCCGAAGCTTCGCGCTTATCTTGAAGAGCGCAAGGAACAGATCGCTGGCCGTCATGTCGCCGAGAAGAACCCGCGCGGCTGGTATCGCACCATCGACCGTATTTATCATGCACTAACCTACCGCGAAAAGCTCTTGATCCCCGACATCAAGGGGGATGCCTCCATCGTGTACGAGGAAGGCAAGCTCTATCCGCACCACAACCTTTACTACATCACATCTGATGATTGGGATTTGCACGCCCTCCAGGCTGTTATGCGCTCGGGTATCGCGCGCCTTTTCGTCGCGCTCTACTGCACCCGTATGCGGGGCGAGTACTTGCGCTTTCAGGCGCAGTATCTTCGCAAGATCAGGATTCCGAAGTGGCTGGACGTTAGCGCCGATCTACGCCTGCGCTTAGCAGATTACGCCGAGACCAACGACCGCCAAGCTCTCAACGAAATTGTATCGGAGCTCTACGGGCTGACACCTGCAGAGCTGAAATTGATTGAAGGAAATCCCTAAGAATGAGCCTCGACCTTGCCAACTACGAAGACCAGGCGCGCGAAGCCGTCAAACTATTCTGGGGCAACCGCGAAGCCGCGCTGGCTAAACAGATTGAGTCCGGCAGCCAAGATGCGGGTTCGCGGGGGGCAGTTACAGCTGGCAAGAACATGGACGGCTTTCTCGTCATCGCTCAGACTCTCATTGAGGCCAACGGCCTTGGTCTGGCTGATATCTGCGTAACGCAGCGGGTGCTGACGCTGCCAGGATTTTTTCGTCCGACGAAGCTGTGGGACATGCTCGTGATGTATCGGGGTGAGCTGATCGCTGCCTTGGAATTCAAATCGCAAGTCGGCCCATCCTTTGGCAATAACTTCAACAACCGTTCAGAAGAAGCTATCGGGACGGCTCACGATCTATGGACAGCATACCGCGAGGGAGCATTTGGGGAAGATGCGCCGAGACCCTTCCTTGGCTGGGTCATGCTGGTAGAAGATTGCGTTAAGTCGAATACACCAGTCTCCGACAAGCAGCCTCACTTCCCTGTCGACCCAGCCTTCAAACGCGCTTCTTACGCTCAGCGGTACGATATTATGTGCAAACGGCTGGTTCAGGAAGGGCTATACTCCAGCGCCACGTTTCTTGCGTCACCGCGTGAAGCGGCCCGCGATGGAAGCTATCGACATCTAAGTGAACTTACGTCCCTGAAGACCTTTGTGACCGAGTTCGCAGGGCATATTGCAGCAGTGGCAGCGAGGAAGTAAGCATGGCCGACGACCACGAGCATGCAGAGAGCATTCGCATCGCCCATCTGACGATGTTGCAGGGCGTTATTACGCGGATGGGCGCGAACTCTTTTACACTCAAAGCTCTGTCCGCAACCTTTGGGAGTGCTGCGGTTGCTATCACTGCGACGGCAGATAACCCATCTCTTTACTACGCTATCGCGGCCTTTGTGCCGGTACTGATATTTTGGCTAATGGACGCTCAGTACCTCAGGTATGAGCGCGCATACCGCGATCTATATGAACACGTCCGTAAAGGCGAAGAGATCGAGGCATACAGCCTAGATGCCGCACCATTTATGCAAGACATCCGTTCAGTGTTTCGCGTTGCCCTGTCTTGGTCCGTTAGCCTGTTCTATTTCGCAATCCTCATCTCCTTCGGAATTGTGATTTACTTGATTCACGCGGGGATTTAGATGGTTTTGGCTTCAGACTACTTGGGAATCGAGCCGCAGAAGCGCAGAGTATTTTTCTCGTTTCACTATCAGAACGATATTTGGCGCGTCAATCAGATCAGAAATTCTTGGCGCTACCAGCACGAAAATCAACGCGTTGCCGAAGGTTTTTATGACGGCAGCATCTGGGAGAGCTCAAAGCGCACCAACGATGACTCACTGAAGGTACTTATTCGTGAAGGTATCAAAAATACATCGGTAACCTGTGTCCTTGCCGGAAGCGCGACGTTCGCACGAAGATGGGTCCGGTATGAGATCGCGCGAAGTATAGTGAAAGGCAACGGCCTGTTGGTCGTTCGTGTACACAACATGTCGAACCAGGCCGGGTATGCGTCACAGGCAGGGCCAAATCCGCTCGATTTCATGGGTACTTATAAAGTCGATGATGGCCGCATACTTCTTGCAGAGAAGAACGAAGGTAAGTGGGAACGCTATACTGACTATACGCAGGCCATACGCCTTCCCCGGCAGTGGCGTCAGCCTACTTCTACAACCGTTGTCCCCCTGAGCACTTATGCGCGGGACTATTGCTACGTATCGCATGGCGGCAATGCGAACTTTCCGGCGTGGGTTCGGCATGCGGCTGGCATGACTGGAGCGTAGCAATGGGACTTGTGACTATAGGCCAAGCCTTACTAGCTGCAGATAGGGAGCTGGCAAGCACCTATCGCGACGCAAAGCTCATCCTTAGAGAGGAGGCAAATACCGGACGCACATCTTTCGATATCTTCCTTTCTCATTCGAAGATAGATGAGAAATATGTGCTTGGTGCAAAACGTATACTCGAAGAGAAAGGCTTTACGATCTATGTGGATTGGATCAACGATCAGCAACTTGACAGGTCCAATGTAAACAAGAACACCGCGGATTACCTTCGAACACGGATGAAACAGTGCAAACTTCTATTCTATTTGCACACCGAAAACGCCAGCGTATCTAAATGGTGCCCCTGGGAGCTAGGTTTCTTCAACGGCCATTCAGGATCTGCTGAGCGAACGTTTATCTTCCCCCTTGTGTTCACTGGAGAAAAATTCACGGGCCAAGAATATCTAGAGCTTTATCCTATTGTTGACATCGACAATGTTGGAAAGGAATCCAGTTTTCGGAAGGATGTCTGGGGCTATTTCCCGTCAACCGAACGAGAATGGCGGCAGATATCATCCATCCTAGATAGGATTTGAAACAATTCGATGATGTCCATGGCATCATAGCAAGCGGATGGCCGGTCAATAGGCCGTGCGTCGAATGAAAATTGCCGAGCGGGCGATTTGCATTGAGGGCTATGTCGAAAATCTCGCGTGTATTCAGGAGGGATGTCTAAATCATCGCGGCTCTGGACATATGGGCTTTCGGTTAAAAGCCAATTGGTGCGCGAATTGTTGCGAGGCAAGCGAAGGGCCGCTTCCAGCCCGAAGCACTCTTAGACGCTACATTAAGTTGCAGTCAGCCATTAGTCGTTTTCTGGTCTGAGAACTCTAGCACTATCTGTTCCAGAGTGGCTGCCTCACTATGATTCGCAGCTTGAGTGTGTTCAGACGCTTCTTTGGACTCCTCAACACTTGCCGAAAGCCCGATGTAGGCATCGCCCATCATCATCTCGTAGTGCCCGCCATGGCCGGAGTCCTCGAATATCCTCTGAAAAACTCCCATGTAGCGCTTGACCTGACCCGGATCGCAAGACATGAAAAGATCATCATTTGCAAAATGTGATCCGTCGTTGATCCAGGATAGCAGCGATTTACAGGTCAACTTTTCCTGTCCGTCAAATTTCTCTATGATGTCTTCTGGTGTGATGCCTCCGAAGAACTTGAAATAGTGTTCAAGAATCCGCCGCATGACATTCTGGATCGCAACATCAGACGGGGTCTTTTGACGTACTTCGCGCCAAAGAAGTTCGTAGCTCGACTTAATTGGGTTTTCTTCCGAGAACTCAACCTCTGACTTCTCACTCGATTTTCTGATAATCCAGAATGTCTCATCTCTGAACGGCGAAGAGCCGTTGCGTTTCGTGTTGAAGGTAATCTCTTTATGGAAGTAGATGTTATGCGTAAGGACGAAGACTTGCTTGATCGAACCGGCGCCATCGCGCATTTCAGAGACGATCCCTTTTATCAGATTGCAGACGATAAACAAAATGTCTGAATCTAGGCTCGACACCGGGTCATCAAAAACAACGATCCGGTCATTCGTAGCGCCGCTGGTCGAGAATGAGCCTTTGATTAGGTGGTAGAAGTACAGGAAGGTGATGAACGATTTCTCGCCTTCGCTGAGCGTTTCTTTTGCATCCGACCCATCTACCCTGCGAACGACATAGAATCCCTCATCGTTGCTTTCGGCCAGATGGAAATTTGTGAACCCGAATGATCTGAGTAGCTTGTTAATATTATCAATGGCGGGCTTAATGCTTGTGATCTTGCGCTCGTTTTCTTCAAGCTCCGATCGCTTGTCGTCAAACTCGCTCTGCTTCTTCTCGATTTGTGCGCTCAAGCCGCTTATCGCTGCGGCGAGCGCTTTGTCTTGCGTCTTGAAATGTTCGTAGGTGGGCTTCGTGTCTTCGATCAGGCGCTTCCAAACCTCCGCGCTAAGGTCCGCCCTCGCTGATCTCAGGTTGCTGAGTGTGTCATTATTGGTTTGCACCTTTGTGTTGGCCGCCCCAATATGCCCATTCACAATGCTAAATAATGGCGCCGTATCTCTTAGAATGACGGGCGCGCTCGGCACCTTCTTCTTCCCTTTGATAGCCTCTATGTTGGCATCAAGCGCCAGATTCAAAGTCGCCAGATCGCGCTCGAACGCGTCGCGCTCCAAAAACCGCGATTCGAGTAATTCCGTTAGCGCATAAGCCGCGCGGAGGTCTTTTACGCCTTTTTCATAGCTTTCAAGAACCGCATCAATGGAGGCGAGATCCGCAACGTAGCTTTCGTCGAAGTACTCTTCCAGGCTCTTTCTGAATGTGTCATCAGTTTTCTGCTGGCAGAACGGGCATTGGTCATCCAGTTGATCGAAATACTGATGTCCCTGGCGTACCCAGTCGCTGTTTCCTAGCTGCTCAATCAAGGCCGCGATATCTACATCAGTCTTGCCGATTATCTTCTTACTTAAAATTGGAGCGCTCTCCTGGTTGGTGATCTTCGCCGCGTTCGGACTTGGAATACTAGCTGCCTCTGTTAGCGCATCTGCAAATACAGTTTCCGCGTCTTTCAAAAGGTCGGCCAAAGGTCGCAAAGTGGCCGTGCTGTTTTCTGCTTCCGCGAGGTAGCGCGTAGAAAATTTCCTCTTGCTGTTGTTCAGCCCTGAGAAAGCCTCACTGAGGTCATTGAGAATGCCCTTTGCAGCCCAAATATCGTTGACGAGCCCGGCCTCTAGTTCTGCACGCTCCTTTTCTTTGCCGCCTTGTCCATCGTCGCCGCTCAGCGTTCGTCGCAGATTCTTAATGGCCTTAGAAAGATCATCGGTTTCGGATTTGAGCGCCTCGATCTTTTCGGCTATTTTGACATTCTCACCGAAAGTATAGATGCCCTTGATGTTGCTGTCGGAATCGAAATGTTGGGCAACAAAGTCTCGGTTATAGACACGCGTTTCGAGCGGTGGGCCAGACTTCCATACGACCTGACAGTCTGGATAAAGGGACAAATTCTCGACGACGCGGGAAATAGTTGTTTTTCCAGATCCGTTCGGCCCGAAGATGAAGTTAAGCGCCTTGAGGCCGGACAGCTTAGTGCCTGTTCCGTCAAAGGCCCCTTCATTCGCCAGTTCTATCTCTTCGATCATGGTGCATGCGCCACTAATTGCTCAAATTAAATATTATCAACGTGACACTTAATTTCGCTTACTCGCAAGTGTTTTTTCTATCTTCTAGGTCTTGTGCATCTCTTTGGCGATCGGGCTGTCGTGAACCGAGCCTTTAGTCTTGTACATTCGGCTTCCATCCCTTGCGTAAGATCATCTGGCAGCCCTGCGGGATGAAGTCTTTCTCAGTGCCGGGGTTTGCAGCCCCGTCATCCGTCAAGACCACGCCCTTCGCATACGCTACGGGCGCAGTCGACGGTTTCCCCATCCTTCCGCGCGCTTCGCGCTTGTGCAGGACAGGTGATCCCCCTCCGGTGTCTGCGGTCTTGACGGTCTCCCCCCCTCATTGGCGCGAGCCTAGTCCGGTTGCAGGCGCAACCGGTCTTGAGAGTTCGAAGAATGGCTGTAACCGGAACTTTTATTTGATAGTGACCGACAAGATCATTTCCGATCAGGAGCATGGCGAGTTGACATGACTAAAGCCCTGGTTGGCGGGAAAACTGAGCCGCTTAATCGTAAAGCCGGTGATCTTTGCTCACACTATCGGAGTCAAAATTTTTATAATCTGGGGCATGAGAATATGTGTTTGACTAGTTGGCAATCCGAGTTCGTTCCGAATGGATTCGATTAGAAGTCTTCCATGTCGCCGCCGCGCTCGACGTATTCATCATGAAGATCGTAGGTTATTTGCACGAATAGCTCCACGAACACCCACTCATCTAGATCGGCCACGATCCCTTCTTCGGCTAGGCTTTCGATACCCTTTGATATTCCATCACTAAGATCGGAAAAAGCTCTGGCCGCATGCGACCAAAGTTCTCGAAGCTCATCAATAGTTGGAGTGTAGGTGATCTGGTGCGCCAGTTTGTTTCGCATGGTGTTAATCGAGAGCAGCACCTCTCGTTGCGGACCATTGATAATGCCAATATCTGAGCATAGCTGAACAAGCCGCGCATGGGTAAGCTGATCGCCGAGGCGTTCCAGCTTTGCGTCGTATTGCACGAGTAGCTTTCGGAGCAGGAACTCGATGGCAAGATGACCTGGTAGGAAGGCGCCTAAGAGCTCATTGCCGCCAATAGTGTGTTGGTAGAGGTCAGTAAAATTTCCAACCTGAGTCTTCTTGCTCATGAGCTAATTATCCATCGAAACTACAATCTTGGCAACAGTTTGAGTGAATAATCAAAGCGCGCGCCGTGGGCCCGCTGGGCGCTGCGGTATCAGGAAATCACGTTCAGTACTCTCGTGTCTCGCAGATTTCAGTAATCTGTAAATCCGCATCTGCTCGCGGTGGCGCGTCAGCGCGACGTAGATCAAATGCCGATCCATAGACGGGCTCGACAGGACGAAGCTGCGGTCGACGGTGCAACCTTGCGATTTATGGATGCTGACCGCATAGCCGTGATCCAACGCGGCGTAGGATCGCGGATTGATCAGGACGGTCCGATCGCCGTCGTCAAGCTTTATGCGCAATGTTCCGTTGGCCACCGAGGCGACGCTGCCGAGCATGCCGTTCCGCAAGCCTAGGCTTGCGTCGTTGCGCGTGAAGAGGATGCGGTCCCCGGATGCGAAAACGCGTGGCCCGTGCTCAGTCTCCGCATATATATCATCTTTCAACTCACTGGCGGAGACACGACCTTCGCGGATAGCCTGATTGAGCGCGAACACATCCCGGCGTCGGTGCGCTAAGGCAAGAAGGCTGGCCTTCGGGTTCGCACGCATGTCAGCGAGATAATCGTCGGCCAGGGATGAGATGGCCAGATCGAGGTCGCGTGCCTCTTGAACATAGCCGCGGTCGGCATAGTCGCGCAGCGCCATGTCCACATGACCGTTCGCCAGATCGGTCGAAGCCCTGCGCTGCCAGTCTGCTTTCTGACGGCGCACCTGTGTCAGCCTGGCATGGTCATGCCGGGCGAGCAGATCGCGGAAAGGCGTTCCCGATTCGATCGGTTGGAGTTGATCCGGATCGCCCACGAGCACGACCTTGCAGTCTCGCGAGTGCAGTTCTTCCATGACGCGAACGAGCTGCCTCGTGCCGACCATGCCGACTTCGTCGATGACAAAGACCGAGCCACTTGCGATCGGTTCCGCGCCTACCTTCCAGCTACTTTCCAATGAGGCCAGCGTCCGGGATGAGATTCTCGAGGCAGCTTCGAGCGAGTCCGCTGCCTTGCCGGAAAGTGCCGCGCCATAGACTTTATATCCCTGCGCCTCCCAGGCGGCGCGGGCCGCTTCCAATAGCGTGCTTTTGCCCGCCCCGGCATAGCCGACGACGCATGATAGCCCGTCCGCAGAGAGAACGTGATTGAGCGCTCCGAATTGCTCGTCACTGAGCACTGCTCCGACCTGCGCCAACTCTCGGCTTCTGACGGACACGGCGTTTGAGACATGGCGGCGGTCGACCGCATGTCGCCGGGCTCCCGCCAGCGCCGCGGCGCAAGCAACGAGGCGGTGCTGCGTGCCCTGGTAGTCTCGCGTGGTGAATCGCGCACCTGCGTCGGAAGAAACCGCAATAAGATCGGGCGAAGCGAGCAGTCGTCGCCGAATGCGCTCTTGCCAGTCGGCATCGGGGGAAACGGCTCCGAGGACGCGGTTTATATCGCCTGTCGTGAACGCCTCTGCCTTGGCAGAAAGATGATCCAGTACCATCTCGGGCCGCAATTCCACATCCAACATGGAGGGCGGTGCATCTCCCAGCGGCAGCACCAGCTTTTGGCGCGGGTCAGCGGTGGGACGTCCGTCAGCCAATTCAGCTGCGAGGCGATCGAAAGCGAGCCGATGCTCCCGCGCGCGGTCAAGGTCGCGGCGTTCCGCCAGATGCTTTTGGATCATTTCATCCAGCTCGCGGCGGTCGCGAGTTAGCTTTGCTTCGGCTTCCGCCGCCAGCGCCGCTTCGATCTTTGAAAGCCCACCGGTTAGGCGTGCCCAGACGCCGCTTAACCCTGTCGGCAGTCTTGCTTGACGGCGCTGCAGTTCCTCGCGCTCACGGATGGTTTGGCGCTGTGACAGAGCATCGCGTTCCGCACGCTGACGGACAACAATAGCGGCAAGTGCATCATCCGGCCTGACTGGCGACTGTACCACGGGATCGGTGACTGAAGCGGCAGCATCTTCAACGCTTGGCAATCCATCAGGAAGGCCAAGCCGCACTCTTAGCGCTTTCGCACCAGCGCCCGTCCAGCGGGAGAGAGAGTAGATTTTCCCATCAGCATCGACGGCAACAAAAGTGCGCCTAGTGCCTTGCGCTATGGCGAACCCATGTTCACGCAGGGCGGCGGCCAAGGCACCCTTGGAGTCTGACCGCTCCCAACATTCGCGGAACAGCGCTTTTAGTTCTTTGGGATCGCGCGCAGCCTTCTTTGACTGCGCCGCTTCGACCTGGGTGAAGCTGTTCGGATCACGATCCTTCGCTGCGATGAAACCCGCGGGCATTTCCCAGCCATGCGCCTGGTATAGGTTCCGCGCCACTTCCTGAAGTCGCCGCTTGAAATGCGGTAGGTTGATCGCTCGCATTGTTTGGGTGTCGATCCGCGACCAGACACAATGCGCGTGTCGCCGGGATTTCTTTTCGTGGAAGACAACTGCCCGAGGCTGGCCGGCCAGGCCGAGCTGCATCTCGATCTTGTCGATCGCTGCCTCGAACACAGCTATAGGCACGTCATTTCCTAGCGGTGGGTTCAGGCTCAGCGAGAAGAGATACTGTCTGCACTTCGTGCCGAGCGAAATGGCCTCCGTTTCCTTGAACGCACCGACCAGATCGTCCGCCACAAAGCCGCGCAGCTCGTGCACCACCGCATGCTCGTTGTCATCGACATTGAGTAGGTGGAGGGCAAGATCGCGCCCGAAGCCGCGCTGGTTGCCCTTCAGGATCATGACTTCAGGCCTAGCGCCTGCATCAGGATCGCGCGCATAGCGATGACAGCGTGGCACGCCTCTTGAAGATCGGACGCGGTCGTGTCGTCGACCGGTAGGGTTCCAATGTTGGCGTGGTGGGCGAGCTGGTTCAGGTTGTTGGCAATGCGCGACTGGCCCAAGAGCCCGAGCAGCTTTCCAATCGCTTCGCGATCTTCGATGGCCAGTCCGCTCGCGCGCCGACGTGGCAGAATTTCACCGAGTGCCTTCGCCCGGAGGAAGACGCTGAGCGCCGTGCCGTTCGCAAGTTCGGTGAGTTTGGCATGATCTTCAGGAGACAGACGGACGGTCACGCGTGGACAGTCGCGCGTCCGCCTTCGCCGATTGGTTAGGGACGTTTTAGAGTGAACTGTCCTCCGGCTGAATTCCTCGCGTAGGCCGTTCATAGCGACGGTCCACTTGGGCGCCGTGGCCGCTGTGGCATCAGGTGTTGCTGAGCTTCAAGAACACCGTTCCAGTCAGCCAGTGTCTCAAGGATGGAGTTCGAAAACTCTCCCTCAAGGTCCACCAGACTTCCCCTCACCGATGAACCGCCAGCCCCTCCGGGGCGCCCGTGCCTTGCACCATGCCGTACCCCATGCCAAGCCGCGAAACGGCCCGGCCCAGAAACGACGATGGGGGCCCCGCCGGAGCCCCCACCTGCCGATCCTTCTCGCGCGCGGCGCTTACCAGTCGGCCTCGATGCTCTTGCCGCCGCCGGAGAACTGGACGCTGACATCGGTGTACTGGAAGATCTCGATCTTCACGCCGTTGGGGTCGTCGATCCAGGCCTGCCAGGTCTCGTCGACGCCCTTCTTCGGCGCCGTCGGCTCGATGCCCTGCGCGCGGATATGCGCCACGGCCTCCGGCAGGTCCTCCACCTCGAGGCAGAGGTGGTTGATCTGGTTCTTGCCGGAGTATTCCGCCGAGCCGTTCTCGAAGACCTCGACGAAGGTCCGGTTGCCGGCATCGAGGTAGAAGCCGAAGATCTTCCCCTGCCGCGTGAAGTTGAAGACGGTCTTCATGCCGAGCACGTCCTCGTAGAAGCGGCGCGTCTCCTCGACGTCGCGCGCGAAGATGCAGACATGGGCGAGTTGCTTGAGATTGAGGGCCATGGGAGGCCTCCTCCTGTTGGGGCGGGGGCGGGCCTCAGCCCAGCCCGTCGCGGAAGTCGTTGAGATCGGCCTCGACGCTCGACGGCGCGTCGAGCCAGTCGTCCATCGCCGCGCCGGTGACCGGGTCCTTGGCCGGGATCGGCAGCATCATGATGCGCTTGGCCGCCTCGCGGGCGGCGAGATCGTCCAGCCGCTCGCCGCGCATGTTGTCCCAGTCGCGCCCGTCGGGATAGCCGCCGACGACGAGCACGTCCTCGGAATTGCCGGTCATCTCGTGGCTGACGCCGGCGGGCATGACGACGACGTCCCCCGCCTCCAGCCGCACCCGCACCCCGCCGGAGACCGAGAGCTCCAGCTCCATCCAGCCCGTGGCGACGCCGAGGCATTCATGGGTGGTGGAGTGGTAGTGGGCGTAATCGTAGATGCCGGGGTAATCCCAGTTGTTCGTCCAGCCGTTGCCGCGGAAAAGCGCCCGCATCTCAACCGCCCCGCCGCCCGGCAGGGCGCCGCGGTGGATCAGCAGCGGAAAGCGGCTGTTGGGCACATGGCCCGCGGGGCGGGATGTGTGGCGTTCGGTGTCCATGTCAGCTCCCTTTGGCGAGGCCGATCCGGCGCATGGTCTCCGCCGAGCGGGAGGCAAAGGCGCGCCAGTCGGCGGGGTTGTCATGCTCGGCGACGACATGCGTGGCCGCCGTCGCCTCCATCAGCGGCACCAGCGCCTGCCAGTCGATGATGCCGTCGCCGGTGGCGCGCCAGCCGTCTTCGCTCGACATGCCGTCCGGCCCCGCCGTGTCCTTGAGCTGGATGGCGACGATGCGGTCCGCATAGCGGCGCAGCTCCTCCGCCGGGTCGGCGCCGCCCCGGACGATCCAGCCGCAGTCGATCTCGAACTTTAACGCCTCGCTGACGCCGAGGATGTGGTCGATGGGCCGCGTGCCGTCGGGCAGCGCGACATATTCGAAATCGTGGTTGTGCCAGGCGACGGTGAGGCCGCGCTTTGCAGCGACCTCCGCCCCGCGCGCCAGGATCTCGCCGATGCCGCGCCAGTAGGCGGCGGTCGGCTGGCGCTCTTCCTGCGGCACATAGGGCGGTATCAGCACCTCGGCGCCCATCGCCTCGGCGATGTCGCACCAGGCGCCCGGATCCTCGGCGAGGCCGGCCAGCGGCATGTGAAAGCCGATGATCCGCATCCCCGCCGCCTCGACCGCCCGCCGGAAGGCGGCAGGGTCCGCCTCATAGGCCGGCAGCCAGGGTTCGATCGCGTCATAGCCCATGGCGGCGAGCTCGGGGAGCTGCGCCTCGAGGGGCGGGAAGTTCCGCGAGGAATAGAGCTGGTAGGCAAGCGGGAAGGTCATTCGGCGGCGTCCGCCCCCTGCGGTTCCTTGTCCTTGTCGAACTCGAGGAGCTCGAGCATCACGCCGAGGTCCTTGACGGTGTCGTAATAGGCATAACGCCCGTGGCTGCCGTCGAACTCGCCGCGCTGCAGGAGCTTGTGGCCCCGCTCCTCGAGATAGGCGTTGCGCTTGGTGAGGTTGCGGGTGCGGAAGGCGATGTGGTGGCAGCCGGGGCCCTTCTCTTCCAGAAGGTCGCGCCAGGCGCTCTTCTCGGGGCCGGGCTGGAGGAATTCCACGTCGATGTTGCCGAAGGCGAACATGCGGATCGTGCAGCCGACCCGGGCGGGCTGGCCGTTGTAGATGGCTTTCGCCTCTTCGGGCTCGGCGGCCTTGCCCTCGGGCGGCATGTCCTTGCCGGTCAGCTCGGCGAACCAGCGGGCGGAGGCCTCGGCGTCGTGGGTGACGAAGCAGATCTGCATCACCTCGTCTTCGTCGAGCAGTCGTTTGTCGATCATGGGGGGGTCCAGTTCAGGCAGCCGCAGGGGCGCGGCGGAGGGGAGTGAGGGGGCCGGGCGGCCCAGGAAGGAGACCGCCCGGCAGGGGATCCGCGGCGGCTCAGCCGAGGATCAGGTCGTAGTTGCTCTGCATCTGCTCGATCGCCTCGTCGGTGGTCATCGACGGGTCGCTCCAGAAGTTGAAGAGCACGTCCCAGAGGGAGGATTGCCAGTCGGCATCCACCATGGTGTGCGGGTTGGCCACCTGGTGCTCGGGGTCTTCCAGATAGCCGAGAACGGCCTGGCTGCAGGCGTCGATCTCGCCGGCGGCGTCGAGCCGGACGGGGGTGGAGCCCTTCGCGGCCGCGAACTGGGCCTGCACCTCGGGGTCGAGGACGACCGAGGCGAAGTCGAGCTCGGCGGCGTCCATCTCCTCGGACTGGTCGCCGAGGATGCCCCAGGCGTCGACCGTCACCGGCACGGCCATGGCGCCGGGGATCTGCATGCAGCCGAAGTCCTCGCCGGCGACCTTGCCGGCGGCGGTCCATTCGCCCTTCATCCAGTCACCGTGGATCTGCATGAGCGCGTCGCCGGTGATGACCATGTTGGTCGTCACGTTCCAGTCGCGGTTGACGGAGCCCTCGTCGGCGGCCTCCTGGAACTTCCGCAGCCAGTCGAGCACGAGACGCATCTCGTCGCTGTCGATCATCGCCGGATCGACCTCGCCGCCGTAGATGCCGTTGTAGAAGTCGGGCCCGGCGACGGAGGCGGCGATGGCATGGGTCAGGTAGCCGATCTGCCATTGCTGGGCACCGATGGCGATCGGCACCACGCCGGCGTCACGGATCATGTCGAAATCGGCGAACATGGCGTCGAGGCTGTCCCAGGCCATGGGATCGACGCCGAGCTCTTCGGCCACGTCCATGTTGTAGTAGACCATGCCGTCGATATGGATCGCGGTCGGGATCTTCATGATCTCGCCGTCGACGGTGATGCTGTCGATCACCGAGGAGGGCAGATGGTCGAGATAGCCGTTCTCCTCGTACCATTCGGTCATCGGCCGGGCCATGCCCATGTCGGCGAGGTCGCGGTAGAAGCCGGGGCTCGACTCGAGGAACACGTTGGGCGGGTTGCCGCCGGTCACGAGGTTCAGAAGGCTGACGTTCGAGCCCGTGTCATGCGGAATCGCGATGTCGGTCCAGGTGTGGCCCATGCCCTCGAAGCGGTCCTTCAGCACGTTGAGCGCCGCCACTTCCGGCCCCGAGGACCAGTTGTGGTAGATGATCACCTCCTCGGCCATGGCGGCCGGGGCGAAGAATGTGCCGCAGAGCAGGGCGGCAGTCAGTCGGGTCGTCGTCGTCATCTTGGGTCTCCTCCCTTTCGATGAAGTCACAGCCGTTCTCCCGAAGCGGCGTCGAACAGGTTCGCCTTGCCGCGCGGAAAGGCGACGCTGATGGTCTGGCCGGGGCGGAGGCGCGAGGCGTCCCCCGGCTCCACCCGGTGCGAGAGCAGCCCCTCGCCCCAGTGCAGGTATCCCGTGGCATCCGAGCCGGTGCGCTCGGTGTGCTGAAGCGGCAGCTTGAACGTGCCGGCCGCTCCCTCGATGGCGGCATTGGGCGCGCCGAAATGTTCGGGGCGCAGGCCGATCACGATGGGCGCGCCGTCCTCCGGCGCCCGGGCGAAGGCGTAATCGTCGAGCGCCAGCGTCTCGCCGGTGTCGAAGACACCCGTGACGCCGCCGGCCGCCTTGCGGATCTTGCCGGGCTTCAGGTTCATCGCCGGGGCGCCGATGAAGCCGGCGACGAAGAGGTTCGCCGGCCGTTCGTAGACCTCGTCGGGCGTGCCGAACTGCTGGATCACCCCGCCGTTCATCACCGCGATGCGCGTCGCCATGGTCATCGCCTCGATCTGGTCGTGGGTGACATAGACGACGGTCGGATTGAGCTCGTCATGCAGGCGCATGATCTCGAGCCGCATCTCGGTGCGCAGCTTCGCATCGAGGTTCGAGAGCGGCTCGTCGAACAGGAGCACGTCGGCATGTTTCACCAGCGCCCGGCCGATGGCGACGCGCTGGCGCTGCCCGCCCGAAAGCTGGCTCGGCCGCCGGTCCATCAGCGGCTCGATCTGCAGGAGCTTCGCGGCCCAGTCGACGCGGCGGGCCACCTCCTCGCGGGGGAGCTTCGCGGCCGAGAGGCCGAACTTCAGGTTCCCGCGCACCGATTTCGTCGGATAGAGCGCGTAGGACTGGAAGACCATGGCGAGGCCCCGATCCTTCGGGTCGAGATCGGTGACGTCGCGGTCGCCGATGTAGATCCGCCCGGAGGTGACGTCGGTCAGGCCGGCGAGCATGTTGAGGAGCGTGGTCTTGCCGCAGCCCGAGGGGCCGAGCAGCACCAGGAACTCGCCGTGATCGACGCTGAGGTCCAGATCGTCGAGCACGGTCAGGCCGCCGTAGGTCTTGACGATGTTCTCGAAACTGACGCGCGGCATGGCCTTATCCCTTGATGGCGCCGGCGGTGATGCCGGCGACGAAGAACTTGCCCACGAGGAAGTAGATGACGAGCGGCGGGATCGCGGTGAGCAGCGCGGCGGCCATGTCGACGTTGTAGGAGGCGGTGCCGGTCGAGACCGTGACCATGTTCGCGAGGTTCACGGTCATCGGCTGGGTGTTGAACCCGCCGAAGGTCACGCCGACGAGGTAATCGTTCCAGACGCTGGTGATCTGCAGGATCAGCACAACGATCAGGATATTGCCCGACATCGGCAGGATGATCTCGACGAAGATCCGCCAGAACGAGCCGGAATCCATCACGGCGGCATTCATGATCTCGCGCGGGATGTCCTTGTAGAAGTTGCGGAAAATCAGCGTCAGCACCGGCATGGCCATGATGGAATGGACCACCGCGACGCCCATGATCGTCCCGTAGACCCCCAGCGTCCTCGTGATGCCGATCAGCGGATACATGATGATCTGCAGGGGCACGAAGGCGCAGAGGAAGAGAAGGAAGAGGAAGGTCCCCGCCCATTTCACCTCCCAGAGCGCCAGCGCGTAGCCGGTGATCATGGCGAGCGAGATCGACAGGAGGAGCGACGGCAGCAGGATCCGCACGGAGTTCCAGAAGCCGACCTTCAGCCCCTCGCAGGTGATGCCCGAGCAGGCCTCGAACCAGGCGAAGCGCCAGGCCTCGAGCGTCCAGGTCTCCGGCAGGGCGAAGATCTGGCCCTGGCGGATCTCGTCCATCGTCTTCAGCGAGGTGGTGAGCACCACATAGAGCGGCACGCAGAAGAAGAGCGCACAGATCGTCAGGAAGACGAGCACCGCGATGGAGCGGCCGGTGAGGCGACGGCGACGGCGCGGGACGGCCTTGGCGCGGAGCGCGGTGGCGCCGGCGGCGGCTTCTGTGACGCTGAGATCGGTCATGCTGCATCCCTCCTGCGGTTCTGCCAGGCGGTCAGCAGCACCAGCGGCAGGAAGACGAGCAGCGTGATGCCGAGCATCATCACCGCGGCGGCGCTGGCGTAGCCGAGATTCTGCTTCTGGCTGAGGGCGTTGATGACAAAGTACGCCGGCACCCAGGTCGACTGTCCGGGGCCGCCATTCGTCATGGCGAGCACGATGTCATAGGCCTTGATGACGCCGAGCGAGAGCAGGATCGCGCAGGTCAGGAAGGTGAACTTCATCATCGGGATGATGATCTCGATATAGAGCCGGGGCAGGCTCACGCCGTCGAGCTTCGCCGCCGACCAGATCTCGCCGTTGATGCTCTTCAGCCCGGCGATCATCAGGGCCATGTAGAAGCCCGAGGATTGCCAGATCGAGGCGAGGATGATGGCGTACATCGCCGTGTCGCCCTGCGCGAGCCAGTTGAAATCGACCGATTCCCAGCCCATCCGGTGCAGCGTCGCCTCGAGCCCCATCGTGGGGTTGAGGATCCAGCGCCAGGCAACGCCGGTGACGATCAGCGACACGGCGAGCGGGTAGAGGAAGACGGTGCGGAAGAAGGCCTCGCCCCGCTTCTCGCGGTCGATCATCGCCGCGAGGATGAAGCCGAAGACGATGGCGAGCGCCGAACCGATGCCGAGCGTGATGAGGTTCCAAAGGGCCGTGGACCAGCCCGCGTCCTGAAAGAGGCGGTCGTATTGCCGGCCCCATTCCGTCCAGTCGATGGCATAGTCCGGCACGCGCCGCGAGCGGGTGAAGGACAGGTATATCGTCCACAGGATCGACCCGACGAACGCGACTGCCGTGACCGCCAGGGCGGGGGACAGCGCGAGCTGCGGGGCGATCCGGGTCCAGCGGATCGTCATGGCTCCTCCCTCGGCCGGACCCTCCTCGGCCCGGCTCCGACGCAACTTTCCCCCGGTCTCCGGGGCTTTCCGCCGCGTTTGTATTAACGTTAATACTGAGATAGGATTCGCATTGCGTCAACACAAAATCGGCGGGCACCCTCAGTCAGCCGAACAGGAGGAGGATCGGATGCTGACCAAGGACATGCCACCACTGGGCTTCGGCACCTACGGGCGCAAGGGGCCCGAGGGGATTGCCGCGATGCTCTGCGCGCTGGAGACGGGCTACCGCCATCTCGACACCGCGCAGGACTACGGCACCGAGCGGGAGGTGGGCGAGGCCGTGCGCCAGTCCGGCCTGCCGCGCAGCGAGATCTTCGTCACCACGAAGGTCCGGCCGGCGAATTTCGGGCCCGGCGACCTCGTGCCCTCGATCGAGGAAAGCTGCGCGATCATGGGGCTCGATCAGGTGGACCTCGCGCTGATCCACTGGCCGGCGCCCAATGGCGAGCGGCCGCTTTCCGACTACATCCCGCAGCTCGCCGAAGCGCGCGAGCGGGGTTTCGCCCGGTACATCGGCGTGTCCAACTTCACCATCGCGCTTCTGGACGAGGCGCTGGAGATCCTCGGTGGCGTGCCGCTCCTCACCAATCAGGTCGAGCTCAACCCCTGGTTCCGCAACCGCAAGCTCGCCGATCACTGCACGGCGCGGGGCGTCGCGGTCACCTGCTACCAGCCGATCGCCCAGGGCCGGCTCGGTGACGACCCGGTGCTGGCCGAGATCGCCGCCGCCCATGAGGCGACGCCGACCCAGGTCGCGCTCGCATTCGAGCTGTCGCGCGGCTATGCCGCCATCCCCACCTCGGGCAAGCCGGAGCGCATCCGCGCCAATTACGCGGCGCTGGACATCCGGCTGACAGCCGGGGAAATAGAGCGCATCGAAGGGCTGGACCGGGGCGAACGCTCGATCGACCCGGACTGGGGCCCCGCCTGGGACTAGGCCCGCAAGGGATCAGGCACAGGCAGCCCCAAGGGCCCCCGGGGGGACAGATGGTCACGCTGAAGGACATCGCGGAGCGCACGGGCGTGTCGGTGAATACCGTCTCGCTCGCGCTTCGCGGCTCGCCGCGCGTGGGGCAATCGACCCGCGAGCGCATCCTCGAATCCGCCCGCGCGCTCGACTACATGCCGAACCACGCCGCCCAGGCGCTGGTCAAAGGGCGCAACATGACGGTGGGGCTGCTCCTCACCGACATGACGAGCCCCGTCCTCACCCTGGTGGCCCAGAAGCTCGAGATCGAGCTGAAGGCGAAGGGCTATGTGACGCTCCTCGCCGCCTCCAACGGCGACGGGGCGGAGGAGGAGCGCGCGCTCGCCACCTTCCGCGCCCGGCAGGTGGACGGCGTACTGGTCTATCCCAACCACCGGCACGAGCTCGACGGGATCCGCCGGCTCGCCGCCTCCGGCATGCCGGTGGTGCTGCTGGCCGGCAAGGAGGTCGAGGGGCTCGACGTCGTCGGCATCGACGAGGAGCATGGCAGCGCACTGGCGGCGCGGCACATGATCGGCCTCGGCCACCGCCGCATCGGCATCATCGACAGCGACCGCATGACCGGCAATTCCGAGAAGATCGAGGGCTATCGCCAGGCGCTCGGCGAGGCGGGCATCCCCGTCGATCCGGCGCTGATCGTCGGCCCGGGAGGGCATTCGATCGCCCAGGGCTATGCGGCGATGGGCGCGCTTCTGCGCCTGCCGGACCCGCCCACCGCTGTCCTGTCCTCGACGGACCGGATCGCCATGGGCGGGCTGCGCTGGTGCCAGGAGCACGGCATCTCGGTGCCGGGCGACGTGTCCGTCTTCGGCTATGACAATGTGGAATATGCCGAGGCCGCCTCCACGCCCCTGTCGAGCGTGAACTATCCCTCCGACGAGATCGCCCGCGCCGCGGCCTCCCTGATCCTCGAGCGGATCGACCACAGCGGCGAAACGCCGCGCCGCATCATCCTGCAGCCGGAGCTGGTGCTCCGCAGCAGCACAGGCGGGTGCCCCGCCGCCTCCTGAGCACCGACAGCCGGGTTCCGCCCCAACCCCTGCCCCACCCCCTCTTTCCGCGCCGCCGGGCCCTTCGGCCCGCCTGTCCCCTCGCGCGCCCCCTTCAGCGTCGGCGGCGGCCGGCCACCGGCTCCACGCCCCCTAGCGCGATCAAATTTCTTACATTATGAAAATCATGTCTCGATTCGCGCCGCCTCGGGAGGGGGCGGCGCGGGACCTGTCGGGGCACTGGGAGGAGAACATGACAATGAGCGCAGGCGGTGCCTATCTGCACCACATTCATATCGGCAGCCCGGATCCGGCGCGGCTCGCGGCCTTTTATGCTGACCACATGCAGATGGTCGCCGAGGAGAAGGACGGCGCCTGGCATCTGGCCGGCCCCGACCGGCGGCTGAGGATCAGCGAGGGGCCGGCGAAGTCGCTCCTGCAGGCCGGCTTCGCCGCCGAAAGCGCCGCGGCGCTCGACGCGCTCCGCGAGCGGGCCGAGGCGGGCGGTTGCGGGCCGGAGGCGGCCGACGAGCCGCTCTTCCGCGAGGGCGCCTTCGCCGTGACGGACCCCGACGGCAACCGCGTCGTCTTCGGCCTGTCGCATCGCGAGCCGGCGCCGGAGGGGCATTTCATCCATGGCCCGCTGCAGCACCTGACCCTCGCCACCAAGGACGTCGAGGCCATCGAGGGCTTCTATGGCGGCATCCTCGGCTTCGAGGTGTCCGACCGCGTGCTCAAGGACAGCGGCGAGGTCGCCACCTGCTTCCTGCGCTCCAATCACGAGCATCACACGCTTGCCTGCTTCAAGCAGGACCGGACGGGGATGGACCACCATTCCTACGAGGCCGGCCAGTGGGACACGATCCGCGACTGGTCCGACCATTTCGCCGGCAAGGGCACGACGCTGATGTGGGGGCCGGGCCGGCACGGGCCGGGCAACAACCTCTTCATCTTCATCAAGGACCCCGACGAGAACTGGATCGAGGTCTCCGCCGAGCTCGAGGTCATCCATGACCGCCCCGTCAAGGACTGGCCCCATGCCGAGCGCACGCTGAACCTCTGGGGCCGCGCGATCATGAGGTCCTGACATGCGCTTCGTTTCCTTCAACGACGGCGGGCGGCATGGCTTCGGGGTCAAGGTGCCGGGGGGCATCCATGACCTCGGCGCCCGGACCGGCTCGCCCGACCTCAAGAGCTGGCTGGCCGGCGGGCCGGCCGAGATCGACGTCACGGGCGCCGACCCGGACATCGCCGACGGCGCCTTCGACTACCTGCCGGTGATCCCCAACCCGGGGAAGATCCTCTGCGTCGGGCTCAACTACGAGACCCACCGCAAGGAGACGGGCCGCCCCGAGGCCGCCCATCCCGCCATCTTCACCCGCTTCGCCGACAGCCTCGCCGGCCACGGCCAGCCTCTGGTCAAGCCGGATTTCTCGGATGCCTTCGACTACGAGGGCGAGCTGGCTCTGGTCATCGGCCAGCCCTGCTTCCGCGTCACCGAGGCGGAGGCTCTGGCGCATGTCGCCGGCTATGCCTGCTTCAATGACGCGACGCTGCGGGACTGGCAGCGCCACACCCACCAGTTCACCCCCGGCAAGAACTTCCCCCGGACGGGCGGCTTCGGCCCCGAGCTGGTGACGCCCGACGAGGCCGGCGAGCTGGCGGACCAGCCCATCGAGACGCGGGTGAACGGCGTGACCGTCCAGTCGGCGAGGCTCGGGCAGATGATCTTCGGCATCGCTGAGGTGATCGCCTATGTCAGCGCCTTCACGCCGCTCTCGCCCGGCGACGTCATCGCCACGGGCACGCCCGGCGGCGTCGGCTTCAAGCGCGAGCCGCAGCTCTTCCTGAAGCCGGGCGACCGGGTCGAGGTCTCCATCGGCGGCATCGGCACGCTTGAGAATTCCATTGGCGCCTGAGGCGCATCCAAGAAATGAAAGAGAAGAAAAGATGAGCGAGACAAGCCTCAGTGATGTCCTGACCGCCGGCGGCAACCCGGTGGAGATGCTGCGCAACTCCCGGCAGGACGCCTTCGTCTACCCCGTCGTCGCCACCGAGTTCAGCAACTGGCGCGACGAGCAGCGCGCCTGGCGGCAGGACGTGGTGCTGTTCGACCAGTCCCATCACATGGCCGAGCTGATGGTCGAGGGCCCGGATGCCGAGCGGCTCCTGTCCGATCTCGCCATCAACTCCTTCAAGGGCTTCCGCCCCGACAAGGCCAAGCAATTCGTCGCCTGCTCGCCGTCGGGCCACGTCATCGGCGACAACATCATGTTCTACCTCGCCGAGCACCAGCTCGTGCTCGTCGGCCGCCCGCCCAGCATCAACTGGGTGCAATATCACGGCGAAACCGGCGGCTACGACGTGCAGGTCACCAAGGACATGAGCTCGCCGGCGCGGCCCGACGGGCGGGCGGTGAACCGCCGGCACTACCGCTTCCAGATCCAGGGCCCGAAGGCGCCGGAGCTGCTGGCCAAGCTGAACGGCGGGCCGCTCGAAGACATCCGCTTCTTCAACATGGGCCGGGTGAACATGGGCCCGCATTCCGTGCGCGCGCTGCGCCACGGCATGTCGGGCGTGCCCGGGCTGGAGTTCTGGGGGCCCTACGAGGAGCGCGACGTGATCCGCCAGGTGATCCTCGAGATGGGCGCGGAGTTCGGCATCCGCCAGGTCGGCAGCCGCGCCTATTCGACCTCGACGCTCGAATCCGGCTGGATCCCCTCGCCCCTGCCCGCCGTCTACTCCGACCCCGCGCTCAAGGCCTATCGCGACTGGCTGCCGGCAAAGGGCTACGAGGCGACCGGCCCGATCGGCGGCAGCTATGTGGCCCCGAAGATCGAGGACTATTACGTCACGCCCTACGAGATCGGCTACGGCCCCTTCGTGAAGTTCGACCATGACTTCATCGGCCGCGAGGCGCTGGAGGCGATGACGCCCGAGACCCAGCGCCGCAAGGTCTCGCTCGCCTGGCATCCCGAGGATGTCGCCCGCGTCCAGGCCTCGATGCTCGAGCCCGAGGGCGAGAACTTCAAGTATATCGAGATGCCGCTGTCGAACTATGCCGCGTCGAACTACGACCGGCTCGAGAAGGACGGCCGCATGGTCGGGGTCTCGATGTTCTCGGGCTACAGCTACAACGAGCGCTGCTTCATCTCGCTCGCTACCGTGGAGCCGGATGTGAAGATCGGCGACGAGGTCACGCTGACCTGGGGCGAGCCCGATGGCGGCACCGCCAAGTCGACGGTCGAGCCGCATCGGCAGACGACGATCCGCGCCACGGTCAGCCCGGTGCCCTTCAGCCAGGTGGCGCGCGAGAGCTACGCGCAGAGCTGGCGCACCGCGCATGCGTCATGACCCGGTGCCGGCGCCCGGAGCTTCCGGCGCCGGCGCCGCACCCGCCGCGTTGCATGGGGCCGGGCGGCGGGCTACTCCGGCAGGAGGATGGCCCGGAGGGCACGAGGTGAGCAGCGCGGACAAACTCCTTTCGGTCCTCACGCTCTTCACCGCCGGCGGCGAGCCGCTGACGGTGGAGGAGGTCTCGCGCCAGCTCGACCTGCCGCAGAGCACCACCTACCGCTATCTGCGCTCGCTGTCCGACGCGGGGCTCATCGCCTCGATCCGCGCCGGCTCCTATGTGCTGGGGCCGACCATCGTCATGCTCGACCGGCAGATGCGGCGCTTCGATCCGCTGCTCGTGGCCTCGCGCGGCGTGATGGAGGAGCTGGCGGCGGGCATCGAGGTCTCGGGCGTCCTGCTTCTCTGCCGGCTCTTCCGCGACCAGGTGATGTGCGTCCATTCGGTCGAGGTGGCGGCGCCGGATCTGGAGGTCGCCTATGAGCGCGGCCGGCTGATGCCGCTCTTCCGCGGCGCCGCGTCCAAGGCGATCCTCGCCAGCCTCGCCCCGCGCAACGCGCGCGGGCTCTACGGCCAGCAGCCGCAGGCCTTCGCCGCCGCCGGGCTCGGCGCGAGCTGGGACGAGGTGAAGGAGTGCTTCCGCGCGCTCCGCCGCGCCGGCGGCGTCGTCACCTATTCCGAGATCGACAGCGACGTCCTTGGCATCGCCTGCCCGATCTTCGATCCGGCGGGCCAGGTGCTCGGCAGCCTCGGCTTCGTTGCCGGCGGGCGGCGCCCCGGCGACGCCCTCGTGCCGGCGCTCTTGGAGGCGCTGCGGCAGGGGGCGGAGGATATCGGCCAGGCGCTCCGCCAGGCCGAGGAAATGGAAACGGCCCCGGGCGCCTAAGGCGCCGGGGCCGGAAAAGACCGAGGCGCCCGGACGCAAATAGCCGGGCCGGCGCAATTCGCGCCGAAGGTCGAATTGCGTGAATTGCAGATGGATGGGTATTCAGGCGGATTATACCGCGTTGATTTCGCGAATAGGCCATTTCCACCGTTGCAATTGACGCACGCCCCCCGCTGGAAACGAGACTGAAGGTTTATCTCCCCCCATCGTCGCGGTGGAAAGCGGCGCCGCCAGGCCCTAGGATGGCGGACGACCCCCGCGCGGCGCAGCGCCCGCGGCGGCGGCTGGAGGGCGACCGCGCGTGGACAGATCGAGCGAAGACGAGGCCGCCGGGATCGACGAGACGGGCCCGGAGGCGGAGGATGACACCGGCGAGGGCGGGCCGCCCGCCCGCCAGCGGGGCATCCAGTCCATCGACCAGTCGCTCCTGCTCCTCAAATGCATGATGGAGCTGAACGGCCCGGTGACGCTCACCGAACTCGCCCAGGCCGCCGGGATGCCGGCGAGCAAGGCGCATCGCTACCTCGCGAGCTTCGCCAAGGCGGGCATGGTCTTCCAGCGGCAGCGCTCGGGGCGCTACCAGCTCGGCAATCTGGCGCTGGAGCTCGGCCTCGCGGCGATGAACCTCTCCGATTTCACCAACCGCACTGCGGACCGGCTCTACGAGCTGATGCTGGCCACGGATTCGACGGCGCTCCTGTCGGTCTGGGGCAACCACGGGCCGACGATCGTGCGCTGGGAACGGGCCGAGAGCCTGATCGCCACCTCGCTCGGGCTCGGCACCACGCTGCCGCTCCTCAACTCCGCCAACGGGCTGATCTTCTTTTCCTATCTGCCGCGCCGCTTCACGACGGATGTCCTGAGGCGCGAGCTGAAGCTCAGGGCCAAGACCGGGCTCACCGACCTCGACACCTCGAAGGCGGGGCTGGAAGAGCTGATCCGGCAGACGCGGGCGCGGGGCTTTGCCAACGGGCATTTCATCCCCGGCCTGCACGCCGTCAGCGCGCCGATCCTCGACTGGCAGGGCGAGGCGGTGGCGGGGGTGTCGCTCATCACCAACGAAGAGGTGAGTTCGCCCGAGAATGAAAAGGTGCGCCGGCTCCTGGCCTTCTGCGCCGAGAATTCCGCGCCGGCGATCCCGCAGGGGCGGGCGGCGGCGGACGAGGGCTGAGGCCCTCGGGGGGGGTGGTCGGCCCGGCCACCCCTGGGGCGGCAGCCGGGCCAGGCGGCGCCTACTCGGCCGCCTCCGCGTCATCGCCGGTGTAGCCGAAGCCGACGCTGTCGCCGAAGCGGGCGACCTCCTCGTCGATCTCGAAGAGATATTCGTCGGGGAACCAGCCTTCCTCGACCAGCCTCAGCGTGGCGCTTTCCAGCTGATGCTGGAAGTCGCCGGGGCTGGCATACATCTCCTGCAGCTGCGCGTCGGTGAGCGGCTGCGAGGCGCCCGCCAGCGAGCACAGGAAGCTCTCGCCCTCGTTCGGCGTCAAGTAGACATGCGTCGGCACCTCGAGCTGCGGGCTGCGGATCCCGCCGCGCACGTTGCCGAATTCGTCCCTGACCGGGCCGCTCTCGTCGAACTCGACATGCGGCGGCATGGGGGCCGGCGTGTCCTCCATCAGCCATTCGTACATGTCCTCCACGGCCATGTAGAAATAGGCCATCGCCATGAAGCCGTCGCCGGGCAGCCCGCAGGTCGCCGGGTCGGTGGCGAAGAAGTAGCGGCTCTCCAGATGGGGCGCGCCGGGCACCTGGTAGCGGCGGAAGTTCTCGCCGTCGGCGGGCCAGGAGGCTTCGTCGGCCGCGGTGAAATCCTGGAACTCCGTCTGGCTCATGGTGACGATGAGCGGCACGTCCCAGAACTCCGCCAGCTCTTCGGTGGTCGGCCCGGTGCGCACGCCGAGGATGGCGCCGTCCACGAGCGGCGAGCCGTCCTCCAGCGTGTAGCTCGCCTGCCCGCCGAGGTGGAAGTAATCCGAGATGTTGTTGGCGGTCTGCGACAGGCCGGCCATGGCCAGCGTGCCGGCGTTCCACTCCTCGCCGAGCGGGTTGGCCGTGCGCACGAGCAGCATGGCCTGGGCGGCCATCTCGTTCTGCATCGCGGGGTCTTCGCTGGCGATATGCATGTCGGCATAGCGCGCGGCGTTGAAGCCCTGGATGTTGGCTATGGCGCCCGGGTGGTCGTCGAGCTCGACGAAGACATGGCCGTTCTTCATGCTGCCGATGCGGCTGTAGGTCCAGGCCTGAGCCGCGCCGGAGGTGTGCTGCGTCTCGAACACGGTGAAGCCCGACCAGTCCTCGATGTCCGCCGGATGGCGGATGACGAGGCGGGTCGTGTAGTCCTCGCCGCCGGCCGTGCCGGTGAGGAAGAACTCGTCGGCGACGTAGCCGTAATAGTCCATGTCGAAGAAGTCGGGGAACTCGCCCAGATAGGGGCGGATGCTCGTCTCGAAGATCGCCGGATGCATCAGGTTGCCGGCCTGCTCCGCGACCGGCCCCTCGACTTGCGGCAGGGCCGGCGTCTCGGCCCGGGCGGCCGTGGCGGCGAGCCCCAGCGCCATGGCCGTCGTGCCGGCCAGAAGTGAAGTGCGGTAGTTCATTGTGGTCCTCCCTTGATAAGGCGGCGCCCTGCCGGTCCGAAGGCCCCGGCGCGCCGGCTTAGTGACGGGGGACGCGCATTGCCCCGGGCACCCGGAGCAGGCGGGCGCGGCCCCTCCCGGACCGCAGCCCTGCCTGCTCCGCCTCCTCGATACCGCGGGCTGCGCGCCCCCTCGCGCCGGAGCAAACCGCCTGCGGGCAGGAGGGTCAAGAAAATTCCGCATCGCGAAATTCGTTCCTTAGTGTGAAATTTTGTGCGGCGGGGCGATTTCTGTGAGGAAATGCCTGCCCTTTCCGCCCCGAAGGCAGCATCCCGCCGAGCGGAGCGGCGCGCCAGGAAAAAGATCCGCAGCGATCCAATTGCCGTGCATTTTCCCTCCGACGGCCCCTGATTCTCTCCCGGTGACCGGCCGGGGAAGAGATGGCGAAACCTGTCCGCTAATTCAGGACGCTTGCGCGACAGGATAAACCGGTCAATAAATTTCTTGATGGTGAAAGTGATTCCTCATGGCAAAAACGCCGGCTGTCGCGTATGCGGAAGGGAGGCGGCCCCCAGCGGGCCAAATCCGGCCACCGGCGGCCTCGGGCGACACGCCGCCCGCGCACCGGCCTGAGGTGCCGCCAGACTGCATGTGATGGCAGGGCCAGGGCCGGAGCCCGCCGCCCCGCCATCGACGAAGACCGCCAGCGGCTCGAGGAGGGGCCAAAGGCGGGCAAGGTCGCCCGGAGCGGCCGCCACAGGCGCGTTGCGGCGCCGCGACGAGAGCAAGACCGCAACACCAAGGGAGGAAACCATGACCACGACACGATTCATCCGCCATCTCGCCGGGCTCGCCGCCCTGGCCGGGGTCGCGGCGCCCGCGCTCGCCCAGGATGTCGACATCGGCACGATGGGCCAGGGCACGCTCAGCTATTCGACGGGCTCCGCCGTCGCGCAGGTGCTGCAGGCCGAAGGCGGCTTCAACGCCCGCGTGCAACCGAACTCCGGCGAGACGACGATCATGCCGCTCGTCAACACGGGCGAGCTCGATCTCGGCATCGCCTCGGTCGGCGAGGTCGCCAATGCCATCGAGGGCACCGGCGTCTTCGAGGGCCGGGCCCAGGGCGACATGCTGGCGCTCGCGGCGCTCTTCCCGCTCAAGGTGGCGATCTTCGCCCGGGCCGACAGCGGCATCGAGACCATGCAGGATCTCGCCGGCCACAGCCTGACGACGGATTTCTCGGCGATGGGCGTCATCAACGACATCCTCATCGCCTCGCTCGCCAATGCCGGGCTGACGCTCGACGACATCGACCCGGTCGCCGTGCCGAACGTCGTGCGCGGCGCCGATGACTTCATCGCCGGCCGGGCGGATGCGTTCTTCTTCGGCATCGGCTCCGCCAAGGTGCTGGAGGCCGATGCCTCGGTCGGCGGCGTCACCATGCTGCCGCTCGACGACAGCGAAGAGGCCGTGGCGCGGATGCAGGAGGTCTTCCCCGAGGGCTATCTCTCCGAGCAGGTCGTCCTGCCGAACACGCCGGGCTTCGACGCGCCGATGATGGTCATGACCTATGACAACATCCTGCTCGTCAATTCGGCAGTGCCGGACGAGGTGGTGGCCGAGATGGCGCGGGTCCTCGCAGAGAACAAGGAGGCGCTGGTCGCCAACTTCCCGCCCTTCGGCGGGCTGGTGGTCGAGGATCTCTACAAGGATCTGCCGATCCCCTATCACCCCGGCGCCATCGCCTTCTACGAAGAGGCCGGGCTCTAGCCCCAAGGCGGCGCGCTCCACACCGGGCGCGCCGCTCTCCATTTCACCCCACGGCATCCCGCCCCCGGCGGCGGCCCTCGGCCGCTCCCCCCGGGGAAGGGCCAACGCCCACCGCTGACGCGCCCGCCCCGGGCCGCCCCCTCCCCCCGTCCCGACCGGACGGAGGCCGGGGGAGAGCCGGGCGACGCCCCCGCCTTGCCCGACGACCTGCCGCCATGAGGCCCGCCTTGACCGATCCTTCAGTCCAGCCCCCCGCAGCCCAGACGGAAGACGACATCGCCGCCGGCGCGGCGCTGATGGTTCCGGCGCCGACGCCGGGGCGGGGGCCGCTCGGCGTGATCCGCTCGATCCTCGCCGTCCTCGCCATCGCGGGCCCGGTGGTCTGGGTGCTCGACCTGCCCCGGCAGCTCTTCCACCTCGCGCCCTATACCGAACAGCTCCTTGCCTATGAGCTGGCGGTGATCCTGCCGATGCTCTTCCTTACCTTCGACATCCGCGGCCGGCGGAGCCAGGACGTGCGCTGGCACGACCTGATCCTCGCCGCCGTCGGCTGCGTCGCGCCGGCCTGGCTGGCCTGGGAATATCCGCGGCTCGTCAACGATCTCGTCTTCCTGCCGCGCGAGGGCGTCATCATCGCCGCGCTTCTCGTCGCCATCTCGGTGGAGGGCGTGCGGCGGGCCATCGGGCTGACGCTGGCGCTGGTCGTCCTTGGCCTCATCGCCTTCGGCTTCTGGGGCTACCTGCTGCCGGCGCCCTACAATTCGCGCGAGATGTCCTTCGCGCGGCTCGTGGTCTATCTCGGCATCGACACCAACGCGCTCCTCGGCATCTCGCTGCAGGTGGGCGTGGTGGTGATCGTGCCCTTCATCCTTCTCGGCAAGTTCCTCGCCGCCTTCGGAGGGTCGGACTTCTTCTCGGCCCTCGCCGTCGCCGCCATGGGGCGGTTCCGCGGCGGACCGGGCAAGATCGCCGTCTTCGGCTCCTCGCTCATGGGCTCGATCTCGGGCTCGGCGGTGGCGAATGTGGCGGGCACCGGGGTCGTGACCATCCCCCTGATGAAGCGCGCCGGCTTCCCCGCCCATGTGGCCGCCGGCATCGAGAGCGTCGCCTCGACCGGCGGGCAGCTCATGCCGCCGGTGATCGGCGCCGCGGCCTTCCTCATGGCCGAGTTCCTCGTCCTGCCCTATTCGACCGTGATGATCGCGGCGCTGCTGCCGATCCTGCTCTACTACGCCGCCATCTTCACGCTGGTGGACCTCTATGCCGCCAAGAAGGGCCTGGCCGGCGTGCCCCGCGCCGAGATCCCGGCGCTCTGGCCGGAGTTCCGCCAGGGCTGGCACTTCCTTCTGCCCTTCGTGGTCTTCCTCGTCGGCATGTTCTCCTTCCGGCTCCAGCCCGAGCTGGCGGCGCTCTGGGCGGTGGGGACGCTCTTCGTCACCAGCTTCGTCTTCGGCTATCACGGCCGCCGCCCGACGCTGAAGACCATCTGGGCCGCGATCTACGACGCCGGCGAGAGCGTGGTGGAGATCGTGATCGTCACCGCCGCCGCCGGGCTGGTGATCGGGGTGCTCAACCTCTCGGGCATCGCCTTCACGCTGGCGGGGCAGCTTCTGTCGATCGCCGGGGGCAACGTGCTGATCCTGCTGATCTTCGCCGGCATCTCGTCGATCATCCTCGGCATGGGGATGCCGACGGTCTCGGTCTACATCCTCCTCGCCGCGCTGATCGCGCCCGCCATCATCCAGGCGGGGGTGGAGCCCATCGCCGCCCATATGTTCGTGCTCTACTTCGGGCTCATGTCGATGGTGACGCCGCCCATCGCGGTGGCGAGCTTCGCAGCCGCCAACCTGGCGAAGGCGGGGCCATGGGCCACGAGCTTCTCGGCGATGTGGTTCGGCTGGACGGCCTATATCATCCCGTTTCTCTTCGTCTTCTCGCCCGCGATGCTGCTGCAGGGCCCGCTCCTGCCGGCTCTTATCGCGGCGGTGACGGCGCTGGCGGGGATCTTCTTCATCTCGATGGCGGCCGTGGGCTTTGCCCGCGCGCCGATCGGTGCGGGGCTGCGGCTTCTCTGCCTGATCGCGGGCGCGATGTTGCTGCCCCCCGCAGAGATCGTGCCCGGCGGCTACTGGGTCGTCGGGGCCGGCGCGCTCTTCGCGCTCGGCCTCGCACTCTGGCTCTTCGTGTTCACCCCGCCGGCGCCGCCGGCCCGGCGGAGGGACCCGATGACCCCGGTCTGACCCGGGGCAAGGACGCCGGCTCGCGGTGGAGGCGCGGGCCAGCGGATCAAAGACCTGCCGGACGAACGGCGGGCACGACACCCAAAGGAGGAGAAAACCAATGAGACCAACACGTCACTGCATGACTGCCCTGGCGCTCGTCGCCCTGGCGGGGCCTGCCCTCGCCCAGGACGAGGCCGAAAGCGTCGGCCGCGGCTGGCCCGTGATCGACACCGAGGCGGTCATCCTGACCGGCCCGGAGGGGCGCGGCCCCGAAGACGGCTCGCCGCCCGAGGGCATCGAGCCGCTCGAGGTCGACATGTTCACCACGAGCGATTTCTATGCCGACCAGGAGCTCTGGACGGACAAGCGCTACTTCCGCTGCAACGTCCCGCGCCAGCTGACGGATATCAACACGACGCTCAATCCCAACCAGGACGGCGGCACGATGGCGCGCATCGGGGCGAACCCGCCGGCGAGCGCCGAATGGGGCAATTGCGACGAGGATTATCCGCGCGAGGCCATCGTCAGCCCCTATCCCTTCGAGACGGCCCAGGAGCATTACGAGGCGCTCCTCGCCGAGACCGAGGCGAACGGCGGGCCGACCGTCTATTCGCGCGAAAACCCGCCCCCCGCCTGGGACGGCACCTATGCGCGCAACAACGAGGGCTATCCGCAGTGGAACTTCGGCCGCATCACCCAGATGCCGACCTATCTGTCGCTGCTGACGCCGGAGTACCAGGTCCATGCCGTCCAGCAGAACTACCATGAATCGGTCTCCAACGCCCCGCAATGGCCGGCCCAGTACTGCTGGCCGGAGGGCTTCATGCGCTGGTTCTCCGAATTCGCGACCCGCGATTATCACCTGATGATGACGCCGGAGATCGTGCAGTGGCAGGCCGGCGTCGCCGACAACCTCGAGAAGCAGATCTTCATCGGCCGTGACTTCAACATGGACGGCGGCGTGCCGCGGCTCGGCTCGGAAGTGCCGCGCTGGTACGGCGAGAGCGTCGGCTTCTGGGACGGCGAGGCCCTCATCAGCTGGACGTCCAACGTCCAGGGCTGGATGCAGCACACGATGTGGGAATTCTCCAACGAGATGCAGACGGTGGAGATCTACACGCCGCGCCACGCCGAGGACGGCACCTTCCTCGGGCTGACCCACGAGGCGGTGCTCTACGATCCGCTGGCCCTGGTCGAGCCGGTCCGCGTCGTGCGGAACTTCGACTATCAGGGCGGCAATCTCGAGACGGACCCCTACGTCTTCATCGAGTGCCTGCAGACCATCTACCCGAACGAGGGCCGCGCCCAGCAGACCCCGCCGGGCACCGTCATCGAATTCCGGGTGCCGGACTGGTTCAACCGCCCCTGGGCGGACCGCTGGACCCGCTACTTCGAAGAGGGGATGGAGCCGCCGGAAGCCGAGAGCCTCTTCGGCTTCGACTGACCGGCCGTCCCCATGATCCTTTCCCTGGCGCCGTCTCCCTTCGGCGCCAGGGGATACCGGAGCGCCCCGCCCCGCCTGTCCAGGGCGCCGCGCGGCGCTCCGGGCCGTTCTCTCTCAGTCCAGAAGCTCCTCGAGCCCGGCTCCGCTCACCTCGCCCATGCGGTAGAGCCCGGCCCGGTCATGGATCGTCAGCCGGCCGCCCTGCAGGGCGCAGAGTCCGGCCTCGCGCAGATCCTTCAGGACGCGGCTGACATGCACCTGCGAGATGCCGCAGATATCCGACAGGTCCGCATGGGTCAGCGGCAGGGCGAAGCCCTCCTCCGTCCTGAGCCCGGCGCGCCCGAGACGGTGATCCATCTCGGCGAAGAAATTCGCCATGCCGGCCAGGGCGCGGAACCGGCCGAGCCGGTAGCTCCAGTAGCGGTGCAGGCCCGCGTCGATCAGCGTCAGCTTCCACAGCGCCTCGGCGAAGGGATAATCGCCCGCCATCGCGGCGCGGAGCGCGTCATGCGGAAAGCGGGCGATGCGCACGGGGCCGAGGCTTTCCACCTCGTGATCCAGCTTGTCGAGCGGCAGGGCATGCAGATCGACGAAATCGCCGGGCACCTGGATCGCCACCATCTGCCGCCGCTCGCGCGGCCCCATGTAGCGGCCCATGAGCCCGTCGAGGAGCAGGATGCTCTCGGTCTGGGCGTCGCCCTCCTGCGCGAGGCTCTGGCGGCTGCCGATCTCGACGGTGTCGCCCGCGATCTCCGCCAGCTTGGCACGCATCCGCCTTGGCAGCGTGCCCACGAGCCCCTTTGCAAGTGTCTCTTCCAGCATGGCCCCCGCCCCCTTCCCGGCTCCGCACTCCAAGAGAGTCACGAATTGCGCCATGATGCCAGTGGCTTCGGGCGGGGCAGCGGTGCCGGCAGCGGCCGGCCGGCGGCGACCGTGGCAATCTTGCCGCCCCCCTCGGCGCGCCGGGCGGCGGGGGCTCCCCGCTGGGGCGGCCATCGCCTACCCTGATCGTGACACGAGGCGCCAAGGGGCCGCTTGCCTGCCACAATTCGGCCCGTTAACCTGAATAATCGCTGGTGTGTCCCCGCAAAAAGGGGCCCCCTATCGAGTGACGGCAACGACCGGCAGAGACCATGGCAAGAGCGCAGATGACCAGTTCCACGCCCGCGGCAATCGATGACCAGGCGTTCGACATCGCCCCCATCGCCATGTGGCTGGAGGATTATTCCGGCGTCCTCACGCAATTCGACGCCTGGCGCGACGAAGGGGTGAGCGACATCCGCGCGTTCCTCTCCGGAGATCCCGACCGGGTGAAGGCCTGCTCCGAGCAGATCCGCGTCCTCAGCGTCAATGCCGCGACGCTGTCGCTCTTCGGCGCCGCCGATCAGGAAGAGCTCGTCGCCAACCTGCCGATCATCTTCCGCGACGAAATGATCCGCACCCATATCGAGGAGCTGGCGCAACTCTGGGATGGCAAGCCCTCCTTCTCCAGCACCACGACGAATTACACGATCGACGGGCGCCGGCTCGACATCAAGCTGCGCGGCGCCGCCCTGCCCGGCCACGAAGCCACGATGGACAGGGTGCTCGTCACCACCGAGGACATCACCGACGCCGCCGACGCCCGCCGCAAGGCCGTGCAGAAGGAGCTGGAAGCGACCGGCATCTTCGAGCATTCGCCCGTCTCGCTCTGGATCGAGGATTTCAGCCGCATCCGGCACCTGCTCGAAGGGCTTCGCCAGCGCGGCATCTCTGACCTGCGCGTCTTCCTCGACGTGCATCCCGAATTCGTCCGCCAGTGCATGGCCGAGATACGGGTGCTCGACGTCAACCAGGCGACGCTGACGATGTTCGGCGCGCCGGACAAGTCGACGCTGCTGCACAGCCAGCACCTGATCTTCCGCGACGACATGGAGAACCACTTCCGCGAGCAGCTCATCGAGCTGTGGCAGGGCAACCTCTTCCACAGCCGCGAGGTGGTGAATTATGCGCTCGACGGCTCGGAGCGCTTCGTCATCATGCAATTCTCCGTTCTGCCTGGGCATCATGGCAGCTGGAGCCGCGTGCAGGTGGCGCTGACCGACATCACCGCGCGCAAGAAGGCCGAGGCCTATCTCGAATATCTCGGCAAGCACGACGTGCTGACCGGCCTGCGCAACCGCGCCTATCACATCGAGGCGGTGAACCGGCTGGAGCGGATGAAGGTCCGCCCCTGCTCGGTGCTGATCGTCGACCTGAACGGCCTCAAGGCCATCAACGATTCGATGGGCCATGACACCGGCGACGGGCTCTTGCGCCGCCTCGGCGAGGTCCTCAGCGAATCCGCCGGCGAAGAGGGCAGTGCCGCCCGGATCGGCGGCGACGAATTCGCCGTGCTGCTGCCCAATGTCGGCAAGAGCGCCTCGGCGACCGTGGTCGAGACGATCGAGCGGCTCGTCCATCTCAACAACCAGTATTATTCCCACCAGCCGCGCCTGCAGCTCGCCATCGGCCATGCCACGGTCAAGGAGGGCGAGACGCTCGACGCCGCCATCCGCCGCGCCGACGAGCGGATGTACGAGCAGAAGCGCGAGTATTACGCCTCGGAAAACGACCGCTCGAACAAGAGCGTCGCCTGACCGGCCGGCGCGACCCCGCCCCTCCCCCCGTCTTTGCTCTCCCGAGGCTCCTCGGGGCGGCTGCCGCATTCCCCGCCTTCTCAAACGAAAAGGGCGGCGCCGGATTTCTCCGCGCGCCGCCCTTGCGAGGCCCGGGCCACCCCATGCAACCCTCGCCCAAGCAAAGCCTGACAGATTCACTCAGGCATGACAAGCCCCTCCGGGCAGCGCATGAGCGTCGCCGCCCTCACGGCGCCGCGCAGGCGAAATTCGCCGCATCGGTGTCGTCGCCCTCGCCGGAATAGGTCGCGACCTCCGGCCAGGGGCAGAGGATGCGCGTGCGGTCGGGGGTGCCATCGGTCAGATGGGCGGCGGGGATCGCCTGGGGCGCCTCGCCGCCACTGACCCAGCCATCGAGCGCCGGCAGCATGTCGAAGCTCGTCGGCCCCGGCCCGCCGCCGCAATGGCCCATGCCGGGCACCATGAAGAGCCGCGCCGCCTCCTCCGCGCCGGTGCTCCCGGCCCGCATGTCCTCGTAGTAAGCCACGGAATTGTAGGGAGAGATCCCCGGATCCGCCCAGCCGTGATACATGATGAGCTTGCCGCCGGCCGCGAAGAACTCCGACAGGTCGGCGCTCTCGGCGCCGGTGTCGCCGGCGATGGTCTCGGCCGCGGCGATCTCCGCCTCGGGGTCGAAGCCCTCGTAGCTCCAGCCGTCATCGCCATGGACGAAGATCCGGAAGAAATCCGAGGCGACGATCAGCGGCGTGGCGCCGCGGAGCGCGAACCACGTGCCCTCCGACCCCGGCGCATAGCCGTGGAAGAGCGGCGTCCCGTCGGCGGCCATCGGCCCGGTGTAGAGCGCCTCCGCCGTCGCCCGCTTCTCGTCCGACAGGTCGAGCGCGGCGAGGTCGATAGAACAGGCCATCGGGTTCTCGATGACCCCGTCGGCCACCCCGTCGTTCAGGTCGCAGGCGTCGAGCGCGTTCTGGCCGAGGGCGGCGTAATCCTCGTCCGTCAGGATAGAGGTGCCGTCTTCCATGCCGACGAGGCCGGTGAAGACCTGCTGGGCATGGAGCCGCGCGCCGTTCACCGCTGCGGCGCCGGCGATGATGCCGTCGAAATCCTCCGGGTAGCGGCTGGCGGCGGTCAGCGCCTGGCGCCCGCCGGTCGAACAGCCCGAGAAGTAGCTCTGCTCCGGCTCGGCCGCGTAATAGCCCGCGAGGATCTCCTTGCCCGCCGCCGCCGTCTCGTGGACGGCGCGATAGGCGAAGTCGAGGAAGGCGGGCTCTTCCAGCCCGAAGCTGGCATCGGCGCCGCCGAGATGGCCGGTATCGGTCGAGGCGACGGCATAGCCCGCCGCCAGCGGCCCGGTCATGGCGCCGGTCGAGATCGAGCCGGCGAAACCGCCGTTGCCGACGACCAGGAAGCGGCCGTTCCAGGCCTCGGGCGCGGGCAGCCAGATCTCCATGCCGATCATCGAGCCGGGCTCGCTGGCGAGCTCCGCCGTCACGCGGCAGAGCGCCGGCGCCGTCTCGACCGTCACCGGGCCCTCGCGGCCGGCGATGGTGAGGGCGCCCGCCTTCACCGGCAGGGCCGTGACCACGCTGCCATTGGCGAGCGCCGCGTCTTCCAGCGCCGCGCATTCCTGCGCGAGGGCCGGGGTCGTGGCGAGGCCGCACAGGGCCACACCAGCCATCAGATGATGTCTCATGTCGTCTCCTCCTCCAGGGGCCGGCGGTCCCTCCCGACCGGGCGGCCCGAGGAGGAGCCTAGCCGTGCTCCGCCCGCCTGTCGCCTGAAATCGAAGAACTTTTCGCTAAGCGAAATGTCAGAGGATGAGCTTGTAGCCGATGTGGCTCTGCTCGAAGCCGAGCCCCGCATAGAAGCGGTGCGCGTCCTTGCGGTCGTTGTGCGAGGTGAGCTGCACATGAGCGCAGCCGCGGGCGCGCGCCTCCTCCACCGCGAAGGCGATCATCTGCCGCCCGAGGCCGCGGCCCCGCTCCGGCGCCGCGATGCGCACCGCCTCGATCTGGCAGCGCCAGGCGCCCTGGCGCGAGAGGCCGGGGAGGAAGGTGAGCTGCATCGTGCCGACGGGCGCGCCCCCGGGCGCCCCCTCCTCCTCCGCCACCACCAGAAGCTGGTTGGCATCGGCGGCGATGGTCTCGAAGGCCAGCGCATAGGCGGCGGGGAGCGGCGGGCCGAGATCCTCCCGCGCGGCGCCCAGCATGTCGTCGGCCAGCAAGGCGACGAGGGCGGGCAGGTCCTCTGCGGTGGCGCGGCGGAAGGTGAGGGGCATCGGGGGCCTTTCAGGAGGATTGCGCGAGGAGCGCGGCATTGCCCCCCGCGGCGGTGGTGTCGATGGAGACATGCCGCTCCAGCCGGCAGCGCGGCCCCATGTCGGGCCCGGTGAGGAGCGGGATGAGCGGCCCGTCGCGCGAGGCGAGGGCAATCCGCGCCGCCCGCTGCGCGGCCTCGTCGCCCCAGAGCGCCACCGCCGCAAAGCCGGTCAGCCGGGTGAGCGCCTCGGCGGGGAGCGTCCCGTCGATGCCGCCCGCGCCGGGGTAGATGACGAGCGCCGCGGCGCCGTTCGCCTCCACGATCTCGGCCTGCGCCCGCGCGGCCTCTGCAGTCGGGCCGAGGCAGAGGACGAGCCCGCGCCCGTATTCGCGCAGCCGGTTCGATTCGCCCGTCGGCCCGGGCATGGGCGTGGTGGCGACCAGCCGCCCGCCCTGCCCCCGCTGCATGTCGATGGCGACCTGCACGGCGGCCTCGTCGGCCGGTCGGCCGGCCGGCCCGCCCATCGCCCCAACCTCCTCCGGCTTGCAGAAGCGCGCGAGGTAGTGCGGCCCGCCCGCCTTGGGGCCGGTGCCGGAAAGGCCCTCGCCGCCGAAGGGCTGCACCCCCACAACCGCACCGATCTGGTTGCGGTTGATGTAGATGTTGCCGGCATGGATCCCCTCCACCGCCGTCGCCACCCGGTCGTCGATGCGGCTGTGCATCCCGAAGGTCAGCCCGTAGCCGCGGGCGTTGATGTCGGCGATCACCTGGTCCAGCGCCTCCGCCCGGTAGGTCGCGACATGGAGGACCGGCCCGAAGACCTCGCGCTCCAGCGCCGCGATGCCGGGCAGGCGGATGACGGCGGGGCCGATGAAATGGCCCTCCTCCGGCACCGGCAGCTCCTTGAGGAGCCGCCCCTCCGCCTTCGCTGCGGCCACATGGGCGGCGATCCCCTCGCGCGCCTTGGCGTCGATCACGGGGCCGATGTCCGTCGCCTCGTCCCAGGGGTCGCCCAACGCCAGCTCGTCCATCGCGCCGTAGAGCATCTCGAGCACCCGGTCGGCGACATCCTCCTGGATGTAGAGCATCCTGAGCGCCGAGCAGCGCTGCCCGGCGGAGCGGAAGGCCGACATGGTGATGTCACGCACCGCCTGCTCCGGCAGGGCGGTGGAATCGACGATCATGGCATTGAGCCCGCCGGTTTCCGCGATGAGCGGGGCGGAGGGCGCCAGATGCTCGGCCATCGCCCGGTTGATCGCCTGCGCCGTCGCGGTCGAGCCGGTGAAGGCCACGCCGTCGATCCGCGGATCGGAGGTCAGCGCCGCGCCGACCTCGCCCCCGGGGCCCGGCAGGAGCTGCAGCGCCGCCTCGGGCACCCCGGCGCGGTGGAGGAGCTCGGTGCCGAGCGCGGCGATCAGCGGCGTCGTCTCCGCCGGCTTGGCGAGGACGGCGTTGCCGGCGGCCAGCGCGGCGGCGATCTGGCCGGTGAAGATGGCGAGCGGGAAGTTCCAGGGGCTGATGCAGGTGAAGAGCCCGGCGGCCGGGCGCTCCAGCGCCGCCGCCCCCGCGGCGTAATAGCGCAGGAAGTCGACGGCCTCGCGCAGCTCCGCCACCGCATCGGGCAGCGCCTTTCCGGCCTCGCGGGCGAGAAGCGCGAAGATCTGCCCCGCCTCCGCCTCGTAGAGATCGGCGGCGCGGCGGAGCACCTCGGCCCGCTCGGCGGCCGGCGCCTCCCAGGGCGCCGCGCGGGTAATGGCGGCGCGGGCGGTCTCGGCGGTCGCCTCGGGCGCATGGCCGGGCGTGTCGGCCGGGTCGAAGGGGTTTTCGACCGGCGCGCCCTCGCTGCCCCATGTGTGGGTGCGGAAGGGCGCCCGGGCCGCATCGATCTCTGCCATCTCCGCCGGGTCGCGGAAGTCGAAGCCGCGCGAGTTGCGCCGGCCCTCGAAGAGCTCCGCCGGCGGGTGCACGAGGCTCTTCGCCTTGGCGAGCGCGGTGAACGGATCGGCAGCAACCTCCTCCGCCGGGATCTGCTCGTTGACGATCTGGTTCACGAAGGAGGAGTTGGCGCCGTTCTCAAGCAGCCGGCGGACGAGATAGGCGAGGAGGTCGCGGTGCGGCCCGACGGGCGCATAGATCCGGCAGCGGGCGCCGGCCTGCCCCCGGACGATCTCGTGCAGCGCCTCGCCCATGCCGTGGAGCCGCTGGAACTCCCAGCCCTCCACATCGCCCGCCAGTTCGAGCACCGCCGCCATCGTATGGGCGTTGTGGGTGGCGAACTGGGGGTAGAGCCGGGGCCGCGCCGCGAGGAGACGCTTCGCCACGCAGATGTAGGAGACATCCGTCGCCGGCTTGCGGGTGAAGACCGGAAAGCCCGCGAGCCCCTCGACCTGAGCCGTCTTGATCTCGCCATCCCAATAGGCGCCCTTGACGAGGCGGACCATCAGTTTGCGATCCAGCCGCTCGGCCAGCGCCTCGAGCCAGTCGACCACCGGCAGCGCCCGCTTGCCATAGGCCTGCACGACCACGCCGAAGCCGTCCCACCCGGCGAGCGCCTCGTCGGCGAGCACCGCCTCGATGACGTCGAGCGACAGGTCGAGCCGCGCCGCCTCCTCCGCGTCGATGTTAAGCCCCATGTTCGCCGCCGCCGCCGCGCGGGCGAGATCGCGCACCGCGGGCACGAGCTCCGCCATCACCCGGGCGCGGTTGGCATATTCGTAGCGGGGGTGCAGCGCCGAGAGCTTGATCGAGATGCCGGGATTGGCGGCGACGCTGCCGCCCGTCGCCTCGCGGGCGAGGCGCCGGATGGCCTCGGCATAGGCCTCGCGGAAATGATCGGCATCGGCGGCGGTCATCGCCGCCTCGCCCAGCATGTCGTAGGAGAAGGTATAGCCCTGCCGCGCCCGCTTGCGGCCGCGGTCCAGCGCCTCGCCGATGTCACGGCCGAGCACGAACTGCGCGCCGAGCTCACGCATCGCCTGCCCGACGGCCACGCGGATCACCGGCTCGCCGAGCCGGCGGATGGCGCCGCGCAGCACCTCCGCCATGCCCGTGCCCTCGCGCAGCACCTGCCCCGTCAGCATCAGCGCCCAGGTGGAGGCATTGACCAGCGAGGAGGAGGAATGGCCGAGGTGCCGCCCCCAGGCCGAGGGGGCGATCTTGTCCTCGATGAGGGCGTCGATCGTCTCGTTGTCCGGCACGCGCAGCAGCGCCTCGGCGAGGCACATGAGCGCGATGCCCTCCTCGGTCGAGAGCCCGTATTCGGCGAGGAAGACCTCCATCAGCCCGGCGCTGCCGGAGCTGCGCACCTGCCTGACCAGTGCCGCCCCCCGCGTCGCCGCCCGCTCGCGGAGCGCCGCATCCGGGCCCTCCTCGGCGATCAGCTCGGCAAGGAGCGACTCTTCCTCCGCCAGATGGCGCGCGCGGATGGTGGCGCGGAAGGGCGCGAGGGGGTCGTCGCCGGTCATGAGGTCCTCCGGAAGGGTGATGACCGCGCGATGCTAGCGCCGCGGGCGGGGGGTGCAATGGGGGCGAATCGCCTCATTTGCAGGCGGCGCCTGGGGATAACCTGTGGGAAACCCCGCCCGCCCCGGCGCTGCACCGCCCGGCGCGGGCGCGGAAGGCGGATTTTGCAGACAGGCGGCGGGCCGCGGCCTAGCGTTCGGGGAAGCGAAGGACATCACCCGGGGGGATTGCGATGCCTGAGGACCACAAGGGTGCGGCCGCACGCATGATCGGCGCCATGAGGGAGGACGAGATCGCGCCCTTCCTGAAGCGCACCATTTCCGATCACGCGCTGACTCCGCTCATGCGCGAGCTCAACGCCGACATGCTCTCCGCCCATCCGGTGCGGAAAGCCGCGGCGACGGAGGCCCTGCAGCGGATCGGGTTTCTCTGAGGCGCCCCCTCAGATGAAGGGCACGAGCGGCACGCCGCAGGCGGAGAGGCCGGCGAGCGCGGCGAGGGCAAGGGCGAGGCGGTAACGTCTCATCGGGGGCGTCTCCTTTGGGGTCGCCCCATGCTGGCGGATCGGGCGGCGCCTGTCGAGCGCTCCAGGGGGGCGTGCCGGAGCCCCCTCAGAGCCCGCCCAGATCCTCGACCAGCCGCACGATCTCGTCCACGCCCTCCCCCTTGCGGAGCGCGGCGAAGACGAAGGGCCGCCCGCCGCGCATCGCCTCGGTATCGGCCTGCATCCGCTCCAGCGACACGCCGACATGGGGCGCGAGGTCGGTCTTGTTGACGACGAGGATGTCGGAGCGCGTCAGCGCCGGGCCGCCCTTGCGGGGGATGTCCTCTCCCGCCGCGGTGTCGATCACGTAGATCGTCAGGTCCGCCAGCTCGGGCGAGAAGGTGGCAGAAAGGTTGTCGCCCCCCGATTCGATGATGACGAGATCGAGCGCCGGGAACTTGGCGCGAAGATCGGCGATGGCGGCGAGGTTGATCGAGGCATCCTCGCGGATCGCCGTATGCGGGCAGCCGCCCGTCTCCACCCCCACGACCCGCTCGGCGGGCAGGATCTGCTGGCGCATCAGCGCCTCGGCATCCTCGCGGGTGTAGATGTCATTGGTGATGACGGCGAGGTCGACGCGGTCCTTCAATGCGCCGGCGAGCGCGGCGGTCAGCGTCGTCTTGCCGGCCCCCACGGGGCCGCCGATGCCGAGCTTGAGGGGGCCGTTGGGCGAGGTCATGGGCGCTCCGTTTCTGGTCTGGGCGGAAATGTCGCGACTTCCGTGCACGGTTTTCGCGCGAAAGCTGCGGGCCGGAGGCGGCTCACGAGCGGAACATCCGCGGCTCCAGCACCTCGTGGCGGAGGCTTGCGATATCGGCGGCGAAGGCGGCGGTGCCGAGGTCATCGAGCCCGGCGGTGGCGGTCTCCTCGGCAAGCCGGGCGCAGAGCGGCGCGAGGCGCTCGACGATCCCGGCGCCCCGGGTCTGGCCGAGCGGCATGAGCCGCAGCGCCGCCTGCACGAGGTTGGAGGCGAGGCTCTGCAGGAACAGCGCGGCGGCGGGGGTTGCGGGCAACCCGGCGAGGCGCGCCGCCCGGCCGACCGCCAGCGGATAGGGCAGGTCCGGCAGGTCCAGCCCCCTGGCGGCGTGGGTCGTGGCGGCGAAGGCGGCGCCCTGCTGGCGCATCTCCGCCAGCCGCTCGGCACTGATCGCCATGGCCTCGGCGCGCTCGGCGAGGGCGGCAAGCTCGCCCGGCGCGGCCCGGTGGGCGAGGTGGAGGAAGATCGCATCGTTGCGGGGGCCGCCATGGGCGAGGAGCCCGGCGAGCCAGGCCTCCAGCCCCTCGGGGCCCGTCTGCCCCTCCGCCACCGCCGTCTCGAGGCCGCCGGAGAAGTTGAAGCCGCCGGTCGGGTAGCTGGGCGAGAGCCAGCGGGCGAGAGTGAGGAGCGGCTCAGCCTCCATGCGAGGGATCGTGCGAAGGCCGGTGGGCGTGGGAGTGGTCGTGCCCGTGGTCATGGGAATGGTCGTGGCCATGGTCATGTTCGTGTCCATGCCCGTGACCGTGGTCATGGGAGTGGCTGTGCCCATGCCCGTCTTCATGCCCATACCCACCGTCATGCCCATGCGTCTCCGGCTGCCCGTGCACATAGCCGCCGTGATCGTGGCCCATCACCCGGCTGCCGCCATAGGCGCCGCCCTCGGGGGTGAAGGGGCCCGTCAGCTCCGTGACCTCGGCGCCCAGCCCCTCCAGCATAGCGCGGAGCACCTTGTCGTGGCGGAGGACCAGCCGGTCCGACTCGATCTGGCAGGGCGTGTGGCGGTTGCCGATGTGCCAGGCGAGCCGTACCAGCATGCCGCCCCGCACCGCCATCAGCGGCTCGTCGGCCGCCTCGATCAGCACGGCGCGCCCGTCCTCCAGCGCCAGCCCGTCGCCGGCGGCGAGGCCGACCGTCGCCGGCAGATCGACGAGGAGGCGCGCGCCCTCCTCCGTCTCCAGCCGTTTGCGGCGAAGGAGCCGCTCGTCATAGGTCAGGCGGAGCCGCCCGGCGATCTCGGCGGTGACGGGGGCCGGCAGATGGGCATGGGCGGGGGGCAGGTCGGTCATGGCGGCCCCGAGGATGCGCGCCCCCGCCCCCCTCCGCAAGGCCCCCGGCGCGGCCCGCCGCGCCCCGCCCTCGCCGCTGCCCAAAAAAGCGCCCGGCGCCGGATGACGCCCATGGGCGGCCGCCCCCTCCCCCTCGCATTTCTCCAAATACCCGCGGGGGGAGTCGGCCCTCGGGCCGACGGGGGGCAGAGCCCCCCTCCCCGCTCAGAACAGGAAATACCGCTGGGCCATGGGCAGCTCCGTCGCTGGCTCGCAGGTCAGGAGCTCGCCATCGGCGCGCACCTCGTAGGTCTCCGGGTTCACCTCGACCTTTGGCAACAGGTCGTTGAGCTTCAGGTCCCGCTTGCCGATGCCGCGCGTGCCCTTGGCCGGCACCAGCGCCTTCCGCCCGCCTATTTTCTCCTCCAGCCCCGCCTCGATGGCTGCACCGGAGGTGAAGACGACCGAGGTCGCCGTCCGGTTCAGCCCGTAGGCGCCGAACATGGGCCTTGTGTAGACCGGCTGCGGCGTCGGGATGGAGGCGTTGGGGTCGCCCATTTGCGCTGCGGCGATGCTGCCGCCGATCAGCACCATCTCGGGCTTCACGCCGAAGAAGGCCGGGTGCCAGAGCACCAGATCGGCGCGCTTGCCGACCTCGACGGAGCCGGTCTCATGGGCGATGCCATGGGCGATGGCCGGGTTGATCGTGTATTTCGCCACATAGCGCCGGGCACGGATGTTGTCGTTGGCGCCTTGCTCCTCGCTGAGGCGCCCCCGCTGCCTCTTCATCTTGTCGGCCGTCTGCCAGGTGCGGATGATCACCTCGCCGACCCGCCCCATCGCCTGCGAATCCGAGGCGATGATTGAGAACGCCCCCATGTCGTGCAGGATATCCTCCGCCGCGATTGTCTCGCGCCGGATGCGACTTTCGGCGAAGGCGACATCCTCCGGGATCGACTTGTCGAGGTGGTGGCAGACCATGAGCATGTCGAGATGCTCCTCGATCGTGTTCACCGTATAGGGCCGCGTCGGGTTGGTGGAGGAGGGCAGCACATGCTCCTCCCCGCAGATCTTGATGATATCGGGCGCATGGCCGCCGCCGGCGCCCTCGGTGTGGAAGGCGTGGATCGTCCGCCCCTTCATGGCGGCGACGGTGTTCTCGACGAAGCCCGATTCGTTGAGCGTGTCGGTGTGGATCATCACCTGCACGTCCATCTCGTCGGCGACGCCAAGGCAGCAGTCGATGGCGGCGGGGGTGGTGCCCCAGTCCTCGTGGAGCTTCAGCGCCGCCGCGCCGCCCTCCACCTGCTCGATGAGCGCGCCGGGGAGCGAGGCATTGCCCTTGCCGGCGAACATCAGGTTCATCGGAAAGGCCTCCGCCGCGCCGATCATCTGCATCAGGTGCCAGGGCCCGGGCGTGCAGGTGGTGGCGAGCGTGCCATGGGCCGGGCCGGTGCCGCCGCCGATCATGGTGGTGAGGCCGGAATGCAGCGCATCCTCGATCTGCTGGGGGCAGATGAAGTGGATGTGGCTGTCGATGCCGCCGGCAGTGAGGATCCGCCCCTCGCCGGCGATGGCCTCCGTCCCCGGGCCGACGATGATGTCGACGCCGGGCTGCGTATCGGGGTTACCGGCCTTGCCGATGCCGACGATGCGCCCGTCCTTGAGGCCGACATCGGCCTTCACGATGCCCGTCCAGTCGAGGATCAGCGCGTTGGTGATGACCGTATCGACGGCACCCTGCGCCCGCGTCGCCTGGCTCTGGCCCATCCCGTCGCGGATCACCTTGCCGCCGCCGAACTTTACCTCCTCGCCATAGCCGAGGGCATTCTGCCCCGCGCCGCCCGTCAGCGCCGCGCCGACGCGCTCGACGATGAGGTCGCGCTCGACCTCGATGATGAGGTCGGTGTCGGCGAGTCGGAGCCGGTCGCCGACACTGGGGCCGAACATGGCGGCGTAATCGGCGCGGGAGATGGTGGCGGGCATGGCGGGTCCTTTGGCGGAGCTCAGGGCGTCAGGAAGAGGCGGAGGTCTTCGGTGCGCACCTCGGTGAGGCGCGTCTGGCAGCTCGTTTCGATCATCGGCGCCATCGAGCCGCCCTCGTAGGGCGCGGCCTCGGCGGCGCAGGCGGCGTCGCGGTAGTCGATCCAGAGGGTCTGGGCGCGCAGGAGCGCCTCGAAGGGGGCGCTCTCGGCGCCAAGGGTGCCGCGCACCTCGGCCCAGATGTCGTTGAGCACGGCATCCGCCTCGCGATAGGCCTCCGCCGCGCATCGGGTCATGTCGGCCTGGGTCTCGCCGCCCTGGCTGCAATCGACCTCGGCCGCCGCCGGCAGCGCCGGCAGGATCAGCGCGAGCGCCATGGAAAGGACCGCTCTCATAGCGCCCCCATGACCTTCTGGTTGAAGCCGTAGACCTTGCGGTCGCCCCCGAGCGGGATCAGCCGCACCTCGCGGCGCTGCCCCGGCTCGAAGCGCACGGCGGTGCCGGCGGCGATGTCGAGCCGGTGGCCATGGGCCGCCTCGCGGTCGAAGGTGAGCGCCGGGTTCACCTCGGCGAAGTGGTAATGCGAGCCCACCTGCACCGGCCGGTCGCCGGTGTTGGCGACCTCGAGTGTGATCGCCTCCTGGCTGGCGTTGAGGGTGATCTCGCCCTCGGCGGGGAAGAGTTCTCCGGGGATCATCTGGGGCTCCTAGCGGATCGGCTCGTGGACGGTCACCAGCTTGGTGCCATCGGGGAAGGTCGCCTCGACCTGCACTTCGTGGATCATCTCGGGGACGCCCTCCATGCACTGGTCGCGGGAGACGACCTGCGCCCCGGCCTCCATCATGTCGGCCACCGAGCGGCCGTCGCGGGCGCCCTCGACGACGGCATCGGTGATCAGCGCGATGGCCTCGGGATAGTTGAGCTTGACGCCGCGGGCGAGGCGTTTGCGGGCGACCTCGGCGGCCATGGCGATGAGGAGCTTGTCCTTCTCGCGCGGGGTGAGCTGCATGGGCTAAAGACTCCAGACTTTCGGCAGGGCGGCGGCGGCGAGGCCGGCGAGCGCCGGCTCCAGGATGCGGCGCAGGCGGAAGCCATCCTCCGCCAGAAGCCGCGCGAAGAGAACCCCTTCCCGGATCAGGCTGGCGCCGCCGGCCGGGCCGAGCGCGGCGCGAAGGGGGGCGAGGGCGGCCTCGGCCCGGGGCGAGACGAGGAGGAGGCTGACCATGGCGCCGGCGCCCCCGCCCTCGGCCGGGCCGGCGAGGGCGGCGGCGGCATCGGGGCCGAAGTCGAGCGCATCGGCGAAGACGAGGGCGCCGGCGCGGCGCACCTCCCAGCGGTCGCGGAAGCTGGCCGCCTGAAGCGCCTCGCCGCTTTCCCGGCGCCCGAAGATCACGGGCTCGGCGATCAGCGCCTCGGCACCCTCGGCGAGCGAGAGCTCCAGCCGGCGGGAGAGGGCGGCGCCCTCGAAGAGGATGGTCTCCTGCGGGAGCCAGTGGAGCCTCGCGCCGGCCCCGAGCTCGGCGCGGACCTCCGAACGGGCCTCGCCCGCCTCGGCCCGATAGGCACGCTCGGCGGCCTGGGTGGTGAGCGTGAGCGCGGCGCCGGCCCCGAGCTCGGCGGAGACCGCCATCCGGTCGCCCCCCGTCAGCCCGCCGGAGGTGTTGAGCAGCACCGCCTGCATGGCCCGCCCCGGCTGGGCGCGCGGGAAGAGCGCCTTCAGCGCCCCCTCCTGCCGGAGCCCGGCAAGCCGCGTCGTGGCCCCAGCCGCCGCCACGCGCAAGGTGACGGCGCCGCGGGCGCGCTGCGGGCGGCCCGTCGCCGGGCGGTCTTGAAGGAGGCTCGCGTCCGGTCCCATCTCGGGCCATCCTTGAGGGAAGGGCGGGCGGCGGCAAGCCCGGGGCGCCGGGGCCGCCGGGCGGGCGCCGCGCCATTTGCCCGTCGCCCAATTTCCGGGCACAGAAAGGGCGCGCCCGTCTCCCGGGCGCGCCCCTCGCCGGCCAGCCGGGCGCGGCTCAGGTCGGATTGTCCATCCTTATGCTCAGCCGCAGCGAGCCCTTCACCGGCTGGCTGAAGATGGCGCGGACAAGCTCCTGCGACCCGCCGTGCTGCGCGTCGATCCGCGGGAAGTCGAAGACCGCCTGGCCCGAGCTGTTCTCGATCTTGCCGACCGGCGCCAGCGCCTCGACTGTGCGTGCCCGCCCGCCGAAAGGCAGGTTCGGCCGCGGATCGATCACCCACTGGTTGTTCACCGAGCCCTGATCGTGGACGACGGAGAGCGGGTTGCGCACCTCCTCGTCGATGGCATGGAAGACATTGGCATCGAAGGTGACATTGCGCATCCGCCCCAGATCGAGCCCGGCGAAGGTCGTGTCCACCTCCTCCACGCGCCGGCAGGAGCCGCCGACGACGCGGAAGATGTTGGAGACGACCGCCAGCCCGTGGATGAAATGCCCCGGCCCGTAGGGCTTGATGCGGATGAAGCGGAACCAGTCCGCCACCGAGGAGGCGGTGAAGTTGTTGCCCGTGATGGTCAGCCCGCCGAAGGAATACTGGTTCGAGAAGGTCGGGGTCGCATCGTGCTCGTTCGTCCACTCGATGATGTTGTTGTCGATGTAGTTGCCGGTGATGACCGAGCGCACGTTCGGCGTCGTCAGGATCAGCCCGCCGACCCGCACGCCGTTGGCCGTGTCGTCGCCGAGGAACCAGTGGTTGCCGACGATGGTCGAGCCCGTCCCCGCCAGCACGGCGAAATGCTTGAAGCGGGTGCAGCGGTTGTCGCGGATCTTCACGTCATTGGCGTTGGCGTTGAAGCAGGTGGTCGTGCGCTGCTCGACCGGCAGATCCTGCTCCTTGGAGATGAACTGGCACCGGTCGATCATCATGCCTTGGCAGGCCCGGCCGATCGAGGTCAGCCCCCGGTCCTTCGGCTGGTTGAAGAAGCAATCCTTCACATGAAAGATGATGCCCGACTGGGCCAGCATGATGCCGCTGGCCTGGCCGTTGCAGAGAAAGTCGATGTCCGACAGGATGAACTGGCTGAGCTCCTCGTAGCCCGAGAAATCAAGGAGATAGCGGAAGCGGCGGAAGGTGTAGCTCTGCGTGCCGGCGGCATCGTAGAGCGGCTGGCTGATGGTCACCCGGTTGTTCGCCGCATCGACGGCATTCACGTAGATCTCCCGCCCGACGCCGTTGCCAGAGACGAGCGCGCCCAGCGGGATCGAACCGGCGTTGGAGATATTGGTGATCCGGTAGGGATCGGCGGGCGAATAGCTGCCGGTGGCGCTCACGACGGCATCGGCCCAGGCATCCGGTCCGGCCGGCTCGAACTGGCCGTTGCGGATCGCGCGGCGGGTCTTGAACGAGGTATTGGAGGGCTCGAGGCTCTGCATGTCGAGCGGGCCCGTCAACCCGATGCGCCGGCCGCAAAGGTCGAGGCTTTCGTGATCGGAGAAGTTGACCAGTGCCTGATAGGCCTTCTTGAAGGCCAGCTCCTCGTCGCCGAAGGCATCGAGATAGGTCTGGTAGTCGAAATTGCGCTGCAGGATGAAATGCGGCCCGATCGGCTGGTCGATCGTGCCCTCGAAGCGCACCTGGCTCTGGAAGGTCACATCCCCCTCGATCCGGTAGGTCCCGGCGGAGACGAGTACCTCCCGCCCCTGCGCGGCGGCATCGGCAGCCTCGAAAGCGTCGGTGTCGTCGGTGACGCCGTCGCCCCTGGCGCCGTAGTCGCGCACATCGACGAGGCCGAGAATGTCGCGGAGGAAGAAGGAAGTCACATCGCGGATCTCGATATCGTCGATGCGCACGATGCCGCCGTTGGGGCCGGTGAGGTCCACGCCGATATGGCCATAGATGGCGCCGTGCCAGACCATGTCGACGCCGATCCGCGCCCCCGTGCCGATGATGGCGGAGACCTCGACGACCTCGCCATAGGTGGTGAGCTGCGTGGCCGGCCCGGTCTCGGTGAGGCCCGGGACATGCCCGCCCCCGGCGCCCCCGGCCCAGCCGGCGATGCGCACGGCGGGAAGGGCGCCCGACATCGCCTTCACCCGGGCCGTGACCTGCAGGTAGCAGCCCGGCAGGATCGTCGTCTCGCCCATGTAGCGGACCTTCTGGGTGCCGGAGGTCTTGTTGACCTCAAGGCAGCCGGTGAAATCCTGATCCGCCGGCACGAAGACGCCGCCGCCCTCGGCATAGGTCGGCGAGCCGGGCGTGCCGTCGCCCCGCGACCAGACGTCCAGCCCGGCGGCAAAGGGCGGCGGCATCAGCACCAGCCCGTCGGTGATCTCCTTGTTCATGTCGCGGCCTCTTCCATCGGCTCCAGGGGTGGGCCGGAGAGGTAGGCCGGGAAAGTGAAGGGGGCGGGAGGGCACCGTGCGTTGCGGCGTGGTTTTGCAGGGAGGGCGCCGGCTCCGGGCTCCCTTGAGGGCCCCCGGAACCGGGTGGGGACGCTGCCCCCACACCCCCGAGGTATTTCTGGCCAGATGAAAGGGGGAAAGAGGCTCTCTTGCCCCTGCCTCTTTCCAAGTACCTTCGGTGCCTCTTTCCAAGTACCTTCGGGGAACGCGCGGGGCAGACGGCCCCTCGCTCCCGGACCCTCCGCCGGGCCGGCCGTCAGAACCTTATGACGAAGGTGGCGCCGGGGGGCGGGCTGTCGGCGAGGGCGATCTCGGCCCCATGCGCCTCCAGCATCCGGCGGACGATGGGCAGGCCCATGCCGGTGCCGCCGGCGGCGCGGCGCGTCGTGAAGAACGGATCGAAGATCCGTGCCCGGTTGCCGGCCGAGATGCCGGCGCCGTCGTCGGCGATCTTGAGCGCGCCCGGGGCGACGGTCAGCCGCACCTGCCCGGCCCCGTGGGCGACGGCATTGGCGATGAGGTGATCGAGCACGAGGCGGAGCCCGTCCGCCGGCAGGGGGATCTCGCCATCGGCGTCGAGGAGGATCTCCGCCTCCGGGTGATCGTCCTGCAGGGCCGCGAGAAGCGGGCCGAGCCGCGCGCGGCCGGCGCCCGCCGGCTCCTGTGCCCGGGCGAGGGCGCGCTGCGCGTCGAGGAGCGCCGTCATCCGGTCCGCCGCATCGTCGATCCGGGCGAGGAGGCGGGCGCGCTCCTCCGCCGGGATGTCGTCGCCGTCGAGGAGCTCCGCCGCGCCGCGGAGCACGGTGAGCGGCGCCTTCAGCTCATGCGTCGCATGGTCGGCATAGGAGCGCAGCACCGCCTCGCGCCCCGAGAGGATCCGCCCCATCTCAAGCACCGCGCGGCCCGTCCGCTCCATCTCGCGGGTGCCGTAGTGGCGGAGCGGTGCCGCCGCCCCCGCCGTGCCGCGCCCCAGCGCCTCCGCTCGTGCCGCCAGCGCCCGGATGGGGCGGTAGAGCAGCCGCCAGAGCACCCAGCCGAGCGCCGCGGTGGCCGCCAGCACCGCCAGCGCCACGGCGATCAGCGCCTCGGTGAAGGGCATCGGCGGCGAGAGCGCCCGCAGCGCCAGGATCCCCGCCGGCGGCAGCGCGAGGACGAGCCCGAGCACTAGCGCGATGACCAGCGCCAGCGAGGGGCGCCATTTGACGAGGATGCTCTGGCCGCTCACGGGTCTCCGCCTGTTCCGTTGCCGGTCCCCCCGCCCACGCCACGGCAGGGCCCCATGCGAATGCCGATGCCGTGGAGAGTCTCCACCGCATCCGGGCAGCCCGCCTCGGCCAGCTTGGCGCGCAGGTTGCGCAGGTGGCTGTCCATCGTCCGGTCGGAGACGTTGACGTTGGTGCCCCAGATCGCATCGACGAGCGCGGGGCGCGGCACGACGTGATCGGGGCGCTCCATGAGTTTCGCGAGCAGCTCCATCTCCCGCGCCGTCAGCACCACATCGGCGCCCGAGACGCTGACCCGGTGGCGCGCCGGGTCGAGCGCGAGCACGCCGCGGCGGAGCGCCGGGGGCGCCTCCGGCGCCGGGGCGGCGGCGCGCTTGAGGACGGCGCGGACCCGGGCGACCAGCTCACGGGGAGAGAAGGGCTTGGTGACGTAATCGTCCGCCCCGAGCTCGAGCCCGACGACGCGGTCCACCTCGTCGCCCTCGGCGGTGAGGAAGATCACCGGCACGTCGTTCTCGCGGCGGAGCGCCCGGCAGACGTCGCGGCCGTCCATCTCCGGCAGGCCGATGTCGAGGATGACGAGATCGGGCCCCTGCCGCCGGGCCTCGGCAAGGGCCGCGGCGCCATCCGCCGCCTCGGCGAATCCGAAGCCCGCCCGGGCCAGCGCGATGCCGAGAAGGTCGCGGATCTGCGGGTCGTCATCGACGACGAGGATGAGCGGGGTCACGTGCGCGGGTCCATCTGGGGCCGGTCCGTCTGGCTGCGGTCCGGGCTGATGGCGGGCAGGCTAGCGCCCGCCGCGCCGGCGGGAAAGTCCTGTGGCGGGGTCAGCCACCAGGCATCGGTCTTCAGCCGCGCGGGCAGGCCCCGCAGGATCAGGTCGTACATGTTTGTCCCTCCGTGCTTTTCGGCAAGCCTAGGAGGTGGCGGTGCAGGGCACGGGGCCCGGGCGTGCAGGGGATGTGCAGGGGGCGAGGGGCGGGGGAGCCGGGGAGCCGGGCTCAAGCCCGGCCTACGGGCGCGTGGGTGCCGGGGCGGGTGCAGGGCGGGCGTAGGCCGGGCTTGAGCCCGCCACTCCCGCCACTCCCGCCACCCTACCCCGCCGCGGCCCGGATCGCCGCGATGCGCTCGGCGTAATCCCCGCCGAAGATCGCCGAACCGGCGACGAGCACATCGGCCCCCGCCGCCACCACGGCGCCGGCATTGGCCGGGGAGATGCCGCCGTCGACCTCCAGATGGATCGGCCGGTCGCCGATCATCGCGCGGACAGCGGCGATCTTCTCGACCATCGCCCCGATGAAGGCCTGGCCGCCGAAGCCGGGGTTCACGGTCATGACGAGCACGAGGTCCACCGCGTCCAGCACATGCTCGAGCGCGCTCACCGGCGTCGCCGGGTTGAGCGCCACGCCGGCCTTCGCCCCCGCCTCGCGGATCTGCTGGAGCGCCCGATGCAGATGCGGCCCGGCCTCGGCATGGATCGTGATCACATCCGCCCCGGCCCGGGCGAAATCGCCGGTATAGGGCTCGGCGGGCGAGATCATCAGATGCACGTCCATCACCCCCGCCACATGCGGGCGGATGGCGGCGGCGACGGCGGGGCCGATGGTGATGTTGGGCACGAAATGCCCGTCCATCACGTCAACATGGATCCAGTCGGCCCCGGCCGCCTGGACGGCCGCGATCTCTGCGCCCAGCGCCGCGAAATCCGCCGACAGGATCGACGGGGCGATCTTGATGTCTGCCATGGCTCCCCTCCTCGCCGAAGCGCGCCGCGGCCCCTTTCGCGGTCGCAGCATTCTCGTGCTATCCTTCAGGCCATGCCGCAGCTCCGCCTCCATCACAAGGATATTCTTGCCCAGGGCGAGGCCGCCGCGCTGGCCCGCGGCCTGCTGAAGGAAGGCGCGCCCGCGCGCCTTCACACCCAGGATTTCGCCGAGATCGCCTGGGTGCAGAACGGCAAGGTGCGGCTCCTGACGGAGGACGGCCGGCGCGAGCTGGTGGAGGGCGATCTCGTCCTCATCCCCGCCGGGCCGGCGCATGGCTGGCAGGGGCGGGGCGCGGAGCCGATGCTCGTCTCGGTCAGCCTCGCACCCGATCTGACAGAGGCGCTCCTCCGCCGCCACCAGCAGCTCGCCGGCCGGCATCTCTGGGGCGCCGCGCCGGAGCTGCGGCATCTCGACATGCGCGCCCTCGCCGAGCTCAACCGCGCGGCGCTGGCGCTCGAGCGCCCCCGCCGCGATGCGCTGGCGGCGGAGGCGTTCCTCCTGCCGCTGCTCGCCGGGCTCTCCGGCGCGGCGCCGCTGCCGCCGGGCCTGCCGGACTGGCTGGCGCGCGCCTGCCGGGCGGCGGAGGATCCGGAGGTCTTCCGCGGCGGGGCGGCGGCCTTCGTGAAGGTGGCCGGGCGGGCGCATCCGCATGTCAGCCGCAAGGCGCGGCGGCTACTGGGGATGAGCCCCTCGGATTACGTGAACCGCCAGCGGATGGGTTTCGCGGCCCGGCGGCTCGCCGGCTCCGCCGACAGCCTCGCCGAGATCGCGGCGGACTGCGGCATCCCCAACCTCAGCCATTTCCACAAGCTCTTCCGGGCGCATCACGGCCAGACGCCTCAGCACTACCGGCGGAGCCACCAGCGCGACGTCTTCGGCGGGTGAGGTCTGGCGGGCGCAGGCGCTCCGTCGACACATGCGTAGGGTGGGTTTGCAACCCACCGTCCCGCTTTCATCCGGGTGCAACCGCGCCGCGCAGGGCGAGCGCCGGCCCGGGGGGTGGCGCTCCAACGGTTCCGCGCCGCGCTTTATGGTCCAACCAGCCTCCCCGCTCTCAGGCTGCGCCCAGACCCAACCAGAGCGCCAGCCCGCGGGACGGGCCGGCGCTCGCCCTGCGCCTTCGGCGCGTACCGGGCGGGGCACCGCACGGCCGTCGCCCCAGACGGGAGCCCCCCGCGCGCATCTCCCATCCCCGCGGAAACCCCGCCCCCAAAGGCCCCGCCCCGCCCCCCGGCTTGCCAACCCGCCCTCCCCATGCCACCTCTTCAGGACCCTTCGGGAGGCGACGATGGACACAACGACCGACCGCACGCAGCTGCCGCAGGTGCAGCACGGCCCCGGCGCCCTGCCCCGGAACCCCGGCATGCCGCTCGACCTCGACTGGGTGGCCGCCGTCCAGGCCAACACCTCCGCCATCGAGCGCCGCGCCGCGACGCTGCCCGGCCGCCGCTCCGTCAAGAAGGCGCATCAGGCGGCCTGGCTCTGCAAGGCCGTCTCGCTGATCGACCTCACGACCCTGGCCGGAGACGACACCGCCGGCCGCGTCCGCCGGCTCTGCGCCAAGGCGCGCCAGCCCGTCTCTCCCTCGATCCTCGCCGCGCTCGGGATGGAGGGCCTCACCACCGGCGCCGTCTGCGTCTACCACGACATGGTGGAAACCGCCGTCCGCGCGCTCGAGGGCTCGGGCATCCCGGTTGCCGCCGTCTCCACCGGCTTCCCTGCCGGGCTCTCGCCCTTCCATCTGCGGATCGCCGAGATCGGCGAGAGCGTCGCGGCCGGCGCGGCGGAGATCGACATCGTCATCTCCCGCCGCCATGTGCTGACCGGCAACTGGCAGGCGCTCTATGACGAGATGGCCGAGATGCGCGCCGCCTGCGGCGAGGCGCATGTGAAGGCGATCCTCGCCACGGGCGAGCTCGGCACGCTGCGCAACGTCGCCCGCGCCTCGCTGGTCTGCATGATGGCCGGGGCGGATTTCATCAAGACCTCGACGGGGAAGGAGGGCGTCAACGCCACGCTCCCCGTCAGCCTCGTGATGATCCGCGCGATCCGCGCCTACGAGGCACGCACCGGCGTCAAGGTCGGCTACAAGCCCGCCGGCGGCATCTCCAAGGCCAAGGATTCGCTGGTCTATCTCTCGCTCATGAAAGACGAGCTGGGAGACCGCTGGCTCCAGCCCGACCTCTTCCGCTTCGGCGCCTCCTCGCTTCTGGGCGACATCGAGCGGCAACTCGAACACTACGTGACCGGCGCCTATTCGGCGAGCTGGCGGCATGGGATGGCGTGATGACGCCTCAGCTCGCCCCCTTGCAGGCGTTCCATGCCGCGCTCCAGATCGACCGGGACGAGCTGATCCATGACCGCCGGCGACCGGTCAGCGAGCCGGACGACGCACGCATCCCTCAGATGGGCTACATCGGCCCGAACTTCCGGGCCGGCAATCCGCTCCTCCTCGCGATCAACCCCGGAGGCGGTGGTGATGCCTACCGCCGGACGACCGAGGATCGGGAGCTGCTGCCGCTGATCGACCGCGCCCGGCGCGGCCGCTTCGATCCGGCCGCCTTGGCCCACCTCTTCGAGCGCGTCATGGCCAACATGCGCAAATGGTCCTTTTGGCGGATCGTGAAGCCGACCCTGGAGGCCTGCGGCGCGGGGCAGGACGAGGTGTCCTTCCTCAACTGGGTTCCCTACCGGACCCGGATGGACGCGATGCCCTTCGCCGCCGATATGAGGGCCTGCCGCGACCGCATCCTGCTCCCGCTCATCGACAGCCTTCGACCGGGGGTCATCATTGCCCTTGGGAGGAAGGCCGGCGGCGCGCTCAGGCGCCTGCAAGACACCGGTATCCCGACCTTTGTCGTTCCGCGCACGAGAGGCGACAGCTTCGTCTCGGCCGAGGCCCAGGCCGTCCTGGCCCAGATCTCCAACGAAAGATGACCTCATGTCCGTGAAAGAAATCTTCGACACGATGGATTACGGCCCCGCCCCCGAGAGCGCCAAGGAGGCGCTCGCTTGGCTCGAGGCGCGCGGCGGCATCGCCGGGCCCTTCGTGAACGGCGCCTGGGGGGAGCTCCGGGCCGACATGGAAAGCCGCAACCCCGCCACCGGGGAACGCCTGGCGGGGCTCACCAAATGCACCGCCGATGAGGTCGCCGCCGCCGTGAAGGCCGCGCGCAAGGCGCAGCCCGCATGGGAGAAGCTCGGCGGCCATGGGCGGGCCAAGGTCCTCTATGCCATCGCGCGGGGGATGCAGAAGCAGTCGCGCCTCCTCGCCGTGATGGAGAGCCTCGACAACGGCAAGCCGATCCGCGAGAGCCGCGACATCGACGTGCCGCTGGCGATCCGCCATTTCTACCACCATGCCGGCGCCGCCCAGCTCTTCGAGAGCGAGATGCCCGGCCGCGCGCCCCATGGCGTTTGCGGGCAGATCATCCCCTGGAACTTCCCGCTCCTGATGCTCGCCTGGAAGATCGCGCCGGCGCTGGCCGCCGGGAACACAGTCGTCCTCAAGCCGGCCGAGTACACCAGCCTCTCCGCCATGGTCTTCGCCGAGATCTGCCAGGAGGCCGGGGTGCCGCCCGGCGTCATCAACCTCGTGACCGGCGACGGGGAGACGGGGGCGGCGCTCGTCGCCGCCAAGGTCGACAAGATCGCCTTCACCGGCTCCACCGAGGTCGGGCGGAAGATCCGCGAGGCGACCGCCGGGCGGGGCATTCCGCTGACGCTCGAGCTCGGGGGGAAATCCCCCTACATCGTCTTCGACGACGCCGATATCGACAGCGCCATCGAGGGGCTGGTCGATGCGATCTGGTTCAACCAGGGGCAGGTCTGCTGCGCCGGCTCGCGGCTGCTGGTCCATGAGGCCATCGCCGACGACTTCCACGAGCGGCTGAAGCGGCGGATGGACGGGCTGCGCATCGGCGACCCGCTCGACAAATGCATCGACGTCGGCGCCGTGGTCGACCCGGTGCAGCTCAGCGCGATCAAGGAGATGGTGGAGGGCAACACGGCCGGCGAGACCTATCACGCCGCCTGCCCCCTGCCCTCCACCGGCGCCTTCTATCCGCCGACGCTGATCACGGGGCTCGCGCCGAGTGACCGGCTGATGCAGGAGGAGATCTTCGGGCCCGTCCTCGTCTCCACCACCTTCCGCACCCCCGCGGAAGCGGTCGAACTCGCCGACAACACCCGCTACGGCCTGGCGGCGACGCTCTGGACGGAGAACGTCAACCTCGCGCTCGACCTCGCCCCGAAGCTGGCCGCCGGGGTGATCTGGGTGAACGCCACGAACCTCTTCGACGCCGCCGCCCCCTTCGGCGGCATCCGCGAAAGCGGCTTCGGCCGCGAGGGCGGGCCGGAGGGGATGCGCGCCTATACGAAGCCCGCGAAGCTCGCCGCGGCGCCCAAGGCGCCGGTGGCCTATGAGGGCGACGGCGCCCCGGCCGGCGGCATCGACCGGACGGCGAAGCTCTATATCGGCGGCAAGCAGGCGCGGCCGGACGGAGGGTATTCCAAGGCCGTGCATGGCCCCAAGGGCGCGCTCCTCGGCCATGCCTCGCTCGCCAACCGCAAGGATGTGCGCAACGCCGTCGAGGCGATGAACGCCGCGAAGGGCTGGGGCAAGACCACCGGGCACCTCCGCGCGCAGATCCTCTACTATCTGGCCGAGAATCTCTCCGCCCGCGCCGAGGAATTCGCCGCGCGGATCGACGCGCTGCAGGGCGGCCACAAGGGCGCGGCGGAGGTCGAGGCCTCCATCCGCCGGCTCTTCACCTATGGCGCCTGGGCGGACCGCTACGACGGCCGCGCTGCCGGCGTGCCGATCCGCGGCGTGGCGTTGGCGATGAAGGCGCCCACGGGCAACATCGCCGCGCTGGCCCCGGCGGCGACGCCGCTCCTCGGCGCCCTGTCGCTGATCGCCCCGGCGATGGCGATGGGGAGCCGCGTGACCCTCGTCGCCTCAGAAGCCTTCCCGCTGGCGGCGACGGATTTCTATCAGGTGCTGGAGACCTCTGACGTGCCCGCCGGGGTGGTGAATATCCTGACCGGCAGCCATGCCGAGCTGGCGCCGGCTCTGGCCTCGCATATGGACGTCGATGCGCTCTGGTCCTTCTCGGAACCGGGGCTGGCGGCGGGCATCGAGCGCGCCTCCGCCGGCAATCTCAAGCGCACCTGGATCGGCGCGCGGGATTTCTCGGGGCCGGATGGCGAGGGCGAGGACTTCCTCGAGGCCGCCACCGAGGTGAAGACGATCTGGATCCCCTACGGCGAGGGCTGAGCATTCAACATGCCTCCTCCGAGAGGATACCAAAGGTCATCGACCAAACACGAAAAACGCTGTGATCCCAACAAGAAGCAGCAGCACGATTGCCACTGCCCTCAGAAGGGCAAGGACCCGCCGAATACCTCCGCGCTCCGCCCAATCAACTACCTCTTCAATCGCTTCCTCTGCCACCAGATTTTTCAGAGGCTTCCGGCCAACACCGTAGGCGAGGATCCGGTCGTCTCGTCGTTTTTCTCTCGCGCTTCGCGGCCGTTCTGATCTCACGAACCTTGCCTCCAGGTGGGCCTTGAAGCTGCGTCCACTACTTCCGCGGCCCCGTCCAGCTCTCCCACCAGCGCCCGAGCCGGCCCCGCCGCTCCTTGGCGTTGGCCTCCACCCTGTCCCAGCGGTCGCCGGCGCGTTCCATCGCCGGGTCGAGGCTCCGCTCGCGGAACTGCCGCCACATGGCGCGGAGCATCAGGCCCGCGAAGAGCAGGAAGAGGAAGAAGCCGATGTTGAACCACGGGATCGGCCGGTAATCCGGGCCGGGCACCTCGCGGATCGCCGTGGCGTTGGGGTAGATCGTGAAGAAGCGGTTCCGCCAGCCGTAATGGCGGATCACCACCCAGTTCGGGTCCGCCGAGGTCGAGCGGACGTCATCCGCCTCCGCCTGAAGGTCGGAGCTGTCGAACTTGAAATAGGGCGGCCAGATCCAGCCGGTATCCTCGTTGCGATAGACCATCGTCTGGTCCTTGCCGCGGACGAGGCCGAGGAGCATCGTGCGCTTCCGCACGGTGTTGATGAGCCGGAGGTCCCGCGTCGTGTTCTCGACATTGCCGCTGTCGGCCTGGGCGTAGAACAGGCGGTTGAAGCCGGAGAAGTCGGTGCGGATCACCTCCGTCCCCGTGATGCGCGCCACATCCTGCTGCGGCAGGGCGTAATGCAGGACGGCCCCCACGATCAGCACCAGAAGCAGTCGCCAGCCGATCCGCAATGCGCGCATGTCTTTCCCTCTCAGTTCGTGTTCGTCAGCCAGACGATCAGCCCGACCACCACCACCGGCACCACATAGACCAGAACGATCAGCCGCCGCCGGAAGCCGGAGAAATATTTCTCCATCCCCGCCTCCACATAGGCATCCCTCTCGGCAAGGTCAGCCCCCGGGTTCTCTTCCGCCCAGCGCTTTTCCAGCCGCTCGCGGCGGACGGAGCGGGAATAGGCGGAAACGGAGAGGAAGATCACTGTCAGGACGAGAAATCCGACGATTGCGAGCTTGATGAATGCCATGCCTCAGCGCCTCCCTATGCTGCCCCAGGGGCCGACGGCGTCGATGACGTCGGCCGGCCGCGCCTGCTCCCTGCTCCGGCTCCATGGCCCGGGGGCGGGGGCCGGCTCTGCCATCGGCGCCTCGTGCCCGAAGAGTGCGTCGCGCGTGCCGGCCTTGTCGACCATGTATTCCCCGGCGAGGAAATCGGCGACATAGGTCTTCTTCGCCTCCGGCCAGGTGGCATAGGCGCGGTAGAACGCCTCCTTGTGGCAGATGAAGAGCTGGCGGATGTCGAGCGGCGTCAGCTCGGCGAGGAGCTGGTTGACGAGGGGCGCATCCGGCCCCTTGGCGGCGCGGAGCGTGTAGAAATAGGCAGGGTGCTCGCTGTCGATCTTCGGCCAGGGGCCGCCCGCCTCCGCCCAGCGGGTCAGCGCCGCGAGCCCCTGCCATTCGGGCGGCAGGTGCTGGGCGTATTTCCGCCCGAGCGCGCGAAGGTCGCGGCGGGTGGCGCCGGCGAGGCTCTCGCCCATGACCGCCGCGAGCTCGGCGGTGATGAAATCCATCTTCTGGTGGAGGATCGCCGCTGCGTCGATGCCGCGCGCCTCGACGATCGGCTCGGCGAGGCCGTTGTCCTTGAGGAACCGCGCCAGCTCGTTGCGGGCGGAGAAGGGGATGACCGGCAGCGGCAAGGGCCCGAGGCCCTCGAGCCGCGCGGCGATGACGGCCGGCGCGGCGACGGAGCGGAAGAGATAGAGCCCGCCGAAGAGCGCCGTCCAGAAATTGTCCTGCGCGAAGGTCATCTTCTTCAGCCGCACGGGGTTGCGGGCGAGATCGCCGGTTTCCTTCGCGAGGCCGATCATCTCGGCGATGAGCGCATCGTCCCACCAGGCATGCTCCTCGGCCTTGAACCGGTCGATGAGCGCCCCGAGCCGCTCGGCGGTGGCGACGGTGCCGGCGGTGGTATCCGCCTCCACCGTGATCTGCCGGATGTCGAAGAGCTTCGCCGCCGTCTCGGCCCGGTAGACCGAATTGACGAGCTCCCCCGCCACGGCATCCCGCGCGGTCAGCGCGAAGAGCTCGCGCTCGTTCGCGTCGATGAACTGCCGCAGGATGGCGCGGGAGGTGGAGAACTTGGCATCGAGCAGCGGCGCGGTGCGCTGCGCGGTGGTCAGAAGGATGAACTGCCGGTTGACGCCGGCATGGTTGAGATAGAGCGGGTCGCCGAATTCATCGCCGATCTCGGGCGCATAGCCGGAGATGTCGATATGGAACTCCTCGAGCGCCGTGGTGCGCCCGGTCAGCGACTTGAGCGCGCGGTTGTAGCGCTCGACGAGGACGGGGGAGTCGACCCGGATCAGGTTGCCGAACATGAGGCCGCGGGCGATCAGGCGGTGCATGGTTTGCCCTCCGGTCGTGCGGCCCGTAGGGCGGGCTTCAGCCCGCCACGCCCCGACATGCAAGTCACTTGAATCCTCACCAAACCCCCACCCTCCATCTCCGCGGCACGCTCGCCACCGCCAGCACCAGCACCGGCCCCCAGAGGAGCCCGGCGCTCAGCCCCAGCCTCAGGAAATGGCCTACTGTCGTGCCGGGGGCGAAGCCCATGAGGCCGGCCAGGTCCGTCCCAGAGAGCGCATAGGCCGCCGCGAAGACCGCCGCCGAGAGCGCCGTCATCAGCGCCACCGAGATCACCCCGTTGAGGATCAGCCCCGCAAAGGTCTCCGGCAGCCAGCGGCCGAGGGGGCGGGGCAGGAGGATGGCGGCGATCACGATGATCAGGCCGGGGAGGAGGACGCTGGAGATCATGGCACTCTGGGATGCCGCAGGCGGTGAAGGACGGAGCCGATGGCGGCCCCCACGAGGTAGCTGGCGAGGAAGAAGACGGACTCGGACGCGAAATAGCGCCAGGCGATGGTGGCGCGGCTGATGTCCGGCCCCGAGCTCACCTGCAGGAAGAACAGCACCAGCGATACGACCAGTGTCGGGACGATGCCGATCCATGGCCCGAGCCGCGGGCCCCAGCGGAGCGAAGCGGCGAAGCCCACGAGCAGGGGCACGATGAAGACCGCGAAGAGCACCAGCGGATAGCTGAAATACATGCCCATGGCTTAGCCCTTCCCCTCCAGATACCGCCGCCGTGCCTCTTCCGTCAGGCCCATCTCGCGGACCATCTTCGCCACCGCCTCCTCGTCCGACTTGTCGGCATAGCGGAATTCGCTGTCGGCGTAGCGGTTGATCTCCTGGATCACCATCTCGACCGTGATCGGGCGGCGCAGCTCCTCGATCATGGCGAGCTTGGTCTCGTAGGGCTGACGGAGGAAGAGATCCGGCTCTTCCATCCAATCGTCCGGCAGCTCGAAATCCATGGCGCGGACCTTGATCGCATCCGTGATGTTCTTGATCGCCCGGCCGGTGAAGCGCGCATCCGCCTCCTGGATGCCCTTGAGATAGGTGCCGAGCTTGGCGATCGTGTCGAGCTGGCCGAGGTCGCGGGTCACGCGGTCGAAGACGCGCTCCAGCCCCTCCTCATGCGGCCGGCCGTGGCTTTCGTAGCTGGCGGCGACGGCCTTCTGGATGGCCTGGGCGGCGTAGAGCTCGTGGTGGCCCACGGGGATCTTGTGGTTCTTGCCCATCAGCAGCGCGAGGATGTCGATGTAATCCTCCCGCGTCTGCGGCCCATCGACGAGGAAGCGCCCGCCGGCGCGCTGGCGGAGCGCGTCGTCGACATTCTCGGGGTAGTTGGAGAACATGCCGAAGGTGCAATTGCCGCGGACAACCGTATTCGCCCCGGCGAAGGCATCCATCAGGACGGAGGTGATCTCGAGCTGCCCGGCGCTCGACTGCCGGTCGCCGCGCTTGCCGGCCAGCATGTCGATATCGTCGATGGTGCCGAAGCCGATCACACTCGGGTCGATGATGTTGTCGATGAAGGCCCGGGCGTTCTGGCCGGACTTGCCCTGGTAGCTGTCGATATTGTCGGTGGAGAGGTTCTGGTAGCGGAACGGATAGCCCGCCACCTGGCAATAGCCGTGGATGAGGCCGGCCATCATCTGGATCAGCGTCGTCTTGCCCGTCCCCGGCGCGCCGTCGCCCATGAAGGTGAAGATGAAGCCGCCGAGCTCGGCGAAGGGGTTGAGCCGCCGCTCGAAATCATAGGCCATCAGCATCTTGGAGAGGCGCAGCGCCTGATACTTGGCGATGTGGTTGCCGACCACCTCATGCGGCTGCTTGAAGGTCATCGCCAGCGTCGTGCCCTTGCCGCGGCTGGCGGGCGAGAAGCCGCGGAGCGTCAGCCCGTCGGCCTCGACGCGGAAGGCGCGGGAGGTGAAGCTCTCCAGCCGGCCGGCGCTGGCGGCGCGGGTGGCGACCTTGGCCATCAGCGCCTCGGCAAAGGCGGCGATGGTGGCGGCGAGGCGGGGCTCGTCGGAGCCATGGGCGGCGATGTCCTGATCCAGCTCCCAGAGCGCGCCGTGGAGCGCGAGGGGGGCGTTGTCGGTGAGGATCTCCTCGACCTCGCCGACCTCGACCTCGGCGCCCGTGGCGTGGTCCGCCAGAAGGAAGGCGGTGGCATTGCCGAAGGCATGGAGCGTCACCAGCGCCTCCGCCGCCAGCAGTTCGGAGAACTCCGCCCGCCGCGCCTCGGGCAGGTGCCCTTCCAGATTGGCGCGCTTGAGCTCGGCGAGCGGCGTCGCCTCGGCATAGGCGTCGCCCAGCGCCATGGCGATGGCGAGCGCCCGACGGAGCGCGGATTGCAGCGAGGCCTTGAGTGGCGAGATCAGCCCGTCATCCTCCCCCGCATCGGCGATGCGGCTGAGCAGCGCCACGCCCCGGGCCGGCGTGGTGCGGCGGGTGACGAGGCCGGGGGTGGTGGAGCGGAAGGGGCGGCGCGTGCCGATACCGGGCGAGCGCTCGGGCGCGGGGGCCGGCGCGGCACCGGCCTCCGCCAGCCTCGGGGCATGGTCGAACCCTTCAAGGAGGGCGAGCGCGCTTTGGTAATGGGCGCGGATATCCGCCTCGCGGAGCTCCATCAGATCGCTGGGCTGGCTCATGACGTTCCTTCAGGCCTCAAAGACTTCTCGAATAATCCCGGGTCATCGCGAGACAGACAGTTCTGTCCAGTCCTCGCGATGGGTGTTCATCCGCCAGACGCGGGGGGCGCCCGGCCCCTCGCAGGCCCGCACCACGTCGATGCCGGCAAGCGCCCCGCCCCGCACTTTCTCGAGGCAGGCGCCGTCGCGGGGGCCGGAGGCCGTGGCCGGCAGGTCGAAGAAGCCCCGCGCGCGGAGCCTCTCGGCAAGGGCCGGCCAGTCCTCGCCCGCCGCCATCCAAGCCACCTCGGCGCCGGTGGGCCTGACGGTGCAGGCGGCAGCGCCCACGGCGAGGGCGGCAAGGGCCAGCACCGCCCTCACCGGACGCTCATGACCCGCCCGCCGGCGGAGACGACGAACTTGCGGACATCGCCGAACCCCGGCGGCTTCAGCTCGGCCAGCGCCTGATAGGGCCGCTCGGGCAGGATGATCGAGCGCTCCATGCGGCTCGCCCCCGTCTCTGCCCCGCCGCCCTGGAACGGGTCGAGCGCGAAGATCTCGCGCTCCACCGTCGAGAACCAGCCGGATTTCTGCGTCTCCACCCGGTCGGAGACGAGCTCCTCCTCCGTCCAGACCAGCGCCCAATCCTCGCCCTCGGGCGCCCGGGCGCGGGCGAGCACGTCGCGGATCGGCCCCGCCTGGGCGGTGAAGCTGTGACTGTACATCGGCCCGAGGTGGAAGCGGCGGAGCCGCTTGGGGTGCAGGTCGCCGAAATCCTCGTCGAAGCCCTTGGCGATGGTCACCAGCTTCAGCCCGCCGAGCGACTGGGCCATCAGATGGCTCTGCACCGCCGGCCAGCGCCATTCGTCCTTCGGCAGGCCGACGCGCCCGGAATCCTCCACCTCCATCAGGTAGACGACCGGCAGGTTGATGGCGCCGTCATAAACCGCCCAGCGGATCAGATAGGTCCGCCTGTCATCGCCCTTGAGCCAGACCGCCTCGGGATCGTTCCGCGCGAGGAAGAGCCCGCCCTTCGCCAGCTCCTCGTAATAGAGCCGCTGCGACAGGCTGTATTGCAGCCGCGTCGGCACCTCCTGCTCGGCGAGGATGAAGCGGACCATCTCGTCCTTCAGCGCATCGGCGGAGGGGCTCTGCGCCAGATGGCTCTGCGCCTGCAGCGCGTCATTGGCGAGGACGAGAAGCTCCGCCAGCACGGGAAAGCCGCTCTCCACCCGGTCGATCGTCAGCTTGCCGGCAGAGGGAAAGCGCCCGGAGAACAGGTACTTGAGCGCCAGCGCCTTGAAGCTGTGGCTGAGCCCGACGATGTAGCGCGCCAGCGCCTCCACCTCCCGCCGGCCAAGCCGCCCCTCGCCCTCCATCTGCCCCGCCACCCGGGCCAGATGCCCGGTGATGGCGTCGAACTTGTCGAAGTAGCGGCGGGTGACGCCGGTGTCTTCCAGACGGAAGTGATCGAGCGAGAGGTCTTCGGCGCCCATGGTCAGACGCTGTCAGCCCCGTAGAGGTTCTTGTCGTGCTTCTCGACGATCTTGTTGAAGCGGCGGATGAAGCGTTCGTCGGCCTTGGCCTTGGCCTCCAGCACCTCGCGGGCGAAGACCATGTGGCCCTCGTGCGCCTCCAGCATGTCGGCCATCTTGGCATTGGTCGCGGCGCCGATGGCGGCCATGGCCGTCTGCGCCTCCTGATCCGTCTTCACGCCGATCTCGTTGATGCGGTGGGCGACGTCCTGCTGCTGGGCGGTCTTCAGCGAGGAGGAGAGCGCGTCATAGAGCACCACCCGCTGGCGGGTATCCGTCTGCAGCTTGTTGATCAGCACCATCTGCGTGGCCGCCTGGTTCTGCAAGCTGTCGACCCAGGTCTTGCCCTTCTCGATATAGCGCTCGAGCGTCTGCGACTTGGCGAGCTGCACCTGCTCCTGCTGGACCAGATCGTTGTGGCGCTTGTTGAGCTCGGCGAGCTCGCTTTCGAGCCGCGTGCGGGCGGCGGCGTCCTGCTCGACCGAGATGCGGTTCTCGAGGTCGATGATCGCCGGATCCATGCCCTGGATCTCGGCACGGACGCTTTCCAGCGCCGTCACCGTCGCCTCGCGCTCTTCGAGCGTGCCGGTCAGGTTCTTCTCCACGCTCGCCTTCTGCTCGTTGAGCATGGCGAGCTGGCCTTCGAGCAGCTTCACGATGGTGTCGGACTTGGCGATCAGATCCTGCAGCTTGTCGTCGATGGAGGCGGTGCGCATCCGCTCCTGCCGCATCGATTCCGCCTTGTGGCGCGAGAAGACGCCGACGAAGCGCTCCATGCCGGTCTTGTTCCGCATCTCGTCGAAATCCTTCGAGAAGGCGGCGGTCACGTCATCGAGCCCCATGATGAGCTCGGCGATATTGGCGTTCATCACCTCGGTATGGGCATGCACATCGTCCAGCGAGGCGTTCTCGATGTCGATGGTCACATCCGTGCCCGCCGCCATCTTCTGGCGTGCGGTCTCGATCCGGCTGGTCAGCTCGGAGATCTTCGATTGCGCCTCGGCCACCTGGGCCTGGCTCTGACGGATCTGTGAGTCGAAATCGGCCATCTGGTCCTCTTCGGGGTGAAATCTCGTGGGCAATATCTGTGTCAGCATATCGTCTTCTGCAATCGCAGGATATGCCGGGAACGCGGGAAATGGCGCAAGAGGAGGGGGAAAATGCCGGACCGATTCGTCAGATTGGGCAAGGATGGCGCCGAGCCGGAGGTCGGGCGCCCCGACCCGGCCAGGCTCATCGCCGGCGATCCGGTCTTCACGACCTGGAACCTCGAGGAGCGGGAGGGGCTCTATGCCGGCCTCTGGCAGGCCACGCCCGGCGCCTGGCGCATCGCCTATGACGAATGGGAGTATTTCCGCATTCTCGAAGGCCGCTCCGTCGTCACCGAGGAGGGCGGCGCGGCCCTTGAGCTCGGCCCCGGAGACAGCCTCATCCTCCGCCCCGGCTTCGCGGGGCGGTGGGAGGTGATCGAGACCACGCTCAAGGAATACGTGATCCGGCTCTGAGCGCTCAGCCTTCGGCGCCGGAGACGTCGTAGGCCGCCGAGCTCGGGCCGCGGTCGTTGGTGTGCAGCAGCTCTTCCGGCGGCACGTAGAGCGGCGGCAGTTCCACGCCCCGATTGGCGAGCTCGCGGCCTTCGAGCGCCACCGATTCCTGATAGGTCCGGATGGTCACCCGCGTGCCGGTGCTCGGCACCCGGTCATAAAGGTCGATCACGTCATGGTTGAAGAGCCGGATGCAGCCGGCGGAGCCCGAATTTCCGATGCTCGTCAGGTCGTTGGTGCCGTGGATCCGGTAATAGGTATCGGCCCCGCCGCGATAGAGATAGAGCGCCCGGGCGCCGAGAGGGCTCGCCGGGCCGCCCGGCACGCCGCCGCGGAAGGGCTCGTAGATCTCGGGCTCGCTGCGCAGCATGTTCGCCGTCGGCGTCCAGCCCGGCCATTCGGCCTTGCGGTTGATGGTGGTGTTGCCGGACAGCGTGCGCCCCTCGCGCCCCACGGCGATCGGGTAGCGCATGGCCATGCCGCCATCCATGACCCAATAGAGAAACTTGGCATAGGGATCGATCTCGATCGTGCCGGGCGGCTCGCTGCCGTTGTAGGGCACGTAGGCGCGGCGGTTCACGCCCTCCAGATACTGCGCCGGCACCGGCGGCAGCGTGTATTCGCCATCGACGAGAAGCCCGTAGCCCTCCACGATCTGGTTCGACGGCACGCCGCCGATGATCTCGGTCGGGCCGGCGTTCGACAGGGGCGCCGTGTCGCAGGCGGCGAGCAGGGCCACGAGGGCAAGGCCACCGAGCAAGGCCGCGTGGCCCCGGCGGAAAGAAATGGGCTGAAACATGGGATCGCCTTGAGAATGCGTCTTTACCGCATGACTTTATCAATTTGGCGCACCTGCGCAAATGCCGATCGTCCGGCACGCCGGCAGGGCGCGGCTCCTGCCCGTCAATTGGGCAGGGTCGGGCGGCCGTGAGCCCGCCCCCGTGACCTCGCCCCGCCGCCACGCTAGGCTCACCCCATGCGCCCCGGCCCCTTGAACCTCATCACCGACATCGCCGGCCTCGCCGTCGGGCAGGCCCATGATCCGCATCTCGCCTCGGGCACCACGGTGCTTGTGGCGGATGAGCCCGTCACCGCCTCCTATGCGGTGATGGGGGGTGCCCCCGGCACGCGCGACACCGATCTTCTCGCCCCCGACAAGCTGGTCGGCGGGGTGGATGCGCTGGTGCTCTCCGGAGGCTCGGCCTATGGGCTGGCCGCCTGCGACGGGGTGGCGGCGCGGCTGAGGGACGCCGGGCGGGGGCTGCCCTTCGGCGGGGTGACCGTGCCCATCGTGCCGGGCGCCATCCTCTTCGATCTGGTGAACGGCGGGGCGAAGGACTGGGCCGAGAACCCCTACCCCGCCCTCGGCGCCGCCGCCTTCGATGCCGCCGGTCCGTCCTTCGCGCTCGGCAGCCATGGCGCCGGCTATGGAGCCACGACGGCGGATGTGCGGGGCGGGATCGGCTCGGCCTCGGCCGTGCTGCCGGGCGGCGTGACCGTGGGGGCGCTGGTCGCGGTCAACCCCGTCGGCTCCACGCTCGTCCCCGGGCAGGGCCGCTTCTGGGCGGCGCCCTGGGAGGAGGGGGAGGAGTTCGGCGGGCTCGGGCCGGCGCGGGACTTCCCGCGCGGACTTCCGGCCACGAAGCTGGGGCCGGGCCAGAACACCACGATTGCCATCGTCGCCACCGATGCGCGGCTCGACAAGGCCGGTTGCCAGCGGCTCGCCATCGCCGCGCATGACGGCATCGCCCGCGCCATCGTGCCCGCCCATACGCCCTTCGACGGAGATCTCGTCTTCGCCGCCTCGACCGGGCGGCACGAGCGGGATCAGGCGGGGCTTCTCGCGCTCGGCCATGCCGGCGCCACCTGCCTCGCCCGTGCCATCGCCCGGGCGGTGTTCCACGCCGCGCCCGGCGGGCCGCAGAGGGCGTTCCGGAAGGACTAGTCGGGCGGCGGGCTGTCGGCCTTCACGGCACCGCGGCGGCCCATCGGCATCCCCGGCCCGACGGTCGTGTCGTAGCGCGTCTGCTGCTCAGCCTCGGCGTTGATCTCCGCCCCGAGGAGCAGGACATAGGCGCTGATCCAGAGCCACATGAGCAGCACGACGACGCCGGCCAGCGCCCCGAAGCTCTCGTTATAGCTGCCGAAATGCTCCGAATAGACCGCGAAGCCCATCGAGGCGGCGAGCCAGAGCACGCAGGCGAGCGCGGCGCCCGGCACCAGCCAGCGGAGCTGCGCGCTCCGCCGGCTCGGGCCGAGCCGGTAGACCAGCGTCACGCCGAAGACCGTCAGCACGAAAAGCAGCGCCCAGCGGGCGAGCCCCAGCATCTGCTCGAGCGTCTCCGGCAGCGGCAGGAGCGAGAAGAGCGAGGGCAGAAGGATCGTCGCCGAGAGCCCGGCGACCATGCCGGTGACGAGCAGCACCGTCAGCCCCAGCGTCAGGAGCTTCAGGTGGATGAAGCCCCGCGACTCCTGCTCGTCATAGGCGATGTTGAGCCCCTCGATGAGGCTCGCGACGCCCTTCGACGCGGAATAGAGCGCGAGCGCCAGGCCGACGATCGCGGCGAGGCCGAGCCCGGCATTCTCTGATCCCGCGACCTCGGCGGCCTGGCCGAGGATGATCTCGGCGGCCCGCTCCGGCATGACCGCGGCGAGCATGTCGAGCTGCGAAGCCACCTGTTCGGGCGAGAGGATCAGCCCGCCGATGGCGAGGAGCGCGGTGATGGCGGGGAAGAGGGCGAGCAGGCCGTAGAAGGCGATGCCGGCGGCGATGAGGGCGATGTGATCGCCCTGCAATTCGCCGAAGGCGCGCTTCAGGATCTGCACCCAGCCCTTGAGGGGGATGTCACGCGGACGGGGGGCCTCGTGACCGAGACCCCCCGCGCTGTCATGGGCCGCGTCCGGCATCAGACGTCCGGCTGGCCGAGCTTCTCGCGCTCGGCTTCGGTCCGGGCACGCTCCTCGACGCGATGCGCCGCGTCGCGGGCCTCGGCGATGCCGGCGTCGATGGCCTCCTTCGCGGCGTGGTCAGCCTTGCCGGCCTCCTCACGCACGACGGAATTCGCCTCGTCCAGCGCCGCGCGGGCAACCCGCTCGGCCTTGGCGCGCTCTTCGCGGAAGATGCGCTCGGCCTCGTGGCGGAGATGGTCGGAGGTCTCGCCGAACCATTCGTCCTCCTTGCGCGAGCGCGGCAGGGCGCCCGCGATGGCGGCACCGACGGCCAGCGCCAGGGCGCCGGCGACGAGCGGCTGCTCCTCGAAGAAGTCCACCGCCCGGTCCTTGCCGCGGATCGCCGCGTCCCGCCCGTAAGCGAGCGAGTTGCGGGCGGCAGTGCCGGCCTGGCGGCGCGCGTCGAGCGCCCGGGCGCGGGCATGGATGATCCGCTCGCGAGCCTCGTGGGAGAGGTCCTCGGTGCCCTCGGCGAGCCGGTCACGCAGCCGGCGGGCGCGTTCGCCACCGGAATAGAGCGCATCCGACACGCTCATCCGAGCGCGGGAAGCGGCGTCGCGGACGCGATCCGCCCCGGCGCCGAGCCGCGCGCGGGCGCCATCGGCGGCGTCGCCGACGCTATCGGCCGCGCCGCGGGCGGCATCGCCCACAGAGCCGGCCGCATCGCGCACCGTGTCGCCGGCCGCGGATGCGGCACCCGCCACGCGCTCGCGCTTGCCGTCGCGTTCTACGACAGCTTCATGCGCATGGCTGAACTCCGAGAATTCGCCAGTGGCCTCCGCATCGCGGGCAAGCTCTTCCTCGAGCGCGTCGAGCTCGCCGTCATCAGCATACCACGAGGGGTAATGCGCGCCGCGATCGTCGGCGGGCCGGCCGGCCGCGCTGGCGGCGCTGGGGGTCCAGCTCTTTGCCGCCGCATCGCGCAGGCGCTCGGCACGCGGGTCACCGCCAGCGGCGCCGCGCGGCGGCTCGCTGACATAGCCCGGCGTGTAATCCGGCGAGCTCTTCTGGCCGCGGCCAAAGATCAGCCAGGCAAGGCCGATGCCGGTGACGGCGAGCGCCACGGGGTTGTCCTTCACCTGCCGCGTCACGGCGCGGCCGACCTCTTCGCCATTGGTGCGAATGGATCGGGTGACCTCACCGATGAGGGCCTCCGGGGTGAAGCGGTGCTGAATCTCGGCGAGTGTCGCCGAGAGCTCCGAACGCTCGCGTTCGATGCGGCGCTCGATCTCGTGCGGGGAGAGATCATCATCTTTCGGCATGGGAGGTAGCTCCTGTCATAGCGCGGGTGTCGCGCTTGATGTTTTCCGCCGTCCGCTTCGGGGCGAGGGAGGACAGCTTGAGGGCATTCAGGGCCCGGGCGAGGAGCGCCCAGGCGATCAGGGCGAAGGCGACGCCGACGATCAGCGCAGACCAGCCGGGCTCGAGCCCGAGTTCGGTCAGGCCGGCCGAGATGGCGGCGGCGAGCACGTTGAGCGCGGTCAGCGCGAGGGCCACGGCGGCGATGATCATGCCGATCGCCACGCCGGCCTGGCGCAGGTTCTCGTTGATCTCGGCGCGGGCGAGGTCGACCTCGCTGCGGACGAGCCCGCTCACATGGCGGAGCACCTCGGTGATGAGGCCGCTCGTCGATTCATTCTGCTTGTCCGGCATCAGACCCCCTCCCCGACCTGGGGATGCATCGAGGTGTCGTCCGGGGCCTCGGGCGTGCTGCGCGTGGCGGTGGCGTCGCTCCGGTCATAGGGCGCGACGGCCGGGCCGACGCTGGAGGGGCCGCTGTCGCGGGCCTCGGCGCTGGCCTTGGCGAGCCGCGCGCCGGCAAAGCCGAGCAGCGCCGCGCCGCCCAGGAAGGCAACCGGGTTGCGGCGGCCGAAGTCGCCCACGTCGCGGGCGATGTCACCGACCGACTTGCCGCGCACGCTGTCGGCGAGATCGGCGAGACCGTCGGCCATCTGGCTGAAGATCTGCTCCTGCGGCGAGCCGCCGCGGAGTTCGCCCGAGGCCGAGCGCAGCGCCTTGCCGACGGAGGAGACCTCGTCGGCGACGTGATCCTTGGCGCCCTCGGCGCGGGCCTTGGCCTCGCCGGAGACGCGGTCACGAACCTCGCCGGCGCGGGCCACGGCTTCGTCCTTCAGGGACGCGCCCGTCTGGCGAAGCTCGTCCAGCGCCTCTGAATGAGGTCCGGATTGTGATGTGTGATCTGTCATGATGTGTGCCCCCCTCAGGCCACGAGGTTGACGACGGCCAGGACAACGACGACCAGGCCAATGACGTAAATGATGGAATGCATGTGTGCCTCCCTCAGCGTGTGAGATTTGGCTCCACAACGTGCCGCCGGCGGCGTTTGTTCCTCAGAGGGTCGCGACCGCCGGGGCTTCGAGCGCCAGGGCGAAGCGGAACGAGAGGTCTCCCTCGCACCATTGCGGGTAGGCGCCCGCCGCCTTGTTGTTGTAAAGAACGAACCTCCCGCCCGCGCCGGAGGCCGGCAGGCCGGTGACATGCGGCAGGAAGGGCTGGCCGCCCGGGCAGTAGAGCGGCGCGTCGAAGGTCGTCAGCCGGTAGTGCCAGCCCGTCGCCGCGAGGCCGCGGACGCCGGTGATGGCATGGAGCTGGCGGTTGCCGTCGCTGACGACGTTCCGCGGCTCGATCTCCACCCCCATCTTGCACAGGAGCTTCGGTTCCAGCCCGTGATGCGGCGCGAAGGTGAAGAACCCGGCCTCCGGCAGGCGGTTCGCGCCCTTGCCGATCAGGTGCAGATCCACCTCGATGCCCTCGCCGCGGGCGCGATAGCCGATCAGCACCCGTTCGGGCGCGCCGAAGGCGGTGATGGCCTCGGGGGCGAGCCGGGCGCCCACCCAGAGCGTGTCGCCGACCATCGCCGCGCGCGGGTCCTGCATCTCGAAACGGCCGCTGGTGCCGGTCGCGGCGGCGGCGAGGCCGGCCTTCTCGTAGGCCGGGCGGAAGGCGTGCTCGGTGAGGAAGCTGGCGAGGTAGCCCTCGATATCCGCCGCCGAGAAGCCCTCGTGCACGAAGCCGAAGAGCCCCGGCCCGTCGGGCCGGGCGGCGAAGATCGTCTCGCTGCCGCGGCGGAGCGAGCGCAGGACGCCGCTCGACGTGTCGAAGCTCAGCGTCAGCGCGCCGAGCCGGTGCTCGCCGGCCAGCGGCGCCTCGGGGCGCAGATCGGGCGCGGCGGGCGGCGGCGAGAGGACGGCGCGGATCTCGGGCGGCAGGGCGCGCGTGGCTTTCAGGATCACCGCGTCCTTCTCGGCCCAACTGTCTTCCAGGAGCCGGAAGGCCCCGCCGGCAGCGCGGGCGGCCGAGAAGGCGCGCCGGTCCCAGGCATCGCTGTCGCGCAGGAACACGGCGGAATCGAGCCCCCAGCTCGGCTCGGCGAGTTCCAGCAGCGTCGCGCCCAGCCGGTGCCGCTCCTCCCCCTCCGGCAGGGCGGCATGGAGCCGCTGGGCCGCGAGGAAGGCGGCGAGCCGCTTCGGCGCGGCGCCCGGCCCGTGGATCATCGTGTCGCCGATTTCGGCGGTGACGAGCGGCAGCCGGTCGCGCACGGGGGCCAGCGCCTCCCAGAAATCCTCCAGCGTCGCGGCGCGCGGCTCGAGCCCGTAGCGCTCGCCGAGCGCCTGACAGGTGGCGATGACCTCGGCCACGTCGGGCGGCGCCCCGTTCGGCGCAACGCGGGCGCTGGCGAGGCCGATCTCCAGCCCCATCGGGCGGATGGTCGCGGCATCGTATCCGGCCATGGCGACGACGATCTCGGAGCCCTTGGGGCTCCGCCAGCGGAAGACCGGCGGCACGTCGGGCGTCGGCAGCGCCGGGTCGACCTGCAAATGCAGGAAGTCGACTCCTGCGGCGGCGAGGATGTCGACCGCGCCGATGGACAGGCCCTGCAGCCCGGTCATCGCGGCGCAGCGCGTCCGCCGGCCGAAGCGGCCGTCGAGGCGGAGCGCGATGCCCAAGGCTTCGGCAAAGAGTTCGGGCGAGGTCAGCTCGGCATGAAGCGTGAAGGGCAACGCGTGCCAGGCGACGCGGCCCTCCTCGATGGCCTGCTCGAGCCGGGCGACCTCCTCGGGCTCCTGCGTGGCGAGGTGATCGGCGATGACCCAGGCATCGACCGTCCAGACGAAGCCGGGGGCGCCATCGCCGTCGCGCGCGACGAGGGCGGCGGTATCGAGCGCCATGGGGATGATGTGCTCGTGCCAGCGGCGCCGGACATTCATGGCCAGTGCCGAGCGGCCGAGGCGCAGATCCGGCTTGAAGAGCACATATAACGGGCCAGACACCGGCGCCCCCTATCCCAGCAGCGGCGCCCTCTGTCACCGGGAAAAGGGCCCCGGCGACACCCCCTTGGCGGCCGCGAAACGCCGGGGTTCTGGCGAATCTCGTAGGCGGAACCGCAGGCTACGACAATCGGCAAGGCGACACTGACGCGATGGTCAATATGCTTTTGCGCCCGGCGCCGTGGCGCCGCGGCATCAGACCAGCGGCCCCGTGCGGGGGGATGTGATGGGCCTAGGCGCCGGGGCAGGCCCATATGTCGGCTGACATACGGCCGCCGGCGACGCCCGCCGCCGCGCCTGCCGCCCTCCCGCAGTCGTTCGTGCCCTTGCCCCTTGCGGCCCGCGGCGAAATTCGCCCTTTATCTGCTCACTTGGCACGGACCGGCCCGGATCGGAGGCACTTCTTGGACCATCTCTCGCCGATCCTTCTGGGATTTCTCGGCAGCCTTGCCGCGGGGCTCATGACCGCTCTCGGCGCGCTGCCCGTCCTCTTCGGCCGGGTGCCGGGGCGGGCGATGCGCGATGCGCTTCTCGGGTTCGCGGCCGGGGTCATGCTCTCCGCCTCGTTCTTCTCGCTCATCATCCCGGCTCTCGATGCGGGCACCGAGCGCTACGGCGACGGCGCGCTGCCGGCGGCGATCGTCGTGGTGGCGATCCTGCTCGGCATGGGGCTGGTGGCGCTGATGAACGAGAAGCTGCCGCACGAGCATTTCCGCTCGGGACGCGAGGGGCCGCAATCGGCGTCGCTCCGCCGCATCTGGCTCTTCATCATCGCCATCACCATCCACAACTTCCCCGAAGGGCTCGCCGTCGGCGTCGGCTTCGGGGCGGACGGCTTCGCCGGCGGGCTACCGCTCGCCACCGGCATCGGCCTGCAGAACGCGCCGGAGGGGCTGGCGGTCGCCGTGGCGCTCCTCGGCGAAGGCTATCCGCGCTGGCGCGCCTGGGGCATCGCGGCGCTGACCGGGCTGGTCGAGCCGCTCGGCGGCCTGATCGGCGCCGGCGTCATCACCGTCGCGGCGCCGCTCCTGCCCTGGGGGCTCGCCTTCGCCGCGGGCGCGATGCTCTACGTGATCTCGCACGAGATCATCCCCGAGACGCACCGCTCCGGCCACCAGAACAAGGCGACCCTCGGGCTCGCCATCGGTCTGGTCCTGATGCTCTTTCTCGACGTCTGGCTCGGCTGAGCCCGGCGCGAATCGGTGCGGCGGGCCGGCCTCCGGCGACGCCCGCGCCGAGCGATGGCCAGAGAAATCCGGCCCCGGGCCTTGCAGAGGGCCCCTATTTTCCGGCCCTTTCTTCAAAGGGTATAAAAACTGTTACACGCTGCTTGATTCCGAGGCGGCGATGCGCAAGCAAAGAGCTTGTGGGAACTCGGTTTCATATCACCGGCGCCTCGGGATCGGGCGTGACCACGCTGGGGCGCGCCCTGGCGCAGGCCCTCTCCTGCCCGTCCTTCGACACCGACGACTTCTTCTGGCTGCCGACCGATCCGCCCTATGCGGAGAAGCGGCCCGTCACCCGACGGCTGGCGCTGATGAACGAGCTGTTCCTCCGCCGGCCCGGCTGGGTGCTCTCCGGCTCGCTCAACGGATGGGGCGATCCGCTGATTCCGTTCTTCGATGCCGTCGTCTTCGTGACCCTGCCGCCGGAGGAGCGCCTGCGCCGCCTCGCGGCCCGCGAGGTGCGGCGCTACGGCACCGCGGCCCTGCAGCCCGGCGGGCGCGAGCATGTCGGCCACAAGGCCTTCATGGCCTGGGCCGAGCGCTATGACGACCCGACCTTCACCGGGCGCAGCCGGGCCCGGCACGAGGCCTGGTTGTCCGCCCTGCCCTGCCCGGTGATCGAGGTCTCCTCCGACCGGCCGGTGGAGGAGATGGTGCACGACGTCACGAGCGCCCTCACCCCGCGGGAGCGCATCTCGGCTTGACCGGCCCCAAAGAGCCCGAAACCGCGGACGACCTCGTCACCCAGATCGCCGCCTGCCGCCTCTGCGCCCCGCGCTTCGCCGCCACCGCCACGCAACATGCCCCGCGGCCCGTGCCGTGGTTCCGCTCGGGCGCCCGGATCCTCATCGCCGGGCAGGCGCCCGGCAAGCGCGTGCACGGCTCCGGGCGGCCCTTCACCGACCCGTCGGGAGACAGGCTCCGCGATTGGCTGGGCATAGGCGAGGAGGTCTTCTATGACCGCTCGCGCGTGGCCATCGTGCCGATGGCCTTCTGCTTCCCCGGCTACAATGCCGCGGGCGCCGACCTCCCGCCGCCGGCGATCTGCTCGGCCACCTGGCACGGGCGGGTCATGGCGGCGCTGCCCGAGGTGCGGCTGAAGGTGCTCGTCGGCGCGGCTGCGATCAACTGGCACCTTGGCCCCGGCGGGCGGATGTCCGATAGGGTGGCGGCGTGGCGCGACCACGCCCCGGAGGTCTTTCCGCTGCCGCATCCCTCGTGGCGCAACAACGCCTGGCTCCGGCGCAACCCCTGGCTCGCGGACGAGGTGCTGCCGGCGCTCCGCGCCCGGGTGAAGGAGATACTTGGATGACCGAGACGACCGAGCTCGATACCGCCTTCGCGGCGATGGAGGCCGGCGGCGATGCCGCAAGGCTGGCCTGGTACGGCACGCTCGCCAACCAGATCCTGCTCCTCCTGCTGGAGGGCGAGCCCGAGGGCGAGAGCGTCGAGCCCCGCATCGCCCGCGTCGAGGGCGCGCCCTATGCGCTCGCCTTCGACAGCGAGGAAAAGCTGGCGGAGTTCGCGGAGGAGGTCGCCTCGAGCGCCGCCCTGCCCGGCCGCGTGCTGGCGCAGATGCTGGCGGGGCAAGGGCTCGGCCTCGCGGTGAATCTCGGCGCCGCCTCGGCGCAGCTCCTGCCGCCCTCCGCCGTGACCTGGCTGGTGGAGACGCTGACGGAGGAGGCGGAGGAGATCGGCATCCACCCGGGCGTCCTCACCCCGCCGCGCGCGCTGCCCGAGGGGCTGGTCGCGGCGCTGGAGGGCAAGCTCGCGGGGCTCGCCGGCCTCGCCGCCTCGGCCTGGCTGGCGGAGGCGGAGGCGGGGCGGCTGGTGCTGGCCTTCCTTGCGACGCAGCCGGGGGCCGAGCGGGCGCTCGCCGGCGCCATGCGCGAGGCGCTGGCGTTCTCGGGCGCGGAGGTGGAGCTCGACGTGGCGTTCCTCTCGGGCCGCGACGGGCTCTCGGCGGCGGCCGAGGCGAATGGCGTGGAGCTCACGCTGACCGCGCCGCCGGAGCCGGAAGAGCCGGAGCCGGTCGTGCCGCCGGGGATGGACCCGTCGAAGCCGCCCAAGATCCGGTGAGCGGCCGCGAGGCGTAGGGTGGGCGTAGGGTGGGTTTTCAACCCACCGTGGCGCCACGGTGGCGCGGTGCCCCCGCCCGGTGCGCGCCGTAGGCGCAGGGCGAGCGCCGGCCCGTCCCGCGGGCTGGCGCTCCCGAGGGGCAGCGCAACGCTTCAAGCGAGGATGTGGCGGCACCATAAAGCGCGATGCGGCGACGGTAGGAGCGCCAACCCCCGGGCCGGCGCTCGCCCTGCGCGGCAGCGTTTGTCCCGGTTGAGATGTGGGCGGTGGGTTGAAAACCCACCCTACGCCGGCGGCCTCTCCCCCTAGCCTTCCAGCACCAGCCCCACATCCTCAGGCCAGGTGATCTCCACCGGCGCGCCGAGGCGCTCCAGCCGGGCGGTGTCATTGGCGGCAACCACGCGGAGGGGCGCGGCGAGGCCGGGCACCTCCACCAGATAGTGGATCCGGTCGCCGAGATAGACGGCCTCCTGCACCTTGCCCGCCAGCCGGTTGGCGGAGGTGCCGCCTCCTTCGGGCGCGCCCAGGCGCAGCCGCTCGGGGCGGAGCGCCAGATGCGCCTTCGCGCCGGCCGGCAGGGCCGCCGGCGCCACGATCGGGCCGAGCGGCCCGGAGTCAACCGCCCGGGGGCCGGTCACCGTCACCGGAATGAGGTTCATCGAGCCGAGGAACTCCGCCACCTCCCGGTTTGCCGGCCGCTCGTAGAGGTCCTGAGGGCTGCCCACCTGCAGGATCCGCCCGGCGGAGACGATGGCGATCCGGTCGGAGAGCGTCATCGCCTCCTCCTGGTCATGCGTCACGAAGACGAAGGTGATCCCGAGCGTCCGCTGCATGGCGCGGAGCTCGAGCTGCATCTCCTCGCGGAGCTTCTTGTCGAGCGCCGAGAGCGGCTCGTCGAGCAGCAGCACCTTCGGCCGCATCACCAGCGCCCGCGCCAGCGCCACCCGCTGCCGCTGCCCGCCCGAGAGCGCGTGCGAATTGCGACGGGCATAGCCCTCGAGCTTCACCAGCCGCAGCGCCTCCTCGATGCGGGCGCGGGCCTCGGCCTTGCCGATCTTGAGGTTCCTCAGGCCGTAGCCGATGTTCTCCTCGACATTGAGATGCGGGAAGATCGCATAGCTCTGGAAGACCATGTTGGTCGGCCGCCGGTTGGCCGGCACGCCGACCACATCCTGCCCGTCGATCAGCAGCCGCCCGGACGAGGGCGTCTCGATCCCCGCGAGAATGCGCAGCAGCGTGGTCTTGCCGCAGCCCGAGGCGCCGAGCAGCGAGAAGAACTCCCCGCGCGCGATGGCAAGGTCGATGCCGCTGAGCGCCGGCACGCCGCCGAAGCTCTTCGAGATCGCCTCGATGCGGATCAGCGGGTCGGCGCCCAGGGCCGCCTCGGCGACGGCATCGGTCAGGGCATCGGTCGGGGCCATGTCAGAGATCTCCGGGATTGTCGGATTGGACGCCCCGCCGGCGGATCACCTCGGCCAGGACGACGAGCGCCGTCGAGGCGACGAGGATGAGCGAGCCCAGGGCCAGCGTGCCGGGCAGCGAATTGGGGAAGCGGAGCTGCGAGTAGAGATAGACGGGCAGCGTGTTCTCGGTGCCCGTCAGGAAGAAGGCGATGACGAATTCATCGAAGGAGATGATGAAGCCGAGCAGCAGCGACGAGATGATCCCGGGCCCGGCGAGCGGGAAGGTCAGCCGCCAGAAGGTCTGCATCGGCGAGCAGCCGAGGTCGCGGCTCGCCTCCTCCAGCGCCGCATCGAAGCCCTCGAGCCGCGAGACGAGCACGGAGAGGCAGAAGGGCAGGCAGATGACGACATGGCCGGCCGCCACGGTCCAGAGCGAGAGCTGGATGCCGAGGAACCGCAGCACGATCACCAGAAGCGCCACCGCCATGACGATCGAGGGAATGACGAGCGGCAGCATCATGAACGACAGCACCGCCGGCTTGCCGGGGAAGCGGTGCCGCGTCACCGCGATTGCAGCAGGGACGGCGAGGGCGGTCGCCAGCACCGACACGCCGGCCGCGATCTTCAGCGAATTGACGAGCGCGTCGAGCAGCGGCTTCTGCCCCCAGAGCCCCGCGTAATGCCGGAGCGTGAAGCCGGCCATCGGGAAGGTGGCAAAATTGCTGTCGTTGACGCTGAAGAGCGGCAGGATCAGCACCGGCCCGTAGATGAAGGCGATGAAGAAGACGGCATAGACCGTCAGGCCCCAGCCCCTCACGACGCCCGCCTCGCCCGCATCCGCCAGTAGCCGATGAGGGTCAGGAAGATCAGCACCAGCGACCCGATGATGAGCATCATCACGATGGAGACGGCGGCCCCCATCGGCGCGTTGTTCTGCTTGGTGAAGAGCTGCTGCACGAGCGAGCCGATCATCGTCCCCCCCGGGCCGCCGACGAGCTCAGGCGTCACGTAATCCCCCACGGTGGGGATGAAGACGAGGAGCGCCGCCGAGATGGTGCCCGGCATCGAGAGCGGCAGCGTGATGCGGCGGAAGCGCTTCCACTTGCTGTCGCCGAGGTCGCTCGCCGCCTCCAGCATCGTCCGGTCGATCTTCTCGAGGCTGACGTAGATGGGCAGGACGATGAACGACACCCAGGAATGCGCCAGCGTGATCATCACGGCGCCCGGGTTGTAGAGCAGGAAGTCGAGCGGCTGGTCGATGATCCCGAGCGACATGAGCCCCGAGTTGATGGCGCCGTTGAAGCCAAGGACGACCTTCCACGAGAAGACGCGGAGGAGATACGACGTCCAGAACGGCACCGTCAGCAGGATGATCCAGGCCGCCTTGTTCCGCTTCACGCGGAAGGCGAGGAAATAGGCCATCGGATAGGCGAGAAGGATCGTCGCCACCGTTGCCGTCAGCGACATCACCAGCGACTTGATGATGAGGATCGCCGGCACCGGATAGGCGAGGTGGAAATGGATGCCCATCCACACGATCTCGCGGTCCGACGGCTCGATGAGCCGCCAGTAATTGGCGAGCGTCGGCGTCCGGTCGAGCGTGAAGCCCGATTGCGTCCAGAAGCTGAGGACGATCAGCGCCGCCAGCGGCAGCGCCAGCATGGCGATCATCAGAAGGAGGGCGGGGGACAGAAGGCCGAAGCCGGTCAGCGCCTCGCGCCGCCGGCCCGGATCCCTGCCGCGGCGGGGGCCGAGAAGCCCGGCCCGCGCCGCCGTGTCTGCAACTTCGACCATGGTTCTAGAAGTGCAGGGCCTTCAGATCCTCCCAGATGCGGGTCTGCTCCTCCTGCACCGCGTCGGGCGGGGTCAGGAAGACGAGCGAGGTCTCCATCATCGCCACCGGATCGGTCAGGCCCATGTTGGCCACCGCCTCGGGGTCGGAGATCTCGAAGCTCTTCATGTTGGCATGGCCATAGCCCGATTCCTCGATCAGGAGCTTGCCGGTCTCCGGCGCCAGCCAGGCATCGAGGAAGTCATAGGCCGCCGCCTCGTCCGCCGAGCCGGTGTTGAGCAGCGTCAGCCCGCAGAACCAGGTGAACATGCCCTCCTTGGGGTTGGCATAGGCGATCGGCACGCCCTCGGCGCGCAGGTTGCCGACGAGGTCGTTCCAGGCATAGGCGGCGACGATCTCGCCGGAGGCCATGGCCTGCTGCAGCGTCGTCGCATCCGTCCAGAGGAAGCGCGCGGTATCGAGCCCACGCTTGCCCCATTCCTGGGCGGCGGCTTCGAACTCGGGGCCGGTCAGGTCGTAGACGTCCTCGTATTTCTGCCCGGCGACCATCAGGCCGATCTGGATGACGAGCTCGTTGTCGAGCGTCGAGACGCGGCCCGCATAGGCCGGATCGTAGAGGATCTCCCAGCTCTCGTTTTCGAGGAAGGACGGGTCCACGAGGTCGGGCCGATAGGCGATGGAGGAATTGCCCCAGTCAGCGGGGACCATCACCACATCGCCGTTCATGACGACGCCGTCGGCCTCTTTGAGCACGGGGAACACGTCGTTCCAGTGCGTCAGGCGCGAGGTGTCGATCGGCACCGTCAGCCCGGCGGAAACGAAGCGGCCGACCGAGTAGTTGCAGGGGTGCATGACGTCGGCGGCGAAGCCGGCGAGCACCTTGGCGAGCGCCTCTTCCTCGCCGGCGAAGATCGAGAAGTTCGGGGCCTCGCCGTACTTCTCCATGAAGGGCTGGAAGTACGACGGATCGTCATATCCGCCCCATTCGAGGCAGGTCAGGATGTCGGCGGCCGTGGCGGCGCGCGGCAGCATCGTCGCGCCGATCCCGAAGGCCCCGGCGGCCTTCATCATGTCTCGGCGGCTGACCTTGCCCTGGTACATTCGGTCAATGAACTTGTGACGTTGCATGGTGGCTCCCCTTCACGCGGCCTGCGCCGCCCCGAAGATGTTCGCCCGATTTCCGCCCGTGCCTGAGCCAAAAACGACATCGGGATGCTGAATTGTCGTTTAAGTCACTTGCTCCGCCGTTTTTCCGGGCGGAGCATCGGCCTGCCAGGCCTTCAGGAGGACCCCAAGTGACCGACACCCGACTCACCGCCGACACCATTCTCGTCAATGCCGCGATCCGCACGATGGACCCGCTGAACCCCGAGGCGGAGGCGCTGGCCATCGCCGGCGGGCGGGTGCTGGCAGTGGGCAGCGAGGCCGAGATCCGCGCCCTCGCGGCGGAGGGGGCGGAGGTGCTCGACGCCGGCGGGCGACTCGTCCTGCCCGGCTTTCACGATACGCATATCCACCTGCAGGACGGCGGCCACCACTACGTGGAGAGCGCCGATCTGACGCGCGCCGACACGCCGGAGCTGCTGGTCGACGGCATGAAGAGCTTCGCGGCCACCCACAACCGCCCCTGGGTCTTCGGCGCCTTCTACAATTCGGCGCTTCTGAACGACAAGAATCTCTCCGCCGAGGTGCTCGACCGCGCCATTCCCGACCGGCCGGCGATGGTGACGGCGGCGGATGCGCATAATGCCTGCATCAACACCGCCGCCATGCGCGAACTGGGGTTGACGGCCGAGACGCCCGACCCGCCGGAGGGGCATTTCGTCCGCGATGCCGACGGCAATCCCACCGGCCTTCTCTACGAGCGCGCTGTCACCTGGGTGAACAACCGGCGGCCCCAGCCGGTAGACGAGGAATACCGCGAGGGCGTTCTCTGGGCGCAGAAGCACGCCAATGAGCATGGAATCACCGGCGTCCTCGACGCGCTGGTGGAGGAGCGCCATCGCCGCATCTACGCCGCCATGGCCGAGGCGGGCGAGCTGACGGTGCGCGTGGTGGCCACGGCCCTCGTCAAGCCGGGCGAGCCGGCGGCCGAGGCGGTGGCGCGGGTCAGCGAGCTGCGCGCCAAGGCGCAATACGACATGTTCCGCATCCATTCGGCGAAGTTCTTCTTCGACGGCGTGGTCGAGAACCGCACCGCCGCGATGATCGAGGATTATTCCGACGAGATCGGCGGCAACTTCCCCGTAATGTTCCCGAAGGAGGAGATCGCGGAGCTCTTCCCCGCCTTCGACGCGGCGCGCTTCCAGATCCACGTCCATTGCATCGGCGACGGCGCGGTGCGCGCCGCGCTCGACGGGATGGAGCTGGCCCGGCAGCAGAACGGCCCCTGGCCGAGCCGCCACCAGATCGCCCATATCCAGTTCATCGACCCCGCCGACATCCCCCGCTTCGCCGAGCTCGGCGTCGTCGCCAACGTCCAGCCGCTCTGGGCGCGGATGGAGGCGCCGGTCACCGAGGCGTCGATCCCCGTCGTCGGGCCGGAGAGATCCAAGTACATCTACGCCTTCGGGGCGCTGACCCGGGCGCGGGCGGAGCTGGTGCTCTCCTCCGACTGGACGGTGAGTACCCTCAACCCGTTCGAGATCATCGAGACGGCCATCACCCGCCAGCCGGGCCGCGAGGAGTCGAATGTCGAGCCGCTCCTCCCCGAGGAGGCGCTGACCATCGAGCAATGCGTCGCCGGCTACACGATTCTCGCCGCCCATACCGGCTGGCGCGAGACCGAGACCGGCAGCCTCGCTCCCGGCAAGCTGGCGGATCTCATCGTGCTCGACCGCGACATCTTCACCTGCAATCCCAAGGACATCGGCGAGACGAAGGTGCTGCTCACGCTCCTCGGCGGCAAGGCGGTGCACGGCGGCCTCTAGGCCCGGGCAGAAAGAGGACGCCGGCGGACAGGTGGCCGCCGGCGCCCGTATGTCAAAGGGCGAGGCCCCTCGGGGCCCCGCCGCGGAGGCTTACTCGAAGGAGTAGTTGTCGAACTCCGCCGTGCCGATCGTGGTGAACCACTCGCGGATCTGCTCCTTGTCGTCCGAGAAGGCGAGGCCGAGCATCAGCAGCATCCGGGCCTTCAGGGGCTGCAGGTCGGCGGAGTTGATGACGTCGCCGCCATTGTCGTAGCTGCCTTCGCCGCCCGTCCGCGTGGTGCTGACGAGGATCACGCCGTCTTCCAGCGCCGCGTCACGCGCTTCGGTCTGGAAGTTGGAGATGCCGCCCGGGCCATGGCCCGCCAGCACGATGCCCTCGGCGCCACCGGCGACCGAGCCCTCGATCAGCGCGGGGGAGGCCTCGATATGGGTCATGATCAGATCGACGATGGGCAGATCCTCGACGGTGATCTCGCTGAGGTCGAACGGCCGGGCCCAGGCGTCGGTGCCGCAATCCTGCACGCGGGCCGGGGCACGCATGACGCGGATGTGGTCCTGGTTGACGACGCCGAGCGGGCCGTAGAGCCGCGCATCGAACGTGTTCATGTGGAAGCCGTCGGTCTTGGTGACCTCCCGCGCCGGGTAGAAATTGTCGTTGAGCAGAACCACGGTGCCGAAGCAGGTGGTGCCGCCATCGGCCGCGAGGCGGATCGAGCTGAAGAGGTTCGTCGCGCCGTCATAGGTGAAGGCGTTGTACTGGTGCATCGAGCCGGTGAGCACGACCGGCTTCGGCGATTGCACGGTAAGGTCGAAGAAATAGGCGTCTTCCTCCAGCACGTTCGTGCCCGCCGTCAGCACCAGCCCATCGACCTCGGGATCGGCCAGGTACTGGTCGATGATCCGCGAGATGACGTAGAGCTTCTCGTTGGTCAGGCTGCCGGAACTGCCGATGGAATAGCCGTTGGCCGCGAGGTTCACGACGGTGAGGTTGGCGATGTCGTCGATCTCGGGGGAGACATCCTCGAGGATCGACTGCACGCCGTTCTCCGGCCCGTTGTCGCCGCCGTAATCGAGGTAGCTGATGCGGGTCTGCGCCGAGGAGGTGATCGTGCCGCCGGTGTCGAGCACGATGATGTTGGCGCGGTCGGGGCTGTGCTGGCCGAGGATCGTCTCGGGGAATTCGGGCAGCGCCGCCGGCTCTTCAGCCGTGGCGGCCTCCTGGGCGAGGGCGGGGGCGGCGAGGCCGACGGCTGCGGAGGTCAGCGTCGCCAGCGACATCACCTTCATGGCGCGGCCGAAGGAAGTGGGGAAGTGCGTCATCGGATAGGTCTTTCATTGGACAATCGGAGCGCCCTCGAGCGAGGACAGGGCAAGGGGAAGACGGCCCCCTGCCTCCTCCCACGCGGCGGACTGACGCATGCCCCGGCATCGCCTTCGGCCAAGCCTTTGATTTTCCTCCGCCCGCCCGCTGCGGTGCAGCATTCGCGGGCAGTTTGCGAACCGGGTGGATCCCTGCCGTTTGCTGCATTTGACCGCGCCCTGACCATTGATCGGGCAGGACTGGAAAATCCGCGATGCGGGTGACCAAGGGGCAACCCACTGAATCAAAATGCCTTTCCGCTGGGGCGCTTGCCCCCGTGATCGCGCCCGGCCGGGCGGGCCGCGCGCGACGCTTGACTCCGCATCCTCATTTCGACATTTCTACAAATATGAAAACGAATCCCCCTCCCTCGGTCGATTTCGACCTCACGCTGATGGCCACCCGCTTTGCCGCGCTCGGCTCCGAGCAGCGGCTCGGCGTTCTCCAGGCGCTTGTCCGCGCCGGCCCCGAGGGCTTGCCGATGGGCGAGCTCGGCGCGCGCACCGGCATCTCCGGATCGACGCTGACGCATCATCTCAAGATCCTCGCCCAGGCCGGCCTCGCCCGGCAGGTGCGCCAGGGGCGGCAGATCATCTGCATGGGCGCGGATCTCGACATCATCGACCGGCTTTCCGGCTTCCTCTTCGACCAGTGCTGCGCCGACGCGCCGAAAGGACATGACCATGACGGACATTCACACGGCTGACGCGCCGCCGCGGCTGAGGCCGGAGCAGGGCCACGATCACGACCATGACCACCCCCACGGCCCCGCGCAGGGGACGTCTCCCCGCGCCCGGCTCGCCGGGGTCGACAGGGTCTGGGCGGCGCTGGCCGCCGGCGCGGCCATCCTCGTGATCTTCGCCCCGGCCGAGGCCGGCCCGATGTTCCGCCAGACGGGCGCCTCGCTTCTCGGCACCCTGCCCTTCATCGCCTTCGCCACGATCGCCATCGCCTGGCTCAAGGCCTCCGAGGCGGAAGAGCTCGTCACCCGCGCCTTCGTGGGCCGGGAATCGCTCGCCATCGTGCTCGCCGCGCTGGCCGGGGGGCTGTCGCCCTTCTGCTCCTGCGAGGTCATCCCCCTCGTCGCCGCGCTCCTTGCCGCCGGCGCCCCGATCTCGGCGATCATGGCCTTCTGGTTGGCCTCGCCGCTGATGGACCCGGCCGCCTTCGCGCTCACCGCCGGCGCCATCTCGCCCGAAATGGCCGTCGCCAAGCTCGTCGCCGCCATCGGCATCGCGCTCGCGGCCGGTTTCGCCACCAAGGCGCTCATGGCCACCGGTGCGCTCGGCACGCCGCTGCGCGCCCGGCCCGGCAGCACCGGCTGCAACACCGGCTCCAGCTGCGGCTGCGGCAGCAAATCCGCGCCCGTCCCGGCCTTCCGCTTCTGGCAGAAGCCCGGCGGCACCGCCATCTTCAGCCAGACGGCGGCGGAGAACGGGCTCTTCCTCGTGAAATGGCTGACCCTCGCCTATTTCATCGAGGCGCTGATGCTGCGCTACATCCCGGCCGAGACCATCGCGAGCTTCGTCGGCGGCGACGGCATCCTGCCGATCCTCGCCGCCACGCTCCTCGGCGTGCCCGCCTATCTCAACGGCTATGCCGCTCCGGCGCTGGTCGGCGGGTTGATGGAGCAGGGCATGAGCCCGGGCGCGGGGCTCGCCTTCATGATCGCCGGCGGCGTAACCTGCATCCCCGCCGTGGCCGCCGTCTGGGCGCTGGTCCGCCCGCCGCTCTTCGCGGCCTATCTGGGCTTCGGCACCGCCGGCGCGCTTGCCGCCGGGCTCATCGCGGGCGCGGTGCTCTAGCGCCCGCCCGGGCCGCCCCGGCCCACCCGTTCACCACAATTCCATCGCTCCCCTCCAGAATCCCCGTGAGGGGGGCGATCTTTTGCCATATTCTGTGGCTACGCCCCCTTGGCAAATGAAAGGTAAATTGTCTGCAAGCCGGGGCGCGAACGAAAATCGCCAGGGGCGGCGGACGGAACGGACATGCTTGAGTTCATCAATGTCTCGAAGAGTTTCTGGACGGGCAAGCGCCGCAAGGTGATCCTCGATCAGGCTTCCTTCCGGGTAGAGCTCGGCCAGTCGCTCGGCATCCTCGCGCCGAACGGCACGGGGAAGACGACGCTCATCAACATGATGGCCGGGCTCGAGAAGCCCGACGAGGGCAAGATCGTCCGCTCCTGCCGCATCTCCTTCCCGCTCGGCTTCATGGGCGGCGTGAACACCAAGCACTCGGCCCGCGAGAATGCGCGCTACATCGCGCGGCTCTACGGGCTAGACCCCGATTACGTCGAGGCCTTCTGCCGCTGGCTGACGGGGATCGAGGAGTATTTCGACATGCCGGTCGGCACTTATTCCGCCGGCATGCGGTCGCGTTTCACATTCTCGCTGCTCCTCGCCCTCGATTTCGACATGTATCTGATCGACGAAGGCATGCCGCAGACGACGGATGCCGAGTTCAACCGCAAGGCGGGCGACATCCTGCGCGAGCGGCTGGAGACGACGACGGTCATCATCGTCAGCCATCTGCCCGACGTGCTGGAGCGCTTCGCGCGCTCGGCCGCCGTGCTGAAGGACGGGCGGCTGACGATGTTCGACACGCTGGAAGAGGCAAGGGCGCTCTATGACTACCAAGCCTAAGGTCCGCAAGTTTCGCCTGCGCCGCGACGCGCCGCTGACTTTGGGCAATGCGGCTCTCGCCGTCGACCGGGCGGCGGTGCCGCAGGGCAATGCCGCCGAGGCGATCGACGAGATCCGCGCCGAGGGGCTGACCGGCCGGCAGCTGCGCATGGCCCGCCGGGTCGCGCAGAAGCACGGGCTGGCGGTGACCTCCGATTTCGATGCCGTGCGCCAGCTCCGCGACCAGGGGATCGACCCGTTCCAGCGCTCGAACGTCCTCGAGCTGATCGTGCCGGAGGAAAGCGGCGCGGCGACCGCGGCGCCGGGGCATGACTTCGCCGAGGGCCTGCCCTCGCGCCGCCGCGCGGCCGGCCCGCCGGCGACGGCCGAAGCGGCGGTGCAGCTGCCGCAGACCGTCCCCTCGAAGAAGACCCTGCCCTCGACCGAGACGGTGGAGCCGGCGCCCGAACCGAAGAAGAAGCCGGCCTCCGGCTTCGCCGAGGTCCAGAAGATCCAGCGCGACATGGCCAAGCGCCGGCGCCGGCGCATGGCGCTGCTCATCGTCCGGCTCGCGGTGCTCGTCGGCCTGCCGACGCTGATCGCCGGCATCTATTTCACCTCCATCGCCACGCCGATGTATGCGACGCATTCGGAATTCGTGATCCAGCAGGCCGAGCCCGCCTCGGCCGGCGCCGGGCTCGGAGGGCTCCTGCAGGGCACCTCGATGGCGACCCAGCAGGATTCGATCACGGTGCAGAGCTACCTCACCAGCCGCGCCGCGCTCCGCCGGCTCGACGAGGATCACGCCTTCCGCGAGGTCTTCTCCGACCCGGCGATCGACCCGATCCAGCGGCTGCCGGAGGATGCGAGCAACGAGCAGCTCTACAGCGTCTACCAGGATCACGTGAAGATCAGCTACGACCCGACCGAGGGCATCGTGAAGATGGAGGTGGTCGCCCCCGACCCCGACACCAGCCAGGCCTTCTCCGAGGCGCTGATCGCCTATGCGGAGGATCAGGTCGACCAGCTCACCTCGCGGCTCCGCGACGATTCCATGTCCGGCGCCCGCGCGGCCTACGAGCAGGCGGAAGAGCGGCGGAGCGAGGCGCTGGAAGACTGGCTCGCCATCCAGGCCGAGGTGCAGCAGATCGATCCCGTGGGCGAGACGGCGGCACGGACGCAGCAGATCTCGACGCTCGAGACCCAGCGCCAGCAGCTTCAGCTCGAACTGCAGACAAGGCTCTCCGTCGCCCGGCCGAACCAGGCACAGGTGGAGGCGGTGCGCAGCCAGATTGCCGGCATCGAGGACCTCATCGCCGGCCTCCGCGAGGAGATGACCGACGCGACCATCGCCGGCGGCTCGCTCGCCGCCAAGAACACCGAGCTCCGCACGGCGGAAGAGAACTACACGTTCCAGACGCTGATGGTGCAGCAGGCGCTCCAGGCGATGGAGATCGCCCGGCAGGAGGCGAACCGCCAGGTGCGCTATCTTTCGCTCGGGGTTGAACCCGTCGCGCCCGACGAGCCCTCCTACCCGCGCGCCTTCGAGAACACGCTTCTGGCCTTCCTGCTCTTCGCGGGCATCTACCTGATGGTGTCGCTGACCGCCTCGATCTTGAGAGAGCAGATCACCGCCTGACCTTGGGGGGCGTGCGGGGGGCCGCGCGCGATGTTCGGTCTCTGACATTGCTGGCGAGTGCGGGAGTGGGGGCCAGCCCCCACACCCCCGAGGTATTTTTGGCCAGATGAAAGGGGATGCCGGGCGCGCGCCTTTGCGCGCGGGCCGGTTTACCCCAGGCCCAATGCCGCCTCGATGCGCGGCATCGCCGCCGCGAAGGCCGCCGCCTCGCGGTGCCAATAGGCAAAATGCCCACCCTTCATCAGCCGCGCCGCCGGTTGCGGCCCGAGTGCGGCGGCGGCGCGGGCGGGGTCGGCCATGCGGGTGAGGACGGCGTGGATTTCGGAGACGAGCCCCGCATCGGTCGGGGCGCCATAGGCCGCGCAGAGGAGGCGGAGGCGGGGGAGACCGGCAGTGATCGCGGCCTCGGTCTCCGCCGCCTTGTCCGATGCGAGCGCGAGGGGCGCCATCCACCAGGCCAGGTACGCGAGGTCGGTGACTCGTGCGCCGGGGCCGGAGAGGTCGAAATCCACCACGCCGGTCGGCACGCCGCTCTCCCACATCAGGTTGTAGGGCGCGAAATCGTGGTGGCAGATGACCTCCGCCCGGCGCGGGTCGGCCATCGGCCAGTCCTCCGGCGCGCCGAAATCGAAGCCCGCCGAGGCGTCATGCAGCCGGCGGAGGAGGCGCCCCGCGGCGGCCACGGCATCCTCCCCCGGCGCCTCCGGCGGCGGCCCGCCGGGCAGGAGGCTCAGCACCTCCTCGCCCGCGTCGATGCCGATGAGCCGGGGGACGCCGGGCGTCCCGTCCAGATGCCTCAGCCAGCGGTGCACCGCCGCCCGCCGCGGCCCGAGCGAGCGGCGCACCGTCTCGCCCTCCCGCCGGACGGCGCTAGTATTGCCGCCGAGATCCTCGCTCATCCAGGCCCCGCGCCCAGCGCCGCCGGGCGCGGCCCGCCCGTCGCCCAGTCGAGCAGCTCGACCGTATGCACCACCGGCACCCCGGCCGCGCTGCCGATCTGCATCATGCAGCCGATGTTGCCGGCGGCGATGACATCGGGCCGCCTGGCGCGGAGCGTCTCGACCTTGCGGGCCTTCAGTTCGGCGGAGATCGCCGGCTGCATCAGGTTGTACGTCCCCGCCGAGCCGCAGCAGAGGTGACTGTCCGCCGGCTCGACCACCTCGAAGCCGGCGGCGGCAAGGAGCCCCTTCGGCGGCGCCTTCACCTTCTGCCCGTGCTGCAGCGAGCAGGCGGCGTGATAGGCGACCCGCAGCCCCTCCGGCCCGGCGGGCGGCCCCGCCACGCCGGGCTCCCGCCCGTCCACCCCGGCCACGCCGGCCCGGGCCGTCTGCACCGTCCGCGCCTCCGCCACCGGCATCAGCTCGGCGAGAAGCTCCGTCACGTCGCGGGCCAGCGCCGCCACCTCGGCCGCCTCTTTCGCCAGCTCGCCCCCGGCGAACATGTGCCCATAATCCTTCACCGTCGTGCCGCAGCCGGAGGTGTTGATGACCACCGCGTCGAGCCCCTCGCCCGCCATCTCCGCCGACCAGGCGCGGATGTTGCGGGCGGCGGAGCGCCTGGCCTCGCCGTCCTTCCCCATGTGGTGGGTCAGCGCCCCGCAGCATCCGGCCCCCTTCGCCACGACCACCTCGCAGCCGAGCCGCCTGAGGAGCCGGATCGTGGCGTCGTTGATGTCGGTGTTGAGCGCCCTTTGCGCGCAGCCGGTCATCAGCGCCACCCGGCGCCGGCGGACCCCCTCCGCCGGGAAGACCTGCGCATCGTCGTTGCGGCTGACGGGGGGGAGGCGCTTCGGCGCCATCTCGACCATGGCGCGGAGCCGCGCATCGGGCAGGAGCCGCCGGACCGGCCGCGCCAGCTTCGCCGCAAGCAGCGCGGCGCGGAAGCGCGTCGGATAGGGCAGCACCTTCGCCAGCACGAAGCGGAGCGTCCGCTCCGGCCAGGGCCGCCGGTAGCGCGCCTCGATATAGGCGCGGGCGTGGTCGACGAGATGCATGTAATGCACCCCGGACGGGCAGGTGGTCATGCAGGCGAGGCAGCTCAGGCAGCGGTCGATATGGAGGACCGTCTTGGCATCGGGCTCGCGTTCGTTCTCCAGCATGTCCTTCATCAGGTAGATGCGGCCGCGGGGGGAATCGAGCTCGTCGCCGAGCACCTGATAGGTCGGGCAGGTCGCCGTGCAGAAGCCGCAATGGACGCAGGCGCGCAGGATCTCGTTGGCCCGGGCGGTGCCGGGATCCTGAAGCTGCTCTGGGGTGAAGGTGGTTTGCATCAGAGGCTCCCGAAAAGGCCGCGCGGGTCGAACCGCGCCTTGAGCCCGGCGGAGAGGGCGGCGACGGCCGGCGCCTCGGCGCTGCGGGCCGCCCCGCCGCGGACGCAGGTCGCATGGCCGCCCGCCTTCGCCACCTCGCCGAGAAGCGCCTCCCCCGGCGCCCTCAGCCAGAGGAGCCCGCCGCCCCAGTCGATCACCGCCTCCGGCCCGCCGAGCGCCGCGAGCAGCCCCTCCGCCCGCGAGGGCCGGAGGTGCACGCGCCAGACCTCTCCCGCGAGCCCGTGAAAGGGGCCGACGTCGCGCACCTGCCGCCAGAGCGCCCGGCTCTCCTCCTCCGCCGCCACCCGCCAGTCCCCGCCGAGGCGCGAGGCGAGCGCGCCCTGCCGATAGGCGACGGAAGCCTCGAGCCCCTCGAGCCTCAGGAGCGTCTCGCCCCCCATCACCGCCGCCCCCGTCACCTCGAAGGGCGTGCCCAGCCCCGCCGCCAGCACCGGCACCCCGCCGCCGCCCACCAGCGTCACCTCCGTCTCCGGCACCGGCAGCACCTTCAGGGCGACCTCGGTGATCGCCCCGAGCCGGCCCCGGCTGCCGCAGAAGAGCTTCGGCAGGTCATAGCCGGTGACGTTCTTCATGACGCGCCCGCCGGCCTTCAGCACCCGGCCGCCGCCGTCCACCACGCGGAGCCCCAGGCAGAAGTCTCGCGCCGCCCCGGCGACCACCCGCCGCGGGCCGGAGACATTGCCGGCCATCACCCCGCCGATCGTGGGCTCGCCGGAGGTCCCGAGGAGCCCCCGATGATCCATCGGCTCGAAGGCCAGCCGCTGTCCCTCGCCGGCCAGAAGCGCCTCCACCTCGGCGAGCGGCGTCCCGGCGCCCGCCACCAGCGTCAGCGCGCCCGGCTCGTAGAGCCTGACGCCGGCGAGCCCGGCGAGGCTCAGCCGCTCCCCCTCCGCCGCCATGCCCCGCGTGAAGCCGCCGCCCAGCGCCAGCGGCGCATTGGCCCCGGCGATCCGCTCCGCCAGCTCCTGCTCCTCCATCTCGCTTTTCCTCAAATACCGCGGGGGGAGTCGGCCCGCAGGGGCCGGCGGGGGGCAGCGCCCCCCATCCTCCGCCCTTCGGATATGGCGAGCGGGAACACCTTGGCGGGGTTCAGAAGCCAGCCGGGATCGAAGACATCCTTCACCGCCATCTGCGCCTCCAGATCCTCCGCCGCGAACTGCACCTCCATGAGGTCCCGCTTCTCGACGCCCACTCCGTGCTCGCCCGAGAGGCACCCTCCGGCCTCGACGCAGAGCGTCAGGATCTCTGCGCCGAGCGCCTCCGCCTCTTCGAGCTGGCCCGGCGCATTGGCGTCGAAGAGGATCAGCGGATGCATGTTCCCGTCCCCGGCGTGGAAGACATTGGCCACCTTCAGCCCCCGCGCCGCCGAGAGCTCGCTGATGCGGCGGAGCACCATCGGCAGCTCCGAGACCGGGATCGTGCCGTCGAGGCAGAGGTAGTCGCCGAGCTGGCCCATGGCCCCGAAGGCGCTCTTCCGCCCCGCCCAGATGCGCGCCGCCTCGCCCGCATCGGCGGCCTCCCTCAGCTCCACCGGGTCGAAGCCCCGCGCGATCCCGGCGATCTTCGCCAGCTGTGCGTCGATCTCCGCCGGGGAGCCCTCGACCTCGACGATGAGCAGCGCCTCGCACATCGGATAGCCGGCGCCGGAGAAGGCCTCCGTCGCCTCGATGCAGGGGCGGTCCATGAGTTCGATGGCGACGGGCAGGAGCCCCGCCCGGATGATGGCCGAGACGCAGGCGCCCGCGACCTCGGAGCTGTCGAAGCCGATCAGCACCGGCCGCGCCCCCTCGGGCTTCGGCAGGATGCGGAGCCAGGCCTCCGTCACCACGCCGAGCTGGCCCTCCGAGCCGCAGACGAGGCCCAACAGGTCGAGCCCGCCGGCATCCATCCAGGGCCCGCCGATCTCCACCACCTCGCCCGCCATCGTGACCATCGTCACGCCGAGGAGGTTGTTGGTCGTCACCCCGTATTTCAGGCAATGCGCCCCGCCGGAATTCATGGCGATATTGCCGGCGATGGCGCAGGCGAGCTGGCTCGAGGGGTCGGGGGCGTAGAAGAAGCCCGCCTCCTCCACCGCGCCGGTGACGGAGAGGTTCGTCCGCCCCGCCTCCACCCGGATCACCCGGTCGGCATAGTCGACCTCCAGCACCTTCGTCATCCGGGCGAGGCCGAGGATCACGCTGTCCGCCGTCGGCAGCGCCCCGCCCGCGAGCGACGTGCCGGAGCCGCGGGGGACGACCGGCACGCCCTCCTCCGCGCAGACCTTGAGCGCCGCCGCCACCTCGGCCGTCGTCCGCGGCAGGAGCGCGGCGAGCGGCGGGCAGCGATAGGCGGTCAGCGCGTCGCATTCATAGGCGCGGAGCTCCACGGGGTCGGAGATCACCGCCCCCGGCACCGCCGCCTCCAGCCGGGCGACGATCTCGGCCTTGCGCGCGATCAGCGCGGCATCGGGCTTGGGCATCTGCATGTCGGGCCTCCCTCAGACCCCGAAGGCTAGGCGCGCCGGCAGGCGGCGGCAAGCGAGACGCGCCCCGAAGGGAGCGGCGAGCGACGTCAGAGCCGCTTGCGCCCCGCCGCCGCCTGCCGTCAACTGCACGCATGGAACACGCCCTCCGCCGAGACCCCGCCCCGATCCCCCGCTGCCAGGGAGCAATCCCCCGGTGATGCATGTCGAGACAGCCCTCGCCCTCACGACGCCCTGGGACCTCGCGGCCCTCGCCTTCCTGGCGCTCGCCTGGCTGGCCATCGGCTGGCGGATCGAGCATCCTGGGCGCACGCCCTCCGTCACCGTCCTGATGGCCGATTACCGGCGCGACTGGATGCGGCAATACGCGGCCCGCGACAATCGCATCTTCGATGCGCAGCTCCTCGGCACGCTCCGGCAGGGCACCAGCTTCTTCGCCTCCACCTCGCTTCTCGCCATCGGCGCCGTGCTCGCCGTCGTCGGCAACACCGCGCCCTTGCAGAGCGTCGCCGAAGATCTCGGCGGCGGCCCGGCCCCGGCGCTCGTGTGGCAAATGAAGCTCCTCGTCGTCGCGCTCTTCCTCGCGCAGGCCTTCCTGAAATTCGTCTGGTCGCACCGACTCTTCGGCTATTGCGCCGTGGTCATGGGCGCCGTCCCGGCCCCCGGCGAGCCCGGGGGAGAGGCGCGCGCCGGCCAGGCGGCCGAGCTCAACATCCGCGCGGCGTGGAACTTCAACCGCGGGTTGCGCGCCATGTATTTCGCCCTCGCCGCCACCGCCTGGCTGCTTGGCGCCGCGGCGCTGGCTTTGGCCATCGCGCTGACAGTCTGGGTGCTCTGGTCGCGCGAATTCGCCTCGCAGTCGCGCAAGCTCCTTCAGCGGGAAAACCCCATGGCTCCGCGCGCCCCCTCGCCCTAGACTGGCGCCATGACCCGGCCCGACCGCATCCCGGCCCCTGACGACGCCCATGACGACGCGCTGCGCGCCGCCGGGCTGCGCGTGACGCGCCAGCGCCGCGCCATCATGGCGGCGCTGATGAGCGCCGATGACCACCCCGACGTGCCCGAACTCCACCGCCGCGTCCGCGCCGAGGAGCCCACCGTCTCGCTCGCCACCGTCTACCGGACCCTCGCCGCGCTGTCCAAAAAGGGCGTCGTGCAGCGGCTCTCCTTCGAGGGCGAGCCGGCGCGGTTCGAGACCTCGGACGCGCCGCATCACGACCATATCGTCGATCTCGACACGGGCGCCGTCATCGAATTCGTCTCGCCCGAGATCGAGCGCCTGCAACGCGAGATCGCCCGCCGCCACGGCTACGAGATCGTCAGCCACAAGCTGGAGCTCTATTGCCGCAAGCGCTGAGCGCCGTTGTTCTTTCCCGCTGCCGAGCCCCGTCGCCGAGCCCCGTTCACGAAACCGGCATCGCCCCGGTCTTGCACCAAGGCCCGGCCCATGCGCCCTTGGCCCCACGTCCAGCACAAAGGCACGCCATGACCCGTATCGCCCTGCCCCTCGCCCTCTGCCTCCTCCCCCTCGCCGCGCCGGCCGAGGAGCTCACCGACCTCTCCTGGGAGGAGATCGTGGAAGAGGCCCGGGGCGGCGAGGTGAACTTCTTCCTCTGGGGCGGGGCCGACAACATCAACCGCTATGTCAGCGAGTATCTGGGCGGGCTCCTCGCGCCCTATGACATCACGCTGAACCGCGTCGGGCTGACCGACACGACCGAGGCGGTGAATCTGGTCTTGGGCGAGAAGGCGGCCGGCAACGACGAGGGCGGCGCCGTCGACCTCATCTGGATCAACGGCGAGAACTTCCGCACGATGATGGAGGCCGATCTGGCCTATTGCGGCTACACGGGCCTTCTGCCCAACGCGCAATATGTCGACTGGCAGAGCCCCGCCGTCGCCTGGGATTTCGGGCTGGAAACGGCGGGCTGCGAGGTCCCCTGGTCCGGCGCGCAATTCGCCTTCGCCTATGACAGCGCCCGGATGGACGAGCCGCCCCGCTCGATCGAGGCGATCCTCGACTTCGCCCGCGCGAACCCCGGCCAGTTCACCTATCCCGCCCCGCCCGATTTCAACGGCGCCGCCTTCGTGCGCCATGTCTTCTACGAGGTGGCGGGGGGGCCGGAGCCCCTTCTCGGGCCCTTCGATCGGGAGGTCTTCGACGCCGTGGCGGAAGAGACCTGGGCGCTTCTCAACGATCTGGAGCCCTATCTCTGGCGCGAGGGGCGGACCTATCCGACCTCGATCACCCAGCTCCAGACGCTCTTCGCCAATGGCGAGGTGGCCCTCAGCTTCGAATACAACCCCAGCCAGTTCGGCGCCGGGGTGGAGGCGGGGCAATTCCCCGACACGATCCGCAGCTACGGGCTGGAGGGCGGCACGCTCGCCAACACCAGCTTCACGCTCATCCCCTACAATGCCGCCAACAAGGCTGCCGCGCTCGTCCTGCAGAACCTGATCCTCTCCCCCGAGGCGCAGCTCGAGAAGGCTCGGCCGGAGGTCTGGGGCGCCGCCCCGGTGCTGGTGGAGGAGCGCCTGCCGGAGGAGATGCAAGCCGCCTTCGCCGCCCTGCCCTCCCACCCCTCGGTGGTGCCTGTCGCCGAGCTCGCCGAGCATGCCCTTCCGGAGCTCTCGGCCGACTGGATCGCCGCCATCGAGGCCGGCTGGATCGCAAGGGTCGGCAACGAGTGAGGCGGCCCGGGGGGCATCGGGGCGGGCGTCGCGGGGGGCATCCGGGCCATCTGGGGCGGGCGCCGACGCTCCTCCTCCTCGCGCCCGTGCTCCTCGTCCTCGGGCCGCTCTTCGGCGGCGCGCTGGTCTTCGGCCTGACCCGCAGCCTCGGCCACATGCCGGAGATCGGCATGACAGGCTGGTCGCTCGCCCCTTGGGCGGCGGTGCTCACCGAGCGCGAGACCTGGCGCGCCCTCGCCCTCTCGCTCTGGATCGCCAGCGCCGCGACGGCGCTCTCGGCCATCATCGGCACCGCCCTCGCGCTCGGCCTCGCCCGGCCCTTCCGGGGCGCGGCGTTCGCGCGGCTCCTCGTGCAGGTGAACCTGACGGTGCCGCATCTCCTCGCCGGGGCGGGTGTGCTCCTCCTCCTCTCCGGCTCGGGGTTGGTCTCGCGCCTCGCCGCCGCCCTCGGCTGGATCGACGCACCCGGCGACTTCCCCGCCCTGGTCTGGGACCGGACGGCCATCGGCGTGATCGCGGCCTATGCGGTGAAGGAGATCCCCTTCATCGCGCTCGTCACCCTCGCCGCCCTCGCCGCCCGCGGCCCCGGGCCGGAGGAGGCGGCGCGCAGCCTCGGCGCGACGCCCTGGCAGGCCACACGCCGCATCACGCTGCCGGCGCTCGCCCCGACCATCACCGCCGCCTCGGCCATCACCTTCGCCTTCGCCTTCGGCGCCTACGAGCTGCCGGCGCTGCTCGGCGCCTCGCATCCGCTCGCCCTGCCCGTCCTCGCCTGGCAGGATTACACCGCCACCTCCCTCGCCGCCCGCCCCGAGGCGATGGCGCTGGCGCTCCTGACGGCGCTGATCGCCGCAGCGCTCATCGCCCTCATTGCAAAGGTGCGGCAATGAGCGGCGCGGCCGACCGGCGGCACGGCGGGCCGTCCCGGCGCCCGGCAGAGGCCCGGCCGGCCTCCCCTGCGCATCCTCTTCCGATAGAGGCGGCACAGCGCGCGCCCGGCCGCCCCGTGCCTGCCTCCGCCCGCCGCCCGCCCTCCCCTTCGCGCCTCTCCGCAGGCCGCCCCGGCGCGGGGGAGACCCCCCAGGCCCTCACGCCCACCCCCCGAGACGGGCACCCCCTCTCCCTCTCGCTTTTCTCCGGATACCCGCGGTTGTGTGGAGGCTGGCCCCCACTCCCTCCCGTGCCTCCCGCGCCGGACGCCGCGCCATGAGGCCCGCTCTTATCTGGCTCGCCGCCGCGCTCCTCCTCCTGCCGCTCCTGCCGTTCTTCCCTCACGCTTTCGCCCGGGGGTGGTTCTTCCCGAGCCTCCTGCCGCAGGGCTGGAGCCTCGACGCCTGGGGCTATGCGCTCTCGCCCACCGGCGGGCTCCTCGCCGCGCTGGGGACGACGACGCTGATCGCCGCCCTCGCCTCCACTGCCGCCGTGGCCCTGGCCCTGCCCGCCGCCCGGGCGCTCGGGCAGCGCGCCTTCCCCGGCCGCGGCGCGATGCTCATGGGGCTCCTCGCCCCCGTCATCGTCCCCGGCCTCGCCGTGACCATGGGGCTGCAGGGCGTCCTCGCCCGGACAGGGCTCACCGGCACGATCGCCGGGGTGACGCTCGTCCACCTGATCCCCGTCCTGCCCTATGCGACGCTCCTCCTCACCGCGCTCTTCGCCGGGCTCGACCAGGAGGAGGAGGCCGCGGCCCGCTCGCTCGGCGCCTCGCCCGCCGCCGCCTTCACGCGCATCACGCTCCCCGCCCTCGCCCCGGGCCTCGCCGCCGCCTGGGCGCTCGGCTTCCTCGTCTCGTGGAGCCAGTATGCGCCGACGCTGGTCGCGGGGGCCGGGCAGGTGCAGACCCTGCCGCTCCTCCTCTTCGCCTTTCTCGGCTCGGGGCGGAGCGACATCGCCGGCGTCCTCGGGCTCGTCTATCTGGCGCCGGGGCTGATCGTGCTCATGGGCGCTTCGCGCACGATCACCCGCGCCCTGCCGAGGCCGGCATGAGCGGGCTGGAGCTGAGGGAGATCGCGCTCGCCTACGGGGGCACGAAAGTGCTCGAGAGCTTCTCGCTCACCGCAGAGGCAGGGGAGCTCACCGCCCTCCTCGGCCCCTCGGGCTCCGGCAAGAGCACCGCCCTGCGCACCGCCGCCGGGCTGCTGGCGCCGGATCGGGGGCAGGTGCTGATCGGCGGGCGGGACGTCACCGACACGCCGCCCGAGCGGCGCGGCGCGGTGATGGTCTTCCAGTCGCCCCATCTCTTCCCCCGCATGACGCTGGCAGAGAATGTCGGCTTCGGGCTGAGGATGCGCCGCCGCCCGGCGGAGGAGATCGCCCGCAAGGTGGACCTTATGCTCGAGCGCACCGGCCTCGCCGGGCTGGGGGCGCGGCACCCGGCGGAGCTCTCGGGGGGGCAGGCGCAGCGGGCGGCGCTGGCGCGGGCGCTGGTGCTGGCGCCGGAGGTGCTTCTGCTCGACGAGCCGCTCTCGAGCCTCGATGCCGGGCTCCGCGCCGAGATGCGCGCGCTCATCCGGGCGCTGCAGCGCGAGACCGGCACGACCATGCTCGTCGTCACCCACGACCAGGCGGAGGCGGCGGCGCTTGCCTCCCGCGTCGCGCTGACATTGGGCGGGCGCATCGCACAGGCCGGCCCGCCGGAAGAGATCTATGCCCGCCCCGCCACCCGCGAGGTCGCGCGGTTCTTCGGGATCGAGACGTTCCTGACCGGCACCGCGACGGGCCAGACGGCCGAGACGCCGCTCGGCCCCCTGACCCTCGCCGCCCCGGCGGAGGGCCCCGTCACGCTGGCGATCCGGCCGGAGTCGATCCGCCCCGGGCCGGGGGAAAACGGGGTGACGGCGCGGCTCCTCGAGGCCGAATATCTCGGCACGGCCACCCGCTTGACGCTGGACGCCGCCGGCCAGCGGCTCGTCGCGCTCTGGCCCCCGGCGGAGGCGGCGGGGCTGGCCCCCGGGGCGCGGGTCGAGCTGCATCTGCCGCCGGCGGCGCTCTGGGTGCTGCCCGGATAGCGGAGGGGTGCCGCCCTGGCGCGCTATTCGCCCGGCGGCGCCACGAGGCCGGCCGGAGCGCGGGCGCGGCGGCCGGGCGGCGCAGGCACCGCATGGGCGGTCGGGTGCAGATGCTCCGAGGGGCCGGTGAGGGCCACGCGGCGGCGCCGGTGGAGGAGCAGCTTGCTCCACCCCTGCCAGGTGCCGAGCGAGGGCGCCGCCGGATCCGTCGGAAAGCGCGCCTCATAGCCCTCCGGCAGGGGAACGCCGTGATGCGCCAGCTTCTCGAGCATCCACAGGAGCGGGATATTGGCGAGCGGCCGCGCGGCGTCGAACCCGTCGAGCTGACCGCCGATGTCGCCATGCGTGCCGCGGAACCACATCTGCTCCAGATGCCCCTGCCACGCCGGATCCTCGGGGAAGAGCACGGGGTGAAAGGCCTCGCGGGTCTCGTCCAGCGCCAGCGCGTGCCAGGCGTTGCGGATATGCGGGGCGAGCCCGACGCGGTGATAGGCCTGCGGATCGCCCGCGGCGCTGCGGAGCCCCGGCAGCCCCGTGCCCAGAGCCTTCACGCAATCCCAGGCGGCCAGCGCCTCGATCTGCACGCTCTCGTGGCAATGATGCGCGCGGAAGGCCGCCGCCGCCTCGCTCGACGCGCCGGCGCGATAATGGCGGAAGGCCTGGCGGATGTTGCGCACATTGGCGGCGTCCATCCGCAGGAGCCCGACGCTGCCGATCATCCCCGCAAGCGAGCGGATGGCGAAACCGCCGCGCGAGAAGCCGACGAGCACGATGCGGTCGCCGGGGCGGAAGCGGCTGGCCAGCACGCCATAGGCCCGGGCGATCTGCCGCTCGATGCCGCGGCCCGTCAGCACATCCCAGGTGGAGCGCCAGGTCGGCCACTGGATGCCGGCGGAATACCAGGCGGTGACGGCGGCGGAGGCACCGGCGCCCGCCACCGCCTCGCGGATCAGCTTGAAGGTGATGCCGGCATGGGTCTCGCGCCCCTCGCGCAGCGAGGAAAGCGTGCCGTCGAGCACGATGACATGGCAGGTCCGTGCGCGCACGCCCTGGGCGACGCGGCCGGGGCTGCGCGTCTCGGCGGTGCGGGCGCCGCGTTGGAAGATCCGGCGCAGGCCATCAAGCAGCGGCAACCCTTCTCTCCTCGATCGCCCGCCAGACCTTTTCCGGCGTGAAGGGCATGGCGATGTCGCGCACGCCGAGCGGCCAGAGCGCATCCAGCACCGCGTTGGAAATCGCCGCCAGCGCGCCGACCGTGCCGGCCTCGCCGCAGCCCTTCATGCCCATGGCATTGTTGGTCGACGGCGTGCCCTCGTGGTGGAAGGCGATCATCGGCAGATCCTCGGCGCGCGGCATGGCGTAATCCATGAAGGAGGCGCTGAGGAGCTGGCCGTCGGCATCGTAGACCATCCGCTCGCGGAGCGCCTGGCCGAGCCCCTGCGCCACGCCACCATGCACCTGCCCCTCGGCCAGCATCGGGTTGATGAGCACGCCGAAATCGTCGGTGACGGTGTAGCGGACGACCTCGACCACCCCGGTCTCGGGGTCGATCTCGATCTCGGTCAGATGCGCGCCATTGGGGAAGGACATGCTCTTGAGCTGGCCTTTGTGGGTCTGCTTCAGAAGATCGTCGCGCCCGGCCTCGCGGGCCAGCTCGGCCACCTCGAGCATGGTGGGCGAGAGGTTCGAGCCCGCCACGCGGAAGCGTTCGTCATCGAAGGAGACATCGCCCGCATCCACGCCCTCGCGCTCGGCGAGGAAAGCGGCGAAGCTCTCCACGATGCCGTCGCGCGCCGCGAGCGTCGCGGTGTTCTGCATGGTGACGGAGCGCGAGCCGCCCGTGCCGCCGCCCCAGGAGATCACGTCGCTGTCGCCCTGGATGACGCGGATCTTCGCCATCGGGATGCCCGTCTGGTCAGACAGGAACTTGGCGAATACCGTCTCATGCCCCTGTCCGTTCGACTGGGTGCCGACATGCAGCTCGACGTCGCTCTCGCCGAAGACCACGGTGGCGAACTCCTTTTTGTCGCCGAGGATAGACTCGATGTAATAACAAAGCCCGAGGCCCCGGAGTTTCCCGGCCTTCTCGGATTCTGCGCGCCGGCCCGCGAAGCCGGCGATATCCGCCTCCGCCTCGGCCCGGGTAAGGACCTTGGCGAAATTGCCGATGTCGTAGGTGACGCCGGTGGCGGAGGTGTAGGGGAACTTGTCGGGCGCGATGAAGTTGCGGCGGCGGAGCTCGAGCGGGTCGATGCCGAGCCGCCGGGCGGCATGGCCCATGGCGTGCTCGAGAACGAAGATCGCCTCCGGCCGGCCGGCGCCGCGATAGGCCTCGACGGGGGCGGAGTTGGTGTAGATGCCCTTCACCTTCAGTAGCGCGTGGGCAATGTCATAGGTACCGGGCATGACCTTGGCGAAGAGCTCCGACTGGATGAACTGCCCGTAGCTGGCGTTGTAGGCGCCGAGGTTCGAGACGGTCTCGACCTTGTAGGCGGTGATCTTGCCGCCCTCGTCGAAGCCCAGCGTGGCGGTCGAGACGAGGTCACGCCCGCCATTGTCGGCCAGGAAGGCCTCCGACCGGTCGGACATCCAGTGCACCGGCCGGCCGAGGAGCTTCGTGGCCGCCGCGACGCAGATATATTCGGGATAGGTGTTCGCCTTCATGCCGAAGCCGCCGCCGACATCGGGATTGGTGACGCGCAGCACCTCCGTCTCGATACCGAGGCAGCCGGCCACCTCGTCGCGCGTGCCCCAGACGCCCTGGCCGTTGACGCAAAGATGCATCCGGCCCTCGCCCATCGGCTCGGCGAAGCAGCCACGCGGCTCCATCGGGGCGGCGGTGACGCGGTTGTCGGGGATCTCGACCGTCACCACTTGCGCGGAGCCGGCGAGCGCCGCCTCGACCGCCGCCTCGTCGCCGAGCGACCAGTCATAGGCCAGGTTGTCCGGCGCCTCGGGGTGGATCGCCTCGCCGCCTTGGGTCTGGCCGACCCAGACGGGCAGGTCCTCGACATCGAGCGAGATCATCTCGACCGCATCGCGGGCGGCGGCGGGGCTGTCGGCGACGACGACGGCCACCACCTCGCCGATGAAGCGCACGCGATCCTCGGCGAGCACCGGGCGGCGCGGCGCGGCGGCCTCGCCCTCGTCGAGCTCGAGGAGGTCGAAATCCATGGCATTGGTGAAGCCGGCGGCGGTGTAGCTGTCGGCGGTCATGACCAGCGCGACGCCCTCCGCCTCTTCCGCCATCGAGGTATCGAGCTCGGTGATCTGGCCGTGCCCGACGGGCGCGCGCAGGAAGGCGGCATAGAGCGTGCCTTCGGGCGCGATGTCATCGACGTAGCGGCCCTTGCCGGTCAGGAAGCGCTGGTCCTCGACGCGGGCGACGGGCTGGCTCTTGCCGAATTTTTCCATTGTCGGGCCTCCGGTTGGCGGGCCGGCAGGGGGCCGGCGCTTCGGGAGGCAGCCTATCCTCGCGGCGGCGCTTGTCCAGCGCTCGCCGCGGCGGATCTCAGGTCAAAGACGCGACGCTCACCTCGTCCCAGGTGCCATAGCCGTTGAAGGCGGTGTTCACCCCGAAGAGATAGGCCCCCATGGCCGAGAACAGGAGCCAGTCGCCCTCTTCCACATCGGCGGGCAGGTCGGGCTCGCCGGGCAGCCGGTCGAGGCTGTCGCAGGTGGGGCCCCAAAGCCGGTGCTGCGCGCCGGTATCGCTCATCTCGCGCCCGTCATGCGGGATGACCTCGAAGGCGGAGAGGCCGAGATGCGGGAATTCGCTGAGCCCGCCGTAGATGCCGTCGTTCAGGATGGCATCGCCGAGGTCGAGCGACTTGATGCGCACGGCATAGGCGAAAGCATCGGCGACGAGGCCGCGGCCGGGCTCGCAGACGAGCCGGGCACCGGGGAAGCGCGGCGCGAACTCCGCGATGGTGGCGAAGATCGGCGCCAGGTCGACCGGCGTGCCATTCCGGGCCGAAGGGAAGCCACCGCCGACATTGACGGAGGCGAGGCGGATGCCGGTTTCCTCCACCAGCCGCGCGGCCTCCTCCAGATAGGCGGCCCAAGCGGAGGGCTCGTCGCATTGCGTGCCCACGTGGAAGGTGATCGACACGCGACGCCCCTCGGCGGCAGCGCGGCGCAAGAGCTTCGCCGCCACATCCGGCCCCGCGCCGAACTTGGCCGAGAAGGCATAGGCGGCGCCCTCGACGGGCAGGTCGAGCCGGACGGCGAACTCGGCCTCGCGCGGCAGGTCGGCGGCGAGCAGCTTGTCGAGCTCGCCCGGCCGGTCGACGGCATAGGAGGCGACGCCGGCCTCGCGGGCCATGGCGATCTCACCGGGGCTGCGGACGGGATTGTGGTAATGGAGCTTGGCGCCGGGCGCGAGGCGGCTGACGAGCGCGATCTCGGCCGGGGAGGCGACGTCGAAGGCCGCCATGCCACCGGCATGAAGCTGGGTGATGACGCTTTCCGCCGGGTTGGACTTCACGGCGAAGGTCACCTCGCCGGGGAAGCCCTCGCGGAAGGCGCGGTGCTTGGCCTCGAGCGCCGCGGGGCAGAAGAACTGCACCGGTTGCTCGCCGCCGCGCGACATCAGCCAGTCCTGCGGCCTGTCGGCCAGAATCGTCCGCTCGAGCATCTGCCTCTTTCCTCGCTGCCTGCCTGTTCGGCGATGGCGGTTAACATATGGCTAATCGCCGCCAGATCGACGCGTCTGCCTGCTCGAATCGCTTCCGATTCTCGGCGCTTCGCCGTTAATGTCGGCGCAATGACCAATCTTGATGACAAAGACCGCGCCCTGATCGCCGTTCTGGCGGAAAACGCCCGGCTGCCCGTCGCCGCGCTCGCCAAGAAGCTCGGCCTTGCGCGCACCACCGTGCAGGCCCGGCTCGACCGGCTGGAGCGGCAGGGCGTCATCGCCGGCTACACGCTCCGCCTCGGCGACGGGGCGCTGCCGGGGGAGATTCATGCGACCGTGCTGATCGCCATCACCCCCGCCGCCCAGGGCGCCGTGCTGACGGGCCTCAGGAAGCTGACGGCGGTGGAGCGGGTCTTCACCACGGCGGGGCGGTTCGACTTCTGCTGCCAGCTCCGGGTGGCGACGCCGCTGAAGCTCGACGAGGCGCTCGACGAGATCGGCGAGATCGACGGCGTGGTGACGCTGGAATCGCTCATCCATCTCTCGACGCGGATCGACCGGGCCCTCTGAGCCCTGAGGAACTCGCGGGCGGAAACCACATGGTTTCCGCGCTCCGACGTCAGACGTTCTCGATGCGGATCGCGACCGGCGTGCCTTCCAGAACCCCGGTATCCGAGAAGGCGGCCACGGCCTCGTCGAGCGCACTGCGGGTCGTCTTGTGGGTGACGATCAGCACGGGCGCCACGCCCTCCTGATGGCCGTACTGGCGCATCCGGTCGATCGAGATGCCGGCCTCGCCGAGGCAGGCGGCGATCTTGGCGAGCGCCCCCGGCTTGTCGGCCAGCGCCATGCGCAGGTAGTAGGGTGCCGGCACCGCGGCGCGGGCGGCCCGCACCTTCCTGAGCGAGGCGGCCGGCTGCCCGAAGGCCGGCAGGCGGAAGCCGCGCGCCACGTCAATGATGTCGCCGAGCACGGCCGAGGCGGTAGGCCCGGCCCCCGCGCCAGCGCCCCGGAGCACGATCTGCCCCACGGCATCGCCCTCGATCACCACCATGTTGGTGCCGCCGTCCAACTGGCCGAGCGGCGAGGTGTCGGGCACCAGGCAGGGCGACATGCGCTGCTCGAGCCCCCGGCCGGTCATCTGCGCGACGCCGAGAAGCTTGATCTTGTAGCCCATATCCGCCGCCTGGCGGATGTCCTCCAGCGTGATCGACTGGATGCCCTCGAGCTCCACCGCATCGAAATCGACGGCGGTGCCGAAGGCGATGGCGGCGAGGAGGCTGAGCTTGTGGCCGGCGTCGATGCCGCCGACATCGAGGTTCGGATCGGCCTCGAGATAGCCGAGCCGGGCGCATTCCTCGAAGAGGGCATTATAGCCCTGCCCCGTCTCCTCCATCTTGGTGAGGATGTAGTTGCAGGTGCCGTTCATGACCCCGAGGACACGGCGAATCTCGTTGCCGGCGAGCCCCTCCGTCAGCGCCTTGATGACCGGGATACCGCCCGCGACGGCCGCCTCGAAGCGCAGCGCGACGCCGGCCTCCTCCGCCGCCGCGGCGATGGCATTGCCGTGATGGGCAAGGAGCGCCTTGTTCGCGGTCACCACATGGTGGCCGGCCTTGAGCGCGGCCTCCGTCGCCTCCCGCGCGGCGCCCTCATGGCCGCCCATGACCTCGACGAAGAGGTCGATGTCGGGGCGCTTGGCCAGCGCGACCGGATCGTCCTCCCAGGCGTAGGCGGAGAGATCGGCGCCACGGTCCTTGTCCTTCGACCGGGCAGAGACGGCGGCGATCTCGACGGGGCGCCCGGCGCGGGCGGCGATCATTTCGGGATGCGTCTGCAGGATGCGGACCAGCCCGATGCCGACGGTGCCGAGACCGGCGATGGCGATGCGGAAGGGGGCGGTCATGTCATCCTCGCGAGCAGCTGCCGGAGCGGGTTATCGCGTCGGGGGCTGCGGTTCAACGGCCAGCGCGGCGGCATCGGCGCGCCGGGCGCGGATCGCGGCGGCACGGGCGGCGAGCGCGGCGGCCTCGGCGGAGAGCCCGGGGCCCGGGTCCGCGGCCGGCGGCGCGTCGGCCTCGGCGAGAAGCGGGCCGAGCGGCGTGAGCTCGGTGGCCGGAAGCTGTGACAGATCGGGCGCGGGGCCTGGCAGCTCCGGCGGAGCGGCGCAAGCGGCGAGAAGCAGAAGGGCGGCGAGGTGGCGCATGGGGGAAGAGGTAGCGGGGCGGTGGCGGGGAGTCTACGGCGCGCCGGGGGGCTGGGGGGTACGCGGACGGGACTTGCAAGGCGTAGGGTGGGTTTACAACCCACCGTGGCGCAACGCATGTGCTGTGCCCCCGCCCGGAACGCGCCGAAGGCGCAGGGCGAGCGCCGGCCCGTCCCGCGGGCTGGCGCTCTGGTGAGGCTTGGCATGAGCTCGGAGCGAGGACGGAGTTGCACCATAAAGCGCGCCGTCTCACCGGCAGGAGCGCCACCCCCCGGGCCGGCGCTCGCCCTGCGCGGCGCCGTGGCGCCCGGATGCCACGAATTCCGTATCGGAATTCGTGCACGGAAATCGCACGATTTCCGCGGCCCGGCGCCGCCCGTCAGCCCTCCAGGCAGCCGGCTATCCCCTCCGCCAGGTCGAGGATCAGCGCCGGATAGAGCCCCGCGCCCGGCTCCAGATCGCCGCCGAGCGGGTCGAGCACGGCGGTGCCGGCCTCCGTTCCGTCGAGCAGGGTCTCGGCGAGGCCAGGGTCGAAGGCGGGCTCGGTGAAGACGCAGGCGATGCCGCCCTCCGTCACCTCCGCCCGGAGCGCCGCCAGACGCGCCGGCCCGGGCGCCGCGCCGTCGCCGAGCGAGATCGCGCCGGCATCGGCGAGGGCGAAGGCCTCGGTGTAATAGCCATAGGCATCGTGGAAGGTGACGAAGCGCGCGCCCGCCACCGGGGCGAGCCGGGCACGGGCCACCTCGGTGGCCTCCGCGATGGCGGCGGCACCGGCGGCGGCATTGGCGCGGTAGGTCGCCTCGTTTTCGGGGTCGAGGGCGGAGAGGCTGTCGGCGATGGCCTCGAGCCAGACCGCGCCGTTCTGCGGCGCCAGCCAGGCATGGGGGTCGGTGCCCTCGTGGTGGTGCCCGTGGTCGTCGTCGTCGTCGTGCGCGCCGTGGTCTTCGTGCTCGTCGTGCTCCTCGTGATCCTCCTCATGGTCGTCGTCATGGCCCTCCTCATGCGCCTCCTCGGCGAAGGCCCTGAGCGTGGTGCCCTCGGCGGCGAGCAGCGGCAGCGACACCGCGCCAGCCCCGAGCGAGTCCAGCGCCCGGCCGAGGCCGGGCGTCAGCTCCGGCCCGACCCAGACCACCAGATCCGCGCGCTCCAGCGCCGCCGCCTCGGAGGGGCGGAGCGCGTGGTCATGCGGACTGGCACCGGGGGGCAGCACCTGCACCGGCGCGCCGAGCTCCCCCATCACCTGCGCCACCAGCGACTGGACGGGCGCGATGTCGGTGGCCACCTGGGGAACCTCCGCCAGGGCGGGCGCGGCGAGCAGGGCGAGGGCGGAGGGGAGGAGGCGCATGGCAGGTCCTGTTATGTTATAACGATCCGGCGCACTTGTTAGCCCCGCTGTTACATTATATCAACCCCTCGAAAGGGGGCCTAATGACACTCGGCTTCGAGACGCATGATCACCGCGGCTGCATCCGCGAGGGCGTGGCCCAGGCGGAGGAGACCTGCCTGTCCGAGGGCCTGCAGTTCACGCCGCACCGCCGGCGGGTGCTGGAGATCCTGCTGGCCGAACACCGGGCGCTCGGCGCCTACGAGATCCTGGACCAGCTCCGCGAGGAGGGCCTCGCCGCCCAGCCCCCCGTCGCCTACCGGGCGCTCGATTTCCTCGTGAAGCACGGCTTTGCCCACCGGATCGAGCGGCTGAACGCCTTCATCGCCTGCACCCATATGGACGAGGCCCATACGCCCGCCTTCCTCATCTGCCGGGGCTGCAAATCGGTGGCGGAGGCGACGGCCGAGCTCTCCCGCGGGCGGCTCGGGCAGGTGGCGGGCGAGGCGGGCTTCGAGATCGAGCGCGTGGTGGTGGAGGCCGAGGGGCTCTGCCCGGCCTGTCAGGCGTCGGCATGAGCCTCGTCGCCCTCAGGGACGTCAGCCTCGCGCGGGGCGGCCAGCCGGTGCTGGAGCGGGTGACGCTCGCCATCGAGGCCGGCGAGATCGTGACGCTGGTCGGCCCCAACGGCTCAGGCAAGACGACGCTGCTGAAGCTGGTGATCGGCGCGCTGAAACCCGACACGGGGGTGGTGGAGCGGGCGCCCGGCCTGCGCATCGGCTATGTGCCGCAGAAGCTGCATATCGAGCCGGCGCTGCCGATGACCGCCCGCCGCTTCCTCTCCCTCCCCGCGCCGGTCGGCCGGGCGGAGGCCGCGGCGGCGCTGGAGGAGGCGGGCGTCGCCCATCTGGCGGCGCGGCAGATGACCGAGCTCTCGGGCGGGCAGGCCCAGCGCGTGATGCTGGCCCGGGCGCTGATCGGGCGCCCGCAGCTCCTCATCCTCGACGAGCCGACGCAGGGGCTCGACCAGCAGGGCGCCGCCGCCTTCTACCGCCAGATCGAGACGGTGCGGCAGCGGCTCGGCTGCGGGATCCTCCTCGTCAGCCACGACCTGCATGTGGTCATGGCCGCAACCGACCGGGTGATCTGCCTCAATGGCCATGTCTGCTGCGAGGGCGCGCCGGAGCATGTGGCGAGCGCGCCGGAATACCGGGCGCTCTTCGGCACCGGCACGGGCGGCGCGCTGGCGCTCTACCGGCACGAGCATGACCACGGGCATGAGGGCGGGCACGGGGGCGCCCATGGCCACATGCATGAACACGGGGACGGGGCCGCCTGATGCTCGACAGCTTCCTGATGCGCGCCGCCCTCGCGGGGCTCGGCGTGGCGCTGGTGACGGCGCCGCTCGGCTGCTTCGTCGTCTGGCGGCGGATGGCCTATTTCGGCCATGCGACGGCCCATGCCTCGGTGCTGGGCGTGGCGCTGGGGCTGGCGCTCTCGATCTCGGTCGTCTGGGGGGCGCTGGCGGTGGCGCTGGTGATGGGCGGGCTCGTCGCCTGGCTCGGCCGCCGCGGCCATTCGAGCGACGCCGCCATCGGCGTCATCAGCCATGCGGCGCTGGCCTTCGGGTTGGTGGCGGTGGCCCTGACCCCGGGCCTGAGGGGAGACCTCACCGCCTGGCTCTTCGGCGACATCCTCGCGGTGACGCGGGGAGACCTCGCGGTGATCTGGGGCAGCGCGGCGGCGGTCGTGGCGCTCCTCGCCTGGCGCTGGCGGCGGCTCCTGACGGCAACGCTGGGAGACGACCTCGCCCGCGCGGCGGGCATCGACCCGCGGCGGGAGGAGCTGGTGCTCGTCCTCGCGCTCGCCGTCGTGGTGGCCGTGGCACTGAAGGTCGTGGGCGCACTCCTCATCAGTGCCTTGCTGGTGATCCCGGCGGCGGCGGCCCGGCCCCTGGCGCGGACGCCGGAGGCGATGGCCGCCGTGGCGGCGGCGATCGGCGTGACCTCGGCGCTCGGCGGGCTCTGGGTCGCCTTCCTCCTCGACACGCCGGCGGGGCCGAGCATCGTCTGCCTGTCGTCAGTGATCTTCGCCGTGACGAGCTTCGTGCCCCGGCGGTGAGGGGCGGTGGGGTGAGGCCCCGCCTGGCCCCCTGGCTTAGGGTGGGTTTTCAACCCACCTTGGCGTGTCGTGAGGGGTCTCCCTCGTCTTGTTCGTCGGAACGTCCGAACGGTGCCCCCGCCCGATACGCGCCGGAACGGCGCAGGGCGAGCGCCGGCCCGTCCCGCGGGTCGGCGCTCCGGTGAGGCCTGGCCCGGCCTCTGGACGGGGGATCGGTTGCACCATAAAGCGCGCCGTCTCACCGGCAGGAGCGCCAACCCACGGGCCGGCGCTCGCCCCGCGCGGCACCGGTTTGCCCGGTTGATGGGACAGCGGCGGGGTGCCACCCCACCCCCCTAAAGCCGCCCCCGCGCATGCGGCCCGGCCCAGGCCAGCCAGATCGCCGCCGTCCAGGTGAAGGACTTGCCGCCCGCCGGCGCCCCGTCGAGGGGCGAGAAATATTCGTAGAACCCGTGCTCGGCGATCAGCCGCTGGGTGTCGCGCCTCAGCTTCGCTGCCAGCAAGGTATGCCCCATCTCCGCCAGCCCCAGGCCGATCATGGCGTTCAGCACCGCCCAGATCGGCCCCCGCCAGTAACGCAGCGCATCGAAGCGCCGCCGCCGCGGGTCGAGCGAGGCGACGCCGAAGGCCGTCCGGTCGAGGATATCGGTCAGGAGTTGCAGGAGCCCCTCGTTCTCCACCCCCGCATACCAGGCGAGGAAGGAGGCCGAGCCCGGCGCGCCGGAGAACGCACCCGTCCGCAGATCGAGCGAATCGTAGAAGCCCTCGGGGTTCCAGTGCCGGGCCACCCCGGCCTCCAGCACCTTGATCCAGCCCTCGATCTCGCCCGTGTAATGGTCGAGCTCGGCGGCGATGTGCAGAAGGTCGCGGCAGGCGCGCAGAAGCATGAAGGTCATGCCCACATCCGCCACGCGGAAAGGGCCGTCCTTCGCGATCACCGCCTCGTCCCAGTTCGCGCCCCGGCTGAACTGGACGATGGCGAGATAGCGGTCGCAATCCTCCTTCGAGGGCCGCATCGCGGCATCGACATGCGCCGTGTCGCAGCGCGTGTACTCGCCGACATTCGAGCCGTCGACATTCTCCAGCGCCGCGTCCCAGTCGGCCGCATTGTCGCGCCCCGATTCCCAAGGGTGGGTGATGGCGACCATGCCCTCCTCCACCCGGTGGGTCATGAACCAGCGGTGCCAGGAAACGAGCCGGCCGTAGACCAGCTCCATATGCACCCGGCCGTAATGCTTGTCGGCCTCGTAGACCGAGCGGATCAGCGTCGCCGCCACCGGCGGCTGGGTGATGCCCGAGGTATGCGGCACCCGCGGCACCTGCCAGACATCGGGCCCCGGGAAGTACCCGTCCGCCCGCTTGTGGAAGATGATGTGCGGGACCATGCCGTTGTCCCACTGGCCGGTGAAGAGCGTGTGGATCTCGAACCAGGCGCGCTTCACGTCGAAGGTCGAGAAGCCCCAGGCGGCGAAGCAGCTGTCCCAGTTCCACTGGTAGGGATAGAGCCCGGCGGTCGGCACCGTGTAGCCGCCCCGGTCGTTGCCGCGCAGGATCCGCCGTGCCTGCCTGTCGATCTTGTCCGCATCCATCCCCCGATCCTTGGCCCGGAGCCCGCCCGCAGGGCAAGCCCGGGGCGGGCCGGGGGGCGCCCTGATGCCCCCCGCCCGGTAGGTTTGCGCGATTTCGCGGCAGCCCCTGTCGCCCGGGCGGGCTTTGCGCTTATGAGGGCGGGTGCCGCCCCCCGAAGGCCAAGGACATGTTCGACGCCGCCCTCCGCCGCCTGATCGACCCGCCCCTGGGCCGCGCCGGCCGCCGCCTCGCCGCCGCCGGCTGGACGGCGAATGCCATGACCGGCGCCGGCCTCGCCGCCGGTCTGATCTCCGCCGCGCTCATCGCTCTCGGGCTCGAGGCGCTGGCGCTGATCCCCTTCGCCGCCCGATGCCTCGCCGACGGGCTCGACGGCGCCATCGCCCGGGCGGCGGACCGAAAGACGGCGCTCGGCGGCTATCTCGACATCTCGGCGGATTTCCTCTTCTACGGCGCCGTGCCGCTCGGCTTCGTCCTCGCCGACCCCTCGGGCCGTGGCGCCGCCGGCGCCTTCCTCCTCGCCAGCTTCTATTTCAACGGCGCCACCTTCCTCGGCTATGCCGTCCTCGCCGAGCGCCGGGGGCTTCAGACCTCGGCCCAGGGCGAGAAGACGCTCTACTACTCGAACGGCCTCCTCGAGGGCGGCGAGACGCTGGCCTTCTTCACGCTCATCATCCTCTTTCCGCCCATCTTCGCGCCGATGGCCTGGGCCTTCGGGCTTGCCTGTTTCCTTACGGGCACATTACGGCTGGTTGCGGCGGCGCGGCGCTTCCGGGGCTGACAAGACGGCGCCGATCGGATAGCCAAGTCCAAACAGGCTTGGCTGCCAGACCGCTCCGGGGGCTTCTTGGGGGTCGGCCGGCGCCGCACCAAGACCCGGAAGTGAGGGAAAGCGCGTCAATGTCGCAAGTTTCGGAGGCCGCGCTTCCTGTCGATCGCAGCCGCGGCCTCGAGCTCTGGCGCCGCCCTGCCTCCCGCAGCCGCTCCCGCGATCCGCGCCCCGTCACCCCCGCCAAGCGGCTGATGGACATCGTCTTCGCGCTCCTGCTCTTCGCGCTGCTCTGGCCGGTGATGCTGGTCTTCGCGTTGGTGCTGCTGCTCGCCGAGGGCCGGCCGCTCTTCTTCATCTCCGAGCGGATGCGGACGCCGACGCAGAGCTTCCGGCTCATCAAGATGCGCACCATGCGCACCGATCCCAAGAGCGCCGAAGGCGTGACCGGCGGTGACAAGGCGCGGCGCATCTCGAAGCTGCAGCGCTTCGTCCGCCGCACAAGGATCGACGAGCTGCCGCAATTGTGGAACGTGATCCGCGGCGACATCTCGCTGGTCGGGCCGCGCCCGCCGCTGCGCAAATATGTCGAGAGCTTTCCCGAGATCTACGGCGAGGTCCTGAAAAGCCGCCCCGGCATCACCGGCCTCGCGACGATCGTCTACTACCCGACGGAGGAAAAGCTCCTCGCCGCCTGCAAGACGCCGCCGGAATCGGACCGCGTCTACCGGACGCGCTGCATCCCCCGAAAGGCGCGGCTCGATCTGATCTACCAGAAGAACCGCACGATCTGGATGGATCTCTGGCTGATCGGCCGCACGGCCATGACCCCCTTCCGTCGCAAGGGCTGAGCCTCCGCCAGACGCGGCCCCGGCCGCCCGCCCTCCGGCCCCGCCACGTCCCCACTCACCCATGTCTTTGCTCCCGGGCATCCTCCGGGGGGAGTCGCCAAAGGCGACGGGGGGCAGACAGCCCCCCGGTCCCCAATCTCAACCTGGACAGACGCCGCCGCAGGAGCCCCAAAATTCTTCGCAGAAGAATTTTGCCCCCGGTCGCGCCCCACCCAAAATTCTTCGTAGAAGAATTTTGGGCCTCACCCGTCCCCGCGCCCTCCTCCCGTGGCGGCGCGGAGACGGCCGGGCCCTCAGGCAACCTGCTGGAGTGCAGGCCGGGGCACGAGGCCGAGCGCGTGACAGATGTCGCGGCTCATCTCGGGCTTGTTGAGCGTGTAGAAATGCAGCGCCTCCGCGCCGCCGGCGACCAGCGCCTCGCAGAGCTCCGTCGCCAGCGCGGTCGCCAGCAGATCGCTCGCCCCCGCGGCCTCGGCATTTTCGAAGGCGCGGGCAATGTCATCGGGGATATGCGCCCCGCAGGCGGCGGCGAAGCGGCGGGCGCCGGACCAGTTCTCCACCGGCAGGATGCCGGGCACGATGGGCTTGTCGATCCCCGCCGCCGCGCAGGCATCGCGAAAGCGGAAGAAGGTCTCCGCCTCGAAGAAGAACTGCGTGATCGCCTCGTCGGCCCCGGCATCGAGCTTGCGCTTCAGCCAGTCGATGTCGGCCGCGCCGCTCGCCGCCTCGGGATGCGCCTCGGGATAGGCGCCGACCCGCAGCCGGAAGCGCCCGGTTTCCGCCAGCGCCTCGATCAGCTCGACGGAGGAGCCGAAGCCCTCGGGATGCGGCCGGAAGGCACCGGAGCCCTTCGGCGGGTCGCCTCTGAGGGCCACGATGTCGGTGATGCCGGCCTCGGCATAGGCCTCCGCCACCGCCAGCGTCTCCTCCCGGCTCGCCTCGACGCAGGTCAGGTGCGCGGCGGCGCGCAGGCCCGTGGTGCGGTGGATCGCCGTCACCGCTTCATGGGTGAGCTGCCGGGTGGTGCCGCCGGCGCCGTACGTCACGGAGACGAAATCTGGCGCCAGCGGCTGAAGCACCTGCACGCAATGCCATAGGCGAAACGAACCCTCGATGTTCTTCGGCGGGAAGAATTCGAAACTGATACGCGGCATGAGGCAGGACTCCATTCGGGAACGGCTCCTTGTGCCAGCCCGGCGTCCGTGAGACAAACTCATAACTTTCACCACAATCATGAGCCGTGTTCATGGCGATGCATATCGAGTTCCGTCACCTGCGCACCATCCGCGCCATCCACCAGACGGGCGGGCTCGCCCGGGCGGCCGATCAGCTCGGCATGACGCAGAGCGCGCTATCCCATCAGATCAAGGGGATCGAGGATCAGGCGGGGGTCGAGCTCTTCGTGCGGCGCTCGAAGCCGCTCCGGCTCTCCGCGGCCGGCATGAAGCTCCTCGCCGCGGCCGAGGACATCCTGCCCCGCATGGCGGCCCTCGAGGAGGAATTCGCCGGCCTCGTCTCCGGCAAGGCCGGGCGGCTCCATATCGCCATCGAGTGCCATGCCTGTTTCGAATGGCTGCTGCCGGTCCTGGAAGCGTTCCGCAAAACCTGGCCCGACGTGGACGTCGACATCCGCCCCGGGCTCGCCTTCGAGGCGCTGCCGGCGCTCCGGCGGGAGGAGGTCGACCTCGTCGTCTCCTCCGATCCCGAGGTGCTCCCCGGCGTCGAGTTCGCGCCGCTCTTCGATTACGAGCCGGTCTTCCTCTGCGCCGCCGGGCATCCGCTGGCGTCCAAGAGCTTCGTCGAGGCGGAGGATTTCCGCGGCGAGACGCTGATCACCTATCCGGTGGATCGCGCCCGGCTCGACATCTTCAGCCAGCTCCTGACGCCCGCAAAGGTCGAGCCCGCCGCCGTGCGGCAGGTGGAGCTGACGGCGATGATCCTGCTTCTGGTCGCCTCCGGCCGCGGCGTCGCGGTGCTGCCAGACTGGGTCGTGCGCCAGCTCAAGGGCTCGAGCGACCTCGTGACCAAGCCGGTCACAAAGGGCGGCCTCACCCGCCGGCTCTATGCCGCGGTGCGGGAGGAGGAGGCGGGGCTACCTTACGTCGCCCATGTGATCCGCCTCGCCCGGCAGGAGGCCGTGAAGCTGCAACGCGGCTGATGGCGCGAAACGGCCCGGCAGGGCCGGTGAGCAGAGCCCTAGCCGAGCGCCGGCAGCGCCGCGCGCAGCACGGTCTCGAGCTTCGCCGCCCCGACCGGCGCCATGGCCTTCGTGTGCTCGTGGCTGATCTTCTCGTCGCTCATGCCCGCGGCCATGTTGGTGATGGCAGAAATTGCCGCCACCTTCAGGCCGAGGAACCGCGCGAGGATCACCTCGGGCACCGTCGACATGCCGACGGCATCGGCGCCGAGCGTGCGGATCGCCTTGATCTCCGCCGGCGTCTCGAAGGAGGGGCCGGAATACCAAGCATAGGTGCCGCGGTGCATCTCCGTCCCCGTCTTCCGCGCCGCCTCGAACAGCGCGACGCGAAGCGCCGGATCATAAGCATCCGTCATCGGCACGAACCGCGCGTCGCTCGGCTCGCCGATCAGCGGATTGAGGCCCGAGAAGTTGATATGGTCGTTGAGCGCCATGATCGAGCCCGTCGGCATGTCGGGCCTAAGCGAGCCGGCGGCATTCGTCAGCACCAGCGTCTTCGCGCCGAGCGCCGTCAGCACCTCGAGCGGCAGGCGCATCGCCCTGGGATCGCCCTTCTCGTAGTAATGCGCCCGCCCGCCGAGCACGGCGACGCGCATGCCTTCCAGCGTGCCAATCACCAGCTCGGGCACATGGCCCGAGACCCCGGCATGGGGAAAGCCCGGCAGCTCGGAATAGGGGATCCGCGGGCCGTCGACGGCCTCCGCCAGATGGCCGAGGCCGGAGCCGAGGACGAGCCCGATGCGCACGCCCTCCCGCCCGCCGATCTGGCGGCGGATCTGGGCGGCGAGGTCCTTGGCGGGTTGCGAAATGGCGCTGGCGGGCAGGTTCATGGATGGGGTTCTTCCTTGCGGCGCGAGGGGGTCCGCCCCTCAGCGCTCCTTCACATAGGGCTCGCCCCCGGCGCGGGGCGGGATCGCCTTGCCGACGAAGCCGGCGAGGATGACGACCGTCATGATATAGGGCAGCGCCGAGAGGAACTGGCCCTGCACCCGCATGCCGATCACCGCCTGGATGACGTCCGGCCGCAGCTCCAGCGCCTGCAAAAAGCCGAAGAGCAGGCAGGCCATCAGCGCATACCAGGGCCGCCATTTGGCGAAAATGAGCGCGGCGAGGGCGATATAGCCCCGCCCGGCGGTCATGTCCTTGATGAAGCCGGCCGCCGGCTCGGCGGTGGCGAGCTGGGCGCCGGCGATGCCGGTGAGCACGCCGCAGATGACGATGGCCGAGTAGCGCAGGCCGCGGACGGAGATGCCGGCGGTATCGACCGCCGCCGGGTTCTCGCCGACGGCGCGCAGGCGCAGGCCGTAGCGCGTCCGGTAGAGCACCCACCAGGAGAGCGGCACGATGAGGAAGGCGATATAGACGAGGATCGTATGGCCCGAGATCAGCTCGTAATAGATCGGCCCGATCACCGGCACGTCCCGCAGCGCCTCGGCCCCCGGAAGGGTGATGGAGGCAAAGCGCGAGCCGGTGCCGAGCTGCGGCGTCCGCCCGCCCTGGCCGAACCAGCTCTGCGCGATGACGACCGTCAGGCCTTGGGCGAAGAAGTTGATGGCGACGCCCGAGATGAGCTGATTGCCGCGGAAGGTGATCGAGGCGAGCCCGTGGATCGCCGAGAGCAGCAGCGAGGCGCCGATGCCGGCGAGAAGGCCGATCCAGACCGATCCGGTGATGGCGGCGATCGCGGCGGCGAGGAAGGCCCCGCCCAGCATCTTGCCCTCGAGCCCGATGTCGAAGATCCCCGCCCGCTCCGAGAAGAGCCCGGCGAGGCAGGCGAGGAGCAGGGGCGTCGCGAGCCGCACCGTGGCGTCGAGCACCGTCAGGAGTGTCAGGAGGTCCATAAGCTCAGCTCCGGGCCAGGGCCATCTTGAGGGCGGCGAAGGCGAAGAAGGCGCCGAGCGCGCCCTCGATCCGCCGGCGGAAACGGCCGTAGAGCACGCGCACCGGGCTGGACGACAGCGCCAGCGCCCAGGCGCCGTGGATCACGAAGGAGATCGCGAAGGCCCCGGCGAGGAAGGCGGCATGGGTCAGGGCCCCGCCACCGGCCGTCGCGCCGACGGCGGCGATGGCCAGCCAGAAGACGATGGCCTTGGGATTGGTGACCTGCAGAAGGAAGCCCGTCGACCAGAGCGCCCCCGCGCTGCGGATCGGCTGCGGCGCGGCCTCCGGCACGGCGGCACCGGAGCGCGCCTTGCGGAAGGCGCCCCAGGCCAGCCAGAGCAGGTAGCCGGCGCCGAGGAGGCGCAGCAGCGTCATCGCCCAGGCCGCCTCGGCAAGGAGGAGGCCGACGCCCACCATGGTCGCCGCGTTGATGACGACCGATCCGCAGGCGATGCCGGTGGCCGTCAGCAGCGCCGCGCGCCGCCCCTGCCCCAGGCCGATGCCGAGCAGCAGCGCCACCGCCGGCCCCGGGCTCGCGGCCGCGACGACGAGGATCGCATAGGCCGCGGCGAAGAGCGGCAGGTGCTGGACGAGATCGCTCATTCTGCCGGCTCCAGTTTCGTCTCGGGCTTCGGCGGGCGGCGCAGGGCCATCCAGATCTTCTCGATCGGCATCCGCACCATGTTGTCGAGCGCCCCGGTGAAGAGGATCACCAGCGCCTGGATGACAACGATCATCTCGCGGGGGATCGAGGTCCAGAGCGCCAGCTCTGCGCCGCCCTGGTAGAGGAAGCCGAAAAGCAGCGCGGCGAGGAAGATGCCGAACGGATGCGACCGCCCCATCAGCGCCACGGCGATGCCGATGAAGCCGGCGCCCTCGACGGCGTTCAGCACGAGCCGCTCGCTGTAGCCCATGACGTTGTTGATCGCCATGCAGCCCGCAAGCCCGCCGGAGATCAGCATGGTCACCATGATGATCTTCGTGGGACTGATGCCCGCGTATTTGGCGCCGCTCTCGGAAAAGCCGAAGGCGCGGATCTGGTAGCCGAGCCGCGTCCGCCAGATCAGCGCCCAGACGCCGACGCAGGCGGCGAGCGCCACGAAGAAGCTGACATTCGCCGGCGTGCCGCGGAAGCGGATGGTCTCTTCGCTCGAGAACATCGTGCGGAAGTCCGGCAGATGCGCGGTCTCGGGGAAGAGCCCGGTGGCCGGCTCGGAAGAGCCCATGGGCTTCAGCACGTTGACGAGCAGATAGACCAGCAGCGCATTGGCGATGAAGTTGAACATGATCGTCGTGATGACGATGTGGCTGCCCCGCCGCGCCTGCAGGAAGGCCGGGATCGCCGCCCAGGCGGCCCCGAAGAGCGCCCCGGCGCAGATCGCGACGAGAAGCGCCACCGACCAGTGCGGGAAGGGCAGGTAGAGGCAGGCCAGCGCGACGCCGAGCCCGCCGAGCCCGGCCTGGCCCTCGGCGCCAATGTTGAAGAGCCGCGCATGGTTGGCCACGCCCACGGCGAGGCCGGTGAAGATGAAGTTCGTCGCGTAATAGAGCGTGTAGCCCCAGCCGTAGGTGGAACCCACGGCGCCAGTGACCATCAGCTTCAGCGCCTCCCAGGGGTTCTCGCCGATGGCCAGGATCACGATGGCCGAGAAGAGCGCCGCCAGCAGCAGCGAGAAGAGCGGCACAAGCACGACATCGGCCCAGGCGGGGATGCGGGTCATCTCAGGTCTCCTTCGCCGCGCTGCCGCTGCGGCGGGCGAGGGCGGCCTCGACCTCGGCGGCGGAATGCGGGGAATCGGTGTCGGTGATGCCGGCCATGAGCAGGCCGAGCTCGCCGGCATCCGTCTCGTCCGGCTTGCGCTCGCCCATGATCCGGCCGTCGAACATCACGGCGATCCGGTCGGAGAGCGACATGATCTCGTCGAGCTCCACCGAGACGAGGAGGATCGCCTTGCCGCGGTCGCGGAGGGCCACGATCTGCTGGTGGATGAACTCGATGGCGCCGATATCGACGCCGCGCGTCGGCTGGCCGACGAGGAGGAGGTCGGGGTCGCGCTCGATCTCGCGGGCGACGACGATCTTCTGCTGGTTGCCGCCGGAGAAGCTCTTCGCGAGCAGCATCGGGTCCGGCGGGCGGACGTCGAACTTCTCCATCTTCGCGGCGCAATCGGCGCGGATGGCGCTGTTCTTCATGAAGAGCGCATTGGCCTGGTACTTGTGGTCGTGGTGGTAGCCGAAGGCCACGTTCTCCCACGCCGTGTAATCCATGATGAGGCCCTCGGCCTGCCGGTCTTCGGGCACATGGGCGATGCCCCGGGCCCGGCGCGACTGGCCGTCGGACTTCGACCCGGTGAGGTCGATCTCCTTGCCGTTCAGCTTCACCTCGCCGGTGGCGGCGCGGTAGCCGCCGAGCACCTCGAGCAGCTCCGACTGGCCGTTGCCGGCCACCCCGGCGAGCCCGAGGATCTCGCCCGCGCGGATGTCGAAATCGATGCCGCGGATCCGCTCGACGCCCTGCTCGTCGACGACGCGAAGGCCGCGGACCTCCAGCACCTTGTCGCCGAGCTTCGCGGGCTTCTTTTCGACGCGCAGCAGCACCTTGCGGCCGACCATGAGCTCGGCGAGCTCGGGCGGCGAGGTCTCTGCCGTCGTCACGGTCGCCACCATCTCGCCGCGCCGCATGACGCTCACCTCGTCGGTGATGTCCATGATCTCGCGCAGCTTGTGGGTGATGAGGATGATGGTCTTCCCCTCTTCCTTGAGCCGGGCGAGGATGCGGAAGAGCTGGTCCGCCTCCGCCGGGGTCAGCACCCCGGTCGGCTCGTCGAGGATGAGGATGTCGCAGCCGCGATAGAGCGCCTTCAGGATCTCGACCCGCTGCTGCATGCCGACGCCGATTTCCTCGATCACCGCATCGGGATCGACGGACAGCTCGTATTCATCCGCCAGCGCCTTCAGCTCCTTGCGGGCGCGGGCGAGGCTGGGGCGCAGCATGGCGCTGTCCTCGGCGCCAAGGACGATGTTCTCCAGAACGGTGAAGTTCTCGACGAGCTTGAAATGCTGGAAGACCATGCCGATGCCGGCGGCGATGGCCGCCTGGCTGTCGGGGATCTCGACGGGCTTGCCGCCGATGAAGATCTCCCCCGCATCGGCCTTGTAGAAGCCGTAGAGGATCGACATGAGCGTCGACTTGCCGGCGCCGTTCTCGCCGATAATCCCGTGGATCGTGCCGGGCCGAACGCGGATCGAGATGTCCTTGTTGGCCTTAACCGGCCCGAAGGACTTCGAGATGCCCTTCAGCTCGATGGCGGCTGCCGCCTCTGCCATGCCCCCTGCCCCCTTCTGCCGGGCCGCGCCGGTCCCCCGGCGCGGCCCGTTTGTCATTGCCGGTCAGATCAGAACTGGATCGCCGGGCAGGTCTCGTCCGAGGTGTAGTCGTGCACCATGATCTCGCCCGAGGCGATGCCGGCGGCGGCTTCGTCGACCGCGGCCTTCATCTCGTCGGTGATCAGGCTCTCGTTGTTCTCGTCGAGCGCATAGCCGACGCCGCCGTTGTCGGCGCCCATGATGACGAGGCCGGTCTCGACCTCCGGGCCCGCCATGAAGGCGTCATAGACGGCATTGTCGACGCGCTTGAGCATCGAGGTCAGCACCTGGCCCGGGTGCAGGTAGTTCTGGTTGCTGTCGACGCCGATGCTGAGGATGTCCTCGTCAGCGGCGGTCTGCAGCACGCCCACGCCGGAGCCGCCGGCGGCGGCATAGACGACATCGGCGCCCTGGCTGATCTGCGCGAGGGTCAGCTCGGAGCCCTTGCCCGGGTCGTTCCAGGCGTCGGGCGTGGTGCCGACGAAGTTGGCGACGACAGTGGCATCGGGGTTGGTGTCGAGCACGCCCTGGGCATAGCCGCAGCCGAACTTGCGGATGGTCGGGATGTCCATGCCGCCGACGAAGCCGACGGTATCGGATTCGGAGGCCATCGCGGCGAGAACGCCGACGAAGTAGGAGCCGACATGCTCATCGAAGATCACCGAGCGGACGTTCGGCTGGTCGACGACGGCGTCGATCACGACGAAGGTCGTGTCGGGATAGTCGGGCGCCACCTGGTTGAGGGCGGTCTCGAACGAGAAGCCGGCCATGACGATCGGGTTGTTGCCCGCCTCGGCAAAGCGGCGGAGCGCCTGCTCGCGCTGCGCGTCGTTCTGCAGCTCGACCTCGTTGAACGCTTCGCCGGTTTCCTCGGCCCACATGGTGGCGCCATTGAAGGCGGATTCGTTGAAGGATTTGTCGAATTTGCCGCCGAGGTCGTAGATGATGGCCGGATCGGCGAGGGCGGCGCCGGTGGACAGGGCCAGCGCGGCGCAGGCGCCGAAGAGTTTCGTCATGTGGGTCATTGAAAATCTCCCAGGTCGTTTTTTGCGGCCACCTCCGACCCTCGGAGGCACGCCTTATGGAGAGCCGGCGCGGGGCGCCGGTTCATCGCCCGATAAGGCAACGGGGGGCTGGGGCGGTCAACTGCTTTTTGGGAGTGGCGCGGCAGGACGCCGCGGGACAGGCCCGGAGCGGGCCCCAATCAAAGAGGCTTGATGAGGATAAGGGCAGAAACGGCACCGCCGGGCCTCGGATAATAGGCGGGCCGCCGCCCGGCCCGGGTGTAGCCGGCCCCGCCGTAGAGCGCGCGCGCCGGCGCATTGTCCTCCGCCACCTCGAGGAAGGCGCTGGCCGCGCCGCGGGCGCGGGCCTCTTCCTCGAAACCTTGGAGGAGCGCCGCGGCATGGCCCTGCCGGCGGTGATCGGGATGGGTCGCGAGCATCAGAACTTCCGCCTCGCCGGCGATGGCCCGGCCGAGGAGGAAGGCGGTGCCGGCCTCGCCGAGGACGAAGGCGCCGGGGCTCGCCAGCATCTCGCCGATCTCGGCAGCCGACCACGGCCGCTCGGGGCCGGCGGAGGCATGGTGGATGGCGGCGATCTCGTCGGGGGTCATGACCCCGGATTAGGGCAGCATCGGCGGCGGCGCCAGCTTCGGCGGCGCGGCATCGGGGGCGCGGATGTAGAGCGGCACGGGTCGGGGCGCGGCGGCGCCCTCCGCCAGGCGGGCGGCGGCGATGCGGGCGATGGCGGCGATGGCGGCCTCGGGGGAGGCGGGGCCGGCGGCCCCGGGCGGGACCTCCGCCTCCGGCACCAGCATTGCCGCGCCGCCTGCGGGCCGGAGGTAAGCCATGCCGCGCGGCGCCGGCAGCGCCACGTCGCCCTCCCCCGCCGCCGCGAAGAGATCGACCCCGATGGCGGGGATGCCGAGCCCGATCGCGAGGCCCCTTGCGGCAGAGACGGAGAGGCGGATGCCGGTGAAATTCCCCGGGCCGATGCCGACGCCGATGGCGGTGAGGTCGCCCCAGACGAGCCCGGCCTCGGCCAGAAGCTCTTCCAGAAGCCCCATCAGCCGCTCGGCCTGCCCCCGCGCCATGGGCTCAACGCGGGTGGTGAGCGCCCCGCCGGCAAGGAGCGCGGCGGAGAGCTGGGGGCCGGAGGTGTCGAAGGCGAGGACGGTCATCAGCCGCAGGTCTGCAAGCTGGCCCGCCCGCTGGCGGCATGGCGGGGCGCGTCGTCCTCGATATGCAGCCAGGGGAGGCCGGATTCCACATGGGTTTGGAGCTGCGGCGGAAGCTCCGCCGCCTGGTCGATGACGCCGAGCGGCACGTGGACCTGCCCGGGCAGGTAATCGAAGGTGGCGGCGAGCGGCGAGCCGCAGCCCGCGCAGAACCAGCGCCGGCCCCCGGGCGCCGCCGAGACGGCCCGCCCGGCCGGCGACCAATGCGCTTGCCCTTCCGGGAAGGCCGCAAAGGCCGCGACCGGCGCGCCGGTCGCCCGGCGGCAGTCGCTGCAATGGCAGTAGGAGAGGCGCTCCGGCCAGGATGCGGCGGCGAGCCGGCTCTGGCCGCAATAGCAGCGCCCCGTGATGGCCGGGCTCTTGCTGGCCGAATCCGTGGCCGGATCAGACGGCAACCGGCCGCACCTCGGTCACCTCGGGGATGTAGTGGCGCAGGAGGTTCTCGATGCCCATCTTCAGCGTCAGCGTCGAGGAGGGGCAGCCGGCGCAGGCGCCCTGCATGTGCAGGTAGACGACGCCCCGCTCGAAGCCGTGGAAGGTGATGTCGCCGCCGTCCTGCGCCACCGCCGGGCGGACGCGCGTGTCGAGCAGCTCCTTGATCTGGCCGACGATCTCGCCATCCTCGCCGTCATGCGCGGCATGGCCGTCGGAGGGGGCGCCGGCGCCCTCGATCAGGGGCGCGCCGGACTGGAAGTGATCCATCACCGCGCCGAGGATGCCGGGCTTGATGTGATCCCATTCCGTGGCTTCGCTCTTGGTGACGGTCACGAAATCGTTGCCGAAGAAGACGCCGGTCACCCCGCCGATGCCGAAGATGGCCCGGGCGAGCGGCGAGACCTCCGCCGCTTCGGCGCTGGCGAAATCCGCGGTGCCGCTGTCCATAACCGACTGGCCGGGCAGGAATTTCAGCGTCGCAGGATTCGGCGTCGATTCGGTCTGGATGAACATGTCGGCTTCCCTTCGTTCGGACAGGTCCGATATGCGCCCCCACCCCGGTCCGGTCAAGGGATCTGGAATGATTCTAAGCGGGCGGGGTTTCCCTATGGTAAGGTTTCATTCACCGGCCTCCGGGAAAGTTTTGGGGAACCGCTCGGCGCCGTGAGGCGTTCTGCACGTGGGGGAGGATCATCCTTGGACAGCTCGGACGTTTTTGCCCATCTCTCGATCGCCCGGCTCGATCAGGCCGAGGCGTGGTACACCGCGCTCATCGGCCGCGCGCCCGACGCCCGGCCGAAATACAACCTCATGGAATGGCACGAGCACGAGGGGCGCTTTCAGCTCCGCGAGGATCGCGACCACGCCGGCTCCGGCACGATCACGCTCAAGGTCGATGACCTCGCGGCGGAGCGGGCGCGCATCGTCGAGGCCGGCATCCGCGCCGGCAAGCTCGAGAATTCCTCCGGCCGGCGGCATCTGCGGCTCGTCGACCCGTCCGGCAATCTCGTCGTGCTCGAGGCCTCAGCGGCGCTCGAGTAGGTCCCACAGATTGCCGAAGGCATCGCGGAAGACGGCGACGCGGCCGTAGGGCTCGTCGCGCGGCTCTTCCATGAAGGCGACGCCGGCGGCCTGCATCCGGGCATGATCGCCGACAAAATCCTCCGTCTCGAGGAAGAGGAACACCCGGCCCCCGGTCTGCGCGCCGATGGCGGCCTCCTGCGCCGGGCCCTTGGCCTTGGCGAGAAGCAGCCCCGTCTCGCCGCCCTTCGGCCGCACGACGACCCAGCGCTTGCCCTCCTGGGGCTGATCCTCGATCAGCTCGAAGCCGAGATCGCCGGTATAATGCGCGATGGCCGCGTCGTAATCCGGCACCACCAGGGTGACGAGGCCGATGCGGCTCACGTGATCGATTCCAGCCGTTCCTTGGACAGGTCGCCCGGCACGATGGTCAGCGGCACCGGCAGCGAGCCGGAGGCGCGGGTGAGCTGCGTGATGAGCGGCCCCGGGCCCTTCTTGTCCGCCGCCGCGCCGAGCACGACGACGCCGATGTTCCCGTCCTCGGTGATATGGGCGAGGAGCTCCTGCAGGATCTCGCCCTCGCGGATCACCAGCTCGGGCTCGATGCCCTGCTTGTCGCGCATCCACTTGGCATAGACCTCGAAATGCACCTCGATCCGCTCGCGCGCCTCGGCCCGCATGATCTCGCCCACGCCCACCCAATGGGCGAATTCCTCGGGCGGGATGATGGAGAGGATCGTCACGCCGCCGCCGGTATGCGCCGCACGCATCGCGGCAAAGCGCATGGCGTTGAGGCACTCGCGGCTGTCGTCGAGAATGACCAGAAACTTGCGCATGTGCTCCCCCTGCCCCGGCCTTGCGGCCCCCGAAAACCGGCCCCTGAACCGGCGGGCCATCATCGCAAGCCCCCAGGGCCCTGTCCATGCCCGCGACGCATGTCGCCGCGGGGTCAGCCCGCCAGATAGGCCTGGCGCAGCATCTCCGCCAGCGCGCGGACGGGCGGGCCGCCGCCCTGGTCGGAGGCATACATGTTGACCTTGACGGGCCAGAGCTCCGGCAGCGCGCCGCCATGCTGGATGCGCTCGAAATGCCGGGGCTCGGTGCCCTCGATCATCGTGTGCACGGCGAGGTCGGCGCTGACCGTCGCCTCGATCGTGCGCGAGGAATTGCTGCTCACTGCCATCTCCCATTCGATGCCCGCGGCATCGAGCCGCTCCTGCACGCCGAGGCGGAAGATGCACTCCTGCTCATAGGCGAGCCGGAGCGGCCGGCGCTTCCAGGCCTCGCCGGCCGGGGCGCCGAGCCAGGTCAGCGGCCGCTCGACAAGGGTCTCGCCGCCCTCGCGCAGGTCGCTTTCGGTGGTCAGGATCACATCGGCCTCGCCGCGCGCATACTGGCTGACCAGCCGCCGGGTGAAGGACGATAGGAGCTGCACCCGCACCCGCGGGAAATCGGCCGCGAATCTCTGCAGGACGAGCGGGATGGCGGGATAGACGACGTCATGCGGCACGCCGAGCACCACCTCGCCCTCGTATTCCTGCGCCGTCAGCCGCGCATAGATCTCGTCGTTGAGCCTGAGCATCCGGCGGGCGTAGGAGAGGAGCTGCTCTCCGGCGGCGGTCAGCGCCACGCCGCGGCCGGCCCGCTCGAAGAGCGACAGGGCGAGCGACTCCTCCAGCCGCTTGAGCTGCATCGAGACCGCCGATTGCGTGAGGTTGAGAAAGCCCGCCGCCCGCGTGACGCCGCCGGTTTCCGCCACCGCGACGAAGCTGCGGAGCGCCACCATGTCGATATTCCTGGGCATATCACCGCTCCTGATGAGTCAGATGCTGAGCATTCGTTTTTCTTCTGCCACCCGACGCTCCATATATCAAGCATCGAAATATGAACCGCGTTAACCATCAAGAAGACCATGGAGTCCGCCATGCCCTCCCTCCTGCATTCCCTCAGCCCCCTGGCGCTCCGCCTGCCGGGCGCCTTTTCCCTCGCCTCGATGCACGGCGCCTGGCTGCAACGCCGGGCGCTCTCGAAGCTCGACGGGGCCCGTCTCAGCGACCTCGGCATCACCGAGCGCGAGGCCGCCCGCGAGGCCTCCCGCCCCTTCTGGGACGTGCCGGCCGGCTGGCGGCGCTGACGCCGCGCGCCCCATCAAAGCCATCTGACGAAAGCGTCAGGCCACAAAGGGCGCGATTGCGCGCGAAAGGCTTGAAACGAAGGCCCCGCTTCCTCATATCATGCGCAAAGCTTCGCCGATCATGTGGCGGGGCACGGGAAGCATGAGAAGGAGGTCTCGATGGCTCAACCGAGATACGCACGCCCCGTCACGGGCGTCCGCACCGCGGAGATCGACGAGGGTCTCCGCGCCCACATGAACAAGGTCTACGGCACCATGTCGATCGGCATGCTGCTGACCTTCGCCGTCGCCTGGGCGGTCGGCTCCTCGCCGGAGCTGCTCTCGATCTTCCGCGACCCGGCGACGATGCAGCCGAACATCCTCGGCTGGGTGATCATGTTTGCGCCGCTGATCATGGTCTTCGCCTTCTCCGCCGCGATCAACCGGCTCTCCGCCGCCGGCGCGCAGACGTTCTTCTACGCCTTCGCCGCCGTGATGGGCCTCAGCCTCTCCTGGATCTTCCAGGTGTTCACCGGCTTCTCGATCGCCCAGGTCTTCCTGGTCACCGCGATCTCCTTCGCCGGCCTGTCGCTCTGGGGCTACACCACGAAGCGGGACATCTCGGGCTGGGGGTCGTTCCTGATCATGGGCGTGATCGGCCTGGTCGTCGCCTCGATCATCAACATCTTCCTCGGCTCGCCGGCGATCATGTTCGCCATCTCGGTGCTGGGTGTGCTGATCTTCGCGGGGCTGACCGCCTATGACACGCAGAACATCAAGAACACCTATCTCGCCCATGCGACGCATGGCGACAGCGAGTGGCTGGGCAAGGCCGCCATCATGGGCGCGCTGAACCTCTACCTCGACTTCATCAACCTCTTCATGTTCCTGCTGCAGTTCCTCGGCGCCTCGCGCGAGTGAGCTGACGGGAGAGAGACTTCGGAAGGGCCGGCGGCAACGCCGGCCCTTTTCGTTTGGCGAGGAGCCGCGAGCCTGCTCGTCAGGGCGGGCCGAGCAAAGACCGACGGCGCCGCGCAGGGCGAGCGCCGGCCCGGGCGGTGGCGCTCCTGACCGCGCCGCATTGCGTTTTATGGTGCAACCCCGCCCCCGCTCACCGGCTGGGCCCTGACCCAACCGGAGCGCCAGCCCGCGGGACGGGCCGGCGCTCGCCCTGCGCCTGCGGCGCGTTACCCGGGCGGGGGCTCCGCACAACCGCCGGGCCATGGTGGGTTACAAACCCACCCTACCTCGCGGCACGGCCGGGCGTAGGCCGGGCTTCAGCCCGGCAACCCTCCCGGCCCCACCCGCACCCCCAAGGCCCGCCGCATCGTCCTGCAGGGCAGCGCCAGCGCCGGTCCGAGCCGCACCTGCGTCTCCCCCGTCACTGCGAACCCCAGGCGCTCGTAGAACCCCACCGCGTTCAACGTCGCGGTCGCCTGCATCTCCACCGCCCCCGCCTCACCCGCCGCGCTAAGGCTCTCGGCCATCAGCGCCCGGCCGATGCCCTGCCCAGCCGCGCCGGCATCCACCGCCAGATGGCGGACATCGGCGCCCCCCGCGCCGCGGAGGCTCCAGCCGCCGGCGCCGAGGATGCGGCCCTCGGCCTCCGCCACATAGTAGCGGCCAGAGGCCAGAAGCGCCGGCTGGGCGCGGGAGATGAAGGGAATCGCGAGGATGAGGAGCGACGGCGGATAGGCGCCCTGCATCTGGGCGCTCCAGGCGCGGGACATCATCGCGTCGATGCCGGCGATATCGGCAGGCATGGCGGGGCGTATCGTGACGGGCGCGCGCATCCCGCCGATGTGGGCTCACGCGCCCTCCCCCGCAAGCCCGCCCCCGCCGGCCTGCGCGCACGAAAAAGGCCGCGCCCGAAGGCACGGCCTCACTGTCCCCGAAAGGGCCCCCCGTTTTCCGGGGGCGGAAGGCTTACTTGATCTTGCCTTCCTTGTATTCGACGTGCTTGCGCGCGACCGGATCGTACTTCCGCACGCTCATCTTGTCGGTCATCGTCTTGGCGTTCTTCTTCGTCACGTAGAAGTGCCCGGTATCCGCCGTCGAGTTGAGGCGGACCTTGATGGTTGCCGGTTTGGCCATGTCACGCTCCTAAGCTGTGGCGGCAGCACCGTCGTGGGCGGCCCCTAGCTGAAATCCGTTGAAGCCCGCCTTTTACGCGCGCGAGGGGCCCTGTCAAGGCCGGGAGGGCATCGGGCCGCCGTCGAAAGGCGACTCGCAGGCGGGGCAAAGGCGCGCGGAGGGCCTGTAAGCCGGATTCTGTGCCGGGCCCCGACGGATCGGACCCCGGTAGCGGCCATTCATCTGCTGGCGACGGGTCACCCCGCCGCTCATGCTGCCAACCCGGACCGCTCGGGATCAGACGTCCCTACCTTTCGGCGCGCGGCCCCTATTCGGCATTGCTCCCGGTGGGGCTTGCCATGCGGGCGCTGTTGCCAGCCCCCCGGTGGGCTCTTGCCCCACCGTTTCACCCTTGCCGGAACGACATCCCGGCGGTCTGTTCTCTGTGGCGCTATCCCTCGGGTTGCCCCGGCCGGGCGTTACCCGGCACCGTTGCCTGATGGAGTCCGGACTTTCCTCGAGTTGCCCCGCGGCCGCCCGGCCCTCCGCGCATCGCGGGCTCTAGGGCTGCCGCCGCGGGGCGTCAACGGGAAAGCGCCGGGCCAGATCCACCGCCGCCCCGGCCTCGTCATTGCCCGGCGGCCCCTCGCGGCCGGGGAAGAACCGGCTGCGGAAGGCGGCGAGCCGCGCCTGCGGCGACAACGTCGGGTCGTAGCCGAAGACGACGAGCGAGCCGTGCAGCGCCCCCACCGGCGCCGTTGCCCCGTGCGTCGGCCAGACGGAGAGCTCCTGCAGCGCCAGCCGCCGCCAGTCGAATCGGGGGCCGGGGTCGCTCTTGCGGCCCGGCGCCATGTCGGAATGGCCGATGACGTTGGAGGGCAGGATCCTGTAGCGCGTCATGAGATCGGCGAGCAGCCGCTCCAGCGCCAGCATCTGCGGCGCGGCGAAGGGGGCGCGGCCGTCGTTGACCAGCTCGATGCCGATCGAATGGGAATTCACGTCGCGCACCAGCCCCCAGCGGCCGCTGCCCGCGTGCCAGGCGCGCATCCCCTCGTCGACAAGCTGCAGCACCTCGCCCTCCGGGGCGATGACGTAATGGGCCGAGACCTCGGCGGCCGGGTCGCAGAGCCGCTCCAGCGTCTCGGCAAGGTCGAGGACGGTGTAGTGGATCACCACCATATGAATGCGGCTGCCGGGGCGGCGCACGCCCGCATTGGGCGAGGGATAGGCGGTGGCGTTCAGCCCCGTCCCACGGCGGCCAGGAACGGCGCCGGGTCCCATCCGCAGGCGAAGCCGTCGCCATCGGGGTCGATGCCGCGCGGATCGCGGTTCGGCCCGCCCCGGGCGAGGAAGTCGCGTTGCGCCTCGTCGGGGGAATTGTAGCTCGAGCAATTGCGCTCGAACTGGCCCGGGATCTGGATGATCGAGCGGGAATACCATTCCTGCCCGCGCCGGTTCGGCGCCGAAAGCGCGTATTCCACCACGTTCGGCCCCGCCTCCTGCCGCGTCGGCAGGGCGGTCGGCTGGACGACCTGATATTGCGCGGCGTTCTCGGCGAGCCGGGCGGCGTCCGATTCGATGGTCTCGCGGCTGGCGACGGCGTCGAAATTCTGCTCGTCCGAGATGCCGGGATGGCTGATCGAGGGCGCGGCATTGCCGGGGCTCGCCTCCACCCCGGCGCGCACCTGATCGTTGTTCAGGTAGCTGGGCGTGGTGGTCGCGAGCGGCGCGGCCGGCGTGATCGCCGACAAAGGCGCGCCCGTGCCGCCGGAGGCGCCGATGCCCGCCGCGGCGAGGTCGTTCGTGCTGATGCCGTCGCCGGAGGGCAGCGCCGTCGTGCCTGTCGGCGTCGCCCAGATGGCGGCCGGGTCGGTGACGGGCGCAGTGCCCGCGGCCTCCGCCTCGGCCCGCTGCATCTCGTACTGCGAATAGTCCGACGACCATTCGCCGGCCGGCCTGTCGGAACAGGCGCCGAGCAGGAGCGGGAGCCCTGCCAGCAGATACAGCGAATGCACGTTCATCTTCACCCTCAACACAAGCGATTGGGGGCGGTGATTACCACCACTTCGCAGGCTTTGCCACAAATCCCGCCTCACGCTCCAGTGCGTAGGCGGTATTCAGCAACGCCCCCTCTTCCCAGGGCTTGCCGATGAGCTGCAGCCCCAGCGGCAGCCCCTGCCGGTCGGTCCCGGCGGGCACGGATATGCCCGGCAGGCCCGCGAGGTTCACCGTCACCGTGAAGACGTCGTTGAGATACATCTGCACCGGATCGGCCTCGGCCATCTCGCCGAGCCCGAAGGCGGCCGAGGGGGTGGCCGGCGTCAGGATTGCATCGACGCCATCGGCGAAGACCTGTTCGAAGTCGCGCTTGATGAGCGTGCGGACCTTGCGGGCGCGGTTGTAATAGGCGTCGTAGAAGCCGGCGGAGAGCACATAGGTGCCGATCATCACCCGCCGCTGCACCTCGTCGCCGAAGCCCTCGGCGCGGGTCCTCTCGTACATCTCGGTGATGCCGTCGCCCTGCCCGATCCGCGCCCGGCGCCCGTAGCGGACGCCATCGTAGCGGGCGAGGTTCGACGAGGCCTCGGCCGGGGCGATCACGTAATAGGCCGGCAGAGCGTATTTCGTGTGCGGCAGCGAGATATCGCGGAGCGTCGCGCCCGCCGCCTCCATCATCGCCCGCCCCTCGGCCCAGATCGCCTCGATCTCTTCGGGCATGCCGTCCATGTGGTATTCGCGCGGGATGCCGATGACCTTGCCGCGGATGTCGCCGTCGAGCATCGCCTCAAAATCCGGCACGTCCAGCTCGGCGGAGGTCGAATCCTTCGCGTCATGCCCGGCCATGGCCTGGAGCATGATGGCGCAGTCGCGCACGTCGCGCGCCATGGGCCCCGCCTGATCGAGCGAGGAGGCGAAGGCGATGATCCCCCAGCGCGAGACGCGGCCATAGGTCGGCTTCAGCCCGGTGATGCCGGTGAAGGCGGCCGGCTGGCGGATCGAGCCGCCGGTATCGGTGCCGAGCGCGCCGAGGCAGAGATCGGCCGAGACTGCTGCCGCCGAGCCGCCGGAAGAGCCGCCGGGCGTCAGCTTCGCCTCGTCATTGCCGCGCCGCCAGGGGTTCACCGCATCGCCGTAGGTGGAGGTCTCGGTCGAGCTCCCCATGGCGAATTCGTCCATGTTGAGCTTGCCGAGCATGACGGCACCCTCGGCGAAGAGCTTTTCGGTCACGGTACTCTCGTATTCGGGCCGGAAGCCCTCGAGGATCTTCGAGGCCGCCTGGCTCGGCACGCCGCGCGTGCAGAAGAGATCCTTCACACCGACGGGAATCCCGCACAGATCCGGCGCATCGCCGGATCTCAGCCGCTGGTCGGCGCGGGCCGCCTGCTCGCGGGCGATCTCTGGCGTCTTGTGCACGAAGGCGCCGAGCGCATCGGCGCCCTCGACGCGGGCGATGTAATCCTCGGCGAGTTCGACCGCCGTGACCTCGCCCCGGCGGAGCGCATCGCGGGCGGCGGCGATGGTACGGTATTCGGTCATTCCACCACCTTCGGCACGGCAAAGAAGCCCTCGCGGGCATCGGGCGCATTGGCGAGCACGGCCTGCGGCTGGTTGCCGTCGGTCACCACATCCTCGCGGCGCTTCAGCCGCATGGGCGTGACGGAGACCATGGGCTCCACGCCCTCCACATCCACCTCGTTGAGCTGCTCGATGAAGCCGAGAATGGCGGAGAATTCCTCCGCCAGCGCCGGCAGACGCTCCGGCGCGACCTGGATGCGGGCGAGCTTGGCGACGCGCGCCGCCGTACCTTCGTCGATGGCCATGGATGAGCCTCCTTCAGAACGAGCGCGGGTTTAGCCCGAGGCCCCTGCCGCCGCAAGGCGCCGCCCCTTCCAGCCGAGCCAGACATGGATCATCCAGCCGAGCATCACCCCGTTGAGGAGGTGCCAGAAGACATGCGTGCCGAAGGGCCAGACGTAGCAGAGCGTCATGTCGAGCGACCGCAGGGTGATGGACAGCGTCAGGATCCCCGCCCCGATGGCCATGCCCTCTGCCGTCGCCCGGTCCCGCCGCCAGAGCCCGGCGGCATAGACGAAGAGCAGGATCGGCACCGTCCAGTAGAAATCCGAGATGCGGAAGAACGGCAGCGCGTTCAGGAGCGGCACCATCAGCGCCGCATAGGGCGCGAAGCCCAGTGTCGAGAGCCCCGCCGCCCAGCGCGGCAGGCCGACGAAATGCCGGTGCACGAAATAGAGATAGACGAGGATGAAGATTCCGATCGGCGTCGAATCCGCCGTCGACGCCCACTGCGTGGCGAAGGTGTGGAACAGGAACGACCCCACCCCGATCACGAAGAGAATGGCGCAGAGAAGCGCCGAGGGCCTGTGGCGCCGCGCGCGGGGCCACAGGATCAGCGCCGCCGCGATGAAGGCGAGGTTGCTGATGGCATTCAACGGCTCCGCCCAGAAGCCCGGCCCGAGCCGTTCGCAATAGATGTCGATCTGCTCCGACCAGTTCACGTCACGTCCCCCGCTTTCCCCCGGCCGCCATCGGCCTATCCTGAGACAGGGCTAGCAGGAGGACAGGCTCATGAACATCATCTGGCTCGGACACGGGGCGTTTCGGATCGAGATCGCCGGCGAGGTGCTGCTGATCGACCCCTGGCTGACGGCCAACCCGAAATTCCCCGACGCGAGGCGGGCGGAGGCGCTGGCCGGGGTCACGCAGATCCTCCTCACCCATGGCCATGGCGATCACGCCTCGGAGGTGGAGGAGGTGTCGAAGGAGACCGGCGCACCGATCCATGCCATCCACGAGCTGGCGAGCTGGCTCGCCGCCCGGGGCGCGGCGGCGAAGGGCTTCGGCTGCGGCGGCACGGTGACCTTCGGCGAGGTCGCAGTGACCATGGTCCCCGCCAGCCATTCCTCCAGCATCGACTGGCTGGACGGCGGCCCCTTTCCGGCCGGCGATCCGGTGGGCTTCATCATCAAGGGGGAAGGCCATGTCATATACGCCTCGGGCGACACCGGCCTGATGGCCGACATGGGCTGGATCGGCGCCTATCACAAGCCGGACATCGGCATCCTCTCCTGCGGCGGCCATTACACGATGGACATGGCCCAGGCCGCCTGGGCGGCGGAAACATGGTTCGACTTCCGCCACATCATCCCCGGCCATTACGCGACGATGCCGGTCTTCGCGCAAGACGCCCATGCGCTCGCCGCCGCCCTCCCCGGCGTGACGGTCCACGAGCCGCAGGTGATGGAGCCGGTGACCATCTAGGCCCGCCTCCCCCATCTTTGCTCCCGGGGCATCCTCGGGGGGAGTCGCCAAAGGCGACGGGGGGCAGACAGCCCCCCAAAAACCCGGCCCGCCACAGGGACCCCGCACCGCATCGGCGCCCCCCGGGGATCGCCGGGCGGGCGGGCGATTGCCGCAGGCGAGGCCGCCGCCCGGCCACCCCTGCCCGCCCGGCCTCAGCCGTGGTCGAGCTCGGCCAGCGCCGCGCGTTCGGCCGGGGTGGCCGAGAAGCTCCGCCCCCAGAGCCGCAGTGCGCCTTCCTGCAGGCCCCGCGAGCGGGCCAGCCAGTCGCGGGCGCCGGGGGGCGTCTCCTCCTCCGAGCCGGCCGTCTCCGCCCGCCGCTCGTGACTGGCGGTGAGCGTCGCGAAGCTGAGGTCCGCCGCGCCGATGGTGCGCGCATAGCCCGCCAGCGCCGAGACGAAGTTCAGCGTGCCGGTCTTCGCCTGCACCACGGCCGGCGGCGGATCCATGAGATTGCCCTGCGCATCGAGCATCAGATGCGTCTTCAGAAGCGGGCGGAGGCTCTCGCGCGCCGCCGGATGCGCCAGGACCGCCGTCAGCGACAGGGCGCTGACCCGGCTCTCGTCGGAGAGGCCGGAATGATCGGCGAAGGCGACCCTTTCGCCGAACCGCTGCCGGACCCAGAGGTTCATCATCGCGGCCGAGACCTTCAGCGTCGCGGGCTCGAGGCTCCGCGCGGCCGAGGCGGCAAGGCCCAGCACCTCCGCCGTGAGGTTCGTCGAGTAATAGAGCATGTCGCGGGCGATCTCGGCGAGCTCGGCGCTCTCCAGCCGCGCCAGCTCCAGCGCCGTCTCGGGCTCCGCCGCCGCCCGCTCCGGCGCCGGCAGAACGATGCCCTGATAGGCGCAGATGGCCTGGAAGACTTCGCCGGCGTAGATCCAGGGATGGCGGATCGGCAGCCAGCGCGAGCCGCCGGTGCCCAGCGCGCCCCGCGCCACCGTCCACTCCTCCGAGGCCTCGCCCTCGGCATAGGTATAGACCGGCACCGAGCGGTCGATGACCTCCATGCCGATCGCGGGGACATCCGGCGAATAGCGGGCGGCGCGCGCCTGCATCGTCACGTCGTACTCCGAGCCGGCCCGCGCCCATTCGAAATGGACGCGGTTGTAATTGACGTTGAGCCCGCCGACGGCCGGGTTGTAGCTGACGTGCACCGGCTGGCTCGGCTCGATCTGGGGGAAGGTGGCGAGCGCCCCGTCCCAGACGAGAAACCGCCCCTCGACCCGCCGGATCCCCGCGGCGACGAGCTCGTCCACCAGCGCACCCAGCCCGTCGGTGTCGAGCCCCGGATCGCCGCCGCCGGCGAGGATCAGATCGCCGGTCAGCGTGTCGCCCGCCAGCGCCCCCGTCGCCAGCACGCGGGTGGCGAAGCGGTGGGCGGGCCCGAGCGTGTCGAGCGCATAGAGCGTGGTGACGGTCTTGGTGACCGAGGCGGGCGGCACCTCGACATCGCCCTGATACTGCCCCCGGACCTCGCCGGTCGCGGTATCGCGGAGCGCGATGGAGACATCGCCGCCGAGCCGGGCATTCCGCACGAGATCGTCGAGGCTCGGCCGGGGCACGGGCCGCTTGCCGGGCGCGAAGGGCTGCGGCGGGGCCGGGGGCGTCGCGGCGCTGCCGGGGCGAGCCTGGGGGCGGAGCGCGGTAAGGGGCGAATCGGCCAGGGCGAGGCCGCCAGCACTGGCGGCGGCGCCCGACAGGAAGGCGCGGCGGGTCAAACTCGGTCGCATCGGCGCGACATTACCCGATTCGGATGCGGCGGCAACGCACGACGATGTCAGGGGCGGACGGCCCGCCAAATGGCGATGGGAGGGGCCGGCGCGCGCCCGCCGGAGGGCTGCCGGCAGGCTGGGCAAGGGGCGGGCTTCTCAGCCCTGCAACGCCCGGCGCGCCCGGATGGCCGAGGAGCTCTCGGGGCTCATCGGCAGGTTGATGAAACACCAGGCCGGCGCCTCCGCCCGCCCGAGCCGCCGCGCCTCCGCAGCCGGGATCCGGGCGCTCCGGTAGACCCGCGCGGCGACGGAGAGCCGCGCCGAGATGCGCTGCCCCGGCCGCGCCAGAATGCCGACGGGCACCCGCTCCATGATCTCCCGCCAGTCCTGCCAGAGATGGAATTGCGCGAGGTTGTCCGCCCCCATCAGCCAGACGAATCGCGCCTCGGGATAGAGATGCTGCAGCTTTGCCAGCGTCTGCGCCGTGTAGCGCGTGCCGAGCCGCACCTCGATATCGGAGACGGTGACCTTCGGATGGTCCATCACCTGCCGCCCCCGCGCGATCCGCTCCGCCATCGGCGCGGGGCCGCGGGTCTTCAGCGGATTGCCGGGCGAGACGAGCCACCAGACGGCATCGAGCGAGAAACGCGTCAGCGCCGCCCGGGTGATGTTGGCATGGCCCTCATGCGCCGGGTCGAAGGACCCGCCCAGAAGGCCGATGACCTCGCCCGGCCGGGCATGGGGATATGCGTGACGCGCTCTCATCGGCGCGAGCAGGGCCATGAAGCGGGGCCGCTTGTCAAATGCTCATGGGGGGCGGGGGGCCGGCGGGGGCAGGGTTCGGTAGCTGGGAGCGAGCCGCAGGGCAGGCTTTCAGCGCACCTTTGGCGATCCGCTCGAGCGGTGCCCCGCCCGGTACGCGCCGCAGGCGCAGGGCGAGCGCCGGCCCGTCCCGCGGGCTGGCGCTCTGGTGGGGCTGGGCATGAGCTCAGGGCGGGGGATCGGCTGCGCCATAAAGCGCAATGCGGCACCGGCGGGAGCGCCATCCCCCGGGCCGGCGCTCGCCCTGCGCGGCTCCGTTGCGCCTCGGGAAGAGCGGGACGGTGGGTTGGAAATCCACCTTGCGAAAGCGGCCCCCCGCTCAAGGGAGCCGCACGAACATCGCCACCTCCCTCAGCCCGCTTCCCCCGGCACGTAGTCGAACCGCGAGAACACCGCCTCGGCCGCGCCGCCGGAGGTGTCCATCGCCACCATGCCCACGAAGGCGCCGGTGAAGGAGCCGTGCTCGCCCCGCCCGCCCTCGTCGGAGATGACGGCAGCGTTGAGCTCCGGCCCGAAGGCCTGCCACGCGCCGTCTCCCTGCCGCCACCAGAAGCGCTGGAGGGCGTGATCGACCGTCACCTTCAGCTCCACCGGGCCGGCGCCGACCGGCACCGGATCGGCCGGCCATTCGAGCTGCGCATCCGGCCAGTTGCCGGGGCAGGACATGAGCACCAGTGCGCGGCCGATCCCCGGCTCGTGGCTCACCAGCGCCGCGTGGAACTTGTGGCGGTTGTAATAGGTGATCAGACCGGCGGCCTGCTGGTAGCTCTCCGGCGCGTTCTCGACCGAGGTCTCCGCCGCATAGGTGAAATCCTCCTGCCGCCGGGCGACGAGCGCCTGCTCGAACCAGGAGCCGATGCTCTCGCGGCCGGTCAGCGTCAGCCCCTCTGCGTCGAGCCGGAAGAGCCGGTCCGGCTCCGGCGACCGCAGCCACTGGAAGTCCATCGGCAGCGGCCCCGGGCCGAAGACATGCCGCACCGCCTCGCGCGGGGCGGGCGCCACGTCCATCGGGCCGGGAAGCTCCACGCGCGGGACGAGCCCGCCCTCCTTCAGCCAGAGCCAGTCATCCTGCCAGACGACCTCCTCCAGCCCGGTCTCGCGGCCGAGCGGGCAATAGCGGCCCGTACCGTCCGGCCCGGCAATCGGCCGGCCCATCAGGAAGGAATGGTAGTGCCCGCCCCAATGCGTCTCGACATACTGGCCATGGCCCGTCCGCTGGATCGGGCCATCCGTGCCCTTGGTGGAGATGACATGCTTGGCCGGGTGATCCTCATAGGGCCCCCAGATGTCGCGGGAGCGGCTGAGCGTCACCGCATGGTCATAGCCCGTGCCGCCCTCGGCCGTCGTCAGGTAGTAATAGCCGTTCCGCTTGAAGAGATGCGGCGCCTCCGTCAGCCCCCGATCCGTGCCCTTGTAGATATTCTTCACCGGCCCGAAGAGCCCGCGCTCCGGCGACCATTCCTGCAGGAGGATCCCGTCGAAGCTGGCATGGGCCGGGTTGCCGCCGGTGCCGGGGCCCCGGTGGTTCCACACCATGTTGACGAACCACTTCCGGCCGTCGTCGTCATGGAAGAGCGAGGGGTCGAAGCCGGAGGAATTGACGTACCACGGGTCAGTCCACTCGCCATCGATGGTCTCGCAGGTGGTGATGTAGTTGTGGGCATCCTTGAAGGCGCCGTCGAGCCGCTTCACATCGGTGTAGACGAGCCAGAATTTGCCCTCGGCATGACTCAGACAGGGCGCCCAGATGCCGCAGGAATCCGGGTTGCCGCGCATGTCGAGCAGCGCCGCGCGGTTCAGCGGCCGCGCCACGAGCTCCCAGTTTGTGAGATCCCGCGAATGGTAGATCTGGACGCCCGGATACCATTCGAAGGTGGAGACGGCGAGGTAGTAATCCTCGCCGACGCGCAGGAACGAGGGGTCGGCATTGAAGCCGGGCAGGACGGGATTGCGGATCATCGGCGGGTCTTTCCTCGGAATTGTCAGACAATGAGTAACGCCGGGGCGGCCCGTGCGGAAGCCCCCCGTGGGCCGGCCCCTCGGGACAGGTGGGGGCGCTGCCCCCACACCCCCGAGGTATTTCCGGCCAGATGAAAGGGCGCTTCAGGCGGGGGCGACCTCGCGGTGGACGACCCATTTGTGCTTGCCGATCTTGCGCTCGCGGTGGAATCCGAGCGCCTCGTAGAGCTCCAGCGTGCCGTTCCACAGGAACGAGCCGGAGACCTTGCGCCCCGCCACCTCCTCCGGAAAGGCCTCGACCCGGCCGCCGCCCTCCGCCGCGATGAGGTCGAGCGCCCCTGTAATCGCGGCGCGCATGACGCCGCGGTGCCGGGCGCCCTTGCGGGTGTAGTGGCAGGCGAAGCGCCAGTCCGCCGGGGTGGGGGCGGCGTCATAGCCCCTCCGGTTCTTGATGTGCGGCAGCTCTGCCTGGCGCCCGTATTGGGCCCAGCCGAGGCAGGTCTCGCCGTCGAAGACCAGCGCCGCCTTCGCCTCGCCCGCCATCACCAGCGCCCGCTTCGCCTCGCGCCGCGCCTCGAACCCGCCAACCTCGTTGCGCTGGGGGTGAAAGCCCAGGCACCAGCAGCTCCCCCAGATGCCGCCATCCGCCGCGATGAGCTCGGCATAGGGCTCCCAGGTGTCGGGGCCGAGCGGGCGGATGGCGAAGGGCTCTGGCATCGTGTCAGACGTCTTCCGACGAGCGCGCCCAGAGGTTGATCTTCTCTTCGTCGGCATATTCGTCGATCTGGCGAAGCTCCTCGGCGGTGAACTCGAGATTGCCGACGGCGCCGACGCAATCCTCGACCTGGGAGGGCTTGCTGGCCCCGATGAGCGCCGTCGTGATGCCGCCCTCGCGCAGCACCCAGGCGAGCGCCATCTGCGCGAGCGTCTGGCCGCGCGCCTCGGCGATCTCGTTGAGCTTGTTGAGGTTCGCGATTGCCCGCTCGCTCAGCATGTTGGGGTCGAGGCTCTTGCCCTGCGTCGCCCGGCTGCCCTCCGGCACGCCGCCGAGGTACTTCCGCGTCAGCATCCCCTGCGCCAGCGGCGTGAAGGCGATGGAGCCGATGCCGAGCTCGGTCAGCGTGTCCTTCAGCCCGTCGCGCTCCACCCAGCGGTTGAGCATGTTGTAGGAGGGCTGGTGGATCAGGCAGGGCGTGCCGAGATCCTTCAGGATCGCCGCCGCCTCGCGCGTGCGCTCGGAATTGTAGGACGAGATGCCGACATAGAGCGCCCGGCCGGAGCGGACGATATGGTCGAGCGCGCCCATCGTCTCTTCCAGCGGCGTCTCGGGGTCGAAGCGGTGCGAATAGAAGATGTCGACGTAATCGACGCCCAGCCGCTTGAGGCTTTGGTCGCAGGACGAGATCAGGTATTTGCGGCTGCCCCATTCGCCATAGGGGCCGTCCCACATCAGGTAGCCGGCCTTCGACGAGATGACGAGCTCGTCGCGGTAGCCCTTGAGGTCGGCTTTCAGGATCTCGCCGAAGGCCGTCTCGGCCGAACCGGGGGGCGGCCCGTAATTGTTGGCGAGGTCGAAATGGGTGATGCCGTTGTCGAAGGCCGTCCGCACGATCTCCCGCCCCGTCTCGGGCGGGAAGTCATGGCCGAAATTGTGCCAGAGCCCGAGCGAGATCGCCGGCAGCTTGAGGCCCGAATTGCCGCAGCGGCGATAGACCATCCGCTCGTAGCGGTCTTCGGCGGGGGTATAGCTCATCGGGGCCTCCTTCGGTTGCGGCGCCAGTTAGAGCCGCTGCCGGGCGCGAGGTCCAGAGCATTGTCAGACAATCTTGGATCGGCGGGCGGAAAGGGGGCGGAGGCCCGCCCCCTTCCGGCCGGATCAGGCTGCCGCCTTGCCGAAGTACTTCTCCGAGGCGATGCGGGCGCCCTCGGCCATGGCCTTCAGCTTGGCATAGGGCAGCGCCAGATCGACATCGCCCATGCCGGCATGGACGGAGAAGCCGCAGTCGACCCCGGCGATGACATTCTCGCGGCCCACCTTGTCGGCGTAATGGCCGATGCGCTGCGCCACGAGTTCGGGATGCTCGATATAGGTCGATTGCGGCTCGATGACGCCGGGCACGATCACCTTGCCCTCGGGCAGCTTCACGTCGTCGAAGAGCGCCCATTCATGGGCGTGCCGCGGGTTGGCCGCCTCGATCAGCACCGCATGGGGCTTGGCCTTCCAGACGATGTCGATGATGTCCTGCAGCGGCACGTCGCAATGGTGCGGCCCCGGGTAGTTGCCCCAGCAGAGGTGCATCCTGAGCTGCTCGGCCGGGATATTGCGCACCGCGTGGTTCAGCGCCGCGATATGGATCTCGGAGACCTTGCGGAAGTCTTCGAGGCTGTCGTTCCGGTAATGCACATGCCGGCCCATGGCGAGGTCGGGGCAGTCGAGCTGCACCAGCGCGCCCGCGGCGGCGATGGTCTCGTACTCGTGCCGCATGCCCTCGGCGATGGCGAAGACATATTCCTCATGGTCCTTGTAATACTCGTTCTTGAAGAAGAGCGAGATGACCCCCGGCGAGGCGGCGGAGGTGAAGATGCCATGAGCGCCCTCGGCCTTGGCGGCGGCGGTCAGCCGCTCCATGTCGCGACCGGCGGCGTCGAAATCCTTGACCGAGATCGGCCCGTTGCAGCCCGGCGTCCGCCGGTGCTTGCGGCCGGGATCGTCGGCGATGCGCGCCTTGATCTTGGGGAAATCCTCGATATCGGCGAAGGGGTAGCTCTGCCCCGTGCCGCCGAAGCCGTTGAGGCGGTCCTTCACATAGGTCGCGTAGCTCGGCTTCGACATCTCGCCGTCATTGACGGAATCGACCCCGGCGGCGACCTGCTTGGCGACAGAGTCGTTGACGGCGGCGAGGATGCGCTCTTCGAGAAGAGCCTTGTCCACCTCGCCGTCCTGCGCCGCGAAGATCACCTCCAGAAGCTCGTCGGGCCGCGGCAGCGAGCCGGTATGGGTGGTCAGAAAACGATCGGTGCTGCGCATGGGGTCTCCTCCTCTGGCCTGGGCGGAGGGACAGAACCACGGAGGGCGGGCGATTGCAAACGCCTGCGCGGGGCCGATAGGCTCCGGGGCGAAAGCCCGGAGGACCTCATGAAGCTCGCCGACCTCGACGTCATCGTCACCGCGCCCCCGGCCCCCGGCTGGGGCGGGCGCTACTGGATCCTCGTGAAGGTCACGACCGATGACGGCATCACCGGCTGGGGCGAGGTCTATGCCGCCGCCGTCGGGCCGGCGGCGATGACGGCGGTGATCCGCGACGTCTTCGAGCGGCACATGGAGGGCGAGAGCCCCGAGAACATCGAGCTGATGTTCCGCCGCGCCTACTCCGCCGGCTTCACGCAGCGCCCCGACCCGACGGTGATCGGCGCCTTCTCGGGGCTGGAGATCGCCTGCTGGGACATTCTCGGCAAGGCGCGCGGGCGGCCGGTCCATGCGCTGATCGGCGGCAAGGTGCAGGAGCGCATCCGCGCCTATTCCTACCTCTACCCGAGCGCACCGCATCACGTGCTGCCCGGCTTCTGGGTGAACCCGGATCAGGCCGCCGAGAGCGCCCTGGCGCTGGTCGAGCGCGGCTATACGGCTGTGAAGTTCGACCCGGCGGGGCCCTACACGATCCGCGGCGGGCATATGCCGGCGCTCAGAGACCTCTCCCGCTCCGCCGCCTTCTGCAAGGCGATCCGCGAGGCGGTGGGCACCCGAGCCGACCTGCTCTTCGGCACGCATGGCCAGTTCTCGACCGGCGGCGCTCTGCGCATGGCCGCCGCCATCGCGCCTTATGACCCCCTGTGGTTCGAGGAGCCGGTGCCCCCCGATCAGCTCGCCGCCCTCGCCCGGGTCTCGGCCCGCTCGCCGGTGCCGGTGGCCGTCGGCGAGCGGCTGGCGACGCGGGCGGAATTCGCGCCGGCGCTCCGCGACGGCGGGGTCTCCATCGTGCAGCCGGCGCTCGGCCGTTGCGGCGGGCTCTGGGAGGCGCGGAAGATCGCCGTGCTGGCGGAGGCCTATGGCGCCGAGGTCGCCCCGCATCTCTATTGCGGCCCGGTGGAATGGGCGGCGAGCCTGCAGCTCTGCGCCGCGATCCCCAACCTCCTGATGGCCGAGACCATCGAGACCGACTTCCACGCCGGCCTCATCAAGGGCGCGATCACGGTGGAAGACGGCTATGTGCGCGTCCCCGACGCGCCCGGGCTCGGCATCGAGGTCGACGAGGCCCTCGCCCGCGCGCACCCCTACGAGGGCAAGGCGCTGCATCTCGAGATGTCGCAGGCGCCGGTCAGCTACCGGGAGGAGAACGTCTTCTCCGGCGGGGCGCCGCGGGAGGAGTGACAGACCGGTCTGTCTGCCCTGTTGGAGAGCGTGTCAGGGGGCGCGGCGGGCAAGACGTTGCCCGGTCCGCGCCCGTTCAATGGCCACCGTTCTCCGAGCCAGATAGCGAGATCGAGGGACGGCATCCCCGGGCAGATCAAGATCGGCGGGGCGCGGGCTCATTGAGGCAACCAGGTTTCCCAGGACCCTAGGCAATCCCCTCGACCGTGGCTCCAACTCGAGCCCCGGCAGACCCCTTCGCCGGAGACTTCCCGAGGATGATCATCTCCAGCAGGTCGTCCTCCGTCACATCGGCGGTGCGGACGGTGCCGACCAGCTTGCCGTTCTTCATCACGCTCGCCCGGTCGCACAGGCGCATGACCTGATGCACGTCGTGGTCGATGAGAAAGATGCCGATTCCGCGCGACTTCAGCTCCTCGATCAGCTCGCCGACCATGCGGGTCTCCTCGACGCCGAGGGCCGCTGTCGGCTCGTCCATGATGAGGACGCGGGCGTTGAAATAGACCGCGCGGGCGATGGCGACCGACTGGCGCTGGCCACCCGACAGGTGGGCGACGGGCGCGGAGAACTTGCGGAAGTTGGGGTTGAGGCGGTTCATGATCTTGCGCGTCTCTTCCTCCATCTCCGCCCGCCGCAGCGTGCCGAAGGGGGTGCGCAGCTCCCGCCCGAGGAAGAGGTTGGCGGCGGCGTTGAGATTGTCGGCCAGCGCCAGCGTCTGGTAGATCGTCTCGATGTTGTAGCTGCGCGCGTCGCGGGGATTGGCGATCTTCGCCTCTTCCCCGTCGACCCGGATCGTGCCTTCGTCCTTGTGCAGGGCGCCGGCGAGGATCTTCATCAGGCAGGACTTGCCGGCGCCGTTATGGCCGAGCACCCCGACAACCTCGCCGGGGTAGAGATCGACCGACACGCCGCGGACCGCATGGATGCCGCCGAAGGACAGCGAGATATCCTGCATCTCGACGAGGGGGGATCGGGTCATGGCGCGTCTCCTCAGCGGCTGCTGCGGAAGCGGTCGAGTGTCACCGCTCCGATGATGATCAGGCCCTTGGTGATGAACTGCCAGACGTCGGACACGCCCACGAGGATCAAGCCGTTCGTCAGCACGGCAATGATCAGCGCCCCCACGACGGTGCCCCAGACCGATCCGGCCCCGCCGAGCAGCGATGCCCCGCCGAGGATCACGGCCGCGACGGCATCGAGCTCGTACATCAGGCCGAGTTGCTGGCCATTCGCGGCGTAGAGCCGGGCAGAGGCCATGACCCCGCCGAGACCGGCGAGTAGGCCCGAGATGCCGTAGACGATCACCAGCATCAGCCCGACCTTGATCCCGGCGAGCCGCGCCGCCTCGGGATTGCCGCCGATCGCGTAGACGTAAAGGCCGAACACCGTGCGTCGCAGGATAAACCAGGACGCCAGCACGACGCCCAGCGCGATCACCACCAGCCAGGGGATGCCGAAGATATGCCCGTTGCCCACGACCGCGTAGGGCAGGTCGGAGTTGAACACGCTGCGGTCCTCGCCCATCAGCCGGGCGATGCCCCGGATGGCGGTCAGCCCGCCCAGCGTCACGATGAAGGGCGGCAGGTGCAGCCCGGCGATCATCGCGCCGTTCAGCAGCCCCAGACCGGCGCCGACGGCCAGCGCGGCGGGAATCGCCAGCATCGCGAGATTGGGGTCGAGCGAGACGATCAGCCCGGCCATCGCCGCCGCGGCAAGGATCGAGCCGACCGACAGGTCGATGCCAGCCGTCAGGATGACGAAAGTCATGCCGCAGGCCAGAACGAGGTTCACCGAGGCCTGTTGCAGGATGACGATGGCATTCTGCAGCGACGCGAAGCGGCCGTTGGCGATGGAGAAGGCGATGCAGAGCGCCACCAGCACCGGCAGCATCCCGGCAGCGGCCAGACTCGTGCGCAGGCGCAGTCCCGGCGAGGGGCGATCGTCCGCTGTCTGCGGCGGGGCCGAAGGGCCGGCATCGGTCGGCATGGTGTCTCCTCCTCATTTTGTGGCCGGGGCCACCCGTAACCGGGCAGATCCGCCCGGTCGTCCTCTCAGGGCGTCACGAAGGCGCGCAGGTTGTCCGCCAGCGGGGCATAGGCCGCGCGCAGATCCGGGTCCGGGGCGATCCGGCGGGTCTCCATGTCGGCGGTGACGGCGCGGGCGGCCTCTTCGGCGCTGTCCCAGACGCCCACGGCCAGGCCTCCCACCATGGCCGCGCCGATCCCGGCCGCCTCCGGCACGTCGCTCGCGACAAGGGTGCGGTCCAGCAGCGCGGCCTTGATCGCGGTGTAGGCGGCGTGACGCGAGCCGCCGCCGGTCAGCATCAGCTCGGCCGGGGCCTGTCCGGTCTGGGCCTCGAACCGGGCGAGGCTGATCGACAGCCACGCGGCAAGGCCCTCGTAGGTGGCGCGGATCAGCTCGGCCCCGCCGGTGCCGGCGTCGATCCCGTCCATCCGCAGCCGCGCGTCACGCCGGTTCCACGGCGAGCCGGAGCCCTGCAGATAGGGCGCGACGCGGACGCCGGACGCTCCGGGGGCCACCGCGGCGGCATCGGCATCCGCGGCGCCGCCGGCATGGGCCATCATCCAGTCGATGGCGGCTCCGGAGGTCGGGATATGGCCCGACAGCAGGAACCGCCCGGGCGCGGCATGGGGATAGCAGTCGTATTCGCCGCCGCCGGTCTCGGCGTGGCCGAGCGGCCGGTCGACGAGCGCAATCAGCGATTCCGCGGTCCCGGCGGAGTTCACGAAGGTGCCCGGCGCGATCATGCCGGAGCCGAGCCCGGCGCAGGGATGGTCGTGGCCGGCATTGACCAGCGCCACGCCCGCCCCCAGCCCCGTCGCGCGCGCGACACGCTCGGTCAGGTGCCCAGCGATGGTGCCTTGCAGCAGCAGGCGGGGCATCGCGTCCCGCTTCACCCCGGCAAGCGCGAGTTGGTCGTCCGACCAGTTGAGGCTGTGACGATCCGCCAGCCCGGTGCGGGCGGCGAGGCCGGGATGGGCGACATGCGCCCCGCCGAGCCGGTAGAGCGCGTAATCCGATACCGAGAACCAGCGTTTGGCGCGGGCCATCGCCTCGGGGCGCTCCTGCCGCCACCACATCATCCGCCAGATCGTGTAGATGTCGTCGTCCACCATGCCGGTGGTGTCGAACCAGGCCTCGGCACTGAGCCCGGTCCCTGTGCGATAGGCCGAGGTCCGGCGGTCGTACCATGTGGGGCACGGCAGGACCGGGCGGTCGTCGGCATCGAGACCGACGAAGCTCTCGCCGATGGCGGCGACCGAGATCGCGGCGACGCGCCCGGCGTCGTGGCCCTCCGCCTCCAACTGGGCGGCCGTGTCGGACAGCAGGCCGATCAGGGCCTCGTCGAGGGCGGAGAGGTCGAACTCCGTCGCCCCCGGCGCGGGCGTATGGATCACCATGCGCCTCCGCTGGACGCCCAGCACCCGTCCACCGGCCCCGACCGCCACCGCCTTGACGTTGGTCGTTCCGATGTCGATGCCGATGAGGATGGGGTCCGCGGAGCTCATGGGCTCAGCCTTGCGTCTTCTGCCAGTCAAGGAAAGCGCTCGCCTTCCCCTTGGACCCGAGGTCAGACATCTTCTCGGCGATCACCCTCTGGGCGGCGTGCTGCGCGGGGACCAGGGCGTCGATGATGGCGATGCCGTCGGAATTGGCGTCGTAGACCGCCTTCAGGCCGCGGTTGAAGGCGGTGATCATGTCCGAGAACAGGATCACCAGCGCGACGCCGGCCTGAACCGCCTCCTGCATCATCGCGGGCGGCGTGCCCGAGCCGCCGTGCAGGCAGATCGGCACGCCCGTCGCCTGGCGCAACTCGCGGATGCGGTCGATGGCCAGCGAGGGCGTCGCCTTCTCCTCGCCATGGGCGGAGCCATGGACGTTGCCGATGGCGGGCGAAAGGATCGTCGCGCCGCTCTCCTTCACCAGCCGGACGGCCTGCTCCACATTCGCGAGGTCGTCCTCGCCTTGCACGGCGCCGTGCTCCATGTGACCGATGGCGGCCTCGACCATGATGCCGAGCGGCTCGGCGACGCGGACCACCTCGCGCACGGCGGCGATGTTGTCGTCCAGCGGCTCCTCGGCGGCATCGAGCATCACGCTCGTGCAGCCGGCGCGCATCGCGTCCATCGTGTCGCCGATGGTCTCGCCATGGTCGAGCGACAGGCCGACCGGCACGCGGGACATGCCGGCAAGATGCTTGGCAATCGTCGTGAGCGTGTCGAACCGGGTGATCTGGCGGCTGTCGGGGTGGATCCGGATGACAACGGGGGAATCCTCCGCCTCCGCCGCCGCGATGGCGGCCTGAATCACCTCGAGGTTCATGCTGACGAAGGCTCCGACGGCGTAGCCGTTGTCGGAGGCATGGGTGAGCAGCTGGCGGAGCGGAACGATCGGCATGGGAATCCTTCAGGAGTATGGCGGTGCATTGGATGCGGTCGGCGGATGCCGGCGGCGGATGCGGGCGGCATCCGCCGACCCCCGGGGGGGGACCACCCGGGAGCCGCACGCGAGGCGCAGCCCGGGTCAGGGATCCCGGGCCGCACCGAGCGGGGGAGCGGGGCTTACTGCTCCGCGTCCCAACCCTGGTAGTCCGCGACGTTGTCGCGGGTGATCAGCTCGGGCGAGACGAGCGTCATCGGCTCGTCGATGGTCTCGCCGTTCACGAGCTGCAGCCCCGCCTCGACGGCGGCGCGGGCCAGATCGCGCGGGAGCTGGGCCGAGGAGGCCGCGATCATCGTGTCGCTTTCCAGCGCGTCCACGATGTCGGGCGAGCCGTCGACCGTGGTGATGATGATCCCCTCGCGGCCGAGCTGGCGCGCGGCGAGATCGGCGCCGATGGCCGAGGGGTCGTTGATGGTGAAGATCGCGTCGACATCCTCATGCGCGATCAGCAGGCCGGTCGTGACCTCGAGCCCACCATCGCGGGTGCCGATGCCGTTCTGGTTGTCGGACAGGATGGTGATGCCTTCATAGTTCGACAGGACGTCCTTGCAGCCCTCGACCCTGTCGATGACGCCAGAGACCTGCGGGCCGTTGACGATGATGACATTGCCCTCGCCGCCCAGCTCGTCGGCGATGTACTGGCAGGCCTGCTCGCCGGCGGTGACGTTATCCGTGGTGATCGTGGCCCCGGCGCCATCGGCGGTGTTGTCGACGGCGACGACCGGGATCCCGGCCTCCTGCGCGCGGCGGACGGCGGCGCCGATGGCCTGGCTGTCCACGGCAGAGACGATGATCATGTCGACGCCGGCCTGGATGAAGTTGTCGAACTGCGTCGACTGCTTGGCCAGGTCGTAATCGCCCGAGACGATCGTCGCCCGCGACCCTTCGCCGCCCAGCTCCGCGACGGCGCTGTCGATGCCGCTGGCGATGGCGCCGAAGAACGGGTTGCCCATGTCGACGACGGACACGCCGACGTTCAGCGGGGCATCCTGTGCCATGGCGGGGCCGGCGAACGGGGCCACGGCAATGATGGCGAGCGCACTGGTCAGTGCCTTGATTTTCATGTCGGTCTCCTCCTCCGTGTCCCAGGGCGGGCCGTGGCGCGGTTTTGCGCATTGCCTCCCTCGGGACGTAGTGGGACACTACACGATACAAAACGTCTCGCAACAGATAATTTTACTCAGGAGGGGTCATTTTGTCCCACAGGCAGAAGGCAGAGGACGGCGCCGCCATCGATCCTGACATGGGCCTGGCCGAGCGGGCGGACGCCGTGAACCTTTTCCCCGCCGAGCGCCGCATCCTGACCCAGCTTCTCGCCATCGACCCGTTCACGCTGGGGTCGATGACCTCCTCCGACCTGTCGGAGCGCTCCGGGGCAAGTCGCTCCAGCATCGACCGGCTGTCTCGCAAGCTGGGCTATGGCGGGCTCAAGGAAATGCGCCGCTCGCTTCTGGAAGAGGCCAAGGCCGGCGGCGGCGGGCTGCGCGCGGCCGATGTCGACGCCTCCTCCTCCATCGGTCTGGCCAAGTCCGTCCTGACCAATATCGGCGACCGGCTGGAGCCCTTCGCCCAGAGCCTGTCGCAGCCCGGCCTGCTCGACCGGCTGGTCGACTGGATGATCGGCGCCCGCAGCATCGGGTTCTTCGGGGCGGGGGAATCCGCGGCCGTCTGCTCCGCGCTCTACCTGAGGCTCATGCGGCTTGGCCTGCCCGTGCAGTTCAGCCAGGAGCATCACACCCAGGTCTCGGTCGCCGGCATGATGCGGGCCGGCGACGTCGCCATTATCGTCTCCTATTCCGGCCGGTCGAAGAGCGTCGTCTGGGCCGCCCAGACCGCCAAGGACGCCGGGGCGCACATCGTCGCCGTCTCCTCCGCCGCGCCGTCCCCCCTCAGCCGAATGTCCGACCTCCACATCGCCCTGCCCGGCGCCGAGGGATTCGACGGCAGCCCCGAGATCCACGACCGGATTCTCAGCGTCGCGCTCGGCCAGATTCTCTTCGAGTGCATTGCAGCCCGCCGGCCGGACCTGCTCGACTCGGCCGTCCATGTGGATGACCTTTTCGGCGAGGACAGGCTGTAGGAGCAGGATGGCGCGGGGCTGAATCAAGCTGAGGCTGAGGCTCCCTCAACCGACCTGACCATGGCGATCCAGGGTCGCCAACGGAGGAGGAGGCGGCGCATTTTCATGCGGCCCGCCGACACTAGCGAGATCAGATGGGGACCGGAAAAGGTCCAGCTTCTGGAACGAGCCTCCAGCCCACCAGAAAATCTCTCAGGGAAACAAGCCACTTGGGGCCCGCCCGCTGAAGAGTGGCGGCCCCTGAAGGACTCGAACCCTCAACCTGCCGATTAGAAGTCGGCTGCTCTATCCAGTTGAGCTAAGGGGCCGCACGGGCGACGGCATAGCTTGCCACCGCCCGTGGCGCCAGTCTCCAGTGACCGGCAGTCGGGCCCTATTCGGAGGGCGCCGGGTCCGTGCCGACCTCGGGGTCGACGGCGGGGTCGACCGCCGGGTCGACGACGGCGTCGTCGGTCACGACGATCCCCTCGGGCTCGAGCCCGAAGATCCCCGAGAAGCTGCCGTTGAACAGGGCAAACCAGTAATCCGCCGCGACGAGAATCACGAGGATGAGTACAATGATGGCGATCCAGCGTAGCATGTGACTGCTCCTTCCTTCCTGCCCCGTCTGATGCGGGGTAACGTGCGCGAGAGTTCATCAGGTGCGGGGCGCCGCCGCAAGCGGCTCCTGCGCGATGACCCGCGGGGCGTGGCGGATCGGCGCCACACCGGGGGGCGCAATCGGATCTGCGGGGGGTCGCGCGGCGGGCGCGGCGCGGCCGAGCGCGGTCAGCTGGACAGGCTCAGCAGGGCCGGATCAGTGCGTCCAGGGCCCGCGGCGGTTGGTGGCGAAGTTCTCGCCATAGCCGCCGGCGCGGATGTTCGCAGCGCGGCGCTGCGGCTCGCGGACGACGGCGTCGATGCCGTGGCGCTCCGCATAGGCGAGCGCCTCTTCCTTGCTGTCGAAGCGCAGCCGCACCTGGGAGTTCATGTCCGACGAGGAGGTCCAGCCCATCAGCGGGTCGACCGAGCGGGCCGAGGCGGGCACGTAATCCAGCACCCATTGCCGGGTTTTGGCCGTGCCGGATTGCATGGCGTTGCGGGCGGGCTGGTAGATTCGGGCGCGCATCGGGCTCTCCTTCGCGGATGGGCCGCTTATGCCAAGCCGGGCGCCGGCGGGCAAGGCGGAAGCGGGCGGGACGGCACCGCGCCCGCCCCGCCCGCGCCGGGGTCAGGCCCTCTGCAGAAGGCCCTCCAGCGCCTGATAGCTCGCCTCCATCCCCTCATCCATGCCGGTCGCCAGCATCGCCTCGCGCGCCTCGGCGGAGGGGAGCTGCATGTGCATCACCATCTTCGTCCCCGCGCCGTCGGGCTCGAAGCGCGTCTCGATCCGGTTGTCGGGCGTCACATCCGGCAGGTGCATCCGCTCGACATGGACGATCCGGTGCGGCCGCTCCAGCGCGATGAATTCGCCCGTGAGGTAGAAGCTGCCCTGCTCGGGATGCGCCCAGTCATAGCGGATGCGCCCGCCGGGCACGGGCTCGCAGATGCACTGCGGCATGGTCCAGCCCGGCGGCCCGAGCATCCATTGCTGGACGATGGCGGCCTCCGTATGGGCGCGGAAGAGCGCCTCGGGCGGGGCCTTGAAATGCCGCGTGATGACGACCTGGCTGTCGCCGACACGCTCGAGGGTCAGACCGCTCATGTCTTGTCTCCTGTTCCTGGGGGTGTGGGGTCTTCCGGCAGCGCCTCGAGCAGGCGGTCGAGGCGGCTGTAATTCGCCTCCAGCGCCGTGCGGAGCGTGGCGAGGAAGGCATCCATCTCGCCGACGGCCTCGGGCGCCAGCCGGCAGGGTCGGCGGGTGCCGTCCACCCGGCGGGTGATGAGCCCCGCGCCCTCCAGCACCTTCAGATGATGCGAGACGGCCGGCTGGCTCATGGCGAAAGGCTCGGCGATCTCCTTCACGCTCGCCTCCCCCGTGGCCAGCCGGGCGAGGATGGCGCGGCGGGTGGGGTCGGAGAGGGCAGCGAAGGCGGCGTCGAGGGGCATCGGGCGTGATTCCGTGATTCTTTATATAAAGAGTCATTTATTTAATTGCGCCGCCCGTCAATGACCTTGCTGCCGCCCCGGCGCAGGGCCAGAGTGCCGCCGGATTGAAGGAGCGGCAGATGACATCCTGGCTCGAGATCTACGACATCGGCAGGGGGACGGCGAAGACGCTGCTTCAGACCGACATGCTGATCGAGGCGCCCAACTGGGCGCCGGGGGGGCAGCATCTCGTCGTCAATGGTGACGGAGGGCTCTTCCGCGTGCCGCTGAGGGCACCGGCCCTGGCGCCGGTGGACACCGGGATCGCCACGAAGCTCAACAACGACCACGGCATCTCGCCGGACGGGGCGACGCTGGTCGTCTCCTCCCATGCGCCGGGCAAGAGCTGCATCTTCACGCTGCCGGCTGCCGGCGGCGCGGCGGTGCGGGTGACCGAGGCGATGCCCTCCTGGTGGCACGGCTGGTCGCCCGATGGCGCGATGCTGGCCTATACGGCCGTCCGCGACGAGCTCTTCTGGATCTGCACCTGCCCCGCCACGGGCGGCAAGGAGGTGCGGGTGACCGGCGGCACGGGCGATCACTACGACGGGCCGGATTACACGCCGGACGGCGGCTGGATCTGGTTCAACTCCAACCGCGCCGGCTCGATGGATCTCTGGCGCGTGCGGCCCGACGGGACGGGGCTCGAGCAGATGACCCGCGACGAGCGGGTCAACTGGTTCCCGCATCCGCGGCCGAAGGGCGGGCCCGAGGTGCTCTACCTCGCCTATGAGGCCGGCGTGGAGGGCCATCCGCGCGACCGCGACGTGGAGCTGCGGCTGCTGAACCCCGAGACCGGCGAGATCCGGGTGCTGATGGAGCTCTTCGGCGGCCAGGGCTCGATCAACGTGCCCTGCTGGAGCCCCGACGGGCAGCGGTTTGCGTTCGTGCGCTATGGGTGAGGGGGCCGGGGTGGCGGGCTGAAGCCCGCCCTACGGGCCGGACGGCGGCGGCAGGTCGGTGGGTTGAAAACCCACCCTACCCCTGTGGCCGCCGTTCGGGCGTAGGGTGGGTTTTCAACCCACCGCCCCCGCGCGCCCCGGGGAAGGCTCCCGCATCACTCCGCCGGGGCCTCCACCCTGTCCTCGCTGCCCTGCAGGCGCAGGCTCGCCCAGATCATCGGCACGACGAGGGCGCAGGCAAAGGCCGAGGCGAGGAAGGCGAGCGCGCCGATCTGGCCGTAGAGCAGGCCGAAGGCGGCGATGATGAGCACCGAGCCGCCCTGCTGCATGACGCCGAAGAGGCTCTGCGCCTCCGCCGCCACCCGCTCGTCGGTGCGGTTGGCGATGAAATAGAGGCACCCAAGCAGCGAGCCCGTGAAGGTCACGCCCTGCAGGAGCTGCAAGGGCACCAGCACCCAGACCGGCGGCGCGAAGGCCATGACGCCCCAGCGGAGGCACGCCGCCAGCGCCGCCATCAGCACCAGCGTCCGGGCCGAGAAGCGCGTCTCGACCTTGCCCCAGGCCAGCATGGACAGCGCCTCCGCCCCCGCACCGATGGCGATGAGGAGGCCGATGGTGCCCTCCGATATGCCCTGCCCCTTCCAGACCAGCGCCGAGAAGGCGTTCATGACCATGTGCGTCGCGAAGATCACCGCGCCGCCGATCAGCGGCAGAAGCACCCAGAGCGAGAGCTGCCCGAGGAGCTCCGCCGAGAGCACCCGCCCCTTGCCGGAGGGGCGCGCCGCCCCCGCCTCGCGCATCGGCGGCAGGCGGGCGGAATGCCAGAAGCGCAGGCCCGCCGCGACGACAAGGAGCCACAGGAACGCATCGTCCCCCCAGCGCGCCGCCGCCCAGCCGGTGACGAGGCAGATGGCAAGGAAGCCCACGGTGCCGAGCCCCCTCACCTGCCCGAAGGAAAAGCCCTTGCGGCGGGAGAGCCGCATCGAGGCGGCGTCCCCCACCGGGCCGACCAGCCCCGCCGGCACGCCCGAGAGCATCCAGAGCGCCAGGAGCGGCCAGTAGCCCCAGCCGGCGGCGAAGAAGAGCGGCATGGTGGCCAGGAAGGCGAGGCCGTGGCCGAGGGTGATCGCCTGCTTCCAGTCCTTCGCGCGGTCGGCGAGCCGGCCGAAGAAGACCGAGAAGAGCAGCATGGCGAGCAGCGGCAGCGAAGTGAAGCTGCCGATCTCGCCGCCGGTGAGCCCCCGGTTCTCCAGCCAGATCGGTAGGTAGGTGACCGTCACGGCGGGCACCATGTAGAGCGTGATGTAGAAGCGCGCGACGGCGCGGTGCTCGGGGCTCATGCGTCGGTCTTTCGTCTCACAGCCGGATCTGCAGCTTCACGTCGGTGGGCCGCCCCTCCGCCGCCCGCTCGAAGGCGGTGACGCTCTCGGCGAAGGGGAAGGTGGCGGAGATGAGGAGCTTCAGGTCGACCTTGCCGGCGGCGATCAGGTCGACGGCGCGGCCGAAGACATTGGCATAGCGGAAGACGGTGCGGATCGTCGCCTCCCGCGCGATGGCGGCATTGGTGTCGAAGGGCACCGGCGCCACCGGCAGGCCGACCAGCACCGCCGTGCCGCCGGGGCGGAGGGCCTCGAACATCGTGGCATAGGCCGGGGCAGCGCCGGAGCATTCGAAGACGATGTCGGCGCCCCAGCCGTCGGTCGCGCTGGAGACGGCCTCGGCAAGGGGGCGCGCCCTTATGTCCACCGCCTCGATCCCGTCATAGGCGGCGGCGATGGCGAGCTTGTCCGGCGCGAGATCGGCGATGAGCACGCGGGCGCAGCCCCCGGCCAGCGCGGCCAGCGCCACCATGATGCCGATGGGCCCGGCGCCGATGACGGCGGCGGTGTCACCCGGGCGAATGCCCGCCTGCGCCGCCGCCTGCATACCGATGGCGAAGGGCTCGACCATGGCGCCCTCGGCGAAGGACACATGGTCCGGCAGCCTGTAGCAGAAGCTCACCGGATGGGTGACGCGCGGGGTCAGCACACCGTGGACGGGCGGCGTCGCCCAGAAGCGCACGGCGGGGTCGACATTGTAGAGCCCGAGCCGGCTGGCGCGGCTTGTCGGATCGGGGATCCCCGGCTCCATGCAGACCCGGTCGCCGACCTTCAGGCTCGTGACGCCCTTCCCGAGGGCCGCCACGGTGCCCGCCGCCTCATGCCCCAGCACCATCGGCGCCTCGACCACGAAGGGGCCGATGCGGCCATGGGTGTAGTAATGCACGTCGCTGCCGCAGATTCCGACGGTGTCGATGTCGATCGCCACCTCGCCCGGGCCGGGCTCCGTCTTCAGCGCGATGTCGCGGAGCGCCAGGCGCCCCTTCTCTTCGAGCACCAGCGCCCGCACCATCTCTTCGCTCACATCACGGCTCCAATCTGCCAGGGGACGAATTCCGCCCCGCCGAAGCCCAGCGCCTCGCTCTTGGTCGGCCGGCCGGAGGCGGCGGCGATCAGCGCCTCGAAGATCTCGACGCCCTTCTCCTCGATGGAGACCCCCTCCAGCACGTCGCCGCAATTCACATCCATGTCGCCCTCCATCCGGGCATACATCTCGCTGTTCGTGGCGAGCTTCAGCCCCGGCGTCGGCATGAAGCCGGAAACGGAGCCCCGCCCGGTGGTGAAGGCGATGAGGGTGGAGCCGGCGGCGATCTGCCCGGTGACGGAAACCGGATCGTAGCCGGGCGAATCCATGAAGACGAAGCCGGGGACGGCGGGCCGCTCGGCGAAGAGGCAGACATCGGCGAGCGGCGCCGTGCCGCTCTTGGCCACCGCGCCGAGGCTCTTCTCGAGGATCGTCGTCAGCCCGCCCCGCTTGTTGCCGGGGGAGGGGTTGTTGTCCATCTGCCCGCCGTGGAGCGCCGCATAGCGCTCCCACCAGTGGATGCGCGCCATCAGCTTCTCCGCCACCTCGGGGGAGGCGGCGCGGGCGGTGAGCAGGTGCTCGGCCCCGTAGATCTCCGGCGTCTCGGAAAGGAGCGTCGTGGCGCCGTGGCGGACGAGGAGATCGGATGCGGCGCCGAGCGCCGGATTGGCGGTGATGCCGGAATAGCCGTCGGAGCCGCCACATTGCATGCCGAGCATCAGATGGCTGAGCGGCGCCGGGGCGCGGGTGGCGCGGTTTGCCACCTCGGCCATCTGGCGCACCTCCTTCACCCCGGCCTCGATGGTGGCGCGGGTGCCGCCGGTGTTCTGGATGGTCATGTAGCGGAAGTTCATGTCCGCCCGGAGCCGCCCCTTGCCGACGAGCGCCGGCACCTGCATCGCCTCACAGCCAAGGCCGACGAGCAGCACGCCCCCGAAGTTCGGATGGCGGATGTAACCCTGCAGGGTGCGGAAGAGCGTCTGGTAGCCCTCGCCCTCCATGTCCATCGCGCAGCCGGAGCCATGGGTGATGGGCACGACGCCGTCGACATTCGTCAGCTCGGCGAACCAGGGCTGGCGCTCAACCGCCTCGGCGATGAACCTGGCGACGGAGCCGGAGCAGTTCACCGTGGTGACGATGCCGATGTAATTGCGCGTGCCGACCGTGCCGTCGGCGCGGTGATAGCCCTCGAAGGTCCGGGGGGCATCGGGCGGCGGCAGGGCGCGGGCGGCGGCGCCGGGGGCCGTGCCCTCGCCATGGGCCGACATGCCGAGGTTGTGGCTGTGCACATGCGCGCCCGGCGCGATCTCCTCCGTCGCCCGGCCGATCACCTGACCGTAGCGACGCACCAGCTCCCCCGCCGCCCGGGGCCGGAGCGCGATCTTGTGGCCGCGCGCGACCGATTGGGAGAGCCGGATGCCCTCCACCTCCGCCCCGGCCGGCAGATCGGCGAGGGCGATGGCAACGTCGTCATCGGGATGAAGGAGCAGGGTTGAGGACATGGGGCGCCCGGATTGTCTGACAATCCCTCTTAGCCCCCTCGCGCGCCCGGCTCAATGGGAGGTCTCGGGGGGGAGGTACGGGGGTTGCACCCCCGGTCCCCCGCCTTTCCGGGGGCCTTTGGGCCCCCGGACCCCCTTTGCGGTGAAGGCGCTGCCTCCACACCTCCGAGGTATTTTTGGCCAGATGAAACAGGGCGGGGCGCTTGCGTCGGGCCGCCCGGCCCCGGGCTCAGAGGCTCTGGCCCGCCGCGATGGATAGCCGGGCGAAGCGGTCGTCGTCGGACGGGTTGTCATGCTCCATGACGAACCAGCGGGCCTTGGTCTGATCCTTGAGCGCGCCCATCAGCGCCGGCCATTGCAGCACGCCATGGCCGACGTCGGCCCAGCCGTCCTCGTCGGGCGCAGAGCCCGCCGGGGCGATGTCCTTCACATGGGCCGCGACGATCCGGTCGCCATACTTCGCGATCCAGGTCAACGGGTCCTCCTCGCCGACGGCCACCCAGGCCACGTCCAGCTCCAGCGCCAGACGGTCGTCGGCGGCGAGGATCAGGTCGAGCGGCTTGTCCGCCCCGCCGATATCGGCGAATTCGAACGCGTGGTTGTGCCAGCCGAAGGTCAGGCCCGCATCCCAGTAGGGCTTGCCGGCCTCGGCCAGCTCGCGCCCGAAGGCGGCCCAGCCGGCGGCATCCTTGACGCGCTCGTCGGCCGGGATGGCGGGGACGAAGACGCCCTCCATCCCCGTCCGCTTCACGATCTCCAGCACGCGGTCCGAATCGTCGCGGACCTGCGCGAAGCCGAAATGGCCCGTGGGCATGGTGAGCCCCGTCTCGCCGAGGAGGTCCATCAGCGTGTCGGTCTTGGCGGCATCGGCATAGAGGCCGCCGTAGCCCTCGACGCCCGTGTAGCCATAGCCGGCCAGCATCTTCAGCGTCTCGCTCAGCGGCCCGAAGTTGCGGGAGGAATAGAGCTGGTAGGAATAATCGGTCATCGGGGTCCTCCCGTTTGGGTCGAGATCAGTCGAAATCCGGCGCCCAGGCGCCATTCACGAGCCGGTGGCCGGCGTCGAGGGCGCGGATCGCCGCCAGCTCCTCCGCCGTCAGCGTCAGGTCCGCCGCGCCAAGATTGCTGGCAATGCGGCCGGGGTTGGAGGAGGTGGGGATGACCACATGCCCCTCCGCCATGAGGAAGGCGAGCGTCACCTGCGCCACGGTGGCGCCATGCGCCTCGGCGATGCCGGCGAGCACCGGCTCTTCCATCACCTGCCCGCGCGCGAGCGGGCAATAGGCGGTGAGCGGGATGCCGAGGGCCTGGCAATGATCGACGATCGGGCGGTTCTGCAGGAAGGGATGGATCTCCACCTGATTGGTGGCGATCTCGCCGGCGCCGAGAAGCGCCACCGCCCTGTCGATATGCCGCTTGGTGAAGTTGGAAACGCCGATGTGGCGCGCCAGCCCCGCCGCCTTCACCGCCGCCATCTGGGCGAGGTAGTCCGACATCTCGTATTCATCGCCAATGGACGGCCAGTGAACGAGGCAGAGGTCCACATGGTCCATCCCCAGCCGCTCGAGCGAGGCGGTGAGCGCCGGGCGCACCTGGCCGGGGCCTAGATGCTCGGGCTTCACCTTGGTGGTGACGAAGAGCTCGCCCCGGGCGAGGCCGCTCTCGGCGATGCCGCGGCCGACCTCGCTCTCGTTCTCGTAGCCCTCGGCTGTGTCGATATGGCGGTAGCCGGCCTCGAGGGCGGCGAGCGTCAGCGCGCGGGCGGCATCGCCGCGCTGCTGGAACGTGCCGTAGCCGATCTGTGGCAGGACGCCGGAATATGCGCTCATGTGCCCTCTCCCATCCTGGTCATTGTCTGACAATCTCTCGGGGCGGACCCTAGGCCCGCCCCGCGGCAGATGTCCAGCCGGGCCGGGGCGTGCCCGACCCTCGGGCGTCCCTCACTCCTCCGGCAGCGCGTAGACGACGAGCTGGTCGCCGACCTCTGGCGAGAGGATCGAGTTGCCGCCCGCCGTGAAGGCCACGTACTCCCGGCCCTGATATTCATAGACGGCGGGGTTCGATACGGCCGGCGCCTCAACGAAATCCGACCAGAGGACAGAGCCGTCCGCCGGGTCGATGGCGCGCACCTGCGCGTCCATCGCGGCGCCGATGAAGATCACGCCGCCGGCGGTCACCACCGGGGCGCCGATGTTCGGCGAGCCCCAGCGCGCCGGGCCGAAGAAGCCCCATTTGGTCGAGCGCCCGAAGGGCACCTGCCAGAGAAGCTCGCCGGTGTTGAGGTCATAGGCGAGAAGCGTGCCATAGGGCGGCACCCAGCAGGGCAGGCCCGAGGAGGTCATCCAGTTCTCGAGCTGGAAGCCGTAGGGCGCGCCGATCTGCGGATAGAGCCCCTGCTCGTTGCCCGAGCCACCCTCCATGTCGTCGTACTCCTCGCGCGGGATCAGCTTGAGCGTCTGCACGACCTTGGAGACGTTCACGTAGAAGCGGTTCGTTTCTGGGTCGAGCGCGCCGCCGCCCCATTGCATCCCGCCGGCCGTGCCGGGGTAGACGATGCTGCCTTCGAGCGAGGGCGGGGTGAAGAGCCCCTCGTACCGCATCCCCTCGATCATCTCGGCGCATTCGCCGAAGGAGACGAGGTTCGCGAGCTGCGACATTTCGGGATAGTTCTCGTAATCGTGGCTGGGCGGCGGAGCGGTGACATAGGGCTGCGTCGGCGAGAGTTCCTCGCCCGGCACGGCGCCCTCCTGCGGCACCTCCTGCTCCTCCATCCCGAAGACCGGCTCGCCGGTTTCGCGGTTGAGGACGTAGAGCATCGACTGCTTGGTGGTCTGCACCAGCGCCGGCACCGTCTCGCCGTTCACTTGGAGGTCAACGAGCGTCGGCGCGGCATTGGTGTCGTAATCCCAGACGTCATGATGGACGAGCTGGCGCGACCAGAGGATCTCTCCCGTTTCCGTATCCACCGCCGTCACCGAGGTGGCGAGGTCGATCGGGTCGGTCCGGTCGCCGCCGTAGTAATTGGGGCTGGGGGAGGAAACCGGCAGGTAGAGGATGCCCCGCTCCTCATCGACGCTCATCGAGGCCCATACATTGGCCGTACCCGTCCGCTCGCGCATCTCGCGGGGGATGAAATCCACCTGCCAGTTGAGCGCGCCCGTCCGGGCGTCGAGCGAGAAGACGGTGCCGGGGGAGGCGACGGAATACTCCCAGTCCTTTCCAGCCCAGCCGACGAAGAGCTGGTCGCCATAGGCGGTCGGCGGCTGGAGGAGAGACAGCGGCCACTCGGGGTTCTCGGTGTTCCACTGGTTGACGGTGACGATGCCGCCCTCGCCGAAATCCTCGCAGAGCGCGCCGGTATCGGCATCGACCGCATGAAGCTCGGCATCCATCGTGCCGATGTAGATGCGCTTCTGGCAGGGCGCGCCGGCGACGGGTTCGGCCGCCTCCCAATAGGTGACGCCGCGGTTCTTCAGCGCCGGCTGGGTCAGGGCTTCCAGCGTCGACTGGGTGTCGTAGCTCCAGCGCTCCTCGCCGGTGGCAGGGTCGAGCGCGATGATGCGGTAGAAAGGCGTGCCGATATAAAGCGTGTCGTTCGCGAAGATCGGCGTCGCCGACCAGACGGAGGCGGGCGTCTCGCCCGAGCCGTCGGAGACATCGCCGGTGTGATACTCCCAGACCTTCTCGAGATCGCCGACATTGGCGGGCGTGATCTGCGCGCTGGGGGAATATTTGGTGGCGGCGAGGTCGCCGTTGAACGTGGTCCAGTCCGCGTCCTGGGCGGCGAGCGGGGCCGCCAGCAGCGTGGCGGCGAGCGTACAAGCTACGGATCTCATGAGCGGGCTCCCTGCCGGTGCATCTGTTGATCCGCGAGGAGCCAGATCATCCCGGCCGCGGCGACGGCCATCGCGACGGAGATTTCGGGATGCAGCATCATCGCGCCCGCGAAGGCCGTCAGGAACAGCGCGAGCGCGGTGAGGACGATGAGGAGCACGCGGAAACCGCCATGGGTGCGCGGCAGGAGGAGGAAGGTGGCGACGAGGATCGCGAGGGATCCGAACCCGGTGAGAAGTGGCGCAGGCGCGCCGGTCGCCCCGGTCAGCGGCGTCACATAGACCCAGATCGACAGGGCGAGCGCCACGAGCGCTCCCCCGGCCATCGTCAGGACGGCTGCGTTGCGTGACATGAGATTGTCCCCTCAAGTTTATCGAACGAGGGCGGAACGGGCGGGAACCGGCGAGGTTCCGCCATTTTTGCTCACGACTTCGGGGTTGCGGCTGGCTCACGCAGGGGCAGTCTGGCCGCCTATTGCTCCTCCAGGAACGCCAGGAGCCGGCGTTCGGCGGCATGGAGGCCCGACAGCTCCACCCCCGGCGGCAGGGCCACGTCGCGCTCGGCGAGCCCGAGGACGGCGGGGTGGATATAGGAGTTGCGGGCAATGGTCGGCGTGTTGCCGAGCTCTTCCGAGGCGGCATCGGCCATGGCCTTGATCGTCAGCCGCTCCGCCGCCTCGGCCACCTCGAAGGCGGCGCGCGTGCCGGCCCAGGTGCGGAAGGTCTTGGCGGTGGTGCCGGGGATGTCGCCCGCCGCTTCGGCCAGATAGGCGTTGAGCTCGGCGGAGCCGACGCGGTGGCGGTTGCCCTCCGCGTCCACCCAGAGGAGCAGCTCGGCGCCCGGCAGGTCGCGCGCCCGCTCCAGCACCTTTTGCAGCCGCCGGTCGGTGACCTTCCGGCGGACCTTCTTGCCGCCCTTGGCGGTGAAGCTCAGGTGGAGCGTGTCGTCCTTCAGCCGCACATGGCGGCGCTTCAGCGTCAGCGCGCCATAGGAGCCGTTGGCCTTGAGATAGGCGTCGTTGCCGACGCGCAAGGCCAGCCGGTCGATCAGCAGTGCGGCGGCGGCGAGGGCGAAGGGGCGGTCCCCCGCATCGGAGGCGAGATCGCGCGAGATGCGGCGGCGGATGGCCGGCAGGGCGCGGCCGAAGCCGGCAAGGGCGGCGAACTTCGTCTCCGACCGGGCGGCGGCCCATTCGGGATGGTAGCGGTACTGCTTGCGGGCGCGGGTATCGAGACCGGTGGCCTGCAGATGGCCGTTGTGATGCGGGCTGATCCAGACGTCTTCATAGGCCGGCGGCACGGCCAGCTTCTGCAGCCGCTCCCGCTCCGGCCCGCGGTCTATGCGGGTGCCGTCGGCGGCGATGTAGGAAAAGCCCTTGCCCCGCCGCTGCCGGCGGATGCCCGGCTGGTCGTCGGGATAGTAGATCAGAGCGTCTGGCACGGTCTGGGGCATCATGGTGCCATCGAAACTCCGCGACGGCCCCCGAAGTTCCCGGCCCCGCCGCGCCTCTCCCAGCCCGCAAAGCTTTCGCCGAGCGAAAATTGCGCCCCTTTTTCAGGGGGTTGTCGCATGGTCGGCGATGCCCGGGGCCGTCTGCATCAACATTGGATATAAAGACCCCGCCGATGATTATACTCCCCCCCATCTTGCCCATGCATCCTCATCCGCGGGAGGAGCAGCACCGATGCCGTCGGATCAGCCGGCTCGGCCGGCCCCGAGGAGGGGGTCGTCTCGGCGGGATTGGTGCTGCCTGACAATTGACCAAAGCCGACCCGGGATCGCCGGGCGGCGGTTGCATTGTAAGGGAGGACAATATGCAACATCTCAGACCCCGCCTTGCGTCGTCGGCGCTGGCGCTCATCGGCGCCATGGCGGCCATGCCGGCCCTCGCGCAGGACAATCCGCAGATCGACTTCGAAAGCGTCGGCCGCGGCGCGCCGCTCGCCGCCGACATCCGCGACTACGAGATCACCGGTCCCGGCATGGGTTTCGTCACCAACCGGAACATCGAAGGCCAGTCGATGGAGATCGCGGCCTCCGCCCCCGGCGAAGGCGCACCCGAGGGCGTCGAGCCGCTCGAGACGGACATCTTCACCACGGCGAATTTCTACGAGGATGAAGAGCTCTGGGACGATCCGCGCTACTACCGCTGCAACTCCGGCCTGATGCTGGAAGCCTCGCGCGGCGCCTACGGCAACCCGATGATGATCGACGACGATCCCTCGACGGCGGCCTGGGGCTTCTGTGACCGCGACTATCCGCGCGAAGGCATCGTCAGCCCCTACGGCTTCACCACTGCCCAGGAGCATTACGAGGCCCTGCTCGCCGAGACCACCGAGCGCGGCGGCCCGACCGAGCAGACCTACGAGACGGTCCCCGGCGAATGGACGGGCTATTACGCCTCGCCGCTCGGCCAGGAGAACACCGACAGCTGGTTCTGGATGCGCGCCAACCAGATCCCGACGATCCTGTCGCTGCTCACCGATGAATACCGCACCCGCATGGTGCGCGAGCAGTTCCACCAGGCGAACACCAACGTGCCGCAATGGCAGTCGCAGTTCTGCTGGCCGGAAGGCTTCATGCGCCGGTTCCACCAGTATTCGGTCCGCGCCCATCAGGTCGTCGCCACGCCCGACGTCGTGCAGATCCTGACCGGCGTCGCCGACAACTTCCTGACGCAGGTGCATGTCGGCGCCGAGTTCAACATGGACGGCGTCGTGCCGCGGCTCGGCCAGGACGTGCCGCGCTGGTATGGCGAGACCATCGGCTTCTGGGATGGCGAGACGCTGATCACCTGGACCTCCAACGTCCAGGGCTGGAAGGTGCACAACGCCTTCGAGTTCTCGAACAAGATGCAGACGATCGAGATCTACTCCTCGCGCTACGACGACGAGGGCAATTTCGTGGGCATCGACCACGAGGCGATCTTCTACGACGAAGACGCCCTGGTGGAGCCGGTGCGCATCGTCCGCAACCTCGAGAAGCAGGCGGAGTTCAGCGAGGCCGGCGACGTGGTCGACCCGTATATCTTCATCGAGTGCATCCAGACGCTCTTCCCCGACGAGCGTGGGGCGGCCTCGCCCGTCTCGCCGGGCACCACCATCGAGTACACCGTGCCCGACATGTACGGCCGGCCCTGGGCCCAGACCTGGGACGAGGTGGAGCGCTCGATCGGGATCGAGCCCCCGGCGCAGGAAGGCCTCTTCGGCTTCGATTGATCGAAGACGGCTTGCAAGAAACCCGTGGGGCGGAGCGATCCGCCCCCGGGCGTGTCGCCCCGGGGCAGGGGGACCTGCCCCCGATGCGCCGGGGCTGAGACGGACGGCCGAGGAGGCGGTGGCACCCTGCTGCTGGGGCCACCGGGTCGTCCGTCACAAACCCGGAAGGAGAACCCACAATGCGACTTGCGATCACGACACGACGCGCTGCCATCGCTGCGCTGATCTGCACGACCGCCCTGCCCGCCCTGGCTCAGGACGGGCAAGAGAGTGTCGGCCGTGGCTGGGAGGTCCAGAAGACCTCCCCCGCCTTCGGTGCCGGCAATCGGCTGGGCCACCAGGTGCCGGGATCCCCCGGCGAGACGCCCGAGGGCATCGAACCGCTCGAGGTCGATCTCTTCACCACCGAGGATTACTACCAGGACCGCGAGCTCTGGAGCGATCCGCGCTACTTCCGCTGCAATCCGCCCCTCGTCATCGAGAACCTCTGGGGCGCCTATCCGAATACCTCGCCCGTCAACAACCAGAACCCCCCGGACACGCCCTGGGGCGACTGCGAGGCCGATTACCCGCGCGAGGAGATCGTCAGCCCCTACGGCTTCGCGACCGCGCAGGAGCATTACGAAGCGCTTCTCGCCGAGACCGAGGCGAACGGCGGGCCGACCGAATACAGCCGCGAGAACCCGCCGCCCGACTGGAACGGCCGCTACTCGCTCAACGACTACGCCACGCTTTTCGAGACGGGCGAGGGCTATGACGAGCGGGTGTTGTGGTACAACATGCACGTCAACCAGGTGCCGACGATCCTGTCGCTCCTGACCGAAGAGTACCAGACGCGCTACGTCCAGCAGCTCTACCACATCGGCGTGACCAACGCGCACCAATGGCCCGCCGCCTATTGCTGGCCGGAGGGCATGATGCGGCTCTGGCACTGGCCGGCGATGCGGGCGCATGACTTCATCATGACGCCCGAGCAGGTCAGCGTGCTCGGCGGCGTGGCCGACAACTACCTCTTCCAGGTGCAGATGGACCGCGAGTTCATCATCGACGAGAACGGCCCGCCGCGTCTCGGCGCCGCCGTGCCCCGCTGGTATGGCGAGACCATCGGCTTCTGGGACGGCGACGCGCTCATCTCGTGGACGTCGAACATCCAGGGGTATTCGGTGCACAGCGCGCCCGAATATTCCAACAGCCTGCAGATCATCAACATCTACTCCCCCTGGGAGGAAGACGGCGAGATGGTCGGCCTGATGCAGGAGACGATCCTCTACGACGAGGAAGCGCTGGTGGAGCCGGTGCGGCTCGTCCGCGCGATACAGAAGATCGGCGAGCTCAACGAGGTCGATCCCTACGTCTTCATCGAATGCGTGGCGACGATCTTCCCGGTCGACGGCTTCCAGCAGAACGTCCAGCCGGGCTCGACCTTCGAATACGACGTGCCCGACATCTTCGGCCGGCCCTGGTCCTACTACTGGGAGACCTACCACGAGGAGGGCATGGAGCCGCCGGAGGCCGAGGGCCTCTTCGGCTTCGACTGAGACAAAAGACCGCCGGGCCCCGCGCGTCGGGGCCCGGTAGACCCGCAGACGACGAATGACACCGCCCTGCCCGACCGCCCAGGCGTGCACCGGAAGGGCGCAACCCTTTAAACCCGCTGGCCCCGCTCTTCACGGGCCGGCACACTGCACCTGAACACCAAGGGAGGAGTTCACCAATGAAGACCAAACTCTTTGCCGGCCTGCTTGCCGGCGCATCCATGCTGGCCATGCCGGCGCTCGCGCAAGAGGACATGCAGGACGGCCCCGGCGGCGAAGCCGGCGCCATGCATCTGCGCGACATCGGCTTCATGGTCATGGGCGGCGACACGTCGGAACCCGACGAGAACGGCGCCGTGACCGTCGAGAACCAGATGTTCGTCGAGTTCTACCTGAACGCCGACCCGCAATACGACGTGCCGATCGTGCTCGTCCACGGCGGCGGCGGCCAGTCCTCCGACTGGTACGGCACCCCCGACGGGCGTGACGGCGTGCGCGATTACCTGATCGCCGCGGGCTTCGACGTCTATGCCGCCGACCGCCCCGGCCACGGCCGCTCGCCGGCCTCGCCGAACTACGGCTCGGGCCAGCTCGGCCAGGCCAATTCCGGGATCATCTCCTGGCTGGCGACCTCCGAGAACTGGCCGGGCGGCGAGCCGACCCCGGACAACGAGAACGTCATCAACTGGCTGAAGCTCTCGGCCACCACCCCCTACGGCGGTGACGTGCTCTCGGCCGAGAAGATCTCCGAACTGCTCGACGAGATCGGCCCGGCGATCCTGATGCCGCATTCGGCCGGTGGCCGGTCGGCCTTCCTCGCCGCGCAGATGAACCCCGAGAACGTGGTCGGCATCGTCGCCATCGAGGCGGCGGGCTCCAACCCGTTCCAGGACGAGGTCATGCGCACCAACCTGACCTGGGAGCCGGCGCTCGCCGAAGACGTCGCCGTCTCCGAGGACGCCTGCCCGATGCAGGCCGAAGGCGAGGCCAGCAGCCTGCCCGGTCTCAGCGACATCCCGATGATCATGATCGCGTCGGGCATCTTCCACACCTCCGAGCAGCTCGACTGCTTCGCGAGCGTCTGGGAGCAGGCGGGCGTGTCGGTCGAGAAGGTGCTTCTCGCCGATGACTTCCCGGGCGTCGGCCACTTCTTCACGGCCGAGACCAACAACGGCGAGACCGTTCAGGTCCTGATCGACGCCGCGGCCCAGCTCGCCGGCGGCAACTGACGACCGGGGGCCGGCCTTCGGGCCGGCCCTTCGGCAAAAAGAGGCTCCGCCCGCAAGGGCGGGGCCTTTTTGCTGCCGGCTGCCCGGCGCGGGCCAGGCACCGAGCAACGGCCGACCTATCCGTAGGGTGGGTTTCCAACCCACCTTCCCCCTCTCAACCACACGCCCCGTCGCCGCGCAGGGCGAGCGCTGGCCCGGGGGTTGGCGCTCCGACGATTCCGCATCGCACTTTATGGTGCCGCCACATCCTCCGCCCGAATGTCAGCGCTGCCCCACGAGAGCGCCGACCCGCGGGACGGGCCGGCGCTCGCCCTGCGCCTGCGGCGCGCACCGGGCGAGGACATCGAACAAGCGTTACGCCAACAGTAAGTTGGCCCCCCCTACCCCCAGACGATGGTCCGCTCGTGGCGCTCCACCGCCTCGGCGAGCGAGGCGAATTCCACCTGGATGTGATAGGCCATCCGCTTCACCGCCGGCGCCATCGGCGCCCCGGCGGCGGTCAGGATGCCGATCACCCGCTTCGGCTGCGGCACGTCCAATGGCACGACCGCCACGCGGTTCTCGTGGCGCATGGCGAAGACCACCGAATGCGGCAGGATCGCCAGCGCGTCCGTCTCGGAGATGTAGTTCACCACGCTCATGAGCGAGCCGCCCGAATAGCGGATCGCCAGCTCGTTGGAGCCGAGCGTCAGAAGAATCCAGTGCAGGTCGAGAAGAAGCGGCGAGCCCGGCAGCGGCGCCACCCAGGGATATTTCGTCACGTCGCTCGCCGAGAGCACGCTCTTCTGCACAAGCGGATGGTGCTTGCGCGCGGCGATGACGTTCCGCGCCCGCAGGAGCGGCACGAACTCGAATCCCTCCGGCGGCGTCGACTGGCCGAGCGGCGTGATGGCGAGGTCGAGGAAATCGGCCTCGAGCTGGCCCGTCAGCTCGCTGAGGTTGCCGTAGCTCTGGTCGACCCGCACATCAGGATGGCGGCTGTTGTAGGTGGCAATCGTGCGCGAGATGATCGCGTCGAGGAAGAAGGGCACGCCCCCCAGCCGCACCACCCCGGCATTGCCCTGCCGGTAGGAGGTCACGGCGTCGGAGACCTTGCGGCTCGCCGTCAGGATCGACAGCCCGTGCTGCGCGACGATCTCGCCGAGCGGAGTCGGCGTCAGGGGCCGCCGCCCCTTGACGAAGAGCGGCTCGCCCAGGCGCTGCTCCAGCTGCGCCACGGTGCGCGAAATCGAGGGCTGCGAGACGCCCAGCGCCTTCGCCGCCTCCGTCGCGGAGCCATGTTTCACGATGGCCGCGATCTGCACCAGCTGCCGCTCGTCGAACTTCATGCCGGAACCTGATGTAAGCCTCCCCTTATCTGTGTATGGCCGGATGTTATCCCGGTCCATCCTCTTCCGCTCCGGACAGGCGCCGCGGGCGCCTTCATGCCGATTTGTTATGTTGAGGCGCCACAAAATAATGTCGTGGCGGGGCTGAGCCGATATGGTGGGCTCGTCCGGGGGGAGAGTCATGGACCATCGACAGGTCGACACGCACAGCTTGATGCCAGCCAGCGCCTTTGCGGCCCGCGTTGCGGGCGCGCCCGACGCGCGCCTGGCGGAGCTGGTGTCCTCGCTCGTCGCCCATCTCTCCCACATGGCGCAGGAGCATCAACTCGGCCGTGACGATCTGCGGCGCGTCATCGGGTTTCTCTCCGAAGTCGGCGATGCCTGCTCCGACCAGCGGCAGGAATGGGTGCTGCTCGCCGATGCGCTGGGGCTCACGAGCACGGTCGAGCGGCTGGCCTCGCGGCGCCCCGAGGGCGCCACGCCGAACACGCTCATCGGCCCCTTCTACCGCAAGGGCGCCCCGCCCCGCGCCGACGGCGAGAGCATCTCGCTCGACGGCGCCGGCGCGCCCCTCGATTTCACCGCCCGCGTCACGGGCACGGATGGCGCGCCCGTCTCCGGCGCCATCGTCGAGATCTGGCATGCCAATGGCGAGGGGCTCTACGAGAACCAGTCCCCCGACTCGCAGCCCGAGCACAATCTGCGCGGCATCTACCGCACCGGGGCCGACGGGGTGGCGCGGATCCGCACCATCCGCCCCAAGGGCTACCGCATCCCCGATGACGGGCCGGTCGGCTGGCTGCTGGCGCGGCTGGGGCTCAGCCCCGAGCGCCCGGCGCATCTGCATTTCCGCATCTCGGCGCCCGGCTACCAGGTGCTGACGACGCATCTCTTCGACGGCAGCGACCCGGCCATCGGCGCCGACCCGCTTTTCGCCGAACATCCGGCCCTCATGGCCGAGATGATCCCCGATCCGGAGGGCGGCTTTGCCGCATCCTTCACTTTCGTCCTTGCCGGGGCTACGCCCCAGCCGGGACAGCCCAACCCCCCAGGAGGAGAATCCATATGAAAATCAACGGGTATCACCACCTCACCATGAGCACCGACGGTGCCCAGGAGGATTACGACTTCTTCACGAAGGACCTCGGTCTGTATTCGGTGAAGCGTACGGTGCTGTTCGACGGCGTGCTGCCGGTCTACCACCTCTACTACGGCTCGAAGAACGGCGATGAATCGACGATCATCACCACCTTCCCGTTCCGCAAGCCGGGCGTCTACGGCCGCCGCGGCACCAACCAGTCGAAGGTCGTGCAGCAGGCGATCCCCGTCGGCGCCGCCGATTTCTGGATCAACCGGCTGAACGAGCGCGGCCACAAGGCCGTCAAGACCAACCGCTTCGGCCTCGACCGCGTCGAGTTCGCGCATCCGTCGGGCATCGAGCTGCAGCTCGTCGAGAACCCCGAGGACCCGCGCAATCCGATCGTCAACGAAGAGATGGGCATCGGTGCCGAACATGCCATTAAGGGCATCTACGGCGGCGTCGTCGCCGTGACGGACCGCAACGCCATGGACGATTTCATGACCATCGCGCTGCCGCTCGAGAAGATGGCCGATGACGAGAACGGCATGGCCTACAAGGTGCCGACCAACAACGGCATGTCCTCCGTCGTCGAGATCACCGAGATCAAGGATCAGGCGCAGGGCACCTGGACGCTCTCCGGCGGCACGATCCACCACTTCGCGCTCAACACGGGCGACGAGGACAGCCAGCTGAAGCTGCGCGCCCATATCGAGGGCCTCGGCTTCACCGACATCTCGGAGCAGAAGGACCGCAACTACTTCAAGTCCTGCTACGTCCGCTCCCCGGGCGGCGCGCTCTTCGAACTGGCCTGGACCACTGCCGAAGGCTGGGCGAAGGACGAACCGGCCGACGCCATCGGCCAGACGCTCGTCTTCCCGCCGTGGTTCGAGGACCGCAAGGAAGAGCTCATCGCCGGGCTCGAGCCCGCCAGCTTCCAGGACGCCTGAGGAGCAACGCGTGCCGCAAGTCCAGACTTACGGCACGCCCGTCAGGGAGGCGCAGGCGATCTGCGTCTTCCTGCACGGGCGGGGCCAGGATCCCGAGGCGATGGTCGAGATGGTCTGTTCCCGTCTCGACGCCCCCGGGGTGCATTTCATTCTGCCGAAAAGCCCGCGTCCGGCCTGGTACGACGCCAAGGCCGTCGACCCGATCGCCGGCGACACGGCAGCCCAGCTCGACGAGGCGCTGGAGATCGTCCGCACCGAGGTTGCCCGCGCCCGCGAGATGGCGAACGGCCGGCCGGTGATCGTCGGCGGCTTCAGCCAGGGCGCATGCACCACGACCGAATATCTGCTGCGCGGCGGGGCCGGCGCGGATGCGGCCATCCTGCTGACCGGCTGCCGCGTGGGCGCCGTGCAGGACGACCTGCCGCGGGCGAGCCTTGACGGGCTGCCGATCTATGCCACCGACAGCGACGACGACCCCTGGATCCCGCTCTGGGCCTTCCAGAAGTCGATCCATGATTTCGCCAGGGCCGGCGCCCGGCTGCATATGGATATCGTCCCCGGCCGCGACCACGGCGTCGCCGATTGCGAGATCCGGGCGATCGACGCCATGCTGGCCGACATCGCTGCCGGGCGTCCGCCCTTCGGAGGCAACACGTGACCGGCTTCGTCTTCCCCGGCATCCAGAGCCGCGTCGTCTTCGGCTTCGGCACGCTGGGCAAGGTCGGCGAGGAGGTAGAGCGGCTCGGCCATGAGCGCGCGCTCGTCCTGTCGACGCCGGGCCAGGCGGAGGATGCCGAGGCGCTGGCAAAGCGGCTCGGCGCGCGGGCTGCTGGCACCTTCAGCGAGGCCGCGATGCACACGCCGGTGGAGGTCACCGAGCGCGCCATGGCGGCCTTCGAGAAGAGCGGGGCGGATTGCCTCGTCTCGATCGGCGGCGGCTCGACCATCGGGCTCGGCAAGGCCATCTCCACCCGCACGGGGGCCGACCACGTGGCCGTGCCGACGACCTATGCCGGCTCGGAGATGACCGACATCCTCGGCGAGACGGAGAACGGCGCCAAGACCACGCGCCGCGATGCCTCCATCCGGCCCGAGGTGGTCGTCTACGACGTCGACCTGACGCTCACCCTGCCGGCCGATCTCACGGTGACCTCCGCGCTCAACGCCATCGCCCACGGGGTGGAGGCGCTCTATGCGCCCGATGCCAACCCCGTCCTGTCGCTGATGTCGCTGGAGGCGATGCGCCGCTTCAAGGCCGGCCTGCCGGTGGTCGCCCGCGAGCCGGGCAACCGCGAGGCAAGGGCCCAGGTGCTCGAGGGCGCCTGGTATTGCTCGACGGCGCTCGGCTACATCACCATGGCGCTGCATCACAAGCTCGCCCATGTGCTCGGCGGCAGCTTCGGCACGCCCCATGCCGAAACCCATGCGATCCTCCTGCCCCATACCGCCGGCTTCAATGCCGAGGGCACGGATGCGCTGGACGGCGTCGCGGAGATCTTCGGCTCCGTCGGCGGGGGGCTTTGGGATTTCGCGAAGGATGCCGGCGCGCCGATGCGCCTCGCCGACCTCGGCATGAGCGAGGCCGATCTCGACCGCGCGTCCGAGATCGCGACGCAGAACGCCTATTCCAACCCCCGCCCCTTCGACCGGGAGGACATCCGCAAGCTCCTCCAGGCCGCCTGGGAAGGGCGCCGGCCGGAGTAACCTCCGCCCCCTTCCCCCGCCGGCGCCCCTACGGGAGGAGGGGCGCCGGCGCGTTCTTTCGGCGGGCCAGCTCGCCCGCTCCGCCGGGATCGGTTGCCCTCCACCTCATCCGACAGTCAGACCCGGTGCCGCCCCGCTAGCCCGCCCGTCAGGCCGGGCCCGGACGTTCCGTGCCCGCCGGACGGAACCTCCGCCCCCTCCTTGCCCTTCGTTCCCCATGGACCTCGGCCCCCGGCCGGTCCCATATGTCGCGAACCCGAAGGAGGACCCTCATGCTCGACACCGCCACCGACCTCGCCACCCTCCTCAGCAACAAGGCGCTCCTGAAGACCGACGCCTTCGTCGCCGGCGAATGGCGCCCCGCCGCCTCCGGCAAGCGCTTCGACGTCACCAACCCGGCCCGCGGCGATGTCATCGCCGAGGTCGCGGACCTCACCCGCGCCGAGATCGCCGAGGCCATCGACGCCGCCCATGAAGCCCAGCCCGCCTGGGCCGCGAAGACCGGCAAGGAGCGGGCGAAGATCCTGCACCGCTGGTACGAGCTGATGATGGAGAACCAGGAGGACCTCGCGATCCTCATGACCGCCGAGCAGGGCAAGCCGCTGACCGAAAGCCGCGGCGAGATCGCCTATGGTGCCGGCTTCGTCGAATGGTTCGCCGAGGAGGCGAAGCGCGTCTATGGCGAGATCATCCCCGCCCACCAGCCGAACCTGCGCATCCAGGTGATCCGCCAGCCGATCGGCGTCGCCGCCGGCATCACGCCCTGGAACTTCCCGAACGCCATGATCGCCCGCAAGGTCGCCCCGGCGCTGGCGGCGGGCTGCAGCTTCGTCTCGCGCCCCGCGTCCCTGACGCCCCTCTCCGCCCTTGCCATGGCGGTGCTGGCGGAAGAGGCGGGCGTGCCGCCGGGCGTCTTCTCGGTGGTGCCGACGACCTCCTCCTCCGATGCCGGCAAGGAATTCTGCGAGAATCCCAAGGTCCGCAAACTGACCTTCACCGGCTCGACGGAGGTGGGGCGGACGCTCCTCAAGCAGGCCGCCGACCAGGTGATGAAATGCTCGATGGAGCTCGGCGGCAACGCCCCCTTCATCGTCTTCGACGACGCCGATCTCGACGAGGCCGTGAAGGGCGCCATCGCCTGCAAGTTCCGCAACAACGGCCAGACCTGCGTCTGCGCCAACCGGATCTATGTGCAGGAGGGCGTCTACGATGCCTTCGCCGAAAAGCTCACCGCCGCCGTGAAGGCGCTCAAGGTCGGCGACGGGCTGACGGAGGGCACCGACCTCGGGCCGCTCATCGAGCCGAAGGCGATCGAGAAGGTCGAGGCGCATCTTGCGGATGCCACGTCGCAGGGCGCGACGCTGATGACCGGCGGCAAGCCCCATGCGCTCGGCGGACAGTTCTACGAGCCGACCGTCGTGCGCGATGCGACGCAAGGCATGACGGTCGCCAAGGAAGAGACCTTCGGCCCCTTCGCGCCGCTCTTCCGCTTCACCGACGAAGACCACGTCATCGAGATGGCCAATGACACGATCTTCGGGCTGGCCAGCTACTTCTACGCCAAGGACCTCAGCCGCGTGACCAAGGTGGCGGAGGCGCTGGAATACGGCATCGTCGGCGTGAACACCGGCATCATCTCGACCGAGGTGGCGCCGTTCGGGGGCGTCAAGCAATCCGGCCTCGGCCGCGAGGGCTCGCGGCACGGGATCGAGGATTATCTGGAGATGAAGTACATCTGCCTCGGGGTGTGAGGGGCGGCTTCCGCCTGCCGTTTGCGATGTTCATACCGACGTTTGAGCTTGGCCCCGCCCGGTGCGCGCCGCAGGCGCAGGGCGAGCGCCGGCCCGTCCCGCGGGCTGGCGCTCTCGTGGGGCAGCGCGCCGCTCTGAGCGGGGATGTGGCGGCACCATAAAGCGCGATGCGGCACCGGCAGGAGCGCCACCCCCCGGGCCGGCGCTCGCCCTGCGTGGCAATCGCGGGACGCTCGGCGCGCCCTGATGGGCGAGCTCGCGAGGCGGACGAGGGCCAATCGTCGGGCTGGCTGCGAGGGAGGGAGGGGGGGTCCTGCCCCCACACCCCCGGCGATATTTATGGCCAGATGAAGGGCCAGCGGGACGGCGGGCGGGGCGATTGCCGGAGGCGAGCGCCGACCGCCGCGACGGGCTCCGTCAGATCGTGACGCAGGCCAGGAGCCGCTCGCGGTCGACCTCGCTCCGCGGCTCGTTCAGCTCCACCGCGCCCCGCCTGATGGCCACGAAGCTGTCGGCGAGCTCATAGGCGAAGTCGAAGAACTGTTCCACCAGCACCACCGCCATCTCGCCCTCCTCGCGGAGCTGGCTGATCACCCGGCCGATCTGCTTGATGATGTTGGGCTGGATGCCCTCCGTCGGCTCGTCGAGCAACAGCACCTTCGGCCGCGTGATGAGCGCCCGGGCGATGGCGAGCTGCTGCTGCTGGCCGCCCGAGAGGTCGCCGCCGCGGCGGTTCGCCATCTCCTTCAGGACCGGGAAGAGCTCGTAGATCCGGTTGGGGATGCCGCGCTCGGTGCGGGGCAGGCAGGCGAAGGCCGTCTCCATGTTCTCCGTCACCGTCAGGAGCGGGAAGATCTGGCGGCCCTGCGGCACGAGGCCGATGCCCGCCTGGGCGCAGGTGGTCGCCGAGGCATGGACCAAGGGCACCCCATCCAGAGTGATCGTTCCCCGGTCGTAGGGATAGCGGCCCGAGATCGCCTTCAGGAGCGAGGTCTTGCCGACCCCGTTCATCCCCATCACCGCCGTGACCTGACCGGCCTCGGCCGTGAGGTCGATGTCGTAGAGGATCTGGCTCTGGCCGTATTTCAGCGTCAGGCCGCGTACGTCGAGCATCGCCATATCTACCGCCCCAGATACACGTCGATGACTTCCTGATCGGAGGTCACATGGTCGATGGAGCCCTCGGCGAGCACGCGGCCCTCGTGGAGCACGGTCACCTTGCACTCCAGCCGGCGCACGAATTCCATGTCGTGCTCCACCACGATCACCGCCCGCGTCCGCGCGGCGCGCTTGAGGAGGTCTGTGGTGTGCTCGCGCTCCGCCGGGGTCATCCCCGCCGCCGGCTCGTCGACGAGGAGGAGCCGCGGCTCCTGCGCCAGCAGCATCCCGATCTCCAGCCATTGCTTCTGCCCGTGGGAGAGCTCGCCCGAGACGCGGCCGAGCTCGGCCGTCAGCCCGATCTCGGCGGCCAGCTCACCGATGCGCCCCTCGTCCTCGGGCCGGCGGCCGCGGAGCCAGACGTCGAAGGGCCCGCGCCGGTTCTTCAGGGCGAGTGCGAGGTTCTCCCGCACAGTCTGCGCCTCGAAGACCGTCGGGCGCTGGAACTTGCGGCCGATCCCCTCCTGCGCGATGCGGCTCTCCGACATGCCAAGGAGGTTGCGGCTCATCTCGCCCCAGAGCACGCGGCCCTCGTCGGGCTTCGTCTTGCCGGTGATGATGTCCATCATCGTCGTCTTGCCGGCGCCGTTCGGGCCGATGATCGCCCGCATCTCGGGCTCGCCGATGGAGAGGCTGAGGTTGTTGATGGCGCGGAACCCGTCGAAGGTGACGGAGACGCCGGAGACCTCCAGAAGCGTGCTCATCTGTCCTCCTCCCCCTCTTCGCGCCCTTCGTCACGGCGCCAGGCGCCGGCGTCGGGGCCGTAGTCGCCCGTCCGGTCCTCGACCGGGCGGCGGATCATGACGAGGTCGAAGAGCCCGCCGATCCCCTTGGGGAAGAAGAGCGTCACCGCGACGAAGGCGAAGCCGAGCAGCACGAGCCACCAGTCCGTCCAGAGGATGCGGTAGAAGCCGAGGTCGATGGGCGGCGCGCCGCCGCCGGTGAACCACGAGGAGAGGAGCGACACCGCCGCCGCCCCGATCACGGCGCCGTAGAGCCGCCCCCGCCCGCCGATGGCCACCCAGACGGCGAGGTAGATCGAGGCGATGGGCGCGATTTCCGCCGGGTTGATGATCCCGGCCTGCGGATAATAGATCGCCCCGGCGATGCCGGCGACGATTGCGGTGATGGTGAAGACGAAGAGCTTGTAGCTCTCCACATGGTAGCCGAGGAAGCGCACCCGCGCCTCGTCGTCGCGGATGGCACGGATGACCGAGCCCATCTTGCCCGAGGTGACCCAGGCGAAGAGCACGTAGCCGAGGCCCAGCGCCAGCGCCGAGGCCCAGAAGAAGCGGATCGAGATGACATCCTGCCCGAGCTCCGCGGCGCCGGGGATGTTCTGCAGGCCCGAAAGGCCGTTGTTGCCGCGGAGGCCCGAGTCGTTCTGGAAGAGATAGAGCGACAGCGCCAGCGTCATCGCCTGGGTGAGGATCGACAGGTACACCCCCGTCACCCGGCTGCGGAAGGCGAGCCAGCCGAAGACCAGCGCCAGCAGCCCCGGCACCAGCACGACCGCCAGCAATTGCAGCGGCAGCGAATGCGCGAAGGCCCAGATGGCGGGGAAGTCGGAGGAGCCGACGACGCCGAAGATCTGCGTGCCGATCGCGTCCGTCAGCTCCTGCGGCGTCGGCGGCAGGGGGCGGGCGGCCATGGAGGCGGCGACGATCTCCTCGGTGCGGGCATACATCAGCCACATGCCGATGGCGTAGCCGCCGATGCCGAAGAAGGCGAAATGCCCGAGGCTGAGGATGCCGCAATAGCCCCAGACGACATCCATCGCGATGGCGACGAGGCAGAGGCAGAGAGTCCGCCCGAGGGTCTTCACGAAGGAGGTCGAGAGGGCGCCGGTGCCCGTCGCATCGGCGAGGAGCGTCACGGCGAGCGTGAAGAGCGCGAGGAAGCCAATGAAGATCAGGACGGAAGGGTGCCGGAGGAAGAAGCTACGCTGCATGGAGAGCCTCCGCCTGCGGCCGGGCAGTACCTGCGATTGCCATCTGGAGATCGCCGCTTGGGTGATGCGTCATGCTCAATCCCCCGCCGCGCGGCCCTTGAGGGCGACGATGCCCTTCGGCCGGAACTGGATGAAGAGGATGATGAAGAGGATCATGTAGGTCTGCGCCGCCAGCGTGTTCGAAGGGTTGAACCACTCGATCCCCTTCTGGAGGATGCCGATCAGCCCGGCGCCCGCCAGCGTGCCCCAGACATTCCCCACCCCGCCGACCACGACGGTCATGAAGCTCTGCACGATGTAGTTGGCCCCCATCTCGGAGGTCACCTGCGCATAGAGCCCGATGGCCACCCCGGCGATTCCGGCGATGCCGGAGCCGAGCCCGAAGGTCAGCATGTTGATCCGCCCCGGGTTGATCCCCATCGAGGCCGCCATGCCGGGATTCTGGGTGACGGCGCGCACCTCGAGCCCGATGCGGGTGCGGTTGAGGAGAAGGAGGATCAGCACGAGGAACACCGCCGCCAGCACGAAGATGGCGATGCGGATGTTCGAGATGGCGATGATGTCGTTGATCGAGAACTCGCCGCCGAGCCAGGCCGGGCTTGTCAGCGGCCGCGCCTGGGTGCCGAAGATGTTCTTGGCGATCTGTTGCAGCGCGATCGAGATGCCGAAGGTGGCGAGGAGAGTCTCCAGCGGGCGGTGGTAGAGCCAGCGGATCACCAGCCGCTCCATCAGCACGCCGGCGCCGAAGGTCACGGCGAAGGCCAAGGGCAGGGCGATGACGAGGCTGAGCGTGTAGTCGGGCACGATCTGCTGGACGACATAGCCCGTATAGGCGCCCATCATGATGAACTCGCCATGCGCCATGTTGATGACCCCCATCACGCCGAAGGTGATGGCGAGCCCGATGGCGGCGAGGAAGTAGATCGAGGCGAGCGACAGGGCGTCGAGCGCGATGTCGATGAACTGGTAGGCCGCGACGCGGAACTCGATGGCGGCAAGCGCGGCGCGGGCGGCGTCGGTCACCTCCTCGTCGGGCTCGTCATAGGCGGCGTAGAAGACATGGGCATCGAGCGCCGCGTCGACCTCCTCCTCCGCCACGAAGGGCGGCACGGTGCCGGTCTCGGCCAGCGCCTCGTAGGCGCGGATGCGCTCGTCCGGGTCGCCGAGGGTGGCGACGGGCAGGCCGCCGACCATGCCGTCCGCGATATTGGCCTCGAGCGCCCGGGCGATGTCGGCATCCGAGACGCGGGGCGGCGCGAGGCCCTCGGCCACCAGCACGGCATAGGCCTCCTCGCGGGTGAGGTCGCGCTCGCGGGCGATGTTCTCGCCCTCGGGCAGCGTCTCGGCCACCTCGTCGGAGGTGGTGAGGATCTGGCTGAGCGCGCCCCGCACGTCGAGCGTGGTGTCCCCGGCGAAACTCTCGATGGCGGCGATGCGCGCTTCGGTGTTCTCGCCGAAACGCGCCGTGAGGATGGCGGCCAGCCGCTCCTTGCGGGTGCGGATGGCGGGGCTCGGCTCCTCCTCGATGGAGCCGAGGAGCGGCTCCAGATGCTCCGGCTCGGGCGAGCGGGCGATGGCATCGAGCGCGGCGTTGCGCCGGGCGGCGTCGGGATCGGAGAGCTGGAACTGCACGAGCGCGGAGTTTATGACCCCGCGCACCCCGGCGTTCACCCTTATGTTGTTCATCTCGCGGCTGGTCGAGCTGCCGACCGGCTCGCCGGTGTCTATGTCGATCAGCGTGAGGCCGTCGTCGCTCTCTTCGGCATAGAAGAACAGCCCGTCCTCCGGGCGCTGCCAGAGCTCGCGGGCGGCGTATCTTTCAAGGAATTCCGTCACTTGCGGCAGGCCGCTGTCCACCACCGGCGCCAGAGCCTCGGCGATGGTGCGCCGCGAGGGGTCGCCGATCTCTTCGGCATTCTCCTGCAGAAGCGACTGCAGATCCTGCGCGGCGGCGGCGAGGCCGGTCAGGCAGAGGAGGCAGGCGAGAAGGATTGCGCGCATGAATTGGCCGCCCCCGGGATCTTCGCATTCGGGAAAGGGGGGGCGCGGCAGCCGCGCCCCCCCGTGATCCGGTGAGGGATCAGTAGTTCGAGGTGAGCTGCACGCAGGTCTCGGTCTCGGTGTTGTACATGCCGCATCCGAGGTCTTTCCAATCCGATTCCAGCACGGCGGATTCGGGCAGGAAGTCCGTCCAGGCATCGCCCGGGACTTCGGAGGTCTGCGAGATGATGTCGAACTGGCCGTCGGCCCGGATCTCGCCGATCAGCACCGGCTTGGAGAGGTGATGGTTCACGCCCATCACCGCCATGCCACCGGTGAGGTTCGGGAACTCCTGGCCCCACATCGCTTCGCGCACGGCGTCGACATCGGTGGTGCCGGCCTCGGTGACCGCGTTCACCCACATGTTGAAGCCGATGTAATGGGCTTCCATCGGGTCGTTGGTGACGCGGGCCTCGTCGCCGATGAATTCGTGCCAAGCGGCGATGAATTCCTCGTTCTCAGGCGTGTCGGCGGACATGAAGTAGTTCCAGGCGGCGAGGTGGCCGACCAGCTCGGAGGTGTCGAAGCCCGAAAGCTCTTCCTCACCCACGGAGAAGGCCACGACCGGGATGTCCTCGGCCGAGACGCCCTGCGCGGCCAGTTCCTTGTAGAAGCCGACGTTGGCATCGCCGTTGATCGTCGAGATCACGCCGACCTGGCTGCCGTCGGACGAGAGCTCGACCACGTCGGAGACGATGGTCGACCAGTCGGACTGGCCGAAGGGCGTGTAGTTGACGAAAATGTTCTCTTCCGGAATGCCCGCGTCGATCAGGTACTGGTGGAGAATGTTGTTCGTGGTGCGCGGGTAGACGTAGTCGGTGCCGAGAAGGGCGAACTTCTCGACGCCCAGCTCCTCGAGGAAATAGTCCACCGCCGGGATCGCCTGCTGGTTCGGCGCGGCGCCGGTGTAGAACACGTTGCGCGAGCTTTCCTCGCCCTCGTACTGCACCGGGTAGAACAGAAGGCCGTTCAGCTCCTCGATGACCGGCAGCACGGACTTCCGGCTGACGGAGGTCCAGTTGCCGAAGATCACGTCGACCTCGTGGACGGTCAGCAGCTCGCGGGCCTTCTCGGCGAAGAGCGGCCAGTCGGAGGCCGGGTCGACGACGACGGCCTCGAGCTCGCAGCCCAGAAGCCCGCCGGCCGCGTTCTGCTGCTCGACGAGCATCAGCATCGTGTCCTTCAGCGTCGTCTCGGAAATGGCCATCGTGCCGGACAGAGAGTGCAGGACGCCGACCTTGATCGGGCAGGACACGTCCTGCGCGGAGGCGGTGCCGGCCACCAGCGCAGAGACCGCAACCGCGGCATATTTCAACATCTTCATACTGGGCTTCCCCCGTTGATCGGCCGTCCCAGAGCGGGCCAGCCTGTTGTTTTTCTGCTGTCCGGCCGGCTCGGGGCCTCCTCCCCCTGTATCCGGGAGACCCGCCCGGAGCCTCTCGCGGGCTCCCGCCCGGCCAGGGCGCCATCGGATGTTTCCCCCGGGTCCGGACCCGCGCAACGCTGCGTCACGGCCTGAGGCGCCCATGGCGGACGCTGCAGCGCAGAAATTGTGCGGAAGCGGCCGCCGCGCCCGAAAATGCGGCGGAGGAGGAAGGGAATCGGCGGTCGGGAAGCGGCGGCGCAGGGACCCGCCGCCCGGCGTAGGGTGGGTTTGCAACCCACCGGTGGCGCGACGATGGTGCGACGCCCCCGCCCGGTACGCGCCGCAGGCGCAGGGCGAGCGCCGGCCCGTCCCGCGGGTCGGCGCTCCGGTGGGGCCGGGCGCAGCCAGTGAGCAGGGAGGTGGCGGCACCATAAAGCGCGCCGTTCAGCCGGCAGGAGCGCCAACCCACGGGCCGGCGCTCGCCCTGCGCGGCACCGTTGGGGTGGGAAGGAAGGGGAGTGGTGGGTTACAAACCCACCCTACGCTACACCGCTCTAGGCCCCTCCCCAAGCGGCACCTCCAACCGCTTTCATCCCCCTGTCACCGGCCCGTCACCCGCCTGTTACGGCAGCGCGCCATCCCCCGAGCGCCCGACAGGAAGGAACAGGCACATGACGCTCAAGACAGGGACGACGTCCCTTCTCGCCCTGGCCGCCGCGCTCGCCGCCGGCGCCGCCTCGGCCCAGGACATGCATTTCAACCGCATCGCCAGCTTCGCCACCACCGGCAACAGCCCCGATGCCGAAGAGACCTCCGCCGAGATCATCGCCGCCACGGCCGACGGCATGACGCTCATCTATACCGACAGCCCCGCCGGCGTCGTCGGGCTGATCGACATCACCGATCCCGCCGCCCCGGCCCCCCTCGGCGAGATCGCGATGGACGGCGGCGAGCCCACCTCCGTCGCCGTCTACGGCAGCACCGCCTATGTCGGCGTCAACACGTCCGAGAGCTACACCGCGCCCTCCGGCTTCCTTGTGGCGCTCGATATCGCCACCCAGGAAGAGCTCGGCCGCTGCGATCTCGGCGGCCAGCCGGATTCCGTCGCCATCGCCAAGGATGACAGCTTCGTCACCGTGGCCATCGAGAACGAGCGCGACGAGGATCTCGGCGACGGCCGCGTCGGCCAGATGCCGGGCGGCTTCCTCGCCATCGTGCCGCTGGCCGAAGGCGCGCTCGACTGCGCCGGGCTCATCCAGGCCGACGTCACCGGCCTCTCCGACATCGCCCCCGAGGACCCGGAGCCCGAATTCGTCGACGTGAACGGCCTCGGCGAGATCGTCCTGACGATGCAGGAGAATAACTGGCTCGTGGTCCTTTCCGCCACCGGCGAGGTGCTCGGCTCCTTCTCCGCCGGCACGGTGGATCTCGACGGCGTCGATGCCACCGAGGACGACGCGCTCGCCTTCACCGAGAGCCTGACGGCCATCCCCCGCGAGCCGGACGCGGTGAACTGGATCGATGACGATCACTTCGCCATCGCCAACGAGGGCGACATGGACGGCGGCTCGCGCGGCTGGTCGATCTTCGCCAAGGACGGCACGCTGGTCTACGACAGCGGCACCAGCTTCGAACATGCGCTGATCGAGATCGGCCACTACCCGGAGGGCCGCTCCGAGAACAAGGGCGTGGAGCCGGAATCGATCGAGTTCGGCACCTTCGGCGAGACGCCCTTCGTCTTCGTCGGCTCCGAGCGCGGCTCGGTCGTCGGCGTCTATGACGTGACCGACCCGGCGGCGCCGGTGCTCACCCAGCTCCTGCCCTCCGGCATCGGGCCGGAAGGCTATGTGGTGATCCCCGAGCGGAACCTCCTCGTCTCGGCCAACGAGACCGACCTCGGCCCGGACGGCGGCATCCGCGCCCATGTGATGATCTACGAATATCAGGAGGCGCCGGCCGCCTATCCGATGCTCACCTCCGCCGGGGCGGAGAGCCTGATCGGCTGGGGCGCGATCTCCGGCATGGTGGCGGACGGCTCCACCATCTACGCGGTGAACGACAGCTTCTACGCCGGCTCGCCGACCATCTACACGATCGACACGACGACGACCCCGGCCACCATCACGGATGCGCTGCCGATCGCCTTCGGCGAGACGCGGCTCGACCTAGAGGGCATCACGCTCGACGGCGAGGGCGGCTTCTGGGTAGCCTCCGAAGGCAAGCTGGAAGAGGGCTTCTACAACGCCTTCTACCACATCTCCGCCGAGGGCGAGATCCTCGAGGAGGTGCGCCTGCCCGAAGAGCTGGAAGCGGTTCAGACCAATTCCGGCTTTGAGGGCGTGACGCTGATCGACGGCGTGCTCTGGGGCGCGCAGCAGCGGCCCTGGTCCGACGATGCCGAGAACAGTGTGAAGCTCCTCGCCTATGACACCGCCACCGGCGAATGGGGCGCGGTCGCCTATCCGCTCGACGTGCCGGCGACCGGCTGGATCGGCCTTTCCGAGATCGTCGCCCACGGCGATCACGTCTACCTCATCGAGCGCGACAACCAGATCGGCGCCAATGTCGGCGTGAAGCAGGTCACCCGCGTGCCGCTCGCCGAAATGGTGCCGGTGGCGCTCGGCGGCGACTACCCGGTGGTGACGAAGGAGGTGGTCTACGACATCGCCCCCGACCTTCTGCAACTGAACGGCTATGCCCAGGACAAGGTCGAGGGCCTCGCCTTCACCGAGGACGGGATGATGTGGATCTCCACCGACAACGACGGGGTGGACGACCATTCGGGCGAGACGCTCTTCTGGTCGGTCGAACTGCCGATGTAATCCGCCCCTAAAAGGCACCGGCGCGGGCGGGGGCGAGAGCTTCCGCCCGTTTGCTTTGGGGGCGCCCCCAAACGGCCGCACTGGCGGGCCGCGCTTAAGGATCAGCCGTTCAGGGCCAGCCGGCCGAGCACCGCCGGTTCGCCGGCCACCTCTTCCCAGAGCGACATCCAGTCCCGCACGCGGGCCAGCGACATCGGCTTGCCGAGGTGGTAGCCCTGCCCCTGATGAACGCCGAGCGTGCGCAGCGCCTCGCGCTCCTCATCAGTCTCGATGCCCTCGGCGACGATTCTGGCGCCGATGTCGCGGGCGAAGTACATCATGCCCATCACCAGCGCCTGCTTGGCGGAATTGCTGTCGATGCCGCGCACCAGCTCGATGTCGAGCTTGATGACGTCGGGCCGCAGCCGAAGAAGCTGCGTCAGGCCCGAATGGCCGGCGCCCACGTCATCGGCCGCGACCCGCGCCCCGAGCTGGCGGAGCCGGTCGAGCTCCTGCGAGACCCTGTCGAAATTCTCCACGATGGCATGTTCGGTCAACTCGATGGTGATGCGCGACGGGTCGGAGGCGGCGGCGAGCCCGGCGAGAATGCCGGAGGCCACGGTCCCCGGCGACGCATTGACGGAGATCGAGGTGCCCTCCGGCAGCTCCGGCAGCAGCGACAGCGCCTTGGAGACGACATAGGCCTCCAGCTCGATCTGCCGGCCGATGGCGAGCGCATCGGCGAACCACTGGTCGGGCGAGCGATAGGGCTCGCCGGTGAAGCGGCTCAGCGCCTCGAAGCCCGAGATGCGCCGGGTCGACAGGTCGACGATCGGCTGCAGCACGATCTCGACGCCCTCGGGCCCCATCGCCTCGTCGAGCCGCTGCGACATCCGCGCCCGCTCGCTTCGGCGGCGCAGCGTGGCGTCGAGCTCGCGCGTGGCGATGGCCGCGAAGGTTTCCATGACATCGAGGTCACGGGTGTTCAGCGTCGGGTTCGGCTGGGGGCTGAGGCAGCAGAACATGCCGTAGACGCTGCCGTCGGCGCGATAGACCGGCACGGAGACATGGCTGCCGATCGGCACCTGCTGGGTGATCGGGATCTCGAGCGCCAGCGGATGGTCCGCCGTGTCGCTGATGAGCCGCGGCAGCCGCCCGGCAAGGATGTGCTGGCAATAGACCTCATCGAGCCCGACACTGTCCTCCGCCTTGATCAGCGCCTCCATCCCCGGGGCGCTGACGGCACGAAAGACGGAGCGGTCGCCCACGAATTCAGACAGATAGGCGACATCCATGCCAAGATGGGTGCGGACGGTTTCGAGAGCGATGTCGAGGATGTCCTTGTCCGTCTGTTCCGCTCCCTGGAGAGAGGAATCGAGCGTCAGGGGCAATCCGGTAAAGTTCATTCAGGCCACCCCATTGCGGCGGAGGGTCTGGGACGGCGGTCCGGGGGGCGGGAGCAGGCGGGACTACGCTGTCTCATTGCGGGGGTCTTTCCAGTTCCATGCAGGTCGACTCCGCCGAGCCGGAGCGTCAGATCGACGTCACACATCCTCTAAGGCCCGAGAAAGGCACGATTAAGGCGAACTGACCAAGGTTTTCTTTGCCCCGCGGCGATTGACCAAAGGTCACCTGGCATCTCGGGCCGGCTCGCCCCCAGGTTGCGGGCTGCCGGGCGGCATTCTCCTCGCCCTCTCGGGGCCCTGCGCCGGGCGCCCGCCCTCGCCGGCGCGCCGCGCCACGGCGCTTGATCCCGCCGCGGGGGGAGCGTAGCCCGGGGCATGTCCAGCCCCGCCGCGCGCCTCGACCGCCCCGCCCTCGGCATCGCCCTCATCCTGCTCGCGACGGCGGCGATCTCGATCAACGACATGCTGATCAAGGCGCTGTCCGGCGGCTATCCGCTGCACCAGATGGTCTTCGTCCGCTCGATCCTCGGGCTCTGCTTCACCGGGCCGCTCCTCATGATGGAGGGCGGTCTTCGCGCGCTCCGCACGGACCGGCCGGCGCTGCATCTGCTCCGCGGCTTCTGCCTCGTCATCTCCAACATGGCCTTCTTCGCCGCCCTCGCGGCCCTGCCGCTGGCGGAGGCGACGGCGCTCTTCTTCGTGGCGCCGCTCTTCATCACGCTCCTGTCCATCCCCGTCCTCGGCGAGAAGGTGGGGCCGCTGCGGCTCGGCGCCGTCATCGTCGGCTTTCTCGGCGTCCTCCTGATGCAGCGCCCCTGGGCCGGGGGCGAGGAGCTGGCGGCCTCGCGGCTGATCCTCGCCCTGCCCGTCCTCGCGGCCTTCACCTATGCCTCGACGATGGTTCTGACCCGGCGGCTCGGCGGCGACATGCCGCCCGCGGGGCTCGCGATCTACACGCAGGGCGTCTTCCTCGTCGTGGCCCTGGCCTTCTTCCTGGTGGCGGGGGACGGCCGCTTCGCAGAAGGGGTGCAGAACGAGAGCCTCGTCTTCCTCCTGCGCGCCTGGACCTGGCCGGAGGGGCGGGACCTCTGGCTCTTCCTCGGCCTCGGGCTCTGCTCGGGCCTCGTCGCCTACAGCCTCGCCGCCGCCTATCGCGCCGCCGATGCCGCCACGATCGCCCCCTTCGAATATGCCGGCCTGCCGCTGGCGCTCTTCTGGGGCTGGACGATCTTCGGCAGCCTGCCGGGCCCGGTGACCTGGGCCGGGATGGCGCTGATCCTCGGCTCGGGGCTCTTCGTCTACCTCCGCGAGCGGCGCCGTGGGCGGGAGGTAGCCACACGCCGGCCGGTGCGGCGGGTCTGAGCACCGGCGCGCCCGCAATTGCCCGCGGCCGCAATTTCTTTTGCCCTCGCGCCAAGGATTGACGCGCGGCCCGCGTCTACCCAAGCGTGATGCTGATGGAACCGAGCGACGAGACCCTGGCCCGGGCGGCGTCTGCGGGCGATGGCGCGGCCTTCGCCGCGCTGCTCGCCCGTCATTACGACAGGCTCTTCGCCCTCGCCTTCCGCCTCACAGGCGCGCGGGCGGAGGCGGAGGACCTGACGCAGGACATCTGCGCCGCCCTGCCCGCCAAGCTCGCCCGCTTCCGCGGCGAGGCGCGGGTGTCGACCTGGCTCTACCGGGTCGCCGTCAACGCCGCCCATGACCGCCGCCGCCGGCAGGCCACGCGGGTGAAGGCGGCCGAGGGCTGGGGCGACTGGGAGGTCTCGCGCCAGGCGGCGATGGAGGAAGATGCCCTGCGCGGCGACTGGCTGACCCATGCCATGCGCCGCCTGCCGGACGATTTGCGCGACACGCTGGCGCTGGTGCTCGACGAGGCCACCCATGCCGAGGCGGCGGAGGTGCTGGGCGTCAGCGAGGGCACGATCTCGTGGCGGGTCAGCGAAGCGAAGAAGCGGCTCCGCGCGATGAGGAAAGAGGAGGAGGACGCATGACCTCCAAGGACGACGACGACGATCTGTTCGACCTCGACGCGCTCCGTGCCGCGATGAAGGGCGCCACCCCGGCGCCCGACCCGGCGAAGCGCGATGCCGACCTGCGGCTCGCCCAGGAAAATTTCGCCGTGCTCCAAGGATCGCGCCCCGATGCCCGTCTCACCTCAGACCGCGAGCCCCGCGGCCTATTGAGAGGAATGAGACAGATGCTGAACACATTGACCGGCCGCACCGGCCTTGGCCTCACCACCGCGCTCGTTGCCTGCGGGATCTTCATCCTCAGCCCCATGGGCGAGGACCTGATGCAGCGCGCGCCCGGGCTCGGCCCGCAGGAACCTGCGCCCGGGCCGGTATCCCAGCCCGACCAGATGCCCGAGCCCATGGCCGACTCCCTCCCCGCGCCCGAGGCCGAGATGCAGGCCGCACCGCGCGCCGAAGAGACGCTGCCCCTCTCCGGCCCGGATGACAGGCTCCGCACCGGCCCCGCCGACGGCACGGTGGTCCTCGGCGAAATGGCTGAGATGGCCGAGGAGGCCCCCGCCTTCGTCGAGAGCGGCGACCTCAACGCCCCGGCGCCTCTCCAGCGCCTCGCCGCCCCGACCCCCTCCGCCGGCATCGCGCCGGGCGGCGAGGCCGGCTACATCGCCGCGGAGCCGCCGCTCGTCCTGCCCGGGCCCGACACCGAGACCTTCGCCAATGCCGAGGACAATCCCCTGCGCATCGCGGCGGAGGAGCCGGTCTCGACCTTCTCCATCGATGTCGACACCGCGTCGTGGTCGGTCATCCGCTCCTCGATCCTCGGCGGCTACCTGCCCCCGGCGGAGGCTGTGCGGATCGAGGAGATGATCAACTACTTCCCCTATGACTACGCGGCGCCGGAGCCGGGCGAGGCGCCCTTCCGCCCGACGATCAGCGTCTTCGAGACGCCGTGGAACGAGGGCACGGAGCTCGTGCACATCGCCCTTCAGGGCGAGATGCCGGCCCTCGCCGACCGGCCGCCGCTCAACCTCGTCTTCCTGATCGACACCTCCGGCTCGATGGCCGATGCCGACAAGCTGCCGCTCCTCAAGCAGAGCTTCCGCCTGATGCTGGCCGAGCTGCGCCCCGAGGATGAGGTGGCCATCGTCGAATATGCGGGCTCGGCGGGCGTGGCCCTGCCGCCCACCGCCGCCGGCGAGCGCTCCACGGTGCTGGCGGCGCTCGACGGCCTCGGCGCCGGCGGCTCGACCAATGGCCAGGGCGGGCTTGAGCAGGCCTATGCGCTGGCCGCCGAGATGGCGGAGGATGGCGAGGTCTCCCGCGTGCTCCTCGCGACGGATGGCGATTTCAACGTCGGCCTCTCCGACCCCTCCGCGCTCGAGGATTACATCGCGGACAAGCGCGAGACCGGCATCTACCTCTCCGTCCTCGGCTTCGGTCGGGGCAATCTCGACGATGCGACGATGCAGGCCCTCGCCCAGAACGGCAACGGCCAGGCCGCCTATATCGACACGCTCTCCGAGGCGCGGAAGGTGCTGGTCGACCAGCTCACCGGCGCGCTCTTCCCCATCGCGGGCGACGTGAAGGTGCAGGTGGAATGGAACCCCGCCGAGGTCGCCGAGTACCGCCTCATCGGCTACGAGACCCGCGCGCTCGCCCGCGAGGATTTCGCCAACGACCGCGTGGATGCAGGCGAGCTCGGCGCCGGCCATAGTGTCACCGCGATCTACGAGGTGACACCGGTCGGCTCCCCCGCCCGCCTGACGGAGGATCTGCGCTACGCCGCCGATTCCCCGCAGGCAGATGCCGCGCACGACGGCGAACTCGGCTTCCTGCGCCTGCGCTGGAAGGAACCGGGCGAGGACGTCTCGCAGCTCATGGAGACGCCCATCGCCCTGCCCGAGGGCGCGGCCCGCCCGGGGACGGAGGCCGCCTTCGCCGCCGCCATCGCCGGCTTCGGCCAGCTCCTGAAGGACAGCCCCTATCTCGGGAGCTGGGGCTATGACGAGGCGATCGCGCTCGCCACCGAGAGCCGGGGCGACGATCCCTTCGGCTACCGCAACGAGGCCCTGCAGCTCATGCGCCTCGCCCAGTCGCTGGCGGACTGACGCCCACCGGAAAACCCAAGGGGGGAGCGGCGCCGGAGGGCCTCGCTCCCCTTCTCGCTTTTCTTCAAATACACGCGGGGGTGTGAGGGCAGCGCCCCCAAGCAGCTCTCCAACCTGGACCACGCAGGCCAGGTCACCTTCCGATCCCTCTCCAACCAGACCGGCTGCCGGAGCGGCGCACCGTCCTCCCCCGGTCTTTGCTCCCAAAAATCCCGGGGGCGTGGGGGCAGCGCCCCCACAAACCTTCCCTCACACCCATGCGCGACACAGGCCGCCCGCTCAGATCCCGATCCGGAAGACCCCCAAAGCGTCGCCGATGCTGTCTTCCTCGTAGCCGAGGTGGGAGAGGAGGAACGCTTCCAGCTTCGCATTGGTGGCGGCCGCCTTCTCGAACTTCGCCTCGCTCGGGTCGGCGTTCAGCGCGTTCAGCTCGTCGATCAATTGCACCAGCAGGTGATGGACGGCCTCATGCTCCTCCGTGAGCCGCTTCACCACGGCGCGGAAGGCGACGGCCTTGTCCGACAGCGCCGGGAAGACATGCGCATCCTCGATGGAGTGATGCATGTGCACCATCTGGCAATGCTGCCCGCAGAGCGCCCCGAAGCGGCGGAGGTTGTGGACCCAGCCGGAGGCGTCGAGCGCCTCCGCGGCCCCGCCCTTCGGCAGCTTGCCGGCCCTCGCGCGCTCCACCGTCTTGCGCAGGATCTGCATGTTCTGCCGCTGGTGATCGTGGATCATGCGCAGATGCTCGCCGGGCTGCTTCTGCGCCTTCGTCACGCCCTCCAGCTTCGGCGCCACGGGGCGGGTCGCCGGGTCGGGCAGGGTGAAATCTTCAGCCATCTTCGGCCTCCTCTCGGTTCGGAGCGCCACGTCCGCCAACAAAACGGATGCAGAGCCTCCGGCGATCTGCCATCTCTTTTCGGGCAAGCCCGGTGAGAAAAGGACCCATCGCCATGGACGATCTGCGCAGCAACGACCCCGCCAGCGTGATCGCGGCGGACAGGGCTCATGTGTGGCATCACCTGATCCAGCACAAGCCCTTCGAGACGATCGATCCGCGCATCATCGTCGAGGGCAAAGGCATGCAGGTCTGGGACATCAAGGGCCGCGAATATCTCGATGCCGTCTCGGGCGGCGTCTGGACGGTCAACGTCGGCTACGGCCGCGAGCGCATCGCCGATGCCGTCCGCGACCAGCTGGTGAAGATGTGCTATTTCGCCGGCGCCTCCGGCACGATCGCCGGGGCGGAATTCGCCGAGCGGCTGGTCTCGAAGATGCCCGGCCTCAGCCGCGTCTACTACGCCAACTCCGGCAGCGAGGCGAACGAGAAGGCCTTCAAGATGGTCCGCGCCATCTCCGCCAAGCACCATGGCGGCAAGAAATCGAAGATCCTCTACCGCGACCGCGACTACCACGGCACCACCATCGGCGCCCTCTCCGCCGGCGGCCAGCAGGAGCGGAACGCCCGCTTCGGCCCCTTCGCGCCGGGCTTCATCGAGGTGCCGCATTGCCTTGAATACCGCGCCCAGTGGGAGGGCCCGGATTACGGGGTGAAGGCCGCCGATGCCATCGAGGAGGTGATCCTCCGCGAGGGGCCGGACGAGATCGGCGCGCTCTGCCTCGAGCCCGTCACCGCCGGCGGCGGCTGCATCGTCCCGCCCGCGGGCTATTGGGAGCGGGTGCAGGAGATCTGCCGGAAGTACGACATTCTCCTCCATATCGACGAGGTGGTCTGCGGGCTCGGCCGCACCGGCACCTGGTTCGGCTACCAGCAGTTCGGGGTGGAGCCCGATCTCGTGACCATGGCGAAGGGGGTCGCCTCCGGCTACGCCGCCATCTCCTGCTGCGTCACCACCGAGGCGGTGTTCGACGCCTTCAAGGATGCCGACGACCCGCTCGGCCACTTCCGCGACATTTCCACCTTCGGCGGCTGCGCGTCCGGGCCCGTCGCGGCGCTCGAGAACATGAAGATCATCGAGGAGGAGGGGCTCTGCGAGAATTCCGCCGCGATGGGCGAGTACCTCATGGAGCGCTTCCGCGAGCTCGAGGCGAAGCATCAGGTGATCGGCGAGGTCCGCGGCCTCGGCCTCTTCGCCGGCATCGAGCTTGTCGCCGACCGCGAGACCCGCGAGCCGCTGGCCGAGAAGCTGGTCGCGAAGGTGCAGGCCGAGGCGCTGGCGGAGGATGTGATGATCGGCGCCGCCAACCGCTCCGTCCCCGGCTTCAACAACGTGCTCCTCTTCGCGCCGGCGCTGATCGCGACGCGGGACGATATCGACAGGATCGTCGCGGCGGTGGACGCGGGGCTGACGCGCGCGGTGGCGTGAGGTGACGGGCCGGGGAGGGCCATGCTAGGAGGATCCCCATGACCGACACGCCCCGCCGCCGCGGCATCAACTATGATGCGCTCTACGAGCCACCCGATGGCTGGGAGCCGGTGAAGATCACCGAGCCCCGCCCGGCGCCCCTCTCGTTCGACGCGTTCTTCGCCGCCCCGCCGGAGAAGAAACCCGCCGACTAGGGCGCCGACGATGCAACACACGATCTTCGCGCGAAAATCGTTCACGGAAGTCGCGCGATTTCCTTGAGCCTGCCTCCGTAAGGTGGGGTTCTGCGCCGCATCCCCGGCTCTTGCCGAGGAGGCCTAAGCGCCCCGCAAATCCATAGGGCGAAGGTCCAACACATAGCCCTCCCCCGCGCAAAATCGTTGCGCACCATCGCCGCGCAGGGGGAGCGCCGGCCCGGGGGTTGGCGCTCCCGCCGGCTCCGCATCGCGGTTTATGGTGCAGCCACTCCCCCGCTCACCGTCGCGCCTGCCTTCACCAGAGCGCCGACCCGCGGGACGGGCCGGCGCTCGCCCTGCGCCGTTCCGGCGCGCACCGGGCGGGGCACCGCATCACCGTCACGCTAACGGTGGGTTGGACACCCACGCTACGCCCCCGCGAGCCCGCCCATCAGGGCGGCCCGGGCGCGAGCTCCCCACGATCCCGCTGGACCTCCCGCCCCGGCCCCGGCATGTCACTCCCATGCCCTTCGACCTCACCCTCCTCCCGGCGCTCTGGATCGCCTTCGTCGCCTTCGGGGCGGCGTTCGTGCGCGGCTATTCGGGCTTCGGCTTCGCGGCGCTCCTCATCTCGGGCGCCGGGCTGGTGACCGACCCCTTCGCCTTCACCACCATTGCCGTCCTCGCCGACATGGCGATGACCCTCGGCCAGCTTCCCGGCATCTGGCGGCACATCGCCTGGCGGCGCATCGCCGCGATGCTGGCCGGCGCCGCCTTCGGCGTGCCTCTGGGCACCTGGGCTCTGACCGGGCTCGGCGTCGATACCGGGCGGGCGGTGATCTCGCTCATCATCCTCGCGATGTGCGGGCTGCTCCTCGCCGGGGTGCAGTTGCGGCGCGACCCGGGCGCCCCGGCCCATGCCGGCGCCGGCTTCGCCTCGGGCCTCGCCAATGGCGTGGCCCTCGGCGGGCTGCCCATCGCCGCGTTCTTCGCAGCCCAGCCCATCGCCGCCGCCGCCTTCCGCGCCACGCTCATCGCCTATTTCACGCTGCTCGATATCTGGACCCTGCCCTTCTACATCGCCGCCGGCCGGCTGACGGAGGAGCATCTGCTCGCCACGGCCATCTACCTGCCGCCCATGGCGCTCGGGCTCTGGGTCGGATCGCGGCGCTTCCACGGCACCGCGCCGGCCTCGTTCCGCCGCTTCGCCATCTGGCTTCTGGCCGGGCTCGCGCTTCTCGGCCTCGTCCGCTCCGTCATCTGACCGCCGGGGGTGGAGCCCCGGCGCCCCGCCCCCTAGGCTTTCGCAACGCCCCGCCCCCGGAGATGCCGATGCCCTACCCTTTCCTGTCGCCCATCGCCCCTCAGGCGCCCGCCGCGCTTCTAGCCCGGGCCCGCGCCCGCGCCAGGGCGCCGCGCGTGGCGCTGGTCAATGCGGGCGCGCCGCATCCGCTGCAGGGCATCCGCGAGGCGGCGGATCAGGGGCTGGCGGAGCCGGTGCTGCTCGGCGACCGGGCGAAGATCCTCGCCACGGCGGAGGAGATCGGCTGGGACATCTCCGGCCTCCGCCTGATCGATGCGCCGCATGAGAGCGCCGCGCCCGAGGCGGCGCGGCTGGCCGGCCTGGGCGAGGTCGATGCGGTGATGAAGGGGCAGATCCACACCTCGACCTTCCTCAAGGCGCTGCTGCCCTCCGCCGCCGGGCTGCGCGAGCCGGGCACGCGGGCGGGGCATGTCTTTCACATCACCGCGCCGGGCTCCGACCGGCCGCTGCTGCTCACCGATGCCGCGCTCAACGTCGACCCCGATGTCGCGACCCGGCAGGCCTGCCTCGCGCAGGCCGTCGCGCTCGCCCAAAGGCTCGGCGTCGCGCATCCCAAGGCCGGCATCCTCGCCCCGACGGAGGACCCGATCCCCTCCGTCCCCAACACGATGGAAGCGCGCGCCATCGCCGACTGGGCGAGGGAGGCACTGCCGGATGCCATCGTCGAGGGCCCGCTGGCGCTCGACCTGATCTTTTCGGAGGCGGCGGCCAGCGCCAAGGGCGTGACCAGCCGCATCGCCGGCGATGCCGACATCATGGTCGTGCCCAACATCACCTCCGGCAATGCGCTTTTCAAACTGATGGTGCTGGGGATGGGCTGCTGCGCCGCGGGGATCGTCCTCGGCCTCAAGGTGCCGGTGCTGCTCACCTCGCGCGCCCAGACGGCGCCGGCGCGGCTCGCCTCGGCGGCGCTCGGCGCGATCATGGCGCCATGATCCTCGTCCTCAATGCCGGCTCGTCCTCCCTAAAGGCGGAGCTTTTCGGCGAGGGGCTCGCCTCGGTGCTCGCCCTCTCCGTCCGCGAGATCGGCGGGGCGGGCGAGCTGCGGATCGGCGCCGAGACGCGCCCCGCCGCGGCGCCCGATCATGAGGCCGCGCTCGCCATGGTGCTGAAGGCCCTCGCGGAAGCCGGCCACCCGCCGGAGCGGCTCACCGCCGCCGGCCACCGTGTCGTCCATGGCGGCGCGCGGCGGCAGGCCGCCCGCGTCACCCCCGATCTCGTCGAGGAGATCCGCGCCGCCATCCCGCTCGCGCCGCTCCACAACCCGGCCAACCTCGCCGGGATCGAGGCGCTCGGCCGCCTCGCACCGGGCCTCCCCCAGACCGCCAGCTTCGACACCGCCTTCCATGCCAGCCAATCCGACGTCGCCACCGCCTATGCCCTGCCGGAGCCGCTTCGCGCCCGAGGCCTGCGTCGCTACGGCTTTCACGGGCTCTCCTATGCCTCGATCGTGGCGCGGCTCGACCCGCTGCCCGAGCGGCTTCTCGCCTTCCACCTCGGCAATGGCGCCTCGCTCTGCGCCATCCGGGGCGGGCAGTCGGTCGCCAGCTCGATGGGCTATTCGCCGCTGAGCGGCCTCGTCATGGGCACCCGTGTCGGCGACATCGACGCCGCGCTCGTCCTTCGCCTGGCCGAGGAGGAGGGCATCGAGGCCGCCGGCGACATCCTGATGCGGCAAAGCGGCCTGCGCGGCCTCGCCGGCACCAGCGACATGGAGCGGCTCCTCGCCAGGGACGATGCCGAGGCGCGCTTCGCCGTCGCGCTCTTCTGCCACGCCGCCATCAGCCACGCCGGCGCCGCCATCGCCGCCATGGGCGGCGTCGATGCCCTGGTCTTCACCGGCGGCATCGGCGAGCATGCGGCCCCGGTGCGCGAGGCCATCACCGCCGGGCTGGCCTTCCTCGGGCCGCTGCCTGCCCATGTCCTTCCGGCGGAGGAAGAGCGCCAGATCGCCCGCGACACCGCGCGGCTGCTCGGCTGAGCGGCGCCCGGGGCCCAGACAGACCGGTCTGTCCGCCGCCGCCGCTTGCCTCCCGCCCCGCCCCCGCCCTAACGTGCCGCCCGAGGAGGAGCCGACATGTCCCCGAAATATCCCGATCTGGCGGGCGCCCCGGTCTTCATCACCGGCGGCGGCAGCGGCATCGGCGCGGCGCTGGTCGAGGGCTTCCTCCGCCAGGGCGCCCGCGTCGCCTTCTGCGATATCCTCCCGTCGGACGACTTCGCCGACCGGATGGGGGAAGAGACCGGCGCCCGGCCGCTGTTCCTGAAGGCCGATGTCACCGACAACACCGCCCTGACCGGCGCGCTGGCAGCGGCGGCCGAGGCACACGGGCCGCTCAAGGTGCTCGTCAACAACGCCGCCAACGACCAGCGCGCGGATCCCGACGCGGTGGACGAAGACTTCTGGGACTGGTCGCTCTCCATCAACCTCAAGGCGCAGTTCTTCGCCGCCCAGGCCGCGGCCCGGCAAATGCGGGAGGCCGGAGGCGGCCGGATCGTCAACTACGCCTCGATCGCCCATGCGCTCGGCGCGCCCGAGATCGCGCCCTATACCGCCGCCAAGGCCGGGGTGACCGGCATGACCCGCTCGCTCGCCCGCGCCTGGGGGCGGGACGGCATCCGCGTCAACGCCATCGCGCCGGGGCTCGTGGTGACCGAGCGCCAGAAAGAGCTCTGGCTGACGGAGGAGGGGATCGAGAACCACATCTCGCGCCAGGCGCTGCCGCTCCTGATCGAGGCGGAGCACCTCGTCGGCCCGACGCTCTTCCTCGCCTCCGAAGCGAGCGCCGCCATCGCCGGGCAGGTCCTGGTGGTCGACGGCGGCGTGGTGATCAACGCATGAGCGGGCGCCGCCTCCTTCGCGGGGCCGCACCCGGGCGGGGCCGCGCCAGGCGGCCCGGCCGGAGGGCCGCCGCATGAGCCCCTGGATCGCCGCCGACTGGGGCACCTCGCGCCTGCGCCTCTGGCACCTCTCCGCCGAGGATGAGCTCATCGAGGCCCGCAGCTCCGAGGACGGCATGGGGGGCCTCGCCCCAGCCGGTTTCGCGCCCGCCCTCGCCCGTCTTTCCGCCGGCTGGGAGGCGGCCCTGGTGCTCGCCTGCGGCATGGTCGGCGCCCGGCAGGGCTGGGTGGAGGCGCCCTATCGCCCGCTCCCCTGCCCGCCCCTCGGCCCCGGCCTCACCTCGGCCCCATCGGGCGGCCCCTCTGGCGGCCCGCCCGTCCGCATCATCCCCGGCCTCTCGCAGGCCAGCCCGCCCGACGTCATGCGCGGAGAGGAGACGAGCATCGCCGGCTGGCTCACCGCCAATCCGGGCTGGGACGGTGTCGTCTGCCTGCCCGGCAGCCACAGCAAATGGGTGGAGGTCAGCGCCGGCGAGGTCGTCTCCTTCCGCACCTTCCTGACGGGAGAGCTCTTCGCTGCCCTCGGCGCCCATACCGTGCTCCGCCACAGCCTCTCGCCCTCGCCCGGGCCCGACGGCTGGGACCAGCCCGCCTTCGCCGAGGCATTAGACGCCACGCTCTCGCGCCCCGAGCAGCTCGCCGCCCGGCTCTTCTCGATCCGCGCCGAGGGGCTCCTCACCGGCCTTGCGCCCGGCGCCGCCCGCGCCCGGCTCTCGGGCCTTCTCATCGGCGCCGAACTCGCCGCCGCCCGCCCCTGGTGGCTCGGCCGCGAGGTGGCGATCATCGGCGAGGGTCCCCTCGCCGGCCTCTATGCAGAGGCCCTTGCCGCCCAGGCCGTGCCCACCCGCCTCGCCGAGAGCGGGCCGATGACCCTCGCCGGCCTCGTCGCCGCCCGGCGGATGATGGAGGGCCGGACGTGAGTGCGGACGCCCACCTGTCGACCGGCGGCCCGGTCCGACGCGGGAGCCGGGGGGCTGTCTGCCCCCCGTCGGCCCCTCAGGGCCGACTCCCCCCGAGGATTTTTCCGGAGCAAAGACCAGGGAGGGACCCGCTCTCCTCAAGGCCCGGCCGCCCCTCGGGCCTAACGAGTGCCACCCGCCTCCTCGCCCCCCATGTCTTTGCTCCCGGGCATCCTCGGGGGGAGTCGCCAGAGGCGACGGGGGGCAGACAGCCCCCCGGATCCGCCCTCTCCGCCGGGCGCGCCCGCCCGTGAGAGAGATCATCGCCATCCTCCGCGGCCTCACGCCGCAAGAGGCCGAGCCCGTCGGCGCCGTGCTGATCGAGGCCGGCATCACCCGCATCGAGGTGCCGCTGAATTCGCCGGAGCCCCTCGCCTCCATCACCGCCCTTGCCCGTGCCTTCGGCGCCGAGGCGGAGATCGGCGCCGGCACCGTCCTCACCCCGGAGGAGGTGGCCCGCGTCGCCGAGGCCGGCGGAAAGCTCATCGTCTCGCCCAACACCGATCCGGCCGTCATCAAGGCCACGCGGGCGCTCGGCCTCGCCTCCTGGCCCGGCGCCTTCACCCCCACGGAGGCTTTCGCGGCCCTCGCCGCCGGCGCCTCCGGCCTCAAGCTCTTCCCCGCCGAGCTGGCCGGGCCGGCGGGGCTCAAGGCGCTCCGCGCCGTCCTGCCCCCGGCGACGCCGGTCTATGCGGTCGGCGGTGCCAGCCCCGCCAATTTCGCCGCCTGGGTGCAGGCGGGGGCCACCGGCTTCGGCATCGGCACGGCGCTCTATGCGCCCGGCCTCCCCGCCGCCGAGGTCGCCGCCCGCGCCCGCGCCATCACCCAAGCCTATGACGAGGTCCTCGCATGATCTTCAACAGCACCAACTGCCTCCTCGGCGAGGGCCCGCTCTGGCACCCGATCCGCGGCGAGCTCTTCTGGGTCGACATCCTCGCCCGCCGGCTCCATTCCGCCGTCCGCTCCTGGGATTTCGAGGATTTCATCTCCGCCGCCGGCTGGATCGACGAAGAGACGCTGCTCGTCGCCACCTCCCGCGCGCTCGTGCGCTTCCCGCTCGGCACCGGCGTGCCGGAGGATGTCGCGCCCCTCGAGGCCGACAATCCGGGCACCCGCAGCAACGACGGCCGCGCCGATCCGCAGGGCGGGTTCTGGATCGGCACGATGGGGCTCGGCGCCGAGCCTAGGGCCGGCGCGATCTACCGCTACTACCGAGGCGAGCTTCGCCAGCTCTTCCCCGGCATCACGATCCCCAATGCCACCTGCTTCAGCCCGGACGGCACCACCGCCTTCTTCGCCGACACGACGCAGAACAAGGTCTGGCGCGTCCGGCTGGACAGCGAGGGCTGGCCCGCCTCCGACCCCGAGGTCTTCATCGACTTCGCCAGCACCGGCCACAGCCCCGACGGCGCCGTGATCGCCGAGGACGGCACCTTCTGGACCGCCCAATGGGGCTCCGGGCGCGTGGCGGTGCACGGGGCGGATGGCGCCTTCCTGACCGCCCATGACTTCCCCGCCGCGCAGACCACCTGCCCGGCCTTCGGCGGGCCGGACTTCAAGACGCTCCACGTCACCTCCGCCGCCGCCGGGCTCAGCCAGGATGCCATCGCCGCGGCCCCGTCCTCCGGCCGCACCTTCGCCATCGAGGTGGAGACCCGCGGCCAGGCCGAGCACAGGGTGATCCTCTAGGCGCCGCGCCCGAAAAGTCTTCGCAGAAGACTTTTTGACAGAGAATTTTCGTAGAAAATTCTTTGGCTTACCCCGCGTCCGCCAGTTCCATCCCCCGAGCCGCGCGCACCCATCGCACGATCGCCGCCCGCTCCGCCTCCTCCATGTAGGAGAGGTTGGCGGGCGGCATCGCATGGGTGATTCCCGCCTGCAGGTAGATCTCCTCGGCATGGATGGCGATATCCGCCGCCGTCTCGAGCATCACGCCCTTCGGCGGCCACTGGAACGTGCCGAAGCTCGGCTCGGCCGCATGGCACATGGCGCAGCGCCCCATGACGATCTGGTGCACCTCGTCGAAACCCTCCGCCTCGGCATAGCGCAGCGCCCCTGCCGGGATCGCCGCCTCGTCCTCGCGCCATTCATAGGCGCGGGGGGAGGAGAGCCAGATGATCGCCACGAAGATCACCGCCGTCAGGCCGAGCGCCCAATGCGGATGGCCCTTCCGCGCGTGCATGGTGTTGAAGAAATGCCGGATGGTCACACCCATCAGGAACACCAGCGTCGCGATCAGCCAGTTGAGCTCGCTCGCGAAGGCCATCGGGTAATGGTTAGAGAGCATGAGGAAGATGACCGGCAGGGTCAGGTAATTGTTGTGCGTGCTCCGCTGCTTGGCGATCTTGCCGTATTTCGGGTCGGGCGTCCGCCCGGCGACGAGGTCGGCGGTCACCACCTTCTGGTTGGGGATGATCGTGAAGAACACGTTCCCCGACATGATGCTGGCCGTGAACGCCCCGAGGTGCAGAAGCGCCGCCCGCCCCGAGAAGACATTGGCGTAGAAGAGCGCCATCCCCACCAGCACGGCGAAGAGGAGCAGCATGACCAGCGTCTGGTTGGCCGTCACCAGCCGCTTGCAGATCTGGTCGTAGACCACCCAGCCGAAGCCGAGCGAAGCCATCGAGATCAGCGCGCCCACCCAGACGGGGATGTCCAGCACCTCGGGGTCGATGAGGAAGATCTCCCCCCCGATGTAATAGACGAGGAAGAGCATGGCGAAGCCCGAGAGCCAGGTCGCGTAGCTCTCCCATTTGAACCAGACGAGGTCGTCCGGCATGTTGGCCGGCGCCACCAGATATTTCTGGATGTGGTAGAAGCCGCCGCCATGCACCTGCCATTCCTCGCCATCGGCGCCGGAGGCGAGCTTGCGGTCGCGGTGCAGCCCGAGGTCGAGGGCGATGAAATAAAAGGACGAGCCGATCCAGGCGATGGCCGTGATGACATGCAGCCACCTGACGGCAAACTTGACCCACTCAAGGATCAGCACCCAGTCATACATATCCGTCCCCCTTTTTTCTCAAAGGGGCCCTGCCCGGCGCCCGCCGTCAAGCCGGATATGCCCGCCCGGTGCGCGCGGCCCCGCCGCGCCGGGCCTCCTGCCTCCTCAAGGGGCGCCGGCTTGGGCCGCGGCCCCCGCGGCTTCGCTCCCGAAAACCCCTCGGAGGGCCGGCGGGGGGCAGACAGCCCCCCGCTCCGCCTCAGGCCGAGCGCCGTTTGAGGAACAGGACCGTATCGAGAAGCTCGGCGGCCTCCCCCTCTGGCCCCGTCCCGGGCCTCGCCACCACGTCGGCCACGACCTCGTCCCAGAGCGCCGGATCGGCGGCGAGATCGGCCCGCTCGCTCTCCACCGTCGGAAAGTCTCCACCATGCTTGCCGGAGGCCCAGGGCGGCGGCGCCGCATGGGCGACGACGAGCAGATGCCCCCCCGGGGGCACGAGCGCGGCCGCAGCCCGCAGGATCTGCGCCCGGGGGAAGGGCGTGACGGGCGACTGGAAGTAGAGCGCCGTCACCAGATCGAACCTCCCCTCCGGCAGGCCCGCCTCGAGGTCGCGCGCCTCGAACCGGGCGCGGCCCGCGAGCCCGGCCTCCGCGGCCCGGGCCTCGGCCCGGCCCACGGCGGTGGGCGAGATGTCGAGGCCCAGCGCCTCCCACCCCCGCGCCGCCAGCCAGAGCACGTCATCGCCATGCGAGGCGCCGAGGTCGAGCGCCCGGCCGGGGGCGAGCCCGGTCGCGAAACGCAGCATCATGGCGCTCGGCCGGCCGGAGGTGCTGGTGCGGCGCGTGCGGTAGAAGTCTTCCCACCAGCCCTGCGGGTCGAGCGTCTGGTCTTCGGTCATCATCAGGCTCCATCTTATGTAACACCATAAGTATCTTGAAGCCGCACCCCAGTCAATGTCATGTAACCGGACGAATTACGAAAGGCCACCCCATGCGCCAGGACACCCGCCTCTCCCGCCTTCTGCACGTCCTCCTCCACATGGCGGAGACGGAGGCGCCGCTGACCTCGGAGCATATCGCCGGGATGCTCGGCTCCAATCCGGTGGTGGTCCGCCGGATCATGGCCGGGCTCCGCGATGCCGGCTATGTCGCCGCCGAGCGGGGCCATGGCGGCGGCTGGCGGCTGACCCGGCCGACGGCGGAGATCACGCTCCTCGATGTCTTCCGCTCGCTCGGCGAGGCGGAGCTCTTCGCCTTCGGCCTCTCCGACCCTTCGCCGCGCTGCCTCGTCGAGCAGAGCGTCAACGACACGATGCGCGAGGCGATCGGCACGGCCCGCGACGCGCTCCTCTCCCGCTTCGCCGAGATCCGGCTGAGCGACATCCAGGCCGATTTCAACGCCCGCCGCGCCACCCACGCCCCGACCCTGAAGCTTCCCCACGCGCCAGACTGAGCGCCCCGGTGCCCAAGAAGCGCCGCGCCCCCCGGTCTTTGCTCCAAAGAAATCCTCAGGGGGGCCTCGGGGGGCGCGAGCGCCCCCCGGGCCAGGGGGTTCGGGGGGCTGGCAAGCCCCCCGCGCGCCTCCCTCACGACCCCCGATAGGTCGAAAAGGCAAACGGCGAGAGCAGCAGCGGCACATGGTAATGGTCCGCCGCGCTCATTCCGAAGCGGATCGGGATCTCGTCGAGGAAGAGCGGCTCCTCCCCCGCCTGCCCCGTGGCGCGGAGGTAGTCCCCCGCCGCGAAGACCAGCTCGTACTGCCCCGGCGCGAACTCCACCTCCGGCAGGATCGGCGCATCCGTCCGCCCGTCGGCATTGGTCACCGTTCCGGCCAGCTTCACCCGCTCGCCGCCCTCGAGGCGCCAGAGCGTGATCCCCACGCCCTCCGCCGGCTTGCCCAGCGCGGTGTCGAGCACATGTGTCGTCAGATATCCCGGCATCCTGCCCTCCGTTTCCCGCCACCTTCACGCCCCGGCCCCGCCCTTGCAAGCCTGCCCTCCTTCGCCCTAGACACATCAGGCCCCGCCCGAGGAAGAAGTCATGGCACCCCGCTATCCGCGCGACCTGTCCGGCTACGGCCCGACGCCCCCCGAGGTCCACTGGCCGCATGACGCGCTGGTGGCCGTCAGCCTGGTGCTCAACTTCGAGGAGGGCGGCGAGAATTCCATCCTGCATGGCGATGCCGGCTCCGAGGCGTTCCTCTCCGACATCGCCGGCGCGCAGCCCTGGCCGGGGCAGCGGCACTGGAACATGGAATCGATCTACGATTACGGCGCCCGCGCCGGGTTCTGGCGGCTCCACCGGCTCTTCACCGAGCGCGGCCTGCCGGTGACGGTCTACGGCGTCGCCACCGCGCTCGCCCGCGCCCCCGAGCAGGTCGAGGCCATGAAGGCCGCCGGGTGGGAGATCGCCTCCCACGGGCTCAAATGGGTCGAGCACCGCGACATGGGCGAGGCGGAGGAGCGCCGCGCCATCGCCGAGGCCATCCGGCTCCATACGGAGGTCACCGGCGCGGCGCCGCGCGGCTGGTACACCGGCCGCTGTTCGGAAAACACCGTGCGGCTGACGGCGGAGACCGGTGCCTTCGACTGGATCTCCGACACCTATGACGACGACCTGCCCTATTGGCGCGAGGTCGGCGCGCGCGACCAGCTCGTCATTCCCTACACGCTCGAGGCGAACGACATGCGCTTCGCCACGGCGCCCGGCTACATCACCGGCCGGCAGTTCGGCGATTACCTGATCGACGCCTTCGAGGTGCTCCGCGCCGAGGGCGAGGCCGGGCGGCCGAGGATGATGTCGGTCGGGCTGCACAACCGGCTGATCGGCCGGCCGGGCAAGATCGCCGGGCTCATGCGCTTTCTCGACCATATCGCCGGGCGGGGCGGCTGGTGCTTCACCCGCGGCGAGATCGCCGAACACTGGGCGGCGCATCATCCCCATGAGCGCCGCGAGCGGCCCTCTGCCATGAAGAAAATGCGCTTCATGGAACTCTTCGGCGGCATCTACGAGCATTCGCCCTGGGTCGCCGAGCGCGCCTACAAGCTCGAGCTCGGCCCCGCGCATGACAGCGCCCCCGGACTTGCGAACGCCATGGCCCGCGCCTTCCGCTCTGCCTCGCCCGAGGAGCGGCTCGCCGTCCTCACCGCCCATCCCGACCTCGCAGGAAAGCTCGCCGCCGCCAAGGCGCTGACCGCCGACAGCACCGCCGAGCAGGCCTCCGCCGGGCTCGACGCGCTGACGGAGGAGGAGCGCGCCCGCTTCACCGAGCTCAACGAGGCCTATATGGCCCGCCACGGCATCCCCTTCATCATCGCGGTGCGCGACCACGACAAGGCCGGCATCCTCGCCGCCTTCGAGCGGCGGATCGGCAACGAGACGGAGGCGGAGATCACCGAAGCCTGCGCCCAGGTCGAGCGCATCGCCCTTCACCGACTGAAAGTCCTTCTGCCATGACGTCCTACTACGCCCCGCCCGGCGGCCTGCCCGGCCAGAAGAGCCGCGCCAAGGATCGCGCCATCTTCACCGAAGCCTATGCCGTCATCCCCCGGGGCGTGCTCACCGACATCACCGTCTCCTACCTGCCCGGCTGGACGCGCGCCCATGCCTGGGTGCTCGCCCGCCCGCTCACCGGCTTCGCCGAGACCTTCGCCGAGCTGATCGTCGAGCTCGCCCCCGGCGGCGGCGCCGAGCGGCCCGAGCCCGACCCGGAAGGCGAGGCGGTGCTCTTCATCCTGACCGGCGATCTCGCCGTCACCATCGCCGGGCAGCGCCACGAGATGGGCCCCGGCGGCTATGCCTATCTGCCCCCCGGCGCCGACTGGCAGGTGACGAACCCCGGCGACGCGCCGGTCAGCTTCGTCTGGATCCGCAAGGCCTATCAGCGGGTCGAGGGGATCGAGGCGCCGGAGGCCTTCGTGACGAACGATGCCGATGTCCCGGCGGTCGAGATGCCCGACATGCGCGCCCGCTGGTCGACAACGCGCTTCGTCGACCCGGCGGACCTCCGGCACGACATGCATGTCAACATCGTCTCCTTCCATCCCGGGGCGACGATCCCCTTCGCCGAGACGCATGTGATGGAGCACGGGCTCTACGTGCTGCAGGGCCGGGGCGTCTATCTGCTCAACGGCGACTGGGTGGAGGTGGAGGAGGGCGACTTCATGTGGCTCCGCGCCTTCTGCCCGCAGGCCTGCTACGCGGCGGGCACCGAGCCCTTCCGCTACCTGCTCTACAAGGACGTGAACCGCCACGCCGCGCTGACGCTCAGATGATCGTCCGGGCCGAGCCCCTGACGGCCGCCGCCTTCGCCCCCTTCGGCGACGTGCTGGAGGCCGCCGGCCCCCACGACAAGCTCATCAACGAGGGCCTCTGCGGCCGCTGGCACGACCGCGCGGCGCTCGACTTCGGCTCGGGCCGCGCGGGGATTTCCATCTTCCGCGCCGAGCCCCGGGCGCTGCCCTATGTCTGCGCCCTCCTCGAGCGCCATCCCGAGGGCAGCCAGGCCTTCCTGCCGCTCTTTGAGGCGCCCTTCCTCGTGATCGTCGCCCCCGATGCCGGCGGCGCCCCGGGCACCCCCCGCGCCTTCCTGACCGCCCCCGGGCAGGGCGTGAACCTCCACCGCGGCACATGGCACGGCGTCCTGACGCCGCTCTCGCCGCCGGGGCTCTTCGCCGTCGTTGACAGAATAGGCGAAGGCGCCAATCTCGAGGAGCACCGGCTGGATCAGCCCTTCACCGTGGAGCCCTGAGCCCCGATGGCCCGCTTCCTCACTGCCATGAACGTCTCGCTCGACGGCTATGTGGATCACGACGCGGATTTCCCGCCCGAGCCCGCGCTCTTCGCGCATTGGACGGATTTCGTCGGCGACCTCTCCGCCAGCCTCTACGGCCGCAAGACCTACGAGCTGATGCGGGTCTGGGACGGTGACAACCCGGATTGGACGCCGGAACACCGGGCCTTCGCAACGGCCTGGCAGGCCCAGCCGAAATTCGTCGCCTCCCGCGGGCAGCCCGAGCTCGGCCCGAACGCCGCGCGCCTCGGCCCCGACCTCGCGGCGGAGGCGCGGGCCCTCAAGGAGCGACTCAGCGGCGACGTGCAGGTCAGCGGCTCCGACCTAGCGGAGCAGCTCTCCGTCCTCGGCCTGATCGACGAGGTGCGGCTCTACCTCCACCCCGTGGCGTTCGGCTCCGGCCGGCCCTATTTCCGCGGGCCCGCGGCCGCCCATGCGCCTCACGGGCTCCGAGCGGATCGGGGAAAACGTCATCTGCCTGACCTATCAGCCGGAATGAGAAAGGGCGCCGCCAGCCGGCGACGCCCCTCCAGATCGTCCAGACAGAAAGGTCAGTTCGGGGTGATGACCACCTCGACCCGGCGGTTCTGCGCCTTGCCCGCGGCATCTAGGTTCGAAGCCACCGGCGCATCCTCGCCGCGGCCGACCGTCGAGAGCCGCGCCGGCGAGACGCCGGCGTTGATCAGCACCGAGGCCACGGCCTGGGCGCGCCGCTCGGACAGTCCCTGGTTGTAGGAGGCCTCGCCGTCGCTGTCGGTATGGCCGATCACCTGCACCCGCGAGTTCGGGTAGGAGTTGAGGCTCCCCGCCAGCGCGCGCAGGTCGCTCTGCAGCTGCCCGGTCAGCGTGGCGCTGTCCACCGGGAAGAGGATGTCGTTCGGCATGGTAACGATGAGGCTCGAGCCGGTGTTGGTGATGCCGACATTGGCGCCGAGCTGGTTGCGCAGCTCCGCTTCCTGCCGGTCGAGCGCCGTGCCGGCCGCCCCGCCGACAACCGCACCCGCGGCGCCGCCGATGACCGCATTGCGCAGACGCTCGCGGGAATTGTCGCCGGCAAGCGCGCCGCCGACGGCCCCGATGGCGCCGCCGATGAGCGCGCCCTGGCTGGCATTCTCGTCGGTCTGCCCCGGCACGGGGGCGCAGGCGGTGAGCCCGACGGCCAGCGCACTGGCGGAAAGGGTGAGGACGGCTTTGTTGAGATAGCTTTGCATCGTGACTTCCACTTCTTCTGGGCCTGTCGTGCGGCCATGTCCTGGGGCGACGCCTCGCGGCTCGCGCTTACTGCCCATATCGAGCAGGTTAACGCGGATATCCAATAGCGGTTTCCCTGACCCGCGGCTTTTCGCCGAACTCCGTGGGGTCAGACGCGCCCCGGGGCCCCCCGAGGCCCTTCACGCCCCTCAGTCCGCCTCCGCCCGCGCCGCCTCCCAGGCGAGGATGGCGCGCTTGACCGGCAGGCCCCAGTGATAGCCGCCGAGCCCGCCGGATTTCTTCAAGGCTCGGTGGCAGGGGATGAGATACGAGATCGGGTTCCGCCCCACCGCCGTCCCCACGGCCCGCACAGCCCTCGGCGCGCCGATGGCGGCGGCGATCTCCGAATAGGTGGTCACATGGCCGGAGGGGATGCGCATCAGCGCCTCCCAGACCTTAATCTGGAAGGGCGCGCCGCTGAGGAGAAGCGGCATCTCGCTCCGCCCCGCAAAGGCGGCGAGGGCCATCGGCCGGATGCGCTCCGGCGCCTCACGATAGCGTGCCGCCGGCCAGCGGCCGCGAAGCTCCGCCATCGCCGCCGCCTCGCCGCACTCGGCGGTGAAGGCGATGCCGCAGATGCCCCGCTCCGTCGCCATGAAGAGCGCCGGGCCAAAGGGGCTCTCCACCCGCGCCCAGTCGATTTCCAGCCCCTCGCCGCCCCGCGCATAATCGCCCGGGCTCATCGCCTCCCAGCGGAGGAAGAGGTCATGGAGCCGCCCCGTCCCCGACAGCCCGGCGCCATCCGCGGCCGCGAGCGTGGTGAACCTCGCCTCCAGCAGCGCCTTGGCATGGCCCAGGGCCAGATATTGCTGCAGCCGCTTGGGCGAGACCCCGGTCCAGGCGGTGAAGAGGCGCTGGAAATGCGCGGCCGACATATGCATCCGCCCGGCGAGCTCCTCGAGCGGCAGCGCCGCCCCTCCGGCGGCATCGATCTCCGCGATGGCCCGCGCCATGACGTGGTAATGATAGCCGCCTTCCTCGAAGCGCTGCGGTACGGACATGGCTCATCTCCTCTGCTCGCCCGACCAGTTAGCCCCTCGCTCCCGCCTCCCGCGACCCGAAACCTGCGCGAATCCGCACCCACCTGAACCTGCCTCGTCTTTGCTCCCGAAAAATCCTCAGGGGGGAGTCGCCCCTCGGGGCGACGGGGGGCGCGAGCGCCCCCCCTCACTCAAGGAATGCGCCGCAGGCGCTCATTTTGACAGCCCTTGCCCCCCGCGCCCCCGGAAGGCAATAAACCTCCCATGGCCCGCCCGCTCTCCTATGAAGAGATCCGCACCTGCTTTCAGCGCTTCGAGGCCGCCGACCCGGCGCCGGCGAGCGAACTGCACTACGTGAACCCCTATACGCTCGTCGTCGCCGTCGCGCTCTCCGCCCAGGCCACCGATGCCGGGGTCAACCGCGCCACCGGGCCGCTGTTCGAGAAGGTCACGACGCCGCACCAGATGCTGGATCTCGGCGAGGAGGCCCTCACCGAGCATATCAAGACCATCGGCCTCTTCCGCAACAAGGCGAAGAACGTCATGGCGCTCTCCCGCCTCCTCGTCGAGGAGCATGGCGGCGAGGTGCCCGCCTCGCGCGCGGCGCTGACCGCCCTGCCCGGCGTCGGGCGGAAGACGGCGAACGTCGTCCTCAACGTCGCCTTCAACTTTCCCGCCCAGGCGGTCGACACGCATATCTTCCGCGTCTCCAACCGCACCGGCCTCGCCCCCGGCAAGGACGTGCTGGCCGTCGAGCGCGCCATCGAGGATCGCGTGCCCGTTCCCTGGCAGCAGCATGCCCATCACTGGCTCATCCTGCACGGCCGCTACATCTGCATGGCCCGCAAACCCCGCTGCGCGGATTGCCTGATCCGCGACATCTGCACCTTCGAGGAGAAGACCTCATGACCCACGCCCAGGTTGTCGGTATCGGCAATGCCGTCGTCGACGTTCTGTCCGAATGCGACGACAATTTCCTCGCCAACATGGGGATCGACAAGGGCGTCATGCAGCTCGTCGAGCGCGAGCGCGGCGAGGTGCTCTACGGCGCCATGCGCGAGCGGCGGCAGGCGCCCGGCGGCTCGGTCGGCAACACCATCGCCGGTCTCGGCAATCTCGGCCTGACAACCGCCTTCATCGGAAGGGTGCGCGACGATGCGCTCGGGCGCTTCTACGCCTCGGCGCTGGAAGCGGCGGGGACGGCCTTCCCCAACCCGCCGGTCGCGGGCGGGGCGCTGCCGACCTCGCGCTCGATGATCTTCGTCACGCCCGACGGCGAGCGCTCGATGAACACCTATCTCGGCATCTCCTCCGAGCTCTCGCCCGCCGACGTGCCGGCTGAGGTCGCCCGCGGCGCCGACATCCTCTTCCTCGAGGGCTATCTCTACGATCGCCCCGAGGGCAAGAAGGCCTTCGAGGAGGCGGCGCGGCTCTGCCATGCCGGCGGCGGCCGGGCCGGCATCGCCCTCTCCGACCCGTTCTGCGTCGACCGCCACAGGGACGACTTCCGCCGGCTGGTGAAGGAGCTCGACTACGTGATCGGCAACGAGCACGAATGGGAATCGCTCTACCAGACGGATCTCTCCGCCGCCCTCGAACAGGCCTCGCAGGACGCCGGGCTCGTTGTCTGCACCCGCTCGGGCAGCGACGTGATCGTCACGGACGGCGACACTTTGGCCGAGGTGCCGGTGAAGCGCGTCGTGCCGGTCGATGCGACCGGCGCCGGCGATCTCTTCGCGGCCGGCTTCATTTACGGGATGGCCCATGGCGCGGACCTCGCCACCTCCGGCCGCATGGGCTGCGTGGCGGCGGCCGAGGTCATCAGCCATTTCGGCGCGCGGCCCGAGACGGATCTGCGCGCGCTCTTCCGCAAGGAAGGCCTGATCTGAGGGCAGCCGCCCCCGCGAGCCCGCCCGTTAGGGCGGGCCGAGCAGGCGCCCTACCCCGCCAGCTTTACATGCACCTCGTCGAGGTCGATCTCGCCCAAAGGCATCTTGTTGCCCGGGTTCTCGAAATCGTAGCGGAAGAGCTGGAAGTCGCGCTTGTAGATCTCGTAGACGAGATGCATCGACAGGTCGTCGAAATACTCCTCAACGGCATGCGCCCGCTTCGGCCCGTGGCCCTCGCTCTCGTTGAAGCGCGGGATCTCGTCCAGCTTCACCGGCACCGGGGTCTCGATGCGGGAGAGGACCTTCTCCATCCCCTCGTTGAACCGCTCCGTCCAGATGATCTCGTCATAGCGGCCGCCGTTGACGACGAACGTCGCGGCATGGCCCGACATCGCCGACCAGTGGATGTCCGGCGTCATCGGCTTCTTCCAGCGGATGGTGTCGCGGGCGAAGAGCAGGAACCGCCGGAAGCTCTTGATCTGGTCGAAGTCGAACCCGTCCTCGGGGCTGCCCACCTCGATCCCGTATTTCTGCACCAGAAGCGGCACGAGATTGCCGCGGTAGCGCCGCCCGTTGCGCTGGATGCCGCAGATCTTGTCGAAGAAACTCGACAGGATCCGCGTGTAGGGGTTCCGCACGCAGGTGAAGGCGAAGCTCTTGTGCGCCTCGACATTGGCGGTGATCTTCGCCTGGCTCGCCTCGATCCCCCATTTGTGCAGCCCTTCCTGCGCATCATGGATGTCGCCGTCGAAGAACCGCCCGTGATCGGAGAAATACATGATCTGGCCGATGGTCGAGCAGGCGCATTTCGGCACCACGCGGTAGACCATGCTCTCGCTCTCGGTCATCCATGTTCCCGGATAGCCCATGGCTCGCCTCTCCTCGCTGCCCCGGCGGCAAATGACCACAGGGAGGGTTGTCAATTCAACGGCTCTTCGCCTAACCCCGGGTCAGGAGCGGCAAAGGGATCTCATGGCGCGTATCGCCTTCATATTGCTCTGCCACAAGGACCCGGCCGCCGTCATCCAGAAGGCGCGGGCGCTGACGGCCGCGGGCGACGTCATGGCCATCCATGTCGACGCCAATGCCCCGGATGCCGCCTATGACGAGATCCATGCCGCCCTGAAGGACGACAGCTCCATCACCTTCGCCCCCCGCGTGCGCTGCGGATGGGGCGAATGGTCGCTGGTCGAGGCGACGCTCGGCGCCGCCCGCGCGGCGCTCAGGGCCTTTCCCGAGGCGAGCCATCTCTACCTTCTCTCCGGCGATTGCATGGCCATCAAATCCGCCGCCTGGGCGCATCAGATGCTCGATGCGGACGATGCCGATTACATCGAGAGCGTGGATTTCCACGACAGCGGCTGGATCAAGACGGGCATCCGCGAAGAGCGTCTGACGCTCCGCCACTGGTTCAACGAGCGCAGCCAGAAGCGGCTGTTCTACACCTCGCTGAACCTGCAGCGCCGTCTCGGCCTCACCCGCCGGCCGCCCGAAGACCTGACGATCATGATCGGCTCGCAATGGTGGTGCCTGCGCCGCCGCACGATGGAGGCGATCCTCGCCTTCCTCGCCGAGCGGCCGGACGTGCTGCGCTTCTTCCGCACCACCTGGATCCCCGACGAGACCTTCTTCCAGACCATGGTCCGTCATCTCGTCCCCGAGGCCGAGATCCGCAACCGGACGCTGACCTTCCTGATGTTCACCGACTACGGAATGCCGGTGACCTTCTACAACGATCATTACGAGATGCTGCTCGGGCAGGATTACCTCTTCGCCCGCAAGATCTCGCCCGAGGCGGATCAGCTCAAGGCGCGGCTCGGCGATCTCTATGCCTCGGGGCGCACGGATTTCCGCATCTCAGGCGAGGGGCGGCGGCTCTTTTCCTTCCTGACGGGCCGGGGCCGCCACGGCCGGCGCTTCGGCCCGCGCTTCTGGGAATCGGGCGTCTCGATGGGGCGCGAGCGGGTACTCTATGTCATCGCCTCGAAGAAATGGCATGTGGCCAAGCGGCTCGTCGGCGCCATCCGCGCGGCGACGGGCATCCCCTGCCTCGATTTCATCTTCAACGAAGAGGACGCGCCGCTCCCCGATCTCGGCGGCATCCAGTCCTCCATCGCCAAGCGCACCCGGCACCGGCGGGCGATGATGCGGATGCTCTTCGACCATGAGGACAGCGACCGGCTGCTGATCTGCCTCGATGTCTCCGGCATCGACCATCTGCAGGATTTCGCCTCTGACAGTTGCGAGCTTCGCGTGCTCGAGCTCGACTGCGCCTATTCAGACGAGTTCCTCGCCGGCCATGCCCGGCGGATGGGGCTTGCCGGGGACGAGACGAGCGCCGCCGGGCTGGCGCTGCTCCTGCCGACGCTCCGCAACGACATCGCCTGGGAGACGGAGCGGCTCCGCGCGCTCGGCCTGCCGCATCTTGGGCGGCTCCGCGAAGAGGCGAGCCCCACCGAATGGGCCGCCGCCATTGCGGATTTCCTCCAAGTCGGGCAGGAGGAAGCGGCAGAGATCGCCGCGACTCCGCAGCTCTTTGCCGACTGACGCCGAGCCCCGGGAAGAGGCCCCATGACCTTCGATTACGATCCCGAGAACATCTTCGCGAAGATCCTCCGCGGCGAGATTCCGAACAAGACGGTCCATGAGAGCGAGCATGCCCTCGCCTTCGAGGATATCTCTCCCCAGGCGCCCGTGCATGTCATGGTGATCCCGAAGGGGCCTTACGTCTCGCTCGATCACTTCGCGGCCGAGGCGAGCCCGGAGGAGCAGGTCGGCTTCTTCGCCGCCGTGGCGGAGGTCTGCCGGATCCTCGGGGTGGAGGAGGGCTTCCGCGCCATCGCCAATGCCCGGGGACATGCGCATCAGGAGGTGCCGCATTTCCACCTGCATATCCTCGGCGGCCGCCCGCTCGGCCCCATGCTGACAGCCACGGAGTGAGCCCGATGAGACCCCAAGCCTCCGCCTATCCGGCCCCCGAGACCCGCACGACCCACGCCCGCCGCTTTGCCTGCGACGGCGGCGAGGGCGCGCTCGGCCATCCCCGCGTCTGGCTGACGATCCCCCTCGGCGCGGCCTCCGTCGACTGCCCCTATTGCGACGCCCGCTGGGTGCTCGAGGGTGACGGGGCGGATCACCACTGACGGGGACGGTGTGCATGGTGGGTTGAAAACCCACCCTACGCCCGGCGCCGCTACCGCCCCCGGGCACCGGCGAGACGCACGGCCACCCCGTAGGGTGGGTTTGTAACCCACCGTGCCGCCCCTCACCCTATCGCACCGCTCAAACGGGCTCGCCCGCGAGCCCGCCCGTGATGGCGGGCCGAGCCTCTCCCCGGTCGCCGCGCAGGGCGAGCGCCGGCCCGGGGGGTTGGCGCTCCGACAGTCGAGCGGCGCGCTTTATGGTGCAACCCACCTCTCCGCTCACAGGCTGCGCCGAGCCCCACCAGAGCGCCAGCCCGCGGGACGGGCCGGCGCTCGCCCTGCGCCGTTCCGGCGCGTGCCGGGCGGGGGATGAGCGGGACCGTTGAACAAAGGCGTAGGGTGGGTTTGTAACCCACCACGCTCCTCGCCCCCCCCACCCCTCCCCTCTGGCCCTCCGCGCCCCCCTGTGGCACCTCTAGGCCCAACCTGAGGAGCGCCAGCACATGAGCACATTCGGCAAGGGCCACCATCTGATGCTGGTCGACGGCTCGGCCTTCATCTTCCGCGCCTACCACGCCCTGCCGCCGCTCACCCGCAAGTCCGACGGCCTGCCCGTCGGCGCCGTCTCGGGCTTCGTCAACATGCTCTTCAAGATGGTCGAGGACCAATCCGGCGACGATGCGCCCACCCATGTGGCCGTCATCTTCGACTATTCCGGCAAGAGCTTCCGCAACGAGATCTACGACCTCTACAAGGCCCACCGCCCCCCGGCGCCGGAGGACCTCGTCCCCCAGTTCCCGCTCACCCGCACCGCCACGCGGGCCTTCAACATCCCCGCCATCGAGATCGAGGGCTTCGAGGCCGATGACATCATCGGCGCCCTCTCCTGCCGGGCGCGGGATGCCGGCGGGCGGGTCACCATCGTCTCCTCCGACAAGGACCTGATGCAACTCGTCGGCGACGGGGTCGAGATGTTCGACCCGATGAAGAACAAGCGCATTGACCGCGAGGGCGTCTTCGAGAAGTTCGGCGTCTATCCCGACCGGGTGGTCGACGTGCAGTCGCTCGCCGGCGATTCCGTCGACAACGTGCCCGGCGCCCCCGGCATCGGCCTCAAGACCGCTGCGCTCCTCATCAACGAATTCGGCGACCTCGAGACGCTCCTCGCCCGCGCCGAGGAGATCAAGCAGCCCAAGCGCCGCCAGACGCTGGTCGACAATGCCGAGCAGATCCGCATCTCGCGCCGGCTGGTGGCGCTCGATTGCGAGATGGACTGCCCGATCACCCTCGAGGAGCTCGAGGTGAAGGACCCGGATCCCGAGGTGCTCCTGCCCTTCCTCGCCGAGATGGAATTCCGCTCGCTCTCCAAGCGCATCGCCGACAAGCTCGGCGTCGACACGCCGGTCATCGCCGACGCCCAGGGCGGCGCCTCCGGCGAGACCGCGCAGGAGATCGCCCGCGAGGAGCTGCCGCCCCCGCCCTTCCCCGAGAGCTACACCTGCATCCGCGACGCCGAGCTGCTCGGCCGCTGGATCGCCGCCATCTACGAGCGTGGCCATGTGGCCATCGACACCGAGACGACCTCGCTCTCCGAGATGCGGGCCGAGCTCGTCGGCATCTCGCTCTGCGTCACCCCGGGCGAGGCGGCCTATATCCCGGTCACGCACAAGGAATCGGGCGACGGCGAAGGGCTCTTCGACACCGGCGCGCTGGCCGAGGGGCAGATGGGGCTGGCCGAGGCCATCGACCTCCTGAAACCCGTCCTCGAGGATCCCTCGATCCTCAAGATCGGCCAGAACATGAAGTACGACGCGAAGATCTTCGCGCGCTACGGCATCGATGTCGCGCCGATCGACGACACGATGCTGATGAGCTACGCGCTGCACGCCGGGCTCCACAACCACGGCATGGACGAGCTCTCCGAGCGCTACCTCGCCCACCGCCCGATCCAGATCAAATCGCTCCTCGGCTCCGGCAAGGCGGCGATCACCTTCGACCGGGTGCCGGTGGACGATGCGGTTAGATACGCCGCCGAGGATGCCGACGTGACGATGCGGCTCTGGCAGCTCTTCAAGCCGCGCCTGCATGAAGCGCAGGTGACCCGGGTCTACGAGCGCATGGAGCGGCCGCTGGTCCCCGTTCTGGCACGGATGGAGATGGCGGGCATCAAGGTCGATCGCGACCACCTCTCCCGCATGTCCAACGCCTTCGCGCAGAAGATGGCGGGGCTGGAGGCGGAGATCCAGGAGAAGGCCGGCCGGCCCTTCAACGTGGGAAGCCCCAAGCAGCTCGGCGAAATCCTCTTCGACGAGCTCGCCCTCCCCGGCGGCAAGAAGGGCAAGACCGGCGCCTGGGGCACCGGGGCCGACGTGCTGGAGGATCTGGCCACCGAGCATGAGCTCCCCGGCCTGATCCTCGACTGGCGGCAGATCGCGAAACTGAAGAGCACCTATACGGATGCGCTGCAGGAGCACATCCATGTCGACACGGGCCGGGTGCATACGAGCTATTCTATCGCCGGCGCCAATACCGGCCGCCTCGCCTCCACCGACCCCAACCTGCAGAACATCCCCGTCCGCACCGAAGAGGGCCGCCGCATCCGCGAGGCCTTCATCGCCGAAGAGGGGAACGTGCTGGTCAGCCTCGACTATTCCCAGATCGAGCTGAGGATCCTCGCCCATATCGCCGGCATCGAGCAGCTCCGCGAGGCCTTCGCCGAGGGGCAGGACATTCACGCGGCCACGGCCTCGGAGATGTTCAACGTGCCCATGGAGGCGATGACCCCCGACATCCGCCGCCAGGCCAAGGCGATCAACTTCGGGGTGATCTACGGCATCTCCGGCTTCGGCCTCGCCCGCAACCTGCGCATCCCCCGCGCCGAGGCGCAGGGCTTCATCGACCGCTATTTCGAGCGCTTCCCCGGCATCCGCGCCTATATGGACGACAGCGTCGCCTTCGCGAAGGAGCACGGACGGGTCGAAACGCTCTTCGGCCGGCGCATCCACACGCCCGAGATCAACGCCTCCGGCCCCCATGCCGGCTTCGCCCGCCGCGCCGCGATCAACGCCCGCATTCAGGGCACGGCGGCCGACATCATCCGCCGCGCGATGACCCGGATGGAGGCCGCCATCGCCGGGCTGCCGGCGAAGATGCTCCTGCAGGTCCATGACGAACTGCTCTTCGAAGTGGAGGAGGACGCGGCCGAGACGCTGATCGCCCGCGCCCGCGAGGTGATGGAGGGCGCCGCCTACCCGGCGCTGGAGCTCGCGGTGCCTCTGGTCGTCGACGGCGGCACGGGGCGGAACTGGGCCGAGGCGCACTGACGCCGGCCCTTGGGGGGCGCCGGCTCCGGGGGCCCTTGGAGGGCCCCCGGAGCCGGGTGGAGGCGCTGCCTCCACACCTCCGGCATATTTCCGGCCAGATGAAAGGGGAAAGAGCCTCCTTGCCTCTGCCCCTTTTCAAATACCCTTCGGGGAGCGCGAGGGGCAGACGGCTCCTCGCTCCCAGACCATCGACCGGGCCGGACCTCGGAAGCGGAGGGTGCCCGCCGCCGGCATGGCACGATTTCCGATGCGGAAATCGTGCACGGACATCGATACGATTTCCGTGGCCAGGTGGCGCCGGCCGCGCTACTCTCCCCCCATGTGCATGACGATCATCCGAGCCTGAGGCCTGTCGCCGGCGCGCCCGCGCGCCACGGCCTCATACCGCCCCCGGCCCCGCCGGTGGGCTGCTCAAGGATATATCATGGACACCCCCTTCACCGCGGATGACCTCCGCCGTTTCGAGACCGATGGCTATCTCCGGCTGGAAGATGCCATCCCGCCCGAACTCGTCGCCGCCTGCGCCGACATCCTGTGGAAGGCCAGCGGCTGCGACCCCGACGACCGCAGCACCTGGACGCAGCCGGTCATCCGCCTGCCCCATCTCGCCCTAGCGCCCTTCCGCGAGGCAGCGAACACGCCGCGGCTCCACGCCGCCTATGACCAGCTCGCCGGAGCGGGCAACTGGCAGCCGCAGGGCGGGCTCGGCACCTTCCCGCTGCGCTTCCCCTCGCCGGAGGATCCGGGCGATGCCGGCTGGCATGTCGATGTGAGCTTCGACACCGAGGCGCCGAACTTCCTCGACTGGCGGGCCAACCATGCCTCGAAGGGGCGGGCGCTCCTGATGCTCTTCCTCTTCTCCGATGTCGGCGCGCTGGACGCGCCGACCCGCCTGCGGCTCGGCTCGCATCTGCAGATCGCCCGACAACTGGCGCCTGCGGGCGAGGCGGGGCTGACACTGGGCGAGCTCGCCGCGAACGGCTTCGCCGAGAGCGCAGATTGCGAGGAGGCAATCGCGACCGGCCCGGCGGGCACGGTCTTCCTCTGCCATCCCTTCCTCGTCCATGCGGCCCAGCCGCATCGGGGGAGGGTGCCGCGCTTCATGGCGCAGCCGCCGCTCCTGCCGGTGGCGGGGCACCTGCCGGGCGAAGCCGATACGCCCGTCGGCCGGGCGATCCGGGGCGCCTGAACGCAAAAGGGGCGGGCCATCAGGCCCGCCCCTCATTCCCTCAGTCCCGGGCGATCAGTTGACCGCTTCGGCCTCAAGCTGGCGGCTCGCGCCGCGGGCGATCTCGATCTGGCGGGGTTTCAGCGCCTCGGGCACCTCCTTCACCAGGTCGATATGCAGCATGCCGTTCTCATGGGCGGCACCGGAGACGCGCACATGGTCGGCGAGCGTGAAGCGCCGCTCGAAGGCGCGGGTGGCGATGCCGCGATGCAGGTAGACCCGCTCGCCGGCGGCCTCGTCCTTGCTGGCGGAGATCACGAGGGCGTTCTCGCGGGCCTCGACATTGAGGTCATCGGCAGAGAAGCCCGCCACGGCGATCGAGATGCGCCAGGCGTCATCGCCGGTCTTCTCGATGTTGTAGGGCGGGTAGTTGCTGGCCTGCGTCTCGCTGGCGAGCAGCCGGTCCATCATCTCGGCCATCTGATCGAAGCCGACGCTGGCGCGGTAGAGGGGGGAAAAATCGAACGTGCGCATAGGGGTATCCTCCAGTGAAGCGACACATGCGGGTCAGGCCCTTCCGTCACGGACAGGGCAGGGGTCTTGCGCGGGACCCGTCATCGGCATCCCGCATCGCTGATTTAGGGAAGGGTCGGGGCCGTTCAAGACCTCTCACGGCCGGATGAACTTCGCTCCCGTGTCATGCCGCTCGCCGACGATGACCCGCCCCGCGCCGCCCGCGGCGAGGGCGCCCTCGCCGGCCTCCATCCGCGCCAGAAGCTCGGGGAGCGCGGCGGCGAGGTCGGCGCCGAGCGCGATGCGCTCGCCCTCGAGCTCCGCCTTGGCGGAGACGATGGAGACGAGCTCCGGCCCGGCCGCCCCCGCGCGGAAGACCGGCGCGCCGGAGGAGCCGAAGTCGACGTCGCAGGCCATGACGAGCACGCCCCGCGCCGCGCCCATGAGCCCGCAGACCTCCTGCAGCGACGGCGCCTCCTCCCGCCCCATGGCGTAGGAGACGATGCCCACCTCGCCCCCCGCCGCCCCGGCGGGGGCGGTGGCGAAGGGGGTGATCTGCGTGGAGCGGATCGGCTGGGCGAGCTCCAGAAGCGCGAGATCATTGGCGGAGCGCAGGTTGCTCTCCGCCGCCGGCCCCTCATAGGCCGGATGCACCAGCGCGCGGCGCACCGGCCGCTCCGCCAGCGCCCGCCCGCCGCGGAAACCGGCGCGGAAGGTCAGCCGTTCGGGCGAGATAGGCGCACCGGCGGCGTCGAAGAGGCAATGCGCGGCGGTCAGCACCAGCCGTTCGCCGATGAGGGCGGAGGTGCAGAAGCCCTCGCCATCCATGTCGAGCCGGCCGACCGCCTCCCAGCCGCGCGCATCGTCCATGGTCTGCAGCGCCGTCAAAGCCGATTGCGCGGCGGCGGGCGGGGCGAGGCAGAGGAGGAGAAGAAGAAGCGCACGGATCATGGGCGGACGATAGCGGCGGGCCGGGGCGGGATTGAGGCGGCCGGATGGATAAATCCCGGATGTGGCGCAGGGGGCGCGGCGGGGAGTTCCACCCCCCCGAACCCCCCGCCTCGTGGGGGCCCCCGGCCCCCCACACCCCCGGCGGTATTTGAGGAGAAGCGAGCACAGGGGCGCGCCACGCCTCCTCCTCGATTTTCTCGAGATACCGCCAAGGAGCGCGAGGGGCAGGCGGCCCCACACCCCCGGCTCTCTCAGCCCGCGCCGGTGCTCAGAACCATTGCCCCGGCTCCATCAGCCCGAGGTCCATGAGCTGCCGCGAATGCCAGTCGAAGGGCACCGAGCTCTTCCAGCGGAAGTCGCCTATCGCGCCGCTGGAGCCGGGGTTGGTCTTCAGCGCCTTCGCGGTGCGGAACGAGGCGATCGCCGCCGTCAGCGAATGATGCCAGGGGCAGGCATAGGTGTTGAGCTCGGGCTCTGAGAGGAGGTGCCCGTCCAGGAGCCGCAGCCCCGGCCGGGCCCGGAAGAGCGCGATGCGGTCGATGCGGCGGGCGGCCTCGGGAACATGCTCCTCGAAGCGCCAGCGGAGCCCGCCGAAGAAGTCGAGCTGCCGCTCCATCGGGTGGTTGTGGCGGCCCGGGTCGGGGCGGGCGAGGGCGTAATAGCCCGTCCGGTCGAGATGCGCGTCTTCCAGCGAGACGGCGTCGGGGGCGGCGGCGAGGTTGGCGGCGTAGAGATCGACGACATAGGTGAGCACCGCCTCGCGCCGCTCCTCGGCGACGAAGCCCAGCATCTCGCCCACCGTCCGGCTCTCGCTATAGGGGTAGAAGAGGTATTCCGCCCCGTAGCAGTAATAGAGCCAGGTGCCCGGCGCCGCCGCCGCGATGACGGCATTGACGGCGCGGGGGGCGGCATGGCCCTCCGCCATGCCCATGTCGATGCGCTCGACGCGGGGGTCCGCCAGCTCCGGCAGGTCGCCGAGGGCGAGGCCGGGGTCGGCGAAGAGCAGCACGGCCGCGAAGCCACAGCCGAGGTGATGCGCCAGCGTCGAGCCGATCTCGACGGCATCCTCGGCGAGGATCACCGCCACAGGCCCGCGCGACAGGATCCCCGGGCGGGCGGCGAGGCAGGCGGTGAGGCTCTCGTGACGCATGGGCCGAGGTTTCCCCGCAAGGCGGGGGCAATGCAAGGGGCGGCATGGGAGGCGCCCCTAATCCGCAGCCGGCGTTCGGCGCCCGCGCCCGGGGCTCGCATTGCCAGGCCCGGCCGCAGGCTGTAGAGCCTCCGGTCAAGCCTGCAAGCCGAGAGCCGATGACCCGCAAACTGCACATCCGCACCTACGGGTGCCAGATGAACGTCTATGACAGCGAGCGCATGGCCGAGGCGCTGGCGGGCCAGGGCTATGAGACGACGGAGGAGGTGGCCGAGGCCGATCTCGTCCTCCTCAACACCTGCCATATCCGCGAGAAGGCGGCGGAGAAGGTCTATTCCGAACTCGGGCGCCTCAAGGAATTGAAAGCCGCCAACCCCGATATGCGTATCGGCGTCACCGGCTGCGTCGCCCAGGCGGAGGGGGAGGAGATCCTGACCCGCTCGCCGATGGTCGATCTCGTGCTCGGGCCGCAGAGCTATCACCGCCTGCCGGAGCTGACGGGCGCGCTGCAGGCCGGCGCCCGGCTGGTCGAGACGGATTTCCCCGCCGAGGACAAGTTCGACGAGCTGCCGGCGCGGCGGAAGGCCCGCCGCGCGCCCGCCGCCTTCCTGACCGTGCAGGAGGGCTGCGACAAGTTCTGCGCCTTCTGCGTGGTGCCCTATACGCGGGGGGCCGAGGTCTCGCGGCCCGCCGCCCGGATCCTCGCCGAGGCGCGCGATCTGGTCGAGGCGGGGGTGAGAGAGCTCACGCTCCTCGGCCAGAACGTCAACGCCTATCACGGCCATGAGGGCGGGCTCGCCGGGCTGATCCGGGCGCTGGCGGAGATCGACGGGCTGGCGCGCATCCGCTACACGACCTCGCACCCGAACGACATGGACGAGGCGCTGATCGCCGCCCATGGCGATGTCGAAAAGCTCATGCCTTACCTGCACTTGCCCGTGCAGTCCGGATCCGACCGGGTGCTGAAGGCGATGAACCGCAAGCACACGGCGGCGGAATATCTGGCGCTGGTGGAAAAGCTCCGCGCCGTGCGGCCCGACCTCCTCCTGACCTCCGACTTCATCACCGGCTTCCCCGGCGAGACGGAGGCGGAGTTCGAGGAGACGCTGGAGCTCGTCCGTGCCGTCGGCTACGGCACCGCCTTCTCCTTCGCCTATTCGCCGCGCCCCGGCACGCCCGCCGCCGAGCGGAAGGATCAGGTGCCGCGCGAGGTGTCGATGGACCGGCTACACCGGCTGCAGGCGCTTCTCGCCGGGCAGCAGAAGGCGGCGCTGGAGGCCATGGTCGGGCGGGAGACCACCGTGCTCTTCGAGAAGGCGGGGCGGCTCCCCGGGCAGATGGCCGGCAAGTCGGCGCATCTCCATGCCGTCCATGTTCCGGCGCCGGCTGAGTCGCGCGGTGAGGTGCGCCGGGTGCGCATCACCGAGGCCGGGCCGAACTCGCTGGCCGGCACACTCGTCGATTGAGGCGAAAGCGAGGCGAATCGTGGTTTGCGGGTGGCGGAGGCCACGGCATTCCCCCGACAATCGGCAGGCCAGGAATAGATTGTTGCTTTGCCGGGCACGGTATTTGTTAAAATTTCTTTCCAACTTGACCGTGCGGGTTAAAATCTTCCTTAACATTCCAAAGCCTGCGCTGCCGGGGATCGCTGCCGCCCCCCGAGGCCGCGCCATTCCGGAGGGGTTCGTCGCCATGAGAAGTATCGTCCGTCACCTGAGGACCGCGCTCGCCGGGCTTGTCGCGGCTGCGTTCGTCAGCGCCGGGTTCCTGCAGCCCGCCTTCGCCGACGAGCAATACCTGCCGGGCATCTGGGTCGACCCCGATGGCTGCGAGCATTGGGTCATGGACGACGGCGCCGAGGGCTACATGGACCCGGTGCTCGACCGTGAGGGCGACCCGGTCTGCCACCGCGCCGAGATCTGCGGCGTGATGTCGACCGACCAGCTCTTCGCCACCGACCGCTCCGAGATCAATGCCGAGAACCGCCAGCGTCTTGCGACCTTCTTCACCTCGGCGACGGCCTTCGGCTTCCTGATCTACGGCCATACCGACAGCCGCGCCTCCGACGAGTACAACATGGACCTGTCGCAGCGGCGGGCCGCCTCCGTCGCCGCCGTGGCGCAATCGGTCGGCGCCCGCGTGGTGGACGTGCGCGGCTTCGGCGAGCGCCGGCCGCGCGCCCCGAATGACACGCCCGAGGGCGGGATGCGGCAGAACCGCCGCGTCGAAGTCTACTGCCTGCGCTGACACCCGGTAAGGATGACGATCATGACCTATCTGAAAACCGCCGTCCTGCTCGCCGGGCTCGTGGGCCTCTCCGCCTGCGAATACGGCCCCGACAAGAGCATCGACCGCAACATCGACGCCCACTCGCTGACCGACCTCGTCGCCGGCATCTGGGTGGACCCCAATGGCTGTGACCACTGGATCATCGACGACGGCTTCGAGGGCTACCTGTCCTCGCGCCTGACGCCCGACGGGCGGCCCGTCTGCTCTGGCGTCGCCGCGCCGAGCACGGTGACGGGGCCCTTCCAGGATGGCTCGTTCGTCCCCGACCTGCTCTGAGGCCAAAGGACCGCGTATCGAAGGCGCCGGCGGGGAGACCCGCCGGCGCCTTTGCTTTGGGCGGGTGGGATTGGGGGGCAAAATTCTTCTGCGAAGAATTTTGGGCGCCGCACCGGGCGGCGGGCCCGGGTGAGGGCGGGGAGCCGGGGGGCTGTCTGCCCCCGTCGGCCCGAGGGCCGACTCCCCCTGAGGATGCCCGGGAGCAAAGACTGGGGGGGCGGGGCGCCCCCGGGAGGGCCGGGCTCAGGGGCGGCCGATGGGGCGGAGGGCGCGGACGGGGGCATGTTCCGTCGCCAGCGCCTCGATGCCTATCACGCGCAGCTCTTCCAGCTCCGTCGCGCTCGGGCGGGCGCGGGGGCGGACGAAGGGCTTCTCGCCCCGCAGGAGCGCGAGGAAATGGAGGGGCCCGGACGGCGGCGCCCCGAGCCGCGCCTGATAGACCGGCAGGGATTCCGCCACGCGCTGCACGTAGTTGCGCGTCTCGGTGAAGGGGATGTGCTCGATCCAGTCGACGACATCGACGCCGGCCTCGGGGTCGCGCGGGTCGCCCCGTGCCTCCATCCATTGCCAGGGGCGGGAGGGCCCGGCGTTGTAGCCGGCGGCGATCATCACCGGGGAGGGGCCGAACTCCTCCTGCAGGCCGGCGAGATAGGTGGAGCCCAGGGTCGCGTTGTAGCGCCAGTCGCTGGTTAGCCGGCCGAAATCGTAGCCGAGCCCCTGGCGCACGGCCACTTCGCGGGCCGTGCCGGGCATGAGCTGCATGAGCCCCTGCGCCCCCACCGGCGAGCCGACCCATTGGTTGAACTCCGATTCGCGCCGGGCGATCGAGAGCGCCAGCTCCGGCGCCACCGGCAGATCCATGCCGGTGAGCGGATGGAGCGGGAAATAGGCCTCGGGGATCAGGATGCCGCGATCCGCCGCCGCCTTGCCAAGGATGGTCATGAGGAACGGCCGCTCGTCTTCCTCCAGAAGCGCTGCGAGCTGGCGGAGCTCGCCCTCGCCGAGGTCGCTGGCAAGGCGGAGCGTGAAGAGCGCGCTCGTCACCCAATCCTCCCCCGGCAGGAGGAGTTCGAGCGCCTGCCCGACCTCGCCCTCGCGGAAGGCGGCACCTACGGGCGAGGGCAGGCCGGTGCCGCCGAGCGCCGCATCCAGCGGCAGGCCCAGCGCCTCGCTGGCGAGGAGCCCGTAATAGGCGGTCTGGTGCACGGCAGCCGCCCGATAGGCGGCCTCTGCCCCGGCCTCGTCGCCCTCGGCGGTCAGCGCCCGGGCCAGCCAGTAATTACCGCGGGAGAGCGAGATGGGGCCGGAGACGACCTCGAGGAAGGCGCGGAAATGCCGCTCGGCCCGCGCAGCGTCGCCGAGGTCGCTGAGCGCGATGAAGCCGGCGAGCCATTCGAGATCGGCATAGAGATCGCCCTCGGCATCCATCCGGTGGGTGGAGGCGAGTTCATAGGCCTCTTCCGCCCGCCCCTCGCGCATCAGCCAGCGGGTGAGCGTCGCGCGCCAGCTCGCCCAGCGGAAGGGCTGGCCGAGCGCCTCGGCGCTGCCCGAATGGGCGCGCATGATGGTGATGGCCTGCGTGTAATCTCCGTCATCGGCGGCGCGGTTCATCCGGTCGACGGCGAGGCCGGGGTGGTCGGCAAGGGCCTCCGGCACCGCCGCCACCTTCTCGTCGGCATCGCCGGCGCCGCGGATGAGGGCGATCCGCGCCTCCGCCAGAGCCCGGTCGCTGGTGGAGAGGAAGGGCAGCAGCCGTTCGGCCTCGCGCGTGCGCCAGCGCCAGAGCATCGCCTCGACCCGCGCGGGGTGGAGCGGCGTCAGCACGTCGCCGAACGCCTCCAGCATCGCCGCCTCGCCCTCCTCGTCCAGCCCGAGCTCGAGCCAGCCGGCGCGCAGCGCCGCTTCCGCCTCGGTGAGCCGGCCGAGCGCGATGAGGGCCTCGGCGAGCTTGGCGGCGCCCTCGCCGGTCTGCGGCGGGGCCCCGTCGAAATAGGCGACGATGGCCTCGGGGGCGGTATTGGCGCTGATCAGGGTCTCGCCCTCGGCGCGGAGCCGCTCGAGGCCGGGCCAGCCGGGATGCTCCTCGAGGAAGGCGGGATATTCGGGAAAGCTCGCCGTGCCCTGGCGGAGCCGCATCCAGGTGATGAGCGCCTCGGCCACGGGGCCATCGGGCCGGGCGAGGGCCGCGGCAATATCCCATTGCTCTTCCGCCACGGCGGGCATGGCGGACTGGAAGGCCGCCTGCGCCGGGGCGAGCCCGGGCAGAAGGCAGAGGGCGATCGTCAATCTGAGGCCGGTCATTCTGCTCCGCTCGGCTTTTGTTGCCAGAGGTAGCGCAGAAGGACCCCTCCGGCAAAGTCACGAACTTGTCGGGCTGCGGAAAGCCGCGTAGGGTCCGCGCGATTTTCGGGGGGCATCGGGCCCCCCTTTGCAGCAGATGAGGTGCGCGCCATGTTCCGAGGGTCCCTTCCCGCCCTGGTGACGCCGTTCAAGGACGGCGGTCTGGATCTGGATGCGCTGAAAAAGCTCGTTGCCTGGCACATCGCCGAGGGCAGCCACGGGCTGGTCCCGGTGGGAACGACGGGCGAGAGCCCGACGCTGACCCATGACGAGCACGATCTGGTCGTGAAGATCGTGGTGGAAGAGGCCGCGGGCCGCATTCCGGTGATCGCCGGCGCCGGCAGCAACAACACCGCCGAGACGGTGCGGCTCGTGAAGGCCGCGAAGTCCGCCGGCGCCGATGCGGCGCTGGTGGTGACGCCCTATTACAACAAGCCGACGCAGGCCGGGCTGATCGCCCATTTCACCGCGGCCGCCGATTGCGGCCTGCCGATCGTCATCTACAACATCCCGCCCCGCTCGGTGGTCGACATGACCCCGGCGACGATGGCGGAGCTGGCGAAGCACGAGATGATCATCGGCGTGAAGGACGCGACGGCCGACCTCGCCCGTGTGCCGAAGACGCGGCGGATGTGCGGGGAGGGCTTCGTGCAGCTCTCCGGCGAGGATCCGACGGCCATCGGTTTCAACGCGCAGGGCGGGGTGGGCTGCATCTCGGTGACGGCCAACGTCATCCCGAAGCTGCTGGCGGAGCTGCAGGAGAAGACACTGGCCGGCGATTACGCCGGGGCGCTGGCGATCCAGGACCGGGTGCAGCCGCTCCACGAGGCGGTCTTCGCTGAGCCGGGCGTCGCCGGGGCGAAATACGCGATGTCGCTTCTGGGGCTCTGCTCGGAGGAGGTGCGCTCCCCGCTGGTGCCGCCGAGCGAGCCGGTGAAGGCGCAGATCGCCGAGGCGCTGCGCGGGGTCGGGGCGATCAACTAGGGCTCGGCCCGCCCTGACGGGCGGGCTCGCGGGGGCGTGGTGGGCTGAAGCCCGCCCTACGGTCTGGCGTAGGGCGGGTTTGCAACCCACCTTCCCCCCCTCTCAACCAGCCCCAACCTCGCCGCGCGGGGCGAGCGCCGGCCCGGGGGTTGGCGCTCCTGACGGTGCCGCGGCGCACTTTATGGCGCCGCCACCTCCCCGCTCACCGGCACCGCCTGCCCTCACCAGAGCGCCAGCCCGCGGGACGGGCCGGCGCTCGCCCTGCGCCTGCGGCGCGCACCGGGCGGGGGCACAGCATGAGCGTTGCACCAAAGGTGGGTTGAAAACCCACCCTACCCTTCGTCGGCGGCCCCCGGCGCCGGCACCGGCACGCCCGGCTCCCGCAGCCAGCCTTCGGCCCAGGTCACGCCGTCCAGCCCGGCGAAGCGGCAGAGGCGGTCGAGCTCGGCCTCGAAGGCGCTCTGGCGGCCCTTGCCCCAGCGCGTGCCGGCCTCGGGCCAGAGGGCGCGGAGCTCCAGCCGGCCGGCCTCGCGATTGGCCTTCATGTCCACCCGCCCGACCAGCCGGTCGCCCTGCAGGAGCGGGAAGACGTAGTAGCCGTAGAGCCGCCTCGGTGCCGGCACGAAGATCTCGATCCGGTAGAAGAAGCCGAAAAGCCGCTCCGCCCGCGCTCGGTCGCGGAGCATCGGGTCGAAGGGAGAGAGGACGCGGAGCCGGTTGCCCGGTGCCGGCAGGGCCGAGGCCTCCGCCACCAGGCCGGGGAAGGCGACCGAGCGGCGGAGGCGGCCGTCCGCCTGTTCCACCGCCACCTCCTCGATGCGGCCCGCGGCGAGCGCCGCCGCCACCCAGGCCCGCGCGGCCTCCGGCGGGACCATGCGCTTGCCCCAGAAGCCGGAGAGCTCGCCGGAGGTGGCGAAGCCGAGCCGCGCCAGCGCCTCGCGGCAGGCCCAGTCGAGGCTTTCCTCCTCGCTGACCTCCTGCGAAAGCCAGGGTTCGGGGATCACCCGCTCCGTCAGGTCGTAGACCTTGCGGAAGCTGTCGCGCCGCAAGACCGTGATCTCGCCCGAATGCCAGAGCCATTCGAGCGCGGCCTTGGAGGGGTGCCAGTCCCACCAGCCGCCGGAGCCGCGGGGCTCCTCGGGCGCCAGCTCGCCGGAGCTGATCGGGCCCCTCGCCACATGGGCGCGGACGTCGTCCAGCTGCTCCACGAAGGCGCCGCCCTGCCACTCTGCCCATTTCTCCTTCATCCGCGCCTCGGTCCGGCGGAAGACATGGCGCCAATGCGGGAAATGCTCGACGGGGATGATCGAGGCGTCATGCGTCCAGTGCTCGAAGAGCGCGCGGTCGCGGGAAAGGAGCCGCCCGAGCGCCGCGGGCCGGTAGGCACCCATCCGCGAGAAGAGGATGAGGTCATGCGCCCGGGCCAGCGTGTTGACGCTGTCGAGCTGCACGAAACCGAGCCGCCCGATCAGCGCCCGGAGGTCCTGCCCACGGCCAGAGCCGGAGGGCGGGGCGAGGAGGGCGTGACGCTCCATGAAGAGCCGGCGGGCGAGCGGGTTGGGGAGGATGGGCGGGGTCATGGAGCGAGGCTAGCGGGGCGCGGGGCGGAAGGGAACAACCTGTGAACGTCCGGGCGGGGTGGCGGGGGGAGGAGTGGGGGCGCTGCCCCCACACCCCCGGCGATATTTATGGCCAGATGAAAGGGGGGACGGGGGGGATCCGGGGAGACTGCGCCCTGCGAGGGGCGGAAGGTGTGGGGCGGCGGCCGGGCCACTTGCCGCTACGACATCTTCAGCCGTTTCTGCTAGGCTGGGCGCCATGGCCGAGAGCTATCTCACCCGCGACGAGATCCGCGCCCTGTCCGAGCGGTCGGACCTCTGGGGCGCGCTCCTTCTTGCGCATTGCTACGGGATCATGGCGGCGGCGCTCGGGATATTCGCGCTCTGGCCCAATCCGCTCACCTTCCTTCTCGCCGTGATCCTCATCGGCTCGCGGCAGCTCGGCCTCGCCATCCTCATGCACGAGGCCGCCCATATGGCGCTCTTCCGCTCGCGGCGGCTGAACGAATGGGCGGGGGAGTGGCTCTGCGGGCGGCCGATCCTCGCGGACCTGCCGGCCTACCGGCGCTATCACCTGCAGCACCACCGTCATACGGCGACGGAGGCGGACCCGGATCTCGCCATGGCGCGGGCCTACCCGACGAGCCGTGCCTCGCTCCTCCGCAAGGTGCTGCGCGACCTGACCGGGCGCACGGGGCTGAGGCTCATGGCCATCCGGCTCGCCTTCCACTTCCGCATGGCGGGCGAGGTGGAGGAGGATCCGGCGGCGCTCGACCTCTCCATCGGCTATTTCGTCCACCAGCTCCACCGGGGCGCCCTCGCCCAACTGGCGCTCTTCGCGCTTCTCTGGGCGGTCGGCGCCTGGTGGTGGTATCTCGCCTTCTGGCTCCTGCCGCTTCTCACCTGGTTCCAGCTCGTCCTCAGGCTCCGCAACATCGCCGAGCACGGCGGCGCGGCGCTGACGGCGGATCCGTTGCGCAACACCCGCTCCACCCGGGCCTCGTGGATCGAGCGGCTGCTGCTGGCGCCCTATTGGGTGAACCACCACATCGAGCATCACCTCGTCATGCATATCCCCTGCCGGAACCTGCCGAAGGTGAGCGCGCTCCTCGCCGCGCGCGGCATCACCGAGCGGATGGAGATTGCGCCCGGCTACCTTTCCGTCATCCGGATGGCGGGCTCTCGCGGCGCCGCCCGGGGCCCCGCCTGACGCGCGGGTGAACTACCGGGGGCGCGGGCGAAAAACCTCTCGGCGATTGCGCCATTTGCGTCTATACGCCGGCCGATCGGGCCAGTTCGAGGGAGGGTTTCATGGCATCTGGGCGGGATATCCGGGCGTTGACCGGAGAGAATGCGGACAGCCGCTGGAACATCGGGACCGGCATCGGCACCCCCACCGTCATCACCTACAGCTTCGCCCGTGGCGATGCGCCCTATGACGATGGCGACGCCAGCGGCTTCCGCGGCTGGTCGAAGGGAGAGATGGCGCGTGCCCGCGCCGCGCTGGACCTCTGGGCGGACATCAGCGGTATCACCTTCGTCGAGGTGCCGGACCGCGTGGTCGGCGACCTTCGCTTCTCGCTCGCGGCCAACCTCGGCCCGGGGCAGGAATCGACCGCCGGCTATGCCTATTTCCCCGGGTCGGATTACCAGTACGACTGGGATACGGGCACCTGGGCGCCGACCTCGAACAGCCATGCCGACTACGGCGGAGACATATTCCTCGACGCGGCCTATGTCCGCTCGTCGGGCATGAATTCCGGCGAGGAGGGCTTCTCCGTCCTCATCCATGAAATCGGCCATGCGCTGGGGCTGAAGCACCCGTTCGAGGGCGATCCCGTCATCACCCCCGGCCATGACAACGGCCGCTACACCATCATGTCCTACGATACGCCCTGGGGTCAGAGCCAGCTCGGCAGCGTCGACATGGCCGCGATCCGCTACCTCTATGGCGAGGCGAGCGAGAGCATCGCGGCCCGCTGGCTCGGCAATGCGCTGCTGCAGCTCGGCGGGGCGAACGGCGACAAGCTCGGCGGCTCGCATCTGAACGACTGGATCTACGGCCGCGCCGGCAAGGACGCCATCGAGACAGGCGACGGCAAGGACAGGGCCTTCGGCGGCGCCGGGGCGGATGTGATCGACCTCGGCGACGGCGACGACAGCGCCTATGGCAGCAGCGGCGACGACGTCATCACCGCCGGCAACGGCAAGGATTTCGTGGCCGGCGGCGCCGACAACGACACGCTCGAGGGCGGCGGCCAGGACGATTCCGTGCAGGGCAACTTCGGCAATGACCTTTTGTCCGGCAACGGCGGCAACGATACGATGCACGGCGGCGGCGGCCATGACAGCCTTTTCGGCGGCTATGACGACGACCTTCTGCGCGGCGCCGACGGCAAGGACTGGCTCGAGGGCGGCAACGGCAACGACAAGCTCGACGGCGGCCGCGGGCTCGACGTGCTGACCGGCGGGCTCGGCGAGGACCGGTTCCTGTTCTTCGCCGATGGCGGCATCGACAGGGTGACGGATTACGCCTTCGGCGAGGACGCGCTCGTCTTCGTCGATTCGGCGGACGGCATGGCGGATCTCGACTTCTCGCAGCAGGGCGATGATGTGCTGATCACCGCCGACTCGCTCCGGGTGATCGTCGAGGACTATCTCGTCGAAACGCTGGTCACCGAGGGGACCTTCCTCTTCTGAGCATGGGCCGGCGGCCCCCGACCCGGGGCCGCCGGCGCGACACCGGCCCGCTGCCCTTGCGTCACTCCCGGCGCCGGCTGGCCTCGCCCCGGGAAATCCGCGAGACTCCGCCGCCATGGCCCGCCCCGATCCCTATGCGCCCCTTGCGGCCTTTGCCGCGCCGGCGGGCGGCTCGTCCCTCAGCGCCGTCCTGGGCGGGCTCCTGGCGGTGGCGGCGGCCTATATCGGCGGGCAGATCCTCGTCTTCGGCCTCCTCCTGCCGTTTCAGGGCCCGGAGCAAGGGGCGCCGCTCAGCCGGCTCGGGGTGCTCCTGTTCCTGCTGTCATATCTCGCGCCGCTGGCCATGGTGGTCACCTGGTGCCGTCGGGTGCTCGGCCGGCCGGCGGCGGGGCTCCTCGGCCCCGCGGTGAGGCTCTGGCAGCACTGGCTGCGCGCCTTTCTCTGGGTGTTCGGCCTCATGCTCGTCCTCCTCGCGCTGCCGTCCTGGACCCTGGAGCTCGTGCGCCTGAACCCGGTGGCCCCCTGGCTCCTCACCCTGCCCGTCATGCTGCCGGCGGTGCTTCTCCAGACGGCGACGGAAGAGGTGGTCTTCCGCGGCTATCTGCAGCAGGAGCTGGCGGCCCGCTCCAAGAGCCCGCTCGTCTGGATGGTGCTGCCCTCCGTCGCCTTCGGGGCGCTGCACTGGGGCAATGGCTCCAGCCCGGCCGACAGGCTGCTCTACGTGGGCGTCATCAGCATCTACGGGATGCTCTCGGCCGACCTCGTGGCGCGGACGGGCAGCCTCGGCGCCTCCATCGCCTTCCATTTCGCGGTCAACATCCAGTCGATCCTCCTCTTCGGCGAGGAAGGGCTGGGGCTCGAGCGGGCGGCGCTCGGCGTACTGCCCCCGCAGGACATCGAGCTCGGCGGGATGACGATGGGCGACATGCTCGGCCCGGCGGGGCTCGTCATCCTTGCCGTCAGCTCGGTGCCCTTCCTCCTTTACTGGCTCGCGGCACGGGTTGCCGTCCGCCGCTGAGGGGCCGAGAATTGCCAAACCGGCCCGATCGCCATATCTCCTCTCCCTCAAGGCTTCGGAGAACCTGATGAACTGGATCACCAACTACGTCCGCCCCACGATCGGCTCCCTCTTCGCCCGCCGCGAAGTGCCGGAGAACCTGTGGACCAAATGCGACGTCTGCGGGACCATGCTCTTCCACCGCGAGCTCGATGCGGCCCAGAGGGTCTGCACGAACTGCGGCCACCACATGACGATCACGCCGCGCGCCCGGTTCGAGAAATTCTTCGACGGCGGCGCGTTCAGCGAGATCGAGGTGCCGGAGCCCATCGCCGACCCGCTGCATTTCCGCGACCAGAAGCGCTATCCCGACCGGATGAAGGACGCCCGCAAGAAGACGGGCGAGACCGAGGCGATGCTGGTGGCCGAAGGCGAGATCTTCGGCCTGCCCATCGTCGCCGCCGCGCAGGATTTCTCGTTCATGGGCGGCTCCATGGGCATGTATGTCGGCAATGCGATCATCGCCGCCGCCGAACGGGCAGTGAAGCTGAAGCGGCCGCTGGTGCTCTTCTCCGCCGCCGGCGGGGCGCGGATGCAGGAGGGGATCCTCAGCCTCATGCAGATGCCGCGCACCACGGTCGCGGTCGACATGCTGCAGGAGGCCGGGCTGCCCTATATCGTCGTGCTCACGCATCCGACGACCGGGGGCGTTACCGCCTCTTACGCCATGCTGGGCGATGTGCAGATCGCCGAGCCGGGAGCGCTCATCTGCTTCGCCGGCCCGCGGGTCATCGAACAGACGATCCGCGAAAAGCTGCCCGAGGGCTTCCAACGCGCCGAATACCTGCTCGATCACGGCATGCTCGACCGGGTGACGGAGCGCGGCAAGCTGAAGGAAGAGATCGCGGGGATCCTCTCGATGCTCACCGGGCAGGAGCTTGTCACCCCCGCCGAGCCGCCGAAGGACGAGCCGCTGCCGGCACCGCCGCCGGAAGTGCCGGCGCCGAATGCCCCGGCAGCCCAGGCGAAGCCGAAGAAATGAGCGAGACCCTGGCGCCCCGGGCCGCCAGCCAGGAGGCGTCGGACGCGCTTCTGGCGCGGATGATGCAGCTTCACCCCAAGGTCATCGACCTGACGCTGGAGCGGCTGGAGCGGCTGATGCCAGCCCTCGGCAACCCCGAGGCCGCGCTGCCGCCGATCGTCCATATCGCCGGCACCAACGGCAAGGGCTCCACCCAGGCGATGATCCGCGCCGGGCTCGAGGCGGCGGGCCGGCGCGTCCACGCCTATACGAGCCCGCATCTCGCCCGGTTTCACGAGCGCATCCGCCTCGCCGGCGAGATCATCTCGGAAGAGGCGCTGGCCGGCGTCCTCGCCGAGGCGGAGGCCGCCAATGCCGGCGCCAACATCACCTATTTCGAGATCACGACGGCGGCCGCCTATCTGGCCATGAGCCGGGTCCCTGCCGATTACGCCCTGATCGAGGTCGGGCTCGGCGGGCGCTGGGATGCGACCAACATCTTCGCGGCGCCGCGGCTAACCGTGATCACCCCCGTCTCCATCGACCACCAGCAATATCTCGGCGAGACGCTGGCCGAGATCGCCTCCGCCAAGGCAGGGATCATCAAGCGCGGCGTGCCCTGCGTGGTCGGCCCGCAGGAGGAAGCGGCGCTGGAGGTGATCGAGGCCGAGGCGGCGCGGCTCGGCGCCCCGCTTCTCGTTCACGGCCAGCACTGGCGCGCCTATGAAGAGCGCGGCCGCCTCGTCTTCGAGGATGAGCGCGGGCTTCTCGACCTGCCGCTGCCGAACCTGCCCGGGCCCCACCAGATCCAGAACGCCGGCGCCGCGCTGGCGGCGCTGCGCACCCTCGGCGAGGGCGACCCAGAGGCCGCCGTCACGCGCGCCGACTGGCCGGCGCGGATGCAGCGGCTGAAGCGCGGCCCCCTCGTCGATGCGGCGGGCGATTGCGAGCTCTGGCTCGACGGCGGGCACAACCCGGCGGGCGGGATCGCCGTCGCGGCGAGCCTAAAGGCGATGGACGGCCGGCCCGTGCATCTCGTCTGCGGGATGCTGAACACCAAGGACATCGCCGGCTACCTCCGCCCCCTCGCCGATGTGGCGGAGAGCCTGACCGCCGTCTCCATCCCCGGCGAGCCGAATACGCTGCCGGCGGAGGAAACAGCGGCGGCGGCCGCCGCCGTCGGCCTGCCCGCGACCACCGCCGAGACGGCCGCGGATGCCGTCGCCCGCATCGCCAATGCCTATCCCGGCGCGCGGATCCTCATCTGCGGCTCGCTCTACCTTGCGGGGCAGGTCCTGCGGGACAACGGCTGATGCCGGGCGCGGCGCGGAGATCGTTCGATTTCCGCGCAGGAGTTCCTCATGGCATTCTGCTCCTGGCCCTGGCCCTCGCCCCGGCCGCCCAGGCGGCGGACTTTCCCTTCTGCTGGCAGGGCGCCGGCGGTTACACGATGACCGGCCATATCGCCTTCCCCGATGCGGCCCTGTCGCGCCCCCTCGTGACCGAGGACGATGTCACGCATTTCGAGATCACCGGCTTTCTCGACGGCGAGAAGATTGGCCATTGGTCGCTCGCCGAGCGCACCGAGGCGACCACCTGGCATCTCAACTTCGACCCCACCGCCCGCCGCTTCCTCACCGGGGGCAGCTTTCCCGGCCCCGAGAGCCAGGGCTGGAACGCCGCGGGGGACGTCACCGATTGCGGGCCGGGCGGCTTCGGCTCCAACTCCGGCAACTGGGCGCAGGACCTCTGCGTGGACGGCAGCTGGATCTCCGACAGCTCGATCTCGCCCGAAGAGCCCTTCTTCGCCGCGACCGGCCCGGTCACCCCGGATTGCCGGCAGGCGCAACTGCTTGGAAAGGCAGCAAAAGCGCCCTGAGCCTGACCTTGGCGGCGATATTTTTAGTTAACAGACTGTTGAGCCCCTTTGACACGCGAATCGCGATTCGGTTATCAAGGGTCGACCCCCTTCGGGGGAGCGATTTACCAGGCAGGTGATCGGGGGAGGAGCCGCTGAACGGCTCCCCCTTGCCACGCCCGGACCCCCGCCGGATCAGCCCGGATCGCGCTCCAAAGCCCCCCAATCGTCGCTCTGCATCTCCACCAGTCTGCTCGCCGTGCGCTCGAATTCGAAGGCGCCCTCGCCTTCCATGTAGAGCATGTCGGGCGGCGCGGCGGCGGAGCAGATGAGCTGCACGCGCGCCTCGTAGAGCGCGTCGATCAGGGTCACGAAGCGCCGGGCCTGATTGAAGTTCTCCGACGACAGCCGGGGGATGTTCTCGAGGATCAGCACCCGCGCTGCCGCCGCCAGCGCCAGGTAATCCGCCGCGCCCAGCGCCTTGGAGCAAAGGTCGTGAAACCCCGCCCGGGCGATGCCGTTGTGAAAGGCAGGGATCTCCACGTCCCGCCCATGGACGCGCAGCACCTCGGGCCGCCCCTCGCCGCCGGTCAGATCCTGCCAGACCTTCTCGATGGCCGCCTGCGCCTCGGCATCCGCCGGGGTGAAGTAGCGCCGCGTGCCGGAGAGCCGCCCCTGCCGGTGATCTTTCGCGGAAGCGAGCTCGATCACCTCCAGCCGCTCCTTTAGGAGCTCGATGAAGGGCACGAAGCGCTGGCGCTGCAGCCCGTCCTTGTAGAGATCATCCGGCGGGCGGTTCGAGGTGGTGACGACCGTCACCCCCGCCTCGAAGAGCCGCTGGAAGAGCCGGCCGACGATCATCGCATCGGCGATGTCGGTGATCTGCATCTCGTCAAAGGCGAGAAGCCGCGTCCGCTCCGCCAGCTCGTCAGCAACGGGGCGGATGGCGTCGTCGACGCCCTCCTTGCGGGCGGCGTTCATCCGGCCGTGGACCCATTGCATGAAGGCGTGGAAATGCTGGCGCTCCACGGGCGCCACGCCATCCGCCTTCACCGCCTCGGCGAGAAGGTCCATCAGCATCGACTTGCCCCGCCCGACGCCGCCCCAGAGATAGAGCCCCCGCACCGGCTCCGGCGGCTTGCGAAAGAGGCCCTTCTTCACGGGGACGGAGAGCTCGGCGCGGATGCGCTCCAGCTCCGGCAAGAGAGCCTCCTGCGCCGGATCGGCGGTGAGCTTTCCGGCCTCGGTGCGGGCCGTGTAGGCTTCGGCGATATCCATGGGGCTTGGGTAATCGGGGCGCGGCGCAAAGGGAAGGCTTGCGGTATGCCATGGTGTGCGGGGGCTTGAACGCGCCGAGCCGCCGGGTGTGGCGCCGAGGCAGGCGGGCGCTTATCGAAGCCATCACGCTTTCGCGATTGACACCGCCCGCGCTCCGGCGCTTCGTCCGCCTATGAGCACGCGCGCGCCCCTGATCACCCCCGTCCTCATCGGCGGATGCCTGGTCATCATGACCGGCTTCGCCATCCGTGCCGCCTTCGGGGTCTTCCAGATCCCCATCGCGGAGGAATTCGGCTGGCCGCGCGCGGAATTCTCGCTCGCCATTGCGCTGCAGAACCTCTTCTGGGGCATCGGCCAGCCGATCTTCGGCGCGATGGCCGAGAAAATCGGCGACCGGAAGGCGATCATCGCCGGGGCGCTCCTCTATGCGGCGGGCCTCCTTCTTTCGGCGGGGACGACCTCGGCCACCGCGATGCAGCTCTACGAGATCCTCGTCGGCTTCGGCATCGCCGGCACCGGCTTCGGCGTCATCCTCGCCGTCGTCGGCCGCGCCGCGTCGGACGACAACCGCTCCATGGCGCTCGCCATCGCCACCGCCGCCGGCTCCGCCGGGCAGGTCATCGGCGCGCCGATCGCCGAGGGGCTCCTGAGCCTCATGTCCTGGCAGGCGGTCTTCGTGATCTTCGCCTGCGCGATCATCGCCGTCCTCGCCATCCTGCCGATCATGAAGGTCCAGCCCATGGCCTCGAAGGCCGAGCTGGAGGAGAGCCTCGGCCAGATCCTGAAGCGCGCCGCGAAGGATCCCTCCTACGGCATGATCTTCCTCGGCTTCTTCTCCTGCGGCTATCAGCTCGCCTTCATCACCGCGCATTTCCCGGCGCTGGTGACGGAATATTGCGGCCCGATCCGCACGGGCGGCGTGCTGGCGGGCCTCGGCATCGAGACGACGAGCGCGCTCGGCGCCATCGCCATCTCGCTCATCGGGCTCTTCAACATCGCCGGCACTCTGACCGCCGGCTGGCTCGGCAAGCGCTTCCCGCGCAAATACCTGCTCGCCGCGATCTACACCGGGCGGACCATCGCCGCCGCCGCCTTCATCCTTCTGCCGATCACGCCGCTCTCGGTGCTGGTCTTCTCGGCCGTCATGGGGGCGCTCTGGCTGGCGACGGTGCCGCTCACCTCCGGCCTCGTCGCGCATCTCTGGGGGCTGCGCTACATGGGCACGCTCTACGGGATCGTCTTCTTCTCGCACCAGCTCGGCGGCTTCCTCGGCGTCTGGCTCGGCGGGCGGATGTACGACATCTACGGCAATTACGATCTCGTCTGGTGGGTCGGCGTCGGGGTCGGCGCCTTCTCGGCGATCATCCACCTGCCGATCCGCGAGCGCCCGGCGGCGCCGCGCCCCGCCGCGGCCTGACGGAGGCGCTTGACGGGGCCGCAGGTTCGGGGCCACCTCGCCCCATGAACCCGCTTTACGACAGGCTCTTTGCCCCGCACGAGGGCCAGGCCACGCCCTTCCTGATGCTGCCCGACGGCAGCGAGATCACGCATCAGGCCTTCCTCGCCCGCGCCGCCCGCTTCGCGCGGGTGCTGACGGGGCTCGGCCTCTCCCCCGGCGACCGGGTGGCCGTGCAGGTGGAGAAGTGCCCCGACGCGCTGGCGCTCTATGCCGCCGCCGTGCAGGCCGGGCTGGTCTTCCTGCCGCTCAACACCGCCTATACGGCCGCGGAGCTCGGCTATTTCCTCGCCGATTCCGGCGCCGCCCTCCTCATCGCCGACCCCGACCGCGCCGGGCTGGCGGAGGTCGCCGGCGAGGCGCGCGCCCTCTTCGAGACGCTGGGGCCGGAGGCGACCGGCACCCTGCCGCCCCTCGCCGCCCTCGCGCCCGAAGGCTTCGCGGCCCTGCCCCGCAAGGGCGACGACCTCGCGGCGATCCTCTACACCTCCGGCACGACCGGGCGGGCGAAGGGGGCGATGCTCACCCAGAGAAACCTCCTCTCCAACGCCGAGACGCTGGTGGAGGCCTGGGAGGTCACGGGCGAGGACGTGCTGCTCCACGCCCTACCGATCTTCCACACCCACGGGCTCTTCGTCGCCACCAACACCATGCTGGCGGCGGGCGGGGCGATGATCTTCCTGCCGAAGTTCCGCACCGATCAGGTGCTCGAATCCCTGCCCCGCGCCACGATGATGATGGGCGTGCCCACCTTCTACACGCGGCTCCTGGCGGAGGAGCGCTTCACCATGGAGCGCGCCGCCCATATGCGGCTCTTCATCTCCGGCTCCGCGCCACTTCTCGCCGAGACGCACCGCGCCTTCACCGAGCGGACGGGCCAGGCGATCCTCGAGCGCTACGGGATGACCGAGCTCAACATGGCGACCTCCAACCCGCTCGCGGGCGAGCGCCGCCCCGGCACGGTCGGCCCGCCCCTGCCCGGCATCGAGGCGAAGGTCTGCAATGACGCGGGCGAGGAACTGCCCCGCGGCGAGATCGGCATGGTGGAGGTGCGCGGCCCGAATGTCTTCGCGGGCTATTGGGGCATGCCGGAGAAGACGGCGGAGGAGAAGCGCGCGAGCGGCTTCTTCATCACCGGCGATCTCGGCCAGATGAGCGAGGACGGCTATCTGACCATCGTCGGGCGGGGGAAAGACCTCATCATCTCCGGCGGGCTCAACATCTATCCGAAGGAGGTCGAGGAGCTGCTCGACGCCGCCCCCGGCATCCTCGAGAGCGCCGTCATCGGCCTCCCCCATCCCGACCTCGGCGAGGCGCCCTTCGCGGTGCTCGCGGGCCCGCCCGACCTCGATACCGAAGCCGTGGCGGCCACCCTCGACGGCCGCCTCGCCCGCTTCAAGCAGCCCCGCGGCTGGGCCGTGGTGGACGAGCTGCCCCGCAACACCATGGGCAAGGTCCAGAAAGCCGCGCTCCGCGCCGAGTTCAAGGACGCCTTCTCAACCTGACCCCCCAGTCTTTGCTCCAGAAAAATCCTCAGGGGGGTTCTCGGGGGGCGCGAGCGCCCCCCGAGGCAGGGGGACCGGGGGGCGGCAGCCCCCCGCACCGCCCCCCTCACGGCCCTTGCCAACCCGCCCCATCCCTTCTATATCCCTCCCAACAGCGGCGCGCCGGCCTCCACCCCCGGCGCCCACCGGACGATACCGACGGGCCGCTGGCCCGTTTTTTTATGCCCGAAGCTCCGGGAGCCCCCATGTCCGATCTCGTCGCCAAAGCCGCCATCGACCAGCGCATCGCCGCCATCATCCGCCCCGTGGTGGAGGATCTCGGATTCGAGCTCGTGCGCGTGCGCCTGCAGGGCGGCAAGAGCCAGACGCTGCAGATCATGGCGCAGAAGCCCGATGGCTCCATCGAGGTCGACGATTGCGCGCAGATCTCGCTGGCGGTCGGCACCGTTCTCGACGTCGAGGACCCGATTCTCGATGCCTATGCGCTCGAGGTCTCCTCGCCCGGCATCGACCGGCCCCTGACCCGGCTCAAGGATTTCGAGCAATGGGAAGGCTACGAGGCCAAGATCGAGACGCATGAGCTGATCGACGGCCAGAAGCGCTTCCGCGGCACGCTGGCCGGGGTCGAGGGCTCCGAGGTGCTGCTCGAGATCGAGCAGGGCACCATCGGGCTCCAGTTCGACTGGCTGGCCGATGCCAAGCTCATCCTCACCGACGAGCTCATTCGCGAGGTCCTGCGCGGCCGCAAGGATGCCGGCCTCATCGACGAGGCCCAGTATGACGAGGTCGAGACCGTGCTCGATTCAGACGATGCGCCCGAAGACGGGCAGAACCAGGAGTAGCCGCACATGGCCATCACATCCGCCAACCAGCTCGAGCTTCTGCAGACGGCCGAGGCCGTTGCCCGCGAGAAGATGATCGACCCCGGCCTCGTGGTCGAGGCGATGGAGGAGAGCCTCGCCCGTGCCGCCAAGTCGCGCTACGGCGCCGAGATGGACATCCGCGTCTCCATCGACCGGAAGACCGGCCGGGCGACCTTCACGCGCGTGCGCACGGTGGTCGAGGATGACCTCCTCGAGAATTACCAGGCCGAGATGACCGTCGAGCAGGCGAAGCAGTATCTCGCCGAGCCGAAGGTGGGCGACACCTATGTCGAGGAGGTCCCGCCGGTGGAGCTCGGCCGCATCGCCGCGCAGAGCGCCAAGCAGGTGATCCTGCAGAAGGTCCGCGAGGCGGAGCGCGACAAGCAATACGAGGAATTCAAGGACCGCGCCGGCACGATCATCAACGCCGTCGTCAAGCGCGAGGAATACGGCAACCTCATCGTCGATGTGGGCGCCGGCGAAGCGATCCTGCGCCGCAACGACAAGATCGGCCGCGAGAGCTACCGCCCCGGCGACCGGATCCGCTGCTACATCAAGGATGTGCGCCGCGAGGTCCGTGGCCCGCAGATCTTCCTCAGCCGCACCGCGCCCGAGTTCATGGCCGCGCTCTTCAAGATGGAAGTGCCCGAGATCTACGAGGGCATCATCGAGATCAAGGCTGTCGCCCGTGACCCGGGCAGCCGCGCCAAGATCGCCGTCATCTCCTACGACGGCTCGATCGACCCGGTCGGCGCCTGCGTCGGCATGCGGGGCTCCCGCGTGCAGGCCGTGGTGAACGAGCTGCAGGGCGAGAAGATCGACATCATCCCGTGGAACGAGGACGTGCCCACCTTCCTCGTCAACGCGCTGCAGCCCGCCGAGGTGACCAAGGTCGTGCTCGACGAGGATGCCGAGCGCATCGAGGTCGTCGTGCCGGAAGAGCAGCTCAGCCTCGCCATCGGCCGGCGCGGCCAGAACGTGCGTCTGGCGTCGCAGCTCACCGGGCTCGACATCGACATCATGACCGAAGAGGAAGAATCGAAGCGCCGGCAGGCCGAGTTCGAGGAGCGCACCAAGCTCTTCATGGACACGCTCGACCTCGACGAGTTCTTCGCCCAGCTCCTCGTCGCCGAGGGCTTCACCAATCTCGAGGAGGTGGCTTACGTCGACCTCGACGAGCTGCTGGTGATCGACGGCGTCGACGAGGGCACGGCCGAGGAGCTGCAGGCCCGCGCCCGCGACCACCTTGACGCGCTCAACAAGGCCGCGCTCGACCGCGCCCGCGAGCTCGGCGCCGAGGAAAGCCTCATCGCCTTCCCGGGGCTCTCCCCCCAGATGATCGAGGCGCTGGCGAAGGACGACGTGAAGACGCTCGAAGACTTCGCGACCTGTGCCGACTGGGAGCTGGCCGGCGGCTGGACGACGGTCAACGGCGAGCGCGTGAAGGATGACGGCATCCTTGAGCCCTTCGACGTCAGCCTCGACGAGGCGCAGAACCTCGTCATGACCGCCCGCGTGGCGCTCGGCTGGGTCGACCCCGAAGAGCTGGCCCGCGCCGAGGCCGAGGCGGCCGAAGGCGAGGCTGCCGAGGGCGCCGAAGAGGCGGAGGCCTGAGAGCAGACATGAGTCGCGGCGGACAGTCGAAGACAAGGGACGAGCCCGAGCGGCGGTGCATCGTCACGGGCGAGACGGGGCCGAAAAGCGGCCTCGTCCGCTTCGTGGCCTCGCCCGAGGGCGTGATCGTGCCCGACATCCTCGGCCGCCTCCCCGGCCGCGGCATCTGGGTCACCGCCGAGCGCGCCGTGATCGAGAAGGCGAAGGCCGGCCAGTTCGCCCGCGGGGCGAAGGGGCCGGTCACTATTCCGGACGGATTGGCCGATGAAGTCGAACGGCAGCTTGCCAGACGCGTCTGCGAGCTTATATCTCTCGCCCGGAAGGCAGGCCTTGCGGTCTGCGGATTCGAGAAGGTGAAGGCCGCGCTGGAAAAGGGCGGCACCCGCGTTCTCCTTCAGGCGTCCGACGGGTCCGAGCGCGGCAAGACCAAGCTCTGGACCCCGACGGGCGCCCGTTATTTTGGCTGCCTGAGCGCGTCTGAATTGGGTTTGGCATTCGGGCGTCAATCTGTGATACATGGCGCGCTCGCATCTGGCGCGCTCAGCGACCGTGTTGTAGAGGAAGCCGCGAAACTCCGCGGCATGCGAGAGATCTCGGCGGCGCCGGTCGCTGCCGGAAAGGATAAAGAAGTTTGATGAGCGATACCGACGGCAAGAAGCCTCTTGGGCTGCGTGGTTCTGGCTCCCGGCCGGGCAATGTGAAGCAGAGCTTCAGCCATGGCCGCACGAAGAACGTCGTGGTGGAGACCAAGCGCAAGCGCGTGGTCGTTCCCAAGGCCAGCACCGGCTCCGGTGCAGGCGGCGGCGCAGCTGTGAGCGGCGACCCCAAGAAGCGCCCGGCGGGCATTTCCGAGGCCGAGCTTGAGCGCCGCATGAAGGCGCTCGCGATGGCCCGCGCCCGCGAGGCCGACGAGGCCGAGAAGCGCGCGACCGAGGAAAAGGAGCGCGCCGAAGAGCGCGACCGCCGCCGCGCCGAGGCCGAGGCCAAGGAGCGCGAGGAGAAAGAGCGCGAGGAGGCCCTGAAAGCCCGCGCCGAGGAAGAAGAGCGCCAGAAGCGCGAGGCCGAAGAGGCCAAGCGTGCCGGTGCCCGCAAGAAAGACGCGCCCGCCGCCACGGCGACCGCCGCGCCCTCCGCCTCGCCCGCCGATGCCCAGGCGGCCGCCCAGCAGGCCGAAGCCGGCCGTGCCGGCGGCCCGCGCAAGGCCGACCGCGACAACCGCGACAACCGCAGCGGCGACAAGACCGCCGGCCGGCCGAAGCCCGGCCGTGACGAAGACACGCGCCGCACCGGCCGCCTGACGCTGAACCAGGCGCTCGGCGAAGGCGGTGGCCGCCAGCGCAGCATGGCCGCCATGAAGCGCAAGCAGGAGCGTGCCCGCCAGAAGGCGATGGGCGGCTCGGTCGAGCGCGAGAAGGTCGTGCGCACGGTGCAGGTGCCCGAGGCGATCACGGTGCACGAACTGGCCAACCGCATGTCCGAACGCGTCGGCGATGTCGTCAAGGCGCTGATGAACAACGGCATGATGGTCACGCAGAACCAGTCGATCGACGCCGACACCGCCGAGCTCGTGGTCGAGGAATTCGGTCACAAGATCCAGCGTGTCTCGGATGCCGACGTCGAGCAGGTCATCGATTCGATCGAGGACAAGCCCGAGGATCTGGTCAACCGCGCCCCGATCATCACGATCATGGGCCACGTAGACCACGGCAAGACCTCGCTCCTCGACGCGATCCGCAAGGCGAATGTCACGGCCGGTGAGGCCGGCGGCATCACCCAGCATATCGGGGCCTATCAGGTCGCGGCGCCGAACGGCGACCTCCTGACCTTCCTCGACACGCCCGGCCACGCCGCCTTCACCTCCATGCGGGCCCGTGGCGCGCAGGTGACGGATATCGTCGTGCTCGTCGTGGCCGCCGATGACGCGGTCATGCCGCAGACGGTCGAGGCCATCAATCACGCCAAAGCGGCGAAGGTCCCGATGATCGTGGCGATCAACAAGATCGACAAGCCCGAGGCCAATGCCGAAAAGGTGCGCACCGCGCTTCTGATGCACGAAGTCGTCGTCGAGAAGATGTCGGGCGATGTCCAGGATGTCGAAGTCTCCGCCGTCACCGGCAAGGGTCTCGACGACCTGCTGGAATCGATCGCGCTGCAGGCCGAGGTTCTCGAGCTCAAGGCCAACCCGAAGCGGTCGGCCATGGGCGCGGTGATCGAGGCGCAGCTCGACGTCGGGCGCGGCCCGGTGGCGACGGTGCTCATCCAGAACGGCACGCTCAAGACCGGCGATATCTTCGTCGTCGGCGAGAAGTGGGGCAAGGTCCGCGCGCTGATCAACGATCAGGGCGAGCGGGTGAAGGAAGCCGGGCCGTCGGTGCCGGTCGAGGTGCTCGGCCTCAACGGCACGCCCGAGGCCGGTGACGTCCTGAACGTCGTCGAGACCGAGGCGCAGGCCCGCGAGATCGCCGAATACCGCGAGAACGTCGCCAAGGAGAAGCGCGCCGCCGTCGGCGCCGCGACGACCCTCGAGCAGCTCATGCAGAAGGCGAAGGACGACAAGGACGTCGCCGAGCTGCCGGTGCTGGTGAAGGCCGATGTGCAGGGCTCTGCCGAGGCCATCGTCCAGGCGCTGGAGAAGGTCGGCAACGACGAGGTGCGCGTACGCGTGCTCCATTCCGGCGTCGGTGCCATCACCGAATCGGACATCGGCCTCGCCGAAGCCTCCGGCATGCCGGTGATCGGCTTCAACGTCCGCGCCAATGCCCCGGCCCGCCAGGCGGCCAACCAGAAGGGCGTCGAGATCCGGTACTACTCGGTGATCTACGACCTGGTGGACGACGTGAAGGCGGCGGCCTCCGGCCTGCTCTCCGACGAGGTGCGCGAGCGCTTCATCGGCTATGCGGAGATCAAGGAGGTCTTCAAGGTCTCCAACGTCGGCAAGGTTGCCGGCTGTCTGGTCACCGAAGGCGTTGCCCGGCGCTCTGCCGGCGTCCGTCTGCTGCGCGACAACGTGGTGATCCACGAGGGCACGCTGAAGACGCTGAAGCGCTTCAAGGACGAGGTGTCCGAGGTGCAGTCCGGCCAGGAATGCGGCATGGCCTTCGAGAATTACGAAGACATCCGCGCCGGCGACGTCATCGAGATCTTCGAAAGAGAGACCGTCGAACGGTCGCTCTGACGATCAGAGACCAAGAGGGCGGCCTTCGGGCCGCCCTTTTTCGTCTGGGGGGACTGATGCGGACACCCTGGCATCTCTGGCCCGTCGGCCTCGCCTTCCTTGCCCTCTCCGCCCTCGGCGTCTGGGATCAGGCGATGCTGCTGGGCGCCGATACAGCCTATATGGACAGCCTGGGGCTGGGCCCGGCGGAGCGGGCCTATTACGCCGGCTATCCGCTCGCCACGGCGCTGCTCTGGGGGTTTGCCATCTGGGCGGCCGTGGCGGCGGCGCTGCTGCTTCTGGCGCGGCGGCGCCTGGCCTGGCCCGCCAGCCTCGTGGCGCTGGCGGCACAGGGGGCGCTGCTGGCGGTGACTTTCCTGGTGATGGACCGGGGGGCGATCTTCGGGCTCGGCTCCGCGCTCTTCGATGTCGGCCTGCTCGTCATGGTCGCGGTCTTCGCGGCCTATGTGCGGCTCGTCCGCCCCGTGCTGCGCTAGCACTGCCGCAGCGCAGCAAACCGGGGCCCGGACATGCGAAGAGGCGCCGCGGGTGCGACGCCTCTTTGCCCGGTGCGGCCGGGGTCAGTGCTCGGCGTTGCTCGCCTTGGCGAGAACGGGACGCCCGGCATAGAACTGGTCGTTCACCCGGACCACGGCCTTGCCGTCGGCCAGTTGCTTCACCAGCAGGCCCTGGACGGACACGCAGCTACCAATCGTGATTGTCGTCAGCATTTTTCTCTCTCCCGCCCCCAAACACGGTTTGCATAGAAATGCACATTTCGGCCGTATTTGCGATAGATTTTTGACAGATATGAAAAAAATCTGGGCCGAGTGCCTACAGCCAGTCCCGCAGGATCGGGATCAGCGGCAGATCGGCGGGAGGCATGGGAAAACCGCTCAACTCCCGCGCAAACGCCCATTTGAGCACCTGACCTTCACGCGGGCGCGGCACGCCCTGCCAGCGACGACACGCGTAAAGTGGCATCAAAAGATGAAAATCCGGATAAGCGTGCGAGGCGAAGGCGAGCGGCGCCAGGCACGAATCCCAGGTCTCGATGCCGAGTTCCTCGTGGAGTTCGCGAATCAGCGCGGCCTCCGGCGTCTCGCCCTCCTCGACCTTGCCGCCGGGAAATTCCCAGAGCCCGGCCATCGATTTGCCCTCCGGCCGCTGGGCCAGCAGCACCCGGCCGTCGCTGTCGATCAGCGCGACGGCGGAGACGAGCACGGTCTTCACCACAGGAGGTCGATCTCCGGAGAGGCGAAAGCCCCGCGCTTTCCGCCGCCAGCCCCGCCGCAGCGCAGCATCATGACCGGTAATCCGCGTTGATCTCGATGTAGCGCTTGGTGAGGTCGCAGGTCCAAACGGTGGCCGCGCCCTGCCCCAGGCCGAGGTCGGCGCCGATCACCAGCTCCTGCCCCTTCATGTAGCTGGCCCCCTGCTCCTCGCGGTACTCCGGCGAGACCCAGCCCTTCTCGGCGACGAGTATGTCACCGAAGGAGATGGAGAGGAGGTCGCGGTCGGCCTTGGCGCCCGACTTGCCGACGGCCATGACGATGCGGCCCCAGTTGGGGTCCTCCCCCGCCACCGCCGTCTTGACCAGAGGCGAATTGGCGATGGCGAGCGCCACCTTGCGGGCGTCGGCCTCGTCCGCCGCGCCCGTCACGCGGACCTCGACGAACTTCGTCGCCCCCTCGCCGTCGCGCACGACCTGCTTGGCGAGGTCGAGCATGACCGCCTCCAGCGCCTCCGCGAAGGCCTCCGAGCCCGCCACATCCACGCCCGACGCGCCGGTCGCGGCGCAGAGGAGCGTGTCGGAGGTGGAGGTGTCGCTGTCGACGGTGATGCAGTTGAACGTGCGGTCGGTGAGGCGCCCGAGCAGCGCCTGCAGCTCCGGCTGGGCGATCTTCGCATCGGTGAAGATATAGACCAGCATCGTCGCCATATCGGGCGCGATCATGCCGGAGCCCTTGGCGATGCCGGCGATCCTCACCGGCTTGCCACCGATCTCGACCTCGGCGGAGGCGCCCTTCGGGAAGGTGTCCGTCGTCATGATCGCCCGCGCGGCGGCCTCGAGCGCGCCTGCATCCAGGGCCTCGTTCAGCTCGCCGAGCTTGGCGGCGATGCGCTCATGCGGGAGCTTCTCGCCGATGACCCCGGTCGAGGCGGTGAAGACCCGCGCCGCCGGAATGCCCGTCGCCGCCTCGACGGCGGCGGTCAGCGCCTCCACCGCTTCGACACCGGCGCGGCCGGTGAAGGCGTTGGAATTGCCGGAATTGACGAGGAAGGCGGCGCGGCCCGCCGCCTCCCCCCCGGTCTTCGCCTGGCAGTCGAGCACCGGCGCCGAGCGGGTGGCGGAGCGGGTGTAGACCCCCGCCACCGCCGTGCCCTCGGCAAGCTCGGCCAGCATCACATCCGTCCGCCCCTTGTAGCGCACCCCCGCCTGGGCCGCCGCGAGGCGGACCCCGGCGATGGCCGGCAGGGCGGGAAAGGCGGCGGGCGCCAGCGGCGAGACCGGCCCTGCCATCACTCCTCCAGGAGCGTGAGGTCGTTCAGGACCTCGGCCGGATAGGTGCCCGGCTCCGGCTGGTCGACCTCGGCGCCTTCGGTCAGCTCGGTGAGGTAGGTGTTGATCGCCTCCTCCTGAAGCTGCGCCTCGATATCGCCCGCGACCTCTTCGAAGGCCGGCGGCTCCTGCTCGCGCGTCTCGTTGAGGAGAATGACGTGCCAGCCGAATTGCGACTCGACCGGGCCGGAGACCTCGCCGACCTCCAGCGTCTCGACGGCGGCCTGGAAGGGCTCGACCATCATTCCGGCGCCGAACCAGCCGAGGCCGCCGCCATTGGCGCCCGAGCCCGGATCCTCGCTCAGCTCCTGCGCGAGCGCGGCGAATTCCTCGCCGGCCTCGAGCCGGGCGATGACATCGGCAGCGTCCTCCTGCGTCGGCACGAGGATATGGCTGGCGTTGTATTCGAGCGCCCCGCCGGCTTCGGAGAAGGCCTCGTCATAGGCGGCGCGGATCGCCTCTTCGCTGACGGCATCCTCGAGGAAGGCGGTGAGCGCCTCGCCGGCCATCAGGCTGCGGCGCTGGTTCTCGAGCGCGATGGTCACGCGGGCGGGCTCGTCCGTCATCGTGGCGGCGAGCGCCTGCTGCTGGATGAGCTGGGTGAGCACGCCGTCGAAGAGCACGTCGGCCGGCAGCGACTGGTATTGCTGCGGAAGCTGGCTCTTGGCGATGATCATCTGGCCGAGCGTGATCTCGACGCCGTCGACCGTCGCGATGACGGTCTCGGCGGTCAGATCGCCGGCGGTTTCAATCTCTGCCGTGGTCTCTTCCGTCGTCTCTGCCGTCGCTTCAGGCTCGTCCTGGGCGATGGCCGGAGCGGCAAGGCCGAGGCCCAGAATCAGGCCGGCGAGCGCCGTGGATTGCTTCAACATAAGGTGTTCCTTCCCTGGCCGGGCTGGCCCCGGCGTTGACACTTCAGGGGCCGCCCCTTACATCGCCCGAAGGCCGGGGAAGCCGCGATTGCGGCCTGTTTATGCCGCCCCCCGGAGGGCGGCAACCAACCTCCTCGAAAGTTGAGACAGCAGGGATCAGGATATGCTGGGCATTTCTTCGCTGGCCAAGAAGGTCTTCGGTACACCCAACGACCGCCGGGTGAAGGCGACCCTGCCGCTGGTGGAGAAGATCAACGCGCTCGAGCCGGAGTTCGAGAAGCTCACCGACGACGGCCTGAAGGACAAGACCGCCGCGCTCGCCGAGCGGGCGAAGGCCGGCGAGAGCCTCGATGCGCTTCTGCCCGAGGCCTTCGCCAATTGCCGCGAGGCGGCGCGCCGGGCGCTCGGCCTCCGCGCCTTCGACACGCAGCTTCTTGGCGGCATCTTCCTGCATCAGGGCAATATCGCCGAGATGAAGACCGGCGAGGGCAAGACGCTGGTCGCCACCTTCCCGGCCTATCTGAACGCGCTGACCGGCAAGGGCGTGCATATCGTCACGGTCAACGACTACCTCGCCAAGCGCGACGCCGAGTGGATGGGCAAGGTCTATGCCCAGCTCGGCATGACCACGGGCGTCGTCTATCCGCAGCAGCCGCAGGCCGAGAAGCGCGAGGCCTACAAGGCCGACGTGACCTATGCCACGAACAACGAGCTCGGCTTCGACTACCTCCGCGACAACATGAAGGCCCAGCTTTCCGAGATGATGCAGCGCGGGCATAACTTCGCCATCGTCGACGAGGTCGATTCGATCCTCATCGACGAGGCGCGCACGCCGCTCATCATCTCCGGCCCCGCGCAGGACCGCTCGCAGCTCTACAAGGAGGTGGATGCCTTCATCCCCCGCCTCAGCGACGAGCATTACGAGCTCGACGAGAAGGCGCGGAACGTCACCTTCACCGACGAGGGCAACGAGGCGCTGGAAGAAATGCTGCTGGCCGAGGGGCTGCTGCCGGAGGGGCAGAGCCTCTATGACCCGCAGAGCACCACGCTCGTCCACCACGTCAACCAGGCGATCAAGGCGCACCGGCTCTTCATGCGCGACCAGCACTATATCGTGCGGGACGGCCAGGTGGTGCTGATCGACGAATTCACCGGCCGGATGATGGCGGGGCGCCGCCTCTCCGACGGGCTGCATCAGGCGATCGAGGCGAAGGAAGGCGTGGCCATCCAGCCGGAGAACACGACGCTCGCCTCCGTCACCTTCCAGAACTACTTCCGCCTCTACAACAAGCTCGCCGGCATGACCGGCACCGCCGCCACCGAGGCGGAGGAGTTCATGGAGATCTACCGGCTCGGCGTCGTCGAGGTGCCGACCAACCGGCCCGTCGCCCGCGCCGACGAGCACGATCAGGTCTACCGCACCGCCCGCGAGAAGTTCGAGGGCATCGTCGACGAGATCAAGGTCGCCCATGCCAAGGGCCAGCCGATCCTCGTCGGCACGACCTCCATCGAGAAATCCGACATGCTCTCGCAGCTCCTGCAGAAGGAAGGCGTGCCGCACAACGTGCTCAACGCCCGCGAGCACGAGCGCGAGGCGCATATCATCGCCGAGGCCGGCAAGCCGAACGCGGTGACCATCGCCACCAACATGGCCGGCCGCGGCACCGACATCCAGCTCGGCGGCAACACCGACATGAAGGTCATGCAGGCGCTGGAGGCCGATCCCGAGGCCGACCCCGAGGCGATCCGCGCCGCCGCCGAGGCGGAAACGCGGGCCGACAAGGAAACCGTGCTGGCCGCCGGCGGGCTCTTCGTTCTCGGCACCGAGCGGCACGAGAGCCGCCGGATCGACAACCAGCTCCGCGGCCGTTCCGGCCGGCAGGGCGACCCGGGGCGCTCGGTCTTCTTCCTCTCGCTCGAAGACGACCTGATGCGAATCTTCAACTCCGCCAATCTCGACAACATGCTCGGCAAGCTCGGCATGAAGGAGGGCGAGGCCATCGTGCACCCCTGGGTGAACAAGAGCCTCGAGCGGGCGCAGGCGAAGGTCGAGGCCCGCAACTTCGACATCCGCAAGCAGCTCCTCAAGTTCGACGACGTGATGAACGACCAGCGCAAGGCCATCTTCGGCCAGCGGCTAGAGATCATGGAGGCGGAGGACGTCGCCGAGATCACCCGCGACATGCGCCATCAGGTGATCGAGGATCTCGTCGCCACCGCCATGCCGCCCCGCGCCTATGCCGACCAGTGGAAGACCGAGGAGCTGCAGGAGCAGGTGAAGACCATCCTCGGGCTCGACCTGCCGGTGGTCGAGAAGGCCGCCGAGGAGGGGATCGACGACGTCGAGATCCGCGAATGGCTGGAGACGGAGAGCGACAAGCTCATCGCCGAGAAGGAGGCCGCCTTCGGCGAGGAGACCTTCCGCGACCTCCGCAAACAGGTGCTGCTGCAGACCATCGACGCCAAGTGGCGCGACCACCTGCTACAGCTCGAGCACCTGCGCGCCGTCGTCGGCTTCCGCGGCTATGCGCAGCGCGATCCGCTCAACGAATACAAGACCGAGGGCTTCCAGCTCTTCGGGGCGCTCCTTGAGTCGCTCCGCGCCGAGGTCACGCAGAAGCTCTGCGCCGTCCGCCCGATGACGGAGGACGAGCAGAAGGCGATGCTGGCCCAGGTGATGGAACAGCGCCGCCGCCTTGCCGCCGCCGGCGGGGCGCAGACGCCGACCACCCCGGGCGCCGCCGCGGCGGCCGCCCCGGCGATGGCGGGCGCCGCGGCCGGCGCTGGCGCCGCGGCTGCCGGCGAGGCCCGCCCGGGCTTCGACCCCGACGACCGCGCCACCTGGGGCGACCCGGGGCGGAACGACCCCTGCCCCTGCGGATCCGGGCAGAAGTTCAAGCACTGCCACGGAAAATTCTGACGCCTAGCGCCGCCTTGAATCTGGCGGGCGGCCCCGGCGCCGCCCGATTCCGGCCCTAAAGACTCCTTGGCCGGGCCTTAGCCGGGCCACCTTGGATCGGCAAAAATTGGCTCAAACCTCATGAACGAGGGGTGTGGGCCAGTGAAAAGTCTTCGCAAGATCACCATCGCCTTCGCGACCTTCGCGGCCGCGCTCGCCATCGGTTTCGTCATGCAGAATGACGACGCGCTCGCAGCCCGGATCGGGAGCGAGGGACCGGCCACGCCTGCCCCTGCGACCGACCCCGTCGCCGCACCCGTGCCGGAGCCCGTCGCCGCCCGCGCCGCCGAGCCCCTGCCCGCCCTCGAGGCCGATCCCCAGCCCCGCCTCGTCTCTGCCCCCCAGACGCCGGAGGCCACCGTGCCGCTCGCCGATGCGGCTGCGCCGCTTCTCATTGCGGGCGCCCTGCCCGAGACGGCGCTGCCGCGCCTGCCGGCCGGCGCTGACGCGCCGGCGCTGGCCCCTCCGGGGCCGCTCCTCATCGCCGCTCTGGGCGCCGCCCCTGCCGGGGCGGCCCTCCTCGCCCAGCCGAGCTGCGATTCGGCCCTCACGGCCACCGCCCTGCCCGGCGCTCTGGTGGCGCTCGACCTTCACGCGCCCTGCGCCGCGAACCGGGGCGTCACGATCCACCACCGGGGCATGATCTTCACCGCCCTCACCGACGCAGCCGGCCGGCTGGACGTAACCGTCCCCGCCCTCTCCGGCGAGGCGGCGTTCATCGCCGAGATCGCGGGCGGCGAGAGCCTCTCGGCCACCGCCGACGTGCCGGATATCGGCGCCTACGACCGCGCCGTCCTGCAGTGGGAGGGCACGACCGGCGTCGAGCTCCATGCGCTCGAATACGGCGCCGGCTATGACGACGCCGGCCATGTCTGGTGGGGCGCGCCGGGCGCGGCCGAGGCGGCGCTGACCGGCGCCGGCGGCTACATGACCGAGCTCGGCACCGAGACGCCCGAGCATGCCTATTTCGCCGAGATCTACACCTTCCCCACCGCCGCTGCGATGCCGGGCGAGGTGGCGCTGTCCGTCGAGGCGGTGATCACGCCCGACAATTGCGGCCAGCCGGTCGCGGCGCAATCGCTGCAGCTCCGCCCCGGCGCCCAGCCGCGGGCCGTGGACCTGACGGTCACCCTGCCCGATTGCAACTCGCTCGGCGAATATCTTGTATTGTCAAACATGCTGGAGGACCTGACACTCGCGGCGCCATGAAGCGCCAGCGACGTCAGATTTCCCTCGGGATGTGGATCCGGGGCGCGGCGCTGGCCGCGCTTCTGCCCTCTGTGGCCTCTGCCGAAGAGGTGACGCTCCGCGAGCCCAGCGGCGGGCTGGAGCTCACCGGAGAGTTCCTCGGCTTCGACGGGCAGAACATCCGCATCGCCGGGCCCTTTGGCGAGATGACGCTGGCCTATGAGGGGATGGAGTGCGAGGGCGCCTGCCCCGATCCAGATACCTGGCTGCCCACCTTGCGCATCTCCGGCCCCGCGCGGCTGGCCGGGCTGATCCTGCCCGCCCTGATCGAGGCCTATGCCCGCGGCCTCGGCGCGCCCCTCGAGCGGCAGGAGGCGGCGGGGCTCGTCACCTACCAGCTCGGCGGCGAGGCCGGGCTGACGCTGGCGCTCCGCGCCACGAGCACGGAGGACGGCTTCGCCGATCTCCTCGCCCATGAGGCCGACATGGCGCTGGCCGACCGGCCGCTGACGCCGATGGAGCTGTCGCTCGCCCGCGACGCCGGGCTCGGGCCCTTGGAGGACGGCGCGCAGCAGCAGGTGCTGGCGCTCGATGCGCTGGTGCCCGTCGTTTCGCCCGGCCGCCAGATGGCGCGGCTGGCGCTGCGCGATCTGGTGCGCATCTATGCGGGCGAGATCACCGAATGGGAGGCGCTCGGCCAGCCGCAGGGGCCGATCAACGCCTATCTGGCGGAGCCCTCCGACGGGCAGGCGCAGCATTTCGAGACGGCCTTCCTGCAGCGCTCCGGCCGGGCGCTTGCCCCGGCGGTGCGCCGGCTCCCCGCCGCCGAGCTCGCGGCGGCGGTGGCGGCCGATCCCTCCGGCCTCGGGCTCCTGCCCTTCGGCGCCACGGATCCGGCTTTGCCGCTCGCCGTCTCCGGCCCCTGCGGCCTGTCGCTGGCGCCGGATGCCGCGCCGATCCGCACCGAGGATTACCCGCTGACCCTGCCGCTGACGCTCACCATGCCGCGGCGGCTCCAGCATCCCCATGTCGCCGCCTTCCTCGCCTGGCTTGCCGAGCCCGAGGCGCAGCTCGTCCTCCGCCGCGCCGGGGTGATCGGGCAGGAGCCGGCGGAGATCCCGGTGGCGGAGCAGGGCGAGCGCTTCCTCGCCGCCATCGGCAATGCGGGGGCGGAGATCGTGCTGAGCGACCTGCGCGACATGGCCGACCTACTCGGCCCGCGCACCCGCCTGTCGCCGACCTTCCGCTTCGGCGAGGGCGGTGTGGCGCTCGACGGCCCGTCCCGCTCGTCGCTCGCCGTGCTGGCGCGGCGGCTGACGGATGGGCGCTATGCGGGGCGGGAGCTGATGTTCATCGGCTTTTCCGACCGGCTCGGCCCGGCCGCGCGCAACCTCGCCCTGTCGGAAGACCGGGCGGCGGCGGTGGAGGCGGCGCTGCTCGCCGCGCTCGGCGGCACGCTCCCCCCCGGCGTCACCCTCGCCCATGCGGGGCTCGGCGAGGCGCTGCCGGTCGCCTGCGACGACACGCTCTGGGGCCGCGAGCGCAACCGGCGGGTGGAGCTATGGCTCCGCTGACTCGTCCTTGAGGATCTGCGCGAGCCCGGCCCGGTAATCGGGGTAGAGCAGCCTGACGCCCAACTCCTCCTTGATCCGCGCGTTGCTGACGCGCTTCGATTCCGCATAGAAGCTCCGCGCCATCTCGCCCATCTCGGCCTCCTCGAACGGCACCGCCGGGGGCGGCTCCATCCCGAGGAGCGTCGCGGCATGGGCGATCACCTCCTGCGGCGGGGCGGGATCATCGTCGCAGACATTGTAGATGCGGCCCGGGGCGGGGGCGGCGATGGAGGCCGCGAGCACCTGGGCGATGTCGTCCACATGGATGCGGCTGAACACCTGGCCGGGCTTCACGATCCGCCGCGCCTTGCCGGAGCGGAGTTTCGCGAACGGCCCCCGCCCCGGCCCGTAGATGCCGGCGAGGCGGAAGATATGCGGCGCGAGGCCCGGCACCGCGGCCCAGGCGGCCTCGGCGGCGACGCGGGCCTCGCCGCGCGCCGTCGCCGGCTCGGCCGGCGTCTCTTCCGTCACCCAGCCGCCGCCGTGATCTCCGTAAACGCCGGTGGTGGAGAGGTAGCCGGCCCAGGCGAGCGCCGGCGCCTTGGCCGCGATCTCAGGCCCGATGGCGCGGAGCACAGGGTCGCCCTCGGCATCCGGCCCGGCGGAGATGAGCAGATGCGTGGCGGCGGCAAGGGCGGGGGCGATGTCCTCCCCCGGCCAGAGCAGCGGCTCGGCACCCGTCTCGGCCACGCGCGCGGCGCCCTCCTCCGACCGGGTCGTGCCGATGACCCGCCAGCCCTCGGGGACGAGCCGGCGGCTGAGCGCGGCGGCGGAATAGCCGTGGCCGAAGACGAGAAGCGTGGTCATGGGCAGGCCCCTTCGCGGAGGTCGGACAGGCTGCGAATCCGGGCACCAGACAGCGAAACGCCCCGCTCCAGAGGCAGGAGCGGGGCGCAATGCTCAACTAGACCGGCCAGAACGACAGCCCCCAAATCGCGGCATAGTCCTTGCGGCCACGCGTACAAAACCCGCCTGTAGCCTTCATTGTCAAGCATTTACTGACAATTTTTTGCTCACCCGCCCGCAGGTGGGGCGGAGGGGACACGCGCGCCGGCCGCGCGGAAGCGCTCCAGCTCGGCATAGGCGTCGAGCGCCTGCCGACGATAGGCGTTGAAATAGCGCCCGGCGCCGGAGTTGGACGCAGCAACGGCACCGCTGCGGAACGCGGCATCCTCCTCCGCCAAGGTGCGGCGGATCGAGGGGTCGCGGCCGCCGGCGGCGGCGACGAGCGCAGCGTCGGTGGCGGGCACACCGCCGGCGACGGCGGCACCCGCATTGCCGCCGAGCGCGGCGATGGCGGCGGCATTCGGCTGCGGATCGGCGCGGTTCTGCCCGCCGGGCGTCGGCGGCGGCAGGGTGGCGACGCGGGGGATGACGAGCGGCGCCGTCGGCAGAACGGAGAACTCGTCGGGCCCGGCGAGCCCGTGATCGAGCTGATGCAGCGTCCGCCCGCCACAGGCGGAGAGGGCCGTCAGCAGCCCCACGATCACAATTGCCCGTCCTGTCAGACGCATAGCCCGCCTATCCCTCGTATTGCCCGAGGGTTCTACCCGCCCCGGCCGCCGCCGTCACCTCGGTTTCTTCTTCGCGGGCGCGTTGCCGGTGAAGAGCACCAGCCCGACAGCGCCCAGGAAGACGCCTATGTCGGCGATATTGAAGGCGAAGGGGTTCTCGATCCCGCAGCAGGACATGTTGAGGAAATCGGCCACCGCGCCGTAGCGCAGCCGGTCGATCACATTGCCCAGCGCCCCGCCGACGAGGAGCCCGGCCGAGATGTTGACGCGCACCCGCGACGGGTCGCGCCAGACCCAGGAGAGGACGAGCGCCGAGATCACCACGGCGAGGCCGATGAGGATCCAGCGCATGTCGAGCCCCGAGAAGAGCCCGAAATTGACGCCCCGGTTCCACGCCATGTGGAAGCTGAGGAACGGCGGGATCACGTCGATCACCAGCGCGTCCTTGAGGCCCATCCATTCGACGACGAGGAATTTCACCGCCTGATCGAGGGCGATGACGAGGGCGGCGATGATCAGGGTCAGCCGCATGTCAGTGCCGGAAATGGCGCATGCCGGTGAAGACCATGGCGAGCCCGGCCTCGTCGGCCGCCGCGATGACCTCGTCGTCGCGCATGGCGCCGCCGGGCTGGATGACACAACTCGCGCCGGCCTCCGCCGCGGCCAGAAGCCCGTCGGCGAAGGGGAAGAACGCGTCGGAGGCGACGGCGGCGCCATGGGTCGGCAGCGCCGTCAGGCCCAGCGCCTCCGCCATGTCGGCGGCCTTGCGGGCGGCGATGCGCGATGAGTCCACGCGGCTCATCTGCCCGGCGCCGATGCCGACGGTCGCCTGCCCCTTGGCATAGACGATGGCGTTCGATTTCACATGCTTGGCGACCCGCCAGGCGAAGAGAAGATCCATCATCTGCTCCTCGGTGGGGGAGAGCTTCGTGACCACCTTCAGGTCCTCCAGCCCCACCGACCCGTTGTCGCGCCCCTGCACGAGGAAGCCGCCGGAGACCTGGCGGAAGGTCATACCCGGGGCCAACGGGTCCGGAAGGCCGCCGGTGGTCAGAAGGCGCAGGTTCTTCTTGGCCGCGAAGACCTCGCGGGCGGCCTCGCTGGCCGACGGCGCGATGACCACCTCGGTGAAGATCTCGGTGATCGCCTCGGCGGTCTCGGCATCGAGCGCGCCGTTCAGCGCCACGATGCCGCCGAAGGCCGAGGTGCGATCGCAGTCGAAGGCGCGGGCATAGGCCTCCTTGAGCGAGGCGCCCCGGGCGACGCCGCAGGGGTTGGCATGCTTGACGATGACGCAGGCGGGGGCATCGCCGCCGAACTCCGCCACCGCCTCGAAGGCGGCATCGGTGTCGTTGATGTTGTTGTAGCTGAGCTCCTTGCCCTGCCACTGTTTCGCGCTCGCCACCCCGGGGCGGGTCGAGCCATCGCGATAGAAGGACGCCGCCTGATGCGGGTTCTCGCCATAGCGGAGCGGCTGGGCCAGTGCGCCGGCGAAGGCGCGGCGGCGCGGGGTGTCCTCGCCGATGGCGCCGGCCATCCAGGTCGAGACGGCGGCGTCGTATTCGGCCGTGCGGGCATAGGCGGTCTGGGCGAGCCGCTTGCGGAAAGCCAGCGTGGTGCCGCCCTCCTCCAGCGCCTCGGTCAGCGCGGCATAATCGGCGAGGTCGGTGACCACCGCCACATCGGCATGGTTCTTCGCCGCGGCGCGGATCATCGCCGGGCCGCCGATGTCGATATTCTCGATCACCTCGTCATAGGCGGCGCCCCGGGCCACCGTCTCGGCGAAGGGGTAGAGATTGACGACGAGGAGGTCGATCATCGGGATGCCGTGCGCCTCCGCCGCCGCCATATGCGCCTCGTCGGAGCGCATCGCCAGAAGCCCGCCATGCACGCGCGGGTGCAGCGTCTTGACCCGGCCGTCCATCATCTCGGGAAAGTCCGTCACCTCGGCCACGTCGCGCACGTCGAGCCCCGCCTCGCGGAGCGCCGCCGCCGTGCCGCCGGTGGAGAGAAGCTCCACCCCCTTCGCGGCCAGCGCGCGGCCGAGCTCGATCAGGCCGGTCTTGTCGGAGACGGAAAGGAGGGCGCGGGTAACAGGACGGGTGTCGCTCAAGGGGGCCTCGGCTCGTTGGGTCAGTCGTCTTCGGGCGCCGCATCGCGGGCGAGGAGGTCGCGGAGCGAATCCGGCGTCTCCTGGGCCTTGGCGAGCGACCAGCGGATGCGCGTCGCATATGTCATCGCCCGGCCGGTTAAAACCACCTGCGAGGTGGCGCGGGGCCGCAGGCGCCCGGATTCGAGGTAGACCGAGGGCTCGAGCCGCAGTTCGGCATCGCCGGAATGGCGGAACAGCCAGACCTCGCCGGAGCGCAGCGTCAGCGACACCGCCGTGCCGCCCATGTCGAGCGCGGGCTCGACATCGGGATGCAGGTGAAAGCGGATCGCCACGGGGATGCCCTGCAACGCCTGGTCGTCCATCGCCCGGTCGAAGCGGCGCTTGTCGGCGTCGGAGAGCGTCGTCAGCAGATCCTCCCCGAAGAGCGAGCGGCCGTCGTAGCTGAGGTCGAGGATGCGGGCATGGGTCAGCCCATGCGTCATCTGCCAGCCGTTGTGGCCGGTATTGATGCGGCTGCGGTCGCCCATGTCCTCCAGCTCGGCCGGCACCTTGTCGGGCCCGTCCTCCAGCACCTCGCGGCCGGTGAGGGCTCCGGTGCCCTCGACGAGCCGCGCGGACGACCAGCCCTCGATGACCAAGGTGGAATGGCTGGGCGTGGCGCGGCCGGCGCGGCGCCAGTCGGGGCCGAAGCTGGTGCCCGGCCCGCAATTGACGATCAGCGGCCGGCGGCCGGAGGTGAGCTCGAGCGCGAGGGTCGAGGCATGGGCCTCCGCCCCCGCGGCGCCGGTGGGGGGCGGGGCGGCATCGACGATCAGCGTCGTGCGCCCCGCGGCGAGGCGGGCGTATCCCATGGCCAGCCCGTCCCGGCGCCCCCGTACCCCGGCCGTCGCCAGCGCCTGGTCGAGCCGCCCCTCGAGCCCCCGCCCGCCGCCGTGAAAGCGCGCCAGCCCCCCGTCGGCATGGCGGAGCGCGCGGAGCGTCGGCGCGATGCGGGCGATGGCCTCGGTGAGCTCGGCGGGGGCCGGCGTTTCCGCCTCCGCCAGCGCCTCGGTGGCCCAGACGAGCAGCGTGAAGAGCTCCAGAAGCTCCTCGGGATTGCGCGAGGGGATCTCGCCGCCCGCGCCGATCTCGGCCCGGCACTCCTTCGCGAGGGCGGCGATGGCCGGGCGGGCGAGCTCGGTCAGTCCCTCGAGCGACAGGGCGGCATGGATGAGCCCGGTCAGCGCCTCGATGCGCGGCAGTCCGGGGGCGGCGCTCTTCCAGCGGCGGGCGAGAAAGCGCGTCTGCCGCGAGAGCGAGGCATAGAAGAGCTCCGCCGCCGCCTTGTCCTGCCCGCGCAGGAGCAAGAGCGCATGGTTGATCCAGCGGATCAGCCGCCGCCCGGCGAGGTCGGGCCGCCAGCCGGGGCCGATCCCGTGGCCGTAGCGGGCGATCCATTCCCAGACCCAGGTCTGCGCCGCCGCGCGGGCCTTGCGGTCGCCGAGCGCCGCGAGGTCATCGAGCCAGGCGCTGCCGTGGATGTCGCTGGCGAAGGCGCCGTCGCCGCTCTCGGCCACATCCCAGATGGAGGCCTCGGGCGCGGTGCTGATCTGCCCGGCGAAGAGGAAATTGCCGGCGAGGAGCTGCCGCCCCCGCGCCACGAGCCCGATGGTGCGCGGCTCGGGGGAGGAGGTGAAGCCGGTGGCGGCGGCGCCCTGCCCGGCACGCCAGGCATGCGCCCGGTCGACGAGCCGCCTGCCCCGCCCTGCCGAATTCGGTCTCCGTGCCATCCCGCCGCTCACAAAATGGCGCCCCCTCGGGCCCCTTGCCCTCTTGGCCGCATCCTAGGCGCCCGCCCTGGCCAAGTCACGCCGCCGGGGCCGCGAGGGGCCGCAAAGGGGGCGCGAGGCGGGGCGCGGCTGCATCAATCGGCGGCGGCCGGGGCGAGAAGCGCCATGTAGAAGCCGTCCATCCCGCCTTCCGCCGCCCAGAGATCAGGCGCGAGGCGGAGGCCGCCCTCGGCGCTCCGCCAGCCCGGCTCGATCCAGGGCGCCTCGAGCGGCAGGGCTCTAAGGCCCGGGTGGCGCCTGAGCGCGGCGGAGACCTGCGCCTCCCCCTCCTCGGGCAGGAGCGAGCAGGTGCAGTAAAGAAGCCGCCCGCCGGGGGCGAGCATCCCGAGCGCCCGATCGAGCAGCGCCTCCTGAAGGGCGACGAGCGGCGCGAGGCTCGCGGCGCTCTTGGCATGGGGCAGGTCGGGGTGGCGGCGGATGGTGCCGGTGGCCGAACAGGGCGCGTCGAGGAGGATCGCCTCGAACGGCCCGCCCTCCCAGTCGAGCGCATCGGCAATGACCACCTCGGCGGCGAGCCCGATGCGGGCGAGGTTCTCCCGCAGGCGCCCCGCGCGCGCCTCCGAGATGTCGAGCGCCGTCACCTCCGCCCCCATCGCCGCCAGTTGCAGGGTCTTGCCCCCGGGCGCGGCGCAGAGGTCGAGCACCTTGGCGCCGGGCGCCGGGGCGAGGAGGCGCGCAGGCAGGGCGGCGGCGGCATCCTGCACCCAGAAGGCGCCGCCCTCATAGCCCGGCAGGGCGGAGACCTGCACCGGTCCGGCGAGCCGCACCGATCCGGTGGGCAAAAGCACCCCGCCCGTCGCCTCCGCCAGCGCCGCCGGGTCGCCCTTGGCGGTGAGGTCGATCGGCGCACCGGCCTCATGCGCGGCCTCCATCGCCGCCACGCGCGCGGCGCCGTAGCGCTTGACCAGCGGCTTCCTCAGCCAGCCGGGCAGGCGCGGCACGGGCTGGGCGGCCCAGGCCTCCGGCGCGCCCTCCGCCAGCTTGCGGAGGACGGCATTGACCATCCCCTTGAACCCGGCGGTCTTCTTGCCCGCCCCGGCGAGCGCCACGAGATCGCTGACGACCCCATGCGCGGCCCCGCCCGAGGCGAGCTCGACCGTGCCGAGCCGCAGGAGGTTGAGCACCGCCATCGGGGGCCGCTTTTCCATATGCGGCGCCAGCAGCCGGTCGGCGCGGGGCAGGCCGCGGAGCACCTCGCCCGCCAGCCGCGCCGCGCGGGCCCGGTCCTCGGGGGAGAGCGGCGCGAGGATGCGCTCCTCCACCTCGGCGATCAGCCGCCCCTCTCCGAGGACGGCCGAAAGCAGCGCCAGCGCCGCCCGCCGCGGCGCCTGGCTCTGGGCCTCCTGCGCGTCCGGCCGCCCGGCGCGCTGCCGGTGGTCCCGCTGCCCGTGGTCCCGCTGCCCTTGTCTCTGATGCCTGGCCATGAAACTCTCCTGACCGCGCCCCCTAGCACCGCCCGGAGCCGAAGCCCATGGCCGAGACGACGCCTTCCCGCGACCTTCCCCCCGCCGCTCAGCGCGCCCTCGCCGAGGCCGAGGCCCGCCGCAAGGCCGCCCCACAGGCGCCGCTCCCGAAGGAATACGGCGGCCGCGAGGGGCCGGAGCCGGTGCGCTACGGCGATTACGAGAAGAAGGGGCTGGCGGTCGATTTCTGACCGCCGGACGGTGGGTTACAACCCACCCCACCCCCTTCATCTGGCCATAAATATCGCCGGGGGTCCGGGGGGCTGGCCCCCCGGCCTCTCCACCAAGCCCGCCCTCAGCCCCTCTTCCGATAGCTCTCGCGGCTGGCCGCATGGATCGGCCAGGGCTGCACCTCTGCCCCGAGCCGCATCTGCCGGTGGCGCTCGACCACCGGCTTCTCCGACACCGGATCCTCGCCCCAGAGAAGCTCCACCCGGCTCCCCGGGCTCGCAAACTCCGGCTCCACCACGGCGAGGGAGATCCAGGCGCTCTCGTTGACCGTGTAGGTCGGATAGGTGGAGAAGCCGATGCGCCGGCCCTCGCCACCCAGCACCGCGTCGAAGGGATGGGCGGCGTAATGGCCCGTCGGCATCTCCATGAGCTTGGGCTTGGGGTCGGGGCCCATGAGGCCGGCGAAGATCTCCAGCACCCCGTCGCGGTCCCAGACCAGCGTGATTTTCTGCCTGTGGGGGCCTTCGGCCATCTTCTCCAGCGCCGCGCGGCCGATGAAGTCATGGTCGAACTTCACGACGCGGCCATAGTCGAAATCCCAGGGGGTGACGTAGTAATCGCGGATGTCGTCCGACTGGAAGGAGCCGCCGATCGACGCCACGCCCTCGAAGCTCGCCGCCGGCAGCCATTCCCGATAGGCGCGCGTCGCCTCGCCCTCGTAGATCGCCGGCACCGGCGAGGGGATCCAGCCCGATTCCGCCGCGACCGACGAATAGGCCCGCGCGCCCGCCTGCCGCAGCCCGTGGGAAGCGCCCGCCTTCAGGATTGCCGCCTTCACCGCCGGGCCGTCCTCGGCCGGGCCCCAGAACTCCAGCCCCTCGGCGCCGCCCATGCCGTGGCTGAGCGTCCGCGCCCGGCAGCCGGCGATGGTGATCTCGCCCATCTGGAAGAACTTGGTGACCAACGGCCCGCCCTCGTTCAGCTCTTCCAGCAGCGCCATCGCCTTCGGCCCCTGCAGCTCGTAGCGATAGGTCTTGCGCGGCGCGTCGGGCGCGTCGATCCGCCGCTCGTCGCGCTCGACGGTCACGTCGTAGCCGCCGGTTTCGGCATGGAACTGCACCCAGTTGGGCAGGTTCGGGCGGCCGACGATGTTCACCTCGTCCTCCCCCAGCCCGAAGAGGATGCAATCGCCGATGAGGAAGCCTTCCTCGTTGACGCAGACGATCTGCTTGGCCTTGTTCGGCCCGAAGCCCTTGAAGGAATTGACGGCGAGATCGGAGAGGAGCCGCATGACATCCGGCCCGCGGACGTAGAGATCCGTCATGTGGACCGACTGGTCGAAGAGCACGACGCCCTCGCGCCAGGCCCGCTGCTCCTCCATCCAGTTGGAGAACTCGGCCGGGATCGGGTAGACGTATTTCCCCACCGGGGAATTTTGCAGCATCCGCGCGGGGTTGCCGCCCCATTCGGCTATCTTGTCTTCCAGGCTCTTCACGTCGTCCTCCCTCTCAGTCTCGCCGCCAGCCGCTCGGCCAGCGGCGCCTCCGGCGCCACCTCCGCCGCGCCCTGCCGGGCCTGCACCTCGGCGATGGCCTGCGCCAGCGCGCCGGTCAGGCCGAGCTCGGCGATGGTCACAGCGCTCTCGCGCATCTCGGCGGCGCGGCGGGCGCCGTGGCGGAGCGTGCGCTCGAACTGGTAATCCGCGATCTCGGGGAAGCCGAGGCCGGGGTAGCTCTTGGCCAGCGAGGTCAGGATCTCGTCCGTGCAGCCGGAGGCCTCGGCGGCGAGCAGCGTCTCGACGGTGATCGCCTCCAGCCCTTTCACGAAGAGCGAGCGGACCATCTTGATGGCGGTGGCCTGCCCCGGCTCGGCCCCGGCGCTCCGCCACTCGAAGCCGAGCCGCGTCAGCTCCGCTTCCGGCGCATCACCCGCCACCAGCACCGGCGTGCGGTGGCCGCGCGGGTGAACGGGGGCCATGACCGCCATGTCGAGGTAGCCGGCGCCCCGCGCCTCGACCAGTGCCTGCGATGCGCGCTTGCGGCCGGGCGAGACGGAATTGATGTCGATGACGAGCTGGCCGGGGGCGAGGTGCCTGGCCTGCGCTTCGAGTGCCGCAAGACTCTGGTCCGCCGTCACGGCGGAGAAGAGCCACTCCGCCGCCGCCAGCCCCTCGCGGGTCACCGGGGTCACGCCCGCCGCCGCCATCGCCTCCGCCCGGTCCGCGACGTCGAACCCGAGGAACTCCGACCCCGGGTCGGCCGCCCTCAGGCTCTCGGCAAAGGCCCCGGCCGCCTCGCCGAAGCCGAGGAAGCCGAGCCGCGTCATTGGATCATCGTATCCGGCAGGATCAGCGCGATCTGGGGGAAGGCCACGATCAGCGCCGTGCAGACGAGCATGGCCAGCCAGAAGGGCATCACGCCGCGGAAGATCGTCCCCAATGGCACGGAGGGCGCGACCGACTTCACGATGAAGACGTTGACCCCCACCGGCGGCGAGATCAGCCCCATCTCCAGCACCAGCACCACCAGCACGCCGAAGAGGATCGGGTCGATCCCGAGCGCGGTGATGACGGGGAAGTAGATGGGCATCGTCAGCACCAGCATGGCAAAGCCTTCGAGGAAGCAGCCGAGGATCAGGTAGCTGAGGAGGATCAGCCCCAGCACCACCACCGGCGCCACCTGCAACCCTTCGAGGAAGGTCCCGACCAGCTCGGGGATGTGGCTGAGCGCGAGGAAGGGGTTGATGAGCGAGGCGGCGATGAGGATCAGCATGACCGTCGCCGTCGTCACCACGGAGTCGCGGCAGGCGCGCCAGAGCGCGGCGAGCGTGAGCTTTCGCTCGATGATGCCGCCGAGAATGACGAGGCCGGCGCCCACCGCCGCCGCCTCCACCGGCGAGAAGATGCCGCCGTAGATGCCGCCGATGGTCAGAAGGATGACGAGAAGGATCGGCCCGGCGCCGAGGAGCTTGCGGCCCTTCTCGCGCATCGACGTGCGCGGCCCCGCCGGCCCGAGCTTCGGCCAGATGTAGCAAAGGAGCGTGATCGTCACGACGAAGAGCGCCAGCAGCAGGAGCCCCGGCAGGACGCCGGCGAGGAAGAGCCGCCCGATGCTCTCCTGCGCGAGGATCGCGTAGATCACGAAGCCGGTGGAGGGCGGGATGAGGATGCCGAGCGTCCCCCCCGCCGCCACGGCCCCGGTCGAGAGCGAGGGCGCGTAATCGAAGCGGTCCATCTCCTTCAGGCTCACCTTGCCCATCGTCAGGGCCGAGGCGACGGAGGAGCCGGACAGCGCCGCGAAGCCGCCGCAGCCGAGGATCGTCGCCGAGGCGAGCCCGCCGCGGATCTGGCCGATCACCGCATAGGCGGCGTCGTAAAGCCGGCGCGACATGCCCGTCTCGCTCGCCACGTTCCCCATGAGGATGAAGAGCGGCACGACCACGAGCTCCGCCTTCGAGGCCATGGTGAAGGCCTCGGTCGACAGCGTCGAAAGCGCAGCGTTCCACGAGTTCAGGATCCAGACCCCGGCAAAGCCGACGACGGCCATGGCCACGGCCACCGGGATGCGCAGGATCAGAAGGACGAAGAGAAGGGCGATGCCGACAAGGCCGAGGAGTTCTGGGCTCATTCAGGCGCTCCGTTGGAAGGCGCTCCGCCGGAGGAGATTCCGTCAGTCGCGCCTTCATGGCCGGGCCGCGGCCCGCCGAGGCTGAGTTCGACCATCCGCAGAGCCATGCCGAAGGCGGTGATCGCCGAGAAGGCCATGATCGCCCATTGGAACCACCACTTGGGCAGGTCGATGATGTTGGTCTTGAGGTTCAGCATCTGGCTGAGCTGCGAGCTGTCCCACATCGTCCAGGCGATGCCTCCGAAGAAGAGGATGCCGAGCGCCGCCGCCACGATGTCTCCCCCCCGGTTCAGCCAGTCGGGGAAGTTGCGCTCGAAGATGTCGACGGAGACATGGCCGCCCAGCCGGTCGCAGAGCGCCATGCCGCCGAAGACGAGCACCGCAAGGCCCATCGTCGAGATGTCCTGCGCGCCGGTGAGGGGGGCGCCGAAATAGCGCCCCACCACGTCGATCAGAATGACCACCAGAAGCACGATGAGGGCGAGCGCCCCGATCATCGCGGCAAGGTGGATCAGCCCGTCCGCCAGTTTCCGCAAAGCGGCGAGCATGTCCGGCTCACTCGCCCTGCATCGCCGCGAGGATGTCATCGGCGCCGAGCTCGGCGACGACGGCATCCGTGACCGGCAGCGTCAGCTCGGCAAAGGCCGCGGCCTCTTCGTCGGTGAGCTCCACGATGGCGTTGTCGCCGGTCGCCGCGATGCTTTCCAGCACGCGGTCATTGGCGGCATACCAGCCGGTTTCGGCACTTTCGGAGAGGACGCGCCCGGAGTTGGCGTCGATGGCGGCCTGCATCTCGGCGGGGAGCCCGTCATAGACCCCCTGGTTCATGACGAGATAGAAGGTGATCCGCCCGAGCGGCGCGTTCAGCGTGTAGCTGTTCGCCACCTCGTCGAGCCGGAAGTCGCCCACGGCAGAGGCGCCGGTGACGATGCCGTCGATCAGCCCGGTGTCGAGCGCGTTGTACATCTCGCCGGCCGGCATCTGCACGGGAATGCCGCCCAGCGCCTCGATGATGTCACCCGCCACGGCGCCGGAGACGCGGATCTTCAGACCCTCGACATCGGCGGGCGAGCGGATCTCGTGATCCTTCATGATGAAGATGTTGGGCTCGGAGGTCCAAAGCGCCAGCGGCCGGGTCTGCGGATATTCCTCCATGAGGAAACCGGCGTCGATCGCGTCCCAGATCGCCTCGTAGCCGGGGCGGTCCTCGGTGACGACGCCGGGCAGCTCGGCGATCATCGTGCGGGGGAACTGGCTCGAGGTATAGCCCTGCAGGCCCCAGACAATATCGGCCACGCCCTGCACGACGCGGACATATTGCTCCAGCGGGCCGGCGCCGAGCTCGCCGCCCGGATAGACGTCGATGGTCAGCTCGCCGCCGGTGGCCTCCGACACGCCGTTGACCAGCGGCTCGACCGTCGAGGCGGTGAGCGTGTGCTGCGGCGGCACCCAATGGGCAAGTTTGAGAGTTTCGGCAGCGGCCGGGCCGGCCAGCGCCAGAGCAGCCGTGCCGGCCGCGAGGGTCTTCATCAGCATAGTTTCCTCCCTTGGTGTCCCGCGCGCTCCTCCACGCGAGTTCGGCCCATCATGGGCCTATTCGGGGCGAAGGCAATTCTCTGCCTCCGCCCCAAGTCTTCTCCTAGCTGCGGCTCCGCCAGCTATCGGCGTAGTTGGTGCGGGCCTCGCTCGAATAGGGCGTCGGCGAGACGCGGACGCGGATCTCCGTCTGCTCGTGCTTCTCGGTGGAGGTCTTGCCGGTGGTCTCCGGCTCGCCCCACTTCATCGTCAGCACGTCGCCGACCTCGACCGACTGGTCGACCACGCCGAGCGACAGAAGGCAGCGCTCGTTGTAGGAATAGCCGTTGAACATCGACATGCCGACCATCTTGCCGGCCTCGTTCAGCACCATGTCGGCGCTGGTGGAGGCGTAGTTCGGCTGCGGGAAGTCGATCCACTTGAAGGGCGTGCCCTTCTCGAAGGCCGAGGCGATGACCTTCAGCACATCGTCGCGGTTCCACTCGAAGGTGACCTTCTTGCGGTTGGAGGGCGAGCCCTTCATCGCGGTCAGGGCCTCCTTGCCGACGAAATCGTCCTTCTTCCAGCCGATGTAGAAGTCGTAGCCGAGCTCGAACGGGTTGACGTAGTAATCCTCGATATTGTCGGAGACGAAGCTGCCGCCGATGGCGCCGCCGGCCTCGTAGGCATCGGCGCCGAGCCACTGGCGATACTCGGCGAGCATGCCGTCGCCGGTGTAGATGCCGGGCAGCGGGCTCGGAATCCAACCCGATTCCAGCGTGTTGGTCGAATAGGCGCGGGAGCCGCAGCGCACGAGGTCGACCTTCGCCTCCTTCGCGGCCTCGAGGATGGCGTTGAGGACGTAGGACTTGTCCTCATAGGGCCCCCAGATCTCCAGCCCCGGCGCGCCCGACATGCCGTGACGCAGCGCCTGCACCTTGCGGGAGCCGACGTTGATCCAGTCGACATGGAAGAACTTGATGTCCGGGATCGGGCCGCCGTTCATCTTCTCGAAGATCTTCGGCGCGTCGGGGCCCTGGATCTGGTAGCGGTAATGGGTGCGCAGCACGCGCTCGCCCTCGGGGCGGCTGGGGCTGCGGGGGTCATGCTTGATGCGCACGTTCCACTTGCCGTAGGCGGCGCAGAATTGCAGCCAGTTGGAGGTCGGCGCGCGGCCGACGAGGATGTATTTCTGCTCGTGCTCGCGGAAGATGATGTGATCGCCGATCACATGGCCGGCCGGGGTGACGGGCACGAAGTGCTTGGCGCGGTTCAGGTCGAAATTCGCGAAGGAATTGATGCCGTGGTAGGAGAGGAACTCCGTCGCCTGCGGCCCCTCGACGATCAGCTCGTCCATGTGGTGCGACTGGTCGAAGAGCACGGCGGTCTCGCGCCAGGCGCGCTGCTCATCCCGCCAGTTGACGAATTCCGGCGCCACGACCGGATAGACATACATGCCGATCTTCGAGTTGCGGAGCACGTCGACGACGTTGCCCTTCTCGTCGATGACATCCTGAAGCGAGTTGGCGGCCATCTTGTCCTCCCTGGGAAATGTATACATTCGCCGTCATAGCTGGCGTGATTCCGGCCCTATGGCAAGCGTCTCCTCCGCCGCAGCGCAGCGACGGGACGGGCGGGGCGCTCAGTCGATGACCAGCGCGAGCGCGGGCGAGAGCGGCGCGCCGGGCGCCTTGTTGCGGATCAGGTGATCGAGGTTGCGCCGGGCGAGCCGGGCATGTTCGCGGGCGATGGCCTCGGCCCGGGCGCCCTCGCGGGCGGCGATGGCCTCGTGCAGGGCGCGGTGCTGCGCCTGGGCATGGGCGAGCGAGCGCTCGAAATCGGCATGGGCCGTCTCGTCGGGCAGGAAGGCGGAGGGGCTGGCGAAGGGCAGCGTCTTGGTCCGCTCCAGCTCGCGGGCGAGGATCTCGCTGCCGGGCAGGTGCTGGAGCGCCGCATGGAAGGCGCCGTTCAACGCCGAATAGCGTTCGAAATCGACGGTTGCGCCCTGAAAGCAGCCGTCGAGCTCGGCGGTCAGCACGGCAAGGCGGGCGAGCCGCTCCTCCGGTACGCCGCGCTCGGCGGCGAGCCGGGCGGCGGTGCCCTCGAGCACGCCGCGCAGCTCGATGGCGTCGATGACATCGGCCACGGTGAAGGCCCGCACGAGAAAGCCCCCGCCCCGGGCGCGCTCCAGGAGCCCCTCCTCCGCCAGACGCGACATGGCGGCGCGGAGCGGCGTGCGGGAGATGCGCATCTCCTCCGCCAGCGGCACCTCGAAGAGCCGCGTGCCCCCGGGCAGCACCCCGCCGAGGATCCTCTCGCGCAGCGCGATCAGCGCCCGCCCCTCCTGATTGTCCTTCGGCTGCGCGGCCATGGCTCTCCTCACGATCATGTATACAATATCGGCCATTCTCCGCCGGGCAAGCCCTCGGCGGATGGACGCGTAGGGTGGGTTTGCAACCCACCACCCGGCCGCCACACCTCCCGCCCTCGCCGCGCAGGGCGAGCGCCGGCCCGGGGGGTGGCGCTCCTGACCGCGCCGCATCGCGCTTTATGGTGCCGCAAGCCTCCCCGCTCATCGTCATGCCTGTCCTCACCGGAGCGCCGACCCGCGGGACGGGCCGGCGCTCGCCCTGCGCCGTTCCGGCGCGTACCGGGCGGGGGCACAGCAAAACCGTCGGCCTCCCCAGGCGACAGTCCGTAGGGCGGGCTTCAGCCCGCCACCCGCCCGCGCCCCCGCCGCCGGTAGACAGGCCCCCCGCGAGCCCTTACATCCCTCGCGAACCGCCAGCTCCCGCGAGGTCCCATGGCCAATCATCTTTACCAGGGCGACCTGCCGGACGGGCTCGACCTCGGCCCCGTCGTCGCCATCGATTGCGAGACCATGGGCCTCAACCCCCATCGCGACCGGCTCTGCCTCATCCAGATGTCGGGCGGCGACGGGGAATGCCACCTGATCCAGGTCGCCCCCGGCCAGACCTCTGCCCCGAACCTCGTGAAGCTGCTGCAGGACCCCCAAGTCCTCAAGCTCTTCCACTTCGGCCGGTTCGACATCGCGGCGCTCCAGCATGCCTTCGGCGCGCGGACGGCCCCCGTCTACTGCACCAAGATCGCCTCCAAGCTCGTGCGCACCTTCACGGATCGGCACGGGCTCAAGGTGCTCCTGCAGGAGATGCTCGGCATCGACATCTCCAAGCACCAGCAGCAGAGCGACTGGGGCGCGCCTGAGCTGACGCCCGCGCAGCTCGACTATGCCGCCTCCGACGTTCTCTACCTGCACCGGCTCAAGGAGGTGCTCGACGGGCTTCTCGCCCGCGAGGGCCGCACCGCGCTGGCCAAGGCCGCCTTCGACTTCCTGCCCGCCCGCGCCGAGCTCGACCTCGCCGGCTGGCCGGAGATCGACATCTTCGCGCACTAGCCGATGGCCCGCCGCGACATCCGCCCCGCGGCCGACAATCTCTACTCCATCTTCGTCTCCTGGTCGAAGATCGCCCTGCCGCTGATCGCGCTGGGGCTCCTGTCGACGCTCTTCCTCTTCACCCGCCACGAGGCGCCGGGGGAGGTGCCCTTCGCCGAGGTCGAGAAGATCGCCCGCGAGCAGCGGGTGGCGAGCCCCTCCTATGCCGGGGTGGCGCAGGATGGCTCGGCCATCGCCATCGCCGCAGACGAGATCCGCCCCGACACCGGGGGGGAGGAGGCCTTCACCATTCTCCGCCCCCGCGCCCAGGTGGACGCCGCCGACGGCACGGGGCTGACCATCACCGCCGGCACCGGGCGGCTCGACCTCACGGCCCGCCGCGCCGAGCTCACCGGCCTCGCCCGGCTGACCACCACCAACGGCTACCGGATGGAGACGGAGGGTGTCACCGCCGACCTCGCCACGGGGCAGATCGAGAGCCTCGGGCGGCTCGCCGTGCAGGCGCCCTTCGGCATGATCGAGGCGGGGGCGCTGAGCTGGGGCGGGCGCGGCGCCGGCAAACTTGTGTTCTCCGGCGGCGTCCGCCTGCTATATGATCCCGCCCAACAGGGAGCCTCCGACCCATGATCCGCCGCCTCGCCCTCCTCCTCGCCCTCGTCATCGCCGCACCCGCGGCCGCGCAATCCACCTTCGATCTCGGCCGGATCGAGGTGGACCCGGACGCCGAGGTCGAGGTCACCGCCGATGCGCTGGACATCAGCCAGGAGGACGGCGCCGCCGTCTTTTCCGGCAATGTCACCGTCACCCAGGGCGAGATGGCGATCACCGCCGGCGCGGTGCGCGTCACCTACAGCGAGGAGAGCGGCGAGATCACCGCCCTCTCCCTTTCCGGCGGCGTCACCTTCGTGACCCCGGAAGAGGCGGCGGAGGCCGATGCGGCGGAATATGACCTTGCGGCCCAGCGCCTGACGCTGACCGGCGGCGTGCTGATCCAGCAGGGGCCGAGCGCCATCGGCGCGGAAAGCGCCGTCATCGATCTCGCCGCCGGCACCGCCCGGCTCGAGGGCCGCGTGCGCACGGTGATCGGGGGCGACTGATGGCGGACCTTCAGCTCACCGAGGGCGAGGCCGGGCTCCGCGTCATCTCTCTCCGCAAGAGCTACCGCAAGCGGCCGGTGATCCGCGACGTCTCGCTCACGGTGCACCGGGGCGAGGTGGCGGCGCTCCTCGGCCCCAACGGCTCGGGCAAGACCACCTGCTTTTATGCCATCGCCGGCCTGGTGCTGCCGGAGGGCGGGCAGGTGATCCTCGACGGGCGCGACGTCTCGGCCCTGCCGATGTACCGCCGCGCCCAGCTCGGCATCGGCTACCTGCCGCAGGAGATGAGCATCTTCCGTGGCCTCTCCGTCGAGAACAACATCCTCGCGATTCTCGAAATCGCAGAGCCCGACCCCCATGCCCGCCGCGAGCGGCTGGAGGAGCTTCTGACCGAGTTCTCGATCACCCACCTGCGCCGCACCCCGGCGCTGGCGCTTTCCGGCGGCGAGCGGCGGCGGGCGGAGATCGCCCGCTGTCTCGCCGCCGATCCGGCCTATGTGCTGCTCGACGAGCCCTTCGCCGGGGTGGACCCGATCGCCGTCGGCGAGATTCGCGAGCTGGTCTCGCAGCTCAAGACCCGGGGGCTCGGCGTGCTCATCACCGACCATAACGTTCGCGAGACGCTCGAGATCGTCGACCGGGCCTACATACTCCACGACGGCCGCGTCCTGATGAGCGGCAGCCCGGCAGAGGTGGTGCGCGACGAGAACGTGCGCCGCGTTTACCTGGGGCAAACCTTCAAGGTCGGCTGACGGGGGCGTGGCATCGGCGCCGCTTGACATCCCCTGCCGAAATACGCGCAAGATGGGGGCTGATGACGCTCCCGATCCATCAGTTTCACGGGCGAGCGGCGCCGCTAGGGCGCGCCTCCCCCACGCGGGTCGGGTCGCCATCATCCCCCCCGACGGACCGGCGCCCGGCGCATCATGCGCCGCCTGCAGTCATGCCGGTCCCGGTGAACGGTAAGGAGAGACGATGCGCACTCAGATCAGTGGCAAGCAAATCGATATCGGCGAATCCCTGCAGTCGCATGTGAGCGCCCAACTGGACGAGACGGTCGGCAAGTATGCCGGCCGGCCGACCGACGCCAATGTCGTGTTCTCCAAGTCCGGCTTCGAATACACCTGCGAAGCCGTCGTGCATTTGTCGACCGGGCTCAACGTCTCCGCCAAGGCGGCGGCGCCCGAAATCTACGCCGCCTTCGATGCGGCGAACGAGAAGATGGACAAGCAGCTCAGGCGCTACAAACGCCGCCTGAAAGACCATCACAAGGAGCGCGTCACGCCTGTTGAACTTATGGCGGCAGGCTCTTATATCCTCGCCCCATCAGAAGACGACGAAGACGGGGCGGGTGAGACAGACGCAAATGGCTGGGCACCGGTCATCGTCGCCGAGATGGAGACGCATATCCCATCGCTTTCGGTCGGAGAGGCCGTGATGCAGATGGAGCTGGCACATGCGAGCGTGCTGGTCTTCCGCAACGAGAAACACGGGCAGATCAACGTCGTGCACAAGCGCGACGACGGCAATATCGGCTGGATCGACCCGCAAGTCACGCGCTGAAGGCCGACGGCAGAGCCCGGCCACTCAGCCAATTGGGACGGTGGAATGGATCTGAGCCAGATTCTCAAACCTGAGGCCGTGCGCGTTGTCAGCGCGGTCTCAAGCAAGAAGCGGCTGTTTCATGATCTCGGCGAAACCGCGCAGGCCTGTCATGGCCTGCCGGCGGGCGAGGTCACTGAAGCACTGCTCGAGCGCGAGGGGCTGGGGCCAACCGGCTTCGGCAATGGTGTGGCCCTGCCCCATGCGCGGCTCGATGACCTCAAGCATGTGGTCGGGCTGTTCATGCGGCTGGAAAAGCCGCTCGATTTCGACGCGGTGGACCGGCAGCCGGTCGACCTCGTCTTCGCGCTGATCGCCCCCGATTCGCCGGGGGTGGAGCATCTGAAGGCGCTGGCGCTGGTCTCGCGCACGCTGCGCGATGCCGGCACCTGCGCCAAGCTGCGGGCCAACAGCGACCCCGCGACGCTCTACGCGATCCTGACGGAAAGCCGCGCGCACCAGGCGGCCTGACCTTACGCCGGTGGCGCCCAGGCGCCGAACCCCAGTAGCTCGAAATCACGCGGATAGGCGGCGCGCGCAGCCGCCTGCAGGGGCTCGTCCGCAATGGCGGCGAGCCGCTGGCGATGCGGATCGGTTTCGCCAAGCGCCGGCGCCTCGCGGCCGAGCCGCGCGGCGAGGCGGGGCAGGTCGTCCGCCAGCTCGTCCTCGCGCAGCACCAGCCCGGGCATGGCCCAGGCCGAGAAGCCCTGCAGAACGGCGGTCTGGCTGGCCCATGCCGGATCGATCCGCTGCGCCGTCTGCCCGGCGATGTTCGAGCGCACGAACTTGAGGAAGGTCAGGAAATTGGCGCGATGCGCGGCCATGTCGGCCGGATCCGCCTCGGGCTGGAAGCCGAACTGGATGGCGAGCACGCGGCGGAGATCGTCGTAGCCCTCGGGCCCGCCGGGCGCCACCTTGTCGCAATAGGCGGCATGGGCGCGGGCGAGCGGATGGCGCAGCACCGTGAAGCTCCGCCGCTCGGGATGGGCGGCCAGCCAGGCTTTCAGCTCTTTGCCGGTGAAGCCCTTCTGCGGCGGCGCGCCATCGAGCTCGCGCAGCCATTTGCGCACCGCCGCCAGCGGCCCGGCCGGGATCGGCAGGTGGATCACGGGCGAGGCGGCCGCCGCCAGCCAGCTCGGCACGCCGGGGCCGCGGCGCGGCTCGAAATTCGGGGTCCGCGACAGGTCGAACCGGTCATAGCCGGCCAGCGCCGCCTGCATCTCGCCGAAATTCTCGACGCGCTCTTCCATGGGCTCGGGGTTCTGCTTCTTCAGCGTCCGGTCGAGCGAGCTCAGCCCCTCCACCCCCAGAAACTTCGCCAGCCCGTTCAGCGTGTCGAGCTCGAAGAGATCCTCGTAATCGAGGTAATAGGCCGTCTGGCCGGTGACCTGCAGGGCCTTCTGGATCTGGAGCTGGAAGCCCTGCACCCTCGCCAGATGCTGCTCGAAGGCCTCGGCATCGAAGACCGCCTTGGCGCGGTGCTGGGCCGATTTCGCGTCTGTCACCTTCCAGTAGCCGGTCGCATCGGCGATGCGGCGCGAGATGAAGCAATCGAGCGGGTTGCGCGTCAGCACCACCTTGGCGATCCGCGGATCCTCCAGCACCGGCAGCAGCACCCGCTGGTCGTGATTGTGGAAGTAGCGAAAGCCGTTGAGCCCCGGGGCGGTGCGGATCGCCTCCACCAGCCGCATCGGGTCGGCGTCGCGCTCTTCCCGGGAGATGCCGAGGATCTCGGTGCCCTTGAGGGTGCCGATGATGAAGGTGTTGAACGCCTCGCCATGGCAGGTGACGCCCTCCATGGCGTTGAGGTTCGCCTCGAGAAAGTTCGAGCCCGTGCGCATCTCGGCGAAGACGACGAAAGCATCGAACGGGCCAGCCATCAGCGCACCAGATAGGGTTTGCGCGCCGCGCGGCGGCGGCCGGCGGCACCCGGATCGACCGGGAAATCGCCCATCAGATGCGGATGCATCCCCTCGTTCTTGAGTTGCTGGAGGAACTGCCCGAAGCCGCCGAGGTCGACCATCTTCGGCACCTCCGTCAGCCGCCGCTCGCCGGGCGCGGCGCCGGTGGCGGCCTCGGCGGCGTGCTGGAGCACCTCCATCGGCGCCTCGATGAACTCCGCCATCGTCCAGACCTGCACGCGGGCCTTGGCATAGGGCGAGCGGAGCGCGGCGATGTGATCGGCCTCGAGCTTCTGCAGCCGCGCCGCCTCGGCGCGCACCGCGCCGAAATCTCCGCCGGCGCGGAAGAGCGCCACGGCCCAGGCGCCGGAGATGACGGAGATCGTGGCGTTCTGGTCCTTGGCGATGATCCAGGAGATCGCCTCGGTATCCGCCGGCCCGTAGGAGAAGCACTGCCGCTCGCCCCGGCCCGACCAGATGAGGTTGGTCAGGAACGCCCGCGGGTTGTAGTCGCGGAGCGCAGCAGAGGCAGAGAGCGCCCCCGCCACATGCGCCTGCCCGCCCTCGAACTCCGCCACATCGGGACCGAAGAGATGCCCGTGCACCCGGGCGCCGGAGAGCCGCGCGAGCCAGGGGGCGAAATCCTCGAAGAGCTCCTCGAACCCCTCGAAGACGGAATAGCGGGCGCTCGTGATCCCCCGCTCCCAGTTCTCGTTCGGGAAACGCGACTGCATGTAGAGCCCCGGCCGCCCCCGCGTCCGCCTCTCGGTGGCCTTGGCGAAGACACGGTCGATCTTGCCGGGGTTGGGCTCGGCGTCGCGCTTGGGCGCGATGGTGCCGAGGAAGGTGTCGTAGAGCAGATCCGCCTGCGGCCAGATCTTCCGCGCGACGAAGCAGTCGGAGCGGCGCAGGAGCTCGAGATGATCGTCGTAGAAGATATGCGGCTTGCCCTGGAAATCGAACTTCGAGAGCGTCAGCGACCGGCTTTCGACCTCCGTCGAATAGAGCCGCACCAGCGTCTGGAAATAGCTTTCGTCGGGGATCCAGACCCGGCGGAAGTAGCGGTCATGCGCCGGGCGCATCGGGTCCGTCAGGATGGCGGAAAGGGTGCGGCGCGTCAGGCACCACCACTGGCTGCCCATATGCGGCACGATCCCCGCCGGGATGCGCCGGCGGACGCCGAGCCGCCGCTGCAGCTTCACATAGCGGTCGAAGAGCTTGCGCTGGCGCTTCCACGAGAAGGGGAAGCGCAGCGTGAACCGCTCGTCGCTGAGGCCCCCGACCGTCCAGGGGACGTCAGCCGTGGTGGCGCTTTCGATGAAATCCGTCTCCGGCCGGGCGGCGAGCCAGGCCTTCAGCTCCTCGATGGGCCGCAGCGGCAGGCAGGAGCCGGAGGCGAGGAAGACATGGCCGACGTCGCGGTGCTTCAAGAGCATCTGCTCGGCGGCATCCTGCGTCGCCGCCACCAGCCCCCAGGTGCCCCATTCGCAGCGGTGGCGCCTGGCGAAGCTGACCATCGGGCCGAGGTCGGCCAGCGCCTCGGTGAAGCGGGCGTGATCCTCGCGCGAGACATTGCGGTCGACATGCACGACGACGGGGCAATCCGCCTCGACCCAGCGGCGGATCACCTCCTCGGCGCGGGTGAGCGCCGTGTGGACGAGCATGATGACGCCCAATCTCATGCGCCCGCCCTCACGCCCAGTTGCCCTTGGACATGAGCCCGAGGATCTCGAGCTGCCGCCAGTTGATGTATTTCTCGCTCCACTGGCACCAGAGGTCGGGCTCGCTCTGCGTGCCGCCGCCCGCATAGGCGCGGTATTCGCGGCTCGCCGCGTAATGCTGGCCGCGCGTCAGCTCCTCCGCCGCCTTCTCGGCGAAGGTGCCGAGGAACTTGGTGTGGAGGAGCAGCCCCGAGGCCTTCTCGCCCCCCCATTCGTCATAGGTCGCGTTGAGCCCCCGCGGCAGCAGGCAATGGGTCGAGCTGTCGTAGACGCAGGCGCGGTCCCATTTCACCAGCGGGATCTTGTTGAGCGCCGGCGCATGGGCCGGCGACTCGGCGAAGAAGGTGCGGGCGCGGGGGCCGCCCTGGATCCAGAGGTTGCCGAGCTTGGGGTTGCGCTGGATCATGTAATTGCCGCTGTCGAACCAGCAGGCGACCTCCAGCGGGTCCTCCCCCCGCCGGTATTCGGCGGCGCCCTTGGGATACATGTCGAGCAGCATGGCCGAGAAGCTCTTGATCGAACTGGCGTCGAGCCAGTCGGTCAGCGCGCGCAGCGGCCGCGTGTCGCAGAAGGGGAAGACGAAGAGCTCATCGGGGTCGACCGTCAGCGCCCAGTGGCCGGGGGCATGGCGCATGGCGAGCCAGTTCAGCCAGTCTGCCCCGAAGCGGGCGCGCTTGTAGCTGGCCTTGGTCGTCCAGAGAGAGACATCGGGCTGCTCGGCGAGGAATTCGCGGCCGCCGTCCGTCGAGCCGTTGTCGACCATCAGGAAATGGCCCACCCCCATCTGCCGGTAGTAATCGAGGAAATGCGGCAGGCGCAGATTCTCGTTCCGGAAGGTGGAGAAGACGAGCAGGTCGCTGCGGCGGATCTCGCCCGTCCGGTCGGTCACCGCGCTCAGCTCGCGGCGCTTGCGAAAGGCGCGGATGCGCCAGCGCTTGCGGCGCAGCCTCAGCCGGTATGCCTGCCTGAACCCCAAGGCTCACCCCTCATCTGCCGGCCCGCCCGCGAGCCGCTATCAGGTCATGCTTAACACGGCCCTGAAATGCGCCTCCCAGCTCGGCGGCTCATATGGCGGGGCGGCGGGCGCGTCCGCCACCATCGCGCCAATGCTTGCCCGCCAGTGATACGCATCCGATTCGCGCAGGTAAACGGGTCTGTCGCCGAGCGTTTCGCGCCAGACCGGCAGGTCGAGCGCGAGCACGGGGGTGCCGAGGGCGAGCGCCTCATGCGCGGGCAGGCCGAAGCCTTCGGCAAGCGACGGCATGAGCAGCGCCCGGGCGCCCTTGAGGAGCGTGACGAGCTGGCCGTCGGTCAGGCCCCGCCGCTCGATGACGGCGCGGGGGGCGGCATCGAGCCGGGCGAAGAAGGCCGGGCTTTCCCAGCCGCGATGCCCGCAGAGATAGAGCTGCGGCGGGTCCGGCAGCTCCTCCCAGACATCGAGAAGGAGCCCAAGATTCTTGCGCGGCTCCAGCGTGCCGATGGAGACGAAATAGGGCTCTTGCGGCACCAGGTCGTCCGGCAGCGGCTCGGGCGCCGCGATCTCGACGCCGAGGGGCACGACATGCACCGGCCGCGGCGCCGGCAGGCGGCGGCGGATCGAGGTGGCGACGGTGCCCGAGGAGGTGAGGATCAGATCGGCATGGGTGGCGGTGGCGGCGAGCTGCTCGGTGAAGCGCTGCGCCGTGCCGGGGCGGCAGAATTCAGGGTGATCGAGGGGGATCGTGTCGTGGATGAAGATGGCGAGCGTGGCGCCGGAGACGCTCTTCATCGCGATGAGCGCCTCCTCCGTCAGCCCGGTATGGCCGGTGACGAGGCAGGCGGTGCCCGCAGGCAGATGCCGGCGGAGGAGCCGCCCGAGCCTGGCATGGGGGGCCCGCCCCTTGGCGAGGGCACGCAGGGCCGTCTCTGCCCCCGCCCGCGCCGGGGCGCGGGGCCGCAGGAGCCGGGCGCGCAGATCCGGCTCGCCCCAGGGGGCCCGGCCCAGAAGCCGCTGGGCCGCGGCGGAGAGCCCCGCCTGATCGAGAAGAAGATAGCCCGCCCTCGTGCGGACGAGCCCGAAGGCCGGCTGCGGCGCGGCGAGGAGCGCGGCCAGATAGGCCGCCTCCACCCGGTCGACGCCCGTCAGAACGCGGCCGGCCCGTGAGACCAGCCGCGTGACATCGAGAAGCCGAGCCGGGGGCAAGGCGTGGTTATTCCGCGGCGCGCCGGAAGGCCGTCACGTCGTGCAGATAGGAGGCGAACTCGTCATGCAGCTCTTCGCGAGCGAGGCCGAAGGCCACGGTCGCCTGCAGGAAGCCCGCCTTGGAGCCGCAGTCGAAGCGCTGCCCCTGGAAGCGGAAGCCGTGAACGCCCGCCTCGGTGTCGATCTGCGCGGCGATGGCATCGGTGAGCTGCAGCTCGCCGCCGGCACCGGGCTTGGTGTGGCTGAGCGTCTCCATCACCTCGGGGGTGAGGATGTAGCGGCCGATGACGGCAAGGTTTGAGGGCGCCTCCTCGATCGGCGGCTTTTCCACCATGCCCTTCACGCGCATCGTCGAGCCGAGGTTCTTCTCGACATCGAGGAGGCCGTAGGCGCTGGCCTTCTCTTCCGGCACTTCCATCGCGGCGACCATGCAGCCGCCGGTTTCCTGATGGGCCTCGACCATCTGGGCGAGGCAGGGCTTGTCGGCGGCGATGACGTCGTCGGGCAGGATCACGGCGAAGGGCTCGTTGCCCACCAGCCGCTTGGCGCACCAGACGGCATGGCCGAGGCCGAGCGCCTTGTGCTGGCGGATATAGGCGATGGCGCCCGAATCCATGTTGGTGGTCTTGAGGACCTCCAGCAGCTTGGTCTTGCCGTCGCGCTCGAGCTTGGCTTCGAGCTCGGGGGCGAGGTCAAAGTAATCCTCCAGCGCGGACTTGCCGCGCGAGGTGACGAAGATGAACTCCTCGATGCCGGCGGCGCGGGCCTCGTCGATCGCGTATTGGATGAGCGGCCGGTCGACCAGCGTCATGATCTCTTTCGGCACCGCCTTCGTCGCCGGCAGGAAGCGCGTCCCAAGGCCTGCGACCGGGAAAATTGCCTTGGTGACTCGTTTACTCATCTGACCCATCCTTCTGTCATCGGCATCTCAACAATGCCGCCAGTTGCTAACGTTTGATTAACTCTTAGAGATAAAACGCTCGATTCGTTGGGCGGTTTCGTGGCGCGTTCGTGGCTTTGGCAGCTATTTGCACTGACGGAGCGGCGAAGAGCCTCGTTCTTCTGCCAGTCTACCAGAAAAACGGCGAAATTGCAGAAGCGGCATGGCGCGGTCGGAGCGACCGAAGAGTCCGCCCCTTTGCTCCCATATACCATCATTCGTGAAGCGGCGCCTGTGAAAGAGCGCCGTCGGCGAAAAGAGGTAGAGTTCCGCCCTCGCGCCCGCGGCGACAGCGGCGGCCGCGGCCCGGCGCAGGCGCGGCGCATCCCAGGGCCGGCCGGCGAAGCATTGCGGCGCGCCCTGCGCCTGCGGGCGGAACGGCAGGAAGGGCGGCGGCGCGCCGGTGAGCGGCACCAGCGGCGGCAGCGGGCGGGCCTTGCCCGCCTCCACCCCGTCGGCGAAGCTGCGCACGATCTCCCGCGCCGTCCGCCGCGAGATGCGCCGGGCGCGCAGGTGCCGGAAGACGCGAGACTGCTCTTCGGCGAGCTGGTCGTAGATGCGCCGCGCCATGGTCGCCGCATCCGCCCCGTGCCGGCGCAGGAACACCGCCAGCGAGGCGCCGACCTCCGTCAGGTCCAGCGGCACCCGGTCGTCCCGCCGCCGGGCGGAGGCCATGAAGCCGTGGTGGACGATGGCCTTGGGGATCACCGCGGTCGGCGCCATCATCCGCAGATTGAGGTCCCCCTCGTCCAGATAGAAGCGGTAGGCGGGGTCGAACCCGCCGGCCTCCACCAGCGCCGCGCGCCGGAAGGCCATGTTGGTCCCCTCCGTCTTGACCGGCGCGCCCGCCTCGGGCGCGATCACGGCGCCGCCCTCCGGCACCTCCAGCCGGCCATGGGTCGCATCCGCCCGGATGCGCCGCGCACGGTGCTGGAAGGAAAAGCCGTTCCGCCCGATGACATAGCCGGTGGCGGCGGGAGCCCGCCCCAGCCCCTCCACCAGACGGTCCAGCCAGTCCGGGCAGGGCACCGCGTCATCGTCGATGAAGGCGAGCGCCTCGCCGGCGGCTGCCATGATGCCGAGGTTGCGCGCGGCGGAGATATTGGCCTCCTCGAAGGCCACCCGCTTGATCCGCCCCTCGCGCCCCGCCGCCTCGAGCCCCGCCCGGTCGGCGACGACGACGACCTCGAACTCCGGCGTGTTGAGCTGCTCCAGCGCCATCAGGCAACGCGCCAGCGCCCGCGGGCGCCCGTGGCTGACGATGATGACGCTGGCGCGCATCAGGGCGCCTTGAGCTCGACCCCCGGCGCATGGGCGATGAAGAACGGGTTGGCGAAGCCGGGCTTGCCATAGGTGAAGGGCGCATGGCCCTCGAAGGTCACCATCCGCCCGCCGGCGCCGCGCAGCACGGCATCGGCGGCGGCCGTATCCCATTCCATCGTCCGCCCGAGGCGGGGGTAGAGATCGGCCTCACCGGCCGCGATCAGGCAGAACTTCAGCGAGGACCCGGCGGAGGTCATGTCCTTCACATGGTACTTCGCGATGTAATCGTCGGTCGCCTGGTCGCGGTGCGATTTCGAGGCGACGACCATCAGCGCGCCATTGTCGGGCTGCGAGACCCGGATCGGCGCGACCGGCCCGGGCGCCTCCTTGGCGAAATCGCCCGTTTCCTCGACGCTCGACCCGTCCGCCGCCGTGTAGAAGAGCCGCCCCTTGGCCGGCGCATAGACCACGCCGCGCAGCGGCACGCCGTCTTCGACATAGGCGATGTTGACGGTGAAATCCCCACGGCGGTTGACGAATTCCTTCGTGCCGTCGAGCGGGTCGACGATGAGGAAGGTCGACACCTCCTGCCCGTGGCTCGCCGCCTGCTCCTCCGTCACCAGCGCCACATCGGGAAAGGCCTCCCTGAGGCCGGCGGAGATGAGCGCGTCGGCCGTCTCGTCGGCCTCTGTCACCGGGCTCTGGTCGCTCTTGGACTTCACCTCGAAATCATCGGAGCCATAGACCTCCATGATCGCGTCACCGGCCTCGAGCGCCAGACGGCGCATCACCGACACAAGTTTGTCAAAGTCCAAGGGCTTTTCCTCTATATCATGATGGGGCCGCGCCCCTTATGCTGCCCATGGGCGGGTGCGGCAAGCCTGCCACCCGCGCCGCATCGCCCGCGCCACACCACCGGACCCGGAGTCATGTTCGAAGCCCCCCGCCAGCGCAGCACGATCGTGAGCATCTTTGCCCTGCTCGAACTGATCTATCATTCGACGGTGCGCAACGTGCGCAAGACCCATCGCTCGGCGCTGGGCGGCTTGCTGATGAACATCCTGCAATCCGTGCTCTTCATCGCCACCTTCTTTTTGATGTTCCAGTTCTTCGGGATGCGCCGCGGCTTCACCGCGTCGATCCGGGGGGATTTCCTGCTCTACATCATGTCGGGCGTCTTCATCTTCATGGTGCATGTGAAGGCGGTGGGCGCGGTGACCAAGGCCGAGGGGCCGACCTCGCCGCTGATGCAGCACGCGCCCCTCAACACGACGGTGACGATCAGCGCCGCGGCGCTCGCCTCGCTTTATCTGCAGGTGCTGTCGATGTTCGTGATCCTGTTCTTCTACCACGTGCTCTTCTCCCCCATCACCATCGACGACCCGTTCGGCGCGATGTGCATGGTGCTCCTCGCCTGGTTCTCCGGCGTGGCGGTGGGGATGCTGCTTCTGGCGGTGAAGCCCTGGGCGCCCAATTTCACCTCCGTCGCCGGCACGGTGTGGAGCCGCGCGAACATGGTCGCCTCCGGCAAAATGTTCGTCGCCAATTCGCTGCCGGGCTTCATGCTGTCGATGTTCGCCTGGAACCCGCTCTTCCACATCATCGACCAGGCGCGGGGCTTCATCTTTCTCAACTACACGCCGCACTTCACGAGCTGGGGCTACCCGCTGAAGCTGAGCTGCGCGCTGGTCATCATCGGCATGATGGGCGAGTTCTACACCCGCCAATATGCCTCGAAGAGCTGGAGTGCCGGGCAATGAAGATCATCGCCGCCATGATTTTGACCCTCTGGGCCGGCATGGCCTCCGCCACGACGGAGGAGCTGCTTCCCGCCCTCCACGACGTCACCGGCGTCGCGGCCGACGACGTTCTGAACATCCGCTCCGGCCCCGGCACGGGCAATCCGGTCATCGCCGCCCTGCCCCCCGATGCGCGCGGCGTCGAGGTCGTGGCGGCGAGCGAGGACGGCGCCTGGGGCCTCGTCAACACCGGCGAGGGCTCGGGCTGGGTCTCGATGGCCTTTCTCGCCCGCCAGCCGGGCCAGTTTGACGGCTACGCTCCCGCCATCGCCACCTGCTTCGGCACAGAGCCCTTCTGGGATCTGACCGAAGGCCCGGGCGGCTGGCAGGTCACCACCCCCGAGGGGCCGCAGGAGCGCTTCACCCCGCTCGTCCCCGCCGGCCCGAGCGGCTGGCCGCAGAGCTTCGCCTGGCTCGGCGACGGCGCCATCGGCGCGCTCGTCGTCACGCGCGAGCAATGCTCAGACGGCATGTCGGACCGCGCCTACGGCCTCTCCGCCGCGCTCGCCACCCCCTCCGAAGGGGGCGCCACGCTCCGCACCGGCTGCTGCGCCCTCACGCGCTGACCCGCCGCCCCCTCCCGGGATCCCCTTCATCTGGCCGAAAATACCTCGGAGGTGTGGAGGCAGCGCCTCCACCCGGCCCGGCACGGGCCGGCCCCCCGCGCCCTAAGCGGCGCCCGCCCCCTCAGCTCATCGGCGGCCAGGGCCGCTCGGCCTCTGCCGCCACCCAGGCCTTCACCCAGTCCGACAGCTCCGGCAGCGCCGGATCGAGGCCCATCGCCTCCACCACCCGCGCTGGCGGCAGGATGCCCTCACGGCTCGTCACCGCCATGCGGATCAGCGCGGCATTGGCCGCCTCGCCGGCGGCGTTCCACATGCTCTGCTCGACATAGAAGAACCGCGCATCCCAGCCCGCGTTCCGCGTCCGCATCTCCACCCGCTCGAAGGGCCGCACCCGGCGGCGGTAGCGGATGGTCGAGCCGGCCACCGTCATCCCCCAGCCGTTCTCCTTCAGCGCGGCCGAGAGGCCGATGCGATGCGCGAAGGGCAGCCGGCCGAGATCGTAGAGCGTGAAGGCGCGGCCGTTGTTCAGCTCCATCCAGAAGTCGATGTCCTGCGGCCAGATGCGGTGATGGGTGACCGAGGTCTCGCCCAGCTCCAGCGGCCCCAGCCGCTTCGCCTGCGCCAGCCCGCGCCACATGCGCACGAATGGATACATGCCCGACCCTCCAGGTTTGCTCTTCCCCGCGTCCCGCCCCGGCAGGCACAGGTCAAGTTTAACCCTGGGTCACGACAGGCGGCCCCGGCGGTTGCAAGCGCGGCAGCCAGCGCTTAGGTCATCCCCGGCCCCTTGAAGGACACCAAAGATGACCTCGCTCTTCCAGATCCTCATGCTGCTCCTCGGCATCGCCAAGGTGTTCATCTTCGCGCATTTCATCATGTCCTGGCTGATCAGCTTCCAGGTGCTGAACATCCGCCAGCCGCTCGTCAGCCAGATCTGGTACGGGCTCAACCGGCTGCTCGACCCGGTCTACAACCCGATCCGGCGCATCCTGCCGAGCATGGGCGGTCTCGACCTTGCGCCCCTCGTGGCGCTGGTCGTGATCTACATCCTCGAGATCATCCTGCGGAACAACGTCGCGCTCTTCTACTGACGCGAGCCCCTTGCGGGCCCGCCCGTCAGGACGGGCCGAGCCGCCCCCCCCATTTCCTGCCATTGAGCCCGGCCGCCCCCGGCGCTAAGCCCTCCCCATGGCAGACGGAACGGACCTCGCCGCCGCAGAGCGGCTCCTCCACGACATCTTCGGCTTCACCGCCTTCCGCCCCGGCCAGGCGGAGATCGTCTCCGCTGTGGCGGCCGGCGAGGATATCCTCGCCATCATGCCCACCGGCGGAGGCAAGTCGCTCTGCTACCAGCTCCCGGCGCTACTCCGCGGCGGCGTCACGCTCGTCATCTCTCCCCTCATCGCGCTGATGCGCGACCAGGTCCGCGCCCTTCGCGAGGCGGGGGTAGAGGCCGGGGCGCTCACCTCCGGCAACACGCCGGAAGAGACCGACGCCGTCTGGGCCGGGCTCGAGGCCGGCACGCTGCGGCTGCTCTACATGGCGCCCGAGCGGCTGGCGGCGGGCGGCGTGCCCCAGATGCTCCGCCGCGCCGGGGTCGGGCTCATCGCCGTCGACGAGGCGCATTGCGTCAGCCAGTGGGGCCATGACTTCCGCCCGGATTACCTGCGCATCGGCGAGCTCCGCCGGGCGCTTGCCGTCCCCCTCGCCGCCTTCACCGCCACGGCGGATGAAGAGACCCGGGCCGAGATCGGCGAGAAGCTCTTCGGCCAGCCGCCGCGCGTGTTCCTGCGCGGCTTCGACCGGCCGAACATCCATCTCGCCTTCGCCGCGAAGGACCAGCCCCGCCGCCAGATCCTCGCCTTCGCCGAGGCGCGGCGCGGCCAGTCGGGCATCGTCTATTGCGGCACCCGCGCGAAGACGGAGGGCCTCGCCGACGCGCTCAATGCCGCCGGCATTCCGGCGCTGGCCTATCACGGCGGCATGGAGGCGGAGGCGCGCCGCGAGGGCGAGCGGCGCTTCCAGCAGGAGGACGGGCTCGTCGTCGCCGCGACCATCGCCTTCGGCATGGGCGTCGACAAGCCCGACATCCGCTGGGTGGCCCATGCCGACCTGCCGAAGTCGATCGAAGGCTATTATCAGGAGATCGGCCGCGCCGGCCGCGACGGCGCCCCCGCCGAGACGCTCACCCTCTTCGGCCCCGACGACATCCGCTACCGCCGCCAGCAGATCGACGAGGGCCTCGCCCCGCCGGAGCGCAAGTCGGCCGACCACGGCCGCCTCAACGCCCTCCTCGGCCTCGCCGAGGCCCTGGGCTGCCGGCGGCAGGTGCTCCTCGCCTATTTCGGCGAGACCCTTGGCGACCCTTGCGGCAATTGCGACCTCTGCGACGCGCCGCCGGACGTCTTCGACGGCACCGAGCCGGTGCGCATGGCGCTGTCCGCCGCGCTCCGGACGGAGGAGCGCTTCGGCGGCGGGCATCTGATCGACATCCTGCGCGGCACGGCCACCGACAAGGTCACCCAGTGGCGGCATGACGATCTGCCGACCTTCGGCGTCGGCGCCAAATGGTCCAAGGCCGAATGGCAGGCGATCCTGCGGCAGATGCAGGCGAGAGACCTCATCCGCCCCGACCCCGCCCGCCACGGCGCTCTTCGCATGACCGAGGCGGCGCGGCCGGTCCTCCGCGGCGAGGAAAGCGTCACGCTCCGCCGCGACGCCATGACCCGCGCCGCCCGCCCCGTGCCGAAGGTCCACACGCTCGTCCGCGACGAGGATGCGCCGCTCCTCTCCGCCCTCAAGGCCAAGCGCCGGGCGCTGGCGGAGGCCCAGGGCCTGCCCGCCTACATGGTCTTCACCGACAAGACGCTGATCGAGATGGCCGAGGCGCGGCCCGGCACGATGGACGAGATCGCCCGGGTGAACGGCGTCGGCGGCAAGAAGCTGGAGAAATACGGGGCGGAGTTCTTGCAGGTCATCGCCGGCGAGGCCGAGGCGCTCCACCCCCGCCGCATGAAGCTGGCGGGCCGCCCGGCGGGCGACCTCTTCGACCGGCTGCAGGCCGCCCAGCTCGAACTCGCCCGGGGGCCGGAGGGGACGGACAAGCCGATGTCCTGCCCCCAGGCCGCGCTCGCCCGCGTCGCCGAGGCGCGGCCCGCCGACCTCCCCGCCCTCTCCCACCTCATCGGCGAGCGGGCAGCGGAGCGCTTCGGCCTCGCCTTCCTCCAGATCATCGCCGAGGGCTGACGCCGCTCCGGCGGGGCGCTCTGCGGCGGCGAGGCCCCGACGGCGCCGCGCTCCGCCCCTCTGGCGGCAGGCCCCCGGGGCGGCTAGGAACGCGCATGGCCCAGCGTTTCGACACCCTTTCCGACTTCCTCGCCCATGGCTTCGACGATGTCATCGACGTCCGCTCCCCGGCGGAATTCGCCGAGGATCATGTGCCGGGCGCGATCTCGCTGCCCGTCCTCTCCAACGAGGAGCGCGCGACGGTCGGCACGATCTATGCGCAGGAAAGCCCCTTCCGCGCCCGCAAGGTCGGCGCCGCGCTGGTGGCCCGCAATTCCGCCGACCATATCGCAGGGCCGCTCGCCGACCGCACCGGCGGCTGGCGGCCACTGGTCTATTGCTGGCGGGGCGGGCAGCGCAGCAATTCTTTCGCCTCGATCCTTTCCCAGATCGGCTGGCGGGCCGAAGTGGTGGAGGGCGGCTACCGGAGCTGGCGGCGGCTCGTCTCCGCCTTTCTCTACGAGGCGGAACTGCCGCTCCGGCTGGTCCTCCTCGACGGCGACACGGGCACGGCGAAGACCGAGCTCCTCCACCGCCTGAAGGCGCGGGGGCGGCCGGTGCTCGATCTGGAGGGCCTGGCGCATCACCGCGGCTCGCTCCTCGGCCCGATGCCGGGCGGCCAGCCCGCGCAGAAGGGCTTCGAGACGGCGCTCGCCATGGCGCTGGCGGCGCTGCCGCCGGGCGCGGTGGTGCTGGCGGAGGCCGAGAGCAGCAAGATCGGCAGCCTGACCCTGCCGCCGGCGCTCTGGAAGGCGATGGGCGCGGCGCCGCGCATCGTCCTCTCCGCGCCGCTCGACGCCCGCGCCCGCTACCTGGCGGAGGCCTATGCCGACATCGCGGCGGACCGGGCGGGGCTGGCGGAGAAGCTCCTCCCCCTCGCCCGCATCCGCGGCCATGAGGTGATCGAGCGCTGGCTCGAGCTCTCGGCGGCGGGCGCCGATGTCGCCCTCGCCGAGGCGCTGATGGTCGAGCATTACGACCCGGCCTATGCCAAGAGCCGCGCGGCGCGGGACTTCGTGACCTTGGGCGAGGTCGCCGCCGGCACGCTCGACGGGCCGGGCCTCGAGGCGGCGGCGGACGAGATCGAGCGGCTGCTGGACGGGGCGGCGGGCTGAGGGCGGCGGGTCGAAGGCCGCCCCGGTCGGCCGGGCGAGGAGGTCCACACCCGGCCCGCGCCTAGGCCCTCAGATGCAGGGTCGCATTCGCAAAGGGCAGCCCCTCGTCATCGACCTCGCGCCGGGAAAGCTGCCGGAACCCGAGCGCCTCATAGAAGCGCACCGCCTGCCGGTTGGCGGTATAGACCTCGAGCGTCAGCTCGCCCGTCCGCGCCAGCGCGTGAAAGATGAGCCGCCGCCCGATGCCCAGCCCCTGACGCTCCGGCGCGACGAAGATCCCGCCGACGAAGGTGCCAAGGAGGCTGATGAAGCCTGCGGGCTCGCCGCCGAGGCAGGCCACCGCGGTCTCGGCCTTCGGCAGATATTCCTGCTCGATGAGGCGCCGCTGCTCGATGAGCCGCGGCTCTCCGATGAAGGGATGCGCAAGCAGCGAGGCTGCGAACCAGATGTCGGACAGTCTTTCCAGATCCGTCGCCGCGACAAACGGCCGGATCACAAGGTCTTCGGTCTCCATGAGACCCTCCTGAAGATGATGTGCAAAAAGGATCGGCACCGCTGTGCCGAGCGACGCCGCTCCCTGCGGCCAGCCATGGCCTTCCGTGCATCGATCTCCTCTTGAGGCGGCCCCGTCCTAAGCGCCCTGCCCGCCCGGCACAATGGCCGCTCTGCCCGAAGGTCGCTGTCCTCCCGCAGCGCCCTGCGCTACTGCCGCCGCATGTCCGACAGGCAGGAGCGGGGAGAGATGCCGGAGCACGACGTGACCATTCGCCGGGGCCGGCCCGATGAGGCAGCGGCCCTCGCCCGCCTGCATGTCGATGTCTGGCGGGCGACATATGGTGGTCTCGCGCCGGAGGAGGCCCTCAGCCGCCTCGATGAGGCCAGGCGCATGCCCTATTGGTCCGGGGCGCTCGCCACCGTCCAGCCCGCGCGGGGCGTCTGGGTGGCGGAGGAGGCCGGCAAACTTCTCGGTGTCGTCAGCCTCGGCGCCGCCACCCATCCGACCTTCGCCGGACGGGCCGAGATCAAGCATCTCTATGTCGCGGCGGAGGCGCAGGGCCGCGGCCTCGGCAAGCGCCTGCTGCAGGCTGCCCTCGAGGATTGCCGCTCCGCCGGAGAGCACGGCGCCGCGCTCGCCGTCGTGCGGCAGAATGCGCGGGCGCGGGCGTTCTACAGGGCGATGGGGGGCGTGGAAGGGGCCGGCTTCCTCGACCCGGGGCCGCTCTGGCGGTCGGAGAACATCGTCGTCACCTGGGAGTTCGGCTAGGCGCTGCCCCGCGAGCCCGCCCGGTGGTGCGGGCCGAGCCCGGCCCTACCGGCAGACGATCCGCGGCGCGCCCTCGGTCACCCGGCCGATCTGCGCCGCCTCATAGCCCGCCGCCCGCAGCGCCTCGAGGAGCCCATCGGCCTCCTCCGCCGCCACCGCCGCCAGCATCCCGCCGCAGGTCTGCGGATCGAAGAGGAGCTCCCCCCTCGCCCCCGACGCGCCGCTCACCGGCCCGGCGCCGGCGCGGTTGTCGGCCCAGATCGTCGAGCGGAGGCCCGCCGCCGCCAGCGCCTCCGCCCCCGGCAGCACCGGCACCGCCGCCAGATCCAGCTCCGCCGCCACGCCCGAGGCCTCCACCATCCCCGCCAGATGCCCGGCGAGGCCGAAGCCCGTCACATCCGTCATCGCATGGGCGCCGGAGAGGATCGCCGCCACCTCGCCCTGCCCCCGGCCCATCGCCGCGAGGCAGCCGGCCACCACCGGCCCCGGCGCCCGGCCCGCCATCTCGGCGGCGAGGATCACCCCGGTGCCGATCGGCGCCGTCAGGAGCAGCGCATCGCCCGGCCGCGCCCCGGCGAGGGTGATCGGCTCCCGCTCAAGTAGGCCCGTCAGCGTCAGCCCGATCTGCATCTCGGCGCCCATCGTCGTGTGGCCGCCGGCGATCTCCGCCCCCGCTTCCGCCAGCGCCTCCCCGGCGCCGGCCATGACCTCCGCCAGCGTCCGCCGCTGCAGGGCCTCGCTCATCCGCGGCAGCGTCAGCGACAAAAGCGCCGCCTGCGGCCGGGCGCCCATGGCCCAGATGTCGCCGAGCGCATGGAGCGTCGTCAGCCGCGCCATCGCATAGGGGTCCTCCGTGAAGTCGCGGAGGTGGTCCGTCGTCACCACCTGTCGGGCGCCGCCGGTGTGGAGCACCGCCGCATCGTCGCCCTTCAGCCGCTCGAGCCCCGGCCCCGGCGCCGGCAACCCGGCCAGAGCCTCCCCCAGCGCTCCCCGCCCGACCTTAGCACCGCAGCCGCCGCAGAGCGCCGCCTCGCCGAACGCGTCCGCCCCGGCGGCGCGGTGGCGCGGCGGGTCCAGCCGCATCGGCGCCACGTCCGACAGGCGCTCCATGAAGCGCCGGTCGATCCGGTCCTTCCAGTGCCAGATGAGGGCGCCCTTGAGGATCAGCCCGTTCCGCGCCCCCACCGCTCGTTTCCCGCCTAGGGACACCAGCTTCAGATAATCGCGCTGCGGCCGGAAGCGCTGCATCCGCCCCCGCCCCTCGAGCGCCACCTTGAGGTTGTGCGTCAGCACCGGCGCCGCCCGCACCGCGAAGACGCCGGCCTTCGGCCGCGGGTCCCAGGCGTAATGGGCGCAGTCGCCGGCGGCGAAGATGGCGGGGTCGGAGGATTGGAGCGTCTGGCCAACGCTCACGAAACCCTCGTGGAGCGTCAGCCCCGTCTCCGCCAGCCAGCCCTGCGGCGCCGTCGCCGCCGTGCCGATGGTGAAGGCCGAGGGCAGCGTGCGACCGTCCGAGAGCATCACCGTCTCCGGCCCCACGGCCACCGGGTCCACCCCCTCGATCAGCTCGACCCGGCCCTCGAGTTCGGCGCGGATTACCGCCGCGCTCCGCTCCGGCAAGCGGGAGAGGAGCGCCCCCCGCTCCACCAGCCGCACGCGGGCGCCCTTGCAGCCCTCCGCCACGGCGAGCGCCAGTTCGACCCCGGCGATGCCGCCGCCGATGACCACGACATCGCCGCCTCTGGCCCTGAACGCCTCCCACCGCGCGAGGAAGCCCCCGAGCGGCTTGGCCGGCACGCCATGCTCCGCGAAGCCCGGCAGGCCCGGCATGGCGGAGCTGATGCCGATGTCGAGCGACAGGATGTCGTAGCCGACGGGCGGCCGGCCAGTGACATGGACCTCCTGCCGCGCCCGGTCGATCCCCTCGGCCCGGCCCGGCACCAGCCGCGCCCGGGCGGCGCGGGCGAGCTTCACGAGGTCGATCGAGAGGGCCTCGGGCGGGTAATGCCCGGCGACGACGCCCGGCAGCATCCCGGAATAGGCGGTGACAGGCCCGGGGTCGACCAGCGTCAGCCGCGCCCCGGTCAGCGGCCGCATCGCCCAGCGCTTGAGGAGCAGCGCATGCGCATGCCCGCCGCCGACGAGCACCAGATCGCGGGTGAGCGGATGCGCCATCATGGGACGAGCCACGCCCCGCCCCAGCCCGGCGCCTCGAACCGCGCCCGACGGTGCGCCGCGCCGAGGTGGAGCACCTCCAGCGCTGCCACGTCGAGCGTCACCGTCGCGAAGGCCTCCGGCGCGGGCCGCAGCTCCCAGGCGCCGCCCTCGGCGATCACCATCCCGGGCGCCGGCTGCTTGCCGTAGTTCTCCTGCCGCGCCGCCGCCCAGTCCGCCGCCGAGGCGCCGGTCTCGACCCGCGCCCGCCCGGTCAGCCGGAGCTGCAGCGCCGCCGCCTCGTCCCAGATCAGCAGCGCCGCCCTCGGATCGGCCTTGAGCTCCGCCACCTTCGCCGTCGCCGCATCGGTATGGACCACCGCCTCCAAAGCCCCCCCGTCTTTGCTCCCGAAAAATCCTCGGGGGGATCCGGGGGGCAGACGGCCCCCCGGGGCGGGGGGTTCGGGGGGCTGCCAAGCCCCCCGCGCCTCGCCCCGCGCCTCGCGCAGCATCACCACCCGCATCTCCGGCCCGTCGCCGACCGTGCCCAGCACCGCCACCCGCGGCAGCGCGCCCAGCACGGCCTCGGCCGCGGCCCATATCTCGTCCAGCGTCTCCATCGCCCGCTTGTCGCATGGCCCCGCGCGGGCCACCACCTCACTCGTAGCCGGTCATCTCCAGATAGCCGCGCCCCTCGTGGCTGCCGGTGACGCGCACCGGGCCTTCCCAATAGGGCGGCACCACGCCCATCCAGGCGTCCGGGTTCAGCGGTTCCAGCTCCACGTCGAGCCTCTTCGCCGGCAGCTCCAGCCGCCAGCGGAGGGGGATCTGCCGCCCCGCGACCTCGCCGAAGGCCAGGGGCGTCGCGCGGAGCGCGCCGTCGGGGAAGGGTTCGGCCGCCCCGTCCGGCGCGATCCAGGTGGCCTGGGTGAAATCCTCCTCCCCCCGGAGGACGAAGCCCATCAGCCGCGCGCCATCCGCGAAGGAGAGCCCGACCCAGTCCCAGCCCTCCTGCCCCGGCCCGAGAAAGCGGGAGGAGAACTCCCGGTCGAGCCAGGCCGTGCCGGTGACGGGCACCTCGCCTTCGGGCAGCGTCAGCACGCCCTCCGCCCGGTAGAAGGGCTGCGAATAGTAATGGCTCGCCTGCCCCCCGGCGCTCTTCACCGAATAGCCCTCGGTGCCTTAAAGGACGAGCGGCCCCTCTGCCTCCAGCGCCAGCTCATAGGCAAAGTCGGGGCCGGCGGCGGTGAGGGTCACGGCCTCCAGCCCCTCCCCCGCCATCCGCCATTCATCGATCCAGGCCTCGAAGGGCGCGGCGGTGACACCGGCCTGCCCGGTGTCGCCCCTCGCGTAGCGGGCGGTGGCGAGGTGGTCCTCCGCCGAGGTGACGGCGGCATGGGCGAACCAGACCTGTTCTGCCCCGGGCCGGAGGGCGGAGCGGAAGAGCGTCCATTGCGCGCCGTATTCCGTGCCGTCCGGGCCGGTGAGGTTGGCGGTGACATACCACCATTCGGTGCGGAAGGCCGGATGGGCGCCGTGATCCTCCGGGAAGGCGAAGGCGCGGCCCGGGGTCACCTCCGCGAAGCCCTCCGCCCCCTCGCCGAGCCCGGCAAAGCCCTGCCCGAGCGCCGGGGAGGCGAGGCAGATTGCGACCAGCAGGGCCTTAACGTTCATGCGCGAAGACCTTCAGAAGCTCGGCCGGGGCGATGCGCCAGAGCCGCCAGGCCGGCCAGAGCGCCGCCAGCGCCGCCGCCAGCAGGCAAAGCCCGAAGAGCCGCGCGTAATCCCAGGGGAAGAGCGCCATCGGCAGCGCCCAGCCGAAGGCGGCGGTGTTGACCTTGGCGAGGAGCGCCAGCGCGAGGGCGAGGCCGAGGGGCAGCGCCGCGAGCGCGGTGAGGGCGGCCAGCATCATCGCCCGCCCCATCTCCAGCCCAGCAAGCCGGCCCCGCGTCAGCCCCATGGCCCAGACGGGCGCGAGCTGCGGCAGCCGCCGCCCGGCCATGGTGAGGAGCGAGAAGAGCATCGCCAGCGCCGCCGTCGCCAGCGTCGCGGCGTTGAGCGCGGCGGTGACCGTGAAGGTCCGCTCGAAGATCTCGAGCGCCGCCGCCTTCATCGCCGCCTGATCCGTCACCCGTCCCGGCGGGATGCCGGCGGCGGCGAGGACGGGGCGGAGCGCCGCGGGCTCGCCGATGAGGCCGAAGCGGGTCGGCTGCACCTCCGGATGCAGGCGGCGGAAGAGCGCTTCGCCGACGATCACCTGCCAGTCCGGATTGCCGTAGTCGCCATAGATGCCGAGGATCGGCAGACTCTCCGGCCCGAGGCTGAGGGCATCGCCCGGGGCCAGCCCCTCGGCTCGGGCGAATTGCTCGTTGACGAGCGCGCCCTCGCCGGCATCGAGCCTCTCCCAGACCTCCGGCAGCGCATCGAGAAAGCCCCAGGCCTCTCGGTAGGCCGGATCGGGGCGCATGCCGAGCAGCTCGCCCGGATGGCCGCGGAGCACCAGCTCCGCGCCGAGGAGCGGCAGGACGCGGGCGTCGAGCCCGGCGAGGGCCTCCGCCTCCTCCGGCGCGGCGAGGTCGACATAGAGGTCGGCGATCAGCCGCTGGTCGAGAAAGCCGGTGAAGGTGGCGCGGAAGGACGAAACCATCGTCGAGACCCCCACATTCGCGGCCATGGCGAGGAGGAGCGCCATCAGTGCCAGCGACAGGCCGGGGAGCTGCTGGCGGCTGTCGGCCCAGACCCATTGGGCGAGCGGCCGCCGCGCGGCGGCCTCGCCGAGCTTCAGGATCAGCGCGAGGACCGCGGGCAGGATCAGCGCCGCCCCGAGGAGCAGCCCTGCGAGCAGCGCGAAGGCGGCGGGCAGGCTCTCGGCGCGGGTCAGCGCGGCGGCCCCGGCGAGCAGCAGCGCCCCGCCCGCCGCCTGAATGGCCCGCCCCCGCCCGGCGCGCATCGCCCAGGCACGGCCCCCGGCCGAGGCGAGCAGCGGCATCCGCGCGATCTGCCAGAGCCCCGAGCCCCCGGCGAGCCCGGCGCCGATCAGGCTCATGCCGAGCGCCGCCGCCACCGCCGCGGGGCGCAGCGAGAGCTGCCCGGGCACCTCGGCGCGATAGAGGCTCGCGAGCGAGGCGGAGACGTCGGGCAGGAGAAGCGCCGCGAGGGCGAGCCCCAGCGCGAGACCGAGCAATGCGGCGGCGAGCGCGAAGAGGAGGAGCTCAAAAGCGAGGAGCCTCAGGATCGTCGAGAGCGGCAGGCCAAGCGCGCGGAGCGTCCGCACGAGGCCGCGCCGCTGCTCGATCGCCAGCCCGACGGCGCCATGGGCGATGAAGATCCCGGTCGCGAAGGCGAGAAAACCGAAGGCGGTGAGGTTGAGGTGGAACGAGCGGGTGAGCCGCGAGACATCCGCCGCACCGCTGGCGGGTTGCAGGACGAGCCCGGGGGCAACTTCCTCCAGCGGCGGCCGGCCGAGGGGCTGGCCCGGGAGGAGGATCAGCCGGCTGAGCTGGCCGGGGCGCGCGAGGAGCTCCTGCGCGACGGCGAGATCGGTGACGAGCGTGCCGGGGGCGGCGGAGGGGTCCTCGATGCGGGCGGCGGCGACGCCCGGCGGCAGGGCGGCGAGGGAATCCCCCCGGCCGATGATCTGACCCGGCGGGGTCAGGAAAGCGGCAAGGTCGGTGCCGGCGCCCTCCCCCGGGAGCGTGGGGGCCGACAGCGGGTCGAGCCCGACGAGCCGCTGGCCATTCAGCCGCCCCTCCACCACCGGCGAGACCAGCCAGCCCGCGCGGCGGAGCGCGGTGTAGGTGGCGAGCGGGATCGGCCCGCCATCGGCCGCGGTGAGCTGGGGATGGTCCGCCTCGCCGAGGAGCGCGGCGGCGCTGTCATAGGCGGCGCGCGCCTCGGCGTTGATCGCCTGCACCGCCGTCCAGAGCGCGGTTGCGAGCGCAAGCCCGGCGAGGAGCGCGAGGGCCTGCAGGGGCGCGCGGCGCCAGTGGGAGAGGAGGGCGGTGAGGGCGGGGCCGGTTCGGGGGGGCGTGCGGGGGGCTGCCGCCCCCCGGCCCCCCCGCCCGGGGGGCTGTCTGCCCCCCGGAGCCCCCCGAGGATTTTTCGGGAGCAAAGACCGGGGGGCGCCGGTCACGTGATCTGCCCGTGCGACAGGTTGAGCCGGCGAGACATGGCGGAGGCCACCTTGGGCGAATGGGTGACGGTCAGGAGCGCGGCGCCGGTCTCGCTCGCGAGTTCGAGGAGGAGGGTGAGCACCTCCCCCGCGCTCGCCTCGTCGAGATTGCCGGTGGGCTCGTCGGCGAGGATCAGGGCGGGGCGGGCGGCGAGCGTGCGGGCGATGGCGGCGCGCTGCTGCTGGCCGCCCGAGAGCTCTTCGGGATATTTCGCCAGATGCGGGGTCAGGCCGAGCCGGGCGGCGAGCGCGGCGGTGAAGGCGGGATCCTCCCGCCCCGCGAGGCGGGCGTGGAAGGCGATGTTGGCGCCGGCCGTCAGCGAGGGGATCAGGTTGAACTGCTGGAAGACCAGCCCGACCGTACCGCGGCGGAGCGCGGCGCGGCCGGCCTCGCCGAGCGCCGTCGTCTCCTCCCCCCCGATGGTGACGCGGCCCTCGTCCGGCAGGTCGAGCCCGGCGGCCAGATGCATCAGCGTCGACTTGCCGGAGCCGGATTCGCCGGTGAGCGCCAGCGTCTCCCCCGGGGCGAGGGTCAGGGAGATGCCGCGCAAGACCTCGCCGCCGCCCGGAAAGCCCTTCCGGACGCCCTCAAGCGCGAGCAAGGAGGCCGCCGACGGCGATAAGCGCGAAGAGGAGGAGCGTCAGCCCGACGAGCCGCATCTTCAGCCCGCGCTCCGCCGGATCGTCGGCCCAGGCGGCAAGCGCCCGGCCGACGGCGAAGGGGCCGGGCCAGAGCTGGCCAGTCTGCTCCACCGCGAGAGCCCGCAGGCGGAACACCCATTGGAACATCGTCACCGTCCAGAGGAGGAAGACGAGACCCAGGGCGGCCATGAGAGCGATCTGGAGGGGCGTCATGGGTGGAAGGTCGCGCCTGGGGGGGCGGATTACAAGGGGCTAGGGGCGCATTTGCCGGCCGGCCTCGTAGGCGGCCCAGACATCCATCCGCCCGCGCTGCCGGGCATCGGCGAGCCAGAGCCGCTGGCGGGTGCCGGGGGGCTCGAGCGCGCTGTAGCGGCCGCCGGAGTGCTTCGGCCAGTCGATGGCCATGCCGCAGCGGACCATCTCGGCGGAGAGGTCGCGGCCGTCGGGCAGGTGGCATTGCGCGACGGCCCGGCCATGGCGATCGGTGTGGAGCACCTCGGCCGTCACATGCCGCCCCCGCACCAGCTGGATGAGCGCGCTCTTGGCGTCAGGGCCAAGGGGGTGGCTCATCTCGGGCGCGTCGATGCCGAAGAGGCGGATATGCGTGCCGCGGATCACCAGCCCGTCGCCATCGACGACATGGGCCCGGCCCTGCAGGATCGGCCGCCAGGGCGCATCCGGCGGGCGGCCGCGGGGGATCGTGGGCCGCCAGGGCCGCGTCGGCGGCGGCGACACCTCGGGCACGGGGGGATGAGAGCGCCGGCGGGGGCGCAACAGTCGGAGGGCGGCGAAGGCCACCAGGGTCAGGAGCAGATAGGGCATGGTTTCCACGGCCATGCGCCCATCTCGGCGCCCGATTCGGGCCATTCTGCGGCCGGGGAGCGGATTTTCCTGACGCTGGGGCAGGCGGAGGGGCAAGCGCCGGGGCCGTCACTCCTCCCAGAGGTCGGTCGAGAGATATTTCAGCCCGCTGTCGCAGATGACGATGCCGATGCGGCCGCCCTTCTCGGGGCCGGCCAGCAGCTTCAGCGCCGCCGCGAGATTTGCGCCGGCGGAATAGCCGCCGAAGATGCCCTCCTCTCGGGCGAGCGCGCGGGCGGCGGCCTTGGCCTCGGCGCCGGTCACCGCAAGATAGCCATCGACCGGCACGTCCTTGAGAAATGTCAGATCCGCCCGCGCATAGCCGCCGCCCTGGATCGGGTGGTTCGGCGCGGTGACCTCGGCGCCGGAGAGCGCCGCCGCGCCCTCGGGCTCCACCACATAGCCGCGCACGCCGCCCATCGCCTTCAGCGTGCGGATGGCGCCGGCATAGGTGCCGCCCGAGCCGGCGAAATCGGCGAAGGCGGTGAGCGTGCCGCCGGAATTCTGCCAGAGCTCCGAGCCCGTCCCCGCCGCATGGGCCGTGGGGTTGCCCGTCCGCTCGAACTGGTCGGCGCGGAAGGCGCCGCGGGCCTCCGTGACCCGCTTCGCCTCCTCCTCCACCAGCGCCAGATCGGCGCCGGAGACCTGGCCGGGCGGGCTGCCCTCCGCCTGCGGCACGAGGATCACCTCGGCGCCCAATGCCCGCATCATCTTCGCCCGCTCCGGCGAATTGCCCTCGCTCATCACCGCGACGAAGGGATGGCCGCGCACCGCGCAGACGATGGCGAGCCCGGTGCCCATGTTGCCGGAGGTGAGCTCCACCACCGGCTGGCCGGGCACCAGATCGCCTCGCGCCTCCGCCTCCTCGATGATGCCGAGCGCGGCGCGGTCCTGCTTGGAATGGCCGGGGTTCAGGTAGTCGAGCTTCGCCATGATCCGCCCCTCGAGCCCCCGCGCGCGGGTCAGCCGGTCGAGCCAGACGGCGGGGGTGCGGCCGATGACGCCGAGGATGGAGCGGTGGGCTTTCAGGTCCATTCCCGCATCTGGTCAGGCAGCGGGGCGCTTGTCCAGCGGGCCGGCGGCGATCGCGCCGATCCGGCGGGAGGTCGCGAGAAGCGCCAGCCCAGCGAGAAGCGAGAGCCCAGCGAGCAGCGGGAAGAGCACCGGCCCGCCGGCGGCGGCCAGCACCGGCGCCAGGGCCAGCGGGCCGATGGTGGCGCCGGCGAGGCCGCCGAGGAGCGGCGCGGAGCTCATCCGCTCGTCACCGCCAAGCACATGCATCGCCCAGACGTAGAAGGCGGGGAACTGGATGCCGACGCCGGCGCCGGCGGCGATGAACCCCGCCTCCGGCTGGCCCGCCGCGGCGAGGCCGAGCGCGAAGGCGGTGATGAGAAAGCCGGCGGCCATCAGATGCTCGGGGCGCAGATGATGCGCCACCCAGTAGAGCATCAGCCGCGCCGCGAGGAAGGCGACGAAGAAGCCGGAGGTCAGGAGCGCCACCCGCTCGGCGCCGAGGCCGAGCCCGAGCAGCGCCGTGGGCCCGTAGCCGGAAAGGCCCGTCTCGAGCACGGCGGAGACGAAGATGAAGGCGAGGATCGACATGCGCCCGGCATGGAGCGGCGGCAGCCCGGGCCGGACGGTGGCGGCGCGGCGGAGCGCCGGGCGCACGAAGGGCAGCGTCACGAGCGCGAGCACGGCGAGGCCGAGGTAGACGGGCGCCGGGCGCCCTCCGGCGAGCAGAAGCGCCGGCGGCGCGGCGATGGCGCCGATGCCGTAGATGGCATTGACGAGCCCGACCATGCCGGGGCCGCGCGCGCCGAATTCCGTCAGGAACCGCCTGTTCACGACGACGGAGATCGCCCCGTAGCCGAGCCCGGTCACCAGCGCCGCCGGCAGGATGCCGCCCCAGCCCGGCGCGAGCCCGAGCCCGAGCGCCCCCGCGAGGATCAGCGCGAAAGAGAGCCGCAGCGTCAGGCGCACGATCCCGAAGAGGCCGGAGACGACGGCGATGGTGCAGCCGAGCCCGTGGATGCCGATGACCAGCCCGGCGCCACCGGCACCATGCGCCTCGGTCCAGACCGGCAGGGCGAGCCCGTAGAGCCCGGGCAGCGCGCCGATCAGGATGAAGCCGAGCCCGCCGGTGACCAGCAGCCTCAGCGGCGTCGATTCGAATGATGTCATGTCGGAAGGGCCTTCGGCGTTTTGCTAGAGGTGCGATGCCGGGGCGGCATTGTCAAAGGTGAAGGGGGCCACGCGGAGCTCGGCCGCGCCTCAGCCGGTCAGCGCCCGGCGGACGAGGTTGAGCCCCGCGACGAGCAGGACGAACAGGATCACGCGCCGGAAGGTCTTCTGGTCGATCCTGTCCTGGACCGCCTGGCCGATCTGCATGGCGAGCACGGCGGGCAGGACGAGCGCCAGCCCGAAGCTCAGCGTCGCGAGCGTGAGGACGCCGGAGGTCAGATGCGCGAAGAAGAGCATCACGGCGCCGAGCCCATAGATCACCCCCTGGACCTGCACATGGTCGCGCTTCGGCAGGTCGATGGCGGTGAGGTAGAGCACCGTCGGCGGCCCCCAGACGCCGGAGAGCCCGCCGACGAAGCCGGAGAAGCCGCCGACGAGCAGCGCCGGGGGCTTCGAGGCCTCGGAGAGGCGCGGCGACCAGCCGGAGAGCATCAGGAGCGCGAACCCCACCACCGGCGCGCCGATCATGAGGAACAGCCAGCGCGGCTCGAGGAACGACACGAGCTGCGCCGAGATGACGAGCATGACGAGCAGCGCCGCGAGATAGAGCCGGAAGCGCTTGAGGTTCGTCCATGCCGCCTTCGGCCCCAGGCGCATGGCCTGCAGCCCGTTGCTGACCAGCGTGGAGGGGATCAGCCCCGCCAGCGCCAGCTCCGGCGGCAGGAAGAGCGACAGGCCCGAAATCATCACCATCGGCATCGCGAAGCCCGAGAGGCCCTTGATGACCCCGGCGAGCATCGCGACGAGGCAGGCAAGGACGAAGAGATGCGGGGTGAGCTCGGCGGGCCAGGACATGCAGGAGCTTTAGGGGAGCGTGGCGGCGGGGGCCAGAGGGGGGCGATGGAGGGGGGCCGGCCCGTGCCGGGCCGGGTGGAGGCTCTGCCTCCACACCTCCGAGGTATTTTTGGCCAGATGAAAGGGGCCGGGGAGACCGGGAGTGGGGCTCGGGGGAGGAGGGACGCTTGGGAAGCAACCTGGGCGGCTGTCCCGTTGGCCGGTCAGGGCTGTGCCCATCGCCCAGAGGTTATTCGGGCCAGATGACCGGGAGGGGCCGGGCGGGCGGTCCACCCGAGGCCGGGCCGGTCCGGGAATTGGGCGCCAGCGCGGGCGGGTCAGATGACCTGCTGGGCGGCGGTCTCTGGGCCGGAGGTGAGGAGGGCGGTGAGGGCGGCGGTCAGCCCCTCGGCGAGGGCCGGATCGGGGGCGGGGCCGAAGACTTCCTCGATCGCCAGATAGCGGGCGGTGACTTCCGCGGGCGCGCCGGGCCAGCAGGCGCCGAGGCGGTCGGCGAGCGGGTCACGGACGTCGATGGCGGCGCCGTGGAGGTCGCGGCCGGAGGTGTAGATCATCCAGGCGGCGACGGCGAGGAAGAGGCCGCGGGGGCTGCGGCCGGCGGAGAAATTCTCGCCGATCGTACCGAGCAGGCGCTGCGGCAGCTTCTGGCTGCCGTCCATCGCGATCTGCCAGGTGCGGTGGCGGATCGCCGGGTTGGCATAGCGCCGGAAGAGCGCGTCGGCATAATCCGGCAGCGAGGTGCCGGGGGGCGCGGTGAGGACGGGCAGGATCTCCTCCGCCCAGAGGTGCCTCACATAGGCCGCGAGCGCGGGGTGCGCGACGGCGTCTGAGATCGTCTCCGCCCCTGATAGATAACCCAGATAGGCGAGCGCTGAATGCGTGCCGTTCAGGCACCGCAGCTTCATGTGCTCGAAGGGCGTCACGTCCTCCACCAGCTCGGCGCCGGCGGCGGCCAGGTCGGGGCGGGGGCCGGCGAAATGATCCTCGATCACCCATTGGCGGAAGGGCTCGTGCATCACCGGGGCGGCGTCATGGAGGCCGGTAAGGGCCTCGGTGCGGGCGATGTCGGCCTCCGTCGTCGCGGGGACGATGCGGTCGACCATCGAGGAGGGAAAGGCGCCCTCCGCCGCGATCCAGGCGGCGAGGGCGGGGTCGATCTCGCCCGCCAGCTCCAGGACGAGACCGCGCAGGAGCGCGCCGTTGCCGGGGATGTTGTCGCAGGAGAGCACCGTGAAGGGCGGCTCGCCGGCATCGCGGCGGGCAGCGAGCGCCCGGGTCAGGTAGCCGATGGCGGAGGCGGGGGCCTCGGGATTCGCCAGATCGGCGCGGATGACGGGATGGGCGAGGTCGAGCCGGCCCGTGGCCGGGATGTGGCAATAGCCTTTTTCGGTGATCGTCAGGGTCACGAGCCGGGCCGTGCGGAGCGCGGCGAGGACGGCGGCGGGATCCTCCGGCGCCACGAGGACCTCGCGGATGACCGAGACATGGCGGGCCGTCTCGCCCTCCGGCCCGAGCTCGACGGCGGTATAGGTGCCGCACTGAGGCGCCAGCCGGTCGCGCTGGCCGGGCGACTTGAGCGAGACGCCGGTGATGCCCCAGTCGCCCCCCGAGGCCGCCATCGCCTCTTCGACATAGAGCGCGCCATGGGCGCGGAAGAAGGCGCCGAGGCCGAGATGGACGATGCCTTGCGCGGGGGCGGGGGTGGTGCGGGTCAGGCGGGTCATGGGGCTCCTGCGGTGGGGCTCGGGGCGAAGGCACGACGTTGTTTAGGGGTCGGCGCCCGGCGGATCAAAGGACGGGGGCGGCGATCTCGGTAAGGGCGCCGCGGGCCAAGACGACCTGGGCGGCGACGTGATGGCCGGCGGCGATGGCGGCCTCGGGGCCGGCGCCGGTGAGGCGGGCGGCGAGGTAGCCGGCGTTGAAACTGTCCCCCGCGCCGGTGGTGTCGACGGGGGCGACGGGCGCATGGGCGGCAGCGACGCCGGCGGTGCCCTCCGCCTGCCAGTGGATCGGGCCGCCGCCGGCCTTCACGGCGATCTCGGGCACGCCGAGGGCGGCGTAGCGGGCGAGGGTCGCCTCGGCGGAGGCATCGCCGAAGGCCGCGGCCTCGTCATCGGCCGAAGGCAGGAGGATCGCGGCCGCGGAGGCGGCCCGCGTGACCCAGTCGCGCGCGGCCTCGGGGCTCTCCCAGAGGCGGGGCCGGACGTTGGGATCGAAGGCGAAGGGCACGGCGGAGGCCTTGAGCGTGGCGAGGAGCGCCTCGCGCCGGTCGGGCGCGAGGATCGCCAGCGTGATGCCGGAGAGATAGGCGAGGCGCGCGCCGGAGAGGGCCTCTGCCAGTACCTCGGGCTCGTCGGCCAGATGCCGGGCGGCGGACTGGCCGCGCCAGTAGGTGAAGCTGCGCTCGCCGTCCTTCAGCGAGATGGCATAGAGCCCGGGGCCGCGGGCGGGATCCCGCTGGACGAAGGCGGTGTCGAGCCCGGCGGCGGCCAGAAAGCCGAGGATCCGGGCGGAGAACTCGTCGGTGCCGAGGCGGGTCGCATAGGCGACCTCGAAATCCTCGGGCAGGAGACGGCGGAGATACCAGGCGGTGTTGAGCGTGTCGCCCGCCACGCCCATGCGCCAGAGATCGGGGCCGGCGGCGGCCTCGCTCAGCTCGATCATGCATTCGCCTATCGACAGGATGCGCATGGGCCCTTCCCCTTGGGTCGCGGGATCAATGCGGGCTCGGCGGCGGAGTTGCAAGCGGGGGGGGGTGGGGCGGCTCGTGAGGTGGCCCGGGCCGATGGCAGGGGGCGCGGTGGAACGGTGGGTTGAAAACCCACCCTAGGAGGGGCGCGTTGCGCAACGTCGGAGCGGTGCCCCCGCCCGGTGCGCGCCGAAGGCGCAGGGCGAGCGCCGGCCCGTCCCGCGGGCTGGCGCTCTGGTTGGGCTGGGCATGAGCTCCGGGCGGGGGATTGGTTGCACCATAAAGCGCGCCGCTCAGCCGTAAGAGCGCCACCCCCCGGGCCGGCGCTCGCCCTGCGCGGCACTGTGGCTCAAGGTGGAGGGGGGTTCGGGGCACAGTCCAGCCGTCGGTGCGGGCTTCCCCGGGCGGTGGCTCGCCCCTTTCGGGAGAGTAGCTCGTGGGTGAGGGGGAGCGGAGGGCTGCTGCCCCCGCCCCGCCTCCGGGCTTCGCCCCACCTGCCCCTCTGGCGCCCACCTGGCCCGAGGGGTAACAGCACGGGATGGAAGGCTTTCTCCTCCTCGATACGCATGTGCTCGCCGCCGCCCTGCTCGCGGTGTTCCTCGTCGGGCTCGCCAAGGGCGGGCTCGGGGGGGCGCTCGGGATTCTCGGCGTGCCGATCCTCTCGCTCGTCATGAGCCCCGTGCAGGCCGCCGGCATCATGCTGCCGATCCTCATCGTGATGGACTGGGTCAGCCTCTGGTCGTGGTGGGGCGAGTGGGACCGCAAGACGCTTCTGATGCTGCTGCCCGGCGGGCTTGTCGGCATCGCCATCGGCTGGGCGACGGCCGCCTTCGTCTCCGAACCCGCCGTCAAGCTGATCGTGGGGGGCATCGCCCTCCTCTTCGCGCTCAACTGGTTCCGGGGGAAGCTCCGCAAGGCCGAGCTGCCGCCCCATGAGCAGAACCGCGCGCGCGGCGCCTTCTGGGGGACGGTCGCCGGCTACACCTCCTTCGTGGCCCATGCCGGCGGGCCGCCCTACCAGGTCTATGCCCTGCCGCTGCAGCATCCGCCGCGGATCTACACCTCGACCTCGGTGCTCTTCTTCGCCGTCGTCAATGCGGTGAAGCTGATCCCCTATTTCGCGCTGGGGCAGATCGACGTGACCAACCTCAAGATCTCGGCCGCGCTCCTGCCCGTCGGCGCGCTCGCCACCTTCGTCGGCGCCTTCGTCGTCAAGCGGCTGAAGGCCGAGGTCTTCTATCCGATCATGTACGCCATGGTGGTGCTCGTCGCTCTGAAGCTGCTCTGGGACGGGTCAACCGAGCTCTTCTGACCCCCCATTGCGCCCGCTGGCCGACGGGGCCAATGTCCCACGACATTGCCGGGCCCGCCCGGCGCGACCAGCCATGGAGAGACCCATGCCCACCAGAATCACCGTCTGGGGCGAGAACGTACACGAGCAGAAGAACGCCGTGGTCGCAAAGCTCTACCCCGAAGGCATGCATGCCACCATCGCCGCCGCGCTCAACGAGGCCGAGGGCCTCAGCGCCACCACCGCCACCCTGCAGGAGCCCGAGCACGGGCTGACCGCCGAGCGGCTGGCCGAGACCGACGTCCTCTTCTGGTGGGGCCATGCCGCGCATGGCGAGGTCTCCGATACCGTCGCCGAGCGGGTGCAGGAGGCGGTCTGGTCCGGCATGGGGCTGATCGTCCTCCATTCCGGGCATTTCTCGAAGCCCTTCAAGCGGCTGATGGGCACGCCCTGCAACCTCACCTGGCGCGAGGCCGGCGAGCGGGAGCGCATCTGGCTGACCGCCCGCAACCACCCGATCGCCGCGGGCCTGCCCGATCATTTCGAGCTGGAAAACGAAGAGATGTACGGCGAGCCCTTCGGCATCCCCGAGCCCGAGCAGACGGTCTTCGTGAGCTGGTTCCAGGGGGGCGAGGTCTTCCGCTCCGGCGCCTGCTGGACGCGTGGCGCCGGCCGCGTCTTCTACTTCCGCCCCGGGCACGAGACCTACCCGACCTATCACGACGGCAACGTCCAGAAGGTGCTGGTTAACGCCGCCCGCTGGGCCCACAACCCGGCGCCGCGCGTGGCTGACCCGAACGCCGCCCCCAACGTCCCGGTGGACAAGGCGCTCGAGCCGATCGAGCAGCGCGGCGAGACCCTGCACGAGGCGGGTGAGGAGGGCTTCCGTTGAAGAAGCACCGGCTGCTGGTCCTCGGCACCGGCGGGATGGCGGGCGCGCATGTGCTCGGCTTCCGCTCCTGTCCGAATATCGAAGTGGTGGCCGGCGTCGACCGCGACCCGGCCCGCCTCGCCGCCTTCTGCGCCGAGCACCATATCCCGAAGGCCTTCACCTCGCTGGAGGAGGCGCTCGACTGGGGCCAGTTCGACGCCGCCACCAACGTGACGCCCGACAGCGCCCATTACGCGACGACCCTACCGCTCCTCGCCGCCGGCAAGCATGTCATGTGCGAAAAGCCTCTGGCCCCCCGCCATGCCGATGCCCGCGAGATGGCGGAGGCGGCGGCGGAGGCCGGCGTCGTCAACATGGTCAACCTCACCTACCGCCGCTCCGCCGAGCTGGCGGAGGCGGCCAAGATGGTCGCCGACGGCGCCATCGGCGAGCTCCGCCATTTCGAGGCGAGCTACCTGCAGAGCTGGCTGACGCAAGACACATGGGGCGACTGGCGGACCGATCCGAAATGGCTCTGGCGGCTCAGCCAGAGCCATGGCTCCACCGGCTGCCTCGGTGACATCGGCGTGCATATCCTCGACTTCGCGAGCCATGCCGCCGGCCAGCCGATCACCCATATCTCCTGCCGGCTCGCCACCTTCGAGAAGGCCGAGGGCGACCGGATCGGCGAATATGTGCTCGACGCCAACGACAGCTTCACGATGCAGGCGCGGATGGAAAACGGCGCGCTCGGCGTGATCCACGGCTCGCGCTTCGCCAGCGGCTATCACAACGACCTGTTCCTGAAGCTCTACGGCACCGAGGGGGCCATCGAGCTCTCCTTCGACTTCCAGCGCTGCTGGATGCGCACCTGCATCGGGGTGGACGCGCTGCGCAGCAAGACCTGGCACGAGGTCAGCCCGACGCCGGTGCCGACCAATTACGAACGCTTCGCCCAGGCGCTCGACAGGGGCGTGGGCGAGGATCCCGACTTCGCCCGTGGCGCGGAGTTGCAGAAAGTGCTCGACAGCGCCACCGCCAGCCATGTCGCCGGCGGGGCCGAGCTGGCGATCTGATGGGCTCCGGGGTCGCGCTCTACTTCCACCCCGACCAGATCGAGGGGGAGGGGCGCGACCTCGTCGGCCGCCGCTCGGCCGGCGAGAGCTTCCTCAAGGGCTGGCTGGAGCACGGGCCCGAGGGGCCGCTCGGCGCGCTGACGGAAACGGAGGCCCATGCCGCTGCGCTCGCCAAGGCGCTTGAGGCACGGGGAGCGCAGCGGGCCCTGAGCGCCCGCAGCCTCGCATCGGGCCGGGATTTCACCGATCTCGGGACGATCTTCTTCCCGACGCCCGGCTTCTCCTCCGCCCCCTGGGCGCGGCTGCGGCACGGGGCGGCGCGCGCCTCTTTCGTGGGGCTGACGCATACGATCTCGACCCGGCGGATCGTCGAGAGCTTCCACGGCCTCGTCACCCAGCCGGTCGAGCCCTGGGACGCGATCATCTGCACGAGCCGCGCCGTGCGCTCGGTGATGGTCCAGCATCTGGAGGCGGAGGCCCGCTACCTGCGCCAGCGCTTCGGGGCGAGCCGGGTGCCGCTGCCGGAGCTGCCGGTGATCCCCCTCGGGATCCAGACCGCCGATTTCGCCCCCCGCCCAGGGGCGCGGCAGGCGATGCGCGCCCGGTTCGGGGCGCCCGAGGGGGCCTTCGTCGTCATGACCATGGGCCGGCTCTCCATCGCCGAGAAGGCCAACCCACTGCCGCTCTTCCTTGCGTTGCAACGCCTCGCGGAGGCGGGGCACGAGGTGCATCTGTGGCTCACCGGCTGGACGGAGCGGCCGCAACAGGAGGCGCTGCACCGCGACGGCGCCGCCGCCCTCGCGCCGGGGGTGACGACCACGCTGATCGACGGGCGCGAGCCGGCGGTGCGGCGCGACCTCTGGGCCGGGGCGGATGTCTTCACCCTGCCGGCCGACTCGATCCAGGAGACCTTCGGGCTGGTCCCGGTGGAGGCGATGGCCGCCGGCCTGCCCGTCGTCATGCCCGATTGGGACGGCTTCCGCGACACGGTGGTGCACGGGGAGACCGGTTTCCTCATCCCCACCCGCATGGCGCCCCCCGGCGCCGGCGCCGGACTCGGGCGGCGCTTCGCGGCGGGGACGGATCAGTACCTCCAGCACCTCACATTGGTGCAATCCCAGGTGCAGATCGACGTGCCCGCCTATGCGGAGGCGCTGACGGCGCTGGCCGAAAGCCCCGAGCTCCGCGCCCGGCTCGGCGCCGCCGCCAGCAGACATGCGGCGGCGGAGCTCGACTGGCAGGCCGTGGTGCCGCGCTACCTGGAGCTGGCGGACGAACTGGCGGCCCGCCGCGCGGCCGCCGGGGAGGCGCCGAAGATCGCCTCGCCGCGCGAGGCCGACCCCTTCACGCTCTACGCCGGCTACCCCTCGGCGGCACTTTCAGGCGATACTCTGGTGGAGGCGAAGGGCGCGGCGCCGGAACAGCTTCTGACCGAGATCGACCGCCTCTCCGCCCGCCAGCTCTACCGCCGCTCGGTGCTCTCGCCCGCGCAGCTCGCGGCGGTGGCTGAGGTGCTGGCCGAGCGGGGGCCGATGAGCGTCGCCGCGCTGGCGGAGGCCTCGGGCCTCGCGCTCGCGCCCTGCATGGCGGCGGTGCTGCAACTGGCAAAGGTCGACCTCGTCGCCCTGCCCAAGGTACCGCTCCGCCCCTGAGCCCCTGAGCCCCTGAGCCCCTGAGCCCCTGAGCCTAGTCGCCGTCGACCGGGAAGCGGGCGAGCAGATCCTCGACCATGGTCCGCGTCGCCTCCGCCTCGCCGATCAGGTCGGCGCGGCCGGCGAGTGGCGTCGCCTCCGGCGCGATCTCCGTCGGGCGGAGCACATCCGCCGCTGCGCCGGAGAGGAGCGGATCGTCCTCCTGCGCGGCCAGCGCGTCCCAAGCGCCGGCGCGCCACATGGTTTCCGCCTGCGGCTCCGCCTCGGCGGCGAGCGCGGCGGCGTAATCGCCGTCGACCTCGGCAGCACGGGCGATGAGGCTGCGGGCTCGCGGGTCGCTGAACCCGTCGAGCGCCGCCACCACCGCCGCGCCATCACCGCGCAGGAGCGCCGCCTCGGCGCGAAGGTATTGCCGTTCGCGCCCGTCCGCCCCCTCCGCCCGGCCCGCCATCAGCACCTCCGCCTGCTCGGGGAAGCCGAGGGCGAGGAGCCGCGCCGCCATGGCATTCTCGGTGTCCGCGCCGAGGCCGCGCGGCAGCGGGCCCATGGCGTGATCGAGGAAGCGCAGGTCGTCCGCCTTCTCCGTCAGCGCCGCGAGGGCGGCATCGGCCAGCACGGCGCGGCGCCCGGCGGGCATCGGATGGCGGCTGTCGGCGATGAGGTCCAGCGCCTCCTCGAAGCGGGTGGCGGCGGTGAGCGCGCGGATCTCGGCATCGGCGAGCCGCGCATCGTCCGCCGTGCCCCGCTGCTCGAAACGCAGCGAGCCGGCCAGCGCGATCTGCCGGTCGCTCGGCACCTGGCCGAGCTCGAGCGCCCGGTCGATGGCGCGGATCAGCACCTCGGGCGAGAGCGTGGCGCTGTCGTCGACGAGCGCATTGAGGTCCTCGAGCTCCGCCTCCGGGCCCTCGAGCGCGCCCGTCACCTCCGCCTCCGTCAGCTGCGCCTCGGGCGAATCGCCGGTGACGGCGGGGCGGGCGAGGTCGAGGAGCGATTCCGCCGTGAAGCTGTCGCCCGACTGGATGAATATCTGTGCGAGCCGCGCGCCGATATGGCCCTGCAGCGGCGGCGGCAGGGTGCGATAGGCGAGCATGATGGCGGCGCGCTGCTCCTCCGCGATGCCCTCGACGCTGCCCCCCGCCAGCGCCGCCCAGAGCGCCACCTTCTGGCCGCAGCCGATCTGCCCGTCGAGGATGCCGGACGGCGCCGGCCGCCCGTCGACCAGCGCGGCGAGCGCGATGAGTACCCGATGCGCGACGGAAGGGTCGGTATCGAGCGCCAGCACCTCGCGCGCCTCGGCGCCGAAGCCGAAATAGAGATAGGCCTTGGCCAGATCCTCCGCGGCGCCGGCGTTGGGCCGGTCGAATTCGCCGGTCAGCGCGATGCGCAGGGGGCCGATGGCGGAGGGGAAGTCCGCCTCCTCCGGCACCCATGTGGCCATGTCGAAGAGCGCCTCCGGCAGGCAGGAATTGTGTGCCGGTGCAATGGCCCGGTCGCGGTCGAGCGAGGTGCGGAAGCTCAGCCCCGGCTCGCCGGGCGTGCCGCCCTCCGGCCCCTCGGGCGGGGCATCCGCCGGGGCGAGGAGCGGCGGCACCGGCTCCGGCATGCCGGGCATCTGCGGCTGCAGCTCGATGAGCCCGAGCGTGGCGGCACGGGAGAGGCTCTGCAGGATGTCCGCCTCCATCTGCGCGACGCGGAGCGATTCGGGGATGGTGACGGCGGGGCCGAAGGGCAGGAGCGTCTCCGCCGGGCCCGGCGGGGCCAGCACCACGGGAAGCGAGGGCCGCGCGACCTCGGTCGGGCCGGGGCCGGGCGTGGCGGCGGGGGTGGAGGCGGGCGCTGCCGGTGCGGGGCGCGGGTCGGGCGGCGCTGCGTCAATGTCGGCAGCCATGTCGGTGGTCAAGTCGGCGGCCGGCGGGAGCGGCGCCTCGTTGGGGCTGTCCGCCGGGGCGGCGCCGTCGCGGATGTCGAGTACCAGCCGGTCGGGCTGCCAGCGGAAGATCGTTGCGTGGCAGGGCTCGCAGGCGAGCCCCAGCTCCAGGACGCCCTCGCCCCGGTCCTCCAGCGACAGGAGCCGGTCGCGCGGCACCCGGGCGAAGACACCGCCGGGGTCGAAGTCGATCCCCTCGCCGAGGTCGAGGAGGTAGCCGGCGCCGCCGCGCCCCAGTCGCCAGTCCTGCCCCTCCGGCACGGCGAGGACGAGCCGCGTGAAGGTCGGATGCTGGCCGGAGCGCATGGTGACGGTCTGGGCCGCCGCGGGGGCAGCCGCGAAAAGGAGCGCGGCGAGGAGGAGCCCTGCCGCCCTCATGCCGCCCCCTTGGTGGCCTTCAGCGCCTCTTCGAGCTCGGCGAAGCTCGGGCGACAATGCCCGGGCGTGTTCTGCCGGCCGACCTCGATGCAGATGTTCGGTGCGTGGCGGTGCAGGTTGGCGACCAGCACCTCGCGGATCAGCTTGTAGAAATGCATCTCCTCCGCCAGCACGGTGCCCATCTTGGCGGCGAAGGGGCCGATGAAGCCATAGGCGAGGAACACGCCGAGGAAGGTGCCGACGAGCGCGCCGCCGATCATCTTGCCGAGGATCTCCGGCGGCTGGTCGATCGAGGCCATGGTCTTGATGACCCCGAGCACGGCGGCGACGATGCCGAGCGCCGGCATGGCATCGGCCACTGCCTGCATGGCGTGGGGCGAGTGCTGCATATGCGCCGCCTGCTCCTCGAGCCGCTTTTCCAGCACCTCCTCGACCTGGTGGGGGTCGTCGTAGTTCATCGTGCCGGTGCGCAGCGTGTCGCAGATCAGCGCCACGGCGGTGCTGTCGGCCTGGATCTTGGGATATTTCGAGAAGATGTCGCTCTCGCCGGGGTTCTCGATATGCTCCTCCAGCGTCACCGGGTTGGAGCGGGCGATGCGGATCAGCTCGAAGAGCAGGCACAGCAGGTCGCGGTAATCGTCGTGCTTCCACTTCGGGCCCTTGAAGACCTTGCCGATGTCCTTGAGCGTGTGCTTGACCGCCGCCCCGTCGTTTGACAGCGCGAAGGCGCCGGCGGCGGCGCCGCCGATCATCATCATCTCGAAGGGCAGCGACTTCAGGATGATGCCGAGCTTGCCGCCGGCCAGGATGTAGCCGCCGAAGACCATCACGAAGATGATCACGATGCCGATGATTCCGATCATGCCCGCCCCCGTCCGGCGTTGGTTCAGGGGCAGAGGATAGGGGGAGAAGGGTTAACATCGTCTCGACGGCGGCGCGGGAGGCGGGCGCCGGAGGGGGGCTGTCTGCCCCCCGTCGCCCTGAAGGGCGTCTCCCCCCGAGGATTTTTGGGGAGCAAAGACATGGGGAGAGGGGCAGCCGGCCGCGGCCCTCCGCCGGCGCCGGCTACTCCCGCGGGGCGGCGGCGTTGCGGCCGGCGATGACGACCGAGAGCGCATGGGCCGTCTCGGGCGGCAGGTTGGTCATGACCGCCGCAGCCGCCGGGGCGTTCATCCGGGCGAGGAAGCCGGCGGCGAAATCCGGCGCCATCTGCTCGAAGAGCGCGGCCGCATCCTCGGGCTTCATGTTCTCGTAGACGGCGGTCAGGCGGGTGATGTCGTCCTCCGCCGCGGTGGCGGCGAGGGCGAGCGTGGCCTCGAGCGAGCTCTGCGCCTCCTGCAGGGCGGCGAGCTTCTCGGCCACCTCGGCCTCGGCGAGGCGGAGCGCCTGCATCCGGTCGGCGAGCTGCGATTCGCGGGCCTCGATCCGCTCCTCCCGTTGGCGGAAGGCCTCGAGGAGGGCCTCGGGCGTGTCGGCGGGGGTGCAGGAATCCTCCCCCTCCGCCGTGACGGCGAGCGTGTCGAACGCCGGAGCGACGGCGGCGATGGCGCCCTCGGCCCCCGAGGCCAGCCGCAGGCCGCCCGAGGCGAGGAGGAGCGCCGCGAGCACGGCGAGTGTTCCCCGGCCGACGCGGCGGCGGGGGGCGACCTTAGCGGGCGGGCGGGCCGGGCCGAATGGCCGGAAGGAGGGCCGGGAGCCGGGCGCGCTCATGAAGACGCCTCTTCCCTGCGGCGCTGGAAGAAGGGGTTGGAGGGCGGGCGGGCCGGCTCCTCTTCCTCCTCCGGCTCCTCCTCCGCCGCCGGGTCGGGGAGGTCGTGGAGCGCGGCGACGAGGAGCTCAAGCTGGCGGGCCGCCGCCTCGGCCCGCTCGGTGGCGGCGCCGAGCCGGGCGACCGAGCCGCCGGCGGAGCCCTGCGCCTTGGCCAGCGCCCGGCCGAGATCGTCGACCTGGGCGGAGAGCACGGCGACGGCGCCGCCGACCCCGCGCTCGAGATCGGTGAAGCGGCGCAAGCGCGAGGCCAGCACGAAGCAGTAAAATCCGGCACCGATGGCTCCGGCGGCCAGCAATATGTCGGCGATCATCGCCATAGGTCCCCCTTCCGGCCGGGATCAATCCAGCACGAATTCCATGATCAACAGGTCGCGCACCCGGCCCTCGCCGGTGATGACCTGCACGCGCCGCAGAAGCTGGGCGCGCAAAGTGGTGAGCGCGTTGCTCTCGGCGAGCGCGGCGAGGTCGACGGCGCGCAGATAGGTGTTCAGCACATCGGTGATGCGCGGCATGACATCGGTGACCTCGCGCTCGCGCCCCGGCACCACCTCGAGCTGCGCCGAGAACCGCAGGTGCTGATGGCCGCTGTCGGCCGGCAGGTTCACCACGATCGGCTCCATGGGCAGGAAGACGGCGGGCGCCAGCACGGGCAGGTCGGCGAGGCTCTCGGCCTCGGCGCCGGTGGCGGCCTCGTCATGACTGCCGCCGATCAGCCCCATGCGCACGGCGAAGAAGCCGCCCGCCCCGCCGGCGATGGCGAGCACCAGCCCCAGGATGAGCGGCAGCTTGGACTTCTTCTTCGGTGGCGCCTCTTCGGCGGCCTCCGCCTCGCTGGCTGTGGCGTCGGACATGGCCTTCCTCGTCGCGGCAGGGTCGGCCCCGTTGATAAGCTCATATTGGCTAACCGAACTTTAAGTCTGGTGAGGCATCTCTTGTGCGGTCGGGCAGAAGCCCCGCCGAAGAGGGAGAAACCGTCTTGCAGAGCCTCGCGTCCATCTGGTCCGGTCTCGATTCGCGCCGCCGCATCATCGCCGTCGGCGCCGCGCTCGCCGTCTTCGCCGCCGTCCTCGGCCTCGCCCGCGGCGCCGGTTCGCCGCAGATGGCGCTGCTCTACGGCGGGCTCGAGCCGCAGGCGGCCGGCGATGTGCTCGCGGCGCTCGAGGGCCAGGGCGTCGGCTACGAGGTGCGCGCCGGGGCGATCTATGTGCCGGTGGCGGAGCGGGACGCGCTGCGCATGAGCCTCGCCGCCGAGGGGCTGCCGGCCAATTCGGCGCAGGGCTACGAGCTGCTCGATTCGCTCTCGGGATTCGGCACGACAAGCCAGATGTTCGACGCCGCCTACTGGCGCGCGAAGGAGGGCGAGCTGGCGCGGACCATCCTCGCCTCGCCGCATATCCGCGCCGCGCGCGTCCATATCTCCGCCCCCTCCTCCCGCCCCTTCGCTCGCGAGGCGCGGGCCACGGCGGCGGTGACGGTGACGACCGCCGACGGCGCGCTGGCCCCGGCCTTCGCCAAGGCGCTGCGCTACCTCGTCGCCTCCGCCGTGCCGGGCCTCTCGCCCGAGGACGTGGCCGTGATCGACGGCGAGACCGGCCTCGTTTCGGCGGAAGACGAGACCGCCCCCGAGGGCAGCCGCGCCGAGGCGCTGCGCGCCCGGGCCGAGCGGCTGCTCGAGGCGCGGGTCGGTTACGGCAATGCCATCGTCGAGGTCTCCGTCGAGACGGTCACCGAGAGCGAGCAGATCGTCGAGCGGCGCATCGACCCCGACAGCCGCGTGGCGATCTCGGAGGAGGTCACCAGCTCCTCCGGCGCCGCGCAGAATGCCGGCGACGGCCAGGTGACCGTGGCCTCCAACGTGCCGAACGGCGCGGCGGCGAACGGCGGCTCCGGCGCGGCGGGCGGCGGCTCGTCGGAGAGCTCCGAATCGCGGGAGCTGACGAATTACGACTTCTCCGAAACCTCGCGGGAGGTGCTGCGGGCGCCCGGCGCGATCCGCCGGCTCTCCGTCGCGGTGCTGGTGAACGAGATCACCGCCATAGACCCGGCGACGGGCGATCCGGTGACCACGGCCCGCAGCCCCGAGGAGCTGGAGGCGCTGGGCGCGCTCGTCGCCTCGGCCGTCGGCATCGACGAGGATCGGGGCGACGTGCTGACCGTGCGCTCGATGGCCTTCGAGCCGGCGCTGCCGATGGAGGGCGGCTCCGACGGGCTGCCGTCGAGGCTGGCGCTCGACACGATGATGCTGATCCAGCTCGGCGTCCTCGCGCTGGTGGCGCTGGTGCTCGGCCTCTTCGTCGTCCGCCCGATCCTCGCCGGCCGCGCCGCCGCCGCAGAGGGCTCCGCCGGGGCCTTGCCGGCACCGGACGATGCCGGCGGCTTCACCCCCGGCGGGTTCCCGACCATGGCCAATGCGCTCGCCCCGCCGGGCGGCGCGGAGCCGGTCGGCATGGGCATGGGCGGCGGCTTCCCGGCCATGGGTAACGGCTTCGGCGACGATGGCGGCCTACCGGCGCTCGGCGGCACGGGCGGCATGGGCGGCGGCGGCGATTCCGGCGACCCGGTGACGCGCCTCCGCAAGCTCATCGAGGAGCGCCAGGACGAGACGATCCAGATCCTGCAGAGCTGGATCGAAGACCCAGAACCCGGAGTGTAACCGATGGCCCGACCTGCCCTGTTGGAAGATTTCGACGCCCCCCGTTTCGCCCCGCCCGAACCGGAGGAGCCGACCGGCCCCAGCCCCGACTGGCTGGAAGGCCATGCCGCCGGCCGCGCCGAGGCGGAAGCGGAGGCATCCGGCCGCCGCGACGCCGCCGCGGCCGAGCTGGCGCAGGTGCTCGAGACGATGGAATTCTCCTTCATCGAGGCCCGCGCCCATGTGCTCTCGGCGCTCCGCCCGCTGGTCTCGGCCCTGACCGACGGGCTGCTGCCCGGCCTCGCCGAGGCGGCGCGGCTGCCGGTGCTCATCGACCTCGTCATGGAGGCCGCCGAGGCCGACAGCCGCAGCCCTCTGCGCCTCTCACTGCCGCCGGCACTCCACGCCGCGCTCGCCCCGCACCTGCCGCTCGCCGGCGGGCCGCCGCTCGAGCTGGTGCCGGATGCCACGCTGCCGGAGGGCCGGGCGCTGCTGATGAGCCCGGAGGGCACCGGCACGGCGCTCGATTTCGACGATTACCTGGCCGGCCTGCGCGAGGCGCTGTCGGCCCTGCATGACGAACCGGAGGTGAGAATAGACAATGATGGATGAGAGCGCGAGCAATCCGCTGCACGCCCTGCCGCTGGAGATCACCGTCTCCGTCGGCCGCGCCCGCCCGCTGGTGCGCGACCTCCTGGAGATGGGGGAGAATGCCGTCCTGCCGCTCGACAAGCGGGTGGACGACCCGGTGGAGCTCTATATCGGCGACCGCCTGATCGCCCGCGGCGAGCTCCAGGAGATGGAGGGCGACGAGACCGGCCAGCTCGCCGTGCGCCTGACGGAGGTGGTCTCGATCCACGGGGCGGAGGATTGAGGGCGCGCACCGAGGCGCGGGGGGCCGCGGCCCCCCGATCCCCCCGCTCCTCCGGGGGCCCGAGGGCCCCCGGCCCCCCGCCGGGTGGGGGCCACTCGACCCGGTGGCGCCTAGGTGGCGACCCAAGGAGCATCTGGACGAAAGCGAGGCACCCGGAGAGCGCGCCCGGCCCTCGGCTGCACGCCGCCCCGGGGCTCGCGTCGCATCTGCTGATGCGGCGGGCACAGGCAACGGGGCGAGAGGGGCCGGCGCCCTGGCGAGGCCCTCTGCGGAGGGCCGGGCGGCTGCTCCTGCCGGTGCTGGTCCTCCTCCTGCTCGCGGCCCCGGCCGAGGCCCAGAGCCTGACGGTCGATCTCGGCGAGGGCGGCTCGCTCTCCTCCACCACCATCCAGATCTTCCTGCTCCTGACGGTGCTGAGCCTCGCGCCCGGCCTCGCGATCATGCTGACCTGCTTCCCCTTCGTGGTGACGGTGCTGTCGATCCTCCGGCAGGGAATCGGCCTGCAGCAATCGCCTCCGAACATGCTGATCGTCAGCCTCGCGATGTTCCTCACCTGGTTCGTCATGGCGCCGGTTTTCACCGCCGCCTGGGAGGGCGGCGTCGCCCCCTTCCTCGACGGCGCCACCGAACCGCCGGAGGCGATCGAGGCCACGCTCGCCCCCTTTCGCGGCTTCATGGCCGCGCGGATGGATGGCGAGACCTATGCCTCGCTCGCCGCGCTCCGCCCCGATGTGGCGGTGGCGCCGCCGACGCCCGACTCGCCTCTGTCCGTCCTCATCCCGTCGTTCATGCTCTCGGAAGTCAGCCGCGCCTTTCAGGTCGGCTTCCTGATCTTCCTGCCCTTCCTCATCATCGACCTCGTCGTCGCCGCGGTCCTGATGTCGATGGGCATGATGATGGTGCCGCCGGCCGTCGTCTCCCTTCCCTTCAAGCTGGCCTTCTTTGTGATCGCCGACGGCTGGACGCTGCTCGCCGAAAGCCTCGTGCGCTCCTACCTCTAACCCGCCCGCCGCCGCGCCAGCGGCGGCCCCGGCGCCGCGGCGGGCCCGCGTCAGCGGGGTCGGGCGCGGCGCAATCCACGCCCCAGGCAAGCCGCAAAGGGGGCGCCGGCGTCAGCCGGCGCCCCCCGGCGACGTGACGGGCCCCGCGAAGCGGGGTCCCGGGCCCGGCGCAATCAGCGGACGATGAACTCGGCGTGGAGCGCGCCGGCGGCGCGGATGCTCTTCAGGATGTCGATCATGTCGTTCGGCGCGACGCCGAGGGCGTTCAGCCCGGCCACGACCTCCGACAGCGAGGTGCCGCCCGGCAGCTCGACGAGCCCCGTTCCCGGATCCTCCTGGATCGCCGCATTGGTGCGCGGCACCACCACCACCTCTCCGGGAGAGAAGGGGTTCGGCTGCACCACGATCGGTGCCTCCTCGATGCGGAGCGTCAGGTTACCCTGGCTCACCGCGACGCGGCTGATGCGCACATCCTCGCCCATCACGATCGTGCCCGAGCGCTGGTCGACCACCACGCGGGCGCGGATTTCCGGCTCCACGAGGATGTTCTCGATCCGGCCGACCGCATGGGCCGGCGAGGCGGCGCCGGTGCCGGTGATGTCGATCTCGACGGTGCCGGCATCGAGCATCAGCGCCACCGGCCGGCCGAAGCTGCCGTTGATCGCCGCCTCGATGCGCGCCGCCGTCGTGAAATCGGGCGTGCGGAGCGCGAGGCGCATGGAGTCGAGCTGGCTGAACTCGAAGGCCACCTCGCGCTCGACCGTGGCGCCGGCGGGGATCACCCCGGCGGTCGGCACGCCCTGCGTCACCCGCGCCGCCTCGCCCTCGGCCGAGATGCCGCCGGCGATGATCGTGCCCTGCGCGACCGCGTAGATCTGCCCGTCCGCCGCGTTGAGGGGCGTCATCACCAGCGTCCCGCCGAGGAGCGAGGAGGCATCGCCGATGGCGGAGACGGTGACGTCGATCGGCGCGCCGGCCCGCGCGAAGGGCGGCAGCTGCGCCGTCACCAGCACGGCCGCGACGTTCCGGGGGCGGAACTGCTCGCCCGTGACGTTGACGCCCAGCCGCTCGAGGATGTTCGTCATGATCTCTTCGGTGAAGGGCGCATTGCGCAGCCCGTCGCCGGTGCCGTTGAGGCCCACGACCAGCCCGTAGCCGAGAAGGTCGTTCGAGCGGACGCCGTCGAACTCCACGAGGTCCTTCAGCCGCACCGGCGCCGCCTCGGCCGGGGCGAGCCCGACGGGGCTCAACGCCAGGCTGAGGGCCGCGGTGGAGACGAACGCGCGCAGGAAAGCCCGCATCAGATATACCTCGTCAGCGTCATTTCGGACATGCGGGCGGTCAGCAGGTAATGCGTCTCGAGCTGCACCTGCACCTCCTGCAGGGCGGAGGCCGTCGAGAACGGGTCGGCATTGACCATGTCGTTCCTCAGGATGCTGAGCGAGGTGCGCTCGGCGCCGAGCCGGACGGTGGCCTCCTCCAGCCGCTCCTCGCCGACGCCGAGCTGCCCTTGCAGCGCCGCCAGCGCCGTGCCGGCGGAAAGGAGCGTCTCGCCGGCGCGGTGCATGACATCGGCGGCCTCGGGATTGGTCAGCGCCGGCACGCCGTCCATGGCGACGGCGGCGAGCGCGGCGCCGGCGAGGGCGCGGCGGATCGCCGGATCGTCGGCCCGCGCCTCCATCGTGATGGTCGGGCCGGTGCCGACGCGGCGGGCCGCGAGCGCGCCGGTGTCGCCGAGATAACCGGCCGTGTCATAGCCGCCGCCCGCGTCGAAATAGGCGAGCACCTCGGCCACCAGCGCATCGCCGTCGGCGGGCGCCGCGGCGGTGATCGTGGCGCGGAGGTCGGCGAGGATGTCATCGGCCGGCGCCAGCGCCACCCCGTCGGTATCGGTACCGGCGAAGAGCGCCTGGCCGCCGTAGCGGGTGCCGAGCGCCGAGACCATGTCGCCGAAGGTCAGGGCGCCGTTGCCGGCGCCGGCCGTCAGCTCGGCCTGGCCCGGCTCGGGCGAGATGCTCATGAGGTTGCCGGCGAGGAGCCCACGCACGTCATCGGCCCGCGACAGGGCGAATTGTGTGGCGGAGAGCATATTGGCGAGGTCGCGGCCGCCCTCCATCTCCGTCTTGATCATCGACAGGCGCGCATTCACCTCCACCAGCCGGCCCTGGCCGATGCCCAGCGTCTTCGGCAGATCCTTGTGCTGGCCGGAGGAGAGCTCTTCCGCATAGCGGTTCATCTTCTCCTTGAGGGCGAGATTGGTGGTGCGCAGGAAGAAGTTCTGCGCCCCGTCACCGAGGGTCATGGGCATGGTCAGATCTCCAGAAGCCGGCGCATCATCTGGTCGATCGTCTGCACGACACGGGCATTGGCCGCGTAGGATTGCTCGATGATCAGAAGCTGCTGCATTTCGAAATCGGTATCGACGCCGCCTTCGTATTCGGCGGCCTTCATCGTGTCGTAGCGGGCGCTCGCAAAGCCCAGCGCCTCTTCGGCATTGACGCGGCCGAGGCTGACATCGCCGACCCAGCCGCCCGCATGGGTGGCGACGGAGGCGACGAGCCCGCCGGTCACCGGCAGCGAACGCTTGTCGGCCAGCGCATCGGCATAAAGCGTGAGCTGCGCCGAATCGCCGGCATTGACGGGGGCGGCGGCGCCGATCCCGGAGCGCAGGCGCCAGAGCGCGCCGCCCTCCTCGGGATTGACGAGGTCGTTGACGGCGATCCGCCCGGCGAGGCCGGTGAGCTCGCTCATATCCATCTCCGCCCCGGCATCGGTGAAGAGCCCGGGCAGCCCGGCGGCCCGGGTGGCATCGAAGCCGGCATCCTCGAAGCGGCCGATGAGGTCGGCGGCGATCTCGTCGAGCGCGTCGGCCGCGGCGGGCATGGCCTGGTCGCGGAGCTTGAAAGCGGCCTCGAGCGAACCGCCGGCGAGGCGGCTGTAGCCGTCGTCGCCGAGGGGATTGCCGCGCTTGGTGATGCCGCCGAGCCCGCCGCCCGAGAGCGACATCTCGGGCGTCACCATGGGCCGGGCGAGGAAGGCATATTCCGAGGGCGGCCCGTCGAGCAGCACCTCGCCCGAGGGCGTGATGAGCGCGACCTTGCCCTGCTGGCGGTCGACCTCGCGCACCGGCACGATGCCGGAGATCGTGTCGATCACCCTCTGGCGCTCATCGACGAGCGCATTGGCGTCGCCGCCGGAATTCATCAGTTCCTGGATGGAATTGTTGAGCTGATAGACCTTCTGCAGCGAGCCGTTCAGCGTCTCGACCTGGGCGGCGATCCGGTGCTCCGCCTCCGTCCGCGTCGCCTGGATGGCCTCGGCATCCTCGCGGATGGCCTGGGTCAGCGCCTGGGCGCTGGCGAGCACCGTGGCGAGCCGCTGGTTGCTGGAGGGGTCGGCGGCGCTGGCGTTCAGCGCCGCCTCGAAGGTGTTGATCCGCGCCGAGATCGAATGGGCATCGTCCACCGTGCCCGTCTCGAATTCAAGCATGCGGAAGCCGTCGGCAATCGCCTCCTGATAGGCGCGGGCCGAGCCGGCGTCGCGCCGGTCGGAGAGGATGCCGCGGTCGACCAGCCGGGACACCTCGTCGACCTTCACTCCGCCGCCCTGTCCGCCGAGGCTGGTGGAAGACAGGCGGATCTCCCGCCGGCCGAAGCCCTCGGTCAGCGCATTGGAGATATTGTCCGCCGTCACCTCCGCCATGCGGGAGGAGGCGGTGAGCCCGGAAAGGGCGTTGTTCAACGCATGGGAAAAGCTCATCTCATCACCTCCGCCCGGCTACTGGCCGGCCTAGCGCTTCATGTTCGTGGTTTCCTGGAGCATCTCGTCGACGGTCTGGATCACCTTGGCGTTCGAGGAATAGGCGCGCTGCGTCTGGATCAGGTTGGTGAGCTCGCCGGCCACGTCGACCGTCGCCTCCTCCTGCGCGAAGCCGAGGATCTCGCCCACCGGGCCGGAGCCCGCGCTCCACAGGTAGAAGGCGCCGCTGTCGTCGCTGACCGTGTAGCGCTGGTTGTCGCCGACGTTCAGCTCGTTGGGATTGGCCACGTCGACGAGCGGCACCTGATAGACGACCCGCGTCAGACCGGTGTCGAAATAGGCGTGGACATAGCCGTTGGCATCCACCTCGACGCTGGTCAGCGTGCCGGGAGGGGCGCCGTCCTTGTTGATGGAATTGGGCGCGAAGACGTTCGACAGCTGCGACATGCCCGAGAAGTCGTTGATCTGGCCGATGTCCATCGTGATGTCCTGCGTGCCATTGGCCGCAGAGAGCGTGAAGGTGCCGGTGGCCGCGTCATAGGCCGGGCTGCCGGCCGTCGGGTTGACGGAGGCGAGCGTGCCGCCGAAGCCGGAGCTGTCATCGAAGGTCAGCGTGTATTCGCCGAGCACCGCCCCGCCCGAGCCGTCGTCGGTGATGGTCATCGTCCATTCGTTGGAGGCATCGGTGGCCGGCACGGTCGGCGTGAAGGTGACGGTCAGCGTCTGCGGCTTGCCGAGATTGTCGTAATATTCGATCGTCACCTGCTCTTCATCGCCGTCGGCGCCCGCCTCGGTCGAGGTCGCGGGCAGGTTGACGCCCATGCGGATCTCGCTGGTCGGAGAGGCGGCAAATTGCGAGGCGCTGATCTGGATCGCCTCCAGCCCGTTCTGCGAATCGCGCGGGAAGTCGGGGATCGAGCCGTCGGCCTCGGCCGGCCAGCCCATAAGGACGGCGCCGTCATAGGTGGTGAGATAGCCATCGGCATCGAGCCGGAAGGAGCCGGTCGTCACCAGCTCCATCTGCAGGGCGTCGCCGGCGGTGACGAGATCGGGGTGCGAGACGACGGGCAGGAAGCCGCGGCCGCGCACGGCAAGGTCGGTAGGGTTCGACGTCGACAGGAGCGGCCCCCGCTCGTCGATCAGCCGGTGGGCGGAGACGCGGACGCCGCCGGCGGCATAGGTGCCCGAGCCGCCGTCAATGACCATCGAGTGGAACTCGGTCATGGCCCGCTTGTAGCCCGTGGTCTCGGAATTCGCGATGTTGTCGGAAATCGTCGACAGGTTGCTCGCATTGGCCGAAAGCCCGGCCACCGAGGCGTTGAGGGAGGACGAGAGCGTCATGGACGACCTTTCTGGTTTGCAGGACGTCGCATGGTCTACCCTCGCGGGGCTAATGTTTGGCTAATGGCGGCCTGCGCGACCGCGGTGCGGCGGCCCTCCCTCCCCGCTCACCTCTGACGGCGCAGAAGCACGATCTCCACCCGGTCATTCCTAGCCGCCGCCGGTTCCGGCACCGCATGGTCGCGGTCGGCATGGCCGGTCAGCCGCTCGATACGCGCCGGGTCGAGTCCGCCGGACTCCAGCCCCTGGCGCACCGCACCGGCGCGGGCGGTCGACAGCTCCCAGACCGGATTGTCGGCAAGGACGAGCGAGCGCGTCGCCAGATGCCCGTCGATGGCCACGTCGTTGGTGACGAGCCCCGCGAGGCGCGAGACCATGGCGACGATCTCGGCGGTGACGGGCAGCATCTCAGCCGTGCCGTCGGCGAAGATCGGCGCGCCGGGCAGCGCGAAGATCTCGATCACCAGCCCCTCGTCGGTCAGGCGCGTCACCACATGGCGCCGGGCGAGGTCGGTGAGGTCGCTTTCGCCCGAGGCGGCGTTCAGCATCTCCTCGATGGATCGCAGCGCCTCCGTTTCCGACGGATCGGGGGCAGCGGAGCTTTCGGAGGGCGGCGCCGTCGTCTGCGCGCCGAGGCCCTGGGTCTCTGCGTCCGGATCGGGCGGCCCCTTGATGACGCCGCTGCCGTTCTCGGCGAAGGTATCCTCGGCGAACATGGAATCGCCGGCGAAGATCCCGTCGCCGCCGCCCGAGACGCGGCTGAGCGGGATCGAGGGCGAGAAGTAATCCGCGATGCCCTTGCGCTGCTGCTCGGTGGTGGCGTTGAGCAGCCACATGAGCAGGAAGAAGGCCATCATCGCTGTCACGAAGTCCGCATAGGCGACCTTCCAGGCGCCGCCATGGTGGCCGCCGCCGGCGATGACCTTCTTGCGCTTGATGATGATCGGCGCATTCGCTTGAGCCGTCATGGCACTCACCCCTTGTTCACCCGAGACAGGGATTAACCGGGGCTTGTTGAGGTGGGGTTACCTGATCAAATGCGAGTCAAAGGTCGCCGCGGCGCCATATTTCGTCAGGACCGCAGAATTCGGCGAGGCTGTAGCCGGCGCCCCGCATGATGCGCCCGATCTCGGGCGAGGCGGTGTTGTTCTCGATCGACCAGAGCCCGACCCGGTGCTCGGCGAAGGGAAAGGCCTCCAGCGCCGCCACCTCGCCGCCCTCGATGTCGAGCGAGACGAAATCGGGATGGAGGATCCCGGTCTCGTGCATGATGCCCGAGAGCGTGCACGTCTCGACGCGGATCACCGCCTCCTCATGGCGCGGATCGGCGCGAACGGTCTTCAGAAGCTCCGAATCGTAGCTGCCGGAGAGGCCGGACATCTGCGTGTAACCGGCTGAAATCTCGATGAACTCCGCCTGCCCCTCCTCGGCCGCCACGGCATAGGGCAGGCAGGGGCAGCGGCGGAGCTTGCGCGCCTTCTCGAGTTGGGCCGGCACCGGCTCGACCAGAGCGCCGGTCCAGCCGCGGATGCGCTCGAAGAAGATCGTGTTGGAGCCGGTCATGCCGTCGTAGCCGCCGATATCCAGATAGGTGCCGCCGCGCTTCCGGCGGAGGATGGCGTCGACCACGGCATCCTGCCCGGCCTGGCTGAAATAGGGATAATCCCGCTCCAGCATCCCGCGCGCCTCGTGGATCACCCGCATGAGCCCGCCGCGGCGCCGGCCGCGCTCGTCGTTCAGCGCCTCGGCGGCCTCGCGCATGGCGCGGCGCGCCTCGGCGCGGGCGGCCTGGATGCGGGCGTCGGGCGTCATCGGGCCCTCCCCGGATCGGTGTAGGATTTCTCCTCGACGATGGCGGAGCCGAGCGCGAGGTTGATGCGCTTCTTCACCTCGGCGCGGCGGTCGTTCGTCCGGTAGACGGCCCGCGCGAGGGCGATGAAGGGCGCGCCGAAATCGCCGGCCGCCTCGCAGGCGCGAATATCGTCCTCGATCTGCCAGAGGCTCGCATTGATCTCTGCGAGCTCGGCCTTGAGCGCGGGGAGCTCGGCATGGGCCGGCAGCCCCGCCTCGAGCTCGTCCAGCCGCGCCGCCTCGAAGCGGATGTTGGCGAGCTTGGCCGCGTCGGTGATCTTCGCCGCCTTGAGCGCGAGGATGGTGATCTTGTCGATCAACTCGCCGGCGGAGGTGGGGACGAGCAGCTCCATCAGCGCCCCCTCGCAGCGAGCGCCGCCAGCTCGGGCCTGATCCGCGCGAAGACCTCGCCCCAGTCGCCCGGCTTGGCCTGACGGATGAGGCGCATGGTCGGATACCAGGGCGTCCCCTCCCCTTCCGGCCGCCAGAGCCAGAACGGGTCGCTGTGCAGCAGCGTCCAGACCGGCACGCCGAGCGAGCCGGCGACATGGGCGGTGGCGGTGTCGGAGGTGAGGATCAGATCCATCTCCTTCATCATGGCGGCATTGTCGGCGAAGTCGCGTTCCGAGCCGCCGAAATCGGGGATGAAGGCGGCGGTGCCGTCGGCGCGGAAGGGCGCGAGGCGCGGCCCCTTGTAGAGCGAGATCAGCTGCAGGCCGGGCACGTCGAGCAGCGGGTGGAACTCGGTATGCGAGAAGGACCGGAAGGCATTGCCGCGATAGGTGAGCGAGCCGGTCCAGACCACGCCGACGCGGAAACGCTCGCGGAAGGGCTGGGTCAGCGCCCGGGCGCGGCGGCGGGATTCCTCGGGGATGGCGAGGGCGACGGGCTCCGGCACCTCGCCGGTGAGGGCGAAATGCAGGGCCGGCAGGTCCATGATGTTCGTCCAGAGATCGACGCCCTCCTCCGGCACCCCCTCGACGATCCGGTCGGCGCCCTCGATGCCTTGCAGGAGCCTGAGGACCGGCCGCTCGGCGGAGAGCACCACCTCCGCCGGCCCGTATTGCTGCAGGACCGGCAGGAAGCGCAGGAAGGCCACCGCATCGCCGAAGCCCTGCTCAGGCAGGACGAGGATGCGCTTGCCGGCGAGGCTCTCGCCCTGCCACTCGGGCAGCGCGATCCGCCGTGCCGTCAGCTCCCCCGTCTGCCACCGGGCGCGGTAATTGGCGAAGCCGCGGGCATAATCGCCGGCGGCGAGCTGGGTGAGCGAGAGCTGCAGGCGCATCTCGGGCTCGTCTGGGAAGCGGCGGGCGGCCTCCTCCAGATGGGCGATGCCCTCCTCGAGCCGGCCCATGGCGCGAAGCGTCTTGCCGACCATCGCCGCGGGCTCCGCCTCCTCCGGCCGGGCGGCGGCGAGCGCCCGCCGCAGCTCCAGCGCCTCCTCTAGCGCGCCGGTGTCGTGGAGGATGTTGGCGAGGTTGTTGCGGATGCCGGGGCCGTCGGGTGCGAGCGCATAGGCGCGGCGCTGGGCGGCGACGGCCAGATCGTGCTGCCCCTCGGCCCTGAGGAGCGCGCCGAGGTTCGACCAGAAGCCGGCATCGCCGGGGGCGCGGGTCAGATAGGCCGTATAGGCCTCCAGCGCCTCCTCGCGCCGGCCGGCCCTATGGGCCTCGACGGCGCGGGTGCGCAGGCTCGCCCCGTCCTCCGCCATCAGCCGCGGCCCTTGCGGGGCACGGGCTTGACCAGCACCTCCGGCCGCCGCGCCTCGGCGGCCTCGAAGAGCGAGAAGGTCTGGTTGACGTAGTTCACCGCGCCGGAGATCAGCTCCATGTAATCCTTGAGGTCCTGCGTCGCCTCGGCCTCGACCATCTGTACCGAGCGCTCGGGGCCGAGCGTCTCGAAGCCGGCATAGAAGAGCGGCTCGCCGCGCTGGAGGCGGATCGGCTTCTCCGGCTCGTGCCATTCGAAGGCCCACATGAGCGGCCGCGGCCAGACGTTGATCGGAAAGCGCCCGCCGAAGATCGTGCCGGGCAGCGGCTCCTTGCGGTAATGCATGAAGGGCGAGACCTGGCTCATGTAGACCGGCTCGTCGGAGATGAAGACGTAAGGCAGCGAGAGCTGGATCGTCGGCACGCCCGGCCGGCGCCATTCCGCCTCGTTGGTCAGATGCAGCTTCTCGCCGAGCTTGGAGGCGCGGATGCTGCTGGCCTCGCCCGCGAGGTTGCGCAGCGCCGCCTTGCCATTGTCGTCGCGCGTGAAGCCGATGTGGATGTCGAAGGGGCAGGGAATGACGAAATAGCGGCTTTCGAGGTTGATGACCGCCGGGCAGCGCGAGGCACTCTTGGCATGGCGGCGATCGACATCGACGGAGCGGACGCGCTCGGGCGGGGCATAGATGATGCCGCCCTTCTGCTCGGTCAGCAGCCAGCCGACGGTGACCGGCCCGGAGCCGCGCGGCCGGCCCTCGGTGTTCTCGAAACTGACGCTGAGCTGCATGACAGGCCCCCTCATGGGTTCGTCCGGCCATAGAAGGCGGAAGGCGGGGTGCTGTCAAACAGGCCCCGCTCGGCCCGCCCTGCCGGGCGGGCTCGCAGGTCGCGCGGGGGCGGAAAGGGGCATGACCCAGACCCCTCCTGCCTCTGCCCCTTTCCAAATACCCTTCGGGGGGGTCGCCATTGAGTGCGCCATTGGTTCGAGCACCAATGGCGACGGGGCAGACAGCCCCCCCGGACCGCGCTCTCGACCGGCGCGCCGGTCAGGCGTAGAGCCGCGGGGCGCTCTGCAGCAGCGACAGCGCCGCCGAGGCGCTCGAATAGCCGGTGAAGCCGGCGTTGATCTCGCTGCGCACGAGGAAGAGCCGGACGATCTTCTCGCGCATTTCCGGCTCGGCGAGCTCGGCCACGTCGGAGGTGCCGAAGACGCTCTCGGCCCGCGCCTCGAAATTCGTGAGCTGCTTGTCGATGTCGAGCGCGCCGAAACCCTGGCCGAAGCCCAGCGCCGTCTCGAAGACGGAGCGGAGCGGCGGGTTGCCCATGATCGAGAACCAGCGGGCATTGTTGCTCTCGGAGCCCTTGAGCACATCCTGCAGGCCGCGCTCGAGGTTCATCGCCTGGCGGAGGGAATCGTTCTGTTCCCCCACCGCCTTTTCGAAGCTGCGCTCCTCGTAGCGGGCGATGATCTTGTCGGCGAAGCCCGGGACGCCGGTCAGCCCGCCCAGATCGGCGAAGCCGAAGGTGCGCGAGAAGGCCTGATAGGTCTTGTCCGCCAGCCGGTTGGCGAGGGCATCCTCCTTCAGCGTGCCCTCAGCGAGGATCTCCTTGATGAAGGCCTTGTGGTTGATGTCGTCCTCGAGCCCAAAGGCGCCGAGGGCGATGGTGAGCAGCCGGCGGTCGTTCACCAGATCCTCGGCGCTCTTCACCTTGGCGATGTTCTCGCGGAAGTAATCCGTCTCGCGCTGCAGGACCGGCGAGGAGGTGAAGGCCTCCATCTGGGTCTCGCGCGTGCGCTCCAGATAGGTCCAGCCGAGATAGCCGCCTGCGGGGACGACGGGCTGGAACATCAGACCGTCCCCACCTTCAGCCGCGGCCGCGCCTCGAGCGCCCCGCCGCCGGCGGTATCCGGCGCGATGGGCGCCAGCGGGCCGGCGGTGCCGAGGAGCCGCTCCTCCCGCGGCAGGAGCGAGCGCAGCCGCTTCAGCGCCCGGTAGGTGTCGCCGGCGGAGATCGCCTCCGTCGCCTCCGAGAGGAGCCGGCGGCTGTCGGCATCCGTCAGCGCCTGGCTGAGCTGCTCGATGCCGCGCAGGAGCTGGATGTTCGCCTCGGCCGGCTCGGCATCGCCCGACAGGACGAGCTGAGCGATGTAGCAGACCCGCCGGACGGGCGTGTTCACCTCGCCGGGGCGGATCGCGTCGCGCAGGCGCAGAATGTTGGCATTGGGCGTCAGGATGGCGAGCCGTGCCCGGCGGTCGCCGTTCTCGATCACCGCGCCGTTGACGAGCACCCGCTCCTTCGGCCCGAGCTTGAGGACGAGTCCGCTCATCTCACACCTTCCTGGGCCGGGCTGGCGGTGGCCGCCGGCTGGGCGGCAGCGCCCTCGCGGGCCCCGTTGCCGGACAGGCCGCGCATGACGGCGGTGTTGATATCGACCAAGGCGGCGATATCCGCCTCGCCCTTCAGCACGGCGCGGGTGTGATGTTCAGTGAATTCGGCGAGGTAGAAGATCTGCGCCCGGAGCGTCGCGGGCAGCGCATTGGCGGGGTCGGCGACCTCGCCGGCCAGATGGGTCCAGACCCGGCGGTTCTGGAAGAGCGCCTCGGCGATGGCGGCGAAGTTGCCGCTCTGCATGGCGGTCTTGAGGCGGGCGGTGGTCTGGGAGAAGAGCTGGAGTTCGGTGGCCCGGCCCGTCATCACGGGGGAGTTCACCGGCGCATAGGCTCTTTGAGCCTGTTGGATGGCATTCACGTCGGAATCCTCTCGGAGCGTTTTGCTTCGGCCTTCTGGGAGGGAGAACGGGGGGCCTCAGGGGCCCCCCGCCCGGGTTCCGCTTAGCGGAACAGCGACAGGATCGACTGCGGAGCCTGGTTCGCCATGGAGAGCGACTGGACGCCGAGCTGCTGCTGGACCTGGAGGGCCTGCAGACGGGCGGAGGTCTCTTCCATGTTGGCGTCGACCATGGAGCCGATGCCGGACTTGAGCGAGTCGGAGAGCTTGGAGATGAACTCCGACTGGATGGAGATGCGACCCTCGACGGAACCGAAGGCAGCGGAGGCGTCGATGGCGGTGCCGATGAACGTCTCGATGTTGGCGAGCGCGGCGGAGGCACCTTCGTCCGTCGTCACGTCGATGCTGTCGAGACCGGCGAGGCCACCCGTGGCGGTGCCGTCGGAGCGACCGGCAGCCGAGAAGGCCAGCGTGGTGCTGTTGTTGTCGACCTGGAGCTGCCAGGCGCCGTTGGCATCCTGGGTCACGTTGGTCGAGATGTTGCTCAGGCCGGCGGAGTCCACGGCGATCTTCAGGCCGCGGGCCACGTCTTCCATCGTCTCGCCCTGACCGGCGACATAGTCGAAGTCGGTGGAGCCGATGGTGACCCGGTAGCCGTCGCCCTCGTTGACGCCGGCGGTGGCCGAGAAGGTCACGGTCTCGGCGCGCGCCTCGAGGGCGGCGTCGGTGCCGTAGGTGCCGGTCGTCGAGCCGGTGGCGGTGAAGGTCAGCGCCGTGTCCTCGAAGGCGACGGTGGAGGTCAGCGTGATCGTGTCGGTGGCGACGGTGGCGGTGATGCCCTCGATGCCGGCCGCGTTGATCGCCGCCGTCAGGCCGGCCGCGGCGTCGTCGAGCGTCGTGGTGGCCGCGGTGAAGCTCACCGAGGTCTCGCCGATCTGCAGGCGCACGACGTCATCCACGGCGACGGTGCCGCCGAGCTGAAGCGTCTCGGTGATGCCGGTGTTGACCACGGCGGTGTCCGAGGCGGTGGCGTTGACCGACAGATCTGTGCCCGAGGCGTTGTAGACGCCGGCGTCGGTCGTCAGGTCCTGCCGCGACACGGAGATCGAGGAGGAGGCGACGGAGCCGTCCGAGGCGCGGTCGAGCGACGAGAGCACGTCGACCGAGTCGGAGCCGGAGACGAGGTTCAGGCCGTTGAACTGCGCGGCGCCGATGACCGACTGCACCTGCTGGGTGTAGGCATCGATATCCGCCTGGATCTTGGAGCGGTCGACGTTCTGCTCCTGGGCGGCGGTGATCTTGCCCTTCATCTCGGTGAGAAGGTCGGCGACCGTTTCCGAGGCCTGGCGGGCGACGGCGACGGTGGACTGGCCGAGGGCGAGCGAGTCGGAGATCGACTTGAAGCCCTTGACGTCGGATTCCATCACTTTCGAGATGGCCCAGACGGCCGAGTTGTCCTTGGAATTGCCGACGGCCTTGCCGGTGGAGATCTGGTTCTGGACGTTGCCCAGGTTCTTGTTGATGGAGGACAGCGTCTGCAGCGCGACCATCGCGCCGTTGTTCGTCAGAATGCTCGACATGAGAGAGTATTCCTATGGTTTCGGCGCTTTTGCGCCATGCGTTCATGATCCACAGCCCCGGTGCGGAGCGGCGGGACGAAAGGTCATTCTGACGTCTGCGGGGTCGGCCCGGTCGGGCCAGTCGCGCCATCCTCCTGGATGCGAAGGACGGTATCGCCGGTCAGGCTTAACGCCGCTCTAAGGCCGGGGGGCGGAGATACCGCCAATTCAATTCAACTCGGGGGATGAGGGCTTTGGACGATGAGAGGCCGCCTGCCGGAGCCGGGCTTGCGCCGGGCCGAATGCAAACCTCGCCGCTGAGCCGCCCGCTTGGGACGCACCGACAGGCTCCGACCTGGCCCGGGCTCTGACCTCGCCGCTGTTCCCCCCCGGTGCGCGCCGCAGGCTTGAGGGCGAGCGTCGTCCCGTCCCGCGGGCTGGCGCTTCCGAGGGGCTGCGCAACGCTTCAAGCGAGGATGTGGCGGCACCCTAAAGCGCGATGCGGTGGCGGTAGGAGCGCCAACCCAAGGGCCGGCGCTCACCCTGCGCGGCACCGGGGGACGAGCTCGGCCCGCCCAGACGGGCGGAATCGCCTGGGGCGGTGGGCCAAAACCCACCCTGCCCGCTCAGGCCCTGCCGTCGAGGGCGCGGCGCGCCTTGCCGGTGGGGGCCTGCCGTCCCCTGGCATCGTAGGTGGTGAACTCCGCCGCCGCGCCGGTCAGCAAGGACACCCGCCGCTCGGCCTCGCGCACGCCCGAAATGGCGGCGGAAAGCAGCCGCTGGTTGCGCTTCAGCCCCGTGCCGATCCGCCGGAGCGCGCCGGCATCGGCGCTTTGCCGCAGCTCCTCGAACAGCGCCGCCTTGCGGGAGCCGAGCGGTTCCAGCCCGCCGAAATCCCCGGCGAGGATGCATTGCCGCTCTTCCGAGAGCAGCGCTTCGAATCGGGTGACGAGCGGCTCAGCCATCGGCGCGACTCACGAGCGAGGCGAAGAGCTGCTCGGCAAGGCCGATGCCGCCGGCGGCGACCATGGCGCGGGCCTGCTCCTCGCGCAGGAAGGAGGCGAACTGCTCCTCCCCCGCGCCGCCGCCGAACTCGGAGGGCATCTCGCCGAGGCCGGTCGACTTGAGCATTTCGGCGAGAAAGCTCGCCTCCAGAGCCTTTGCGGCCTCCATCAGGGCGGTCTCGTCCGCCGGCGCGGCGCCGGGGCGCGGGCCGGCAGCAGCCTCCGGTCGGGGCGCCGGCAGGCCGGCCATGGGCAGAAGGGGATCAGGTCGCATCCGGAGCTCCGTTCGCGGCGAATTTTCCTGACACTCCCCGATCGCGGTTAAAAAGCCGGTAAGGCTGATCGGTCTATGGAGGAGGCCAGTTTCAGTCCCAACCGGTGAGCCGATGACCTTCCTCCTCGTCCAGAACGGACCAGCGATCGCCCCCGAGGCGCCCCCGTCCAAGCCCGCCCAGCGCCGCGATGCGGGCGGCAGCCCGCCCGACCGCCGGCAGGACCGGCGCGACAGCCCGTTCGCCGATGTCTATGACCGCGGCGCGGCCGGCCGGACCGGGCGCGAGACCGGAAGCGCGGGCGAAAGCCGCGGGCAGGCGGGGCGGGCCGAAGGCCCCGCGGGCGACACCGGGGCGGGCTCCGGCGCCGGGTCCAGGCGCGAGGCGGGGGAGGCCGGCCAGACCGGCACGTCCGGCAAGGGCGGCGCGGCCGAGGCGGAGGGCAGCGGCAAGGAGGGCGCCACCCTGCCCGCGCCCGAGCCCCTGCAGGTCTTCGCGCTGCCCGGCGCCACGCCCGCCTTGTCCGAGGCCGAATCGGCCGAGGCCGCGCTCCTCCTCCGTGCGGCGGGCGCCGCCGCGGGCGCGGGCGCTTCCCGCGCCGGGGCGAGCGGCGAACGGGCTCTCCTTTCGGCGGCCAGTACGCCCCTGCCGGGCGAGGCCGGCGAGGGCGACATGCCCGCCCCCGCCCCTGGGGCCGACGGTGCGGGCCGGAGCGGCCGCGCCGCGGCGATTCTCGGCACGCTCGCGGCCGGGGGCGCGGCGCAGCCGGGCACCGTGGCGGCCGCCGCCGGCGCGGCGGCGCCTCGGGCCACCAGCCCGCTGGCGACGGGCGCTGCGGGCCCAACCGGCACAGCCCTGCCGCTGGGCGATCCCTCCGCCGTGGCGGACGAGGCGCTACCCGGCACCGCGCTGGGCCAAGCCCAGGGCGCCCCCGGCGCGGGGCTGACGGCCGCCGCGGCCGCCAGTTCGGCCACGGGTGCCGCTAGCGGCGCCGCGAATGCCGCAGCCTCCGGGCGGAGCGGCCCGGGCGCGGAAGAGGAGGGCGGGCCCCGGCTCCGGCGCTCCACCGCTGATCCCGCCCGCGCCGAGGCGCGGATGGGTCCCGGCACCGACAGGGCCGGCGCCGAGCCCATGGCCGCCCCGCCCGCGGCCCAGCCCTCCGGCGCGGCGCTGCCGGCGCAGCCGATCCCGCTCGCCGGGCAGGAGGGGAGCGCGCTGCCCGGCCAGACCGGCGGCGACACCCCCGAGGGCCAGACGCGGCTCGACGCCGCCGTCGCGGTGCAGGGGAGCGGCACGAGCGCCGCCTCCATCGCCGCCTCCGGCACCAATGCCATGCCCGCCGCCGCGCGGGAGACGATCGTGCAGGTCACCGCCGCCCTGCCGCAGACCCCGGGCGAACGGGTGGAGATTCGCCTGTCACCCGAGGAGCTCGGCCATCTGCGGATGGTGCTGCACAGCCATGACGGCACGATGGTGCTGCAGATCAGCGCCGAGCGTCAGGACACGGCGGATCTCCTCCGCCGCCACGCCGCCGAGCTGGCCCGCGAGATGCAGGAACTCGGCTACGAGGATGTGCAGCTCGACTTCACCTCCGGCGAGGGCGCGGCGGAGGGGCGGGACCCGTCTTCCGATTCCGGCCCGGCCAGCCCTCGCGCGTCGGGCAGCGAGACGCCCTTCGCCCAGATTCCGCCCGAGGCCGCCCCCGGCCCGGGCAATGCCGCCGCCTCCGGGCTCGACCTTCGACTTTGAGGAGCCAGCATGGATACCTCCCCCACCACCGCAGCCGCCGCCGCCGGCCCCGGTTCTGCCGCGCCGCCGCCGGCCTATGGCAGCCCCGGCCAGTCCGAGGGGCAGGCGGTCATCACCTCGGATTTCAACACGTTCCTGCGGATGCTCACGGTGCAGCTGCAGAACCAGGACCCGCTGGACCCGGTGGATGCCGATGACTTCGCCATGCAGCTCGCCACCTTCTCGGGCGTCGAGCAGCAGGTGCTGACCAACGACCTCCTCTCGGCGATGTCGGGGCAGCTCGGGCTGTCCTCCATGGCCGATATGGCCGCCTGGGTGGGCCGCGAGGTGCGCGTCGCCGCGCCGGCCTGGTTCGACGGCGCGCCGATCACGCTCGCCCCCAATCCGGCCGCCGGGTCGGACCGGGTGGAGATCGTCGTGAAGAACGCCGCCGGGGCGACCGTCGCTCGCTTCGAGGCGCCCGTCTCGGCCGACCCCATCGAATGGGACGGGCTCGATGCCGACGGAAACCCGCTGCCCGAGGGGCTCTACAGCTTCGTCACCGTCTCCTACGCGGCCGGCGAGGAGCTGCTCCGCGAGAAGACCGAGCTCTATGCCGAGGTCAACGAGGTGCGGGCCGAGAATGGCGAGGTGGTGCTGGTGCTCGAAGGCGGCACGGCGCTGCCGGCGACGGCGGTCAGCGGCATCCGGGGCGTGGATCAGGGCTGAGGGCCGGGGCGGACGGAGGCGGTCGGGGGATTGCATCCCCCGAACCCCCTGCCCTCCCGGGGGCCCTCAGGCCCCCGGACCCCCGGTTCGGGTGGGGGCCAGCCCCCACACCCCTGAGGTATTTGGAAAGGGGCATGGGCAAGAGGGTCCCTCGGGGGGCCGGGTGCCCCATGGGAGGGCGGGGGGTGCCGCTGAGGCGGGGCATCGAGCGGGCCACTGGGGCCTTTGCGTTGACGGTGGCTGCGTGGGACGGCACTTAACCGGGGATCATTGCCATCACGCAGATCAGCACGGTGGCTGAGACGGCCGGGCGGACGCGGCACGGGCGGCTGGGTTCGTCCGCAACGGCCATGGAGGAGGCGGAGGCGGAAGGGGCCCCCTTCCGATCAAGATCGCCATCCAGATGAGTATGGCAGCGGGCGACAGAGGGGACAGCGACGAAGGCGCTGGAGATCCGCCCCGCTCAGATCTGGGCTGGCGGAGGAAACAGCTCGGCGGGGCCGGAGCGGTGCGGCTGAAGAGGCGGCGGCCAGGCGGACGCCGACCCAGTGGCCCCGCCCCTCAGATCAGCGCCACCACCCAGATCAGCACCGCCGCGCCCGCGGCGCCGATGGCGGCCCAGGCCACCCGCTGGCCGGCGTCGAGGCGCTCGGCCTCGTCTTCCGCCCGGGCCGTGCGCTGCAGCGCCTCTTCGGCGAGGGCCGGCAGGCGGGGGCCGAAGCGGGCGAGGACGCGGGCGGTGGCGGCGAGGTCGCGGAGCATGGCCTTCGGGCCGAGCTCTTCCTTGATGTAATCCTCCACCACCGGCCGGGCGACCTGCCAGATGTTGATATGCGGATCGAGCGAGCGGGCCACGCCCTCGACCACCACCATGGTCCGCTGCAGGAGGATCAGCTCCGTCCGCGTCTGCATCCCGAAGCGCTCCGTCACCTCGAAGAGATAGGACAGGAGCCGCCCCATGGAGATATGCGTCGCGTCCATGCCGAAAATCGGCTCGCCGACGGCCCGCAGGGCGCGGGCGAATTCGTCGACCTCCCGGTCGGCGGGCACATAGCCGGCCTCGAAATGCACCTCCGCCACGCGGCGATAGTCGCGGCGGATGAAGCCGAAGAGGATCTCGGCATAGACGCGCCGCGTGTAATCGTCGATCCGGCCCATGATGCCGAAATCGAAGGCGATGAGCGTGCCGTCGGGGGCGACCTTGAGGTTGCCCTGATGCATGTCGCCGTGGAAGTAGCCGTCCCGCAGCGCATGCATGAGGAAGAGCTGCAGCACCCGCTCGGCCAGCGCCTTGCGGTCGATCCCGGCGGCGTCGATGGCGGCGAGATCGGCGAGGCCGATGCCCTCCGCCCAGCCGAGCGTCATGACGCGGCGGCCCGAGGCGTTCCACTTCACACGCGGCACGCGGAAGAGCGGATCGTCCTCGGTATTGGCGGCGAATTCCGAGGCCGCGGCGCTCTCGAGCCTGAGGTCGAGCTCGGCGAAGAGCACGCTTTCGAAATGCTCCACCACGTCAATGGGGCGAAGGCGGCGGACGCCGGGCATCAGCCCCTCGATCATCCGGGCGGCAAAGCGGAAGGCGTCGGTATCGCGGCGGCAGGCGCGCTCGATGCCGGGGCGGAGCACCTTGACCGCCACCTCCTCGCCCGTCTCGGCCAGCCGCGCATGGTGGACCTGGGCGAGCGAGGCCGCCGCCACGGGGCCGGAGAACTCCGAGAAGACCTCCTCCACCGGCCGGCCGAGCTCGCGCGCCACCTCGGCGCGGGCGACCTCGGTCGGGAAGGGCGGCAGCTTGTCCTGCAGGACCTGAAGCTGGCGGGCGAGATCCTCGCCCACCACATCGGGGCGGGTCGAGAGGATCTGGCCGAACTTGATATAGGCCGGCCCCAGCTCGGTCAGCGCCCGGGTGACGGGCGGCAGCGAGGGGTCGCCCCGGTAGCCGAGCCAGCGGAAGGGCCAGCCGAGCACCCGCGTCACGGCGGCGACGAGCGGCGGCGCCTCCATCGCGCGCAGCACCTCGCCCATCGCCCCCGATCGCTCGAAGGTGGCGCCGGTGCGGATGAGGCGAAGGAGGTTGTGGGGGCCCCGCACTCTCAGATCTTCCAGCCGGAATGGAGCGCGGCGATGCCCATCGAGAGGTTCCGGTAGCTCGCCCGCTCGAAGCCGGCGGTGCGGAGCATCCCGAGGAAGGTCTCCTGATCCGGGAAGCGTCGGATCGACTCGACCAGATACTGGTAGCTGTCGCGGTCGCCCGTCACCATCTGGCCCATGGGCGGGATGACGTTGAAGGAATAAGCGTCGTAGAGCTTCTGGGCCATCGGAACGGGAAGCTGCGAGAACTCCAGCACCATCAGCCGCCCGCCGGGCCGGAGCACGCGGAAGGCCTCGTGCAGCGACTGCTGCGGGTCGGTGACGTTCCTTATGCCGAAGGAGATCGTGTAGACGTCGAAGGAGCTGTCTTCGAAGGGCAGCGCCATGGCGTCGCCCACCACCCAGTCGAGCTTGCCGGAGAGCGCCTCGGCCTCGGCCCGGCGCTTGCCGGCCTCGAGCATGCCCTCGGTCATGTCGCAGACGACGGCGGAAGCCTCGGGCGCCCGGGCGAGGAAGCGGAAGGCGATGTCGCCGGTGCCGCCGGCCACGTCGAGCAGGCGCTGGCCATTGCGCGGCGCCAGCCAGTCCATCATCGCGGCCTTCCAGACGCGGTGGATGCCGGCGCTCATCAGATCGTTCATCAGGTCGTAGCGCGAGGCGACGCTTTCGAAGACGCCGCGCACCCGGCCGGCCTTCTCGGCCTCCGGTATGTCCTCAAACCCGAAATGCGTTCGCTTCTCGTCCATTCCCGGCCCTTCCTCTTCAACGAGATGGGGCTTACACCCGGGGGTTCCAAGGAGAAACCCCATGCCCGAACTGCCGGAAGTCGAGACGGTGCGCCGCGGCCTCGCCCCGGCGATGGAAGGACAGGTGATCGCCGCCGCCGAAGTGCGGCGCGAGGGGCTGCGCTGGCCCTTCCCGGAGCGGCTCGCCGAACGGCTGACCGGGCGGCGGGTCGAGATGCTGGGGCGGCGGTCGAAATACATCCTCGCGGGGCTGGATGGCGGCGAGACGATGATCCTGCATCTGGGGATGTCGGGGCGGATGACGATCTCTGGCGAGGCGCCCGGGAGCTTCCGCCATGAGCGCGCGACGCCCGAGAAACACGATCACGTGGTGCTCGACATGGAAAACGGCGCGCGGATCGCGCTGAACGATGCACGGCGCTTCGGGGCGCTCGACCTCTGGCCGACGGCGCTGATCGAGACGCACAAGCTGCTGGCGGGCCTCGGGCCGGAGCCGCTCGGCAACAGCTTCGACGCCGCCTATCTGGCGGAGCGGCTCAAGGGGCGCGCCCTGCCGCTGAAGGCGGCGCTGATGGATCAGAAGATCGTCGCCGGGCTCGGCAATATCTATGTCTGCGAGGCGCTGCACCGGGCGCAGCTCTCGCCGCTCATGCCCTCCGGCGCGCTCGCGGACCCCGAGCCACTTGTCGCCGCTATCCGCGAGGTGCTGACCGAGGCCATCGCCGCCGGCGGCTCGTCCATCTCCGATCACCGGCAGGCGACGGGGGAGCTCGGCTATTTCCAGCACACCTTCCGCGTCTACGGGCGCGAGGGCGCGCCCTGCCCCCGCTGCGGCACGCCGGTCGAGCGGATCGCCCAGTCCGGCCGCTCCACCTTCCTCTGCCCGACCTGCCAGTCAGGACTGACCCCGCGGCATTGACATGCCGGGCAGGGCAGCGTTGCCTCCCGCCACCCAGAAAACCGGAGCCCCCGATGGCCTATGCCCTCCTCAAGGTCGAGATTGCCGACGACGTCGCGACCATCACGCTCAATCGCCCCGAGGCGATGAACGCCCTCAACCGGGCGCTCCTGAAGGAGCTCGGCACGGCGCTCGAGGCCGCCGATGCCTCGCCCGATGTGCGCGTCGTGATCGTCACCGGCTCGGAGAAGGCCTTCGCCGCCGGCGCCGATGTGGCGGAGATGGCGGAGTTCGACTTCGCCGACGCCTATCTCGCCGATCTCTACGGGCCCGAGGCGCGGCGGCTCGCGAATATCCGCAAGCCGGTCATCGCCGCGGTGGCAGGCTATTGCCTCGGCGGCGGCTGCGAGCTGGCGATGATGTGCGACACGATCATCGCCGCCGACACCGCCAAGTTCGGCCAGCCCGAGATCAACCTCGGCATCATCGCCGGCATGGGCGGCACCCAGCGCATGGCCCGCGCCATCGGCAAGGCCAAGACGATGGACCTGCACCTGACCGGCCGCATGATGGAGGCGGAGGAGGCAGAGCGCGCCGGGCTCGTCGCCCGCATCGTGCCGGCGCGCGAGCTGCTTTCGGAGGCGCGGACCATGGCGCGCAAGATCGCCGCCAAGTCGATGCCCGCCATGCTCGCCGCCAAGGAGGCGGTGAACGCCGCCTTCGAGACGCCGCTGGCCGAGGGGCTCCGCTCCGAGCGGCGGCTCTTCCTCGCGCTCTTCGCGACCCATGACCAGGCGGAGGGGATGGAGGCGTTCCGCGAGAAGCGCACGCCCCAGTTCCGCGACCGCTGAGCGGGGCCTTTCCTTTTGCGGCGGGCTCCTCTATAGGCGCCCCCATATGCGTGTGAGGCCCGCTTGGCCGGATGTCGCCGGTAGGGAACCCGACCCGGGTCGTTTCGACACGCTGCCATTATGTGAACGACGATCCGAGGACAAAGCCCATGGCCAATTCGCCGCAATCCAAGAAGCGCGCCAAGCAGAACGCGACCCGCTACGCGATCAACAAGGCGCGCCGCTCGCGCATGCGCAGCTATCTCCGTAAGGTCGAGGAGGCCATCGCCTCCGGCGACCAGGCCGCCGCCGCCGAGGCGCTCAAGACCGCCCAGCCCGAGCTGATGCGCTCCGTCTCGAAGGGCATCCTTCACAAGAACACCGCCTCGCGGAAGATGTCGCGCCTTGCCTCGCGCGTGAAGTCGCTGGCCTGACAGCCAGGCATCGAGATCGAATGAGGGCGCCCCCGGGGCGCCCTTTTTCATTTCGGAAGGATGAGCGGAAAATGAGCGCTTTCCGCGGCCCCGTCCGGCGCCGTCGCAGGGGCGATCACCGGCTTAACCTTTTTCAACCGATTCGGGCACTTGTCCCGTCAAGCTCTGCCGCAGCACCGCCGCCGCCGGCCACATCGCCGCTGCGGCTTTTCGGCCACCGGCCCGGCTAAGTCCCCCGAATTTCACGCGGCGCGGGATTCGGGCTCGGCAATCTCCTGAGTCAAGCGAGTTGTGGAGTTGTTTGTGCCGCGATCGGCGGGCTAGCTTGCCCGAGCGATTCACATCGTTCCTGGGGGGACATGGCCGAATCCGAAAGACTGGCTCGCCTGCGTGACACGGTGATGAACCGTGACCCGTTTGCGGTCATGACGGAGTTCGAGTGCGCGGCCGACATCACTGGCCGAGTTTGATCCGTTTGCATCCGGCGGCAGGGCCGGGGCGGGCGGCCATGATCCTGTTGCCTGCGGCAAGGCGCCGACTGCGCCCGGCCGCCCCGGCAAGTTGTTGCCCGCGTGCACCAAGCTCGCGGCCCCCAGATCGAGGTAAGGCGCGCAGCCGGTGGCAGTCCGGCGCGGGACGGCGCATGTCGCCGCCCCCGGGGCAAACGAACGAGGGTCAAAAGGGCATGACGAACGAAAAATGGGCAAGCCTGCGCGAAGACATGAAGGGCGCCATCGGGGCAGGGATCTGGAAGACCTGGATCGAACCGCTGGAATTCGCTGACCTGAAGGACGGCGTGGCCGCCTTCACCGCGCCGAGCCCGTTCTTCGGCAAATATGTTTCCGAGAATTTCGGCGAGCACATCCTCTACCAGCTCCGCCGCTCCGGCGAGAGCGTCGAGCGGCTGAGCTTCGGCGCCGCCAACCTCAAGGCCGAGCCGGGCGGCAAGCCCGGCGCCCCGGCCGCCGCCGCGACCGCCGCCCCCGCGGGCACGCCCCCTGCCCCGCCCGCCTCCAACGCCGGGCTCGATTCGCGCTTCACCTTCGAGCGCTTCGTCGTCGGCAAGCCGAACGAGCTGGCCCATGCCGCCGCCCGCCGCGTCGCCGAGGGCGGCGAGGTGACCTTCAACCCGCTTTTCCTCTATGGCGGCAACGGGCTCGGCAAGACGCACCTGATGCATGCCATCGCCCATGAGCTCCGCGCCCGCAGCCCCGAGAAGGTGGTCATCTACCTCTCCGCCGAGCAGTTCATGTACCGCTTCATCGCGGCGCTGCGCGAAAAGCGCATGTTCGACTTCAAGCAGATGTTCCGAGCCGTGGACGTGCTGATGGTCGACGACGTGCAGTTCATCGCCGGCAAGGATTCCACGCAGGAGGAATTCTTCCACACGTTCAATGCCCTGGTCGATGCCCGCAAGCAGATCGTCATCTCCGGCGACCGCCTGCCCGGCGACATGAAGGACATGGAGGAGCGCATCCGCTCGCGCCTGCAATGCGGTCTGGTGGTGGACCTCCACCCCACCGATTTCGAGCTCCGCATCGGCATCCTGCAATCGAAGGTCGAGACCTATCGCGCGCAATATCCGGGGCTGGAGATCCGCGAGGGCGTGCTCGAATTCCTCGCCCACCGCATCTCGACCAACGTCCGCGTGCTCGAGGGCGCGCTGACGCGGCTCTTCGCCTTCGCCTCGCTCGTCGGCCAGCCGATCACGCTCGATCTGGCGCAGGATTGCCTCGCCGACATCCTGCGCGCCTCCGACAAGAAGATCTCGATCGACGAGATCCAGCGGAAGGTCTCCGACCATTATTCCATCCGCCTTTCCGACCTCATCGGCCCCAAACGCGTGCGCCATTACGCGCGGCCGCGGCAGGTGGCGATGTTCCTCGCCAAGACCATGACCAACCGCTCGCTGCCCGAGATCGGCCGCCGCTTCGGCGGGCGCGACCACACCACGGTCATCCATGCCGTCAAGCGCATCGAGGAGCTCAAGGGCAAGGATGCGCAGATCGCCGAGGATCTCGAGCTCCTGCGCCGCGCGCTGGAGGCCTGACCGGGCTCCCGCGGCGGCGCAATCCGCCACAAAGGCCTTGTGCCATGGGGGCAAGGCGCTAGTCTGCCGATCCCGGCCCGGAACGGCCGGGGTCAGAACGAGCGAGGGGTCATGAAACTCAGCATCGAACGCGGCGCGCTCCTGAAGGCCGTGGCGCAGGCGCAATCGGTCGTCGAGCGGCGCAACACCATTCCGATCCTCGCCAATGTGCACATCGAGGCGGAGGGCGACACCGTGCGCTTCCGCGCCACCGATCTCGATGTCGAGGTGGTGGACAGGGCCCCCGCCCAGGTCGAGCGCGCCGGCGCCACGACCGTGCCGGCGGTGCTTCTGAACGAGATCGTCCGCAAGCTGCCCGATGGGGCGCTGGTGACGCTCTCCGACCAGTCTCATGCCGGGCGGCTCTCCATCGAGGCGGGGCGGTCGAGCTTCCAGCTCTCGACCCTGCCGAAGGAAGACTTCCCGGTGATGGCGAGCGCCGATTACGCCGCGAATTTCGCGGCGCCGGCGGCGGTCTTGAAGCGGCTCTTCGACAAGTCGAAATTCGCGATCTCGACGGAAGAGACGCGCTACTACCTCAACGGCGTCTATATGCATGTGGCAGAGACGCCCGACGGCCGGCGCCTGCGCTGCGTCGCCACCGACGGCCACCGCCTCGCCCGCATAGACGCCGCGCTCCCGCCGGGGGCCGAAGACATGCCGGGCGTGATCGTGCCGCGGAAGACCGTCGGCGAGCTCAGGAAGCTCCTCGAGGATGACGAGGCGGAGATCGCGGTCTCGGTCAGCGAGACCAAGGTGCGCTTCGCGACGCCGGATATCACGCTGACCTCCAAGGTCATCGACGGCACCTTCCCGGATTACAGCCGGGTGATCCCGCAAAACAACACCAAGCGGCTGGAGGTCGACGCCGCCGAATTCGCCCGCGCGGTGGACCGCGTCGCCACCGTCAGCTCCGAGCGCAGCCGCGCCGTGAAGCTGGCGCTCGACGAGGACCGGCTGATGCTCTCCGTCAACGCCCCCGACTCGGGCGCGGCGGAAGAGGAGCTGGCCGTGGCCTATGGCGACGACAAGCTGGAGATAGGCTTCAACGCCAAGTACCTCCTCGAGATCGCGAGCCAGGTCGACCGCGAGAACGCCGTCTTCCTCTTCAACTCCTCGGGCGACCCGACGCTGATGCGCGAGGGCAACGACGAGAGCGCCATCTACGTGGTCATGCCGATGCGGGTGTGACGGGGCGGGTGGGCAGCCGGCGCACGGCCTCGCCCACCGCCCGATCGGCCTCCGCCAGCTCGAACTGGGCCTGAAGGTTCAGCCAGAATTGCGGCTCCATGCCGAACCAGTGGCCGATGCGCAGCGCGGTATCGCCGGTGACGGCGCGCTTTCCTGCGATAATCTGGCTGATGCGATTGGGCGGCACCTCGATCGCGCGTGCGAAGGCGGTGGGTGTGATACCCATCTCCTCCAGCTCTTCCTTCAGGACGGCGCCGGGGTGAATGGCTCTGGCGAACATGCAGGTCTCCTAGTGGTAGTCGGTGATCTCCACCTCCGACGGCCGGGATTGCCCCTCGGGCCAGCGGAAGCAGAGCCGCTATTGTGCGTTGATCCGGATCGAGAATTGCCCCGCCCGGTCACCGCGGAGCGCCTCTAGCCGATTGCTCGGCAGGGCACGCAGCGCAGCAAGGTCGGGTGCGGCATTGAGGATCGACAGACGCCGCGCCGCCTGCGCCTCGATGGAAGAGAACGCGCGGACCCGCTCGCCGAACGCGAAACTGGCTGTCCTCCGGTCTCGATAGCTCAAGATCATTGATGGAAGATTATGACGCTGTACGTCACTCGTCAATGCTGCCGTCACCGCTCCCCGCTTGCCCCCCCGCGCGAACCCCCCGATAGTCGCGCCGATGCCCCGCCTCGCCAGCCTCACCCTGTCGCATTTCCGCTCCTGGCGCCGCGCGCGCCTGGCGTTCGACGGGCGGATCGTGGCGATCCATGGGGCGAACGGCGCCGGCAAGACCAATCTCATCGAGGCGATCTCGCTCCTCTCCCCCGGCCGCGGCCTCCGGCGGGGCACGGCGGAGGAGTTCTCGCGCCGCCCGGAGGGGCTCGGCTGGAAGATCGCGGCAGAGCTGGAGGGCGGGCAGGAGGTCGAGACCTCCGCCGAGCCCGGCCAGACCCGCTCCGTCCGCATCGGCGGCAAGGCGGCGGCGCAGGTGGCGCTGGCGGAGGAGCTGCGGCTCCTCTGGCTGGTGCCGAGCATGGACAGGCTCTTCATCGAGGGCGCCGAGGGGCGGCGGCGCTTTCTCGACCGGGCGGCGATGAGCTTCGCCCCGGCCCATGCCGAGGCGACGCTGGCCTATGACAAGGCGATGCGCGAGCGGAACCGGCTCCTGAAGGACATGATCCGCGACGCGCATTGGTACGAGGCGCTGGAGGGGCAGATGGCCGCTGCCGGCGCCCGCATCCAGGCGGGGCGGCAGGCGGCGATCGGGGCGCTGATGGCGGCGCAGAACGCCGCGGCCACGGCCTTCCCCGCCGCGACGCTGGCGCTCACGCATCCCGAGGCGGGCCCGCAAGGGTCCGATGAGGGGCTGCGCGGGCTCTATGCCGAGGGGCGGCGCCGCGACATGGCGGCGGGGCGCACGCTCGACGGGCCGCACCGCGCCGATCTGACGGCGCTCTGGGCCGAGAAGGGCATGCCGGCCGCCGATTGCTCCACCGGCGAGCAGAAGGCGCTGCTGATCTCGCTGATCCTCGCCAATGCGCGGGCGCTGGCGGCCGAGGGGCCGCCGCCGATCCTCCTCCTCGACGAGGTCGCCGCCCATCTCGACGCCGCCCGCCGCGCGGCGCTTTATGACGAGATCCATGCCCTCGGCGCCCAGGCCTTCCTGACCGGCACCGGCCCGGAGCTCTTCGAGGAGCTGGGGGAGCGGGCGGAGCGCATCGAGATTCGCGAGGAAGAGGGAGAGAGCCATGTCCATCGAGATTGAGCGCCATGAGGAGATGCGGCTGACCGCCGGTCTCGAGGCAGAGATCGCCGCGCTGATCGCCACCGCCTGGGACGATTTCGAGGGCCGCAGCTTCTACAAGCAGCGCCACCACCTGCGCCTTCTGGCGCGGGAGGAGGGGCGGCTCCTCGGCCATATGGCGCTGGGCCTCCGCGCCGTGCGGCTGGGGCCCCACCTCGTCGATGTCGCGACGATAGGCGAGGTCTGCACCCATCCTGAGGCGCGGGGCCGCGGCATCGCCTCGGCCCTGCTTCAGGAGGCCATCGGGGAGGCGAAAGCCTCGCCCGCCCGCTTCGCCCTCCTCTTCGGCGAGGCGGCGCTCTACGCCGCTGCCGGCTTCCGGCCGGTGGGGCAGAACATCCGCCTTCTCGGGCTCGACGGCGCGCGGTCGCACCGGATGGTGCATCTGCGCAGCCATGACCTCCTCATGGTCCTGCCGCTCGGGGAGGAGGCGTGGGACGAGGACCTGCCGCTCGACCTGATGGGCGGGAGCTTCTGATCTTTCGGGGGGGCCGGCCCGTTGGGCCGGGTGGAGGCTCTGCCTCCACACCTCCGAGGTATTTTTGGCCAGATGAAAGGGGATCCGGGATGGAAGGAGGCCGGGCGGGAGACGCCGTCGGGCGGATCGACAAGGGGGCGCGGCTCGCCTACCAGAGTCGGACTGGATCCGAAGGACAGGCCATGACCCCGCAGCGCGTCACGCTCATCACCCTCGGTGTCGCCGATCCGGCGGCGGCGGAGGATTTTTACGCCGCGCTCGGCTGGGAGCCGCATCCGCGCTCGGGCGGCGGGGTGACGGTCTATCAGATGAACGGCATGGCGCTGGCGCTCTTCGGCCGCGAGGCGCTGGCCGCCGATCAGGGGCGGCCGGGAGCGGCGCTGGGCACCGGGGCGATGGCTCTGGCGCAATATCATGGCTCCCGCGATGCGGTCGATGCCGCTTTCGAGACCGCCGTCTCGGCCGGAGCCACGGCGCTGAAGGCACCGGCGGAGACGGCATGGGGCGGCTATCTGGGCTATTTCGCCGATCCCGACGGGCATGTCTGGGAGTTGGCGCATAACCCCTTCTGGCCGCTCGCCGGGGACGGCGCGCTCTGGCTGCCCGATCCCGGCAGCTGAGCCCGGAGCCACCCGCCGATGAGTATCACCCCCGCCGAACTCGGGCTTTATGCCTTCGCGATCCTGCTTCTGTTCCTGACCCCCGGGCCGGTCTGGGTGGCGCTTCTGGCGCGCGCCCTTTCGGGCGGCTTCTCCGCCGCCTGGCCGCTCGCGGTCGGCGTGACATTGGGCGACATCCTCTGGCCGCTCCTCGCCATTCTCGGCGTCTCCTGGGTGCTGTCGGTCTGGGGGGACTTCCTGCATGCGCTGAGGCTCCTCGCCTCGCTGATCTTCCTCACCATGGGGGTGCTGATCATCCGCCATGCGGGCAAGCCGCTCGGGGCCAATTCTCGGCTGACGCGGCCCGGCCGCTGGGCCGGCTTCGCCGCCGGGGTGGCCGTGATCATCGGCAATCCCAAGGCGATCCTCTTCTACATGGGCATCCTGCCGGGCTTCTTCGATCTGGGCGCCCTGACCTGGCCCGATGTCGCCGCGATCTGCACGGTGAGCTTTCTCATCCCCCTCCTCGGCAACCTCTGCCTCGCGCTTTTCATCGACCGGGCGCGGCGTCTCCTGACGTCCCCCGCGGCGCTCGCCACGACCAACCGGGTCGCCGGGGCGCTGCTCATCCTCGTCGGGCTCGTCCTGCCGTTCATCTGACGGCGGCAGAGCCCACGAAATATGGGGGCAAAGGCGTGACATCCCCCGGCGAAATGACTATATTTTGCGCCGGGCAGACAGGAATACCTTACATGGCAGAATCCGCAGACAACGTGCCGGAGTACGGCGCCGATTCCATCAAGGTTTTGAGGGGCCTGGACGCTGTCCGGAAGCGCCCGGGGATGTATATCGGCGACACCGACGACGGCTCGGGCCTGCACCACATGGTCTACGAGGTCGTCGACAACGGCATCGACGAGGCGCTGGGCGGTTATGCCGACTATGTGCATGTGAAAATACATGCCGACAATTCGGTCTCGGTGCGCGACAACGGCCGCGGCATCCCGACCGACATCCATGCCGAGGAGGGCGTCTCCGCCGCCGAGGTCATCATGACCCAGCTCCATGCCGGCGGGAAGTTCGACCAGAATTCCTATAAGGTCTCCGGCGGCCTCCACGGCGTCGGCGTCTCGGTCGTCAACGCGCTCAGCGACTGGCTGGAGCTGACGATCTGGGGCCGCGACGGCAACATCCACTTCGCCCGGTTCGAGACGGGCGACACGGTCGAGCACCTCCGCCAGATCGGCAAGACCAATGGCGAGACGGGCACCGAGGTGCGCTTTCTCGCCTCGCTCAACACCTTCTCCAACCTCGACTACAGCTTCGAGATGCTGGAGAAGCGGCTGCGCGAGCTGGCCTTCCTCAACTCCGGCGTGAAGATCATCCTCGAGGACGAGCGCCCCGCCGTGCCGCTGAAATCCGAGCTCAGCTACGAGGGCGGCGTGCGCGAGTTCGTGCGCTATCTCGACCGGTCGAAGACGCCGCTCATGCCCGAGCCGATCCATGTGACCGGCGAGCGCGACGGGATCACCGTCGAGGTCGCCATGTGGTGGAACGACAGCTATCACGAGACCGTCCTGCCCTTCACGAACAACATCCCCCAGCGGGATGGCGGCACGCATATGGCGGGCTTCCGCGGCGCGCTGACGCGTGCGATCCAGAAATACGTGGCCGAGAGCGGCATCGCGAAGAAGGAGAAGGTCTCCCTCACCGGCGACGATGCGCGCGAGGGGCTGACCTGCGTGCTCTCGGTCAAGGTGCCGGACCCGAAGTTCTCCTCCCAGACCAAGGACAAGCTCGTCTCGTCCGAGGTGCGGCCGGCGGTGGAGAACCTGGTGAACGAGAAGCTCGGCGAGTGGTTCGAGGAGAACCCGGCCGAGGCCAAGGGCATCATAACCAAGATCGTCGAGGCGGCCGCGGCCCGGGAGGCCGCCCGCAAGGCCCGGGAAATCCGCCGCAAATCGGCGATGGACGTCAGCTACAACGCCTCCAAGCTCAAGGATTGCTCGGAGAAGGACCCATCTAAGACCGAGGTCTTCCTCGTCGAGGGCGACTCTGCCGGCGGATCCGCCCAGACGGGCCGCGACCGGCGGACGCAGGCGATCCTCCCCTTGCGGGGCAAGATCCTGAACGTCGAGCGGGCGCGGTTCGACCGGATGCTCTCTTCCCAGGAGATCGGCAATCTGGTGATGGCGCTTGGCACCGGCATCGGGCGCGACGAGTTCAACATCAACAAGCTGCGCTACCACAAGATCGTCATCATGACGGATGCCGATGTCGACGGCGCGCATATCCGCACGCTCCTGCTCACGTTCTTCTTCCGCCAGATGCCGGAGCTGATCGAGGGGGGCTATCTCTATATCGCCCAGCCGCCGCTCTACAAGGTCGCGCGCGGGCGGTCGGAGGTCTACCTCAAGGATCAGCCGGCGCTCGATGACTACCTGATCCAGCAGGGGGTCGACGGCGCGATCCTCAAGCTCGGCTCGGGGATGGAGATCACGGGCCGCGACCTCGCCCGCGTGGTCGAGGAGGCGCGGCAGCTTCGCCGGGTGCTCGACGCCTTCCCGACGCATTACCAGCGCCACATCCTCGAACAGGCGGCCATCGCCGGTGCCTTCGTGCCCGGGGCGGTGGATGCCGACCTCCAAGGGGTGGCCGACAAGGTGGCGGCGCGGCTCGACCTCATCGCGCTCGAATACGAGAAGGGCTGGTCGGGCCGGATCACCCAGGACAAGGGCATCCGGCTCTCGCGGATTCTCCGCGGCGTCGAGGAGCTTCGCACGCTCGACGGCCTGATGCTCCGCTCCGGCGAGGCCCGGCGGACGGGCAGCTTCACCGAGAGCCTGAAGGAGGTCTACGAGCGCCCGGCGACGCTGGTGCGCAAGGACCGCAACCAGACGATCTACGGGCCGCTCGACCTGCTCGAGGCGATCCTCGAGGAAGGCCAGCGCGGGCTGACGCTCCAGCGCTACAAGGGGCTCGGCGAGATGAACCCCAGCCAGCTCTGGGAAACGACGCTCGACCCCGATGCGCGGACGCTCCTGCAGGTGCGGATCGACGATGCGACGGAGGCGGACGATTTGTTCACCAAGCTGATGGGCGACGTGGTGGAGCCGCGCCGCGAGTTCATCCAGCAGAATGCGCTCAACGTGGAGCATCTGGACTTCTGAGGCCGGCTCGGCCCGCCCTGCCGGGTGGGCTCGCGAGGCGCCGTAGCACGGATGGTGCGGCGGCTCGCGCCGTCACGTCAGCCGGTATGAAATCCGAACCGGTTGCATTGCAGACCGGTTTGGCGGTCCCTACCTCCCTCCGCGACACCCCATCGCAGAGGACTCCCCCCGTGCCGCAGACCGACAGCCTGTTCCGCCCCTTCGCCCTGAAATCGCTCAGGCTCCGCAACCGCATCGTCATGGCGCCCATGACGCGCGGCATGGCGCCGGAGGGCATCCCGGGCGCGCCGAACGCCGCCTATTACCGGCGGCGGGCCGAGGGGGAGGTCGGGCTGATCCTCTCCGAAGGCACGGTCATCGACCGGCCCGCCTCGCGCAACCTGCCGGGGATCCCCTTCTTCCACGGCGACGCGGCGCTCGGCGGCTGGAAGGCCGTGATCGACGGCGTGCATGCCGCCGGCGGCGCCATGGGGCCGCAGATCTGGCACACCGGCTCCACCCGCGGCGGCGACTGGGAGCCGGAGGCGCCGGTGGAGAGCCCCTCCGCCCTTCTCGGCCCCGACACGCCGCGCGGGCGCGAGATGAGCGAGGAGGACATCGCCGACACGATCGCCGCCTTCGCCCGCGCGGCCGCCGAGGCGAAGGCGCTCGGCTTCGACCTCGTCGAGCTGCACGGGGCCCATGGCTACCTGATCGACCAGTTCTTCTGGCCCGGCACCAACCTTCGGGAGGACCGCTGGGGCGGCGCCACGATCCGCGAGCGTTCGCGCTTCGCGGCCGAGGTCGTGGCCGCCGTGCGCGCGGCCGTGGGGCCGGAGCTGCCGCTGTCGCTCCGTGTCAGCCAGTGGAAGCAGCAGGATTACAAGGCCCGCCTCGCCGAGACGCCCGAGGAGATGACCGACTGGCTCCTGCCGCTCGTCGAGGCCGGTGTCGACATCCTCCATTGCTCGCAGCGCCGCTTCTGGGAGCCGGAATTCCCCGAGCTCGACGGCGAGGAGGGGCTGAACTTCGCCGGCTGGGCGAAGAAGCTCACCGGCGCGGCGACGATCAGCGTCGGCTCGGTCGGGCTGAGCGGCGCCGACTTCCTCGCCTCCTTCGGCGGGGCGGCGGCGCAGAAGACGGCGCTCGACGGGCTGGTGCGGCGGATGGAGGCCGAGGAGTTCGACCTCATCGCCGTCGGCCGGGCGCTGCTCGCCGACCCGGACTGGGCCGCCAAGGTGAAGGCCGGCAACGAGGCGGCGCTGGCGGACTTCAGCCCCGCGGCACTGGCCGAGCTGGCCTGAGGAACCGGTTGGGGGGGAGGCACCCGCCTTCCCTCCCCCGCCGCCGCGAGATAGGGAGCCCCATGAGCGATCCGGACGACATGCCCGCCCTCCACCCCGCGCATCTGCCGCCGCCCGACCTCGCTTCGCTGGCGGGACCCCGGCGCAGCGACCCGCCGCGCATCCTGCTGCTCTACGGCTCGCTCCGCAAACGCAGCTATTCGCGGCTGGCGGCGGAGGAGGCGGCGCGGATTCTCGCCCGTCTCGGGGCCGAGACGCGGCTCTACAACCCCTCCGGCCTGCCCCTGCCCGACGACGCGCCGGCCGATCACCCGAAGGTGGCGGAGCTGCGCGAGGCCGTCACCTGGAGCGAGGGGATGGTCTGGTCGAGCCCCGAGCGGCACGGCGCCATGACCGGCATCATGAAGGCGCAGATCGACTGGATTCCGCTGACATTGGGCGCCGTCCGGCCGACGCAGGGCAAGACGCTGGCGGTCATGCAGGTCTCCGGCGGCTCGCAGAGCTTCAACGCCGTCAACCAGATGCGCATCCTCGGCCGGTGGATGCGCTGCCTGACGATCCCCAACCAATCCTCCGTGCCGAAGGCCTTCCAGCAATTCGGCGAGGACGGGCGGATGAAGCCCTCCCCCTTCTACGACAGGATCGTCGACGTGATGGAGGAGCTGGTGAAGTTCACCCTCTTGACGCGCGACGCCAAGGACTACCTGACCGACCGCTATTCGGAGCGGGTGGAGGATGGCGCCGCGCTGATCGCCCGGGTGAATGCCACCTGAGGCCCTGCCGCGCGGCCCTCGCCCGGGCGCGCGCGGGCGGGCCGGAGGGCGGCTCCCGCCCCGCCGCGGCGTCATGCCGGCGCCGATGGATACCACGGCCCTGTTATTGGTTATCGCTTTGCTTTCGCCAAGGGTGGACCCATATCCCGGGCTACTCCCTCGCCCCGAAGTCATGAGGACCAAGATGGACAGAACCCGCCGTGCCCTTTTCGCCCTGCCGCTCGCCCTGGCCCTTGCGCCGGCCGTCCTGCCGGGCGCTGCCCAGGCCCAGGCCCTGGGCCTTGCGGAGATCTCCGCCTATCTCAACCAGCTTCAGACCGCGCAGGGCGGCTTCACGCAGGTGAATGCCGACGGCACGATCTCGACCGGGACGATCTACATCAAGCGGCCCGGACGGGTGCGGTTCGAATACGACCCGCCGGAGGACAGCCTCGTGATGGCCGGCGGCGGCTCGGTCGCGATCTTCGACCGGCGGTCGAACGAGAACCCCGAGCGCTACCCGCTGAACCAGACGCCCCTGTCGATCATCCTCGCCGCCAATGTGGATTTCACCCGGGCCAACATGGTCACGGGCCACACGAGCGACGGCTCCACGACCACGGTCACCGCGCAGGACCCGGATCACCCGGATTACGGCTCGATCCAGATGGTCTTCTCGGCGAATCCCGTCGAGCTGCGCCAATGGGTCGTGACCGACAATGCCGGCACGCAGACGACCGTGATCCTCAACAACCTCGCGACGGGGATGCAGATCGCCGAAGGGCTGTTCAACATCCGCGCCGAGACGTCCAACTGGAACTGAGCCGGCCGGGCGTGAGCCCGCCGGACGCGAAACTGCCGGACGTGAACCTGCCGCCCGCGCTAGGCGGGCGGCGGGCTTAACCCGACGCCGGCGGCGTCACAGCCGCCGGCAGGCCCCGAGCTGGGCGTGATACATCAGCGCCCGTGCCTCGAGCTGCCCCGCGATCCGCACCAGCCAGGATTTCGACCTGTAGGAGCCGCGGGCATAGCCCGAGCGGCCCTCGTGATAGGCGAGATACTGGTTGCGGGTGTCGTCGAGCGGAATGCCGAGCTCGCGGAAGGTCTGGGCCATGTACCAGCCCATGAAATCCGTGGCGTCGCGAATGTCGTCGCGCCGCGCCCGGAAGCCGCCCTCCGCCCTCTGGTATTCCTCCCAGGTCCCGTCGAGGGCCTGAGCATAGCCATAGGCGGAGCTCTGCCGTCCGACCGGGATGACGCCGAGCACGAACTGGTGCGGCGTGCGGGCATTCCCAATGAACTTGCTCTCCTGATAGATGATGGCCATCTGCACGGCCACCGGCACGCCCCACTCCCGCTGCGTCGCGCGGAAGGCCCTCAGGTAGGAGGGATGCTGCTGAACGATCGCGCAAGCGTCGTCCAGTTCACGAGGCGCCTCGTAATTGCGGCTGCCGCATGCTGCAACCAGCACCAGCAGCGCCAAAGCGCGTAAAACTCTGCTCATCTGCCTCTCGCTCTTTTCGGCGAATGGTGTTTTTCAGAAGAGGATAGCGCAAAGGGCCGCCGGAGGGAACTCCGAGAGTCCGGCTCCGCGCAAAAGTGCTGACGAGCCGGGGCGAGAGGCCCCGCACGGTGCCGCCGGTGGCCCTGCCAAGGGTCACTGTAGGATGCGCCGTCACACACTGTTTCCGGCCTTCCGCCGCCTCCCCCATGGACGCGCCGGGCCCGGCGGCCTATGGCTGGGGCAGGCTGGATCATGTTAGCAACGCGCGCCAAATATCACCTGGGACAGATCGTCCGGCACCGGAAGCACCCCTTCCGAGGGGTGGTGTTCGATGTCGATCCGGAATTCGCCAATACCGAGGAATGGTACGAGGCCATTCCCGAAGAGGCCCGCCCGGCGAAAGACCAGCCCTTCTATCACCTCCTCGCCGAGAACGATCAGAGCTATTACGTCGCATATGTCAGCGAGCAGAACCTGATCGCCGACTACTCCGGCGAGCCGGTGGACCATCCGGACCTGCCCGATCTCTTCGGCCCGTTCGAGGACGGCTCCTACCCGCTGCAGGTCCAGCTCAACTGACGCCTCGGGGCGCCGGGGCAGAAATTTTTCGAGAAGAATTTTGGGCCCGGTGGCGCGGGTGAGCGTCGATCCGGGCGTTCCGCGCGCGGCGAGGGCGCCCGGGGGGCTGCCTGCCCCCCGTCGGCCTTGAAGGCCGACTCCCCCCGAGGATGCCCGGGAGCAAAGACATTGGGGAAAGAGGGTCAGTAGCCGAGGGCGACGCCATCTTTCCTGGGGTCGGAGGCCGCCTCGAGAAGGCCGTCCTTGCCGAGGAGGATCATCTGGGCGCCGCCGAGCGGCTCGTCCGGCACCTCGACCTCATGGCCGAGATCGGCGAGGGCGGCGCGGACCTCTGGCGTATAGCCGCGCTCGACCTCGAGCACGTCCTTGCGCTGGAAGCTGCGGGGGGCGTCGAGCGCCTCCTGCGGCGACATGCCGAAATCCCTGAGGTTGGACAGGACGCGCGCATGGCCGACGGGCTGGTAGGCCCCGCCCATGACGCCGAAGCTGCCGGTGACCTCACCGCCCTCGGCGAGCATGCCGGGGATGATCGTGTGCATCGGGCGCTTGCCGCCGGCGGCCTCGTTCGGGTGGCCCTCTTCGAGCGTGAAACCGGCGCCGCGGTTCTGGAAGAGCACGCCGAACCTGTCGGAGGCGAGGCCGGAGCCGAAGCCGTGGTAGATCGAATAGATCAGCGAGACGGCCATGCGGCCCTCGTCGAAGACGGTCAGGTAGACCGTATCGCGGTGGATGGCCTCGGCGCCGGGAAGAGCCGGCGGCAGAACGGCCTGCGGAGAGATCAGCCCCGCCAGCCGCGCCGCCGTCTCGGGCGCCAGCATATGGGCGAGGCGGGCCGTGTGGTCGGGGTCGGCGACGATCCGGTCGCGGGCGTCATAGGCGAGCTTGGTGGCCTCGGCCTCCAGATGGACCCGCGCGGCGCCGAAGGGGTCGAGCGCGGCGATGTCGAACTGGCCGAGGATGTTCGCGAGGAGGATCGCCGTCGCGCCCTGGCCGTTCGGCGGATGCTCGATCAGCTCGGTGCCGCGGTAGCTGCCGCTGACGGGCGCCCCCCAGCTCGCCTCGGTGGCGGCGAAATCCGCCGCGGTATGCGTGCCGCCGAGGGCGCGGAGGGAGGCCACCATATCGGCCGCGACCTCGCCCTCGTAGAAGGCCGAGCGCCCCTCCGCGGCGATGCGGCGGAGGAGCTCGGCCTGCATGGGCGCGCGGAAGATCTGGCGGGCGCGCAAGGGCGCGCCGCCGTCGGAATAGAAGCCGAGGGCCGCGCCCTGGAGCCGCTCATGCGCGTCCGGCATGTCGAAGGCGACGCGGGGCGCGACGGGCACGCCGGTCTCGGCATAGTGGATCGCGGGGGCGAAGATCTCGGCGAGAGGCGTCCGGCCGTAGCGGCCCGAGAGGCGGCAGAAGCCGTCGACGGCGCCGGGCACGGTGACCGCCTCGACGCCGGCAACCGGCACCGTCTCGTGCCCCGCCGCACGCATGGCCGCGGCGGAGAGGCCGGCGGGCGCGCGGCCGGAGCCGTTGAGCGCCACGACGGGCTTTCCGGGCTCCGCCACCAGCGCGAACATGTCGCCGCCGAGCCCGCACATCTGCGGCTCGCAGATCCCCAGGATCGCCGCCATGGCCAGCGCCGCATCCACCGCATTGCCGCCGGCCTGCAGCCGGGCGAGGCCCACGGAGGCGGCGAGCGGGTGCGAGGTCGCGACGGCGCCGCCGGCGGCATAGACGGGCGACCGCCCGGGCAGGTGAAAATCACGCATCGACAGCCTCCTCAGCAACGCGGCGAGGATGGGTGGATTTCGCGGAAGGGGAAAGGGGGAAGCGGCTGGAAGATCCCGGCGCCACGCAACTGGGTGGGGGCTGTTCGCACGCGACGCCGGGAGAAGCCATGCAGCTACGAAACCTGTTCTGACCCTTGCGCCGGGCGCCCTCGTGGAACAAGCAAGGCATGTTCATGTCGCCTGGCGCCCTTGCCGCAACAATGCGGCCCTTGGCGCCGCAGGAGCCGCCATATGGAAACAATCGCCCCCGAGACCCGGGCCGATTTCGCAGAGCTCGCCCGCACGATCGCCGCCCTGACGGAGGGCGAGGACGATTCGGTGGCGCTGATGGCGACGCTCGCCTCGGAGTTGCACCATGCCGATTCGCGCTTCGACTGGACGGGCTTCTACCGGGTAGTGGCGCCGGAAATGATGAAGATCGGCCCCTATCAGGGCGGCCACGGCTGCCTCGTCATCCCCTTCGCCCGCGGCGTCTGCGGCGCGGCAGCGCGCGAGGGGCGCGTGCAGATCGTGGACGACGTGGATGCCTTCCCGGGGCATATCGCCTGCTCGTCGAGCACACGGTCGGAGATCGTGCTGCCGGTGTGGGACCAGGCGGGGGCGCTCATCGGCGTCCTCGACATCGACAGCAACCAGCCGGCGGCCTTCGACGAGGCCGATGCGGAGGGGCTGGCGGCGATCCTCGCTCAGGTGTTCGGGCGGCTCTGAGGGCGTAGGGTGGGTTTTCAACCCACCGCTGGCGCGACGGTGATGCGGCGCCCTCGCCCGGTGCGCGCCGGCACGGCGCAGGGCGAGCGCCGGCCCGTCCCGCGGGCTGGCGCTCTGGTGAAGCTGGGCCCGGCCTCAGGGCGGGGGAGTGGCTGCACCATAAAGCGCGCCGCACAGCCGGGGGAGCGCCAACCCCCGGGCCGGCGCTCGCCCTGCGCGGCGCGGTCTGGACTTGCTCGGCCCACTCTGACGGGCGGGCTCGCGGATCGTGGCGGGGAGGCCCCCTACGACTGCGGCACGCCGTCGTCGATCTCGTAGTAGTCGCCCTTGTCCGCCGTGAAGATATGGCGCGTGAGGGTGAGCCCGGTCGGAGCCTCCAAAGCGCCGGCGGAGACGGAGATCTCCGGATTGCCCGCCTCCTCCCAGAATAGGAACGCGCCGCAGCCCGGGCAGAAGCCGCGCCGTGCATGAGCGCTCGACTGGTACCAGCGCGGGCTGCCGGTGATCGTCAGCGCCTCCCGCGGGGCGTTGAACGAGGCCCAGACATGGCCCGATTGCTTGCGGCACTGGCCGCAATGGCAGGCGGCGGCGGCGGTGATCCCGGCCGCCACTTCCGGCGCCACCTCGAAGCCGACTGCACCGCAGAGACAGGCGCCCTTCATGCCGTCACCTCGTAGTAATCGCCCTTGTCCTCCAGATAGATATGCTCGCCCAGATGCCCCCCGGAGGCGCCGTCGATGAGGCCGGCCTCATAGCTCCACGCCCCGTCCGCGCTCCGAAACCAGATCTTCGAGCCGCAGGTGCCGCAGAAGCCGCGCGCGGCGCCGGAGGGCAGCTCGTGCGTGACGATGCCCTCCGCGCCGGTCCAGCGGATCTCCTCCGGCGCGGCATCGAAGCTGGCGGCGAAATGACCCGAGAGCTTGCGGCATTGCGTGCAATGGCAGGCGGTGATGGCGCCGGCGGGGCGGTCCATCTCGAAGCGGACGGCGCCGCATAGGCAGGAGGCTATGAGCATCGGCAGGTCCTTTTGCTGCATCGGGCGCGAGGAAACCATGGGCGCCGTGCCGGGTCCATCCGCTATGTCTGGGCGCCCGCCGCCCGAGACCCTACATTGGGCCTATTCCAATCCCGAGCCCGGAGGCCCCATGAGCCGTTTTCTCGATGACATCGACGCCCGCCTCGCCGACATCCGCGCCGAAGGGCTGTGGAAGGAAGAGCGGCCGCTCGCCTCGCCCCAGGGCGCGCGGGTGCAGGTGGCGGGGCGCGAGGTCATCAACCTCTGCGCCAACAATTATCTCGGGCTGGCCGATCATCCGGCCCTGAAGGCCGCGGCAAGGGACGCGCTGGAGCCGATGGGCTTCGGGATGGCGTCGGTGAGGTTCATCTGCGGCACGGCGGAGATTCACCGGACCCTTGAGGCGCGGCTGGCGAAATGGCTCGGCCATGACGACGCCATCCTCTTCGCCGCCTGCTTCGATGCCAACGGCGCGCTCTTCGAGCCGCTCCTTGGGCCGGAGGATGCGGTGATCTCCGACAGCCTCAACCACGCCTCGATCATCGACGGCATCCGGCTCTGCAAGGCGCAGCGCTACCGGTTCGCCAATTCCGACATGGAAGACCTCGAGGCCAAGCTGAAGGAGGCCCGCGCCGCCGGCGCCCGCCACATCATGATCGCCACCGACGGTGTGTTCTCGATGGATGGCTATTTCGCCGAGCTCGGCGCCATCCGGGCGCTGGCCGACAAATACGAGGCCCTCGTGATGGTCGACGATTGCCACGCGACCGGCTTCATCGGCGCGACCGGCGCCGGCACGCCGGAGCGGGCCGGCATCAGGGCCGACGTCATCACCGGCACGCTCGGCAAGGCCCTCGGCGGCGCCATCGGCGGTTATATCGCCGGGCCGCAGGCGGTGATCGACCTCCTGCGCCAGCGGGCGCGGCCCTACCTCTTCTCCAACGCCCTGCCGCCGGCGATCTGCGCCGCGGCGCTCGTGGCCATCGACATGGCGGAGAAGGGCGACGACCTCCGCGCCCAGCTCACCGAGAACACCGCCTACTGGCGGGCGGGGCTGGCGGAGGCGGGCTTCGACCTCCTGCCCGGCGAGCACCCGATCGTGCCAGTCATGCTCCACGAGGCGCCGAAGGCGCAGGCGATGGCGGCGAAGCTCGGCGAGCTCGGCGTCTATGTCTCGGGCTTCTTCTATCCGGTCGTGCCGAAGGGCAAGGCGCGGATCCGCACGCAGATGAACGCCGCGCTGACGAAAGGCGACCTCGACACGGCGCTCGGCGCCTTCCGCGAGGCGGGCCGGGCGGTGGGAGCCATCCGATGAGCAACGAGATGCAGGCGCTGGTGAAGGCGCGCCCCGAGCCCGGGCTCTGGATGGAGCGCCGCCCGGTGCCGGAGATCGGGCCGGACGATGTGCTGATCCGCATCAACAAGACCGGCATCTGCGGCACCGACGTGCATATCTGGAACTGGGACGAATGGGCCGCGAAGACCGTGCCGGTGCCGCTGGTCACCGGCCACGAATTCGCCGGCGAGATCGTCGAGCTGGGGCGGGATGTCGAGGGGCTGCAGCTGGGCCAAAGGGTCTCCGGCGAGGGGCATCTGATCGGCAAGACCTCCCGCCAGAGCCGGGCCGGCAAGTTCCACCTCGATCCCGCGACGCGGGGCATTGGGGTGAACGAGCAGGGCGCCTTCGCGGAATACCTGCGCCTGCCCGCCTTCAACGTCGTGCCGCTGCCCGACGCGGTGGATGACGAGATCGGCGCGATCCTCGATCCGCTCGGCAATGCCGTCCACACGGCTCTGAGCTTCGACCTCGTGGGCGAGGACGTGCTCGTCACCGGCGCCGGGCCGATCGGCATCATGGCGGCGGCGGTGGCGCGGCATGTGGGCGCCCGGCATGTGGTGGTGACGGATGTGAACCCGGCGCGGCTGGAGTTGGCCGCCAAGGTCGCCGATGTCGTGCCGGTCAACGTCGCCGAGGAGGACCTCGGCGAGGTGATCTCGCGCCTCAAGATGAAGCAGGGCTTCGACGTCGGGCTCGAGATGAGCGGCAACCAGCGGGCGCTCGACCAGATGGTCGAGAGCCTGGTGATGGGGGGCCGCATCGCGTTGCTCGGCATCCCGCCGGGCAAGAGCCCGGTCGACTGGAGCCGCATCGTCTTCAAGGCGATCACCATCAAGGGCGTCTACGGCCGCGAGATTTTCGAGACCTGGTACAAGATGCTGGCGATGCTGGAGAACGGGCTCGACGTGCGCGCGGTCATCACCCACCGCTTCAAGGCGGCGGAGTTCGAGGCGGGGTTTGCAGAGATGCGCGGCGGGGCCTCGGGCAAGGTGGTGCTCGACTGGAGGTGAGCGGCGGTGGGTTGAAAACCCACCCTACGCTTTGGCGGCGCTCGCCCCTTCCACCCGCGTAGGGTGGGTTTTCAACCCACCTCGGACGCACCGGTCGTGTTGTGCCCCCGCCCGGTACGCGCCGGCACGGCGCAGGGCGAGCGCCGGCCCGTCCCGCGGGCTGGCGCTCCGAGGTGTAGCGCGCCGCTGCGGGCTGGGAGGCTGGCTGCACCATAAAGCGCCCCGTCCAACCGGCAGGAGCGCCAACCCCCGGGCCGGCGCCCGCCCTGCGCGGCACCGTTCTGCCCCGCTCGCCCCCCTCACGGGAATGCGCGCTTGCGCCGGCCAGCGCTTCTTGCAAGCATGGGTCAGGGACCAGCCAGGGAGCCTTCGTTTTTGGTGTCGATTCTTCCCCCGCCCGCCATCCTTGAGTTTCCGGACAACTTTCTTCTGATCGACCTGTGCGGCGAGCATGACCGCAATCTCGCCGAGCTTGAGGAACGGCTCGAGGTGCAGATCCTGCGCCGCGGCAACCGGCTGGAGATCCATGGCGAGGAAGACGCCCAGCGCAGCGCCGAGCGCGTCCTTGCCGCGCTCTATCACCGGCTCGAGCAGGGCCGCGGCATCGCGCCCGGCGATCTCGACCGCGAGCTGCGCATGGGCGGGCCCGAAAGCGCCCCGCCCGCGCCCCGCAGCCAGCCGCTGCCCGGCCAGTCGGACCTCTTCGGCGAGAACGGCCAGCGGATCGAGATCAAGACGCGCCGCAAACTCGTCGAGCCGCGGACCGAAGCGCAGAAGGCCTATGTCCGCTCGCTCTTCCAGCACGAGCTGGCCTTCGGCATCGGCCCCGCCGGGACAGGCAAGACCTATCTGGCCGTCGCCGTGGGCGTGTCGATGTTCCTCACCGGCCATGTCGACCGCATCCTCCTCTCCCGCCCCGCCGTCGAGGCGGGCGAGAAGCTGGGCTACCTGCCCGGCGACATGAAGGAGAAGGTCGACCCCTACATGCAGCCGCTCTACGACGCGCTGAACGACTTCCTGCCCGGCAAGCAGGTGCAGAAGATGATGGAGGAGAAGGTGATCGAGATCGCCCCGCTCGCCTTCATGCGCGGCCGCACCCTTTCCCGCGCCTTCGTCGTGCTCGACGAGGCGCAGAACGCCACGACCATGCAGATGAAGATGTTCCTCACCCGGCTCGGCGAGGGCAGCCGCATGGTCATCACCGGCGACCGCACGCAGATCGACCTGCCGCGGGGCATGCCCTCGGGGCTGGCGGATGCCGAGCGGCTCCTGAAGGGCATCCCGGCGATCAGCTTCAACTACTTCACCTCGAAGGACGTGGTGCGCCACCCGCTCGTCGCGGCGATCATCGAGGCCTATGACGCAGATGCCGGCGGCTGACCCCTCCCCTCTCGCGCGCGCCCCCCTGTCTTTGCTCCCGGAAATCCTCGCGGAAATCCTAGGCGGGGCTGGCGGAGCCAGCGGGGAGCAGACAGCCCCCCTCCGCCGCCTGCCACAGCGCCGCCGCTCCGATCAGTGCCCGGAGCCCCGCCCGTGATCGTCGATTGCCTCATCGAGGACGACCGCTGGGAGCCCTTGGGCCTCGACGCCCTCGCCAAGGCCGCCACGCGCGCCGTCCGCGCCCGGCTCGGCCTGCCGAAGGGCTGCGAGGTGGCGCTTCTCGCCTGTTCCGACGTTCGCATCGCCGCCCTCAATGCCGATTTCCGCGGCAAGCCACGCCCGACCAACGTCCTCTCCTGGCCGTCGGAGGAAAGGGGCGCGGCGGCCCCCGGCGCCATGCCCGCCCTGCCCTCCGGCGCGAGCGAACTCGGCGATATCGCGCTGGCCTACGAGACCTGCGCGGGCGAGGCGGAGGCCGCGGGCCGCCCCTTTGCGGCCCATGTCAGCCATCTGATTGTCCACGGGACCCTGCATTTGCTGGGTTTCGACCATGAAAGCGACGCGGATGCCGCGCTCATGGAAGGTCTCGAGGTCGAGATACTGGACAAGATGGGGCTGCCGAACCCATATGAGCTGGAGGTGTGACGGGCGAGGCCCGCCAATTCTTGCGAGATGACAGTGACGCACGAGAGCCCCCAGCCCGGGGAAGAGGGCGAAGACGCGGAGCCTCCTCAACCGAGGCAGGGACTTTTCTCCCGGATCATCGAAGCCTTCGGCCCGCCGGAGGCTGGCGAGGATGACGGCCCGCCCGAGACCGCCCCGGCCCAGCCGGTGCCGGGGCTCGGCAACCTGAGGCGCCTGCGCGTCAACGATGTCTCCCTGCCCACGGCAGAGATCACGGCCGTGCCGGTGACCATCGCTCAGGACGAGCTGGTGCAGGTGTTCCGCGACAGCGGCCTGACCCGCCTGCCCGTCTTCGAGGGCACGCTGGACACGCCCATCGGTCTCGTGAACCTCAAGGATTTCGCGCTGAAGCACGGCTTCGGCGCCAATGGCTCCGCCGCGTTCGACCTGCGCGAGCTGGTGCGGCCCTTGCTTTTCGTGCCGCCCTCGATGCCGCTCGGGGTGCTTCTGACCAAGATGCAGGCCGAACGCATCCACATGGCGCTGGTCATAGACGAATACGGCGGCACCGACGGGCTCGTCACCATCGAGGACCTCATCGAGCAGGTCGTCGGCGAGATCGAGGACGAGCATGACGTCGACGAGGCCGACAGCTTCGTGCAGGAGCGGCCCGGCGTCTGGCTGGCGCAGGCCAAGACCGAGCTCGACGATTTCGAGGAGGCGACGGGCGTGTCGCTGACCGAGCACGAAGAGGTGGACGAGGAGGAGGTCGACACGCTCGGCGGCCTCGTCTTCATGCTCGCCGGTCATGTCCCGGCGCGGGGCGAGGTGGTGCGCCATCCCGACGGGCCGGAATTCGAGGTGATCGACGCCGACCCGCGGCGGATCAAGCGGCTGAGGGTGCGGCTGAGGCCGGTCCCCGCCGAATGAGCCCCTGCGAAAGGGTGGAGGGGGGCGTTGCCCCCCGTCGGCCCCTCGGGGCCGACTTCCCCCGCGGGTATCTGGAGAGAAGCGAGAGAGCGGCGTGAGGCGGATGGCCCGGCCGGCGGCGCTGATCGCGCTCGGGGCGCTCATGGCGCTCGGGCAGGCGCCCTGGGGGCTCTGGCCGCTGACGCTGGTGGCGCTGGCCCTGGCCTTCTGGCTGGGCGAGGCGGCGCCCAGCGGGCGGAGGGGCCTCTTCCGCGGGCGGGGCTTCGGCTGGGGGCTGGCGCTCGGCTTCGGCTATTTCGCCGTCGCGATGCACTGGATCGTGCATCCCTTCCTCGTCGAGCCCGAGATCTACGGCTGGATTGCGCCTTTCGGCCTCTTCTTCATGGCGCTCGGCGGGGCGCTCTTCTGGGCCGTCGGCATCTGGGCCGCCCGGCTCGCCGCCCCGGGGGCGGGGCGCTGGACGCGGCTCGGCGCCCTCGCCGGCGGGCTCGCGCTGGCCGAACTCGCGCGGTCTTTCCTTTTCACCGGCCTGCCCTGGGCGCTCCTCGGCCATATCTGGGCGGGCACGCCGCTTGCGCAGATTGCAGCGGTGGTCGGCCCGCATGCGCTGACGCTGCTGACGCTGGGCCTTGCCGCCCTGCTCGCCGGGCTCCTCCCCGGCCGGCGGCCCTGGCTCGCCGCCCTGCCGGCCCTCGCGCTCGGCATCGCCTGGCCGATCCTCGACCCGAGAAACCCGGCCCCCGCTGACGGCCCGCTCATCCGCATCGTTCAGCCCAACGCGCCCCAGGCCGAGAAGTGGCGGCAGCCGGAGGTCTTCTACCGCCGGCTCCTCGCGCTTTCCGCCGGCGGGGCGGACAGCCCCTCCCCCGCGCTCGTCGTCTGGCCGGAGACGGCCATGCCCTGGTGGCTGGAGGACAGCGCAAACCTTCTGCCCGAGATGGCGGAGGCGGCGCGCGGGGCGCCGCTCGTCACCGGGATCCTCCATGCCGACGGCAGGCGCTTCTACAATTCGCTGATCGCGCTGACGCCGGCCGGCGAGGTCACGAGCCTTTACGACAAGGCGCATCTGGTGCCCTTCGGCGAATACATGCCCTTCGGCGAGCTGCTCGGCCGCTTCGGGCTCCACGGGCTCGCGGCGGGCGAGGGCGGCGGCTTTTCCGCCGGGCCGGGCGCGCGGGCGATCACGCTGCCCGCCTTCGGAGAGGTGCTGCCGCTCATCTGCTACGAGGGGATCTTCGCCGAGGAGGTGCGCGCCGGGATCCGCGCCGCGCCGGAGCGGCCGCGGGCGCTCCTTCTCGTCACCAACGACGCCTGGTTCGGGCCGGGGGCGGGGCCGAAGCAGCATCTGGCCCAGGCGCGGCTGCGGGCCATCGAGACCGGCCTGCCGATGATCCGCGCCGCCAACACCGGCATCTCGGCGATGATCGACGCGCGCGGGCGGGTGACGGCGAGCCTGCCGCTCGGCGTGACCGGCGCGCTCGACGCCGCCCTGCCGGAGGCGCGGCCCTCCACCATCTACATGGCACTGGGCGATTTTCCGGCAGGTGCGCTGACGCTGCTCCTGCTCGTTATCCCCGCGCTCACCAGCCGCAGGTTTCGCGGTTGACGCTCCCCCGGGGCGGAGCTAGCCAGTAGCGATCGTCGCCACAACGGCTTCCTGGCGTGGCGGCAGGATTTCAATGGAGCGCTCCCCAATGGCCAGAAACAACTATATCTTCACCTCGGAATCCGTCTCCGAGGGGCATCCGGACAAGGTCTGCGACCGCATCTCCGATGCCGTGCTCGACGCCCTCCTGGCCGAGGAGCCCGAGGCGCGCGTCGCCTGCGAGACCTTCGCCACCACCAACCGCGTGGTGATCGGCGGCGAAATTGGCCTGCGCGATCAGGCCAAGCTGCACCGCTACATGGAGGCGATCCCCGACATCGCCCGCGCCTGCATCCGCGACATCGGCTACGAGCAGGACAAGTTTCACTGGGAGACGGTGGAGGTCACCAACCTCCTCCACGAGCAATCCGCGCATATCGCCCAAGGGGTGAACGCCGCCGGCGACAAGGCCGAGGGTGCGGGCGATCAGGGCATCATGTTCGGCTTCGCGACGAACGAAACGCCGGAGCTGATGCCGGCGCCGATCCTCTACGCCCATGCGATCCTGAGGCGGCTGGCCGAGGCGCGGAAGTCCGGCGAGGCGCCGACGCTCCGCCCCGATGCCAAGTCGCAGCTGTCGCTGCGCTACGAGGGCGGCAAGCCGGTGGGCGTGACCTCGATCGTGCTGTCGACCCAGCATGCCGACGAGAGCCAGACGAGCGCCGACATCCGCGCCATCGTCGAGCCCTACATCCGCGAGGTGCTCCCCGAGGGCTGGCTGACGGACAAGACCGAATGGTGGGTGAACCCGACGGGCACCTTCGTGATCGGCGGCCCCGACGGCGACGCCGGGCTCACGGGCCGCAAGATCATCGTCGACACCTATGGCGGCGCGGCGCCCCATGGCGGCGGCGCCTTCTCGGGCAAGGACCCGACCAAGGTCGACCGCTCGGCCGCCTATGCCGCCCGGTATCTGGCGAAGAACGTCGTGGCGGCGGGGCTAGCCGAGCGCTGCCTCATCCAGCTCTCCTACGCCATCGGCATCGCCAAGCCCCTGTCGATCTATGTCGACACGCAAGGCACGGCGGAGGTAGACCCCGCCGCCATCGAGCGCGCCATCGGCAAGGCGATGGACCTGACGCCGCAGGGCATCCGCACGCATCTGGAACTGAACAAGCCCATCTACCAGCGCACCGCCGCCTACGGGCATTTCGGCCGCGCGCCGGACGAGGATGGCGGGTTCTCCTGGGAGCGGACGGACCTCGGCGAGGCGCTGAAGGCGGCGCTCTAAAGGGGCGCCCGCTCCACGCTTGGCCCCAGGCGTAGGGTGGGTTTTCAACCCACCGCTGCGCAACGCCTCTGCTGAGCCCCGCCCGGTACGCGCCGGCACGGCCCAGGGCGAGCGCCGGCCCGTCCCGCGGGCTGGCGCTCTGGTTGGGCCGGGCGCAGCCTGAGAGCGAGGGCGGGGTTGCACCATAAAGTGCGCCGATCCGCCGGAGGGGCGCCAACCCCCGGGGCCGGCGCTCGCCCTGCGCGGCACCGTGGGGCCTCTTGGGCGAGGGGGTGGCGAGCTGAAACCCGCCCTACGGGGCCCGCTCCGCCGTCAGCCGAAGTAATCCTCCAGCACGCGCCGGTAGACCGCCTTCAGTCCCTCGATATCGGCCGTCTTCACCCGCTCGTCCGCCTGATGCATCGTCTGCCCGACGAGGCCGAATTCGACGACCGGGCAATGGGCGCGCATGAAGCGCGCATCGGACGTGCCGCCGGTGGTAGATAGCTCGGGGCGCACCCCGGTGACCGCCTCCACCGCGCCCGAGACGAGGTCGGAGAGCCGGCCGGGCGGGGTGATGAAGCTCTCGCCCGAGATCGTCAGCCGCAGGTCGACCCCTACGCCGAACTCCTCCGCCACCGCCGCTGCCTCGGCCCTCAGCCAATCGGAGAGGCTCGCGCCGCTGTGGTGGTCGTTGAAACGGATGTTCAAGACCAGCCGCGCCGCGCCGGGGATGACGTTGGTGGCCGTGTTGCCGGTGTCGATCGAGGTCAGCGCCAGCGTCGTCGCGTCGAAATGCTCCGAGCCCTGGTCCAGCTCCGCCGCCGCCAGCCGCGAGGCCAGCGCCGCCAGCGCCGGAAGCGGGTTCAGCGCCCGGTGGGGATAGGCAGAATGGCCCTGCCGGCCGGTCACCGTCACATGGGCGTTCATCGAGCCGCGGCGGCCGATCTTGATCGTGTCGCCGAGCCGCTCCGGGCAGGTCGGCTCGCCGACGAGGCAGAGGTCGAGCCGCTCGCCCTCCGCCGCCATCCAGTCGAGCAGCGCCGGGGTTCCGTCGCCGCCGTCGCCCTCCTCGTCGCCGGTGATCGCCAGCACCACGGCGCCGTCGGGCGGCGTGGCCCGCACGAAATCCACCGCCGCCGCGGCGAAGGCGGCGACGCCGCTCTTCATGTCCGCCGCGCCGCGGCCCCAGATCTCGCCGTCCTTCACCTCGCCGGAGAAGGGCGGCACCGACCAGAGCGCATCGTCGCCCGGCGGCACGACATCGGTATGGCCGTTGAAGCCGAAGGTCTTCGCGGCGCCCTTGGCGCCCCAGCGGGCATAGAGGTTCGGCGTCTCGCCCCGGTCGACCCGGTGGCATTCGAAGCCGGCACCCTCGAGAAGCTCATGCAGCAGCCGGATCGCCCCCGCCTCCACCGGCGTGACGGAGGGGCAGCGGATCAGCGCGGCGGTGAGGGCGACGGGGTCGACGGGGGCGGGCTCAGTCATCTTCATCCTCGAAGAAGGGGGTCATCTGGGCAACGATCACGGCATTCTCGGCAAGCGCCCGCTCCATCAGCGCCCGCTCCTCCTCCGGGATGTCATGGCCCTCGGCCAGCCGCTCCTCCAGCGTGCCGTAGCCGGAGACGTCAAGCGGCGCCATGTCGGCCTGCTTGAGGATCGCCACGCTCTCGCGCACCGCCTCGGCCTCGTCGATGCCGGAGGCATAGAGCATCAGCGCCGCGCCGGTCGCGCCCTCCGGCAGCCCGTCGCCGGCCTTGCGGCCGACCTCGACGAGCAGCGTGTAGACCTGCTGGCGCCGTGCGCCATCCTTCGCTTCCTTCGCCATCGCCTCGTCCTTTTGCTGCCGTCTAGGTGGCCGGGCCCCGGGGGCGTGTCAACCGGCGCGGGGGAGGCTATCGTTCTATCGAGGGAGGGCCAGTCATGAAGCGGGTGAGCGAGATGGTGGCGGCGGCGAACCGGGCGGTCGCCCATGCGCCGGCGGCGGAGATGTTGGCGCGGCATGGCGAGGCGGGGGTGACCTTCGTCGACCTCCGCGACATCCGCGAGTTGGAGCGCGAGGGGATGATCCCCGGCGCATTCCACTGCCCGCGGGGGATGCTGGAATTCTGGATCGACCTCGAAAGCCCCTATGCGAAGGAGGTCTTCCAGCAAGGCGGCGCCTTCGTCTTCTATTGCGCCTCCGGCTGGCGCTCGGCGCTGGCGGCCCAGACGGCGCAGGAGATGGGGCTGCCCGGCGTCAGCCATATCGAGGACGGCTTCACGGGCTGGAAGGCGGCCGGCGGGCCCCTCGCCGAAAAGGTTAGGAGATCCTGAAGCGGAACCCTATGCTCTCGAATTCGTTAACGCTTCAGGCACCGGAGGACCGGGGCCATGGAATCTAGACCCTTGGAGGGATCGACATGACCGGGATCGGTTGGTTCGCAGCCATCATCATCGGGGGCCTCGCCGGCTGGCTCGCTGAACAATTCATGAAGTCCGAGATGGGTGTTCTGATGAACATCATCCTCGGCATCGTCGGCGCACTGGTGCTGAACGCCATCCTGTTCGCGCTCGTCGATTCGACGCTCGGCGGCTGGATCGGCCAGCTGATCATCGGATTCGTCGGCGCCTGCATCCTCATCGCCGTCGGCCGTCTGTTCCGCCGCAAGGCCTGACGAGACGACATGAATGTGCAAAGCCGGGTGGAGGCAACTCCGCCCGGTTTTGCATGTCCGGCCCCTGCCTGATGCCGCGAGCCCGCCCGGCAGGGCGGGCCGAGCCGCCCCCCCCCTTCCCTCTCTCCCGACCCCGCCCTAGGCTCCCCCCGGTCCAGCCGCGGAGTCCCCATGCGCCCCTCCTACGATCTCGTCATCATCGGCGGCGGCATGATGGGCGCGGCCGCGGCCTTCTGGGCGATGAAGGCGCGGGCCGGGCTCTCCGTCCTCGTCCTCGAGCGCGACCCGAGCTACGCCTTCGCCTCCACCACGCATACGAATTCCTGCATCCGCCTGCAGTTCGGCACGGAGGTGAACATCCGCCTCTCGCAGGCCACCCTCGCCCTTCTCGCCAACTTCGCCGAGGTGATGGAGGAGGATGCCCCGCCCCCCGCGCTCGACCCGTTCGGCTATCTCTACCTCGCCTCCACCGAGGCGGGCGCCGAGCGCCTGCGCGCCCGCGCCGCGCTCCAGAATGGCCTCGGCGCAGCGACGGAGCTCCTCACCCCCGAGCAGATGGCGGAGCGCTTTCCCTGGATGGTGCTGGACGGGCTCGTCCTCGGCAGCCACGGCACGCGGGGCGAGGGCTATTTCGACGGCTCGGCGCTCTTTTCCAGCTTCCGCCGCCGCTCGCGCGAGATGGGGGCGGAGTGGCGCCAGGCGACCGCGACCGGCTTTCGCCAGACCGGCCCCCGCCTTACCGCCGTCACGCTCGCGGACGGGACGGAGATCGCCGCTGGCGCCGTTCTCAACGCCGCGGGGCCCCGTGCGGCGGAGGTCGCCGGCTGGGCGGGCATCGCCCTGCCCGTCGAGCCCCGGCGCCGCCACACCTTCACCTTCGCCGCCGCCCCGCTCGCCGCGAAGCTCCCCCTCACCATCGACCCCTCGGGCTTTCACGTCCGTCAGGACGGCCCGCATTTCATGATCGGCTGCGCGCCGGAGGATGACCTTCCCGCCGCGCCCGACGATTTCTCGATGGCCCCCGACCTCTGGGAAGAGCGGCTCTGGCCCGCCCTCGCCACGCGCATCCCCGCCTTCGAGAGCCTCCGTCCGCTCCGCCACTGGACGGGGCATTACGCCTATAACACGCATGACCAGAACGCCCTCGTCGGCCTGCATCCCGCCGTGGAAAACCTCTATTTCGCCAACGGCTTCTCCGGCCACGGGTTGCAGCAGGCCGCCGGGATCGGCCGGGGGATCGTCGAGCTTCTGACCACCGGAAGCTGGCAGACGCTTGACCTCTCGGCGCTCGACGTCTCGCGGCTGGTCACCGGCGCGCGGGTCGTGGAAGATGCGATCATCTGATCAAAGGACCCTATTGATGCGTAAGATCGTCCTCACCGGCGCCCGAGGCAATCTCGGCATGGAGCTGCGCGAGATGCTCGCCGGCCTCGCCGCCGAGCTCCTCTCCACCGATATCGCCGCGGCCCCCGACACCCTTCTTCCCAACGAGACCTGGGTGCAGGCCGACCTCGCGAAGATGGAGGAGGTGGCGCCGCTTCTCGAGGGCGCCGACCTCGTCGTCCATTTCGGCGCGGTGGTGGACGAAAAGCCCTTCGAGGAGCTGCTCGGCCCCAATTACCTCGGCGCCTACAACGTCTGGGAGGCGGCGCATCGTGCCGGGGTGCGGCGGGTGATCTACGCCTCCTCGATCCATGCCGTGGGCATGCATGACACCACGGCGACGATCGACTGCGCGACGCCCCACCGGCCCGACACGTTCTACGGTCTCGCCAAGTGCTTCGCCGAGGATCTGGGCCGGATGTACTGGGAAAAGCGCGGGCTCGAGGCCGTCGCCATCCGCATCTTCACCTGCACGCCGGAGCCGCAAAACATCCGCGCGCTCGGGTCCTGGCTCAGCTACGGCGACCTCCGCCGGGTGGTCATGGCCTCGATCAAGGCGCCGGTGGTGGGTTTCACGACGATCTTCGGCGTCTCGAACAACCGGCGCTGCCCGGTCTCGAACGCCCCCGCCGCCTTCCTCGGCTACCGGCCCGAGGACGATGCCGAGGCCTGGGCCGAGCGGCTGGAGGCCACGGCCGGGCCGGTCGACCCCCATGACATGGGGCTGACCAAGCTCGGCGGGCCCTTCGCCAAGGTGCCCCTCGGCGAAAGCGGCGTCGATGCCATCAAACGGATGACGGCGGGGGAGGAATAGGGGCCGCCGGCCCCGCATTTCCTCTGGCGCGCCGCCGCGCTACCTAAAGGCCAATGACCCGCACAGCCCCCGATTCCCTCAGCCCTGACGCCGCGCTCGCGGCGCTCGCCTGGCAGCTGGAGCTGGGCGCCGACGAGGCCATCGGCGAGGGGCCGGTCAACCGCTTCGAGCTCGCCGCGCGGGCGGAGCCGGCCGCGCCGCCGCCCGCACAGGCAGAGCGCGAGGCCCCCGGCTCCCCCGGCCGCACCCCCGCCCGGGCCGCCGCCGAGGCCGGCGAGGCCGGCGAGGCCGTGGCGCAAAAGCCCGAGGCGCTCGACCCCGTGGCCGAGGCCGCCCGCATCGCCGCCACCGCGAAGACGCTCCCCGAGCTCGCCGCGGCGATGGAGGCCTTCGAGCATTGCGCGCTCAAGCCCGCCGCCCGCTCCTTCGTCTTCGCCGATGGCGACCCGGCGGCGCGGGTGATGATCGTCGGCGAGGCGCCGGGCCGCGAGGAAGACCGCGAGGGCCGCCCCTTCGTCGGCCGCGCCGGGCAGCTCCTCGACCGGATGCTCGGGGCCATCGGCCTCTCGCGCCAGAGCCCCGACCCCGCAACGGCCGTCTACATCACCAATGTCCTGCCCTGGCGCCCGCCGGCCAACCGCACGCCGGAGCCGGCCGAGATCGCCATGCATCTGCCCTTCCTCGAGCGGCATATCGCCCTCGCGGAGCCGGAGATCCTGATCCTCATGGGCAATACGCCCTGCCAGGCGCTCATGGGCCGGGCCGGCATCACCCGCATCCGCGGCCAGTGGGCCAAGGTGGCGGGCCGCCCGGCCCTGCCGATGTTCCACCCCGCCTATCTCTTGCGCAATCCCGCCGCCAAGCGCGAGGCCTGGGCCGACCTTCTCGACCTCGCCGCCAGACTGGAGGAGACCCCATGAAAGTCCTCGCCACCTCCGACCTGCACGGAGACCTCGCCGCCGCCCGCAAGGTGGTGGAGGCCGCTGCCGCCGCCGATCTGGTGCTCGTCGCCGGCGACATCGCCCACCAGACGGACGGGCTCGGCCCGATCCTCGAGGTGCTGGCCCCCCTCGGCGACAAGGCGCTGCTCGTGCCCGGCAATGCCGAGAGCGTCGACGCACTCCGCCTCGCCACCGATCTGACGGTGCTGCATGGCGAGGAGGTCGAGCGCGCCGGGCTCATCACGGTCGGCCTCGGCGGCGCCGTTCCGCCGCTCGGGTCGGAGGGCTCGTGGGACATCACCGAGGAGGAGGCCGAGCGCCTCCTCGCCCCGTTCGACACCTGCGATATCCTCCTCACCCATTCCCCGCCGAAGGGCGTCGCCGATGTCTTCGGGCCGATGGGCTCCATCGGCTCCACGGCACTCCTCGAGGCGGTGGAACGGATGCAGCCGGGGCTCATGTGCTTCGGGCATGTCCATGATTGCTGGGGGCAGGAGGGGACGGTGGGCACCTCGCTCTGCCGCAACCTCGGCCCCGGCCTTTACTGGTGCGATCTGTGATCGACCCGCTTTTGCTCATCGCCTTCCTGCCGGCGGCGCTGGCGCTGAACCTGACGCCGGGGGCGGACATGATGCTCTGCATCGCGCTGGGGCTCCGCGCCGGGCCGCGGGCGGCGGTGGCGGCGTCGGCCGGGGTCTCCACCGGCGCCATGGTGCATGTGACGCTGGCGGGCCTCGGGCTCGGCGCCGCCATGGCCGCCCTGCCCGGGCTCTTCACGGCGATCCGCTGGATCGGCGCCGCCTACCTCCTCTACCTCGCCTGGTCGATGTTGAAGGCGCCCGCGCCCGAGCTCGCCGCCGTGCCCCGGCGCGAGAGGCCGTTCCGCACCGGGCTGGTGACGAACCTCAGCAACCCCAAGGTGATCCTCTTCATCCTGGCGTTCCTGCCGCAGTTCACCTCGCCGGAGCGCGGCCCGCTCCTGCCGCAGTTCCTGATCCTTGGCGCCGTCATCGCCGCCGGCGGCTTCGTCATTAACGCCGGGGCCGGCGCGCTGGCCGGGCGGCTCGGCACGCGGCTCGGTACCCGGCTCGGCGCGGGCCTCTGGCTCCGCCGCCTCTCGGCCACCATCTTCGCCGGGCTCGCGCTCCGGCTGATCCTGCAAAGGAGTGCCCCATGAGCGCCCAGACGAGCGATCGGGAGTTCATCCCCCTCAACATCGCCCTTCTCACCGTCTCCGACACGCGCAGCCTCGCGGAGGACCGCTCGGGCGACCTCCTCGCCGGGCGCATCGAGGAAGCCGGTCACCGGCTCGCCGACCGGGTGCTGGTCCCCGACGAATACGAGCGGCTGGTGGAGCGGCTGCAGCGCTGGGTCAACGATCCCGCAATCGACGTCATCATCTCCACCGGCGGCACGGGCCTCACCGGCCGCGACGTGACGGTGGAGGCGCACCGGGCCGTCTACGAGAAGGAGATCGACGCCTTCGCGACCGTGTTCGCGATGATCTCCTTCCAGAAGATCGGCACCTCGGCGGTGCAGTCGCGGGCCACGGGGGGCGTCGCCAACGGCACCTATCTCTTCGCCCTGCCCGGCTCTCCCGGCGCCTGCCGGGACGGATGGGACGAGATCCTGAAGGGCCAGCTCGACTACCGCCACGCGCCCTGCAACTTCGTCGAGATCCTGCCGCGGCTCGATGAGCACATGCGGCGGGGGAGCTGAGGCGACCCCCGGCACCCCCGGGCCAACCCGCGAGCAACTCGGCCGCCGGAGCCCTAAGATTTGCGCTTCCAGCGCGCGACGAATCGCCCCTCGCGAATCATTGAGATGCCCGAAGGTAGACAGCTGCCCCCGATCATGACCCTGATTTATCAGGCAAAGGGGACGTTGCAGATGCGATTCGTTGGACGGGCTTTCCTGGGGATCTTCCTGATGGCGCTGACACTGGCGCTGATCATTCAGGCCGGCTTCACGCTATGGGGTGCCGTCGACGAGCGGATGAATGCCGAGCCCCGCCGCTTTCCGCAGCAGGAGCGCGTCGTCGCCGCCAACGTCGTGCAGGTGGAGGGCGAGACCGTCCGCCCGTTGCTGGAGGTCTATGGCGAACTCCGCTCCCGGCGCACCTTGGCGCTTCGCCCCGATGCCGGCGGCACGGTCACCTGGGTCTCGGAGGCCTTCGCCGACGGCGGGCAGGTGGAGGCGGGCGAGCTCATCCTGAGGCTCGATCCGGTGGAGGCGGAGGCGGCGCTCGCCCGCGCCCGCGCCGATCTCGCCGATGCCGAGGCTGATGCACGCGATGCCGAGCGGGCGCTGACGCTGGCCGCCGACGAGCTGACCTCGGCCGAGAGCCAGTCGGAGCTGCGCGCCGCCGCCTTCGAGCGCCAGCAGGGCCTCGTCGACCGCGGCATCGTCACCCAGACGGAGCTGGAGACGGCCGAACTCGCCGCCTCCTCCGCCGCCGCGACCGTGTTGGCGCGCCGCCAGGCGCTGGCGCAGGCCGAGGCGCGGGTCGACACGACGGCGAACACCATCGCGCGGACGCAGCTCAGCGTGAACGAGGCCGAGCGGGCGCTGGCGGATACCGAATATACCGCGCCCTTCACCGGCACGCTGGCGAGCGTGACCATCGGCGAGGGCAGCCGCGTCTCCGCCAACGAGCAGATCGCCGAGCTCATCGACCCCACGGCGCTCGAGGCGGCCTTCCGGCTCAGCGCCGCGCAATATGCGAACCTCCTCGATGAGAACGGCGCGCTGATCGCGGCGCCGGTGACCGTGCGGCTCGATGTCTCCGGCCTGACGCTGGAGGCCGAGGGCCGCATCAGCCGCGAGAGCGCCGGGGGCGAGAGCCAGTCCGGCCGGCTCATCTATGCCGAGATCGACGCCGCCCATGGCCTCCGCCCCGGCGATTTCGTCACCATCGCCATCGCCGAGCCCGAACAGAGCGGCATCGCCCGCCTGCCCGCCCCGGCGCTGGCGGCGGATGGGACGGTGCTGGTGCTCGGGGCCGAGAACCGGCTGGAGGAGGTGCAGGTCGAGCTCGTCCGCCGCCAAGGCGACGACGTGCTGATCCGCGCGCCGGATCTGGAGGGCCGATGGGTCGTCCGCGCGCGCTCGCCGCTGATCGGCGAGGGCCTGCGCGTCCGGCCGCTGCTCGATTCGGGGGAGGAACTCATCACGGGTGAGGCGGTCTCCGAAGCTCCCGGTGGGTTTCCGGATGGGCCTCCCGACGGCGAGTTCGGCGGCCCTCCCGGTGACGCTCCGAGTGGCCCCCCCGGCGGCGCGCCGACCGCTGCACCCCCCCTCGGGGGCAGCGAGATGATCGCACTCGACGCCGACCGCCGCGCCCGGCTCATCGCCTTCATCGACGAAAGCGATGTCATGCCCGACGAAGCCAAGATGCGCATCCGCGAGACGCTGGCGCAGGACGAGGTCCCCGCCGAGATGGTGGCGCGGATCGAGAGCCGGATGGGAAGCTGATGCGAGGTCCGGGACGAGAGGTGAGCGCAGGAGCGGGGGCCAGCCCCGTCGCCATCGGGTCTCGAACCGATGGCACCCCGATGGCGATCCCCGCAGGTATTTGCAGAAAAGCGAGGGGCGCGGGAGTTTCCGGGGCCTTCCTGAGAGGGGGGCGCTAGATGTTCCGCTACTTCACACGGCACCGGACCGCCGCCAACCTCGTCATGGTGCTGATGATCGCGGCCGGGATCATCGCCTTCCCGCGGCTGCGCGCCCAGTTCTTCCCCGATGTCATCATCGATTCGATCTCGGTCAATGTCTCGTGGTCCGGCGCCGGGGCGGAGGATGTCGATGCCGCCGTCGTGCAGGCGCTGGAGCCGGCGCTGCGGGGCGTCTCCGGCGTCACGGGCTCGGATGCCCGCTCGTCGGAGGGGCGCGCCTCGATCCGGCTGGAGTTCGAGCCCGGCGCCGACATGGACGATGCCGAGAAGGAGGTGCAGGAGGCGGTGGACGGTGTCTCGATGCCCGAGGGCGCCGAGGACCCAGAGGTGCGCCGCGGCGGCTGGGCCGAGCGGGTCACCTCCGCCGTCATCACCGGGCCCATCGGCACCGCGCCGCTCGCCGAATTCGCCGACGAATATGTCTCGCGCCTCTTTGAGGCCGGGGTGACGCAGAGCTCCATCTCCGGCATCGCGGCGCCGTCGATCCTGGTCGAGGTGCCCTCGCTCAGCCTCATCCGTCACGACATCGGCATGTCCGACATCTCGGCGGCCATCGCGCGCGAGGTCAATGCCGACCCGGCCGGCGATGCCGGCACCCAGCGCCTGCGCACCGGCGAGACGCGGCGCACCGCCGCCGAGATCGCCGCCATCGTGCTCGAACAGAACGCCGACGGCACCACGCTGACGGTGGGCGACGTCGCCGATGTTCAGACGCTCGCCATCGACCGCGAGCGGGCGCTCTATGTGGGCGACAATCCGGCGATCCAGATCGATATCTCGCGCTCCGCCGAGGGCGACGCCATCGCCATCGAGGAATCCGCCCGCGAGGTGGCCCGCGAGATGCAGGCGACCCTGCCCGCCGGCACCTCGATCGACCTCGTGAACTCGACGGCGAAGGAGATCACGGCGCGGCTCTCGCTCCTTCTCGACAACGGCGCGATGGGGCTGGGGCTCGTCGTGGTGCTGCTCTTCCTCTTCCTCAACGCGCGGACGGCGCTCTGGGTGGCGCTGGGGTTGCCGGTCTCGATGCTGGCGGCCGTGGCGGTCATGTATGCCTTCGGGCTGACGCTCAACATCATGTCGCTCTTCGCGCTGATCCTGACCCTCGGCATCGTCGTCGATGACGCCATCGTCGTCGGCGAACATGCCGATTTCCGCGCCACGCGGCTCGGCGAGCCGCCGGAGGTGGCGGCGGAGAATGCGGCGCGGCGGATGTTCCTGCCGGTCTTCTCGGCGACGCTGACGACGATCATCGCCTTTTACGGCCTCATCCTCATCGGCGGCCAGTTCGGAGACCTGATCTCCGACATTCCCTTCACCGTTATCGCCGTCCTCGCCGCGAGCCTGGTCGAGTGCTTCGTCATCCTGCCGAACCACCTCGCGCATTCGCTGAAACATGTGCACGAGACGCCCTGGTACGACTGGCCCTCCCGGCAGGTCGACAAGGGCGTGCGCTGGCTGGTGGCGCATGTCTTCCGCCCCATCGTGCGGCTGGTGATCCTCGCCCGCTATCCGGTGGTGGCGCTGGCGCTGCTGCTTCTCGCCTGGCAGGGGGCGATGCTGATCCGGGGCGACGTGCAGTGGCGCTTCTTCTCCGCCCCCGAGCAGGGCACCGTCGGCGGCAATTTCGCCATGCTGCCCGGCGCCACGCGCGAGGACAGCCTCGAGCAGATGCAGGAGATGCAGCGCGCCGCCGAGGCGGTCGGCGAGGAATACGAGGCGACCTACGGGGTCAACCCGATCTCCTATGTCATCGCCCAGATCGGCGGCAACAACGGCCGGCCGCTCTCCGGCGCCGAGGACAAGGAGGGCTATCAGCTCGGGGCCATCACCATCGAGCTGGTCGATGCCGACCTCCGCCCCTTCTCGTCCGGGCAGTTCGTCACCGACCTGCAGGCGGCGACGCAGGCGCTGCCGATGGCCGAGACGGTCAGCTTCCGCTCCTGGGGCACCGGCCCCGGCGGGGAGGCCATCGACATCGAGCTCTCGGGCGGCACGCCGGAGATCCTGAAGGCGGCGGCGGAGGCGCTGAAGGCCGAGCTCGGGCAGTTCCCCGAGGTCTCGGGGCCGGAGGACAGCCTCGCCTATGACAAGGAGGAGCTGATCCTCGAGCTGACCGCGCAGGGCCGCGCGCTCGGCTTCACCATCGACGCCCTCGGCCGGACGCTCCGCGAGCGGCTCGGCGGCATCGAGGCGGCGAGCTTCCCCGACGGGCCGCGCTCGGCGACGATCCGCGTCGAGCTGCCGGATGACGAGCTGACGGCGGATTTCCTCGACCGGACCATGATGCGCGCCGCCGACGGCACCTATCTGCCGCTCGCCGACATCGTCACAGCGACGGAGCGGACGGGCTTCTCCTCCGTCCGCCGCGTGAACGGCACGATGCTCATCTCGGTGACCGCCGGGCTCGACGACGAGGATGCCGACCGCGCCTCCGAGATCATGACCCAGATCGAGGGCGACATCCTGCCCCGGCTGGAGGAGCGCTACCGGATCGCCACCGACTTGGGCGGCCTGTCCGAGCAGGAGCAGGAGTTCCTGAACGGCGCGCGGGTCGGCACGATGTTCTGCCTCCTCGCCATCTATCTGGTGCTGTCGTGGATATTCTCGTCCTGGGCGCGGCCCGTGATCGTGATGGCGATCATCCCCTTCGGGCTGATCGGCGCCGTCTTCGGCCACCACCAATGGGGCATTCCCCTTTCGATGTTCTCGCTCGTCGGGCTGATCGGGATGATCGGCATCATCATCAACGATTCCATCGTGCTGGTCTCGACCATCGACGAATATTCCGAGAAGCGCGGACTCCTGCCCGCCATCGTCGACGGCGTGGCGGACCGGCTCCGCCCGGTGTTCCTCACCACGGCGACGACAGTGCTCGGCCTCGCGCCGCTTCTGGCGGAGAGCTCGGCCCAGGCGGAGTTCCTCAAGCCCACCGTGGTCACACTGGTCTACGGGCTCGCCTTCGGAACGATGCTGGTGCTGCTGGTCGTGCCGGCGCTGCTCGCGATTCAGGCCGACATCAACCGGCTCGTCGCCTCGGCGCGGAAGGCCCTTCGCGCCCCCGACCCGGGCGCGCGGGTGCCGAGCTGGCTCGCCACGGCGCTGGCGCTGGCGCTGATCGGCCTCTTCATCCTGCCGGAGCTCTGGCCGGCAGCGCCCTGGGCGCTGACGCTGCCCGTCCCGCCGCTCGCCGCCTTCGCGGCGGCGCTCGCGGCCGGGCTGGTGCTCCTCTACCTCGCGAGCTGGGCGGTGTTGGCGCGGCGGGGGCGGCGGAGAGGGGGGCTGCCGGCGGAGTAGCCTACGGCGCCGGGCAGCCCTGCACCTCGGCCGCGCGGCCGCCGCCGAAGAGTGTCAGGCGGAGTGCGCCGCGGTCCACCGCGACCTGCCGGCCGGCGATGTCGACAAGATGCGCGGTCATCCGCAGCCGGTCGCCGGAGCGGGTCAGCTCGGGCTCCGAGACCCAGATCCCCGGCCCCGCCTCGATCACTGCCGCCTCGCCCGGCCCGAGCGGCGCCATGGTCAGCTCCGCCGTGATTTCCATCCCCTCTGCCCCGGGGCGGAGCGTGCAGCTCACGCCACCGACCCCCGCCGCCGCCGCGCTCATCGGCGCATCGACGAGCGCGCCGATGATGGCGCCGTCGCGGCTGCCGACGGCGGGCAGCAGGGCCTCGATCGGCAGGCGCACGGGCACGCAGATCTCCTCGCAGATGCCGAGCTCGATTTCGCCACTGAGCACGATGTCGCCGCCGCCCCGCGGCTGCAGCTCGATCGGCAGCACGAGCTCGCCGTGATAGCCGATGGAGCGCATGCCGCCCTGCTCGAAAATCTCCGGCACCGGCCAGTGCGGGCGGATGGCAGCGAGGTTGCCGGACCCGGCGAAATGGAACTCCGGCGGGATGCCGGCATCGCCCGGGGCGCGCCAGTAGGTCTTCCACCCCGGCGCCAGCGAGAGGCGGATCGCCGCCATATGCGTGCCGTCGGCCTGCCGCCAGCCGGGCAGCACCGTCAGCGACACGGCATCGTCCAGATCCCAGGCCTGGGCGGCGGGGGCGGCGAGACAGAGGGCGAGGGCAAGGGCTGGCAGGCGCATGAGGGAGGTCTCGGCAAGCCGGCGTGAAATGGGAAGTCACTTCGCCGCGACGGCGCCCGCGAGCCACCCTTGCGCGTGGCCCTCCGGCACCACATCATCTGGGGCATGCCCGATGACGACATCACCCTCGCCGGCCAGCTTCTCATCGCCATGCCGGAGATGGGCGACCCCAGGTTCGCCCGCTCCGTCATCTATCTCTGCGCGCATTCGGAGGAGGGCGCGCTCGGCCTCATCGTCAACAAGCCGACGCCGGAGATCCGCTTCGCGGAGCTGCTCCGCCAGCTCGGTATCGAGCCGGGCGCCGGGATGGGCGACATCCGCGTGCATTTCGGCGGGCCGGTGGAGCCGCAGCGCGGCTTCGTGCTTCATTCGGCCGATTACGAGAGCGCCGAGGCGACGCTCGACGTCGACGGAGAGGTGGCGATGAGCGCCACGACGGATGTCCTGCGCGACATCGCCGAAGGGCGCGGCCCGCAGCAGAGCATGATGGCGCTCGGCTATGCCGGCTGGGGGCCGGGGCAGCTCGAGGGCGAGATCGCCCGCAACGACTGGCTGACCGCGCCGCCCCGCAGCGACATCCTCTTCGGCCGGGCGGCCGAGCACAAATGGGCGGCGGCGCTCAAGCAGCTCGGCATCGACCCGGCGGGGCTGTCCTCCTCCTCCGGCCGCGCCTGAGCCCCGTTCCCTGGGCCGGAACCGCCCCCCCCCCCGGAGCCCACACCGGGCGCCTGACGGTTGGCCTTCGGCCTTTGACCCGCTAGACCCGCCCGAACGTTTCGGGAGGATCCATGCTCGGCCGATTCTGGAAAGACTACCTCGCGCCGATCCTCGGCCGCCCGCCGCGCTTCCAGGTGGCGGCACTCTGCTGGCGGCGCGGCACGACCGGGATCGAGGTGCTGCTCGTCACCTCGCTCGAGACCCGCCGCTGGATCCTGCCCAAGGGATGGCCGCATTCGGGGCTCGACGCCGCCGGCGGCGCCCTGGCGGAGGCCTGGGAGGAAGCCGGCGTGAAGCCCCAGGGCGGCCGGCCAGAGCTGATCGGCGCCTATCGCTACAACAAGCGCCTGACCGGCAACCTGCCCGTGGCGACGGTGGTGCATGTCCATGCCATCGAAGTGTCGAAGCTGCATGAGGAATACCCCGAGGCCGGCCGCCGCGAGCGCCGCTGGATGAGCCCCGCCGACGCGGCCGCCGCCGTGGACGAGCCGGAGCTCGCCCGGCTGCTCCTCCAGCTCCCGACGCTTCTGGGGCCGGGCACATGAGCGACGAGGAGGGCCTCCCGGACCGCGACTGGCCAACGCTCGACCGCGACCTCAACCGCCTCTCGCGGCTTGAGGCCGCCGGCCAGCACACCGCCCGGCCGCTGGTCGGCATCGGGCTCTCGATGGTCTTCGTGGCGCTGGCGGCGCTGGCCGCGGCGGTGCTGACGGGCGTCGGCGCCGGCTCGCTGCCGGTGATCGTCGCCGCCGCCTTCGGCGCCTACATGGCGCTCAACATCGGCGCCAACGACGTCGCCAACAACATGGGCCCGGCCGTCGGCGCCCGGGCCCTGTCGATGGCGGGCGCCATCGCCATCGCCGCCATCTGCGAAACCGCGGGCGCGCTTCTCGCCGGCGGCGACGTGGTGGCGACGATCTCGAAGAGCATCATCGACCCGGCGAGCCTCGACGGCGGCCCCGAGACCTTCGTCTTCGCCATGCTCGCCGCGCTCCTCTCCGCCGCCATCTGGGTCAACCTCGCCACCTGGATCGGGGCGCCGGTTTCGACGACCCATGCCGTGGTCGGCGGGGTGATGGGCGCCGGCGTGGCGGCGGCGGGCCTTGCCGCCGTCAACTGGCCGACCATGGGCTCCATCGCCGCGAGCTGGGTGATCTCGCCGGTGCTCGGCGGGGTGATCGCCGCCGCCATCCTCGCCTTCATCAAGGCGCGGATCATCTATGTGGACGACAAGATCGCCGCCGCCCGCACCTGGGTGCCGGTGCTCATCGGCCTGATGGCCGCCGCCTTCGCCGCCTATCTGGCGCTCAAGGGCCTCAAGCATGTGATGCATGTGAGCATGGGCACGGCGCTGGCCATCGGCGGCGCGGCCGGGCTCGTCTTCGGCGCCGTCTCGGTGCCGCTCGTCCGCCGCCAGTCGCGGGGAATGGAGAACCGCAACCGCTCGCTGAAGATGCTCTTCCGCCTGCCGCTGGTGATCTCGGCGGCGCTCCTGTCCTTCGCGCATGGGGCCAATGATGTCGCCAACGCCGTGGGGCCGCTGGCGGCGGTCGTCCATGCCGGCAGCGGCGGCGGGATCGCGGCCGAGGTGGCGATCCCGCTCTGGGTGATGGTGATCGGCGCGATGGGCATCTCCTTCGGGCTGGTGTTCTTCGGGCCGAAGCTGATCGGCATGGTCGGCAACCAGATCACCAAGCTGAACCCGATGCGCGCCTATTGCGTGGCGCTCTCCGCCGCGGTGACGGTCATCGCCGCCTCCTGGGCCGGCCTGCCGGTCAGCTCGACGCATATCGCCGTCGGCGGCGTCTTCGGCGTCGGCTTCTACCGCGAATGGGACACGGCCCGCCGCGCCCGGCAAAGCGCCACCGCCCGCCCCCCGGCGGAGCGCCTGGCGCCCGAGGAGCGCGGCCGCCGCCGGCTCGTCCGCCGCTCGCATTTCCTGACGATCATCGCCGCCTGGGTGGTGACGGTCCCCGCGGCCGCGCTCCTCTCGGCGCTCTGCTTCTGGGCGCTGACGCTGGTGGGGTAGGCCCGGGGCGGTAGGGCCGGTCGGGTGCAAACCCACCCTACGCCTCACGGCGCCCGGCCTGCCCCCTCTTTGCTCCCGGGCATCCTCGGGGGGAGTCGCCAAAGGCGACGGGGGGCAGACAGCCCCCCGGTCCCCGCTTTCATCCGGGCGCGACGCCGGAGCCGGGCTGTAGGCCGGGCTTCAGCCCGGCACCCCCGGCACCCCCTCGCCCATCACCGCCTCGATCAGAGCCACCGCCTCGTCGGAGGCCCAGTCCGCCCCGCCGATCAGCCGGCCGACCTCGCGGCCGTCGGCGCCGATGAGCACCGTCACCGGCAGGCCGAGCACGGCCATGTCGCGGGCGAGCCGCTGCTGGGGGTCGGTCGCCACTGGCAGGTCCGGCGTGCCGATCTCTTCGAGGAAGCGCGTCAGCGCCGGCGGCGGGTTGCGGCCGGTGGCCACGGTCAGCACCGTGAACTCCTCGCCGCCGAGTTCGTCCTGCAGGGCCGCCAGCGTCGGCATCTCCTCGCGGCAGGGGGCGCACCAGGTGGCCCAGAAGTTGACCAGCACCACCCGGCCCTCGTAATCGGCGAGGGTCTCCTCCGCCCCGTCCGGCCCGGTGAAGGCGACGCTCGACACCTCGCGCTCTGCCAGGGCGAAACTGCGCATCTCGCCGGTCACCAGCGCCTCAAGATCCGCCTCCTCTGCCGCCGCGCCCGCCGGAATTGCGGCAAGGCCGGCCAGCATGTAACAGGCAGCAAAGCCAAGGGAGCGAAGGGAAAGAGCCATGTCGAAAACCTCCAACGCCATGTGGGGCGGGCGTTTCGCCACCGGCCCCGATGCGATCATGGAGGCGATCAACGCCTCGATCTCCTTCGACAAGCGCCTCTATGCCGAGGATATCGAAGGCTCCCGCGCCCATGCCGCCATGCTCGCCGAGACCGGCATCGTGACGGATAGCGACGCGGCGGCCATCCGGGAAGGCCTCCTCACGATCAAGTCAGAGATCGAGGCGGGGGACTTTCCCTTCTCCGCCGCGCTCGAAGACATCCACATGAACATCGAGGCGCGCCTGAAAGAGCTCATCGGCGAGCCCGCCGGCCGGCTCCATACGGGGCGCAGCCGCAACGATCAGGTGGCGCTCGACTTCCGGCTCTGGGTCCGCGGGCAATGCGATGCCGCGGCCGAGGCTCTGACCGCGCTGATCCGGGCGCTCATTGCCCGGGCGGAGGAGACCGCCGACTTCGTCATGCCCGGCTTCACCCATCTGCAGGTCGCCCAGCCGGTGACCTTCGGCCATCACCTGATGGCCTATGTCGAGATGTTCGGCCGCGACCTCTCGCGCTTTCGCGACGCCCGCGCCCGGATGAACGAAAGCCCGCTCGGCGCCGCCGCGCTCGCCGGCTCGTCCTTCCCGCTCGACCGGGAGGCGACGGCGCAGGCGCTCGGCTTCGACCGGCCGATGGCCAATTCGATGGATGCGGTGGCGGATCGCGACTTCGCCCTCGAATACCTCTCCGCCGCCTCGATCTGCGCCATGCACCTGTCGCGCCTCGCGGAGGAGATGGTGATCTGGTCCACCGCGCAGTTTCGCTTCGTCGCCATGTCCGACGCCTGGTCGACCGGCTCCTCGATCATGCCGCAGAAGCGCAACCCGGACGCGGCGGAGCTGATCCGCGGCAAGATCGGCCGGGTGCTCGGCGCGCAGATCGCGCTCTTCACGGTGATGAAGGGCCTGCCGATGACCTATGGAAAGGACATGCAGGAGGACAAGGAGCAGACCTTCGACGCCGCCGACACGCTCCTTCTGTCGCTCGCCGCGATGGAGGGCATGGTCGCCTCGATGACGCCCGACCGCGCGGCGATGCGCGCCTCCGCCGCGCTCGGCTTCTCCACCGCGACCGACCTCGCCGACTGGCTGGTCCGCGAACTCGGCCTGCCGTTCCGCGATGCCCACCATGTCACCGGGGCGCTGGTGGCGAAGGCGGAGGGCAAGGGCTGCGACCTGCCCGAGCTGACGCTGGAGGACATGCAGGAGGCCCATGCCGGGATCACGGCGGGGATCTTCGACGTGCTCGGGGTGGAGAATTCGGTCGCCAGCCGGAAGATCTACGGCGGCACCGCGCCGGATCAGGTGCGCGCGCAGGTGGCGCGGTGGCGGGGGATGCTCGGGACGTGATTGGGGCCGAGGTGGCGGGCTGAAGCCCGCCCTACGGGGGCAGCCCTCGTGCCCTCGTTCGACCGTTGCCCCGCCCGGCACGCGTCGGCCAACGCAGCAAACTCCGCGCCAGGATCACCGCGCCCGTGAGCACCGTCACACTGGCGGCACCAATCGCGCTGCTTGCTGATCGGCCCCGCGAAGAGGATACTGGGAGCGCAACTAGCCCCCCGGGAGACCGCCATGCACCGCGCCGCCGCCCTCCTCCTCGCCCTTCTGGCCCTCGCGGCCTGCGACCCCGAGGCGCCGGCCTCCGCGTCGGCGGGGGTCGGCATCGGGCCGGGCGGGGTGTCGCCCGGGGTCAGCGTTGGCCAGGAAGGTTCGCCGGCGCGGGTCCGGCTCGGGCCGGGCGGGCTGGGCCTCGGGCTCGGGCCCATCGGTATCCCGCTGTGAGCCGCGCGCTCGCGCTCGCCGCGCTGCTGGCGCTGGCCGCCTGCGGGGCGGATGGGCCACCGGTGCCGCCCGATGCGCCACGCGATGGCCCGCCGGCCGCCGCGCAGGCGCAGGACCGGCCGTAGCTCCCGGCGGGAGGCTTTCCAGTCTGCCGAAAATAAAGGCGCCGCGCCCTTGGCCCGGCCCCTGCTCACCCCTATGTGAGCGCCAACAATCGTGAAACGAGGGAGGCAAGCCCGATGGCTGCCATGATCGAGGTCGAGAACCTCCGCAAAGTCTATGACGGCGGGTTCGAGGCGCTGAAGGGCGTCTCGCTCTCCATCGAGGAAGGCGAGATTCTCGCGCTCCTCGGGCCGAACGGCGCCGGCAAAACCACGTTGATATCAACGATCTGCGGCATCACCGAGCCGACCTCCGGCACCATCCGCGTCGGCGGCATCGATGCCGCGACCAACCCCAAGGGCGCCCGCCGGCAGATCGGCATCGTCCCGCAGGAGGTCAATATCGACATGTATGCGAAGGTCTGGGACAGCCTGGCCTTCACCCGCGGGCTCTGGGGCAAGCCCCGCAACGATGCGCATATCGAGAAGGTGCTCCGCCAGCTTTCGCTCTGGGACAAGAAGGACGGCAACGTCCTCTCCCTCTCCGGCGGCATGAAGCGGCGGGTGCTGATCGGCAAGGCGCTGGCGACCGAGCCGAAGGTGCTGTTCCTCGACGAGCCGACCGCCGGCGTCGATGTCGAGCTCCGCAAGGGGATGTGGGAGGTGGTGGAGGAGCTGCGCCAGGGCGGCACCACCATCATTCTCACCACCCATTACCTCGAGGAGGCGGAGGCGATGGCCGACCGCATCGCCGTCATCCAGGGCGGCGAGATCAAGCTCGTCGAGGACAAGGACACGCTGATGAAGCGCATGGGCCACAAGACGCTCATCATCGAGCTGGCCGAAGAGATCGGCAGCCTGCCGCCCTCGCTCGCCGAGAAGGGGGTGGAGATGGAGGGGCCGGGCCGGCTCAGCTACACCTACGACAGCCAGTCGGGCTCCACCGGCATCACCCGGCTCCTGACCGCGATCCGCGACGAGGGGCTGCAGCTCGCCGACCTCTCCACCACCCAATCGAGCCTCGAGGAGATCTTCGTCGGGCTCGTCCATGAAGAGCCGGCGGAAGAGGAGACGGCCCAATGAATGTCCATGCCGTCACAACCATCTACAAGCGCGAGATGATCCGCTTCCGGCGGACCATCGTGCAGTCGCTCGTGGCCCCCGTCATCTCGACCTCGCTCTATTTCGTCGTCTTCGGCGCCGCCATCGGCAGCCGCATCGACGAGGTGGAGGGGGTGAGCTACGGCAGCTACATCGTGCCCGGGCTCATCATGCTGACCGTCATGATGCAGGGCACGACCAACTCCGCCATCGCCATCTACTTCCCCAAATACATGGGCGCGATCTACGAGATCCTCGCGGCGCCGGTGAACTTCTTCGAGGTGACTTTGGGGCTTGTGGGCGCGGCGATGACCAAGGCGCTCATCATCGGCACGATCATCCTCGCCACCTCGTTCTTCTTCGTGGACATCTCCATCGCGCATCCCCTGGCGATGGTCGGGTTCCTTCTGCTGACCTGCCTGAGCTTCGCGCTTCTCGGCTTCATCATCGGCATCTGGGCGAAGACCTTCGAGCAGCTCAACCTCGTGCCGCAGCTCATCCTGACGCCGCTGATCTTCCTCGGCGGGTCGTTCTACTCGGCCTCGATGCTGCCGGGCTTCTGGCAGGGGGTGATCCACCTCAACCCGGTGTTCTACCTGATCTCGGGCTTCCGCTGGAGCTTCTTCGGCACCTCCGACGTGCCGGTCGGTCTGTCGCTCCTCGCCATCGCCATCTTCACGGCGATCTGCCTGGGGCTCATCGCCCGGATCTTCCAGACGGGGTGGCGACTCCGGGGGTGAGGGCGGCGCCGGAGGGCGGTGGGTTACAAACCCACCCTACGCCTCGGCGCGACGGTCCCGCGCTTCCCCCGCCCGGTAGGCGCCGCAGGCGCAGGGCGAGCGCCGGCCCGGCCCGCGGGCTGGCGCTCTGGTGGGGCCGGGAACGCGCTCGGAGCGTGGGCGGAGTTGCACCATAAACCGCCCCGCACCACCGGCGGGAGCGCCACCCCCCGGCCCGGCGCTCGCCCCGCGCGGCGCCGGCGGGCCCGGTTGCGACGGGATGGTGCGCCATCGCCGAACCCGCCTTGCCGGCCCCGCCTGTCGCACCTACATCAAGAGCCATGTTCAACCGTCTCTTCGGCTCCTCCCGCCCGACCGTCGCCGTGATCCGCCTCGAGGGCGCGATCAGCTCGAATGGCCCGCGCAGCGGGCTGAGCGACCATGCCCTCGCCCCGCAGATCGAAAAGGCCTTTCGGCGCGGCAAGCCCGCCGCCGTGGCGCTCGCCATCAACTGCCCGGGCGGCTCGGCGGCGCAATCCTCGCTGATCTCCGCCCGTATCCGGCGGCTGAGCGAGGAGAAGAAGGTCCCCGTCTTCGCCTTCTGCGAGGATGTCGCGGCCTCGGGCGGCTACTGGCTCGCCTGCTCGGCCGACGAGATCTTCGTCGACGACACCTCGATGGTCGGCTCCATCGGCGTCATCGCCGCCTCCTTCGGCCTCAATGAGTTCATCGCCAGGCACGGGATCGAGCGGCGGGTGCATACCGCCGGCGAATCCAAGAGCCTCCTCGACCCGTTCCGCCCCGAACAGCCCGAGGATGTCGCCCGGCTCGACACCTGGCTCCACCAGCTTCACGAGGCCTTCATCGCCCATGTGAAGGCGCGCCGCGGCACGAAACTCGCGGACGAGGACCTCTTCACCGGCAATATCTGGATCGGCCGCGCCGCCATCGAGAAGGGCCTCGCCGACGGCGTGGGCCATCTCGTCTCCGAGATGAAGCGCCGCTTCGGCGAGAAGACCCGCTTCCGCACCTATGGCCCCAAGCGCGGCCTGATGGCCCGGCTCGGCGTCGCCGCCGTGGACAGCGCGCTGGCGGGGATCGAGAACCGCCTCGCCTTCTCGCGTTTCGGATTGTGACGTCCAAGTGATCTTCAAGATCATCACGCTCTTCCTCGTCTTCATGGCCGTGCTCGCCATGTTCGGACGGCTGCGCATGCCGCGCCTCCCCGGGCTCGGCGGCAAGCGCCTGCAAAAGACCTGCCCGGACTGCGGCCGGCCGCGGATCGGCAAGGGGCCCTGCCCCTGCGGGGCGACATGATCGACTGGGTCTTCGTCGCCATCGGGATCGTGATCCTCCTCTTCGCCGGCGATGCGCTGGTGAAGGGCGCGGTGAACCTGTCGCTCAGGCTCGGCATCCCGGCGCTCGTCGTCTCGCTCACCGTCGTCGCCTTCGGCACCTCGGCGCCGGAGCTGCTCGTCTCCGTCGCCGCCGTGCTGGGCGGCTCGCCCGGGCTCGCGCTCGGCAACGTGGTGGGGAGCAACATCGCCAATGTGCTGCTGATCCTCGGCCTGCCGGCGCTGGTCGCCCCCATCGTCGCCGGCGGGCTCGACGTGAGGACCTCCTACATCCAGATGCTCGGCGCGACGCTGCTGGTCATCCTTCTCGCCGGCATCGGCGGGGCGCTCTTCCGCTTCGACGGGCTGATCCTCCTAGCGGCGCTCGGCGTCATCCTGTGGATGACCACGCGAGGCGCCCTCAAGGCGCGCCGCGAGAGCCGCGCCGCCGCCGACGCGGCGCCTGACGAGGCCCCGGAGGAAACGCCGGAGGGCGCCGACCCCTCGATGCGCGGCCTGACCATTGGGCTCCTCATCTGCGCCGGGCTCATCGGACTGCCGATCGGCGCGCATCTGCTGGTCACCGGCGCGACGGAGATCGCGCTGCGCTGGGGCGTGTCGGAGACGATCATCGGCCTGACGCTGGTGGCGGTCGGCACCTCGCTGCCCGAGCTCGCCACCTCCTTCGCCGCGGCGATGCGCCGGCAGACCGACGTGATCATCGGCAACGTCATCGGCTCGAACTTCTTCAACCTGCTGTGCATCCTCGGGATCTCCACCCTCTTCGGCCGCATCCCGATGACGGCCGAGACGTTCTGGGCGGACTTCCCGATGCTGCTCGTCTCTTCCCTGCTTCTCGTGCCGCTCGTCTTCTTCAAGCGCGACATCACCCGCCTCTGGGGGGTGGCTTTCATCGCCCTCTACGTCGGCTTCGTGCTCGTGGTGCTGCTGTGAGCGTGAGGCCGCGGGCCCTCGTCACCGGCGCCGGCGCCCGCATCGGCCGCGCCATGGCGCTGGCCCTCGGCGCGCGCGGCATCGACGTGGCGCTCCATTGCAACCGCAGCCGCGAGGGCGCCGAGGCGGCGGCCGACGAGATCCGCGCCATGGGCCGGACGGCCGCCGTGGTGCAGGCCGACCTGACGGATGCCGAGGCGGTCGCCGGGCTCGTCCCCGCCGCGGCCGAGGCGCTCGGCGGGCCGCTCACGCTCCTCGTCAACAACGCCTCGAGCTTCCATTTCGACCGGCTGGAGAGCGCGACCGCCGCCTCCTGGGACGAGAACATCGCCACCAACCTCCGCGCGCCGCTCTTCCTGCTGCAGGCCTTCGGCGCGCAGGCGCCGGAGCCCTTGACCGACGATCACGGCGAGGCCATCGCGCAGGCGCTCTGCATCAACATGCTCGACCAGCGCATCGCCAAGCCGGCGCCGGAGCTGATGACCTACACGATCGCCAAGATGGGCCTCTGGGCGCTGACGCGCACCGCCGCCCAGGCGCTGGGGCCGAAGGTGCGCGTGAACGGCATCGCGCCGGGCTCGACGCTGTCCGCCGAGAGCGAGCCCGAGGCCCGCTTCCGCGCCCGCCGAAAGGCCGGAGTGCTCTCGCGCGGCACCGACCCCGCGGATATCATCGCCGCCCTCGGCTACCTTCTCGAGGCGAAGACGGTGACCGGCCAGGCCATCATCGTCGACGGCGGCCAGCACCTCATCTGGGAAAAGCTCGACAGCGCCCAATGGAGCTGACCGGCCTGCCCCTCCGGCATCTTGTCCAGACCCGTCACCGAGCGTTTACAAATCCTTAACGATTCCAGCGTTTTAGAACTTGGAAAGTTTTTTCCGACATAGATACAATGACTTGCCGCGGTGACGTTTTTTTGAGCAATGCGAGGAAGTGCCATGAAGGCAAGGGAAAATCCCGCGCCGCGTGGAATTCCCCCCAGGATTATCCACAGGAACGGTGGATGCCTTCTCCCTTGCGCCCTCCGCGCCTAAATGGAATCGCATGAGGGGAATCACGCGATGAGTACCGAGCCCGACATCCCCGCCAGCCAGCGGGCCGCCAAGACCGGCCCCGCGGTGATCGGCGCCTATCTGAAGACGCTCGGCGCCGGCCCGGGCGTCTACCGTATGCTCGATGCCGAGGCGCGGGTGCTCTATGTCGGCAAGGCGAAGAACCTCAAGGCCCGCGTCAGCTCCTACGCCCGCTCCGGCCCGCATTCGCCGCGCATCGCCCGGATGATCGCCGACACCGCGTCGATGATGTTCCTCTCGACCCGGACAGAGACGGAGGCGCTGCTGCTCGAGCAGAACCTCATCAAGCAGCTCAAGCCGCGCTACAACGTGCTCCTGCGCGACGACAAGTCGTTCCCCAACATCCTCGTCAGCCACGAGCACGGCTATCCGCAGATCAAGCTGCACCGGGGCGCCAAGAGCGAGCGCGGCGACTACTACGGCCCCTTCGCCGGGGCCGGCGCCGTCCGCCGGGTGCTCAACCAGCTTCAAAAGGCGTTCCTGCTCCGCAACTGCTCCGACAGCACCTTCGAGAGCCGGACGCGCCCCTGCCTCCTCCACCAGATCCGCCGCTGTTCGGCGCCCTGCGTCGGGCTGATCTCGCAGGAGGATTACATGGAGAGCGTCAAGGATGCCGAGCGCTACCTGACCGGCAAGTCCACCGCCGTGCAGGCGCAGCTCGCGACCGAGATGCAGGCCGCCTCCGACGCCATGGAATTCGAGCGCGCCGCCGCGCTCCGCGACCGGATCCGGGCGCTGACGCTGGTGCAGACGAACCAGGGCATCAACCCCGCCGGCGTGACGGAGGCGGATGTCGTGGCGCTGCACCGCGATGGCGGGCAGGCCTGCGTGCAGGTCTTCTTCATCCGCGCCAACCAGAACTGGGGCAACCGCGATTTCTACCCGCGCCTCAACGGCGAGGAGGATGCCTCCGAGATCATGCAGGCCTTCCTCGGCCAGTTCTACCAGAGCCACGAGCCGCCGCGGCTGATCCTCACGAACACCGGCCTCGACGACCCGCAGCTGATGGCCGAGGCTTTGTCGGAGAAGCTGGGGAGGAAGGTCGAGATCGCCGTCCCCCAGCGCGGCGAGAAGGCCGAGCTGGTCGGCCATGCCGCCCAGAACGCCCGCGAGAGCCTGGCCCGGAAGATGAGCGAAAGCGCCACCCAGGCGCGGCTCCTCGACGGGCTGGCGGAGGCCTTCGGCCTCGAGGCGCCGCCGCGGCGGATCGAGGTCTATGACAACAGCCACATCATGGGCACCAACGCCATCGGCGCGATGATCGTGGCCGGCCCCGAGGGGTTCGAGAAGAGCCAGTACCGCAAGTTCAACATCAAGGACGAAACGCTGACCCCCGGCGACGACTTCGGCATGATGAAGGAGGTCCTGACCCGCCGATTCCAGCGCCTCCTGAAGGAGGACCCCAACCGCGAGAGCGCCGCCTGGCCGGACCTCCTGCTGATCGACGGTGGTCAGGGGCAGGTCAGCGCGGTGCACGAGGTGATGGCCGAGCTCGGGGTGGAGGACATCGCGATGATCGGCGTCGCCAAGGGCGTCGACCGCGATCTCGGCAAGGAGGAGTTCCACCGCCACGGCACGCGGCCGATGGCGCTCCGGCGGGGCGATCCGGTGCTCTATTTCGTGCAGCGGCTCCGCGACGAGGCGCACCGTTTCGCCATCGGCACCCACCGCGCCAAGCGCGCCAAGGCGGTGATGGCCAACCCTCTGGACGAGGTCCCCGGCGTCGGCGCCGCCCGCAAGCGCGCCCTCCTCGCCCATTTCGGCTCCGCCAAGGCGGTGAGCGGCGCGGCGTTGGCCGACCTCAAGGCGGTGGACGGGATTTCGGAGGCGATGGCCGAGAAGATCTACGCGCATTTCCACGCGGGGTGAGGGGGCCTTCGGGGCCACGGAATTCGCGCGAATTCCGTGCACGATTTTCGCGCGAAAATCGCTGTAGGGTGGGTTTCCAACCCAGCGCCCCCCTCGACCCCTCGCACACCGGTGCCGCGCGGGGCGAGTGCCGGCCCGTGGGTTGGCGCTCCTGCGTGTGATGCGGCGCGCTTTATGGTGCAACCCCGACCTCGCTCGCCGTAGTGCCTGACGTCGACAGAGCGCCAGCCCGCGGGACGGGCCGGCGCTCGCCCTGCGCCTGCGGCGCGTACCGGGCGGGGAAACCACACCGGCGTCGGAAAGGGGCGAACCCCGTAGGGCGGGCTTCAGCCCGCCACCCCCCGCAAGGGGCACCGGGCCACTCCGGGCTGCCGTCATAGAAGGAGGGAAATGGTAGCGGTGCAGGGACTCGAACCCCGGACACACGGATTATGATTCCGTTGCTCTAACCAACTGAGCTACACCGCCGAACCGCGCGCGTCTTACGGCAGCGCCCCTGCCCATGCAACCCTCTTTCGAAAGCCGCCCTTTCCCGGCAAGACGGAGGCAGGAGGAGACACGCATGACCTTTCTCGATGCCGCCGCCGCCCGGATCGGCGGGGCCCATATCCTCACCGGCGACGCCCTCGCGCCCTGGCAGCGCGACGCCACCGGCGGCTATGTCAGCGCGCCGGCCGCGCTCCTGCGGCCCGGCTCCACCGCCGAGGTCGCGGCGCTCCTCGCGCTCGCGACCGAGCACCGCCAGCCCGTCGTCCCCGTCTCCGGCCATACCGGGCTCACCGGCGGCACGCGGGCCGGGCCGGGCGAGGTGCTGATCTCCACCGAGCGCCTCGATGCCATCCGCCGCATCTCGGCGGAGGAGCGGCTGGCGGAGGTCGAGGCGGGGGTCGTCCTCGCCGCGCTCCATGAGAAAACCGAGGAGGCCGGCCTCCTCTTCCCGCTCACCTTCGGCGCCCGGGGCTCGGCGCAGATCGGCGGGATGCTCGCCACCAATGCCGGCGGCTCGAACGTGCTCGCCTTCGGCAACATGCGCGACAACGTGCTGGGGCTCGAGGCGGTGCTGGCGGACGGGCGGGTCCTGAACCTCATGTCTTCGCTCCACAAGGACAATTCGGGCTTCAACCTCCGCCATCTGATGATCGGCTCTGAGGGCCAGCTCGGGCTCCTGACGGCGGCGGTGCTCCGCCTCCAGCCGGCGCCGCGCATCCGCGCCACGGCCATGCTCGCCACCGCCTCGCTGCAAGCCGCCCTCACGCTCCTCAACCGCCTGCAGGAGGAGACGGGCGGCAAGGTGGTGGCCTGCGAATACATGCCCGCCGCGTTCATCGCCGCCCACCTCGCCCACCACCCGGGCGCCCGGCCGCCCTTCGCCGCCCCGGCGGAGCACAATGTGATGATCGAGATCGCCTCCCCCGCCGCCGAGGATGCCGCCCCGGGGCCGGACGGCCAGCCAGCGCTGACGGCGGCGCTGGAGGCGCTCCTCGCCGCGGCGCTGGAGGAGGGGCTGGTGCTCGACGCCCATATCGCCGCCTCGGAGGCCCAGCGCCACGAGATGTGGGCAAGGCGCGAGGCGGCGGCGGAGGTGACCTTCGCAAGGGCCCCCTTCGTCGATTGCGACATCGCCGTGCCGCTCGCCGCCGTCGCCCCTTTCCTCGCCGAGGTGCGCGCCCGACTGAAGGCGCGCCTGCCGAAGGCGGAGGACATGGTGGTCGCCCATCTCGGCGACGGCAATATCCATTACACGATCTATCCGGGCGAGGCCGGCATGGCCGATGCCGCCGCGCTTCGCGCCCTCGTCGACGAGACGGCGGTGGAGATGGGCGGCAGCTTCTCGGCCGAGCATGGCGTCGGCACCTCGAAGCTCGGCGCCATGCGGGCGCTGAAGGATCCCGTGGCGCTCGAGGTCATGCGCAGCATCAAGGCGGCGCTCGACCCGCTGGGGCTCCTCAACGGCGGCAAGCTGCTCCCCTGATTGCAGGCGCCGCCGCGCACAGGCAGAGTGGTCGCATGGCAGGTGGCGATCCTTCGAGTGACGACCAGCAGAGCCGCGCGCGGCTCATCCTGCCCGCAGGCATCGGCGGCGTGGCGCTCTGGGGCGCCTGGGCGCTCGGCGAGGCACTGAGCTTCGACACGCTCGCCGGCAACCGCGAGGCGCTTCTCGCCTATCGCGATGACAATTACCTGACCGCCGCCCTCCTCTTCATGGCCACCTATGCCGTGCTCGTCGCCCTGTCGCTGCCCGGCGCAACGGTCGCCACGCTGACCGGCGGGTTCCTTTTCGGGGTCTTTCCCGGGGCGCTCTTCAACGTGCTCGCCGCCGGCACCGGCGCCTGCCTCATCTTCCTCGCCGCCCGCTGGGGGCTGGGCGAGCGGCTGGCGCGGCGGCTGGAGTCGGGCGAGCGCACGCGGCGCCTCAAGGAGGGGATCGACGCCAACCGCTGGCCCGTCCTGTTCCTCATGCGCCTCATCCCCGTCGTGCCCTTCTTCGCCGCCAACCTCATCCCGGCCCTTCTGGCCGTGCCCCTTTCGATCTTCGCGGTGACGACCTATCTGGGGATCATCCCCGGCGCGGTGGTCTACACCTCCGTCGGCGCGGGGCTCGGCGAGGTCTTCGCCACAGGCGGGCGGCCGGATTTCTCGCTCCTGAGAGAGCCGCGCGTCTTCCTGCCGATCCTCGGCCTCGCCTGCCTCGCGGCGCTGCCGCTCTTTCGAAAGGCCCTGCTCGCAAGATGGACACGCTGACCCCCGATCTCTGCGTCATCGGCGCCGGTTCCGCCGGGCTGACGCTCGCCTCCGGCGCCGCCCAGATGGGGCTGCGCGTCGTGCTGATCGAGGCGGGGGAGATGGGCGGCGATTGCCTCAACTACGGCTGCGTGCCCTCGAAGGCGCTGATCAAGGCCGCGGCGGAGCGGCATGCGGGGGCGGAGGTCACCTATGAAGGCGCGCTCGCCCGCGCGAGCGCCGCCATCGCCGCCATCGCGCCGCATGACAGCCAGGAGCGCTTCGAGGGGCTCGGTGTCACCGTCATCCGCGCCCGCGCCCGCTTCCTCAGCCGCGAGGAGGTGGAGGCCGGCGGCCAGGTGATCCGCGCCCGCCGCTTCGCCGTCGCCACCGGCTCCTCCCCGATGGTGCCGCCCATCGAGGGGCTCGGCGACGTGCCCTATTTCACCAACGAGACGCTCTTCGCGAAGGAGCGGCTGGCGGGCGCTCCGCTGCCCCGGCATCTCCTCATCCTCGGCGGCGGGCCGATCGGGATGGAGATGGCGCAGGCGCACCGGCGCCTCGGCTCCGAGGTGACGGTCATCACCACCGGCAAGGCCCTCGCGAAGGAGGAGCCGGAGCTTGCCACCGTCGTGACAGACGCGCTCCGCGCCGAGGGGGTGACCATCGTCGAGGGCGCGCGGGCCACGAGGGTCAGCAAGAGCGGCGAGGGTATCACGCTGGAGACGGATGGCGGCAGCTATACCGGCAGCGACCTGCTCATCGCCACCGGCCGCACGCCGAACCTCGCCTCGCTCGATCTCGAGAAGGCCGGCGTCGAGGTCTCCAACGCCGGCATCACCGTGGATGACAGCCTCCGTTCCGTCACCCACCGCGGGCTCTTCGCCATCGGCGACGTGGCGGGCCGCGGGCAGTTCACCCATCTGGCCGGCTATCACGGCGGTGTGGCCCTTCGCCGCATCGCCTTCGGCCTGCCCTCGAAAGCGACCGCCCCCATCCCCCGCGCCACCTTCACCGCCCCCGAGCTTGCCCATGTCGGCCTGACCGAGGCGGAGGCGCGGGAGGTCCATGGCAGCCGGCTCACAATCCTCACCCTGCCCTTCGCCCGCAACGACAGGGCGCAGGCGGAGCGCGACACGGGCGGGCTCATCAAGCTGATGGTGGCCAGGGGCCGGCCCGTCGGCGCCGGCATCGTCGGGCCCGGCGCCGGCGACCAGATCGGCTATTGGCAGCTCGCGCTCGGGCAGAAACTCAAGCTTTCGGCCATCGCCGGCATGGTCGCCCCTTACCCCACGCGCTCGGAAATTCACAAATCCGTGGCCGGGAGCTATTTTAGCCCCAGATTGTTCGAGAGTGATCTGGTGAAACGGGCCGTCGGCGCTGTGCAGCGCCTTCTGCCCTGACGGGAGGGCGTCATGCTCAAGACATTGTCGGGCCGGTTTCTCGTCCTGACAATCATCTTCGTGATGCTGGCGGAGGTGCTGATCTTCGTGCCCTCCGTCGCGCGGTTCCGTGAGGATTACCTGACCGAACGGCTGGCCCGCGCGCAGATCGCCTCGCTGGCCCTCCTGTCGGACGACATGGTGACGCCGGAGCTCGAAGCCGAGCTCCTCGAGAATGCCGACGTCTTCAACGTTGTCCTCCGCCGCGACGAGGTACGGCAGCTCGCGCTCTCCTCGCCGATCCCCCAGCCGATCTTCGCCACGTTCGACATGCGCAGTTCCAGCGCGCCGATGCTCATCATTGATGCGCTCGCCGTGCTCATCGACCCCGAGGACCGGATCATCCGCGTCATCGGCCATCCGGTGCAGGATGGCGGGCTGCTGATCGAGGTGACGATGGCCACGGGGCCGCTCCGGGCCGCGATGTACGAATACGGGCTGCGCGTGCTCGTCCTCTCCGCCGTGATCTCGATCCTGACGGCGGCGCTGCTGTTCCTTGCCGTCCGCGCCCTGCTCCTGCGGCCCATCGCCGGGGTGGTGCGGCATATGCAGAGCTATGCGGCCGCCCCGGAGGACGCCCGCTCGATCATCACCCCCGCCGCCCGGGTCACCGAGCTCCGCGAGGCGGAGGAGGCTTTGCGGACGATGCAGACCCAGCTCACCGGCGCGCTCCGCCAGAAGGAGCGGCTGGCCCAGCTCGGCGGCGCCGTGGCGCGGGTGAGCCACGATCTGCGGAACATCCTAACCTCCGCCCAGCTCTTCGCCGACCGGATCGAGGGCTCCGACGACCCGATGGTCAAGCGGCTGATCCCCAAGCTGCTCGGCTCGATCTCCCGCGCCATCTCGCTGGCCGAGAGCACGCTGGCCTTCGGCCGGGCGGAGGAACCGCCGCCGACGCTGGCGCGCGTGCAGATCGCCGGGCTAATCGGCGATGTCATCGATGCCGAGCGGCTGGCTGCGGGGGCGGACGACCTCTCGTTCGGAGAGGACGTGCCGGCCGGGCTGACGCTCCGCGCCGATTCCGAGCAGATCTACCGCGTGATCTCGAACCTCGTGCGCAATGCCCGCCAGGCGATCGTCGCCACCGGCAAGCCCGGCGAGATCTGCGTGCGCGCCTGGGAGGACGAGGATTCCTGGTGGATTTCGGTCACCGATACGGGGCCGGGCCTGCCGCCCAAGGCGCGCGAGCACCTGTTCCAGCCCTTCCAGGGCGCGGTGAAGAAGGGCGGCTCCGGGCTTGGCCTCGCCATCGCGGCCGAGCTGGTGCGCGGCCATGGCGGCCGGCTGGACCTGCGCCGGTCGGACGATCGGGGCACGGAATTCGCCATCTGCCTGCCGAAAGCGGAAGCGGTGCTGCAGGCGGCGGAATAGGGCGGGAGCTGGCTGGGAGGCCGGGGGCTTTGCCCCTTGCAATGCCCCTCCCGCCCCGTTACATGCCGGGCACCCCGCGCGCTGGTAGCTCAGTTGGATAGAGTACTTGACTACGAATCAAGGGGTCGGGGGTTCGAATCCTCCCCAGCGCGCCACTTCCTCCTTCGTCCAGACCCTGTCGTGCCGGCACCGCCGGTTCGCACCGATGCTCGGCCGGGCCGCTGATTGCGGCCTGTCGGCCCGGCGGCCGAGCTGGTGACTCGGCGCCGTCGGCGCGGGGCGAGGCGGTGGGCGGAGTCGCGACGCCGGGGCGAGGCAGGATGACGTTGAGGAGCCCGAGCCAACTGTGGCAATTTCGTCCAATTGATTTCGAATTGTAGACAAAAGGTGCTGCCTCGGACGGCTCGATAGCTAGGATCGCAGTGATCAGAGCTTGAGCGGCGGTAAGGGTATATTTACCTTTCGATGCCGTCGGCCCGTGCACGGGCTCGGCGTCGCCCGCTGGGAGTGGCGGGCAGAAGGACGAGTATCAAGTGAGCCGGTTCGCTGACAGCGACGGAGATGCGGCAGCGACGGGCCTGTTATCCCGCACCCGACCGCCCCAAACGCAGAAGTCCCTGTTTTTATTAAAATTATATTCGGCCGCTCCGAGCGCCCCGGCGGAGCTTCCCTTGCGGCATATCCGGGACCGTCCTGCCCGGCGCCGCGCGCCCGCGCGTGCCGGCGCCTGCCCTGCCCACCTCCGCCCTGGCCCCGATGCCCTCCTCGCCCCGGCCCCGCCACCCCGGTTGGCCCGCCCTTGCCGGCCCCTCCAACCGCCGGGAATCGGCGCTCCGCGCGGAGCGCCGCCCCGACCCCGCACGATGATCGATAAAATTTGTATCGTCTTGAAAATGCCCCGTTCCCGAGCCGTTTTGCCCCAAGTCTGCGGGCAATCTCTTGGCAACGGCCCAGAAAAAGGACCAGCGGCATGAGCACCCGCACGACACATTTCGGCCAGACCCATGAGCCCGCCGCGCGCGGCCTGACGCGCCTCCTGCGCGCCGCCCGGCAGCATCGCCGCGCCCTTGCGCTCGGCCTCGGCATCGTCGTCGCCGGTTGCGGCGCCGCGCCCACGGTCGGCAACTACAGCCTCGCGGTGCTCGAGAAGACCGCCCAGTTCCGCAACATCGCCATGAGCACCGCCTGGGTCGCCCCCGCCGGCCGCATCATCGCGCTCGACCGGAACCTCGGCAGCGAATTCGAACAGAAGATCGCGCTGACGAACAACACCACGCTGCCCGGCGACAACTTCATGTGGCTGCGCGCCCGGGTGCCGAGCGGCTATCCGGCCGGCAGCTTCCGGCTCGTCGACTTCCTCGGGCGCGTCGGCCAGGTGCCGACGCCCTTCACGCGGGTTAGCGACGAGAACCTGAACTACGGCGACGACACGCTCGGCCGCTACTTCTACCTGACGAACCAGGCCAGCGGCGACACCAACTGCGTGCTCGCCTTCCGCCGGATCGACAATGCCGGCCGGCTCCTGCCCCGCAACACCTCCATCCTCGAGGTCCTCATCCGCAACTGCGTCCGCGGTTCCGTGGAAGAGGCCCTCCGCCCCATCACCGATGCCCAGATCGGCGTTTCCGCCGTGGCGGGCATCGGCCCCGTGGAAGGCGGCAACCGGATGCTATCTCCGCTCGCCGCCCCCCTGTTGAACGAGTAAAGCAATGCTTGCAGCCCTGCAGTCTCCCCAAGGCACCGTCACCGCCGCCCCCTCCCGGGGGGAGCGGCCCAAACGGCGCTGGTTCAATCCGGACCTCTGGCTCTGGATCCTGCTGCTGCTGCCCATCGTGACCCTCGTCAGCGTGCCCACCTCCGTCGGCGGGCAGGCCTTCCTCTCCATCGTCGCCGTGATCCTCGTGGCGCTCTTGAAGCCCTTCGCGCGGATGCTGGTGCCGCGCTTCTTCCTGATGGCCACGGCCAGCGTCATCGTCATGCGCTACGCCCTGTGGCGGGTCGTCGAGACGATGCCGGAGCCGGGGCTGACCCTGTCGTTCATCGCCGCCTGCACGCTTCTGCTGGCGGAGGTCTACGGCTTCTGCATCTTCTTCCTCAGCTCCTTCATCACCTCCGACCCGACCCGCCGGCCCTTCCCCAAGACGGTGGCGCCGGAGCGCCTGCCGACGGTGAACGTGCTCGTGCCCTCCTACAACGAGCCGACGGACATGCTGCGCATCACGCTCTCGGCGTGCAAGAACATGATCTATCCGCATGACAAGCTGACGGTCGTGCTGTGCGACGACGGCGGCACCGACCAGCGCTGCAACGACAAGGACAAGACCAAGGCCATGGCCGCCCGGGCCCGGCGCGCCGAGCTGAAGCAGCTCTGCGAGGAGCTCGGCATCCGCTACTCGACCCGCGCCAAGAACGAGCACGCCAAAGCCGGCAACATGTCCGCCGCGCTGGCCAATCTCGACGGCGAGCTGGTCGTGGTCTTCGACGCCGACCACGTGCCGACCCGCGACTTCCTGGCGCGGACGGTCGGCTATTTCGTCGAGGATCCCAAGCTCTTCCTCTGCCAGACGCCGCACTTCTTCATCAACAAGGACCCGATCCAGCGGAACCTGCAGCTCTCCGAGAAATGCCCGCCGGAAAACGAGATGTTCTATTCCTACATCCACCGCGGTCTCGACCGCTGGGACGGCGCCTTCTTCTGCGGCTCGGCCGCGGTGCTCCGCCGCTCGGCGCTCGACTCGGTCGGCGGCTTCTCGGGCGAGACGATCACCGAAGACGCCGAGACGGCGCTCGACATCCATGCCACCGGCTGGCGCTCGATGTATCTGAACCGCGCCATGATCGCCGGCCTGCAGCCGGAGACCTTCTCGTCCTTCATCCAGCAGCGCGGCCGCTGGGCGACCGGGATGATGCAGATCCTCCTGCTCAAGAACCCGATGTTCCGCCGCGGCCTGACCATGGCGCAGCGCCTTTGCTACCTGAACTCCATGTCGATCTGGCTCTTCCCGATCATCCGGCTGATCTTCCTCTGCGCGCCGCTGGCCTATCTCTACTTCGGCGCCGAGATCCTGGTCGCCACCTTCGGCGAGGCCATGGCCTACATGCTCGGCTATGTCGCCGTCTCCTTCATGGTGCAGAACGCCATCTATTCGCGCTTTCGCTGGCCGCTGATTTCGGAGATCTACGAGATCGCGCAGACGCCCTATCTGGCCATGGCCATCGTCAAGACGGTCATCAAGCCCCGCGGCGCCAAGTTCAACGTGACCGCCAAGGACGAGACGCTGCAGAACGACTTCATCTCGCCCGCCCACTGGCCGCTGACGATCCTCTGGGGGCTCATGGCTTCCGGCGTCGTCGCGCTGGTGATGCGCTGGATCGCCTTCCCCGGCGACCGGTCGGTGCTGGCCGTCGTCGGCGGCTGGGCGGTGTTCAACTTCCTGCTCGTCTCCATCGCCTGGCGGGCCGTGGCCGAGCGCAAGCAGCGCCGCGCCGCGCCCCGCGTCACGATGGACGTGCCGGCCGAGGTCTGGCTCGCCGAGGCGCCCGAGCGGCGCATCGAGGCCCGCATCCTCGACGCCTCGACCTCGGGCATGCGCGTCATGGTCACCGAGCCGCTCGAGGACGGCACCGGCCCCAAGCGCCGCAACGGCATGGAATACATGATCCGCCCGATGTTCGAGGATGCCCCGCATCTGGAAGCCGACATCGCCATGACGGCGATCTGCCTGCACCAGCGCCCGGACGGGATGCAGGTGGGCTCGGTCATCAATGCCGACCAGCCGACGAAGGCCCAAGTCGCCGTGGCCCAGCTCATCTTCGGTGACAGCGAGAACTGGCGGCGCGTCCGCTACAGCAGCCAGGGCCGCATCGGCCTGATCCCGGGGCTCGGCTATGCCCTCTACCTCTTCCTCAACGGCTTCCCCAAGCTTCTCGGCGCGCTGATCCGCGAACCCATGCGCCGCCGCATGGCGCCCGAAGAGCGCGATCCCGCCAAGGAAGCGCATCTGCTCGCCTTCGGCGTCGACATCGAGGAACGCGAACGGATGCTGGCGCGGGCGAATGCCAATATCGCCAAGCTGCAGGAACAGGCAGCTTGAGCCACCGCTGGGTTCATATCCTGGCCCTGACCGCCGGCCTTCTCGGGGCCGGCGGTTTCGCGACCGCCCAGCAGCTCAGCGGCGAAGGGGTCATCGACCTCACGCCGATGCTGAACGCCATGCCCGGCCAGAGCGGGCAAGGCGATCAGACCGCCGATCCCGAACCTGCAGAGCCGCCGGCGGCGGACGCGGCACCCGACAGCGACCCCGCACCGCAGGAGAGCGAGGACGAGGATAGCGCCGAGGGCGCCCCCCGGAGCCCCGCCAGCCTGCCCGATTACGGCCGCGCCCCGGCGCCGGGCGCCGAGGCCCCGCCCGCGCCGGTGGACACCGTTGAGGCCGCGCCGATCCTCCTGCCCTTCACGACGCGCCCCTTCTCGCAGATCCTGCGGATCTCGGGCGAAGGCGGCAGCGCCCGGATGACGGTCGTGATCGACGATCCGGGCCAGGCCAGCGAGCTCAGGCTCGCCGTCCGCTCCTCCGTCAACCTTCTGCCCGAGCAGTCGAGCCTCACCATCCTCCTCAACGGGGTGGAGATCGCCGAGCGCGTGCCCGATGCCTTCGAGGGCTTCGAGGTCATGACCCTGCCGACCGATGCGCTGCAGCCCGGCGAGAACGAGCTGATCGTCCAGGCGACCCATACCCACCGGATCTTCTGCGGCCCCGAGGCCAGCTTCCAGATCTGGACGGAGATCGACCTCGGCCAGAGCGGCCTCATCGTGCCGCGCACCGCCTTTTCCGCCAGCCCGCAGGGCATCCGCGAGGCGCTGGCGGCGCAGATCGTCTCCGGCGGCGGGGTGACCGTCGAAAGCGCCGGCCCGGTGGCGCCCGAGCTTCTGTCCGAACTCGGCCAGCGGCTCCGCGCGCTGATCCCCGGCGCCGCGCCGACGATCACCGTGCGCTCGCCCTATTCCGCCGCCACCTCCGGTTCCCAGCCAGAGCTCGCCCGTATCGCGCTCATCGGTGGCGAGGCGCCGGTCGAGGAGCTGCGGCGCGGCGGCGACGGCGCGATGGTGCTCGTCCTCGGCGGGCCGTTCGAGCCCGGGCGGCTCGATGCCTGGCTGCCCCAGCCCGTGCCCGCAAGCGACCTGCCGCATATGACGCCGGGCGAGCCGCTCAGCATCGAGGGAATGGAGGCCGGCACCGTCGCCTTCGAAAGCCGCTACGCGCGGGCCGACATCCGCTTCACGCTGCCCGAGGACTGGCTGCTCAGCGCCTCGCAGAAGGCCGAGATCGACCTCAGCTACAGCTATGCCGAGGGCCTGCCCGAGGGCTCGCTGATGCTGGTGAAGGTCAATGACACGACCGTCCGGCTCCTGCCGCTCTTCGGCCAGGGCGGCGAGGCCCTGCCGCGGCTGCCGGTCGGCCTACCGGCGCGGCTGCTCCATGCCGGCGCCAACGAGCTGAGTTTCGAGGCCATCGTCCCCGGCGATCCGCCCGATCTGCCCTGCGCCCGGCTGAACGGGCCCTATGTGCAGATCGACAGCTCGACAGCGCTGAGCGTGCCGCCCTCGCCGGCGATGGATTACCCGACCATCACCGATGCGCTGCGCCATCTGACGCCTGAGGCGGTGCAGACGCCGCCGGGCATCGATGCGCGCGGCCTCTCCGGCCGCACCGTCGCGGCCGTGCAGGCCGGGTTCCAGCCACTCGAGGGCTCCGCCGGCGGCACGCTCACGATCACCGGGCTGGCCGAGATGGAACGGGCGACGCTGTCGCGCATCGGCGTGACGCGCGGGGTGGTGGAGCAGCTGCTGGCGCCGATCGGCACGGCGGCGCCCGCCGCAGCCGAGCCGGCCGCCGGCGCCGGGTCGCGGATCCGCCGCGCCTTCGACAGGATCGGCGCCTGGGTCATCGAATTCGCGATGCCGGGCGATCCGCCGCTCGAGACCTGGCTCGCCGAACGGCAGGGCGCCGCGCTTCTCTATCTCGACGACCCCGCAGACCCCTTGTCGATGACGCTGGTCCTCGCCCCGGGCATCACCCCGCGCGACATCGCGGCGGCCCTGTCGGATGCGCGCTTCGACCCCTACGGGCCGAGCGGCGCCGCGGCCGTGCTCACCGATGGCGGCGCCTGGGAAAGCTGGCGCGCCGCGACGCAGCCCCCGCGCCTGCAGGAACCCCTGTCGCTGGCCAACTTCCGGACCGTCGCGGGCAATTACGCATCATGGTCTCCGGCGCTTTTCGTGGCGATCCTTGCGGGGCTGGTGGTGATGTCGGTATTGCTTGGGCTGTCCTTTGTCGTGAGGACGAGAGGACGCAACAAGCGATGAGCCGGACTGCCGAATGAACCGCAGACATGCCCTTGGAGCGCTTGCCTGCGCCGTCACCCTGCCGCGCCTGACAACGCCCCTGCCCGCCGCTGCCCAATCGGCGGAGACCCAGCCGGCCAGCAGTGCCGCGCAGGCGCTGACCGAGGCCTGGGGCCTCTGGAAAGGCTCCTATCTCGCCGATGACGGCCGCGTCGTCGACGAGCTGCAGGAGGGCGCCAGCCATTCGGAAAGCCAGAGCTACGGGCTGCTCCTCGCCGCCACCCTGCGCGACGAGGCCGCCTTCGACCTGATCGACAGCTGGACCCTGCGCAACCTCGGCATCCGCGACGACCGGCTTCTCGCCTGGCGCTGGCTGCCGGATGTGATGCCGCACGTGCCCGATCTCAACAACGCCAGCGACGGCGATCTCTTCTATGCCTGGGCGCTGATCCGCGGCGCCGAGGCCTTCGACCGTCCGCAGCTCAAGGAGCGGGCCGCCGCCATGGCCCGCGATCTCGCCGCGAGCTGCGTGCTGGAATCAGACGGCGCCGCGCGCCGGCTCGTCTTCGTTCCCGCCGCCGACGGCTTCGCGCGCGAGAGCGGCAACGTGATCAACCCCTCCTACTACATGCCCCGCGCCATGGAGGATATCGCCGAGGCCACCGGCATCTCGGCCTTCGCCGCGGCCGCCCGCGACGGCATGTCGATCATGAGCGAGCTTTCCGTCCAAGGGCTGATGCCCGACTGGATCACCCTCGGGCCGGAAGGCTTCTTCCCCGATCCCGAGCTGCCCGACCGCAACGGCTACGACGCCATGCGCGTGCCGCTCTTCCTCATCTGGTCGGGCCTCGGCAACCACCCGGCCGTCCGCCGCCAGGCCGAGGCGCTCGGCATGGCCGCCGCCGCGCAGGTGCCGACCCCGGTCGTGATGAACCGCATGACCTATGCCGTGCAGGAAACCAGCGAGAACCCGGGCTATGCCGCGCTCGGCGGGCTCGTCTCCTGCGTGGCATCGGGGCTGAACGGCGCTGCCATGCCCCGCTTCGCAGCCGACCAACCCTATTACCCGGCGACGCTGCACATGTTTGCAATGATCGCCCAGATCGAGGCCTCACCGTCATGCGTCCCCATCTGATCCTCCGCGCCGCTCTCACGGCCCTCGCCCTCACCGCCAGCCCGCTGGCCCTCGTGCCCGCGGCTCTCGCGCAGGAGGCGGCAGCCAGCCCGAGTTCGGAAGATCTTCGGGCGCTGCGCTACTACATCCAGAACAACGAGACCGCCGCGATCTCCGCCGAGATCCGCCGGCTGCAGATCGACTTCCCCGGCTGGACGCCGCCGTCGGATCTGCAATCGCTGCTCGTCACCGGCCCCTCGACGGAGGTCGACCAGATCTATGCCCGCATCGCCGCGGGCGATACCGAAGCCGCCCGCCGGCTCATCACCACGACGCAGGCCGCCTTCCCGAACTGGACGCCGCCCGCCGACATGATGACGCTGCTCAGCCTCGCCGAGGCGCAGGCCAATTTCGACCAGGCGGTGACGCAGCAGAACCTCTCGCGGGCGCTCGAGCTCGCGATCGACAATCCGCAGCTCCTGTCCTGCAACCGGATCAACAACACCTGGGAGCTGGCCGCCCTGCAGGCGCGCGGCGGCAACAATGCCGCGGCGCTCGCCGCCTACCGGCAGATCGTCCAGGCCTGTTCCGGCAGCCAGGAGATCGTGGCGACCATCGAAAAGGCGGATGCCGTCGCCTCCGTCGCCGAGCTCCGCCAGCTCATCGCCACCGCGCAGACCCGCCTGCCGGCGCTGTCCGGTACGCTCACGGCGCTCGAAAGCCGGCTCCTTGCCGGGCGCGGCGTCGCCGGCGGCGGCAGCGACAGTGCCGCGGCCGAGCCCGAGCCCGCAGCGGCGGAGGAAGCGCCGCGCCCGGAGCGCCCCGCCGCCGCGCCGCAGCCGGCGAGCCAGCCGCGCCCGGTGGTGGCGCCGCCCGTGGCCCTTCCCACGGCGCCCTCCAGCTCCTCGGCCCTGCCCTCGACCCTCGCCAGCAGCCCCTATGCGAGCCTGCCGCCCCGCGGCGACGGGCGGCTCGGCGCCGTCCGCGCCGCTGCGCAGGCGGAGAACTACCGGCAGTGCATCTTCGATTCGACGAACCCGCGCTCGCTCGAGGTCGCCTATGAGCGCGCCTGGTGCGCCTACAACATCGACCGGCCGATGGAGGCGCTGGCCCTCTTCACCGCCTCGGCGGACGGACGGCTCGGCGGCCTCGTGCAGCGCGACGCGCGCTACGGCATGGCGCTGTCGATGCTCGAGCTCGACATGACCGACGCCGCCTCGATGATCGCCGCCCGCACGGATTTCGACGCCGCGCAGCGCCGGACGATCGAGACGATCATCCTCGATCAGCGCGGTGTGCGCGCCTATGACCAGGGCAAGTATCGCGACGCGATCATATTCTTCGACGAGCTGGAGCGGGTGCAGGGCCAGCTCCGCCGGGATCTGGAGATCCTGCGCGGCTATGCCATGCTCAATTCCGGCGACCAGCGCGGCGCGCTGCAGGTCTTTAGCCGCCTGAATGCCGAACTCTCGACGGACGAGACCCGCCAGGCGCTCGCCGCCGCGCGGAACTAGGCGGGGCCGGGACGCGGCCCCCGGGGCTTGGCGGGGGCTTGGCGGAGCGCCGCCCCACGCCTACATTGAGGGTTCCACCTGAGCCAACTCTGGAGGACCCCACCATGAGCAAGCTTGATCTCGATCACAGCCGCGCCACCAGCGGCGCGCGCACCCGCGCCTATCTGCGCATCGACCGGGCGGAGGCCGCCGAAGGCAGCCATCCGGCCACCAAGGCCGCGCATCGCGGCCGCGGGGCGGCGGGCGGCCGGCTGAAGCCCTTCACCCGCATCGAACGCGGGCAGAAGGCGTAGGAGCCTGAGGCACCGGGGCGCCCGGTGCCTCCCCTTCGCCGCCGGGCCTGCGACGATGGAAGAGCCTCCGGAAAAGCGCAGGCAGCGGCTCGGCATGGGTCTCGTAGAAGCTTTGCTCGGCCGCGATGCGGGCCTTGCGGCCTTCCGGCGCGGTCTCGGCAGCGGATTTGGCGGGGGGAAGTACGAACATCAGGCTTCTCCTTTCTCTTTCACAAGTGATAATATTTCCCACGATTGGCCGCTGATAACTGGCCGAGATCGAAGAGGGTCTTTCACCCATGAAAGAGCTCATCGCCTGGGATGACCTCAGGATCTTCCACCACGTGGCCGAGGGCGGCGGGCTTTCCGCAGCGGCGCGCCGTCTCGGCATCTCCGTTCCCACCGCCGGGCGGCGGATGCTGGCGCTGGAGGAGGCGACGGGGCTCAAGCTCTTCGAGCGCTCCCGCGCCGGCTACCGGCTGACCCGCGAGGGCAGCCTCTTCGCCGCCAAGGTGAAGGCGATGGAGACCGCCGCCCGCCCTCTCGAGGAATGGCTCGAGAGCCGGGGGCGCACGCCCGTCGTCCGCGTTTCGGCCGGGACCTCGACGGCGGGTTTTCTCGCCGAGCAGTTTCCGGCGCTCTGGCGGCCGGGCGATCCGTTCCGCATCGCCTTCGTGACCACCGAGGCGCGGCTCGACATCGCGCACAGGGACATCGACATCGGCATCCGCAACCGCCCGGCGGAGGAAGGCAACCTCGCCTCCCGCCGCCTTCAGACCCTGCGCTTCGCCCCCTATCGCAGCCGCGCCCTGCCGAAGGACGAGCCGCTCGACTGGGTGGCCATCGGCCATGCCGATGCCCGCCACCCGGCGGCGCATTGGGTGCTGGCGCAGCCCGACCTGCAGATCACCGCCTGGGCCAATTCCGTGCCGACGCAGCGGGCGCTCGTCCGCGCCGGGGCCGGCATCGGTGTCTTTCCCTGCATGGACGGTGACCGCGACCCCGCCCTCACCCGCGCCGGGCCGCTGATCGAGGAGCTGACCGAGGTGCAATATCTCGTCGCCCATGACGACGACCGCCACCGGCCCGAGGTGCGCGAGGTGATCGAACGCATCGCCGCGCTCTGCGCCGCGCAGGCGCCGCTCCTCGCCGGCGAGCGGCCGCAGCCCTGACCGGGCGCGTGCCCACCGCCCCGTTCAAGACAATTCGAGCCTTTAAATTGCAGGGTTCTTTGGCCTGCCGCGGCGCCTCCCTGCCGCGAAATCGCCGGATTTCGGCGGCCTTCTGGCCCCTCACAACGGCAGGATACCCATGCGCCATCTGAAGGCCCCGCTCATCTGGCTTCTTCGCCTGATCGTCGCCGGGCTCGTTCTCGAGCTTGTCACACCGCATCTGGCGGCCACCGGCAGCGAGCAGATCCTGCGCGCCGGCATGGCGGTGGCGGCGCTGGCGATCCTCGGGGCTCTGCATTTCGTCCCCGACCCTCCGGGGGAGGCGCCCGCGGCGCCGGTCACGGCCTCCCGACCGGCCCGCGTCAGCGCCTCCCCGACGGCAGTGCGCCCTGTGCGCCCGGGGATGCCGGAGCTGCCCGATGCGGCCTACCTCGCCCGGGAAGAGCCGCGCCACGCCCAGAAACCGGCCCGCTACCAGTTCCAGGATGCGCTCGACGCGCGGCTGCGGGCGCAGGAGCAGGCGGAGGTCTCCGCCCACCGCGGCCGGCGCAGCGCGGCGATGGGCTACCTCGTGCTCGCCATCATCCTCGGTGGCCTGCTCTGCGACCCGGCGAGCGGCCGCATCTCGCTCGAGGCCGGGCTGATCGCCAACCTCTCCCGCGCCGGCGCGGGGCTGGCCGAGGTGGCCGGGGCGATCTTCTCGGCCGACTGGCCGGCGGCGATCGCCTGGGCGGAGGGCGAGATCCTGGCGCTGGCGGGCGGCGACCTGCGCGCGCTCTGGCAGCTCGTTCCCTTCGCCTCGCTCGCGGTGCTCCTGCCGAGCCTGGCGCTGACCTTCCTCGCCGGCACCGGCCGGCCGCGGAAGCGCCAGACCTCCGCCTTCGGCGAACCGCTCGCCTGGCGCTGACGCGATGGAGAGCGGCCCCCAGCAGACCTTCGCCTTCCAGGAGCGGCTCGCCGAGCGGCTGGCGGCCCGGGAGGCGGCTCAGGAGGCGGCGCAAGCGGCCCCGAAACTCGGGCGCGGCAATGGCGGCGGGCGGGCGATCCTCCTCCTCGGGCTCGTCGCCGCTGCCCTTGCGCTGTTCTATCTCTACGGGGGCGCGCTGCTCCCCGCGCCGTCGGCCCCTGACCTGACGGTGGAGGCCCCGGCCGCCGAGCTCCCCCCGGCGCCGGCCCCTGCGGAGCCCGAAGCCGCGGCAACGGATTTGCAAACGGCGCTCCACGTCTGGGTCGAGCGCCACCTCGGCCCGCTCGCCGAGGCGCTGGAGCCCGAGCAGCTTCTCATCGTCGCCGGCACGGCGCTGCTCTTCGTGGTGATCTTCGCGCTTCTGATGCTGAAGCTGGTGATGCGGCTGATCTTCGGCCGCAGTCACCGCTCGGTGCGCGACATGGGCTACAACTAGAAGTCCACTTTCACGCCCGGCAGCTTGAGCGCCTTCAGGGTTTCCCTGAGTTCCGCCCGCGCCGCGATGCCGGACAGCGACAGCCCCCGCACCCCCGCGTCCCGCAGATCAAGGAGCGTCAGCCCGCGCGGGAAGAGCTCGCGGAAGATCACGCGCTCGCCGAAGCCGGGGCCGACTCGGAAGCCGATGCGCTTCGCCAGCCGCTCCACCGCGCTCTCGATCTTCGCCTTGTTGATCATGTGCTGCGCCCCGATCCGGTTGCGCATGACGACCCAGTCGAGCGGCTTCATCCCGGCGCTCGCCCGGCTCTGCCGCGCCGCCCAGACCATCTCGGAATAGACGGAAGGCCCGAGGATCTCCTCCCCGTCCGGGTCCATCCGCGCCAGCATGTCGAAATCGACGAAGCTGTCGTTGAGCGGCGTCACCAGCGTATCCGCCAGCGCATGGGCCATCTGGCTGATGCGGCTATGCGCGCCGGGGCAGTCGATCACCGTGAAGGCGCAGCGGCCGTCGAGCCCGTCGATGGCCTCGGCGAAGCGGCGGTCGATGGCATGTTCGCCCGCGGCGACCTGATCCGCGCCGATCTTCGGCAGCTCCGCCACCTCCGGCATGGCGAGGGAAAGCCCCTCGCGGGCGATGGTGGCGCGGCGGTTTTCCAAATAGCGGGCCAGCGAGCGCTGGCGGAGATCGAGGTCGATCACGCCGGTCGCATGGCCCATCCGGGCGAGGGCCGTAGCGATATGCATGGCGGTGGTGGACTTGCCCGCCCCGCCCTTCTCGTTTCCCACGACGATGAGATGCGCCATCTTCCGCCCCTTCGACCGGCCGCCCGAACCCGGTGCATAGCGGCGCCCGGGAGCGAGGAAAAGCGGCCCGCCACAGGCGCGCCGGGCCGGTTGGCGGCGCGCAACACATGGCCCGGAAAAGATGTCATCCGACATATCTCTTGCCCGGCGATCACGGAGCCGTTACCAGCACCGGAGCCACCTCTGGAGGGAGAATACCCATGCTGTCCATCGACAGGGCCGGCAGCCTCGCCGCGTTGCTTTGTGCCGCGACCTATGTCTTCGGCTTTGCCTATCTGCTCGCCGTGCTCATGCCCGGCGGCTTCGATCCGGCCGGCACCGATGCGGTGGAGACGCTCGCCTCCCTCACCGCCGCGGCTGGCGGCGTGCGGCTCTGGTACTTCGTTATCTACATCGTCAACGCACTCGCCCTGGCGGTGCTCGCCACGGCCATCGCCGAGCGGATCACCCGGGCCTCGCCGGGGTTCGGGCGGCTGACCTTCGCCTTCGGGATCGTCTGGACGACGCTGATCCTCGGCGCCGGCATGGTGATGAGCGTCGGGCTCGCCCGCGTGCTGCCGATGGCCGAGGCGGGCGACCCCGCGGCGCTCCTCCTCTGGCAGGTGGTGGAGCTCGTCGAGAACGGGCTCGGCGGCGGCAACGAGCTGGCCGGCGGCGCTTGGGCGCTCGCCATCGGCTTTGCCACGATCCGCACGGGGGCGCTGCCCCGCCTCTTCGGCTGGGTGAGCGTGGTGATCGGCCTCGCCGGCTTCTCCACCCTGATCGCGCCGATCGCCGAGATCGGCGGCTCGATCTTCGGGCTCGGCTATATCCTCTGGTTCGTCTGGGTCGGCGTGGCGCTCCTGCGCCGCTGACCGCAGGACGGCGGCCCGGCGCTAGCTCAGGGAGGGGGGCGCCGGGCAGGCCATCGCCGGATGCGTGCAGGCGCCGAAGGGCTCCTCCGTCGTCCGCCAGCAATAGATGCCGGTCGGCAGCAGCTCGAGCACCCAGGTGACGGGCTGGCCGTCGGCGCCGAGCCGGCTCTCGCCCTCGAGCTTCAGCGTCAGGCTGGTCTCGCCCTCGCCGACGATCTCGTAGCCGCCCGAGCGGCGCCGCTGCCCCTCGTAATCCGTGATCTCGCTATCCCAGGTGACTACGAGCCGCCGGCCGCCGTCTTCAAGCGAGAAGCGGTGCGGGTTGAGGCAGGAGGCGTCGCTTGCCAGATCGTGCCCCCAGGCATTGGCCGTCAGCACGTCGAGCACATCCGCCCTCGCGGCGCCGGCCAGCCCGGCCAGCCCGAAAAGCAGAAGGCCCGCGGCGAGACGCGCGCGGGCCTTCCTCGTCGACATGCGCCGGGGCCTCAGAAGCCGAGACCGGCGTACTTGTTCTTGAACTTCGACACGCGACCGCCGGTGTCGAGCAGGCGGGTGGAGCCGCCCGTCCAGGCCGGGTGCGAATTGGGGTCGATGTCGAGCGACATGGTGTCGCCTTCCTTGCCCCAGGTCGTCTTCATCTGGATCATCGTGCCGTCGGTCATCTTGACGTCGATGAGGTGGTATTCGGGGTGGATGCCGTCTTTCATCGCGTCTCTCCTCAGGCCGAAGCGTCGTCGGACTTGGGCTTGTAGTTCTGCACCTCGGCGATCCGGGCGGATTTGCCGCGACGGTCGCGCAGGTAGTAGAGCTTGGCGCGGCGGACACGGCCGCGGCGCACCACCTCGATGGATTCGATGTTGGTCGAATAGAGGGGGAAGACCCGCTCCACGCCCTCACCGAAGGAAATCTTGCGGACGGTGAACGAGCCGGCGATGCCCTGGCCGTTCTTCCGGCTGATGCAGACGCCTTCGTAGTTCTGCACGCGGCTGCGCGTGCCTTCCGTCACCTTGTAGCCGACGCGGATGGTGTCGCCCGCCTTGAAGTCGGGAATGGTCTTCCCGAGTTCGGCGATCTGTTCCGCCTCGAGTTGTGCGATCAGGTCCATGCCTGTCACTCCTCTTGCCGCGGGTTGGCCCGCGTGATGGGGACGTCCGAGAGCTCCTGGTCTTCGCCCGGGTCCGCGCCGATTGCGCGCCCGCCGGAGGATCGGATGTCTTCATTCGGTTGCCGCTGCGCGGGGCTCGTCCGGCCGAAGACGCCGCACCCCATTGCAAACGGGTCCGCCGGCCGATTCCGGCCGCGGACGGCGCCGTATAGGCCGGCTGTGCCCGCCGATCAAGCCCCGTGGGTGCCGGGGCGGAGCGTCATGGGTGCCGGAGCGGCAGGGGATCCGCCGGGCGGGCGGGCGATTGCCGAAGGCGAGGCCGCCGCGGCCGGCCTCAGCTCGCGTTCTGCCGTTCGATGTAGACCCGCAGCTCTTCCGCCTCGTGGCGGGCATCGCGGAGCCCGTCCATGGCGGCGCGCAGCTCCGCCTCGGTCTGGGCGAGCTGGGCGCCGATCTCGGCCTCGCGCTGCTGCATGTAGGTGATCGCCTGATCGCGCGTCTCTTCGGCGTCGTGCAGGGCCTGGGCCATGCGGTCGAGCTCGGAGATATCGGCCTTGGTGACGCGCGTGAAGCGATTGACGAGCCAGGAGGCGAACCAGCCGAGGCAGAAGGCCACGAAGAGAATGACCGCCGTGGCGATGATGAATTCGGTCCTGTTCACGCGGCGGCCCCCTGTCGTCTCCCCTCGGCCTTACTCGTCCGTGCCCGGCGCTTCCAGCCCTTCGGGCCTCGGGCGCGGGCGTTTTTCCGGCGCTGTTTCCATGGCGTTGACGAAATCGGCACCCTCGTCGGTCGCCACTTCCTCCGCCGGCTCTTCCGCCTCGCCTTCGGGCGCGGCGACGTCCTCGCCCGCACCGGCCGCTGGCTCGCCCTCTTCGGCGCCCTCTGCCGAGGCCGGCACCGGCTCTTCCGAGCCGTCGGGCGGGGGCGGGGGCCCTTCGGGGGCCATCAGGCGGAACTCGATCCGCCGGTTGGCCTCGCGGCCCTCCTCGGTCTCGTTGTCGGCGATCGGGTCGAGCTCGCCGTAGCCCAGCGCATCGAAGGCGCTGACCGGCACGCGGCGGGCGCGCAGCGCCGACAGCACCGCCTCGGCGCGGTCCTGGCTGAGGCGGAGGTTCATCTCTTCCCGGCCCTGGCTGTCGGTATAGCCGGCGATCTCGAGCGGCAGGTCGGGGCAGGCGCGCAGGATCTCGGCGATCTGGTCGACGACCGGCCCCGTCTCCGCCGTCAGGTTGGCCGAGCCGGGCTCGAAGAGGATCTTCGCCGCCGCCGTCACGGTGCGGATGTGTTCGACGCATTCCTCCGGGCTCGGCAGGGCGGCAATCGGGTCGAGCGCCTCGTCGTATTCGACGGCGACGTCGATCTCCGCCGCGGGCCCGAGCTTGTCGATGAGAAGCCGCGTGATCGCCGCTTCGCCATCCTCGCGGCCGGTCTTGCCGCGCACCGAGATGCGATCGGGCTCCACCACGACAACGCCGCTGCCGAGCTCGGCCAGCGCCTCGATCCCGGCCAGCACCCGGTTGGACCAGCCGGGGGGCAGACCCTCGGCCACCCGCGTGCCCATCGTCACCTGGCCGCCGAGGAAGCGGGCGCGGGCGAAATCGCGGGCGATGTCGTTCATCAGGTCGCTCTCCACCCGGCCGCGGAGCTGCACGGCGCCTTCGGGGCTGAGCGTGCCGGTGAACTGCACGGGGCCGGTCAGCCCCTGCACCTCTTCCGGCAATTCGGCGGTGAGCGAGAAGACGTCCGGCAGGGCGTTTTCCAGCTCGCCGACCACATTGTCGAACGTCGTCTGCGCGAGGCCCGGCAGGGCGACGAGCGAGACATCCGCGTCGGAGAAGGTGATCGCCCCGCCGCCGAGCTCGCCGAGCGCGACGATGCCGCGGGCGACCGCCTCGCCCCAGTCACGGCTGGGCGTGCCGAGCCCGAGCGTGCAGTCGAACTCGCCCTCCGCCCCCGCGGCGCGGGCGGCGGCGAAGATGCGGGCGCGCGCGGCCTCGGTATCGGCGGCGCAGGTCTCGAAGCCCGTCCCCTCCTCGTCCATCACGAAGCGCACGGCGAAGGGCGTGATAACCGGCCGGGGCGCCGAGATCTTCACGTCGACCCTCAGCCCCTCCGGCAGGTTGCGGCGGAGCTCCGCTTCCAGCTCGGCCTTCTCTTCCGCACTGTCGGAGATCGCGGTGACCTGCACCTCGCCGGCAGAGACGGAGATCTTCGAGCGCTCCAGCAATTGCAGGGCGCGCGAGGCATAGGTGAGCGCGGCGCGCCAGCCGTCGGGCACCGGGTAATCGGCGACGTCAAGCAGGTCCGCCACCTCCGCCCCGCCCGAGGCCCGGCGGATCTGGGCGAGGAAGGCCTCGCGATCCGTCGCCGCCGGAATGAGGCCGATCAGCGAGACGCCGCTCTCGCCCTGCAGGATCTCGATGGCGAATTCCGGCGGGGTCATCCCCTCGCCGGCCACGACCTGCATGCTGTCGATGACGCGGCTGGCATCAACGATGCTGCCGGCGACGCTCTTGGCGCGGAAGCGCGCCGCCTCGCTCGGCGCCTGCCCCTCGATGATCACCTGCAGCCCGTCGCCGATGACGCTGGCCCAGTCGTAGCCCTCGTCATGCAGCTCGGCCTCCACCGCCTCGACGGAGTTCTCCTCGACCGCCTTGGCCGCCAGCTGGGCGGCGCCGAGCGAGATGAGGGCGGCGACCAGAAACGCGATGAGCGGAAGGAGCTGTCTAGAAAGGCGCATGAATCCCCGGCACTTGACCCTGCGGACCCTGATAGGCGGCCAAGGGCGGCCGATCAATCAGAGCAGGCAGGCGATGGCAAAAAACGGCAGGGGCAGCAAGCCGGCATCCCGGTTCGAGCGGAAGAGGCGAAGGCATATCGCCGCGTCATCGGCGTCAAACCGCCCAAGCTGCCAGGCCATATGCCAGCCGATGGCCCAGGGCCCGCCCAGCGCCACCACCAGCGCCAGCACGGATCTGTCGCCGCCGGCGAGGATCACGGCCAGCCCCATCAGCAGCACGGAAGCGACGAGAAAGCCCCGCAGCCAGTGGCGCGAGCGGCTGCCGAAGAGCCGCGCCGTGCTCTTCACGCCGATGAGCGCGTCGTCCTCCGCGTCCTGATGGGCGTAGATCGTGTCGTAGAACAGCGTCCAGGCGATGCCGGCGGCGTAGAGCGCGAGGGGCGCGAGGCCGAGCCGCCCGGCATGGGCGGCATAAAGGAGCAGGGCGCCCCAGTTGAACGCGAGGCCGAGAAACACCTGCGGCCACCAGGTGAAGCGCTTGGCGAAAGGGTAGATGGCGACCGGGATCAGCGAGATGGCCCCGAGAAGGATGGCGATCGGCGGGAAGGTCAGGAGGACCCCGAGCGCGACAAGCGCCTGCACTGCCATCCAGATGAGCGCGCCCCGCACGGTGACCTGCCCGGAGGGAATCGGCCGCGAGCGGGTGCGCGCGACGGAGCCGTCGATATGCCGGTCGGTGATGTCGTTCCAGGTGCAGCCGGCGCCGCGCATGAGGAAGGCGCCGATGGCCGCGCCGAGGGCGAGCCAGAGGTCGCCGGCGCGGATCTCGCCGGTGGCGAAGATCGCGAGCACGAGCCCCCACAGACAGGGGATGAGCAGCAGCCAGGTCCCCGCCGGGCGGTCGGCGCGCGACAGGCGCAGCCAGGGCCGCGACCAGGCCGGTGCCCAGAGGTCGACCCAGTTGCCGGTGCTGTCGGCCACCCGGCCGGCCACCGATTCGGCGCCGCTCGCCGGGGCCGCCCCCTCGGTCCGCTGGCTCTCCCCCTCTGGCATCGCGCCCCCTTTTGCCGCATCTAGGCGCCATGGCACAGCGCGTCCGGCTTTATGTAGACCAGCCCCTCGCCGCGGGGCAATCGCTCGATCTGACCGCCGATCAGGCGCATTACCTCTTCGGGGTGATGCGGCTCGGCGAGGGGCTCCAGCTCGGCGTCTTCAACGGCCGCGACGGCGGCGAGTGGGAGGCGGTCATCGCCGAGACCGGCAAGCGCAAGGGCCGGCTCAACGTGCTCTTCGAGGCGGCGGCGCCGCTGGTGCGGCCGGACCTCTGGCTGCTCTTCGCGCCCCTCAAGAAGGCGCGGACGGACATGCTGATCGAGAAGGCGACCGAGCTCGGGGTGGCCCGGCTGCAGCCGGTCGCCACCGACTACACCAATGCCGAGCGCATCCGCGAAGACCGGCTCGCCGCCATCGCCCGCGAGGCGGCCGAGCAATCGGGGGCGACCGATGTGCCGGAGGTGGCCGGGCTCGCCAGGCTCGGGGCGGTGCTCGACGGCTGGGACGAGAGGCGCACGCTCTGGTTCTGCGACGAGACGACGGCGGAGGAGCCCTCCGTTCCCACCCCCTCCCCCGGGCCGGCGGCGATCCTGATCGGGCCGGAGGGCGGCTTCTCGCCGGAGGAGCGCGCCCGGCTCCGCGCCCTGCCCTTCTGCCGCCCCGTTTCGCTCGGCCGGCGGATCCTGCGCGCCGAGACGGCGGCCATCGCGGCGCTGACACTCTGGCTCGCCGGGCGCGACTTCCCGTGATCCCCGCGGTGGAGGCCGACCGGCCGGAGATCGAGGCCTTTCTCGACGCCCGCCTGCCCCGCGCCATGTTCCCCCGCGCCAACCTCGCCCATTACGGCATGGTGTCGCCCGGCGGCGCCGGCGGCCACCGCCTAGCCATGCGCTTCTGGCTCCAGCGCGAGGGCGGCGCGGTCACCGACGTGCTCGGCGCGACGGCGGAGGGCTTTCTCCTTCCCGCCTGTCCGACCGGGCCCTGGGCCGCGGCGGCCGGGGCGCTGACCGGCGAGAGCGTCGGCGCCCTCATCGGCCCGGCGGAGGAGGTGGCCCCCCTCCGCGCCGCGCTCGGGCTGGGGCAGGCGCCGGGCGAGCTCGACGAGGTGCAGCCGCATTTCCTTCTCGACCTCGCGGCGCTGGAGGTGCCGGGCGGCCCCGGCAGGCTGGTGCCCTTCGCCGATGCGCCCGAGGCTCTGGTGACCGGCTGGCTCCGTGACTATTTCACCGAGACGCTGGGCACGCCGCTCGACCTCGCGGTGGTCGAGGCGGGCCGCGCCTTCCGCCAGGCGGCGGAGGCGGGGAGCCATGCGGTGCTGATGGAGGGGGACGAGGCGCTGGCGATGACGGGACAGAATGCGCGGCTGCCGTCCATCGTGCAGATCGGCGGCGTCTACACGCCGCCGGCGCTGCGCGGCCGCCACCATGCCCGCCGGGCGGTGGCACTGCATCTCGCCGAGGCGCAGGCGCGCGGCGTGACCCGGGCGACGCTCTTCGCCGCGGGCCCGCCGGCGATCCGCGCCTATGAGGCGCTCGGCTTCCGGCGCATCGGCGACTGGGCGCTCTGCCGCTTCGCCGCGCCGCAAAGGGTCAGGCCTGACGGGGCGGCGCATGGCTGAGCTCTTCCGCCCCGAAGCGCGGGCCGCGCTGGCGCGCTGGCGCGAGCTGATCGCCGGGCTGGCGCTCACCGCGCTGGCCGCGCTCTGGGCCTGGCAGAGCTGGGGGCTCCTGCGCTGGGTCGCCGTGGCGCTGGCGCTCGCCGGGCTCGCCATCGCGCTCACGGGCTTCCAGCGCGGCCGCTTCCGCAACCCCGGCGGCGGGCTCGGGGTCGTCGAGCTCGACGAGGGCCGACTGAGCTGGCTCGGGCCGCGCGGCGGCGGCGCCGTGGCGATGGGCGAGCTGGCAAGCCTCGACTACCACCCGGCGGAGGGGCTGGCGCCGGAGCACTGGCGCCTTCGCGACAAGACCGGCGCCGAGCTGACGATCCCCGCAGGGGCCGCCGGCATCGAGCGGCTCTTCGACGCCTGCGCGGCGCTACCCGGCCTCTCTCCGGCGCGGCTCGCCTCGGCCCAGCGTCGCGGCCTGCCCGTGCGGCTCTGGCCCGAGCCGGCGGCTCTGCCGCGGCGGCTGCACTAGGCTCCATTGACAAGCGCCCGCCCCCCCGCCACCTAGTCCGGACGGCACAGGCGAGAAGCGGAGCGGCCCCATGTCCATCCCCCAATCCGGCGGCGGCCCGATCGAGAGCTATGACGACCTCGCCGCATATCTCGAATCCGGCTGCAAGCCGAAGGACGACTGGCGGATCGGCACCGAACACGAGAAGTTCGGCTATTGCCGCGACACCCAGCGCCCCCTGCCTTATGCCGGCGAGCGCTCCATCGAGGCGGTGCTGACCGCGCTCAAGGACAGCTACGGCTGGAACCCGATCTCTGAAGGCAACCACCTGATCGGGCTGGAAAAGAACGGCGCCAATATCTCGCTGGAGCCGGGCGGCCAGCTCGAGCTTTCCGGTGCGCCGCTCGAGACGATCCACCAGACCTGCGACGAGGTGAATGCCCATCTCGCCGAGGTGAAGGCGGTGGCCGACCGCATCGGCGTCGGCTTCATCGGCCTCGGCGCCGCGCCCATCTGGTGGCACGAGGACATGCCGCTGATGCCCAAGGGCCGCTACAAGCTGATGGACGGCTACATGCGGCAGGTCGGCACGCTCGGCACCGCCATGATGCGGCGCACCTGCACGGTGCAGGTGAACCTCGACTTCGCCTCCGAAGCCGACATGGTGCAGAAGTTCCGCGTGGCGCTGGCGCTGCAGCCCGTCGCCACGGCGCTCTTCGCCAACTCGCCCTTCTGGGAGGGCGAGCCCAATGGCCACAAGTCCTGGCGCGCCCGCATCTGGCGCGATCTCGACGCGGCCCGCACCGGGATGCTGCCCTTCGTCTTCGAAGACGGCATGGGCTTCGAGCGCTATGTCGACTGGGTGCTCGATGTGCCGATGTATTTCGTCTACCGCGACGGGACGTACATCAACGCCCTCGGCCAGTCGTTCCGCGACTTCCTCAAGGGCGAGCTGCCGGCGCTGCCCGGCGAGAAGCCGACGCTCTCCGACTGGGCGGACCATCTGACGACGGTCTTCCCCGAGGCGCGGATCAAGAAATTCATGGAGATGCGGGGCGCCGACGGCGGGCCCTGGCGGCGGCTCTGCGCGCTGCCGGCTTTCTGGGTCGGGCTGCTCTACGACCAGACGGCGCTCGATGCCGCCTGGGACCTGGTGAAGGACCTTTCCGCCGAGACACGCGACGAGCTGCGGGTCGCAGCCTCCGTCCGCGGCCTGCAGGGCAAGGCGGGCGGCGTGTCGCTGCGCGTCCTCGCGGAAGAGGCGGTGACCATCGCCGAGATGGGCCTCAAGCGCCGCGCCCGCGTCGGGGCCGGCGGGCTGATCCCCGACGAGACGCATTTCCTCGCCGCGCTGAAGGAGAGCGTCGAGACCGGCAAGGCCCCGGCCGACGAGCTGCTCGAGCGCTACGAGGGCGAATGGGCGGGCGATCTGTCGCGCATCTACGGCGAATTCAGCTACTGATTGCGCGCGTCGGAGGGGGGCTGTCTGCCCCCCGCCGCCTGCGGCGGCCCCCCGAGGATTTCTTTGGAGCAAAGACGGGTGCGGCGTTTTTGTCGCGACCCCGCCACATTTCGCGGGCGGGGGAATTCTCACGGAGCCGTGAGTTCATCATGCTCCGCCGCAGGATTTTCATCGGACAAGGATTTGAACCATGCGTGATTTCTTCATTCGCAGCTTCGAGATGCTGGTCAACGTCATCGTCGTTCTGATGGTGGTCTTCTGGGTGATCGCCGTGATCGGCACGCTGATCGGCCCGGCGGGTGCCATGGGCGTGCCGAAGGGCGTGGCCTTCGTCGGCGCGCTGGTCGGCGGCGGCATCTATGTCGTGCTGATGGCCGGCCTGCTCTACATGGGGCTCGGCATCTACCAGAACACCAAGCGCACGGCCGACGCGCTGGAAGCCCGGACGGGCGTCTGACCTAGACCCCTGAGCCGCGGCACGCCCGCGGCTCAGCTCCCCACATGGGGGACGGTGCTGCCGCCCCTGGAGCGGCCTTTGGGATCAGGGCCAAAGCGGTTGGCCCCCCGCGTGCCTTCCGTCGCATAGAAGACGATCAGCACGATGAGCCCGACGAAGGGGATCACCCAGATCCACCACCACCAGCCGGAGCGGTTGGTGTCGTGCAGGCGCCGCACGCCGGCGGACACGCCGGGCAGGAAGGTCACCAGCCCGAAGATCGTCGAGAAGGGCGCGAAATCCGTGGCGCTGGCGATCCCGCCGGGTCGGATGACGGTCGTGCCGAAGAGCGCGAGGTCGAGGATCGTGAAGAGGATCCCGCCGATCAGGCAGAAGAGCACGAAATACCAGACCTCCGGGCGCGTCGCGCGACCCGAGAAGGTGACATAGGCGCTGAAGCAGCGGCGGACGGCGGCGGAAAAGCCCATCAGACCAGCCTCGCGACGACGTAATCGGCGAGCTCGCCGAGCATGTCGCGGATCGGACCCGCCGGCAGGCCGGTCAGCGCCGTCTTGGCCGTCTCTGCCCAGCGGAGCGCATCGGCGCGGGCGGTGGCAAGCGTCTGGTGCCGCTCGAAGAGCGCGAGCGCGGTGGCGAGGTCGCCCTCCTCCACCTTGCCGCGGCCGATGGTGCGCTGCCAGAAGGCGCGCTCGCCGTCATCGGCGGCGGCGACGGCGCGGATCACCGGCAGGGTCATCTTGCCCTCCCGGAAGTCGTCGCCGCGGTTCTTGCCGATGCCCTCGTCGCCCTCGTAATCGAGCAGATCGTCGGCGATCTGGAAGGCGAGCCCGAGCGCGTCGCCATAGGCGGCGAGCGCCTGTTCCTCCGCCTCGGAGGCGCCGGCGATCACGCCGCCGGCCCTTGCGGCGGCCGAGAAGAGCGCCGCAGTCTTGCCGCGGGCGATGGTCTCGTAGGTCTCGACGGTGGCGGCGAGGTTGCGGGCCGCGGTGAGCTGCAGCACCTCGCCCTCGGCGATGGTCGCGGCGGCATTGGCGAGGATGTCGAGCACCCGCATCGAGCCCGTCTCGACCATGAGCTGGAAGGAGCGGGCGAAGAGGTAATCGCCGACGAGCACCGAGGAGGTGTTGTCCCACAGGAGGTTGGCCGTCGGCCGGCCGCGTCGCTGCTCGCTTTCGTCGACCACGTCGTCATGCAGGAGCGTGGCGGTGTGGATGAACTCCACCGCCGCCGCGAGATTGAGATGGAAGCTGCCCTCGTAGCCCATGAGCCGGGCCGCCGCGAGCGTCAGCATCGGGCGGAGCCGCTTGCCGCCGGCCTCGACCAGATGCGCCGTCACCTCGGGGATGCGCGGCGCGTGGCGGCTGGCCATCCGGTCGCGGATGAGGGCGTTGACGCCGGTCAGGTCGTCGGCGAGCGCCGCCGCCAGGCGCTCGTGCGGGCGGGCCGAGGCCGGAGTGTCGAGGCTCATGACCATGACCCCCGCGCCACGGAAGCGGGCGGCTCGACAAAGGACAGGGCGGGCCCTACCTCGATTCCCATGAAAGAACTTCTGCGCACCAACGATCCCACGGTCATTGCCTTCGCCACCGCGTTGCTCGGCGGCGAGGGTATAGTCTGCTTTCCGATGGACAACAACATGAGCGTCCTCGAAGGGTCCATCGGCATTCTGCCCCGTCGGCTCATGGTGCGGCAGGAGGATCACGCCCGCGCCCTCGAGGTGTTGACGGACAATGGCATCGACATCTGACGAAGGGACGAGCCGCGACGCCTTCCTCGGCGGGCGGCTGATGCTCCGCCAGCCGCTGCGCGGCTATCGCGCGGGGACGGACCCGGTGCTTCTCGCCGCCGCGGTGCCGGCCCGGGCGGGCGAGAGCGTGCTCGAGCTCGGCTGCGGCGCGGGTGCGGCGCTTCTCTGCCTCGGCACGCGGGTTCCCGGGCTGCGGCTCGCGGGGCTGGAGCTGCAGCCCGATTATGCGGCGCTGGCACGGGCCAATGCGGCGGAGAACGGACTGGAGGCCGAGATCCACGAGGGCGACCTGACCGAGATGCCGGCGACGCTGAAGGCGCAGAGCTTCAATCACGTCATCGCCAACCCGCCCTTCTTCGCCGCCGGCAGCGGCAAGGCGGCGGAGGATCCCGGCCGCGAGACCGGCCGGCGCGAGGCGGCGCCCCTGGCGCTTTGGGTGGAGGCCGGCGCCCGCCGCCTCGCCCCCCGCGGCCGCATGACGCTGCTTCTGCCGGCCGAGCGCCTCGCGGCGGCGCTGGTGGCGGCCGAGGGGCGGCTCGGCGCACCCGAGGTGCTGCCGCTTGCGGCCCGCACCGGGCGCGCCGCAAGCCGCGTGATCCTGCGGTTCCGCAAGGGCGGCCGGGCGGGGCTGCGCCTGCTGGCGCCGGTGATTCTGCATGAGGGCGCCCGCCACGAACGGGACGAGGACAGTTTTACCGAGATCGTCGAAGCGGTGCTGCGCGGCGCGGCGGCCCTGCCGTTCAAGGATTAACCGACTATCAACACCTCGGCGAGACGATGCCGACCATCAGGCGCGGCCCGCTCGGTGCGTGACAGACGCCCGCAATCGTGCTGCACTTGGTGACACGTGAACCCATCATCTCCAGGGAGATCAGCATGAGCGTCACTTCACATCTCGCCGAACTGAGGAAGAAGCACGAGCACCTTTCCAACGAAGTGGAAGTTGCACAGCGAAATCCGGCCACCGATGGGCTGCAGATCGCGCGGATGAAGAAGCAGAAGCTGGCGCTGAAGGAGGAGATCACCCGGCTGACGGCGCACTGACGGTCGGCCTTGGCCGAGGGGGGGGGCGGGCCCGACGGGCTCTGCCCCGTCGCAGAATGGCGACACCTCGGTTTCTCCGGCCGGGTGAAAGGGGCGGCGTGCCGCCCCTCCTCCCGGGCCACGACCCGTCTACTGCAGGTATTGCCCGCCGTTGGCGCTGAGCGTCGAGCCGGTGATGAAACCGGCATCGTCGGAGGCAAGGAAGGTCACGCAGCGCGCGATCTCCTCCGCCTCGCCAAGCCGCCCGACGGGGATCTGCGGCAGGATCGTCTCGGTCATCACCTTCTCGGGGATGGTGCTCATCATCTCGGTGTTGATGTAGCCGGGGCAGATGGCGTTGACCGTGATGCCGGCCCGCGCGCCCTCCTGCGAGAGCGCCTTGGTGAAGCCGATGTCCCCCGCCTTGGCGGCGGCGTAATTCGCCTGGGCGAACTGGCCCTTCTGGCCGTTGATCGACGAGATGTTGATCACGCGCCCGAACTTCCGGCCCCGCATCCCGGGCCAGACGACATGCGTCATGTTGAAGAGCCCGGTGAGATTGGTGTCGATCACCTCGCGCCACTGGTCGGGCGTCATCCGGTGAAACGGCGCGTCGCGCGTGATGCCGGCGTTGTTGACGAGCACGTCGATGGGGCCGAGCGCCGCCTCGACCTCGGCGATGCCAGCCTGGCAGGCCTCGTAATCGCTGACGTCCCATTTGAAGCTGGCGATGCCCGTCTCTTCCGAAAAGGCGCGGGCCTTGTCGTCATTGCCGGCATAGGTGACGGCGACGGCATGGCCCTCGGCCTTCAGCGCCCGGGCGATGGCGGCACCGATGCCGCGGGTGCCGCCCGTGACCAACGCAACGCGTGTGGACATGGTACTCCTCCCTGGTCTTTCCGCCCGGGTTGATCCCGGGTCGGCCGGGGGCGGCGCACCGCCCCCGTCTCTCGAGTTAAGCCCCGAACGGGCTCAGCGTTCAACACACATGGCAACGCCCATGCCGCCGCCGATGCAGAGCGTCGCAAGGCCCTTCTTGGCGCCGCGGCGCTTCATCTCGAACAGGAGCGTGTTGAGCACCCGGGCGCCCGAGGCGCCGATCGGATGGCCGATGGCGATGGCGCCACCGTTGACGTTCACGATCGCCGGATCCCAGCCCATGTCCTTGTTGACGGCGCAGGCCTGGGCCGCGAAGGCCTCGTTGGCCTCGACGAGGTCGAGATCCTCGACCCGCCAGCCGGCCTTGTCGAGCGCGCGGCGCGAGGCCTGGATCGGCCCGACGCCCATGATCGACGGGTCCACCCCCGCGGTGGCGTAGGAGGCGATGCGGGCGAGCGGCTCGATCCCCCGCGTCTCCGCCGCCTCGGCGCTCATGAGCAGCACGCCGGCCGCGCCGTCGTTGATGCCCGAGGCATTGGCGGCGGTGACGGTGCCGTCCTTGGTGAAGGCGGGGCGCAGCTTCTGCATCCCCTCGATCGTGGCGCCGTGGCGGATGTATTCGTCCTTCTCGACCACCGTGTCGCCCTTGCGGCCCTTGATGGTGAAGGGCACGACCTCGTCATCGAAGCGCCCGGCGTTCTGCGCCGCCTCGGCCTTGTTCTGGCTGGCGAGGGCGAATTCGTCCTGCATCTCGCGGGTGATCTGCCATTGCTCGGCGACATTCTCGGCGGTCTGGCCCATGTGGTAGCCGTTGAAGGCATCCCAGAGCCCGTCCTTGATCATCGTGTCGATGAGCTTGGTGTCGCCCATCTTGATGCCCGAGCGCAGGTGCTGGGCATGGGGGGCGAGAGACATGTTCTCCTGCCCGCCGGCGACAACGATGCCGGCATCGCCGAGCATGATGTGCTGGGCGGCCAGCGCCACGGCGCGCAGACCCGAGCCGCAGACCTGGTTGATGCTCCAGGCGGCGCTCTCGGTCGGCAGGCCGGCGAGGATATGCGCCTGGCGGGCGGGGTTCTGGCCTTGGGCGGCGGTGAGAACCTGGCCGAGGATCGTCTCCGACACCTCCCCCTTCCCCACCCCGGCGCGGGCGATCAGCGCCTCGATGACGGCGGCGCCCAGCTCGTGAGCGGGGGTATTGGCGAAGGATCCGTTGAAGGATCCGACAGGCGTCCGCGCGGCGGAGGCGATAACGACGTTGGTCATGAGGCTCCTCTCCTCTTGCCCCGGGCAGTGGCAGGCCCGGTCTTTTCAGGGGGCAACTTAAGGAGGCGCGCCGGGCGCGGCAACGGGGGAGGGCGTCCGATAGCGCTGCCACCCCTCCCCCGTCTTTGCTCCCGGGCATCCTCGGGGGGGAGTCGCCAAAGGCGACGGGGGGCAGACAGCCCCCCGGGACCCGGCCGCACCGGGGCGCCCCGCTGCCGCAGGGTCAAAATTCTTCTCGAAGACTTTTTGGGGCGCCGGCCCCGGGGCTAGAGCCCCGGCTTCGGCACGCCGAAATGCCAGCCCTGCAGGCAATCCGCCCCGAGCCGGGTCATGTGCGCCGCTTCCTTCGCGGTCTCCACTCCCTCGGCGACGACATACATCTCGAACTGATGGGCCACCGTCACCAGCGCCTCGGCGATCACCTGGTTGTCGGGGGAATTCTCGATGCCCGAGACGAAGACGCGATCGACCTTGGCGAGGTCGAAGAGGAAATCCTTCAGATTGCTGAACGAGATCTGCCCGGCGCCGAAATCGTCGAGCGCGAAATGCACGCCCTTGGGCTGCAGCTCGGCCATGAAGCGGGTCACGACATCGGGGAGCATCATCGCCGATTCCTCGGTGATCTCGAGGATCAGCCGCTGGCCGAGCCCGTCGATTCGCGCGAGGCCGCGCATCAGCTCGTCGCGCCACTGCCCGTCGGCGATGGAGCGGGCGGACATGTTGATGGCGAGCCTGAGCTGCGGATGCTGGGCGAGCTTCATCATGCCGAGCTTCATCGACAGCGCGTCGATCTCGCGCCCGATGGTCGTGTCCTCGACATGGGGGAGGAACTTGGCGGCCGGCAGCACGCGGCCGGCCTCGTCCAGAAGCCGGATGAAGGCCTCGTGAAAGGCGATCTTGCCGGTATTGCTTGCGGCGACGACCGGCTGGAAGGCGAGCTGCGCCCGGCCCTCGGCCAGGGCGGCGCGCACCATCTGCGGCATGTCGCGGTCGCGGGACTGGATAGCGGCGTCGAGCGGCGAGGCCGGCTCGTGCCGTTCTGCTTCCATGGCGTACACCTCGGGGCTCCTTGCACCGTCTTCAACCTCCGTCGATTAAGTTACTGTCAGGTTGACGCAGGCAGGGCGAAACTGAGGTCGCAATATGGAACGATGCAGCTGGTGCGGCGAAGATCCGCTCTATGTCGCCTATCACGACGAGGAATGGGGCGTGCCGGAGCGCGACGGCCGGGCACTCTGGGAAAAACTGGTGCTCGACGGCTTTCAGGCCGGCCTCGCCTGGATCACGATCCTGAGGAAACGCGAGGCCTTCCGCGCCGCCTTCGACGGATTCGACCCCTCGCGCGTCGCCCGCTGGGGCGAGGCAGAGGTCGCCCGGGCGCTCGCCGATCCCGGCATCGTGCGCCATCGCGGCAAGATCGAGGCAGCGGTGAAGGGCGCCCGGGCCTGGGAGCGAATCGAGGCGCGCGAGGGATTCTCCGCCTTCCTCTGGCGCTATGTCGACGGCGCGCCGCTGCAGAATCGCTTCAAGCCCGGCGAGATTCCGACGGAGACGGATCTGTCGCGGCGGATCTCGAAGGCCCTGAAGAAAGAGGGCTTCACCTTCGTCGGGCCGACCATCGTCTATGCCTTCATGGAGGCGGTGGGCATGGTCAACGACCACGTCGTCGCCTGCCACCGCCACGAGGCCGTTAAGCGGCTGGGGTGAGGGAGGGCTCGATGGTCGCGGCGTAGGGTGGGTTTTCAACCCACCGCCCCGCTCTCAACCGGGCCTGACCTCGCACGCCGGCCCGTGGGGTGGCGCTCCTGCCGGTGCCGTAGGGCGCTTTATGGTGCCGCCACATCCTCGCTCGAAGCGAAGCGCTGCCCATCGAGAGCGCCAGCCCGCGGGACGGGCCGGCGCTCGCGCGGCGGCATGCGGCCTTGATTCCGCGCGGGGCACGGGCGGCAACGGTGCTCCTCGGCGTAGGCGTAGGGTGGGTTTCCAACCCACCGCCCCCGTCGCGCTACGCCCAGCGCCCCAGCGCCGTCTCATCTTCCTCCGTGGCCGCGACCCATGTCTCGCCGGCCTCCGTCACCTCCTTCTTCCAGAAGGGAGCGCGGCTCTTCAGCCAATCCATGAGGAATTCCGCCGCCGCGAAGGCGTCGCCGCGGTGGGGGGCGGCGGTGGCGACCATCATGATCTCCTCGCCCGGCGCGAGCCGGCCGTAGCGGTGGATCACCAGCGCCGCCGTCAGCGAGAAGCGCTCCAGCGCCTCCTGCCGCATGGCCTCCGCGGCGCTCTCGGTCATGCCGGGATAGTGTTCCAGCTCCATGAACCTCAGCCCGCCGGCCACGTCGCGCACCACGCCTGTGAAGCTCACCACGGCGCCGGCGCCGTCGGCCGCCGCCTGAAAGGCATTGAGCTCGGCGCCCGCGTCGAACGGCGCCTCCTGGATGCGGGTGGCCATCAGCCGCCCGTCATCGGCGGAAAGAAGGCGACCTCGCGCACCCCGGCGAGCGGCGCATCCATCGGCGCCAGCTCCTGATCCAGCGCCACGCGGAGCGCGCGGATATCGGCGAAGGCGGAGGCGTGCCCCTCGCTCCGGGCCCGGAGCTCGTCGATCAGGGCGGCGACGTCGGTCGCGCCGGTCTCCACCTCCTCGCGGGCCGTGCCGATCCGCTCCCGCAGCCAGGCGAAATAGCGGATGTTCATGCCGGCTCCCGCAGATAGGGTAGCGCCTTGCGGAAGTAATCCCAGCCGGTCACCACCGTCAGCACCGCCGCCACCCAAAGGAGCGCGGCCCCGGCCCACCAGCTTGCCCACATGGCGCGGTGCTTCCACAGAAGCCCCTCGTCCGGCACCGTCCCGGCGAGCATCCCGTCCACCGTCTCGGGCGCCATGCCGGCGACCTGGGTATCGTAGTAATGCTCGATCGCGCCGCTCGCGAAGAGCACGGCGATGGCCACCATCTGCGCCGTCGTCTTCCACTTGGCGAGCTTCGTCACCTTGAGGAGCCCCGCCGTCGCGCCGAGGAATTCCCTCAGCCCCGCGACGAAGGTCTCGCGGAAGAGGATCAGAACGGCGGGCAGGAGGATCCAGGGGTTCAGCCCCGAGAGCCCCGTGATGAACAGCAGCGCGATGATGACCATCGCCTTGTCGGCAATGGGGTCGATCATCGCGCCGAACCGGCTTTCCTGCCCCCAGAGCCGCGCGAGGTAGCCATCGAAGTAATCGGTGACCGCCGCGCCGATGAACAGCGCCAGCGCCACCCAATCCGCGATGGGGCGGGCGAAATAGAGAAAGAGGATGGCGAGTCCGGGCGCGGCGAAGAGGCGCAGCAGCGTCAGGATGTTGGGGATGCTCCATATCATGCCGGGATACGTAGCGCGGCCGGGGGGCTTCCGCCAGTTGCTCGCGACACTTGCCGCGTTCGGCAGTTGACTTGGTGTCAGGCACCTCGCCATCATCATCTGGATTCCAACGAGGAGTCACGGAGCGCCCCGACGAGGAGGAGACGGGTGGTCTGAACGATGCCGCGCCTTGGGCGCGGCAGGTCCATAGCCGAATGGGAGGAGACTCATGGACATCTCTCTGACGCGGTCACCGCTGGTGGCCGCCCTTTTCGTCGCGGCCTGCGCCGCGACCCCGCTTATCGCGCAGGAGGAGCAGGACAGCGTCGGCCGAGGCTGGCCGGTCGTGCCCTATGCGCCGCAGACGACGACGCCGCCGGGCCAGGAGTTCGGCTATGTCTTCGACCCCGCGAATGTCGGCCCGCCGGAGGGCGTCGAGCCGCTCGAGCGCGACATCTTCTCGTCGGACGATTACTACCTCGACACCGAGCTCTGGTCCGACCCGCGCTACTACCGCTGCAACGCGCCGGCGCCGCTCTCCTACATCTGGGGGGCCGCCGAGGGCACCAACCGCGGCGACCCGGCCGCCCGCGCCGAGACGGCGCATTGGGGCGACTGCTCGGTCGACTATCCGCGCGAGGGCATCGTCAGCCCCTATCCCTTCGCCACAGCGCAGGAGCACTACGAGGCCCTGATGGCCGAGGCCGAGGAAAACGGCACGCGGATGCATTACGAGAACGGCGAGCTGCCCGACTGGTCGGGCGTCTATACGCGCGCCGCGCCCTCCGAGGAGATGCCGCAATGGTACTTCGGCAATAACCTGCAGCCGCCGACGCAATTGTCGCTGCTGACCGAGGAATACCAGTACCGGCAGATGCAGCAATGGTATCACGCCGCCAATTCGGTGGTGACCCATTGGCCGGCGCAATATTGCTGGCCGGAAGGCTACATGCGCCGCTGGTCCGCGCCCTCGGTCGCCGACCATCATTTCTACATGACCCCCGAAGCCCTGCTGATCATGACCGGCCGGGCAGACAACTTCTTCACCGAGATCTTCTTCGACCGTGAGTTCGACATGTCGGGCGAAATTCCGCGGCTCGGGGCGGATGTGCCGCGCTGGTACGGCAATTCCATCGGCTTCTGGGACGGCGACACGCTCATCACCTGGACCTCGAACATCCAGGGCTGGATGGTCCACGACATGCCGGAATACTCGAACAAGATGCAGGGGATCGAGATCTACTCGCCCATCTACGAGGGCGAAGAGCAGGTCGGCCTGACGCATGAGACCATCTTCTACGACCCCGAGGCCTTCGTGGAGCCGCTGCGCATCGTGCGGCAATTCAACAAGGGCAGCGACCTGACCGAGGGCAACCCCTATGCCTTCATCGAATGCATCCAGACGATCTACCCGCTGGAGGGCGTGCCGACCCAGACCGCCCCGGGCCAGGTGATCGACTACGAGGTGCCCGACATGTACGGCCGCCCCTGGGCGCATATGTTCGACATGCTCGAAGAGGGCATGGAGGTGCGCGAGGCCGAAGGCGGGCTCTTCGGCTTCGATTGAGGCCGGGAAGGAAGAATGGCCGCGGCTGGCTAGAGCCGCGGCCACCAGAGCGCACATACTCACCCGTCTTTTTCGACCTCGACATCGATCTGAAAGCTCCCCGGACCGCCTCGAGCGCCGAACTTTCCGGCCTTTCTCTGCAAGACGAACAAGATCGCGCAAATCCCGGCGAGGATAACGCCTACCAACAACACAACGCTAACGTCAGACATGCCACCTCCTTTGGGCTGGCAGTTGCTCCAAAAGTCCGACGGTGTGCAAATTTTTGCCGAAGCGTTAGAACTCGCGGATTTCCTGTTGCGATCCCTATTAGATGAGCCTAACTCCAAGGTGAACTCAAAATACTTGTACACCGAACTCTGGCAGCCGGGACCTCCCGGCTGCCTTTGTTTTATCGCGGCTTCTTGCGCTACGAAAGTGCCCTCTGCTGTTCGTCCGGAAGTAGTGGCTTTAGCTATATTACTGATTTTTTGGGCTGAATTTCATGTATCTGACTGCTTCAGGTCGGTATGGCCGCCCATTATGAGCAAGCATCTGACTGTCACGAAGCATGGAGCGAATAGATGTCTAGTCGGGCATTTTGTTGGTGCTTATTGGAGAATGTGTGATAAAGGCCGTGAAACTCTGCTAGTCTGGATGTCTGCCAATGAACTGGGCGCAAAAACTTTACGCCGTCGCACTGCGCGTCGGCGGAGGGCCTGACCCCCTTAGCCCGCAAGACTTTATGGTCGGGGATGAAGCGATTCAGTCGTCAGACGACTATCAAACGCTCATTGCGGACATGCGAATCTTGTCTGATGACTATCATGACGAGCAGAGGGATCTGGACATTTGGCATACGCATCGCACAACCAGCACCCGAATCATGGAGGGGAAGGTTCGGTCGGACAAGGGCGTTATCTTTAAGCGACATGCTTCCACCTGGAAGTGCAAGCTCCCAAACCGAGGCTCGTTCGCGACTTGGTCCAAGTGCAAAACCACTTCTGCCAACAAGGATACGCAGCGCTTTGTTATGTTCTATCTAGCTTGGACCTTGCCAGTGCGGGAAAGCTACGACGATTTTCCATGGGACCAATTTTTTTCGATCAGTGACGAAACGAATCTGGCCGAGTTCCTCAACGAACTGAGATAGTTTGCAACGGATTTACGGAAGTCACACCCGCTCCAGCACCTCCACCGTCAGCACGGTCGGCAGGTGCTCGGCCACCTCGATCCAGCTCTCGCCCTCGTCGAGGCTGGCGAAGACCGAGCCGGAGTTGGTGCCGAAGTAGACGCCCGCCGGCTCCGCCGTGTCGCCGGCCATCGCCTGGCGGAGAACTGTGAAATAGCAGCCCTTCTGCGGCAGGCCGTCGCGCTTAGCCTCCCAGGTCTCGCCGCCGTCGGTGGAGCGCCAGACGGCCGCGGCGGCGTCCATCGGGACGCGGTTGTTCTCCTCGAGCGGCAGCACCCAGAGCATCTGGGGGTCGCGCGGATGCACCTGCACGGGGAAGCCGAAGGGCGAGGGCAGGCCCTCCGTCCGCTCCTCCCAGTTGCGGCCGCCATCGGCGGAGCGCCAGACGCCGTGGTGGTTCTGCTGGTAGAGCAGATCCCCCGCCCCCGGCGCGCGGCGCAGGTTGTGGACGCAGTGCCCCACCTCGCCGCCCGACGGGCCGGCCGGGTGGTCATGGCCCTCATGCGCCGCCGCATTGGTCATGCGGTTGCGCCGCTCCCAAGTCTCGCCGCCATCCTCGGTGGCGAAGATGCCGGCGGCGGAGATGCCGACCCACATCTTCTTCGGATCCTCCGGGTCGGAGATGATCGTGTGCAGCACCAGCCCGGCGCCGCCGGGGCTCCACTCCTCACGCGAGGGGTGGTTGGTCAGCCCCTCGACCAGCTCCCATGTCTTGCCGTCATCGGTGCTCTTGAGAAGCGAGGCCGGCTTGGTGCCGGCATAGAGCGTGTCGCCGGCCCGGTGGAGCGACCAGATTTGCTTGAAGTCGGTGCCGAACGGCAGCTTCTCGCCGGTGATCCCGAACATCGCGGCCATCTCGGGCTCTTCCTTGGCCCAGCCATCCATCTGGCCCTCGGTGAGGCGGGTCCGCTCCCAGCTCTTGCCGCCATCCTCCGAGCGGAACACGCCGGCGCCGTGGAAGTCGCCGCCGCCCCCGGCCCAGATCGTGCCGGTCTTCGGATCGCCTGCCAGATGGTTGATTGCCCAGCCGTCGCAATGCGGCCCGGTCACCTCCCAGCCGGAGCGGTCGGCCCCGCCGGAAATCAGGAAGGCGCCCTTGGTGGTGCCCACGAGAATCGTCAGTTCCGGCATGTCGCCCTCCTTCGGCTGATAAGCGTTGATATCCATCTATTTTCCGCGAGTCCAGATTTGGCTGGCCCGCGGGTGGAACCTCGCCCGCGGACCGGGCGTTGACCGGCGCCCCAAGAGCCAGGCCGCCATGCAAAGACCCCTCGCCCTCGCCCTGATCCTCGCGCTCCTCACCGGCTGCGACAGCTTTCCGAAGGACCCGGACGGGACGACCGAGCGCATCGCCGAGAGCGGCGTCATGCGCGCCGGCATCGTCGGCGACGCGGCCGGCGAGGCGGAGGAGCGGGCGCTGGCGACGGCGCTTGCCGCAGCCTCCGGCGCCGAAGCGGAGCTGCATCCCGGCAGCGCCGAGACGCTGCTTCTGGCGATGGAGGCGGGCGAGCTCGACATCGTCATCGGCGATTTCGCCGAGGCCAGCCCCTGGGCCGGCCGGCTCGCCCTCGCCCCCTCGCCCCTGACCGCACATCCGCCTAAGGAGGCGCCGGTCCTCCGCGCGCTGCTGCCGCCGGGGGAGAACCGCTGGCTCCTGCATGTGACCAAGACCATCGAGGACATGCGCCCATGATCGCCCGCGTTCCGAAGGAGCTGGAGCCCGAGCTGCGCCGCGCCGTGCGGCTCGGATGGTGGACCATCGGCTGGCAGCTCTCGATCGTCGCGCTGATGGCGCTCGTCCTCGGCTCCAGCCAGGCGATGAAGACGGCCTGGATCGAGGACCTGCTCGGCCTCGTCCCGGCCATCGTCTTCCTCATCGCGCTGCGCATCGAGCGGCTGCCGCCCGACCGGCGCTTCCCCTTCGGCTTCACGCGGGTGAACAGCCTCGCCTTTCTCGCCTCCGCCGTCGTGCTGACGGGCATGGGGCTCTACCTGATCTTCGATTCGGGGCAGAAGCTGCTCATGGCCGAGCATCCGACGCTCGGGGCCGAGCGGCTCTTCGGCCAAACGGTGTGGATCGGCTGGCTGATGATCGGCGCGCTGGCCTATTCGATCGTCCCGCCGGTGATCCTCGGCCGCCTGAAGCAGCCGGTGGCGGAGGCGCTGGCCGACAAGGTGCTGCACACCGACGCGCTGATGCAGAAGGCCGACTGGATGACCGGCGCGGCGGGGATCCTCGGCATTCTCGGCGTCGGCCTGGGCTTCTGGTGGGCCGACAGCGCCGCGGCGCTGATCATCGCCATCGACATCGTGCGCGACGGCAGCCGCGCCACCCGCGTCGCCATCGCCGAGCTGGTCGACGGCACGCCGCGCAGGCTCGGCGGCCCCGAGGTGTCCGACGATGCCAAGGCGCTGGAGGCGCGGCTCGAAGAGATGTTCCCCGGCGCCGATGTGCGGCTGCGCGAGACGGGCCGCTACATCTGGGCAGAGGTGCATGGCGTCACGCCGCCCGATGCCCCGCCCGACCTCAGCGCCTGCTGGGCCGGCGACCCGGAAAAAGCCTGGCGGCTCGCCGGGGTGTCGTTCTCCTACTGAACAGACGCGAGGATGTGGCGCGCGACCATGAGGTCGAGATGCGCGCCGCCGCCGTTCTTGAAGATGGTGATCTCGTCCGCGCTCTCGCGGCGGAAGGCCTCTGCCTCGTAGTAATCGGCAATCGGGCCGGAGATGGCGCCGGAGGCGAGGGGCGCGATGAGCTCGCCAATCTCGCCGGCCGTCTCGCGCGAATCGACGAAGAGCCGCCCGCGCGCCATGGCCGTGTCATCCGCCTCGCGCATGTCGGGGCGGTAGGCGCCGATCAGGTCGAGATGCTGGCCGGGGCGGAGCCAGTCGCCTTTAATGAGCGGCTCGGTGGCCATGGTCGCCGAGGCGACGATATCCGCCGCCCGCACCGCCGCCTCGAGCTCGCCTGCCACCTCGGCGCCGGCGCTCTCCGCCAGCGCCTCCGCCCGCGCGGGGCTGCGGTTCCACAGCGTGAACCGCGCCCCGGGGAAGGCGGCGCCATAGGCCTCGATCAGCGAGGCGGCGACGGTGCCGGCGCCGAGGATCAGCACCTCGCGCGACTCCGGCCGGGCCAGCCGCCGGGCCGCCAGCAGCGAATCGCCGGCGGTCTTCCACTTGGTCACGAGGTGGAAATCCACGAGGGCCTCGGGCTCGCCGGTGGCGTCGGAGAAGAGCGTCATCGCCCCGCCGACGCTCGGCAGGCCCTTGGCGCCATTGCCCGGGAAAACGGTCGCCGTCTTCACGCCGATGCCGAAGCCGTCGATCCAGGCGGCTCGGGAAAGAACGGTATCGCTCCCCCGGCGGAGGATGCTGTCCTTCACCTCGGCGCGCGGCGCCTTGTGGCCCTCGGCGATGGCCTCGGTGACGGCGATCCACTCGAGCCCGCGCTCGCCTTCTTCGAAGGATATGCTCCGCATGGCCAACTCTAGGGTATCAGCGCGACGAGCCCGATGCGCTCGCCAGCCCATTGGACGGATTGCACAATCCGCCCGCTGCCATCGACCCAGAAGGTATTGGCGAAGCTCGCGCTCGGGCTGCGGCAGAACTCCGTCACCCGCTGCGCGGTGACGGGGCCGCCCGGCCGCTGAAGCGCCTCCGCCCCGTTCCAGGTGAGCGTGCAGACGAAGGCGGTCAGTGCCACCTCCTCGCCCCGCGTATAGAAGCCATGGAAGCGCTCGACCGGCCCGGCGCTGCCCGTCGCGAGCGCCGCGGCGGTGGCGCTGGCATCGGTCGAGGCGAGATCGCCGCCGAAGCCGCGCGTGGCGATCAGCATGCCCGCGCGGAGCGTCAGCGAGATGTCATCGGAGCTCATGTAGGTGTCATAGCCGTCGCGGCTGGCGACGAGCGCCATGGTGCCGGCCGTCCCGGTCTCCAACAGCGACAGGTTGAGCACCGGCAGCCCGAGCTGGCCGGCGGTCAGCCCGACGGAGGGCGGCGCGATCTCGGGCGTGCCCGAGCCGGTGGGCAACACCCCGCAGGCGCTGCAGGCGAGGGCGAGCGCCAGCGCGGCGCCGCAGGTGCGCAGGCCGCGCGTCATCTCCAGAACCTCCCCCAGCTCTCGCCGAGTTGCGGCGTGCCGTATTCCGCCGTCAGGTCGTAGAGCCGGTTGCGGACGTTGAGCCGCGCCCCGCCATCGCGCAGCACGGGGCGGAAGACCTCGGTGATCCGGACCCGCGAGGGTGTGCCGGCGATGGCCTGGACGGGCAGCGAGATGACGATGCCCTTGTCGAAGGCGCCCTCGCCGAAATCGTCGAAGGAGACATCGGTCAGCGTGAAGAACGCACCGACGCTGGCCCCGTTGGCGAAGACCCGGTCGAGTGTGAAGGTGGCCCCCCAGTCGCCGGCCAGGTAGCGGCCGGCGTCGATCCGGGCGGTATAGCCGTTCTCCATGTCGTAATAGGCCGAGGCATGGCCGGTGATCACGTCGTAATCCCGAAAGCCGAGCCCGTCGAAATCGCGCTGTACGGCGTAGTTGACCTCCGCCCCGAGCGCGAGCCGCGAGCTGGCCGGCCGCCAGAGCAGCTCGGCCGAGGCGCCGCCGTACATCTGCTCGAGGATGCCCACCGTCATGCGGCCATAGAGGTTCGGCCCGGGCCGGAAGAACTGCTCGACGGTCGCCCAGGTGATCTCCGTCTCGGTCTCGACGGCATAAAGGGCGCTGTCGGAGCGCACATGCGGTAGGATGGAATTCGAGCGGCGGCGGATGCTGTCGAGATTGCCGAGGAGCGGCTGGTAGATCTGGCCGGAGAAGAAGAGCCCCGGCGTCGGGTTGTAGCTGGCCGAAAGGGCGAGCCCCGCTTCGAGCCGCAGCGGCGCATCGGGGTCGAAATACGAGCGGCGGAGGATCGGCGCGAGCGCCCAGCGGAAGCCCGTCCCCTCCAGCACCGGCTGGTCCGCCGCGTCGGAAATGTCGGCCCGCGCATAGCTGAGCCAGGCGCCGTCCAGATCGTATTCCAGCGCCTCGAGGTCGCTGCGGCGAAGGCGGATCTCGCTTGTCGGCATGCCGGCAACGACGGGGACGATGACGAGCGTCTCGACCGAGGCCGGCAGCGTGTTCGCCATGACCCGCGCCGCCCGGCCGATGGCCTGCGACGGCGGGAAATAGGTCGGGTTCTCGAGCCGCAGCACCGCCTCGCTGCCATTGACCGTCAGCCCTTGCGAGCCGAGCCCGAGTGTGCCGAGGCTGAGCTCCAGCAGGTCGGGCCCCCGGACGGGCGCGCTCGCCGGCAGCGTCCAGCCCAGCGCCTCGGCGCTCTGGCGCGGCACCAGCGGCGGCGGGGCGGCGGCGGTGCCGCCGGGGATCGCCGTGTTGCCGGGGAAGAAGGTCCGCCCGTAGCTGATTCCGATGGTATTGCCGTAGAGATACGCCGCCGTCAGCTCGCCGCCATTGGCGAAACGGTAGCTGGCAGAGACGTTGAGCGGGCTGTCCTGGGTGAAGCCGAGCCGCCGGCCCTCGAACGGATAGGTGTCAGAGGAATATTCGGCGGCGAAGGAAAGCTGGTCGGTCGGCGTCCATCGGACGCCGCCGAAGAGCGCCGCATCGCCGCGAAAGAACACGTCGGCACGGATGCGGCCGGTATCCTCGATGGTCCGGCCCTCGGGCCGGTCGGCGAAGTAATCGTCGATCCGCGCCAGCGGGTTCGCGAAGGCGCCGCGCCCGGCGAGCCGCCCCCAGCCGATGCCGCCGGTGAGCTCGAGCCCCGGGGCGATCTCCTTCGTGGCGGCCACATATTCGGAGCTGAAGAGCCCGGTGCCGCCGAAATCGACCAACCCGAGCCGGACTGCCGGCATGATCTCGCCCTCTTCGGCGAGGAGCACGTGCAGATCGAAGCTCCGGTCGAAGTAATCGGCCCCCGGCAGCGCGATGTAGCGGAAGACGCCGGTGATCCGCGGCGTGATCTGGTAGGCCAGCGTCGTGCGGTATTCGCCGTCGAAGCCGAAGAGCGTCAGCGACAGGCTGTCGGGCGGCAGGGGCTGGCCGTTCGGCATGTCGATCAGCCCCGGCAGGCCGAAGCTGTTCAGATGAGGCGCCTCCTCTGCCGAAAGCGCGCCGGCGCCGGCCGCGATCAGAGCCGCCATGCCGAAAAGCCGCCGCACCGGGCCTAAGAGAGCACCAGACATCCATCCCTCCGCACTGGTCCTGCCCATGGTAGCGAACCGGGGCCCCCGGGGGCCAGCGGCAGCGGGCCGAATTGTCTCACCCGCAGCCCGGGGCGGCTTTGTTGCCACAGAAGATAGGCGCCCCCCCTTGCCCCAGCAGCGCGAACCGGGGGATGCTGCAGCTATTGCCCGCAATCCCTTGTTCAGACGGAACCGCATCTTGACCGAGATTACCCCCGTTCTGCTTGCCGGCGGCTCCGGCACCCGGCTCTGGCCGCTGTCGCGCAAGTCCTATCCCAAGCAGTTCGCGCAGCTCGTGGGGGAGCAGACGCTCTTTCAGGCGACCGCCCGGCGCCTGTCCGGCCGCGATGCGGGGCTGAGCTTCGCGCGGCCGACGGTCGTCACGAATTCGGATTTCCGCTTCATCGTCACCGAGCAGCTCGCGGGGGCCGGGATCGACCCCGGCGCCGTCATCATCGAGCCTGAGGGGCGCAACACGGCGCCGGCTGTGCTGGCGGCGGCGCTCCATCTCGCGGCGGAGGATCCGGGCCGGATCATGCTCGTCGCGCCCTCCGACCACCATATCCCCGATGATGCCGCCTTCCGCGCCGCCGTGGCCAAGGGGCTCGCGGCCGTGGAGGCGGGCAAGCTCGTCACCTTCGGCATCACGCCCGAATGGGCCGAGACCGGCTATGGCTATCTCGAGCTCTCCGGCCCGCCCGCCGGCGACGGCAGCGCCCAGCCGCTGGCCCGCTTCGTCGAGAAGCCGGATGCGGCGCGGGCGGAGGAGATGCTCGCCGCCGGGACCTATCTCTGGAACGCCGGCATCTTCCTCTTCCGCGCCAGCGACATGATCGCCGCGGTCGAGGCCCATGCCCCCGGCCTGATGGAGCCCGTCGGCAACGCCGTCACGGAGGCCGAGCCCGACCTCGGGTTCCTCCGCCTCGCGCCGGCGCATTGGGCGGGGGCGGAGGACATCTCGATCGACTATGCGGTGATGGAGCGGGCCGCCAATCTCGCCGTCGTGCCCTTTTCGGGTCATTGGTCAGATCTCGGCGGCTGGGATGCCGTCTGGCGCGAGACGGGGCCGGATGTGCGGGGGGTCTCCACCTCCGGCGCCGCCACGGCCATCGATTGCGACGACACGCTCCTGCGGTCCGAAAGCGACCGGCTGGAGGTGGTGGGCATCGGGCTGAAGAACATCGTGGCGGTGGCGATGAACGATGCGGTGCTCGTCGCCGACATGTCCCGCGCGCAGGACGTGAAGGCCGCCGTGACGGCGCTGAAGGCCAAGGGCTCTGCCCAGGCCACGCATTTCCCCAAGGATCACCGGCCCTGGGGCTGGTTCGAGAGCCTCGTCATCGGCGGGCGCTTTCAGGTGAAGCGCATCATGGTGCATCCCGGCGCCGCGCTCAGCCTGCAAAGCCATGTCCACCGCTCCGAGCACTGGATCGTCGTGGAGGGGACGGCGAAGGTGACGGTCGATGGCAAGGTGACGCTCGTGACCGAGAACCAGTCCGTCTACATCCCGCTCGGCGCCCTCCACAGGCTGGAGAACCCCGGCAAGATGCCCATGATGCTGATCGAGGTGCAGACCGGCGCCTATGTCGGCGAGGATGACATCGTGCGCTACGAAGACGTCTACGCCCGGGGGCAAGGCGCGCGGGGCTGAGGCTGGCGGGGCGTAACCTCCCCGCGCGGTACGGTGGCCTCAGGCGGTCTTAACCCGCCGGCGCTTTCCTCCCGGCCGAAAACCGCCAGCCGGGAGCGCTTCATGGCCGACAACTTCGCCTCACATGCCCAGACCCTCACCTCGCCCGCCGGGCGGCATCGGGCCATCACGCCGAGCGATGCGGCCGATCTCGACCCGGTTCCCCGGGCGCTCTACGTCAACGCCTCCGGCAGCGCCGTGCTGCGGGATTCCGAAGGCACCAGCGTGACCTACCAGCTCACCGCCGGGCAGGTGCTGCCGATGCGGGCGGTCCGCGTCATGGCGACGGGCACCACCGCCGGGCTGATCGGCTGGGATTGAGGCCGGCGGGCGGGGGAAGGGCGCGAGAGAGCGCGCCGCCCCTAGCCCCCGCAGGTAGCGGCGCCGGTGAAGCAGGCGGTGACCTGCGCGAGGTCCTCATCGCGCGGGTGGCGGAAGAGCTTGCCCGGGCAGGGCGAGAGCTCGAAATGGGGCACGTCCCCCTCCATCCGGGCGAAGGCGAGCAGGTCCTCGCCCGGCGCGACGTCGCCGCAATAGGGGCCGGCGCAGCGCGGCTCGAGCACCACGGGCAGGCTCTCCATCGCGCCCGTGAACCGGCCGGTCGCCCCGAGATAGCTGCCGGTGAAGCGGGCCGCGACGGGGGCGGGCTGCACCGCCGTGTCAAGATCCGACGCATAGGCGCCGGGCAACTGGCCGGCATCGAAGGCGAGCGTGCCATGGAGGATCATGTAGCCCTCCTCGGCCGCCGCGGCCTCGGCATAGCTCCGCGTCACATCGGCCGGCATGCAGGAAAGCGCCGCCGCCGCGCCGCCGCTGAGGCAGAGCGCGAGGGAGGCGGCGACGGGCGTGAGGGCTGTCATAGATGGGGCTCCAGTTCGGCGAGGGCCTGCGCATAGACGGCGCGCTTGAAGGGCACGATGGCGGGGACGACCTCTTCCGGGGCGGCCCAGCGCCAGGCGGAGAATTCCTGCTCATGGGCATCGAGCCGCACGTCGGCATCCTCCCCGAGAAAGCGCAGCAGGAACCAGGTCTGTTCCTGCCCCTTCCACTTGCCCTTGGTGATTGCCCCGCGCAGCTCGGGCGGAAAGTCGTAGCGGAGCGGCTCGGCCGTCTGCGCCACGACCTTGACCATCTCGGCCGTCACGCCGGTTTCCTCCGCCAGCTCGCGGAGCGCCGCCGTTCGGGCATCTTCCCCCGGGTCGATGCCGCCCTGCGGCATCTGCCAGGCGGGCTCGTCCCTGTCGGCGCGCTGGCCGAGGAAGATGCGCCCCTCGCGATTGGCGAGCATGATGCCGACGCAGGGCCGGTAGCCGCGCGCGCCCTCCACCGCTTCGCCCCCCCGGCTCACGGCTGGACGCTGGCCTGCTCGAGCGCCCCCATCGCCGGGCCGAGCGCCCGGAGCCCGCGCAGGAGGTCGATCGCATAGGCGAGCTGGTAATCCTCCTCGCGGAGCGCGGCGGCCGCCTCGGCGCGGGCGCGGTCCTGCTCCAGAAGCGTCCGGTCCTCGTCGGAGATGCTGTCGTTCTGCAGCGCGCCGCGCAGGTTCGCCTCGCCGAAGCGGCGGGCCGGGGTCTCGTCCTCGACCTCCTCGCCCACGGGCGCGGGGCGCGGCTGCTCGACGATGATGTCGGGCGAGATGCCGAGCGCCTGGATCGAGCGGCCGGAGGGCGTGTAGTAGCGCGCCGTCGTCAGCCGCATGGCGCCGTTGCCCTGAAGCGGCATCACCGACTGGACGGAGCCCTTGCCGAAGCTCTGGGTGCCGACGACGATGGCGCGGTGATGGTCCTGCAGGGCGCCCGCCACGATCTCCGACGCGCTCGCCGTGCCGCCGTTCACCAGCACCACGATGGGCAGCCCGTCGATCAGGTCGCCGGGCGTGGCGTTGTAGCGGTCGCCGTCCTCGGGCTGACGGCCCCGGGTCGAGACGATCTCGCCCTCTTCGAGAAAGGCGTCGGAGACGTAGATAGCCTGGTTCAGCAGCCCGCCCGGGTTGTTGCGCAGATCGAGCACCACGCCGTTGATGTTGTCGATGCCGCCGGCGGCCTCGATCTCGGACTCGATGCCCTCCTCCAGATTGGGGAAGGTCTGGTCGTTGAACGTGGTCACGCGCAGCACCAGGGTGTCGCCCTCCGTCCGGTGGCGGACGGCGGTGAGGCGGATGGTGTCGCGGATCAGCGAGACGTCGAAGGGCTCGGCCTCGCCCTCGCGCACCACGGTGATGATGATCTCGGAGCCGACGGGCCCCCGCATCAGCTCCACCGCCTCGTCCAGCGTCAGGCCGAGCAGGTTCTCGCCGTTCACGGCGGTGATGAAATCGCCCGACATGATGCCGGCGGCATCCGCCGGCGTGCCGTCCATGGGAGAGACGACCTTCACCCAGCCCTCTTCCTGCGTGACCTCGATGCCGAGCCCGCCGAATTCGCCGCTGGTCTGCACGCGCATGTCGGCGGCATCCTCGGGGGAGAGGTAGCTCGAATGCGGGTCGAGCGAGGTGAGCATGCCGTTGATCGCGGCCTCGATCAGCTCGCGCTCGTCGACCTCCTCGACATATTGCGCGCGGATGCGCTCGAAGATGTCGCCGAAGAGGTCGAGCTGCTCGTAGACGGAGGCATTGCCCTCCGCCTCCTGCGCGAGGAGCGGGCCGGCGACCTGAGTCGTGACCAGAAGCCCGAGAGCGGTGCCGCCCAGCGCGGCCAGTGCGAAGTTTCTCATGCCTGCCTTCCTCTTGCCCGTCAGCCCGGGCCCAGCGCGAACCAGGCGGAAGGATCGACCGGTGTCTCGCCCTCCCGCACTTCCACATACAGCGTCTCGGGCCGCGTGGCGCCCAGACCTTGCGCAACGTCAGTCAAAATCGCGTCAGCCGCCGGGGGCGTGCCGCCCATGATGCCGACGGGCTCGCCCGCGGGGATGATCTGCCCGGCCTGGCCGAAGACCTCGCCGAGCCCGGCGAGCACGAAGAGCACGCCGGGGCTGGGCTCGAGGATGACGACATTGCCGTAGTCGAGCAAGGGCCCCCGGAAGCGCACGGTCGCCGCCGCCGGCGCGGTGACGAGGGCGCGGGGGGCGGTCGCGAGGATGATCCCCGGCCGGGCGATGCCGGCGGCGTCGGGATCGCCGAAGCGGCGGATGATCTGCCCCTCCACCGGCAGCGGCAGGGCGCCGGTCGCCGCCGTCTCGGGGGCGGGGGTGGACAGCTCGCTGTCGATCACCTGCCCGAGCCCGGCGGCGAAGCCGTCGAGCGTGTCGGTGGAGGCGATGAGCAGCGCCGTCGCCACTGGATCCTCGATGAAGCGGCGCGGCAGGTCCGTCCGCTCGGAGATGGCGGCGGAAAGGCCGGCCCGGGCCGCCTGCGCGCCTTGCAGCCCCTCCTCGAGCGTATGGGCGGCATTGGCCTGCAGGAGCCGCAGTTCCTCGACCTCGGCGAGGCGGGCCTTGAGGGCCTCGACCTCCCGCTGAAGCGCCGGGGTCAGCTCCGAGACCATCATGCCGGCCTGGGCGGTGCCGAGCGGGCCGGAGGGATGGAGGAGCAGAAGCGGCGCCGGAGCGCGGCCCATCCGCTCCAGCATGGCGAGAAGCTCGGTGATCTCGCCGGAGGAGGCATCGAGCTCCGCCTCCAGCGCCTGCTGGCGGATGGCGGCGCGGCGGAGCCCCTCGCGCAGCGCGCCCAGCCCCTCCTCATAGGCCTGCACCGTCTGGGTCAGGGCGGCGATCCGGTCCGTCGAGCCCTCGGCGGCGGCGAGCTGCGCCTCGGCCGCCCGCAGCGCCTCGGCTGCGGCGGAGGCGGCGGCGGCCGTGCCCTCCTGCGCCTGGGCGGGCGTCAGGAGGGCGAGGGAGAGGAGCGCGGCGAGGGTGATCGGGGGGCGCTGCCCCCCGTCGCCTGAACGGCGACTCCCCCCGGAGTATTTGGAAGAAAGCGAGGGGAAGCGGCGGCGCCCGCGGGCGCCGGGCGCTCGCCGCAGATCAGGGCGGGCCGGAGGCCTCATGCGGAATCCGTGCCGGACCCTTGATCCGCCTCGTGATGCGGCTCGGGCAGGTGGCCGGAGGCGGTGGTCGCGGCGGTCTCGTCCTCCGGCTCCTCGACGGTCTTCGGCGCGGGGGCGGCGGGGCGGAGGAGGCTGCGGCCCGTCATCTCCTCCGGCTGCGGCAGGCCCATCAGCTCCAGCACCGTCGGCGCGAGATCGCTCAGGCGGCCGTTGACGAGGCGCGCGCCCTCGGGGGCGCCGAAGACGGCGACGTTGACCGGGTTCACCGTATGCGCCGTATGGGCGCCGCCGGTCACCGGGTCGACCATGACCTCGCAATTGCCGTGATCGGCGGTGATGACCATGGCGCCGCCGGCGCGCGTCAGCGCCGCCACCACCTTGCCGATGCCCTCGTCCACCGCCTCGCAGGCGCGGATCGCCGCATTCAGGTCGCCGGTATGGCCGACCATGTCGGGGTTCGCGTAATTCGCGACGATGAGGTCGTAGCCCTTGTCGATGGCGGCGACGAAGGCCTCGGTGACCTCGGCGGCCGACATCTCGGGCTTGAGGTCATAGGTGGCGACATTGGGGCTCTTCGGCATGTAGCGGTCCTCCCCCTCCTCCGGCTCCTCCTTGCCGCCGTTGAGGAAGAAGGTGACATGCGGGTACTTCTCCGTCTCTGCCAGGCGGAACTGGGTGAGCCCCTGCGACGCGACCCAGGCGCCGAGCGTGTTGACGATCTTTCGCTTGGGGAAGACGGCCGGGTACCAGGCGCTGTGGCGGGTGGAATATTCCACCATGCCGAGCTTTGCGGCGAGCTCCGGCACCGGGCCGCGGTCGAAGCCGTCGAACTCCGGGTCAGCGAGGGCGGTGAGGATCTCGCGGGCGCGGTCGGCGCGGAAGTTGAGGCAGAAGAGCCCGTCTTCCGGGGCGAGGCCCTTGTAGTCGCCGATAACGGTCGCGGGGATGAACTCGTCGGTCTTGCCCGCGTCATAGGCGGCGGCAATGGCCTCCTCTGGGGTGGCAGCGGCGGCGCCCTTGCCCTCGGCGATGGCACGATAGGCGGTCTCGACCCGATCCCAGCGGTTGTCGCGATCCATCGCGAAGTAGCGGCCGATGACGGTGGCGATCCGCGTGCCCTCGGGGAGGCGGGGGAGGAGGTCCGCGAGGTAGCCCTCCGCCGAGGAGGGCGCCACGTCGCGCCCGTCGGTGATGGCATGGAGCGTCACGGGCACGCCCGCGGCGGCGATGGACTCGGCGGCGGCGACGATGTGATCCACATGCCCGTGCACCCCGCCGTCGGAGAGAACGCCGAAGAGATGCGCGGTGCCGCCGGAGCTCTTGAGGCTGGCGATGAAGGACTGGAGCGCCTCTTCCTTCGCGAAGCTGCCGTCTTCGATGGCCAGCTCGATCTGGCCGAGATCCATCGCCACCACGCGGCCGGCGCCGATATTGGTGTGGCCGACCTCGGAATTGCCCATCTGCCCCTTCGGCAGCCCTGCATCGGGCCCATGGGTGATGAGCTCGGCATGAGGGCCGTCCTTGAAGAGCGCATCCACATGCGGGGTGTGGGCGAGGACGGGAGCGTTCCCGTGCCGGTCGGCGCGCTTGCCCCAGCCATCGAGAATGCAAAGGACGACGGGGGACGTGCCGGGCATGGGCGAGCTCCTTGGCTGACCGCTCCTCCATAGCGCTGCCGGGGCGGAGGGTGAACCCCGGGTGAGGGGGGCGACGCATCGATGGCGGGGCGGTCGAGCGACGCCTCCACCCGGTACGCGCCGGAACGGCGCAGGGCGAGCGCCGGCCCGTCCCGCGGGCTGGCGCTCTCGTGAGGCCGGGCGCGACGGTGGGCGGGGGATCGGCTGCACCATAAAGCGCTCTGCGGGTCCGGCAGGAGCGCCAACCCCCAGGCCGGCGCTCGCCCCGCGCGGCATCGTCGGGCCTGGGGGAGAGCCGGTTTTCGCGGGAGAAACGTGGCCCGGGGCCGGCGCGGCGCCGGTCCCCATATGGAAACCTGACGCGGAAACCAGACGGTCTCCGCCCCTTCACATCCGGTGATACGGGCTCCCCGCGAGGATCGTCGCCGCCCGGTAGAGCTGCTCGGCCAGCATCACCCGGGCGAGGGCGTGGGGCCAGACCATCGGTCCGAAGGAGAGTAGGAGCTCGGCGCTGCCGCGCATCTCCTCCGTCACCCCGTCCGCCCCGCCGATCACGAAGGCGGCGTCCCGTGCGCCGTCGCGCCAGCCGGCCAGCCGCTCCGCCAACTCGGGGGAAGAGAGCATGCGCCCCCGCTCGTCGAGCACCACCCGGGCGGCGCCGGCGGGGAGGGCCTTCTCGAGCAGCCGGTGCTCCGCCTCCTGCCCGGCGCCCTTGGCGTCGACCTGGGCGAGCTCGATGCCGCCGAGCCCGAGCGCCCGGCCGGTCTTGGCGAAGCGGCCGAGGTAATCGTCGATAAGCGCCCGCTCCGGGCCGCTGCGCAGGCGCCCCACGGCGCAGATCGTCAGGCGCATCGGCCGCTCCTCGGGTGCCGGGCGGTCACCTCGGAGGCGCCGCCCCTCGGGTCAAGGGGGGAGAGGGCAGCCGGGCCGCCTCTCGGGCGCGCCGCGGCAGGCGGGTCGCCCCGCCTCGCGCGCGCCAATCGGGCCGCAAGGCCCGGGGTCTCGTCAGCGGAAGGCGGCTGCGGCGCCCGCGGCATCGCCGGCCGGGCGGGGCATCCACATCTTCTCCAGCTGGTAGAATTCCCGCACTTCGGGGCGGAACAGATGCACGACGACGTCGCCCGCATCGATCAGCACCCAGTCGCCGGTCTCCTTGCCTTCGGTCTTGCAGGGCGTGCCATGCGCCTGCTTCAGCCGGTCGGTGAGGTGGTCGGCGATGGCGGCAACCTGGCGCGAGGAGCGGCCCGTGGCGATCACCATGTAATCGCTCATGTCGGACCGGCCGCGCAGATCGATCTGCACGACATCTTCGGCCTTGTCGTCATCGAGGGAATGAAGCACCGCGGCGAGAAGCGCGTCGGCGCTGGCGGTATCGGCCGGGGCATCGAGCGCCGGTCGGCCGGTGGTGGCGGAGAGGCCCGCCTGTTGGGTCGGTGACAGGTGTACATCCTCCTGGACTTGCGCCGACAGGCCCCGGCGCCGGGCATGGTGCGAAAATAGCAACCGGGATGCGTCTTTTCAATGAATCTCCCGCCGAGCTCCTCCGACGCGCCAGGGATGCGGCTGCGGCACCACCCGGGCACCCCCCCCGCGGCACCCGACCGGACAGTGGACAGGGCCCTGCCGCGGCGGTATCAGGGGGCCGTCTTCCAACCTCTGGCAGAGGAGCTTCGGACGTGCTTCGTCCCGTGCATCATCGCACACGCGGCCCTGTCGTCGCCCTGTGGATCCGTCCGCAGGGCTGAGAGACCTTCCGCTCTTTCAGTCCCTGACCTTCCGGGGCCGCCGCCGCGCGGGCCCGCCCTTCAGTGACTTTTCCGAAAGACGTCTCTCATGCCCATTCTGACCCTCAAGGACCTTTCCTTCACCCGCGGCCTGCCGCTCTTCTCCGGCCTCGACCTCGCGCTCGAGCGGGGCGCCCGGCTCGGGCTCGTCGCCGCCAACGGCCATGGCAAGTCGACGCTCCTGCGGCTCATCGCCGGCGAGGAGGAGCCGACCTCCGGCGAGATCACCCGCGCCCGCGGCCTCAAGATCGCCCATCTGCGGCAGGAGATCCCCGCCGATCCCCGCCCGCTCCGCGAGCTCGTCGCCGACGGGCTCGGCCCCGAACTGGCGGAATACGAGAGCTGGCGGGCCGATGTCGCCCTCGCCGATCTCGGCTTCCCGGTGGCGGCGGCGGAGCAGCCGCTCTCCGCCCTCTCCGGCGGCTGGCAGGGGCTGGCCATGCTGGCGGCGGCGCTGGTGGGGGAGCCGGATCTCCTCCTCATGGACGAGCCGACCAACCATCTCGACCTCGCCCGCATCGGCGCGCTGGAGCGCTGGGTGGCCGGCGCCGCGCCCACGCTGATCATCGCCAGCCACGACCGCGCCTTCCTCGACGCCGTGACCGATCACACGCTGTTCCTGCGCCCCGAGCGGAGCCGCAGCTACGCCCTGCCCTATTCCCGCGCGCTGGAGGCCCTGGAAGAGGCGGATGCGGCGGAGGGGCGGCGCTTCGAGAACGAGATGCGCAAGGCCTCCGCGCTCCGCCGGCAGGCGGCGAAGCTGAAGAACATCGGCATCAACTCGGGCTCGGACCTCCTTCTCACCAAGACCAAGCAGCTCACCGAGCGCGCGGCTGCGCTGGAGGAAAGCGCCCGCCCGGCCCACAGGGAGCGCGGCGCCGGGGTGATCCGGCTCACCAATGCCGGCACCCATGCCAAGGCGCTGATCTCCTTCGACGAGACGGAGGTGACGGCGCCGGACGGGCGGCGGCTCTACCGCTTCGGCCCAGCCTGGATCGAGCGGGGCGACCGGGTGGTGCTGATGGGGCCGAACGGCGCCGGCAAGACGCAGCTCGTCAACCGCGTGCTCGCCGCCATCGGCGGGGAGGATCCGACGATCCGGGCGGCGGCGACGCTGGTGCTGGGGCATTCCGCGCAGGATCTGGACCAGATCGGCGGGTCGGGCCATGCGTTCGACCTCATCACGCACCGCTTCGACCTCGGCGACGACCGGGCCCGGTCGCTCCTTGCCGGCGCGGGGCTGACGCCCGAGCAGCAGAAGGCACCCCTCGCGGCGCTCTCCGGCGGGCAGCGGGCGCGGCTGGCGATGCTGGTGCTCCGGCTCATCCGGCCGAACTTCTACCTGCTCGACGAGCCGACCAACCATCTCGACATCGACGGGCAGAAGACGCTGCAGGAGGAGCTGATGGAGAAGGAGGCGACCTGCCTCATTGTCAGCCACGACCGCAGCTTCATCCGCACCATCGCGACCCGGCTCTGGGTGATCGAGGGGAGGCGCCTGAAGGAGGTGGACGACCCCGAGCCGGTCTTCGCGGGGCTCCTCGCCGAGGGGTGAGGGGCCGGTGGGAGGGTGGAAACCATATGGTTTCCGCCCCCGATTCCATGTGGAAATCGGCGCCCCCATGGCCGGACCTCGCCGCGCAGGGCGAGCGCCGGCCCGGGGGTTGGCGCTCCCGCCGGTTCCGCATCGCGCTTTATGGTGCAACCACTCCCCCGCCCAGAGGCCGGGGCCAGGCCCCACCTGAGCGCCGACCCGCGGGACGGGCCGGCGCTCGCCCTGCGCCTGCGGCGCGTACCGGGCGGGGGCACCGCACAAGTGTCGCGCCGACGGTGGGTTGGAAACCCACCTTACACCGGGCCCGGTGGGCCTGCCTTAAGGCGGGGTCGCGCCCCGCCCCCTCTGGACCTTCCCGCCTCGCCCCCTACCTTGCCTTGCAAACGAAGGAGCTCCCCCATGAAGATCATCCGCGCCGGCAGCGAGCCGGCCAAGTCCGGCCCGCCCGACTGGTTCACCGGCACCGTCTGGATGGAATGGCTGGCCGAGGCCGAAGGCCCCGCCCGCGCCACCTTCCTCAATGTCACCTTCGGCCCCGGCGCCCGCACCTTCTGGCATACGCATCCGCTCGGCCAGACGATCCTCATCACCGCCGGCATCGGCCGCGTCCAGCGCCGCGGCGGCCCGGTGGAGGAGATCCGCGCCGGCGACACCGTCTGGTTCCCGCCCGGCGAGGAGCATTGGCACGGCGCCGCCCCCGACCAGCCCATGACGCATATCGCCGTGCAGGAGGAGAAGGACGGCGAGACCGTCTTCTGGCTCGAAGAGGTCTCGAGCGCGGATTACGCGCCATGAGTCCGCAGGCCGTCGTCTTCGACATCGGCAATGTCCTCATCGAATGGCAGCCGGAGCGTTTCTTCGATGCCGAGATCGGCGAGGCCGACCGGCGGGCGCTGTTCGAGGCGGTGGACCTTCACGCGATGAACGATCGCGTCGACCGCGGCGAGCGTTTCCGCGCCGTGATCGAGGAAACCGCCGAGGCGAACCCGGACTTCGCCGCCGCCATCCGCATGTGGCACGACCGTTGGGCCGAGCTGGCCTCGCCGGTCATCGACCGTTCCGTCCGGCTCTTCCGGGCACTGAAGCGGCGGGGCGTGCCCTGCCACATCCTCAGCAACATCGGCGAGGAGACCTTCGCCATCGCCGCGAAGAACTATCCGTTCCTCGAGGAATTCGACGAGGTCTTCCTCTCCGGCGCCCTGCGGATGGCCAAGCCGGACGGCGCCATCTTCGCCCATGTGGAAAGCGCCCTCGCCCTGCCGCCCGAGGCGCTCTTCTTCACCGACGACCGGGCCGAGAACATCGACATGGCCGCCTCGCGCGGCTGGGCCACGCAGCTCTTCACCTCGCCCTCGGCGCTCGCGGGGCGGCTGGTCGAGGAGGGGCTCCTGACCGCCGAGGAGGTGGCCTGAGACTCAGTTCGTGTAGTACTTGTTGCCGTAGCCGCCGTAGCCGTAGCCGTAATTCGCCCCGTAGCCGTAGCGGCGCATGCCGCGCGGGTTGATCTGGGTGAGCACGGTGCCGGTGACCTGCTGGCCGACCGTCTCGAAGAGCCTGAGCGCGTCGCGCACCTGATGGCGGCTGGTGTGATCCCACCTCACCGCGAAGACGACGGCATCGGCATTGCCGGCGATGATCCGCGCGTCGGGCACGATCAGGACGGGCGGCGTGTCGATGATGATGTAGTCGTAGACCTTGCGCACGCGCTCGCAGAAGTCGCGGAACCGCTCGGAGGAGAAGACATCGGCGGCGTTCGAGCTGGTCTTCTCGCCCGGCAGCACGTCGGCGCCCAGAAGGTCGCTCTTGATGACGGCCTCTTCGAGCGGCGTGTCGCCGGTGAGGACGGAGACGAGCCCCCCCGTCTGCCTGTCGCCCTCGTCGCCGAAATACTGCGCCAAGGTCCGCCGGCGGATGTCGCCCTCGATCAGGAGCACGCGCTTGCCCATCGCCGCGAGGTTGTGGGCGAGCGCGATCGAGGTCGTGGTCTTGCCCTCGCCCTGCAGCGAGGAGGTGACCATGATGAGCTGCGGCGGGTTGTCGATGTTCGAGAACATGATCGAGGTGCGCAGGTTGCGCACCGCCTCGGCGGCGGCCGAATTCGGCTTGTCGTGCAGATAGGTCAGGATCGCCCTCCGCTTGCGGCTGGGGAAAACCGGGAGCTGGCCGAGCACCGTTCGCCCGGTGATCGCCTCGAGGTCGCTGCCGGTGCGGAAGCTGTTCGCCCGCATCTCGCGGATCAGCACGATGGCCACGCCAAGCATCAGGCCGAGTAGCACCGCCGCGGCTACGATGAGCTTCTTGTTCGGCGCGCTCGGCGCGCTGGGGACAACCGCCGCGGACAGGATCCGGCTGTCCGGCTGCAGGATGCCCTCCTGCGCCGCCGTCTCTTTCAGGCGGGTCAGGAAATACTCGTAGAGCAGCCGGCTCGCCTCGGCATCGCGGGTGAGCTGCTGCAGCTCGGTGAGCGCGCGGGTCTGGGCGAGGTAATCCGCCTCGATATCCGCCTCGGCCGTCTCGAAGGACGAAGCCTGCGAGCGGGCCCGCTCCAGCGCCAGCCGGTCGCGGGCGACGAGCTGGTCGAGCCGGGTCTCGAAGGCATCGGCTGCGCGGGTGTCGGTCCCGACCCGCCCCGCAAGCGCGGTGAGCTGGGAATCGCCGGTGATGGCGGCCTGTTCCTCGGGCGTGGCCCCCTCGAGCGCGGCGAGCCGCTCTTCCAGCGTGGTGATCTGCTCGCCTGAATCGGTGAGGCGGCTGCGCATCTCCTGCATCTGCCGCTCGAGAACGGCGATGGCCTCCGGCGAGACGAGCTCGTTCTCGGCGTTGAACTGGGTGACGCGGGCCTCCGCCGCCTCCAGCTCCGTCTCGAGCTCGGCGACCCGGTTCGACAGCCAGGTCGTGGCGCGCTCCGTCGCCTCGAATTTCACGGCCACCTGGTTCTGGATGTATTCATCGACGATGGTATCGGCGATCAGCGCCGACTTGCCCGGCGAGGTCGTCGTCACCGTCACCTTGAAGACGTAGGAATTGGTCGGCGCGTTCGTGACCTCGATATCTTCCAGAAGGTTCGAGATGACGACGTCCTGCACGCGCCCGGGCGTCCGTTCGACGGCCGCGAGCTGCGGGTCGGTCGGCGCGATGCCGAAGAGCGACTTCACCCAAAGCTTTACAGCCGCGACGCCGTTGTCGAGCCGGTTGGCGACCGTGTCTTCCTCCGGCACCTCGATATAGGGATTGAACTCCGGGTCTTCGGTCAGCTCGAGCCGTTCGACCACCCGGCCGATGAGGCTCCGGGCGCGGATGACCTCGATCTCGGAGGTCAGTTCGCTGGTGGTCCCGCCGAAGCCGCTGACCACGCTTTCCAGATCCACGACCATGCTCTGGTTCGGCTCGGTGATGACGGTGGCGGAGGCCGTGTATTTCGGCACGGCGACGAGATAGGCCTGCCAGATGCCGATCACCCCGGCGAGGAGGACGCAGGCCAGCACGATGATCTTGCCGCGCCAGATCGTCTGCAGGAGGGCACCGATGTCGATGAGGTCGTCGTCGGCCTGGGTTTCCGCGGCCTGGGGCGCGACTGAACTCATCTGAACCATGCTCTATACCTTTTCCACCGTTGCCCGGCAGAGCCCTCAATGACCCGGGCCACGCTGGCACTCTAGACAATTTGCGACTTTTGCAAAGGGGGTGGCGGGGTCCGCCCGGCGTGCCCCCCGCATGGCGCCGTCCTTGAGCGTCACCCCGCCTTCACCAGATCGTCGAGCGCCCGGAGCCGCGCCAGCAGCGCCGGCATCTCGGCGAGCGGCACCATGTTGGGCCCGTCGGAGGGCGAACGGGCCGGTTCCTCGTGAGTCTCGATGAAGAGCGCCGCGCAGCCGACGGCGATGGCGGCGCGGGCGAGCGGCGGCACGAACTCCGCCTGCCCGCCGGAAGAGCTGCCCTGCCCGCCCGGCAACTGCACCGAATGCGTCGCGTCGAAGACCACCGGCCAGCCGGTCTTCGCCATGATCGGCAGGGCGCGGAAGTCGCTCACCAGCATGTTGTAGCCGAAGCTCGCGCCGCGCTCGCAGAGCATGATCCGCTCGTTGCCGGTGCTCGCGATCTTGTCGGCGACATTGGCCATGTCCCAGGGCGCGAGGAACTGGCCCTTCTTGACGTTGATGGCGCAGCCCGTCTCGCCGGCCGCGAGCAGAAGGTCGGTCTGCCGCGACAGGAACGCCGGGATCTGCAGCACGTCGACCACCTCGGCGGCGCGGGCCACCTGCTCGGTGTCATGCACATCCGTCAGCACCGGCACGCCAAGCCGGGCCTTCACCTCGGCCAGCACCTCGAGCCCCCGCTCGATCCCGAGCCCCCGCACCCCGCCGAGCGAGGAGCGGTTGGCCTTGTCGTAGCTGGCCTTGAAGATGAAGGGCGTGCGGGCCGCCTCCGCCGCCTCGGCGAGCCGCTCGCCCAGCATCAGCGCATGGTCCAGCGATTCAAGCTGGCAGGGGCCTGAGATGAGGGTGAAAGGGCGGTCGTTGCCGACGCGGAGCCCCCCGATCTCGACGGTCTTCATTGGATCTCCCTCAGGGCGGCCTCGATGCGCGCCACATCGACGGGGTTGTTCAGCTCCCAGAACACCCGGCCCCGCGCCTCGACCTCGACGCAGCGCATCGCCGCGCCGTTCTCGAGGAAGCGCAGCTGCTCCAGCCCCTCGAGCGCCTCCAGCGGGCCGACGGGCCACGACAGATAGCGGGCGAGGGCCGCCGGGCGGTAGGCATAGACGCCCACATGGTGGAAGACCGGCACCGGCCCGTCCGGCCCCCGCGAGCCGGTGTAGGGGATGACTTCCTTCGAGAAATAGAGCGCCTGCATCTGCCGCCCGAAGACGGCCGTCGTGCCACCGACGAGCCCGGCCCGCCGGTCCTCGAGGAAATTCGCCAGCGTCGCCTCGTCGCAGCGCAGGACCGGCGTCGCCGCCTCGACCTCCGGCCAGGCGCGCATCGCGTCGATCAACGCCTCGAGGAACCAGACCGGCGTCAAAGGCGCGTCGCCCTGCAGGTTGACGATCACGTCGGCCTCGAGCCCCGCCGTCGCCACGGCCTCGGCGCAGCGCTCGGTGCCATTCCGGCAGGCGGAGGAGGTCATGAGGACGGAGGCGCCGAAGCCCTCTGCCGCCGCGCGGATGCGCTCGTCATCGGTGACGACATGGACGGCGGCGACCCCGGGCACGGCCATCGCCACCTCCCAGCTTCTCTGGATCAGGCTCTTGCGGCCGTCGGGCCCCTCCAGCTCCACCAGCGGCTTGCCGGGATAGCGGGTCGAGGCGTAACGGGCGGGGATCAGGATGATCGCGCTCATGCGACGCCCGCGCGCAGGCAATCGTGGATATGGATGAGCCCGACCACGGCCGCGCCCTCCACCACGAAGAGCGACGAGATCTTCCGGGCGTTCATGAGCGCCAGCGCCTCGGAGGCGAGCGCGCCGGGGGCGATGGTGAGGGGCGAGCCGGTGGCGATCTCCCCAGCGGTCCGGTCGAGGAGGCCGGCGAGGTGCCGCCGGAGGTCGCCGTCGGTGATGATGCCGGTCAGCCGGCCCTCCTCCACGACGGCGGCGACGCCGAAGCCCTTGGCGGTGATCTCGAGGATGCCGTCGCTCATCGGGGTCTGCGGGGTGACCACGGGCAGCGCCGCGCCCTCATGCATGAGCGCCGCAACGGTCAGAAGCTGCGCGCCCAGCCGCCCGCCGGGGTGATAGGCGTGAAACGTCTCCTCCGCGAAGCCGCGCGCCCCCATCAGCGCCACGGCCAGCGCATCGCCAAAGGCGAGGGAGGCGGTGGTGGAGGAGGTCGGCGCCCGCCCCATCGGGCAGGCCTCGGGCGCATCGGGGAGGGCGAGTACGATCTCCGCCTGCCGGCCGAGCGAGGATCCCGGCGCCTTGGTGACCGCGATGACGGGAATGTCGAAGCGGCCGGCATAGGTGAGCATGTCGGCGAGCTCGGCGGTCTCGCCGGAGTTGGAGATCGCGAGGATCACGTCGCCCGGCGCGATCATGCCGAGGTCGCCATGGCTCGCCTCGGCCGGATGCACGAATTGCGCCGGCGTGCCGGTGGAGGCGAAGGTCGCCGCCACCTTCCGCGCCACATGGCCCGACTTGCCCATGCCGGTGACGATGACGCGGCCCGGCGCCTCGCGGATGAGCCGCACCGCCTCCGCCGCCGGCGCGCCGAGGCCGCCGGCCAGCATCTGCAGCGCCTCCGCCTCGCAACGGATGACGCGGGACATCTCGGCGAGGATGTCCTGGGTCTCGGTCTCCGGCAGGGGGGCGGCGGCGGTCATCGGGACTCCTTGAGGCGCCGGGCGATCATGAGGCATCGGGCGGGGCGCCTCAAGAGCCGGCGGGGATGGGGGGCCCTGCCCCCCGTCGGCCTGAAGGGCCGACTCCCCCCGCGGGTATTTGAAGAAAAGCGAGCAACAAGAGCGGCTCCCCTTGCCCCTGCCCCTTTCCAAGTACCCTTCGGGGGTCGCCATTGGAGGCGCCATTGGTTCTAGCCCCGATGGCGACGAGGGGCAGACAGCCCCTCGCTCCTGCCCTTTCACCCCGTACCGACGCATGCGGCGGAGCGCCGCCCGGGCGCGCGGGGTGGGCGGGCGGGAGCGCGGCCGGGCGGCGCTCCGCTCAGAGCCGGCCGCGGGCGCGGAGGGCGGCGCTGATCGTGCCGTCGTCCAGATAGTCGAGCTCGCCGCCGACGGGGACGCCCTGGCCGAGCGAGGTGACGTTCACCTCCGGCAGCGCGTCGGCGATGTAATGCGCCGTCGTCTGGCCGTCGATCGTGGCGGGAAGCGCGAGGATCACCTCGGCGATTCCCTCCTCCGCCACGCGGCCGACCAGCTTCGGGATGCCCAGCTCCTCCGGCCCCACGGCATCGAGCGCAGAGAGGAGCCCGCCGAGCACATGGTAGCGGCCGGTGAAGGCGTGGCTGCGCTCCATCGCCCAGAGATCGGCGACGTCGGAGACGACGCAGAGCACCCCGGTCGCCCGCTTCTCGCTGAGGCAGATCGGGCAGAGATCGGCCGTGGCGAGATTGTTGCAGGCGACGCAGGGGCGGACGCTCTCGCCGACGCTCCGCATGGCCTCCGCCAGCGGCAGCAGCACCTGGCCGCGCTTGCGCACGAGGTGCAGCACCGCCCGGCGCGCCGAGCGCGGGCCCATGCCGGGCAGCCGCGCCATGAGGCCGATCAGGCGCTCGATCTCCTCCGGCCCCTCCGCCATTCCCGCCTCAGAACGGCATCTTGAAATCGGGGGGCAGGCCGAGCCCCTCGGTGATCTTCGCCATCTCCGCCTGGGCCCGCGCTGTCGCCTGGGCGAGCGCGTCCTTCACGGCGGCGAGGATGAGGTCTTCGGCGACCTCCTTCTCCTCGGCCTGGAAGATCGAGGGGTCGATGGAGAGCCCGGTGAGCTCACCCTTCGCCGTGGCGGTGACGGTCACCAGCCCGGCGCCGGCGCGGCCCTCGACGGTGATGTTCTCCATCTCCTCCTGAAGCTGGGCCATCTTGCCCTGCATCTCCTGCGCGGCCTTCATCATCTTGGTCATGTCGCCGAGGCCGCCGAGTCCCTTGAACATCTGGGGCTCCTTTCCGTTTGGGTGAGTTACCTGTGGAGATACGTGGCGGGGGGCGGGTTATCAAGCGAGCGGCTGTTCAGAGTAGCGCCCTGAAGGGCGCATTCTTTTTGGTGCGATGGGGGCTTTGCCCCCATGCCCCCAGGATTTTTTGGAGCAAAGACATGGGGGCTGACTAGAGGGGCGCGGCCCAGGTCTGCACGCAGCGGGAGAAGCCCATGGCGGCGAAGAGGGCGTGGGCGCCGGCGTTGCCCTCGTAGGTTGTGAGCACCGCCTCGGAGCAGCCGTGTTCGCGGCCGAAGGCGAGGGCGGCTTCGAAGAGCGCGCGGGCGGCGCCCTGGCGGCGGAGGGCGGGGGCGGTGACGATCTCGTCGATCCTGAGCAGCTTGCGTTCGGGGCTGAGGGCCGTCGCCTCCTGCAGCTCGGCATGGCCGAAGATCAGCGCTTCTGGCGGGTCGCCGATGGCGAAGGCGAAGCTCTCCGGCCCCTCGAGCCCGCCGGTCACGAAGGTCTTGAAGGCGCGCGGGTCGAGCTCCGCCGCGGGGCGGAAACGCTCGGGGAAGTGCTCGGCATGCCAGGCCTGGATATGGGGCGTGAGGGCGACGGCGGCATCGCCGGCCTCATCGGCGGAGAGGCGGCGGACCTGCATCACTCCTCCTCGAACGGATCCCATTCGTCCTCGACTTCGGCGAGCGCCTCGGCGGAGGCCGCCTCCTCGATCTCCGCCTGCGGCCGCACACGCGTGATCTTTGCGGCCGGGAAGGCGGCGAGGACGCTTTGCACCAGCGGATGCGCTTCCGCCTCGGCCCGGAGCTCCAACTCCTCGGCGTCGCGCGCCTCGGCGATGGTGGGGGCGCCAGGGCCATTGGTAACCACCACGGCCCAGCGGTTGCCGGTGTAGCTCTGCAGGCGGGCGCCGAGCTTCTGGGCGAGGTCGGGGGGCGCAAGATCCGAGGGTTCGAACTCGATGCGCCCGGGGCGGTAGGAGACGAGGCGGATGCCGCGCTCGACATCGATGAGGAGCTGCACGTCGCGGCGGGCGCGGATCAGGGCGACGACATTTTCGAACTGCGCGAAGCGGGCGAGGGCGTTCTCGTCGAGGGCAAGGGCGGTTTCAGCCCCGCCGGAACGCCCGCCCGAGGCGCCACCAGACGTGCCGCCGGAGGGCGCCGGGGAAGTCGACCGGGCCGTGGGCCCCGAGACGGGCGCCGAGGGCGCGCGGGGGGGTGGGGCGGCACTGCCGGGGGGCGCCGATTGCAGCTTGCGGACGAGGTCGTCCGGGCTCGGCAGATCGGCGACATGCGTCAGGCGGATCACCGCCATCTCGGCGGCCATCATGGCGTTGGGCGCCGCCGCCACCTCCTCCAGCGCCTTCAGCAGCATCTGCCACATCCGGGCGAGCGCCCGCATCGGCAGCGCCTCGGCCAGCGAGCGGCCGCGGTCGCGCTCGGCGGGGGGGACGGTCGGGTCCTCCGCCGCCTCGGGGGTGACCTTGATGACGGAGAGCCAGTGGGTGATCTCGGCGAGGTCGCGCAGCACCGCCACCGGATCGGCCCCGTCGGCATATTGGCCGCCGATCTCGGTCAGCGCCGCCGCCGCCTCGCCCTTCATGATGAGCTCGAAGAGATCCATCACCCGGCCGCGGTCGGCGAGGCCCAGCATGGCGCGGACCTCCTCGGCAGTGGTCTCGCCGGCGCCATGGGCAATGGCCTGGTCGAGGAGCGATTCGGCGTCGCGGGCGGAGCCCTCGGCGGCGCGGGTGATCAGCGCCAGCGCCTCGTCGGTGATCCCGGCGCCTTCCGCATCGGCGATGCGGCGCAGGAGCGCAATCATCACCTCCGGCTCGATACGGCGGAGGTCGAAGCGCTGGCAGCGGGAGAGGACCGTCACCGGCACCTTGCGGATCTCGGTCGTGGCGAAGATGAACTTCACATGCTCGGGCGGCTCCTCCAGCGTCTTCAGCAAAGCGTTGAAGGCGGAGGTGCTGAGCATGTGCACCTCGTCGATGATGTAGACCTTGTAGCGCGCCGAGGCGGCCCGGTAGTGCACGCTGTCGATGATCTCGCGGATGTCGCCGACGCCGGTGCGGCTGGCGGCATCCATCTCCATCACGTCGACATGGCGGCCCTCCATGATCGCCTTGCAATGCTCGCAGACCCCGCAGGGCTCGGTCGTGGGGCCGCCCTCGCCATCCGGCCCGATGCAGTTCATCCCCTTGGCGATGATGCGGGCCGTGGTGGTCTTCCCGGTGCCGCGGATGCCGGTCATGATGAAGGCTTGGGCGATGCGCCCCGAGGCGAAGGCGTTCTTCAGGGTGCGCACCATCGCATCCTGGCCGACGAGATCGGCAAAGGTCTCGGGCCGGTATTTCCGGGCGAGCACCTGATAGGCGGGTTTTGCGTCTTCGGTCATGCTTGGCAATGTCCCCCGGGGCCGGCCTAGGCTAGGGCGACCGGGGCCGGAGGTCCATGGGGGAGGGCACGATGCCGGAGTTCAACATCCATGCGCTGCCGGTGGCGGGGGGCGAATTGGCGCTGTCGCCGCTGCCGGGGCGGACGCGGCATTACGGCGCCGATCTGCCGCGCCTTCTGGACTGGAGGCCGGCGCTGGTGGTGACGCTCTGCGAGCCGCACGAGCTGGCGCGGATGGGCGCCGCGACGCTGGGGGAGGATCTGGCGGCGGCAGGGGTGGCCTGGGCCGCCTGGCCGATCCCCGACTATGGCGTGCCGGGCGAAGGCTGGGAGGCGGTGACAGAGGCGGCGCTCGGGCGGCTCCGGGCCGGCGGGCGGGTGCTGGTGCATTGTTTCGGCGGCTGCGGCCGGTCGGGCATGGTGGTGCTGCGGCTGATGATCGCGGCGGGCGAGACGCCGGAGGCCGCTCTGGCGCGGCTGAGGGCGGTGCGGCCCTGCGCCGTCGAGACGGAGGGGCAGATGGCCTGGGCGGTGGGTGACCGGGCGTAGGGTGGGTTTGTAACCCACCCTGGGCGGCCGCGAGGAGGGGCGGTGGGTTGAAAACCCACCCTACGGATCCGACGGTGGAGCCGCGTCCCGCCCGGTGCGCGGGGGGCTGCCCCCCCCTCACTCGTCGTCCCAGCCCGCTTCCTTGGCCGCCCGGCGCGCGCGGCCGTGGGCCGTCACTTTGCCGAAGCGGCGGAAGCGGGCCTTGGCCTCTGCGATGCTCTCGGAATTGTAGCGGTCCTCGCGGCGGAGCTTCTGCCAGCGGGCCAGCCGGTCGGGCTCCAGATCGCCCGCCTCTATCGCCGCCTTCACGGCGCAGCCCGGCTCGCTTTCGTGCCGGCAGTCGGAGAAGCGGCAGGCCTCCGCCAGCTCGGAGACGTCGGAGAAGACCGCGTCGATCCCCGCCGCCGCGCCCTCCATGCCGAGCTCGCGCATGCCCGGCGTGTCGATCAGCCAGCCGCCCGCCCGCGCCCGGCGGAGCGAACGATGGGTCGTGTGATGGCGCCCGCGGTCGTCCCCCCGAAGGCCGCCGGTCAGCTCCTCCGCCCCCGTCAGTGCGTTGAGGAGCGTCGTCTTGCCGGTGCCGGACGAGCCGGTGAGCGCCAGCGTCATGCCGGGCCGGAGCCAGGGCTCGAGCTTGGACGCCTCGTCCACGTCGCGGGCGTCGAGGGCGAGGGCGGTGACGAGCGGCGATAGCCGCTGCGCGTCGCGGAGGTAGGCGCCCACATCCTCCGCCAGATCCGCCTTGGTGAGGATGACGAGCGGCAGGCAGCCGGCGGATTCCGCCATCGCGATATAGCGCTCGAGCCGGGGCCCGGAGAAATCGGCATTGCACGAGGTGACGATGCCCAATGTGCCGACATTGGTGGCGATGAGCTGGCGCTCGGCGGCGATGCCGGCGGCGCGGCGGGCGATCTCGGTCTCCGGCGGCAGGCGCTCCAAGGGGCGCTGGCCGTCGTGAAGGACGAAATCGCCCACGGCATAGACCGAGGCGGCGCCCTTGGGGATCAGCTCGAGCGGGCCCTCGGGCGAGAGCGCCTCGAGCCGGCCGCGATGGATGGCAGAGATGCGCGCGGCGCGGGGGGATTCCCCGGCCGCACGGGCGAAATGATCCGACCAGCCAAGGTCGGCAAGAGTGAGGTTTTCCAAGGATACGTCCCGAAAAGGAGTGTCTCGAGCGCCCCCTTGACGGGAGCGCGGCACATCGGGCGCGAGGCCAGCCGTCAGCGGCGGGCGAAGGCCCGGAGAATGGCGACAGCGACAGTCATTGCATCCTCCTCTTTCCACGAGGGACATTGGGTGAGAGGCTGGACAACGACCCAAGCGGGGCTCGTTACGGCTGCTTCCTTCCGGACCTGACCGGGTTGGCGAGGCGCTCGCCCGCGCCAACCTCTCGACCGGCTATATAGGGGCCGGGCAGCCCTGAGTCCACCCGGCTCCACGCGACCCGGCTACTCCGTCCGGCCCCGCGCCTTGGCCCAGGCGGCCCAGAGGTCGGGGCGGCGCGCCTTGGTCACCTCCTCCGCCTGGCTCTGGCGCCATTGGGCGATGCGGCCGTGATGGCCGGAGAGGAGCACCTCGGGAATCGCCCGGCCCTGCCATTCGGCGGGCTTGGTATATTGCGGATGCTCGAGGAGGCCGGAGGAGAAGCTCTCGTCCACCGCGCTCTCGGCATTGCCGAGGATGCCGGGGCGGAGGCGGAGGGAGGCGTCGATCATCGCCTGCGCGGCGAGATCGCCGCCGGTGAGGACGAAATCGCCGAGCGAGACCTCGATCAGCCCGTAATGCTCGATGGCCCGCTCATCGACCCCCTCGAACCGCCCGCAGATGAAGAGCGCCCCGGGCCCGGCGGCCAGCCGTGCGGCCATGGCCTGATCGAAGCGGCGGCCGCGGGGCGAGAGGAGGAGGCGCGGCAGCGGCCGGCGCGGATCCTCCGCCGCCTCGATGGCAGCGCCGAGGATATCGGCCCGGATGACCATCCCCGCGCCGCCGCCGGCGGGGGTGTCGTCGACATTGCGGTGCCTGCCCTCACCATACTCCCGCAGGTCATGAGTGCGGAGCTGCCACTTGCCCTCCTGCAGGGCGCGGCCGGTGAGGCTTTCGCCAAGGACCCCGGGGAAGGCGCCGGGCAGGAGCGTGATGACCTCCGCCCGCCAGGCATGGGCCAGCGTTTCGTCGGCCATGAGGTCGGCGGGCCTCAGGGAGGCGCGGATGGACTTTCGGCCAAAGGAGCGGGGCTCGGTCATGGCGAAGGTCTTAGGCGAGAGCGCGGCGCGGGGGAAGGGCTCGGCCCGCCTTGCCGGGCGGGCTCGCGGTGGGCGGTGGGAGCGCTGCCCCCACATCCCCGGATGTATTTGGAAGAGAGCGAGGAGGAGGGGAGCGTCAGCCCTCGGCCTCGTCGTCGCCGCGCGCCTTGTCCATCAGGCGGCGCATCTCGGCGATGGCCGGCGCGAGGCCGCGGAAGATGGCCTCGCCGATGAGGAAATGGCCGATGTTGAGCTCGGCGACCTCGGGGATGGCGGCGACGGGGCAGACCGTGTCGTAGGTCAGCCCGTGTCCGGCATGGACCTCGAGCCCCAGCGAGGCGGCGAAGGCCGACATCTCCTGCAGGCGTTTGAGCTCGGCGTCGCGCTCCTCCATCCGGCCCTCGGCATGGAAGTCGCAATAGGCGCCGGTGTGGAGCTCCACCACGGCCGCGCCGATGCGGGCGGCGGCCTCGACCTGGGGTGCGTCGGCGCCGATGAAGAGCGACACGCGGGCGCCGGCCTCACGGAGGGGCGCGATGAAATGCGCGAGGCGGTTCTCCTCGCGGGCCACCTCGAGCCCGCCCTCGGTCGTCCGCTCCTCGCGCTTCTCGGGGACGATGCAGACGGCATGGGGTCGGTGGCGGAGCGCGATGGCCTGCATCTCTTCCGTCGCCGCCATCTCGAGGTTGAGGGGCGCAGTCAGCCCGCGCATCAGCGCCGTGATGTCATCGTCGGAGATATGGCGGCGGTCTTCGCGCAGATGCGCCGTGATGCCGTCGGCCCCCGCCTCCTCGGCGAGGAGCGCGGCGCGCAGGGGGTCGGGATAAGCGGAGCCGCGGGCGTTCCGCACCGTGGCCACATGGTCGATGTTCACGCCGAGCCGCAGATGCGCCATGGCCCCCTCCCCCTCACTTGCCGAGCTGGCTGAGCCGCTCCTTGAGGACCCGCTTGCGGCGGTTCTGATAGGCGCGGATCAGCGGCACGGCGAGGATGTATACCAGCGTCGAGGCGATGACACCCGGAATTATCCCCCCCACGAGATAGGGCAGGAAGACATCCTGCCAGAACTGCGCGAGCCGGCCCCATTCGGCTTTCTCCGGCGTGAAGACCGCCATGAGATTGTGCCAGAGGTCCTCCCCCGCCCCGAGGAACTTCGCGCCGAAGCTCTCGTGCGCCGCCCCCCTCGGCGGCCGCCGGCCGAGGAGGATATGCCCCGTCTGCAGCGAGATCACCCCGATCGGCACATAGGTGAGCGGATTGCCGAAGAACGTCCCCAGAAGGGCGGCGAGGATATTGCCGCGCATGACCGTGGCCGCCAGCGCGGCGACGATGAAATGCAGCCCGTAGAGCGGCGTCCAGGAGGCGAAGACCCCGGCCCAGAGGCCGCGGGCGATCTTCTCCGGCGTGTCGGGAAGGCGGCGGAGCCGGTGCCCGACATATTCGAAGGCGCGCCGCCAGCCGCCGCGCGGCCAGAGGCTTTCGCCCAGCGCCCGGTACCAGGGGCGTCTGTCGCGCCGCTTGAAGACCATCGGCCCGCTGCCCTTTCTCCGTTACGTGCCCGGCCCCTTGAGGGCCTCGCCGGCCCGCGACGGGTCGCGGTGCCGACGGAGCGCGGCCACGTCGCTTTCCGCCTCGAGCGCCGTCATCACCTGATGCAGATGCTGGGCGTCGCGCAGCTCCACATCCACCAGCAGGCGATAGTAATCCGACTTGCGGTCCTTGAACTCGAGGTTGGAGATATTGGCGGATTGCTCGCCGATCAATGTGCACAGCCGCCCCAGGACGCCGGCATCGTTGACGATGGTGAGATCGAGCGTGACGTCATGGATAGGTTTGTGCTGACCTTCCTGCCAGCGCAGGTCGAGCCAGCGGTCGGGCTGCTCCTCGAACTCGACGAGCGCCGGGCAGTCGATGGCATGGACGACGACGCCGCGGCCGCGCCAGGTGATGCCGACGATGCGCTCGCCCGGCACCGGCTGGCAGCATGGGGCGCGGGTGTGCACCTGATCGGGCGCGAGGCCGGCCACGGCGCGCGAGGCGTCGATCTCGTCGCCCGTCGCGGGGGCGAGATCGGGATAGAGCGCCCGCACCACCTGCCGGCCGGAGAGCTCGTTGGCCCCCACCCGGGCCAGAAGCTCGTCGGTGCTCTCGATGGCCAGCGCCTTGGCGGCGGTGCGCAAGGCCTTGTCGGTGGCCTTGCGGCGGTGGTTCTCGAAGGCGACGCGCACCAGCTCCTGCCCGAGGCGGATGAAGCGTTCGCGGTCGACCTCCTTCAGCGCCCGGCGGATGGCGGTCTTGGCGCGGCCGGTCACCGCGATGTCCACCCAGGTGGCCTGCGGGGTCTGGCCCTCGGCGGTGATGATCTCGACCGACTGGCCGTTCTTCAGCCGCGTCCAGAGCGGCACGCGCATCCCGTCGATCTTGGCGCCGACGCAGGCATGGCCGATCCTTGTGTGGATCGCATAGGCGAAGTCGATAGGCGTCGCATCGCGCGGCAGCTTGATGACCTCGCCCTTCGGCGTGAAGCAGAAGACCTGATCCTGGTACATCTCGAGCTTCACGGCCTCGAGGAAGGCGTCGTGATCCTCCTCCTCGTCGATGCGGGCGGTGAGCGAGGAGATCCAGCGGACGGGATCGACGGCGAAGCGGTTGGCGGCACGCTCGCCATCCTTGTAGGCCCAGTGGGCGGCCACGCCGCTTTCCGCCACCTCATGCATCTCGCGCGTGCGGATCTGCACCTCGACGCGCTTGCCGTCGCGGCCCGAGACGGTGGTGTGGATCGAGCGGTAACCGTTCGACTTGGGGTTCGAGATGTAATCCTTGAAGCGGCCGGGGACGCTCTTCCACCTTTGGTGGATGGCGCCGAGCGCGCGGTAGCAATCGGCCTCGTTCCCCGTGATGGCGCGGAAGCCGTAGATGTCGGAGAGGCGCGAGAAGCCCTGATCCTTCGCCTGCATCTTCCGCCAGATCGAATAGGGCATCTTGGCGCGGCCCGTGACCTCCGCCGGGATGCCGGCCTCGGCCAGCTCCTTGCGCATGTCCGCCGTGATCCGCTTGATGACGTCGCCGCTGTCGCGCCGGAGCCGGGCGAAATGTCGGATGATGGAGGTGCGGGCCTTGGGGTTGATGACCTTGAAGGCGAGGTCTTCCAGCTCCTCGCGCATCCACTGCATGCCCATGCGGCCGGCCAGCGGCGCGAAGATCTCCATCGTCTCGCGCGCCTTCTGCTGCTGCTTCTCGGGCGACATCGAGCCGATGGTGCGCATGTTGTGCAGCCGGTCGGCGAGCTTCACGAGCGTGACGCGAAGGTCGCGGCTGGTCGCCATGAAGAGCTTGCGGAAGTTCTCGGCCTGCTGGGTCTGCGCGGAGGAGAGCTGCAGGTTGGTCAGCTTGGTGACGCCGTCCACCAGCTCGGCCACCGCCTTGCCGAAGCGCGCCTCGACCTCGGCATAGGAGGCCTTGGTGTCCTCAATCGTGTCGTGGAGGAGCGCGGTGATGATGGTGGAATCGTCGAGCCGCTGCTCGGCGAGGATGGCGGCGACGGCGACGGGATGGGTGAAGTAGGGCTCGCCCGATCGGCGGGTCTGCCCCTCGTGCATCTCCCGCCCGAAGGCGAAGGCGGCGCGGAGCTTCGCTTCGTCGGTCTTGGGATTATAGGCGCGGACCTCGGCGATGAGAGCCTCGCCCGCCACCGCGATGGCGTCGGGCGCGATCTCGTCGAGAAGCGGGGAGGGCGAGGGCGGCGGCGCGGCCTTGAGCGTCGCTGCCCCTGCGGAGCCCGCGAGGGCCTTGCGGCGGCGGGGCTTTCGCCCCGGGGCCGGCACCTTCGGCCCGGAGCTGACCCCTGATTCCGCCATGCCCGTCGTGCCTCCGGCTCAGCGCTGGCGCTGAACTTCCATCAGTTCGCGCAGCAGGCGCTCTTCGCTCATGTCGTCGCGCGCCGGCTTGTCGACCTCCGCCTCCATGAGGCGGGCCATGGAATCTTCCTCGGGGCGGTCGACCTCGATCTGCGTCTGATGCGATTCGATCATCCGCTCGCGGAGGTCCTCGGCGCCCTGGGTCTCTTCCGCGATCTCGCGGAGGGCGACGACCGGGTTCTTGTCGTTGTCGCGCGGCACGGTCGGGGCGCCGCCGGCGGTGATTTCGCGGGCGCGGTGCGCGGCGAGCATCACGAGCTCGAAGCGGTTCGGAACCTTGTCAACGCAGTCTTCGACGGTCACGCGGGCCATGGATGTTCCTTCGTTTGCTGTCTCGCCGGCCCTTGCGGGCGGCGGGGGAGCTGGAGCGGGGAGGGGCTGGCCTTTGCCCATGAGGGCAAGGGGCCCGCCTTGCGGCCCCGCTTCGAAAGCCCGTCCATACGCCGCAGGGGCAGGAAAGGCAAGGGGCGGGGGCCGGCAGCCCGGCAGAGAGGGCCGGCCCGCGAGGAGAGGGCAGGAGCGAGGGGCTGTCTGCCCCTCGTCGCCATTGGGGCTCGAACCAATGGCGCCTCCAATGGCGACCCCCGAAGGGTATCTGGAAAGGGGCAGTGGTTAGAGGGGCGTGAGCGCGGCGACATCGGGCTCGGGGAGCGCCGCGAGCATGGCCTCCACCGTCTCGCCGGTCACCGGATGGCGCCACCCGGGCGATATCTCGGCGAGGGGGAGAAGGACGAAGGCGCGATCCTGCAGGCGCGGATGCGGCAGGATCAGCTCGCCGGGCGCCTCGGCCTTCTGCCGCTCGAGCGGCAGGCCCGCCCAGGCGGCCCAGCCCTCCCTGCCCGGCCGGATCGCCGCGGCGGCGGCGAGGAGGTCGAGATCGAGCGTGCGGGGGCCCCATCGGCGCTGCCGCTCGCGGCCGAACGCCGCCTCGATGGCATGGAGGGCCGCGAGGATGTCCTCGGGCGGCGCGGGCCAGTCCACCGCCAGAACGGCGTTCACATAGTCGGGCCCGGACCCGGCGGGGAAGGCCGGCGAGCGGTAGAGGCGGCTGATTCGCACCGGCGCGTCGGCCGCCTTGGCCACCGCCTCCGCCGCCGCGGGGAGCGCGGCGTCACGGTCATGTGACGCGCCGTCGAGGTTGGCGCCGAGGGCGATAAACACCAATTCCGCCGGGTCGCCTTGTCGGGCTGGTTGCGGCATGACACGTTTCCCTTACATTTCCGCGTCCCGCGCCCGGCACTCACCAAGACCACTCCCCCGGGCGCGAGAAGATTGAAAGGACTTTTGATGTTTTATCGTGACGAGCGCCTCGCGCTCTTCATCGATGGATCGAATCTCTATGCGGCCGCAAAGTCGCTGGGGTTCGACATCGACTACAAGCTCCTGCGGCAGGAATTCATGCGCCGCGGCAAGCTGCTTCGGGCGTTCTACTACACCGCCCTCCTCGAGAACGACGAATATTCGCCCATCCGCCCGCTGGTCGACTGGCTGCACTACAACGGCTTCACCATGGTGACCAAGCCGGCCAAGGAATACACCGACAGCCAGGGCCGCCGGAAGGTGAAGGGCAACATGGACATCGAGCTCACCGTCGATGCCATGGAGCTCGCGCCCCATGTCGATCACATCGTGCTCTTCTCCGGCGACGGCGATTTCCGCCCGCTGGTGGAGGCGCTGCAACGCAAGGGCGTGCGCGTCTCGGTCGTCTCGACCATCCGCTCGCAGCCGCCCATGGTGGCCGATGAACTGCGCCGCCAGGCCGACAATTTCATCGAGCTGGAAGACCTCAAGGACGCCATCGGCCGGCCGCCGCGCGAACGCGCGCCGCGGGACGACGCGGAGGCGATGGCCGACGACTGACCTTGGAGTGACCTTGGGGGGCGCGGCCTTGCCAATGGCGGAAACCCTGTGGTTTCCGCCTGCCCCGCCGGCCTAGGCTCGCCCCATGCTCGGCCTCGCCACGCTCTTTCTTGCCGCCTTCGGCGCCGCGACGATCCTGCCCTTCCAGTCGGAGGTGGTCTTCGCCGCGATGCAGATCGCCGGGCACCATCCCGTCTGGCTCCTCGCGGTGGTGGCGAGCGTCGGCAACACGCTCGGCTCGCTCGTCACCTATCTGATGGGCCTCGCGCTCGAGCGCTTCCGCCACCGTCGCTGGTTTCCCGTCTCCGACGCCGCGCTCGAGCGCGCCCAGCGCTGGTATCGCCGCTGGGGGCTGTGGACGCTGCTGCTCACCTGGGCGCCCTTCGGCGAGGCCATCGCGCTGGCCGCGGGAGTGCTGCGCACGCCCTGGCCGGTCTTTCTCGCGCTCGTGGCCCTCGCCAAGACCGCCCGCTACGCGGCCCTCGCCCTCATCACCGCCGGCGTGATCGGCTGACCCCTCGACGCGGGCGCCGCCATCGCCTACCTCTGGCGCATGCCGAAGCCAGCCCTCACGCTCCATCTCGCCGCCCCGCGCGGCTTCTGCGCCGGTGTCGACCGGGCGATCAAGATCGTCGAGATGGCGCTCGAGAAATGGGGGGCGCCGGTCTTCGTCCGCCACGAGATCGTCCACAACAAGTATGTGGTCGACGATCTGCGCGCCAAGGGCGCCGTCTTCGTGGAAGAGCTGGACGAATGCCCCGAGGACCGGCCGGTCATCTTCTCCGCCCATGGCGTGCCGAAGGCGGTGCCGGCCGAGGCGGAGCGGCGCGAGATGATCTTCGTCGATGCCACCTGCCCGCTGGTCTCGAAGGTCCATAACGAGGCTGCACGCCATGCGGAGAACGGCCTGCAGATGATCATGATCGGCCATGCCGGCCATCCGGAGACGATCGGCACCATGGGCCAGCTCCCCCCCGGCGAGGTGCTGCTGGTCGAGACGCCCGCCGATGTGGCGAGGGTCGAGGTGCGCGACCCCGAGCGGCTGGCGTTCGTGACGCAGACGACGCTCTCCATCGACGACACGGCAGAGATCGTGGCCGCCCTCAAGGCGCGCTTCCCCGCCATCGTCGGCCCCCACAAGGAAGACATCTGCTACGCCACCACCAACCGGCAGGCGGCGGTGAAGCAGATGGCCCCCGATTGCGACGCGCTCCTCGTCGTCGGCGCACCCAACAGCTCCAACTCCCGCCGGCTGGTCGAGGTCGCCTCCCGCGCCGGCTGCTCCTATGCGCAGCTCGTCCAGCGCGCGGCGGATATCGACTGGCGGGCGCTCGAGGGCATCCGCTCCGTCGGCATCACCGCCGGCGCCTCGGCGCCCGAGGTGCTGATCGACGAGGTCGTCGCCGCCTTTCGCAGCCGCTACGACGTGACGGTCCATCCCGTCGTGACGGCGGAGGAGAACATCGAGTTCAAGGTGCCGCGCGCCCTGCGCGAGCCTGCCTGAGGGAGGTGCCGCCATGGGCCCGGAGTTCCTGCTGACCGCCTTCGTCATCTGCCTCAGCCCCGGGATCGGCGTGGTCTACACGCTCTCCACCACGCTCGGCGGCGGCTTCCGCGCCGGGGTCTTCGCGGCACTGGGCTGCACGGTCGCGACGATGCTGCACCTTCTGGTGGCGATGGCGGGGCTGGCGGCGGTGCTCCTCTCCTCTGCGCTCCTCTTCCAGGCGCTGAAGATCGCCGGGGTGGCCTATCTCCTTTGGATGGCCTGGGGCGTGCTCCGCGAGCGCGGGGCGCTGGCGATCCGCGCGGCGGAGGCGGCCCCGGCGGGGCGGCTCGTCTGGCGCGGGATCCTGCTCAACATCCTCAACCCCAAGCTGCCGCTCTTCTTCCTCGCCTTCCTGCCGCAGTTCCTGACGCCGGGCGCCGGGGTGGACGAGATCGCCGAGCTCGGGCTCGCCTTCTCGGGCATCACCTTCGGCACGTTCCTGCTCTACGCCGCCCTCGCGGCCACCGGCCGCCACCTGATCCTCGGCTCCGAGCGGGCGATGCTCTGGATGCGCCGCGCCTTCGCGGCGAGCTTCGCCGGGCTCGGGCTGAAGCTGGCGCTGGAGCGCGCCTGAGGGCGCCCCCTTTCCGACGGCCCATCATTTGAGAGCATCATCATGACCCGCCTGTTCAGCCCCCTCCTCCTTCTCGCCCTCCTGCCCGCCTGCACCCTCGCCGAGGGCGAGGTCACGGCCCCCGCCGGCGAGGCGCTGGCTGTCCTCAGCGCCCGCTCCCCCTCCGTCGCGCCCTCCTACGCCTGGAGCTATGACGTGACGCTCGCCGCCAGCGCCGTCACCGCCCGCTATTGCCATGGCTACGAGACGGAGGGCCCGGCCTGCGGCACGGCGTCGGAGCCGCTCGGCCCCGAGGCTGGCGCCGCGCTCGAGGCGCGCATCGCCGCCTTCGCCGCCGACCTCACTGCTGCGCCCATCGCCGAGAGCCTCGATCCCCCCATCGGCGGCGGCGCCACGGCGGCGGTGCTCTACCCCGGCAGCTCTGCCCTCACGGTGCCCGGCTATCCCGCCGATACGGCGCGGGCCGAGGCGATCCTCGCCGGGCTCGAGGCGCTGATCCCCGCCGGGCTGGTCGAGGCGGCGGCCGCCGCTGGCGAGGCCCCGGCCGAATGACCGATTATTTCGCCTATACGGACGGCGCCTGTTCCGGCAATCCCGGCCCCGGCGGCTGGGGCGCCCTGCTCATCGCCCGGCAGGACGGCCGCGAGGTGAAGCGCCGCGAGCTGAACGGCGGCGCCCCCGCCACCACCAACAACCGGATGGAGCTCATGGCCGCCATCTCGGCGCTGGAGGCGCTCGGGCGCCCGACGGCGCTGACGCTCGTCACCGATTCCAGTTACGTCAAGGACGGGCTGACGAAGTGGATCCACGGCTGGAAGCGCAACGGCTGGAAGACCGCCGCGAAGAAAGACGTGAAGAACGCCGACCTCTGGCAGCGCCTCGACGCGGCGGCGGGGCGGCATCAGGTCTCGTGGGAATGGGTCAAGGGCCATGCGGGCCACCCCGAGAACGAGCGCGCCGACGAGCTCGCCCGCGAAGCCATGGCGCCGTTCAAGACGGCGCGGGCCGGCTGATCCCCCCTCCCGGATCCCCTTTCATCTGGCCAAAAATACCTCGGGGGTGTGGGGGCAGAGCCCCCACCTATCCCGGCATCGTCCTCCCCAGCCCCGCCTCCGCCACCTCCGCCTTCAACCAGCCGGTGAAGGCCCGCATTGCCCGGGTCGGCCGCGCCCCGGCGGCGGTGACCAGCCAATAGTGGTTCGCCGTCACGAAACGGCCCCGGAAGGGGGCGGTGAGCCGGCCCATCGCCAGCGCATCCGCCGCCAGCGTCTCGAAGGAGAGGAACACCCCCTCCCCCGAGATCGCCGCATCGAGGCAGAGCATGGAGTCGCTGTAGAGCGGCCCCTCGCCCGCCACCTCGCCGCCCGGCACCACCTCCGGCGCCCCCGCCGGGCCGAGCCAGTCGGCCCAGGTGAAATTGCCCGCCGTCTCGCGGATCACCGGCACGCGGGCGAGGTCCTCGATCCGCTGCAGCCGCGCCGCCATCTCCGGCGCGCAGACGGGGAAGATCACCTGCGGCCAGAGCCGTTCCACCGTCACGCCCCGGTAGCCGCCGGGGCCGTTGCGCAGGCAGATGTCCACCTCTCCCGCATTGGGGTCGGCGAGCCCCAGCGAGGCATCGAGCCGCACGGCGATCTCGGGATGGAGCGCCCGGAAGCGGGGCAGCCGCCAGATCAGCCAGCGCGCCGCGAAGACCGGCGCGACCGAGATGGTCAACGCGTCCTCCGCCCGCTCTGCCCGGGCCACGGCGGCGGAGAGCTCGGCGAAGCCCCGCTCCAGCCCCGCCACCACCGCCGCGCCCCGGGCGCTCGTCACCATGCCGGCGGGGCGCCGCTCGAAGAGCTGGAGGCCCAGCACCTTCTCCGCCCGGATCACCTGCTGGCTGACGGCGCCCGGGGTCACGCCGAGCTCTCCCGCGGCGGCGGCGAGGGAGCCGAGCCGGGCGACGGCCTCGACCGCGCGGAGCGCCGGCAGGGGGATGCGGTTGAGCGGGTTCATATAGGAACGCTATACCCCCATCGACCGATCCGGCAATGATTTCAGGGGTGCGGGCATGCGAAGACTCCAACCCGAAAGGAGTCTCCCCATGTTCTTCCGCCCCCGGCGTGCCGCGCCCCGGCCCCGCACCGATCCCCCCGGCCCGCTCGATCATCCCGCCATCGCCGCGATGAGCCAGCGGGACCTTGCCGATCTGCCCCTGCCCCGGCCCGATGACGCTGCGCCGCCTCTTCCCTGCGCGGCCGAGCGCGGCTAACCTGCCGGCATGAAACAGGTTCTCGCCCCCCTCCTCGCCCTCCTCCCGGGCGCCGCGTTTGCCCTCGGCACGGCCGATTGCGACATGGCGCGGCTCGATGTGATCCCCGAGCCGTGGGAGGATTACACGGCCACCTTCGCCAATGGCGATGTGCGCGTCGCCGCCATCGACTTCATGGAGCCGGTGACCGGCCCCATGCATCTGGTCATCGTCTCGCCGCCTCGCGACGAGCTCGGCTTCCGCCAGTGCCGCACGATCATGCGCGACGAGATCTACGGCTGGTCCTGGCTGGAATTCTCGACGCTGGACGCGAGCTACGACCCGGCGAAGGGTCTGGTCTTCACGATCGAGGGAGACGCGACGGCCGATGACGGCTTCACGGCGCTGCCCGTGCTCGTCACCATCACGCTCAACCAGTCCACCGGCGAGATCACCGTCGGCGAAACGCCCCGGTGAGCCCCGGCGGCGCGATCCTGCACGTCGTGCTATTGCGCCTGCCGGAGGGCCATGACGCCGCCGAGCTGGCGGAGGTGATGGCCGGCCTCGCCGCGCTGGATCTGCCCGGCATGTCCGGCTTCCACCACGGGCCGAACCTCGATCTAGAGGGGCTCTCCCCCGGCCTCAGCTACGGCTTCGCCGCCAGGTTCGAGAGCCGCGAGGCGCTGAAGCTCTATGCCGAAGACCCGGCGCATCGGGCCCTCGGCGCGCGGCTTCTCGCCCTCGTGGGCGGGCCCACGGGCCTTCTCGTCGCCGATATCGGCGGCTGATCGCGCTGGCCTTGGCACTCGGGGCGCGGCAGAGTGCGGGGCGGACAGGTGGAGCTCCCATGATCCTCGGCATCGGCACCGATCTTTGCAATATCGAGCGCATCGAGAAGACGCTCGAGCGCTTCGGCGACCGCTTCCGCGAGCGGGTGTTCACCGACCGCGAGCAGCACCGGGCCGAGCGCCGCGCCCATGCGACCGCGGCCACCTATGCCAAGCGCTGGGCCGCCAAGGAGGCCTGCTCCAAGGCGCTCGGCACGGGCCTCCGCATGGGCATCGCCTGGAAGGACATGAGCGTCACCAACCTCCGCAGCGGCCAGCCAGTGATGCATGTCACCGGCTGGGCGAAGGAGCGGCTGGCGAAGATGACGCCGCCGGGCCACCGCGCCGTCATCCATGTGACGCTGACCGACGACCATCCCTGGGCGCAGGCCATGGTGGTGATCGAGGCGCTGCCCGAAGCGGGGCCGGCGGCGTGACCGCGCGCGCGCTGCTGGCGGCGCTTCTCGCCGCTGGCCGCCCTCTCGGCTCCGCCGAGCTCGCAAGCCAGACGGCCATGGGCGCGGAGGAGGTCTTGGGCGCCGTCCGCAAGCTCCAGGGCCTCGGCCTGCCGGTCGAGGGCGGGCCGAAGACCGGCTGGATCCTCCGGCGGGAGGCGCGGCTCGCCCCCGTCTCCTTCACGGCGGAGGAGGCCGGCGCCCTCGTCGCCGCCCTTTCCACCATGGACGGATCGCCCGAATGGCGGGCGGCCGCCAGCCGCGGCGTGACGCGGCTCGCGGAGGCCTGGCCGGAGGTCCTGCCCTTCAAGGGCCCGCCCGCGCCCCTTCGCGCCTGGGGGCATCCGGCCGAGCCGGGCCTGCCCGAGCCCCTCGCCGCCCGCGCCGTGGCGGAGGGGCTCTGCCTCGCCGTGGCGCTCGAGGGGGAGGAGACGGTGCTCCGCCCGCTCGCGCTCTGCGGCGAGACCCTGACCGCCTGGTGCGAGGGCACCTCCACCCTCCGCGAGCTCTCCCTCGCCGAGGTCCGCGCCTCGGCCCTCACCGGCCGCAGCTTCGACGGCGCCGAACTCCGCAAGGCGCTCGGCCTGACCGTCCCGGACAGCACCGCCCCGTGACCCGCTCCGGCGCGATGTTGACTCCCCGGCCCCGCCCTTTCATGTAGCGCGGGCCGATTGACCCCCCAGAAGGCGTATCGAGATGACCGAGAAGACGGGCGCCCTTGCCGGGACCTGGGAAACCATCAAGACCATCGTCTATGCCCTGCTGATCGCAGGCATTTTCCGGACGCTGTTCTTCCAGCCCTTCTGGATCCCCTCCTCCTCGATGAAGGACACGCTGCTGGTCGGCGACTTCCTCTTCGTCAACAAGATGGCCTATGGCTACAGCTACGCCTCCTGCCCCTCGATCCGCATTCCGGCGCTCGGGGTCGATATCGGGGCGGATGACTTCTGCGGCTTCCTGCAGCGGGGCGAGGGGCGGCTATTCGGCGGCGAGCCGGAGCGGGGCGACATCGTCGTCTTCCGCCATCCGGTCGACGGGCGCGATTTCATCAAGCGGCTGATCGGCCTGCCGGGCGACCGGATCCAGGTGACGGACGGCGTTTTGCAGATCAACGGCGAGGCGGTGGAACTGCGGGCCGACGGTGTCTTCACCGAGACCTTCGAGCCGCAGGGGCCGCAGGGCTCGATGCCGCGCTGTTCCAACGGCGCGGTGGGGCTCGGCGGCGAATGCGTGAAGACCCGCTACCGCGAGACGCTGCCCAATGGCGTCGAGCATGACATCCTCGACATCGGCGATCTCGAGCTCGACAACACCGGCGTCTTCACGGTGCCCGAGGGCCACTACTTCTTCATGGGCGACAACCGCGACAATTCCACCGACAGCCGCGTGCCGCAGACCTCCCGCGGGGTCGGCTTCGTGCCGCTGGCCGATATCGTCGGCCGCGCCGACCGGGTGATCTTCTCCTCCGCCGGCCGTTCGATCCTGGCATTCTGGACCTGGCGGGGAGACAGGTTCTTCGAGAAGCTGGAGTGAGCCTCTCCGCCGCGCTTGCCGCCTTCTCGGAGCGGCTGGGGCACCGGTTTTCGGATGAAGACCTCCTCCGCCGCGCCGTGACCCATGGCTCCGCCTCGGGCATGAGCCCTGCGGGGGGCGGCGCGGGGCGCGAGGACAACCAGCGCCTCGAATTCCTTGGTGACCGGGTGCTCGGGCTGGTGATGGCCGAGGCGCTGCTCGCCGCCGACCGCGAAGCCCGCGAGGGCCAGATCGCCCCCCGCTTCAACACGCTCGTCCGCCGCGAGACCTGCGCGGAGGTCGCCCGCGATTCCGGCCTCGGCGAGGTCCTGCGCCTCGGGCGGAGCGAGGCGCTCTCCGGCGGCCGCCGGAAGGAGGCGCTCCTTGCCGATGCGATGGAGGCGGTGATCGCCGCCATCTATCTCGACGCCGGGCTCGAGGTGGCGCGCGAGGTGGTGCTGCGGCTCTGGGGGCCGCGCATCGCGGCGGCGCCCGACGATGCGCGCGACGCCAAGACGGCGCTGCAGGAATGGGCGCAGGCCCGCGGCCAGACGGTGCCCGCCTATGGGGTGATCGCCCGCGAGGGGCCGGACCACCAGCCGCTTTTCACCATCGAGGTGCGGCTCGAAAGCGGCCAGACCGCCCGGGCCGAGGCGCGCTCCAAGCGGCTCGCCGAACATGCGGCGGCGGCGAAGCTCCTGAAGGATATCGGCGGCTAATCAGCCCTCGGGCGGGCGGGCGGCGAAGGCGGCCTGCGCCTCGGGCGAGGCCTCGCTCTGGTGCTTCTCGCGCCAGACGTCATAGGGCTCGCCGTAGTAAACCTCGCGCGCCTCGTCCTTGCTGAGCGTGACGCCCCGCTCGGCGGCGGCCTCCTGATACCAGCGGCTGAGGCAGTTCCGGCAGAAGCCGGCGAGGTTCATCAGGTCGATGTTCTGCACATCGGGCCGCTCCTCGATCAGGTGCTGCCGAAGGCGCCGGAACGCGGCGGCCTCGATCTCTATGCGCGTCTGGTCGTCCATCTGGCTCTCCCTCGGAAGGTCGGGCCCAGCCTACAGCCCCGCGAGCGCGGCGGCCAGCAGGGGCGCCAGCCGCTCGGCCCAGGCCGCCTGCTGGGCCTCCGTCTCGATCAGGTCGTTCCTCAATTCGATCAGCACGTTCGGCCGGCCGGGGATCAGGCAGTGCCGGTCGATCGAATCGCCGGGCAGATGGCCGCCATAGGGCTCGTTGTCGCCGACGACGAGATCCTTCTCGGTCGCGAGCCGCGCCAGCAAGGGCGCGGAGAGCCGCCGGTCCTCGTCGGCTGAGAGGATGCCGATATGCCAGGGCCGGGGCGGCCGGCCGCGGAGCTGCGGCGTGTAGGAATGGATCGAGAGCACCGCCGTGTCCCGCCGCCGCGCCGCGAGATCGCCGAGCGCCCGGTGATAGGGCCGGTGCAGCCGCTCCAGCCGCTCCTCCCGCTCCGCCGGGCCCACCTTGGCATTGGCCGGAATGACGCTGCCGTCATAGAGCTTCATGACCAGCGTCGGATCGTCCTCGCCCCGGTTGGGGTCGATCACCAGCCGCGAGAAGCGACCCATGATCACCGGCGAGTCGAGCGCGGCGCCCAGCATGCGCGCCACGCCCTCGGCGCCCGGATCGAAGGCGATGTGCCGCGCCATGTCGGCGGCGGGCAGGCCGAGATCGCCGCCGTTCACCCAGTTCGGCACGCGGTTCGAGGCGTGATCGCAGGTCACCACCCAGCGGCCGGGGCGGTCCTCTCCGGCGATCTCGAAGGCAAGCGTGTCTTCGGAGCCCGTATCCCTCATGTTCTCCATGCACCTGTCATCTTGTCGAAAGGCGGCATAGGCTAGTTGTGAGCGAATGGAAATCGCGCGATAAGCGCCGCCGGGGCCGTTAGCGATAACGGTCCCCTCTGCCGACATGCGACCGAGGAAAGGGCAACCCGCCATGAAACGCCATCGCAACGTGAAGATCGTCGCCACGCTGGGGCCGTCCTCCTCCACCTACGAGGTGATCCGGGCGCTCGTCGAGGCCGGCGCCGATGTCTTCCGGCTCAACATGAGCCACGGCAGCCATGACGAGATCCGTGCCCGCCACGAGATCATCCGCCAGGTCGAGGCCGATCTCGGCTTCCCGATCGCCATTCTCGCCGACCTCCAGGGGCCGAAGCTGCGGGTCGGCACCTTCGCCAACGAGTCCGAAGAGCTCGAGGACGGCGCCGCCTTCCGGCTCGACCTCTCCGACGCGCCCGGCGACGCCAGCCGCGTGCAGCTCCCCCACAAGGAGATCTTCGACGCGCTCGAGCCCGGTGCCTCGCTTCTGGTCAACGACGGCAAGATCCGGCTGAAGGTCAGGGATTGCGGCGCCGATTTCGCCGATTGCGAAGTGATGGTCGGCGGCACGATCTCCAACCGCAAGGGCGTGAACGTGCCCGACGTGGTGCTGCCGCTGGCGGCCCTCTCGCCCAAGGACAAGAAGGATCTCGAGTTCGTCTGCGAGCTCGGGGTCGACTGGCTGGCGCTGTCCTTCGTTCAGCGCGCCGCCGACGTGGAAGAGGCCCGCGCCCTCGCCAAGGGCCGCGCCAGCGTGCTCTCGAAGATCGAGAAGCCGGCGGCCGTCCGCGCCTTCGAGGAGATCCTCGCCGTCTCCGACGGGATCATGGTGGCGCGGGGCGACCTTGGCGTCGAGATGCCCGTCCATGCCGTGCCGACGATCCAGAAGCGCCTGACCCGGCTCTGCCGCGCCGCCGCCAAGCCGGTGATCGTCGCCACCCAGATGCTGGAGAGCATGATCGAAAGCCCGATGCCGACCCGCGCCGAGGTCGGCGACGTGGCCGCGGCCATCTACGAGGGCGTCGATGCCATCATGCTCTCGGCCGAGAGCGCCGCGGGGCAATATCCGGTCGAGGCCGTGCAGACGATGGACAACGTCGCCGGCGAGGTCGAGAGCGACCCGACCTATACCGAGATCATCGAGGCCTCGCGCCGGGCCGACAGCTCCTCCGTCGCCGGGGCGATCACCGCCGCGGCGCGCGAGATCGCCGAGAAGACCCAGGTCAAGGCGATCTGCTGCTTCTCGGAGAGTGGCACGACGGCGCTGATGGTCGCTCGCGAGCGGCCGCGCGTGCCGATTGTCGCCATGACCAGCCTCGAGAAGACGGCCCGCCAGCTCTGCCTCGTCTGGGGCACGAACTGCGTCGTCGTGCCGCCGGTGATGCGCTTCAAGATGGCCGTGGTCGAGGCGGTGCGCGCCGCCAAGGCGCTGGGGCTCGCGGAGGAGAAGGACAACATCGTCGTCACCGCCGGCGTGCCCTTCAACACGCCGGGCTCGACGAACATCCTGCGGGTCGCACCCTGCGAGGAACGTTTGATTTTCGCCTCGGAGCCGGAATAGGCTCGGCAGACCCCGGGGCACCGCCCCGGGACAGGGAGTGGCCATGACCCCGGATCTCACCTTTCTCATCGGGCTCGTCATCGGCGTGCTTGCGATCCCGCCGGTCTTCGGCGCGGTGATCGAGCGGCGCTCGCCCCGCCTCGCGGCGCTGCTGCTGGTGGTGGCGGCGGTGCTGATCTTCCTCGCCGTGCGGCAGAACCCGGGCGCCTATTCCCTGGCCGCGATCCCCGATGTCATCGTCAGGGTCATCGGCGACTTCATGAACTGAGGGGGGCGTCGCGCTCGCACTTCGCCCCCGCCCGGTACGCGCCGGAACGGCGCAGGGCGAGCGCCGGCCCGTCCCGCGCGGCGCCGCCCGCGCAAACCCCGCGAAAGGCTTGCCACCTGCGCGCGCTGCCCCTATAGGGACGCTTCCTACCCGCGCGGCCGGCCTTTTGGCATTGCCGAGTCGCGCCTGAACGTCAGACGAGGAGATGGAAATGCCGAAGATGAAGACCAAGTCGAGCTGCAAGAAGCGGTTCAAGGTCTCTGCCTCGGGCCGCGTCATCGCGGGCCAGGCCGGGAAGCGCCATGGCATGATCAAGCGCAGCAACAAGTTCATCCGCAACGCGCGCGGCACGACGACCCTGTCGAAGGCCGACGAAGGTATCATCAAGCCGATGATGCCCTACGCCCGATAAGGAGGAGCTGACATGTCCCGCACCAAGACCGGCCCGATCACCCACCGTCGCCACAAGAAGATCCTCGATCAGGCGAAGGGCTATTACGACCGCCGCAGCCGCACCTTCAAGGTCGCCAAGCAGGCCGTCGACAAGGCGAACCAATACGCCACGCGCGACCGCAAGAACCGCAAGCGCAACTTCCGCGCCCTGTGGATCCAGCGGATCAACGCCGCCGTGCGCGCCCATGACGAGGCGCTGACCTACAGCCGCTTCATCAACGGCCTGTCGCTGGCCGGCATCGAGGTGGACCGCAAGGTCCTCGCCGATCTCGCCGTCCACGAGCCGGAGGCCTTCGGCGCCATCGTCGACCAGGCGAAAGCCGCGCTGGCCTGAGGTCAGACATCACGGAATTGCGGAAAGGCCGTCCCCCCGGAGGCGGCCTTTTCATTTGGGGCAGGCGCCTTCCCCACCGCCCGGCGCCGTGCTAAGAGGCGCCCCATGACGATGCGCGACCAAATCGGCCAGCTCTTTACCGGGCCCTCGGGGGCCCCGGCCGGTCGCGCGCTGCTCACGCTCCGCTAGATCGCCGCCCCCCGAGGGCCACCGCTTCCCCCGCTCGCTTGCGTGCGGGCGGGCGAGCCTTTAGCAGCAACGGCGAAGTGACGAGGGCCGATGATGGACGATCTCAAACAGAAATACCTCACCGCCATCGCGGAGGCCGCCGACGAGGGCGCCATCGAGGAGGTGCGCCTCGCCGCGCTCGGCAAGAAGGGCGAGGTCTCGCTGAAGATGCGCGAGCTCGGCAAGATGAGCCCGGAGGAGCGGCAGGTCGCCGGCCCGGCGCTCAACGCCCTGAAGGACGAGCTGAATTCGGCGCTCATCGCCCGCAAGACAGCCCTCGGCGATGCGGCGCTGGAGGAGCGGCTGCGCGGTGAATGGCTCGACGTGACGCTGCCGGCCCGCCGCCGCCCGGCGGGCTCGATCCACCCGATCAGCCAGGTGACCGAGGAGGTCACGGCGATCTTCGCCAGCCTCGGCTTCTCCGTCGCCGAGGGGCCGCGGATCGAAACGGACTGGTACAATTTCGACGCGCTCAACATCCCCGGCCACCACCCGGCCCGGGCGGAGATGGACACGTTCTACATGGCCCGCGCGGAGGGCGACAACCGCCCGCCGGCCGTCCTGCGCACCCACACCTCTCCCGTGCAGATCCGCACGATGGAGAAGGAGGGCGCGCCCATCCGCATCATCTGCCCGGGCGGCGTCTACCGCGCCGATTACGACCAGACGCACACGCCGATGTTCCACCAGGTCGAGGGGCTGGCCATCGACAAGGGCATCTCGATGGCGAACCTCAAATGGGTGCTGGAGGAGTTCTTCACCGCCTATTTCGGCACCGAGGTGAAGACCCGCTTCCGCGCCTCGCACTTCCCCTTCACCGAGCCCTCGGCCGAGGTCGACGTGCAATGCTCCTGGGACGGCGGCACCGTGAAGGTCGGCGAGGGAGACGACTGGCTGGAGGTCCTGGGCAGCGGCATGGTGCACCCCAACGTGCTGCGCAACGCCGGCATCGACCCGGCTGAGTACCAGGGCTTCGCCTTCGGCATGGGCATCGACCGGATCGCCATGCTGAAATACGGGATCCCGGATCTGCGGGCGTTCTTCGACAGCGACCTGCGGTGGCTGCGGCACTACGGGTTCTCGGCGCTGGACCAGCCGGGGTTGGCGGGGGGGTTGAGCAGGTGAAGCGAGACAAGAATCTTCAGATAGAAATCCTTAAGAAGTTGGAAGCGTCCGAAGATCAATCGCTCCGCTTTGAAGTCTACGCTAAAAACTTCGGTGGATATGACGATGCGGAGACGCCAGACTGGTCTAGGGAGGAGGCGTACAACGCTCGCCTTTTGATACGAGATGGCTTTGTTCGAACAGAGAAGGTGACCGACGCTCCATGGTTCGGGCCGGGACCAGAAGATACCTACGCCGAAACGTACGCGTTTCTGACATCTGCAGGTCATGACCGAATTGAAAACGCAAACTGGCTGAAGGCCGCTTGGAGCAACATATGGTCCAACATCCCGACATTCCTCGCCTCAGTGATCACCGCACTCATTATAGCGTGGGCTGTCAAAATATTTGGACCTCAGCTATAGCTGTTCGATTTTAGCGCAACATGCCCCTCTTCCACCCCGACCGCCGCCACCAAAACGAGGCGTCCCGGCGCCTCTGGGCGCGCTACGAGATCGCCTATACCGCCGTCGATTTCGGCGCGGCCTTCGCGTTTGTCGTCGGGTCGGTCATGTTCTTTTTCGCGGCGTGGCAGACGGCCGGCACGTGGTTCTTCCTGATCGGGTCGATCCTCTTCGCCGCCAAGCCGACGATCCGGCTGGTGCGGGAGCTGAAGCTCTACGAGATGGGCGACGAGGAAGACCTCGCCGAGAGATACAAAGGCTAGGATGCGCGCTCGCATGCACCGGCCCGAAGGTGCGTGACGAGCACGCACCCTACGAGAGACGAGGGGCCCCGCCCCGCAAAGGAGACACGACATGAAATTCACCCTCTCCTGGCTCAAAGACCACCTCGACACCTCCGCCTCCGTGGCGGAGATCGCAGAGGCGCTGACCGACCTCGGGCTAGAGGTCGAGGGCATCGAAGACCCCGCCGCCAAGCTGAAGGGCTTCACCATCGGCAAGGTCGCCTCCGCCGAGCCCCACCCCGATGCCGACCGGCTGCGGGTCTGCCAGGTGGAGACCGACGAGGGCCTCAAGCAGATCGTCTGCGGCGCGCCGAACGCGCGGGCGGGGATCACCGTCGTCGTCGCCAAGCCGGGCGCCTATGTGCCGGGGATCGACACGACCATCCAGGTCGGCACGATCCGCGGCGTCGAGAGCCACGGGATGATGGCCTCCGAGCGCGAGATGGAGCTCTCGGACGAGCATGACGGCATCATCGAATTGCCCTCCGGTGAGGTCGGGCAGGAGTTCGCGAGCTGGCTCGCCGAGCACCGCCCCGCCGCCGTCGACCCGGTGATCGAGATCGCCATCACGCCCAACCGGCCCGACGCGCTCGGCGTGCGCGGGATCGCCCGCGACCTCGCGGCGCGGGGGCTGGGGGTGCTGAAAGACAACCCGTTCGAGCCGGTGGCCCCGGCCTTCAAGGCCGACCTCCGGATCACCGTCGATGACGACACGCGCGACGGCTGCCCGCTCTTCTGCGCGACGCTCATTCGCGGCGTCACCAACGGCCCCTCCCCGGCCTGGCTGCAGGGGCGGCTGAAGGCGATCGGGCTCCGGCCGATCAATTTCCTCGTCGATGTGACCAACTTCTTCACCTATGACCTCAACCGGCCGCTGCACGTCTTCGACGCGGCGAAGGTGAAGGGCGCGATCCGGGTCTACCGGGCCGAGGGCGGCGAGGAGCTGCTGGCGCTCGACGGCAAGACCTACCGCTTCCAGCCCGGGCAGATGGTCATCGGCGACGAGAACGGCCCCGAGAGCATCGCCGGCATCATGGGCGGCGAGCATTCCGGCTCCGAGCTCGAGACGACCGACGTGATCGTCGAGAGCGCCTATTGGGACCCGGTGCAGATCGCCTATACCGGCCGGGCCCTGAAGGTGAATTCCGACGCCCGCTACCGCTTCGAGCGCGGGGTCGATCCGGCCTTCACGCCCGAGGGGCTGGAGCGCGCGGTGCGGATGATCGTGGACATCGCCGGCGGCGAGGCCTCCGAGATGATCCGCGTGGGCGAGGTGCCGGACACCTCCCGCGCCTACCGGCTGGATACCGACCGGGTGGTCAGCCTCGTCGGCATGGAGATCCCGGCCGAGACCCAGCGCGAGACGCTCACCGCGCTCGGCTTCCGGCTCGACGGCGACATGGCGCAAGTGCCCTCCTGGCGGCCCGATGTGCAGGGCGAGGCCGACCTCGTGGAGGAGGTCGCCCGCATCGCCTCGCTGACGAAGCTTGAGGGCAAGCCGATGACGCAGGTCCCCGGCGTGCCCAAGCCGATCCTGACGCCGATGCAGCGCCGGCTCGCGGCGGCGCGGCGGCAGGCGGCGGCGCTCGGCTACAACGAATGCGTCAGCTATTCCTTCATCGACGCCGCCTCTGCCGCGCTCTTCGGCGGCGGGTCGGAGGCGACGGCGCTGGAGAATCCGATCTCCACCGACATGTCCCACATGCGGCCCTCGCTGCTCCCTGGCCTGCTGGCGGCGGCGGCGCGCAACCAGGCTCGCGGCCAGACGGATTTCGGGCTCTTCGAGATCGGACATGCCTTCGCCGGCGGCGAGCCGGGCGAGGAGGCCTGGCAGATCGCCGGCATCTGGGTCGGCCGCACCGGACCGAAGGACCTGCACGGCGAGAGCCGCGCCGAGGATGTCTTCGACGCCAAGGCCGATGCCGAGGCCGTGCTCTCCGCCCTCGGCGCGCCGGCCAAGCTGCAGGTCATGCGCGGCGGCGAAGGCTGGTGGCATCCCGGCCGCCACGGGCGGCTCTGCCTCGGGCCCAAGAAGGTGCTCGGCACCTTCGGGGCGCTGCATCCGAAGGTGCTCGCGGCGATGGATGTGAAGGGCCCGGTGGTCGCCTTCACGCTCTCGCCGGAGGAGGTGCCGCTGCCGCGCGCCAAGTCCCCGGCGCGGCCGGCGCTCGCCACCTCCGATTTCCAGGCGGTGGAGCGCGACTTCGCCTTCGTCCTGCCGAAGGAGGTCGAGGCGCAGGTGCTGGTCAATGCCGCTCAAGGGGCCGACAAGGCGCTCATCGCCGAGGTGCGGATCTTCGACGAGTTCGAGGGCGGCTCGCTCGCCGCGGGCCAGAAATCCCTCGCCGTCACCGTGCGGCTGGAGCCGAAGGCGGGCACGCTGACGGAGGAAGAGATCGAGGCGGTCTCGTCGAAAGTGGTCGAAAAGGTCACGAAGGCGACGGGCGGCGCGCTTCGGCGCTGAGCCCTCTTCACCATGTCTCATGACATGCGCTAGCCTCGCCGCGTCAGCGGCGGGGCTGCCGCATGAGGGAGTGGGACATGATCAAGGAATTTCGCGACTTCATTGCCAAGGGCAATGTGATGGACCTCGCCGTCGGCATCATCATCGGTGCCGCCTTCACGGCGATCGTGCAGAGCCTCGTCAATGACATCATCAACCCGTTCATCGGGCTGATCCTGGGCGGCGTCGACTTCTCCGACATGTATGTCGTGATGTCGGGCGAGGTGCCGGAGGGCGCCGGCCTCGCCGCCGCCCGCGAGAGCGGCGCCGCGATCTTCGCCTACGGGTCCTTCATCACCGCGATCATCAACTTCGTGATCATCGCCTTCGTGGTGTTCCTGCTCGTGAAGGGCGTGAACCGGATCAAGGACCGCGCCGTGAAGCGCGGCGAGCCCGTGCCGGCGGCGCCGAGCGGGCCGACGCAGGAGCAGCTTCTGACGGATATTCGGGATCTCCTCGCCACCAAGGCGTAGCGCCTGGCGGAGGCGGGCGTGGCGGGCCGAAGCCCGCCCTGCGCCCGCCGCGCCTTCCGACGGGCGCCACGGTGCCGCGCGGGGCGAGCGCCGGCCCGGGGGGTGGCGCTCCTGACGGCCGGACGGCGCACTTTATGGTGCAGCCACTTCCCCGCTCAGAACGGCGCGCTGCCCAACGAGAGCGCCAGCCCGCGGGACGGGCCGGCGCTCGCCCTGCGCCGTTCCGGCGCGTACCGGGCGGGGGCATAGCACAGGCGTTGCGCCAAAGGTGGGTTGAGAAGCCCACCCACCCCTCGCCCGTTGCATCCGGCCCCGCCCCGGGGCAAACCCTCCCCAAGGGGGACCAGCCCATGACCTTCCGCGCCCGCCATCTCCTCGGCATCGAGCCGCTCGGCCAGGACGAGATCATCACGCTCCTCGATCTGGCGGAGGCCCATGCCGATGCCATGCGGGACGGCATCAAGCCCGAGCGCAAGCTCGAGGGGCTCACCCAGATCAACATGTTCTTCGAGGCCTCGACCCGCACCCAGGCCAGCTTCGAGCTGGCCGGCAAGCGGCTGGGGGCGGATGTCATGAACATGTCGATGGCCTCCTCCTCGCTCAAGAAGGGCGAGACGCTGATCGACACGGCGCTGACGCTCAACGCCATGCGCCCCGACCTGCTCGTCGTCCGCCATCCGCATTCCGGCGCCGTCGACCTCCTCGCGCAGAAGGTCAACTGCGCCGTCCTCAATGCCGGCGACGGGCGGCACGAGCATCCGACGCAGGCGCTGCTCGATGCCCTGACCATCCGCCGCAAGAAGGGCCGGCTACACCGGCTCTCCATCGCCATCTGCGGCGACATCGCCCACAGCCGGGTGGCGCGGTCGAACCTGCTCCTCCTCGGCAAGATGGAGAACCGACTCCGCCTCGTCGGCCCGCCGACGCTGATGCCGCCCGGGATCGGCGAGCTCGGCGTCGAGGTCTTCGACAGCATGGAGGAGGGGCTGAAGGGCGCCGATGTCGTCATGATGCTCCGGCTCCAGAAGGAGCGGATGGACGGCGGCTTCATCCCCTCCGAGCGCGAGTATTACCACCGCTACGGGCTCGACGCCGAGAAGCTGGCCCATGCCAAGGACGATGCCATCGTCATGCATCCCGGGCCGATGAACCGGGGGGTGGAGATCGACGGCACCATCGCCGACGACATCAACCGCTCCGTCATCCAGACGCAGGTCGAGATGGGCGTCGCCGTGCGCATGGCGGCCATGGAGCTTCTCGCCGCCAACCTCGCGAGCGCCAACGCTCGGGGCGCGCTGGCCGGCTAGCGCCCCCTTTCAGACCCCCTTTCCGGCTCCCCTCCCCCACCCTCCCTGTGGCGCCCGCGCGCATTCCCCCGAGGCGCGATGCCCCGATGGCGGCTTTCGGCTGGCCGACCGGCCGTTCAGGAGCTAGGGCTGAGGCAGAGGGGATATGACGGGGCCGAGAGAGATGAGCGCGGCGGAGTGGGCTGGCCGGATCGAACCGGGCGAGCGGCTTCTTTGGCAGGGCCGCCCCGACGGGCGTGTGCTCTGGTCGGAGGCGCTCTCGACCGAGGGGGCTATCGGCGCCCTGCTGTTCCTCTTTCCGGTCGTCCGCGGCGTCATCTGGCTGACGCGTGACGGCGGGCCGACGGGTCAGGTGCCGGTGGTCGAGGCCGTGGCGCTTCTCGCCGGGCTCTGGTTCACGGTCGGCCGCCTCGTCTTCGACGCTTGGCGCCGGCGCGGCACCGCCTATGCGCTGACCGACCGCGCCGCCTATGTCGCCGACCGTCTGCCCGCCCGCACCCCCGCTCGCTATCCGCTCCGCGCCGACAAGCTGGCGGTGGAAGAGGCGCCCTTCGGCCTCGGCGACGTCTGGTTCGCCGAGTCGCAGTATCGCGAGCGGGCCAGCCGCGACGTGCGCCGCGCCACCGGCTCGTCCATCGCCACGATCTCCGCCCCCGTCGGCTTCCGCCTGATCGGCGAGGCGCGCATGGTGCACCGGCTGGCGACCGAGGAGCTGGCCCGCCAGAAGGCCGAGGCGGAAGACGCCCTCCCCGACTTCCCGCCGGCAGAATGACGCAGACGCTTCTTCACAACGCCCGCCTCATCGACCCCGAGGCGGAGAGCGAGACGCCGGGCGCGCTCCTGCTCGAGGGCGGCACCATCGCCGAGGTGATCGCGGGGCCCCTGCCCGAGGGCGCCTTCCCGGGTGCCACCCGCATCGACTGCCGGGGCGCGGCCCTCGCGCCCGGCATCGTCGACCTCGGCGTCAAGGTCTCCGAGCCCGGCGAGCGCCACAAGGAGAGCTTCCGCTCCGCCGGCCGCGCCGCCGTGGCCGGAGGGGTGACCACCATGGTCACGCGGCCCGACACCTCGCCGCCCATCGACACGCCCGAAGTGCTCGAATTCGTCTCGCGCCGCGCGCGGGAGGACAGCCTCGCCCGCGTCCGCCCCATGGCGGCGCTGACCAAGGGGCGCGAGGGGCGCGAGATGACCGAGATCGGCTTCCTCATGGATGCCGGCGCCGTCGCCTTCACCGACGGGCTCCGCGTCGTCGAGAACACCAAGGTCTACTACCGCGCCCTCACCTATGCCCGCGCCCTCGGCGCGCTGGTCATCGGCCATGTGCAGGAGCCGGGCCTCTCGTCCGGCGGCGTCGCCACCGCCGGCAAGTTCGCCTCGCTTCGCGGCCTGCCGCATGTCAGCCCGATGGCGGAGCGCATGGCGCTCGACCGCGACATTGCCCTCATCGAGATGTCGGGCGCGCGTTACCATGCCGACCAGATCACCACCGCCCGCGCCCTGCCGGCGCTGGAGCGGGCCAAGGCCAACGGACTCGACGTGACCGCGGGCGTCTCCGTCCATCACCTGACGCTGAACGAGTTCGACGTCGCCGATTACCGGACCTTCTTCAAGCTGACGCCGCCGCTCCGCTCGGAAGACGACCGCATGGCGGCGGTGGAGGCCGTCGCCTCCGGCCTCATCGACGTCATCGGCTCGTTCCACACGCCGCAGGACGAGGAATCGAAGCGCCTGCCCTTCGAGGTCGCCGCCTCCGGCGCCGTCGGGCTGGAGACCCTTCTGCCCGCCGCGCTCCGGCTCGTTCATGACGGCCACCTCGGCCTGCCGCGGCTCTTCCGGGCGCTGTCGCTGAACCCGGCGCGGCGGCTGGGCCTGCCCTCCGGGCGGCTCGCCAGGGGCGCCCCGGCGGATCTCGTGCTCTTCGACCCCGGCGCGCCCTTCGTGCTCGACCGCGAGACGCTCAAGAGCAAATCGCGCAACACCCCCTTTGACGGCGCACGCCTTCAGGGCAAGGTCATCGGCACCTGGGTCGCGGGGGAGCGGGTGTTCGAATGATGTTTCTGCCTGAAATGGTGACGCCCCTGCCGCTGCTCGCGCTGCTGGCGCTCGGGGGATATCTGCTGGGGTCGATCCCCTCCGGCATCCTGCTGGCCCGCGCCATGGGCCTCGGCGATCTGCGCAAGATCGGCTCGGGGAACATCGGCGCCACCAATGTGCTGCGCACCGGCAACAAGCGTGCCGCCGCGCTGACGCTGATCTTCGATGCGCTCAAGGGCGCCGTCGCCGTGCTCCTCGCCCGCTGGATCGGCGGGGAGGATGCGGCGCAGCTGGCCGGGCTGGCGGCGCTTCTCGGCCATTGCTTCCCCGTCTGGCTGCGCTTTCACGGCGGCAAGGGAGTGGCGACGCTCCTCGGCATCCTTCTGGCGCTCTACTGGCCGCTCGGGCTCGCCGCCTGCCTCGTCTGGCTGCTGACGGCGCTGACCGCCCGCTATTCCTCGCTCTCGGCGCTGCTCGCCGCGGCCTTCTCGCCGATCCTAGCCCATGTGCTCGGGCGGCCGGATGCGGCGCTCCTTTGCCTCTGCCTCGCCGCCATCGTCTTCTGGCGGCACCGCGCCAACATCGCCCGGCTGCGCGCCGGGACGGAACCGAAGATCGGAGCGAAGTGATGCGCCGCCTGGCCCCCGCCCTTCTCTGCCTTCTGCCCCTCGCCGCCCAGGCCCAGGACGACGACACCGCCTGGATCGCCGAGACCTGGCCCGCCGGCGGCGCGATCCTCGAAGAGGCGGCCCAGCGCTGCGACACCGAAACCGAAGGCGGCACGCTCGTCATCGAGGGCGGCGCCTTTACGGAGGAGGATCTCGACGGCAGCGAAGGCGGCATGGGGCCCGACGATCTGGTGATCGACTTCAACCACATCTTCTGCTCGCGCGCGGCCTCGCTCTGGGCCGGCACCGGCGGCGCGCCGGTGCATTTCGTGCTCTCCTCCGGCGAGAGCGCGAGCTGGACGGGCTGGAACTGGGGCGTCGTCCGCCACGGGCCCTACACGCCCAATGTCATCCTCCTGCAGCGCCACGGCATCGTCTGCGACAGCTTCGGCGCCGCGCCCTGCGTCACCGCCATCGTGGCGGAGGACGGCGTGTTCTACACGCCGATCAGCGCCGACTAGTCGAAGGCGCCGGTCACCCGGCCGAGGAGCATGAAGGCCCGCGCGGTGCGCGTGTCGGTCAGGGCCGCGAGCTCCTCGTCGGTGAGCTCGGGCTCGATCTCGCCCATGATCCGGTCGAAGAGCCGCATGAAATGGTGGGCCGCATCGCGGAAGATCGTGTCCTCGCGCATCCGCCCGATGGTCAGGGCGAGGCAGGCGCGGTCGCGGATGCCGCCCAGCGCCGAGACCAGCCCGCCCCGCTCGCCGACGGCATAGCGGCGCCAGATCTCCGGCCGGGTCCGGTCGGGCCGCAGGTCGTCCATGTAGATCCCCTCCTGGGAGAGGAGCGTCAGCACGTCCTGGCTGGCCTGGATGAGCTGCCGGGCGCGCCGGTCCTTCAGAGCCTGGCGGAGCGCGGCGAAGCCGGCCTCGTCGCTCTCGTTGTCGGGGAAGTTCAGCGCGCGGATGAAATCCGGGAGCGGCAGCGGCGGCTCCAGATCCTCCGCCGGGGTGCCGAGCGCCAGCCGCGGCTGGCCGTCGGGCTCCGCCACCGGCGCCGGACGCGTGCCCCGGCGGGAGGAGAAGGTGAGCGGCGGCTCGGGCAGGGCCTCGGGCGGCGGCAGGGCGGGGGCCGCGGGCGCGGGGGCCGGCAGGGGCGCGACGCGCGACTGCCGCTCCTCGATATAGGAATGGCGGATGGCATCGATCGCCGCCTGCAGGCGCCGCGATTCCTCGCGGAACACCCGCGCCGAGCGCGCCGCCGTCGCCGCCACCCAGAGGACGGCCACCGGCAGGATCACCGCCATCACCGCGATGACGGAGGAGAGGAGCTGCATCTCGTCGGCGACCACCGCCTCGGGGCGCAGGAAGAACCACGCCCCGGCGCCGAGCACCCAGAGCACCGCGAGGATGATCGCGGCGAGGTCGGTGCCGCCCAAGGCCGGCGCCGGAGCCGGCGTCGGCAGGTCGAGCCCCGGATCGTGCGGCTGGGCGGACATCCGGAGCCCCCTCCCGTCAGACGTAGCTGATCTTCAGGATCTCGTAGGCCTTCTCGCCCCCGGGCGTGCGCACCTCGATGCTGTCGCCCTCCTCCTTGCCGATGAGGGCCCGGGCGAGCGGCGACTTCATGTTGAGCCGGCCGTTCTCGATATCCGCCTCGTATTCGCCGACGATCTGATAGGTCCGCTCCTCGTCGGTATCCTCGTCGACGAGCTCGACCGTGGCGCCGAACTTGATCGGGCCGGAGAGCTTCTTGGGGTCGATCACGTCGGCCAAAGACAGGACGCCCTCGAGCTCCTTGATGCGGCCCTCGATGAAGCTCTGCTTTTCCTTGGCCGAATGGTATTCGGCATTCTCGCTGAGGTCGCCATGCTCGCGCGCCTCGGAGATCGCCTGGATGATGGCGGGCCGCTCGACGCTCTTGAGCTGTTTGAGCTCGGCGTCGATCTTGTCGAAGCCGGCGCGCGTCAGGGGTATCTTTTCCATGGGTCCGTCATCCTTCCTGTCGCTCGTATCGGAGCCGGTTTTCTAACGTCGTTCAAGGGCCGAAAGTCAAGCGGCCGCCGCAGGCGGGCCGGGAGGTGTCGGCCCCGGCGATTGCCGCCTCGGCCCGAATTCGCTAACCCGGTGGGAGCTTAGCCCCTTGCCGGAGACTCCTGATGAGCCAACCTGAGCGCGAATCCATGGAATTCGACGTCGTGATCGTCGGCGCCGGCCCTGCGGGCCTCTCGGCCGCGATCCGCCTCAAACAGCTCGACCCCGAGTGCAACGTGGTGGTGCTGGAGAAGGGCTCCGAAGTGGGCGCGCATATCCTCTCGGGCGCCGTCCTCGACCCGTCGGGGCTCGACAGGCTCTTGCCGGACTGGCGCGAGATGGATGCGCCGATCACCGTGCCGGTGAAGAAGGACCGCTTCTACATGCTGGGCGAGGGCGGGGCGATCCGGATCCCCAACTGGATCATGCCGCCGCTCATGAACAACCACGGCAATTACATCGTCTCGATGGGCAATGTCTGCCGCTGGCTGGCCGAGCAGGCCGAGGCGCTCGGCGTCGAGGTCTTCCCCGGCTTCGCCTGTTCCCAGCTCATCTGGGGCGAGGACGGCGCGCTGAAAGGCGTCATCGCCGGCGAGTTCGGGCTGAACCCCGACGGCACGCCCGGCGACAGCTACGAGCCGGGGATGGAGCTCCTCGGCAAATACGTCTTCCTCTCCGAAGGCGCGCGGGGCTCGCTGTCGAAGGAGGTCATCGGCCGCCTCGGGCTCGCCGAGGGGCATGAGCCGCAGAAATACGGGCTCGGCATGAAGGAGATCTGGGAGGTCCCCGAGGATGTGCATGACGAGGGGCTCGTTTTGCACACGATGGGCTGGCCGCTCGGCTTTTCCGCCTCGGGCGGCAGCTTCATGTATCACCTTGATAACCGGCAGGTTTACGTCGGCTATATCGTCGACCTCAACTACAGAAACCCGCATCTCTACCCCTATGCCGAGTTCCAGCGGTTCAAGCATCACCCGATGATCAGGCGCGTGCTCGAGCGCGGCAAGCGCGTCGCCTATGGCGCGCGGGCGGTGACGAAGGGGGGCTGGCAGTCGATCCCGACCTCCGCCTTCCCGGGTGGTGCGCTTCTGGGCTGCTCCTCGGGGCTGGTGAACCTGCCGCGCATCAAGGGCAACCACAACGCCATGCATTCCGGCATCGCCGCCGCCGAGGCGGCCCATGCGGCGCTGGCGGCGGGGCGCTCGGGCGACACGCTGGTCGACTATGACGAGGCGCTCCGGAAGGGGCCGGTGGGCAAGGACCTCTCGAAGGTGCGCAACGTCGCGCCGCTCAACGCCAAGCTCGGGCCGCTCGGCGGGCTCCTCGTCGGCGGCGCCGACATGTGGTGCCGGACGCTCTTCGGCGGCTCGCCGCTCGGGACCCTCAAGCACGGCAAGACCGATGCCGAGGCGACGGAGCCGGCCGAGAAGCACAAGCCCATCGAGTACCCCAAGCCCGACGGCAAACTCTCCTTCGACCGCCTGACCAACGTCGCCTTCTCGGCGACCAACCACGAAGAGAGCCAGCCCTGCCATCTGCGGCTCGCGGACCCGAGCGTCCCCATCGCGCACAACCTGCCGATCTACGGCGAGCCGGCGCGGCTCTACTGCCCGGCGGGCGTCTACGAGGTGGTGGAGGACGAGGGCGGCCCGAAGTTCGTCATCAACTTCCAGAACTGCGTCCACTGCAAGACCTGTGACATCAAGGACCCGGCGCAGAACATCAAATGGACCGTCCCGCAGGGCGGCGACGGGCCGAATTACCCGAATATGTGAGCCCCGGGGCGGCGCATCTGGTCAATCGGGCGGCATCCTGCCGCCCAAGATCGCCCCGATCCGGCGAAGACCAGCCGATACATCTCCTGACAATCGACCGTTAAGGCCCGGCTGGTTAACCTCTCCCCCAGGGGAAACAGGCAGAAGATCGAGGGGAGCTCTTGAGGGGTATCATCAGCGTGCTGGCCGCAACCGCGGCGCTCGCCACGCCCGGTCACGCCGAGGATGTCGGCGCGTATCTGGCCGGGCGTTCCGCGGCGCAGAACGGCGATTTCGAAGCCGCCGCGAGCTATTACATCTCGGCCCTGGCGGAAGATCAGGGCCGGGCGGATCTGGCGACCGAGGCGCTGACGGCGTTCGTCCAGCTCGGCGCCTTCGACAGGGCCCTGCCGCTCGCCGAACGGGTGGAGCCCGGCACCGGCCTGCCGGCGCTGGTGCGCACCGTCGCGCTCGCCGAGACCGGGGACTGGGGCGAGATCCTGACCCGGCTCGACGCCGGCCTCACCATCGCCCCCCTGCCCGACGCGCTGACCCGCGCCTGGGCGCTGGTCGGCGCCGGGCGGATGCGAGAGGCGCTCGCCGCCTTCGATGCCATGGCCGCCGATAGGGCGGGCGATGAGGGCCGCGCCGGCTTCGCGCTCTACAACAAGGCTCTGGCGCTCGCGATGGCCGGCGATCTCGAAGGCGCGGAGGCGATCTTCACGCTCCCCCCCGCCGAGGGGCTGCCCCTCACGCGCCGCGGCGTCCTCGCCCATGCCGTGCTGCTCGGCCAGATGGGCCGGGGGGAGGAGGGCGCGGCGCTGATCCGGCGGATCTTCGGCGAGCGCGCCGACGCGGGGATGACGGCGCTGGCCGCCGACCTCGCCGCCGGGCGGATCACCCGGCCGCTGGTGCCGGATGCCGCCGCCGGGCTCGCCGAGGTCTATTACTCGCTCTCCGCTGCCATGAGCGGCCGGGAGGTGCCGGACCCCCGCCAGCTCATCTATGCCCGCGCCGCGCTCTGGCTGGCGCCCGAGCATTTCGAGGCGATGCTGCTTGCCGCCCGCGCCTGCGAGGCGCTCGGCCGGCCGGATCTCGCGACCGCGATCCTTCAAGGCGTGGCGGAGGGCTCGCCCGACCACCTCGCCGCCGAGATGACCCGCGCCGCCACGCTCCGCCGCACCGGAGCGCCGGACGAAGCGGCGCGCGTGCTCGCGGCGCTCGCCGCGGCCCACCCCGCCCGCGCCGACCTGCAGGCCTCCCTCGGCGACTCGCTGCGCGAGCTCGCCCGCTACCCAGAGGCGGTAGAGGCCTATGGCCGCGCCCTGCAGCTCTATGCCGACGGCGCGCCGATGACCTGGGTCATCCATTACACGCGCGGCATCTCGCGGCAGGAGGCCGGCAACTGGCCCGGCGCCGAGGCTGACTTCCGCCGCGCGCTGGAGCTGAACCCCGGGCAGCCGCGCGTGCTCAACCACCTCGGCTATGCGCTGGTCACCCGCGGCGAATCGCTCGACGAGGCGCTCGCCATGGTCCGCCTTGCCGTGGCGGCGGAGCCGGAGAACGCCGCCATCATCGACAGCCTCGGCTGGGCGCTCTACCGGCTCGGCCGGGTGGCGGAAGCGGTGCCGCATCTGGAGCGCGCGGTGGAGATCGAGGCCGGCAGCCCGGTGATCAACGAGCATCTGGGCGATGCCTACTGGCAGGTCGGCCGCCGCGAGGAGGCGCGCTTCCAATGGCGCCGGGCGCTGTCGTTCGAGCCGGAGGCAGCGATGGCGGCCCGGCTGGAGCAGAAGCTGGCCAGCGGGCTGGTGGAGATCCCGGGGGACTCGGCCGCGCTGGAGCCCGCCGTCGCGAACGGAGGCTGAGGGGCGGCCGGCGGAGCAAAGATCTTTCGAGAAAGATCTTTGGCAGTGCGAAGGGCGGCGGCAAAAATTCTTCCACGAAGAATTTTGGGGGGCTGTCTGCCCCCCCGTCGCCTTTGGCGACTCCCCCCGAGGATTTTTCGGGAGCAAAGACTGGGGCCCCCGAGCCGGCCGGGTGTTCGCGCGCCCGGGGTCTGGCCGGTTCGGGCAGAACGGGCGATAGAAAGGGGCGGGCCCCTGGAGCCCGCCCTCACCCCAGGGAGCCCCATGCGCCTCACCGCCCCCGCCAAGGTCAACCTCGCGCTCCGCGTCACCGGGCGGCGGGCGGACGGCTATCACGAGCTCTCCTCGCTGGTGATCTTCGCCGGTGTGGCCGACGTGCTGGAGATCGCCCCGGCGGACGGGCTGACCCTGAGCGTGGACGGGCCGAGGGCCGGCGGCGTTCCCGGAGACGGCCGCAACCTCGTGCTGGCTGCCGCCGGACGGCTGCGCGAGGCAAGGGGGGTGACGGCGGGCGCGGCGCTCCGCCTCACCAAGTATCTGCCCCACGGGGCCGGGATCGGCGGCGGCTCCTCCGATGCCGCGGCGGCGCTCACCGGGCTCGCCGAGCTCTGGGGGGTGGCGCCCCTCTCGGCCGAGGAGGCGCTGCCCCTCGGCGCCGACCTGCCCGTCTGCCTCGCCGCCCCCACCCCGCAGCTCATGGCGGGCATCGGCGAGCGGCTGAGCCCGGCGCCGCCGCTCCCCGCCTTCGGCCTCGTCCTTGCCAACCCGGGCGTGGCTGTGCCCACTGGCCCGGTCTTCGCCGGGCTGGAGGGGCGGGCCTCGCCGCCGCTCCCCCCGCTCGAGGCCGCGCCCTTCCCGGAGTTCTGCGCCTGGCTCCGCGCCGCCGGCAACGACCTGACGGACCCGGCCCGGGCGCTCTGCCCGGCCCTGCCACCCGTACTCGAGGCCCTGAGTGCGGCCCCCGCCTCCGGCATGTCCGGCTCCGGCGCCACCTGCTGGGCGCTGACGGAAACGCCGGCGGAGGCGGAGGAGATGGCCCGCACCCTCGCCCGCGCCCATCCCGGCTGGTGGGTCTGGGGCGGCGCGCCGCTCTAGCGGCGGCGCCACATGCGGAGCGCGAGCCCCGGCAGCACCAGCGCCGAGGCGAGGTAACGCCCGGCGAGCCGCCGCGGGTTCGACAGCATCCGCCAGAGCCATTCGAGCGCCAGCCGCCGGACCCATTCCGGCGCCCGCCGCTGCGTCCCCGCCAGAAAGTCGAGCCCCGCCCCGATGGAGACGAAGCCAACCCCCGGCGCCAGCCGCAGCCCGAGCGCGGCCAACTGCTCCTGCTTCGGCGCGCCGAGGGCGAGGAAGGCGATCCGCGCGCCGGAGGCCACGACCTCGGAGAGCAGCGCCTCCGCCGCCGGCCCGTCCGGATCGAAGCCCATCGGCGGCGCGATCTCGGCGGCGACCGCTAGCCCCGGCACCTCGGCCCTGAGCCGTGCCGCCGCCCCGGCGAGTGCCTGCCCCGTGGCGCCGACCAGCGCTACCGGCGCGCCATGCGCCGCGGCCAGCCGGCAGAGCGGCAGGATCAGGTCGGCCCCGGGGAGGAGCTCGACCTCCCTCCCGCCGAGCCGTGCCAGCCAGACGATGGGGTTCCCATCCGCCGTGATGAGCTCATGCGCCGCATAGGCGGCGCGGAAGGCCGCATCCCGCCGCAGCTTCACGATATGATCGAGATTCACCGTCGCCAGCGCGAAGCCCTGCCCCGCCGCCAGCCGCCGCCCGACCTCCGCCTCGAGGCCGGCCCGGCTCTGCACGGTGATCGCCACCTCGGCGGGGCCATAGGGGAGGAGTACGGCATCCATGCCGCCACAATCCCCGGCGAGGCCGCCGCCGCAATCCCCCTCTGGCAGAAGACACCGCAACCGGGCCAAAGTGTTGCCACGCTTGCATGGGAGCCCCCGGGGCATGAACGAGGCCAGCAGATCGACGCTCGGGGCGGTGAGCCTCATCGGCTGCGGCTACGTGGCCGATCTCTACATGCGCTCGCTCGCCCGCCATCCGGAGATCTCTGTCACCGGCGCCTGGGACCGCGACCCCGCCCGCCTCGCCGCCTTCTGCACGCATTGGGGCGTCGCGCCTTATCCCTCGGCGGCGGCACTCTTCGCCAGGGGCTCGCTGGTCCTCAACCTCACCAACCCCACGGAACATGCCACCGTGACCCGCGCGGCGCTGGAAGCCGGCGCGCATGTCTTCTCCGAAAAGCCCATGGTCACCGACCTCGCCGAGGCGCGCGCCCTCGCCGCCCTCGCCGAGGCGCGCGGCCTGCAGCTCGCCTCCGCCCCCTCCTCCGTACTTTCCCGCACCGCCCAGGGCCTCTTCCGCGCCCTCCGCCAGGGCGTCGCCGGCACGCCGCGGCTCGTCTATGCCGAGCTCGACGACGGCTTCATCCCCCAGGCGCCGCTGGAGGCCTGGGCGTCGGAGAGCGGCGCCCCCTGGCCCTTCGCCGACGAATTCGCCACGGGCTGCACGCTGGAACACGCCGGCTACTGGCTCTCCTGGCTGATCGCCGCCTTCGGCAGCGTCACCCGCGTCGATGCGGCGACCGCCGAGGTGATCCCCGACAAGCGGGGCCACTCCGGCACGCCCGACCTCTCGACGGCGCTGATCCACTTCGAGGCCGGCCCCGTCGCCCGCCTCACCTGCTCCATCGTCGCCCCGCATGATCACCGGTTGCGGGTCATCGGCGAGGCGGGCGTGCTCGAGGTCCCCCGCGCCTGGGACAATGCCGCCCCCGTCCGCTTCCGCCGCCGCATGACCCTCCGCCGGCGCCTCCTCGAATCGCCGCTGCCCCGCTCGGTCGGCCTCTCCGGCGCGCCGCATCCGATGCTCCCCCGCCAGGGCGCGGCCTCGATGAACTTCGCGCTCGGCCCGGCCGAGATGCTGGAGGCCATCGCCGCGGGCCGCCCCTCCCGCCTCTCCGGCGCCTATGCGCTGCACCTGACCGAGGTCACGCTCGCCATCGCCGCCGGCGCCCGCACCGAGATCGCCAGCCGCTGCCCGCCCATGGAGCCCATGCCATGGGCCGCCTGATCGCGCCCCCGCCCCTCCGTCTTTGCTCCCGGGGCATCCTCGGGGGGAGTCGCCGAAGGCGACGGGGGGCAGACGGCCCCCCGGGCCCGGCCGCAACCGGGCGCCCCCTCGGGGCCGTGCGCCCAAAAATTCTTCGCAGAAGAATTTTTGCCCCGCCGGCACGGGAGTGCCGGCCATGAAGCTCCTGCTCACCGGCGCCGGCGGCTTCCTCGGCCGGGCCACCCTTGCGGAGGCGGAGGCGCGCGGCCACGAGGTGCGCGCCCTGACCCGCGCCGATGGCGACCTCGCCGAGGGCCTGCCGCCCGGCGCGCTGGACGGCATCGACGCCGTGCTCCACTGCGCCGCCGCGCTCGACGGCTCCCGCGCCGCGCGCGACACCGTCCAGGCGACGCTCGCGCTCCTCCGCGCCCTCGACGGCCACCCGGCCCGGATGGTCCTGGCCGGATCCATCGCCGTCTACGCCCCGCCGCCGCCCCGCCCCGCCGCGCCGCCCGCGCCGGAGGCCGGCCCGCTCAGCGCCGAGGTCGCCGCCGCGCCGCGCGCCGCCTCCGCCCGCCTCGCCGCCCAGCGCCGCCGGGCGCTGCCCCTCATCGACGAGACCGCGCCGCTCGACCCCGCCCCCCGCAGCCGCGACGCCTATATGCGCGCCAAGCTCGCGCAGGAGGAGGTGGTGCGCGCCGAGGCGGAGGCCTCCGGCCGCGGCGCCACGATCCTGCGCATCGGCGCGCTGACCGGCCCCGGCCGCTCCTGGAATGCCCATCTCGGGCCGCGCCTCGGGCCCGTCTCGCTCACCCCCGCCTCCCCCGGCGAGGTGCCGCTCGTCCATGTGGAGGACGCCGCCCTAGCCCTCGTCCTCGCCGCCGAGCGGGCGGCGCCGGGCATCGAGACCTTCAATGTCGTCGCCGGCGACCTGCCGAGCCGTCGGCAACTCGCCCGCGCCCTCGGCGCCCTGCCCCTGCCGCTGCCCTGGCGGCTCCTCGCCGCGCTCGCGCCACCCCTCGGCCGCATCCCGAAGCTCGGGCCGCGCCTGCCCGGCCTCCTCCGCCGCGCCACGCTCCGTGCCCGCTTCGCGCCGGCGCGCTATCCGAACGACGCGCTCCGCGCGACCGGCTGGGCCCCCGCACATGGCTGGGAGCCGCAATGACCGTCGCCTATCTCACCGGGGAATATCCCCGCGCGACGGATACCTTCATCCAGCGCGAGGTCGCCGCCCTCCGCGCGCTCGGGATCGAGGTCGCCACCTGTACCGTGCGCCGCACCGGGCCGGAGCATCAAACCGGCCCCGAGCAGAGGGCGGAGGCGGGGCGGACCTTCGCGATCCTCCCCGCGCTCGCCTCGCCCCGAGGCCTCCTCCGCGCCGTCGCCACGGCGGCCCGCCACCCCGCGCGCTTCGCCCGCGCCGCCGCCCTCGCCTGGCGGACCTCCCCTGGCGGCCTCCGCGCACTCGCCTATCAGGCGATCTACCTCGCCGAGGCGCTGACCCTCGCCGGCCACCTCCGCACCATCGGCGCCAGCCACATCCACAACCACATCGCCCAGTCCGCCGGGACGGTCGCCCTCCTCGCCGCCGAGCTGACCGGGCTGCCCTTCTCCTTCACGCTCCACGGGCCCGACGATTTCTTCGCGACCGACCGCTGGGCGCTGCCCGAGAAGATCGCCCGCGCCCGCTTCGTCGCCTGCATCTCCGCCTTCGCGCGGAGCCAGGCGATGCTGCTCTCGCCCGAGGCGGCGTGGCCGAAGCTCCACATCGTCCATTGCGGGGTGGAGCCCGGGCGCTACCGCCCCGGCCCCCGCACCGGCACCCGGCTCCTTTTCGTCGGCCGCCTCGCCGCCGCCAAGGGCCTGCCGGTGCTGCTGGAGGCCTTCGAGCAGGCGCTCCGCACCCGCCCCGACCTCCACCTGACGCTCATCGGCGACGGGCCGGACCGCGCGGCGCTGGAGGCTCGGGCCCGGGGCCTCCCCGTCACCTTCACCGGCGCGCTCTCCCAGGGCGATGTCGCCGAGGCGCTCTCCACCGCCGATCTCTTCGTCCTCCCGAGCTTCGCCGAGGGCCTGCCCGTGGTGCTGATGGAGGCGCTGGCCGCCGAACTCCCCGCTGTCGCCACGCGCATCGCCGGCGTGGCCGAGCTGGTGGAGGACGGCACCTCCGGCCGGCTCGTCCCGCCCGGCGACGCCCCCGCGCTCACGGCGGCGATCCTCGAACTGATGGGGCGGAGCGACCGCCCCTCCATGGGCGCCGCGGGCCGCGCGAAGGTAGAGGCGGAGTTCACCGCCGCCACCGAGGCGGCCAGGCTCGCCGCCCTCTTCCGGGGCGCCCCATGAGCCTCGCGGTGATCGCCATCGGCCGCGACGAGGGCGCCCGGCTCGAGGCCTGCCTCACCGCCGCCCTTGCCGACCTCCCCCCCGGTGCCCGGCTCGTCTATGTCGATTCCGGCTCCACCGACGGCAGCCCGGCGCGCGCCGCGGCGCTCGGGGCGGAGGTCGTGGCCCTTGAGCCCCCCTTCACCGCCGCCCGCGCCCGCAACGCCGGGCTGGCGGCGCTGGGGGCGCCCCTGCCGGAGGCCGTCCAGTTCATCGACGGCGATTGCGCGCTGGAGCCGGGCTGGCTCGCCAAGGGTCAGACGGCGCTGGCGGCGGACGAGGGGCTGGCGATGGTGACCGGCTGGCGCCGCGAAAGGCACCCGGAGCGCAACATCTACCACGCCATGGCCGAGGCCGAATGGCACCGCCCGCCCGGCCCCGTGACCTCCAACCACGGCGACATGATGATCCGCGGCCGCGACCTCGCCAGCCTCGGCGGCTTCGACGGCGCGCTCATTGCCTCGGAGGACGAGGAGCTCTGCCTGCGGCTCCTGAAGGCCGGCCGCGGCCTCCTCCGCCTGCCCACGGACATGAGCTGGCACGACATCGACATGACGCGCTTCCCCCAGTGGTGGCGGCGGATGGTGCGCGGCGGGCATGGCCATGCCCAGATCGCCTCACGCCACCCCGGCGCCGCGGCCCGCGAGCGCCGGCGGGCCTGGCTCTGGGGGCTAGTGCTGCCGGTGCTGACCCTCGCGGGGCTCTTCGTCACCCCCTGGGCGCTCCTCCTCCTCTTCGCCTGGCCGGCGTCATGGGCGAAGACGGCGCTCGGCCTCCGCCGGGGCGGCATGGCCCCCCGCCGGGCGGCCGCGGTGGCGGCCTTCTACACGGCCTCGAAACCGGCGATGCTGCAGGGGATCCTCACCTATCACGCCCGCCGGCTGACCGGCCGCGCGCTGGCGCTGATCGAGTACAAGTGAGACACGGAATACCCTTTGCGAGGCGCATTGTTGCCACCTTTGCCCCGCATCTGAAGGCAAACGCGCGGCAGAAGGCTCGAGAAACGGCGCCATGAGCGGACCCGACGACACCAGCCCCAAGCGCCCGCCCCTCAGCCCGGAGGAGCGGCGGCGCCTCCTTGCCCGCATCAACGCCGCGCGCCGCCAGAAGGCGCTGCAGGCGAACGCGGAGGAGACGGCGCGCCCCGCGCCCGAGGCGGCCGAGGCGAAGCCGGCGCCCGCCGAGGCCCGCTCTCCCGACCCCGCCCCGGCGCCCGAACCCGCCCCAACGCCCGAACCCGAAGCGAGCGAACCCGAAGCGAGCGGGCAGGAGCGGCCGACCGAGCCGTCCGTCCCCGATACACCCGCGCCGGAACCCGACGTCGAGGCCCCCGAGCCCGAACCCGAGGTGCCCCCGGCCGAGGCGCCCCCACCCGACCCTGAGCCCGCCCCCGAACCCCCGGCGCCCGAGACGCGCGCGGAGGCGTCAGCCTCCGGAGCGGAGAGGGCGCCCCGCCCCGCGCCCCTGCGGCGCCAGCGGCGCGTCGACCCGGCGGCTCCCCGCCGTCTCGCCCCCTCCGAGCCTCCGCCGCCCGCCGATCCGCCCCCCGCGCGGGAGGCCCCGCTCCTTCTCGAGCCGGCCCCCACACCCGAGCCGGCGCCCGCCCCTGCCTACGATCCCACCGCAAGCTGGGAGGCCCTGCCCCGTTTCGAGGTCAAGGAACCGGCGCTCGTCCGCAATCTCGTCATCACCGCGCGGCGCGAGGAGCCGGCCCATGCCGCCTTCGACATCCTCCGCGCCCGCGTCGTGAAGGCGCTCCAAGAGAACGGCTGGCACCGGATCGGCGTGACCTCGCCAGGCCCCGGCGTCGGGAAGAGCTTCACCTCGATCAACCTCGCGATCACGCTGTCGCGCTACGACAATGCCCGTACGATGCTGATCGAGGCCGACCTGCGCCGGCCCGGGCTCGCGCGCTATCTCGGCCTCACGCCCGAGGCCTCGACCGGCGATTTCCTGCGCGGCGAGACGCCGGCGGAGGCATTCCTCCGCCGCCCCGGACCCAACCGGCTGAACATCGGCCGCAACCTCGCCGTCGGGCTCAACCGGAAGGTCGAGCCCTTCGCCTCCGAGCTTTTCCAGCAGCCGAAGACCGCCGACATCCTCGCGGGGATGGAGGCGACCTACCGGCCCGACGTGCTGCTCTACGACCTGCCGCCGGCGCTGGCGCAGGACGACGTGATCGCCCTCGCCCCGCATTTCGACTGCGTGCTCCTGGTCATTGGCGGCGACAGGACAGATGCGGCCGAGGTGCGCGAGACCGAGCGGCGGCTCGGCAAGGACATGCCCATCATCGGCATCGTCCTCAACAAGGGCGAAACCGCGCATACCCAGCACTACGGCTACTGAGGGCGCCCGGAGCGCGCCCACCCGCCGCGCGCGCGTTGCATAGGCCGCCCCGCCCCCCTCTCGCTTATCTCCAGATACCCGCGGGAGAAGTCGGCCCTCTCAACCGCGCCCGGGCACCAGGCTCGCGCCCGTCGTCCGCAGGAGCGCCCAGGCCCCGAGGGCCAGCCCCACGGCAACGGCCAGAACCCCGCCCCGCCGCAAGAGCCGGCCAGGCCCCTGGCGGGAGATGACGGGGATCACCACCACCGGCTGCACGCCAAGCTGGCGCTCGACCTGCTCGGCGCTGCGGAGCGCGGGGCTCATCAGCTCCAGCACGAACGCGAGCGCCAGGCCCGCGATCAGGCTCGCCGCCCCGCCGGCCAATGCGAGTTTCTTGCGGCTGGCGGTCACCGGCGCATAGGGCGGCACGGCGCGCTCGAGCACCTCGTAGCGGGCGGCATTGTCCTGCGCCTCGATCTCGTTGTTGAGCGCGGCGTCCGTCCGCCGCTGGGTGATGGCGGTGTATTCCGTCTGCAGTAGCTCCATCTCGCGGGTGATCGCGAGAAGCTGCCGCTCGACCTCCGGCGCCGCGGCGATGGCCTCCGCCACCTCGGCGATCGAGGCATCCACGAGGTCGCGCTGCTGTTCGAGCAGTGCCGTCTGCCGGGCGAGCTCTTCCTCGCGGAGCCGGTCGGAGCCGCTCTGCAGCTCGATGATCTGCGAATCGAAATCGCGCCGCGATTCCTCCAGCCGGTCGAGCCGGGCGCGCTGCGAGGCGAGCGCCTCGGGCAGGCTGTCGGACCAGGCCTCCTTGAAGCGGGCGAGCTCTTCTTCCTTGGCGGTGATGGCGGCGCCGACGCGCGCCTCCTCGCCGCGATAGAACTCCAGCGTCCGCGCCGCGCGGCCGAGGTTACGGCTCTGCGCCTCATCGATGATCTGCTCCAGAAGCGCATTGGCGATGTCGGCGGCGAGCTGCGGATCGGTCATCCGCACGCCGATTGTCAGGCCGGAAGGCTGGGCCAGTGGATTATAGGCCGCGGCCGGGTCGACGATCTTCGAGATCTGGATGCTGCTGCGCAGGATATCGGTCTGCTGCACGACCGGCACGGCCGGCCCGTAGAGCTCGAATTCCTCCGCGAGGGCCAGAAGCGAATCGCGGCTCATGAGCTTCTGCTCGATGAGGTCGAGCTGCCGGTCGGCGGCGCCGCCGCTCATGGTGCCGAGGCCTGTATCGTCGATCTGCGGCGCCTCGATCTGCACGACCGCCCAGGCCTCGTAGACGCGCTCGCGGCCGAGCGCGTACCAGATCGAGGCGGGCACGCCGATCGCCACCAGAAGGACGACGATCCAGCCGCGGCGGGCGAGGATGCGCAGGAGCCTGCGGAGCAGCTTGGCCATCAGATCTCTCCTTTCGCGGGGGTGCCCCGGGGGCCGGGCCGCCGGCTGCCGCGCCCGGGCAGGAGGCTGGCCATGTCATGGCGGATGAGCTGCCGCAGGAAGCCCGGTGGGTCCTCCGGCGGGCGGCCGGCCAGCCGGCAGCGCAGCCGGTGGATCAGCCCGCCGGCCACATGCGCGGCGGTGGCGGCGGCCGCATAGGCGGCGCCATGGGTCTTCACGAAGTAATGCAGGCGCGAGTCGAACCAGTAGGCCGGCACCCGCTCCCAATAGTCGCGCCCGGTCGAGACCGAGCCGGCATGGGTGACGACGGATGACTTCACGAAATGCACCTCCACCCCCGCGGCGACGGCCCGATGGCAGAGGTCGGTCTCTTCGAAATAGAGGAAGAACCGCTCGTCGAAGAGCCCGATGCCCGAGAGGATATCGGCGCGGATCATCAGCGAGGCGCCGGCGAGCCAGTCGACCGGGCGGCTGTCGGGCAGGATCGGATGCACCAGCGCATGGCGGCGGAGGAGCCGGCTGACGGGCCCGAGCCGAGCCGCGCCCTCGAATTCCGACAGGATCGAGGGGAAGCGGAACTGCGTCTGCTGCGGCAGGCCCCCCTCGTCCACCAGTTGCGAGCCGGCGAGCCCGGCGCGGGGATGGCTCTCCAGATGCTTCAAGAGCGCGCGGATCGCCCCGGCGCGCGGGAAGGCGTCGGAATTCTGGATGTAGATGTAATCCACCTTCGGCCGGCCGGGCAGCGGCGACAGGATGCCGTGGTTGTTCCCCGCCCCGAAGCCGCCGTTCCGCCCCGTCTGCACGACGCGGACGCGCGGCATGTCGAAGGTGGCGGTGAGCAGGTATTCGAAGGAGCCATCCTGCGAATCGTTGTCGAGAAGCGTGATGAGCCCCTCGATCCCCTCCATCTCCTTCAGGGTTGCCTCGCAGGCCTTCAGCGTCATCTCCGGCGTGCGCCAGTTGAGGATGAGAACATGGACGAAGGGGCTCATTCGGCGGCCTCCTCATGCGGCCAGCGGCGCGCGCGGGCGTCGGGAGCGGCGGGCTCTACGGCGGCGGCGGGCGCTTCGGCGGCGGCGATCACCCGGGCGAGCCGTGCGGCGAGGACGCGGACATTGGGCTCCAGCACCATCGAATCGTGATCTCCCGGCACTTCGAGCACCTCCAGTTGCGGCGCGAAGGCGCGCCAACCGTTGTCCTCGGTGACATAGGCGCGCTCGTGGTTGACGAGCCGGCCGGGCGCCACCTGCCAGCGGCCCGAGAGCGGCGGGCGGAAGAGCGTGGCCGGCCCCCGGCGCACCGGCACGCGGTAGGCGGCGGCGGCGCGCAGGAAGGCGGCCTCGATGGCGGCATTGTGGAAGCCCGGGCCGGGGTCGGCCCGCGGGCGGCGCTTCGCGATCTCCCAGGCGATCCGCCGGGCGGCCCAGCGCGCCGGGTAGAGCGCGCCGTGACGCTTCAGCTCGAGAAGCTGGATGCGGGCGCGGTCGGCTCTCGTCAGCGGCGCGCGCTGCGGCAGGGCGGTGTCGAGAAGGGCGAGCACGGCGACCTCCTCGCCCGCCGCCTCGAGCTGGGCGGCGATCTCCCAGGCGGTGATGCCGCCGCCGGAGAAGCCGCCGAGGAGGTAGGGCCCCCGAGGCTGCACGGCGCGGATCTCGGCGATCATCGCCGCCGCGGCTTCCTCAAAGGTCTCGTGCGGCGCCTCCTCGCCCATCAGCCCGCGCGCTTGAAGCCCGTGCACGGGCCGCTCGCTGCCGAGAAGCTGCGCGAGATGGCGCAGGTTGAGGAGGTTGCCGAACATGCCGGCAACGAGGAAGAGCGGCGCCTTCGGCCCCGTCACGCCCTCGCTCATCGGCACCAGATGCGTGAAGCGCGGGGCCGGGGCCACCACGGGTGCCCGCGCCGTCGGCGCGGCGGCGGCGATGGTGCGGGCGAGCGCCCGGATGGTCGGCGCCTCGAAGAGCGTCGAGAGCCCGAGCGCCGGGCCGAAGGTCTCGCGGATGCGGGCGAAGAGCTGCACGGCGAGCAGCGAATGGCCGCCCAGATCGAAGAAGCTGTCTTCCGCGCCCACGGTGTCGAGCCCCAGGATGTCGCGCCAGAGCCCGGCGAGCCGCTCCTCGACCGGCCCCTCGGGAGCGGCGAAGGGCTCCGCCAGTGCCGGACGGTCGAAACCGCTCAGCGGTGGCAGGGCGGGGGCCTCTGCGGGGGCGGCCATGGCGGCCGCGCGGAGCGCCGGCAGCGGCACCGAGGTGAGGGCGAGCTGCGCCTCGCCTCCCGCCAGCGCGCGAAGCGCCAGCGCGGCGGCCTCGGCGGCGGTCAGGCCCTGCGCCTGCAGATGCCGGCGGCGCGCCTCGCCCGGGGTCAGCGGGCCGGCAGGGGCCGGCGCCTCGGCGGCCAGCGGCCCCCAGTCGAGCGCGGTCACTTTCGTCTCCCCGAAGACGGCGGACTGGGCGAGGGCGTCGAGATAGGCATTGGCGGCGGCGGTATCCGCCGTGCCGGCCGGGCCGACGAGCCCGGCGGCGGCGCCGAAAAACACGAGCCGCTCCAGCCGCCCGGGCGGGAAGAGCGCCCGCAGCACCTCGCCGCCATGCAGCTTGGGCGCCAGCACCGCTTCGGCATGAAGCGGCGAGCGCGCGGCGGTTTCTGCCCCTTCGAGGCTGCCGGCAGCATGGATGAGCACCGTGACCGGGCCGAAGGCGGCCTCGGCCTTCGCCACCGCGGCGCGCATGTCTTCCAGATGCGCCACATCGGCGGAGAGGATCTGATGCGTCCCGCCCGCCTCCTCCAGCGCCAGCGCCGCCTTCAGACGCCCGGCGAGCGGATCGCCCGGGGGCAGCGTGCGGAGGATCTCGTCCCAGCGGGCGCGGGGCGGCAGGGGGCGGCGGGTGAGGAGCGTGACCTTGGCCTTGCCCTCCGCAACGAGCGCGGCCGCCAGCCCGCGCCCGGCACCGCCGAGCCCGCCGGTGACGAGGACATGGCCGGTGAGGGCCGCGCCCTCGGCGGGGAGCGGGGCGGGGCGCCAGTGACGCTCCCAGCGGTCAGTGCCGCGGCGGATCGCCTCGGCATTGCCGGGCTCGGCGAAGAGCTCTTCGAGGAGCTGCGTTTCGAGCGCCTCCCAGTTCCGGCGGCCGAAGCGGTCCCCGAAGCGGCGGCGCGGCAGGGCGATGTCGAGGGTCGTCGAGGTGACCGGCAGCTCGCGCGGCAGGGTGCGCGCGGGGCCGAAGATTGTCGCCTTCTCCGGCTCGGCCAGCGCCTCGCCGGGCGCCGCGGCGGCGCCGGTGGTGACGGTCAGGAGATGGGGCGTGCCGGCCGCCTCCGCCCCCGCTTCGGCCAACGCCTCGCCGAGGTGATAGAGGCTCCAGAACCCGTGCTCCTGCACGCGGTGGAAGAAGGACGAGCCGGGCCGCGCCCCGCGCCCCTCCGTCACCAGCCAGAAATGGCCGATCCGGCTCGGGCGCTCGCCGCGCGCCTTCAGGGCGGCGAGGAGCCGATCATAGCCCTCGCGGCCGCGCTCGGCAGGCAGCGTGAAGTCGCCGCTGTCCAGCGCGGCGAAGGTGTCGCCGGGATGGACGAGGCGGACGACATGGCCGGCGGGCCTGAGCCTCGCGGCTAGCCGTGCCGCCAGCCCGGCCTCGTCGGCGAAGAGAAGGAAGGTCTGGCGCGGCAGGGCGCCGAGGTCGGCGAGATCGGCCTCGCAGGGCGCATAGGCAAGCCGCCAGACGGGGCGCCAGGCATGGGACTCGGCGCCGGCACGGAGGGGCAGGAGCGGGTCGGCGCTGGTCGCGGGCAGCCCGGGGGCGATGAAGTGCCTTTGGTGCTGCCAGGCATAGCCGGGCAGCGGGATGCGCCGGCCGGGGGCGCCCGCGGTCAGGTCGACCGCGCCGCCCATGGCCCAGAGCCGCGCGAGCGCGGTGCGGAAGGCGACGGGCTCCGCCACCTCGCTGCCGGGGGCCGGCAGGCTTGGGGCGACGCGCCCTGGGCCGATGGCGGGATGGTGCAGCGCGAGCTGCGCCAGCGCCCGGCCGGGGCCGATCTGCAGGAAGACATGGGCCGGGTCCTCGGCGAGCACGCCCAGCGCCTCGTGGAAGCGCACCGGCGCGCGGAGCTGCCGCGCCCAATGGCCGGGGTCCGTCGCCTCGGCATCGCTCAGGGGGCGGCCGGTCGCGGTGGAGACGATGGGGATGGAGGGCGGGTTCAGCCTGACCCCTTCAAGGAGCGCCGCCACCTCCGCCTCCGCCCCGGCGAGGCGGCGGGAATGGGCGGCGCCGCGCATCGGCACGAGGCGGCTCGGGATGCCCTCCGCCTCCAGCTCTTCGGCGAGGGCGGCGATGACCTCCGCCGGGCCGGCGGCGACGGTCATCTCGGCGCCGTTGAGGGCGGCGATGTCGATCTGGGGATGCGCGGCCAGCCGCTCCTCCAGCGCCGGCGCGGAGAGGGCGACGGAGAGCATGGCCCCCGGCGCATCCCGCTCCATCGCCCGACCGTGGAGCAGCGTTAGCGCGAGCCCGGTCTCGAAGGGCATGACGTCGGCGAGGACGGCGGCGACATTCTCGCCGATGGAATGGCCGACGAGCGCGGCGGGCGTCACGCCCTCGGCCAGCCAGAGCTGCGCGAGGGCATGATCCACCACGAAGAGCAGCGGCAGTTGCAGCGCGGGGCGCTCGAGCTCGGCCTCGGGGCCGTCCGCCCAGACCGTGCGCGCCTCCTCCGGCAGGAGCGCGAGGCCGCGCTCCATCCACTCGGCGAAGACCGGCTCGGCGGCCATCAGCTCGCGGCCCATGGCGACGCGCTGCGAGCCGCCGCCGGGGAACAGGAAGACCGGCCGCGCGCCGCCCGGCCGGGCGACCTCGCTCGCCACCCGCTCGCGGTCGCCGGAGGCGAGGAGCGTGGCGGCTTCGGCGGTGCTGCCCGCCACCAGCACCCGGCGGTGCTCGAAGGCACGGCGGCCCCTGGCGAGGGTGAAGGAGACATCCGCCAGCGGCAGCCCGGGCTCGGCGGCGAGATGGCGGGCGAGCCGCGCCGCCGCCTCGCCCAGCGCCGCAGGGCTGCGGGCGGAGAGGACGATAGGCCGAAGGCCCGAAACCTCCGGCGCGGCCGGGCGGGCCGGCGCCTCTTCCAGCACCGCATGGGCATTGGTGCCGCCGACGCCGAGCGCGGTGACGCCGGCGCGGCGGCGGCCCTCGGGCCAGTCGGTCAGCGCTTCGGCAAGGCGGAAGGGCCCTTCGGCCAGCTCGTCCCGCGGCTCGGCGCCCGGAATTGGCGGGATCTTCCCGGCATGAAGCGCCAGCGCCGCCCGAACGAGCCCGACGGCCCCGGCGGCGGCATCGAGATGGCCGACATTCGGCTTGGCGGTGCCAAGCCAGACCGGCCCGGGCACGTCGCCGAAGGCGGCCGTCAGCCCTTCGAGCTCGATGCCGTCGCCGCGGAGCGTGCCGGATCCATGCGCTTCGACATAGCCGATGCTCTCCGCCGCCACGCGGGCGTCGGCGAGCGCGGCGCGGATCACCTCGGCCTGGCCGCGCGGCGAGGGCGCGAAGAAGCCGGGCTTGGCGCCGCCGTCATTGTTGATGGCGCTGCCCTTCAGCACCGCCCAGATGTGATCGCCCTCCGCCTCGGCATCCGCGAGCCGGCGGAGCGCCACCACGGCGGCGCCGGCGCCGTAGACGGTGCCCGAGGCGCGCCGGTCGAAGGAGCGGCAGGCGCCGTCGGGCGAGAGCACGTCGCCGTCGCGGTGCAGATAGCCCCGCCCCTGCGGCAGGGGGATCGACACCGCCCCGGCGAGCGCCAGGTCGCAATCGCCGGCCATCAGCGACCGCGCCGCGAAATGCGCCGCGACGAGGCCGGAGGAGCAGGCGGTCTGCAGGGCGACGCTCGGGCCGCGCAGATCGAGCACGTGGCTGAGCCTTGTCGCCAGCACGTCCTGCTCGTTGCCGGTGTGCTGCAGGTGGAACCGCCCCGATTCCGCCAGGAGCCCGGGGTTGGTCAGCACGTTCTCCCAGAAATAGACCGGCGCGCCGGAGCCGGCGAAGACGCCGACGGGGCCGCCGAGCCCCTCGGGCGGGTGGCCGGCGTTTTCCAGCGCCTCCCAGGCGACCTCGAGGAACAGCCGGTGCTGCGGGTCCATGATCGCCGCCTCGCGGGGCGAGAGGCCGAAAAAGCCTGCGTCGAAAAGGTCATAGCCCTCGAGCGGTGCGGCGAAGGGCACGTAGTCGGGGCGGGCGATGCGCTCCGGCGTCTCGCCATTGGCGAGCAGCTCCGCCTCCCCCAGCCGGCGGATGGCGCTTCGCCCCTCCGCCATGTTCGCCCAGAACGGCCCGAGCCCCGCCGCGCCCGGCAGGCGCAGGGCCATGCCGACAATGGCGATATCGCTGGAACTCTGACGGGTCATGGCACTCGAACGGCTCTTTCGCCCCTGTCCTGACATGGCATTGGGGCGAATTTGGGACGAATTCGACATAATTCAGCCGGGTCCCGCGAACCGCGCGAGCTCTGCGATCTCCGGCCAGCGCCAGATCAGGATGGCGGCACCGAGGCCGATCCAGGCCAGCGCGCCCAGCGCGTCATGCCGCGGATCCCACGTCTTGTAGCGGCGGGCGACGAGGATCGAGGCAGGCCAGGTGGCGGCCTGCGCGGCGGCATAGCCGAAGAGCGCGCCGATCACCCCGCCGGCCGAAAAGCCGAAGCCGAGCCCGGCGAGGCAGAGCACCGCCCGCACGATGGTGACGGAGGCGTAGGCGCGCGAGTCGCCCGCCGCCAGCGCCGCCTCGTCATAGCTCATGCACAGGATCGCCGGCACCTGCGCGAGGGCGATGAGCGTCGCCAGCTCGCCCACCGGCGCATAGCGCGGATCGTAGAGCACGCCGACGAGCGGGATGGCGACGGCCGCGAGCAGGAGCGCGCCCCCGGCCATGACAAGGCTCAGCGCCGCCCGGGCGCGGGCGAGGCGGGCGAAGTTCTCCGCCCCGGCCGCCGGCGGGCTCTCGCGGTAGAGCGGGATCATGATCCGCCGCGCCACCGCGAGCGACAGGAGCAGCGGGAAGGTCGCGAGGAAGGCGGCGATGTTGTAGAGGCCGAAGGTCTCGGCCGGCAGGCTGCGGCCGAGCACCAGCCGGTCGCCCTGCAGCACGAGATAGCCGGCGATGGTGGACAGGAAGATCCACTTGCCGAAGGAGATGAGTTCCCCGAGCGCCGCCCGTTCCAGCCCCGGCCGGTTGCGCCGCCCGGGGAGGAAGACGGTCAGGAATGCGAGGTTGACCGCGGAGGCGACGATGGGCGCCGCGACCAGCGCCCAGATCGAGCCGGTGGCGGCGGCGAGCGCCACGGTGAGGGCGATGCCGGTGGCCTGGCCGCCGATCTCGATCGCCGTCAGCCGGCCGATCCGCATGTGGCGCCCCGCCTGCTCGCGCCGCGTCGGCAAGAAGCCGTCGATCACCAGCGCCAGCCCCATGATCGGCATGTAGCGCGCCACCTCGGGCGTGTTGAAATAGGCCGCCGCCGGCAGGGCGAGCGCGCAGGCGACGAGCCAGAGGCCAACGCCGCGCAGCACATGCAGCGTCCAGGCGGTATCGAGGAAGGCGGCATCGTCGCCACGCTTCGACTGCATGATCGCGGCGCCCACGCCGAGGTCGGAGAATTGCTGAAGCCCGACGAGCACCACCATGACCATGCCCATGATGCCGAAGGCTTCGGGGAAGAGGAGCCGTGTGAGGATGAGGTTCGACGCGAGCCGCATCGCCTGCCCGGCGCCATAGGCGGTCATGGCCTGCACCGAGGTGCGGGCGGCGCGCTGCATGAGCCCCGAGCCGCGGAAGCGCCGTGCCAGCGCGCTCATCGCGCCCGGCTCCAGCCCCGCGCGCGGCGGGTGCGGGTGGCGAGGGCGACGCCGGCATAGACGGCCATCGAGGCGGGGTCGCGGAGCGCGAGGCGCAGGGCACCGGCCAGCCCGAGCGGCGCCTTGTCGTCATTGGCGAGGAGCGCGGGGTAGCGGGCCGCGATCTCGCGCACGCCGGAATCCTGCCGGCGCCGCACCCGCACCAGAGCCCGCCAGCCGGGGGCGACGGGCCAGTGATAGGGGGCGGCGGCGGCATGGCGCTCGGCCGGAGAGAAATGGAGCCGCGCGAAGGTATCGTCGGAGATCACCTCCGGCCAGGCGCCCCAGCGGGCGCGCCCGGCGGCATTGACGGCGAAGAGCCCGGCGCCCGGCACGCCCGCGGCCATGAAGGGCACCCGTGCCCAGGTGCGCGCATAGGCGCGGGAGACGGCGCCCTCGGCGGTCATCACCAGCCGGCCGGAGGCATAGGCGGGCTCGGGCCGGTCGATCAGCTCCGCGATCTCGGCGAGGAGCCCCGGCGAGAGCCGCACATCGGCGTCGAGATAGAGCCGCGCCGGCAGTCGGGCCTCGCCATCGCCGGCATTGAGCGCGCCGGGCTTGCCGGGCTCCGGCCGCTCGATGATGGCCAGCCGCCAGCCGCGCGCGGCCAGCGCGGGGCGGAGCGCGGCGGCCTCGTCGACGGTCGCATCGCGGCAGGCATTGGCGGAGAGGATGACCTCGACGGCGCAGTCAGGCGCCTCCGCCTCGGCCAGCGCGGCGAGGCAGGGGCCGATGTGCCCCGCCTCGTTGCTGGCCGGAATGATGATGCTGATGCCGTCCATGCCCCATCCGCCGGGCAGAGGCCCGCGTGTCAGTCTACGACGCCGGAGAAACCGGGAAAAGCGGGCCAAAATGCGACCCTGCGGCGGAGATGGTGAGGGGCGGCCCCGCGAAGATCGGGGCGGGGCCCGCTCCATCCCCTTATGGGAATCGAAGGCGGAGCCCTCGCCGCGTCCCTCACTCGCCGAAGGCCAGCTCCTCGATGCCGGAGGCGCGGATGCGACCGAAGGTCGCCGAGGTCAGGGTGAGCCCGGCGGGATCCTCCTCCACCTGCCAGTCGGCCTCCTGCCCGGGGAGGACGAGCACATCCGCCCCATCGCCGCCCACGACGTAATCGGTGGCGAAGCCCGATGTGCCGCCGGGCGCCAGCCGGTCGTCCCCCGGCCCGCCGAGCAGCGTGTCGGCGGCCGGCGTGCCGGTGAGCGTGCCGCCGCCCCTGAGGTAGAGCCCTGTGGCGAAGGTCCCCTCCGGCCGGCCGGGGGCGCCCCGGGCATTGGCGGCGGCAATCGCCTGCCAGCGCGGGTTGTCGTCGCCCTCCGCCCGCTGCGCCCCCCAGGAGCCCCATTGGTTCGGCATGGCGCGGTCGAAATAATGGACGAAGGGCCCGGCGCCGAGATCGGCCCAGGCCGCCAGCAGCTCGTCATAGAGCGCGCCCATCTCGGGCGAATAGTTGAAGCCGGTGAAGAACGCGGTCGCCACGGGATCGGCCACGACCTCCCCCTGCCCGGCGACATGCGTGCCGCCTTCGTAGGCAATGAGCCGGAGGCCGCGGGCGCGGGCGACCTCGGCATGATAGGGCCAGATCTCTTCGGTCAGCGCCCTCAGCGTGCCGGCCCGGATCGTCGCGGCAGCCTCGGCGAAGCCGTCCGGGCTCTCGGCCAGGCGGTGGACCTCTTCCAGCGCCTCCGGCCCGCCGAGCTCGTGGCCGATATAGCCCGAGACGGCATAGGCATCGAAGCTCTCCACCGGCGGCGCGCGGCCCTCGGCGACGGCGAGCGGCGCATCGAGAAGCGGCTCCTCCAGCCCCGGCCAGAAGCTGTGCACCGCCACGACACGGACGAGCCGGTCCGGATCGTCGGCGAAGGCCTCGGCCCAGATATCAGCCACCTCGGCGGCGCGCAGGCCCGCATATTGCATCCAGGCGTCGCCCTCGGCCCCCCAGCGCTCGCGCGCACGCTCGGCCGCCCAGCCCGCCTGCGCGAAAGAGAAGTTCCAGAGTTCGTTGGAATATTCGGCATAGACCTTCAGCCGCGGGTCGAGCGTCTCGGCGACGTAGGAGGCGATACCGGCCACGTAATCGTCTTCCGCCTGATGCGGGAGCGTCAGCCAGATGTCCGTGCCGGCGGCATTGCCGAGGGCCACGATCAGCTCCACCGGCACGCCGCGCGCCGCATAGGAGAAATCCGTGACCTTCGGCCGGTCCGCGAGGCTCTGCTGCCAGCTTCCGTTCGCCATCATCCAGTCGAGAAACCGCAGCACCCGGAAGCGGCCGATGCGCGCCACGAAATCGGGGGCGAACACCGCGCCGAGCGCGTGGAGCGGCGCCAGATCCTCGCGCATCACGGTGATGTTGCGGATCGGGTCGTCCGGGTCGATGCGGCTGAGCCGCAGGCTCACCGGCGGCCCGCCCGGCTCGAAGCGGAAGCGCCCCTCGCCGTCGCCCATGCGCACATCGCGCGCCCCGCCATCGAAGGAAATCCGCGCCTGCCCCTCCCAGGTCACCAGATAGGTGCCGGCAGTCGAGCGGGCCTCGGCGGGAATGTCGGTGAGCAGGAAGGTCTCCAGCCCCGTCACCCCCTCCGGCAGGCCGGTCGGCCAGCCCTCGGGGCTGATGAAGCCGGCAGCGTCCAGATCGGCCATGGTGGCGCCGCCCCATTGCCCCTCCAGATGGCCGATCCAGGGGCGGGCGGATTTCATCAGGTCGATGAAGGGCAGCTGCGTCGACCAGTCGCTGATGCCGGCGAGGTTGGTCCCGAGCGCCGGGTCGGAGGGGTCGGATGTGTCCTCCGCGGAGCCGAGCGCCGGCAGCACGAGAAGAAGCGCGAGCAGGAGCCGCCTCATAGCACCGTCCGGATCGGGGCGGGCCGCCGGGCGCCTTGCGGGGCGGAGACAGAGGCGGCGGCGGAGCCCTCGCTATAGCCCAGCATCCCGCCGGCGATCAGCCAGGTCACCGGGGTCAGCGTGGCATTGGGGATGAGGTCGACGAGATTGATGCCGTAAAGGAGCAGGATCGGCCCCACGAGCGGGGCGAGCGTCTCGGGCCCGAAACGGATCATCCTCCCCCAGATCGCCAGGATCGGCAGCACGAGGATGCCGAACTGGGCAATGAAGCCGAGCCAGCCCCAGGTGCCGAGCGTCACGATCCACTGCCCGTCCGAGACGGAGATCTGCTGCCCTGTCTGGCTGTCCCGCACCAGATGCCGCCCCCAGCCGCCCCAGCCGAGGAGCGGCCGCTCCTCCGCCCGCTGCAGCAGCAGCGCCTCGTTCTCGAAGCGGAAGCCGAGGCTCTGGGCGCGGTCGGGGCTGATGTCGGCCGCGGCGGCGAGCAGCGCCTGCTCGGGCACGAGGTTCACCGCCTTTGCGGCCGGATAGACGAGCGTCAGGCAGGCGAGGGCGGCGGCGATATGGATATGCCAGCGCTGCGGCAGCATCAGGATCAGCGGCACGCCGGCCAGCGCATAAAGGAGCGAGGCCAGCGATTTGCAGAGCACCAGCACCACAAGCATGTAGAACCCGGCGAAAAGCAGCGCGACGCGGCGTGAGCCCTCCTCCGCCCGCGCCAGCGCCACCGCGGCAAGGACGGAGCTCATCACGAGGAAGGCCGCCCAGAGCCCGTGCTGCAAGAAGACCAGCGGCCGGAAGCCGTCGCCTCTGACGCTCTGCGCGATCGCATGCTGGTAATAGCCGTAGAGGCGCAGGTTGAGGATCGGCGACAGCCGCACCTCGAGCAGCAGCGGCAGCGAATAGGCCAGCCCGGCGATGAGCGTCGCGAAGAGGAGATCGCGGTGATCCCCCGGCGAGGCCAGCAGGGCCCGCGCCATCAGGAAGGGCAGGAGCACGAGCGCCTGGTTCACCGTCCAGGCGATGGCGTCGTGAGACGTCAGGCCCGGCGTCACCCAGGAGCCGGCGATGATCGGCTGCGGATTGGCGATCACCGTCAGCACGGGCGAGAAGACGAAGACGAGGATCAGCCCTTGCGCCAGACGGTTCCGCGGCCAGAGCCGCAGCCCCTCGCGGTGCATGACGATGACGATCAGGAAGGCGACGAGCGCCGGAATTGTGTCTTTCGTCAGCGGCGGCAGGAGCGGCAGGTCCACCCCCGCCGGGGCCGGCGGCAGGACGAGATAGGCGATCAGCATGGAGGCGATGAGCGCTCGCCCCGGCGCCAGCGCCCGGAAGAGCGCGAGCGATGCGAAGGGCCAGGCCAGCAGCATGAGCTGCGCGAAGGCATTGGGCATCAGCCGCGCCTCCCGGGATATGCATCTGTCGCGATCATCATCGCCGCTATCCTATCACGGCGGGGCGAAAATCTGTCACGAGGGCAGCAGAGGCGGGGCAATCGGCCCGTTACGGGCCGTCCCGCCGGCTCCGCGCCTCAGACGCCGGTGCCGGAGAGCACGACGCGGACGGTGCGCAGGAGCAGCTTGATGTCCGTGACCAGCGACAGCGAGCGGAAGTAGGCGCCGTCCCAGTCGGCCCGCTCGCGGAAGCTCGTCTCGTTGCGGGGGCTGGTCTGCCAGAGCCCGGTGATGCCGGGCCGGAGCGCGTAATATTCGCGGCCCGGGTAGAGCTCCTTCTGCGCCGTCAGCATCGGGCGCGGGCCGACGAGCGACATGTCGCCCTTCAGCACGTTGAGGAACTGCGGCAGCTCGTCGAGCGAGGTCTTGCGGATCAGCCGGCCGAGCGGCGTGATGCGCGGATCATCGGTCAGCTTCTGGCGCTCTTCCCACTCGTCGCGGGCGGCGGCGCTGGTCGCCAGCAGTTCGACGAGCATCCGGTCGGCGTCGGGCGCCATGGAGCGGAGCTTGTACATGCGGAAGGTGCGGCCGTTCTTGCCGATGCGCTCCTGCGCATAGAAGACCGGCCCGCCGTCGCGGCGGATGGCCACGGCGAGAAGGGCGATGACGAGAAGGACGGGCGGCAGCGCAATGAGCGTCAGAACGATGTCGACCCCGCGCTTGAAGGCGTTGTGGTAGATGCGGCGATGAAGATCCCAGGCGAGGGCCTGCGGCGCGACGGGAAGGGTCTGGGGGGTCTGGGTGCCGGTGTACTCCGGCTGAAACACATCACTCAAGTCGATCCCTCCCAGGGACGCCCGCAGCGGGCACAGGTCTTCCGGGCGCCCGCGCCGGGGGGCGGCGGGCGGTGTCTTCGCATGTCGATCGGCTGTGGTGCCGCTCCCGATGCGACCGTCGCCCGAGGGGCTCCGGTTGTCGCAGATGGCGGCCGCGGGATTTGGCAGCTCGCGGCCACCGCCACGACCTCACCAAAGCACTTGTTCGGATTTGTCGTCAATTAGAGGAAAATTTTGAGAGGGGTTTAAGGAGCTTGCCCGAGCCCCCCTCCCGGCCCTGCCCTGCAAGGCTCCGTGGCGCCCATGCCACGCGTTATCGCCCGATGCGCGACAAACCGGCGCGGTCCGGCGAGATTTGGCGCCCCGAGGGCGACAATGGGGCCGGATTTCGCCCTTGGCGGGGCCTCGGCGGGGCTTGGCCGATCCTCTTAACTTTTTGCCGGCGGGACCGAATATTGCCCGCCCGGCGCGAACAATGCGAGGTCAAGCTGTGGATTGTTGGGGAAAAATCCGCGGCATTTGATTCGTGAGTCTCAGGGTTTCGCCTGCGGCCCCGCATCAAAGCTGTGGAGCAGCTCGACCACCCCGCCCGGCCAGAGCCGGTGACCGGAGAGCACCGCCGGGCGCGGCAGGCCCTCCATCGAGAAGAGCGGCACCCCGGCGCCGAGCACCACCGGCAGGACGAAGAGCCTGAGCTCGTCGAGCATCCCCGCCTGCAGCGCCGCCCCGAGCGTCTGCCCGCCGCCCACGACCCAGACCGTCCCGTAATCCTGCCGCCGGAGCTGCCGGCCGAGACCGGGGAAATCGGGCAGGACCGGCAGGATCATCTCGCGCTTGGGGTCGAGCATGCGGGAGGTGATCACATAGGCCGGCACGCCGCGCCAGGGCCAGGGGCCGGCCTCGCGAAGCCCGTCATGCGTGCGCCGCCCCATGACGACCGCATCGGCGGCGCCGTGAAAGGCCGCATAGCCGCGGTCGCCTTCCTCACCGCCGCCGTGATCGGCCAGCCAGGAGGTGCCGCCGTCCGCATCGGCAATGCGCCCGTCGAGCGACATGGAGATATAGGCGACGAAGCGCGTCATCGGGCCTCCCGGCTTGCGCCGCCGCTCCTAGAGCCTCTCGCGGGGGAATGCCAGACGTTGGGTCAAGCGGGGGCTCACCCCGCCTCCGGCGCCGCCCCCGCCCGGTGCCGGCGCGGCCCGAAGACCGCGGCGAGCGCCAGGGCGAGGCCCGAGAGCGTCGCGATCATCCCGGCGGCGGAGACGGCGTCGCTGCCGCCGAGCCAGATCGGCCCGTAACCGGCGACGACATAACCCAGAAGCGCCGAGGCCAGCGCGATGAGGGCGGAGAGACCCACCTGAACCGCCAGATTGTCGGTCAGGAGCCGCGCGGCGGCGGGCGGGCAGATGAACATGGCGATGACGATGATCGAGCCCACGGCATCGAAGGCCGCGACGGCGGCCATGGCGGCCACGGCGACAAGGCCGAGGCCGATCAGCGTCACCGGCAGGCCCAGCGTTCGCGCAAAGCCCTCGTCGAAGGTCGAAAGCTTCAGCGGCCGCCAGAAGACCAGCGTCAGCACGGTGACCAGCGCGGCGGCCAGCGCCATCCGCCCGAGCTCCGGCGGCAGGGCGGCGAGCGCGGCGGGATCGAGGAGTGAGCCCCAGCCATCCGCCGCGAACCAGATGAGGCTCTCCAGATTGCCCATCAGCGCGTGCTCGACGTCGAGATGCACCGACGAGGTGTCGGTGCGCTCGAGAAGGAGCACGCCCGCGGCGAAGAGCGTCGTGAAGACCACGCCCATCGCGGCGCCGGGCTCGATATTGCCGAGCCGCCGGATCGCCTCGATGAGCCCGGTGGCGAGTAGCGCCGCGCCGGCGGCGCCAAGCAGCATGGGGACGGCGGCAATGGTCCCCGTCAGCAGGAAGGCGACGACGATGCCGGGCAGCACGACATGGCTGATGGCATCGCCGATTAGCGCCTGGCGGCGGAGGATCAGGAAGTTGCCCGGCAGCGCGCAGGCCACGGCCGCGAGCGCGCCGATCAGCATTGGCGTCAGCGAGAGCTGCACGAATTCGGCGCCCATCATGCCGCCTCCTCCAGAAGCCGCGCCCGCATCCGCCGCCGCCGGACGAGCGCCGCCACGATCCCCCGCGCCGGGGCGCAGACGAGCGATACCGTGAAGGCCGCCGCCGCGACGAGCACGATCAGCGGCCCCGTCGGCAGGTCGGGGGCGGAGGCGGAGAGCGCCGCGCCGAGATAGCCCGAGGCGGCGCCGATCCCGGCGGAGGCCCAAAGGACGCCGCCCACCCGCTCGCTCCAGAGCCGGGCGGTGACGGCGGGCAGGATGAGAAGCGCCACGATCAGGATCAGCCCGACGAGCTTGAGGCCGGTGACGGTGACGACCAGCACGATGCCCATCAGCGCCCGGTCCACACGGGCGACATGCATGCCGCTGGCCGCGGCATAGCCCGGGTCGAACGCCACCAGCGCCAGCGGCCGGCGAAGGAGCCAGACCGCCGCCACCGCCAGCGCCCCGCCCGCCGCGATGACCAGCGCGTCGGAGCGCAGCATCCCGGCGGTGGAGCCGAGGAGGAAGCTCTCGAGCCCCGCCTGCCGGCCCCGCTCCATCGTCTGGATGACGGTGAGCAGCACCACGCCCAGCCCGAAGAAGGAGGAGAGGATCGCGCCGATCGCCGCATCCTCCCCCAGCCGCGTGTGGCGCGTCAGCCAGTCTGCCGCGAAGAGCCCGACCCCCGCCGACAGCGCCGCCCCGGCCATCAGCCCGGCGAGCGCCCGCCCGTCGCCGCCCAGCGCCACCATGGCCATGAAGGCCAGCGCGATGCCGGGCAGCGTCGCATGGGCCAGCGCGTCGGAGGACAGGCTCCGCCGGCGGAGGTAGAGGAAGGCGCCCGCCGCCCCGGCCGCGAAGCCGAGGAGCGCCGCGCCCAGCGCCACCAGCGCGGCATTGTAGCCGGCCTGAAGGGTCAGCGCGGCGAGAAGCGGGCTCACGATGCGGCCCTGAGGCCGAGCTGGCCGATATGGCCGCCCGCGAGCCTGCCGCCATAGGTCTCCTGCAGCGCGGTGCCGGTGAAGGCCTCCGCCACCGGCCCGGCGGCGATGACGCGGCCGGAAAGGAGGAGCACATCGTCGAAATAGACGGGCACGGTGGAAAGGTCGTGGTGCACGGCGACGACGGCGCGGCCCTCGGCCTTCAGCCCCTTCAGCACCTCGATGATCGCCCGCTCCGTCGCCGCATCAACGCCGGCGAAGGGCTCGTCGAGCAGGTAGAGCTCCGCCTCCTGCGCCAGTGCCCGGGCGAGGAACACCCGCTGCTGCTGCCCGCCGGAGAGCTGGCCGATTTGGCGCGAGGCCAGCGCCTCGATGCCGACCCGGGCGAGGCAGGCCTCCGCCCGGGCGCGCTCGGCGCGGGTGATCCGGCCGAGGAGCCCGAGCTGCCGGTAGCGGCCCATCAGCACCACGTCGCGCACGCTGGCGGGGAAGTCCCAGTCGACGCTGGCGCGCTGGGGGACATAGGCGATGCGGTGGCGGGAAGCCTTGAGCGGCGCGCCGAAGATCCGCACCTCGCCGGCGAGCGGCGGCACGATGCCGAGCGCCGCCTTCAGCAGCGTCGACTTGCCGGCACCGTTCGGCCCGACGATGGCGGCCATGGCGCCCTCGCGGAAGCTGGCGTTCACCCCGGTGATCGCCGGCGCAGCGCCATAGGCGACGGTGAGGCCCCGGATCTCCATCGCGGCGCTCATGCGAGCCGCCCCAGCCGGCCTTCCGCCGGCGCCGTGCCGCCGAGGGCGCGGGCGATGGTGGTGACGTTGTGGTCGATCATGCCGAGCCAGGAGCCCTCGTAGCTGCCCGCCGCCCCCATCGCGTCGGAATAGAGCTCGCCGCCGATCGCCACCTCATGCCCCCGCGCCGCCGCGCCCTCGATCAGGGCGCGGATGTTGCGGTCGGAGACGGAGCTCTCGACGAAGACCGCCGTGACGCGGCGGCTGACGATCAGCTCCACCAGCTCGGCGATCCGCGCGAGGCCGGCCTCGCTCTCGGTGGAGATGCCCTGGATGCCCTGCACCTCGATCCCGTAGGCCCGGCCGAAATAGCGGAAGGCGTCATGGGCGGTGACGAGGATGCGCCGGCCCTCGGGGATCGTGGCGATGGCCTCGGCCGCATAGGAATCGAGCGCCTGCGCCTCGGCGAGATAGGCCTCGCCTGCGGCGGCGATGGCGGGGGCAGCATCGGGGCGGGCCGCGGCGAGGGCCTCGGCGATGGCGGCGATGGGGATCTGCCAGAGGCCGGGATCCATCCAGACATGGGGGTCGAACTTGTCGGCATAGGTCTCGTGGGCAAGAAGCCGCTCCGCCGGGATCGCCTCGCCGACCCTGAGGAGCGGCGTGCGCGCGCCGACGGTGGCGAAGAACTCCTCCATCTGCGCCTCGAGATAGAGGCCGTGGATGAGCACCAGATCCGCCCGGCCGACGGCGACGATGTCGGTCCGCGTGGCGCGGTAGGAATGCGGGTCGACCCCCGGCCCCATCAGCGCATGGACGCTGGCCGCCCCGCCGCCGAGCACCGCCGCCGCATCGCCGATCATCCCGGTCGTGGCGACGACGGAGAGGGGGGATTGCGCGCGGGCGGGGAGCGGGAGGGTGGCGGCGGCGGCGGCGGCAGTTGAGGTGGCGAGGAACGAGCGGCGAGTGAGGGGCATGTGAGTCTCCGGGGGCTGAATGGCAAGCTAGCGGCGGCGCGGCCATTGTCAATGCACATGAGAACCATTTGCAAGTTTAGCGAAAGGACGAGGCCGGGGGGCCGGCCCGTGCCGGGCCGGGTGGAGGCTCTGCCTCCACACCTCTGAGGTATTTTTGGCCAGATGAAAGGGGGATCCGGGAGGTCGCTTCCGCGTTCTTCGCCGTCTTCCATTCGGCTGAGGGAGGACGGGACGGCTCCCCTCCCCCATCTTTGCTCCCGGGGCATCCTCGGGGGGAGTCGCGCCTTTGGCGCGACGGGGGGCAGACAGCCCCCCGGCTCCCCGCCCGCCGCCAGTCCCGCCGCCCCGGTGGGTCCCGAATTGCGAGGCGCCCCGGCAACGGGGCGATGAGTGGCAGCCGTTGACCCTGAGGGAGGCGCGGCCCTATGGAATGCCATGAACACCCCCGCGCATATGGCGCTCAGCCTCGCCGTTCTCGGCCGCTCCCGGCCGGGCCGGCTCTGGTGGGTGATCCTCGCGGGCGCGCTCCTGCCCGATCTCGCCTATTTCATCCGCCATCTGGCGCCGGGCTTCGACGGGCCGCTCGACCTCGCCGCGGACATCTTCAATTCCGCGCCGCTCTACGCGGCGCTCCTGGCGGTCGGGCTTCTCTCACGCCTCCCCTGGCTCACGCTCCTCACCGCCTCGGCGCTCCTGCACATCGCCTTCGACCTGCCGCTCCATGCCGGGGACGCCCACAGCCATTTCTGGCCGTTCACCGATTGGGCCTTCGAGAGCCCGTTCTCCTTCTGGGACGAGCGCCACTACGGGCGGCTCTTCGGCTCGCTCGAGGGCGTACTCTTCGCCCTCGCCTTCCTCGCCATCTGGCGGCGGCTGGAGACGGGGTGGCAACGGGCGCTCGCGCTCTTCGGGGCGCTGATCTACGTCGCCACCTTCGTGCATTTCGTCGGCCATGCCTGGGCCGGGGCTCATTGGGCGATCTGGTGAGTTAGCGCAAAGCCTCGGCGAAGAAGTCGTAGACGAAGCGCAGCCGGCGCGAGTTGTGGATGTCGCGATGCGCGACGAGCCAGACGGGGTAGGCGACGGGCTCCAGCGCCTCCAGTGCCCGCGCGACGCGCGGTTCGGCATCGCCGATGCCGCAATCGATGACGCCGAGGCCGAGCCCCTGCTTCACCATCTCCCACATCACCAGCATGTTGTCCGTCCGGTAGGGGAAGTTCGCCGGGCCGAGCCCGACGCCCTGCCGGTTGAGCAGCGAGGCCAGCAGCTCCGGCTCGCCGATGGCGACATAGGGCGCGCGGGCGAGGTCGTGCGGCGTGGCGACGGGGCCGAGGCTCTCCAGCAGCGCCCGCGCTCCGTAGAGCCGCGCCGTGGCATCGCGGATCTTGCGGGCGACAAGGTCGGGCTCCGTCGGGCGGACGTTGCGGATGGCGATATCCGCCTCGCGGCTGAGAAGGTCCGACACCCCCATCGTCGCCACCAGCTCGATCTCGATGCGCGGCTCGGCGGCGTGGAGCCGGGCGAGGATCGGCGGCAGCACCAGCCCCGCATAGACCTCGCTGACCGAGATCGTCACGCGCCCCTCCATGCCGGCGTTCTGGCCATAGGCCGCCATCGACAGGCGGCTCGCGGCGGCCCCCATCTCGCGCGCATGGGCGATGAGCGCATGGCCGGCGGGGGTGAGGCGGAGCCCCCGGCCCACCCGCTCGAAGAGCACGACGCCGAGCTCCTCCTCCAGCGCGTCGACCTGCCGGCCTAGGGTCGGCTGGGCGAGGCCGAGCGCCCGGGCGGCGGCGGAGAGGGACCCCTCCTCCGCCGTCACGAGGAAGGCGCGCACGCGCGTCCAGTCAAAGCCGATGTTCCGCCAATCCATGCGGATATGCATAGCACGGCAACGTAATGCGTCAATTTCATTGAGGTCCCGGCTCCGCTACACCCTCCACAGCGCCGGTAAGGCGCCCCAGTCACCAGAGAGCCGCCCCGCCCGGGGGACCGACCGGAGGCCCCTCCGGCGCCGCCCCCGGCTTGCCCGAAGGAGCCCACCCATGATCGCCCCCCTCTTCACCCTCGCCGAGGATCCGACCTCCCGCCCCTATGCCCGCCTGACCGGCGCACTCTACCTTTCCATCGCCGTCTTCGGCGCCTTCGCCATCGGCTATGTGCCCTCGGTTGTCGTGCAGCCGGACGCGGCGGAGACGCTCGCCGCGATCCGGGAGCGGAGCCTCCTCTTCCATCTCGGGATCGGCGCCGATGCGCTGGTCATGCTGATCGAGATCGTCACGACGGCGATGCTCTTCTTCATGTTCCGCCCGGTCTCGCCCGTCCTCTCCGCCGCGGCGGCGCTGGCGCGGCTGTCGATGGTCGCCGTCATGGCGACGATGCTCTTCTTCCAGGCCGGGCTGAAGGCGCTCGCCGCCAGCGGCGGCGCGCCGGAGCTCGCCGAACTCCTCCTCGGCATGCATCACGCCGGGGTCCTCATCTGGCAGCTCTTCTTCTGGCTGCATCTCGCGCTTCTCGGCCAGCTCGTCGCCCGGTCGGAACGCTTCCCGCGGCTCCTCGGCCATGCGCTGACCCTGGGCAGCTTCGGATACCTGCTGCACAGCCTCCATGCCTTCGCCTTCCCGGAGGCGGAGCTCCTGCAGATCACTCGCACGGCGCTGCTCGCCCTCGTCTCCTGCGCCGAGGTCGGCTTCGCGCTCTGGATGGCGATCCTCGGCCAGCGCCCTGCGCCTGCGCCCGCCGCCCGCCCGGCCGGGCTGGCCGCCTGACCTCCCCCGGGGCGCCCGCCCCCGGGCGCCCCTCCCCCTGCGCAAAGGACATCCCCCATGAAAGCCCTCACCGTTCCCGCCTATGGCGCCCCCGGCGTTCTCACCCTCACCGAGGCGCCTCGCCCTACCCCCGGCCCGACGGAGATCCTCGTCCGCGTCATCGCGGCGCCCGTGTCGCGTGCCGATGTGATGATGCGGGCCGGCACGCCGCGCTTCGCCCGGCTCGTCATCGGGCTCCGCCGCCCCAAGGCTCCGATCCCCGGCACCGGGCTCGCCGGCGTCGTCGAGGAGGTCGGCGCCGAGGTGACGCGCTTCGCCCCCGGCGATGCCGTCTTCGGCGAGCGGGCGCTCGGCTTCTCGACCCATGCGGAATTCGTCACCCTGCCCGAGGACGGGCTGGTGGTGCGCAAGCCGGCCAATGCCAGCTTCGACAGCGTCGCGCCGCTCGGAGACGGGGCGCTGACCGCCTGGAACTTCCTCTACCGGCTCGGCGGGTTGCGCGAGGGCATGGAGGTGCTGATCAACGGCGGCAGCGGCGGGCTCGGCACCATGGCCGTGCAGATCGCCCGCGACGCCGGGGCACGGGTCACCGCCATCTGCTCGGCCAAGAACGCCGCGCTCGTCCGCCGGCTCGGGGCGGAGCGGGTGATCGACTACCGGGACGAGGACGTGACCGAGGGCGACGCGCGCTTCGACATCATCTTCGACACGCTCGGCACGCTGAAGATCCGCCGCGCCAGGCGGCTGCTGACGCCGACGGGCCGCTACCTCTCGCCGGTTCTGGGGCTGCCGCTGCTTGTCGCCATGCTCACTTCCCGCGGCCGGGTGACGTTTCAGGCGACGGGGCTGCAGTCGCACGAGGTGCTGAGGCCGATGCTGGAGGAGCTGGCGGTGATGGTCCGCCAGGGGTCGCTGGTGACGGTGATCGACAGGATCTATCCGCTGGAGGAGGCGGCGGCCGCCCATGCCCATGTCGAGACCGGCCACAAGGTCGGCAACGTCATCCTCTCGGTCGCCGAGGCACCGGCCGGGGTTTCGGCGGCCTGAGGGCTCCCGGCCTTGCGGCCGTTGACACCGGCCGCAAAGCCGCCCCTATGGCGCCTGACGACAGAGGGGAGCGCCGCCATGAGCTTCGACAAGCCGGATCACTGGGTTTGGGACATGTGGTTCGCCGACGACGGCGAGACCTACCACATGTTCTATCTCCACGCCCCCCGGGCGCTCGGCAACCCGCATCTGCGCCACCGCCACGCCCGCATCGGCCATGCGACCTCCGCCGACCTCACCTCCTGGGAGGATCACGGGCGGATCTTCGACGCCGGGGGCCCCGGGGCCTTCGATGCCACCTGCACCTGGACGGGCAGCGTGGTGCGGGACGGCGGGCTCTGGCACCTCTTCTACACCGGCACGACCTTCGCGGAGCCGGACGAGCTGTCCAACAACGAGAATGTCGAGACCATCGGCCATGCTTTGTCGGAGGATCTCTTCACCTGGGCGAAGCGCCCCGGCCCGATCCTGCGCGCCGCGCCGCCCTACGAGGTGCTGGCCGACGGGACATGGCCGGAGGAGGCCTTCCGCGATCCCTTCGTCTTCCGGACCGCCGATGGCTGGGAGATGCTGATCACCGCCCGCACCGCCGCCGGAGAGGGCGATGACCGGGGGGTCATCGGCCGGGCGACCTCCGCCGACCTCGAGACCTGGGAGCTGCAGCCGCCGCTCAGCGCCCCCGGCGCCGGCTTCGGGCATCTGGAGGTTTTCCAGATCGCCGAGGTCGAGGGGCAGCGGTTCCTCCTCTTCTCCTGCGACGCCGCCAAGCTCGCCGGCGCCCGCGCCGGGCAGACGGGTGGCATCTGGGCGGTGGCGGGGGAGGCGGGGCGCTGGCCGGTCGAGGCGGCCGAGCTGGTGGTGAGCGAAGAGCTCTATGCCGGGCGGATCGTGTGGGACCGCGCCGGTCAGGCGATGCTCATGGCCTTCGACAACCGGGGCGGCATGGACTTCAAGGGCGGCATCGCGGACCCGATGCCGCTGACGGTGGACCGGAGCGGGGCGCGGCCGCGGCTGGTACGCAAGGGCTGAGCGGGGCCAAAATTTTTCGAGGAAAAATTTTTGGCCGCCGGGCGTGACGGTGGGGCGGGGGCGCCAAAAATTCTTCGAGAAGAATTTTGTGCCCGGTGTTCGGGCGGCCCGCCTGGTCGATAGCGCAGGAGTGGGGGCCAGCCCCCACACCCCCGAGGTATTTTTGGCCAGATGAATGGGGATCCGGGGCGCCCGGCAAGGACTGCGTCAGGGTCTCGCGGCGAAGGGCTTGCCGAATTCGGCCTCGTATTCCGCCTCGTCCCAGAAGCCGATGAGGATGCCGGGGGGCTCGCCGCCGGTCATGGCCTCGATCCGCTCTGGGCTGAGCGTGATGCGGTTGTGGTGGCGGCGCGACCAGCGGCCCAGCGCCACCATCATCCGGGCGCGGATCGCGGCATGTTCCGGCAGGGGGCTCGCACCGAGATCGCGGAGCTCCTGAGGGTCGACCTCCAGATCGAAGAGCATCGGGCGGAAGCCCTCGGCGTGGATGTACTTCCACCGCCTATCGCGGAGCATGACCAGCCGGGCATCCTCCTGCGCATTGCCGATGATCTGCCGCGCCTCGCGCGTCGCGTAATCGTATTCCGACACCGCGTAATCGCGCCAGCGGGCGGGGGCGGCGGGGAAATGGAGGAGCGGGTCCAGCGGCCGCCCCTCGAGGATATGCGGCTTCTCCGGCCCGCCGAAGAACTTCAGGAACGTCGGCGCGAGGTCGATCGCCTCGACCAGCTCGCCGCGGACGGTGCCGCGGGTGGAATCGGCCTCGGCGCGCGGGTCGTAGACGATCAGCGGCACCTTCACAGAGGGCTCGTGGAAGAGATCCTTCTCGCCCATCCAGTGATCGCCGAGATAGTCGCCGTGATCGGAGGTGAAGACCACCATGGTGTTCTCGAAGAGCCCGCGCTCCTCCATCCAGTCGAAGAGCACGCCCATCTGGTCGTCGATCTGTTTGATGAGGCCCATATAGGCCGGAATCACCCGCTCGCGGACCATGTCGCGGCTGAAGCTGCGGCAGATGCGGCTTTCGATATAGGCCTTGTAGACGGGGTGGTCCGTCTCCTTCTCGGCCTCGGAGCGGATGGGCGGCACGATATGCTCGGGCCCGTACATGTCGTGATAGGGCGCGGGGACGATATAGGGCCAGTGCGGCTTGATGAAGCTGAGGTGGCAGAGCCAGGGCTGATCGCCCGCCTCTTCCATGAAGTCCATCGCCCGCCGGGTCATGTAGGGCGTCTCCGACAGCTCCTCCGGCACGTCGGCGGGGAGGTTGGAGTACTTCAGGAGCCAGGCCGAGAGGCGCTCGCCGTCGTCGCCGAGGCCCGAATTCGCATGCTCCTCCCAAGGGTTGTCGCTGTCGATGCCGGCCGCCTGAAGGGCGCGGTTATAGGCCGGGTCGGGGTCGTAGGGGCCGTAGGGATGCATCCCGTCGTCGCGCTCATAGGGCTCGAAGCCGCATTCGGAGATCGAGATGCCGATGGTGGAGCCGGGGTCGATCCCCAGCCATTCCATGCCCTTGGTGTCGGCGACCATATGGGTCTTGCCGACGATCACGGGGCGCACCCCGATCTCGCGGAGATGGTCGCCGAGCGTCGGCTCGCCCACCCGGAGCGGGAAGCCGTTCCAGGTGGAGCCGTGCGAGCGCGTGTAGCGCCCGGTGTAGCTCGACATGCGGGAGGGCCCGCAGATCGGCGATTGCACATAGGCGTTGGAAAAGCGCACGCCGCGCGCGGCCAGGCGGTCGAGATTGGGGGTCTGCAGATGCGGGTGGCCGGTGCAGGAGAGGTAATCGAACCTCAACTGGTCGGCCATGATCCAGAGCACGTTCTTCGCTTCGCCCATATCGTCTGTCCTTCCGCCTGGCCGGCTGGTCATTCGGCCGAGAGCCGCTCGATTTCGGCCATGTAGAAGTCGAGCGCGGCCTGCGCGTCGATCCCCTTGGCGCTCGCCGCCTCGATCCAGGCGTCGACATAGGGCTGGGCCGCCTCGATGAGGGCCGCCTCGAACTCGGGCGAGGCCTCGTTCACCTCCATCATGCCCGCGATCTCTTCGTGCACCCGGGCTTCCGCCTCGGTGAAGCGGGTGCCGACCGTCTCTGCCCAGGCGGCGCCGGAAAGGGCGCGGATCGCCTCCTGATCCTCGGGGGAGATGGTGTCCCACACCTCGGAGTTGATGAAGAACGAGAAGGCGGGGGTGGAGATCTTGCGGTCGGTCATGGTGATCGACTGCGCCGGCGGCAGCACGTTGAAGACCTGCGCATCGGTCGCCGGGATGCCGACGAAGCCGTCGACGACGCCGCGCTGGATGAGCTCTGTCATCTGGACGGCGGGGCCCGAGACGACGGGCGAGCCGAGGTCCTTCAGCTCTTCGGCGACGAGCCCGGCGGCGGCCCACATCTTCTTGGCGGCGAGATCCTCGACCGAAAGGATCGGCGTGCCGTCGAGCGAGTAGAAATCGGCGCCCGGCGCGACATAGACGCTGAGGAGCTCGACGCCCTGATATTCATCGGCCTCGGCGAGGTACTGCTCGTAGGTGTTCCAGAGCGCCAGCGAATTGGCGCGGGAATCCGAGGTGCCCGTGAAGGGCAGCATGCCGAGCTGTATGCCCGTCACCTCGTTGGCGATGAACACGTTCATCTGCAGCGCCGCATCGAAGACGCCGTCGCGCGTCGAGGTCATCTGATCGGCCGGCGGCGCCATGCTCGAGGGCAGGATCGCCACGTCGACCCGCCCCTCCGTCGCCTCGCCGACATCGCGCGCCCAGGTGCCGAGCACATCGGTGCAGACGAAATGCTGCGGCGGAAAGAAGCAGTTCACCAGCACGCGGGTATCGGCGGATGCCGGGGCGGCGAGCGCGGTGAGCCCGAGAGCGGCCAGTGTGACCTTGGTCTTCAGTTCCATGTCGTTCCTCCCAAATAGGCCGGCCTCCCACCGGCCGCGATTACCCGGCGAGGCCGGGAAGCCATGTCGCGAGCTCGGGCAGCGCCAGCACCAGCGCCAGAACGGCGAGCATCGCCAGAGCGAAGGGCAGCACCCCCGCGAAGATGTCGGCCATGCGCACGTCTTCCACGACGGAGCGCACGACGAAGACGTTCATGCCGATGGGCGGGGTGATGAGCCCGAGCTCGGTCACCAGCACCACGACGATGCCGAACCAGATCAGATCCACCTGCGCCGCCAGAAGCGCCGGCATGAAGACCGGCACGAGGAGGAGGAGGATCCCGAGGGATTCGAAGATCATGCCGAGAAGGAGCGCGATGACGCAGATGCCGGTGACGAGCCCGAGCGGCGAGAGCTCCATGTCGTTCAGCCAGAACATCAGGTCGAAGGGCATCCCGGAGAGATTGATGTATTGCGCGAAGACCATGGTGCCGAAGACCACCATGAAGAGCCCCGCCGTGGTGACGGAGGCCTCGACCAGCGCGTCGATCCATTCCGACAGCTTCCACAGGTGCCCGCGGGTCAGCGCGATGAGCGCGGCGCCGGTGGCGCCGATGCCCGCCGCCTCGGTCGGGGTGAAGACGCTGCCGTAGATGCCGCCGAGGACGAGCAGGAAGAGCGCGAGGATCGGCAGCACGGCGCGCACCGCGGCGCGGCCGCCCTCACCTTCCAGCCGCTCGCCGGGCGGCGCATCCTCCGGCCGGAGCGAGGCCCAGATGGCGACGGCGATCATGAACGAGACGACGAGCAGGAGCCCCGGCACGATGCCGGCGATGAAGAGCCGGCCGATGTCCTGCTCGGCGATCAGCCCGTAGATCATGAGCGGCACCGAGGGCGGGATCATGATGCCGAGCGTGCCGCCGGCGGCGATGGTGCCCGTGGCCAGCCGGTCGGAATAGCGGTAGCGCCGCATCGGCGGCAGGGCGACGCGGGTCATCGTCGCCGCCGTCGCCAGCGACGAGCCGCAGACGGCCGAAAAGCCGGCGCAGGCGAGCACGGTGGAATGGGCGAGCCCGCCCTTCCTGTGCCCGAGCCGCGCATGGGCGGCCCGGTAGAGATCGCCCGAGATGTCGGCCCGGTAGATGAAGACGCCCATGAGCACGAAGAGCGGCACGACCGACAGCGAATAGCTGCTCGCCGTCTCCATCACCTGCCCGCCGAGAAGCGACATGCCCGGCCCGATGCCGCGCTCGAGCATGAAGCCGCCGAGACCGACGAAGAGCGTCGCGAAGCCGATGCGGATGCCGAAGAAGCAGAGCGCGATGACGAGGGCGAAGGCGATGAGCGCAGAAATCATGACCGCCGCAGGCTCCGGTTGAACTGCAGCACGGCGGCGATCAGGCAGAAGACTGCCCCCGGCAACGACAAAAGCGCCTGCGGCCAGTCGAGCACCAGCGTCGTCCGCTCCGTCTGCCAGGCATGGAGGCCGATCACGCCGAGCTGCCAGCCGATGACGAGCAGCCCCAGGGCGGAGACGATCCCGATGAGCGCCCGCCGCCCCTGCCCGAACGCCCGGGAGAGAGGCGCCTCGAACAGGTCGACGGTGATATGCGCATCCTGGTCGGAGACGAGGCCGAGGCCCGAAAAGATCGTCGCCGCCAGCAGGATCTGGATCATCTCCGCCGCGCCATAGACCGGCGCGCTGAGGAGGTAGCGCCCGATCACGTCGATGAAGGTCAGGGCCATCATGGCGAAGAGCAGAAGCGCCGTTATGCCCCGAAGGACCATCAGGTCCCCCGGCACCAGCGCCGTGCGGCGTTGCATGAAGATCCTCCCTGATCCTCCCGGTCCTCCGGCCCGTGCGAGCCTTGGACACGGCGGTGAGCTTGCCCGGCAGGCTTCTTTCTTGCAAATAATGAGTTGATACAATTCCATTCCCAAATGGAATGAAGGGAGGGACCCATGGCCCGGATGCCGAGCCTAGATCCGCGGGGCCTGATGCTCTTCTCGACCGTGGTCGAGACGGGCTCCTTCACCCGCGCGGCCGCGGCGCATGGCATGGCGCAGCCGGCGCTCAGCAAGGCGGTGGCGCAGCTGGAGGCACGGGTGGGGCAGAGCCTCCTCTCCCGCCGCCGCCAGCCGGTGGAGCCGACGGAGCTCGGCCGCGAGCTGGCGCTGCGCGGCACGCAGCTCCGTGCCATCCTCAGCGAGGCGGGCCAGACGGCGGAGCAGATGGCCGAGGGCCGCGTCGGCACCATCCGCCTCGGCGCGCCGCCGTTCTTCTGCGAGGATGTGCTGGCGCGGGTGGTGGCGGAATACCACCTGCAGCATCCCGGCGTGTCGTTCGAGCTGGTCTCGGCCTACGGCCCCGTGCTCCGCGAGCGCATCGCCGAGCGCCGGCTCGACGTGGCGCTGGTGCCGATGGAAAGCGCCGACCGCGACAAGGGCCTGATCCAGCGCCATGTCGCGGATGCCCATCACGCGATCTTCGCCCGCGCCGGCTATGTGCCCGACCCCGGCCTGCCGATCGGCGAGGTGCTGCAGGCGGGCCTCTGGATCGGCCATGCGCACAATTCGATCATGCACGGCTATGCCGAGCGGGTGCTGGCGCGGATGGGGATCATGCAGATGCGCAGCTTCGCCTCGAGCGAATCGGGCAAGGCGCTGCTGAACATGCTGAAGATGGTCGACAGTTTCGCGATCCTGCCCGTCCTGACGGCGCTGGGGGAGCTGCGGGCCGGCGAGGTGCGGATCGTCACCGGCCCGGGCGAGCTGCCCATCGTGGCGCTCGGCACGGTCACGCACCACGCCTCGCAGGGCAACCCGCTCCTCGGCAGCTTCGAGACGTTTGTCGGGAGGCGCTTCCGCGAGATGCAGGAAGAGGGTGCGGCGTTCCTGCGGCCGGGCGGGGGGGATGGCGGAGCTCAGGACGACACCACCGCCCGCGCCCGGCGTTCGCTGACCGCCAGCCAGGCGGCGGAGACCAGGAAGTAGAAGGCCCCGGAGGCGGCCTAGGGGAGGATGGCGGCGAGCTCCTCCCCCGGCACCAGCAGCGTCGCATCGAGAGTAGCTATGAGGCGCCGGTGCCGATGGCGATAAGCAACCACATGTTGGGCGAGCGGCTGCGGATCGAGGCCCGGCCGCGCCGGAAGAAGACCTGCGTGATCCACAGAACGGCGGTCGCCAGTACGGCCTGGAACCAGAAGAACGGCGCCTTTCCCAGCCAGTCGCGGATCGGCAGGCCGATTTGCTCGCTCATCCCGAGCGCGAAAACCGCCGCCGGCATCGGCGCGGCGATCCAGAGCCGGCGGCGGGAAGTCGATGAGTTCGGGATGCATCTGGCAGGTCCATTGCGCGCCCGCCGGCGCCTCGACCTTGGGCCGCGCGCCCTCGTCAGCGGCAAGATTGACCTCGAACTTCTCCTGGCGACGGCCGGAGCAGAAATAGACCCGCGTGCCCTCGTGCTTCGTCATGTGCGGGGCCGAGGCCCGGTCGATACTCATGCCGCAGACAGGATCGGTCGCGGTCATTCACGCCCTGGGATCGGCGGCGAATTTCGTCCTGCTTCCCTCGGAGCCGAAACGGAAGGACCGGCTGTGATGATAATGCGTGGCCTTCTCCTTCGCCGGGTCAACCGTCACGCCGCAGACGGGGTCGCGGATCACCTCGGCGGCTGCTTTGGCGGTGTCATGCACTGCGTCTTCCATGGGCATCTCCTAAAGGCGGATGAGCAGTTGGGGTGCGGATGCAGGCCATCCTGTCACTGGAAGGGCAAGGCCCCTACCGCACATGGGGCCCAAACGCAAAACGCCGCCCTGGAGGGCGCCCTGGGTCGATGATCAGGCGAAATCGCAGCGGCTCTTGCGGCTCGCAGAGGGTCTGCCCAGTTTAGGGTGAGCGAGGAACTCACCGAACTTTTGGGCGAGGGGGTCGACGCCATCGAGCGTGCCTATTTATTCATGCTGGAGAACTTGTTTGTACAGAGGTTGCGCAACTTCCGGTCTAAGGCATGCGAGCGCTGAGATCTGCTCTCCTCAGGGCACCCGAACGCACAGGTCGACCCGGGGCTCCTCGAGACGCGGGATGAGCGTATGACTCAGGCCATGTCCATACGCACGCACCAGGCATCCGCCCATTGCTTCTTCAGGGCATCGATCAAACCGTAGGCGACCAGCGGTCGATACGGGCAGGTTCGAGCGTGAGCGGATTGTACCCGTATTGATTAGCAGGATCAGCGGTCCAGAACAGAAATTGCGGAGCGGCATAGGAGAGCCGGCAGCTCATCAGCGAAATCGCCGTAGGAGTCGGTGACGCAGAAGCGGATTTTGGCCGCCGCATACTGGAGCGCCAACTTGGCGAAGAATGCGGATTTACCGGTGTGCCTCTGGCCAATGATGTGCTGTTGCATAAGTCGGCCAAGTAGCTTGATCCCGAAAGGCGCCCTGCCTTCGATCAAGCGCCAAGCCGGATGTGCAGATTCACTCAGGTTTGTGGGAGGCATCGGAGAAATGTCGCACAACGGGCAAGTTGGGTGCTCAGTGAACTGGGCGCAGAACTAACAGCTCGGGACCTTCACTGGCCCAACTAGCGAGAAGAGCTTCCAGTGCGTGCAGCAGAGGTCTAGAGTGGCTGGGATGCAGCCCTGCATGCATCCAATGACTAGACTTTTGATGAGTGTTTGAGCGCTGGTGGAGACGATGGCAGATGCTTAATGATGCGAGGGGTGTTGAGTTTCGCAGCGGAACGGCGATGGAGCTGGCGCTCGGCGCCAAAACCCATGCTGACTTTGTGGGAAGAGCATCACAACGGCTGTGATCGGTTTGGAAGACCTGGCCGGAAGCGTCGGCTTCCGCATCCCGCGGCTGCTCATCGGTTCCCACTTCCGGTCGCTGAAGGTTTTGCGCACAGTCGCGATGTTCCTGTTGGCGCGCGCGGGCGACCTCGAGAGAGCTGCGTAACCGGCGCTCCAGGAGCGCTGTGTCCATTGGAACCCAACGCGATCGGTAGAGACACGTGGAAGCAAAGGGAGTTACCGGCATTTCCAAGAACTCGACAACCCGCCGGCGAAACGGGTCATTACCATCGCATTTTTCTAACCGCGCGCCGACCAGGGGCCGAAGTATCGCCCTGGCACAGGATCATCATCACGATTGAACGCGTCAGCCACATCACAGAGATCATCTTATGCACGATGGGTACGCAAATCTCGCCGAATGGAAATCGACCCTCTTGCTCAAGAGGCGCGCCAATAATCGATTGTAGTACACTTCAATTCTGCGTTATATTGCAAGCGGTTGAATTCGGTACGAGATGCGCTCCCGATTACACCCAGACGAAACCCACGCTCATCAATTTTGACGTTTAGGTGCTTCATGTTCAATTCCGCCCCCGGACAAATGTTCAAGGCGATTGCCCGACGCCTGGGCTATCAGTCCCCGCACCCCTCGCCCGAGGCACAACGCCGAGATCTTGGAGCTTGGCGCGATGATCTCTATTTTCCGGAGTGGAAGACGGGATTTATTACTGTGCCCAAGGCGGCAAATACCTCGCTAAAGTACTTGATCCTAGATTCGCTCGAAGCGAAAAATCGCACCGCAATTTACGATGCTATTGATTCGGTGAAAGACAAGCAGAGAATTCACCGAGCCCTGCGAGAATCACCATATCGATGTGATCAAGCCAGACTGCTGAAGCCGGATGTACGCTACATATTGGTTCCTGTGCGTCACCCTGAAGCAAGATTAATTTCTTTCTACTTCGATAAGGTCGTAGGAACAGGCTGGCCCCAAACTAAACAGAGCGCCCTGGCTGAGTTGTACAGTTTTAGCGCATCAACGAGTTTCGAAGACTTTGTTTCGTTGATTGCAGAATTGCCCGATGCAGAGTGCGAGCCGCATTTTCGAAGCCAATTTGACTTAGTAGGATCGGAGGTCGTTTCTGACCCTCGCCTCAGAATCATTCACACCGAGAGTTTTGAGCGTGATTATAGAGCAGTATCTGAGGAAATCGGCCTGCCGCCCAGTGAAGGGCGCAAGGAAAACGCAGCGGACCGCACCGATTTCGAGATATCTCCTTCGGCAAGGGCGCAGATCCGGCGGCGCTACTCAGAGGATTTTGAACTGTTCTATCGCACGTCCGCCTGAATTTTGCGCGCCGATTCCCTTGGCTGATCCTTGCGTCGCATCTCCGCGCAGTGTCATTTCCTCGCGCAATCGCACTCGAAGATCGTAAATTGCCTCCGCATTTGATTCTGCTGGCCTTTAATTCCTTCGTTAGGGTCTCACCCGATGAATACGATTTGGTGAGATGACTGGCGATGCGCCCGGTCGTCCTTGGTCACAATACTGTCTTCGGCACCGCCTTTCCCAAAGTGATGTAAATCTAGCTCTTCTATGTGCCGGCATTTTTCCTGATGTCGGGCTATCTGGCGCGTGCTAGGTTCTCACCGCTACCGATTGCACGAAGAGTACTTCTACCCGGGTTGCTTGCAGCCACGGCGCTGGCGGCAGCAAATTGACATTGCGTGGCGGCGATGTCGCCGGTGCACGACGAGGCTTTTCTGGGGGACTGGCGAACTTTACCGTCGTCCCAACTGTGGTTCTTGCCGCTCCTGTTCCTTGTCCTCTCAACACTGCCTTTCCTTGTCGGGAGCGGTACGAGCGGCGTCGGCCAATTGGCGAAGCTGGGTGCACTTGTAGCTCTCGTCTGGATTGGGCTAAACTGACATTAGCGTCTCTGGTCGGAGAGCCTACGATGCCCAGGTGGACCTGGGCCGCTCGGCAGGCTCTGGAGCATTGATCTACTTCCTTAGGCGATGTTCATCGCTTTAGTAGGTCACTTAGTCGGAAAGGCTCGGGCGAAGGGCAACTGGCCGAACTGGGGTCCCCCATAGTGGCGGCCGTGACTATCCTGCTATGGCTTGTAGGGACTCGTACCGCCATGAACCTGCGCCTTATGGCGCCGCGGACCTCCCGCTTCTCGCGCGCACCATGGGCGGACTCGCGCTTGTCGTGGCATGGTATTGTCTCGCCGGAACATGGGTGGAAATCGGATTCCGGGCCATCGGTCGCGGTACAATGTCAATCCTCCACTTCCATGTCCTGCTGTAGATCGTCGTTCAATCCCTAGGCGAAACCGGCCGGTTTGCAGGGATAGCTGGCCTTGAGGCCGGGAATGGCGGGCCTGTAGTGCAGCCGATCCTCTGGCAGCGGATCAACGCGCGAGTCAGAGCATGTCGGATGCATGAGGGGCACGTGCCCAGACCATAGGGTTAAAAAATGGCCTCTCCGCCGCGTGACGTTGAGTAACTTCGCGGCGTCTCGGTAGTGGATGTCGACATAGAACCCTATTCGCATCTACAAACTTAGTTTGAAAGCACCAAACCAGGTCTACAAGCCACCACCAGCTTAGATCACAGTCGAAGACTCACTGTTGTCAAATATTTGAAAATGGTGCATGGCAACGTTTGCGCGGGGCCGCCTGCCCAAAGCAGGGCAAAGATTGAAGTGAGCAGCTTAAAGTGATTATCCCCGTCTGGCTCAACCCAGTTGCCTTGATATTGGTTTGGATCGGACTAGCCTTCGCCTCTTGGAGCGTGCCCGAAGATAGCTATTTAAGCATTATGCGGTCGTATAAGTATGTCGACGGCGCGCTAGTATTAAACTGCCTTATGATGCTATGCATTTTTGCCCTCGGCGCACTCTTGGCCATCTTTTCTTCGCGGCGCCGCCCGCGCTCTAGCATTGCACTAGAAAGAGCTTTTGAATTCTTGCTTCACAGGAGTGTCGTCAACTTTGCGGTCGGTGCTTATATCGTCACGATCGCCGCATATCTTCTGGCGTTCGGCTCAACGTTGAGTTTGGCCACCGTAGAATCGTTCAAGAATGGTAGTATCGGCTATGCAAACCTCGGAAATCAAGTTCCCGGAGTGACGACAGCAACCCAATTGGGCATATTTGTAGTAACTTATTGTTCGCTCGTACGTTTCTCCCGCGTCGAGATCTCACGCAGCCTAAATCGGTGGATGAAGCTAATGATCTGGTCGCTTATAGGCCTTTCTGCCTATAGAGCGCTCCTATGGCACGAACGGCTTGCCGTAATCGAGGTTGTGGTCCCGATCCTTGTTGTCTATTCAGTCTACACAGCTCGCAACCGCACGCTCTTGAACCTGGCGCCATTATTCGCTGTTGCGGGCGCGATTGCTCTGTTTGGTTTGTTCGAGTATTTCAGATCTTGGGAATTCTACCGAAGTCAATACAGTAACATCGTGGTGTTCTCGACTGTGCGCTTTGCGAGTTACTACTATACAGCATTTAATAATTTCGGCATGGCCATGGACTTTATTAAGCCTACTTGGCAGCCAATTTGGACGCTGGATTTTCTATATCGGTTCCCAATTCCTGGAAATCCGCTTCTTGAGAGCAAGGCTGAAGCTAACAGCTTGCTGTTTGGGCAAGCACTGAGGAGTTTTGCCAATCTTGAGTTCAACCTTTATGGCGGCATAGGTTTTCTCTATCTTGATTTCGGCGTGATTGGCGGATCACTGATTTCTGGACTTATCGGCTTTATTTCGGGGCGCCTCTTTAATGCCTTTAGGAGATTTGCTGTTTATGGCTTGATTATCTATCCGTTCTGGATGGTTGGCATTCTCGATTTCGGACGCATATTGTATTGGCCGAGCAGCCGCGCCTTTCCGGCGTGGTGCTGCATACTTATTCTGTTGTTCCTTCAAGCTAGGTACGTCAAGCTGCGCGCCAAAGTCGCGAGTCGCACTTTACAGAGCTAACCGCGTGTTTACCTTCGATCGGCTTCTTCAGCCCGTTGTTTGCAGACCCACAATCAGCGCTTCCGCAGCAGCCGACCAGGTATAGTTCCTTGCCTGCTTACGCCCGCGCGCCCTCAGGTCGTCGCGTAACGTGGAATCGGCAGCGATGCGCTCCATTGCGGCCGTCCAGCCGGGCCCATCGTGCGGATCCACAAATATGGCGGCATCTCGTAGGATTTCTGGAACAGCCCCGCCTGTAGTGGCGATCACTGGGCAGCCGCAGAACATCGCTTCGACCGGCGGCAGGCCGAACCCCTCCGTTATCGAGGGGAACACCAAGGCCTGGGCGCCTTCGCACAAAGCCCGCAGCTCACCGTCGGTGACTCGACCTATGAGCCGCAGTCCGGGTCGCGCTTGCAGGCCGGTATCGTTGAACACCCTCGCGAGGGAGCCACCGGCGATGATCAGTTCAGGCGCACCAGGTGTCCGGGCCGCCGCTGCTTCGGCGAGTAGCTTCAGGTTCTTGTGAGGGGCGAGATTGCCGATTGCCAGTAGATAGCCGCCCGCCTTAAGTCCGAGCCTCGGGAGAGCCTCGGAATCGGCGGCGTTCCGCAGGATGTGGTCGGCGCCATTTAGCACCACCAGAGCCTTGCCACGCGGCACAATTGACAGCGACTCAAGCCGGCCACGAGCGAACTGCGAGATTGTCATCACATGGTTCGCCCGCCGGGCCAGTATGGGTAACAGTATCCGGTAGGCTAGGCGGAATCTTCGGGTGAACGCCTCTGGCACATCCCAAGGCTGGGCATCATGGATCAGCACCGCTTGACTTCGGCGCATCACCGGCCCGGTAGTGCACAGGCTCAGAAGCATCTCCTGCGGCATGGCTCGCGAAAGTTCGATCTGTTCCCAAGCATAGCCACCGAACCGCCCGAGCGGCTGTAAACTGAACTTTGCACGCTGCTCAGGTGGCAATTGAGCAAGCCACTCGATATGCAGGTCTCCACTTTGCGGATGCAACAGAGTTAGTCGCTCGATGTCCGGGCGAGCTGACAGCGCCCTTAGCATCTCAATAGCCACCCGGTCGACACCGGTCATTCTTCGGGTTAGGAAGCGGGCGTTGACCGCAAAAGAGCGAAACGGGGCTCTCATGTCGTCTTCAATTCATCATACAACGCCGCGATCTCCCCACCAAACCTGGTGGCATCGAAACGCCGCTGAAAATGTTCGAGGCTGGACGATCTCATCGCCCGGAGGGTTGCTTTATCCAACTTTATCAACGCCGCCGCCAGGCTATCCGAGGTCAGAGGCACTACGAACCCGGTGACGCCATCGACGACCAGGTCGGGGAGTGCGCCCCTATCGCTCACCAAGGCTGGCGTCCCATTCCGATAGGCCTCGGCGACCACAAGTCCGAAGGCCTCCCAACGCGATGGGACAGCCACTAGATCGGCAGCGCTATAATAGCCGTCGATCCGCTCAGCATTGACCCAGCCCAGAAAATCCACACCCTCGACCGAGCGATCGGCGCCTTGCCTCTTGACGTTGGACACCACGGCCTCGCCGATCACGTGCAGACGCAAGCGCAAGTTCTTAAGGCGGGCTTTTGAATAGGCGTCGAGCAGCAGGTCTAATCCTTTTTGCCGGTCGAGCCGGCCAACAAAGAGAATGTGTATATTCTGGCCGACATCCTCGCCATCTGTCCAAGTCACGGTCTCAACCGGCTCCTGAACCGGCCGGACAGCGTTCTCGATGAGGACGAATTTCCCGAGATAGCCATTGCTAAGAGCATATTGCATATCTGCAACCGAAACGCAGATTGTCCTGTGCGCCATACCGGAGAGCAATCCCTCGATCCAGCGGACCAAGCGCGCGTTGAGAGCATTGTCCATCTCGCGCGACCCGGCCCAGCCATGGGCGCAATAAATGAACTTCACACCCGGCGAGAGTGACCGAAGCACTAATAGCACCATAAGCGTGAATGTCGAGTGGCAAATGACAATGTCGGGGCGATAACTAAAGCGGATACGGACTGCAGCAACGACCAAGTTTATCAGAGCGCCGATAGAACGCCCACGACGTCGATAGGTCCGCCGCGACGTTGCGGCATCGATAATCGACGCATGCTCCTCTGGCAGCAGGATCAGCGTGGAGATCCGTTCCCGCTCCAACGAAGTGAGCGTGTCGATGTAGGTTCCGACCCCACCACGCGCCGTTTCACAGACATGTAGGACCTTCACGTTCGATACCCGAGAAGTAATCGAAATTCTTTAGGGCGAAGTACCGGCCTCGACCCACAACCGGTACCTTGCGCCAGCATGCCTCCTTCCGACATCAAACCTTGCTCCAATACCCGCGCGCAATACCGGTCACCCATCGCCAGCGTCGACGAGCTTCGGCAATATCGACGCGCAATAGCGCCAGGATCAAAGCGCCAATATTTCGAAAGATCTTCCAAAGAACGAAGAACCTAGAATAGCCATGCAGCCGCAGGACTCTACCGTAGCCCTGAGCGTAAGTAGTGGCGCGCTGAAGAAACGCCTCCCCGTTCAATTTCTGCTGGACGGGGCTGATCTGGTCGTGGTGGACCATTAGCTCAGGCAGGAATAGACCCGACTCTCCAGCTTGCAACAATCGCAGCATCAGGTCAGTCTCTTCACCTGCACCGAAAGGCGTACCAGCCCCGACGCCAAGTGACTCATTGAAGCCGCCGACGGCCCGCATAGCTTCAATGCGCACAAATATCGCGTTAGAATTTCCCGATCTGAAAACGTTAGTTCGATCAATCTCGCTCTGTCGACCAAGGAATGTCCCGTTGGACAAATTGCCTGTGGCATCTCTGGTAACGCCGCAAATGAACGCGCATTGGGGACTAGATTCAAAGTGCGCGATGACATCGGCAACAAGAGTATTGGGAAGCCAAGCATCATCGTCCGGCAGCGCGATGATCGCTCCTCGCGCCACGCGCAGCCCAGCGTTTCGCCCTCTAGATAGGCCACGTGGTGTCCGGATACGACTGACCGTCAGCCAAAAGGGCAAATCGGCTACAAATTGATCAACTACACCGGGCTCCGCCTGATCAACTAGCACCAACTCAAAATCGCGCCAACTCTGCAGAGCCAACGAGTTAGCTAATCGAGAGAGCTTATCTGTGCGCCCGATACTACACACGATCAAAGAAAGTGCGAACGTGTTCCGCTCGCTTGACGGTTCAAACGCCGGACACGATGAAGCGACCGGCCGCGGCTCAAAGCAGATCGGCGGCTTTTTCATGCGACGCGCCTAACGTAGCTGCCATTTGCAATAGCTCCTCAGCCTTAAAGCGTAGAACACGACTCATCTGCTCACCAAAAATAGCACCATAGTGCGCTTCCGAAGTCATGTAGATGCACAAGGATCTACCCCTAACCAAGCCTAGACGACTTCCTAGGTTCCTAAGGGTAGTATCAGTCAGATACAACCAAGGCCTGTCCCCGCAGCCAACCGACGCGGAGCCGCTGACGTAAGTCGCGCCAAAACAACGCGTCTTGGCGCGCAAGTCGGCCGACCGACATTCTTCGGCATAACCAACACAAGCGGCCGAGACGTACCTCGCCTCTCTCCTTTGCGCATGCGGTCCTAACGCCCAATTTTTGCAACTTAGCCAGCAGCGGGCCGACACCTAAACTCTCCGAGAGGGCGGTGCGGTTGACAGCGAGTGGGGGCGCGCCTAGGTATCTCGCCGGAATGGCGCCACCGGGCGTGACGGCCGATAGATTTTTGGAAAGCACTTCCGATTAGACTCATGGATTTGAGTGAAACGCGGTCGTACTTTGGGCATTTCCGCTCGTGATCCGACGATAGGTGAAACTTGGAACTCAGTGACTTGCGCCGCCTGTGGAGTATTCTGTCCAGCAGCCACCGCCGCATGCTGGTCGGACAAATGCTCGGAATGATCGCGACTAGCTTTCTGGAATTCATTGCCATCGCCTCCATACCACTCTTCGTTACCGCAGTTGGGAATCCCGAAGCAATTCTGACCCAGCCTATCGTGAGCTCGATCATGGCTACCGCGGGCCTGAAAGGCCCTTCTGCATTCATTTACTTATTGGGCTGCCTCATCATTTTCATTTTTTGCCTCAAAGGGCTCGCTTTGGCGCTGGTCTTTCGTGGTCAGGCCACGATCTCTGCGCGAATTACTAGCGACGTTACCCGGGCGCTCTTCAGTAGTTACATTAATGCACCTTATTTCTATATTCACTCTCGCAATACAGCCCAGTGCATCAATATCGCTGCAGGAGAATCGGTCCGGCTAGTTCAATCATACATTCTTCCACTACTTATTATGATTATGAACATTTTCCTTCTGTTTTCTCTGTTGCTGATTGTGCTAGTGTCTGATCCTCTACTGGGTCTCTGCATCGGCATTTTTGCAGGTGGGGGCGGCTATCTCTTCAACTGGTTTAATCGCGCCCGACTTACGGCACTTGGATATGAACTCAGCGCCCATAACAAGAGCTTAATTCAGAAACTCAATGAGGGACTCGGCGGCTACAAGCATATTAAGTTGCGAGGGCTCGAGCGCGAAATTTTTTGCGACGCCGATGTTCACATCGCGAAGCGCGAAGAAGCATTTCGGATCACGCGCTTCATACAAATGTTACCCAAGCCGCTCTTCGAGACGATTGGTTTGTCACTACTGATCTTGATGGTATTGATGCTGCTGATGGCGGGCCGCCCCCTTGATACGATTGTGCCAACTTTGACCATGCTGGGCGCTGTTGCTGTGCGCGCACTACCGGCACTATTTGGGATAACTGGCTCGATTTCGAGCATGCGAGCCAATGTCGCGGCATTGCACAATGTCCTGAAGGAATTTGACGAATTGGGCATAGAGAACGTGATGCAAGCTCGACAACTTGCCGCTCCGGTCCGGGGCGACCATCCCGTGGGCGACATAGTTCTACGAGATGTCAACGTCCGCCACTTCGGAGCCGCAAGAAATGCTCTGAAGGATTTGTCTCTGGAAATTCCGGTCGGTAGTTCGGTTGCATTCGTCGGCCCAACGGGATCTGGCAAGAGCACGGCCGTCGACACGATCTTAGGATTTCTTGATATCGAGTCTGGGGATATTCAGGTCGGAGGGAGGTCCGTCGCAAACAATCTGCGCTCCTGGCAGTCCAAGGTCGGTTACATTCCCCAAGAAATCTTCCTGTCAGATGCTTCCATTCGACGCAACGTTGCTATGGGTGAAGCCATTGCCAATATTGACGATTATGCGGTCTGGAGCGCTCTAGAAGATGCACAGATGGCCGATGTCGTCGCCATGATGCCCGACGGGTTGAATACAATTGTCGGCGAGCGCGGCGCGAAGCTTTCCGGGGGGCAACGGCAAAGGATAGGTATCGCGCGCGCACTCTATCATGACCCGGAAGTTCTCGTGCTGGACGAAGCAACCTCAGCCTTGGACAATGAAACTGAACAGAAAGTCATCGACGCGATCGAAACCGCGAAACGTGGCCGCACTCTAATAATGGTTGCGCACCGGCTTTCTACAGTGCGCAACTGCGACAAGATATTCTTTTTGCAAGGTGGACGCATCATCGCGCAAGGCACCTACGATGAATTGATCGGCTCGAACAAGGAGTTCATAAAGATGGCTAACGGTACCTAAATGAGCAGAGGTGTGGCATGTGACCGATTTATCTTCGCACGGCATTAGAAGATGGCCATTCGTAGAATTCTGATAACCGGAGATATTTTTCGTCCCACTGGTTCTTTTGATAGTAGCCAAAAGCTCAACATTCGCTGGCTTGCCGGACTTGTTCAAGCTCAGATCGGCATCGCTAGCGGATTGGAAATCTCTAGTTTGTTGGTGGAAGATGTCTCATCCTCGCTGACTGCCCTCTATAGCGCCGCCAATTTGAGCCCATCCCTCGATACCTGGGCCCAAATCTACGAGCGATTACCGGACGCTATGGCAGACAGGTTACGGCCGCACTTTGCTGGAGCACTGGTCGTAGGTTTTGAGCTTCCTCCTGGGCTTCGGCGGCTCTTGGATGAGATTGGTACGCCCTATATAGACATCGTCTTGCATCCGGTTCGCTACATGCAGGATCTTTTGCTCGGTTTTGCAAGCAACAGTGACGAGATCCAAACAGTATTGGATGGCTTTTCCATGAGTGAAGGGCAAGCCCGCCTGGAGACAGCGCCGATCCGTGCCTTCGCGGGTCGCAGCCAGCACCCGGAGCTTTCACATGGGACGCTGCTCTTTATTGGTCAAATGTCTGAAGACCGAAGCATGATATCAAACGGGCGGTTCTTGCGGCCGAAAGAGTACATGAGATCCCTGATCCAGAAACTCGAAATCATGTCGGAAACACGCACTATCGCAGTCAAACTTCATCCAATGGAGCGCAACCAAACGGTCCTCCGAGAATTGCGACGGCTTGGCTTTGAAGTCCTTGAGACGTCAGTGTCGACCTATACGCTTCTGGCTTCCGACAGGATATCGTCTGTCTTTTCCGTGAGCTCGAGCGTTTGTGAAGAGGCTCGGCTTTTCGACAAGTCTGCAGATTACGGCTTAGGCCCCTCGACGCCAGTCCGCTATCGTGAAACTCTGCGGACAGGAATAGGTCACGTCAGCATCTACAATCACTATATGTCCACAGATTTTTGGCGCAAGTGCTTGGCGTCGCATTTGGAGGTGACTGAGTTTGACGGCTTCCCTCCGGTCTCGGCTCCCAATCTCCTCCGATCTACCTTGCGCTGCTATTGGGGGTACGAAGATTTTGCCTTCGAAGGAGGGCAGCGACTTGGGGCTAAATGGGCCGGCACAGGTTCAACTCGGGGGACTTTGGCAACGATCGGTATGCTCGAGCAACCGGTCGCCCAACTTGGACAGGCTTTGCGGAAGCAACTTCGCAAGTCAGAGACTTTGCGATCCGTGTGGCACCGACTGAAGCGATAGCGTCAATCAGTTAAGGACAGAGGGACAGATATTCCGAATCTGAAATGTTGCAGCCGCCCCGCCCCGGATGATCGAGTACATTCTCGTCAGAGAGCGGTTTTCATATAGGTTTGATCTTGCGCCGGGAGTTCGCGACGTTGGCTAACGTGCGGATATTTGGTAGTGGGTTGGCGACAGGACCCTCAAGAGCTCCGGAACTTCTTCAGGCTGGCCAATTAACTCAGATAAGCGGCGAGAAACGATGGCAGAAAGCGGTCGTGGATATAGGCACCATGGGCGTAGTGTGGAGCTTTAGGTCTGGCAGCAAGTTCGTCTGAAAGGCGCCTAGAAAAGCAATCGCTATTGGCCTCGATTAGCTGACCGGAAGCCAGGAGTGCTGCTCTGTCGGCCAACCCTTCGCACGCCTGGGGCGTTGCGACGACCTGGCATCCGGCGTGAATGGCCTCGACAAGTTTTACTTTGGTACCGGCACCCCGAAATATAGGAACGGCTACAATTCGCGCTTCGGAATAGAGCGCATCGAGATCATCGACGAACCCGAGAACCGTCACCTTGCCAGAGGAAACAAAGACTTCATCTAGCCCTCGCCCGGCGATTATCGTTGGCGCCGCAATGACCTCGGCGACATTCTCGATATACCACCTAAAGCCATGCTCGTTCGCGAAGAATTGACTGCCCACTAGCAGTACAAAGTCGCCGCTCTCATGTTTCTGCAACGATTCGCTCAGCGCTGGCCAACTTGGTGGCAGTACGGTGGCCCGGCTGCCCGTAACCTCCGATGGAGATATAAAGTAGTTGCGGTCAGCGAAAGCTGCGCCTACCCGCTGCTGAAACCAAGTAAGCGCAAGCTGAAACCGCCTTTTTGGTGTCAATGTACTTCCCATCTCGCGGTATTCATCGAGCAGATAGCGAAATTCATTATTGTGATGGAATAGATGGAGCCTTGGCCACCGCCGATGGTGAAAACGTGAGCACTGCCTGATCACCCATAGCAGTGGTATGACGAGGCCCAATGCGGCATGGTCGAGCCAGACATTGGCGAGGTCGCCGCGGCGGGCGGAGTGAAGGACGATTGCTAGCTGGCCCTTATCTATGCGGAACAAGAGGAATATCAGCCGATCCCATAGCCCGTGAGCCGAACCGCGTCGCGCCGCAGGCACAATTTGCTCGAAGCCGTGCCCCTGAAGCTTGGCAGCCTCTGATACAAAGAGGAGATTGCGATCCGTCACCACCTTTGCACCGCCAACATTGTATGTGGTTCGTGGAATGAATAGATCACGCATGTGTAGGCCTCGATTTCGCCTGCCTTTCGACGGCAGATTGATGGCCATCAGACTATCGGAATGCAAGCTCGGAGCACCTAAGACGTGACAGACTTGAAGAGCAAGCTCGACAGCCGCTCAGAACTGCGTAAATCAAAGCCTCGGTTCTTGATCGTGTCTCGCACGGGCACGCGAAGCCTACACCGCCACTGGATCGGTGGCGCAGGTCGCGGATTTGACGCGTTCCTGAGTTGCTTTGATCCCCGAGCGGCCCCCGAAGCGCAGCCAGGTGTTACGGTTGAATTCCGTCCCGGCAGCAAGGTTCAGGGCTATGCCGGCATCCTGCGCGACCACGCGGCTCTTGTGAATGAATATGACTATATCTGTTTCATGGACGAGGACCTGCAGGTTACGGCAGAGGTGATGTTGGCATGTTTCCGCCGTGTCGCTGAGTATGATCTTAAGATCGCACAGCCAGCATTGGCCTGGGGAAGCCACTTTTCCTACGCTGGCCTGCTGCAACAACCGCAATTTATTCTGCGCTATGTGAACTTTGTAGAAATGATGTGCCCAATATTCAGGAAAGACATACTGCAGGAGATTTCGCCGCTCTATTCGATGGGGTTCGAGAGTGGCATTGATCTCATCTGGTGCAATTCCGTCGTCGAAGGGCCGCGGGATTTTGGGGTAATCGATTCCTGTCCCATTCTGCATACCCAACCTGTCGGTTCGCGGGCCTCGGAGAACGGTTTTCGCGACGTGCACGCCTATGAAGATCACGTGGTAGAAGTTCTGCGACGTTACGACTTGCCACGGCATCGCCTTGCCACATATGAGGCCGTTACGAACAACGGTCGTCGAATCCGCGGCAGGCTTAACTTAGTGTTGGCCTCAGCCTCGCTCCTTGGCGCGTTGTGCCACCAGCCCAAGAAGCGGACGCTACTGAAATGCTGCGCCGATATGGTGATCGACCAGCTTTTTCGTGGCCCCCGCAACACGCCGCTCCGAGGTCTGGAAAACGGCGCGGTGCGGCCGAAGGCGGTGAAGCCGAGCTCGAACTAGTGTCAGCCACCGATTCTCATCGGCGAATCTGCCCACTTACGAGAGGTGGGCAAATTTCAAGGTGCACTAGCGCTCCTGCTCACCCATGAGCGGAAGGTAGCTATCTGTGTCTTAGGAGGTGGCCTTGGTTGCGGGGGTAGGATTTGAACCTACGACCTTCAGGTTATGAGCCTGACGAGCTACCGGGCTGCTCCACCCCGCGCCAAGTCCCGCTGATCTATGTCAGTTGAGCGACAGTCACAACCCCCACCCGCGGGATTTTCAGGCAGATTTCGAATGCGTGACGTGACGGCGCGGGGAGGGGAGCGGGCCCGCCGCGAAGGGCGAGGCGGGCCCGCGGAACTAGTTACTCAGCTCGACCGTCACCGAACCGCCGCAACCGCGGCCGTTCGTGCCAATGCCGCGGTCGAAGAGGCTGAGGCTGAGCGCGTTGGCCTCCGCCCATGTCAGCCGCAGCCGGATCTCGGTGCCGAGATTCGTCGCCTCGCTATCGCCCGTCGGGCCGCTGATGCGGTTGGCAATGCCGCTGATCCCGCCGGTCAGCGTCAGGTTCTCGGCAAAGGCCCGAGGCAGCTCGAAAACGAGCTCCGCCATCAGCTTTTCCACCACCGTCTCGCCGCCCGGGACCTGCGCTCCGCCGGTGGCGGTATAGCCGTCCCAGGCTCGGAGGGGCGCGCGTAATCCATCGTCGGGATCTCTCTGCTGGAACGGAATGCACAGTCCGATCGGGCCCGGAATGACGGGGTCGTGGAGGGATGGGATCTCAGATCGCGCTGACCGACATCGCCGGAGTGCCGCCGGAATCGGCGTGAGCCATGATAGGGCCGAGCGCCAGAAGACCGGCAATCAGCGTTGTCTTTGACTGATAAAAAATAGGTCACACGACGCCTCCCCCTCATTTCTCAGCGACTTATCCCCCAAGACCCGATGAGGGCGGGGAAAGTGCGACGCGAGCCGCGACGGCAGGCAAAGGCGCAGGTTTCGCGGTGGCACTGCGCCGGAAGTACCACAACTTCATAATCGTCCGGCAAGAAGAGGGGCCGGCCGCGTGTCGACAGCCGGCCCCCAGTCCCAGTTTCCCCGGGTCAGAACGTGAGTTCGAGCATCACCGAGCCGCCATAGCCGAAGCCGGCGTCGCCGAAGCCGGCGTCGCCGAGGCCACGCTCGAAGAGGTTGAGGCTGAGCGCGCTGCCGTTGGTCCAGGTCTTCCGTAGGCCGAGCTCGGCGCCTAGCTCGGCGCCCTCGCTGTCGCCGGCGGGAGAGGCTGTGCGGCTGGCGATGCCGCTAAGCCCGCCAGTCAGCGTCAGCTCTGCGGTGCCGAGCGGCATCTCGAAGGAGAAGCCGGCCGAGAGTTCCTCCACCACCACCTCGCCGCCCGAGACGGCGGCGCCGCCGGTGGAGGTGTAACCGTCCCAGGCCTCGCTGGAGCGGACGTAATCCACCGCCGGGAAGAGTGAGATCCGCGGATAGGCGAGCTCGCCCGTCGCCCCGAAGGTGACGAGCTGGCGGGTGCTGTCGTAGCTGCCCGCGGCGCCGCCGGTCACCTCCGTCTCCGCCTTGCCGGCGAGGTAGGAGCCGGTGAAGAGCAGCGGATGCGACGGCAGCTGGTAGACCGCGAAGGGGCCGGCCAGCCAGCCTTCGCCCGAGAGCTCGATGCCGCCGCTCACGCCCTCGAAGCTGTCCGCCTGGGCCATGAGGCCGAGGAGCAGATTGTCCGTCCGGTAGAGGTTGGCGCCGAGCGTGGCGTTTGCATAGCTCGTCTCGGCCCCGCCATTCTCCTGCCGGAAGCCCTCGGCCCGCAGCCAAAGAAGGCTGTTCGTGCCGGTGGCGAGGTCAAAGCTGAGCGCGCCCCGGGTGACGGAGGCATTGGCGCCGCCCGGCCCACCCCGGAAGACCGACGCGAGGTCGGGCTGCACGGCGATGAGAGCGCGCTGATGCATCTCCACCTCGGTGGCGATGGCGGCCTCTGTCTCATCAACCGACGTGTAGACGACCACGAGGGCAGTCGAGGCGATGTTGCCGTTGCCGGCCGCATCCTCGGCTGCATCCGCCGGGATGGCGAGGGTGACATCGCTGCCGCCCGCCGGCTTGACGCGGATCGCATAGCTGGCGCCCGCGCCGGTCAGCGCCGTGATCTGCCCGCCGCTAAGGGTGACGTCGCCTTCCGTGAAGCCGGTCACCGGCTCCGAGAAGGCAACGCGGACAGTGAAGGCCTCGCTGCCGTTCAGGCTCTCGGGCGCGCCGGAGAGGGTGACGGTCGGCGCATCGGTATCGGTCGGCGGGGGCGTGACGATGACGGCATCGCCCTGCACGACGATGGCGACGCGGTCGATCGCGCGGTCACGGCCGTCGCTGACGGTCAGCGCGAAGATCAGGCGCTCGCTCTCCGTGTCTTCGACCTCGGGCGCCGTGAAGACCGGCGTCGCGCTGCTGCTGTCGTCGAGCGTCACTTCGGGGCCGAGCTCCTGCACCCAGGCATAGGTGAGCGGATCGCCTTCGGCATCGGAGGAGCCACTGCCGTCGAGCTGCACCTCGACCCCGCTGTCCACCACCTGGTCGGGACCGGCATCCGCAGACGGGCCGTCGTTGACGGGCGCCGTGACGGTGATTGTCACCACATCGGGCTCCGACTCTTTCGAGCCATCCGAGGCGGTGAGGGTGAATTCAAGCTCTACGGGCTCGTCCTCGGGCAGGAGAACCGGGGCCACGAAACTCGCCTCCGGATCGCTGCTGTCGCGAAGCAGAACCACCGAAGGGCCGCCGGTCTGCACCCAGTCATAGGTGAGGTCGTCCCCGTCGGAATCACTCGTGCCGCTGCCGTCGAGCGTGACCGCGGCGCCGGACGTCACCACCTGATCCGGGCCGGCATAGGCGACGGGCGCCTGATTGACCAGGGGGATGGCAAAGGTCCAGGTTTGCCGGACCATGCTGTTGTGCGGGATGCCGGAGAAGGTGATGCTGAAGTCTGTGTCGGTCTCGATCGTCTTGTCGGCACCATCGTTGTGCGAGATGACCGCATTGCTGACGCCGCAGACCTCGAGGAAGAACTCCGAATCGACGGGGGGGCCGAGCGTATCCGGCATCCCGCTCTCGTAATCGTAATAGGTGCCGGCGCTGGCTCTGGCGTATTCGCCATCGCCGAAGAAGATGCCCACGAAGTAATCGCCGAGATTGCCGACGTTGATGGAGCAGGGCAGGCTGTCGTCTTCCACCAGCTCGTAATAGGTCGTGTCGAGCTCCGCCCGCGCCGCCGAGGGCAGGAGGGCCGCAAGGCCCATGAAAATGGCCGCCCCCGGCCCGGTGATCCTCACAAGCATCGCTCAATCTCCCATGCCAAGGAAATCCGCCCCTCGCGCCGCAAGCGGCGCGCCCGCGGTCGGAGGCTATGAGGCGTGTGGGCCGGTCCGCCACATTCCTTTGGGTAGAATTGGCGAAAAACCTGATCCTTGATGTAGCTTTACAACGATGAGCCGACAGATCACCGGGCGAACCCGGCCACTTGGTGCGCGCGGGCGGGCATGCGAGAAGGGGCCGAGCAGCGTCTTTCGCGGGAGCACAAAGCCATGACGGACCGCGATCCGCCGAGCCTCGGCACGCAGAAGTCATCCGCCGGGCTCGGTGCCTGATGCCGCTCTTCTCCGTCCTTTTGCCGACGCACAACCGGCCCGACGTGCTCGCGCTCGCGATCCGCTCGGTCCTGGCGCAGAGCCTGCAGGATTTCGAAGTGCTGGTCGTGGGGGACGGCTGCACGGACGAGACGGCGGAGGTGGTGTCGGGGTTCGGCGACCCACGCATCCGCTGGTTCGACCTGCCGAAGGCGCCCAGTTTCGGCTATGCCAACCGCAACATCGCGCTTCGCGAGGCGCGGGGCAAGCTCGTGGCCTTCCTCGGCCACGACAATCTCTATTTCCCCGACCATCTCGAGCGGATGGCGCGGGCCTTCCGGTCATCCGAGGTGCGGCTCGCCTATAGCCTGCCGCTTTTCCTCCGCGATGACGGGCTCGTGCTGCCTGTCTTCATCAATCTGCGGATCCGGCCGTGGCGGCAGCGATTCCTCAAGCAGATGAACGACATCCCCGCCACTTGCGTGGTGCATCGCCGTGAAGACCTGGCGGCCGCCGGCTTTTGGCCGGAGGAGGCGGAGCGGGACGGAGACTGGATCCTCTGGAAGGCGCTGATCGCCGATCGGCCCCCAGAAGCGGTGCTGCTCGAACGGCAGCCGACTTGCCTGCATTTCCGCGCCGACTGGCGGCAGAGGCTCTATCGCAAGCCGCCGCTCAACTATCTCGCCTCGCTCTATGACCAGGAGCGGTTCTGGCCCTTCCAGTTGCATCTGCATCTGGATGAGGGGGCCACGCCGCAACAACAGGTCTGGGAGAAGCTGTCGGCGGATCCGGATCGCTTTGTCGGTGGCATCCGGGCGGGCGTCCGCACGGCGGCGGATCACCTGGCGTTTTCGGCGGGGCTCGATCCGGCGTTTTCCTGACGCGCAAGCCCGCCGGAGACGGCCAGTCCGGTAATGGAAGCAAGTCTCGGCCAGAATCTGTCGGCATCCGAAAGGATCGGATCCTTCCCCGGCCAGTCGATGCGGAGGTCGGGGTCGTCCCAGGCCACGCCGCGCCGCCCGTCACGCGTGAATTCCCTCGAGACATCATTGAGATAGACGCAAGGCTCCAGCGCCCAGAAGGCATTGGCCAACCCTTCGGAGATCAGGAGCCGCTGGTCCCCCTCCCCCGAAAGCTCGAAACGTAGATGCTTGCCGAATGTCGGGCTGCCCGGCCGGGGATCGAGGATCACCACCAGCGCCCGCCCCGCGGCGACCTGCAGGAACTTGTCCCAGGGCTCGAGATGAAAGCCGCGAAGGACGCCGGCGGCCGAGCGCGAGACATTGCCCTGGGCAAAGTCATAGGGGCGCCCGCAGGCCTCGGCAATCAGCGATTGCCGATAGGTCTCGCGAAAGGCGCCGCGGCGATCTTCGATCCAGGGGGAGCGAACAACGAAAAGACCGCCGATCGCGGTGCGCTCGACGTTCATCATCTGGTCTCGATTTTGGGGAATGAGATCGGAAAGAGAGAAAACATGTTCCTTGCTAGATCTGGCAGTGACCTACTCTCCCACGTCTTAAGACGCAGTACCATCAGCGCAACGGTGCTTAACGGCCGAGTTCGGGATGGGATCGGGTGTTTCACTCGTGCTATGACCACCAGATCAAGTAAGGAACATTTCCAAGTCAAGTTATGTGTATGCTTCTGACCGTCCAGCCTTGCTGTTTCTGGATCAGATCAAGCCTATCGGACCATTAGTACCGGTCAACTGAACGCCTCACAGCGCTTACATCTCCGGCCTATCGACGTGGTGGTCTTCCACGGTCCTCAAGGGATACCTTGTTTTGAGGGGGGCTTCCCGCTTAGATGCCTTCAGCGGTTATCCTTTCCGATCATAGCTACCCTGCACTGCGGCTGGCGCCACAACAGGTCCACCAGTGGATCGTTCACCCCGGTCCTCTCGTACTAGGGGCAACTCCTCTCAAGTATCCTACACCCACGGCAGATAGGGACCGAACTGTCTCACGACGTTCTAAACCCAGCTCACGTACCTCTTTAAATGGCGAACAGCCATACCCTTGGGACCTGCTCCAGCCCCAGGATGAGATGAGCCGACATCGAGGTGCCAAACACTGCCGTCGATATGGACTCTTGGGCAGTATCAGCCTGTTATCCCCAGCGTACCTTTTATCCGTTGAGCGATGGCCCACCCACTCGGGACCACCGGATCACTATGGCCGTCTTTCGACTCTGCTCGACTTGTCAGTCTCGCAGTCAGGCTGGCT
>NZ_CP168219.1:3390000-3472838 GCF_041714655.1 Pseudoroseicyclus sp. CXY001
CTGCGGCAGTCTCCGCAGATCCGCCGAGTCACCCCTCTCCCCCTGGAATCGCCCCGGAATCAGCAAGGGGCGAGGCCGTCGCCCCGCCCCTTTCCAGGCAGCTCCTTCGCGCGCGCACGCGCGAGCTATACTATGCGCTTAACTCGCCACCTGCCGGGCCACCGGTTTCGGCCGCTTCCTGGGTACGAGCCGCAGCCCCAGCAGCACCGCGATGATCCCCGCGTAGATGAAGGGCTCCCAGGGGAATCCCTTCACCAGCCAGATGAAGTGCACCGCCGCGAGGATCGCCGCCGGGTAGACCAGCTTGTGGAGCTGCCGCCATTTCGGCCCGAGCTTGCGGATCGAGAGGTTGTTCGACGTCACCGCCAGCGGGAGGAGCAGCAGGAAGGCCCCCATGCCGATGGTGATGTAGGGCCGCTTGAGGATATCCGCCCAGACCCGGCCGAGCGCCTGCACGTCGAGCAGGGCCCAGACGCTCAGATGCGCCAGCACGAAGAAGAAGCAGGTCACCCCGATCGCGCGGCGGAAGCGCAGGAGGTTGATCCCGGCGAAGCGGCGAAGTGGCGTCACCGCCAGCCCGGCGATCAGCAGCTGGATCGCCGTTTGCCCGTATTCACGCTCGAGCGTGTTGATCGGCTCGGGGCCGAGGCCCCCCGTCAGCCCCAGCCAGAAATACCAGGCGGCATAGAGAAAGCCGGCCACGTAGATGGCCCAGGGCGGCACGCGGCGGAGCCAGCCGTTGATGCGGTCGGAAAGGGTCATCAGAAGTTGACGTCCAGATCCATGCCCTCGTAGAGCGGCGCGACCTCGTCATAGCCGTTCCACATCAGCGTATCCTGCCGCGAGGCGAAGAGCCCGCCGCCGATCCTGCGCTCCGTCGCCTGGCTCCAGCGCGGGTGGTCATGGGTCGGGTTCACGTTGGAATAGAAGCCGTATTCCCGCGGGTTGATGATGTTCCACGTCGCCGGCGGCTCGTTTTCGACGAAGGAGATCCGCACGATGCTCTTGATCGACTTGAAGCCGTACTTCCACGGCACGACCAGCCGGATCGGCGCGCCGTTCTGCTTGGGCATGGGCTCGCCGTAGATGCCGGTGGCCAAGAGCGTCAGCGGATGCATCGCCTCGTCCATCCGGAGCCCCTCGACATAGGGGAAGGGAATGACCCCCCGGCGGACGCCCGGCATGTTCTCTTCCTGCACCGCTGTCTCGAAGGCCACGTACTTGGCCTCCGGCTTCGGCCCGAGCTTGGCGAGGAGGTCGGCGAGCTCCACCCCGTTCCAGGGCACGACCATCGACCATGCCTCCACACAGCGGAAGCGGTAGATCCGCTCCTCGGTGGTGAGGCCCGACAGAAGGTCGTCCAGCATGTACTCGCCGGGGTTGTCGCAAAGCCCATCGACTGTGATCGACCAGGGCGAGATGACCATCTCGTCCGCGTTGCGGGAGGGGTCCTCCTTGCCCGTGCCGAATTCGTAGAAGTTGTTGTAGCTGGTGATGTCCTCGATCGGGTTGGGCTCCAGCGCATCCTGCGCGGCGGCCCGCCCGGCCAGCGCGGCGGCGCCGATGCCGGCCGTTCCGGCCATGATCTGCCGGCGATTCAGCCAGAGCTCCTTCGGGGTGACATCGGCCCGCGTCATGTCGTTGGTCCAGCGATGCGCCATGAGATCCTCCTTGGTTCATCCACCATTACTGACGCAGGAACGTAGATCGTTACGAAGAATGTGCAGCTCTCACGAGGGCTTGAAGCGGCTGAAACCTCCCGGCCTGTGGCCTTTGGCGGCATTTTCCCCTTCCGCGGGGGGCGCCGGCGCTGTCATATGACGCAAAGAAGAGGAGAGCGGCGATGGATGACTTTCTCAACGCGACCGGCCTGACGGGCGGCTCCATCGTGGCGCTGCTGCTGGCGGTCTTCGTCATCATCGCGATCTTCCGCGGCATCCGCATCGTGCCGCAGTCGGAGAAATACGTGGTGGAGCGCTTCGGGCGGCTCCATGCGGTGCTCGGCCCGGGGATCAACTTCACCGTGCCGTTTCTCGACCGGGTGGCGCATCGCATCTCGATCCTCGAGCGGCAGCTCCCCACGGCGAGCCAGGATGCCATCACCTCCGACAACGTGCTGGTGAAGGTGGATACCTCCGTCTTCTACCGGATCACCGAGCCGGAGAAGACCGTCTACCGCATCCGCGACATCGACGGCGCCATCGCCACGACCGTCGCCGGCATCGTCCGCTCCGAGATCGGGCAGATGGAGCTCGACCATGTGCAGTCCAACCGCTCCGAGCTGATCGCCAAGATCCGCGAGCAGGTGCGGGCGATGGTGGATGACTGGGGGATCGAGGTGACGCGGGCCGAGATCCTCGACGTGAACCTCGACGAGGCGACCCGCGCCGCCATGCTCCAGCAGCTCAACGCCGAGCGCGCCCGCCGCGCGCTCGTGACCGAGGCCGAGGGCAAGCGCCGCGCGGTGGAGCTTCAGGCCGACGGCCAGCTCTATGCGGCCGAGCAGGAGGCCAAGGCCAAGCGCATCTCGGCGGAGGCGGAGGCCTATGCGACGCAGGTCATCTCCGGCGCCATTCAGGAGAACGGGCTCGAGGCGATCCAGTATCAGGTGGCGATCAAGCAGGTCGACGCGCTGACCGCCATCGGCAACGGGCCGGGCAAGCAGCTCGTCGTCGTGCCGGCCACGGCGCTCGACAGCTTCGCCGATGCCTTCCGCATGTTCCGGAAGGAGTAGCCCGATGATCTGGACATTGCCCTGGGTCTGGTTCGCGGCCGCGGTGGGCCTGGGGATCCTCGAGATCCTCGCCCCCGGCTACGTCTTCCTCGGCTTCGCCATCGGCGCGGCGGTGATGGGCCTGCTCGTCTGGCCGGACTGGAGCCTTGCAGCCATGGCCGCCGATTCGCTGCCGCTGGCGCTGCTCGCCTTCGCGCTCCTCAGCCTCGCCGCCTGGGTGGCGCTCCGCGCATGGCTGGGGGTGCGGAAGGGCCAGACCAAGGTCTGGGAGAAGGACATCAACGAGAACTAGAAGCGGATCCGGTCGTTCCGGGCGAGGAAGCGGCCCTCGAGCGTGATCGCGAGCGGCGCGCCGTCCCGCTCGGCATGGATGTGCAGATGCGGCTCGGTGGTGTTGCCCGAATTGCCGAGCTCGCCGAGCGGGGCGCCGACCTCCACCGCATCGCCCGTGGCCACCGCCAGCGAGCCCTGCCGCAGATGGGCGAGCACCACGGAGGTGCCGCCGCAATCGAGCGTGACGCTGTTGCCCTCGGGATGCTCCGCATCGGCGAGGGGCACCGCCATGTCCGGCGCCGTGTCGGAGGCCGCCACGACCTCGCCCGCGCAGGGCGCGACGACCGGCGTGCCGAAGCCGAGGTAGCGCGACGGGTCGGCGGGGCGCCAGCCGTCGGTGCGCAGGCCCGAGGGCCGAATGCGAATGATATCAGCCGCATAGGCCTGCCCACGATCCGGCCCGGGTTCCGCCAGCAGATGCATGTGGCCGTTGACCGCCTGCCGGCTGCCGCCGTTCTCGACGATGTAGAGCCCCCCCGGCAGCGGCGCGGCGAGGTCCACTACCTCCACCCCCTCGGGCGGGCGCTGGCCGGGCACCGCCTCGGCGATCTGCCCCGCGCCGTAGATGCCGAGCGCGATGACCGGCGCGAGCGCGACGGAGACCACCGGCCCCTCCGGCCAGAGCCCGCGCCGCGAGCGGGCGAGGCCGCGGATCGACAGGAGCAGCCAGGCGGCGCCGTAGAGCCACGGCACCCAGTAGGGCGGCATGGCGAAGGGGGCGACCATGGCGATGGCGGCGAGCGCCACGCCCGTCGCCAGCACCTGCAGCACCAAGGGCAGCCCGCCCCGCATCGGCCGGAGCCAGAGCCAGAGGAGCAGCCCCACGGGCAGCGCCACCTGCATCACGAAGAGAAACGGATCCATCGGCTCACCCCTGCCCCAATGTCGCCCCGGCCTAGGCCGCGGCTGACTTTGGGTCAAGCCACCCGGCTTGCCGCTCCCGCCCGGCGGGGCTAATCGGGGGGCCATGCCGCGCCGTCCGATCTCGCCCCAACTCCTTGCAAGACAAGCGCTTGCCCTCCTGATCGGCTATGCCTCCGCGCGGGTGGCGCTCTGGCTCTACCTGCCGCTCCCCTGGATGCTCGGGCCGATGTTCGGCTGCACCGTCGCGGCGCTCGCGGGGGCGCCGATCTCGGGGCCGAACCAGCTCCGCATGATTGTCATCCCGATCATCGGCGTGCTCCTCGGCTCGGCCATCACCCTGCCGGTGCTGCTCTCGATGCCCGGCTGGTGGCCGGCCTTCCTGGTCTTGGCGCCATTCCTCCTCGCCGCGCTCGCCGGCTCCTACGTCGTCTTCCGCCGCCTCGGCGGTTTCGACAGGTCGACGGCCTTCTTCTCGGCGATGCCGGGCGGGCTCAACGACGCCATGCTCCTCGGCGCCGCGGCGGGCGGCGACGAGCGGCGCATCGCGCTCGCCCATGCAACGCGCATCCTCGTCGTCGTCTTCCTCATCCCGCTCTTCTTCTCGCTGGTCTACGGCGCCACAGGCTCGGCCGGCGGCGGCAATCCGGCGCGGAACGTGGCGCTCTCGGCGCTCAGCCTCTCGGACTGGGCGATCCTCACCGCCGCCGCGGCGCTCGGCTATTGGGGCGGCAAGAAGCTCGACCTGCCGGCCTATGCCGTCATGGGGCCGATGATCGTCTCCGGCGCCGCGCATGTGGCGGGCATCGTCCATGTCGCGCCGCCGACGCAGCTCGTGAACCTCGCGCAGCTCGTCATCGGCGTGGTCATCGGCTGCCGCTTCCTCGGCACGACCTTCCGGGAGGTGAGCCGCGAGATGGCGGTGGCCGGCGCCTCGGCGGCGGTGATGATCGTCATCGCGCTCGCCTTCGCCGTACCGGTGGCGGCGATCATGCAGATGCCGGCGACGCAGGCCTTCCTCGCCTTCTCGCCGGGCGGGCTGGCCGAGATGAGCCTTCTGGCGCTGTCGATGGGGGAGGATCTCGCCTTCGTCTCGGTCATGCATCTGACGCGCATCGCGCTGGTCGTGGCCATGGCCCGGCCGATCTGGCGCTGGGTGGCGCGGCGCGGAGAGAAGGACGGCGCCTAGCGCATCAGGGGCGGCAGGTCGCCCGTCAGCCCGGCGGCCTCGCGCATCAGCGACCGGCGGAGCCCCGGCACCGCCGAGACGAGGCCGAGACCCAGCCCCCGTGCCGCGCGGAGCAGCGGATTGTCGTTCGAGAACAGACGATTGAAGCCGTCCGTCGCCAGCGCCAGCGCCTGCGTGTCGAATCCCCGCCAGCTCTGGTAGCGCGCGAGCGTCGCGGCGGCGCCGATATCCTCGCCCCGCTGCGCGGCGGCGGAAAGCACCTCCGCCAGCGCCGCAACATCGCGGAGCCCGGCGTTCAGCCCCTGCCCCGCCAGCGGATGCAGCCCATGCGCCGCATCGCCAACCAGCGCCACGCGGGGCGCGATGAAGCGCTCGGCCAGCGACAGGCCGAGCGGATAGGCGAAGCGTTTCGAGGCGAGGGAGATCTTGCCGAGATGGTCCCCGAAGGCGGGGCGGAGCGCGGCGAGGAAGGCCGGCTCGTCCATCGCCATCAGCGCCTCGGCGCGGGCGGTCGTCTCGCTCCAGACGATGGAGCTGCGATTGCCGGCGAGCGGCAGGATCGCCAGCGGCCCGCCCGGCATGAAGAACTGATGCGCGACCCCCTCATGGGGGCGCTCATGGGCGACAGCGCAGGTCACCGCGCTCTGCCCGTAGTCGGTGACGCGGCGCTTCAGCCCCGCGCGCTCCGCCGTGCCGCTCCGCCGCCCGTCGGCGCCGACGATCAGCGTGCCGGTGAGCTCGGTGCCGTCCTCCAGCGTGACGCTGGCGGTGCCGGGGCCGGCCTGCTGCGCCACCACGCGCACGCCGGCGCGATGCTCGATGCCGGCCGCCTCGAGCCCGGCGAGCAGCGCAGGGCGGAGGTGGCGATCCTCCACCATCTGGCCCATCGGGCCTTCCTCCAGCGCGCCGCGCTCGAAATGCAGCCAGAAAGGCCCGGCGCCCTCGCCAGCGACGCCGTCGGTGACCTTGATCTCCTCGATCGGCTGGGCCTCCGCCGCGACCGCGCCCCAGATGCCCAGCGCCTTGAGGAGCCGGACCGAGGCATGGGCCAGCGCATAGGCACGGCCGTCGAAGCCGGGGGCGGCGCGCGTCTCGGCCGGCAGGGCGTCGAGCACGACGGGCTCCAGCCCCGCCTTTGCGAGGGCCAGGGCCAGGGCCGGGCCGTTGAGACCGCCGCCGATGATGAGCGCGCGCTGCATGAGGGCGTTGTCGCGCCGCGGGGCCGCATTGTCCATGGGGGCCGGGGGCGCTAGCGTCGCCCCGGCGAAGGAGGCAGGCGATGCAGGCATGGCGGCAGATCAGCGCGGGCGCGCTCGGGCGGGCAATCGGGCGGGGCGAGATCGACCCGGTGGCGCTGGCGGAGACATTCCTCGATGCCGCCGCCGAGAGCCGCGACATCTACGCCCGCCTGACCCCTGACCGCGCCCTGGCGGAGGCGGAGGCGGCCTCCGCCCGCGCGAAGGCCGGCACCCGCCGCGGCCCGCTCGACGGTGTGCCGATCTCCTGGAAGGACCTTTTCGACAGCGCCGGCGTGGCGACGGAGGCGGGCACCGCCCTGATGGCGGGCCGCGTGCCGGAGGCGGACGCACCGGTCCTCGCCCGCGCCTCCGCCGAGGGGCTCGTCTGCCTCGGCAAGACGCATATGAGCGAGATCGCCTTCTCGGGCCTCGGGCTCAACCCGATCACCGCCACGCCGCCCAATGTGCATGGGGCGGAGCTGGTGCCCGGCGGCTCCTCCTCCGGCGCCGCGACCTCGGTCGCCTTCGGGCTGGCCGCCGGCGCCATCGGGTCGGACACCGGCGGCTCCTGCCGCATCCCCGCGGCCTGGAACGACATCGTGGGCTTCAAACCCCGCCACGGCGCGCTGCCGCTCACCGGCTCCGTGCCGCTGGCGGCGCGGTTCGACACCATCGGCCCGCTCGCCCGGACGGTCGAGGATTGCGCGCTCCTCTACGCTGCGATGGGCGGGCCGGCGGTGGACCTGACCGGAGCCTCGCTCAAGGGCCGGCGGTTACTGCTGGTGGAGACGGTCGTCGGCGAGGACCTCTCCCCCGAGCCCGCCGCGGCCCTCGCCGCGTCGGTCGAGGCCCTGCGTGCCGCCGGCGCCGAGGTCACCTCCGCCGCGCTCCCCTGCCTGACGGAGGCCTATGCGCTCGCGGGGCCCCTCTACACGGGCGAGGCCTGGGGCGCCTGGGCGCCGTTCATCGAACCGGCGCCGGAGAAGATGTTCCCCCAGATCCTCAAGCGCGTCTCCGCCGGCCGCGACGTGCCGGCCCATGCCTTCGTCGCGGGCTGGGAGCGGCTCCACGCGCTCCGGGCGGATTTCCGTGCGGCGACAGCCGGTTACGACGCGGTGATCTGCGCCAGCGCCCCGATCCTGCCGCCGGTGAAGGCGCGGTTGCTGGCGGAGGACGACTACTATGTCGAATCCAACCTTCTGACGCTCCGCAACACGCGGATGGCCAATCTCATGGGCCTCGCCTCGATCTCGCTGCCGACCGGCGCGCCCTCCTGCGGGCTCCTCCTCAATGCGCTGCCAGAGCGGGAGGGCCTCCTCCTCCGCCTCGCGGCGGCGGTGGAAGGCCTGGCGTAGGGTGGGTTTGTAACCCACCTTCCCCCTCACAGCTGGGCAAGTCGCCGCCGCGCGGGGCGAGCGCCGGCCCGTGGGTTGGCGCTCCTGCCGGTTCCGCATGGCACTTTATGGTGCCGCCACATCCCCGCTCCGACCTCATGCCCAGCCCCACCAGAGCGCCACCGGCGCTCGCCCTGCGCCTTCGGCGCGTACCGGGCGGGGGCACCGCATTGGCGCCGGAAAAGGGCGCAAGGCCGTAGGGCGGGCTTGAGCCCGCCACCCCCACACCCTTGACCCAAAAGCCACAAGGCCCCTTCCCCAACCCCGCGGCTCCCTTGGGAAATCTGGACATTGCGGCGGCGCGGCGGCTAGTCTGGCCCAAACGGGGCGAAAACGACCCCGACCTGAGGCAGTTATGGCATTTCCCGAGCGCTTTTCGCAGCTCCCTCCCTACGCGTTCCCGCGTCTGCGGGCGCTTCTCGACGGCCATGAGCCGGGCGATGCGCCCGTCGCCATGTCCATCGGCGAGCCGACGCATGCCATGCCCGATTTCCTCGCCGAGGTGCTGACCGCCAACCTCTCCGGCTTCGCGAAATACCCGGCCAACGAGGGCACGCCGGAGCTCCTTTCCGCCATTCTCGGCTGGCTCGCCCGGCGCTACGGCGCCGAGGCGCTGACGCCGGACAACCTCATCGCCCTCAACGGCACGCGCGAGGGGCTCTTCGCCGCCGGTCTCGCCCTCTGCCCCGAGGAGAAGGCCGGCGCGAAACCCGTCGTGCTGACGCCCAACCCCTTCTACCAGGTTTATGCCGTCGCCGCGCTCGCCGCCTCGGCCGAGCCGGTCTATGTCTCCGCCACGGAGGAGACCGGCTTCCTGCCCGATTACGCCGCCCTCCCGAAGGAGATCCTCGACCGCACCGCGCTCGCCTATATCTGCTCGCCCTCGAACCCGCAGGGCGCCGTGGCGGGGCGCGATTACTGGCGCAGCCTCCTTCAGCTCGCCGAGGCGCATGATTTCATCATCCTCGCCGACGAATGCTATTCCGAGATCTACCGCGACGCGCCGCCGACGGGCCTCCTCGAGGTGGCGCGCGAGGAAGGGGCCGACCCCGAGCGGGTCGTGGCCTTCCATTCGCTCTCCAAGCGCTCGAACCTCCCCGGCCTCCGCTCCGGCTTCGCCGTCGGCGGGCGGCAGGCCATCGCGCGGATGCGGCAATTGCGGGCCTATGCCGGGGCACCCCTGCCCCTGCCTCTGCAGGCCGTCTCCGCCCGCGCCTGGGATGACGAGGCCCATGTCGAGGCGAACCGGGCGCTCTATGCCGAAAAGTACCGCATCGCCGACAGGATCCTCGGCAAGCTCCCGGGCTACCAGCCGCCGCAGGCGGGCTTCTTCCTCTGGCTGCCGGTCGAGGATGGCGAGGCGGCAGCGCTGAAGCTCTGGCAGGAAACCGGCGTGACGGTGCTCCCCGGCGCCTATCTCGGCCGCGAGACGGCGGTGGGCAATCCGGGGCAAGGATACATCAGGGTCGCCATGGTGGCCCCGAAAGACGACATGCAGCGCGGGCTCCAGCGGCTCCGCGACTGCCTGGCATAAGAAAAGAGGCGAGGGCACATGGCGTATCAGGCACGGGGGCGCGACCCGCTCTTCGACAGCAACATGCAGGCCGCGATCGAGAGACGGGGCCGCGAGCTCATCGGCATCCTCGTCGCCGGCCTCGGTCTGGCGGCGGCCCTGATGCTCTTCTCCTATTCGCCCGACGATCCCAACTGGCTCGTCGCCTCCGACGCGCCGGTGCAGAACATGATGGGCCGCGTCGGCGCCTCGCTGGCGCATCCGCTCATGATGATCTTCGGCCGCGGCGCCTTCGTCCTGCCGCTGTCGCTGATCGTCTGGGGCATCCGCCTTGCCGGCCACTGGCGCGGGGAATGGGCGCTCTGGGGCCTGGTCTTCACGCCCTTCGCGGTGGCCATGGCCTCCATCTACGCCTCGACCCTCGCGCCGCCGACCACCTGGCCGCACCAGTTCGGCCTCGGCGGGCTCTTCGGCGACACGATCGACGCGGTGCTGCTCACCGCCCTACCCATCGGCGCGGGCGTCGGGGTCAAGATGCTGTCGCTCGTGACCGGCGTCGGCCTTCTGGCGCTCGGCGGCTGGGTGCTGGGCCTGACGCTGAGCGAGCTGAAGCTCGCCTGGCGGCTGTTCCTTTGGGGCCTCGTCATGCTCTACGCGCTGATCCTGCGCATCGCCGGCCAGGGCGCCGCCCTCGGCGTGCGCGGCCTCGGCGCCGCCGGCAGCCGCGCCCGCGAGGCGATGGTCGAGCGCCGCGAGGCCGCCCGCGCCCGCGCCGCCGAATGGCAGGAAGAGGAAGAGGCCGAGCGCCTCGTCTCCGACGCCCGCGTCCGCATGCCGCCCGCCCGCGCCCGTGACCAGAGCCGCGCCCAGGCCCGCGTGGTGCGCGCCGAGGAGTATGACGAGCCCGAGGTCGAGCCGGAGGACGAGGATCTCTATGAGGACGCCTACGCCCCGCTCATGCCGCCGCCCCGCCGCGGCGCCCTGACGGCAACGCCCGCCGGCCGGCAGATGCCCTCTCGCGCCGAGCCGCCGCTCACCGCGTCCCAGGGCCCGGCCCGCCCCAGCCTCGGCGGCGCCACCCGCCTCGGCGCGGCCCCGGCGCCTGCCGCCGCGGCCCCTGCCGCTGCCGCCGCTGCCACGTCCGGCGGCTTCCTCTCGCGCCTGCCCGGCTTCGGCCGGCGCGCCCAGGCAGAGCCCGAACCGGTCTATGAGGAGGAGATCCCCGAGGATCTCGACCCTGAGGATCGCATCCGCGCCCGCATCGCCGGCGCCATCCGTGCCCGCCGGGCCGCCGCCACACCCGCGCCCGCCCCTGCCAGGCCCGAGCGCCCCAAGGGCCCCCGGCCCCTGATCCTCAACCAGACCCCGGGCACCGGCGGCCCGCGCACCGAGCCACCGCTGATGGCCGGCGGCCGCGCCGCGCAGGCGGCCCAGCCCCTCGTCCTCGCCGCCGATGACGAGATGGTCCTGGAAGAGGATTGGGCGGAGGAATGGGCACCGGAAGACGAGATGCCCGCAACGCCGCAGGTCCTGCCCCAGGGTTTGCCCCAGCCCGAGCCCCGCGCCAAGAAGGTCGTCCAGCAGGCGCCGCGCAAGCCCGCGGCCCCCTCGACCCGCGCCCGCGCCGAGGCCCAGCCCGGCCTGCCGCTCGAGGACCGCTACGCGGATTACGACTACCCGCCGCTGAACCTCCTGCGCGATCCCGGCACCGTCCGCCGGCATCACCTCTCCTCCGAGGCGCTGGAGGAGAATGCCCGGATGCTCGAATCGGTGCTCGACGATTACGGCGTGAAGGGCGAGATCACCGCGGTGAAGCCCGGCCCCGTCGTCACGATGTACGAACTCGAGCCGGCGCCCGGCCTCAAGGCCAGCCGCGTCATCGGCCTCGCCGACGACATCGCCCGCTCGATGTCGGCCCTCTCCGCCCGCGTCTCCACCGTGCCCGGCCGCTCGGTGATCGGCATCGAGCTGCCGAACAACAACCGCGAGATGGTGCTCCTGCGCGAGATCCTCGCCCATCGCGATTTCGGCGACGGCAACCAGAAGCTGCCGCTCGCGCTCGGCAAGGATATCGGCGGCGACCCGATCATCGCCAATCTCGCGAAGATGCCCCACCTGCTCATCGCCGGGACCACCGGTTCCGGCAAGTCGGTGGCGATCAACACCATGATCCTCAGCCTCCTCTACAAGCTGACACCGGAGGAATGCCGGCTGATCATGATCGACCCCAAGATGCTGGAACTCTCCGTCTACGACGGCATCCCGCACCTGCTCTCCCCCGTCGTCACCGACCCCAAGAAGGCGGTCGTCGCCCTCAAATGGGTCGTCGGCGAGATGGAGGAGCGCTACCGCAAGATGTCGAAGATGGGCGTGCGCAACATCGACGGTTACAACGGCCGGGTCCGCGAGGCCCTCGCCCGCGGCGAGAATTTCGAGCGCACCATCCAGACCGGCTTCGACGAGGAAACGGGCGACCCGATCTTCGAGACGGAAGAGACCGTGCCCGAGACGATGCCCTATATCGTCGTGATCGTCGACGAGATGGCCGACCTCATGATGGTGGCGGGCAAGGAGATCGAGGCCTGCATCCAGCGCCTCGCCCAGATGGCCCGCGCCTCCGGCATCCACCTCATCATGGCGACGCAGCGCCCCTCGGTCGACGTCATCACCGGCACGATCAAGGCGAACTTCCCGACCCGGATCTCCTTCCAGGTCACCTCCAAGATCGACAGCCGCACGATCCTCGGCGAACAGGGGGCCGAGCAGCTCCTCGGCCAGGGCGACATGCTCTACATGGCCGGCGGCGGCCGGGTGAGCCGGGTGCACGGCCCCTTCTGTTCCGACGAGGAGGTCGAGGAGATCGTCACCTATCTCAAGGGCTTCGGCCCGCCGGAATACGTGGGCGGCGTCGTCGAGGGCCCCGACGAGAGCGACAGCAGCACCTCGATCGACGAGGTCCTCGGCCTCGGCGGCAATACCGACGGCGAGGATGCGCTCTACGACCAGGCGGTGCAAATCGTCGCCAAGGACCGCAAGTGCTCGACCTCCTACATCCAGCGCAAGCTGGCCATCGGCTACAACAAGGCTGCCCGCCTCGTGGAGCAGATGGAGGACGCAGGCGTCGTCAGCGCCGCCAACCACGTCGGCAAGCGCGAAGTGCTGGTGCCGGAGGTCCATTGAGAGCGGGGAGCCGGGGGGCCCCGCCCCCCCGGCGGCCTGAACGGCCGACTGCCCCCGCGCGTATTTGAGGAAAAGCGAGTGCGCAGGGGCTCCCCGCCCCCCATGTCTTTGCTCCCGGGCACCCTCGGGGGGAGTCGCCAAAGGCGACGGGGGGCAGACAGCCCCCCAAAACACGCTCTCCACCCGGGCACCGCCGCCCGCAGCAGCGCCCAAAATTCTTCTCGAAGAATTTTCTGGCCCCGCCGGGAGTTCAGTCCGCCTTGAGGTTCCGCGCCTCCTCGGCGAGCATCACGGGGATACCGCCGCGGATCGGATAGGCGAGCCCGATGGCGTGGGAGACGAGCTCCTGCCGCTCCTTGTCGTATTGCAGGGGCCCCCGCGTCTCGGGGCAGACGAGCGCCTCCAGCATCTTGGGGTCGAAGCCGGGCTCGCGGCTCATTGCAGCCGCTCCTCGCCCGAGGACCCGCCCTGCCCGCCCAGGAGCGCGAATTCGATCAGCGTCTGCAGCACCTGCCGCCGCTCGGTGAGGCTCGGCGCCTCGAGAAGCGCCTGCTTGTCCTCCGGCTCGAAGGGGCAGAGCATCGATAGCGCGTTGATCATGATCTCGTCCTCCGCCGCCTCCAGCGCGTCCCAGTCGGTCGAGAGGCCCTCGTTGCGGAAGAACCGCTGGAGGAGCCCGAGGAAATCCTCGCGGTCGAGCGCCGCGTCCGCCTCCGCCGGGCCGCGGTCGGCGCGGAACTCCGCCCAGTCGACCTCGGCGCGGCGGTAGGGCGTGAAGCTCTCCAGCTCTTCCGTGACGCGAAAGCGCGAGCGGCCGGTGAGGGTGATCATGTAGCGCCCGTCATCCGTCTCGCTGAAGGAGGTGACCCGCCCCGCGCAGCCCACCGCCTGCAGGCGGTCGTCGCGCGTCGGCTGGATCATCCCGATCAGGCGCTCGGGTGTCTTCAGCACATCGTCGAGCATCGCGAGGTAGCGCGGCTCGAAGATCTGCAAGGGAAGCCGGGCGCGGGGCAGCAGCACCGCTCCCGGCAGGGGAAAGAGGGCAAGGGTGCCCGGCAGGTCGGCGGTGCGGCTCATGGGCTGCAAGCTAGCGCGGTGGCCGGCTCAGGCAAAGATCATCGACGACAGGCGCCGGCGGCCGGTCAGAACCACCGGGTCCTTCGGGCTCAGCGCCTCGAAGATGGTGAAGAGCTGCGTCTTGGCGGCGCCGTCGTTCCACTCGCGATCCCGGCGGAAGAGCTCGAGGAGCTGGTCCACCGCCTCCTGCGTCTGGCCGGACGCGTGAAGCGCCGTCGCCAGATCAAAGCGCGCCTGATGATCGGCCGGATCGGCCTCGACCTTCGCCTTTAGCTCGGCGACCGGGCCGGCGCTTTCCGCCTGGCGTGCCAGCGCGATCTGGGCGCGGGCGGCCTCGATCTCGGGCGCGGCGTGGATGGCGGCGGGGGCGCCGTTCAGCACGGCCTCGGCCTGATCGAGCTCGCCCATCGCCACATGGCAGCGGATCAGCCCGCCATAGGCGGCGGCATTCTCCGGCTCTTCGCCGAGGATGGCCGCGAAGGTCTCCGCCGCATCCGTCGCGGCGCCCTGGGCAAGCATCTCCTCGGCGGCGGCGATGGCCTCTGCCAGCCCGTCGCCCTCGTCCTCACCGCCGGCGAGGCCCTTCAGCTTCTCCACGAACTTGTCGACCTCCGAGCCCGGCAGCGCCCCCTGGAAGCCGTCGACCGGCTGGCCCTGCCAGAAGGCATAGACGGTCGGGATCGACTGGACGCGGAGCTGCCCGGCGTAGCCGGGGTTCTGGTCGACGTCGATCTTTACCAGCTTCACCGCGCCCTTGGTCTTGACGACGGCGGCTTCGAGCGCCGGGCCGAGCTGGCGGCAGGGGCCGCACCAGGTGGCCCAGAAATCGACGATGACCGGCACCGTCTGCGAGGCCTCGACGACCTCTTTCATGAAGTTCGCATCGGTCCCCTCGACATAGGGGGAGGCGGCGGGTTTCGGCTCTTCGCCCAGACCAAGCATGGCAATCGCTCCCTTTCAGACAGCTTCGGCCCCTATATGTGCGCCCCGGCCCCGGGTTCCAAGCGGCAATCGGGGATCAGCGGAGCTCGATATGCGCGGTGGTGGAGCGGCCCTCGGCGTCGATCACCGTCAGCGCCGAGAAGCCGCGGCCGAGCTGCAGCGGCACGTCGCGGCGGCGGCTCTGGGCGATGACAGCGCCGTTGGCCAGCCAGGTGAAGGGTGCCGCCCCGTCTGAGACGCGGGCGATCAGCGCCTCGCCCTCCACCAGCGCGCCATCGGGCGGGAAGGCGATGCGCGGGCCCGGGTCGGGCGCGGCGGCGCCCGCCGGCGTGAAGCGGCGGAGGGGGGCGGGCAGGGAGGCATTGGCGAGGATCAGCGTCTCCGGCGGCGGCGGCGGCAGGGGGGTGCGGGCGCCCTCGATCCGCTCGAAAGCGGCGAAGAGCACGGGCGCCGCCCGCTCGCCGCCGAAGGCGCCGGGCACCGGCGTGCCGTCCGCCCGGCCCATCCAGACCCCGATGACATGCGCCCCGTCGAAGCCCAGCGCCCAGGCGTCGCGGTGGCCGTAGGAGGTGCCCGTCTTGAAGGCGATCTCCGCCCCCCGGATGCCCAGGGGGCGGGGCGTCTCGGAGAGGATATCCGCCACCTGCCAGGCCGCCGCCCGGCCCATCAGCTCGACGGGCTGGAAGCCGGGCGTGGGCGCGGGCGTGAAGCGCAGATCCACCCGGTGGCCGCCTTCGGCGAGCGCGGCATAGATGCCGGTGAGGTCGGTCAGCCTCAGCCCGAGCCCGCCCAAAGCGATGGCGAGCCCGGGGGCCTCGTCAATCGGCAGGCGCGGCGAGGCGCCGGCGCGGGTCAGCGCCGAATAGAGATGCTGGGGCCCCATGGCATCCAGCAGCGCCACGGCGGGCAGGTTGAGCGAAAGCTGCAAGGCCTCCCGCGCCGGAATGTCGCCCCGGAAGGCGCCGTCGAAATTCTGCGGCCGGTAGCCGGCGAAATCCATCGGCCTGTCGGAGAGGATCGTCTCGGGATGCGCGAGCCCCCGGTCGAAGGCGAGGCCGTAGATCAGGGGCTTGAGCGTCGAGCCGGGCGAGCGCAGCGCCCGGGTCATGTCGAGATAGCCCTCGCGCGTTTCGGCGCCGTAGCCGGCGGAGCCGGCGCTGGCGAGGATCTCGCCCGTCCGGTGGTCGGCGACGAGGATGGCGATCTGCTGGCGCTGGCCCGCCTCGCGGGCGGCACGGGCAGCGAGCGCCTCGATCCGGGTCTGGAGCCCGGCGTCGAGCGTCGTCTGGATCAGCTCGGCCAGCGGGTCGGCGGCGCGGGCCGTGTCGGCCAGATGCGCCGCCAGCATCGGAAAGTCGCGGCGCCGGTCGGGGCTGGGCTCGGTGAGCGCGGCGAGGCGCGCCTCTTCGGTGAGGATGCCGGCGCCCTCCATCCGCGCCAGCACCCGATCGCGCGCGGCGCGAGCGGCCTCGGGGTGGCGATCGGGCCGGCGGCTCTCAGGCGCCTGCGGCAGCGCCACCAGCAGCGCCGCCTCGGCCGGGGTCAGCCGATGCGGCGGCTTGCCGAACCAGGCGTAGGAGGCGGCGCGGACGCCCTCGATATTGCCGCCGAAGGGCGCGCGGTCGAGGTAGATCTGCAGGATCTGGTCCTTGCTCAGCCGCTCCTCCAGCGCCAGCGCCACGCGGATCTGGCGGAGCTTGCCCGTCAGGGTGCCGGTCGGCCCCTCCTCCAGAAGCCGCGCCACCTGCATGGTCAGCGTCGAGCCGCCGGCGACGAAGCGCTGGTAACGCAGCGCCTGCCAAAAAACCCGCGCCATGGCGACGGCATCGACGCCGCCATGCTCACGGAAGCGCTTGTCCTCGTAGCGGATCAGCATCTCGATATAGTCGGGATCGACGGCATCGAGGCTCACCGCCAGCCGCCAGCGCCCGTCGCCGACCGTATAGGCGCGCAGGAGCTCGCCCTGCCGGTCCACCACCTCCGCCGAATGCGTCGTCGCGAGCGGCGGCAGGTCGGTGGCGGCGACCCAGGCGTCAAAGCTGTCGCGCCCGAAGGCGGCGCCCCAGAGGAGCAGGGTCAGCGCGAAGAGCCAGCCGGCGCCGGAGCGCCCGGCCCCCCTCCCGCGCCGCCTGCCCGGGCCCCTCACTCGGCGACCGTCACCCGGCCCGGGTCCGACTGGGCGCGCATCTGCGGCCGGTACATGTCTTCGACGCTGGCGGCGGGGTGGTGGTAGGTGCCGGGGCTGACGGCGCGGGCGATATAGGCGAGCCGGAAGGGCTCGTCCGATCGCCAGTCCACCGCCGCGAGGAAGCGGTCGGCCCGGAACTGCGCGCTCTCCGCCGGGGCCGGCTCCAGCCAGTCGAGGCCGGAGATGTCGCCCGCCGAGATGAGGTTCGGATTGTCGATCTCGAACCCCGCCGGCAGCGGGTCATCGACCATCAGCCGCGCCTCCTGCCGGCCGAAGGGCGTCACGGTCAGCACCGTCACCAGCCGCGTGCCGCTCGCGACGCCGTCCGGCGAGGCGGGCTCGCCCTCCAGCGTGTAGTAGCTGCGGCTGATCGCATAGCCGTTGCCGCCGGCGCCTTCCGGCACCTCGGGCACGCCGAAGGTGGTGACCGTCAGCTCCGTCCCGGCCCCGCCGTTCGAAATCAGCACCGGCGGCGCCCCCTCGCCCGCCTCGCGGAGCCGCACGAGCGGCCCCTCGGGCGGGGCGCCATCCACCGTGATCCCGGTCTGGCGCAGGTCGTCGATCAGCGCATCGGCGGCGAGGAGCGACCAGGTCGCCTCCTGCGTCGAGGGCCGGCCGGCCGCCAGCGCGGCGGAGAGGCGCTGCTCCAGCGCCGCGCGGTCCACCGCTTCGCTGCCCGCCTCGACGGCCAGCGCCAGCACGGCGGCGACGTCGCGCCGGCCGGTGCCGTAATCCACCCGCCAGACCGAGGTCAGCGGGTCGGGCGGCAGCGTCACGATCAGGTCCTCCGCCCGGGCGAACATCCGGTCGGCCCGGAGCTGGTCGCCGTAGAAGGCCAGCGCCGCGCCGAGCTGGGCGGCGGCGAGCGGCGTGGTGAAGGCCGTGGCGCGCTCGTCGGCGAAGTAGCGGAGGTCACCGACCGCCGCCTCGCCCTCGCGCGCCAGCACCATCAGAGCATAGGCGATCTCCTGCCCGCCCGCCTCGAAATCGGGGGCGTAGTTCACGCGGTTGCGGAGGTTGTCCAAAGCCTGGCGCATCGCCAGCTCGGGCACCTCATAGCCCCGCCCCCGGGCGCGGGAGAGGAAATCGGTCACGAAGGCATCGAGCCAGAGGTCCCCCGAATAGGGGCCCCAGAGCCCGAAGGCGCCGTTCGCGGCCTGATTGCCCAAGACCTCGCGGATCGCCTCGGTGATCCGCTGGTTCACCTCGGGCGCCGAGGCCATGCCCATCGCCTCGGCCACATCGGCCATGTAGAGGAGCGGCAGCGCCCGCGCGGCGATCTGCTCGGTGCAGCCGTAGGGATAGCGGTCGAGCGCGGCGAGAAGGCCGGGCGCGTCGAAGCGCGCCAAGGGCCCGACGGAAAGCGTCGCCTCCCCCGTGCCGGGCAGGAAGCCGGCGAAGACCTGGTCATCGAAGGTGAAGGTCTCGCCCGGGCCGAGGTCGAAGCGCGAGATGCGCATCACCTCGGGGTCATGCGCCTCCACCCCCAGCTCCAGATGCTTCTCCAGCACCTCGCCGCCGGGCGTGGTGATGCGGATGTCGAGCGTGGCGAGCCCCGGCAGGCCGGCGGTGATCGTCACCGGCTGCACCCAGCGGCCGCCCTCCTCCAGCACCGCCGAGAGCGCGGTCGGGCCGGAGAGGTTGAGCCCGGTGGCGGAGAGCTCGACGATGGCCTCGCCCACCGGCCCCTCGGCATGGGTCAGCTCGATGAGGAGCCGCGAGGTGTCGCCGGGCGAGAGGAACCGCGGCAGCGTCGCCGCCAGCACCACGGGGTCGCGGACGACGACGTCGTCCGACGCCTGCCCCACGCCCTCGGCGCTCCAGGCCATGGCCATGAGTTTCACGGTGCCGTTGAAGGCCGGCAGGTCGAAACCGATCTCGGCCCGCCCGTCGGGCCCGACCTTCACCGGGCCGGCGAAGAAGGCCACGAGCTCTTCCGTCGGCGGCGGCGCCTCCGCGGCCATCGCCGCCGCGCCGTCCCCGCCGGAGCGCACGGTGCCGAGCGCGCCCTGCGTGCCGTCGATCAGCCGCCCGTAGAGGTCGCGGAGCTCGACGCCGAGCCGGCGCTGGCCGAAGTAATAGCCCGAGGGGTCCGGCGCCTCGAAGGCGGTGAGGTTGAGGATGCCGACGTCGACGGCGGCGAGCGTCACATAGGCCTCCGCGCCCGGGGCGAGCCCCTCCACGGTCACGTCGGTGGTCAGCCGCTCGCGGGGGCGCACCTCCTCCGGCACGTCCAGCGTGACGGTGAGCTGCCGGTCCCCCGGCGCGACAGTGGCATAGGCGATGCCCAGCGCCCGCGCCGGATTGTGGCCCGCGGCCACATCCATCGGGCGAAGGACGGAGGCGGAGACATAGGCGCCCGCGCCCCAATCTTCCGTCACCTCCAGCGGGATCAGCGATTCGCCTTCGGGGACCTCCACGGCCTCCATATGGACGACGCGGTTGGTGAGCACGGTCACCAGCGCCGTCCCCGCAAAGCGCGGCACGATCCGGAGATAGGCGGTGTCGCCGGGCACGTAGCTTTCGGCGTCGAGCGAGGCTTCCAGCACGTCGGGCGTGCCGGCATCGCCCTCGGGCACATACCAGCCGGCGTAGAAATCCATCGAGGAGGCGACATAGGCGCCGCCCGCCCGCTCGACGACGATCTCGAAGCGGCCCCAGGTGACGTCGGCCTCGACCTCCACCGGCGCCGCGCCGAGCCTGGCCTCGCCGGAGGCGACGCGCTCGCGGGTCGTCACCGGCTCCCAGTTCCACGAGCCGCCGAGGCGATACCACTGGTAACGCGTCCGCACGCGGTTGACCGTCCAGGTGACAGGCATCTCCTCCGGCGCCAGCTCGGGGCTGAGCCCGATCAGCGAGAAGCGGGCGGTGGAGCCCTCCTGCACCACGTCATCGCCGAAGGCCGGCTTGATGCCGATCATCGGCTGGTCCGGGAGGAGCGTGGCGCTGGTCCGCCGCTCCACCGGGCGACCGGAGAGTTCCGAGACGCGCGCCGTGACCGTCAGCGCCAGCGGCTGGCTGACGCCGGTGACCTCCGGCAAGCTCAGGTCGAGCCCCGCGCCGCCATCCGCCGCCGTCTGGCGGTTGCCGAAACTGGCGTAGCGCGTCTCGAAGGGGGCATCATAGAGGCCGAAGCGATAGCCGGGGAAGTCCGGCAGGCTGCTCCGGGCGGAGAGGACGATGTCGCCCTCGATGGGCAGATCGCCCGCCGGGGCGCCGAAGAGGTAATCGGCCTGCAGGTCGAGCCGCGGCGTGGCGCCGAGCGGCAGCACCTCCGGCAGGGCCAGTTCGAAATCGAGCCGCTCAGGCAGGAAATCCTCGACGAGGACGGAGGCAGAGGCGAGCGGCGGCGCCTCCATGTCGCTCTTCACCTCGATCCGCCAGGCACCGCGCGGCGCGGTGCCGGCGGTGGCGAGGCCGAAGACATGCCCGCCGAGGACCCCGCCGGCGGAGGTCTGGCGCGTATATTCCACCCCGTCGGGCCGGTAGAGTATCGCCGTCAGCGGCACGTCCGCGAGCGCCGCGACCTCTTCGTCGCGCATCAGCGCCGTCGCCCAGATGGTCTCGCCGGCATGATAGGCGCCGCGGTCGGTGGTCAGGAACGTGTCGATCGGCCCGGCCGCCTCGCGCCCCTCGACGCCGCGGTCGGAGAGGTCGAAGGCCGGATCCGTCAGCGACAGGAAGCCCATGTCCGCCTCGCCATGGCGGACGGTCACCAGCCCCGGCGCCGCGCTGCCCTGCCCGCGGACGAGCCCCGCCTCGAAGCGCACCACGCCATCCGGCCCGGTCACGGCCTCGCCCAGCACCGCATTGGCGCGGGAGAGGAGCTGCACCGAAGCCCCCTCCACCGGCCCCGCCGTCGCCAGCGAGCGCACGGCGACGGTCAGCCCGTCGCTGCCCTCCATCGTCGTCAGCCCGAGGTCGGAGAGGATGAACCATTGCGCCGCCGGCGGCGTGTCATAGGGGTCGGCCCCCGGCACGGCGGCGGTGAGCACGTAGAGCCCCGGCCCGTGCCCGGCGAGAGCCTCGTCCATCGGCAGGCGCGTCGTGACATCGGCGTTGAGCGGCATGTCGAGGGCGGCGGTGCCCTCCCAGATCTCGGTGCCGATCTGCTCCTGGAAATAGTCGACTGCCCAGGGCCCGAGCTGCTCACCGAAGTAATCCTCCTGCATGGCGCGGATGATGTTGCGGTCGGACACCGCGTAGAGCTTCAGCTCCGTCTCGGAGAGGTTCACGCTCTCCACCGGCAGCGCCACCTCGCCAAGGGCCGGCAGCACATAGGCGCGCGAGGGGAAATGCACGCCCGGCGAGCGGTCGCGCACGTATTGGGTGATCTCGACGGGGCGGATCAGCGTCTCGCCGCTCGCCGCCGGCAGGCCGGCGCGGAAGAGCAGCCGGTAGCGCTCGCCATGGGCCACGCCGTCCACGCAGACCTGCGGCCCCGAAACCTCGACGGTCAGCCCCGGATCGGGGAGCTGCACATAGGGCGCGTAATCCGTGCCGGCCTGCACCAGCGGCTCGGAGAATTCGGCGCAGATGCGGGGGCGGGCGGCGTCGCTTTCCACCGTCGTGTCCACGATGCGGAAGCCGTAGAGCCCGATGGCGCGGTCCAGCGCCTCCTCGATATCGCGGCGGGGCTGGATCTCCTGCGCGAGGCGGAGCGCGGGGATCATGTCGCGGCCGCGGCCGTCGTCTTCCAGCGCCCCGGCAAGGTCGAAGAGCGCCGCCACCTGCTCCGCCGGCCCTTCGGCGCGCAGATAGGCGTTGACGAGGGCCGGCACGGCGCGGCCGCGGGCGGTGCGGATCTGCGCGGCATCCTGGTCTTCGACGGTGCGCGACAGGTTGCCGTAGGCGAGCCAGAGGTCCGACCGATCCTCCAGCGACAGGGCGGCGCCGATCAGCCGGTAGCGGCTCAGCCCGCGCGGCTGCCGGTCGGCGGCGTCCAGCAGCTCCGTCACTGTCAGCCCTTCGGAGGAATGGTAGCGGCCGATCATCAGCGCGAGGTCATGGGCGGCGGCCAGCGTGCCCTCGCCGAGGAAGCCGAGGTCGACGGCCCGGGTCTCGGCCCGCAGGATCGCCTGCGGCGTGGCGGTGACGATATGGGCCGAGATGGCGCCGTCATAGGGCGTCGTCTCGCTGACGCCGCCCTTGAGGAAGCAGGAATTGTTGCGCTGGTTGAAGGTGAAGGCCTGGCACAGCGTGTTGCCGAGGCAGGCCGCCTGACAGGCATCGAGCGTGGTGTCGAAGATCTGCTGCAGATCGGCGCCGTAGAAATCCATGTTGCGCGACACGGCCGGGTGCCGCTCGGGCATCGCGTCCTGCGCCAGAGCCACGTTCGCAACCAGCATCAGGACGGCGGCCAGAAATCCACGCATGACAATTCCTCCCATCAATGCCGGCAGGGTCGCATGGCGCCCCGAGTCGGGCAAGCGACCGCTCGTGCAGCAAAGGTCGGGAATTCCCGCATTTCACAAGCCCCCGCGCCCCGGCCTCGCCCCGATCGCTCCTGCCCGTTGTCGCAGGGGGGGAATCGCCTCCGGCACCGGCGCCCCGGTGCCGCAGCGCGGGCACCCCCCTCCTGCGCCGATCCTCCCGGCCATTTGCACCCATCCTCCCTTGGCACCCCGCCCCTCGCCGCCCCATAAAGCAAAGCAGGGAGAGGAGGCCCGAGGGATGGACAGACGCGATCAGGGGCCGCTCGTGCCCCGCAACCGGGCGCTTCACCCGGTGCCCTACGACCCCGATTACAAGACCAGCCTGTCGCGGAGCCCGCGCTGGCCGCTCCTGTCGATGGAATCGACGCCGTCGGAAGAGACCGGCCCCCGCTTCGGCCATTCGCTCATCGGCCCGCTCGACAACAACCTCATCGCCAATTTCACCCGCGGCGAGAGCCTCGCCATCGGCGATCGCATCCTCGTCCACGGCCGGGTGCTCGACGAATTCGGCCGGCCCGTGCCGGAGACCCTCGTCGAGATCTGGCAGGCAAATGCCGGCGGCCGCTACCGCCATGTGAAGGATACCTATTTCGCCCCGCTCGACCCCAACTTCGGCGGCTGCGGGCGGACCCTCACCGACGAGAACGGGTACTACGAGTTCCTCACCATCCGCCCCGGCGCCTATCCCTGGCCGAACCGCGGCAATGACTGGCGGCCGATGCATATCCACTTCTCGATCTTCGGCCATTCCTTCGGGCAGCGGCTCATCAGCCAGATGTATTTCGAGGGCGACCCGCTCATCGACCATTGCCCCATCGCCGCCACGGTGAAGGACCGCTCGCAACTCGATCGGCTCGTCGCGCCGCTCGACTTCGCCAAATCGCGGCCGCACGACTTTCTCGCCTACAAGTTCGACATCGTGCTCCGTGGCCGCCGCCAGACGATGTTCGAGAACAAGCTGGAGGGCATGTGATGACCCAGAGCCTCACCAACCTGCAGGAGACCCCCTCGCAGACCGCCGGGCCCTACGTGCACATCGGCTGCATCCCCAGCTTCACCGGCATCACCACGATCTACCCCGAGGATCTCGGCCGCTCGCCGATCTCGGACGGCGCGAAGGGCGAGGTCATCACCATCCGCGGCGAGGTCTATGACGGCATGGGCTGGGCCTTCCGCGATGCGCTGCTCGAAAGCTGGCAGGCCGATGCCGCCGGGCTCTATCCGGGGCAGGAAGGCGCAGACCCCGCCGTCTCCGGCTTCTGCCGCTTCGCCGCCGACAAGGAGACGGGCGTCTTCGAGCTCGTCACGGTCAAGCCCGGCCCCGTTCCCGCCCGCGGCGGCGGCTTTCAGGCGCCGCATATCAGCCTCTGGATCGTCGCGCGCGGCATCAACATCGGCCTCAACACCCGCATCTACTTCGAGGACGAGGATAATTGGGACGACCCGCTCCTGTCGCGCATCGAGCAGCGGCCCCGGGTAGATACGCTTATCGCAACCAAGACAGGCGAATCCGAATATCGGTTCGACATCCGCTTGCAGGGCGAGGGTGAAACGGTGTTTCTCGATCTCTGAAGAGGAGAGAGACATGAGCGCCAAGCCCTGCATCATCTGCGTCGCCATCACCGGCTCGCTGCCCACCAAGGCCAACAACCCGGCGGTGCCGATCACCGTGGCGGAGCAGGTGGAGAGCACGCAGGAGGCCTTCGAGGCCGGCGCCACCATCGCCCATTGCCATGTGCGCAACGACGATCAGACGCCGTCGTCCGACCCCGAGAAGTTCGGCCGGCTCCTCGAGGGCCTGCGCGAGCATTGCCCCGGGATGATCGTCCAGTTCTCCACCGGCGGCCGCTCCGGCGCCGGGCAGGCCCGCGGCGGGATGCTGCCCCTGAAGCCCGACATGGCCTCGCTGACCGTCGGCTCCAACAACTTCCCGACCCGCGTCTACGAGAACCCACCGGATCTGGTCGACTGGCTCGCCTCCGAGATGCTGACCTACGGCATCAAGCCCGAGATCGAGGCCTTCGACCTCTCGCACATCGTCCAGGCGGCGAAGATGGCGGAGGACGGGCGGCTCGCGACCCCGCTCTATGTGCAGTTCGTCATGGGCGTGAAGAACGCCATGCCCGCCGACGAGCCGATCTTCGATTTCTACATCGAGACGCTGAAGCGCCTCGCGCCCGATGCCGAATGGTGCGCCGCCGGCATCGGCGCCAGCCAGATCACCATCAACGAATGGTCCGTCATGAAGGGCGGCCATGCGCGGACGGGGCTGGAGGACAACGTGCGCCTCGACAAGGGCACGCTCGCCGCCTCCAACGCCGCGCTGGTGAGCCGCGTCACCGAGCTCTGCGATGAGTACGAGCGCCCCGTGGCGACGTGGCAGGAGGCCCGCGCCATCCTCGGCCTGACCGAGAGCGTGCCCGCGTGATCGGCGCCCCGCTCGGCGCGCTCTTCGTCGAGGGCGAGATCGCCGGGCTCTTCTCCGGCGCCGCCCTGACGGCGGCGATGATCCGGGTGGAGGCGGCCTTGGCCGAGGCGGAGGCGGAGGCCGGCGTGATCCCGGCGGAGGCCGGCCGCGCCATCGCCGAGGGGCTCGCGGGGCTGGAGATCGACCCGGGCGCCCTCGCCGAGGGCACCGCCTCGGCCGGCGTGCCCGTGCCGGCGCTGGTCGCGGCGCTCCGGAAGGCGCTCCCCGAAGAGGCGGCGGCCTTCGTGCATTGGGGCGCCACCAGCCAGGATATCGTCGACACCGCGCTCGTCCTTCAGTACCGCGCCGCTCTGGGCATCCTCGAGGCCCGCGCCGCCCGGCTGATCGCCGTCCTCAAGGCCGCCTCCGAAGCCCATGCCGATCTCGTCATGGCCGCCCGCACGCGCAGCCAGGTGGCGACGCCGATCACCTTCGGTCTCCGCGCCGCGCGCTGGGCGCAGCCCGTCATCGCCGAGGCCGCCGCCCTCCCCGCGCTCCGCGCCCGGCTCACCGTGCAGTTCGGCGGCGCCTCCGGCGCCAACACCTCCGTCGCCCCGCATGGCCCCGCCGTCTCCGCCGGCCTCGCCGCCCGCCTCGGCCTGCCGGACAGGCCGGCCTGGCACACCGATCGCGGCGCCGTGCAGGCATTGGGCCAATGGGCCGCCCGGCTCGGCACCGGGCTCGCCAAGATGGCCGGCGACCTCATCCTCCTCGGGCGCACGGGTGAAGTGACCGCCGGCATCGGCGGCGGCTCCTCCACCATGCCGCAGAAGAGCAACCCCGTGGCGGCGGAGGCGATCCTGACGCTCACACGCCTGACGGCCACGCTCGCCCCCGCCCTCTCCGCCCCCCATGCGGAGGAGCGGGACGGCGCCGCCTGGGCGCTCGAATGGCTGACCCTGCCGCAGATGCTGGCCGATACCGGCGCCGCGCTCGCCCATGCGATCACGCTCGCCGAGACGCTCCGCCCCGACCCCGCCGCCCTCCGCACCCCGCTGGATGACGGCGCCGCCCTCGCCGAGGCCGCGAGCTTCGCCCTCGCCCCCCACCTCGGCCGCGCCGAGGCCCAGGCGCTGGTCAAAGAGGCGGCCGAGGCCGACGCCCCCCTCATCGAGGCGCTCCAGCGCCTCACCGACGCCCCCGTCGACTGGTCGGCCCTCACGCCAGAGGCGGTCATCCCCGCCTGCAAGGCCGCCGCCGCACAGGTCTTCGCGGCCGCCCGCCCCTAGCTCTCTCGCTTTTCTGCAAATACCGCGGGGGGAGTCGGCGGTTCAGGCCGACGGGGGGCAGCCGCCCGGCGCCTCACCCCTCCATCAGCTCCACACGGTTCCCGAACGGGTCCTCGGTGAAGATCCGCCGCCGCCCTTGGATGCTGTCGTCCGGCCGCACCGGGCGGCCCGCCGCCTCCAGCGCCGCCGCCAGCCGGCCGAGATCCGGCACCGCGAAGCAGGGATGCGCCTTCTTCGCCGGGGCGAAGGGCGCCTCGACCCCCAGATGCAGCTCCGCCTCCCCGGCCCTCAGCCAGAGCCCGCCGCGCCCGGCGAGCGCCTCGGGCTTGGCCAGCTCCTCCATGCCGAGGAGCGCCACCCAGAAGCCGCGGGCCAGCGCCTCCCCGCCTTCGGGGATGGCGATCTGCACATGGTCGAGCCGCCAGGTCAGAGCCAGCTCCCTGCCGGCTTCAGGGGTTGCCGCCCGTCCCAGGTGAGCAGCCACCAGGCGCCGTCCTCGTCCTGCATCGCAGGATAGAGCGGCCGCCCGAAGCCGGCGCCGCCGTCGAGATCGAGCCGGTTGCCGTAATGCGTCGCCTGTTCCAGCGCCGTATGGCCATGGACGATCAGCCGCCCGTGGTCGGTTGCATCGTCGAGGAAGCCCTCGCGGATCCAGATGAGGTCATCCTCCACCTGATCCGCCATGGCGACGCCCGGCCGTATGCCGGCATGAACAAAGAGGCAGCCCGCCTCCTCGTGCCAGAGCGGCAGCCCGGCGATGAACTCCATATGCGCCTCCGGCACGGCGGCGCGGGCGGCGGCGAGAAGCTCGGCGAGGCGCTCCGGCGGCACCGGGTCCATGCCGCGCTCGGCGATCTCGGCCATGCCCGGCGGGTCCATGTAGGAGGCGAGCGTCGGCCCGCCGCCAAGCGCCCGGTCGAGCCAGCCCTTGCCGGACTTGATGGCCGGGTCGTTGAGGTCCCCCTCCACGACGAAGCGCCGGAACATCCTGTCGTGATTGCCCTTCAGGCAGACCCAGTTGCGCCCCTCCTTGCGGCCCCCCGACAACCGGTCGAGGACGCCCTTCGAATCGGGCCCCCTGTCCGTGTAGTCGCCGAGGAAGATGATGCGGGCGTCCGGTCCGGCCTCCGCCTCGATCCGGGCGAGCGCCCGGTCGAGCTCTTCGGCCTGGCCGTGAATGTCTCCGATGGCGAACAGCATGGGCGCCCCCTTTCCCCGGCCGTGTGGCGGAAACCGTGCGGGGCTTCAAGGGAGGCGGGCCGCCGGGGCCCGCGCCCGCATAGTTCGCCCGAATTCCGGGCAGGTTTTCCGTCCGGAGATCGGTGCTGCACGCCGGTGCCGCGCAGGGCGAGCGCCGGCCCGGGGGGTGGCGCTCCTGTCCGTGCCGTATGGCACTTTATGGTGCAGCCACTTCCCCGCTCAGAGCGGCGGGCTGCCCCACGAGAGCGCCAGCCCGCGGGACGGGCCGGCGCTCGCCCTGCGCCTGCGGTACGTACCGGGCGGGGGCATGAGCCGGGCGGTTGCGCCACCGCCCCCAAAACGAAAACGGGGGCCGAAGCCCCCGTCCCGTCACTCCGCGATGTCGAATTCCAGCGCCTTCACCTGCTGGAACATCCCCGTGCCGCGCAGCTTGTCGAGCACCGCCTCCGGCACCGCCTCGTCGACATAGAGGATGGCGATGGCCTCGCCCTTGCGGGACGACCGGCCGAGCGTGAAGTTGGCGATGTTGACGCCGTTCGAGCCCATCGTGTTGCCGAGCGCGCCGATGATGCCCGGCTCGTCCTGGTTGGTCGTGTAGACCATGTGGCGGCCGATCTCGGCGTCTATGTTGATGCCCTTGATCTGGATGAACCGCGGCTTGCCGTCGGAGAAGATCGTCCCCGCCACGCTCCGCTCGCGCTTCTCGGTGACCGCCGTCACCTTGATGTAGCCCTCGAACATGCCCGACTGGTCCTGCCGGGTGGTGGAGACCTTCACCCCCCGCTCCTTCATCATGACGGGGGCAGAGACCATGTTCACCTCCGGATTGCCGCGCCGGAGGATGCCGGCGATGACGGCGGAGTTGAGCGCCGCGGCATTCATGCCCGAGACCTGGCCGTCATAGAGGATGTTGATCGCCTTCAAGGGCTCGTCGTTCATCTGGCCGACGAAATTGCCGAGGTGCCCGGCCAGCGCGATCCAGGGGCCCATGATCTTCGCCTCCTCGGCGGTGATCGAGGGCATGTTGATCGCATTGGTCACGGCGCCGGTCAGCAGGTAGTCCGACATCTGCTCGGCCACCTGCAGGGCGACGTTCTCCTGTGCCTCGGAGGTGGCGGCGCCGAGGTGCGGCGTCACCACCACGTTCGGCAGGCCGAAGAGCGGGTTTTCCTTCGCCGGCTCCTCCGCGAAGACATCGAAGGCGGCGCCGGCGACATGGCCCGACTTCAGCGCCTCGGCGAGCGCCGCCTCGTCCACCAGCCCGCCCCGGGCGCAGTTGACGATGCGCACGCCCGGCTTCAGCGTCGCGATCCGCTCGGCGGAAAGGATGTTCTTCGTCGCCTCGGTGAAGGGCACGTGCAGGGTGATGAAATCGGCGCGCTTCGCGAGCTCGTCGAGCTCGACCTTCTCGACGCCGATCTCCGTCGCCCGCTCCTCCGAGAGGAAGGGATCATAGGCCACGACCTTCATCTTGAGCCCGAGCGCGCGGGAACAGACGATGGAGCCGATGTTGCCGGCGCCGATGACGCCGAGCGTCTTGCCGGTGATCTCGGTGCCCATGAACTTCGACTTCTCCCACTTGCCGGCGTGGGTGGAGGCATTGGCTTCGGGGATCTGCCGGGCCACGGCCATCATCATGGCGATGGCATGTTCGGCCGTGGTGATCGAATTACCGAAGGGCGTGTTCATCACGATGATGCCCTTCTTCGACGCGGCCGGGATGTCGACATTGTCGACACCGATGCCGGCGCGGCCGATCACTTTCAGGTTGGTCGCCGCCTCGATGATCTTCTCCGTCGCCTTGGTGGCGGAGCGGATGGCGAGGCCGTCATACTGGCCGATCACCTCGAGGAGCTTGTCCTTGTCCTTGCCGAGCGCGGGCTCGAAATCGACCTCGATCCCCCGGTCGCGGAAGATCTGGACGGCGGCATCCGACAGCGCGTCGGAGATGAGAACCTTGGGAGCCATGATGGGGTCCTTTGCGGGCGCCGGGCTGACGCCCGGCCGAGAGGTGGGGAAGGAGCCGGGCTCACGCCCGGCCTACGATGTGATGATGCGGCGCCCCCGTAGGCCGGGCTTCAGCCCGGCCCTCCGGAGTGCGATCTCAGGCGGTCTCGGCGAGCGCGGCGATCTCTTCTGCGAAGGCCCAGTCGAGCCAGAGGAGCATCGCCTCGATATCCGCCGTCTCGACCGTGCCGCCGCACCAGATGCGCAGGCCCGGGGGAGCGTCGCGATAGGCGCCGACGTCGAGCGCCACGCCTTCCTTCTCCAGCCGCTTGGCGACGGCCTTGGCGAAGGCGGCGCCGTCCTCGATCCGCGAATCGGTGAACTTCAGGCAGACCGAGGTGTTGGACCGCGTCGCGGGATCCACCGCGAGGTTGTCGATCCAGTCACGGGCCTCGCAGAACTCCCAGATCGCCTTCGCATTGGCATCGGCGCGGGCCATCAGCCCCTGAAGGCCGCCCACGGATTTCGCCCAGTCCAGCGCCACGAGGTAATCCTCGACCGCCAGCATGGAGGGCGTGTTGATCGTCTCGCCGGCGAAAATGCCCTCGATCAGCTTGCCGCCCTTGGTCATGCGGAAGATCTTCGGCAGCGGCCAGGCGGGCGTGTAGCTCTCAAGCCGCTCCACGGCGCGGGGGGAGAGCACGATCATCCCGTGCGCCGCCTCGCCGCCCAGCACCTTCTGCCAGGAGAAGGTCGTCACATCGAGCTTGTCCCACGGCAGGTCCTGCGCGAAGGCCGCCGAGGTGGCGTCGCAGATCGTCAGCCCCTTGCGGTCGGCCGGGATGGCCGCGCCATCCGGCAGACGGACGCCGGAGGTCGTGCCGTTCCAGGTGAAGACGACATCGGTGCCGAAGTCGACCTCGGCGAAGTCGACGATCTCGCCATAGGGCGCGGTCTTCACCTCGGCGTCGATCTTCAGCTGCTTGACGACATCAGTCACCCAGCCGGCGCCGAAGCTCTCCCAGGCGACCATCGTCGCGGGGCGGGCGCCGAGAAGCGACCAGAGCGCCATCTCGACGGCGCCGGTGTCGGAGGCCGGAACGATGCCGATCCGGTATTCGGCCGGAATGCCCAGCACCTCGCGGGTCGTCTCGATGGCGGCCTTGAGCTTGGCCTTGCCAACGGCGGCGCGGTGCGACCGGCCCAAGGGGGCATCGGCGAGCGCGTCGAGCGTCCATGTCGGGGGTTTGGCACAGGGGCCGGAAGAGAAGCGCGGATTGACCGGGCGCGCGGCCGGCTTGGCATCAGCCATCTGGATATCCTCACAGATACATGCCCCTCGTTGGGGAGGGGTGTCCCGCCGCCGCAGATACGGCCCCGCTCCCGGCGCCACAAGCGGCAAAAGCGGGGGGCAGGGAGGATTCCGGCGCCGGGGGCGGGCCCCGCGTCCACCATCGGAAACTTCGTGAACGGAACGTTGCCGGGCGGCGCGCCGGCGGCTATCCCCGCCCCGGACCGAACCGCGCCCGACAGGAGGCCGCCATGCAGATCGCCGTGCTCATCGCCCGCCCCGGCGGGCTCGACCCCGCCCTCGCCGAGGCGCTCCGCTCCGCCTGGGGCGGCGCGCCGCTGCGCTGGCTGGCGCCGGGCGAGGCGGTGGAATTCGCGATTCCCGTCGCGCCGGGCAACGAGGCCGAGGTCTGGGGCGAGCTGCAGGGCCAGGGCGTCGACCTCGCGGTGGTCCCGGCGGAGGGGCGGCGGAAGCGCCTGCTCCTCGCCGACATGGATTCGACGATGATCGGCCAGGAATGCATCGACGAGCTCGCCGCCGAGGCGGGCGTCGGCGCGGAGGTCGCGGCGATCACCGCCAAGGCGATGAACGGCGAGCTCGATTTCGAGGGGGCGCTGCTGGCGCGGGTGGGTCTGCTGAAAGGCCTGCCGGAGGGGATCATCCCCCAGGTGCTCGAGCGGCGCATCACCCTGATGCCCGGCGGGCCGGCGTTGGTGGCGACGATGAAGGCGGCGGGCGCCCATGCCGCGCTGGTCTCCGGCGGCTTCACCGCCTTCGCGGAGCCCATCGCCGCCCGGCTCGGCTTCGACGAGGCCCGGGCCAACGGGCTGCTGGCGGAGGGCGGCCAGCTCACCGGCGACGTCGCCCGCCCGATCCTCGGCCGCGAGGCCAAGGTCGCGGCGCTGGAGGAGCTCGTCACCCGGCTCGGGATCGCCGAGGCGGATGTGCTCGCCGTCGGCGACGGGGCGAACGACCTCGGGATGCTCGGCCGCGCCGGCATGGGCGTCGCGCTCCACGCCAAGCCGGCGGTGCAGGCCGAGGCGCGGCTGAAGGTGAACCACGGCGACCTGACGGCGCTGCTCTACCTGCAGGGCTATGCGAAGGACGACTTCGCGGGGTGACGCGGCGCCGGCGCACTCCCTAAGCTGCGTTTCCCCCCACATGAAAAAACCCCGCGAGGCCATCGGGCCGCGCGGGGGAAGGAGGTGCCGGGCGACCCATGGGCCTCCGGCACTGGCGGTAACTTGTGAAAGGGGCTCAGGCCTCGCGCATCTCCGCGCGGATCTGCTGGCGCAGCACGTCGATCGGCACCTTCTGGCCGTCGCGCATGAAGTGCCAGTAGGTCCAGCCGTTGCAGGAGGGCGCGCCCTCGATGGCGGCGCCGACCTGATGGATGGAGCCCTTGGCCTCCGCCCCGATCAGCGTGCCGTCGGCACGGACCTTGGCGGTGGCGCCGCGCGGGCCGACGAGCTGCTCGCCCGGCCGCAGCATCCCGCGCTCGACCAGCACGCCGAAGGCGACGCGCGGCTCGGCGCGGCGCGAGGCGGTGACCTCCAGCGCCGAACGGTCGAACTTGCGCACCCGGGCGAGGCGCTTCTCGGCCACGCGGCGATAGGCCTCCTCGCGCTCGATGCCGATGAAGTCGCGGCCAAGCATCTTGGCGACGGCGCCGGTCGTGCCCGTCCCGAAGAACGGATCGAGCACCACGTCGCCGGGGTTGGTCGTGCCGAGGAGCACCCGGTGGAGCAGCGCCTCCGGCTTCTGCGTCGGGTGGGCCTTGTCGCCGTTGTCATCCTTCAACCGCTCATGGCCGGTGCAGAGCGGGATCATCCAGTCGCTGCGCATCTGGATGCCTTCGTTCAGCGCCTTCAGCGCCTCGTAGTTGAAGGTGTATTTCGCGCCCTCCCCCTTCGACGCCCAGATCAGCGTCTCATGCGCATTGGTGAAGCGCTTGCCGCGGAAGTTCGGCATGGGGTTCGACTTCCGCCAGACGACGTCGTTGAGGATCCAGAACCCCTGGTTCTGCAGCTCGGCGCCGAGGCGGAAGACGTTGTGATAGGAACCGATCACCCAAATCGCGCCATTGGGCTTGAGGAGCCGGCGGGCGGCGGCGAGCCACTCGCGCGTGAAGTCGTCGTAGATCTTCAGGCTGTCGAACTGGTCCCAGGAATCGTCGACCGCATCGACCTTGGAATTGTCCGGCCGGTGCAGATCGCCCCGCAGCTGAAGGTTGTACGGCGGATCGGCGAAGATCAGGTCGATCGAATTCGCCGGCAGCGCGTTCATCCGCGCCACGCAATCGCCATCCAGAATCGTGTTGAGCGGGAGCGCCGCAGCGCCCTTCATCATTCCCATGCCTCTGCCCCTAGACTGATCGGCGGATTTTCCGCTCGTTCTGCTCGAGGTCAAAGATGAGTCAGAGGCGATTCGCTGTCAAAAGCTTTTTTGAATCAAGCACTTGAGGCTAGGGCTTGCCACTATATCTGGTAGTCGAGCCGGAAGGACCGCCTATGATGCGGTGTCGGGCCCAGTTCGCGGATCGCTTGCTGATGCGCCTTTACCCCATAGCCGGCATTCCGCTCCCAGCCGTAGCCGGGATGCTGTTGCGCCAAATCCACCATGACCCGGTCGCGGTGCGTCTTGGCGAGGATCGAGGCGGCCGCGATGGAGAGTGAGCGCCCGTCTCCGCCGATGAGCGGCTCGCCCGGGCAGCACATCTCCTTCGGCAGGCGGTTGCCGTCGATGAGCGCATAGGCCGGGGCGCGGGCGAGCGCCGCGAGCGCCCGGCTCATCGCCAGCATCGAGGCCCAGAGGATGTTGAGGCTGTCGATTTCCTCCACGCTCGCCTCGGCGACGGCGAAGACCGCCGTCTCGCGGATGGCGAGGTCGAGCTCGGCCCGGCGGGCGGCGCTCAGCTTCTTGGAATCGTTGAGCCCCGGCGGGATCGCGGCGGGGTCGAGGATGACGGCGGCGGCGACGACCGGCCCGGCGAGCGGGCCGCGCCCGGCCTCGTCGACCCCGGCGACGGGCACTTGGCCGCGGGCGGTGATCGCCGTCTCGAAGCTGTAGTCGGGGAGGATCTGCATGGCCCCGTTCTGCCGCCGGAGGGCCGCCGGTTCAAGCGCCCCCAGAAAGGAAACCGGGGCGGAAGCTTTCGCCTCCGCCCCGCTCCCGAGGGCCGCTTTGCCCCGCGGGGACAGTGCGGGGTTTGGGCGCAGCCCTCCTGCTCGACCCGGAACGCCTACCGGGCCGAGAGCCGGTAGCCCTCTGCCCGGAGGCAGGGGACGTCAAAACCGCTGGCGAAACCGGAGCCGGTCTGTACGGCCGCCGCACAGGTCATCGGCAGCCGGTTCGCGAAGGCGTAATTGGCGGAGACGCAGTCTCCGTCGAGAAGCATGAGGTTGCCCGTCTGCGTCGGATAGCTGCGCAGGCAATAGCGCGGCAGCATGGCGCCGGTGGCGGGCGTGATCGCCGGGCCGCCCGGGGCGAAGCCGGGATTGACGCCGCCGTGGCCGAGCCCGTGGCCGTTGCCATTGCCGTTCCCGAAGCCGCCGCCCGGGCTGTTCACGTTGCCGTGGCCCTGCCCCGGGAAACCCTGGCCGGCGGGCCGCCCGTCGCCCCGGCCGCGGTCGATGACCGGCGCCGGGCGCGGCCCGGCATTGGCCTGATCGCCATCGCGCCGGTCGTGATTGGCCCGCGACAGCACATGCGCCGCGATGCCGAGCACGGCGAGCCCGATGAGGAGCTGCCCGGTCTCGTTGCCCTGCGCCTCTTCCGCCGGCCTCACGACGTTCTGCGCCTGCGCCGGCAGCGGCACGGCCAGCGACAGCGCGGCGGCGGCCGCGGCAAAGGTGCGGGTCAGGCGGGTGAGGCCCAGGCGGGGCAGTCCGAGGTGGGTCAGCGGCAGGCGGGTCATGGCGGCTCTCCTTGATGGGGGCGCCCATTGTCGGGGCGGGTCTTCGGGTCGGTCGCGATGTGGGGGCAAATTCGGCATCCGGGCGGTGACGGGCAATATCGCGGCGGCGCTATCCGATGACATCGGCGCCAAATCCCAATGGATATTGACTATCGGCCCCCGGGGGCGCGAGGGTCCCCCCTATGAAAGCCGCAGTCCTTCTCTTCCCGCTTCTGCTGCTCGCCGCTCCGGCCGGCGCGGCCTGCTACGCAGATTACAAGGCGAAGCAGGATGATCCGCTTCGACTGCACTACGGTGTTGCGGAAATCCGCGGAGCCTGCACGATAGGCGCCGCCGAGGGCGAGCTCCGCCCCCGGTTGGCTCAAGGCGGCTGGGAGTTGCTCACCATCCTCGGGCTCTTTGACGATTCGGGCCTTGGGGAGAGACGTGACAATGCCGGGAGATTCTACCTCCGCTACTGAGGCCCGCATTACCGGCAACCGCATCGTCTACGGCGGCATCGCCGGAATCTTCGCGGTGCTCGGCGCGGCGGCGCTGCTGCTCTTCCTCAATCTGCCGGATGCCAACGCCTTCAACGCACGGGTGGAGCGGCTCTTCATCGAGAATGCCGACCTCACCGGCCAGGCGGAGGTGAAGCTGCTCGAGATCCTCGCCCAGTCCGGCACGGCCTTCTCCGAGACGCTGTCGAGCTACCGCTTCGTCATCTTCGTGCTGCTGGTCTTCGCGACCGCCATGCTGGTGGCGGCGGTGGCCTTCCTGGTAATGCTCGTGGCGCTGACGCGGCGCATGGGCCAGATCGAGCGCAAGGGCATCGAGGTGAACTCGCTGCTCATCGCCCGGGCGCAGAACACGGTCTATCTCAACAACCTCGAATTCAAGCTGACGGGGGCGGCCATCGAGACGCTCTCCGTCCTCGCCGAGGCGCGGATGGACGATGACGTGCTTTCCGGCGCCGAGATCGAGGCCATGATCTCCGGCCGGAACCCCGCCGATTGCGACGAGGCGGCGGGCGCGACGCGGATCAAGCGCCTGCGCGACACGCTCGGCAACCAGATCGTCAGCGAGCTTCTGGTGAAGAACATCGCCCGCCGCGGCTACATGCTGGCCATCGAGAAGGACGTGATCCGCATGGTGTGATCTTTGGCCTGCCCGCCTCCGGCGTTGCGGTCGGGGTCAGGGAATGCAACGGTTTCCCCAATCGTTAAACAGGACCACCCCATGCGAGAGACATTCCTTACCCTTTGCCGTCTTCCGGCTCTGGCGCTCGGCGCCGGCCTCACCCTCTCCGGTTGCGTGGCGCTCGCGCCTGCGCCCGAACCGATGCCCGAGCTGCCGCCCGAGCCGGGCTCACAGCTTCCGCCGGAGGTGCGCGCCATCGTCAAGCCCGGGCAAGACCTCGCCTCGGCCTATCTGCGGCCCGGCGACAATTGCTACTGGTATACCTATTCGGGCCCGATCGAGACGACGGAGCTGCCGCTGCGCACCGTCAACGACAACCCGATCTGCCTGAGCCCCGGCTCGGTGCCTCCGCCCGCCATCTGACAGACCGGCCCCCGAGGCGCTCGCGCACCCCGGGGGCCTATCTATCGGGTCAGGGGACGGCCCGCCGATCAGCTCGGCGCGGTGACGCTGTCTTCGGCCGGATAAAGGATCGCCGTCGAGCCGACTTCCACGTTCGGATAGAGCAGGTTGATGTGCGGCATGACCATGCGCACGCAGCCCGAGCTGGCGCGGGTGCCGATCGACGTCGGGTGCGGCGTGCCGTGGATGCGCAGCATCGTGTCGCGCTCGCCCTCGTAGAGATAGAGCGCCCGGCTGCCGAGGGCGTTCTCCGGCCCCGGGGCCATGCCGTCGGCATATTGCGCATAGAGGTCGGGCTCGCGCTCGATCATGTCCTGCGTCGGCGTCCAGGTGGGCCACTTGGTCTTGCGGCCGATGCGGAAGGTGCCTGGCTCGTAGAGATTGCCGGCCCCGATGGCGACGCCGTAGCGCATCGCCGTGCCGCCCTCCTCGATATGATAGAGATAGCGCGCGACGGCATCGACATGGATGTCGCCCGGCGCCATGTCCCCGTTGGTATAGACCCGCTGCGGCAGCAGGCGCGGGTCTAGCCCCCAGGGGTTGGTGGTGGCCGGATCGAAGCCCGGCGGCGTCACCTGTGCGTCCCACTCCGCCTCCTGATCGGCGGTGGCGGCGAAGACCGGCGCGGCAATCGCACTGGAAAAAAGCGCCGTGGTGGTCGAAATGAAATGGCGTCTGGTCAGCATGGGCAATCCCCTTTCCGCTTGAACAAGTCTCAAGGGCGCGTGGTGTTCCTTCACGAGAGCGAGAAAACCGCAACGTCAGGGCGAAGGCTCCGGCACGGCTGAGGCGGGCGGCTGGTGACCCCGGCAGGACTCGAACCTGCAACCTATCCCTTAGGAGGGGATTGCTCTATCCAGTTGAGCCACGGGGCCTCCGGCCGCCTTCCTGCCCGCGGCGGGGGGCGAGGTCAACGCCGCATCGGCGGCGCATCCGGCGCTCACCGGGCAGGCATCCGGGCGCCTGCGACAGCGCGCCCCCGTATTTCCTTGGACAACGGCCCCCCCTGCGGCTAACCCATCGAAACCCTGAGGAGGGGGGATGGATGACCAGCAAACGGCCCCGGCCGCTGACTCTGCGCGACGTGAGTGAGGCCTCCGGCGTCAGCGAGATGACCGTCAGCCGCGTCCTGCGCGGCAAGGGCGACGTCTCCGAGACGACCCGGGCCAAGGTGCAGGCCGCCGCCAAGAAGATGGGCTATGTGCCGAACCGGATCGCCGGGGCGCTGGCCTCCAGCCGCGTCAATCTCGTCGGCGTCATCATCCCCAGTCTCAAGAACATGGTCTTCCCCGAGGTGCTCTCCGGCATCTCCGACCGGCTCTCCGGCACCGGCCTGCAGCCCGTCGTCGGCGTCACCGACTACCGGCCCGAGCAGGAGGAGAAGGTGCTCTTCGAGATGCTCTCCTGGCGGCCCTCCGGCGTCATCATCGCCGGGCTCGAGCATTCCGAGGCCTCCCGCGCCATGCTGGCCCGCGCCGGCGTGCCGGTGGTCGAGATCATGGATACCGACGGCGACCCGATCGACGCGGCCGTAGGCATCAGCCACCGCCGCGCCGGGCGCGAGATGGCCGAGGCGATCCTGAAGGAGGGCTATCGCCGCATCGGCTTTCTCGGCACCAAGATGCCGCTCGACTACCGGGCGCGGAAGCGCTTCGAGGGTTTCACGGCCCATCTGGCCAAGCAGGGCTACGAGATCGTCGATCAGGAATTCTACTCCGGCGGCTCGGCGCTCAAGAAGGGCCGCGAGATGACCGAGGCGATCCTGACGCGCACGCCGGGCATCGATTTCCTCTACTATTCCAACGACATGATCGGGGCGGGCGGGCTGCTCTACCTGCTCGAGAAGGGCGCCGACATTCCCGGCGACATCGGGCTGGCAGGGTTCAACGGCGTCGAGCTGCTTGACGGGCTGCCGCGCCGGCTCGCGACGATGGACGCCTGCCGCCGCGAGATCGGCGAGAAGGCCGCCGACATCATCGCCGCCCGCTGCGCCCTGCCCGACCCGCTGGAAGAGACCGGTCCGATCGTGACGCTCACGCCCACGCTCGACACCGGCGAGACGCTGCTGCGGAAGTGAGCGCGCCGCGGCGCCGATATCGGGCGCGCGTTAATTCTTCCGACATTCCTGCAGGCTAGTGATCCCCCATCACAGGGATGATGAGGGAACCGAGAGTGTTGAAACTCTGGAAATCGAGGCATGCCAAGGTCGACGCCGCCGAGGCGAATGCCGCAGCCGTCCTCGCCACAATCGACAGGACCCAGGCCACCATCCAGTTCGAGATGGACGGCACCATCATCCGCGCCAATGACAACTTCCTGAAAACGCTTGGCTACGCGCGCGAGGATGTGGTGGGCAAACACCACTCCATGTTCGTCGCGCCCGAGTTCGCGCGCAGCCCGGACTACCGGCAGTTCTGGGCCGAGCTCCAGGCCGGCAAGGCCTTCACCGATCAGTTCCCCCGGATCGCCAAGGACGGCTCGACCATCTGGATCCAGGCGACCTATGCTCCCTGCACGGCGGCGGATGGAAAGCGGACGGTCTTCAAGCTCGCGATGGACATCACCAGGCGGCAGCGGGGAATCAGGGAGATCGCGCGCGGCCTCGATCAGTTGCGCGAGGGCAATCTCAACCACCAGATCACCCCCTCCGGCGTCGAGGATGTCGATCTTCTCGGGGCGGCCTACAACCAGGCCGCCAGGCGCCTCTCCTCCGCCATCTCTGCGGTGAAGCAGGTCTCGGAAACCGTGCAGCGCACGGGCAGCGAGATCGGCCAGGCCTCGGCCGACCTCGCCCGCCGGACGGAGGTGCAGGCCGCGACGCTGGCAGAGACGGCGGCCGCCATCGAGGAGCTGACCTCCACCGTCCAGACCGCGGCGGGCAACGCCAAGAGCGTCGAGGCCTCGGCGCAGAGCGCCATGTCGACGGCGCGGACGGGCGGCGAGGTCGTGGGGAATGCCGTGCGCGCGATGGCGGAGATCGAGAAATCCTCCACCCGCATTTCTCACGTCATCAAGATCATCGACGATATCGCCTTCCAGACCAACCTGCTGGCGCTCAACGCCGGCGTCGAGGCGGCGCGCGCCGGCGAATCCGGGCGCGGCTTTGCCGTCGTCGCCTCCGAGGTGCGGTCGCTGGCGCAGCGCTCGGCGGATTCCGCCTCCGAGATCAAGTCGCTGATCAACGACAGCTCCGTCCATGTCTCGAACGGCGTCGACCTCGTCACCCGGGCGGGCAGCGAGCTGGAGCAGATCATCACGGGGGTGGAGGCCATCCACCTCAACATCGCCGAGATCGCCAGCGGCGCGGAGGAGCAGGCGAGAACGCTGAACGAGATCAACATCGGCGTCAGTCACCTCGATTCGATGACCCAGCAGAACGCGGCCATGGTCGAGGAATCGACGGCGGCCAGCCAGATGCTGGCCAAGGATTCCAGCGAGCTGTTGACCCAGGTCGCGACCTTCCGGACGGAGGGGGAACCCGTCGCGCCGCCGATCGCCCATCTGCGCCGCGCCTCCTGACGCAACCTGCGGAGGTCGGCACTCAGCCGGCAGGCGCCATGATGGGCGCCTGCCGCTGCGAGCTCTTGTGAGCGCGCGGCGGTCGTCATCGCGGCCCCCCCGCTCGGGGCCGCGCGACGGTGACACCGCCGGCGACAGGCCCGGGCGGCGCGCGGCCCGGGCCGCGCCTCATTTCCCCGCCGTCATCGCCGCCATCTTCCGCTGGATCATGCGGATCGCCCGCGCCGGCGCGATTCGCGACAGGGCCCAGAGGCTCCGCGCGTCGGAGCCGACGAGGATATGGAGCCGCCCGGCCGCCACCCCGTCGAGGATGATCTTCGCCGCCTCGGGCGCCGGCACGGCCTTGGAGGCCGCCGCATCGCCCATCGGCATGTCGAGCCCGGAATTCTGCACGATGTTCGTGTCGACGGCGCCCGGCATCACCACCGAGACGGAGACCGGCCCGTCCATCAGCTCGGCATAGAGCCCCTCGCTCATCAGCTTCACCGCGGCCTTGGTGGCCGAGTAGATCGTCTGCCCCGGGAAGGGGATGAAGCCGCCCATCGAGGCGACGTTGACCAGCCAGGACTTCGGCCGCGCCATCAGCGCCGGCAGGAAGGCCTTGGTCATCAGGACCGGCCCCATGAGGTTGACCGACACCAGCCGGTCGATCACCGCCATGTCCAGCGCCGAGACCGGCACGAAGGGCTGGATGATGCCGGCGTTGTTGATGAGCCCGTCGACCGGGCCGAGCGCCGCCTCGACCGCCGCCGGCAGCGCCGCCACCGCGTCGCGGTCGGAGATGTCGAGCGGATGGAGGCTCAGGCGGCCGGAGGCCTCGCCCAGCGTCTCCAGCCCCTCGCGGCGCAGATCCACCGCCGCCACTTTCGCCCCCTGCGCCATGAGCGCCCGCACCAGCTCGCGCCCGATGCCGGACCCGGCGCCCGTCACCACGAAGACCTTGCCTTGATACGTCATGAAATGCCCCTCTCCGCTATATTCCGCGGCCTTGATTCCACGCATGGCCCGGTGGCGCCATGATCCAGATCATGTGGCAGCGACAGGAGGCCGGAGGGCCGGGGCCCTCGGTGACCCGCAAACAAGCCCGCCTAGACGAGCTTCTCGCCCCGCTCGAGCTGCCCGAGGATCTTCTCCATCCGCCGCGCGCGGGTCTCCGGCTTCTTGGCCGAGGTCAGCCGGTAGTAGACGGCGAAATGGTTGCTGCGGCTCAGACCGTCGAAGAAGGCCTTCGCCTTCGGGCGGCTCTCCAGCGCGGCGAGGAAATCCGCCGGGATCTCCATCTCCGCCTGCCCGGCATAGGCGGCCTCCCAGCGCCCGTCGGCCTTGGCCGCCTCGACATGGGCCAGCCCGGCCGGCGACATCAGCCCCTCGGCGATCAGCCTGTCGACATGGGCGCGGTTCTTCTGCGACCAGGGCGACCGCGGACGCCGGGGCGTGAGGCGCTGCAGGTAGGACTCCTCGTCCAGCGGCTTGCGCTGACTGTCGATCCAGCCCCAGGCGAGCGCCGCGACGACGCAATCCTGCCAGGTGACGGAGGGCACACCGGAGCCGACCTTGTAGATCTTCACCCAGAGCTCGGTCTCGCTCTGGTGATGCGCCTCCAGCCACTGGAAGAGCGCCTCGCGGGAGGGGAAGGCCTGTTCGGTCATGGAACTCCTCGGCGGCATCGGCCCCGAGGCTGCCGGCATACGGTCGCCGCCGTCAAGCGCCGGGCAAGGCGGCCGGTGCTGAGCCCCGCCAGCGCGCAGGCTTCTCGCGCCGCGCGCCCGCCGCCGCCTCCAGGGCGAGGATGCGGGCGGATGTGTGGGCAGGAGGCCCTTGCGGCGGCGTGCGCTCTCCCCGAACAGTCCCGACCCGGGCCTACCCCGCATCCCTGCAAGGACGGGCCGCCCGCCGGCCTTCGAACAGAGGTTTTTGATGCCCCAGACACTCCTTCCCGTGACCTTCACCTATGTCAGCCTGCTCGCCATTTCGCTGATGGTCTTCACCGCCTGGATAGGGATCTTGCGCGGCAAGCTGCGGATCCTGCGCGGCTCGGGCGGAGACCCGATCCTCTTCAAGCGCATCCGTATCCACGGCAACCTGATGGAGACCGCCCCGACCTTCGGGCTCGTCATGGGCGCGGCCGAATACACCGGCCTCGGCGCCGGGTGGCTCTGGGCGGGGCTCGCCACCTTCCTCGCCGGGCGGGTGCTGCACTACGTGCTCTTCGACCACAGGGCGCGCGGCGCGGCGACCTTCCTGACGGTCGGGCCGGGCGTGCTCATGGGCTTCTGGCTGCTCGCGCAGGTCTGGCTATGAGCGCCGGCACCGGCGCTGAGGCGAGGGAAGACAGGCTCCGCCTCGCGAGGCAGATGCGCGACCGGCTCGCGGCCCGGCGGATGGAAGAGGGGGGAGGCGACGGGTGGTGAGCCGTGCAGGATTCGAACCTGCGACCCGCTGATTAAGAGTCAGCTGCTCTACCAACTGAGCTAACGGCCCGTGCCTTGGGTTTCGACCTCGAAGGTGTTGTGGTGAGCCGGTCGGGGCTCGAACCCGAGACCTACTGATTAAAAGTCAGTTGCTCTACCAACTGAGCTACCGGCCCACAACGCGCCGCTAGCTAGGAGATGGCCGGCCCCCCGTCAACCCGCAATTCGCTGGAATTGCCCGGCATCCTGAGCTAAGGCGCGGCCATGCGTGACCTGCCGGCCTCCGGCCTGCCCTTCGCGAAGATGCACGGGGCGGGCAATGATTTCGTCGTCATCGACCTTCGGGGTGTCTCGAGCCCCGCGGGCGCGGTGTCGCCTGCCCTCGTGGCGGCGCTCGCCGACCGGCATCGCGGCGTCGGCTTCGACCAGCTCGCGGTGATGACCGAGGCGCCGGGCGCCGACCTCGCCCTCACCTTCTTCAATGCCGACGGCTCGCTCTCGGCTGCCTGCGGCAATGCCACCCGCTGCATCGCGGCGGAGGAGATGGCGAAGACCGGCGCGGCGGCGCTGACGCTCCGCACCGGCTTCGGGCTCCTGCGCGCCGAGGCTCGGGCGGGCGGCGTCGCCGTCAACATGGGCGCGCCGAAGACCGGCTGGCGGGAGATACCGCTGGCGGAGGAGGCAGATACGCTCTCGCTGCCGATTGACGGCGCGCCGGTCGGCACCTCGATGGGCAATCCGCATTGCACCTTCTTCGTGAAGGATGCCGAGGCGGTGGACCTTGGCAACCTCGGCCCCGCCATCGAGCGCCATCCGCTCTTCCCCGAACGCACCAACGTGCAGTTTGTGAGCCTCCTCGGCGAGGATCGGCTGCGGATGCGCGTCTGGGAGCGGGGGACGGGGCTGACCCTGGCCTCCGGCTCCTCCACCTGCGCCGTGGTCTCCGCCGCGCATCGCCGTGGCCTCACCGGGCGCCGCGCCGAGGTGGTGGCCGACGGCGGCACGCTTGGCGCCGACTGGCGGGACGACGGCATCTGGCTGACCGGCCCGACGGCGCATGTCTTCGACGGGATGCTGACGCCGGCCTTCCTCGCCGCGGTGGAGACGGTCTGATGGATCGCGTCGCGCCCAAGTTTTCCACCCTCGGCTGCCGGCTCAACGCCTACGAGACCGAGGCGATGAAGGACCTCGCCAACCGCGCCGGCCTCGAGGGCGCCGTGGTGGTGAACACCTGCGCGGTGACGGCCGAGGCCGTCCGCAAGGCCAAGCGCGAGGTGCGCCGGCTGGCGCGCGAGAACCCCGGCGCCCCGGTGATCGTCACCGGCTGTGCCGCCCAGATCGAGCCCGAGACCTTCGCGGCCATGCCCGAGGTGACCTCCGTCATCGGCAATGCCGAGAAGATGCGGCCCGAGACCTGGGTGGGGCTGGCGACGGGGAAGACCGAGCCGGTCAAGGTCGACGACATCATGTCGGTGGAGGAAACCGCCGGCCATCTGATCGACGGCTTCGGCAGCCGCTCCCGCGCCTATGTGCAAGTGCAGAACGGCTGCGACCACCGCTGCACCTTCTGCATCATCCCCTATGGCCGCGGGAACTCCCGGTCGGTCCCCGCCGGTGTCGTCGTCGAGCAGATCCGCCGGCTGGCGGCGCAGGGCTACAACGAGGTCGTGCTGACGGGCGTCGATCTGACCTCCTGGGGCGCCGACCTGCCAGGCGCGCCGCGCTTCGGCGACCTCGTGATGCGCATCCTCAAGCTGGTGCCGGAGCTGCCGCGCCTGCGCATCTCCTCCATCGATTCGATCGAGGTGGACGAGAGCCTGATGCGCGCCATCGCCGAGGAGGAGCGGCTGATGCCGCATCTGCACCTGAGCCTGCAGGCCGGGGACGACATGATCCTCAAGCGCATGAAGCGCCGGCACCTGAGGGGCGACGCGATCCGCTTCACCGAAGAGGCCCGGCGGCTCCGCCCCGGCATCACCTTCGGCGCCGACATCATCGCCGGCTTCCCGACGGAGACGGAGGCGATGTTCGAGAATTCGCTGAAGCTGGTGGAGGACTGCGACCTGACGTGGCTCCATGTCTTCCCCTATTCCCCCCGCCCCGGCACCCCGGCGGCGCGGATGCCGCAGGTGCATGGTGCGGCGATCAAGGAGCGGGCGGCGCGGCTCAGGGCCGGCGGAGAGGCGGCCGTGCAGCGCCACCTCGCGGCGCAGGTCGGCACCGAGCGGCAGGTGCTGATGGAGACGCCGCATATGGGGCGGACGGAGCATTTCACCGAAGTGCGGGTGGCCGAGCCCCGCGCCGTCGGCCAGATCGTGCCGTTGCGGATCACCGGCGCGGCCGGCACGGAGCTGACGGCCTGATGCATCCCAACCCGGTCTTCCGGGGCCAGAGCGCCGCCGCCAATCTCGCCTTCGCGCGGGAGCGGGGCTTCGGCGTGCTGGCGGTGACGGTGGAAGGGGCGCCGCTCCTCTCCCACATCCCCTTCGTGATGCCCTCGGACGATCTGGTGGAGGCGCATCTTGTGCGCTCCAACCCCATCGCCCGGGCGCTGCTCACCGCGCCCTTGCCGGCGCGTCTCGCGATCCAAGGGCCCGAGGGCTACATCTCGCCCGACTGGTACGGGCTGGAGGATCAGGTGCCCACGTGGAACTACGTCGCCGTGCATCTGACCGGCCGGCTGGAGGCGCGGCCGGCGGAGGAGCTGCGGGCGCATCTCGACCGGCTCTCCGCCGCCTTCGAGGCGCGCCTGGCGCCGAAGCCGCCCTGGCTGGTCTCGAAGATGCCGGAGGAGCTGCTCGCCCGGATGATGCGGCAGATCGTGCCTGTCCGGCTCGCGGTGGAGGACGTGGACGGCACCTGGAAGCTCGGCCAGAACAAGCCGGAGCCGGCGCGGCTGGCAGCCGCCGAGGCGGTCGGCGGTGAGATCGGGGCGCTCATGCGGGAGCTGCCGGAGGGGTAGCGGGGGGGTGGGTCCCCTTTGGGACCTCACCGCTCGTCCCCCGCGCGGAATCAAGGCCGCAGGCCGCCGCGCGAGCGCCGGCCCGTCCCCGCGGGCTGGCGCTCTGGCTGGGCTGGGTGCTTCGCTGGAGGTGGGGAGGAAGGCTGCACCATAAAGCGCAAAGCTCCCGGCGTCGGGGCGCCATCCCACGGGCCGGCGTTCGGGCGTGGTGCGGGTTGAGAGCGGGGCGGTGGGTTGGAAACCCACCCTACGCGGGGGAGCGACCGTCGCGCCCCGCGTGGGCTGAGGGCTGGCGCAAGGGCGTGGAAAGGGTTGAGGGCGGGTCGCCCCCCACCCCCCCGGTGGACGCCGCCGCGCCGCTCGGGCACAACCTCTCCCGGGGCGCCCGCCCCGCCACTCCGGAGGACCCGATGCTGCAACTCGTGATGAGCCCCAATTCCCCCTATGTCCGCAAGGTGCGGCTCCTGATCCGCGAGGCGGGGCGCGAGGCGGAGGTCGAGGAGATCGCCGTCGCCACCAATGCCTACGACATCCATCCGGAGGTCGCCGCCGCCAACCCGCTCGGCCGCATCCCGGCGCTCCTGTGCCCCGAGGGGCCGGCGCTCTATGACAGCCGAGTCATCACCCGCTATCTCGACGCCAAATGGGGCCTGGGGCTCTATCCCGAGCCCCGGCTCTGGGAGATCCTGACGCTGGAGGCGACGGCCGAGGGCATTCTCGATAGCGCCGTGACCATGGCCTACGAGGTGCGGATGAAGGACGTGCCCTCCGAGAAATGGCTGGATGCCCAGTGGCACAAGATCGCCGGCGCGCTCGATGCCATCGAGAGCCGGTGGATGAGCCATCTCGCCGGGCCGCTCAACATGGGGCAGATCGCCGTGGCCTCGGCGCTCGGCTATCTCGACCTCCGCCACGATGCCCGCACCTGGCGCGAGGGCCGGCCGGAGCTCGCCGCCTGGGCCGCCCGCTTTGCCGAGCGGCCGGCGATGCAGGCGACGCTGCCCCCGGGCTAAGCGCCGGGCTAGGCGCCGAGCGCCGCCGCCAGCGCCTCTTCCGGCGCCTCGTCGGGGCCGAGCGGCACGGCGCGGCCGTTGGGCGCGGCGGCCACGGCGGCGCCCTGGGCGCCCAGCGCGAAAGCGGTGACCGTGAGGCCGGTCGCGAGCGCCTCGTGGGTGGTGTAGGAGAACGTCTCCGGCCAGATCGAGGGGATCAGCCATTCGGTGATTCCGTAGGTCGCGACCAGCCCGGGCAGGTCGTCGATGGCATAGCTGCCATGGACGATCACCGAGGCCGGCGGCGCATAGGCCGGATCCACCTTGCCGAGCACCACGAGCCGCGGCGCGCCCTCCCGCTTGGCGAGGGCGGAGATGACGGCGGCGCCCTTGTGATAGCCGAGATTGCCGAGCACGCCGATCACCCGCGGCGCCTCCGCCGCCGGCTCCGGCAAGCGGGCGACATCCGCCAGCAGCGCATGGGGCCGCACGCGGATCTTCTCTGCCGCGCCGGGATAGGCGGAGGCGACATGGGCGGCGCTGTCCTCCGAGAAGCAGGTCAGCACCTCTGCCCTGTCGATCAGCGCCCCCCAGGTGGCGCGCCATTTGGCCAGGCCGACGGGCTTGCCGTCGAACCCGCGGTAGGTGTGGGCGGCATCGGCCGATTCCTCCTCGCCGCCCGGCACGGCGCCGCGGAAGCGCCCGTCGGAGCCGAGGAGCGTGTAGGAGGGCGAGAGCGGGTAGAAATCGTGGAAGAGCACCTCGACCCGCGACTCCTCCGCCGCCGCGGCCATGGCGACCAGATCCCCCGGCAGCTCCATCACCCGCGAATCGCCGACGCCGCAGGAATAGACCACCTCGCGCCGCCGGATCGGCTCGAGCAGCCGGTGGAGCACTTGCGTCTCGTCGAGCGAGGCGGAGAGCATCCCGCGCGGGCTCATGACATCGACCATCCAGCGCCGCCCGCCGCCGACGCGGAGCACCACGGCGGGGCGGCCGGTCGCCTCCAGCTCTGCGGCGATCTTCGCCGAAAGCCAGTTCTCGGCGCCGCCGCCGATGGCATGGGCGAGGTAGATGGGCACCAGCGCGTCCTCGCCGGCCTCGGCGCGCGCATCGCTCCAGGCGCCGGCCCAGGCGAGCGCCAGGGCCATCCGGGCGGAGAGGAGCGGATCGGTCGCGATCCAGCGCTGCACCTCGGCATCATAGCCGGGGTAGCGCCGCTCGATCAGGGCATTGTTCTTCGCCACCAGCGCCAGCTTGGTCTCGGAACCGAAGCTCTCGCCGCCCCGATGCTCCACGAAAAGGCTGCCGAGCCCGATGTTCCGCCCGCCCTTGGCGGCGACCTTGCGGCACCAGTCGACCTCTTCGCCATAGCCCTTGCCGAAGGCGGTATCGAGCTCGGGTACCATCTGCAGGAACCGCCGGTTCATCGCCATGGCGAAGCCCATGCCCGTCGGCACCTCGGCGCTGGCGGAAGAGCCGGTGAGCGTCGCGGCCACCCGGTCGATCCGGTCGGCCATGCCGGGGATCAGATGCGTCTGCTTGCAGAGCGCGGGGGAGGAGAAGATCTCGGCATCATTGGCCATCGGCGTCACCGAGGCGACGCTGGCATCGGCGGTGATGGGGGCGAGGAGGCGGCTCGCCCAGCCCTCCGGCACGAAGGCGTCGGAATTGAGCAGCACCACATGCTCCCCACGCTCCGCCGCCCGGGCGAGCCCGCGGTTGACGGCACCGATGAAGCCGAGGTTCTCGGCATTCTCGATCAGCTCGAGGCGCGGCTCGCCCTCGGCCCGGGCGCGGAGCCACGGGCGGACGCGCGCGTCGGGCGAGGCATCCTCCACCGCGATCAGCCGGAAGGGCAGGTCGGTGTGGGTGAGGACACGCTCCACCACCTCCTCCAGAAGGTCGAAGGCGTTGTAGACGGGCAGGACGATGGAAATCGCCGTCTCCGCCGGGGCGCGGGTGGGGGCGCCCTCGCCAAAGACGTTGGACTCGAAGCCCAGCGCCACGGGGCGCAGCTCCAGCCCGAGGTTGGCCTTGATCCGGGCGCGGGCCATCTGGTCGCGGTAGGCATACCAGCGGAAGGCGGCGGGAGCGGAGCGCAGGACGGCGACCGCGAATTTCGCCATCAGCTTCAGCCGCGCGCCCATGCGGAAGGGGCTCGGCAGGGCGATGATCTGCGGCTCGGCGCTGCCGGCGGCATCGAGCTGCAGATAGGGCAGATGCCCGGGCGGCAGCGGCGCGCGCGGCACGATGAGGTCGAAGCCGACCTCGGGGCGGACGCCCTCTGCCTGCGCCACGTCATGGCGCGGCAGCGACGGCAGCATCGAGGCGCGCGACCGCCCGCAATGCAGCGTGACCTGCCCGGCCAGCGCCCAGCCGGCGACGCGCAGCCCGGCGCCGTTCAGCGCGATGACATCGACCCGCCCGACCGGCCGGCCGTAGGCGTCGAACATCTGGAAGCCTGAGCCCTCGACGTTGAAATGCGCCATCGCATAGCGGTCGAAGAGCGAAGAGAGGCGTCGGAGCATGGGGTCTCAGGATCCTTGGGGCGAAATATCTGGCTGCCCCCGGGCTCTTGCCGAGCCCGGGACGCAAGTCAAGGCGCGCGCCCGGATGCGCGTGTCCTAGAGCCGGTCGTAGACGCTCAGGAGGCTGCCGAAGATGCCGAGGATCGCCTGGGCGGAGGACAGCGGGCTTTCGGTGCCGTAGATCAGGTCGCCCGAATAGATGGGGAAGCGCCCGGCGGAGAAGAGCCCGTCGGCGCTCGTCAGGTCGATGGTGAAGACCACCCGCGTCACCGGCGGCCCGGAGCCGTCGGCGCGCACGGCCGAGGCCGGATATTCGCGCAGGATCAGGATGCCCTTCGGGTTCGCCCGGTTGTCGCTGACGCCGCCGACGATGGACATCGCCTCGAGCGCCGTCAGCTCGTCGCGGGGGAATTCGTGGCGCGACTCGCTCCCCGTGGCGCCGAGCGACAGGAAGTAGCGCTCATCCGCCGCCACCATCACCCGGTCGCCCCGGTGGAGCGTCGTGTCTAGGTTCGGCTCGGCATAGAGCCGCTCGACGGAGGTGCCATAGACGGCGCCGCCGCGCATGAGGCGGACCTGCGGATTGTGGATGGCATTGTGCACCCCACCGCCGGCGGCGAGGAGCTCGAGGATCGAGAAATCCTGATTGGGGATCGGGTAGGAGCCCGGGTTGGTGACGCCGCCGACGAGCGCCACGGTGCTCTGCGGCCCCTCGGTCATCTCGAGCTGCACCTGGGCATTGTTGCTGACGGCGGCGAATTCCTCCTGCACGCGGTCGCGGGCGTGGTCGGGGCTCATGCCGGCGACGCGGACATTGCCGATATAGGGCAGGAAGATCTCGCCGGCGGCGGAGACGGTGAGCTGCTGCATGGTGATCGCCCGCTGGCCGGGCGCGGTGAGCAGCGAATTCTCCTCCGCCGTCCAGATGGTGATCGCGAGCTGGTCGCCGGTGTCGATGATGCGGTTGGCGGGCTCAGGCTGGCGGGTGATCCAGTTCAGCCGCTCCTCCAGCGCCGGCCAGGCGGCGTAGCGCGGCAGAAGCGCGCGGGTCACCGGCTCGACGGAGAAGTCGCGGGGCGTGGCCTCCGCGCCGGTCTCGTCGGCGGAGGCGGCGCCGCCGGTCAGCGAGCCGTTGCCCAGCACCTCGGATTCGAGCCCGGCGCCCCGCGGCAGGGTGCATCCGGCGAGCAGGACGAGGGCGAGGCAGGCGGCAAAAGCGGCCGGAAGGGTTCGCCCGAGCCTCGGCTCATCGCGCCACGCGACCGTACCCATGCTGACCCCCCGTCGTCGACCTTGTCGAATCTTGTTGTCCGGGTGCGGCAGCTGCCCGGTTCGAAGAGGAATAGCTACTCTGCCGTCCGGGGGGAACACCCGCGGCACCGGCTGGGCCGAAATTGTGGCCTCCTTGCGAGATTGTGCCCGCCTGACTAGTAGGAGGCCTTGAAGCAAATGCGGGGAGCCCCGCCAGAAAGCGGGGATCACTTATGCGTCAACCGACCAGCGCAGAGAGCGGGGCCGGCCGCCGCGCCCTCGTGGTTCTGGGCATGCACCGGTCGGGGACGTCGATGATGACCCGCCTCCTCGCCGATTGCGGGGCGGAGCTGCCGCAGACGCTGGTCGGCGCCAGCCCGACCAATCCGGCAGGCCATTGGGAATCGCGGCGAATCGTAGATCTGAACGCGCGAATCCTCGAGACGCTCGGCCGCCACTGGCACGACTGGCGCGCCCTGCCGGAGGGCTGGCGCGCGCGGCCCGAAATGGCCGGCTTCGCCGAGGAGGCAGCGGCCCTGATCGCCGCCGAATACGGCGAGGCGCCGCTCATCGTCCTCAAGGATCCCCGCATCTGCCGGCTGGCGCCCTTCTGGTTCGACGTTCTCGAAGGGATGGGCATCGCGCCCCTGCCGCTGATGCTCCTGCGGCACCCGCTCGAGGTCGGCGCCTCGCTGGAAGAGCGCAACCGCCTGCCCGCGCAGATCGGCCAGCTCAACTGGCTCGCCCATGTGCTCGATGCAGAGGCGGCGACGGGCGAGGGCACCGTGCGCACCCGGGTGCTCGCCGATTACGACAGCATCGTCGGCGGCGGCGGGGCCGAGGTGCTGGCCCGGATGTCGGAGGCCTTCGGCCTCGTCTGGCCGGAACGGGCCGACCCCGCCGATACCGTCGATGCGCACCTGCGGCACCAGCGCGCCGACACGGGCGAGCCGCTCACCGGCAGGGCGGAGCTGCCGGTCTGGCTCGGCCCGGTCTGGGAGGTGCTGAGCCGCTGGGCCGACGGCGCGCCCCGGACGGCGGAGGACCGCGCCGTTCTGGACGAGGCCCGCGCCGGCATGGCGGCGGCGGAGCCCTTCCTCGGCGCGATCAGCCTCAGCGCCCGCGAGGCGCTGCTTTTCTCCGACAGGGTCGGCGCCGCCGAGGCGGCCGCCGCGCGCGCCAACGCCAACCTCGCCGCCGAGCGCGAAGAGCGAAAGGCGCTGAAGGCGGAGTTCGACGCCATCGCCCCCGAGGCGCTCCGCGCCGCGCAGGACCTGCGCGAGCTTCGGCCCCGCATGGAGGCGCTCTCCCGCCACCGCGACCAGCTCGAGGAAGACCTCGCCGGCCGCTATTATGAAATCGTTAACTTCTCTTCGCTTCTTTTGGAGATCGAGGAGGATCGCCGGATGATGGCCGAGCGGCTGGCCCGGGCGGAAGACCTGGCCGAACGCACAGAAAGTGCCGAGCGCACGCGCGACGAGATGCTCACCCAGGTCCGCCAGGCCGAGGTGCAGCGGCTTCTCTACGCCCGAATCTTCCGGGCGCTGATGGGCGCGGGCCTCGCTCAGAAGGTCAGCAGCGCGCAGCGGCTGAAGGCGGCGCGCACGGCGCTGGAAGAATCGGGGGTCTTCGACGAGGCCTTCTACCTCTCGGCCAATCCCGATGTCGCGAAATCCGGCATGGCGCCGATCGAGCATTACCTGCGCTACGGCCTGGCCGAGGCGCGGCCGCCGAATGCCGACCTGGCGAAACTGTCATGAGCAGCGCGCTCGCCCGGCTGGCCGGCGGCGGTGCGCCGCGCGGCATCTCCCCGGCGATCATGTCGCCGGACGATGCGGCGCTGATCGCCGCATCCGATCTCTTCGATGCCAAATGGTACGCCGCGCGCTACCCCGATATCGCACGGCTCGGGCTGACGCCGCTGGAGCATTACCTGCAGATCGGCGGCCGCGTCGGCCGCGATCCGGGGCCCAATTTCGACGGCGCCCATTACCTGAAGCTCTATTACGACGTGCGTCAGGCCGGGATGAACGCGCTCGTCCACTACCTGCGCTTCGGCGCGGCCGAGGGGCGCCTGCCCCGGCCGACCGACAGGGGGCCAAGCCAGCTTCCCGCCGCCGACCCGGATGCCGAGGTGGAGCTGAGCGGCGCGCTCGATCTCAATGCCGACTCGCCCGTCCTGCAGGGCTGGCTGGCGGCGCGGGGCGAGCCCGGCTCGCGCCGGGTGCGCGTGCTGATCGACGGCGAGGGCGGGAGCTATCCCGCCGATATCTTCCGCGCCGATGTGCGCGCCCGCGGCTACGGCACCGGGCACCACGGCTTCCGCCTGACCCTCGGGGCCCAGTATCTGCGCGGCCAGACCCACAACGTCGAGCTCTATGACGAAGAGAGCGGCCGCCTCGTCGAGCGGCGCAGCTTCGCCTGGTCGCGGCCGAAGCAGCGGTTCCGCTCCTTCGACGACTTCCTGCAGCGGAGCATGACGGAATCGCTGGTGAACGCGCCCTTCGAAGAGCCGCAGCGCCGGGTCTTCTCGCAGATGGATCGGCTCGCCGACCGCTTCGCCGCCGCCGCGCTCGCCCTGCCGGAGCGGCCGCGCATCTCGGTCGTCATGCCGGTCTACAACCGCGCCGGGATCGTCGGCGACGCCATCGCCTCCGTCCTCGCGCAGACCTGGCCGGAACTCGAGCTGGTCGTCGTGAACGACGGCAGCCGCGACACCTCGCTGGAGGTCGTTCGCGCCGTGGACGACCCGCGCGTCAAGATCATCGACCTCGGCCAGAACCAGGGCCATTCCGCCGCCCGCAATGCCGGCGGCCGGGCGGCGACGGGCGAATTCGTCGCCTATCTCGACAGCGACAACACCTGGGATCCGCGCTACCTCGCCGCCATGCTCGGCGCGCTGATGGAAGGCGGGGCCGACGCCGTCTATTCCGGCTTCTGGATCTGGCGCGGCGACGAGACCGCCCCCACCACCATGCGCTACGGCCATTACCATCGCGGCGCGCTCGAGAACCGCAACTTCGCGGATCTCAACTGCTTCATGCTCCGCCGGACCCTTCTGGAAAAGATCGGCGGCTTCGCCACCGAGCTCCGCCGTTTCGTCGATCATGACCTCGTGCTGCGCGCCGGCGAGGAAGGGCGGATGATCTCCGCCCCGCTCACGCTGGTGCATTACACGATCGGCCGCACGGACAATGCCGTCTCGGAAGATCCCGCGCTCACGCCCTTCCGTCGCAAGGTACAGGATCGCCTCGCCACCCGCCGCGCCGCCGCCCTCGCCAGGGCGCCCGTGGCGCTCGACCGGCCGGTCAGCGCCGTCATCCCCAACTGGCGCGCGCTTCCCGACCTGCGCGATTGCCTCGCGGCGATGGAGGAGTTGCGCGTGCGCGGCGACCTCGAGGTGGTCGTGGTCGACAACGATTCCGGGCCCGACACGCGCGAGTTCCTCCGCGCCCGCGCCGCCGAGGGGCGGCTCCGGCTGATGGAGAACGAGGCGAATTACGGCTTCACCTATGCGGTGAACCAGGGCGCCCGGCTCGCGCGGCCCGGCCGGGATCTGATGATCCTCAACAACGACGCGATCCTCGCCCGCAACGCCCTGCGCGAATTGCAGCGCGCCGCCGACACCCTGCCCGATGCGGCGATCACCGTGCCGCGCCAGCTTCTGCCGCCCTATCAGGAGACGATCCGCGCCCATATGCCGGAGGCCGACCGCACGGTCGCCTGCGACGTGACGCTCTCGGCCCATCACGACAATATCGTCGATGTGCCGATGCTGCATGACGGCGGCCCGGTGGAGCTGCGCTACGCCCCCTTCTTCGCCATCTACCTCAGGCGCGATGTCTGGAACCTGACGGGCCCGCTCGACGCCGAGCAGGGGCGGCACTATCGCTCCGACTGGCTCTATTGCGACCTCATCCGCCGGGTGCACGGCAAGCGCATCTGGTACGTCCCCGCCGCCTCGGCGGTGCACAAGGTTCAGGCGGCGACGGAGGAGCTGCGCCGCACGCGCGGCGGCGGCGGCGCCAGCTTCGACATGATGTTCCGCAAGAACCGGTGGGACGAGGCCACCGCCGCAGACCTCGGCTATCGCCGGCCGGTCTGGGATCTGGGGGACTGAGCCATGCCGCATCCGCCGCAAGCCACGGACGGGCGCGCGGCGGCGGTGGCTTACGGCGGCCTCACCTATGAGGATTTCCGCCACAGGGCGCGGGACGAGACGCTGAGCGAGACCGAAAAGATCGGCTCGCCCGACGCGCTCCGCGCCGGCTATACGGCCGCGATCCTGAAGGATCTCGTCGCCAAGTTGCCGGCGCTGCTGAGGGAGGGGGCGACCCTCGTCGACATCGGCGCCGGCTGCGGCGCGCTCACCCGGGCGCTGATCGCCGGCGCCGCCACCCGCGCCCAGCGCTACCTGGCGGTGGACAGCGCCGAGATGCTGGCGCTCCTGCCCGATGCCGCCGGCCTCGCCCGGATCCCGGGCCGCTTCCCGGAAGAGAGTCTCGCCCCCCTGAAAGAGGCGCTGCCGGAGCGCGGCGCCGATGTGGTGCTGGCCTATGGCGTCCTCCAGACGGTCTATCTGGATGGCAATCCCTTCGCCTTTCTCGACGCCGCCGCCAGCCTCCTCGCGCCCGGGGGGGCGCTCCTGATCGGCGATGTGGCGAACCACTCGCAGCTCCGCCGCTTCCTCGCCAGCGAGGCCGGCCGCGCCTATCACCGCGCCTATATGCGCACGGAGGCGCCGCCCGACCTGCCGCCCTTCGCGGTGGACCCCGGGCGGCTCGACGATGCCGTGCTCATCGGCCTCCTGTCCCGCGCCCGTGCGTCAGGCTTCGACGCCTGGCTCCTGCCGCAACCCGCCGCGCTGCCGGTCTCCAACCGGCGCGAGGATCTGCTGGTCGTCCGGCCGTGAGGGCCCGGGCCTATGCCGAGGCCGACGCGCCGGCCTGGGAGGCGGCGCTCCGGGCCAGCCGCAACGGCACCTTCCTCTTCTCGCGGCCCTACATGGGCTATCACGAGAGCCGCTTCCCCGATGCCTCGCTGCTGATCGGGCGGGAGGGGCGCCCGCCGGCGCTCCTGCCCGCCTGCGAGGCGGGGGATGCCGTCGCCTCCCACGCCGGGCTCTCCTATGGCGGGCTCGTGGTGCCGCCGGGCTGGGGCCTCGGCGAGGCGGAGGCGGCCCTGACGGAGGCCGCCGAGGCCGCGAGGGCGCGCGGCGCCCGGCGGCTGACCTATCGCCCCGTGCCCGCCATCTACCACCGCGCCCCGGCGGAGGAGGATCGCGCCGCCCTCGCCCGCCTCGGGGCAAGGCTGACGCGCAGCGATGCCCTCGCCGTCCTGCCCCCGGGCGGGCCGCCCCCGGCCTCCGCGCGGCGGCGCGACATCGCCCGGGGCCGGCGTGCGGGCATCACCCTCGGCTGGTCGGAGGAGTGGGAGGCGTACTGGGCGCTGCTGACCGCCCATCTCGGCATCCACCACGGGGTGGCGCCCGTCCACTCCCTCGCCGAGATCACGCTCCTCGCCGGCCGCTTCCCCTGGAATATCCGGCTCTTCACGGCCGCCCGCGCCGGGCGGCTCCTCGGCGGGCTGGTGCTCTACCGGGCGCCGCCCGTCCTCCACGTGCAATACGCCGCCGGCAACGACGAGGCCCGCGCCACCCGCGCGCTCGACGCCGCCTTCGCCGCCGCCATCGCCGGGGCCCATGCCGAGGGGCTGACCTTCGATTTCGGCGTCTCGTCCGGCCCCTCCGGGAGAGGCGCCGGCCTGCAGCGCTACAAGGAGAGCTTCGGCGCCCGCGCGGTGATGCAGGACACCTACGAGCTGGAGCTCTGAGGCATGGGGCTCGAGACCTGCCGGTTCGTCGAGATCCCCGCCGTGGTCGACACCCGCGGCTCCATCGCCATCGTCGAGGGCGGGCGCGACGTGCCCTTCGAGATCGCCCGCGTCTACCTGACCTTCGACATCCCCTCCGGCGCCCGCCGCGCCGGCCATGCGCATCGCCGGCTCTGGCAGCTCTACATCGCCGCCTCGGGCGCCTTCGACATCCGCCTCGCCGACGGGGCGGCGGAGCGGCTGGTCACCCTCCGCCACCCCCGCGAGGCGCTGCTGCTGGGGCCGGGGGTCTGGCGGGAGATCGAGAATTTCTCGGCCAATGCAGGTCTTCTGGTGCTGGCGTCCGAGCATTACGACGAGGCGGATTACGTGCGCGACCGGGCGGAGTTCGAGCGGCTGGCGGCGGCGGGGGGGCCGTGGTGAGGGCTCGGGCGGGGGCGTTTGGCGGGGGCCGGCCTGCGGCCGGCTTGGAGGCTCTGCCTCCAAACCTCCGAGGTATTTTCGGCCAGATGAAAGGGGATCCGGGAGGGGGGCTGCCGGACCTTGTGGGGCTTGCGCTCGCCGACCCCTGCAGTTGGGAGGCGATCAACGCCAAGGCGGCGCTGAACGAGCGGCTGGGGCCGAGGCGGGCCGGGGCGCTGCTGGCGGCGCGCGCGGGGGCGCGGGCCGGGGTTGGGGACCCGGGGCGCGCTTTCGATGCGGCAAGGGAGTTGCGGCTCTTCGCCGGGGCCGGGCCGGTGGCGGTCGCCGGGGCGCTGCTGCCGGGGCGGGCGCTCGGGCTCGCGGATCTCGGTGAGGGCCGGATCTTCGGGCGCTCGGCGCTGATCGAGGCGGGCGGGCGGGTGCTGGCGGAGCATCAGGGCGACGAGCTTCGGCGCCTGCCGATCCGGCCTCATGTCGACCCGCTGGTCACCGGCGACGGGCCGGGGGGCTTCCACTGGATGCTGCCGGGGGAGGATGCGCTGGCGCTCCCCGAGGCGCTCGCCCTCACCGGCCCCTTCGCCCCGGGCTGGGGGCATGCGCTGCTCGAATTCGCGCCGCAGCTCCTGCTCGCCGAGGCGCTCGGCCTGCCACGGCAGGTGCCCGCAATCATCGACGCCGGCCTGCCGGAGGCGCATCTGGCGCTCTTCCGCTGGCTGGCGCCGGGGCGGCGGCTGGTGCCGCTCGGGGCGGGGCGGGCGGCCCGGGTCGGGCGGCTCTGGAGGGCCAGCGCGCCGGATTACTGGCCGGTGCTCCGCCAGCCGGAGGTGCTCCGCGACCTCCGCCATTGCTCGATGAACCTCCCGGCCCTCGCCCGGCTGCTGGCCCTTGTGCCCCCGGCCGCCGCGACCGGCGAGCGGCTCTACCTCGCCCGCCCGCGCCACCCAAGGCTGGCGGAGCCGGAGGCCGTGGCGGGCTGGTTCGCCGCGCGGGGCTTCGCCGTGCTCCGCCCCGAGACCCTCAGCTTCGCCGAGCAGGCGCGCCGGGTCCGGGGCGCGGCGATGGTCGCGGGGGCGGCGGGCTCGCAGATGCTGCTGGCGCAGCTCTTCGGGCGAGCGGGGCAGCGGTGCCTGCTCCTCCATCACCCGGTGCTGGAGGAGACGCCCGCGCTGACGGCCGTGCAGGCGGCGCTCGGCCAGCGGGTGCGGGTGGTGACGGGCCGGCCCGCCGGCCCGCCGGCGCCCCTGCCCTACAATCAGCCGCTGACCTTCGCGGAGGATGACCTCGCCGCGGCGCTGGAGGCGCTCGATGGCTGACCTCGCCCCCCTCCTCGCCGATCCGGCGCTCGCCCCCCGCATCGCCAAGGCGCGGGCGGCGCCCTTCGGGATGGCCTCCGTCCTCCTCCGCCAGGCGCTGGTGGCGGCGCATGGGCGGGAAGGCCCGGGGCTGCACGAGGCGCTCCTCGGCGGGCCGGGGCGGATGGCGCGGGAGCGGCTGGCGGAGGCCGGGCTCCTCGGGGCGCTCGAGGCGCCCCGCCTCTTCGCGCCTGCCGCCCGGGTGCATGTGCCCGTCCCGGAGGGTGCGGCGCCGGGGCCAGGCTGGGAGGTGCGGGCGCGGGCGCTGGGGATCGGGCTGATCCGGGAGGCAAAAGTCCTCTCCGCCGCCGCCGGCATCCGCGCGGGCGGGCGGGTGCTGATCGATGTGCAGGAGGGCGAGGCGGGGCGCTACGAGGTGATCCCCGAGGCGGATCCCTGGACCTGGGATCGCCGCGAGGGCACGGCCGCCATGGGCCTGCCGCCCGGGCCGGTGGAGGAGCTGGACGAGGCGCTCCACCTTGCCGGGCCGATGGCGCTGGCCTGGGGGCACAGCCTCATCGACTTCGCGCCGAAGCTGCTCATGGCTGCCCGGCTCGGCGGCCCGCCGCCCGGCGCGCCGATGCTGATCGACGCGCTGGCGCCGGCGAGCCACGGGGCGCTCCTGCAGGCACTCGCGCCGGGGCGGCCGCTGGTGCGCGTGAAGCCGGGCCGGCCGATGCGCGTCCGCCGGCTCTGGGCGGCGACGACGCCGGAATACACGCCCGTGCTCCCCGCCCCGGGCCAGCGCTTTCCGCCGGAGGTGAACGCTCTCAATCCCGGCGCGCTGGCGGCGCTGCTGGCGGGCCCGCCGCCTCTGCCGCCGGAGCCGGGGGCGCCCCGCAAGGTCTATTACGACCGCGCGCCCCGCTTGACGCGCCAGCCGGAGGCCGCGGAGGCCATCCGGGCGCTCTTCGTGGCGGCGGGCTATGAGCCAGTGCTGGCGGAACGGCTGGAGCCGGCGGCGCAGCTCCGCCTCGCGGCGGGGCTCACGCATTTCGCCGGGCCCTGGGGGTCGAACCTGTTGATGCCGCTGCTTTTCGGGCGGGCGCAGGCGGAGGCGCTGATCCTCCACCCCGAGGCGCTGGAGGAGAAGGCGCTGATCCTCGCGGCGGCGGCGGCACGCGGCCGGCGGGTGCGGGTCGTCGCCGGGGCGCCGAACGGCCCCGCCGCCATCCCCGGCAATGCCGCCTATGCCGTGCCGCCCGAGGCGGTGGCGGCGGCGCTGGGGGCGACGTGACGGAGGTGCCCTTCCTCGACCTCGCCGCCGCCGTCCACGCCGAGCGCGCCGAGCTCGACGCCATCTGGGCGCGGTTCCTCGACAGCGGGCGCTTCATCCTCGGCCCCGAGGTGGCCCGCTTCGAGGCCGCCTTCGCCGCCGCCTTGGGCGTGGCGGAGGCGGTGGGCACCGGCAACGGGCTCGACGCGCTGGCCCTGGCGCTGGAGGCCGCCGGCATCGGGCCGGGGGACGAGGTGCTGGTGCCGGCCCATACCTTCGTCGCCACCTGGGCGGCGGTGCGGCTGGTCGGCGCCCGGCCCGTGCCGGTGGAGCCGGAGGGCGGGGTCATGCCGGAACCGGCGGCCTGGGAGGCCGCGCGGGGGGCTCGGACCCGGGCGCTTGTCCCGGTGCATCTCTACGGCGAAGTCACTGACATGACAGGCATCCTCGCAGCGGCCGGCGGCCTGCCGGTGATCGAGGATGCCGCCCAGGCGCATGGCGCGCGGCGCTTCGGCCGGGCGGCGGGAAGCTTCGGGACGGCCGCCGCCTTCTCCTTCTACCCGGCGAAGACGCTGGGGGCGCTGGGGGACGGCGGGGCAGTCGTGACCTCCGACCCCGGTCTCGCCACGCGGGTGCGGCGGCTGGGGAATTACGGCGGCACCGCGAAGCATGAGCATGAGGTGGCGGGGCGGAACTCCCGGCTCGACCCCTTGCAGGCGATGGTGCTGTCGATGCGGCTCGAGCGGCTGGGCGCCGCCGTCGTCGCGCGGGCCGCCGTGGCGGCGCACTATGATTCGGCGCTCGGCGGCATCGACGGGCTGCGGCTGCCGGTGCCTGAGGGCGAGCCCGGCTGGCATCTCTACGTGGTGCGCACGCCCGCCCGAGACCGGCTGGCGGCGCATCTGGCGGCGGCCGGCGTGGCCAGCCAGGTGCATTACCCGCGCCCCGTCTACCGCCTGCCGCCCTTTGCCGAGGGCGCCCCGCCGCAGGGCTCCCCGGCGGACAGGCTCTGCGCCGAGATCCTGTCGCTGCCCATCGGGCCGCACCAGACGGAACCGCAGACGGAGGCGGTGGTGACCGCCGTGCGCGGCTTCTTCGGCCGGTAGCTCAGCGGAGCGCCTGCGGCGCATTCCTTTGAGTGCGGTGGGGGCTTTGCCCGTCGCGATTGGTGCTTGAACCAATGGCGCACTCAATGGCGACCCCCCAGGATTTCTGGGAGCAAAGACTTGGGGGCTCAGACCCGCTGGCGGAGGAGCGCAAAGGCGCGCTGCATCAGGTCGCGGGCGGCCTCCGCCGTCTCCGCCTCGGCATAGACGCGGAACTCCGGGGCATTGCCGGAGGGGCGGAGGTGGAGGATCCGGCCCGAGCGCAGTGACAGGCGGAGGCCGTCCGTCGTGTCCATCCCGCTCTCCTCCTCCTGCAGCTCCGTCAGCAGCGCGCCGCGGGCGGCGGCGTCGGTGCGGAGGCCTTGCAGGAAGGCCTGGCTGCGGTCCGTCGGCATCTCCTGCAACCGGTCGGTCGCCGTGAAGCGGGCGGGCTCGGCGGCGACGCGGGCGGCGAGGCTTTGGCCGGCGGCCTTCGCGGCGGCGAGGGGCGCGATGATCGGCAGGAGCGCGTCGCGGGTCATCAGCTTCGGCAGCGGCCCGGCGGGGCCGGTCGCGTCGAAGCCGAGGAGGAGCCCGCCGTTCGCCTCGTAGCCGACGGGCGCGGCGGCGCCCTGCATCCCGGCGATGACATAGGGCGAGCCGATGCGGGTGCGGATCACCTGCCCGAAGGCGCCGCAGAGCTCGGCGCCGGTGTTGGAAGAGACGGGCGTCACCACCACCTCCGCGCCCAGCGCCCGGGCCGTGATCTGGCCGAGCACGTCGCCCGGGATCACCCGTCCCTCGGCATCGGTGACGAGCGGCCGGTCGCCGTCGCCATCGGTGGAGACGATGGCGTCGAAACCGCCCTCGGCCGCCCAGGCCCGGAGGCTCGCGCGGATATCCTCGGGGACGGCCTCGGTATCCACCGGGATGAAATGCTCGGCGCGGGCGAGCTCGGTGACCTCGGCGCCGAGCGCCGTCAGGCAGGAGGAGAGGAGGTCGCGGCCGACGGCGGAATGGGCGTAGAGCCCGATCCTCAGCCCCTCCAGCGCCGCGGGGCCATAGGCGCGGGTATAGCGCGCCAGATAGGCGCGGCCGGCGCCGGGGGCGGCGAGAGGCTCGGGGCCCTCGCCCTCGGGCGCGTCCGACAGCTCGGCGAGGATGGCGGCCTCGTCCTCCTTGGTGATCTCGCCCTCGGGCGTGTAGAACTTCAGGCCGTTCCGGTCGGCCGGGATATGGCTGCCGGTGACCATGATGGCGGCGGCGCCCGCCTCCATCGCCGCCAGCGCGAGCGCGGGGGTCGGCACGGCGCCGCAATCGGTGACGCGCAGGCCCATGGCCCGGGCGGCGCGGGTGACGGTGTCGGTGATCGCCGGGGAGGAGGGGCGGAAGTCGCGGCCGACATAGAGCCCCGCACCGGTGTCGCAGGCCCGGATGAAGGCGGCGACATGAGCGCCGACGAGCGCGTCGGTCAGCTCGGTGACAAGGCCGCGAAGGCCGCTCGTTCCGAATTTGGGTGGCATCTGGGGCTCCTCGCGGGGGGGTCGAGGGCAAGACGTAGGCTGGCCGGGCGGGGTGGTCCAGCGGGAAGGCGCGGCCCGGCGGCTGGCGGGAGCGCGGCAGGAGCGCGGGCGCCCAGGGGGGAGGCAGGCCTCAGACCCGCCCCCCGGAAAGCCCGCCCTCAGAACCAGCGGCCCACCGCCATCGCGCCGAAGGCGGTGGCCGTCCCCACCGAGGCCGTCGCCCTGAGGCATAGCTCCGCCGAACCCGCCGCCGCCGAGACCGGCGTCACCCAGGCGCCCGCTGCCGCCCCACCGCTCACCACCGGCGCCGCGACGAAGGCCTGCGGGAAGGTCCATGTCACGTCGGCGGAGCGGTAGAGCGCCCCCTCCGCGGTGCCGACCGCCGCCGCCGACAGATCGTCCCGCCAGCAGATCTGCGTGCCGTCGGCGAGGCGCGTCCAGCTCCCCGCCGCCGAGCTCCCCCGCTCGACCACGGCGCCGGTCGGCACCCCCGCCGCCTCCGAGACCGCCCCCACGACATTCGCCCGGGTATAGGCCAGCGCCCCGCCGATGGTCGCCCCGGCGAGCAACGCCGCGGCGCCGCTGCCCGAGACGCTGAGCGCCTGATGCCAGACCGAGCCGTCCGGGCTCACCTTCAGCGAGAAGGTGTCGGCCCCGGCGAGCCCCATCTCGGCATGGCCCGTCCAGCCGGACTGGAAGAGGAGGCTCGCCGTATCGCCCGCGCCCGCCTTGTTGACCTTCAACTGATGGCCGCCGCCCGCATGTGTGAAGAGCGCGGCATCGGAGGCCACCGCCAGCCGGTTGGTGGCGTTCCAGCTCGTGCCGATGCCGATCCCGTCGAGATTCTGGCTCTCCGGCTCGAAGGCGACCCAGGAGGAGGCCGCCCGCCGCCGATAGGCGCCGGCGCCCGCGTCCCACGCCAGCCACCCCTCCTTCGGCGGCACGAAGAGCCAGCCGCCGCCGGCGAAGATGGCGAGCCGCCCGGCCTGCCCCTCCCAGGCGCCGGACGCCCCGGCGCCGAGGGCATGGACCTCGCCTTCCGCCGGGTCGGCCGGCGGCTCGGTCGCGTCGAAGCTGGTGACGACCAGCGCCACCAGCGCATCGAGCATCTGCAGCGCCTCGTTATGGGTGACATGCTTCTGGGCCTGCGCCGCCTGCATGTAGGGGAGCTTCAAGCGGGGCGAGCTGTCGGGCATGGCGCCTCTCCTTTTGACGGGTCGCGGCGAGGGATAGGCGGGCGCGGTCACCACCGGGTGAGCCCACCGCGCGTTGCGCCCCCGCCCCCCCCGGTCGCCCCCCGTCTTTGCTCCAGGGAAATCCTCAGGGGGGAGTCGCCAAAGGCGACGGGGGGCGCGAGCGCCCCCCTCAGGCAAGGGAATGCGCCGCAGGCGCTCCTTTTGCTCAGAGGTCGAGGCTCGCCCAGCCGAAGCCGTGCCGCCCGAACTCCGCCCCGCAATAGAAGAGCGCGAAGCCCCCCTCGAGCGGCGCCACGGCGGCATATTCCTGCATCCCGAAGTCCCAGTCGCCCGGCGCCGGCGGCGGCGACAACGCAAGGGGTTCGGGCGCGGCGAGGAGCGTGTCGTCCTCGCCGAGCGGCACCTGCCAGAGCCGGTAGCCGGCGGCGCCGCCGGAGCGGAAATCGCCGCGCCCCCGGCGGGAGAAGATCATCCAGCGCTGCCCGCGCCGCCGGAAGACGAAGGGCCGCGTGAGGCCGGCGGCCTCTCCCTCCGGCCAGAGCGCCGGCCCCGTCCGGTGCCAGCGGCGCCCGTCGGGGGAGGTGACGGCGGCGATGCCATAGACGGGGTCGGGCGGCGCGCCCGCGACCTCCTCCCACCCCGTGCCGCTCATGTGCCAGCCGCGAAAGCCCGCGCCATCGGGCTCCACGAAGGGGGTGGAGGTGAGGACCGGGTCCTCCGGGCCCGCGGCGAGGACGGGGCCGGGGTCGGGCGTGAAGCTCACCCCGTCGTCCCGGCTCACCGCCCGGCCGATGGCGAGCCCGTAGGGCACGTCGCGGCGCAGGTGCATGCCGATGTACCAGGCGGTGAGCGCCTCCCCCTGAACCTCCCCCCGCACGAGGGCGGTGACGCATTGGCCGGCCGAATCGAAGGCGCCGTGCGGGCCGAGCTCCATCGCCGGGGTGGTGGAGACCGCCGTCACCGCCATGTCGGCGCCGGGGTCGACATCGACATGGAAGATCCGCGTGCGGTTCTCGCGGTCCCGCCCGCCGAGGAAGATCCGCCAGTGGCGCGGCCCCAGCACCAGCGGCGTCGGCTCTTGCGCATGGCTCTGCCAGAGCCCCGCGGGCTCCGGCGCGAAGACCAGCCCGCGGCGGCGCCAGATCATCGGATCGGCGCGGTGGCGCCCCGCCGGTGGCCCTCGGGGCCCACCGGGCACCGCCGTCCTTGAAGGCCACCCCCCGTCAAATCAGCCCCCTGAGCCGGGACGAGGGGAAGGGCTTCACCGGGCTCGCCGCCCCCGCCACCACCGTGCCATCGGGCAGGTCCTTCGCCACCACCGCGCCGTTCAGCGTCGCGCAGGCGCGGCCGAGCGTCACGCCGTGGACGATGCCGGTCTGCCCGCCGATATAGCTCTCCTCCCCGATCTCCACATGGCCGGCGATGGCCACCATGGAGGCGATGAAGCTATGCGCCCCGATCGTCGCATGGTGGCCGATCTGGTTCTGGCTCCAGATGATGCAGTTCGGCCCGATGCGCACGAAGGGCTGGATGACGTTGCCCTCCAGCACCACGCAGTTCTCGCCTATTTCCGCGCCGAGGATATGCGCCCCGGGGTGGAGGAAGCTGGCGAAGCCGTAGCCCCGCGCCTTGCCCTCGAGGTAGCGGTCGCGCCTTATGCGGTTCATCCGTCGGTAGGTCAGCGGCCCGAGGAGGAGCACCTGATCGGGCGGAAACACCGCCTCCAGCCCCTCCCAGGGCACGACAGGCAGGCCGCCCCGGCGCTCCTCCTGCCGGAAGGCCGCATCGAGCGTGTAGCCGACGATGCGGAGGTCGGAATAGGCGCGGAGGTAGACCTCGATCACCTCCGCCATGGCGCCGGTGCCGAAGAGGACGACATCCTTCATGCCGGCACCGCGGCGAGCGCCGCGCGGACCGGCGCAGGGCCCAGGTCATGCGCCATGGGCAGGCCGAGGAGCCGGGGCGCCAGCGCCTCCGTCACCGGCAGCGGGTCGGCGCCATAGCGGCCGAACCAGGGCTGGGCCGGCAGGCCCTCCTCGTACCACGCCCGCGTCTCGATCCGCGCGGCATGGAGCCGGGCGCGGAGCGCCGCGGCCTCCGCGCCGCTCCGGCACTCGAGCAGCGCATAGGCGGAGGAGATCTCAGGCCCCAGCCACAGCCGCCCCGGCAGCGGCGCCCCGTCGCGGTAGCGGCGGAGGGTCCGCGCGATCTCCGCCCGGCGGCGGGGCCAGAGGTCGAGCATCGCGAGGCCCACGGCTGCGTGATACTCGCTCATCTTGGCATTGGTGCCCGCCACCTCCGACCGCCGCCCGCCCCGGAAGCCGAAGTTGGCCACCTGCCGGAGCCGCCCCTGCGCCGCCGGATCGGCCCAGAGCACCGCCCCGCCCTCGCCGGTGGAGAAGACCTTCGTCGCATGGAGGCTGAGGATCGCGGGGAGCTTTGCACTCACCCGGGCGCGGCCCTCGGCATAGGCCTCGAAGGCCGCGGCGACATCGAGCACCACGGGGCGGCCGGCCTCCACCTGCAGGCGCTCCAGCGCGGCCATGTCGGGCGCGCGGCCGAAGGGCGCGACCGGCAGGATCAGCCCGACCTCGGCGAGGCGCGGATGGCGGGCGAGCTCGGCGGGGTCGGCGACCCATGTCTCCGCCGAGATGTCCACGAAATGAGGGCTGTAGCCGCACTGCTCCGCCGCGATGGCGGTGGCGGCGAAGGTGAAGGCGGGGATGAGCGCGAGCGGCCGCGCCGGCGTCGCCCGGCCGGCATGGGCGAGGATGGCGGCGGTGAGCGCCGCCGTGCCCGAGGCCGCGGTCGTCACCGCCCCGGGCGCCCCGAAGAGCGCCCCGAGCCGCGCCTCCAGCCGCTCCGCGAGGGCGCCGCGGTTGGTGTAGGACCGGCTCGCGTCGAGCTCGGCCAGATAGCGGGCGACGGCGGCGGCGCGGGGCAGCGCCGGGTGGAAGACCTGGAGGATGCCGCTCATGCCCCGGGCTCCCGGTGCAGATAGGCGGTGTATTCCCAGAGGTCGTAATCGTTGCGGAGCGTCACCCGCCGGCCGCCGAGCTTGAAGAGGAAGGCGAGTAGCCTGTCGGACGGCACGTGGAAGAGGTCGTCGCGGCGCCAGTCCACCACGGCGGACATGACGTTGAAGGCGATGCCGCCCTCGGCCCGCGCCCACATGGCGGCGACCATGGCCTGCAGGAAATCCCACATCTCCGCTTCGCCCACCCCCGCGCGGAGCGTGAAGAGCCCCGAGGCGACGACATGGTCGAAGCGCTCCTCCGGCGGGTCGGTCAGGAGGTCGGCCTGCAGGAACCGCCCGCCCGGGTTGCGCCGCCGCGCATGGGTCAGCGCGGCGGTGGAGAGGTCGAGCCCGAGATAGCCGGCGGGGCGCCGCCCCTCGCCCTCGAGCCACGACAGCAGCCCGCCGGTGCCGCAGCCGATGTCGAGCAGCCGCCCCGGCCGCCCGCCGGGCGCGACGCCGGCCATCACCGCGAAGCGGCGGCGCCGGTCGGCCTCGTTCGGCCAGCAGGCGCCGCGCGCGGTGTCGCCGTGGTTGGCGAGCGCGGCGTCGTAATGGGCGACGAGGGCGGCGGGGCTGCGGGTGGCGAGGGCCGTGATCACAGATCGGCCCTCAGCGCCGCGGCGGGGCGCGTCGCCAGCGATTCGAGCATGAGGCCGTGCGGGCCGGCATATGGCGGCAGGAACTCGAGGCGGATCCCGGCCGCCGCGAATTCCGCCGGATCGTAGAGCGCCCGGCCGCCGGGGAGGTTGAGATACGCCGTCGCGCCGAGCGCCTGCGCGAGCGCGATGATGCGGGCGGGGCCCGTGAGGGGGCCGGGAATCGGGATCGTCGAGGCCCGCCGGAAGGGTGTGGAAATGCCGAGGAGCCGGCAGACCTCGCCGAGCCGCGCCTCGAGCCAGGGCAGGACGAGCTCGGGGAGCGGCGCGCTGAGCCCCGGCAGACCCGCCACCCCCGGCACCTTCGCCAGCCGCGCCGACCAGGCCTCCTGCCCGCCTGGCGCGAGGCGAAGGGCGGAGATCGGCACCTCCCGCGGCTGGCGCGCCAGCGGCAGCGTCAGCCAGCGCCCGCCGGACAGCTCCGCCCGATGGACCCGCCCCCGGCGGGGGAATTGCACCGTATCGAGCAGCACGAAGAGATCCACCCGGGCGATGAGCCGGAAGTAGTTCATGTAGGGATAGAGATAGGGCTGCATGATCGCGACGCGCATCAGAGGCCCCCGGGGCGGGCGTCGTGGGTGCCGCGTGGGGGCCGGCACCCCGGGGTCGAACCCTGCCTCCGCCTTGGGGAGCCGATGGGGTGCGCGGCGACCGCCCGCCGGACATCGCAGGTCGTCCCGCCGTCCATCGGCCCGCCCTGGGTAGCGCCCCGGCGGCGGTGAAGACGAGCGCGCGCCCGCTCCAGCGCCGGGCTCGGGTCAAACCGACCAGTGCCGCCCTCCGCCCTTGCCCGCACACAGGCGACAGCCCGGACAGCCCCCCTCCTCCCGCCCATCACGCCACCCCGAGCAGGGCGTCGGGGGTGGCGAAGGCGCCGGTTGCCCGGGCCTCCGCCCGGGCCGGGGCGTCATAGCATTGCCGGGCGAATTCCTCCTCCAGCCGGCCCTCGTGCTTCAGCGCGATCCAGCGGCGCCAGTGCCAGGCGGCATGGCTCGGCACGCCCGGGCCGGCCTGGGCGAGCAGCGCCTCGGCATTGGCGATCTTGCGGGCGAAGCGGGGGAGCGAGGTGAAGGGCAGGTGGACGATGAGCGCGTCGGGTGCCGTCCCCTCGCGGAGCGCGCGGCCCGGCCTGGCGACGCCCCGGTGCCCGCCCATCGAAAGGCCGCTCACCGCCGCCGGGTCGGCGATGACCTTCGGCGGGAGGAGATGCTCGACCCAGCGGAGCGCGGCATCGCTGTCGAGCGCGCCGGCGGTCAGCGGCCGGCGGCGGGCGACGAGGTCGAGCTGGCGGAGCCCTCCATCCGGCGGCGCGAGGCCCTCCGGCCCCGGGGCGGCGTTGTAGCGCGGCAGGCGGACGAGATCATGCGCGGCGAGAAAGGCGGAGCGGGCAAGCGGGCCGCGGCAGACCAGCGCCTCGTCGGCATCGAGGAAGAGCACACGGTCCGGCGCCTCGCGGGCGAGGATCGGGGCGAAGAGCGGGCCGTCCATCATCAGGAGCCCCTCGTAAGAGGGCAACTCGCGGATCAGCCGGATGCGCGGGTCTTCGGCCGCGAGCGCGGCGGCGGCCTCCAGCGTGCCGTCGGTCGAGCCGTCGTCGAGGATGTCGACGCTGGCGATTCCCGCGCCCAGAAGGCTGCGGGCGGCGGTGCCGATCAGCCCCGCCTCGTCCTTCACGCCGATGACGGCCGCGATCTTCACGCGTAGCGCCCTCCGGTGGCCCCCGCTCCCGGCCGGGCCAGCGTCGCGCGCGGGCCCTCGCCCGCGCAACCCGCCATTTTGGAGGGGTCAGGCGCAGGCGCGCCTCAGAGCCCGAAGTCGGCGAAGAAGGCGAGGAGCGCCGCCGTCGCCCCCTCGGGCCAGGCCCCGCCGCCGGGCGAGCCCGTCTCGAAGCGCAGCACCACGCCGCCCGAGCAGGCGTAGCGGATGGCCGTCTCGCCCTCCGCCTCCGCCGCGTCGCAGGTGTTCTCCCGCGCCCAGAAGGCGCGCATCCGCTCGGGGGAGAGGAGCGCGCCGTCCCCCGCCAGCCGCGCCACGCCCTCCGCCCCGGCGATGGCGATGATCGCGGCGGGGGCGGCGGGGCGGCACGCCCTTGCGAGGGTTTCCGGCAAGGCGCTGGCGACGAGCCCGAAGGCCCGGAAGCTGCCGCCCGCCTCGCAGGCGAGCCGCTGGGCGACGATACCGCCCGCCCCCTGCCCCGCGGCGAAGGCCCGCGCCGGATCGGCGCCCCAGCGCGTCACCGCCTCGGCAAGGAGCGCCAGCGCGAAGCCCACCTCCTCCTCCCCCTCCTGCCAGCCCGCCCCCGTAGGCTCCGGCAGAAGGACGATGGCCCCCGCCGCCGCCCCGGCCGCCGCGAAGCCGGCGAGATCCGCCGCGCCCCCAGCGCCGGCGAAGGCGAGGAGGATCGGCGCCCCCGCCGGCTCCTCCGGCAGCGTGACGTCCACCTGCCGCGCCGCGCCGCCAAACGTGATCGTCAGCCCCTCCGCCCGCGCCAGGGGCGCGACGAGGAAGGCGCAAAGGGCGATGAGGATCAGGCGGGGGCGCATCGGAGCTCCTTCGGGGCGGGAGGGCGGCCCCTCAAGGGGTAGAGCCGCCGGCGCTGCCGGGCAAGCCGATGGCCATGGCCGCCGGCTTGCGGCATAAGGGCGCCGAAGCCTCCTTGCGATGCGACCATGACCGACCTCAGCAACGTAGATCTCTCGAAACTCCGCCCCGTGGCGCAGAACCTCCGCTTCTCGACGCTGCGGACGATCATGGCGCTGATCCTGCGGGAGATGAGCTCCACCTACGGCCGCTCGCCCGGCGGCTACATCTGGGTGATCCTCGAACCCGTCGGCGGCGTGCTGCTTCTGTCGCTGATCTTCTCGCTCGGCTTCCGCTCGCCGGCGCTCGGCTCGAACTTCGCGATCTACTACGCGACGGGGCTGCTGCCCTTCTCGATGACGCTGACGGTCTCCAGCAAGGTGCAGCAGTCGCTGGGATATTCCAAGCAGCTCCTCGGCTATCCGCGGGTGACGATCCTCGACGCCATGCTGGCGCGGTTCTTCCTGAACACGCTGACGCAGATCCTGACCTCGATGATCGTCCTCATCGCGATCCTGTCGATCTGGGACACGGGGACGATCCTCGACCTGCCGCCCATCGTTCTGGGCTATTCGATGGGCATGGCGCTTGCGATGGGGCTGGGCACGCTCAACTGCTACCTGATCGCCCGGCTGGCGCTCTGGCGCACCGTCTGGGCGCTGATCACCCGGCCCCTGGTGCTGATCTCGGGGGTCATCTTCCTGCATGAGGGGATGCCGGAGCCCTACAAGAGCTGGATCGAGTGGAACCCCTTCCTCCATGTCGTCGGCGAGGTGCGCCACGGCTTCTACTTCGGCTACGACGCCAGCTATGTGGACCCGGTCTATGTCTTCTCCGTCGCGGGGATGTGCTGGCTCGTCGGCTTCACGCTCCTGCGCCGCTATCACCGTGACCTGCTGGAGCGGTGACGTCGGGCCGGTGGGCGGTGGGTTGGAACCCCACCCTACGCCATGTGCAGTGGCGGGGGTGGCGGGCTCAAGCCCGCCCTACAGGTCTGCGCCCCCTCATCCGACATCGCCGCTGTTCCCCGCCCGGTGCGCGCCGCAGGCGCAGGGCGAGCGCCGGCCCGTCCCGCGGGCTGGCGCTCCGGTGGGGCCGGGCGCAGCCTGAGAGCCAAGGCGGCGTTGCACCATAAAGTGCGCCGCTCGACTGTCGGTGCGCCAACCCCCGGGCCGGCGCTCCCCCCGTGCGGCACCGTTGCGCCCGCCCCGCCCGCGCCCATCGCCTCCCCGTTGCCCCCGATTGTCTGACAATATAGCCTCGCCCCGAAACGAGGGGGCCGGGATGACCGACGACAGCAAGACCCTGCGCAGCCGCGCCTGGTTCGACAATCCGGCGAGCCCGGAGATCACGGCGCTCTATCTCGAGCGCTACCTCAACTACGGGCTCAGCCTCGAGGAGCTCCGCTCCGGCAAGCCGATCATCGGCATCGCCCAGACCGGCTCCGACCTCTCGCCCTGCAACCGGCACCATATCGAGCTCGCGAAGCGGGTCCGCGAGGGGATCCGCGATGCGGGCGGGATCGCCATGGAATTCCCCGTCCATCCGATCCAGGAGACGGGCAAGCGCCCCACCGCCTCGCTCGATCGCAACCTCGCCTATCTCGGCCTCGTCGAATCGCTCTTCGGCTATCCGATCGACGGCGCGGTGCTGACCATCGGCTGCGACAAGACCACGCCGGCGCTGCTCATGGCCGCCGCCACCGTCAACATCCCCGCCATCGCGCTCAGCGTCGGGCCGATGCTCAACGGCTGGTTCCGGGGCCAGCGCTCCGGCTCGGGCACGATCATCTGGGAGGCGCGGAAGCTCCTCGCCGCCGGTGAGATCGACGAGGCGGGCTTCATCGAGATGGCCGCCTCCTCCGCGCCCTCCGTCGGCTATTGCAACACGATGGGCACCGCCTCGACGATGAATTCCCTCGCCGAGGCGCTGGGCATGCAGCTTGCCGGCTCCGCCGCCATCCCGGCGCCCTATCGCGAGCGGGGCGAGATGGCCTGGCGCACGGGCCGGCAGATCGTCGAGATGGTGGCCGCGGGCCGCCGCCCGGCGGACATCATGACGCGGCAGGCCTTCGAGAACGCCATCGTCGTCAATTCCGCCATCGGCGGCTCGACCAATGCGCCGATCCACCTCCTCGCCATGGCGCGCCATGCCGGAGTAAACCTCTCCAACCAGGACTGGCAGGACATCGGCCACCATGTGCCGCTTCTGGTGAACCTCCAGCCCGCCGGCACCTACCTCAGCGAGGATTTCTTCCATGCCGGCGGCGTGCCGGCGGTGATCGGCGAATTGCTGGCGGCGGGGCTGATCCCGCATCCCGGCGCGCTGATGGCCGACGGGCGGACGATCGCCGAGGCCTATACCGGCCTCGCCAGCAAGAACCCCGATGTCATCCGCCCCGTCGCCGAGCCGCTGGTGGCGGAGGCGGGCTTTCTCAACATGACGGGCAATCTCTTCTCGAGCGCCATGATGAAGACCTCCGTCATCTCGCCGGATTTCCGCGCCCGCTACCTGTCGAACCCCGCGGACCCGGAGGCCTTCGAGGGCCCCGCCTTCGTCTTCGACGGGCCGGAGGATTACCACGCCCGCATCGACGACCCCGCGCTCGGCATCGACGGGACGTCGATCCTCGTCATGCGCGGTACCGGCCCGCTCGGCTATCCCGGCGGGGCGGAGGTGGTGAACATGCGCCCGCCCGCCTACCTCCTCAAGCAAGGGATCGAGGCCCTGCCCTGCATCGGCGACGGCCGGCAATCGGGCACCTCCGGCTCGCCCTCCATCCTCAACGCCGCGCCGGAAGCGGCGGCCGGCGGCAACCTCGCCATCCTGAAGGACGGCGACCGGCTGCGGGTGGACCTAACGACGCAGAGCGTGACGCTCCTTCTGCCCGAGGAGGAGATCGCCGCCCGCCGCGCAGCACTGGAGGCGGCCGGCGGCTACAAGAGCCCCGCCAGCCAGACGCCCTGGCAGGCCTATTTCCGCGCCCATGTGCGGCAGTTCGACGAGGGCATGGTCCTCGACATCGCGGACTTCCACGACGTCGGCAACCTCAGCCTGCCGCGGGACAACCATTGATGGCCGGGGCGGTGCGCGGCCTGCCGGCTCCGGCCCCGGGGCAGGCGCGCTGATGGGCAGCAGCTCGCCCGATCCGCTCTACCGCCGCACCGCGGCCCGCATCGCGGCGCTCATCCGCGCCGGCGAATGGGCCCCGGGCGCCCGGATGCCGCCCGACCGCGAACTGACGGAGCGGCTCGGCGTCTCCCGCGCCACGATCCGCGAGGCGATGATCGCGCTTGAGGTGCAGGGCCTGATCGAGACCCGCTTCGGCCATGGCGCCCGCGTCGCCGCGACCCTGCCGCCGGAGCCTGCCCCCGGCGGCGCCCCCGCCCCCGGCTTCTTCGAGCTGATCGACGCGCGGATGCTGGTGGAGGGCGCCGTCGCCGGCCTCGCCGCGACGCGGATGAGCGGCGAGAGCCTCTCCGAGCTCCGCGCCCTGGCCGAGGCAGTGACCCGCCCGGGCCTGACGCTGACGGAGATCGCGGCGCTCGACCGCGCCTTCCACGTCACCCTCGCCGCCGCCACCGGCAATTCGGTGCTGGCCGGCGTGGTGGAGGAGTTCTGGCGCCAGCGCGCCCAGTTCCCCCACTGGGCGCGGGCGCATAACTTCACGACCGATGCGGCGGTGGCCCGCTACATCCGCGACGAGCACCTCGCCATCACCGAGGCCCTCGCCAAGGGCGATGCCGAGGCCGCCCGAGAGCAGATGCAGCGGCATTGCCGCAACTTCGGCGCCTCCCTCCTCGAGAACTGGGAGCTCTTCGAGGAAACCGAGGAGCCGCCCCCAGACATCGCCGCGATGTTCACCCGCCCAGGGTGAGGCCCGGCTCCGCGGGCGAACGGCCCTCCGGTAGGGTGGGTTTTCAACCCACCATCCCCCCGGTGGCCGCCCGCACACCATGCGGCGGACCTTTGGCGCAAATGCCGCGCCCCGCCCCCGAACTCTGGCGCTCCACAATCCGACGGCGCCCCTCTCCGACATCCCCTCAACACTCCCCGCCCTGGGGGGAGAGGCACCCGCCCCCTCCCGCCCCGTCTCCCCCATCTTTGCTCCCGGGCATCCTCGGGGGGAGTCGCCAGAGGCGACGGGGGGCAGACAGCCCCCCGGTCCCCGGCCAGCCCGGGGCGATGCGCCCTCCGCCCGGGCCCAAAATTCTTCTCGGAGAATTTTTGCCGCCCCGCTCCCCCGGCGGCTCCTTGACCAAACGTCCCCCGCCGGCCAGACTTCCCCCCGCAACCCTTCAAGAGGTGCACCAAGATGAGAGCCAAGGCCTGACACCGCTCTAGCCGGCCCGGCTGGACCTGCCCCGCCAGCGGGGTGTGGCGCCGTGCCTGTCTCATCCGTCTCGCCCCCGAAAGGGCCATCCCATGTTCCGATATCTCGCGGATCTCGTCGATCCGTTCGCGCCCGATGCGCATGAAACCTCTGCCCCTGAAACCCCGCCCGCCCGCGTCTGGCCCTTCCTCAAGCAGGAGCTCCGGCCCATGCGGCGGGTCATGGCACTGTCGCTCCTCGCCACCTGCCTCTCCGTCGCCGTCGAGCTCTGGCTCGTCTGGCTCGCCGGGCGGATGGTCGACCTCGTCGCCACCACCCCGCGCGAGACCTTCTTCGCCGAGCTCGGCCCCCGGCTCGCCCTCCTCGCGAGCGGCGTGCTCGTGCTCCGGGCCCTCGCCGACGTCGCCAAAGAGGCCACGGACGACATCGCCTTCCGCCCCAATGCCGTCAGCCTGATCCGCTGGCGGGCGCATCGGCATCTCCTCCGCCAGCCGGTCGGCTGGTTCAGGGAGGAGCCCTCCGGCCGGCTCGGCGCCCGCGTCCGCGAGCTCGGCATCGCCGGGGCGGGGGTCGCCTATGCGGTGCTGCACACGCTCGCCTATGTCGTGCTCTACATCGCCGGCTCGCTGGTGCTGCTGACCTCGGTCGACCCGCGGCTCGCCTGGCCGATCCTCGCCTGGCTGGCGCTCTACCTCGCCCATATGGCCTGGGTCGTGCCGCGCTTCCGCGACAACACCCAGGCGTTCAACGAGGCGCTGAGCGGCCTCACCGGGCTCTTCGTCGACACCTATGCGAATATCGAGACGGTGAAGCTCTACTCCCCCGAGGAGGATGCCGCCGCCCGCCGCGGCTTCCGCGCCGCGCGGGCGACCTTCCTCGACGTGCAGCGGATGGAAGTGCTGATCAACACCGGCTCGTCGCTGATCGCGACGCTCCTCCTTCTCGGGCTCACCGGTCAGGCGATCTGGCTCTGGAGCGAGGGCGCGGCGGAGGTCGGGATCGTCGCGGCCAGCATCGCGTTGGCGCTCCGGCTCGGCAGCTTCGCCGACTGGATGCTGGACGGCGTCTCCTCGCTCTTCGGCTGGATCGGGGCGACGCGCGACGCGCTCTCCTCCATAGCCCGGCCGCTGGCGCTCAAGGACGCGCCGGGGGCGCCGGCGCTGGCGGTCCGCGGCGGAGAGATCCGATTCGACGCGGTCACCCACCACTACGGCCGGGGCACGGGCGGGCCGGAGGGGCTGAGCCTGACGGTGGCGCCGGGCGAGAAGCTCGGCCTCGTCGGCCCCTCCGGCGCCGGCAAGTCGACGCTCGTCTCCCTGCTCCTGCGCCACTACGACCCCGAGGGGGGCCGGGTGCTCATCGACGGGCAGGACGTGCGCGGCGTCACGCAGGCGAGCCTCCATGCCGCCGTGGCGCTGGTGGCGCAGGAGCCGGCGCTCCTCGACCGTTCGGTCGCGGAGAACATCGGCCTCGGCCGGGCGGGCGACCGGGCGGCGGTCGAGCGGGTGGCGGAGCAGGCGCGGGCGGCGGGGTTCATCGCGGGCCTGAGGGATGCCGAGGGGCGGCAGGGCTATGACGCGAGGGTCGGCGAGCGCGGCATCCAGCTCTCCGGCGGGCAGCGGCAGCGGATCGCGCTCGCCAGGGCGTTGATGAAGGACGCGCCTGTTCTGGTGCTGGACGAGGCGACCTCCGCCCTCGACAGCGAGTCGGAAGCCGCCGTGCTCGACACGCTCTATCCGATGATGGAGGGCAAGACGGTGATCGCCATCGCCCACCGGCTCTCGACCATCGCCCGGATGGACCGGATCGCCGTGGTGGACGGCGGGCGGATCGTCGAGACCGGGACCCATGCGGAGCTCCTCGCCGGGGGCGGCCTCTATGCCCGGCTCTGGGCGCGGCAGTCGGAGGGTTTCCTGCCCTGAGCGCGGCGCTGCGGGAGAGGGAGGACCGGGGGGATGTCTGCCCCCCGTCGCCTGAAGGCGACTCCCCCCGAGGATTTTCGGGAGCAAAGACGGGGGAGGCGCGGCTGCGAGCGGCAAGTGCCCCCCGAGAGGGGCCGGAAAGGCGTTTGCGGCGGTGCAGCGCTTGAGGAGCCCGGGTATGCGGACTAGGTTTCCGGGAGTGAGACAGGCGCCGGGCGGCCGGCGCCGCCTTGGCAGCGGGAAAGGGCGTGGCGTGGCACGATCGACGAAGAGCCGATCCGACAAGACGAACGCCGGGACGGAGCCGGAGAGCCCGGACAGCCCGGACATCTCCCCGAAGGAGAACCCCGTGCGCCCGCCCGAGCCCGACGAGGCGCCCCCCGCGACGCCGGAAGAGGCGCCGGACCTCGACCCGGACACGCTCCCCGAGACGCCGCCGGAGGATCCGGCCGATCCCGGCGCCCCGCCCGAATTGCCGGGCACGCCCGGCCCGGGGCAGGAGGCGCCAGAGACGCCGGCCGAGCTGCCGCCCGGCCCGTCCGAGCTGCCCGGCCCCGGGGCGATCCCCGGCGGGCCGGACGAGGCGCCGGATGAGGCGCCGACCGAACTGCCGGAGCCCCCGGACGAGACCGGCGCGCTCGCCGTCGCCGAGCGCGCGGCGCTGGCCGACTGGGGCCGGGTGCCGCCCGAGGAGGTGATCGACGGGGCAGAGGAAACCGGGGCGGAGCCGGACCCGGCGCCCGCCGACGAGACCCCCGCGCCCCCGGCCGCCATGGCCGCGGGCTCTGTCGCCGCGTCTCAGGTCAGGCCGGAGCCGGAGCCGGCCACCGAGCCGCGCGCGGCGCGTGAACCCGCCCCGGCCCCGACACCCGATCCGGCCCCCGCCCCCCGGCGGGGCGGCTTCGTGCCGCTGGTCCTCGGCGGCGCCCTCGCCGCGGGGCTGGGCTACGGCGCCCACTGGGCGCTGACCGGCCCGATGGCGCCGCCCGCAGGCGACGACCCGGAGCGCGCCGCGCTCGAGGAGCGGCTCGCGGCCCTCGAGGCCGACATGGCCGCCCTGCCCGCCGCCGCCGATGCGCCGGATCTCGCGCCGCTGCAGGCCGCCTCCGACGAGGCCGGCGCGCGGCTGGACGGGATCGAGACCGAGCTTTCCGAAGGGCTGGACGCGCTGGAGGCCCGCATCGCCGCCCTCGAGACCGCCCCCGCCGGCGGCACCGGCACCGGCGACGCTGGGATCGTCAGCGACGACCTGCAGGAGGAGCTCGATTCGCTCCGCGCCGAACTGACCGCCCAGGCGGAGCGCTTCGGCGCCCTGGCCGACGACGCCGAGGCGCGCATCGCCGCGGCGGAATCCGAGGCCGCGGCGCTTCAGGCCGAGGCGGAGGGCCGCGCGGCCCGGGCCGCCGCCATCGCCGCCCTGTCGCGGCTGGAGGCGGCGCTGCAATCCGGCACGCCCTTCGAGGCGGCACTGGCAGAGGTGCAGGCCACCTATCCCGGCGAGATCCCGCAGGCGCTCGTCACCGCCGCGCCCGACGGCGTACCGACGCTCGCCGCGCTCCGCTCCAGCTACCCGGCCGCCGCCCGCGCCGCGCTGGCGACGGCGCGCGAGGAAGGCCTATCCGGCGAGGAGGGCGGGCGCGTCACGAATTTCTTCCGCTCGCAGCTCTCCATCCGCTCCACCGCGCCGCGCGACGGCGAGACGCCGGATGCCATCCTCAGCCGCGCCGAGGCGGCGCTGTCGGACGGGCGGCTGAACGATGCGTTGGCCGAGCTCGGCGCCCTGCCCGAGGTCGTCCGCGCCGAGATGACCGACTGGCTGGCCGCCGCCGAGCTCCGCTCCCGGGCGCTGGCCGGGGCGGAAACGCTGGCTGCGGGGATCGGGGGCAGCGCCGGCGAGGCGGCCCCTGAGGCGGCCCCGGAAACAGCCCCGGCCCCTGAAGACGATTCCGCCGCCGATCCCGGCGACGGCAGCGATGGTTCCCCGACGGGAGAAGGTGAATGATGCTCTGGTCCCTGGTTCGAATCCTCCTTTTCATCACCGTCGTCCTCGGGCTCACCTGGGGGGCCGTGCGGCTTCTGGAGGTCTCCGGCCAGGCGGTCATCACGCTGCCGGGCATCGAGTTCACCCTCACGCCCCTGCAGATGGTCATCGGCCTACTGGCCTTCGCCGTCGCGCTCTGGCTCCTCGCCAAGGCGCTGGGCTTGCTCATGGCGTTCCTGCATTTCCTCAACGGCGACGAGACGGCGGTCTCGCGCTACTTCTCGCGCGGCCGCGAGCGGCGGGGCTTCACGGCGCTGGCCGACGGCATGGTGGCGCTCGCCTCGGGCGAGGGGCAGCTCGCCCTCACCAAGGCCCAGCGCGCCGAGCGCCTGCTCGACCGGCCGGAGCTGACCAACATCCTCACCGCACAGGCGGCGGAGCTCTCTGGCGACCGCTACACGGCGGAGGAGACCTACAAGAAGCTCCTGACCGACGAGCGCACCCGCTTCGTCGGGATCCGCGGGCTCATGAAGATGCGCCTCGCCGATGGCGACAGCGAAACGGCGCTGAAACTGGCCGAGAAGGCCTTCGAGCTGAAGCCGCGGCACGAGGAGGTGCAGGATACGCTCCTGCGCCTGCAGGCCGAGAGCCACGACTGGGCCGGCGCCCGCACGACGCTCGGCGCCAAGCTGAAGAGCGGCGCCCTGCCGCGCGACGTCTACAAGCGGCGTGACGCCGTGCTCGCGCTTTCCGAGGCGCAGGAGGTCTTCGCCGACGACAGCTCCATCGAGGCGCGCGAGGCCTCGATCGAGGCGAACCGCATGTCGCCCGACCTCATTCCCGCCGCCGTCATGGCGGCTCGCGCCTATCTGAAGGCCGGCAACAAGCGCTATGCGACGCGGGTCCTGCGCAAGGCCTGGGAGGTGCATCCGCATCCCGACCTCGCCGCCGCCTTTGCCGAGATCGAGCCGGATGAGACGCCGGCCGCGCGGCTCAAGCGCTTCTCGACCCTCACCCGGGCGCAGACCTCGCATCCCGAGACCAAGATGCTGCTCGCCGAGCTCAACATCGCGGCGGAGGACTTCCCGGCCGCGCGCCGGGCGCTGGGCGATCTGCCGACGACCGAGCCCACGGCGCGGAACCTCGCGCTCATGGCCACGATCGAGCGCGGCTCCGGCGCGGAGGACCGCGTGGTGCGCGGCTGGCTGGCCAGGGCCGTCACCGCGCCGCGGGGGCCGCAATGGGTCTGTGAGAAGTGCCACAAGATCCATGCGCACTGGACACCCATCTGCGACAATTGTGGCGGGTTCGACACGCTTGCCTGGGTCACGCCGCCCCGCGAAGAGATCGTCATGCCCGGCGGTGCCGACATGACGCCGCTCCTCGAAGACCGCCCTGTCGCCAGTGCGGCAGCGGCTGCCGAGGAGGCCGCCCGGCCCTCCGAGGGCCCTTCCCTGCTTGAGGAAGACGTGACCGGCGACATGGACCCGGACGCGATGGACAACGCGGATAATGCCGCCACGGAACCCACCCAGCCAGACGAGCAGTCAGCAAAAAAATAAATCTAAATAGATAGATAAGCCAGGCAACTTCTCTTTTTGATACCGCATTTCGGTCGGGAAATCGCTCTCATTCTTGAACGATTTATTGACCCAATGGCCCCAGTGAAGGGGCCGTGACGACGTCGCAGGTCCGTCGCAGGCGGAGCTCTGTCGAGCAATCGGAGGAAGAACATGGCGACCAAGCAAGACCAGCAACTCGCGAACTATCTCGTGTCCGGCTACTGGCAGGCCGTCGGCAGCGTGCCGCACCACTTCAAGAACCCCGGCAACGTCATCACCTATGACACCTCCGGCCTCTCGGCGGCGGGCAAGGCCATGGCGGCAGATGCGCTCGAGGCCTGGTCACTGATCGCCAACATCACCTTCCGCCCCGCCGGCGGCAACGCCGACATGCGCTTCAGCAACAACAGCAACGGCCCGGTGACGAACGCCACGTTCACCACCGACGGCGCCGTGCAGAACGCCACCGTGACCGTGCCGGCCAGCTTCCGCGAGGCCAACGGCTCCAACACCGGCGATTACGGCTTCCAGACCTACATGCACGAGATCGGCCATGCGCTCGGGCTCGGGCATCCCGGCCAGTACAACCAGAGCGCCAGCTTCGGCAGCGACGCGAAGTTTCCCAACGACAGCTGGCAGACGACCGTCATGTCGTATTTCTCGCAGAGCCAGAACAGCTTCACCGACGCCGACCGCGCCGTCGCGGTGACCCCGATGCTCGCCGACATCATCGCCATGCAGGCGATGTACGGCCCGCAGACGGGCGGCCCGACCGCCGGCAATACCGTCTGGGGCGTCGGCGCGAACACCGGCACCTATCTCGACGCCTTCTTCGCGCATCGCGAGGGATCGCCGACGAAGAACGCCTTCGCGATCTACGACACCGGCGGGCGCGACCACATCAACTTCTCCGACGACCGGGCGGACCAGGAAGTCTCGCTGTCCTCGGGCGTCTATTCGGATGTCTACGGACTCGTCGGCAACATGGTCATCGCGCCGGGCACCACGATCGAGATCTATACCGCCGGCTCGGGTGACGATTCCATCACCGGCACGGCGGCGGCCAACACGATCAACGGCAGCGGCGGCAACGACGTCATCGACGGCGTGGCCGGCCGCAACAAGCTCGACGGCGGCGCGGGGCATGACACCGTGCTCGGCGGCGGCACGCACGACATCATCTATGGCGGCGGCGGCAATGACGTGCTGGCCGGCGACAACGGCCGCGACCGTCTGGAAGGCGGGGCCGGCGATGACGAGGTGAAGGGCCAGAAGGGCTTCGACACGCTCTTCGGCGGCGCCGGCGAGGACAAGCTCTACGGCGATTCCGGCAATGACCTGCTCTTCGGCCAGAACGGCGACGACACGCTCGCCGGCGGTACCTTCGACGACCGGCTCGAGGGCGGCGACGGCGCGGATGTGCTCTTCGGCGGCGGCGGCAACGACAAGCTGTTCGGCGGCAATGACGACGACGCCATCTTCGGCGGCTTCGGGGACGACCTCGTGCTCGCCGGCAATGGCGACGACCTCGCCAATGGCCAGGCCGGCGACGACAAGCTGCGCGGCAGCCTCGGCTTCGACTACCTGCGCGGCGGCGCCGGTGACGACCTGCTCGACGGCGGCGCCGCGCGCGACACCGCCTTCGGCGACACCGGCAACGACTCGCTCTTCGGCGGCGAGGGCAGCGACCTTCTGAACGGCGGCGCGGGGGATGACCTCCTCGGCGGTGGCGATCAGGACGACGAGATGTACGGCGCCCGCGGCAATGACGAGCTCTTCGGCCAGGACGGCGACGATTCGCTCTTCGGCAACGACGGCAACGACATGCTCAACGGCGGCGACGGCGAAGATCGGCTCGACGGCGGCTCCGGCACCAACGAGCTCACCGGCGGGGCCGGCGCGGACGCCTTCGTCTTCACCGACGGCGGCACCGACACGATCACCGACTTCAGCGACAACGTCGACACGATCTACATCGACCGCGACCTGCTGAGGGATCCCTCGATGTCGGAACGCGAGCTCGCCAAGTCGGCCACCACCGACCAGGGCGGGATGACCCTGGCGTTGGCGGACGGCCACAGCATCCGCATCGAGAATTTCTACGAGAGCGACGCGCTGGCGGACGACCTCGTGCTGGTGTGATCGGCACCTCCCGGGGCCAGGCGCCCCGGGGCCCCGATCCTCTCGCAATCCCGATCCGGCCGCGGCCCGCCCGCGGCCGGATTGCCGCTTGGCCCCCGCCGGACGGGCGGCCCCGCTGCGGCGACACGGCAAGGCGAAAATGCGCTTTCCCCGCCCGATGGGCGATGTTATGAGCCGGCCGCGCGCGGCCCGTTCGGCGGGGCCCGCGCGACATGCCGGTGTAGCTCAGTTGGTAGAGCACGTCATTCGTAATGATGGGGTCGGGGGTTCGAGTCCCTTCACCGGCACCACCCCACCCCGCAGCGACCTTCCCCGCCAGACGGGGCACCGGATGGGTGGATGCGCGGCCCGGGCCCTCGACGGAGGCCCGCCCGCCGTTCCGCCGCTCAGGCCTCTTCGCGCCAGGTGATGTAATCCGCCGGCTCCGGCCGGGCGCTCATCAGGCCCTGCTCCGCATCCCAGCTGAAGGCCCCGCGGCCTTCCACCGGATGCCGCCAGACGCCGAAGAGCCCTTTCGGCTCCGCCCAGCCGAGCGGCGCGCCGATCGCCTCCTCCGCCGCCTTCACCGCCGCCGCCCAGCTCCGCGCCGTCGCCGGCGCGTGGATCTCCGAGACGGAGGCCCAGGGCTCGCCACCCCAGCCGCCGTTCCAGCGCTGGATCGCCTGGCCGATGCGCCGCTGCAGCGCCCGCCCCGGCGAGGCATTGTCCGCCGCGACGAGGGCCGGCAGCCGTCCGGTCGAGACCAGCGCCGACAGAAGCGCCACAAGCGTGCCGGCATTGCACTCGGGCTGCGAGATCGCCCAGAGCACGGCGGAGAGCTGCTCCTTGTCGTCCGGGTCCATGTCGGTGGCGATGTTGTGCCAGAGCACCGGATCCGCCTCGACCTCGTCCATGAGGAAGCCGAGCAGACCGTGCGGCCCGGTCGACACGCGGCCGTGGCGCCGCCAGGCCGCGAGCGCCTCCGCCGAGGCGGCGCGCTCGCGCTCGAAACGGGCGCGGGCGGCCGCGATCTCTGCCGCGCGCTGCCGCAGGGCGCGGATGGGGGCCGGATCCGTGAGCTCGGCGAAGAGCAGCTCCGCCTCGCCCTCGGGCGCGGTCACGGCGCGCAGCACGACCCAGAGCGCGACGAGCTCGGCATCCGTGAGCCGGGCGATGTCGCGCACGCCGCAGCGGCGGAGCCCGCCGCGCACGATATTGGCCAAAAAGATCTGCCGGGGGATCGGCCCCTCGCGGCAGGTGTCGGGCGCGGGGAGCCGCGCGAACTCGGCAAGCTCGGCCTCGAGCGCCTCGCGCTGCGGCATCCCCGCCTCGCCCGGGCGGCGCCCCCGCCGTGGGTTGACGCCCGTCCCCCGCCAGAAGCGCCGCAGCCGCTCGCGATGGTGCCAGAGCGCCACCGGCAGGGCGACCAGCGCCAGGATCATCAGCCAATGCGGCAGGTCGTCGTGGCGCAGGATGCCGACGATGCAGCCGGTGATGAGGGCGGCGAGGATCGCGGCCAATGCCAGGGCTGCCAGCGTCGCGCGGTCTGACCTCGGCCCCTTGCCCATGCGCCCCGCCATCAATGCTCCTCCTCGGGTCGAAACCTCTTTTTTGAATTGAGGCGGAGACTGGGCGCCGATGTGGCCAAGTCGATGACCTTTCCATGGTCTTACCGCGGCGTCATCCTTTTGATGAAAAGCCTTTGAAAACTCGAGCGAAAGGCCCTTCCTCGACCATATTTCAGTAAGCCTCCTTAGGGATCTCCTACTCGATGGTCCGCCCGGGTTGTTCGTCTGGGTGAGGTGGGAAATGGGGTTCGTCGAGATCGGCCGTGTGGCCTGGCTCGAGGGAGACGCGACGCAGAGGCATCTGCTCGGCATCTCCGACATGTGGATCGAGCAGGGGGCGGCCGGCCCCATGCTCTACACGATCAGCGAGGCCGGGCAGATGCTGGCCTCCTTCTCGCTCACAGGCAGCGCGCCGCGGCTGATCGACAGGGCGGCGATGCCCGCGGGGCCGGCGCTCGGCGTCGATACCGAGGTCTCGCTCATCGAGGCGGGCGGCAAGACGCTCGCCTGCGTCACCGGGGTCGCGGGCCGGCCTGCCTGGCTCACCGCCACCGGCGATGAGGGGCAGATCAAAGGCTATGGCGGCGATCCCTTCGCCGCCCTGCCGGATGACGCGGCCCAGATCCTGGTGACCGATGTCGGCAGCCAGAGCTATGCCTATGTGCTCCGCCCCGGATCGGACAGCATCTCGGCCTACCGGATGGCGGCCGACGGCAGCTACAGCGCCGTCTACACCCCCGCCCCCGAGCGCCCCACCTCGAGCGGGCCGGGCCTCAGCGACCTCGCGACGCTGGAGCTGCACGGCAAGACCTGGCTGGCGGGCGCCAGCACCGATCTGGATGCGCTGGTGCTCTTCCGCGTGGCCGGAAACGGCGTGCCGGTAGAGACGGACCGGGTGTGGAACCTCACCGGCATCGGGCTCGACACGCCATCGGCCGTGGTGACCGCCGTGGTCGGCGGACATGGCTATGCGGTGATGGCCTCGTCGAACACCTCGTCGATCACCGTCGCCGAGATACTCGCCGACGGCACGCTCAAGGTCACCGATCATGTGCTCGACAGCCTGAACACCCGCTTTTAGACCGTCT